>NZ_AUGN01000051.1 GCF_000422685.1 Flavobacterium gelidilacus DSM 15343 | reverse complement strand
TTTCTATTTTGGAAAGTTTTTAAATCAAAAATTTGTCTATATTTGTTAAGGCTTGGTTATCAATCAACAAAACTGAAATAAAGCCGCGAACCGTTGTGCGTCAGCTTGGTAGGAACGACAAAAAATTAACATAAAACAAAAATAAAATGAACGAAAACTTAATTTTAGCAATTGAAGAATTAACAGAACAAATTAAATTATTAAGAGATGAAAACAAAAAACTTCGTGAAATAAATGAAGAAATCAGCTCAAAATTATATCTTCTGAATGAACGTATTAGTACTTTGTAATAAGGTAAAATTTCTTCAAAAAATTAAAAAAAAACATCAAGTTTTAAACTTAATAAATAATTAAATTAAATAAATACATGAAAAAATCATACTTAATTTTGATCACAATCATTACATTATCATGTTCAAAAAATGATGATAATGAAACTGCAAATAATTCAATTTATGGAAATTGGAAATTGACTACAGCTAATGGAATTGCAATAACAGATTGCGAAGCACAATTTCCAAATTTTATTTTAAACACAAACAATACGGGTAATGAAGGTTTTGGAGCAACTATGCCTAATGGAAACTGTATTGATGATAGTCGCGATATTCAATTTACATTAGAAAATAATATTTTATCTGTCAAGGAAATAAATACAAATCCAGCTAATTATATATTTGAAACTAAAAGAACTGTTACAAGTATTACAAATAGTGAGTTAAAATTGAAAATTTTTTATGTTAGGCAAAGTAATCCATCAGGTGGTGTTGATGTTGATAATATTCCTGCATCAGAACAAACAGAATATTTGTATTTAAAAGAAAATTAATAAACAACATTTAAGTTTTTTAAATACTACTATTTTAGGTTTATTGAAAAGCCGAACGCACAACAACGGTTTTATTCAATTTTGCAGTCTTGGTCTTTTTCTATTATGGAATTTTTTTAATCTAAAATTTGTCTATATTTGTTAAGGCTTGGTTATCAATCAGCAAAACTGAAATAAAGCCGC
>NZ_AUGN01000050.1 GCF_000422685.1 Flavobacterium gelidilacus DSM 15343 | reverse complement strand
TCATCTATTTGTGTTTTAAATCAAACATAAAGTATATCAAATATTCGATATACTCTATGCTGAATGCTTTATCTATTTAAATATAGGTAACCTGCTTTTTGTTTATTTATATTGTTGTCTTGTGTATCAACATATTTAATAACGTAGAAATAGGTTCCATCTGGTAAATCTTCACCTTGAGAAACTGTTGATCTACCTTCTGAAATACCTTTAAAATAATTACTGTTAGTACCGTAGGCTGTGGTGCTATATACTTCAACACCCCAACGATTAAATATTTGAACTGTATTGTCAGTATAACAATCTAATCCCCATATTACTAATACATCATTTATTCCGTCTCCATCAGGAGAAATGGCATTAAAGACCTGAACTTCACATGCAGGGAAGACAACACCTACATTTATTGTCACTGCTGCATACTCACTACAATTTCCAAAACAGTCACAAATTTGGTATGTAAATGTATCTGTACCATAATAATCTGTATCTGGAGTATAAATTACAAAATCATCAGATATATCACTTGGTGTTCCATTATCATTAATAACTACTGTTCCGTGATCTGGTTGAGTAATCGTTATTGTTCCACATGAAGGAATATATAAATCATTATCAAATATATCAATAATAATCTCTTCATTCATGTCTGTGTCTTTTGGACCATCCGTATTTGCTATTGGTGCAAAATCATCATTTTCAATTGTTCCTAACCCTGTATTCAATATATTTCCAATTGTACCAGTAATTAAAACAATATCAACATCAAAGGTTTCATCATTTTCTACTAATCCATCGTTTGTAGTTTGAATTGTGAATGTCCCTGTTGTACTTCCTGCTGGAATTATTATCGTTACAATTGATGTATCATAATCTGAATCACTTGCGTTATTATTAGTATAAATAAATGATAATTCAATATCTTCTGAAGATGGATTGCTTAAAGTAACTACAAATGTTAATATGTTTCCTTCCATAACTGAGTCACTAGATATGGTTACACTTGGAGCGTCATCATTATCAGCAATCGTTACTGTACCACTTGGATCAGTATTCAATGTGTTTCCACTTGTAACTGTTCCTTCAAC
>NZ_AUGN01000049.1 GCF_000422685.1 Flavobacterium gelidilacus DSM 15343 | reverse complement strand
CGTAATAAAACTACGTTTTCTTATTAAAAACTACCTTATTTACTTATTTTCGAAATGTTTTACAGGAATCTTGGGCCTAATTTCGCACAACGGTTTTGTGTATGATTAGTGGCGTGTTTAAGCACCTAATTTAGCAAATAAAAACTGAATAGAAAATCCGCGAGAATTTTCGTAAGCAAGCTCGAACTAGCCATTAATTATACACGTTGTTGCCATTTCGTTGTTTTTATTCAGATTTCTTATTATTCTGCTTTATTCCTTTTTTTGTTTTTATTTTCATTAACGAAAATTAATATTATTGAAGCAAATAAAACTAATGAAGCACCTAAAAAGAGCCAATTTTTTTTAGATTCAATATTGAAATTTGAAAAATCAAAACTCAATATATTCAGAGTCATTGCTATAATTATCAGTATTGAAGATAAATTTCTTTTAATCATTTTTTTGCTTTTATTGTTTAAGTGAATTCAGTCAGCGTTTTATTCCGCAATCTTTTTCAATTCCAATTGAGTGATAAAATCCGAAATCTGCTAAATTCAGCACACAGTTTATTTTTCTACTTTGATTCTACACCGTTACCTTTATTAACAACAGAATTATAAATGGGTTTTAAAAATCCAGTTATTGTAATAAATGCAATTCCAACAATTAAGCGATGTTCGCTAAAAACATTATTCGGGTATAAGTTTGTCAAAGAGATTATTAAAATAATCAAAGCTGAAATCCAAACTAATGCAAGGATAATTAAGGATATTTTTTTCATTAAAATATTATTTTAAAATTTTTAAATTCAATTATTTAACGTTCTTTTTGCAAGTAATTATGAACGGTGTTGCTATTCCTTTTTTTCTATTAGATTGATTGATATATTCCGGATTCAGTTACTTTTTGATTTACCTAATCTATCACCTACAATCAATCCAATTCCAGCTCCAATCAATATGGCGGAAAAGAAATCAGTTAATTCGTTTTCAATTGTAAATTGAGAAACAGTTCCAATTATTAATAATATTAATCCAATAAATATTTTTTTATTCATAATTTTCAAATTTTGAGTTCGTTCCGCAATGAATGGCAACGGTTCTCGGCTTTGTTTCAGTGGCTTTGATTAAGCACTTACCAAAGCAAATATAAAACAAATTTATGATTCATAGAGGTTTTTCCGAAGGA
>NZ_AUGN01000048.1 GCF_000422685.1 Flavobacterium gelidilacus DSM 15343 | reverse complement strand
AATGAAAATAAGATAATGTTGAATAATAATTTGAATGCTTTCATATTTGATAATTCTTGTTTAAGCTTTTGTTTTTCAATGGTTTCATACAACGTTTTGCAGCTTGGCGAAGTGGCTGATTTAGAAGCACTTACTTTCAATTTAGCACTTAAATTCATTTGAAAACCGAATGTTCAATTTAGCACTAAACCCGCCATTTTGCCAAACTGCTGTTGGCTGTTCGTTGTTTATTTTATTTCTAATATTTGTCCGTCAATTGTTGCTTTCGCTCTGTAAGTTTTAACTATTTTGGCACCATATGGATTTGTTCCTCTAATTGAAGTTTCTAATAAAATGTAACTACCTTTATCTTCCCAATTAGTTTCAATATGTTCATAACTATCTGGGTCGTTCATCATTCTTTTTATTTCTCTTTCTAAATTTCTGTGTTGTCGATTGAATCCGAATTGCCTCATTATTACATCTCTTCTTTGGCTTTTCTCAATTAATTCTTTTTTTGTTTGTTCGTTTTGAATAAATTCAATAATTGTTTTGTCAGGAAAGTCATCGCCAAATTTATGTTTCATACTTGCTTTATACGAATTCAAATACATTGGTAAATTACTTTCTCTATTTGAATTAAAAGTTTTGGAAGCATTTTTGCTTAAATAAAAATATATTGTATCACCGTTTATCGGTTTTTTATAATCCGTTATAAATTGACCATTCCAACTTTTTACAATACTATCACTCCAAACGTTTTTATGATTTTGAATTTCAGATAATTTTTTGTTATGTTCTTCAATTTTTTGTTTTTCAACTTGTTTTATACTATCTAATAAGAATGTAATTTTTGAAATTTCATTTTGTGCTTGTTTATAAAAATCACTTTTTTCGTCAATTTGTCCAAAGTCTTTAATTGCTTGTTCAAAATTTGACTTTTTCTTGTTAGTAATTCCGTTGTCAAAATGTATTTTGTCAGCACCTATTACAAGAGAAACAACAATACCAATCAAAAATACTCCATAAAACACTCCATAAATTACACTTAAAACAATTGAAATTATTTTGAAAGTATTTTTTGAAGTTTGCCTTTTAATAAGCCCAAAAATTCCCAAAGGTGCAATTAGTAAAATTGCAAAAAAAAGTTTAAAATTGTTTTGATACCATTTCATATTTTGTCAAATTTTGTTTAGCGTTCTGTTCGGCTACAATGACAGCCAACGGTTCTCGGCTTTGTTTCAGTTTTGCTGATTAAGCACAAACCTTAACAAATATAAACAAATTTTTGATTAAAAAACTTCCAAAATAAAAAA
>NZ_AUGN01000047.1 GCF_000422685.1 Flavobacterium gelidilacus DSM 15343 | reverse complement strand
AAAAAAAAATCAAAAAACAGACAAAATGAAGAAACTATATTTTACAATATTTCTGTTAACAGTAATAGGAATAAATGATCTTTTGGCACAACAAGATCCGCATTATACGCAGTACATGTATAACATGAATGTTATAAATCCGGCCTATGCAGGAAGTAAAGAAAATCTATCGATAGGTTTATTATACAGAAAACAATGGGTTGATATTGAAGATGCTCCCACCACTTTTACCATGTCAGGACATAGTCCAGCAGGAAAGAATGTTGGTGTTGGATTATCGGTAATCTCAGATAAGATTGGACCCGTTACAGAACAAAATGCTTATGCTGATTTCTCATATACTTTAGGTTTAGGAGGCGAGCACAAATTAGCCTTTGGATTAAAAGCAGGAGCAACCTTTCATAGTGTAGATTTGTTTTCACAGATTAACAGCACATTACCCGATCCAAACGATGGTGCTTTTGCAGAAAATGCGAGTAACAGTTACCTTAACATAGGAACAGGATTGTTCTATTATACCAACAAGTATTACTTAGCTTTTTCGGTACCTAATATGTTAAAAGGAACCCATTTAGATTACAATGGAGTTGAATACGGAAACGATGTATCACACTACTTTTTAACAGGGGGATATGTATTTGACATTAACCAAAACGTGAAGTTCAAACCATTTTTCATGTTAAAGTCAGCTTTCAACGTATCACCATCGTTAGATTTATCAACAAACTTCTTGTTTAATGATAAGTTTGAAGTTGGAGCGACATACCGTTTAGAAGACAGTTTTGGAGCGATGGTTAATTATGCGATATCACCTAACGTAAAAGTAGGTTATGCATACGATCATATTATATCTGACTTAAAAGTAACAACACCATCCTCACATGAGATTATCTTGTTGTTTGATTTAAACTTCCCGAAAAAAGTTTCACGTTCACCGAGATATTTCTAATTTAAAAGCGACAACGACATGAAGAAAATATATATTACCTTAAGTTTTGTAATCGCTAGTGGAATACTAAGTGCACAAAACAAAGAAACAAAAACAGCCGATAAGCTGTACAAAAAGTTTGAGTATGTTGATGCAGCCAAGGAATACCAGAAACTGGTAGACAACGGTCAAGCAGATGCCTATGTTTACAAACAAATGGCAGAGAGCTACTACAATGTTTTTAACGCCAAAGAAGCAGCAAAAGCATACGGACAAGCTATCGCAGCCGAGAAACAAGATGCAGAAACGCATTACCGTTATTCGCAAATGCTAAAAGCATCAGGACAAACAGAAGCAGCAAATAAACAAATGCAAGAGTTTGCTTCTATGAAGCCAAATGATGATAGAGCAAAAGCGTTTAAATCAGATCCAAATTATTTACCAAAGTTAAAAGAACAAGCTAAGATGTATGATATAAAAGTATCAGATATTAGTAGTGATAAATCTGACTTTGGAGCTGTTTTAACCAATGACAACGAAGTTTATTTTACAAGTGCAAGAAACGAATCTAGAAAAACCTATGGTTGGAACGAAGAACCGTTTTTAGATTTATACAAAGC
>NZ_AUGN01000046.1 GCF_000422685.1 Flavobacterium gelidilacus DSM 15343 | reverse complement strand
TCTTTTTTAGTTCTGTCCTTTTTATTCGGAATTATTTATATATTTGTAAAGGACAGAGCTAAAAACCCACAACTTCATAAAGCCGCTGCCCGTTGGCAAACAGTTTATAAAAACCGCTGAAAAAATGGAAGAAACTACTAAATCAATTTCCGAAGGAGAAGCAAAAGATTTAATTCTTGAATACGCTTTGGAAAACAGAGAAAGAGCAATCTCTTCACAAGAAATTAAAAAAGAACTTTTTCCACATTTTGACATAGATGAAATAGAACTTCTATTCAAAAAGATACAAAATTCAGTAGATGAAATTGCAACTATTAGAATTAGTACATATGGTTGTATAATAACTGCAACAGGTATTACAAAAATATATTTAGAACAAGGAGGTTTCACGAAAACAGAAAAAGATACTTTAGAATTAAATCGAAAAGAAACTGAAAAAGGATTAATTGAATTTGAAAAATCAATAATAGATTTAAGATTGAAAAAATGGCAACTTAAAACTTTTTGGTGGATTTTTGGAATTGCAATCATTGGTTCTAGTTTAAGTGTTTATAATTTTATAAATAATTTAATGCCTTCAAAAAATGAAGTAAAACAAGAAATGCAAATAGAAAAAATGGAATCGGAATTATCCAAAATGCATACTTTATTTTTAGACCAAAAAAAGGTTGATTCTTTACGTAATTCCAATTCTGAAAAAGGAATATAATATTTTTGAACATAATTATTGAGTTTAAGTATTTGTGATTTTATTGCCTTAAAAAACCGATTTGCCAACATCGGTTTTGTTCAATGGCTTAGGCTTGTTTTTTCCTTCGGAAAAACCTCTATGAGTCGAAAATTTGTTTTATATTTGTTTTGGTCTGTGCTTAATCAAAGCCACTGAAACAAAGCCGAGAAACGTTGTGCGTCATTTTAGAAAAATCGCTATGAATTTAAAAGAGAAATTAAATAAAATAGATTCAGAAATTGATAATGGACTTAAATTTAAAGCGACTGACAGATTGCGAAATTTGATACAGGAAAATCCTAATGAAATTAAATTATGGAACAAACTTGCTGAAATTTATTATGAAAGTGGATTTTTAGATTCTGCCGGAAAATATTGGATTCTAACTGAGCCAACCGAAGAAAGAATCAAAAAATGTGTTGAAATTTATGAAAAATCTGTTAATTATTCAGGTAATCAAATTTTGCAGGAAATTGTCTTTCGAGGAGACAAATCAAAATTGTCAGAATTTGCTAAACAAAAACTGAGCAAATTAGAATTAGATAGTGAAGCAAAAGTAAATCATGTGCCGAAATTTGATAAGAAATTAAATATAAAGAAAAAATATAAAACTGAACAAAAACATACTTTAAAAAATAAATTATACGAATTAATTTTCTTCTCTATAATAGCAATAATTGGAATTTTAATAATAATTGGTATTGTTACAATAGTCAAATGGTTATTTTGGTAACAAAAAACGAACGCACAACAACGGTTTTATTCAATTTTGCAGGTTTGGTCTTTTTCTATTTTGGAAAGTTTTTAAATCAAAAATTTGTCTATATTTGTTAAGGCTTGGTTATCAATCAGCAAAACTGAAATAAAGCCG
>NZ_AUGN01000044.1 GCF_000422685.1 Flavobacterium gelidilacus DSM 15343 | reverse complement strand
CAGGTCAATCACAGGTAACCCAACAATTAACTTGTATAACTACAGGGACTATTCAAGCCTTTAATGTAACTGGTGGAACAGCTCCTTATCAATATAGTATTAACGGGGTTACTTTTCAAAATGGTACTTCTTTTGCTAATCTTTCTGCAGGAACTTACGTAATTACTATTAGAGATTTTAATAACTGTACTACAACTACAACTCCTATAACTTTAGTTCAACCTCTTGCGGCAACAGATTTAACGTTTACTGCTTCAAGTGTGACTTGTCCTACTTTAACAAGTAATGTTACGGCAACTATTGTGGGTGGAACAGCTCCGTTTGTAGTTCAAATAACTGCTCCTTCAACTATTGCGGCAACTTCTATTGCTGGAAACGTTGCTACTTTTAATAACTTAGCGGTAGGTTCATATACATTCAATGTAACAGATGCTAATGGATGTATGTATCAAGAAAACTTTACAATTAATCCAATTACATTTATTAATGTTACTGGAAATTTAGTTTCTAATGTTATTTGTTTCGGTGCTTCTAATGGTGCTGTTTCTTATAATGTAACTGGTTTTAATACTACTTATTCTTATACGGTAAATGGTGGAACAGCTATTACTAATCAAACTAGTAATACAATAAATTTAAATAGTTTAGCTGCTGGTAATTATGCTATAACAGTTACTGATAACAGCACAAACTGTCAAAGTACTGTAAGTATAACTGTGGCTCAACCTAGTTCTGCATTAATACTTAATGTAACTACAAACCCTATTACTTGTATTGCAAATGGAACAATAAACGCAACTGCTTCTGGTGGCTGGGGTTCTTATGCTTATACTTTAACACAGCCTAATGCTGCAACTGTTGGCCCACAAAGTAGTGGTGTATTTGCTAATCAAACGCAAACAGGTACTTATACCATTTCGGTTACAGACGGAAATGGATGTACAGTAACTAATACGGCAACTTTAAGTCCGACTGTTAATCCAACTTTAACCATAAGTCCGACTTCAACATTATGTTATAATGCAACAACTGGTTCAACTGTTATATTAACAGCTGCTAGTGGTGTTGCGACTTATCAATATAGTTCTGGTGGTGCCTTCCAGGCAAATAATACTTTTACTGGTTTAACTCCTGGAAATTATACTTTCACTGTCAGAGATAGTTATGGCTGTACAGCAACTGTTACACAAACTATTACTCCTGCTTTATTAGCTCAAGTGGTTATAACTAAAAGCTTAGATTGTAGTGCTTCTCCAAATGCTGTAATTACAGTAAATGTAAATGGTGGAACAACGCCATACCAATATCAAGTTAATGTGAATGGTGGTGGATTTGGAACTTTAAATCCAATTGTGGGTACTTCTTTTACATACTCTACAGCTATTGCTGGTACTTATCAATTCTTAATAACAGGTGCTACTGGTTGTACTTATACTACAAATACAATTACTATTAATCCTATTACTAATCCAGATATTACTTCTATTACACCAACCCAACAAAATTTATGTAATGGAGATACTAATGGAGCTATACAAGTAAATATTAACAATACTCTAGGAACTTCTCCTTTTCAATATAGTATTGATGGAGGTGCTACTTATCAAAGTTCAAACATATTCACAGGACTTGCTGCCGGAACTTACACCGTAATTGTTAGAGACTCTAAACTTTGTACCGATACCGAAAGTATTACGCTAGTACAGCCAG
>NZ_AUGN01000043.1 GCF_000422685.1 Flavobacterium gelidilacus DSM 15343 | reverse complement strand
TTTCTATTTTGGAAAGTTTTTAAATCAAAAATTTGTCTATATTTGTTAAGGCTTGGTTATCAATCAACAAAACTGAAATAAAGCCGCGAACCGTTAGCTGTCACCCTAAAAACCGAACTACGAAGCCAGAATAATTGCAAAAATGATAAAATCAATTGACATAAAAAATGTTGCCACTTACGATAATTCGGGAGTGCAATTTAACGACCTGAAAAAGGTGAATTTTATTTATGGAGCTAATGGCTGTGGTAAAACTACAATTTCAAACTTACTACACGACAAATCAGACCCAAAATTTAACAATTGCACATTAACTTGGCAAAATGCTTTGCCTTTAAATGTCTTGGTTTACAACAAAGAATTTAGAGATAGAAACTTTGGAAAGGGAAAACTAAATGGTGTTTTTACACTCGGTGAGGCGACTGCCGACCAAATCAAAGAAATTGAAACGAAATCCGAAGAACTTAAAACAATTAAAGCTGACGGAATACAAAAACGTGAAACATTAGACAAACAAAAAGGAGATAAAGAAAAATTAGAAAATGATTTTAAAGAAACAACTTGGACAAAAGTGTACAAGAAGTACGAAAACGTTTTCAAGGAAGCTTATGGTTCACATCAAAAAGAACCTTTCAAAAACAAACTTCTACAAGAATTTTCCAGCAACAATGTTCAATTAGAAACACTTGAAAGTCTAAAAGAAAAAGCAGATACAATATTTGGCGAACAACCACAAAGAATAGATGAAATAAGCGATATTTCATTTGAAAGAGTGTTAGAAATTGAAGGAAAGGAAATTTGGAAAAAAATCATAGTCGGCAAAGCCGATGTAGATATTGCCAAATTAATTCAAAAGCTAAATATCAATGACTGGGTTAATCAAGGTAGAGAATATATTGAAGATACAACTTGTCCTTTTTGCCAACAAGAAACAATTACAGACGATTTTAAAAAGCAATTAGAAAGTTTTTTTGACGAAACATATTTAAATGACATCAAAGTACTTAAAGAATTAAAACAAGAATACAATACTATAACTTTAAACATCATAAACGTATTAAACGGTATTGAAGTAAATCAAAGAGCTTTCATCAATAGAAAACTTGACATTGACAAATTTTCGGCTTACTTGAAAACATTGATAAGTCAACATACAGCAAACAGCGAGTATCTAAACAGTAAAATTAAAGAACCAAGCCGGAGCATTGAATTAATTTCTATAAAAGATCAATCTGATTTAATCACACAATTAGTTAAGGAAGCAAATATTGAAATCAAAAAGCATAACAGCATTGTAACTAACTTTGCAACTGAAAAAAGTAATCTTATCAAATCTATTTGGAAATTTTTAGTTGAAGAACACAAAACTGACACTACATCATTCAATAACAAAAAAGATGGTTTAGAGAAAGGAATTGCAAATTTAGAAATACAATACAAAGCAAAGCAAGACGAATACAGAAAATTAGATACTGAAATAAAAAAATTAAATAAAAACGTCACAAGTATTCAACCAACTATTGACGAAATAAACAGAATTTTAAAATCCTACGGATTTTTAAATTTTGAAATCGTTCCTACAAAAGAAGATGGCTTCTATCAGATTCAACGAGAAGATGGCACAATAGCAGAAACGACATTGAGTGAAGGAGAAATTACCTTTATCACTTTTTTGTATTATCTGCAACTGACAAAAGGAGGTATTTCCGAAGAAGAAGTAAACAATGAAAGAATTCTAGTAATTGACGACCCAATTTCTAGTTTAGACAGCAACGTTTTATTTGTTGTGAGTACACTTATTAAAGACATTATCAAAAATCTTAAAGCAGATATTGGAAATGTAAAACAATTAATTCTCTTAACTCACAACGTATATTTTCACAAAGAAGTTTCCTTCATTGACGGCAGAACAAAAACTTGTAACAAAACATTTTTTTGGATTTTAAGAAAGAATGACAAAATTACAAATTTGCAGAATTTTCAAATGAATAATCCAATTCAATCGTCATATGAACTTCTTTGGCAAGAATTGAAAAGTAGTGAGGTAAAATCAACATTGACAGTTCAAAACGTAATGCGTAGAATAATTGAAAACTATTTTAAACTACTTGGAAAATATGGAGATGATGATTTAATTCTCAAATTTGGAACAAAAGAAGAGCAAGAAATTTGTCGTTCTTTAATTTCGTGGATAAATGACGGTTCTCATAGCATAAATGACGACCTATATATTGAACTACAAGACAGAACAATAGAAACCTACAAAAAGGTTTTTAAAGATATATTTATATTGACCAAACACGAAGGACATTACAATATGATGATGAATATAACAGAAGAAACAGCGTGAAAAAAGAAGGGCGAACAGCTAACAGGCGTTTGGCAAAAGTGGCGGTACAGTGCTCCGCAGACACATTTGTGGTTAATCAAAGTTTGGTTCTCCGCATCAGCATTTGTGGTGAAAATCGCCACCTTCGCCAAGCGCCAAAACGTTGTGTGTAATGCCAAAAAAACGAGATGTACAGAAAACGAAATACTATTAATAGAAATAAAATAATTATTAATCAGCTGATTTTTTTACTTTT
>NZ_AUGN01000042.1 GCF_000422685.1 Flavobacterium gelidilacus DSM 15343 | reverse complement strand
TTTTTTCTATTTTGGAATTTTTTTAATCTAAAATTTGTCTATATTTGTTAAGGCTTGGTTATTAATCAGCAAAACTGAAATAAAGCCGCGAACCGATGGCAGTAATTTTACCCAAAACGACGAGAAAGATATATTGAATAAAAAACAAAAAGAATGAGTATGAAATACGAAGCAAAATTAATTAAACTTGACCAACTTGTATTAGATAAAAATAATCCGAGATTTGCCGAATTATACAGCGGAAGCGAAAAAGAAAGTGATATTATTGAATATTTATTATTTACAGAATCGTCAAAAGAAATCGCAGAAGCAATTTCAAAAGCTCAAGAATTTTACGAAGACAGACCACTTTGGGTTATTAAAGATGGAGATAAATATATTGTAAAAGATGGTAACAGAAGATGTTCTGCTGTAAAAGCATTAACTTTGCCAAATAAATACGAATTAGATTTACCGAGATTTGAAATAAATGAACTTCCTGTTTTAGAATACTTTAATCAATCTGATTTAGATATTAGAATTAGACTAGAACACAATAGTAATCTTTTTAAAAAATGGGGTAGAATTGCTAAAGCATTAGAAATTTATAGATTATTTTCAAGCGGAAATTCAATTGAATCGCTTTCTGAAATTGACTCTAATCCTAAAGATTTTATTAAAATCGCCACGTTTTATCATAAAGCATCTGAAATTAAAGGTGAAGACTTTAAAAAGCTTGTACGTGAAGGAAAAGGAGAAACTGGTGGTAAAACAATTGTTTTTGAAAGGTTGTTCAGAGTAAAAAAAGATTGTGGTTATAGTTTTAAAAATACTGGAGAAATTTTAATCAAGAATCAAGAATTATTTAAAAGCTATATTATTGCTCTAGTAAAATATTTATTAGATAATCCTAAAACAAGTTCTAGAACATTAGACGAAATTTCCAAAAGAGGTGAATCATTTTTAGAACTTTTAAAACCATTTGGATTTCCGCCGCAACTAAAACAAAACATTGTTCCAAACGTTGTAAATAATTCTGAAAATAGTTCCACTAAAAACGATGACAACAATTCATCCGAAAACAATAATAATAGTTCACAAAATATAACTACAAGAGGTAATGGAAATATAACAGCAGATTCTACAAATCAAAACGCAACACCAATAAACGATAATAATAATAATAATACATCAAATCCTACTAGTAACACATCTGGAAATACAAACACAAGACATAGTATTAAAAACAGACCAACTATCAAAAGAAAAAAAATTCCTGCACCGTTAAAAAATTTAATTGACGAGTGTTATAATTTGGACCAAAATAATTTTGCGAACTCAAAAACTGCATTAACAAGAGTTACTTTTGAATGTGTTTTAAAATTTGTTGTTGAAAACAGCTTACAATCTAATGGTAAACCTATTTCAGTTTCAAATCATTTTCAATTTGCCTTTAAAGACAAAAGAAATGTAGAATTACCATATACAAATTTCACAATGCTAAAAATTAAATTTTGTGAATTAATAAAAGATACTAGTTACAAAAAAGCATTTGAAGTTTTTGATTTAGAGTTGCCTCATCAAATCATTCATAATTATAGAGTTGGTGCAATTCCAAAGCAGGCCAAAGATTTATGTGATAATCTAATTGATTTATTAGAGTTTATGCTTCAAGATGAGGCAGATTTAATAAATTCTCTTGACATTTCAAAATTGTAATTATGTTTTACTCACCATTAAGATATCCAGGAGGCAAAAACAAATTATCTGCATTTATAGCAAAAATTTGTGTTGATAATAATATTAACGGACATTATGTTGAGCCATATTCTGGTGGAGCATCTGTAGCACTATTTCTATTATTAGAAGGTTTTGTAAAAAAAATTACTATAAATGATAAAGACAGGTCAATTTATGCTTTTTGGTTTTGTGTGTTAAATAAAACTAAACAATTTTGCGAGTTAATCGAAAATGCTGAATTAACTATTGAAGAATGGAGAAAGCAAAAAGAAGTACAAAACAATAAACAAAAAGCAGATTTATTAGATTTAGGCTTTTCAACATTTTACTTAAATCGAACTAATCGTTCAGGGATAATAAACGCTGGTGTTATGGGAGGTATTGCACAAAACGGAAACTATTTAATGGATTGTCGTTTTAATAAAACTGAATTAATAGAAAGAATAAGAAAAATTGCAAAAAAGAAAAGTCAAATACGTCTTTACAAAAAAGATGCTATCAAACTAATTGATAAAGTTCAGCAAGAAGCAATTGACGAAAACATAGTATTTTATTTTGATCCACCATATTATTTAAAAGCAAGTACGCTTTATATGAATCATTATCAAGATAATAGTCACTTAAATGTTAGCGAAAAAATAAAAAGTATAAGAAACATTAAATGGATAGTTTCCTATGATAATGTTCCAGAAATTCAAAATCTATATTCAGATTGTAGTAAAAAGGAATATTCCTTTAAACATACAGCATATAATTCAAGAATTGGCCAAGAGATTTTATTTTTCAGCCCAACATTAAAACAACCGAAAATAAAAGATTGGAATCCATTAGGGTTTAAACTTATAAAACAACAAATCATTTATAAATAAAAAAACTACTGCCATCAGCGGTTTTGCGAGATTGCGAAATATGTGCTAAATTCAAGTTTATCTTTCGCAAGAAATTTTATCTTAGCAGAAAATATGCGGTTCCGAAGTTCGCAACCTCGCAAAGCCACGAGACGTTGTATGAAACCATTGAAAAACAAAAGCTTAAACAAGAATTATCAAATATGAAAGCATTCAAATTATTATTCAACATTATCTTATTTTCATT
>NZ_AUGN01000041.1 GCF_000422685.1 Flavobacterium gelidilacus DSM 15343 | reverse complement strand
CCAACTCCTCCTGTCTGAGAAAAATAATCCCCAACACTTAAAGCAGGTAATATATAAGAATCACATGCTGTAATATTTGATACCGGAGCTAAAACTGGAGAAGATGTTATGGAAACTTCAAAACTCGATTCATCTGTACAGTTTGGTGTAGTACCAGATTCTGCATAAATATAAACCGTTTGTGTAGAAGTAATAACATCACCAGCATTCAACATTACACCAGTTCCAGTTGATCCTCCTGCTGCTGTGTAATAAGAATTATTAGCACTCAAATCATTTGGTAGAGTATAACTACCACAAGCTGAGACATTGGTCTTTTGATCAGCAACTGCAGTATTAAAGGTCACTATAACCTCATCTTCTTTCGTTAACTGTCCACATGTTATTATACACTTATAAGTTCCTGTTTGCGTTACTGTTAAAGTGCTTAATATTTGACCTGGAATTAATACATTGTCTTTGTACCATTTAATGGTATCATCAGCAGTAGTAGTAGCTGTTATAGTATGAGATGTTTGGTTACAAAGTGTCACATCTGGTCCTAAATCTACGCTACAACAAGCAGCCGCTCCTGTACCAGAAGTTTGGTTTAGATTAAATGTTCCTATTGAGTTTCCATAATTTGTAACTAACAATAAATAATGTTGTCCTACAATAGCATTAGGAATATCTATAAATTCTGTAGAAGCTGCAGAATAACTACAATCTATAATATTATTAGGAATTGTTGTGTTTCCATCCGGATAGTCATAAAGACTATTACATGCCGTGCTATTAATTTGCGCAGTAGTAAATGGTCCCCATAATATGAAATCTACATCAGAGTTACCTGCAGATGTTTGATTTAAAGTAAATGTAATAGGCCCTGATGTTTCAATTTCTATTGTAAACCAGAATGGGTTAGGTGTAGTAAATAAACAACCAATGTTTCCATAACTAGGTAGTCCTATTTGATTATTAATTACTGAACCATCTCCACAAGTTGTTTGAGCGCTGTCGCACTGAGTAGGAGTTGTGATACATAAATCAAAATTAGCTAGTAAATTTGATGTTGCTGGTTGAGAGTAAACTCTAATATAATAGACATCACCTGCAGTTAAACCACCGACAAGGCCGTTATTATTTACTTGACAATTTATTTGTGTCAATGCACTACAAGATGCTCCTGAATATACAGCAAATGCCAAATCAGTTGTTGTTCCTTGAATATTATTTAAATTAATATTATGAATACTAGCTAAAGCTGTAAACTGAAACCAAACATCATCGTCAGCAGAACCTGTACATGCATTTGGTTCTGGTGAAGCAGTAGCACTAGATATTGTTCCCGGTACTGTATTAGTACAAATAAGAGAAGTATTAACTGGCGCCAAAGTTGGTGTAGCACAACTATCATTAGATGGTGGTGGTGGTGGAACACTTACACAGACATTAAACGTTGTAGTTTGTAATAAAACTGCTGTTGCAGTATAAACTCTAATAAAATATACTTGACCTGGTACAAATGTATTAGCTACACTTAAATCAGGATTACTACATATTATCTGTGTTAAATTTCCACAAGGATTAGTTGTATTGGTAGAAGTATAAACAGCATGATTTAAATCAAGCGTACTTCCAATGATATCTTGAATTGTTATAATATGAGTAGCTTGAGTTGCAGTGAAAGAAAACCAAACATCATCATCTGCTGAACCCACACAAGTATTAGTTTGCGAAGATGGTGTTGCTCCAGCAACCGTTCCTGCTGTAAGTTGAGTACATGAACCATCTGTATTTACGGGCACTGTTATAGCAGTATCACAATTATCGTTTGCTGGTGGTGTTGGTGGTGTAACACAAGTGGTATTTAATGTAAATGTTCCCACTGTTGTATTATTAACTCCAAATACATATATATAATACAATGTTCCGGATGTAGTTGCTATTTGAACTTCGGATTGCAATCCACAAGAGTTATCGTTTCCGGCAACACAAGTAAATGTACCACAACTTCCTGTTAGTACTTGCATTTTTGTATCAAAAGGAGATCCACATAATGAAAACGTTACAACATCTCCATTCCCTGCAAAGGTGTACCAAACGCCAGGTGAAGTATTTGATGCCGTTCCACAAAAAGCAGTTGGCGCACCTACACTTGTTGAACCTTGCGTAGTTCCAGTAACTGGTGTGTTACATACAAGAGGTATTGCATTGGCACATAAATTATTCGGAGCAGGACAAAACGTTTGAGTTAAAGCCGTACTGTTTCTAAAACAATTTGAATCTTGATCATTTTGTAGGTTTACAGTAACTGATGTGTTATTTGGAAAAGGACCAAATTGCATTGTACCAGCTGCTGTTATAGTCTGTGTTGTTGATGCAGGTGTTGTGGTTCCTGAAATTGAAGTTGCAGAACCCATATTAGTAACGTTAGCCGTTACGAAGAAAGTATCTGTTCCACTTGGACAATTTGAAAGCACTGCAAAAGAAGAAGTCATGTTAACACATGAATTCTCAACTATACATAGAGTGTAAGGAACAGTTTGTGGCGCAGCCCATGTAGATATAACTACATAATAAGTTTCACCTACTGTTGGTGTAAAAGTTATTGTATCTGGGGTTGTACTTCCATTTCCAGCTGTATTTCCAGCCACACAACTAACTCCAACATTAGCACAACTATTATAAACAAATAATCCAGACCATGTGGAATTAGTTTGAGAAGTAATTGTAATTGAATTAGTAGATGTTGCTGTAAATTGATAAAATACATCATCCCCGTTTAAATATGTTCCTGTTGTTCCACAACCAGATGAACCCGGACTTCCACTATAATCATCTCCATATCCTGAAGTATTATCAGTAGT
>NZ_AUGN01000040.1 GCF_000422685.1 Flavobacterium gelidilacus DSM 15343 | reverse complement strand
CTTTCTCTGTTACACTAAATAAAATTAATAAAAGAGATATAAAAATAGTTATTGTTTTCATTTTTTTCTCGGTTTTTTGGCAATGTTTGCTAACGTCCTGCAGCTTGTAGCAGTAGCGGTTTAATATACCAAAAGTTTTGGTTAATCACGAACCATTACAAGTACAAAAACGACTTTCAGTTATGCCCAAAAGCCGCTATTGTTACAAACTGTGGTTAGCAAACGTTTTATAATTTACTAAAAATACTGATTTCTTTAATTAATACACCTGATTCATTGTATGTTTCTGTAATTTGCATTTCATTATTTGTTAGAGTAGTTACATTTAGTTGTTCGTTTATATTATTAGTTGTTGTAAATAATATCGAATTTGAGAAATTATAAGCACCTTCGTCTTCAATTTCCATTTCACAATTATCATAGAAATATATGCTTTGA
This sequence comes from Flavobacterium gelidilacus DSM 15343, assembly GCF_000422685.1. GTDB lineage: Bacteria > Bacteroidota > Bacteroidia > Flavobacteriales > Flavobacteriaceae > Flavobacterium > Flavobacterium gelidilacus. The sequence continues at coordinate 2,674 of NZ_AUGN01000040.1, read as the reverse complement.
AAAGTATTATCAGAATTAAATTCTACATAGTTAGGACACTGAGTAATATGCTCATAAATTTCGGTTTCAATTAAAAGATTATTTTCATAATAATCTATTTTTAATAGTTTCCATTTTCCAATTATTGATACAATTTGGTTATCAGGTTCGTTTTCAGGAGTGCAACTAAATAAAATCAAAATCAGAGAAAATGTTATAATTTTTTTCATAGTTTTTAAATTTAAGGTAATATATGAGCGTTTATATAATCTTCTTCCGAAATGTTAAATTCATAAACACCGTTGTTATTTAAAATAAATTTTTCACTTGGTAGAAAGGGTGTTTTTTGGTCTGCAAACCAATATTCAGGATTGTCAAATTGACTACATAAATAACCTTTACCGTTTGGGAAAGTTATTTTAAGCATGTCAAAATTACAATTGTATGTATACCCAGTAAATGAATCTTCACTATAACTACAGTCTAAACCACTCATTGATGGTTCTATGATGCTATTGTCAATAATAGCTCCAGAAAAATAAACGGTAATAGTAATTGATTGATTTGTGTTATTTTTTAAAGAACAACTGTAAGTAGATGTTCTACTTGGGTCTACACAACTAATTAACAACGTAGTTAATAAATATATTATTAATTTTTTTTTCATGTTTCTATTCATTACAATAATTAAAAGCATATTGATTAAAAAGTTCATCTACAAAACCCGAAGTAGTATTTGTGTGCATGTTTTTTATTCGCTCTTTTAATCCATGCAAACCTCTCGATGTATTTAAAGATTGTTGAAGTTGTTGTATAGTATAACCTGCTGTTCTGTCAATAGGCTGATTTCCAGGTAAAGCTAATAAATTTTGATTAATTGTGTCAATCAAATCTATAAATAGTGGAGAATATTCATCTATTTTGTCAAAGCCACCTGTGCCATCAATCGTGTGTCTTTGATAATTTCTATTGTAAAATGAAAGATTAAAGTTATTAAAATTATAAACAGGATTACTTGTCAATAAATTATATCTATGATTTGTAATGACTGTTTCTACACAAGTAGCCCAGCTTTCTCGAATTAATTTTCTTTCGCATGTCGGAATGTTAATAAAAAATAGAGGATCCATTCTGTAATGGCTAGCATGTGCCATTTCATGAGTAACTGTTCCAAAAATATCTATTGATGATTTGTGATTCCCACTATTGTCCTTCCTCCCAATTCTAATTTCAGAAACTAAAGAACCCGTCACAGGTAATGGTAAATCAAACATATTTGAGTTTGAACTATTCCATTTACCACATATTTTTAATTTTTCACTAAAAAAACTTGAACCTCTTGGACTATGCATGCCAAAATTAAACATTGCGCGAGTAAAATAATCTCTAGCTGCATTATGAATAAGCGAATAAAAATGACTATGGGAACCCTTTGTAAAGTGTTGATTCCAGCACTCTCTTTTATGTGTGCGATGACCTCGGTGTTTTGCATCCCAAAATACTGTACCTGCTTTAACTACAAATTTTCTGTTATTATTTTTAAACCAAACCGCATATTTTACTCTTTTTGTTCTTGTACTACTAGTTTGAAATTGACCGTTTTGGTTTGTATATGCTTCTCTAATAACTAGCCCCCCCCCCATTTCCTTACTTTAATTTTGGCATCCCAAACCCCAACATTTATATTAACTGCATCTTCTTGTGTAGTTACAGTTCCACATGGATTCCATTTACTTCTTCTAGCAAAAAAATCAGGAGCATCATAATCATCTTCATTAAAATTAATTACTAATTGTTCTAGGTTTAATCCACGATTTTGTGCTTGTTGCCATGTTAAAGTTTCTGTTTCTCCATTTGGATTAACAAATTGATACAGTAGATTTTCTTTTTCTTCTTCTAAGTTGTCAGATATTTTTAATGCTTCTGTATTTAAGTCATGAAAAAAATCTACTTTTTGCATATCATATTCAGATGCATTGTCATCAATTTCATCCTCTTTAGTAAAATGTAGATTGGCAATTACTTCATATTCAATTTCAGAAGGAATATTATAGTCTATAGGTACTACAGAATAATAATGAGTAAAATTAGTATTTGACATATCAGCCGCTTGATATTTTTCTCCATCAGTTTCTATAACATACTCAAAAGGGATGTCCGTTACAGAAAGTATTGAGTCATTTACTAATCTTTCATATTGTATACTATCTCTTGGAGTAAATTTATAATAATAATGAGTTGTATTGATAATATAATCATTACCTGAATAGTTATTTGTTTCGTTATTTGTTCTATAATGTTGACCATTTCCTGGGAATTGCTTTGCAGTTGAATTGTTTTTTATATTTTCATATGCTTTTTGCATATTCTCGATAGTAAAAGCAATTTTCATTTTCATTCCTAACTTAATGTTTTCTCCATTTGTCTGATTTCCTTCTAGCGTTCCACTATTATTAAAATCATCATTAACACAAGCTACTGACAGAAGAGCTACAACCAGTGTAAAACTCCATAATTTGATTCTTTTTTTCATAGATTTTTAATTTTTGTTAAACTTTTTTTAAATTCAATTATTCTCCATTTTTGGTTCAAATGTTTGCTAACGGTTCGCGGCTTTATTTCAGTTTTGCTGATTGATAACCAAGCCTTAACAAATATAGACAAATTTTAGATTAAAAAAATTCCAAAATAGAAA
>NZ_AUGN01000039.1 GCF_000422685.1 Flavobacterium gelidilacus DSM 15343 | reverse complement strand
ATTTTTACGCGGTTTTCAAAACTAGCCTACAACGTGTCGCGGCTTGCAGAAGTGGCGAACTTCGTAACCGATTATTTTCGGCTAAGATAAAATTTCTTGCGAAAGATAAACGTGAATTTACCACATATTTCGCCATTTTTGCAAACCGCTGTTGGTGGCAGTTTTTTATTCTATTGCTTTAATAAATTTTTTCATTTCTTCCATTTTACCAACTGTAATTCTTGTCCATTTACCTTGCTCTTCATATATTCTTCCTCCTTGAATATTATTAATATCTAATTGTTTGAAATAGTCCTTGTTATATTTTGCAAGTGAAAAATATATAAAATTTGTATTAGAAGAAATGCATTCACAATTTAATTTCTTGAGTTCGCTAATAGTATATTGTTTTACATTTTCATTTAGCAAATAGCAATTTGAAACAAATTTATCATCTTTCAACGTAGCTATAGCTGCAAGTTTTGATAGTACACTAACGCTATTATTTGTGTTGGATTGCAAATTTGATAGATTATCAATTATTGTTTTGTTAGCAATTGCATACCCAATTCTTGCTCCAGCCAAACCATATATTTTGGAAAATGTTTTGGTAATAATAATATTTTTATGGTCATTTACAATATTGCTTATGGATTGCTGTTTGGTAAACTCCAAATATGCCTCATCAATTAGTACAATAGTATTTTGTGAAATCTTGATTATAAATTCTACCAATGCTTCTCTTTCACAAATGGTTCCTGTAGGGTTGTTTGGATTACAAATATAAATAAGTTTTGTATCTTGGTTTACAGCTTCCAACATAGCTTGTAAATTAATTTTCTTGTCGGTTGTAAGTGCCACTTTATTTTTCGTTAAGCCTAAATTATCTAATGTAACTGTCCAATAATCATAACTTGGTTCTGCGATTACATAATTTCCTTTTTCTAGTGATACCAATTTTGCAACTAAATCTAAAATTTCAGTCGAACCTGCACCCAATAATATGTTTTCTTCTTTAACACTATTTTTTTTTGCAAGGTCAGAAATCAATTCTGTTCCAATATCCCAATTATATCGGTTGCTAATATCCGCATTTTCTACAAATGATTTCCTTGCTAATGGAGATGGACCATATGGATTTTCATTTGAGCGCAAAAAAATTAAGTTATTATCATTCTCAAAACTATTAATCAAATTTTCTGATACAAGTGGAGAAGCAAATGAATTGAAATTTGTAAGTCCAATACCAGCTACTCCAATTCCAATTTTTTTCAGCCAAAGTCTTCTGTTCGTTTCCATATTTTCTTTTTTTAAAATCAGTCCTTAAAAGAAATAATTTGTTACAACTGCGGTGTGTTAAAATTGCCACCAACGTTTCGCGGCTTTGCGAGGTTGCGAACTTCGTAACCGAGATTTTTCTGCTAAGATAATATTTCTTGCGAAAGATAAACGTGAATTTACCACATATTTCGCAATCTTGCAAAACCGCTGTTACCAGCTGGTTTTGATTTCTGTCATTGTAAAATCAAAATCGTCTTTTCCGATTGTTCCCTCAAATTCAATTTCATAGAATTTCATTCGTTCTTTTCCAATAGGATTTAATAATTTAAAGTTTGAATAAGACATCATTATATCAAGTTCTTTTCTGTTTAGCTTTGGCATTAAATCTCTTAAATGATTTAATTTGTCGACTCCATTTTCTCCATTTTCTGCTTCTACTTCACTATCCATTATTCCTCTTAATTCAATTAGTATTGGTTTGTGTTCCATACCAATATATTTTTCGATTTGGAATAAATTTAATTCAGTTGGAAGTTTAAAGTTTTCGTCAACTGCTTTAAATATTTTATATAAAAGTATACAATGTTCTAATATTTCACTTCCAAATCTATTCAAACAAGCATAAGTTAAAGCTCTTCCTTTTGTTACGCCAACATAAATTCCATCGTGTTTATAATTAGTTTTGAATGTTTGTCCATTTGGCAGTTTAAAATCATAAAATCTTTGTTCCGACATTGCTACAACTGCTTCTTGTAGATGTAAGTATTCTTTGTTTTCTAATAAACTATTTTCAGCTTCTTTTGTTAGAAAGCTTAATAATTCTAAATTTTTATATTTAAAATTTGGATTTATTCCACCAAGACCAAACTCAATAATAGAATCTAGAAATATTCTAGAAGTTCCGTGAAAATATCTAAATTCAAACATTTATCTTTCTGTTTTTGAGGTAAACTTGCTGGTAACGTGTCGCGGCTTGCAGAAGTGGCGAACTTCGTGACCGAGATTTTTCGGCTAAGATAAAATATCTTGCGAAAGATAAACGTGAATTTACCACATATTTCGCCATTTATGCAAACCGCTGTTAGCGGTTCGGTTGTTTATTTATAACGATTGTCTATTCTTATTTTGTTTTAATTCAGTTTCAAAAGGTTTTAACCTTAATTTTCTAACCATTATCTATTATATTAATTTTGCCTTTAAGTATTAAATATATATCACTTGTTTCGTGAAAAGTTAATCCTTTATTTTTAGCAATTTTATTTGGATGTGAATTTTCTGAAGTAGAAACATAAATCGTCTTTAAAGAAAAGAAGTTTTTCGAATCTAATTCTTTTTCATCAGTCTCTAAAAAAGCAACATACCCTTTTCCATTTCCAATTGTATCATATTTTTTAAATGTTCTAATTGTATCATACTTTAATTCTTTTTTTCCAAAAAGATTTTTTCTAATTATTGAATCTGTAGTAAGTATTATTCTTGATGTAAGAGAATGAATAAATATTATTGGAAATAATACAACGAAAGGCAACATAAATATTGCGATTTTCCATTCTCCATCTCTAATAAGTACAAAAGCAGACCATATTGCTAGACTTGTTATTACTAAAGAAATTAAAAACCAAAAATGAATAGTCATTGATTTGAAATTTACCGCATAATATATTTTTCTGCTATTATTCAATTTTAGAGTTTTATGTTTAGGTTTTACGATATTTTAACTAAAAAACAAGTGCTTTTTACTCTGTTTTTTCTGTCAATTTTTCTGCGTTCTGCTCAACTGACCGCTAACGTTTAGTGGCTTTGCGCAGTGGCTTTGATTTAGCACTGAACTCAACAAATATAAGACAAATATTGGTAAATCCGACAGGATTTTCCAAAATT
>NZ_AUGN01000038.1 GCF_000422685.1 Flavobacterium gelidilacus DSM 15343 | reverse complement strand
ATAAACTTTCTGCCAAAATGAATAACGCAACTTCAAAAGTAAAACAAACATACGTCAAAATAAATAAGACACCTGCCAAAGTGAATAAGACAACCGTACGAGTGAAATAAGTACTTTAAAGAATCTATTAAACAGAATAAAAACTAAAATTACTTAATTAACAAATTAAGGCTTCATACAACAACGGTTTTGTTCAATTGTTTCGCTTGGTCTTTCTTTAAAATCGTTTGTTTTTTATTAAATGTTTTGTCTATATTTGTTATGGCTTGGTAATAATTCCACACAACTGAAACAAAGCCGAGCAACGTTGTATGAAACCATTGAGCTACACAATACGCAAAAGCAACGTTGAAAAATAACAAAATATACATTATCATAATTTCATAAAGTCAATAGTAAAAATACTTAAATAATTTATGGGTGTTTTCACTCATTAAATTTAGGTGTTTTTACCTATTGTTAAATTTAAAGTTTAATATAAATTTGATGCAATATTTATAATAATAATTTAAAAAATAAAAAATTTTTATATGACCAAAATGTGTAATGAAAATTTAAGAAAAATACGAAGAGATAAAAATTACTCTCAAGAATATATTGCAAATCTTTTGAATATAAGTCTAAAAGCATATTCAGATATTGAACAAGGTAAAACTATATTGAAATATGAAATGATAATAAAACTTACTTCAATATTAAATATTTCACCAGATAATATTTGTAAAATTTCGTTACAATGTAAAAGTAAGCATGAAATAATAAATTCTAAAATTATTGACTATCTAAAAAACAATAACATCAGTATTCCAAAAGAATTATTTGAGTAGTTTTCGGTATAATTTAGAAGTTTTTAGTATTGTAAGAAGCTTATTACATATTTAGATTTGACAGGTAATATTCAGTAGCTACGAATTGAGGGATTTTTCTATATAATCCCAAAAAAAATAATTTTATAGAATAGTGCAAAATGCTAACACAATAAAATTGCAAAGTCAAATCCTATTAAAGACTAAAATTGAACTAAGAAAAATATAAACTATAAACTTTTCTATTATGAAAAAAATTAAATCACTTGCTTTTGGAGGCTTATTAGCTTCAGCTTTATTCTTTTCAACACCATCAAACGCAAAAATTATTATGCAGTATTGCCATATTTTTGCAAACGGATGTATTGGTACACATACTTACCATTCGACTTTATTTGGTTTGTACACTTGGGAAACTTATGAAGTAGTTGCTTGTCCATAATTTATTTAAAAATAAAATAAAAACGATGCTTGTTTACAAGCATCGTTTTATATATTTATAAAATGAAAAAATTAATAATATTATTTATACTTATCCCAATAATTAACTTTAGTCAAACATTAAAGGGCAATGTTATTGATAGTATATCAAAAGAAAAATTAGTTCTTGCAAATATTACATATTTGAGAAATAATAGTGGTACAAATACCAATTTACAAGGAGAATATACTTTAAACATTAAAGAACATTTAAATGATTCTATAAAAATTTCATATATAGGTTATAAATCAAAATATATTTCTCTAAAAAATTTCAATGAAAATAAAGAATATCTATTAAACTTTAATTTAATACAAGATGAAAACCAATTAAATGAAGTTATAGTAACTCAAAAGACAATTAAATACAAAAAAAAATATAAATTAAGTGAAAAAAGGGATGGCGATATTTCTATGTTTTCATTAATTGGTCATGAAACAACTTGCTTGATAGAAAACCCTAAGAACGAAGTTGGTAGAATAAAATCTGTAAAACTATATGTAAGAAAAAATAAAAATGCTGACTTTATTGCTAAATTTAGAATTAAAATTTATTCTTATGATAAAGTAAATAATAAACCATCTGAAAATTTATTGGCAGAAGATTTAATTATAAGTCCTAAAAATAAAACATATCAATATGTTATAGATTTAGAAAATAAAAAAATTCCATTTTTAGAAGATGGTGTTTGTGTAGGTATTGAGTTAGTAGACGAAAATAATACTTCAAAAAATGGGGACAAAATTGGTCCAGGTTTTAGATTTACTTATGGCGAAAATAAACAATTAACTTGGTATAACTACAGAGATAAAGGTTGGGCAAAAAATGATTTACTTAATAAAAAAAGTAATTCAATGAGTAATCTAATGGTTAGCATGACTGTATTAATGGAAAATTAAAATGAAAAAAATATACATAATTTGTATAATTATATTTTCTATAATTATACTTTCACTATTAACATACAAAGAGGATGTTATTTATGATAAATTTACAAAAGTTAAAATTGACAACAATCCATTTGATTTTGGTACAATAGGTGCTAACGATACAATCAAACATATTTTTAAATTAACTAATACAACAAATACTCTTTTTGTTATAGATAAAATCTTACCAAGCTGTACTTGTACTGTTTCAAAAACTGATAAGAAAAAATGTAAAAACGGTGAAAGTGCAAATGTAGAAGTTACATTTATACCAACCAAAAATCAGAAAAACACAATAAATACTGTTGTATTTATACAATGTAATGCAGAAAAAGGCGTTTTAAAGTTAGAATTAACAGGAAAAATAAAATAAAAAATGAAATCAAAATTTATAATATTTGTAGCTTTTTTTATGACTGCAATTTGTTTCAGTCAAGAAAAAATTGAAATTAACAATTTAATTAAAGAATGGAATCTTGTAACTTTAGAAAAAAACGGTACAATAAAAAGTGCTGATGAATTTGAAAAAGAAGAGTCAATTATTTTTTACAAGAACAATAAATTTAAAATGATAGATTCTGAACAAGCAATGAATGGAGTATGGAAATTTAATTATATCACAAATGTACTTGAATTAACTTTAATTGAATTAAATCAAAAAATAAAATTAACTGTTTTAAAGTTAAATGAAACAGAATTGGATTATATTGCAGAAGATATTGATTCAAAAATGATATTTCATTTTAAACCAAAATAAATTAATTTCTTATATATGTTAAATAATATTTAACATATAAAAACAATTATTTCATACAAAAACGGTTTTGCTATTTTTAGCAAACCGTTTTTTTATTTTGGTTGTTTTAATAAAAGTTAATCATTTAATATTTTTTTATACATTTGTTTTTCAAATCATTAAACTTATATATTATGGCTTCAACTTCTGAAAAAGGGCATGCAAAAAATATTGCAAACGCAAATTTATTAAATTCTCAAATTGCACAACTTGGTGCAATCTACAACCCAAGTAATACAAAATTACTTTTAAC
>NZ_AUGN01000037.1 GCF_000422685.1 Flavobacterium gelidilacus DSM 15343 | reverse complement strand
AAGTTCATTGACATATTGAGATAAAAATATTTAAAAAGTAGAAAGAATACCGTAGAGTCGTAATTTATTACGATAATACAAAAGTACAATAAGCAAAATAAGGGCGTATGGGGAATGCCTAGGCTCTCAGAGGCGATGAAAGGCGTGATAAGCTGCGATAAGCTACGGGGATGGGCACATACCAATTGATCCGTAGATACCTGAATGGGGCAACCCGGCATGTTGAAGACATGTCATCCTGATAAGGAAGCAAACCCGCTGAACTGAAACATCTAAGTAGGCGGAGGAGAAGAAAACAAAAGTGATTCCGTAAGTAGTGGCGAGCGAACGCGGATTAGCCCAAACCAATGTTGTTACGGCAATATTGGGGTTGTAGGACCACGACATTTGATGGGGATTGAATTAGAATTACCTGGAAAGGTAAGCCAAAGAAGGTGATAGCCCTGTATAAGTAAGAGAACATATTGATAGTGGTATCCTGAGTAGCGCGGGGCACGTGAAACCCTGTGTGAATCTAGCGGGACCATCCGCTAAGGCTAAATACTCCTGAGAGACCGATAGTGAACCAGTACCGTGAGGGAAAGGTGAAAAGAACCGTGAATAACGGAGTGAAATAGATCCTGAAACCATACGCTTACAAGCGGTCGGAGCCTTTAGGGGTGACGGCGTGCCTTTTGCATAATGAGCCTACGAGTTAACGTTGCTGGCAAGGTTAAGTGGTTAAGCCACGGATCCGTAGCGAAAGCGAGTCTGAATAGGGCGCTTTAGTCAGTAGTGTTAGACGCGAAACCGTGTGATCTACCCATGAGCAGGATGAAGCTTTGTTAACCCAAAGTGGAGGTCCGAACCCGTTGACGTTGAAAAGTCTTGGGATGACTTGTGGGTAGGGGTGAAAGGCCAATCAAACTCGGAAATAGCTCGTACTCCCCGAAATGCATTTAGGTGCAGCGTTGGTTAAAAGTTATATAGAGGTAGAGCTACTGATTGGATGCGGGGGCTTCACCGCCTACCAATTCCTGACAAACTCCGAATGCTATATAATGTTTACCAGCAGTGAGGGCATGGGTGCTAAGGTCCATGTCCGAGAGGGAAAGAACCCAGACCATCAGCTAAGGTCCCAAAATCTATACTAAGTTGAAATAACGAGGTTTGTCTGCCCAGACAGCTAGGATGTTGGCTTGGAAGCAGCCATTCATTTAAAGAGTGCGTAACAGCTCACTAGTCGAGCGGACGAGCATGGATAATAATCGGGCATAAGTATAGTACCGAAGCTATGGATTTACAGTTTACTGTAAGTGGTAGGGGAGCATTCTAACAGGGCTGAAGGTGTAATGTGAATTATGCTGGACCGGTTAGAAAAGAAAATGTAGGCATAAGTAACGATAATGCGGGCGAGAAACCCGCACACCGAAAGACTAAGGTTTCCACAGCTATGCTAATCAGCTGTGGGTTAGTCGGGGCCTAAGGCGAACCCGAAAGGGACAGTCGATGGACAACGGGTTAATATTCCCGTACTACTTATAATTGTGATGGAGTGACGGAGTGATGAAAGCACCGCGAACTGACGGAATAGTTCGTTGAAGTACCTACCTATAAGAACCGCAGGCAAATCCACGGTTTTTGGGGAAATACGATAGTACTCGGAGTCTTCGGACAAAGAGATAGTGTGCCTAAGGGCTTCCAAGAAAAACTTCTAAACTTAGATTATAAGTACCCGTACCGCAAACCGACACAGGTAGTCGAGATGAGAATTCTAAGGTGCTCGAGAGATTCATGGCTAAGGAATTAGGCAAAATAGACCTGTAACTTCGGGAGAAAGGTCGCCAGCAGCAATGCTGGCCGCAGTGAAAAGGTCCAGGCGACTGTTTATCAAAAACACAGGGCTCTGCAAAATCGTAAGATGAAGTATAGGGCCTGACACCTGCCCGGTGCTTGAAGGTTAAGTGGAGATGTTATCTTCGGAGAAGCATTGAAATGAAGCCCAAGTAAACGGCGGCCGTAACTATAACGGTCCTAAGGTAGCGAAATTCCTTGTCGGGTAAGTTCCGACCTGCACGAATGGTGTAACGATCTGGACACTGTCTCAGCCATGAGCTCGGTGAAATTGTAGTAGCGGTGAAGATGCCGCTTACCCGCAGTGGGACGAAAAGACCCTGTGCACCTTTACTATAGCTTAATATTGACCTTGGACACGTGATGTGTAGGATAGGTGGGAGACTTTGAAGTGGCGTCGCTAGGCGTTGTGGAGTCATTGTTGAAATACCACCCTTTGCTTGTCTAGGGCCTAACCCCGTTTTGCGGGGGACATTGTTTGGTGGGTAGTTTGACTGGGGTGGTCGCCTCCAAAAGAGTAACGGAGGCTTCTAAAGGTTCCCTCAGCACGCTTGGTAACCGTGCGTAGAGTGCAATGGTATAAGGGAGCTTGACTGAGAGACATACAGGTCGATCAGGTACGAAAGTAGAGCATAGTGATCCGGTGGTTCCGCATGGAAGGGCCATCGCTCAAAGGATAAAAGGTACGCCGGGGATAACAGGCTGATCTCCCCCAAGAGCTCATATCGACGGGGGGGTTTGGCACCTCGATGTCGGCTCGTCACATCCTGGGGCTGGAGAAGGTCCCAAGGGTTGGGCTGTTCGCCCATTAAAGTGGCACGCGAGCTGGGTTCAGAACGTCGTGAGACAGTTCGGTCTCTATCTACTGTGGGCGTTAGAAATTTGAATGGATCTGATTCTAGTACGAGAGGACCGAATTGGACAAACCGCTGGTGTATCTGTTGTTCCGCCAGGAGCACTGCAGAGTAGCTACGTTTGGAAGGGATAAGCGCTGAAAGCATATAAGCGCGAAACCCACCATAAGATGAGATTTCTTTTAAGGGTCGTGGAAGATGACCACGTTGATAGGCTATAGATGTAAAGACAGTAATGTCATAGTCGAGTAGTACTAATAACCCATAAGCTTATGTACACTTTTCCCCCGAGCAATCGGGGGAAGAAACTTTCTTTCGAAAATATTAAATTTATTTATCTCAGTATGTTAAGATATTCTGTAACGTTGTCCCGATACATCGGGATACCCTTGCAAACCAGCTTAAGGTGGTTATTGCGTCGGGGCTCACCTCTTCCCATTCCGAACAGAGAAGTTAAGCCCGATTGCGCAGATGGTACTGCAGTAATGTGGGAGAGTATGTCGTCGCCTTTCTTTAGAAACCCTTATCATTTAGTTGATAAGGGTTTTTTGTTGTTTTAAACTTTTCTAGAAAACTCTAAATACGGCTGTATTTATAAAAAATAGAAACCAAACTCCAATTAATGAAGTTATTTA
>NZ_AUGN01000036.1 GCF_000422685.1 Flavobacterium gelidilacus DSM 15343 | reverse complement strand
CGGCTTTATTTCAGTTTTGCTGATTGATAACCAAGCCTTAACAAATATAGACAAATTTTAGATTAAAAAAATTCCAAAATAGAAAAAAACCAAGCCTGCAAAATTGAATAAAACCGTTGTTAACAGATGTAGTTATAGTTCTATTTGTATATTAACTTTGCCACCAAAACCTTTCTCCACAATATCATATAAAGTTTTCAGTGTTAAGTTACTTCCGTTGTTTTCTATTCTTGAAATATATTCACGTTTTTTATCAACTAATTCGCCAAGTTCAGTTTGTGTTAAGTGCTTTTCTTCACGAGCTTTTTTTAAGAGCAATCCAATTTTAAATCCTTGGAATTCTCTTTCAAGTTCATCACGTCTCACGCTTCCTTTTTCACCGTAAACATTGTTTTTTATTTCTTTCCAGCTTTTAGTTTCCATAATTATTTAGATTTTTCTGTGTAATATTTAGTCATTAATTTCAACGCTTTTTCAATTTCATTTTTTGGTGTTTTCTGCGTTTTCTTTTGAAATCCATTTAAAAGTATAACAAGTTTTCCTTTGTCAAAGAAGCAAAACACACGCCAAATATTTGAGCCAAGTTGAATTCTTGCTTCGTAAAGTCCATTTGTTCCTTCCATAGATTTCAAATAATTGGAAGGAATTCTTTCTAAAGTTTCAATAGCCTCAATTATTTTGAATATTTTATCCTGAACCTTTTTTGGTTGCTCAAGAAGAAACTCTTCAAAGTGATTTTCATATGCTATAACTTCACGTACTTTCATTTTTCAAAGGTAACTTAAAAGTTACTTAATTTCCAAATGTTTTATGAAAAATTTGATTTTAACGAGATTTTCTAAGACTATATCTGTTAACGTTTTGCGGCTTGAAGCAGTAGTGGTGTGTTATTACCAAGCCTTCACAAATATAGACAAAAAATTAAATTAAAAAACAAACCTTCGGAAAAAAGACCCAAACCCACTATTGCTACAAACCGCTGTTGTAGGCAGTACTTCTTGTGAAGAATACTTATCAATTCCAACGTATTAGGCAGTTTCTTTCGTCAGTTCGGTAATTTTCTAAAAATGTATGACATATATCTAAAAATGTATGACATAATTCTTCTGATGTATGACATAAATCTAAAAATGTATGACATAATTCTTTTGATGTTTGCTATATATCTAAAAATGTATTGCATAATTCTCTTGATGTACGAGAGTTTTCTAAATTAGTACGCTATATTTCTTTTGATGTATTGCATATATCTAAATGAGGTAGCAAGAAATCTAAATAGGGTAGGTAATTATCTAAATAAAAATAACAAAAGACTTATTGCGTGAGCAATAAGTCTTTTTGTTTATAAGAGTTTTTTTATTTACTTTATTCTTTAACAAAAGTTAAATAAGTAAAAACAGGAACACTTAAGTATTTCGGATCATTTGGGTCTGTTGTCATTGAAGTTCTTGTCCAAATAAATACGTCTAAATATTCTATATTATTAACTTGGTAATGTTTAGCAGCTAAACTAGCAAATATATATTCCCTACCAGGTTGAGTAAAATAGAAACGAATTCTAAAATCATTTAAATCATCGCAACTTGGACATAAAGGATATGAATTATTATCTAACATAACTCTTTCGGAAGTAATATTATTATTATAAGGATCAGCACAATTTAAATTTGATATTGTGTTGACTTCTTCTGTACCATTAACTTTATAAATATATTCTCCCACTAATTTATCTTCGTACATTTTGGTGACATCATTATAGAACATTAATTTTTTCTGAAAAGTTATTTTAAATTCTTTATTACCATCAGTATGAACCCAAGTACCTGTAAACATATCAAAATCATTAAAGGTGTCTTTTGAATATGAATTATCCACAGCTTTGGAAGAAGGTCTGTTTTCTCGTATAGGATAAATAGGTGTTTGTGCTTTGCAAGCAAAACCCAGAAGTATAAATAGTATAATTATTTTTTTCATTTTAACAGGGTGTTTTTATTAATATTGTTATTCCGTTTTGTGTACCTAAAGATAATTTTTCCCAATCACCAGTAGGATTGTTGTTAATGTCAAATTTTTTTCTGTATAAAGAAATTCCAAAATTCTGTTTAGAATTAATATATTGTAAATACTTTATGGCTAAATTATCTTGATTAACAGTGTTCCAATTATTACCATCACCCCATTCATAGTCGTTTTTCAAATCATTATCCATTTTTTTTATTTTTTCTAGATTACTAGAACCATAAAAAGTTGAATTATATAACGACCCAAAATTAGAAATATTATCTGGAACAATTGCATAAAGATTGCCATGTGGTGAATTACTCAAATCTGCTGAAGTATGACTGTTTGAAATAATAAAATTAAATGGCAAGTCATCAAAGTTGACATTATTTGAATCACTTGGTTGTTGATAATTTAAACACATATATGATAAAGTTACCAAATCTTCTATACTAGGTATAGGATATAAACCATCAGTATGTACGTGAACTGTACCAAATGTTGTATTATAATAAGTACCAGAAGTATGGTTTTCTGTGTTGTTGGTTGTTGGTGTTGCAAATAAAAAATCTAATGGACCTTTATTAAATTGTATTGAACTCTCTCTAATAGAAGTAGTATTACTTTTTAATGATTTAATACTATTATTTATAATTGCGTTATTAGTAACATTGGTTAGTTTTACACAATTAGTATCTTCCTGTTCTTCCTCTTCTAACACTGGGCAAGTTGGACAACTATTTGGAGAAGTAGAGCCATTGCCATGAATATTAGGATCAGAGCCATCATAAGTAGAATTGTCGTTTGGGTCTGAACCATTACTACCATTCCCTCCAGTAGTACCTCCTGTATTTCCTGGTCCAGAGTCCCCTGTCCCAGAATCACCACCACTCGAATCGCCTGTTCCTGAATCACCACCACCACTTGTGAAAAAGAATGTCTCATTCCAGCATTGCCCTTCTGTTGAATAACCGCCACAATCATATTCTGTTCCTGCATTTGTGCAGAAATAAACAAAAACACGAATAATTACAATAGCTTCTTTGTTACTTGGAGAACCATCTACTGTTAATATTTCTGATTCACTTATACCATTTTCTATAATTTCACTTTCAGTTTTAGATAAATTTTTTAAAGTATTGTATTTAACAATGTATCCTATACTATTATCTCTAATTTGGTTATATAAGACTAAATTTTCTAATTTACCATCAATATTATCATCGCTTACTATTTGCAATGTATAAGTAATTTTACCATCAATTTCTATAACTTTTACAGGTGAGTCTATAATACTGAAGCCATAATTTTCTTCAATTACAGACCTGCCAAGTTTGTCTATTTTAACGATTTTCTTTTTTGGAATTCTTTTTACAGCTTGATTAAATAAGTTTGTTTTAATTAACTCGCTATATTTTACTTGTTCAATTTTAAATTTTTCGGTATGATTATGATTTTTAATTAAATCTTCTTCATAAGCACAAGATAAAATAATTATACTCAAAATAAATGAGAGTAAAAATTTAATGTTTCTGTTTTTTTTCATGTAAACGTTGTATTTAGTTAATAATTAATTTTTCGCAATTTTTGACCGAGTATTGCCTACAACGGTTCTCGGCTAGCGAAAGTGGTTTGAATTAATCACTGACCACAACAAATATAGAATAAAATTGTGAATCATAGAGGTTTTTCCGAAGGA
>NZ_AUGN01000035.1 GCF_000422685.1 Flavobacterium gelidilacus DSM 15343 | reverse complement strand
GTTACCACAACTGAATACTCTCCTGGTGCAACAGTACTTATTGTATAAGTAGCATCAATAGCTCCTGATATAGCCGATCCGTTTAATGACCATTGATACTCATATCCTGAACCTGCTGGTATGCCACTATCTAATGTTAAACCACTAATTAAATCTCCTGTGTTAAAATCAACACAAATCGTTTCGCTTGGAGAAGTAATTACTGGCTCTGCTAACAACTCTACATTTAAGGTAATCTCAGCTACATCATAACACTCTTCTGTTGTGTCTAATGGATCATCATTCGCTCTTTCTACTCTAATGTAAATAATCTGAGGATTTGATGTGTTCTCATAAGCCGATATGTTGGCAATAGGATTGTCTCCAGTGGCTTGATCTTGTGGTGTTAAGTGATAACTGATACTTACTGGTGGATTTGTTTGTGCTCCTAATATATCCGACTCAACAGCCGTTAAATCAAACTGCTCTATTCCATCATTAGCATTGTAATAATCACATTGTGTAAACGTATCTAAAATAGCTTGTGATATCGGATTAGCAATCGCTCTTAATTTTACCATTAACGTTACTTCTGCTAAAGCATTCACACATCCCGTTGTGTTGTTTACTACTCTTGGATAAATAAACGCTGGATTTACTGTGTTTGTATACATATCTGACAACAACCCTGTTGATGTTCCTACTTGTGCATTAGCTTGTGTATCATAATAAGTAACCGTAAAATCTGTCGTTGCTTGACCTGTATTTGCTGTATCTAATAATTGAACATTATAACTACTCAACATAAAAGTTGCAAAACCATCCGTATCATCATCACAAATTACATACGTAGTATCTACAACTACTGGTAATGGATTTACAATTAATTCTTGTTCTACCAATCGGTAACATCTCTCTCCATAGAAATCTATTCTATTGTTCATCACCTTAATGTAGATGATTCCAGAACCTTCATACGTTGTAGGATTTAAAATCTCATTTGTCCCTGCATCTGCATCTGCCTGTGTTGGATAATACTCAAAGGTTAAATTTGGATAGTTGTTTTGTATATAAGTTATGTTGGTTGTTAAATCAAATTGCTCTGTACCAATCATTGTTTGATCATCATCACAAGACACTAAAGCTAGTGGATCTGTTCTTGGTGTTGGCAATGGCTCTACTCTAATGGTTAAAGTCGTAATGCTTTTACATCCATCTTCACTAGTTACCACAACTCCTAAGGTTTGAACCGCTGCAATGGCATTTACATAAGCTGTTGGATCTACAATAGCTCCTGTTCCCGCTTGGGCTTGGGCTAAACTTGGGTAATACGTTATGGTTGATCCTGCTGTTCCATTGATTAATATCTGAGCGTTCATAACCGTTAAATCAAAAGTCGTAAACTGATCATTCGGCAAACCTTCATCACATAAAGTAAGTCGGTTGTTTTGATTTCTAACATCTACCGGTAAATTGATAATTAAATCAAAAGTAGTTGTTGCGCTACATCCTGTTGCTGGATCTGTAACCACAACCCATATTGTTTGCAAGTTTGGTCCTCCATAGAAATTCGCTGTATTTACTATTGCTGCTGTTCCATTCATTGCATTAAGAGCCGTTGTGTAATAACGTATCTGTAAAGGTGTTATCGTATTAGCCGCTAAAATGATTGGATTTTGCTGTGTTAAATCAAAATAAGCATATCCATCATAATTCGTATCACAAACTATTAAATCATCTAATGTTGGCATGATTGGCGCCGGATGCGCAATTAACTGAATCATCTCAATGGTGAAGCATCCTGTTAAATTATTCACAGCTAACACATAAATAATTTGATTGAAAGCATCTATATTATCGTATGCTGCCGGATTTAGAATTGGATTCGTTTGGTTTTGAGCATCTACATCTGTTTCGTAATACGATAAAGTAACATCTGTTGCTCCATTTAACATCGCTGCTTCTAGAGCTGTTAAGTCAAAAATCGCAAATCCATCTTGATTAGCACCACACTCCTCTACTGGTGGTGGAACTACTAATACTGGTAATGGCTCTACACGTAAATCCATAATCACAGTATCAAAACAGCCCGTTATGCCATTCTCTAGTCTTACGAAAATAGATTGTGCATTTGAAGTGTTACAATATGGTGAAGGCAATGCACTAACTCCTGCTATAGCATCTGCTTGCGAGAAGTGAAAAGTAACAACCATGTTCGTCTGTCCGTTTACAATAAGCGGAATTTGACTGTTTAAATCAAAACATTCGCTTTGATCTCCTGGATTGTTTACATCACACAAACTCATCGTAATATCTTCTGGTACAGGCATAATTGGCAGTGGATTTACCACTAACTCAAATGACTCTACCGAATAACATCCCGTTGCATTATACGCAACTCTAATGTAGACCGTTTGAGGGTTTACTGTATTTGTATAACTTAAAATATTGGTAATGTTTGGTGTTCCTGCATTTGCATCTGCTTGTGTTAAATGGTACGTGATGGTTACCGTAGTTGGATCAATACCATCTAAGACCTCTGTCTCTACTTGGGTTAAATCAAACTGAGTGAAACCATCTGCTACTGCATCATCACATTCTTGCAATGGTGCTGCTGGTGATACAATCTCTGGTGTTGGATTTACAATCAATAACAATTCTGTGTAATTTGTACATCCTGTTGAAGCATAACTTACACTTACATAAATTGTTTGTTGATTTACATAAATATTATTATAAGGAACATCTGTAATTGGATTTGTTCCTAATAAAGCATCTTCTGGTGTTTCATGGAAAGTAATCGTTACTCCTGTTGGTGTTGGTCCTCCAGAAATATCATTAAGTGCATCTTGAAGGGTAAATATTCCAATACCATCATTGTTTGGATCACAATATGTTAATGGTGTTGGTGTATTAGCAACTGGTCCTTGTGTTACATTTAACTGTACCGTTGTGGTGTCATAACATCCCGTAGTAGCATTCTCTACTCTTACAATTACAACCTGACCATCTGTTCCTATATAAGGTGTTGCTGCTGATGATGCAATGGCATTTTGAGGCACTTGCGCATCTGCTAAAGTTTCATAATAAGTAACTGTATAACCTGGCTGACCACCCGTTACAACTGAATCATTGAACGTTAAATCAAATGGTGCCTGAGTTAAATTAACGCCATCACTACACCCATTCATATCCGCTAAAGGAATCATCGGTGGTAATGGGTTTACAATCAATTCAACTGAAGTAGTATGAATACATCCTGCCGCATTTTCTGCCGTAATCCAAATCGTTTGTTGGTTTGGACTTGATGTATTTGAATAGGCCGCTGGATTTGGTATTGCATTTGCCGTATTATTTGCTAGCGCATCTGCTTGGTTTTCATAATATGTAAGGGTTAAGCCTAGTGCACCACCTGTAATGTCAGCGGTTAATGTTGCATTGGTTAAATCAAATACTTCAACACCATCTGGTGAAGCATTAACATCACACAACTCATAATCCGTTACATTTTGATTCAATGTTGGACGCTCATCAACCACAATGTTAAAAGGAATTACTGTGTAACATCCTCCAGCATTCTCTACTCGAATGTGTAGTATTTGATTCAGATTTATACTATTGTAAGATAAAATTTGAGCTGCTGTTAAGGCATTTGATGGAAAGTTTGCATCTGCATCTGTCTCATGAATTGTAACAATTAAACTAGGATTACCTCCTTGGGCTTGGTTTACTGCACTTGTCAAGTTAAATGTCGCAAGACCATCATTGTTATCATCACAAACATTAATGTCTGTTATGGCATTGGCTACTGGTGCTTGTAATACAACCACATCTTCACATTGTGTTAAAGCCTCTGTACAAGCCGGTGTAGTGTTTGTACTTACATCAACCAAACAATACGTCCCAGCAACTGTAGCCGAAACCGTAGCCGTTCCTGTTGGACTTAATGTAACTGGCGTTTGAGCAGTTCCATCTATAGTGTAATTTACTGTCGCATTTGCTGTTCCTGTAAAAGTAACTACAGCCGTATCGCCATCACAAATTGTATCTCCAGTGATAGAAGCCGTTGGTAAAGGAATTACTGTAATAGTAACACAATCCGTAAAAGCTTGAGTACAAACTGGTGTCGAATTTGAAGCAGCACCCACTAAACAATACGTTGATGTTGCAGTAGAACTTACCGAAGCATTTCCTGATCCATCTAATACAATCGTACTAGAAACTCCATCAATCGTGTAAGTAATCGTAGCATTTGCCGTTCCTGCAAAATCTATAGTAGCAGAGGTACCTGAACATATAGAAGGTGTAGTAGTCGAAATTGAAACCGTTGGTAATGGATTAATTGTTACGGTGGC
>NZ_AUGN01000034.1 GCF_000422685.1 Flavobacterium gelidilacus DSM 15343 | reverse complement strand
TTTTGTCTGTTTTTTGATTTTTTTTTAGAATAAGCTTGCTCTATAAAATATATAAAGCAAGCTATACTATTCTTTTACTATCTATTGATATAGATCCATCCTGATTTTGTCTCCACATTATCACGCTCTATAACGAAATAATAGGTTCCTGTTGGTAATTCATTACCATTATCCGATTGACCATACCACTGATTTGTATAGTTAGAAAAACTATAAACTTTCTTACCATAACGGTTGAAAATCTCTAACTTTTTAACATTTAAACCTGTTAAATCAAAATTGTCATTAGATCCATCATTGTTCGGTGAAATACCTTTTTGAATTGTACATAAGGTTCCATTAGCTGCATGTATTACAGCTTGTGATGAACATGTAGAATTATTTGGTAATATAGTTGTAGCTACACAAGTATAATCTCCATCTTGATTTACAGTTATTGAAGAACCTGTCTCATTTATTGTTCCAGAAGGACCTGTCCATGCATATGTTGCAGACGCACCTCCCGATAATGAAGCATTAATGGTATAAACATTAGCAACACAACCACCACTTAAAGTAACAACTGGTGAATCTACTGCCGTAACAGTAAAAGTAGTCTCATCTGAACAAGTGTTAGGTGTAGTACCATTTGAAACATAAACATAAAACGTTTGTGTTGTATTAATGACAACATCGTCTCCTGGTGCATATGAAGTACCTGTTGCTCCCGATCCTGTGTAATAACTACCCGCTACTAATGCAGGGAATGTAAAGAATGAACCCTCACAAATTGAATCATCAGAAACCATTGGAGCCGTTGGTGTATCAATAATTGTAACTGCAAAACTGTCCTGATCTGTACAATTAGGTGTAGTATTTGTTTGTGCGTAGATATGTATCACTTGATCTGTAGTAATAACATCTCCAGCATTTAACATTACTCCTGTGCCTGTTGGACCTCCTGGTGCTGTATAATAAAAATTGTTAGCACTTAAAGCTGGTAAAACATAACTATCACACATGAAAACATCTGCCGGAGAATCTGCCACTATCGTATTAATAGTAACCGTAAAACTAGCCTCTGTAGAACAAATTGATGGAGCTGTTCCCGATTCTGCATAAACATAAACCGTTTGTGTTGAAGTAAGTGGAACTGATATATCTATCGCTCCAACTCCTCCTGTCTGAGAAAAATAATCCCCAACACTTAAAGCAGGTAATATATAAGAATCACATGCTGTAACATTTGATACCGGAGATAAAACTGGAGCTGGTGTAACAGAAACCGTGCAACTCATTGTAGCTGTACAACCATTATTGTCAACCACAACAGTATATGTTCCAGCTTGATTAACAGATAATGTATTTGTAGTTTCTGGCAAAGTAACCGTCCCTAAAGTCCATGTGTATGTTACATCGGCATCAACAAAATTGATTGGAGTAACCTGTACAGTACCTGATCCATTTTGACAAATACTAAAGTCATTTGTTAATGTAAACTGAGGTGTTAAATCTTGAACTACTAAGTTAAAAGTAGTTGTTTGATAACAACCGCTAGTAACATTCTCAATTCTAACAAAAATTGGCTCTAAGTTCTGAATAACATTTGTATAACTATCAGGAGCTAGAATAGGATTTACATCATTTTCTGCATCAGATTGAGTTGTATAATATGTAACCGTATAATCAGCTGGATTTAATGCATCTAGAATTGGAACTGTATTTTCAGTTAAATCAAAAGAAGAATAACCCACAGAATTACAAGCTATTAAATTATCAGATGCCCCTATAGTAAATGGATCATAATATTCTATAGTAATTGAATCTATTGCAGCACAAGTTGTACCAGTATATTGAGCAGCTATAGAATATGTTCCTTCTTCCGTTACTACCAAGTTTGGCCCAGTCTCACCAGCTATAGGCCCAGAAGCATTTGACCATTGAAATGTATAATTAGCAGTATTTAAACCACTTACTATGGTATAAGAATCTCCTACACAAAGAGCATTTCCATTTGCTTCTAAGAAGTCATTTCCAAGTTCGATGTTACCTACATTAAAGCTATTAGCTTCTAAAAACACCCCAGAATCATATGAATTATCACCATTATCAGCGATTACCATTTTAATATGATACAAAGTCAAAGGAACAACTGTAGATTGAGCTGTGAACTCAACAGTTTGACCTTGGAAATTAGTTGCTGCTGTAGCAGGATTAGTTCCGTTAAAAACATCGAAATATTGTGGATTGACTGAAGCACAACCAGCATTAAAAGCATTATCTCTAACAGTTACAACTGAAATAGGTGTTGTTGTTGCAGGAACAAATGCTAAATTAGAAACTGTATTTGTTACTGTATTTGTCAAAATAAAAGCGAAAGAATCTGAAAAAGAACATTGAAAAGTCCCATATTCTTCTGATGCAAACATAAAATTAAAACTTATTTGATCAATCAATGGCACAAAGTCAAATTCAATAACTGATGCGTTTCGAGAGTTTAAAGTAACTCCAGAAGCCGCTAAAATTGTTTCCAACTCTGTATCTCCTGTCCAAGCTTGATTTCCATCACCCATAAGCGAATCATTAGGTCCAGAAACCCTCATAGCATTTCCTGTTGTCATAACAATTCCATTTGAAAAAGGTAAAATACCAGGAGAATTTTCTTGAAAATATGCAATACCATTAGTTGATCCAAAATTATTTGTATTTCCTGTTTTCCACGTTATGTTCGTTACTTGAGCACAAGGCGAATTAATTAACACATCTGTTACCAATTGTGGAACTGTATATGTTGTATTATCTAATGTTATTGGCGGAGAACCTATACATAAATCAAAATTAGAAAACTGACCTATTGTTGCAGTATCCGTGTAAACTCTAATTAGATAAGTAGTTCCAGGAGTTAAACCAGCAATTGTACCACTATTAGGTAAATTACAGGCTACTTGTGTTAAAGAGCCACAAGAAGCACCCGTGTAAACTACAAAATTTAAGTTAGTATTAGTCCCTGTAATATTATTTAAAGATATAATGTGTGTTGAATTTGCTGCTGTAAATTGAAACCAAACATCATCATCGGCAGTACCTCCACATGTTTTTGGCTCAGGAGAAGCTGTTGCGCTAGTTACAGAACCAGAAATGAATAATGCACAATCGTTAGCTGCATTTACTGGTGCAATGATTGGTGTTGCACAACTATCGTTTGATGGTGTTGGTGGTGGAACACTTACACAAACATTGAAAGTTGTTGTTTGTAATAAAGCTGCTGTTGCCGTATAAACTCTAATAAAATATACTTGTCCTGGAATTAATCCAGTTAAATAACTAAAATCTGGATTACTACAGAATACTTGTGTTAAATTTCCACAAGGATTAGTTGTATTAGTCGAAGTGTAAATTACATGATTAAGGTCTAATGTAGAACCTGCTATATTTTGCAAACTAATTGTATGTATTCCTTGAGTTGCAGTAAAAGAAAACCAAACATCATCATCGGCAGAACCTATACATCCATTTGCTTGAGAAGAAGGTGTTGCTCCTACTACTGTGCCTGCGGTAATTTGAGAACACGAACCATCAATATTTACGGGCACTGTTATAGCAGTAACACAATTATCATTAGTTGGTGGTGGTGGTGGCGTTATACAAGTAGTGTTTAAAGTAAATGTTCCCACTGTTGTATTATTAACTCCAAATACATATATATAATACAATGTTCCCGGTGTAGTTGTTACTTGAATTTCAGATTGCAATCCACAAGAATTATCGTTTCCTGCAACACAAGTAAATGTACCACAACTTCCCGTTAGTACTTGAATTTTTGTATTAAAAGCAGATCCACATAATGAAAAAGTTACAATATCTCCATTCCCTGCAAAACTATACCAAACTCCTGGTGAAGTATTTGATGCCGTTCCACAAAATGCAGCTGAAGCTCCTACACTTGTTGAGCCTTGAGTTGTTCCTGCAAACGTACTTCCACAGGTTACAGGTATTGCATTGGCACACAAATTGTTTGGAGCAGGACAAAATGTTTGAGTTAAAGCTGTGCTATTTCTAAAGCAGTTTACATCTTGATCATTTTGCAGGTTTATAATAACTGGTGTGTTATTTGGAAAAGGACCAAATTGCATCGTACCGGCAGCAGATAATGTCTCTGTTGTTGATGCAGGTGTTGTTGTTCCTGAAACTGAAGTTGCTGTACCTAAATTTGTTACATTAGCAGTTACAAAGAAAGTATCTGTTCCGCTAGAACAATTAGAAACCATTGCATATGTTGCTGTTAGGTTCGTACAAGTATTTTCAAAAATATCTAATGTATAAGGAACACTCTGAGGTGCTGCCCATGTAGATATAACTATATAATAGGTCTCGCCTATTGTTGGTGTAAAGGTTACGGTATCGGGTGCTGTACTTCCATTTCCTGCAGTATTACCAGCCACACAACTAACTCCAATGTTAGCACAACTATTATAAACAAATAATCCAGACCAAGTTGAATTGGTTTGAGAAGTAATTGTTACTGAATTAGTAGATGTTGCTGTAAATTGATAAAATACATCATCCCCATTTAAATATGTTCCTGTTGTTCCACAACCAGATGAACCCGGACTTCCACTATAATCATCTCCATATCCTGAAGTATTATCAGTAGTAGAATAAGGACCTGTTGCAAGATCTGGAACTACTATTGGAGCACCACAAGTTTCTCCTAAAGATACAGTACAAAAGTTAAATGGACCTACCCATTGACTATTTGTTCCCGATGTACATTTTGCTCTAACATAAAAATCATAACATGTTCCTTGTGTTAAGCCCGTTACTGGGTAAGGATTAGAACTAACTAGTGTTCCTGTTCCTGTTGGTGTTGCTCCTGTACCTACAATTTCAACTTCCCATTGAGAAGCTCCACTTGGATTATCCCAGCCTAAAGTTGCTCCTGTTAATGTTGCGTTAGTTGCTGTTTGAACTGTCGGATCTAAACATTGTTCTACAATGCTAACATCATCAACAATCCAACGGTCACCATTGTCATTTGTCATTACAAAGGCCACATAAACTTGTTGTCCTACGTAAGCCGCTGGAAATTGAACTACTTTCTCTTCACAAACATCATAAACAGCATTCAATTCTGTTTCATTCCATGTCTGAATAGTCGTAAATGAACC
>NZ_AUGN01000033.1 GCF_000422685.1 Flavobacterium gelidilacus DSM 15343 | reverse complement strand
TAAAAGGTCCCCATTCTTCGGATTTAATAAACTTTCCAAGTACTAAAAAAGTTTCATCAAATGTGATTTTATAAGCATTATTATCTTTGTCAACTTTTTCAAAATGATTTATTTCCATTTTTTGATTACTATTTAAATCAGAATGAGTAATCATTAGACCACAAAATTCATTGTCAGAATATCCTTCGAAGTAAATTATGTAATGATAACCTTTTGTTAGTTTTCTATTTGTAGCTTCTAAAATATTCCCTTTACTAAAATTATTTGAATTCATTATGATTTTCGTTTTTTTGGTAAACTAACCGCTAACGGTTCGCGGCTTTATTTCAGTTTTGCTGATTGATAACCAAGCCTTAACAAATATAGACAAATTTTAGATTAAAAAAATTCAAAAATAGAAAAAACCAAGCCTGCAAAATTGAATAAAACCGTTGTTGTGGTTTCGTAGTAACTTTAATTCAAATTGCGTCAATTCAGAATGAATTTATGTATTTTGAATTTAAAGAATCAACACAAAGAATTTCTACAAAGAAATTACGCAAAACAATTCACGCAAAACAATTCACGCAAAATATTCACACAAGCTTTTCAAAAAAACTTGATGTTATGTTTTTAAAATGATTTTGATGAAAAAATGATTTTCAGAATATTTGCGTTAGAAACTAAATTTTTAATGATTTAATGTTTTGATTATTTTTTTGAATTTTCGCAAAACAATTAACGCAAACTTTTCGACAAAGTTCAGTTTTAAGTTTTCACATTAAACACAAAATATTCGTAAAATAATTTTCGGCAAAGTTCAGCAATTGCAAAATATTCAAGTAAGTTTTTCTGCAAAGTAAAGACGCAAAACTTTCAAGATTTCAAACACAAAGTTTTATTAAATCCAGGTTGAAATTTGCAATAAATATTCATTTGAAAACGAATTTTCCAACTATGAACCACAACGTTTAGTGGCTTTGTAAAGTGGCTTTGATTAGACACAGACCAACACAAATATAGACAAATTTTCGATTCATAGAGGTTTTTCCGAAGGAAAAACCAAGCCCAAGCCATTTTATAAAACCATTGTTAGCAATAGTGCTTTATCGTTTAGCTTTTAACTAAATTTTGCTTCTGATTTTCAATTTTTTCATTAAAATATTTATAAAAGAAAACAAACAAACCAATTGTTAGAAAAAAACTACCTGATATTAAAAAATAAATAAAAAGATTAGATGAAAAATAAAAACTAGGAGATAAATATTTTTTCACATGGTAAATGCCAAAAAAATCAAATTGATCTGAAATTAAACTTAAGACAAGAATAATAACACTATTCCAAATAGACCATTTTCTCCTTAATGAAATTAATATTGAAATAATAAAAGCAACAAGTATTGCAATACTACTTGAAAAAGCAAACATAGTATTAGAAATCCAAATATCCATTACTGTAACACCATATTCTTCCATGTTTTTAAAAACGTTTTCTACACCATATTCTAATGTAAGATTATAAACTTTAACATTATAAAATGCAGAAAAGAATTGAAATGAAAATATGAAAAAGCTAGTAGCTATTAGATGCAAAATAATCTGTAAATAATTGATTTTTTTCATTGTTTTCTCATTTTTCGGGGCATTATTGCTAACGGTTCGCGGCTTTATTTCAGTTTTGCTGATTAATAACCAAGCCTTAACAAATATAGACAAATTTTAGATAAAAAAAATTCCAAAATAGAAAAAAACCAAGCCTGCAAAATTGAATAAAACCGTTGTTGTGGTTTCGTAGTAACTTTAATTCAACTTGCGTCAATTCAGAATGAATTTATGTATGTTGAATTTAAAGAATCAACACAAAGATTTTCCACAAAGAAATTCACGCAAAATATTCACACAAACTTTTCGACTAAGTTCAGTTTTTTGTTTTTAAAATGATTTTGATGAAAAAATGATTTTCAGAATCTTTACGTTAAAAACTAAATTTTTAATGATTTAATGTTTTGATGATTTTAATAAATTTTCGCAACACAATTCACGTAAACTTTTCGACAAAGTTCAGTTTTAAGTTTTCACATTAAACACAAAATATTCGCAAAATAATTTTCGGCATAGTTCAGAAATCGCAAAATATTCAAGTAAGATTTTCTACAAAAAATTGACGCAAAACTTTCAAGATTTCAAACACAAAGTTTTATTAAATCTAGGTTGAAATTTGCAATAAATATTCATTTGAAAACGAATTTTCCAACTATGAACCACAACGGTTCACAGCTTGTGGCAGTTGCGGGCAAATATACCAAATATTTTGGTTCAGCACTAATCAATTTAATTACAAAAGCGACTTTCAGTTTTACCGAAAGCCGCAATTGCTACAAACTGTTGTTGTACCTTGTCTTTTATTTATTCTTTTCCAAAAATTCTTTAGGTGTCAATTCGGTTGCATCCTTTTTTTTCGTCATATCATTATAATAAAAAATCGAAACGCCTATAAATAAAATCGTAATGACGATAATGACTAATTTTTTTGTTCTCATATTTATTTTATTTTAGTTATCCACAAATTTTACAAATATCTGCTTGTAAACAATTATAATAAGAATTGATTTGAGAGTCATTTCCAGTTGGCATACCTGAACAAGCCAAGCTAAAGAAAAATTGAACATTTTCCCAAAAAGAACAAGCTCCGGTATAAATTGTACCATCTAAATTTCTTGTGCATGCACTGCCATCATGAGTACCTAAAGCTCTATTTTCCTCATTTATTAATATTTGAACATATTCTTTTACCTTTTCTTCACCATACTTTGAATAAAGTGTATTGAAAATTTCATTTATTAAATCTTTTTGTTCAACAAGTTTTGCGAAATCTTTCTCGTCAGCTGCTGTTTTCCAATCTTTCATTTCTTGTTCAAGATTACTATTTTCAACATCTGCTTCAAATTCTAATACTATTGGATTAGTCACTTCTCTCAGAAACATTTGTTCGTTTAGAGTTTTAGAAGAATTATCTTTAGTCTCTAAATCATTATTACAAGAAATCATTATTAAAACTAAGATAAATAATGAAGATGATAATGTTATCAGATTTTTTTTTGTTTTTTTAATCATTTTTTTAAATTTAATTATTAATGTTATTTTTATTTCATTTCTTCATAACGGATGGTTAGTCCTTTTTAACCGTTCATTCTTTTAAGATAAGGTACAACGGTTCTCGGCTAGCGAAAGTGGTTTGAATTAATCACTGACCACAACAAATATAGAATAAAATTGCGAATCATAGAGGTTTTTCCGAAGGAAAAACCAAGCCTTAAACCATTTTTGCTAACCGGTGTTGTGCACAGTTAAAACCCTCTTAATACTCTTTGTTGATTTTTTGGACTAGGTTTAAAAGCCTTTTCCATATCGTGTAAATTATATAAACCTTCTTTAGTTGTATTCTCTAATTCGAATCTTAAATTTGATAATTTTTCATAATATTGTTTTCCAATTTCAATAATTTCATCTTCTTTTTTTCCATAAGATTTGTTATTTATGTTGAAGAAAAAATCATTCAAATTTTCCAAACTTTTTGTGGTTTTTTGATCAATCCACAAACTTTTATTTACAGCCATAAATAAGTTTTTCTGATAATCTACAAGTTTGATTTCTCCTTCAGTAAATATAAAGTGATATGGCTTTCCGTCATCACCTAAAACTACCGTTTTTAATATTGATAATTGAATTTCAATGTGTTCATAAGCAATTAATCTTTTCTTTAAAATTTCTTTATAATAATCGTTTTTGAAATCTAACTTCTTAAGTCTAATTGATATTCTGTATGAAATTAGTGCAGATATTATACCAGCAAAAATAGAGCTTGCTAAAATTAACTTTATGTTTTCAAGTAAAAACTCTATTGTTTCCATGCGTTTTTCATTAATTGTGCACAACGTTTTGCGGCTAGCGAAAGCCACAAAGATTTAAGACTAACCACAACAAATATAGAACAAATATTGGAAAATCCGACAGGATTTTCAAGAAGTTGACCAAGCGTTTGTGGTTTTTGCTAACCGTTGTTGGCAGTAGTATTTTTATTCAGACAATAAGCCTAATTCATTTTTTATGTCTTTTCTTTCAGTTAATTTAGTTGGATTTATACTCCAATTTTCTGCAATTTTCATTACCAAATCTTCATCTGCAAAAATTAAATCTTCTCTATCCCAATAATTTTCATCTTCTGCTTCTTTTGAAAATGAATTAAATAGGTTTAAATCTTTCTCGATTTCGCTTGGATTACCAAAAACTTTAATGTTTTCTCCACTTTCTCCAATATACGCATAAATACGCTCTGTTTTTCCATTTACGGATTTCATCCAATTATGATATTCAACAACACGATGAGTTCCGAAAAATTGAGCTTCTCCAAATTCTAAACTTAATTTATTTAGTAATATTTCAAGTTCTTTAATACTTTCTTTTGAATCACCAGAAATTAATTTCATTCCAACTGCTAAAGTCCATTCTCCAATTTGTGGTGTTATGTAAACTGAATTTTCATAAGCATTTTCTATTCCACTTTTCCAGTTTGATAGTTTAGTATTTTTTAAGTTAAGAATTTTAGCTAATTTTTGTTTATCATTGGTTTTTACTGCAATCCAAACTATTTTATAACCAAAATCAATTGGATTGTCTTTTTCAGTCAAGATTAACTTTGATTTAGGTTTGTATTCTGCTGTAATTCCATTTCGTTTAGCAAACCAAA
Organism: Flavobacterium gelidilacus DSM 15343; assembly: GCF_000422685.1. Lineage (GTDB taxonomy): Bacteria > Bacteroidota > Bacteroidia > Flavobacteriales > Flavobacteriaceae > Flavobacterium > Flavobacterium gelidilacus. The sequence continues at coordinate 1,295 of NZ_AUGN01000033.1, read as the reverse complement.
TTGATATAGCAATAAAAGCAATTATTCCAATAATTAATGTTGTTTTCATTTCTTACGTTTAATATTACTGCCAACGGTTATCGGCTTTGCGCAGTGGCTTTGATTTAGCACAGAACTTAACAAATATAAGACAAATATTGGCAAATCCGACAGGATTTTCCAAAATTTGACCAAGCCCAAGCCATTGTGCAAAACCGGTGTTAGAGGCTGTTTTTTTTTATCTTTCGATTTGTTTTTTTACTTCTTCAATTAGTAATTTTCTTTCACTCTCATTTAGACTACTAAAAACTTTTATTGTTGAAAATTTATAATCGAAAAGAATTTCTCCAATTGTAAAATATAAAATTAAACGCTGATTTTCTTTCATTGAATTCATTGTTTCATTATACCATTTTGGTCGATTTTTTAAATAAATTTCATCTTCAAATTTGTCTCTTATATTTTTTATTTCTTTTTTTTCAAAAATTTTGTCTTTAATCCAAAACGAACCAACTTTTGATATTTTTAAGTACTCATTATCAATTGTTAAAATCTCTTTTCCACGAACTAACCACAAAAATTTTCGCAATCCTATGATTCCAAAAATTGGATGAATTACAAAGCCAACAAACAAACCAAAATTAAAGTCAATATTATTATTCAACATAAAAAAACCTGAAAAAATGAAAGGAATCATCATTCCAAAAAACAACAATGAAAAAAAACTATTTCTAGAATTGTTTTCTGCGTAAAACACTCCGTTTTCAGAGTGAAAGCGAAATTTTGCTTTACCAATTCTAAAATTAAAGATATTCATTATCGTTTTAAAATTTAAAGATTTAAGGTTTAAAATTTAATTATACGTTCTTTTGCAGGAAAATAGCCTCTAACGGTTCTCGGCTAGCGAAAGTGGTTTGAATTAATCACTGACCACTACAAATATAGAATAAAATTGCGAATCATAGAGGTTTTTCCGAAGGAAAAACCAAGCCTAAAACCATTTTTGCTAACCGGTGTTGTAGGCTGGTTTATCTATCGATAAGCACTGCATTTAACTTACTAAGTACTTGACTGTTCAATTTTCGAGTTTTGCATTTAAAGTTGTATTTAATAGAATATTCTAACTTATATTCACCGTTCCCATAACTATTATATTCTTTAATTTCACTTATTATGCCATTTTTAGAATATGTAAATAGTAATTTAGTATTGTAGCTTGAAATTATTTCCTTTGTAATTATTCTGTTTTGTGAATCAAAAGTTTCAACTTCTTTTTTTGAGTTTTCTTTTCCATCTCCAAAGTAAGTTTGAAAATT
>NZ_AUGN01000032.1 GCF_000422685.1 Flavobacterium gelidilacus DSM 15343 | reverse complement strand
TTTTTTCATCAAAATCATTTTAAAAACAAAAAACTGAACTTAGTCGAAAAGTTTGTGTGAATATTTTGCGTGAATTTCTTTGTGGAAAATCTTTGTGTTGATTCTTTAAATTCAACATACATAAATTCTTTCTGAATTGACGCAAGTTGAATTAAAGTTACTACGAAACCACAACAACGGTTTTATTCAATTTTGCAGGCTTGGTTTTTTTCTATTTTGGAATTTTTTTAATCTAAAATTTGTCTATATTTGTTAAGGCTTGGTTATTAATCAGCAAAACTGAAATAAAGCCGCGAACCGTTAGCACACATACGAAACAAACTATGAACAAAACATTTAACTTTTTGATTTTATTATTATTTGTCGCATTTACAGTCAATGCGCAAGAAACAACTTTATATGATAGTCAAGGAAATGCAAGAGCATATATTGATTATGATGAAGATGCAACCATCTATTTGTGGAACGGAAAACCAGTTGCTTTTTTAGAAAATGATGGAAATGATATGTGTGTTTTTGGATTTAACGGAAATTTTTTGGGTTGGTACGAAGACGGAATTGTGCGAGATGATGGAGGAAATGCAGTTGGAGCAAGAAAAGGAGCAACTAATATGATGACAAATATTGAACCTATGAAAAGTATGCAAGAAATGTCGCCAATGAGACCAATGACACCAATAACACCTATTAAACCATTATTCACTAACAGTTGGAGTTCAGAATCGTTAACCGAATTCCTTTATTCAGGTAAAAATTAAAATTATGAAAAAAGTATTACCAATTATTTTTATGCTTATATCTTTTGTGGCTTTTGCACAAAATAGATATTCTAAAGTTACGACATCAAGCTATACGCCAATGTCATCAAGCGAAATTTCCAATGTTGCAATGACCTTGCAAAAAAGGTATGATGCAAATCAAAAATATCTTTATAATATGAAGAAGTGGATTTTAGAATTAAAACCACAAATTTCTGAAAATGGTTTTTTATCAAGACTTGATAAAGAATATAATGATTTAACCAAAATAGAAGATGGCGATTTAGCAAGAGCAACAAAATATTTAAATCAAACAGAAAATGCTATTCGAGAAATAATATCAGATTACAATATTTGGGTAAATCAACAAAATAATAACAATCAATCAAATTCATCTAATAGTCAAAACAATGATGTGAATGTTAATTATGCTGATAAAGGATTTCAACTTCAAAAAAATGAAAAATTTGCAGATGCAATTTTTAATTACTCAAAGCATCTTGAAAACGACCAAAATAATACAGACGTTTTGTTTTTAAGAGCTATGTGTAAAAGTGAGCTAAATGACAGATATGGAGCAATAAATGATTATGACAGGATTATTGAATTAGAAAAAACAGCTAAACCGACTATTTATAAAATGTCAACAGTTTATAACAATAAAGCTTTTTGCTTGGTAAATCTTAAAAATTACGAAGATGCTCTACCTCTTGTAAATAAAGCTTTAGAATTGGACGAAACAGAGGCTTACATTTGGGACACAAGAGGAGAACTATACTATCATATTGGAGAATATGAAAAGAGCGTAAATGATATGGACAAAGCACTTAAAATCGAAAAAAATGCAAGTTCATATTATTATAGAGGATTATCTTATTTAAAACTTGATAAAAAATCAAAGGCTTGTTCTGATTTTTCAAAAGCTGGCGAATTTAGGAAATAGTAAAGCTTATGACGAAATAACTAAAAACTGTAATTAATGGAATTAAATAAAAACCAAATTCAAGATTTAAGACACAAAGATTTAGAAACAACTGTCGGTAAGCTAATAAAAATTACACTTGAAAATCCAATGAAAATAAAAGGAATTGATGATGAACAAACTATATTAATTGGCAATGTTAATCATATTGGATTAAGTGCAAATTCACCACATTTACCTGTTGACATAAACATCACAATTACAGGAACTGAAATAACAAAAAACGTAAATATTTTCAAAATGGAAAAACTGGAATGGGAATAAGTACGTGTGCTAACAACGTATATAGCTCATAGCTAATTAGTTGCTTAATCGAAGTTAAGGTATATTTGCGAGTCCGCCAAATTTTTAAATTTGGCTTATTGAGAAAAAAAGATAATAAGAAAAATTTAAAAATTCGGCTCGTGCTTCATCCGAAACTATTTGTTTAATTTGCACGCTACGAGCCATATACAGAGACGTTGGCAGACAGTGCCAGAAAACGCAAAAAAAAAAATAACAAAAAATAAAATATATGAAGAACAGTGCTAAATTTGCTTTAATTTCAATTTCCGCTTTAATATTATTCTATTTTACAGATATATTGACTTTTTTACCCTTTTTTATATTCTTATTAATTTCTTTAATAATTACTGCTTTTTGGTCAAGTAATGAAACCAAAGAAGAGAATAATAATTATAAAGAAAAAGCAAAAAAAGTATTAGATGAATTAAAAGATTTTGAAGCAGAAAATATAACACTTTCAGATTTTTCTGGAATGTCAGTAGCATTTGATAATAACAGAAAGAAAATTTGCTTTGTCGACGCAGTTTATAAACCTTGGATTTATAATTTTTCAGATATATTAGAAAGTGAAATTGTAATTGACGGGCAAACAGTTACTAAAAAATCTGGAACTATTGGAAGAAGTGTTGTCGGTGGAATTTTAGCTGGTGGTGCAGGAGCAATAATTGGAGGAACAACTGGTTCGACAACAACAAATGAAAAAATTAATTCAATACTTGTAAAGATTACTATCAATAATACAATAAATCCAATTTTTAAAATAATTTTTTTAAATACAACAATAGAAAAAAATAGTATTCTTTACACAATTCCTTTTACATCATCAGAAAAATTACATGGAATAATTGCTGGATTTATCAAACAAACTGAAAATAAAAAAAATGAACCTAAAGAAAATAACCTTACAATATCAGATGAATTAATTAAACTAAAAAAATTAGTAGATGATGGAATACTAAATGATGAAGAATTTCAAATTCAAAAGAAAAAGCTATTAGATAAAAATTAAAACCGTCTGCCAACACTGGTTTTGCAAAACGGTTTAGGCTTGGTTTTTCCTTCGGAAAAACCTCTATGAATCGAAAATTTGTTTTATATTTGTGAAGGTAAGTGTAGAATTCAAACCGCTTCGCAAAGCCAATACACGTTATGGGCAATTTTAAAAATCGAAACTCCTAATTAACAACGACAATGAGAAAAAATCAATTTGTATTAATAATTATCTTAATTATCAGTTCAATAAATCTTTTTGGACATACCAAAAACAATAAATTTGAACAATCACTAAATGAAGTTCAGAGATGGTTCAAAGCTTGGGATTTAGTTTATAATGATGTTTATGCACTTAAAGAAATAAAACCAGTTGAGTTTGTTTTGTTTGACGACACATATGTTTATACAACTTCAAAAATAACTGGAAAAGATGGTGTTAATATTATTGGACCAGATTTGACAGGTATGCCTTTAAGTTGGATAAAAAAAATGCATAATGGAAAAATTACTTTACCAGATAATTCAGAAATAGAAGTACGGATAACATCATTTGCCTCACAACTTGAAAATGGAAGCCCATATTTTGTTATGCCCTTAACAAGTTTTTGGCTTAAAAATAAAGTTGATGACCACGGAATTGGTATAGAAACTTTGGTAACTTGCGTTTTCTTACACGAGTTTGGACATACTCAACAATTACAAAGCCTTAATGACATTGGCGTAGTTATGGATGAGTATAGCAAATTACATCCCGAAGACAATTTAAATGACGATATTTTGCAATATTATTATAAAAACGACAGTATATATTTGAAAGATTATAAAATTGAAGCGGATTTGTTTAGACAAGCAGCATTAGAAAAAGACAAAAGTGAATGTGTAAAATTATCTAAAACTGCATTACAAATGTTAAAAGCAAGACAACAAAAATGTTTTGAAAAAGACGGAAGAGATATTGCAAAAATGGATAATTTTTTTTTAACATTAGAAGGTATCGGACAATATACAGCATTTGCTTGGCTGGTAAATCCAAAAGGTGGAAACCTTTCTATTGAAAAAGCATTGTTAGGAATTAAAACAAAATGGTGGTCGCAAGAACAAGGGTTTGACACAATATTTTTACTTTCAAGATTTATGAAACCAAAGAAAATATCCAAATTTATGTTTGGTAAAGTATTAACGACGTCTATTGATTTATTAGAAAAAGAAGTAAGAAAATGAAAAACTGCCCATAACAGCGGTTTTGCGAGATTGCGAAATATGTAGTAAATTCACGCTTATCATTCGCAAGAAATTCTATCTTAGCAGAAAAATATCGGTTCCGAAGTTCGCAACCTCGCAAAGCCGCGAAACGTTGTGGGTAATGAAAAATAATAAAATGAGAACTTATTCATTCATATTTGCTATCCTGTCGTCAGGATTCACTTTTAGTCAGAACGAAACCTTTATTTCTGAACAAGGAAAGGTTATTGATTCTCTAGAAATAAAAAATATCGAGAATTTAGTTGATTCAATTCGAATTGATAAGACCTTGATGAAAATTAGTATTGACAGTATTTCATTGCCTAGTAAATTTTCTGATGAACAAGAATTATATGAGGCTGACATCTATTACAAAAACAATGAAATAGTAAGAATTACTTTATCACAATATGGCATTAATTTCGCTTTTCAATATAGTGTTGGAGGTTCAATTGTTGATTATTTTTTAAAGAATAATAAATTGATTTTTGTGGACGAAAAATACATAGACAATAGCAGAACTGGTTATTGTGGAGCAATTGAGATGAATAACAAACTCTATTATAACGAGGGTGAATTGATACAAACCAGGACAAATGGTGTGTGTTATGTACCACGAATCAAGTTGAAATGGTTGGATAGTATTTTTGAAAAAGTCTACCAGATTTCAATCGACAAAATTAACTAAAGACACTACCCACAACAATGTATATAAAAAATAGGCGAATTAGGAGTAAATTCAAGGCTTGTGGCTCATATCAAACTTTGTGCTTAACCGAAAATTTGTTACTTCGAAACCGCCTACTTTTCATATACGAAACGTTGTGTGTAATTTGAGAAACCGAACTAAAAACAAACTGAATGGGAATATTTGGAAAACTCTTTGGAAGTAAAAAACTAAAAACGACTGACTCTGATTTTGGAGAAATTGAGAGTTTTAGTACGAGAGGAAATGATGTTGGTTGGCAAGTGAATAAAAGATTTTTGGATTCTGATATTGAAATTCTTGTTGCAGGAAATAAAGACGGAATATCTGAAAATCAGAAGCGGATTTTACTCAATGCTCTGAATAACGAAGCGGAAATAAAATCTGAAGCGGAAAAAGCACTTAAAGAACAATTTGAAAATGCAGAAATGGAATTCATATCGATTGAAAAACATTTTGAACTGAAAGGAATATCTGTAAGTGACGAAGGATTTGAAATGGCTTTTCAGGAAATAGAAGGTCAAAACTACTTTTTCAATGTTCATTTTGAGAATAATAAGCAAGTTGGAGTTTCGACTGACGGATAGAAATCGGAATAAAAACTACACACAACACCGGTTTTATTCAATTTTGCAGGTTTGGTTTTTTTCTATTTTGGAAGGTTTTTAATTCAAAAATTTATCTATATTTGTTAAGGCTTGGTTATCAATCAGCAAAACTGAAATAAAGCCGCGAACCGTTGGCTGTAATTTGAAAAAACGTAATGCAAGAAAAAATTAAAGACTTTTACGACAATCAAAAATTCGCTAGAATTAAAAGAAAAATTGACGAAGATTTTGAAAAAATAAGTCGTGGCTATATTGTTGATTTTTCAAATGACTTTGTTATAATTCAGGAATGTGATGATTTCAAACTTCTTGGATTTAATATTATTCCTATTAATAACATTATAGAAATTCGATATAATAATAATGACAAATATTATGACAAAATAATGTCTTTAGAAAACGAAAAGGAAAATATTGGACTTAAAACTAAAGTGGATTTAAATGATTGGAAAACAATATTTCAATCTTTGCGAAAAAATAAAAAAAATGTAATAGTTGAATGTGAAAATCCAGAAATTGATAGTTTCACAATTGGACCAATAAAACGAGTTACGGAAAAGAATGTGTTTATTCAATATTTTAATGCTTCAGGTCTTTTAAACGAAAAGTTTACAAAAATTGAATTTGTGGATATTACTAAAATTATGTTTGACGATAGATATATTGATGTTTTTAGTAAGTATTTAAGAGTACGAAAAAAATAAAAACTACAGCCAACACCGGTTTTGTTCAATGGCTTAAGCTTGGTTTTTCCTTCGGAAAAACCTCTATGAATCATAAATTTGTTTTATATTTGCTTTGGTAAGTGCTTAATCAAAGCCACTGAAACAAAGCCGAGAACCGTTG
>NZ_AUGN01000031.1 GCF_000422685.1 Flavobacterium gelidilacus DSM 15343 | reverse complement strand
CAACGGTTCTCGGCTTTGTTTCAGTTTTGCTGATTAAGCACAAACCTTAACAAATATAAACAAATTTTTGATTAAAAAACTTCCAAAATAAAAAAAGACCAAACCTGCAAAATTGAACAAAACCGTTGTTGTGCGTTGTGGCAACTTTAATTCAAATTGCGTCAATTCAGAATGAATTTATGTAAGTTGAATTTAAAGAATCAACACAAAGATATTCTACAAAGAATTTCCGCAAAACAATTCACGCAAACTTTTCTACAAAGTTCAGTTTTTGTTTTTAAAATGATTTTGATGATTAAATGATTTTCAGATTTTCTTACGTTAAAAACTAAATTTTTTAATGATTTAATGTTTTGATGATTTTATTGAATTTTCGCAAAACAATTCACGCAAACTTTTCGACAAAGTTCAGATTTTAAGTTTTCAATATTTTCAGAAATTCAGCGCAAAATATTTACACAAAATTTTCGGCAAAGTTCAGAAATTGCAAAGTTTTTCAGGTTTGATTTTCTACAAAAAAATGACGCAAAACTTTCCAGATTTAGAACACGAATTTTTATTTAATTTCGGTTTAAAATAGAGTAGAAGTTGTTTTGAAAACGATTTTTCAAGCCATAACGCACAACGTTTAGTGGCTTTATAAAGTGGTTTGAATTAATCACTGACCAAAGCAAATATAAACAAATTTTCGACTCATAGAGGTTTTTCCGTAGGAAAAACCAAGCCTAAACCATTTTATAAAACCATTGTTAGCAGAAGGTTTTTTTAATATTCTGTAACTTTGGATTTATCAAGACCTAGCGAAATGAGCTTACCATTTTTCCATTTATTTATTCTTCGGTTTATTTTTCTTCCGCTTTGAGAATAATCTAATTCATCTGTATAAACGATTTCCTTTATTTGTTCAGGATTCATATTAGCCAATTCCCTGACTTCTTTATGCTCAATCAGTTTTTTTGTTTTTGAATTTACAGTAAATAAATAACCTCTTGAAAGTGACCAACCATTTGAAGCACTTTTCTGTAAGTAAATATCTTTTTGACCATCAAAATTGTAATCTTTAAACTCTAAATAAAACTGCGTTCGATTAGCTAAAATATTATTTATTTCATCATTTTTAATCCACTTTTCATTTTTTTGTGTGTAAAGTTCAATTTGATATGTACTATCATTTGTACAATTTACAGTTAAAGCGTTTTTCTCATTTTTAGATAAAATATTTCCTGATTTAAAGTAAATAAATGGTTCAAAATTATCGAATTCTAAGGTGTCAACTTTTAATGCTTTTTCAAGAAGAATACTCAAAGTATCTTTTGAAATTAATTCATTAGAAACATTTTTCAAAGAAAGATTTTCTTCTGAAATTTCACTATTATTTTCGTCTTTTTTACAAGAAAAAAAACAGATAAAAATTGTTGAGATTATGATGTACGCAATTTTTTTCATAAACTTTCTGCTAACGTTTTGCGGCTTTAAGAAGTTTGGGAAAAATTAGCCCAAAACTTTCGATTAATTACTGAACTATAAAAGTACAAAACAAACTTTAAATTAAAGACTTAAACCCAAATTTCTTAAAACCGTTGTTAGCCGTTCGGTTTTATTATTTATTATTTTTCGTTATTATTTTCGCTTGTCCTTTCTAAATATTGTTCCCAATTTTCTAAATCAAGCATATTAATATTGTCCTCAACAAATTTAATACCAACTTCTGATAAAACGCCACATAATTCAAATGGTCCCATATCAAAAAATTTATGAAGTTTAGCTAAAACGAGATGAGAATTATAAAAAATAATTTTGCAATTCGTACCATCTTCAAAAGTTTCATTAAAATGATTTTCAGACATTAGTACATTTTTGTTTTCAAAATTCTTTGTTGAAATCATTGCACCAATAAAGTCTGGAAAATGATATGATTTGATGAATATTATATAATGACCTTTATTTTTATGATTAACATATCCTTTTAAAATATAACCAACTTTACAATTTTCAATTTCTATTAGTTTCATTTTTTTAAATCATTTTGTGCAATATATATTAGAGTTCCACCAAATGCTAAACAAAATAACATTATTAAAAATCCAAAACCTTCATTATTGTTGCTGTTTACCAAAGCAAAAAAGCCAAAAAATATCATAAATAAACCAAATAGAAACATTAAAACAAGGGCAAATTTTGATGTTGCTTTTTTTAACATAAATATAGATGAGTGTAAAAAATCATCAAAAGTCATTTTTGAAAAATATTCTGCTCTTTTATTCGCTTCTTTTTTTACATATTCATACGTTTCACTTTTCGTGTACTTTTCATTATTAAATTCATCGCTTTTTTTAGTATAAAATCTTCTTCTACGTTCGTCAAAAATGTCTTTTGTAATTTTATCTTTCAAAATTTCGTATGCTTCGAATACTTTTCTAAATTTCTCACTCGCATCACTAAATTTGTTTTTGTCTGGATGATATACCTTAGCAAGTTCTCTAAATGCTTTTTTGATTTCTTCTAAAGTTGCATTTTCAGAAATATTTAAAACTTTATAATAATCAATGAACTCCATTTATTTCATATTATTTATTTCATCATTTTCTTTTTTTTCTAAAGCAGTTTGTTTGTCTTCGACGGTTTTCGTTGCACTGTAAAACAAATATGCTGGAATTAACAGAAAAACTAATATAATAATTACATACATAAATGAATTTTCAGGTTCTTCATTACAAAGGTCAATACCACTTTTAATAAAAGCATATGTAAGTATTATTGCAATAATTAATTTTAATGTTTTCATAATTAGTCAGCGAGAGTTTTAATTAGTTTTGGACCTGCTGTATATGGATTGTTATTTATAATAGATTCAATTTTTGTTAGAAAATCTCTATTTTTTAAATAAGATTTATACTTTTGAGTGAATTGACTTCTACAAGCATATATATCACTTTCAATAGTTGAATAATTCAAGTTCAATTTGTCGTTTATTTTTTGCACGTCTGATTTGTACTTAACTAATAATTTTTTATTTATGTTATATGATTTATATATTTCAGCCAGTTTGTCAACATCAATATTGTTTTTTGAAAGTGAAGTTTTTGTACAATCACAAATTAGTTTTGCACCTGAAGTTGCTTTTGCATCAATGTCTGATTGAGCAATTAATTCTGATGGAATTAAAAATAAAAAGCAAAGATTAAAAAAAAGAATAATTTTCATAATTAAAATTTTAGAGTTATTGTTAAAAGTTAAAGATTATTTTATTTAGAATATTTTTTTAACCAATTATATGAATATGCAATTTGCCTGTTGAATAAAATTAAAATTATTGATATGATTAAAAAAGAATGGAATAGCAAATTAATAAAGTCATAATAGCTAATAAAATCGCTTAATATCCAACTATCGTAATACACTTTATTTGCATATTTAAAAAAATATTCAGGAAATATAAAACCATAATATATGAAAACGAAAATTACACAAAAGAAAATTCTTTTTGAATAATAAATTATTTCAAATGCAATTTTTCTTTTTTTGTTTTCTAATAACTCTTCTTCAATCATATTTATATTTTTTGATTATTAATTGCTTTTCTTACGATTCGCGATAAACTGACGGCTAACGTGTCGCGGCTTGCAGAAGTGGCGAACTTCGTAACCGATTATTTTCTGCTAAGATAAAATTTCTTGCGAAAGATAAACTTGAATTTACCACATATTTCGCCATTTTTGCAAACCGCTGTTGGCAGAAGGTTATTAAATATTTTATTGTTTTATTCATAATTTTATCTCACTGAAAGCTTAAATTCTTTTGAATAAATTGCCTTTTTTTCATTTGAACTTTCGTTGTAAAAATTATACTGAACAGGATAAAAAGTATAATTACCTTCTGATAATGGTTTTATTTTATAGATCCTTGTGGCGATGGATTTTATTTTATCTTTTTCAACAACGTGATCATTTTTTATCGTATTCGAAATGATTTCAAATGTTCCTGGAATATTAATTAGTGGTATGGTGTTATCATCTATGAAGCCTTCTCCATAAAGTTGCAAGCTAATTTCAATGATTTTATCTTTTTTAATTTTTGTTTGTTTTGGATAAAGAACCTCTAATTTATAATCACCATAAGATGTAATATTAAATGGAAATTTATAATCATATTGAAATCTTTTTGATACAATTCGCTTCGAAATTATCGGCAAAATAATTTTTGAAGTGTCGTCAAAACCAATATTTGTATAAGGTATACTATTTGTTTTATACGTTATAATTATTTTGTTTCTAATATAAGTATCATATAATTGTTTAAATCTAATTACATCTTTTGTGATTAAAGCGCAGTTATATTCTTTACCATTATACAATTCTTTACCATATTTAAATTTTTCGTCAATAGTATATATATACAATTCTTTTAAGTATTCAGCATCAAAATCACCTGTAATAACTTTAGGTATTATATCATCATCATAATACAATTTATATTCAATTGTAACTGGTTGATAGCAAAAAGGATTATAATTAGAAATATGAGCAACACAGAAAATTTTATTTTCATCTTTTAAGGGGTCGTTAACCAAAGTTGTTCCATTTACTTGTATTATTATTGGTTTAGTTTCAAATGATTTTTCATTATAGTCAAAAATTACGCTTTCTAGAATTAGTTTACCCGACCTTTTGGGTTTTAAATAATAGGTATAGATTGTATTACTAATCTTTAAGTCGCTTTGGTATGATACAGATACACTATGCTCCAAGGGTTTGTAAATTTCAAAATCTTTGAAATTAGGTGCTTTAAATTCCGCTTCAGAATTATTTGCTTCAAAATTTACTATTAAAACGTCAAAAAATCCAATTGTATCGTTAGAAATTTTAGTTTGTACAGTAAGGTCTTTCTGCGAAAAAACATTCACATTATAGATTAAAAAAATAAATATGACTGTTATTCTTACCTTCATAATTTCGATTATAGATTATGTTGATTTCTCTGTTTTGTTTTTAACTTTCTGCCAACGTCTCGTGGCTTTGCGAGGTTGCGAACTTCGTAACCGAGATTTTTCTGCTAAGATAAAATTTCTTGCGAAAGATAAACGTGAATTTTGCAATTATTTCGCAATCTCGCAAAACCGCTGTTGTGCGATTGTGCTTTTATACTGGAAAGCCACATTTTCTTAACTCTTCCAATTCAGTTTGGCTAAATTTATCAATTATTAATTTCCAAGATATTTTACTTTTTAATCTGGTTTTTGCCCAATGATATAAACTTTGAAATTCTCCGTTTTCTATTATTATTGGATACCATTGCCCTTGTTTTTTTCTATGTAATTTCCATTCATCTGTTCTGTCTGTATAACGTTCATTAATTTTTCCCCAAACTGGTTTTTCGTTAAAATGGTATTCCCAAACAAATTCAATTTCAGAAATTGTTTTTTTAGAAAGTTTTTCTTTTTTATTTACGTGTTTTAAAAATCTTATTCTCCATAGCATTTTCGAAGGTTCTTTAGCTTCGTATAAATCTTTAATTAATCTTTCTATAACATTTTTCGTATCTCTTTTAGTTGTTGAAAAGTCGAACCCGAACTCTTTTATTTGCTTTCTAACATCTAATTTCTTTCCTTTTGTATTTGCTGATGCAATACCAACAAGCCAAGTTCCAAGTCTATGTTCTTTATAAATATACCTATGATTTGCCTGTACCTTTTCGCCACTTTCAATAGCTTCTTTAAGTATTTCCAACCAAGATTTTTTAATAGTTTCTTGTCTTAAAATATGACCATCTCCAAAATAAAAATCTATTTGAATAAGTTTATCGATATGCTCTTTAGGCATTTCAATTTCAGGATGATTATATAATAATTTTTGCTTTTGATACCAACCATACAATGTTCTATCTTCATATTCTTTGGCAACAGTAACAGAATTATACTTTAACTTATAAGATTTCATTTTTTCAAACAAATAATCCCATTTTTTAAGATAATCATCTGTTATTTTTAATTCTTGTTTCTTGTAATCTATTAGTTTACGATTTTCTTTAATATCAATATTACCAAGTTCTTCAGAACTTGGTTTTCTTGTTTTTTTAGATTTGTCATATGTTTTATTAAGATTTTGGTTCACATTATCTCCTTCAAAATCTTCATTTGAAAGTAAACCTTTTTCATAAAGTTCGTCGATATATTCTTGTGTAACATTATTTAAATTTGGTTCAGTATATTCTAATAAAGGATTAAAATAATTTTTTAACTGATTGAGCACTTTCATTCCACTTTTATCTTGACTTGTAAAATCTAATAAAATTGATGCTTCAACATTATTAAATAATCCATTATTTGTAAAATTTGAAGATCCAACAATAATTCTATTTTTATCATTGCCTTCAAATAAATAAATTTTTGGATGGTAAATGTAGTTTTCTGTATAATAAATATAACAAGGAATATTTAATTCAAGTAATTTTTCAAGAGCTTGTTTGGATGTTACTTTGCCATTAATTCCAACGAAAAATGTTATGTTTTTTTTATCTGTTTTAGCCTTTTTCAAGAATTTTAATATTTGTGATAATCCTGTTTTTCTTAAAAATGCAACCAAAAACGTTATCTCGTTAAAAAATTCATTATTAAGTGCTGAACAAATATGATTTCCCGAAGTTTCAATTTCTTCATCGTATAATCCTTGACCTAAAAATTCTACAATCATAATTTAGTCGTTATTTTTCAACGGTTCACGTAGCATATCGCACAACGGTTCGCGGCTTTATTTCAGTTTTGCTGATTGATAAACAAGCCTTAACAAATATAAACAAATTTTTGATTTAAAAACTTTCCAAAATAGAAAAAGACCAAACCTGCAAAATTGAATAAAACCGTTGTTGTGGTTTCGTAATAACTTTAATTCAAATTGCGTCAATTCAGAATGAATTTATGTGTTTTGAATTTAAAGAATCAACACAAAGATTTTCTACAAAGAAATTCCGCAAAACAATTCACGCAAAATATTCAGACAAACTTTTTCGACAAAGTTCAATTTTTGATTTTAAAATGATTTTGATGAAAAAATGATTTTCAGAATCGTTACG
>NZ_AUGN01000030.1 GCF_000422685.1 Flavobacterium gelidilacus DSM 15343 | reverse complement strand
AATGCTATTTGCACCAGTTAGTAAAAAAGTAACCAAACTTCGTAAAGTTTATAAATCTACTGATGGAGTTACACAAGCACAATTAGAAGATTTTATGACTATTGCAAGAAAATTAAAAGGAATTAGAAAAACTAATAACGAATCAACAACTAATACAACCGAAGAACAAAACCAACACTCAACTTCACAAATGAGTTATGACCAACGTACTAATAACTATGATTTGTTAATTTCATTATTTCAAAACACACCAAATTACGCTCCAAACGAAACAGAATTTCAAGTTGCAACATTACAAGCCGAAAAAGCACAAATGCTTCAAGCAACGCAAAGCGTTGCTGATACATATATTCCTCTTAATAATGCAAGAAGTGTCAGAAATAATACAATGTATCTTTCACAAGATAATTTAGTTGATACTTTCAACAAAGCAAAAGATTATTTATTTACAATTCTTGATAGTAGCTCTGTTCAATATAAAGCAATCTCAAAAATTAAATTCAAAAAAGGATAACATTGTTATAAAGTAGTTAAGGCTTGTACAAAACTGTACAAGCCTTATTCCAAAATAAACAAAGCTCGTACAAAAATAAATAAGCCTATCGCCAAAATAAAACAATATACTATTAAAGTAGATAAGACAACTTCCAAAGTATATAAACTTTCTGCCAAAATGAATAACGCAACTTCAAAAGTAAAACAAGCATACGTCAAAATAAATAAGACACCTGCCAAAGTGAATAAGACAACCTCACGAGTGAAATAAGCACTTTTCAGAATGTATTAAACAGAATAAAAACTAAAATTACTTAATTAACAAATTATGGCTTCATACAACAACGGTTTTGTTCAATTTTGCAGGTTTGGTCTTTTTTTATTTTGGAAGTTTTTTAATCAAAAATTTGTTTATATTTGTTAAGGTTTGTGCTTAATCAGCAAAACTGAAACAAAGCCGAGAACCGTTGTGGTTCATAGTTGGAAAATTTATTTTCAAATGAACATTTATTGCAAATTTCAACCTGGATTTAATAAAAGTTTGTGTTTGAATTCTTGAAAATTTTGCGTCAATTCTTTGCAGAAAAACTTACTTGAATATTTTGCGATTTCTGAACTTTTCCGAAAATTATTTTGCGAATATTTTGTGTTTAATGTGAAAACTTAAAACTGAACTTTGTCGAAAAGTTTGCGTGAATTGTGTTGCGAAAATTTATTAAAATCATCAAAACATTAAATCATTAAAAATTTAGTTTTTAACGTAAGAAAATCTGAAAATCATTTAATCATCAAAATCATTTTAAAAACAAAAAATGAAGTTTTCTAAAAGTTTGTGTCAATGTTTTGCGTGAATTGTTTTGCGGAATTTCTTTGTAGAAAATCTTTGTGTTGATTCTTTAAATTCAAAATACATAAATTCATTCTGAATTGACGCAATTTGAATTAAAGTTATCACGTCGCCCAACAACGGTTTTATTCAATTTTGCAGGCTTGGTTTTTTTCTATTTTGGAATTTTTTTTATCTAAAATTTGTCTATATTTGTTAAGGCTTGGTTATCAATCAGCAAAACTGAAATAAAGCCGCGAACCGTTGTGTAACATTCGGTTCGACTACGTTAAAAATCAACATTAATAAATAACAATATTTTGCTCGAAGACAAAGAACATTTAAGAAAAATTATTCAAACAGTTATTGAACTTTTTGAAGCTGAAAAAGATAATTTATTAGCTGAAATCTTAAGAGAGTCAGATATAAAAGCTGAACAAACACATTATGATAATTGGAACGGAGGAATATACTTTTATTCTATTTATATTGCTCTGCCTGTAGATAAATTTGTAAAATTAAAAGATATTGAATCAGAAACTGAAATAAAGATTAAAAATAAATTAGAAATAATTCTGAGGTCACAAGAACATATAAAAATTTCAGAAGTTTTTATTATTCCTGAATCAACTCAAAAAATCGATTGGAATAGAATTTCTGATATATTTAATAAAGATCAATTAATAACAGAGTTAAATTATTTAAAAGATACTTTAATATCTGTTTCAACTGGTAACCAACAAATACAAAATATTAATGATGAATATATAAAAAGATCTAAAATTGTAGATAATGTATTAAAAAAACTCTCAATAGAAAACCCAAATCCATTTAAGGATTTATGGCAATGGTATGGAAGATGGAGTTCTGGTGAAATGCCTAAATATCAAGATAGAAGGGCTTTCATAGGAGAAATGTTTGGAAACATTATTCAACTTTTACAAGAAACAGAACAACCTGACAGATTAAGTCTTTCTGTAAATTTGAGTGGTTGGGAAAGAATAGATAGAAGTTTAAGTGAAATAAAAGTAAGATTAAAACAAGCAGTCAATGAGGAGCAATATCAAACTATTGGACTTTTATGTAGAGAAACTATCATATCACTTGCACAAGCAATATATAACAAAGAAAAACACCCTACCCTAGACAAAGTTGAAGCTAGTAAAACAGATGCTAAAAGAATGCTCGATGCATATATATCAGTAGAACTTTCTGGTAGTAAAAATGAAGTGTTAAGAAAATATGCCAGAGCTTCGTCTGATTTAGCAAATGTTTTAACACATAAAAGAACTGCCAATAGTAAAGACGCATCACTTTGCGCATCAGCCACAATTTCATTAATAAATTTAATTGGAATATTAGAAGATAGACATTGACAAGAACGTCACACAACAACGGTTATCAAAAACCACAAAGGCTTGGTTTTTTCTTCGGGAAAACCTCTATGAGTCGAAAAGTTGTTTTATATTTGTTGTGGTCAGTCTTAAATCCTTGTGGCTTTCGATAGCCGCAAAACGTTAGCCGTCAGTTTCACGAAACGCAGAAAAAAAACAGAAAAATGAGTGATGAAAAAAAGATAGAACTTGCAAACGGAATTGGAATTGCCGCAGAAAAAGCACTTGAATTTATCGAAAAAATGATAGCTGCACCAATTATGGAAGGCACTGGAATTTTTACAGACAAAATAAAATATTGGAGATTTAAAAATCAAGTTACCATAATTGAAAAAGCTAGACAATTTTTAAAAGAAAAAGGAATAGATGTTCCTAAAAAAATTCCAATTAAGGATGTTACCACTTTATTAGAATATGCTTCATTTGAAGAAGATGAAATTATGCAAGATAGTTGGGCTAAATTATTAGCAAATACTTTAGATCCAAAAAACCAATTTAATGCTTGTCACATTTTTAGCCAATTGTTAAATCAATTATCAATTGATGATTTTCACATAATAAAATTTATTTTTTCTAAATCTTTTTTTATGTCGAGTGAAGACAGACCATATTTTGAGAAAATTGAGTTGGTAAGAAATAGTTCAACTGATTATCAAACTACAATGTTAATAATTGATAATCTTTTAAGATTAAGATTAATAGAAGAACAACCACCAAAACTAAAAGAAAACTCAAGAAGTGTATATTTGTATAACGAAGATGAGAAAATTCCAGAAAATGAAATAATTTCTTCTGAATGTTATAGATTATCAAAATTTGGTGTAGAATTAGTTAGGCAAGTTACTGAATAAAAAAAACCGAACGGCTAACAATGGTTTTATAAAATGGTTTACGCTTGGTTTTTCCTTCGGAAAAACCTCTATGATTCACAATTTTGTTTTATATTTGCTTTGGTCAGTGATTAATTCAAACCACTTTATAAAGCCACTAAACGTTACATGAAATTATCTGAAAACCCAAAATAAACAGAAATTTTGTATTTTTGGAAGATAAAAAGATAATATTATGAATAATGAAACTTTCGGAATTACTTTACAATATGCAGTTTGTGTAAAATATAAACTTGAAAATAAAATTTCATTAAAAAGAATTGACGAAAATTTATTAGAAAAAATATTAAAATCTAACATTCTCGGAAAAATATTTAATGGACGAAAACCAGTCAAATACTTAACAAATTCAAAAGATTTTACTTCTGAATTTGCTAAAAAATGTCCACATAATTTTCTATTAAAAAACAACGAAACTTTATCTGTAAAATCTTTCAAAGGAAACGGAAAAATGTTTGCTCCTAAAGTTGTTGGTCAATCAGGTCTAAAAGTATTAAATCATTATTTCGGTGATTTATACAACGAAGAAATAACTCGTGATAACTTTAAACAATTTTGTCTTGATAATGTAAGCGATATTTTACCAATATTAATAGATTATGCATTAGTAAGTGACTTTAATTGTTGGTTTTACATTAAAGACAATAATTTTCATTATGAAATTCTTAAAAGAGGCGATTTGCCCGAATTGACATTTGACTATAAAAATTTCACTTTTAGTAAATTTAAAAGTTCTAAATTAGTAGCCTAAAACAATAAGTATATGGATAAATTATTATCGAGAATAAAAATTACACATAATTTAACAAATGATGATGTTAGAGAAATTGCCATGAACATTGTAGATGCTTTTGTAGAAGAAAATCTAATTAAAGATAATACAGATACGAATGACGATACTGAATTTGCTTTTCAAGATATTATTCATAACAAGTTAAATGAAATTTTTAATTTAACCGAAGATTAAATCTATGGATTACATTAGTTCTGAACCCGAATTTTTCAAATTTTTAACAGAAGTTGAAAATATCACAAAAAACACAAGAACAAATTATATTTCTTGGTTGAGATTTTTATGTCAATTCCATCTGATTGATGATAAAATTTCTGAATTTTCGATTTCTGAAATAATCGAAAATGAAAATATTGCTAAAAATGGACGTAATTTTTATTCTAAAGACAAAGACATTAGCAACTTTAAATCCGCACTAAACAAATACTTAAAATATATTAAAACTGATTTCAGTACTAATATTTATGTCGAAATTGAGGATAAGGTAAGTGAAATAAAAAACAGTGTAGAAATTCCTGTAACTGAAAAATTGAATTTGACATTATCAAGAATTGGTCAGGGAAAATTTAGAAATGAACTTATTGATTATTGGTCTGGATGTTCTATTTCTCAATTAGATAAGGTTAATTTGTTGGTTGCATCTCATATCAAACCTTGGCGTGAAAGCAATAATTTTGAAAGATTAGATGTTTATAATGGATTACTTTTATTACCAAATTATGATAAACTGTTTGATAAAGGATATATCAACTTTGATGAGAAAGGAAAAATTAGAATTTCAAAATATCTTAATCAAAATGACCAAAAAATACTAATCATTAATCCAGAATTAAAGTTGATAAATATAGATAATCGCCACAAAGAATATTTAGATTACCATAGCGAAAATTGTTTTATAAAATAGTATGTCTATTAGGCGTATTTGCGTTAGGGATTGAAGAGGAAATCCTTTTGTTTTTTTTCTTTAAAAAACAAAAGATTGGAACGGAAAGCCCGACCCTTGTGGTAACGCCCAAAAAAATCAGCAGATTCTTTTTGTGGAGCAGGTGGAATGGCAAAAGGTTTTGAAATGGCAGGTTTCAACCAAGTTTGCGGTTTAGATTGGTTCAAAGAAGCAGGAATGACTTATCGAGATAACTTTTCTCATCCTTTAATTGAAGGAGATATTACACAAAGAGAAGTAAAAGACAAATTCATAAGCACAGTAAAAGAAAAACTAAACGGAAAGAACCTAACGGTTCTTTCCGGTGGTTTTCCGTGCCAAGGATTTAGTATGTCGGGAAATAGAATTGTTGAAGACAAAAGAAATTCTTTATATAAAGATATGTTAGAAATTATTGAAGAATTACAACCTGAATTTATTGTCGCAGAAAATGTAAAAGGATTACGTTCGATGTTAAAAGGAAAGGTTGAAGACAAAATAAAAGCGGACATTAGAAAACTTGGTTATGTTGTTAATGTAACTGTTCTAAATTCGGCAGATTATTATGTTCCTCAAAAAAGAGAAAGAGTAATCTTTATTGCAAATAGAATTGGTAAAAAAAATTATCATCCTACTCCACTCTTAGAATCCGATTCATACATAACTACGAAAGAAGCTATTGGAGATTTAGTAAAACTAAAGGACAATCCGAAATTTAATCACGTTAGAACAAATCATAACGATGATATGAAAGAAAGATTGGCAAAAGTTCCAGAGGGAAAAAGCTTATATGACAAATATTCTGATTCTTGGAAAAAATGTCCTTGGAATGAAGCAAGTTGTACAATTAAAGAAAATCATGGCGGTGTAAATATTCACCCAATCGAACCAAGAGTTATAACCGTAAGAGAAATGGCAAGGTTACAATCTTTTCCAGACAGTTTTGTATTTAAAGGAACGAAGTCCAAACAAATGGTACAAATTGGAAATGCAGTTCCGCCATTGTTAGCAAAAGCAATTGCGTTATCAATAAAGAAAGCAATAAAAAATAATAACTTCATGTAACAGCGGTTTTTCGAGATTGCGAAATATGTTTTAAATTCACGTTTATCTTTCGCAAGATATTTTATCTTAGCCGAAAGAACTCGGTTACGAAGTTCGCAACCTCGCAAAGCCGCGAAACGTTGTGGTTCATGGCATTGAAAATAATTTTCAAATCAACTATTTTGCAAATTTCAACCTGAACGAAATAAAACTTTGTGTTTGAATTCTTGAAAATTTTGTGTCAATTCTTTGTAGAAAATCGAACTTGAAAACTTTGCAATTTTTGAACTTTGCCGAAAAATTATTTTGCGAATATTTTGTGTTTAATGTGAAAACTTAAAACTGAACTTTGTCGAAAAGTTTGCGTGAATTGTGTTACGAATATTTATTAAAATCATCAAAACATTAAATCATTTAAAATTTAGTTTTTAACGTAAAAAAAATCTGAAAATTATTTTTTCATCAAAATCATTTTAAAAACAAAAGTCTGAACTTTGTCGAAAAGTTTGCGTGAATATTTTGCGTGAATTTCTTTGTGGAAAATCTTTGTGTTGAGAGTTTGAATTCAACTTACATAAATTCATTCTGAATTGACGCAATTTGAATTTAAACAGCCACGAAACCACAACAACGGTTTTATTCAATTTTGCAGGCTTGGTTTTTTTCTATTTTGGAATTTTTTTTATCTAAAATTTGTCTATATTTGTTAAG
>NZ_AUGN01000029.1 GCF_000422685.1 Flavobacterium gelidilacus DSM 15343 | reverse complement strand
GTTAAAAGTAATTTTGTATTACTTGGGTTGTAGATTGCACCAAGTTGTGCAATTTGAGAATTTAATAAATTTGCGTTTGCAATATTTTTTGCATGTCCTTTTTCAGAAGTTGAAGCCATATTTTTATATATGTAAAGATATAAATTTTATCAAATTACTTTAAAGTTATAATTGATTATTATATTTATTACTGTTAAAAAGTGTATTCCATATTAAATAAGAAAAATTGTTGTGTTAAGTTTGTAGTTGAAATAAATGAGGAAAAATCGTTATTTTCAATTTGTTTAAAATATTTTAAATTTAATAAATTATTACCAGCCAAGATGAAATTAATTTTATCATTAAGCTTGTAATTCAATTCAAAATCAACAAAATTATAATTATTTGATTTATTTTTAATATTAGGTATAAAAACATCCCATTTAATTGATGCTTTATATTTTTTATTTATTTTATATCTTATTTTATAACTATTATTTAATGAATTATTAATATTTGTTATTATGGATTTTGATGTTATAATTTTAAGAGATGTAGAGTTTTCAAAATTAATTTTACTATTAAATCCTGTTCTAATAATAAATGTGTTTTTAAAAACCTCATTTGTATTTTTTCTTATATCAGAATTGTTTAAAACGTTAGGGTATTTATTTTTAATATATGTTGAGCTGTAAGTTAAATTTAAAGATAATTTATCAATAAATTTTGAAATACGAAAATTTGTATTAAAAGATGAATTTTTTTCATAAAAAAATGAATTTTTTATTATTGAAAAATTTTCATCAATTGAAAAATCGGATAAATACTGACCGTTACTTTTTTGAAATTGAGAAGTGAAATTCACTGTTGTATTTGTATATAAATCATTAAAAAAATAATTAAATGCTAAACTGTTTGTTTTTTGATAATCAAATGACGGCAGATTTTTAACTATAGTTCTATTATTGATATAAACATTATTAGTAAATATAAATTCCTCTGAAATGGGTTTTTGTGTGTTAGAATATGAAACTGTGTATGTAGACTTTTTCTCTTTAAAAATAATGTCTAGTGATGGTTCAAAAACAAAATTACTAGAATATGTCTTACTTAATAAATTTGTGTTTTCTAAATATAGAGTATAGTTTGTTAATGAAATATTAGGGACTATAATAATTTTTTTATAATAATACTTTAATCTTGAATTACTAAAATAATAATTGTTTTTGAATGTTGTATTATTAAAATCTGATGAATTATCTGAAAAATATGGGTTTCTTTGAAAACCAGAGCCAATCTGAAATGCATAACTAAAATTTTTACTTTTACCAATTAAGTTATAATTTAATAGTAACGTAGATTTTTTAAATTTACTTTTTTGATTAATATTTTCAAATGAGTTTATACTTTCAAAAGTTTGAGGTATTTCATCAAAAGTATAATATATGTTTGCTTGAAGTGCTTTATTGGACGAAACTTTCCAAGTATGAACAAATTTATTTATTGAAAAATAACCTTTAGTTTTATTAAAATTTTGAAAACCAATTTCATTATTTTTCAAATAGGTACTATAAACACTTGTTTTTTCAAAATATTGTTTACTAAATCCTTCAAATAAAGTTTTTTTTGAAAGATTATATTTTAATTCAAATTCACCACTAAATACATTTGGTTTTTTTAATGAAGAATAATTATCGTTAGTATTAACTAAATTATTTTCAATGAAGTTAACAGTATTTATATTTTGATTAGAATTAATTTTATCTGTAATAAAGTTTAAATTTGACTTAAACGTAAGCCTTTTATTTATTTTAAATAGATTATTATAACTTATGTATATTTGATTATTAATATTATAACGTATTGGATCTATTGATGGGTTAAACAATTCATCGGAAATTAGTTTTTTTGTTCTAAAATCATCGTCCGAAATTCTATCTAAACTTTTATTTTGTTGTTTCTCATAGAAATAAGTATCACTTCTACCAATATTATTTAAATTGAGAAGACCAAAAGACTTTACTTTTGAGGATATTTGCATAAGATAAGAGTTTGAATAATATGCTGAATTTAAGTCGTTTTTTAAACCTAAAGCATTTTCAAAATTTCCTGAAAAATCCGATTTACCTTTTTTTAATTTTAAATTTAATGCTACTTTACCCTCACTTTCAATACCTTTTAACAATAAGTTATTTGTATAATTATCAATGGCTTCTATTTCGTCCACCATATCTATATTGATATTTTTTGTGCCTAATTTATAATTGCTATTAAATATATTATCACCATCTAATGTAACGGTTTCTAGTTGCTTGCCTTTATATTTAATAGATCCATTAGCATCTACCTCAATTCCAGGCAATTTTTTTAAAAGGTCTTCAACTTTTTTTTCACTCCCATCACTATATTTACTAACATTAAATACAACAGTGTCATTTTTAATCTTAAAAGGGTTTTGTTTGGAAACAAGTACAACCTCTTTTAATTCAGTTATTTTACTGTATAATTTAATATCGTAGGAATATTTGTTTTTTTTTAAAGGTTTACTAATTAATATAGTTTCACTAATGTAACCATAAGATTGAATTTCAATTTCTAATTCATCATATACATTTTTCAAAATATATAAGCTTTTACCATTATATACTTTTGTAAATTCATTTACGTTATTATTACTTTTTTCTTTAAATAAAATGTTACAGTTATCAACTAATAAGCCTTCTTCATTTGTTATGTTGATGTTTATTGTTTGACTGAATGAAATTGTTGTGATTAATAAAAATATATATTTATACATTTATTTAAAATATTTTATTCATAGACACGCTCTCCAAGTCCAAAATTTTCGATTGATTCTGGACCATTTATTGATATTTTATCAGGTGCATTAGGTAAGCTTCTCATTTTTTTTACATATTTTTTATCACTTTCTAAAATCATGTCTTTTATTTGTACAAATGCAATAGTTTTTTTATTTAAATATGGGTTTTCTAGTTTTATTTTTTTTTCTATTTTAGTATTAATTTTTGTAGCATAAATTGACAAATACCCATCTGAAGAATCAACTTTTAAAATAAAACCAGGTAAGCCATCAAATTTCCAAGGACCTCCTTCGTTTGCTAATTCATTTGTAAAATAAGCAACATAATTTCTTCCTCTAAATTGTGTTGTTGCCTTTTTACAATTAAACCCTCCAATAATTGTGTCTTTTTCTGTTGAAGAAATTTCCCAATTAAATATGTTGATTTCTTCCTTTATATAACTTGGTTTAGATTTGTATCCAATAGCAAAGTTGTAAAATTGAAAATTATTTTTAAAGTCTTTAAAATGTTTTTCTTTAAAAAAAAATTCGATAACATCGTCGCCAATTATATATGCAACGACTGAATCTCTATCAAAGACAACTTCAGCAATTTCAGAATTTTTAAATTGCGTTTTATCTTTTATTAAATCAAAATAAAATATAGATTTAGATTCATTTTGTTCTAAAATGTATTTTTTTGTAGTTGATGCTAAATCATTTGACTTGTTAATAGTAAAATTAAATTCAACGTTTAAGTTTTGAGAATGTGAGACTGAAAATAATAATAAAAATATTGGTATAATATATTTCATTTTTGTTTTTTTATAGTTAAAAAAATTAGGGTACAAAAGTTTCTAATAACTTAAATACCCTAAAATAGTTTATTTAATCTTCAATTGCATCAATTGAATCTAATAAAGCTGCTTTACAACCATTATCAGCACCACCCCAACAAAAGAAACATGAATATTCTAAAGTATAAGTTGAACCTCCTATTGTTGCAGAGCAAGTTGCTGTTTTTACTTCTTCTACATTTTGGTTATTTTCTTTTGAAGTTTTACTTTCTGTTTTTACTTCTTTTTTCTCTTTTATTGGTTCGCCAGAGTTTGCAAAACCAAAAGATGAAATCATTGCAGTTGCAACAAGGCTAAAAATTAATTTTTTCATTTTTTTAAAGTTTTAAATTATAATTTGTTTCCCAAAATTTTGAAGTCTTTATTGGTATTGACTTTTGCTGTTTTTTTGTGTAAGCATATTCCACTATTTATTTTTTATTTTCTTTGGGATAAATAAAAAAATCCCTCAATTCGTAGCTACTGAATGTTTTTTAGTAAAATGTATTAATAATATTACAATATTAATCTTTTATTTTTAATATTTATATTTATTTAAGATTTTTTTTTAATATTTTATAAAACTAAATTAATGAGAACATTTTCTTTGCGTTTTGTGTAGCTCAATGGTTTCATACAACGGTTATCGGCTTTGTTTCAGTGGCTTTGATTAAGCACTGACCAAAGCAAATATAGAATAAATTTTCGATTCATAGAGGTTTTTCCGAAGGAAAAACCAAGCCCAAGCCATTGAACAAAACCGGTGTTGGCAGATGGTTTTTTTAGTTCACATAGTTCCTAAACCAATATTGATAATCTGGCGAACTTCCGAAATCTATAATGTTTTGATTTAACAAATTAGTTGTAAAATTAATAGTATCATCAAAATTTTGAGGCAAATTTATATATTCTGATCTTACCGAATTTATGCAATTATTGGATAGAAATATTGGACCTAAACTGCTTTCAAATCCGTAATTTGGTAAAATACTACTCAAACCACTAAATAAGTATATTCCTTTTAAAGGATTAGTCTTATTGTTGTATGTGAAAATATATCTTTTATCATAAGTATGTGAATTGTATTCTTCTTGCTTTACTTCAATTACATTATTATCTGTGTCGTAAGTATAAGATTTTTTTTGATATCCAACTAAAGGCTCATTAACTGGTCTAATATCTGAATATATTTCAGCTATTGTACCAGTTGGATTGTAGGAAAAGAAATTTTCTCCAACTTGAATTAGTTTGTTTGAAATATTTAAATCAGAATACATATACTTTGCAGATATTGAAATTAATACATTTTGTTCATAATTATAAATAAATTCATTTGTTATAGTGAAATCCGAGCAGACATTTTTTCTAACTGATTCTATTTTTGAAATTAAATTATTTTCATAAAAAAAACTTAAAACTGTATTTTCACAAATATAAGGCGTTGAATAAGTAATTGATTTTATTCTATTTGAATTTTCGAGTACTTCATAATCCCAATTTTTTGGCGTATTGTTGTAATTTTGAAAATTTATTGAGTTAATTATGTTGGAGTTAAATAATCCTTTTTCTATATTATTTAAGATTACATCAGGCTTTTTTAGATTTGCTAGTTGAGGATGAAGTGAGTTATTAATAGTTTTAGCTTCATCGTCTTTACTGCACGATAAACTTAAAATGATTAAAAAATAGTAAATAAAGCGATATTTCAATGTTTTCATTTTATATTTTTTTTGTTAAAATCTCTGCCAACGGTTCGCGGCTTTAAGAAGTTTGGGAAAAGTAAGCCCGAAACTTTCGATTAATTACCAAATTCAAAAGTACAAAACAAACTTTAAATTCAGCAATAAAACCCAAATTTCTTAAAACCGTTGTTAGCAAA
The DNA here is from genome assembly GCF_000422685.1 of Flavobacterium gelidilacus DSM 15343. Classification (GTDB taxonomy): domain Bacteria; phylum Bacteroidota; class Bacteroidia; order Flavobacteriales; family Flavobacteriaceae; genus Flavobacterium; species Flavobacterium gelidilacus. The sequence goes on along the minus strand of NZ_AUGN01000029.1, from coordinate 1,811 downwards.
CGTTATTAATAATATTCTAATTCAATTATTAGGTATGCTCCATCATTGATATTTGAGTATGTAATTTTACTTGGTTTGTTACTACTATTATATTCATAATCAACTGTAATATTATTTGACGGCATATTTGGATCAATCTGCTTAATAATATTATTATAAATTCCATCATTAGGGTTATAATTATTTAAAAGCTTATTAAAGCCTAAAATATTTCTCATCGGAGCAATTTTGTTATCGTATTCCAAAATTAAAGCAGGAGTGTTAGTGCCATAATTATTAATATTCGTTATTTGGTTATAATTATCAACTTGGATTATGTTATCACCTATTAAATTGTAATTATTATCTGTGTCTTTTGAAAAATATTTCCATCTAATTATATTATTTGAGTAATCAAATTCTGATTTAGAATTGAAAAAAATTGCAGTTTTTATTCTATTTTGATTATCATAGATGTATTCAGTAACATAGTTTCCAGAGTATATTTTAGTGATTAAATCATTTGTGTATTCATAATTTTCGGAACCAAAAATTGTTGGATTATTGACATCTTGTTCTATTCTTTTATTTAATTTATTTGCAATATACGAAAAATATGAAACAGAAATTAAATCATTGTTATTTGCAAGCCTCGTAGACATTTTTTTAAGAAAACCAGTTGTTCCATTAAGATTTGGAGGTTGTATATCAATTGGATTTGGTTCTACAATAATTTCATTTATTGAATCGTTAGAGCAAGAATAAATAAATGATAATCCAATAAATAATAATAATAAAGATTTTTTCATGATTTTTGGTTTTAATGTTTGCTAACGGTTCTCGGCTTTATTTCAGTGGCTTTGATTGAACACTGACCAAAGCAAATATAGAATAAATTTTCGATTCATAGAGGTTTTTCCGAAGGAAAAACCAAGCCCAAGCCATTGAATAAAACCGGTGTTGTGCGACGTTATAATAATTTTTTTCTTTTCAACCAACCTTTTTTAGGGCTAACATTTAAACTTAAACCATAAAAGTTATTTCTAATAATAAAATCGCCAATTTTGTCAGAGCTTTGATTTAGATTGTAAATTTCATATTGACCAGAAACATAATCAGGGTCAATTGAACTATTAATAAAAAAACTTAAATCTATTAAAGCCAATTTTGTTTTATAATTTACTCCAAGAGATAATTCTGACGAAAAATTAATACTATTTGGATTATTAGATTTTGCAAAGAAAATATCCTTAGAATTACCATCATAATCTCCAACCGATACACCTGTTACTATTTCTTCATTTGTACCTGTTATTAAATTTAGGTTTAAACCAGCACCAAAAGAAATATTTAACTTATTATTTAATTTTAAAAAGTATTCTGTTTTTATTGGAATAGATATAATAAATTGACTGAAAGGGTCATATTGTGTTAATAAATAATCAATACCATACCCAACATCATCTTTCGAAATATTTAAATCAAATTTTGGTATAAATTCTTTTGCAATAATACCCGTTTTAAAGTTAAAATTACTCGATTGAGCAAAATTATAATATACACCAAATTGATAAGAAAAATCATTTGTAAATTTCATACTTGGATATGTTGAGCCATCTCTATTCCAAGCATCACTTTTTTTAAGAATAGATGGTTGAAATACAAAACTTAGCTTAGAATATTCTTTATGATAAATGTTTTCTGCTTCTTGAGAATAACTAGAAATGAAGAATAAAGTAGCAAATATTATACATTTATACTTTATTGGTTTAATATATTTATAATTCATATTATTGTTTTTTACGAGATTTTCAAAATAATGTTGCACAACG
>NZ_AUGN01000028.1 GCF_000422685.1 Flavobacterium gelidilacus DSM 15343 | reverse complement strand
AAGCTTATTTTTTGATACTCTTTTTTTCGGCAGGGTTGTTTTTTCTGTGATGTCATAAGTGTGCTAAAAGTGTTTAATTTTTAGTCAACCTATTTTAGGACGATGCATTTCAAAATGTTGCAGTTAACGGTTCGCGGCTTTATTTCAGTTTTGCTGATTGATAAACAAGCCTTAACAAATATAGACAAATTTTAGATTAAAAAAATTCCAAAATAGAAAAAAACCAAGCCTGCAAAATTGAATAAAACCGTTGTTGTGCATAGTATTTTAATCAACCCATTTTTCATCTCTTTTTTCTTGGTCATTTAGAGATAAGTAATGAATTGCTAATATTAATTGAATGTTAGGATCATTTAAGTTTATATATTTTTTATTTTTTTTAATTTCCCAATACTGTAAATCAATACTATCGTAATGACCAGAACTGTTAACTACATTTGAATATTCTGCAATCCTTGGATTTTTTTTACCTAGTTCAGACAAATATTTTTGATATTTCCCTTCAGAATTTGCACAAATTGTTTTGAATTCTAAACCTGGCTTTATTCTATATTTAGTTTTACAAAAAGTCCAAATTTGTTCAAATGTTGATATAGAGATTTCATTATATAACTTTTGCTGTTTTTCAAAATCAATATTTGTCCAAAAAGGATTTCCACTTGCATCTAAATAATCGTGTGGAATTTCTTTATAACAATCTTTAAAATTTAAATCTCTGTAAATACACATTTCAACTTTAAAGAAATCTCGTATTTTGTTTAAATCTTGAATTTCCTGACTATTAAAATTTGCGTTTAATTCAGTTGTAGAATATTGAGTTTTACAAGAACTTAAAAAGCCCAAAATTATGAATCCAAGAATAAAGTTTGTTATTTTCCTCATATTATGCACAACGGTCATTGGCTTTGCGAAGCGGTTTGAATTAAAGACTGACCAAAGCAAATATAGACAAATTTTCGATTCATAGAGGTTTTTCCGAAGGAAAAACCAAGCTCAAGCCATTTTATAAAACCATTGTTGGCAGAAGGTTTTTTTATTTATTACAAATCCTTTAATTCTTCTGTCATTAATTCTTTTGCATAACTATATTTTCGGCTACCTAATGGAATTCTATTTATACTTTCTTTAGTAAATTCTCTTGCTGAATTTTGTTTGTTACTTTTATCATAAATATAAGATTTTAAATGTACAATATTGTCTCGTAAAGTTCCAAGAGTTTTTTGGTCATTATTTGTTTCATTAAAAGTCAAAGATTTGTATTTATTTCTGACTAATAATTCTTTTTCAGGTTTTAAAATTCCATCATTTTTTAATTGATTTACAATTTCACTCACAAACATTTGTTCTATATTTTGTAAATCTTTTTTTTGCACATTAATTAACAAAACAGAATAAAGAGTTTTAGAATCGATAAAATATAAACTTTTTTTTCCACCAATTGGAATTAAGTGACAAATCCAACTTTCAGAAGATTCAACAAAACTTTCGTCTTTCTTTTTCACTTTTATAAAAGTTTCAAGTTTTCTTGTGCAAAATACATTTATCATCTTTTAAATTTTTTATAAATGTATAAAATTTTAGTTGATAATTTCCTTAAGCGTAATTTTTAGGTAAACTTTCTGCCAACGTTTGCGGCTTTGTTTCAGTTGTGTGGAATTATTACCAAGCCATAACAAATATAGAATAAATTTTCGACTCATAGAGGTTTTTCCGAAGGAAAAACCAAGCCCAAGCCATTATGCAAAACCGGTGTTGTGTGCAGTAATTTATTCCATTGTTATTGTTTTCCATTCTTTTAGTAATTCTCCTTTTCCATTTATATCGTAAATCTCTAAAAATTTGAACTTCCCTTTAGATACTTTTTTGTAAAGTTTGTCGAAATCATCAAAGGCTTTATATTCGTTATTTATTTTAAAAGAAAAATCTGCAACTAATTTCCATTTACTATTTTTTAATGTCCATATGTTTATTGATTTAAATGAACTTGCACAAGAAGAAGAATATTCAGCAATTTCAATGCCTCCATCTTCGTCAATATCTCCAATACTAAAAATGCTTTCTACGTGGCAACAATTTGATTCTGTTTGAATTCTCGGAATTTTGTTGTCAGTAAAATAATAAGATTGTCCTTCTTCACACCAACCTAAAGCAGGCAAAATAAAAACAGATTCAGCTTTTCCATCAGCATTAATATCTCCTAAGAATTTAAACTCTTTTTTTGTTGTTCTATCTGCATCAAGTGAATACTCATAAAATTCTTCAGTTTTCAAAGTGCCTGGAAAACATTCTTTTTTTGAGTTTTCTAATTCGTATTTTGAAATGTCTAATTTGAATTTTCCTTTTAATATAGAATCATTTATAAATTCAATATCATTTGAAAGAATAGCGTTTTCAGATTTATTGGCTTTTAGTTTTGAAATTTGTTCATCATTAGAAATATTTTTTGATGTTTTAACTTCATTTCTGCAAGCTAAAAAACTAAAAAAAATTATTAGAAGAACAATATTTTTCATTTGGTTTGTGTTTTTTCAGCGAGTGGTTTGTCTTGTCCTAAAATAGGTTGACCTTTTTTAGTGATTTTTGTTGATTCAAATTTAGTTAAAAGTAATTGAACAATTACTGTTTTTTATTAAAAATACAAACTCTGTTACGCGGCCTTTTTGGCATAGGATTTATAGATTTGTTTGTTGTATTGTCTATGTACAGTTTGTGGTGTTTTTAAGTCTAAAGACCAGTGTAAACGTTCGTTGTTATATGTTTTTACAGCTTGTGCTACCATTTTTTGAGCAATTTGTATGTTTTTAATATTGTATTTTAAACCAAATTCGTATTTTAATATTCCGTTGATTCTTTCTGCTACAGCATTTTCATAAGGATCATATTTTTGTGTTGTACTTAATATAAAACCTTTGTTTTGAGCGAATTCAGAAAAGTCAGGACAGTAATATTGTATTCCTCTGTCGGAATGATGAATGATATTTTTATGGTTGTGAATACAGTTTTTATAAGCCATTTGTAACGCATCTTTAACCAGAGCCACTTTCATGTTGTTGTCTAATTTCCAGCCCATTATTTTTTTAGAATAGACATCAGTTACCAAAGCCAAATAGGAGTGACCACCATCAATTTTGATGTAAGTAATGTCGCTTACAAAGACTTGCTCTGCATGAATTAATGCTGTTTCTTTAAGTAGGTTAGGGGATTTATAAAAGAAGTGTTTGGAATCTGTTGTGATATGAAAACGTTTTGTTTTCTTAACTAACATTCCATGACTTCTTAATAAATCAAATAATGCATCTCTACCTATTTTGACATTGTTTTTAATTAATTCATCTTGAATGTGTTCAAATAACTTCCTGGTTCCTGTTTGAGGCATTTTAACCCTTATTTTATGAACTAACTCAAATATTACCTTATGTTGTTGCTCTTTGATGTAAAAAGCTTTAATTCGTTGGTAATAGGCTTGTTTTGTTATCCCAAAACATTGATAGAGCCATTTTATTTTAAACGGGTTCTTTTTCTTGTTTCTATCTCTTTTGCTAATGTTTTGGGTAATAACTTTTTTGACAAGTCTTTTCCAGTAATGTCTTGAAAGTCAATAATTATGTCTTGCTGAAGTTCTTTAATGAATTCTAGTTCTTCAACTTTTTCACGTAATTTTTTTAGTTCATCGTTTTTGCTCATAACTTTAGATTTAGACTCAAAGTTACTTAATTTTTTTAACCAATAGTCAATAGAACTTCGAGATACATTGTATTTATTGGAAGCGTGATTAACAGATATTTGTCCGTTATTAATTTGGTCAATGATGGAAAGTTTGAGATCAAAGCTTATTTTTTGATACTCTTTTTTTCGGCAGGGTTGTTTTTTCTGTGATGTCATAAGTGTGCTAAAAGTGTTTAATTTTTAGTCAACCTATTTCAGGACGATGCATTTTTTTGGCATTACACACAACGTTTTGCGGCTTTAAGAAGTTTGGGAAAAGTAAGCCAAAACTATTGATTAATCGCCGAAATTCAAAAGTACAAAACAATCTTTAAATTTAGTGACAAAATCCAAATTTCTTAAAACCGTTGTTAGCGGTAGTCTTTTTGCTGTAAAATGTATTGAATTTCATTTTTTTTATCTAAATTTGCATATTATTTGCAATTTAAAACTAAAAAAAAGATGATAATAAGCTTTTCTGTTAGTAATTATGGTCCAATAAGAGTAAGACAAACTTTATCTTTTGAGGCTAAAAAATATGACGATTTAGAAAATTATTATGTAGTTGAACCTATAAAAGGTTTAAGGTTATTGAAACTTATTTTTTTATATGGAGCGAATGCATCTGGTAAAACTACATTTTTAAATGCAATTGAGTTTTTACGTGATATTATATTAGAACCTTTTGATAAGAAGAATGAAAAATTTGATTTTAATCCATTTTTATTTGATGAAAAAAGTAAAAATTCAGATTCAATAATCGAAATAGATTTTGTTCATAAAACAAAAAAATATTCTTATAAAGTTGAATTTAACAAAAATGTAATAAGTCAAGAGACATTACTTGTTTATAATCCAAATAAAGCGGTAGTTTTTAAAAGGGTAACAAATTCTAGTAATAAACTTTCAGAGATTGTTTTTGGTAGTAAGGTTAAAGTCAATAAAGATTATGTTAATACTTTAGTAAGTAATACATTATCAAATAATACGGTTTTTGGGGGTTTTTTAAAAACTAATATTGATATAGTTGAGTTAAGAGAAGTTCTTGATTGGTTTGAGAGTGTTTTGAGACCAATGATATCTCCTAGAACAGACTTAGATGGCTTTGTTACCAGAAATTTAAGCGATGGAGATCAAAGTAAAATAATTAAGGAAAATGTTTTAGAAATTTTAAAAAAGGCTGATTTAAATATTGAAGATATACTAATTGAAGAAAAGGAAAGAGATATACCAGAGGGATTACTTGAGTTTTTGGAAACTAGTTTAAAGAATGAAGAAGAAAGAAAGAAAATATCTACAATAAGAGAAAAAGGTAAAGTAACTTCTGTAAGTCTAGAATTTGTTCATAAATTTGGAGGTACAAATTATAATTTGCCTTTCGAGAATCAATCACAAGGTACTCAAAGATTTTACGGTTTAGCAGGTATATTAGATTTGTTAGTTAGGCAGGATAGTGTTGTTCCCATAGATGAATTGGAATCTTCTCTTCATCCAGATTTATATATTCACTTTATTTTAATGCACCTTGTAAACTCTACAAAATCACAATTGATTGCTACAACACATAATAGAGAAATATTAAAGAATAGAGACATTTTTAGAAATGATTGTATTTGGTTTGCTGATAAAACAGAAAATGGAAACACTGAAATTTATTCATTGGAGGATTTTGATACAAAAACCATAAGAAATAGTAGTAATGTTTATAATGCGTATAGTATTGGTAAACTAGGAGGTGTTCCTGAACTTGGTGATTATTTCCTTGATTTTAAATACGATGAAGATGGCAAAAAATAAAAAGAAAGCAGCTATTTTTGTTGATGGTGAATGTGAGTTTTGGTATTTTCAAATGATGAAAAGGAATGAAAATGCAACAAATCTTGATTTATTGCCTAAATTACCAAGAAAGAAGAAACTTGTTGATTTATATAAAGAAGTTAAAAATTCTGCTGGTGATTATGATTTAGTTGTATGGATAGTTGATTTAGATAAAATAATTGAGGAAGAAAAAGCTAAAAAGAAGGGCGGGAAAAATCCAAAAGAAGAATTTAAAAAGTACTATAAAGATTTATCTAAGTTAAAAAATGTAAAAATAATTGTTTCTAATCCTTGTTTAGAGTATTGGTTGCTACTTCATTTTGAATATACAGCAAAACCTTTTAATAGTTGTAATGAGGCTAATGTTTTGTTAAAAAAGTATTTAACGGATTATGATAAAAGTGAAAAATACTTTGTTAAGAATGATCTGTATAAAAAAATCAAAGATAATCAGTTAAAAGCAGTTGAAAACGCAAAAAAATTAGGCGAGTTTGATTATGAAGATTTTGAAGCTTCAATATGTGAGATGTATAAAATATTTGATTCTGATAAAAAGATTAATATTTTTGCATTTTTAGAGTAAGATTACCGCTAACGTTTTGCGGCTATCGAAAGCCACAAAGATTTAAGACTAACCACAACAAATATAAAACAAAAAATGGAAAATCCGACAGGATTTTCCAAAAGTTGACCAAGCGTTTGTGGTTTTTGATAACCGTTGTTGTGTGCTGTAATATCTTATAAGAAAGTAAGCCCAATTCTTTTATTCAGCCCAATTTCAAAGATTCTGATTAAAGTAGAAAGTTGAATGTTGCCTTTTCCATTTTCGATTCTCGAAATGTAACTTTTCTTTGTTCCAGTTTTTTCAGCAAGTTGTTCTTGTGTAATATTTGCTTCCTTTCTTGCTTCCTTAAGCATTTCGCTAATAATAAACATCTGAGATTTCTCTTCATAAGAGTTTCTGCTTTCAGTTCCGATTTTTCCGTGTTCAACTTCTATAAGTTGCTCAAAGTTTTTTATGTTTTTATACTTTTCCATTTTACTTGTTTAAATTAAAATATTCATCCATTAATTTCAGTGCTTTTTCAATTTCTTTTTTCGGTGTTTTTTGAGTTTTCTTTTGGAAAGCATTAAATAACACAACTAATTTTCCTTTGTCAAAGCAACAGAATATGCGATAAATATTAGATTGATATTCAATTCTAATTTCATATAAACCATTTGTATTGGTTAAATGTTTCAGAAACTTTTCAGGCACTTTTTCAACCTGTTTAATAAGTTCAAGAACATATTTAATCTTTTCTTTTACCTTGTCATTTTGGACTTGGTAAAATTCAATAAAGTGATTTTCGTGAAAAATTATTTCTCTATTCATTTTGCAAAGTTATCTTAAAAGTTAACATTGTGCAAATTTTATAAGTAGTTTTTTAGAAAATTGTTGTTTTGGAAATTTTTCGTAAAATTATAGCACACAACGGTTCTCGGCTAGCGAAAGTGGTTTGAATTAATCACTGACCACAACAAATATAGAATAAAATTGTGAATCATAGAGGTTTTTCCGAAGGAAAAACCAAGCCTTAAACCATTTTTGCTAACCGGTGTTGTAGGCAGCACTTATTTACTTATAAAATGAATGATTCTACTTTTTAATTAGAGGAATCTATTTTGTAGACGCATGTGCTTACTTTCTAAATTCGGTTGTGATTTTTTAATATGCTGCTGCAATTTTTTAAAATTTAGTTTGTAATTTTTTAAATTTAGTTCTAAGTTTTTGCAATTTTATTACAATTTTTCAAAAC
>NZ_AUGN01000027.1 GCF_000422685.1 Flavobacterium gelidilacus DSM 15343 | reverse complement strand
TTTAACGTAAAGATTCTGAAAATCATTTTTTCATCAAAATCATTTTAAAAACAAAAAACTGAACTTAGTCGAAAAGTTTGTGTGAATATTTTGCGTGAATTTCTTTGTGGAAAATCTTTGTGTTGATTCTTTAAATTCAACATACATAAATTCTTTCTGAATTGACGCAAGTTGAATTAAAGTTACTACGAAACCACAACAACGGTTTTATTCAATTTTGCAGGCTTGGTTTTTTTCTATTTTGGAATTTTTTTAATCTAAAATTTGTCTATATTTGTTAAGGCTTGGTTATTAATCAGCAAAACTGAAATAAAGCCGCGAACCGTTAGCAAATATTGAAGAAAAAACGCAACCAATTAGCATAAAAAACATCTAACAATAATAAAATGAAAAAATGAAAAATTTTTTAATATTTAGTTTAATCAGTATATTTCTTATTGGATGTTCAAAAGACGACGAACTTACTGAAATTAAATATAATGGCTACGGTGGAATATCAAGTAAACTTAATGGTGAAGTTTTGAAGCCAAAAGGTGGTGGAATATTCGGAAATACTGATTGTAGAATTGACCAAGACACAAATGGACCTGTATTTTTTTCAGTAAGTTATACTAATACAAATAATAATATTTTTAAATCTATAAGAATTGTTGCACTAGATGTTCCTTATGAGAATATGACTGGTCAAACTTATAATTTAAAATCAGAACAAAATATAGAAAGTTTTGCCAACTACAATTTAAGTATTGATTTTGATGAAAATTTATATGAGACAAATTCTATTCAAAATGGAGAACTAAAAATATTATTCCATGATAGACAGAAAAACATTATTGGTGGAACATTCTGGTTTGACGCAATCAACGAAAATGGTGAAATAATAAAAGTCACAGATGGCAGATTTGATTTATTTATTAACTAAAAAAAACATTTGCTAACAATGGTTTTATAAAATGGTTTAGGCTTGGTTTTTCCTTCGGAAAAACCTCTATGATTAGTAATTTTGTTCTATATTTGCTTTGGTCAGTGATTAATTCAAACCACTTTATAAAGCCACTAAACGTTGTAGGTTACACTCGAGCTACACGTTTCGTATAAAAAGAGTGTAGATATTTAAATTAAGTGTTTTTACAGAATTCTCTGGGTGTTTTCCCTTAATTTTTTAGGTATTTTTACCTATTGTATATTATATATTTTTAATTAATTTTGAAATAATATTAGTTACATTAACTTATAATTTAAAATAAAAAAAACTATTCTATATGAAAAAAATAATTTTACTGCTACTAATTATAACTACATTAAGTTGTTGTAATAAAGATGATGACACATCAAAAAATCCTGTTAACCAACTACCACCAGCAACACAGATTGGGGCAAATAAGGTAGGTTGTCTATTAGATGGTCAAGTTTTTTTACCTGGTAATCAACCACTTTCAACCAATTGTTTTTACCAATTAGTTAATGGAGAATATTATTTTGCACTTGCTTTAAGAAAAAGTGACGATCAAAATATTTTAATAGGTATCGATATTGGTACCAATGCTAAACAAATATTCCAAGGTGAAACATATAACCTTTTAGAGTTTACAACAAATAATGCATCTGCTGCATACATATATGGAACTTTTGAAAATTTCACTAATGATGTTTACACAGGAGAATTAACAATTACAAAGCTAGATCCAGTAAATCAAATTGTTTCAGGAACTTTTTGGTTTGATGTAGAAGATACAAATGGAATTATTCATCAAATCCGTGAGGGTCGTTTTGATATGCAATACACGCAATAAAAACAAGAACCGTTTTGTTACAGCAAAACGGTTCTATAAATTAAACACTATTTAAAATGTCTAACCTTTCAATTTTACAAAATTATGAAATTTATAAACTATTTCTGCAAGTTTTCACTTGTTTTAACACTACTATTTAGTCTATTGACAAATGCTCAAACTGTTAATACATCTTTTGCCACTCAAATTAATAGTACTTTTCAATACTTGGATAAAACAAAAGTGCCTCACAAATTATTGGTAAATTATGCCATGGAATTTGAAGAGCTTTCAGCTTACAACGGTGTTTTATCAACCCAAAACAATACTAGTGTTGGTAAATATACCGCAATATATAATACGTTGCTTATGGCTAGAATTCAAACTGGTGTTCCAGATTTGGTCAATCCGACAACTTTCAAAAGCAATTGGAATAGCCTTCGTCAAGCCAATAAAATTGTTTTAAGTGGTTTATATTATAAGTATAGTGAATTTAAACCCGATGCACCAAACAATACTATAACCATAACTAATGGTAAATTGTACGATAAATATATAAACGGAGTTTGGCAAAATCCATATAACGAAAAGCAAGTTTTTGCAATAGCTACACCAATAACAACATATAAAAGTTTGTCAATGCAAGTGCAGTTACCTAGTTCTTTATGGTACACTAACCAAAGTAGCAGTGTGCAAAGCATTGCAATTGATTTTAACGATGGTTCGGGTTATCAAACTACAACATTTGGACAATTAAAAACAGTAACCTACTCAACATCTGGTTTAAAAGAATGGAAATATAAACTCACATTAACGAGTGGTCAAATATTACACAGCCATTCTAAAATTTTTATTGATGCAGAAATTCCACCAATAAATAATAATTCTGAATCACAAAGAACAATCAATCAGCCTTGCTCTGTAAATCAATTTGGAATAGATAAAGTTGAATTTTATGGAACACGTCAATATTTAGGGCAATCCAATTCAGCTACATTAGAAATAGATTATAGAAACACATTAGGATGTGGAATCATAACTAGACCATTAATTGTAGTAGAAGGTTTTGATAGTGGTTTATTAGGTGTTGAAAATCCTTTAGGGGAAAACACTTATCTAGGATTTAGAGGAACAGCGACTAATACTCTAGCGGGCAATTTGAACGGGCAACTTAATACATATGACATCATCTATGTCAATTGGGACCAAGGAAAAGATTACATACAACGTAACGCTTATTTGTTAGAAGATATTATCAAGTGGGTAAATAGTGTAAAACAAGGTAATGAACCCAATGTAGTTTTAGGACAAAGTATGGGAGGTCTTGTTGCTCGCTATGCTCTAAAAGACATGGAAAATCAACAAATTTTATTTCCTAATACAATTCCTTCTTGGACACATCAAACTAATTTATACATCAGCCACGATGCACCACATCAAGGAGCAAATATACCTTTGGCACTTCAATATTTTGCTCGTCATATGGCTGATCAATTTGTAAATACTCCATTAGAAGATATGAATATTAATGTAACTGGTAATGGAGGTCCCGTATCAATTGAAGACCTACAAAGTTTGTTAGATGCACCAGGAACTAAACAATTGTTAGCAAATTATATTAATTCTGGGTTTGAATTAGACAATTTTATTGGAAATAGTTTTAGAACAGAACTTCGCAATTTAGGATACCCACAACAAACTCGCAACATAGCTATAAGTAATGGAAACCATTGTGCAATTCCGCAAAATTTTAATCCTGGTGATAAATTATTTTCGCTAACAGGTGATGGACAAACAACTTTTTTAGTTGATTGGTTTTTATTATTAACACCAGTTAATTTTGTTGGTTCAATTACTTTAGCTTATTTATTTAATGAACCTGCATTACTAGTAGGTATTCTACCAGGTAACAGTAAGTTTAGCTTAAACTTTCAAGGGAACTCGCTACCAGCAGCAAACACAACTTCGGAAATATATAAAGGGAGAATTACTTTCACTAAAACATTATTCAGTCTTTTTGGTTGGGCTCCCAAAATAACAGTAGAATTGACCGATGAAAGCTATGATAATCCAGTTTTTTTACCTTATGATTATTATCCTGGTGGTAGTTATAATTCATTTATATCTAATGGTGGTACAAATAGTCAAGGTATTATAAATCTTTTCTTAACTTATGGTATACAAGCAGAAGCAAAAGAAAGTTTTAATTTTATTCCAACTCCAAGTGCTTTAGATGTTGGTAGTGGAAATGTTGTCTTAAACAACAATGACTATTTTGTAAAATATAATGCTTCATTACCACCAACAGGTTCAAGAGCAATCCCTTTTGCTAACTTCACGACATCACATGACCCAAATGGTAGTAATGAAGAGCATATTTCTTTTAATACTCGAAATGGAAATTGGCTTGCAACTGAACTTGATAATGACCCAAATAATCAAGAAATTTTTAATTGCTTAAACTTCTGTTCAAATACTCAAATAAACGGAAGTACTTTACTTTGTGTTACTGGCATTTATTCAGTAACAAGTGATGCTGATCCTACACAAACAATATGGTCAATATCAGAAGGTGGTAATTTAGCAACCTTAGTTCCAAATGGTAATCAAGTAACAGTAAATCAAGCTGACATTAACCAAAGTGGATACATAACTTTAAATGTAACTTATAGTAATATTAGATGTGGAATTGCTTCCACTCAATTAGTAATTTGGGTAGGGAAACCAAAAAGAACAACACAGATAGTTAATGGTCCAGATAGTAAACCAAGATATACAACTGGTAGTTATAATGTCCCTTTAGTAGAAAAAGCTACCCATTATGAATGGTTTATTACAAATGCTGCTCCTAATTGTGGTTGTACAACAAATAGTCAAGGATTAACAACTTGTCCTACTGGTACTGTTTTTCCAAAATTTCAAAACACAAACCTTTCAAGTATTACAACAACATCAAATGCAGTAACAATAGATTGGGGTAACTGTGCAGGCACTTATGCTGTTAATTGCAGAGCAGTTAATACTTGTGGAAAAACTGACATACCTTTTAAATCGGTTACAGTTTATGATCCCTACAATAACCCAAACAATCCATGTACAGGTTTTTTAAAAATCGCACCTAACCCTGTAAGTAACGGTAATATTTATGTAACTTTCAATAAATTAAATCCTTATGGTAATCCTTGTGTTGTTGAAAACTATCCTATAGGTATTAGCTTTAGGGTTATAATCTATGACTTGCAAGGTTTAAGAGTTTATGAAAACAATTACAATACAAATGAATTCGCAATAGATGGTCTTACATTAAATAGGGGTAACTATATTCTAAATCTTACAATTGATAATTATGAAACCTATAGAGAAACATTAATTGTAGAATAAATAACTTATATAGTAAATAAATAAGCCAATAGCTTTATGCTAATGGCTTATGTTATTCTAAACCTAAAAGTTTCAATAAATTAAAAAAATTGTTAAATTATCAAATCAATATAAATTTTTATTTAATTTTGAATTATCATTAACTATTTAACATTTTTATTATGGCATCAACATCAGAAGTAGGTCACGCAAAAAATGTAGCAAACTTTCAAGATTTAATTGAGTTTGTTACTGGTTATGGCGCAACCTACAATCCGTCAAAAAACAGTTTAAAATTGCCTCAACTTGTTGCATTAAAAGCAACGGCAGAAACAAAATTAACTGATGTAATTACAAAAAACACCGCTTACAACAACAAAGTAAATGAACGTATGATTGCCTTCGGCAATTTAAAGTCATTATCTACTCGTTTAGTAAACGCTTTACAAACAACCGATGCTTCTGATGAAACTATCGACGATGCAAAAGGTTTTAATCGCAAAATGCAAGGTAAAAAAGCGTCATCTACGCAAACACCAACCGACCCAAACGCACCAGCACCAAACACAATTTCTACAAGCCAACAATCTTACGACCAATTAATCCAACATTTTTCTGGTCTTAAATCTGTTTTAGAAGCAGAGCCAAGTTACACACCAAACGAAACCGAATTACAAGTTGCAACATTAACAACAAAAATTGCAGACCTTAATACAAAAAATACTGCCGTTGCAACTGCTTATACTAACATTAGTAATTCAAGAATTTCAAGAAACGAAACTTTATACACAAGCGAAAGCGGTATTGTTAAAACCGCAAGTGAAGTTAAAAAGTATGTTAAGTCAGTTTTCGGAGCAAGTAGTCCGCAATATGACCAAGTTAGTGGCATAAAGTTCAAAAAATCATAAATATAATTTGAGTACTGCTTAAAAAAAGCTAAAAACAAAAAGACTTATTGCTCACGCAATAAGTCTTTTGTTATTATTATTTAGATAGTTTCCTACCCTATTTAGATTTCTTGCTACATCATTTAGATTTATGTCATAAGCATTTAGATTTATGTCTTCCGCATTTAGATTTATGTCTTCCGCATTTAGATTTATGTCTTCCGCATTTAGATTTATGCCTTCCGCATTTAGATTTATGGCTTCCGCATTTAGAATTATAGCTTCCGCATTTAGATATATGGCTTCCGCTTTTTGAATTATAGCAACTTCTCAAATATTAGTGGTTAGTTCTTTTAATCTGTTGTTTAGTGTGTCAAAAAAAGTGCAACCTACAACACCGGTTTTGCACAATGGCTGGGTATGGTCTTTTATTATAAAGGGTTGTTTTTAATCTAAATATTTGTTTATATTTGTTGTGTTCAGTGTACAATCAACGCCACTGCGCAAAGCCAATAACCGTTAGCAGTAATGTCCAAAAACCGAAAATAACACAATACAAAAAATGAACTTTAATTATAAGAATTTTACTGTTTATGGGGAAAACCCAAGTAATTGTCCACATTGTCATAGAGATATTGAACCAATTCAAATTTCTACTTATGCAGAAAAAGACATTTGTTACTCAATATGGAAGTGCACCTTTAGAGAATGTGGGAAAGCATTTGTAGCGTCATATAAAATTACAGGACAAAGAACCTCTGAATTCGTTGGATTCTTAGATGGAACTCCAATTGCTCCACATTGGCCAGAAATTATTAATAAATTAAATTCAAAATTTATAACCACCTACATGCAAGCATTACACGCTGAATATTTAGGGCTTGACGAAATCTCTGGAATGGGCTTTAGAAAGTCAATTGAGTATTTGGTAAAAGATTATCTTATTCAACGAGATAGCTCATTGGAAGGAAAAATCGAAGATTCTCTTCTTGCCAAAGTAATAGGTGAAAATTTTACTCTATCACAAGAAGCCGATTTAAAAGATCTATTACAACGAGCAACTTGGTTAGGTAATGATATGACTCATTATCTAAAATATCACGACAATTTTGACATTTTAGACTTGAAGGAATTAATAAAATTAGTAATGGACGAGATTCATAGCATCGAACAAAAAAGACATTATATTGCAAACATTCAAAGTAAATATAAAAAGTAAAACACTACTGCTAACAATGGTTTTATAAAATGGTTTAGGCTTGGTTTTTCCTTCGGAAAAACCTCTATGATTCACAATTTT
>NZ_AUGN01000026.1 GCF_000422685.1 Flavobacterium gelidilacus DSM 15343 | reverse complement strand
CAAGAATTCAAACACAAACTTTTATTAAATTTAGGTTGAAATTTGCAATAAATATTCATTTGAAAACGAATTTTTCAACTATAACGCACAACGGTCTTGTATATGAAACGTAGCGTGTAAATAGACGCTAATTTTTCGGATTAAACACGAGACGAATTTTTATTTTTTCTATTTATCTTTTAATTTCTAAATATACAAAAATAAAAATTTGGCGGACTTAATAAATAAGCAAAAACCTCTCGAAAATCCTGTAATAGCTATGTTTTATATACGTTGTTGTGCAACGTTTTTTAGCGTTCTGTTATTCAACTATTACTTTTTATAAGTTCCAATCTGTATTTAACCATTTCTTCAATCAAGTCTTTCGGAAGTGGTTTGTCCAATGGAAATTGAACCGAACCTTTTCCTCTTTTATATTCGCTCAATTCTTTATCAAACTTTTCCATAGTTGTCGGATGCGGATAAAATACAACGTGCTTTTTATAACCTGCAATCATAATTTGTTGTTCTCGTTTTCCGTCTTCAATTAACGAGTACGCTGGAATATTGTAATTAAATAATTCAGTCGCATTTGGCTCAACATTTAAAATGCAGTTTTTTAAGTTCAAAAGTGCTTTTTTTGTTTCATTTGGTTGAGCATTAAAATATTCAGCAACCGTTTTAAAATTACTTGTTTCACTCATTTTACTTTTCTGTATTTACATATTCTTTGAAATTGTCAAGAATTGCCTGCCAACCATTTTTTTGTTGCTCATCCGAATTTGTTCCCTCTGCATCGAATGTTTGTTTTAGATGAATTCCGTCTTCGTTTTTGGAAAAAACAACGTCAACATTTCGTCCATCAGCAATATTGTAAGAAATCAATTCGTTTGGAACTACCTTTTCATATTTGCCTGTAAAATCAAAACCTATACTTCCATCTTTTGCTTCCATTCGCAAGGTAAATTCTCCACCTTTTTTCAAGTCATTTTTTGCGTTTGGGCAACACCAATCATTAGACGCAAAATTCCATTTGGTTATATGCTTTGGTTCTGTATAAAATTCCCAAACCTTTTGGATTGGTGCTTTAATTTTTGTTTGAACTGTAATTCTATCTTTGCCCATTTTGTTTAATATTATTTTTATCTCTTTTGATTCTTTAAATTTAAAAAATATTCTCTTGTTTCCTTGTCAAATTTTTCAATTGCATAACGAAGCGTAATTCTTGGCATTCTTTCCGCGTGTTTATTTAGGAATTTTTTCAACTTATCTTCGTCTCTCTTTCCAGCTTCCCTAATCCAACTTCCAACAGCTTTTTGTACATATTCGTCTTCATCATTAACGAGAATTTCTGCAATGCTAAATGTATCTTCTATTTCATTTTTTCTAATAAAATAGTAAGTACTTACAATAGCAGTTCTTCTTTCCATTGGATTTTTGGACTTTGCTAAATCGTATAATTCTTTTTTGTCCTTGTTGTGTAAATATCCTCCAATTACATAAGGTGCACTTCTGTCAACCAAACCCCAATTATCTATCCAACTATGATTGTCAATGTATGCTCTGTATATTTCTTTTTTTTCTTTTTCGGAAATTTTCTTATTACGTGCTTTCCAATCTAAAATTGAAACAGCTCCAAGTCTATGATTATCATTTTTATCTTTTAGCAATTTTACAACTTCAATTACGGGAATTTGCTGATATTCTTTTGCTAACGAGAATATTTCCCTTTTCGGAATTTCTCCCGAATAATCTTGACCGATTATTTTCAAAGTTTCAATAAATTCTTTTGCGGTCATTGGTTTTTTCTCGTTGAAAGTTTAATTTTTCTATTGAGTTGGATTTTTTGTCAAATGTTGCACAACGTTGATGTGTATGATTAGTTGCGTGTAAATATGCTCGAATTTTTTGGATTAAAACAGACTTTAATTAGACAAGAAGCCCTATGAATTAGACACTTAATAGCAATTAATTATACACGGTGTTGTGCGTTCGTGCTTTTATATCATGACTTAATTTACTAGTGAATATTTCAGAACCTTTTTTATTTAAATGAGATGCATTATAAAAGTAATCTTTTTTTTGGCATAATTCATCATTTGAATAATCAAGGAAGAGTAAATTGTATTTATTTGAAAAATCATTATAAATATTAATAATTTCCTTTCTATTTTTTACGAATTTTTGGCCATCAATATGTTCAGGTGTATAAACAAGAATGACCGTTATTTTATCTGTCTTACATTCTAACAGAAATTGTTCAAATAATTTGATAGAACTTGAATCAATATCTATATTATATTTATTCATTTTTAATTTAGCTTTTGCTAAATCGGCATTCCACTCCCGTTCCATTCCTTTATATCCTTTATATCTAAGAGGTTCATTGTTTATTTTGTTAAAGTTTATTTTTTTTAAATTACCATAATATCTAATGAGTGGAAAATAATAATCTTCATAACTAAAACCATTATAAGGTGAAGTGAATTTTTTGATATTATTATTCCATAGCATATATGGCAGAAATTGGTTTAATCCATATAAATCTTTTGTCTTTGCTAAGCTAAAAATATCCACTGAAGCGATAATTACTTTAGGGGATTTATTGTATTTTAAATATTCTATATGTCTCAAATATTGTATCGGAAAACTTTGACCATCTATTCCAAAATTATATGCTTTAATATTTAATGTATCTTCTAGAATAGTTGGACTTATATGAACCCAAGCTCGAGACGAACCATATATTGCAATATCAGCATCAATATTTTTATTATAGATATCATTCCAGACTTCTATTTCTCCTGCTGAATTGTGGCTAGCTCTTAACTTTTTTGTTATATAGTAATCAGCTATAGTCATTAACAAAATTAGCGTTGATAATATTAATAAGAATTTAATAACAAATTTTTTCATAATTAAAATTGAAAATATATAAATTGTTGTTCTTTTCCTCCAAACCAAAATATGGCAAAAAGAATAGCGAAATACATAGCAAGTCTTAAGGGCCAAACCCAATTTAAACCTAATTTCGCAATAGCATATTGCTGAGTTCTACCTTGCCATTCAATTAGATTAAATATAATAATCAGTAAAATAAGGTCTCTAGGTCTTATTGTTGGTATAGAAAAAATAGATTTTGAAAAAATTATAGATATGTAATCAAAGGCATGTCTAATATTTTCAGCTCTAAAAAATATCCAAGCAAAAACAGTTAGTCCAAAAGTTATTGACATTAATAGAAATTCTTTAATGCTCGGTAAGTTTTTGCTTTGCGCTACTATATTTAAATTATTTCTATTATTATTTGTGAGAAGAATAGGCAAGAGGTACAAAGCATTTAAACTCCCCAAATTATAAATGTCCAATTAGCTCCATGCCAAAACCCACTCACTAGAAATATAATAAATACATTTCTGATTTTATTCCAAGTTCCTACGCGACTACCTCCTAAAGGAATATAAAGATAATCTCTGAACCAAGTAGAAAGCGACATGTGCCAACGTCTCCAAAATTCTGCAATGTCTCTTGAAAAGTAAGGGAAAGCAAAATTTTGTTTTAAATTAAAACCAAATAGTCGGGATGTACCAATAGCTATATCCGAATAACCTGAAAAATCTCCATAAATTTGAAACGTAAAGAATATTGCTCCCAAAACTAAAGTACTTCCAGAATATTCAGATGAATTGTTGAAAATGATATTGGCATAATGCGCACAATTATCAGCAATTACTATTTTCTTAAATAATCCCCAAAGTATTTGTCGCATTCCGTCAACAGCTTTTGAGTAATCAAAATGTCTTTTTTTATAGAATTGAGGCAGCAAATTAGTTGCTCGTTCAATTGGACCAGCAACTAATTGAGGAAAGAAACTTACAAATGCAGAAAATGCAATAAAGTCGTAAGTAGGTTCAAGTTTCCGTTTATAAACATCTATTGTGTAGCTTAATGTCTGAAAGGTGTAAAAACTTATTCCAACAGGCAAAATTATGTTTAAGGAATTTGCATTTATCTCAGTTCCAAAAAACGAAAAGGCAGTAATAAAATTATCAAGGAAAAAATTATAATATTTAAAGAAGCCAAGAAATCCAAGATTTACAAGAATGCTTGTCCATAATAGTATTTTTCTTTTGTTTTGATTTTCTTGTTTTGATAAGCTTATACCAATTAAATAATCTACGATAGTACTAAAAATAATTAATGATAAAAATCGCCAATCCCACCAGCCATAAAAAATATAGCTTGATAGTACAATTAATGTATTTTGTAGTTTTAAGTTTTTATTAGTGACGAACCAATATAAAACAAAGATAATTGGCAAGAATATTGCAAAGTCAATAGAGTTAAATAGCATTTTTTTATTCTAAATGTTTAATGTTTTCGCGATTTTTCGGCATGACGCACAACGGTTCGCGGCTTTATTTCAGTTTTGCTGATTGATAACCAAGCCTTAACAAATATAGACAAATTTTAGATTAAAAAAATTCCAAAATAGAAAAAAACCAAACTTGCAAAATTGAATAAAACCGTTGTTGTGCGTTGTAGTAACTTTAATTCAAATTGCGTCAATTCAGAATGAATTTATGTATTTTGAATTTAAAGAATCAATACAAAGATATTCTGCAAAGAAATTCACGCAAAATATTCACACAAACTTTTTGACAAAGTTCAGTTTTTTGATTTTAAAATGATTTTGATGATTAAATGATTTTCAGAATTTTTACGCTAAAAACTAAATTTTTTAATGATTTAATATTTTGATGATTTTATTGAATTTTCACAAAACAATTCACACAAGTCTTTCGACAAAGTTCAGTTTTAAATTTTCACATTAAACACAAAATATTCGCAAAATAATTTTCGACAAAGTTCAGAAATCGCAAAAATTTCAAGTAAGATTTTCTACAAAGAAAAGACGCAAAAATTTCAAGAATTCAAACACAAACTTTTATTAAATTTAGGTTGAAATTTGCAATAAATATTCATTTGAAAACGAATTTTTCAACTATAACGCACAACGTTTTGCGGCTTTAAGAAGTTTGGGAAAACTTAGTCCGAAACTTTCAGTTAAACACCTAATATTAAAAGTACAAAACAAACTTTAAATTCAGCAATATAACCCAAATTTCTTAAAACCGTTGTTAGCAGAAGATTTTATATTTTACTAAATTGTATCATTAAATTATTATAAATTATTTTTAAACCTATTTCTTTATTGTCAAATAATTGAAAGGTAAAAGTAATACCATCTTCATCTAATGCTGTAATTATTTGATAATGTTCGTTTCCAATTGGAGTATAACCTTCTTTGATTTCATCTGAAATCCTTCTATAAATAACTTTTTCGCCATTAGCTTTAAAGTGTGCGACATCTTTATTATCATTATAATTAATAACAAAAGTATTATAACCATCTTTCCATTCAGACCATTTTTTAGTTTCAGAATCAAAAAATGAAATTTTATCGTAATCAACTCTGAACTGATCTTTAGATTGGGAATATGTTACTATTGTTAAAATAAAGCATATAAAAATTAATATTTTTTTCATAAATAATTATTTAATTAATTTTAAAACTTTTAACAACTCTGGAATTTTATTAACTTGGGTTTCTGTCCAAAAATAATAATTTAATTGACCATCTTTTTCGTAATTATTAAGACTAATTGAAATTCTTTTTTCTTTTTCATCTACTAAATAAGAAAAAGTCATTTCTTTTGCTTTGAAAATAAATTCTGTTGATTTTTTTTTAAATTTTAAATCTAAATTTGGAATAACATTTATTTCTATGAAATTTATAAATTCATCTATTTCATCTAAACCTACCCAAACAGTTTTGTAAATTTCGGGTTTTTTAATATACATATCTAATTGTAGTGCATTTTGTTTTGCATTACTTTTTAAATTTACTACTTCGATTGGAAAAAATTTAACATATTCACCTATACCAGAATTAAATTCTGCAATTGTATTCCAGTCTTTGCTAATTTTAGTGAATTGAGCTTCTTCAATAAATTTTCTCGTTGTTGATTGTTCATTTTGAGCAAAAGAAACAAACGATAATAGAATGATAAATAAAGTAAATGTTTTTTTCATAATTATATTAGTTAAATGGTTTTAAGTTGTTGATTATTAAATATTTCATGTGATTTTCTGCTAACGTTTCGCGGCTTTGCGAGGTTGCGAACTTCGGAACCGAGATTTTTCTGCTAAGATAGAATTTCTTGCGAAAGATAAACGTGAATTTACCACATATTTCGCAATCTCGCAAAACCGCTGTTGTGTGATGTTTTTTTAAAGCCTTATCTTTTTTAATATTTCAGAAATATCTTTATCATAATCATCTATCCAAACTGTTTTAACACCCAATGATTCTGAATCTTTTTCTTCGAATCGATTTTTTAGTTCTATTAAAAAATCGATAGTTTCATCAATTTTCAAATCAATGTTATTTTTATCATTTTTTAATTCAGGATTATCAGATATCATCTTGTTGATAGCTTCTTTCAACCAAGTTTTGTTGATTTTTTTCTTAAATATGTAATGATATTTATTAGATTTTTTTTGATTTTTTGAGATGTCAAGTAAGCGTCTTATATTTGGGTCAGTTAAAGATGTTCCAATAAAAAGACATGTTTTATCTCTAAATTTATTTATTTGAACGATATTGTTCCAGCTATAAGTATTACTATATTGTTCATGGTAAACAAATTCACCTAATGTAATTTTATTGTCATTTCCAATATTGCCATTTCTTGGTAAGAAACCATGAACATGATAAATTTTTAATACATTACTGTCAGGATTAATTGCTTGACCAAAAACTGACTCAAAAGGCATATCTAAATTTTTTGCTTTTAATTTAGTTTCAACAATATCATCATAGTTGTAAGTTATTATTCCATCAAGATTTGGACTATTTCCAGGAGCAAGACAAAATTTCACTATTTCATCTATTATTAATGATTCAGCTTGCTCATTATAAGTTTCATACAATGCTTCTCTAACACTTTTTTCAAACTTATTTTTTACTTTATCATCTTTAAATGATTCCTCCAAGTATCTTCCAGCTATTAATGAGCTTGGATTAAATATTTTTGAAAAAAATTTAGATAATATAACTGCTTTTTCTGTTTCTTGCTCTATTGTTGTCATTAATAGCCTTTGTAGCAGATTATCCCATGTTGGTATTCCAAATTCAGATGAAATGCCTGCACCAAGAACAAAATTCAAATTTCCATTATGATACGCTTCTTTTAAATGTTTAACCGCAGTTTCTGAAGTTGATTTTCTTGTTGAAGGTAAATTATTTGTTAAAAATGGATAATTGAAATCTATTCCTTTAAAATTATGTAAACTTTCTAAAATATTATTCCATTTCGAAGTGTCCCAATTCAGATTTAAACCTTTAAAGTCAAGTTCACTTAAATCATAATTTTTTAGAGTCTCAATTTTTATTTTTTTTTCTTCCATTATTTCTTATTTTCCGGATTTTCTCTCAAAATATCACACAACGGTTCGCGGCTTTATTTCAGTTTTGCTGATTGATAACCAAGCCTTAACAAATATAGACAAATTTTAGATTAAAAAAATTCCAAAATAGA
>NZ_AUGN01000025.1 GCF_000422685.1 Flavobacterium gelidilacus DSM 15343 | reverse complement strand
CTTTTCACGCAGTTTTTTTAGTTCATCGTTTTTGCTCATAACTTTAGATTTAGATTCAAAGTTACTTAATTTTTTTAACCAATAGTCAATAGAACTTCGAGATACATTGTATTTATTGGAAGCGTGATTAACAGATATTTGTCCGTTATTAATTTGGTCAATGATGGAAAGTTTGAGATCAAAGCTTATTTTTTGATACTCTTTTTTTCGGCAGGGTTGTTTTTTCTGTGATGTCATAAGTGTGCTAAAAGTGTTTAATTTTTAGTCAACCTATTTCAGGACGATGCAAAAGCTTGGTATGCAACTAATGCTTTGCGACTTTACAACGTAATTGGCCAGAATCCACCATCTAGTTTGCTCATTCAAGGTTTAAATGACTTTTGTATGAATGACAATTTGACCTTTACAATTAAAAATTTTAAGCTCCAAACGACTTGTCTAATACCTCCTTCGCCACCCTATTCAGCGGCTAATAATCATATGGTGATTCAATTGATTACTTCTAATGGTTCAACATTAATAGGAGATCCACAAACTATACCGTTAACAAATCTTAATTCGATTTTTGACATTAATTTTGATATTCCAAATGATAATGGTAATGGTACTTATTTATTTATGCCAGGTACATATGGGTTAAATTTGAGTATTACGCTTAATTTATATGGTTGTACAAAAACCATAATTCTAAATAATACAGTTACTCACATTAATTTTGATGTAAGTCCTATTGCACTAGCTGGTGCAATTGAAGTAAATACTAGTTGTGATATTGAAGACCTAAACATAATAAGCACAGATGATGGTATAACAAATTTAAATTATATTTGGGAATTTTCAACAAATGGAGGTGGATCATATGCCCCTATCTCGACTGCTCCAGGATTGCCGTACTTGAATAATGTTGCTAGTTATTTTTTATCTTTTCCAGTCACAATAAGAAGAAAATCTAACGAGTTCCCACTATGTTCAAATCCTGCATATTCGAATAGTATCATTATCGATAATCCTGTTGCTCCATTCATAGAATTTGATTTACCAGAAAATTTGTGTGTCGGAGCAGATCCCTTTATCCTTCCACTAATTTCTTCCACTCAAATTACTGGAACGTGGAATACGCAACAAATTGATACTTCGATACCAGGTCTTTATACGTATACTTTTACACCTGATCCAAATCAATGTATTGTTGACACGTATACCTACGAATTAACTATTGTAGAAAATTGTGACGTATTTATATCATGGAATGCAGATGTAGGTTGTCAAGTTAGCGAGAATGATCATGATGGCCTTGCTGAGGATGTAAATATTGAAGATGGAGACTGTATAAAAGTTTGTGAGAATAGCATAATAGTATATACGCTTACAGGCATTACAAGTTTGATTGACAACACAGAGTGGTTTGTTACTGGAGGTACAATTTTATCGTATTCAAATACACATTGCGAAATTCAATGGAATGCTGGAGCTGCTTCTTATGCCTTGCAAGGCACTATCTATATGTCAGATTCAACAATTAACTACATTAATAAATGTATTGAAAAAGTAAATGCTCCATTAGCTTTGATTGGAATACTACCAACTTTAGAAGAAGAAGAATTGACATTGTGTATTAAGAGTCCTATTAACTTTCAAAATCTTTCTTTAAATAATGGTGGTAACGAAAATCTTTATTATCAATGGGATTTTGGTGATGGTACTTTTTCAACAGAATTTGAACCGATTCATCTTTATAATACTCCTGGAAATTATATTGTTACTTTAACAGTTACAAATGGTTGTAGTTGTATAGGAACAGATGAAATTTATATTAAAATTGTTGATGAGTTCATTGAAATAACTTGTCCTTCTGTAGCTTGTGAAGGCCAATTATCTACTTATTCAATTAATAATGATCTTTTAAATAATGGATGCCCTGTTCAATGGAATGTAATAGGAGGTCAAATAGTTGGTCTAGATTCAGGTGTTTCCTCTATAGAAGTAATTTGGGATGATGTTGATGATGATGGTTTTGGCTATGTATTTGTTCAATCAGATGAATGTATTGAGTGTGTGTCTTCTGTAAAAATACCAGTAGTTAAAAACAATGGAGACATTGTTGGTCAGACAAATGTTTGTCAAAGAACACAACATTTGTATTCATTACCTCAATGGCCTACAACAGAATTTAACTGGACACTTAATGATAATGGAACAGGAGCAACTTTAATAACATCTAATCAAAGAAATGAAATTTTCATAAATTCTGAAAACCCTGGTACAATTACCCTTTCTTGTCAATACTATAATACTTTATTAAATTGTGGAGGAAATGCAACAGTAACAATAAATGTAAAGCCTGAATTAAATATTTTAGGATCTCAGACAGCCTGTGCAACAAATGTTGAAAGTTATGAAATAACTTTTGATCCAACTGATCCTCCAATAAATTTAAGTTATACTATAGACGGTCCGCTTGGTTTTTCATTTACAGGTAGTTCTATATTATTTGATATTACTTACCCAGAAGCAGGTATATATACTTTTTCAATACAGTCTGACAATTACTGCTACTTAAGTAATTTTGAAGTTAAAGTAAATGCGGTAGCACCTCCTATTGGTGATATTGCTCATCCTTTTCCTTATGTAATATGTGCTGGTACTTCAATTGACTTTTATGCTTCAACTATAACACCAGACGGTACTATACATTGGTCAACAAATGATGGTACGATTTTAGGGTCAAATATTGGTAATCATATAACGGTAGTTTTTGATCCTCAACCTAGTTATTATCAAATAACTTTATGGACGGAGCATGAAGGTTGTGTTTCAGACCCTTTCGTTTGGGAACTATACAATGAACCTATCAACACTCAAATACTTAGTACAGATGTAAATGTATGTGGAAGTTCTATAGGTAATTATTCGACTAGTGAAACCGATTCTGAAATTTACATTTGGAGTATTCAACCACCAGAAGCAGGTAGCGTAGTAAATGGTCAAAATACAGACCAAGTTGAAATTCTTTGGAACCAAGAAGCTATGCCTGCAAATGTGAGACTTACAATGAGAAAATGTGGTAACGATTACATTGCTAATTTTCCGGTTAATATAACTCCAACACCGGTATTAACAATTACTCCTATTAATAATCCAGTTTGTACAGGAGCTCCAGGAGCAAGTTTTAGTTTAACATTAGACCCTGCAACTAGTTACTCTTCTTCTACTTGGGATTTTGGAGATAACACAGGATTAATCACTTTCCCTGCTGGTAGTCCTATAATACATGTATACAACGACCCTTTATTAAGTAGTACTGTTTATAATGTAACAGCTACAGTGGAAGGTGTAGATAATTGTATGTTTAATGCCACTGCTACTACTCAAATTACTATTGCACCTTCACCTATTATTGCTGTAACACCAAATAGAAATTATAGTTTGTGTGATGGAATCTTTCCAGGATTTATGAATTATTCAATAACACTACAAAATGGTGTTTTTGCAACTTCAACTGTGGAATGGTATTATAATGGTACATTGATATCGGATGATACCCCTACAATCAATGCATCTATTCCTGGTAGTTACTATGCAGTTGTGACGAATTTAGACGGATGTACTTCTACTACGCAAACTTATCATACTCTTGATTGCCCTTCAAATCCTGGTTGCGTAACCCCTCCGTTAATAGTTACAAATCAAACCAATACGAATTGCCAACAAATTGAAATTAATATTACAGACCCAGGGGCTGCTACAGGATTTACTTGGGGTAACTTGATTGGTGCTAATGCCAACGTGGTAACAGCAACTGATTCACAATATATAGCCACCAATATTGCACCTGGTTTATATCAAATACCGATCTATCCAACGTATGACCCAAGTACTGGATATTGTGAGATACCTTTTTATAGAGAATTTATTATTCCATATAGTGCAGATTTAAAATTTAATGTACAATGCAATAGTGGCAGTTATACCGTAAACCTACTTGATTACTCGGAGTACTATGCACAAACACCAATCCAGACTTTTGAGTTTACAACAGATGGTGGTGTAAATTGGACTACAGCTTCTAGTGTGGCAACTTTTAGCACAACTTTAGCACCTGGATCATATCAATTAGGGATTCGAATCGATCGTTCCGATTATCCTAGTTGTGCTTCTGATTATATTCCATTAGAGTTACCAGAGTTTCCTAATGCAGACTTTGCTATACCAACCAGTGTATGTTTAAATACAGCAATGCAATTTATAGCACCTACTAACACTGACCCTGATTTAATTTATACCTGGACATTTAGTGATGGTTCTATGAACTTACAACCAAACCCTTTTAAAACATACACTGCACCTGGATTTTATCAAGTTGTTCTTACGGTAGCAAACAGATTCGGATGTACAAGTACTTTTTCTAAAAATGTTGAGGTTATAGGAAAATCTTATGATATTGGATTTTTAGATATTGATTATGCAAATACTTGTGCTGGAGATGATTTAATTATATCCTATGATCCTGGTTTTGGAAATACTTTACCTGAATCCTATTTCTGGTATCATAATAAAATTACCGATCCTCCTTTTGCAGTCTCAACAAATTATGATAATGATATACTAGTAAATCAACCGGGACAATATTTTGTCTATGTGGCGGATGCCAATGGATGTTTAACTTATACCACAGCAGCTATTTCAGCTAGTTTTATTCCTACTCCATCACAACCACTGGTTACAGGTACTGGAACTATTTGCAAAGGATCTATTTCAAGTGTAAAAGTCCCTGTTGATCCATCAATAACTTACAAATGGTGGGTAAATGGTGTTCCACAAACAGCTTGGGACAATGACAATAGTGTTGGTATGATTCACAATACCGTGGGAGCTTACATCTATGAAGTGGTAGCGGAAATAGAAGCTGAGTCAGGTAGTTTTTGCAGTAGTTCTGTAGCCACTTTTACAGTTCATGTAATTGAAAAGCCTGATGTGCCAAGTATTGGTTTTGATTTTGATTCTTGTAGTCCTTATCACGTAAACGTATTTATTACCAACCCGCAAGCGGGCATTGACTACCATTGGAGTAATGGAGATTCAGGGGTAAGCACTGAAATGATACATGATGGACCAATAAGAGTGACAGCCAAATCGTCTAGTTGTGATGTGTCGGCACAAATTGATTTACCTTTAGACCTCTACATGCATACTTGGTACTACCCAAGAGGGTGTTATTCGTTCTGTGAACTGGAAGGAAAAGAGCAAAATTACATTATTGGCCCGTTAGTAGAATTTAATCATTGGATATGGTACCAAAATAATGACTATTACACCGGTGGTTCAGGTCAAGTTGACCCATTGACTTCACTAGAGCACGGTACCTATCAATTATATTTAGAAACCGACTATCATTGTGATATTACATTAGCAGACATAAGCATAAATAAAAAAGAATGTATGCCATGTGAAATTGATTTTCAAATTTCTGAAGTAACACCTAGAAGTAATAACGAAGGTTGTTTCTATGAAGTAAGCATTTATATTGGGAATCCAAACGGAACTACCCAAGTGAACTTAGGCTCTGTGGGGATGGATGGGTATTTTGTACCTAGTGCATTCGTGGTGCCAAATGGGGGCTCATTCTACACAGTCAACTTTTATCCGCTTAACGGTTACACAGGAGGTATCAGCTTCTTATCAATCACTGCTACTGTGGACAACGAAACCTGTTACAGTGAATTCAAATTTGAACTACCACCATTGTGCGCAGGCGTAGACAAGCAAATCAATACAAGTGGGCAATCACAATTTGGTAAAGAATTGAAATTAGTAGCTGCACCTAATCCAACAGCAGGGCATACTTCCGTATTTTTCAGTTTTGTAGAAACAAAAGGAAGCAAGAGGATAGAAGTTACGGATATGTATGGTCGAACTTTGCAGTTGATTAAAATAGACGATAATAGCGGAACGGTTGAATTTGATTGCAGTAGTTATGAAGCAGGTCAATATTTCATCCTGATGAAGCAAGAAAATCAAATTCTTAAAAATTGTAAGTTGATAATTAAATAATTTTAGTATTTTTAAAATCTTAAACCCTCTCCAAAAAAGAGGGTTTAGGGTTTCTAAAATCGAAATCCAGACAATTACATTTTTAAAATAAGTAAAATTAAAATAAATTACAAGATGAAAAAACTACTACTCCTAACACTTTTAATAAGCAATCTATCCTTTAGCCAAACCTTCCAATGGGCAAAACGTGGTGGTGGAAACAACAGTATCACAACGGGAGGTTTAACGGTAAGAGCTGAAGAAGCTATTAAAGTAGTTACCGATGCCAATAACAATATTTACACAATTTCGCGAGTTACTAGTACGGGTTTAGATGTGGATGGAAATACTAGACCTTTTTATGATAGTGGTTCAGAATTTGATTTTGTAGTAAGTAGTTTTGCATGTGATGGTAGCTACAGGTGGTCAAAAACAATTGGTGGATTTGGCTTTGAACAAATGTTTATGGAAACGGATGGTCAAGGAAATGTGTATGTAGGTGGTAGATTTGCCAATTGTGTTAATACGACCTATTTATCACAAATCGAAGGAGATGTGGTTATTTCACAAACACCACAAGACTGCAGGGTTCTCTTTTTAGTAAAGTTTGATACTAATGGAGCCATGCAATGGTTTAAAAGACCACAAAGTTCTGGCATAACAGCTTCGCAGGGATTAGGTCAGACAGCTAATTTAGGGATTCAGGTAGATAATCTAGGAAACAGCTATTGGTTAATAGCTGTCCCACCAGGGAGTTATGAAAACGGTGCTTTTATAAGTACAGAATCAACAACCAAATTTTTTGTTTTTAAATACGATACAAATGGAGCTTTTGTTAGTGCAACTTTAATGGATTTTAATTTTTCTGGTGCATTTATATATAATTTACGTTTTTATCGCAACCCTCAAACGGGTCAATATTATTTCACGAGCAATAAATCCAATTCTGGTAGTGATACTGCTACATTGGGCACATCAACTGTTGCGGGTTCTTTTTTCATTGCTAGTTACGATGCAAATGGCCAAAAATTGTGGCAGCAGGAAGATGCAGCAGGTTCTTATGGAACTAATTTTGAATCATATGATTTAGCTATTGATATGCAAAACAATATTTATTTTGCTGGAAGGATTTTTGGAGGTAACAGTGTGCAATTTATGGGCTTTACTGCAGTTGAGACTGGGGCTAAAAATTATATTGTAAAATTGAACCCAACAGGAACTAATCTATTATGGTCAACTTATCCACCCAATATAACAGGGACTTATAATAGTTGTGGTTTAGCAGTTAACGGTTCTGAAATTGGGTATACTGGAATGTGTTTTGGTACAACTTATACCTGGGGTTCTCAAAGTATTTTTGCTTCTAATCCAAATGAAGGACAAGAAGTGTTGTTTGGTCGATTTAATACAGCCACTGGTGACTGTTTAAGTTTAGTTAAAATTCCTGGTGATAATGGGTACAGTGATTCTGGTTCAGCCTTAGCAGTAGATTCATCTGGGGATTACATTATTGGTGGTGGTTTCGGTCATTTACTAACAGTTAATGGTACCACCTTAATTAATGAAGGCTCACAAACAGATTTCTTCATTGCAAAATACGCAACAACCAGTTGTTCCTTATCAACAAACGATTTTGAAAAAGAACAAGGTTTAAATTTTTATCCTAATCCTGTAAATGATATTCTAACAATTGATATTAAAGAAAATTCTAATTACATTTTATATAATCTTCAAGGAAGAATCATAAAACAAGGAAAATTATATTCATCACAAAACACTATTGATTGTAGTGATTTAGATTCAGGTTGTTATATGTTACATATTGTTGATAGTAATGATAAAAAACAAGTTGTTAAAGTATTAAAAAACTAAGCTATTGAAAAAAATAATATTCTTTTTATTGTTAATTTCTACAATTTCCCATAGCCAAACCTTTCAATGGGCAAAACGAGGTGGAGGAAACAACAGTATTACAACTGGGGGCTTAACTGTGAGAGCTGAAGAAGCCATTGATATTGTAACTGATGCTAATAATAACATTTACACAATATCAAGGGTAACTAGCACCGGATTAGATGTAGATGGTAATACCAGACCATTTTTTGACACAGGTGTAGAATTTGATTTTGTATTGAGTAGTTTTTCTTGTGATGGTACTTATCGTTGGTCAAAGACTATTGGTGGTAAAGGTTATGAAAGTATGTATTTGAGAACTGATGGTCAAGGTAATATTTATGTTGGAGGAAAGTTTGGTGCTTGTCAGGATAATACTTATCCACCACAAATAGAAGGAGATGTTGTTATATCTCAAAACCCACAAGATTGTAGTTTAATTTTTTTAGTAAAATTTAATACTAATGGTGTAATGCAATGGTTTAAAAGGCCACAAAATACAAACGTATCTACTTCTGTTGGTATTAGCCAAACGGGTTCATTAGGACTTCAGGTTGATAATATAGGAAATAGTTATTGGTTAGTGGCAGTACCACCAGGAAGTTATGAAAATGGTGCTTTTATTAGTACAGAATCAACTACCAAGTTTTTTATTTTTAAATATGATACAAATGGTGTATTTATTAGTGCTACTCTTATGGATTTTGTAATTAGTAATTCCTTTATTCAAAATCTTCGATTTTATCGTAACCCACAAACAGGTCAATATTATTTAACGAGTAATAAATCTAACTCTGGTAGTGCTACTGCTACATTGGGCACTACAACTGTTGCAG
>NZ_AUGN01000024.1 GCF_000422685.1 Flavobacterium gelidilacus DSM 15343 | reverse complement strand
CCACAAGTTTCTCCTAAAGATACAGTACAAAAGTTAAATGGACCTACCCATTGACTATTTGTTCCCGATGTACATTTTGCTCTAACATAAAAATCATAACATGTTCCTTGTGTTAAGCCCGTTACTGGGTAAGGATTAGAACTAACTAGTGTTCCTGTTCCTGTTGGTGTTGCTCCTGTACCTACAATTTCAACTTCCCATTGAGAAGCTCCACTTGGATTATCCCAGCCTAAAGTTGCTCCTGTTAATGTTGCGTTAGTTGCTGTTTGAACTGTCGGATCTAAACATTGTTCTACAATGCTAACATCATCAACAATCCAACGGTCACCATTGTCATTTGTCATTACAAAGGCCACATAAACTTGTTGTCCTACGTAAGCCGCTGGAAATTGAACTACTTTCTCTTCACAAACATCATAAACAGCATTCAATTCTGTTTCATTCCATGTCTGAATAGTCGTAAATGAACCAGCATTTGTTTGAGAAGTAAGTGATACCCTTATAGTATAAATACTCCCAAAATTGGCTGCTAAAGTTTGTTTTGTAGAAAAATGCAATTGACCATTAGTTGGTATTGTTACTTGAGGTGTTACTAACCAGTCTTCTGCGAAGGTTCCATCTGTAACGTTTTCTCTATTTAAATAAGCAGAGCGCCCATTACAAGAATTTGGTGCCGGAATCACTCCCCAAGATTGAGCAGTTCCTATTCCATTATCAAAAACCTTCCAGTTTCCTGAGGTTAAAGCCCAGTTTCCTGCGGCCGGTAATGATGTTCCTTCAAAATCTTCTGTCAAGGCTGGTTGAGAAAAGCCAAGAAGAGAAAAGAACAGCATTACAATTAATAGCGTAATTTTTTTCATCATTTATTGTTTGTTTGGTTTGATTTATCCCCAAAAGTAATTATTATTTTGAAAACTAAAAGGGTTTTATTAACATTTTATGTTAAATTTGTTGAAAAATAATTCAACTTCCTAGAGAATATGATTGAAAAAGAGATAATAAATTTTGAAAAAACAGTAATAGTTGGAATTGTAACACAAAATCAAGACGAAGAAAAGTTAAAAGAATATCTTGATGAACTTGAGTTTTTAACATTTACTGCTGGTGGTGAGGTAATTAAGCAATTTTCTCAGAAAATGGATAAACCAAACCCTAAGACTTTTGTTGGTACAGGGAAACTTGAAGAAATCGCGACTTTCATTAAAGAAAATGATGTTTCAACCGTTATTTTTGATGATGAATTGACACCTTCTCAACAAAAAAATATTACTAAGGTATTTGACATCAAAGTATTAGACAGAACTAATCTAATTTTAGACATATTTGCACAACGTGCTCAAACTTCATATGCTCGTACTCAAGTAGAGCTTGCTCAATGTATATATTTATTACCTAGACTTTCTGGAATGTGGACCCACTTAGAAAGACAACGAGGTGGAATTGGAATGCGTGGACCTGGAGAAACTGAAATTGAAACAGATAGACGTATTGTAAGAGATAGAATTGCTTTGTTGAAAGACAAAATTAAAGCTATCGACAAACAAATGGCTACGCAAAGAGGTAATCGTGGTGCAATGGTACGAGTTGCTCTAGTTGGCTATACGAATGTTGGAAAATCAACATTAATGAATGCTGTAGGTAAAAGTGATGTCTTTGTAGAAAATAAATTATTTGCAACGCTTGACACAACAGTCAGAAAAACAGTAATTAAAAATCTACCTTTTTTATTATCTGATACAGTTGGGTTTATTAGAAAACTTCCTACTCAATTAATTGATTCTTTCAAAAGCACACTAGATGAAGTTCGTGAAGCTGATTTATTACTACATGTCGTAGATATTTCACATCCTGAATTTGAGCATCATATTGAATCTGTAAATCAGATTTTAAAAGACATTAAAAGTGATGACAAACAAATAATTATGGTCTTCAATAAAATTGACGCTTATAAACCTGTTTATTTAGCCGAAGATGATTTGGTAACTGAAAGAGAACCAAAACATTATTCTTTAGAAGAGTGGAAAAAAACTTGGATGAATAACGTTGGAACAGAAAACGCTTTGTTTATCTCAGCAACTGATAAAACAAATTTCGAAGAATTTAGAGAAAAAGTATATGAAGCAGTAAGAGAAATACACATCACAAGATTTCCTTACAATAAATTTTTATATCCTGAATATAGTGAAGCAATCGAGAAAGATGAAGAATAAAAAAAGTCCCAAGTTTTAAACTTGGGACTTTTTTTATAAATAATTCTGATGTATTAGAATCCATAATTAACACCTAAACCAATATTTTGACGTGTTTGAAAACCTCTAAAGGCATTGTCATCATAAATGGTTTGGAATGTAAAGTTAGTAGATAAATATTTATTAATTGTCATTACAATGTTTAATTGGTAATCTAAATCAACATTTTGTGGGTCTTCTAAATAGTTTGAATATAAATTTAAAATGTTTTCAAATGAAACATTTGCCATTATATTAAATTTATAATAACCACTTAAAGCAGCACCAAATTCATATCTTGAAGTATCTCCTTGTTCAACTCCAAAAGAAGAACCTAATTGAGTAAATTCATCATGAACAATAATTAATTTTGAAGTAGCTGGAGCGATATTGAATTTTAAATTATCGCTTTTTTTCCACATCATACCAGGTCCAAATTGAAAATAAGCCGGAGAAAAGAAATGTGAAATTTTTGTGGTCTGCGTATCAGGATCTAAACCTGTATCCAGTTGTGTTTTAAAGTTAAAGAAAGCTGAATAATACCAAAGACCCGAAGCTTTTTTACCTAACAAAGAGTTGAACTGCAATCTATCATCAGATTTTTGTAAATCTGCATCTTTTAATTTTGTGATACCATAGCCAGCCATCAATTTGTTATCCCAAGACCAATCCCCTTTTTTGTAATTGAAATCATAGTTAACTAAAATATTACCTGAAAGACTACTTTGTCCACCAGCTAACCAATTATTAAATGTAGATTGATTTCCTATAAGTGAAAACGTACCCGATTTTGCCCAACCGTCAGGTTTTTCTTCTCCAACTTTTGCAGCTGCTTCTTCTGTTCTTTTTAGATTTTCTTTCTCAGTATCTTGTGCAAATCCAATTGAAGAAACTAATAATAAACTTAGTAGTATTTTTTTCATTTTATTTAATTTAAATTTGAAATGCAAAGATAATACTT
This sequence comes from Flavobacterium gelidilacus DSM 15343, assembly GCF_000422685.1. GTDB lineage: Bacteria > Bacteroidota > Bacteroidia > Flavobacteriales > Flavobacteriaceae > Flavobacterium > Flavobacterium gelidilacus. The sequence continues at coordinate 5,924 of NZ_AUGN01000024.1, read as the reverse complement.
GACATATTTTACGCCAATTTTTCTTGTACAAGTACAATTTTAATCGATAAAAAACACTATTTAACCGATTTAAACAACGGAACTGCTGAACAAGCCTCACCAAACATTACACTTTTTGCATAAGGCATTATTTTTTGAATAGCTAAAACATAAGCTTCCTGCGGAACAGGTTTATTTGAACAACCTTTTAAGATAACAGGTTTTTTATCGTAAATTGAAAAATCAATTTGGTTTAATGTCTCTTGATAAATGTTTAAAAGTAAATCCTTTTTATTTCCAGAAACAACTTTTAATGCATAAGGTTGAAGGTAAACTGAAACTAGAGCAAAAGTCCAAGCAGGTAAAATAGCATCTGTCGAACAATAAATTGAAACATAAGTGTCTTTATATTGTGACCAATCGAAGTTTTTTAAAGATTCTCTGAAATCTTTTTCTTTTAACAAAAAACCTTCAACCAACCATTGAGAAATATCAACAGATTGGATGGCTTGTTTTGGAAAATAGTCTTCTAAATCAAAAACTTCCAAAACACTATTCGCTACTTTATTTATTATTTCTTTTTCCATGTTTATTGATATCCTTCTGCTTGAAGTGTGAATAATTGTGCATATAACCTTTTATTTGCCATTAACTCTTCGTGTGTTCCAGATTCTAAAATTGTTCCTTCTTGTAAAACTATAATCCTATCTGCTTGACGAACTGTACTAAATCGGTGTGAAATTATAACACTAGTTTTATTTTTAATTAAATGAATAAATCGTTCAAATACTTCGCTTTCTGCTTTTGCATCAAGTGCTGACGTAGGTTCGTCTAAAATCATGACTTCAGCATTTTTCATATAAGCTCTTGCCAAAGCAATTTTTTGCCATTGACCACCAGAAAGTTCTTGCCCTTTTACGAATCGTTTTCCTAATTGTTGCTCATAACCATTTGTTAGTTCTGAAACTACTTCATCTGCAAGACTTAATTCTGCAGCTTTTTCAATTCGTGCTTGATTTTCGATTTCGTCAATTTTTCCAATCGCTATGTTTTCTTTTACTGTGAATTCATATCTGAAAAAATCCTGAAATAAAACACCAAAATAAGCTTGATATTCGCTTTTGTTGTATCGATTTATATTGATTCCGTCTAATAAAATTTCTCCTGAAGTCGGTTCGTAAAAACGAAGTAACAATTTAGTTAACGTTGTTTTACCTGCTCCATTTTGTCCAACAAAAGCTATTTTTTCACCTGCTTTTATGGAAAAACTAACATCTTTTAAAATTTGATTTTCCGATTCTGGATAAGCAAAAAAAACATTTTTAAATTCAAATCCTTTTTGAATCACTTTTGGTAGAGGAATATCTTCAGCTGTTTTTGGTACAATCGAAATATCAATAAAATCAAAATAGTCTTTCAAGTATAATGAACTTTCAGAAATACGAGTAAATTTAGAGAAAAAATCTTGCAAACTTTTCATCAATCGGTTAAAACTTCCTGAAAGGAAAGTCAATTCACCTAAAGTAATCACACCTGATAAAACACGATAAATGATAAAAACATAAGCTGCATAATAACTTATAGAACCTAATAAATTAAACAAAAAACCATAACTTGAACGTTTTATGACTAATGTTTTGTTCAAGTTAAAATATTTATTCGCTAGATTTTTAAAGCGATTTACTACAAAATTGGTTAATCCAAAAAGCTTGATTTCTTTGGCCGTTTTGTCATTTGCTCCTATAAACCTTAAGTAATCTAATTCTCTTCTTTCAGCTGTCCAACTTCTTGCTAATGAATATTGTTGTTGACTAAAACGAACTTCATTAATAAAAGATGGAATAATACTTAAAACTAAAAGAATAATCAGGTAAGGTTCAAAATAAATTAAACCTGCTACTAAAGTTATAATTGAAATTGTGGTTTGAGCTTGACCAAGAACATTAGACATTAAGTCAACTCTTCCCATAGTTTGGGTTCTTGCTCTTTCTAGTTTGTCGTAAAATTCAGAATTTTCTAAAAGACTAATGTCAACTTCATTGGTTTTTTCAATAATTTTAACCGAAGTATTGATGTTGTATTGATCTCCTAAAATTCCATCAGTCAATGAAATAGCTCTGCTCATTAAATCGGAAAGAACTACTAGAATAAATTCTAACAAAACGTATTTCCAAAGTTCTGAAAAGTCTTTTTCACCTTGCGATGTAATTCTTATAATTTCATCAATAATGATTTTTCCAACCCAAAGAATTACAACAGGCAATAAAGCTGCAATTAACCTACAAAATGTAGAAATTAAAAACAGCTTTTTATTAGTTCTCCAAATTTCTTTGAAAAAACGAGGTATATAAGTAAGTGAATTAAAAGAATCTTTTAATCCAATTTTCTTAGTATCTTTTAGTGATTTTGGTTGAAAACGAGCCATTTTTTAGTGTTCAGTGTTTAAAAAAAAGTGTTCAGTAGCAAAACTGCCGACTATTAACTGAGCACTGATTACTGAATTTAAAGCATTCCTAGTTCTAATTTAGCTTCTTCGCTCATTAAATCTTTACTCCATGGTGGATCGAAAGTAATTTCAACTTCACATGATTTAACTACATCAATAGATTTTACTTTTTCTTCCACTTCAAGTGGTAAAGTTTCTGCTACTGGACAATTTGGCGAAGTTAATGTCATTAAAATTTTAACATCATTATCTTCGTTTATCATCACATCATAAATTAAACCTAATTCATAAATATCCACAGGAATTTCTGGATCATAAATTGATTTTAATGTTTTTACTACGTCTTCACCTAGGTTTACTGTGTCTTTATATTCTTCCATTTTATGCTGAATTTTTTAGTATCTTTTATTTAAAATACTACTGTTATAATTATTTATTTTAAACATATAAGTCATATAAGTTTTAATCCCATAATTCATTATAAAGTTTGTTAACATATGTTCTTTGTCCTTCGTAAAAAATATTTTTTACATTGAAATTTATTAGTAAACCAATTGGCGCATTTAATAAGTTCATGTAAGTCAGTAATTGTGCTTCAAATAGTGGGTTCATTTCAACTACAGACTTTAACTCAACTACTAAAAGATCTTCTATTAAAAAATCACATCTTAATTTAGAATGTAATTCAAATCCTTTATAATTTATAGGAATTTCAAGTTCAGATTTAAAATTAATTTTTCTTAATTCAAATTCTTTACTTAAACATTGATGATAAACAGATTCTAATAAACCTGGACCAATCTTTTTATGTACTTCAATTGCTGACCCATTTATCTGATAAACTAAATCTTTTAAATAACTCTTTGTAACATTCATTATTATTTTCTATTACTAAAACTTATATGACTTATATGTTTAATTAATTAGATTGCTTTGCTTGAAATGCCAAAGCATACATTTTTATTTGTTTAATCATCGAAACTAAACCATTAGCTCTAGTTGGAGATAAATGTTCTTTTAACCCTATTTCGTCTATAAAAGCTGTGTTAGCTTCTAAAATAGCTTCCGGTTTTTGGTTTGAAAAAGCACGAATTAGAATTGCAATAATTCCTTTAGTTAAAATTGCATCACTATCAGCAGTAAAAACTATATTTTCTCCTTGTTCTTCTCCGTGAACCCAAACTTTAGACTGACAACCTTTGATAATATTATCTTCAGTTTTATATTTTTCCTCAATTAATGGTAATGATTTACCAAGTTCAATGATGTATTCATAACGTTGCATCCAATCTTCAAACATGGAGAATTCATCTACTATTTCGTCTTGTATTTCTTTAATTTGCATGCTGAATTATTTCTTTTCTGATAATTTTAAAATTGTATCAACCAAATCTTTAATTTGAGTTGGTGGAATTGTATGGTCAAAACCCAAAGTTGCATAAACCACTTCGTCTTTAGTGATTGTTAAATTTGCAGGAGGCTTTCCATCATAGTAACGTTCTTGAGTTGGACCTTCTAATTTATTGTAAGTGGTTAAATCTACTTTATTAAATAAATCGGCTATTGATTTCCATTCTGCATCTGTTAATTTAACCTCATGAGCTTTTTCATCTCTTGAATTAGTAACAAAAAACGTTTTGTTCTCTATAGTAATTGTTTTATGATATCCTCTACTGTTAGCATCATATACCATTTTAACTTTCTCTAAATCTTTATATTCAGAACATCCTTTAGCAAGGAAAATACTCAAAAAAATCGTAAGTAATAGTTTCATAATTTCTAGTTTTTAAGACAACATCATTTTTGCTTTTTTAACAGCTTCTACAAAGATATCAATTTCTTCTTTGGTATTGTAAAAAGCAAAACTTGCTCTAATTGTACCTGGAATTTTATAGAAATCCATAATTGGCTGAGCACAATGGTGTCCGGTTCGTACTGCTATGCCTAATTTATCTATAATCGTGCCAATATCATAAGGATGTATTCCGTCTACGTTAAAAGATATTACAGATGCTTTTTTAGACAAGTCGTTTGGGCCATAAATAGTTACACCTTCAATTTCTTTTATTTTTTCCGTTCCATAGACTAATAATTCATGCTCATAAACTGCAATATCATCAAATCCTATTGAGTTCATGTAATCAATTGCAGTTCCGAAAGCTATTCCACCAGAAATATTTGGCGTTCCTGCTTCAAACTTATGAGGTAAATCTGCGTAAGTTGTTTTTTCGAAAGTAACTGTTGCTATCATTTCTCCACCTCCTTTATAAGGAGGTAATTTTCCTAACCATTCTTCTTTGCCATATAGTATTCCAATACCTGTTGGTCCGCACATTTTATGAGCTGAAGTCACATAAAAATCAACATTTAACGCCTGAACATCTGGTTTTAAATGTGGGCATGCTTGTGCTCCATCAATTAAGACTGCTGCACCAACATTATGTGCTTTTTCGATGATTTCTTCAATTGGATTTAAAGTTCCTAATGCATTTGAAATATGATTACAAAGCACCAATTTTGTTTTGGTTGAAAGTAATTTATCATATTCTTCCATAATCAATTCTCCTTGAATATTCATTGGAATTATTTTAAGAATTGCTCCTTTTTTTTCACAAAGCATTTGCCAAGGGACAATATTACTGTGATGTTCTAAAGCCGAAACAATAATTTCATCTCCTTTTTGAAGAATTGATTCAAAGCCATTTGCCACTAAATTAATACTTTCGGTTGTTCCTGAAGTAAAAATTATTTCATAAGATTCTTTGGCATTAAAATGATTTTGAATCTTTAAACGTGCTTGTTCGTAAGCATCTGTAGCCAATTGACTCAAAGTATGAACCCCACGATGAATATTGGCATTATATCTTGAATAATAGTCAACGATAGAGTCAATTACAATTTGAGGTTTTTGTGAAGTGGCTCCATTATCAAAATAAACCAGAGGTTTTCCATTAACTTTTTGTGAAAGAATAGGAAATTGAGCACGTATTTTTTGGATGTCTAACATTTCAAAATTATTTGAGTACAAATTTACAACATCATTATTTAAAATTAGAATAAATAAAGGTTAAAAATACAGCACCTAAACTTAACATTTGTTCATGGTTCGTGTTTAATAAAAACAAAAAGGCTTTCTCAATTGAGAAAGCCTTTTTTTAATCTTATTATTTAAAGTCTATTATCGTTTTAATGAAAAGTGAGCTTTAAATTGTTTTGGTATTAATATACCGTTTGTTGTAATTTCATAAAAATCTACCGTGAACCAATAATCCGTTGCTGGTAGTGGTTGTCCGTTAAATGTTCCGTTCCAACCTCCGCTATCTAATGGACTAATTTGTTTCAATAATTTTCCGTAGCGGTCAAAGATATAAATTTTTGCGGTTTCTTGACCATTTAATCCTCTAATATTCCATGTGTCATTTATTCCATCGCCATTTGGTGTAAAGAAATGTGGATAATTAATCACTTGAACTCCCACTGTCTCATCTCCAGCACATGG
>NZ_AUGN01000023.1 GCF_000422685.1 Flavobacterium gelidilacus DSM 15343 | reverse complement strand
TGAAAATCATTTAATCATCAAAATCATTTTAAAAACAAAAAAACTGAACTTTGTCGAAAAGTTTGTGTGAATTTCTTTGTGGAAAATCTTTGTGTTGATTCTTTAAATTCAAAATACATAAATTCATTCTGAATTGACGCAATTTGAATTAAAGTTATTACGAAACCACAACAACGGTTTTATTCAATTTTGCAGGTTTGGTCTTTTTCTATTTTGGAAAGTTTTTAAATCAAAAATTTGTTTATATTTGTTAAGGCTTGTTTATCAATCAGCAAAACTGAAATAAAGCCGCGAACCGTTAGTAGCCATTATCACTCACCACAATCTATAAAACATGAAATTTAAACGCGGAAAATGGTTAATTGATTCTCGAAGTTTAATTGAATTCAGAAAGGAAGGTTTATTACCGAAGCTTCATGTTCATGAAAAATTTGAAAAACCTTTAAAATATATTGTTTGGACAATTGGAATAGTAGGTTTTATAACCATATTTCTTTCTATCGAAAATTATTTTATAAGCGTAAGTATTGGTTTATTCTTATTTTTACTTTCATTCATATTTGACAGAGCGATTGTAAAATATTCTAGTATGGTAGTACAACTGCCTCCTGATTTTGAAATCGATTATTCAGAATGGAAAAATGTTATGACAGTTTCTGATCCTGATTATGTAAAGAATGTCAATTTTGTTGGCTTGATTTATAAAAATCTTGAATATGGCGAAAAATTCTTTAACTATTTAAAAACATGGAATACTGATAAATCTAATGATAGTGAGGGAAATATAATTTTTTCAATTGTTGAAGAGCCGAATGGATCGTACACTTTTTACTTGTATGCAAATCCTGGGCGAAAAAGATTAAAAGAATTACATGATGCAGTCGAATTAGAAAATTTTAAAAATAAATCAAAAAAAGATAAAGTTCATGAGCAATTAGTAATGGAAATGTCTTTTTGGCGTAATACTAAGTATGCCAATGATAAGCTTATGAGGGATTTTCTAAAAAACCAACCACGAGATGTGCCATTTATGCTTGTGCCTACTCAAAAAACAGAACAAGGTTACGCAATTGGTCTAGAAAGTCAAATTATCCTAAGCGGTTATCGATATAATAAAAGAAATGAGCTAAAAGATTATGACCGTGAAACACAATTATCAGAAATGGAAAAACGTTGGGAGAAAAATGAAAAAAAATAACGGCTACTAACAGCGGTTTTGCGAGATTGCGAAATAAGTGCAAAATTCAAGTTTATCTTTCGCAAGAAATATTATCTTAGCAGAAAAATCTCGGTTCCGAAGTTCGCAACCTCGCAAAGCCACGAGACGTTATGCGTCAGCTTGGTTGGAACGTGTATCTAAATACGTTTTGAAATCTGAATAATGTTCCTTTATAGTTTTGCTTTCTAATTTATTATTTGGCATTTCTATAAGCATTCCGGAAAAAGCAATTGTCAATAAATCACTTTGTTTTTTTTGTTTATCAAAAAGTTTTTGAATTTCATAGTTAGCTTTTTCACTTGTTCCAAATTGATGGTGTATTTTTTGTAATTCGTCTTGAATATTCATATATTTTAGTTTTTATAATTAATAATTACGTTTAAAAAGCCGAACGCATAACAGCGGTTTTATTCAATTGCGAGTTTTGTAGTTAAATCACGTTCACGTTTCGCATTACGTTTAGTGTTGGCAGAAAAATACAGTTCCGTAGTTCGCAACTGAAATAAAGCCACAGGACGTTGCAAGAAACCGTTGAAAAACATGACGTTATAATAAAATTATAAAGAAAATTAAATAAATTAATCTTAAGGTAAAACCAACTTATTGGTTAGTAAAAAAAATAAAAAAAAAGATTAATTATTGATAATAAAGTTTAGTTTTGTTATAATAAAAAAACATTGTTAAAATAAAAGGTTTTAAACATAGGCAGTTTTATTTAATAATTTAAAGTTGAAGTTTTGTGATTACTGCCCACAAAATGAAGACAAAACAACAAAAAAATGAAAAAAGTATTTTTTGGCTTAATTGCCGTAGCGTTTATTTCTTTGAGTTCATTTACATCAGTAAACTCAAATGAAGATGTTTTGCACAATTGTAGATACAGAGTTTACAATGCAAACACAGGTCAAACTTTAGGTTATGTTAACATTAACGACATGCCTGATAATGTAGGATGTGGTAGTCAAGTAGCATTAAATGCTGCACTTGCAAGTTGGCAAGCTATGAATCCATAAATAAATACTATAAAAAGTTAATGGGTAGCAATAATATTAGATTATTATACTACCCATTATTAATTATTTAACTTCAAACACTAATTTTTATGAATTCAAAATTTTTATTTTTTCTAATTATATTTTCAACTTTTTCATTTTCTCAAAACTCCAAAAACAATTTATTAAAAGTTGAATACAATGAATATCGAATTTTTACTCCTAAAATAATAAATATTGATTTAGGTTCTTTGATAGTTTCTAATGACTTTTCTTATTATGGATCTTCTATCGTAAAAAAAGAAAAAAAAGGAGATTCAAAAGATTCTGAATCGTTTGGTGTTACTAATATAGAAGATAAATTATCTGAAATAATAATTAATCGCAAAACAAATATTCTCACAGAAAGATTAGATGAGAATATTTTTTTGAAGAAAAAATATGCTGTAAATGAAAATTTACCTAAAATGGAATGGAAGTTAACCAAAGAGCAAAAAAAAATTAATACATATTTATGTAAAAAGGCTACAACCGTTTTTAGAGGTAGAACTTATGAAGTATGGTATACAGAAAAAATTCCAATTTCATTAGGTCCATGGAAATTTAATGGTCTACCAGGTCTAATATTATCAGCAGAAGATAAAGAAGGCATTTATAAATGGGAAGCAAAAACTATCTCTTATCCATATACTAAAACTAAGATAGATATTAATTCATTAATCAAAGAAAATTCCAAATACAAAAAAGTAACTTTTAAAGAATTTGACAAACTTCGTACAGATGCTATAAAAGATAAAATTCAAATTGTAAAAGCAAGAAATTCAAACCGTAATGATTTAAATGTTGGTTTTGAATATTCTACAGACCAAGAAAAAGAACCAACTAATGAATGGAGAACTCAAACATACTTTAAATAATTCATTTTAACTCAAAAACTATTAATTTTAAATATAAAGTTTTAAATTATTAAAATTACTAAATGATTAAAATAATAACCCTTTTAGCTTTTATGTTTTTTCCTTTTTTTATTTCATATTCTCAAACTAATATAACTGGTAATATAAATTTTGAAAACAATAATGAAAGCAATCAAATTCTTACAACTATTCTTTTAAAATCTGGTGATGAGACAATAGAATACAGTTTTTCAGATTATGAAAACAAATATTTAATAAAAACAGAACAAAGAGGAACATTTACTATTGAATTCAGTTCATTAAACTATGAAACTGTAATTAAATCCATTAAAATTTTAGATAGCGATAAATTAATCAAGTTAGATATTGATTTAAAGTATATGCCAATTAAATTGGAAGAAGTTATTCTTGAATCCTCACGTCCAATACTCATTAAAAAAGATACCATTGTTTTCGATGCTAAATCTTTTTTGCAAGGTAATGAGCAAGTAGTAGAAGATTTACTAAAAAAAATCCCAAACCTTAATATTGACGAAAATGGAACAATAAAAATTGGTACTCAAGAAATTGAAAAAGTAATGATAGATGGTGATGATATGTTTGAAAAAGGATATAAAATATTAACTAAAAATATGCCTGTAAATCCAATTGATAAGATTGAACTCTTACAAAATTATTCAAACAATAAACATTTAAAAGGCATAGAAAACAGTAATAAAGTAGCCTTAAATTTAACATTAAATGAAGATGCAAAAAGGGTTTGGTTTGGCAATATGCAATTAGGTTATGGTTTGTTTTCAGAAAACCGTTACGAAGTAAAAAGTAACTTGATGAATTTTGGTAAAAAAAATAAACATTATTTTTTAACAAATTTAAACAATATAGGTTATGATGCTGTTGGTGATATCAACCAACTTATTAGACCTTTTCGATACGATGAGGCAGGTAGTTTAGGTGATAATCAAACGGTAAATACTTTGTTAGGATTAAGTTCAGATTTACCAAATTTAAAACAAAAAAGGGTTAATTTTAATAACGCAGAAATACTTTCTTTGAATAGCATCTTTACGCTTTCAAATAGAATTAAACTTAAAACTTTGGCTTTTTTAAATACTGATGAAAATGATTTTTTTAAAAATAGTTTACAAAAATTTTCTGTTGGTAGTAACAATTTTCAAAATATAGAAAATTTTGTAGGTAAAAAAAAGCAAATAACAGGCTTTGGTAAAATTGACTTAACATACGATATTTCAAAAAATAAAACATTTGAATATTCAGGAAAATTTAACAAAACCAATCAAAAAAACAGAAGTAATTTACTTTTCAATAATGAATTATTAAATGAAAAATTAACGAGTAATAATAAACTATTTGACCAAAAACTAATCTTTACTAATAAGTACAAAGAAAACAAAGTATTTATATTTTCAAGCAGATATATAAACGAAAAGACACCACAAAATTATTCTGTAAATCAATTTAATCTAAATGATTTATTTTCAGATAACGCAAATAATACTAAACAATTTAGTCAAAATCAAATGCAATTTGGTGGTCTTGAAGCTCATGTATTAGATAAGAAAAAAAACGATGACTTGTTAGAAATAAAAATAGGAAATCAAATAAGAATTGATTATTTAAAAACACGATTTGAGTTACTAAATAACGAAAACACTATTTCTTTACCAATTAATTATCAAAACAATCTAACATATTTAACAAACGACTTATATTTTTCTGCTAAATATCGTTTCAAATTTGGGAACTATTCATTATTAACGCAATCTGATTTTCATCAGTTATTTAATCAAATAGACGAGTATAGTACTAAAAAAAATCAAAATCCATTTATAATAATTCCAAAAGTAGGTTTAGATTGGAAAATAAATGAGAAAAATAAAATTCTAATATCATATTCATATAACACAACAAATGCAGGTGTTTTAGACATATATTCAGGTTTTGTGCAAACTGGTTTTCGTTCTTTTTCCAAAGGATTAGAAGAATTTAATCAACTAATTTCATCATCTGCTATTTTTAATTATACTTACGGCAGTTGGGGTGACAAATTTTTTGCAAACACATTTATTTTATATTCAAAAAATAATGACTTCTATAGTACTAATTCTATAATTTCTCAAAATTTTGCGCAATCTGAAAAATTAATTATTAAAGACAGAGAGTTTTTATCAATATCTTCAAATATTGATAGATATTTTAAATCAATTAAATCAAATTTAAAAATTAATTTAAGTGCTACTAAAACTAATTTTAAAAATATAGTAAATAATTCAAATTTAAGAGAGATAAATAATTTAAACTTAAATTATGGTTTTGAATTACGCTCAAGTTATAAAGGTTTTTTTAATTATCATATTGGTTCAAAGTGGAATGATAATCAAGTAAAAACAATTGTTGAGAATTCTTTTACAGATAATATGAGTTTTCTTGATTTATCATTTATATTCAGTAAAAAATTTAATATACAATTGCAGTCTGAACGCTACTTTTTTGGCAATTTAGACAAAGACAACAACACATATTATTTTTTAGATTTAGAAACACGTTATGTTGTTATGGAAAATAAATTAACTTTTCTCCTTTCTGGAAATAACCTTTTCAACACAGAAACTTTTAATAATTATAGTGTTTCAGACATCTACATCTCTAAAACAGAATATAGATTACAACCAAGATATTTTTTATTAAAAATAGAGTATCGTTTTTAATTTATTAATTTTTATACATTTGTAAATAATAACAAATTAAATTTTTAAATTATGGCTTCAACAACAGAAACAGGTCACAATAAAAATGTGGCAAATTTTAGCACCGCTTATCAAGTATTAGAAGAAATGGGTTCTTTATACAATCCTTCAAACGTTAAAATACAATTGGTAAATCTCAACCCAATACGAACTTCTTTACAATCTGTAATTACAGAACTCAACAACAAAAAACCAATTTATAAGAATGCAGTTTCGGCTCGTGAAATTGCTATTTTGCCATTAGGTAAACTAATGACAAAATCATCAAACTATTCAAAATCTATAGATATTTCTTCTACTGACAAAGAAAATATAACCAATTTAGCAAAAAAAATACGTGGTGACCAAAAGCCAAGAAGCGTAAACCCAGAAACGACAGAAAATGAATGGGTTTCTACCTCACAAATGAGTTATGACAGCCGAATTGCTAATTTAGAAACATATACAAATCAATTAGCTTCACACTCACAATACGAACCAAATGAAACAGAAATACAAATTGTAAGTTTTCAAACATTGCATACAAATCTTGTTGCTTTAAGTACAGCAGTAAATTCAGCAGGTAACGCTTTAATAACCGCACGCAAAAACCGTAACAATGTTTTGTATAGCAACGAAACAAATGTTATACAATTAATTAAAGACATTAAAGCATATTTAAAATCTTTAGGAGAAGCTGGCAAACCATATTATAACGCAATCGTAAAATTACAATTCAAAGACAATAAATAAAAAAGAAGTATTACAAAAGGGCTATCGTCCTTTTGTAATACTCTTTCTACTTTTAACAATAAGATACTAACAAATAAAAAAAAAATAGAAAGAAACTAATTATTAATCCGCAACTTCTATTATTAAACCAATAATTTATATTATTTAATACGTAAAACCTAATATTGAATAGATAAGTCATAATACTAAATACGCAATGTCTATTATTAAATCCGTAATATGTATTATTGAATAGATAGAACCTATTTTTAAATACGCAAAACATAATAACGAATAAACAAAACCTATTATTACATCCGTAACTTGTAATATTGTATAGTAATTTTATAATGGTTAATAGAAAAATAACAAATACTAAAAGAAAAAAGGCTTCTTGCAACATCGGTTTTGCAAGATTGCGGTTTCGGTGCTTAATTCAAAGTTTTATACTATCTTTGAGGTCAGTAATTAATCGAAAATTTCGGCTTATTTAGTCCACAACCTCGCAAAGCCAAGAAACGTTGTGCAACATAAAAAAACAGAATGACGAATAAAATTTGGTATGAAATGATAGACAAAAAGTATGGAGAAATTTACTTGACTAAATATCTTTCAGTTCAGCGTACTTTAAAAAAATCATTTGCCATAATGACTCTTGTAATTTCTGTAAGCGGTGTTTTAGGATGGAAATATTTTGAAAATTATACTTGGTTAGCTTTTATTTTAATTTCAATAATGCAATTAGTTCTTCTAATTGAAAATCAATTAATTCGTTCTGATAAAGAAATTGAAGAAATTAGCGATTTAAGACTAATGTACACTAGATATTTTAATAAGCTAGAAAGATTATGGACTGAACTTCACTATAAAAAAATTAATGAAGAAACGGCAATTGATAGGTATTTTAAATTAAGAAAATCTGATTGGGAAAAAATAGAAGAATTAGATTGTAAACTTGATATAAAAAGATATAAAAGACTAATGAATATTACAGAAATAGAAACAAATCAATACATTAATAAATATCATAATTATGAGTAACGATAAAAACGGACAAAACCCAAAAAGTCAACCAAGTGGAAAAGCAAACAATGTTCCAGGAAATGGTGAAATTACAATAAAAGGAAGTGTTCCAAATATGAAAAATCCACCACCACCACCGAAAAGTAAAGATTAATAAATTTTATTAAAATAATTAGGGTTTAAAATGCGTCAGTATTTGCAAAATACGTCGCACAACAACGGTTAGCAAAAACGGCTTAGGCTTGGTTTTTCCTTCGGAAAAACCTCTATGATTCGTAATTTTGTTCTATATTTGTTGTGGTCAGTGATTAATTCAAACCGCTTTCGCTAGCCGCAACCCGTTAGGCACAAGCCGAAAAAAAATCGTAAAAATATGGCAATTTGGCAATATCAATTAAATATAATTCCTAAAAAATCTATAATTGAAAAGTATGGTGAATTACCTGAAAAACTTTTTATTGACTTTGATGGTTGGGAAAATTACTGGAAAAACAGAACTTCTGGTGATGGATTCCCAGAACCTAAATTTGAAGATGCTAAAACAATAAAATGGTGGTTAAAAACAAATCTTAATATTGAAAAAATTGCCAAACAATTTGATTTATATGTTAAACGAGGAGATTGGAGCGATGATGATTCGGGTTTTATAGGTTGGAAAGGTAATTCTGAATTAAATGAAGATAATGATGCACATATTTCATACAATAAAGAAACTAAAATTATTTCAGAATTTCAATTTAGAACTGATTTGCGAACTAAAGAAAACTTAGATAAGTTTCTGCGAGGTATTTTAAAAATATGTGCAGATAATGAATTAATGGTTTTTAATACAAAAGGTTATTTATTTGAGCCAGATTTTCAAATAATTATCGCGGATTTAAAAAAATCAAATGCAGCAGCTTTCTTAACTGATCCTGTAAAGTTTTTAGATAAATTAGCTGAAAAGAATAATGAAGCAAACCTTAAAGAGAAAGCAAGCTTGGAAAAACAAATTAATTTAAAAGAAGATAGTTTTTGGTTTAAAATTAAAAGTCTTTTCAAATAAAAAATACCTGTGCCTAACAACGGTTTTATTCAATTTTGCAAGCTTGGTCATTTTCTATTTTGGAATTTTTTTAATCTAAAATTTGTCTATATTTGTTAAGGCTTGGTTATCAATCAGCAAAACTGAAATAAAGCCGCGAACCGTTATAGGCCATTTATACCGAAATATGAAAACATCAAGAAAAATTGAACTATTAAATAGACTTTTAGAAAAATCAAAAGATATTACTAACGAAAGTGCTAACGACTCTGAATTCAAAAGTTGGAAAAATTTGGTTGAAAGAACTTTTATAAAATTATTTGATACTGAATCAATAGAAGTAAAACAACTTAATAATCTAAAATTTTCATATAATGGTATGCAAGTATCGGGAATTGATTATCGACCAAGTCATCTTGAGTATTACCGTCGAAGTTTTAGCACAGTTATAAAATCAATTATGAATTATATTGAAGAATTTAAAGACGACGTTGAAGAAGAAATTGAAATTAATCAAAATCCAGATTCTTTAATTAGTAAAGTATTTATTAGTCATTCATCGCTAGATAAAAATATTGTCGAAGAACTAATTGACATTTTAGAGACAATAGGTTTAAATAGCACACAAATTTTTTGTTCATCTTTCGAAGGATACGGCATTAATTTTGGAGAGGATTTTTTAGACCGAATAAAAGAAGAATTGAATAGCGAGGTTTTAGTACTGTTTCTTCTCTCTAATAATTTTTATTCGAGTCCAATTAGTTTATGCGAAATGGGTGCAACGTGGATGAAAACAAACCAACACATTCCAATATTAATTCCTCCGATGGATTTTAAAGATATTAAAGGTGTCATTCCATTAACGCAAGGGTTCAAAATTAATAATCCACAGTCATTAAGCCATTTTAAAAGTCAAATCGAAGAAATTTTCAATTTGCAGAAAAGTTCGAATAATTCTACTTGGGAAAGAAAGCGTGATAGAATATTAAATAGAATTGATAAACATTTAAACGGCCTATAACAGCGGTTTTGCGAGATTGCGAATTATGTGGTAAATTCACGTTTATCTTTCGCAAGAAATTCTATCTTAGCAGAAAAATCTCGGTTCCGAAGTTCGCAACCTCGCAAAGCCACGAGACGTTGTGCGTCAGTTTCGCGGAACGCAGAAAAAAACTACAAATGAAGAAGATAATATTACTGCTTTTTTTACTAATTGTAACAATTTCATTTTCACAAGAAAATCAAATTATAGAAAAACCAAAAGTTGATGAAAGAATTGAACTTTTGAGTATTGTTTTCAGACTTGCAGAAGCAAAAGAATACAATTCTAAAGCTTTCAAAATTTACACAGATAAAATTGAAAATCATTTTGGAAAATATAAAAATCACGAACTAATTGAATTTATAAAAAAAATTCGTGAAGAAGATGGTGTTGGTTTTAATGCAACTATGAATATGGCTATTCATCTTGGTTCTGCGCCAAATTTTAAACCACTAGTTAAATTTTCAAATTCAATTCCAGAAGAACGTTGGAAGAAGAAAAATTCGCTAAAATTTATTAAGCTTTTAAGAAAATTCTATGCAGATTCTGAATGTGAAAAATTCTTTAAAGAAAATTCAGAACTTTATAGAAAAACAAGTTCTGACTTTCTTCCAATTTATAATGAACTTGATTTAAACTGGTATAAATCATTTTACGGAAAAGAACCAAATGAAAAATTCATTATCGTTAATGCTTTAGGAAATGGAACAGGAAATTATGGTCCTGATATACAATTTAAAAACGGAAAACGTGAAGTTTATGCAATAATTGGAACTTGGAAAGTTGATAGTTTAGGTTTTGCTAAATTTGACAAAGAAATATATTTCTCAACTTTATTACACGAATTTAATCATAGCTTTATTAATTATCTAACTGAAATTCATAAAACTGAACTTGAAAAAAGCGGAAAGGAAATATTTGAAGTTGTAGAAGAACAAATGAATAAACAATCTTATGGTAAATGGGAAATAATGATAAATGAATCTCTAGTTAGAGCTTCTGTTATCAAATATATGAAAGATCATAATTTTGAGAAAAATGAAATCGAAGAAGAAACTCAAGAGCAATTAAACAGAGGGTTTTTATGGATTAATGAGTTAGTAATTGAATTAGAAAATTATGAAAATAATCGTGATAAATATTCGACTTTAGAAAATTATATGCCAAACCTGATTTTAGCTTTTGAAAAATATGCAAAAGAAATTAAAACTTTTGAAAAAAAGTTTGATGAAAAAAGACCAAAAGTTAAATCAATAGCAGAATTTGTAAATAATGAACAAGAAGTTAATAATGAAATAAAAACAATTTCGATAAATTTCGACAGAACTCTTTATGGAAAAGGTTATTCAATAAACTATAGTAAAGAAGGTAAAGAATATTTTCCAAAAATAGTGAAAGTAAATTATTCAGAAGATAAAAAAACCATAATTCTTGATGTAGAATTGGAGAGTAATAAAGAATATAAATTAATTATTTCGGGTAAATCAATTAAGTCAATTGAGAAAATACCGATGAAAGATTATCAAATAAACTTTAAGACTAAATAAAAAAACCGAACGCACAACAACGGTTTTATTCAATTTTGCAGGTTTGGTTTTTTTCTATTTTGGAATTTTTTTAATCTAAAATTTGTCTATATTTGTTAAGGCTTGGTTATCAATCAGCAAAACTGAAATAAAGCCG
>NZ_AUGN01000022.1 GCF_000422685.1 Flavobacterium gelidilacus DSM 15343 | reverse complement strand
TGTTAAATCTCCAACTTTATTAAAAGGTCCCCATTCTTCGGATTTAATAAACTTTCCAAGTACTAAAAAAGTTTCATCAAATGTGATTTTATAAGCATTATTATCTTTGTCAACTTTTTCAAAATGATTTATTTCCATTTTTTGATTACTATTTAAATCAGAATGAGTAATCATTAGACCACAAAATTCATTGTCAGAATATCCTTCGAAGTAAATTATGTAATGATAACCTTTTGTTAGTTTTCTATTTGTAGCTTCTAAAATATTCCCTTTACTAAAATTATTTGAATTCATTATGATTTTCGTTTTTTTGGTAAACTAACCGCTAACGTTGCTCGGCTTTGCGCAGTGGCGTTGATTGTACACTGAACACAACAAACATAAACAAATATTTAGATTAAAAACAACCCTTTATAATAAAAGACCATACCCAGCCATTGTGCAAAACCGGTGTTGTAGGTTGCACTTTTTTTGACACACTAAACATCAGATTTAAAGAACTAACTATTAATATTTGAGAAGTTGCTATAATTCAAATAGCGGAAGCCATATATTTAAATGCGGAAGCTATAATTCTAAATGCGGAAGCCATAATTTTAAATGCGGAAGGCATATATTTAAATGCGTATGCCATATTTCTAAATGCGTATGCCATAATTCTAAATGCGTATGCTATAATTCTAAATGCTTATGACATAAATCTAAATGATGTAGCAAGAAATCTAAATAGGGTAGTGAACTATCTAAATAATAATTACAAAAGACTTATTGCGTGAGCAATAAGTCTTTTTGTTTTTAGCTTTTTTTAAGCAGTACTCAAATTATATTTATGATTTTTTGAACTTTATGCCACTAACTTGGTCATATTGCGGACTACTTGCTCCGAAAACTGACTTAACATACTTTTTAACTTCACTTGCGGTTTTAACAATTCCGCTTTCGCTTGTGTATAAAGTTTCGTTTCTTGAAATTCTTGAATTACTAATGTTTGTGTAAGCAGTTGCAACAGCAGTATTTTTTGTATTAAGGCCTGTAATTTTTGTTGTTAATGTTGCAACTTGTAATTCGGTTTCGTTTGGTGTGTAACTTGGCTCGGCTTCTAAAACAGATTTAAGACCTGAAAAGTGTTGAATTAATTGGTCGTAAGATTGTTGGCTCGTAGAAATTGTGTTTGGTGCTGGTGCGTTTGGGTCGGTTGGTGTTTGCGTAGAAGACGCTTTTTTACCTTGCATTTTGCGGTTAAAACCTTTTGCGTCGTCGATTGTTTCATCTGAAGCATCGGTTGTTTGAAGTGCGTTTACTAAACGAGTAGATAATGATTTTAGATTGCCGAAGGCAATCATACGTTCATTTACTTTGTTGTTGTAAGCGGTGTTTTTTGTAATTACATCAGTTAATTTTGTTTCTGCCGTTGCTTTTAATGCAACAAGTTGAGGCAATTTTAAACTGTTTTTTGACGGATTGTAGGTTGCACCATAACCAGTAACAAACTCAATTAAATCTTGAAAGTTTGCTACATTTTTTGCGTGACCTACTTCTGATGTTGATGCCATAATAAAAATGTTAAAGAGTTAAAGATAATTCAAAATTATATAAAAATATTTAGATATTTATTAAATAAGTTTAAATTATAACATCAAAAAGACTTATTGTTCATACAATAAGTCTTTTTGGTGAGCTTACTTTAATTATTTATTCTATTGTCTTGTTAAAACCAAATCTACCATTGGTAAAAACATTGGAATATCATTTTGATTTTGATAATTTGTACAGTCTAGATAATTATATTCATCATAACTAAAATCTTTGTAAATGATTTGATTAGGATTTGTTGAATCTTTTACTAATGTGAAATCAGCACTATTATAACAATGGTTCTCTTTGTCATATAAACCAAAATAGAATTCATCACCTACAATAACATTACCATTTATAATATAATCTTCATAATTTATATTAGATGATTCGTCATAAATAATAATATTATTATTTAAATTAGTTACTTTAAGTTTACCTACAACCTCATCTTTATATTCATATCTTCCACTAGGGTAAGATCTATAATTTTGTGCAAATTTGATAAATGTAAAAGTGTATTTTTTATTATTTGAAATACCTTCCCAAGTACCCAACCAAAAAATAAATTCGTTATCAATATCTTTAGCATAGGCACCATTATTCATTTCATATGATGGTGTCCTTAATGGAACAATTTGCGAGACTTGACAGTTTGCATTTAAACTGATTAAAACTAATGCTAAAATTTTATATATTGTTTTTTTCATTTTTAATATTTTTTAATTACAAGGTTCTGTTTCTATTAAAGTGTTTGCCCATGTTTTTTTAATTGTTTTTCTAGACCATTTAATGTTAAAATTATTAATATCAGGGTCATTTTCATTTTCTATTTCTCCTTCAAATAAAGCAATTTTATTTTCTAGACCTGCATCTTTTAATCCTTGTAAAAACATTTTTTGTAAAGCATTTTTTCTTGCATTTTCTGTATTCCATATACTAATTATTTCTTTTGCTTCATCTTCAAATCTCTTTTTCCATTTAAATAAAAAATCTCTTTGTACGGCAGTAAATGGTGAGCTGTCAATTATGTTTATTGCAAAAATACCTTCATTTGATGCCATTACATGGAATGTGTCTAGTGGGTCTGTATTATTAGGTCTAAATGCAAACATTACTAAATATATATCTAGAGGAGAGAGCATTTTAACATTTTCATCATATGTTGTGCCGTCTGATTTAGTTTTTATACTATTATTATGGACATGTGTACCGTTTTTACTATTATCTGGATAAATTATTTGATGGTTATTATTATTAGTCCCATCTATTAAAGAGCTACCAACTTGACCAAAACCAGTTTCATGAGACAAACCATAATTATTTGTAAGTGCTTTAAATTTTTGTTTATAAGCTGAATTATTAGTATTGCTTTTTATTTTATCACAAGGAGACTCACCTTCTTCATAAATATATTCTATACAGTCTTTAACACAAACTGTTGGTGTTGTAACAGTTGTTCTTGGACCACCACCACTTCCTGTTGTTTGTGAAGGGTCTGAAGGGTTACCTTCACCACCACCACCACCACCAGAATTATCATTACAAGTAGATAATACTGATTCTGTTATGTAATGAGCAGGTGATGCAGCATTCCAGCCTGTTAGCAAACATTCACTATCTCCATAATTATGATGTTCACTACCTGTACAAGTTGTTGCTGCAACATAGGATGTTACTTGAACAAAACAAGGAAACTCTTTTGCGTTTAAGTTAGTTAATATATTTGTGTTTTCTATTGTTACTCTAGA
Source organism: Flavobacterium gelidilacus DSM 15343 (assembly GCF_000422685.1). GTDB lineage: Bacteria > Bacteroidota > Bacteroidia > Flavobacteriales > Flavobacteriaceae > Flavobacterium > Flavobacterium gelidilacus. The sequence continues at coordinate 8,144 of NZ_AUGN01000022.1, read as the reverse complement.
TATCTTATCTAACAAATTAATGTTTAATCCTTCTTTTAACATTTGTAATTCTTGTATTGTGATATCATATTGATACAAATATGTTTCATATTCGTTAGTCCCTTCTTTACTTACTACTAAATTTTCTAATAAATAAACACTACCGTTTGGTCTAATAACTTTAAATGTATAGGAGTGATAATTACCTGATTCAATAAAGGTACCAATTTCTGTATCAATAGAAAAATTATTGATTGTATCATTTATTATTTTATGGTTTACTTTACTTAAAGATTTGTCTTTTTTAGGGTTTGTTAATTTTGAGAATGCAATTGAATATTGATCAACATCGTTTAATGTTATTTTAGTAGTTTTAAAATCTCTTGTTTTTACGCTTTGCGTTCTATTATTTTCATTTAAGTCATAATCATCAACACATGATGAGATAATTATTCCTAATAAAAGTAATAATAGGATTTTTAAATTTTCTTTTTTCTTCATATTCAATGTTTATAGGTTACTTTTTTTATGCAACTTTAGTCATAATGTTGCTTAAATTAATTAAGAAAGTTTTTAAGTTAATATTTTTATACACATAAATAGTTTATTTATAAAGATAAAATTTATTATGTGATAAGAGTTTATTAGTTAAAATCATTTAATTTCTTACATTGTTTTGCTAAAGTAATGTTTTTTTGTAGTATTTCAATTACGGTTAAACCGTAAATCTTTCAAAACAGCACAAAAGACGTATTTAAACGAAGCTATATGCATTTTATCTGTTTTTTTTGTCAAATTATTTTATTACAATAATTAAACAATTTGAAAAATATGCGTTAATTTAATTATTTTTGAAATTATAATTATTATTAATACGTAAAGTGTAGCTCGAGTGTAACCTACAACGGGCAGCGGCTTTATGAAGTTGTGGGTTTTAGCTCTGTCCTTTACAAATATATAAATAATTTTGAATAAAAAGGACAGAACTAAAAAAGAACTGCACCCACAATTTCATAAAACCGCTTGTTGTGCGATTTTACTCTTCCAGATAAAATTTTAAAGTTAGGTCATAAGATTTCTAGTAAAACAATTTTAATGCATTTTGTTATAACCTTCGGCTATACGAAGTGTATTCAAATTTAAATTTCGAAAGCAATAATCTAGTTTTTAATAAGTTAAAACAAAAAAAGTATTGACTTTGTCATTTTTTTATTCTAACTTCGCTCAAGCTTTACAAGTATTTACTTTGAAAATGAATTTTCAGCAAATCCCATTTGCAAAAGCTTGAGACGTAATAAAACTACGTTTTCTTATTAAAAACTACCTTATTTACTTATTTTCGAAATGTTTTACAGGAATCTTGGGCCTAATTTCGCACAACGTTTCGCGGCTTTGTTTCAGTTGTGTGAAATTAATAACAAGCCATAACAAATATAGGCAAAACATTTAATAAAAAACAAACCATTCTAAAGAAAGACCAAGCGAAACAATTGAACAAAACCGTTGTTAGCAGAAGATTTAATTAATTATAATTTTTTTTGTAATTGAAACATTTTCTCCATCAGAAATTTTGGCTAAATAAATTCCTTTTGAAATATTACCTAAAGTTATAGTATTATATTTATTATTTAATTCTAAAGTATTTATTAGTTTTCCCGTAATATCAAATAATTCTAATTTTGAATTTGTAAAGTTATTGTTATCAAAAGTTATTTCTATAATACCATTACTTGGATTTGGAAAAATTGAAACCGAACTATAATTAAAATTTATAGTTGACAATGGTAATGGTTCAAAATGAGTAATAAAAATATTTGTAGCAGTAATTGGTGAGAAATTTATTAAATCAAAAACCATTTTATTTGATTGTAAAGCGTTTGAAGTAGAAATTTGTTCAAGACTTTGTGTGTTTCCAATAATATAAAAATTAGATGAACTACCAATTTTATAAGGTTGAAGTGAAGTATCAAATTCTTCATGAACACCACCATAATAAGAACCCCAAATTCTTTGATTTGTAGAACCATTAAATTTAACAAAAAACATATCTCTCGAATTTGTATTATTTGGGTTAATTTTAAAACCATCTGGAGTAGCTTTATCTATCATATTACTTTCTCCAAAACTATAATAATCACCTTGCGCATCAACAACAATATTTGAAATACCACCAGGTTGATTATTAGTGCTATTTAAGTTGCCTAAAAAAGTTGCATAATTACGAGTACCATTTTCGTTAAATTCAGCTATAAAAGCACTTGCACCATTATTAGTAGGTTGAAAACTGCCAGAAGTTGTAACATTTTGATTATTGGAATTACTTGATAATCCTGAAAAATACAATTTACTTTCAATTAAAGCAAGAGATTTATTGTTTGTTAATTCACTACTTGATCCACCATAGTATGTACCCCAAACTCTTTGACCGTTTAAGCTATTAAATTTGTTTAAATACAAATCAACACAATTACTTGGTGTTGGTTTAAAGCCATTTGAAGTGCCATAATATGTATTATAAGTATTATTTGGAGGACAATCAACTGTGTTACCTGAAACATAAACAGCGTTTGCGTCTGCAACAATAGAACGAATATTTGTATTCAATCCAAAATATGTACACCAAATTCTACTACTTGTCAGCGAGTTAAATTTAGCTATTATATTATTTGAAGTATTATTTAGATTTGTTTCTTGAAAAACATTTGTAGTTGATAGATTATTTGTAGTAGAAACACCAGCAATATATATACTATTGTTACGGTCATATGTTATTTTTAATATACGTCCTACATCGTTGAAACCACCATTACTAACAATTTCTCCTCCAATACCCCCATAATAAGTACTCCAAATAACTAAACCATTTTCATTAAATTTTGAAATAAAAAAATCACCATTACCTTGATTGTTTTCTTGAAAACTACCTACAGTACTTATATTTGTATTACTAAAAGTAACACCAATTAAATATAAATTATTATTTTCATCAATTGTTATATCGCCTACATAATCATCACTTTCACCACCAATAAATGTACCCCAAATAATGTTGCCTTGTGGACTAAATTTTATTAAAAATCCATCGTAAGAACCTCCGCCATAATTTTGATGATAAGAATTTGTGTTAGTAAAATTTGTTAGATTTGTTAAATCTGAACCCTTAATAGTTCCTACAATGTATAAATTACCCACATTATCGACTACACTTTTACTGAATATAAAACGTTCATCACCAAAATATGTACCCCAACTTCGTTGAAAGTTAAATTGTGCCGAAACATTATAACAATTTATAAATAAATAAATTACAAAAAGTTTTTTAAATATTGATTTCATTTTAGATTTTATTATAAACATCAACGATAATATTTATTATCGTTGATGTTTTGTTTATTATATGAAAACGTTTGTATAAAAATTAACATTTGTTGCTGGATTTGAATAATCGTAATAAACATCAAAACCAACACCAGGATATACTTCACTTGCTGTTAATGGAGTGAAATTATTCCAAGTACTACCAAATTGAAATATCATTCCTTTGTAAACTTGACTATTACCTAATGTCCAAGCAATATTTGAATTTAAATTTGTAACAGAAGTTGCAGAATTTAATCTTTCCCAAATATTTATAAATGGAATACTTGAAGGTGAATTAAAAGGAAAACGAAAAACGTTAGTTGTATTTTCTAATATATAAGAATCTCCTGGTAATATTGTTATACCACCGTATGGTTTACTATGAAATTCAGGATACATACCTGCTGTAGGTTTCGTGAATATATCATAAATAACTACAGAACTACTTGTAAAATTATAAATTTCTAAAGTTTTTTGTGCATAGTTATGCAAGCTAATAAATAGCATCGCAAATAATATTATTTTTTTCATAATCTTTTATTTAAATTTACATTATTAAAACAGTATCAATTATTGTATTACCTGAAGAAAAGTTGTCATAAAAGCTTTCCCAACCAAATGGAGACATAAAATATGGTTGAATTAATCCAATATCGCAACTTCCAAAAAAACTACTACCATTAAAAACAGATAGGTTTAAATAATTAAAAAACTGACTATTACCTAATATCCAAGCGGCATTACTTGAAATATTTGACCAATTGCTATTACCACCCGGAACTGCTGGTGCTAAAACTCTACGCCAATTAGTTATTTGAGGAGAACTATTTGGAGAAAAAAATGGAAAACGAAATTGATTTGTAGCATTTTCTATAAAATATGAATCACCTGGTAGAATTTCTATAAAATTTGGAGAAACACTTGCATACCAAGGATAATTTGTTGTGAGTGGTTTCGTCAAAATTGTATTTATTCTGACTGTGTAGGTTGAAAAATTATAAATTTCAACAGACTTTTGACTGTGTATTTGTAAACTAATAAAGAATACAAAAATTATAAATAATTTTTTCATCCTTATTATTTATTTGAATTTTTATACATTTCAGTTAGCTTTTTAGAATAAGCTTTCATTGTTACTCTAATAATTTCATCAGTTGACTGATTAGTTTTTTTAGATAAATCATTTTCGCCTATTGAAACTAAAAGATTTTGAGCATCTTGAGTAACTTTTTTTTCTAAATCAGTATTAGTTTTTGCACTCATTTGACCATTTTGTGTTTCTCTTTTAGCTTGAAACCAAGTTTTTAAAGATGCTTCAAAATCTAACATTTCGCTGGTCTTCGCAAATTGGAATGTACTCACAGTTTCTTCTCTAGTAGTTACTTCTTCACCACAAGAAGTAAACATAAATGCTGATAATAATATTACAGTAAAAAATAGTTTTGTTGTTTTCATAAGCGATATTTATACCTTATTATTAATACGTATTAGCGTAAGGACGATAACTTTAGGTACAATTTTGGATTTAAGTTAGCTTTGTACCGCCCTGTTGAAAAAAATCAACTTTTTGATTTTACTAACCTTTCATATTTCTTTGAATGAATTCAATGTATCTCCAAATGATTTGTCTGTTTAGTAAAAAATCTATCATTAAAATTGTAAAGAACGTAACTTATTCTTACAAAAATAAATAATATTTCAATACAAAAACCATATTGTTAATAAATATTCTTGTAATTAACAATATTTACGGCAAAACTGTAATGTTTCAATCATTTTTTTAACGATATGATATGTTAATAATTAAAAAATATTTGAATATTACGAGATTTTTCTAAAATTTTCTGCTAACGTTGCTCGGCTTTGTTGCAGTGGCTTTGATTAAGCACAGACCAAAGCAAATATAAAACAAATTTTCGACTCATAGAGGTTTTTCCGAAGGAAAAACCAAGCCTAAGCCATTGAACAAAACCGATGTTAGCGGAAGACCATTTATAATTTAATATTATTTTCAATTTTCAAATGAGACATTATATCCCAGAGTCCTGATATTTTTGTAAACCAACCATTTTCTCCATCATTTATTCTGATGCCATAAACACCTCTTTCGTCTAGTTGTGCAAAAACACTAATTGCACTTTTTAGCGTTAAAACTAAAATAAAAGTTGAGCCATCTTTAGTTTGAAAGTTTCCTTTTTCTACTGCATATTCATTTGCTTTTTTATTATCCGTGAAAGCAAAAATCCAAGGAACTTCATCAACAATTCCTATAAATGGTTTTGGATTTTCAATGTCACAGTTGTTAGATACTATGAAAGATAATTTCTCTAATTTGAAAAAAGATTTATATAATTCGTTTAAATCATCTACACTTCCAGAATTCCTTGCTTTTTCAACTAATATATCAAAATTAAGTTTTTCTGTATTTTCACTTGATTCTTTATTCCCAAATAATTTGTTAAAAATTCCCATTTTATTCTATGTTTTTTCGGTTTTTTTTGGTTTTCCGCTAACGTTTAGTGGCTTTATAAAGTGGCTTTGATTAGACACAGACCAACACAAATATAGACAAATTTTCGATTCATAGAGGTTTTTCCGAAGGAAAAACCAAGCCCAAGCCATTTTATAAAACCATTGTTAGCAGACGTTTTTTTAATGATTATATAGACATTCAATGAGAGTTTTGAAATCTCCAGAATTTTTATATTCTACATCATGTTCTGATTTCGCTAAACCATATTGAACAATTTTTGACAATAGTAATTTGGCATGAAGTTCTTCGTCAATTAAGACTGAACCTTGAAGAATGTAACCATAATGTGGTACTAAATTACATTTTAGCCGAATATCTGGATATCTTAAAATTTCACCATTTTCTAATTTAAAAAATATTCCTTGCATATCATCATTGCAAAAGCCTGACATGTGATAAAAGTTTATATTGTATTCAAAGATTTCATTCTTTTCTGTTCTTGATACGGTCAAATTTGGAAGATTAAAACTATTATTCTTAAAGCCTAATGTTGTTATTCCTTGTAATTCTTGCTTCTCAACTTGTAAGTCTTCACAATTTATAATTCCAAGTTTAGCTCTTTCAGATTTTTGTTTAGATAATTCCTTTTTCTCTTCAAGTTTTCTTTGTCTTTCTTCTTTAGCATTTTGCCCAAAAACAGAAATTGATATTAAAAATATAAATATAAATTTTGTCATAATTTGCAGTGTTAAGTTCTTGATTTATTTACGTTTACTGATAATGTCTGCTAACGTTTAGTGGCTTTATAAAGTGGCTTTGATTAGACACAGACCAAAGCAAATATAGACAAATTTTCGACTCATAGAGGTTTTTCCGAAGGAAAAACCAAGCCCAAGCCATTTTATAAAACCATTGTTAGCAGATGTTAATTTTTTTGAATCCAACTTATTATTTCATCTTTTGCAGTTTCATCAATTTCATACATATTTTTTTGTGATAAAACTTCTTTATTTAAATAATGATTAAGTCCTTTTAAAATAATAATTTTAATTTTATCATTATTAAATGATTCTAATTTATTTGTTTCTGAAATAGGATCAATATATTTATCTTCTGAACCAATTATATAAAGCATTGGAATTTTATTGATTTTATAAATATTTTCAAAATCTTTTTTAACAATATGTTTTAATGAGTTTAAGTTGCAATAATAAAAACGATTATAATTTTTCTTTGTATAGCCTTTTTCTTTTGCTTTATTAAGCGCTTCTTTTGAAATTTTTAAATCTTCTTTCCAATCATTTTCTGTTGATGTACCACCAAAAGAATTATGAAAAATATCCATTATTTCCAACTTTTTTGCTTGATTGTCAAAGATTAATTCATCTTCAAATTTATTAATTCCTGTTTTTAATTGATATTTTAGAAACTCACCATTTTTCTGAACAGGTGTTGACCATTGGATTAAAAAATCTGGTTGTATGTTTTTTTCTAAAAGTCCCATTGTTACCATTCCACCTTGACTATGACTAATTAATCCAATTCTTTTATTTAAAAATTTAGAATTTTTTCTTATACTGTCATAGATTATAATTAAATCATCAGTCATATCGGTTATAGTATAGTTTGCAGTATTATATTTTCCGTCGGATTTTCCGACTCCTCTTTCATCATAACGAAATACAGCTATATTTTTTTCTAAAAGACTTTGAGATAATAAATAGTGACTATTTCTTGTATCCATACCTGAACCTGGAACAATAATTACAATTTTATCATATTCCTTTTTTGGTTTGATTAAAGTTCCAAATAATTTTAAATTTTCTTTTGAATTCTTAAATTCAAAGTCACTAGAATCATAGTTTTCAATATCCTTAATTTTCTTTTCATAGTCAAGTATATCTTGTCCTAAACAAGAATTTGAATAAAATAGTAAGATGACTATTGTCTTTATTACGCTCATTTTTTTTTTAATTTCTGCTAACGGTTCGCGGCTTTATTTCAGTTTTGCTGATTAATAACCAAGCCTTAACAAATATAGACAAATTTTAGATTAAAAAAATTCCAAAATAGAAAAAAACCAAGCTTGCAAAATTGAATAAAACCGTTGTTGTGGTTTCGTGGCTGTTTAAATTCAAATTGCGTCAATTCAGAATGAATTTATGTAAGTTGAATTCAAACTCTCAACACAAAGATCTTCTATAAACAAATTCACGCAAAATATTCACACAAACTTTTCGACAAAGTTCAGTTTTTTGTTTTTAAAATGATTTTGATGATTAAATGATTTTCACAAACTTTACGTTAAAAACTAAATTTTTAATGATTTAAT
>NZ_AUGN01000021.1 GCF_000422685.1 Flavobacterium gelidilacus DSM 15343 | reverse complement strand
CTCTTATGGATTTTGTAATTAGTAATTCCTTTATTCAAAATCTTCGATTTTATCGTAACCCACAAACAGGTCAATATTATTTAACGAGTAATAAATCTAACTCTGGTAGTGCTACTGCTACATTGGGCACTACAACTGTTGCAGGTTCTTTTTTTATTGCCAGTTATGGTGTCAATGGTCAAAAACTTTGGCATCAAGAAGATGCTGCAGGAACATCTGGTAGTCTTTTTGAATCCTATGATTTAACAACAGACATTCTTAATAATATTTATTTTTCAGGCAGCGTATTTGGTAATAGTAGTGTTCTTTTTATGGGGTTCACTGTACCTCAAACTGGAGACAAACCCTTTATAATAAAGTTAAACCCTTCTGGAACTACTTTATTATGGTCAACCTATCCTCAAGATCTAAATGGTACCTATAACAGTTGTGGTTTAGCAGTCAATGGTTCAGAAATAGGATATACCGGTATGTGTTTTGGGTCTGCTTATACTTGGGGTTCACAAAGTATTTTTGCTTCTAATACCAATCAAGGTACAGAAGTTTTGTTTGGACGTTTTAATACAACTACTGGAGACTGTTTAAGTTTAGTTAAAATTCCTGGTGATAATGGTTATGGTGATTCGGGTTCATCCTTAGCTGTAGATTCATCAGGTGATTATATTATTGGTGGTGGTTTTGGACATCTATTAACAGTAAATGGTACAACCTTAATTAACGAAGGTTCACAAAGTGATTTCTTTATTGCAAAATACGCAACAACCAGTTGTTCCTTATCATCAAATGAGTTTGAAAAAGAGCAAGGTTTAAACTTTTATCCAAATCCAGTAAACGATATTTTAACTATTGATATTAAAGAAAATTCTAACTACATTTTATATAATCTTCAAGGAAGAACCATAAAACAAGGTAATTTATCTTCATCACAAAATACAATAGACTGCAGTCTATTAGTTTCAGGTTGTTATATGCTTCATGTAGAAGACAGTAATAACAACAAACAAGTGGTAAAGGTTTTAAAAAAGTAGAAACCCTATGAATTACTATCTAAAGCAAAGCGACTTCACCACAAACCAAAAATCTATGATTCTATGTGTTTCAAAAACAGACAACCGACAACCAACAACAAATTATAAAGATTTCTCTAATTTCTTAAAATCAGTGTTCCAAAAAACTAATTTACCAAATCCCTCATCTCCCCATCTCCAAGTCTCCCCATCACCCCATCACCAATTCCCCCTCTCACTTTTTCCCTAAAACAATAACCAACATATCAAAACATTTATTATATTTGACTCATGAATACAACTACAAAACCTAAACACTTAGGCCGCAACATAAGCCGCATCCGAGAACTAAGAGGCATCAAACAAGATGCTTTAGCAATGGCTATTGGAGTAAGCCAACAAACCATTTCTAACATCGAAAACAGCGAGACTGTTGAAGACGATAAATTAGAATTGATTGCTAAAGAATTGGGTGTTACTGCAGAGGCAATTAAGAACTTTAGTGATGAAGCAGTAATAAACTTTTTCAATACTTTTAATGATACAGTTAGTAACAGCAACTTTGGCAATGGTAATACTTGTCATTTCAACCCACTAGACAAAGTAGTTGAATTATACGAACGCTTAGTGCAAGCAGAAAAAGAAAAAGTAGCCTACTTAGAAAAATTAATAAACAACAAATAATCCCTTAACTTTATTTTTGTTAGTAAAAAGCTTCTCATTCGAGAGGCTTTTTTTATCCAAAAAAGTCAAAATGAGAGAAACCGTAAAATACTATCATCATAAAGTAGTAATTTTGTTACTATTCAATAAAAACAGTTTTTAATGAATCAAAATATCTTATTTGTTTGCTCAGCTAATAAACAAAGGTCGAAAACGGCTGAAGATTATTGCAGCTTAACATTTAAAGACTTCAACTTTAAATCAGCAGGTACAAACATAAAATTATGCAACAAAGAAGGTACTAATCCTGTAGATACAGAAATGTTAGAATGGGCGAATTTAATTTTGGTTATGGAAACTAAACATAAAGAACTAATTATTAAAAACACCCAATCTAAATACATAAAGAAAATAATCGTTTTAGATATTCAAGATATTTATAAATAGTACCAAAAGGAACTTCTCGAGATTTTGGATAAGTTAGTTAGTAAATGTCTATTTTAGAAGTGCATTGAACCTATATTAATTTTTGATTTACCCTAATTAAACTTCAATTGCATAATGGGTTTACTCAAACGTTGTGGTTAATATTACTTTAAGTAGAGACTTATCAATAGAAAGGCTTCTTCTAATTAGGAATAAATTTAGTTTGAAAAGGGGAATATGAATGTATTGGGAGTTACTGTTAATAACTTTAACTTTTTATCGATTAAATTAGACTTTTAACGAATTATTAATACAGTATAGTGATTATGTAAATAATTAACGTATATTTGCAGTATAGAAATTATGTAAATTATGTTACTAAGTGATGTTTTGTTAAATGATGGGCTTTTTTCTGGATATTCATTCAGAGAAAAAATAGACCATAAACCCGAAGGAGATATTGGAATTATTCAAATGAAAGATATAGAAAATGACTATCTAAACTTTGACTATCAAAATATTGATAAAGTTAAGGATTTTTCTTTTAAAGAAAAATTTTTCCTGAATAAAGGGGATGTCTTATTTGTTTCCAAAGGTGTTAATAACTATGCTTTTTCAATTGACAAATTGGATTTTCCTATAATTGCTTCTGCTACTTTTTTTATTATTCGTGTAAATGAAAACAAAATACTTTCAGAATATTTAGCGTGGTATATGAACCAGACGGAAGCTCAAAACTATTTTTCAGAGAAAAAAGCGGGTACTTATGTTCCAAATTTGAAGAAACAAGACATTCTAGATTTACCACTAAAAGTACCACCTATAAAAATCCAAAATGCAATTGCACAAACAGCCAAATTACTAAACCAAGAAATAATCATTTTGAACAAAATAAAAGAAAACAGAAAAGAATTAATTCAAACACAACTTACAAATATAATTAACAATGACTAATACGAAACCTACACAAGACCAAATCAATAAAAGCTTATGGTCTGCTTGCGATACTTTTAGAGGTGCTTTTGACTCTTCTGAATACAAAAACTACATTCTTGTTTTTATGTTTTTAAAATATATGAGTGATGTGTGGAAAGATCATTACCAAGAATTAAAAAAACAGTACGGTGATGATGAAGAACTTATTCAAAGAAAATTGCAAAGAGAACGTTTTGTCCTTCCGGAAAACTGTTCATTTGATAATCTTTATGAAAAAAGGAATGATTCAAACATCGGAGAAGAAATTGATAAAGCATTAGCTAAAATTGAAGATAAAAACTTAGCTAAGCTAGAAGGTGTTTTTAGAAACATATCTTTTAATTCTGATAAACTAGGTCAAACCAAAGATCGTAACAGAAGATTGAAAAATCTCTTAACTGATTTTGCAAGTCCTACATTAGACTTCCGTCCTTCTGTTTTAGGTAAAGTAGAAGATATTCTAGGAAATGCATACATGTACTTAATTGGTGAATTCGCTAGTGGTGCTGGTAAAAAAGGTGGAGAATTTTATAGCCCAAATGAAGTTAGTGAACTATTAGCAAGATTAGTCAACCCAAAACCCGGAGATAGAATATGTGATCCCACATGTGGATCGGGTTCTTTATTGATAAAAGTGGGTGAACAAGTAAAAGATAAAGTGGGTAATCGCTCTAATGATTTTGCTTTATATGGACAAGAAAGTAATGGTGATACTTGGGCCTTAAGCAAGTTAAACATGTTCTTACACGGCATGGATAGTGCTCGTATAGAATGGTGTGATACTATAAACAATCCACAATTAATTGAAGGCGACCATTTAATGAAATTCAATATTGTAGTGGCAAATCCACCTTTTAGTTTAGATAAATGGGGTGCAGAAAATGCAGAAACAGACCGTTTCCAAAGATTTCTTAGAGGTACACCACCAAAAAGCAAAGGTGACTATGCTTTTATTCTACACATGATTGATACAACATTACCTGATGGTCGTATTGGAGTAATTGTACCGCATGGTGTATTATTTAGAGGAAGTGCTGAATTAAAAATCAGACAAAAATTAATCGAGGAAAATTTATTAGAAGCTGTTATCGGTTTGCCAAGCAACTTATTTTTCGGCACGGGTATTCCTGCAGCGATTATGATTTTTAATAAAGCTAAAACAACAAAAGACGTTTTATTCATTGATGCCAGTAAAGAATATCAAGACGGTAAAAAACAAAACAAACTGCGCGAAGAAGACATTCAGAAAATCATCGGTGCCTATAAAAATTTTGAGACAATAGACAAGTACAGCAATGTAGTCTCTTTGAAAGAAATAAAAGAAAACGATTTCAACCTCAACATTCCTAGATATGTAGATACTTTCGAAGAAGAAACTCCAGTAGATTTGGTTAAGGTAAAACAAGAAATTAAATCTTTGGAAGGGGAACTAGCTGAAGTAAGAAAAGAAATGGAACAATATTTAGAAGAATTAGGACTTTAAAAAATAGGAACTATGAAATACAGAAGCTTAAAAAATAAAATTGATTCTATTAAAGAAAAAATAGTTCAAAATGGAAAATTAACAAAAGAACAGCTAAACAAAATAAATAACAAGTTTCGTTTAGAATGGAATTTCAACTCCAACAGTATGGAAGGAAACACCCTTACCATCGAAGAAACTCGTTCTGTAATGGTGGGTAATTTAGATGTGCATCAAAAACCAATCAAAGATGTGCTGGAGATGAAAGGACATGATGAAGTGATTTCAGAAATTCTAAAAATTGGCAAAGGCGAATTGCGTCTATCCGAAAAAAGAATTAAAGAAATTCATTTTGGGATAATGCACGAAGAAGATCCCGAAAGAAAAAAGAAAATTGGCGACTGGAAAAAAGAAAACAATGAAATCATCAATCACAAAGGAGAGAAATACACTTTTGTAGATTGGGAATTAGTCCCTGAAAGAATGCACGATTTATTAAATAAAACAAATGCAGCAATTGATGCGATAATATTAAAAAGTAAAAATGCACCACATCCTATAGATGTAGCTTTACAATTTCATTTGGAATACTTAGAAATTCACCCGTTCTATGACGGCAATGGTAGAACAGCTCGTATTTTAACTAATCTAATCTTAATAGCATTGGGTTATACTCCTTTCTGGATTACAAAAGAGGAACGTTCTATTTACTATAATTTTATTAGTGACATTCAAAGTTACGGTGGTGATAAAGAAGCTTTTTATCTATATATGACTGGATTAGTGGAACGCTCTGAGCAATTGGTTTTAGATGTTATTGAAGGAAAAGATATAGAAGATGAAGATGATTTTGAAAAAGAATTGGAATTGTTAAAGCGTCAATTAAAAGCTAAAGACGATAAAGTACTTCCAAAATCTAATGAAATTATTAAAGAACTTTACGACAATTCATACCGCAAATTATTTGAAAACCTCATTGAAAAAACTAAAAAATTCGATGAAATGTTTGTAGAGAAAAAATTTCAAAACTCTGCTGAGGGTAATCGTTCTTTTAATAAAGGAATAAATTATTTTGACGAATTCTTCGAAAATTTATACGAAGTAAATTCAAATACAGTGGAAGATATTTATGGGGAAGAACCAAAACCTAAAAAAATTGACCAACTAAGATTAAGCATATCATATAGTGGTTTTAAACATGATGGCACAAATACATTCGGTCAATATACAAACGTTTGGGTCTTGTTTCAACAATATTACTACATAATCAATGATACTAATAGTTATAATGATAATGGAGGCTATTTACTTAAAAAATTGTACTCAGAACCATTAAGAGAGGATGAAATTAAACAAGTAGTCAATAAATTATCTAAAAAGCTTTTTGAGGATATTAAAAATACTATCAAAGAACAGTAAAAATGAAAAAAGAAATAGCAAATACAAACAATACCATTTTTGAACAAATAAAGTCTATAGATGAAAATGGCAATGAATATTGGGGAGCAAGACAACTTGCTAAAATACTGGAATACACCGATTTTAGAAATTTTAATACGGTTATAAATAAAGCAAAAGAAGCTTGTAAAAACAGTGGAGAAGTTTTAGAAAACCATATCGTTGACTTCAACGAGATGGTACCCATAGGATCCGGTGCCAAAAGAGAAATGGAAAGTGTAAAATTATCTCGTGTAGCATGCCTTTTTATTATGCAATATGCGGACCAATCCAAAGCAATGGTTAGTGCAGGATTTTCTTTTTTTAATCAGGAAGAAAAAAACACCCAATTAGTTAGTTTTCAGCAAGAAGGTAACTTACTTTTCTACACTACACCACAAGGAAATACTCGAATTGATTTGTCGTATGATGGCGAAACATTTTGGGTGACCCAAAAGCAAATGGCAGCTCTTTTTGATATAGAAGTAAATACAATTAACTATCATTTACAACAAATTTTTGAGACAGAAGAACTCAATAAATATGCAGTTATTCGAAAAATTCGAATAACTGCACAAGATGGTAAATCATACCTTACACAAGTTTATAATCTTGATGTTGTCATTGCTGTAGGATACAGAGTAAACTCTTTTAAAGCTACACAGTTTAGAGTTTGGGCAACTAATGTTTTGAAAGAGTTTATTATTAAAGGATTTGTAATTGATGATGAACGTTTAAAACAAGGAGGCGTTTTTGGAAAAGACCATTTTGAAGAATTACTGGAAAGAATTAGAGAAATCCGTACATCTGAAAGAAGATTATACCAAAAAATAACCGATATATATGCCACTGCTTCAGATTATAATGTAAAAGCACCTACAACAAAGGGTTTTTATGCCAAAGTGCAAAACAAATTGCATTGGGCAATAACGGGACAAACGGCAGCCGAAATTATTCATAAAAATGCCGACGCTAAAAAACCTTTTATGGGCTTAAAGACATGGAAACAAGCCCCAGAAGGAAAAGTTTTAAAAACGGATGTTACAACTGCTAAAAATTATCTAGAAGAAAAACCTATTAAAGAACTAAATCAAATCGTTTCTGCCTATTTAGACTTGGCAGAAAATAGAGCTCAAAGGCAAATACCTACAACCATGGAACAATGGGCAGGGTTTTTAGATAATTTCTTAGAACTCTCTTCGTATCCAATTTTAGATGACAAAGGAAAAATAAGTGCAGAAAGAGCCAAAATAAAAGCATTAAATGAATTTGAAAAATACCGTGTAAAACAAGATCAAGATTATATTTCTGACTTTGACAAGGAAGTAAAAAAAATAGCAGCTCCTAAAAAGAAAAAAAAATAACCATGACTAAAAACAACAATACACTACCACAAGGCTGGTCTTCCCTACCCATAAACGAAGTATTTGAGTTTATTGGTACAAGTTCTTTTTCTAGAAATGACCTCAACTATGAAGCTGATGAAAACAGTATCTATAACATCCATTATGGTGACATTCATGCTACTTATAAAAATGCAGTTTTAGATTTTGATACTGAAACACGTATTCCTGTATTAAAAGACCATATAAAATCAAGTACAAACTTTTTAAAGGAAGGCGATTTAATCATTGCGGATGCTTCCGAGGATTACGAAGGTGTTGGTGAAGCATTAGAAGTATATAACATTGGTGAGAAAAAAGTTTTAGCAGGATTGCACACCTTTGCCTTACGTGATAAAAACAACAAAACAGCTCATGGATATAGAGCATACTTATTTAAAAATCCAGAAGTTAAAAAACGATTAAAAACTATCGCAACTGGCAGTAAAGTATATGGAATATCTAAAGGGAATTTAGAAAAATTCAAAATCACCTTACCACCACTCACAGAACAACAAAAAATCGCAAAAATTCTAGCTACCTGGGACAAGGCAATTGCTATACAACAAAAGCTAATTAGCAACAAAAAAGAAAACAAAAAAGCAGTAATGAAAAAACTGTTGACTGGTGAAGTTAGGTTTAAAGGGTTTACTGATGAATGGTTAAGTTATTGTTTAGGTGATTTAGGAAATACTTATTCTGGACTTTCAGGTAAATCAAAAGAGGATTTTGGTTTTGGTGCACCATACATCCCATATAAAAACATTTTTGCTAATCCATCAATTGATATTTCATATGTGGATTATGTCAATGTTAAGCCTAATGAAAATCAGAATAAAGTTTTCTATGGCGATATTTTTTATACTGTTTCATCTGAAACTCCCAATGAAGTTGGTATGTCTTCAGTTTTATTAGATAATAACATAAAAGAGTTATATCTGAATAGTTTTTGTTTTGGTTTCCGATTAAACGACTTTAAAACATTACTACCTGAATTTGCAGCTCATTATTTTAGAGGTGATAAATTTAGAAATGAAATGATTAAGGCTGCGCAAGGTGCAACAAGATATAATTTATCTAAGTCAAATGTTATAAAGCTGAAGCTTGAAATTCCGAAGATAGAAGAACAACAAAAAATAGCTTCCTTTTTAACGGGTATTGACCAAGAAATAAATGTATTACAAATTGAATTAATCGCATTACAAAAACAAAAACAAGGTTTAATGCAGCAATTGTTAACAGGTAAAATGAGAGTTAAAAATTAAAGAAATAATTATGGAAAAATTAATAGAGTTTTTTAATCATCCCTTTTTTATTATTGTGGGTGGTATCAGTACAGTTATTGCATTGGGCGGTTTTGTATTTGTTGTTTACACAATCATTAAAGGGGTTCTTCCCGTATGGATTAGATTAGGTAAAGGACTATCGAATAAAAAAATTGCAATATATGCAGAAAAAGAGTTTGATGATTTTAAAGATTTATTAGTTGATTCTGGACTTTTTAATAAAAAAAATATTGAAAAAGTAACTGGTTCTTCTTTAAGTAAAGGAGAAAGACATACTATGATGCTGGTTAACTATAATGAGTTTGATGACAAAATTAACGATATCCTTAATTTTAAGAAAGATAGTGATTCATTAATTGTTTATGTATCAAATGGAGTCAGAGTACCTCAAAATATTATGGATAATATTAATAATCATAGAAACTCAATCGTAGTGACTTTTAGAGGTAGATTACTAAACGATATTGTTACATCATTAATAACAACTTCCTATGAACAGAAATAAAATTAACGCACTCTTAAGAGGTTATATTAAAGAGAACTTAACACCTACTGCTGAAGACATTCAGTTTGTATCTAACATATACCAATCATTTAATGACTTACTTGGTACCAATAATTGTGTGCAGATAGGCTCATATCCTAGATATACAGCAATAAAACCATTACATGATTTAGATATATTATATATTATGGGAGATTGGAATTCAAATACAATAAATCCTGTTTTTAATTTACAAACGATTGCAAATAAATTTTCGAAAGAATATAAAAATCCAACAGGTTTTAACCTCGATATTATTGTTCAAACCCATTCAATCTCTTTTAGATATCTCAATAATAAAGGAGAAGAAGTATTTGCAGTTGATTTAGTACCAGCTCTAGCGGATGGAAAAAATGAATTTGATAGAAATACCTTTCGAGTTCCTGAAATCATCAAAATACACAGAGGAAAAAGAAGAAAGCAATATTATGAAAGAAAGATTCAAAATAAAGAAAATCTTTTATGGATAAAAACAGATCCATTAGGTTATATAGAAATAGCATCAGCCATTAATAAAGAAAATAAAGATTTCAGAAGAAGCGTAAAATTTGTCAAAAGATGGAAGCATGAATGTAAATTGAAAAATGAAAACTTCAAACTCAAATCTTTCCATATGGAACAATTAATTACGGAAAATTACAAATTGAATATGGAGTTAGATTTATTCGATAGTATTTTTAAGTTTTTAGTTGAGCTAAAAGAGAAAATTGAAAAACCAATTATTAAGGATAGAGGTGATAAAAATAAATTTATTGACAGCTATTTAGAAGATTTAACTAAAGTAGAAAGGGAATTGATCAATCAAGCAGTTGATGCTATTCTAATTTCTTTTGAAAATATTGATAACATAAATGATATTGAAGTAATTATCGAAAGTGGTTTTTACAAAAGAGTTTCGGAATCTGAAAGGTTTCTATTTGACCAAAAAATACCTGTACTTATTGATTTTACTTTAGATTTTAAAATTGATGGTTTTGTTAAAAAGCTTTCAGGATTCAGGGAGTACAAAGCTAATTTAAAAAATGTTCGAGGTATTGTTGATACAAAAAATGAAATTGATTTTAAAGTAATTAGTAATACTACATCTTGTGAATTATTGAAATGGAAAGTTAAAAATGACAACCAAAATTCAGAAAAAAGAGGAGAAATAACAGATCATAGTACTCGTTGCAATCCAGAAAAAACAGCTTACATAGGTCATCATTTTGTAGAATGTTATTCTATTAAAAATAATACTTGTATTGCTAGAGACATGGTGGATGTTGTTGTTAGACAGTAAAAAGATAAATTATGAATATACAATTACAACAAATACTTGGAACTTGGCGACATGCAAACGGTGATATAATTATAGATTTTAACATCAGAAGTAAAAACTTCGGCGAAGAGGTTACTAAAGCTATGTTCACTATTTATAAACGTATTCCAGATAATAATATAATATATGAATGGCACGGAGAAATAGAAATTATAAATACAGAGAATGAACTCCCAAAAATTCAAATAAATGAAATTCATAAAACAGAAGATAAACCAGAATATGAAAATCTTTCAATATGGATGTTTACTGCACCAAATGAAATGTTTGTAGAATTAGGAAACGGAGACAGAGTGCTCTTCAATAAATTAGGAACTATTTTTAGTTAATAAGCTATGATAAATTATAACGAATACAACGACTCTCAAAAACCAGCCATTAATTTGCTTCGCAAATTAGGCTGGCAATATATTGCTCCTGAAGAAACCATTTCACAACGAAACGGATTGCTTTCCAATGTGATTTTAGAAGACATTCTAGCAGAGCGTTTAAGTGCAATCAATAGCTTTGAGTACAAAAATAAAGAATATCCTTTTTCTAATTCCAACATTCAGTCGGCAATCAATGCATTAAAGAACGTTCCCGAAGAAAGTTTAGTAAAAACAAATGAAAACATTCATGATTTACTAACGCTGGGCAAAAGCTTTAACGAAACCATACAAGGCGACCGCAAAGCCTACACCTTAAAATACATTGATTGGGAAAACCCAGACAATAATGTGTACCACATTACCGATGAATTTGTAGTAGAAGGCGTTAAAGAAAAAAAACGTCCAGATATTGTATTATTCATCAATGGGATACCATTTGTAGTTATTGAAAACAAACGCAGAGATAAAAACGCTTCACTTACTGAAGCAATCTCGCAACACATACGAAATCAAAAAAGAGAAAAAGGAATACCTAAATTATTCCATTATGCTAAGATACTATTAGCAGTACAACCCAACGAAGTAAAATACGGTGCGGTGGGAACTGCAGAGAAGTTTTGGGCAATTTGGAAAGAAGACAACGAAACAGCTACACAAAAAATAATAAACAGTGCTAACTTCAAAACAGCAAAAGAAGACCGTCAAGTAACAGCACAAGATAAAGCATTAGTAAGCCTTTGTAGTATTGATAGAGTGTTAGAGTTTGTTTATAAATACATTGTCTATGATGGTCCGGATATAAAAGTACCACGATACCAACAATATTTTGCGGTATTAAATACAATTGAAAGAGTAAAAGAAATTGATAAAACCAACACCAGAAAAGGCGGTGTAATTTGGCACACCACAGGAAGTGGCAAATCATTAACAATGGTAATGATCTCAAAAGCATTAGCATTAGATAAAACCATTCCTTCTCCTCGTATTATTGTAGTTACGGATAGAATTGACCTGGACAACCAAATTTATAAAACCTTTAGGAATTGTGGTAAAGCAGTAGAAAAAGCAAAAAGTGGTAGTGACCTAATTGAACTTTTACAAGACAAAGGAAACGAGATAATAACTACCATTATAGATAAATTTCAAACTGCTACTAAGAACACTACATTTGTTGATAATTCCGAAAACATTTTTGTTCTGGTAGATGAAAGCCACCGTAGCCAATACGGTACAGCGCACATCAACATGAAACGTGTGTTACCAAATGCCTGTTACATTGGTTTTACCGGTACACCATTAATGAAGAACGAAAAAAGTACAGCTAGAAAATTTGGTGGTTTTATTCACAAATACACAATTGACCAAGCGGTGAAAGATGGTGCAGTTTTACCATTGTTGTATGAAGGTCGTTCTGCTAAGTTAAGTGTTAATAAAGAACAATTAGACAAAGGTTTTCAACGTTTAGCAAACAATTTAAATGACGATGCTCAAAAGGATTTAAAAAAGAAATTTGCCAGCATCAGCCGTATTTATGAAAGCGAACAAGTCATAAATGAAATAGCCTATGATATTTCAAAACATTACACGAAAAACTGGCAAGGAGGTATTTTTAAAGCACAATTAGCGGTACCAAGAATTGAAACGGCTATTCGATACCAGAAATACTTTGAAGAGCAAACGGATCCCGAATTAAAAATTAATACAGCTGTAGTTTTCACACCACCAGACAGTCGTCAAGATTATGAAGATGTTTGGAAAGAAACCAGTAATGAAGCCAAAGTATATTGGAATTCATTAATGGAAAAATTTAACGGACAAGAAGAGTACGAAAGATATACCATAAACAAGTTCAAAGATCAAGGAACTGAAGTAGAATTAATCATTGTAGTAAGTAAGTTATTAACTGGATTTGATGCTCCTAGAAATACTATTTTATACTTAGCAAAACCATTGCATTCACACAACCTATTGCAAGCAATTGCAAGAGTCAATAGATTATTCAGTGGTAAAGAACACGGTCATATTATTGATTATGTGGGTATTTTAGGCAAACTAGATGAAGCACTAACTTCTTATGCTGCTTTTGAAGATTTTGACGAAGAAGATCTAACCAATACCATAGTAGATGTTTCCGACGAAATTAGAAAAGTACCCATTCACCATGCCGATGTTTGGGATTGTTTCAAAGGCGTATACAACAAAAAAGATATTGAAGCATTAGAAAGACACCTAGCTCCAAAAGACTTGCGAGATGAGTTCTATGAAGCATTAAGTCGTTTTGCAAGAACACTACAAACGGCATTAGCTTCTAATGAATTTTATATAGAATTTACCGAAGAGAAAATAGAATTTTATAAACAAGAATTAAAGCTATTTGTAAAACTAAAAGTTTCACTTCAAAATAGATATGCTGAGGTGGTATCTTACAAAGAATATGAACCAAGAGTAAAGAAATTATTAGACACTTATGTACAAGCTGATGATGTTTTAGTGATTACAAAAGAGCTGAATATTTTCGATAAACAAATGGTAAACGAAGCTATTGAGGAATACGGCAAAACTCCAGCTTCTAAAGCAGATTTCATTGCTCATAAAATGAAAAAAGTAATTACCGAAAACATGGAAAAAGACGAAGCTTTCTACAAAAAATTCTCTGAACTTATTGAAGACGCTATTCGTTTATTTCAAGAAAACCGAATTTCAGAAACCGAATATTTGAAATCAGTATTAGATATCAGAGAACAATTCGAAAAAGGATATCTAGAAGACATTCCTCAAAACTTAATTAACAAACCAGAAGCTCGAGCATTCTTTGGTGTATTAACAGAAGTCTTTGAAAACAGTTTTGGTAAAGAAGTCGCTATCCAACAAAAAGACCTTTTGGCAAATATTGGAATTGATATCTCTAAAATAATAGAAGATTTAACCATTAGAGATTGGAAAAAAAACATTGACGTGATTAAGAATATGGAAAACGAAGTCGAAGATTATTTGATGGCACATCGCAAATCTTTAGGAGTTGACATAACCTTTGATGACTTAGATGTAATTCTAGAAAAATGTTTAAAAGTAGCTAAAAACAATTTTTAAAATGCATACTATTCAATACGGTACCAAACAAATACGATTTTCTATTACCAATAGGAAAAGGAAAAGTATTGCAGTTGAGGTACATCCAGATACATCCGTACAAATAAAAGCACCATTAGATTGTGATTTAGAAAACATTAAAAAAGTAGTTTCGAAGCGTTCTAAATGGATTATTACACAACAAAAATTCTTTGAGCAATTTCTTCCAGAAACACCAAAACGAGAATATGTAGTTGGAGAAACCCACAGCTACTTAGGTAGGAAGTACATTTTAAAAATTAGTGATTCAGCTGATAATAAAGTTACAATTAAAGGTGGCTATTTAGTAGTTCATACTCAAAATAATACAGAAGAAAACGTAAAACATTTATTAACGGAATGGTACTATAAAAGAGCTACAAAAGTATTTGAAAAAGTTTACAATGAAGCATTTCAAAAATTCAATCAATACAATATAGTCAAACCGGAAATACAAATAAAAAGAATGAAAAAACGCTGGGGAAGTTATACCTCATCGGGTAACATTCTCATCAATCCTGAATTAATTAAAGCCGCAACAGTTTGTATTGAATATGTGATGATACATGAGCTATGCCATCTTATAGAAAGAAATCATTCAAAGAAATTCTATAGTCTATTAGAAAAAATGGCTCCAGATTGGCAACGTTGGAAGTTAAAATTAGAGAAAATGTAAATTATGATAATTAAAAGTGCTAATACTCAAAAAACAACACTCAATCAATTTGATTTACTTGGACAAGATGAAACTGCATTATCTAAAGCATTTGCATACTTAATAGGGTAGGATGCAGATTGCTATTTTGAATTTTTAAAATTCATTGGAATTAAACAAAAAAAAAACGATATAAATTTTATAAATGCAGATATTAGTACCGAGAAAAAAAGAAATGAGGGTAGAACTGATATAGAAATTAAAAAAGATAATGATTATCACATCATTATTGAATGCAAAGTGAATAGCAATAAGCTTTTTAATCAACGGACACAATATCTAACCGCTTTTGATATAAAAGCTAAACAAAAGGTAATTTGTTTTATTACTCAAGAAAGAGATACAAACAAGCAAATTACAAATGATGTTTCAATTATAAACACAAGTTGGTTAGAAATTATTGAATTATTCAATACTAAAAATTTTATTAATAAAGATATTGTAAAATCATTTCTAAATTTTAGCACAAGAAATTATAAAATGAAACAACTAAAAGAAATATTAATACAAGATGTAAATATTGAAGAGATAGATCGCTTCGAAAACTTCAATGTTTATGGTCGTAATCAAACGTTTGGCACACCTTTATACTTTGCTCCATATTTCACTAGGAACACAGGCAAAATTGAAGGAATAAGTAACTTGTCAAAGATTCTTGGCATTTTAACTTTGAGACCTTTAGATATAGATAATTTCAAATCTGATTTAGAAGGCTTTGCAAATAATAAAGAGCAAGTGATAACTTGGATAAATGGCGTAAAAAATGGAAAAGATATTCCAACTGAAACTTATACTTATTATTTTCTAGATAATCCACTTAAATTCAATAGACCATTAAGAAAAGATGGTGGTATACAAAAAGGAAGAGGTAAAGATTGGATTGCTGCTCAAATACCGCCCAATAGATGTGTATCTTTTATAGATTTTGTTAAACATATTCCAGAATTAATGTAATTAGCTATGAATCAAATTGCAGAAAAAATAGAAAGACTTTTATGCTATTGTTTTCAGAACAATACAGATGAGCATAATTTTACAGATAAACCTGATTTCGATTTTTATATTGAAAACAACTTAATTATATCAATAGAAAAAGAGGCTAAAACATTTATTGTCAATTTTGATTCAAAATTATTAAATGATGAAGTTTTAAAGATTGCAGAAATAGACTTAAAAAAAGAACTTCCTTCAGAAATAGAATTAGCATTAAATTTTGTAAATGATTTTGAGCAAAACATAAAAGAAAAATGTCCGCTTTTTGATTCAAATCTAAATTTTGCTACTTATAAAAAACATTTCAAAACATTTATTATCAATAAATTTGAATACAATTTAATTGAAGAGTATTATACTGAGATATTGAATAATAAGAAAACTGATAGAAAAAAAAAGAATGATTTTATTGAAGTGTTTTTTAAATATTTAGAAATTTATAACCCTAATGAGGAAGTTATTTTAAACTCTTGTTCTGAATATTATAAAAGCGAAAAATATCCATCAAATTACATATTTAATATTCTAAGTAATATAGCAAAAACCAATCACTTTATTGCGATAAAATTAGTGGATTATATACTCAACAAAAAATTAAATGATTATCAAGACTTTTTGCCTGCTTTATTAATAAATCTCTTTAACACCAATTATACAGAAGCATTTGATATTGCTATTAGCAAAATTAAAAGTAATCCAATTATAGCTCTTAAATCACTATGTGGTTTTAATTATACAGATGCCGGTCAAATAAATCAAGTATTTATTCATTTGCAACAACTTGAAGTTAATAGTGTGGATTATGCAAATTTAAAAAGTCAATTGCTTTGTAATATTATAAACAATGTTAATACTGATACAACTTTAAAAGAAAAATCATTTAAAGAAATAGTTGAACTTCTTAAATCTGCAAATCATGATTTATCACATTCGACTTTTACAAATGTACAATATGGATTGAAGGATTTTGAATATGAAAAATATTATTTATTAAATATATACTTGAATAACACTAAAAATTTTCAAGCATTAAGAGATTTTTTTTATGATTTTAAAAATCCTGTTTATTTATTTCGTCTATTAACTAGTAATTATAATATTGCTGGTTTTCGTGGTTCAATTGATGTTTTCGAAAATGCGATTAGTCATTTTTATGATGTTAGTAGAGAACAATTTGAAGATGAATTACTAAACTTATTTAGCTATAGGCAATATTCACTTTTAGCTTTGAAAATTATAGTATCGAATCGTTCCATTACATTTAATATTGATTTAAACAAACTAGACAAGCAAGCACAATTCAATGCAATAGATAGCATTTGCATTTTTCCTCATTCAATTGATGAATTGATACCTATGTTGTTAAAAATCAGAAATTCAAAGATTGAAGAAAGTAAAGAACATTTAAATAGAAAATTATCAAAACTAATTTTGGAAGTGTATCATGAATCTCTTTTAGAATTAATTAAAAATAATATTACTAAAAGTAAAAGTGACAAGATGTTTTTAGAACCATTGCAAAAAACACTTGAAGAGTATAATAACATTAAAACTCGTAAAAAGAGTATAAAGGATTTAGATCCTACAGAAAACGAAAGAAATTTAATGGAATTATACTATCGACTAGAGCATGAAAATCAAGCACAAATGATGAAAAATGTAAATAATGATAGTAATTCTTTTTTAAGTATGACTAAAACTTTGGTAGTTGTCAGAGGACAAGCGTTTAAATCAGAGGATTCAGAAGTGGTTACGCCACTTAGTTTGTTTGAATCAAGCGTAATGATTGATAACCGTGCATACAAGAACCCAAATAACTTTGAACAAAACCTAGAAAATTTCTAAATAATGGATCTAAAATATATTACAGTAAAAGGCTATTTAGAATCACTTACAGAGAAAAATGAACTAAATAGAATTTTTCCAATTCTTTTAGAATCAATGGGTTTTGTAATATTATCAAAGCCTACAGAATACCTAGGATTACCCGAATATGGCAAGGATATTGTTGCAGTTGGAGTTGATGATGATGGTTATAAAAAGCGTTTTTATTTTGAATTAAAAGGAGGAAGCGATAAAAACATAACAGATAGTAATTTTTATGGAAAAGACGGGATTCAAGATTCAATAACGCAAGCTAGTTATAATAAATACGTTTCAGCATTTCCAGAATTTGAAAAATTACCTTTAAAAATTATTATCGTTCATAATGGAATTATAAGCGGAAGTGTTCAGGCAACGTACGAATCTTTTATAGTTGCAACGCAAAAAAATCTTAAAAAAATTACTTTTGATAGATGGGACATTTCACGATTGACAATATTATTTTCAGAAAAATTGTTTGGTCAATACTTATTGGTAGATCCATATACAACTAAACTATTTAATAGAGTATTAGTTAATTTAAATACTGCAGATGGTGTTTCAAATGATTACTATGAACTATTGGATACTATTATTTTTAAAGAAAAATGGATACAAACAAAAAAATTACCTCGAAAATGGCAACTTGTTTTTGAAACATTTAAGCTTATTGGATTCGTAATATATACAGAGTCAAAAGGGTATAATAATTTGGAAATAGCAAAAAGATATTTAACACATTTAGTATTAAAGTTTTGGTTTTGGATACTCAAAAACAAATTAGAAAACGATAAAAGAATCACAGTATATTTTGACCAGATATTTAATTTTTATTACAAAGTATTATTAGAATATTACGAGAGAACAATTCCAATTGCAAATTATAAAGATGGTATTTATTGTGAGCATGGTGGAAGATATGAGCAAATTGGATATACTAAAAGAACTTTTGAATACTTTGAATATTTATGCTTCTTGTTAAATGTAGAAAGACATTACAATAATAAAAAAAATGATAGTAATAATCATAAACAACTTGTACACTTAATTAATAATAACAATGTTTCTAGCAGACCATTAATTGACATACATTCAATCGCAATAACTAGTATACTAAATTTATTTATAGAATTCGGTGATATACGAAATGCAAAAAACTACTTGACTTTAGTTCTTAATCAAATACAGTTTACAAAAGAAAAATTTGATTATCTACCTGATGCTAACAATAGCATTCAAAACGTTATCAAGTTAATAGTAACTTCTGTAAAACCGGTTTATTATTCAGATACAACTTCACCACTTCTAGCTTTATTATTAGAATATTTAGTAATTCTTGATATGGAAGAAGAATATAGGATTATTTCAGAATTTGTAAAAGAAAAAAAAATAGATTTAGGAATATTTGTGCCCCATCATAGCAAAAATTCAACTTCATTACATTTGATAAAAGATAAAGACAATGATTTAGAAGAACAACTATTCTCAAAATCATTTCATGATGGATATCAATCTGAAACTCGATTGACAAAACTATTTGATGATGAATTGAATTTTCTAGAATTCAAGGAAAGACTAAACAATAAGAAAACCGAATTTGAATATGAATATAGAACGGATAAAGCAGGATATTCTTTTCTTCGTGATTTAGCTCATATTTACTTTCAAACACCTTTTTTTCCAGACAAATGGAGAAGTAAAATAAGTACGGAAATATAAACTCCAGTTGCCACTCCTTCCCAACGCTCCTAAAAAAAGTACTGTCATGGTTTTTGTCCCATCGCACATCAAGCACTTTGCCTGATGGCTATAACGATTCATCAAATTTTAAAAACCCAATAAGCCACCAGTCAAAGAGCTTACCCTACCACAACAAAAACTCGTTCGCTTCGCAACTCATGCCAGTACTTTTTTCTCCCAAGCTGTTTAACATAATGCAGTCTTATAGTGCATAACAGCTTTGTTTATTGAAATCGGGTTTGTCACGCACTATAAGATGACATTATGTTAAACATCCCCTCGTCCAACGCGCGAGCCAGTGGCTCCAGGACAACATTTTTTGCAGCTCCCATTGCATCACCCAGCTACAAAAAACACCGTCCTTCGCCACTGCCATAAACACGTACCTTTTCCAGTTGGAAATCCTCAAACTTAATGGTTCTTTGAAGCTATTCGGTCACTGTTTTATATACTTTGTGTTTAAATCGGTTGATAGTTTCATTGTTTTTGTGCGTCCTACAATTCCATAACAACACAATTCATAATTCAAAATCCTCCATTCATAATTACTCTCTGGCACCCACAAAATCAAAAGGGACAGCAAGAGTATGATTTTTCATTTGCATGAAACCACAAACTCCATTGCTTTCACGGTGGATAGATGCCTTAATCCTTTCCAACACAACTATAAAACTGTTCACTAATTACTAATCACTCACAAAAAGGCATCTATCCACCACAAAAGCAATCAGGACAATTCTATAAGCAAATAAAAAATCACACACTTGCCTGCGCTTCTGCCTCATCGCACTAGGTATTATTAAATTATTTTAAATTTATCTTCTTTTAAGCAATTCTTGGTCAATCTCGAAATCATATTTTCTATAAACATCCATAAAGTTAATATTTCCTTCAAAAAGAGCTTTTGACAATGCAAATTCACGATAAAGATTCACATTTCCACCTTTTAATGTAATATGTACAGATGTTTCGTCTTCGCTGATAAAATGACGTATATCTTTTACCCAAAAGGATGTCATCCCTAGTTTAGCTTTAACAAAGAAAAAATCAAATGATTCATATATTCTTGGTACTACCGGTAATGAGGTTTTTATATAGCAATAACTATCAAAGTAGTTAAAACCTAATTCAACTTTAACATTGTCAGAGAAACTAAATAGATGAGGTTGCACTTCATTGAGCTCAAATATACTTTCATAAATTTCCCTTAACCATTTGCTGATTTTAGTAGTAGGATATCCGCTTAGCTCTGCGATTCTTTTAAGAGTAGTTCTCTCTTCTGATCTAAAAAAGTTCTGCGGCAGTATCCACTTTAAAAAATCATTATAAGCCTTTCCATTATGCTGATCATACAAAATCTGTGACCATTTAGGCATATCACTTAGGCAGTATAAATATTCTAAAGTGGTAGCTTGATGAATAAACTTCGGTTTTTCTTTACTTATGCTCATATTTAGTTTAAATGTTGATTTTAAATAATCGGAATTTACAAAAAAATAAAATAAAAAAAAGGAAGCAAAGATAAGTTCCAGGTATTCAAAAAAGCAAGTTCAAGCCTTTCAGGTTCCGGATAAAATCTCCACCCACAAATTTCCATTTCGACTATTCTCTAATCACTATTTACTAATTACTCATAAGGGTAGTATTTTATCCGAAAAACTTGCTTTTTTGAAACCTTCCACTTCAAATACGGCTTTCTTTTTTTTCTTTTTTTCTTTTGAAAAATTTATGTGTGGAGCACAGCAAGACACACCTGCATTTCTTAAGAAACACTGCATAAAATTGAAAATCTAACCAATTTTAAAAGCCGATGTTATGCTAAAATTTGTCATTAAAACCTACAGAAAAGGAACGGTTTACAAGAATCCACACTTATTTGTTTTAAACAAAGGATTAAACAGTGGAAAGCCTTCAAATGAGCCATTCACAAACAGTTTTGTCATCATTTTCGAACACAAAGAAGATTTTGACAACATCAATTTAACTGCTTATGCACTTTGGAGAACTAAATTCTGGCATCAATTTCTTTGTGGTTCAGTAATTCCATTTTTACGCTTACACGATGTCAGAAAAGAATTTTCAAACAAAGTTAACCAAGAGATAAAAGACCATGAGGAACACGTTAAAAACGTGCAAACTTTAAAGCTTTTAGAACAATCTGAAAAACGATTCAATGAAAATCTAAATCTTATCAATGATTTGAGGAGAGTTATTTTATATCGCTATTGCAATAGATAAAAAAAAGCCTGGTCATAAGACTAGGCTTTAATATAGTTTAACCCAAAGGTCACCACAACTAGGGATAAACTTATTTTTTGTGCTTCTTTTGTAGGCTTTTAAGTAATAATGAAATAGTAAAGCTGACAATTGCTCCAACGGATGCTAATATAATAGTTTTTGCAATATCTTCAGAATTTATATTCGGAACTATACTTAAAAATGTGCCTCCAGCAGTTCCCATTAGAGTACTACTATTATTTGCTGTCATCAGTTGTAGTAAGCTGGCTAGTTGCTGTCAAAACTCCTCCAGCAACTGCTAAATAACCTCCAATAGTAGTAACTAATACCGGTAAGGCAATTGGTGCAGCTAAAATCGTTCCACCAACAGCAGCCAGAGCTAAACCAACATTTCGAAGTACTTTAAAAAACTTTGGAGTAGGAGCTGAAGCTCTATTTAATATCTTTTTCATTTTAAATAATTTAAGATGTAATTAATAATTCTACACTTTCTTTTCGGTCTAAAGCAGCATAAACAAACGTTTTAAGCTTCTCAAATGCTTTTCTCGACATTAGTCCTAAACCTGGTCCAGAAAGTTTCGTAACAGGAGCAATACAACCATTCAATTCTTTCAAAGCATTATTAGCGGGATGAAACAAAATCAAACTTCTATTTTCAACATCAACCACCTCCAAATGCCATTTAAATTTCTGACTATACCGCTTTCTAATAAAATAGTTCCCTTCCGGAATACACGAAACGCGCTTCTCATTTCTCTTCCAAGGCAGCTCAATTGTATTACAAATGACTTTGCCCTCACATTGTATCGTTCCGTTGGTTCCTTCAGGGAAATAAGTTCTAGTTAAAAATAATATCATTCTGATCACTAAATACTGAACAATGAATACTGAATACTATTTTTATAAACCACTGTCAACTGCAGCCATCGATAATGGATTAAAAGCACCATTTTTCAATGAATACATTTGTCCATTAATCTCTTGGTAAAATTCAACACCTAAAGCCAAAAACAAAGGCTTAGTTGAGTTAGCCGTTACCACATTAGTCTGACTAATCACTGCAGTAGGAGTAGAGTCCCATGGCATGATAGGAGTTTCAGAAGTCGCAACCACAAAAGTTTCAGCTTCAAAATCTACCTCAGCACCTCCAGATATAATCTTAAAGTGAGTAGTTCCACTAGGAGCTGCAATCATGTTCCCTGGAACAAATGATGCAATATCCACTTTAACCTCTCCAGCCGCACGGTCAATACTTGCCACATAAGGAGCAAACAAAGAAGTTCCTAACTTCCCACGAATATTGAATTCAAAACCAAATAACAATTCAGCCTCTCCATCAATAACGTTTCTTAAACCTCTCTCACTCACCAAATCCGCTTGGATTACTTTAACCATTCTTTGAGTAAGTCTACTCACCATTCTACCATCGGCAGAATTTAAAAGTAACGGTCTAAGGGCCGTTCTTAAAAGCTTACCAGCTTTTCCAGCTCTACCAAATTCAGAACCATTCTCACGAGTTCTCTGAAACGCAGGATCACTTTTGATTCTACTAGCATCAATTCCACCTTTTTCACGAGCCAAGTGCCCATCTTGCGTTTTGTAAAAAGTAATATCTCCGATAGTACCTTTTAATTTAATTATGCCTTTCTGTCTAGCCATAACTTCAAA
>NZ_AUGN01000020.1 GCF_000422685.1 Flavobacterium gelidilacus DSM 15343 | reverse complement strand
CTCTTATGGATTTTGTAATTAGTAATTCCTTTATTCAAAATCTTCGATTTTATCGTAACCCACAAACAGGTCAATATTATTTAACGAGTAATAAATCTAACTCTGGTAGTGCTACTGCTACATTGGGCACTACAACTGTTGCAGGTTCTTTTTTTATTGCCAGTTATGGTGTCAATGGTCAAAAACTTTGGCATCAAGAAGATGCTGCAGGAACATCTGGTAGTCTTTTTGAATCCTATGATTTAACAACAGACATTCTTAATAATATTTATTTTTCAGGCAGCGTATTTGGTAATAGTAGTGTTCTTTTTATGGGGTTCACTGTACCTCAAACTGGAGACAAACCCTTTATAATAAAGTTAAACCCTTCTGGAACT
Organism: Flavobacterium gelidilacus DSM 15343; assembly: GCF_000422685.1. Taxonomy (GTDB): domain Bacteria; phylum Bacteroidota; class Bacteroidia; order Flavobacteriales; family Flavobacteriaceae; genus Flavobacterium; species Flavobacterium gelidilacus. The sequence goes on along the minus strand of NZ_AUGN01000020.1, from coordinate 24,826 downwards.
ACTTTATTATGGTCAACCTATCCTCAAGATCTAAATGGTACCTATAACAGTTGTGGTTTAGCAGTCAATGGTTCAGAAATAGGATATACCGGTATGTGTTTTGGGTCTGCTTATACTTGGGGTTCACAAAGTATTTTTGCTTCTAATACCAATCAAGGTACAGAAGTTTTGTTTGGACGTTTTAATACAACTACTGGAGACTGTTTAAGTTTAGTTAAAATTCCTGGTGATAATGGTTATGGTGATTCGGGTTCATCCTTAGCTGTAGATTCATCAGGTGATTATATTATTGGTGGTGGTTTTGGACATCTATTAACAGTAAATGGTACAACCTTAATTAACGAAGGTTCACAAAGTGATTTCTTTATTGCAAAATACGCAACAACCAGTTGTTCCTTATCATCAAATGAGTTTGAAAAAGAGCAAGGTTTAAGCTTTTATCCAAATCCAGTAAACGATATTTTAACTATTGATATTAAAGAAAATTCTAATTACAGTTTATATAATCTTCAAGGAAGAACCATAAAACAAGGTAATTTATCTTCATCACAAAATACAATAGACTGCAGTCTATTAGTTTCAGGTTGTTATATGCTTCATGTAGAAGACAGTAATAACAACAAACAAGTGGTAAAAGTTTTAAAAAAGTAGAAACCCCTATGAATTACTATCTAAAGCAAAGCGATTTCACCACAAACTAAAAATCTATGATTCTATGTGTTTCAAAAACAGACAACAGACAACCAAAAACAAAATATAAAAATTTCTCTAATTTCTAAGATCTGTGTTCCAAAAAATTAATTTCACTATTCACTATTCACTATTCCCTATTCACTTTTTCCCTAAAACAATAACCAACATATTAAAAAATATACTATATTTGACTCATGAATACAACTACAAAACCTAAACACTTAGGCCGCAACATAAGCCGCATCCGAGAACTAAGAGGCATAAAGCAAGAAGCTTTAGCAATGGCAATTGGAGTAAGTCAACAAACCATCTCAAATATTGAAGGAAGTGAATCAGTGGACGAAGAAAAATTAGCACTTATTGCTAAGGAACTAGAGGTAACAGTGGATGCAATTAAGAATTTTTCTGAAGACGCTGTAATTAATTATTTCAATAATAACTTTTACGATAATAGTCATAGTAATGTTGGAAATACATTATGCACATTTAACCCACTAGACAAAGTAGTAGAATTATACGAACGTTTAGTGCAAGCTGAAAAAGAAAAAGTAGAATACTTAGAAAAAATATTGAACAACAAATAATCCCTTAATTTTATTTTTGTTAGTAAAAAGCTTCTCATTCGAGAGGCTTTTTTTATCCAAAAAAGTCAAAATGAGAGAAACCGTAAAATAGTATAATAATAAAGTATTATTTTTGGTCATGATTGGTTTATAAACTAATTAAATTTTAAATATCTAAATGTAATATAAGCTAAATAACGGCAAGTTTAATATGCTTAAACAGGTAAAGAAAATATAATAACGACTAAATTGGGTGTATAAATTGGTTTGCAATAAAATTTAATAAAAAGTCTTAAATATGGAACATTCTGAATTTCCAAACCTATCAAATGTTCGCAAAGCGATAAAAAAATTTGAACAGTTAAAATGGCCAGATTATGATGAAGGTAAGGAACTAGAGAATTTTATTGAAGAGTTTGATAAGATTATCACTTCTGAACTTGGTATTATTTTTAATTATTTAATGCCATTAAAGCACAAAGAATTTGCTTTAGGAATATTTAGGGCTCGTGAAGTTAATTCATTTAATAATATTAATTTATTTACTGAACATTCTTATCCACCACCTTCAATAACAAAATTTGGAAGATGTAATTTTCCAAAACACCCTGTTTTTTATGGCTCAAATAATGCAATTACAGCCTTAATAGAGGTAATTAGAAATACAAATGTGATAGGTAAAAGATTTTGTATTTCATCATGGAAAATAAATAACCCTGAAGAAAATTTAATCTTTGAGAATTTTCTTCAAGCTGATTTACATCCAGGAAATAATTTCAATATCCTTGCAAAAGCACAAATTAATAAAATAGGTGAGCCATTCAAAAACAAACTCAGTAAGTCGAAGAAGGAGGGAATGGTTGAGGTTATGAAGTTTCTAGACACTCAATTTCTAAATGATTCTAATTATTCATTTTCCGCAGCTTTAGCACACAGACAAATCTATGCAAGACATAACTATAATACCGATATACTGTTATATCCTAGTGTTCAGTCGGATAGGCAAGGTGTAAATTTAGCAATTAACCCAAATTTTGTTGATAATCATTTACAATTGAAACGTTGTTATATTGTAGAAGTAAATAGTTACGATATAAAAACAGGGAGGTTTAGTATTACTTTTTTCAAATATGGTGATGTTATTAAAAATCAGTTTTTCTGGAAGAAACTTGATCCAGAAGATGCCATATATCAAAAATATTTTAGAGAAGATTTCAAAGAATATATGGATAAAGATTATAAATTTGAATTTGAAAAACATTAAAAAGTATGTTAAATAACTATAATATGTTTAAAGTGCTAAATATTAATGTGTTATTAATAGTCTTCAAAAATTATACAAGAAGTTTTATACTTTGATTCTTTTTTAAATTTGCTTTAAATTCAAAATAAAGGAACATGTTTGAAGCAGTTATAAATCAACATCTTGGAAATAATGAAAAATTCAGATTTTATTATAGAGTGGGTCGATAAATTAAAATTCGAAATGGATTGCTTGACCTTTATGGAGGATGATATTCGAAAAGATTTTTATGGGTTAATTAATGATGTGGCTTATTGTTATTATAGACCATGGTTACTGTATGAGATATCATTTTTGACCAATCAAGAGAAACTTGAATTTGGAAGCCTTAATGAAAATATTCATATTAAAGCTATTAAGGCATTAACTAAAAATAGTGTGTCTTCAACTTCACATTTTAATTCTCTTAATAGAAATTTCATTTTAGACGCATGGTCAACTTTCGAAATTTGTGTAAATACTTTCTGTGAAGGTGTTTCTAATGCATATGAATTGGAGAGATTGCTAAATCATAAATATTCAGACTATATTAAATTGTTGCCTAAAGGGAAATTAAATGATGATGAACTAAAAGTTATTAAAACAAAACTTATTACTAAGCATCTTACTCACGTCCCCATAGTTAGAAAGACAGATGCATTGTTTAAAAAGACTGTCAGTTATTCAAGAAATATAGATGAAGATAAAAGGTTTTTACTTTTCTTTGGTGCATTGAGAAATACAATGCATTCAAATTTTATTTATTATGGAAAAACTTTTGAATATAAATTTGGTCATGCTATATTCAAATTTGAAGATGGTGAAATGGTAAAATGGTTCGATCCTTTTGAAGCAACTCCAAAACTATATTTTTATATGGTAGGTTATTTGAAAGATATTTGGAGAGCCTTAATTGATTCGATTAAATGGGAAGAAATAATTTATTATCCAAATCTTGAACAGCAATAACTGGTGTTATATGCATTCGTAGCAATTAATAAGTTAACGGCTCTACAATTTAAATTAAAAAAAATAACTATTTTAATAGTTAAACAGTGTATTTTTTACTATATTTGACCATTATAAAGGTTATTATCATGATAAACAAAGTAACAATAAAAGACGTAAAAGTCAAAATAGGGCAAGTATGCCAAAAAAAAAGAAAGGACTATGAAATGTCTAGAGATGAATTAGCTCAAGCACTAGATATATCTAGAACAACAATTCAAAACATTGAAAATGGTAAAAACGCTACTTTAGATAATATCCTAAAAGTGGCAAATCATTTCAGCATGTTGGAGGATATTTTCAAAGCGGTAGAAACGGCTGAAAACACAAACGATAATATTTCACTTTATTAATCATGGCTGATAAATTAATAGACGTTATCCTTTTTGGAACAGAAATCGGGAAATTAGGGTACGATATGGACCTAAAAAAATGCTACTTCCAATACAATCCTGATTTTTTGGAATCGCAAACATATACAAAAATATTTCCTTACATAATCCGTCGCATCAAACCAGTGCAAGTATTTAAAGAGTTTGAAGGGGAAACTTTTCGTGGGCTTCCTCCTATGGTTGCTGATTCATTACCAGATGTCTTTGGAAACATAATCTTCCAAGAATGGTTTACGGCAAAACATAAGGATCTAAAAATATCTCCTTTAGAACAATTAACTTACGTAGCAGATAGAGGTATGGGTGCATTGGAATATCGTCCAGTAAAAGAGCTACCAAAAGCATCAAAAATAGATATTGAAGAAATAGTAAATGTCCTGGAGAAGGTTCTAAAATTAAAAGACGATACTTCGGGGGAGAACCTTAGTGATTTATCATTATTAAACATTTTTAAAATTGGTACCTCAGCTGGTGGTGCAAGACCAAAAATATTAATTTCCGAACACAAAGAATCAGGTGTGATAATGGCAGGAGACAGAATTTATAGTGAGGAATACAACCACTATTTAGTAAAACTGCACATGAGTGAGGAAAGTAATTACAACAAAGAAAAGGTGGAATATGCCTATTACCTTTTGGCCCAAGAAGCAGGTATTGAAATGATGTCTTCAAAGTTAATCAACAACAAACATTTTGCAACGTTGAGGTATGACAGGCAAAACGGAGAGAAACAACATGTTTTAACGGCATCAGGTCTCACGGGCTGGGATTACAAACTTCCAGATGATTCTACTTATGAAAACCTTTTCAAATTGGCTATCGGATTAGAAGTACCGCATAAAGACCTGCAGCAACTCTTTAAACGTATGGTATTTAATATCATTTTTAGAAACGTAGACGACCACTTAAAAAACCACAGTTTTAGCTACAACAAAGAAAGTAATAGTTGGAATCTTGCACCTGCTTATGACCTTACCTATGCGCTGAATCCTTTACTGAACTTTACTAAAACTTCAAGAGCATTAGCCATCAACAACAAAAGACAAGATATTAACCAAAACGATTTATTAGCAATTGCGGAAGAATTCTCAATAAAAAATCCAAAAGGCATAATTAAAGAAATACAAGATCTAACATCAAAATGGATTGATATAGCTACAGAGTTAGAGATTCCAGAAAAAATTATTCAAACGATTAATAACGATTTAATTATTTTAGAAGCTTAGTTCATTAGTAAAAATAATAATTTCACCTATTTACGGTTTACCTCATTTTTATATCAATACCTTTTTCGTATTATTGTAAATAATTATTCTCAGAATAATTTATAGAAGGGAAACTAAATAAAAACCAACAATAATCCTCATAGAACAAAAGATGAATTTAAAGCTTGAGAATTTAAAATACCAAGAGACAGCAATACAATCTATTGTAAGAGTATTTGAAGGTACTGAAAAAAATACCTTTGATAATGCATGTTTTGAAGGTATTCGTTCTAATGTATCCAGACTTTCTTTTGACGATATTCAGGCTAGTATAAAGAATATAATCTTTGCAAATGGTATTTCGGAAGAGACAGCAAATCTATCAAGTGATAATGATATTTGTATTGAAATGGAGACAGGTACAGGAAAGACACTTGTTTATATTAAAACGATTTACGAATTATTCAAACATCATGGATTCACAAAATTTATAATTTTAGTACCATCAGTAGCTATTAGGCAAAATATTATTGGGACATTTAAAGCCTTTGATAAACAACTCGAAGATATCTACGGTTTTAAACCACATGCTTTTGAATATGATAGTAAGAAACTTCAAAAGGTAACTCAATTCATTGAAGATCAACACCCGCAAGTAATGATTATGACTTTGGCTTCATTCAATTCAGAAGACAAAATTCTAAATCAAGCACAACGAGAAGATTTATTTAATAATATACCATTCATTGAGGCAATTGGAAAAACAAATCCAATTATTATCATGGATGAACCACAGGAAGGAATGGATACTGAAAACTCTGTAAAACAAATTGCAAGATTAAATCCATTATTTAAAATCAGATATTCAGCTACCCATAAAGTGTTCAAAAATCTATTATAAAGGTTAACCCCTTATGATAGCTACAAAGCGGGTTTAGTAAAAAAAATTGAGGTACTAACCGTTACTGAAAAAAATGATGAAGCTTCACTTAAAATAGAATTAACTGATATCCAAACTGGTAAAGGAAATCCAAAAGTAAAATTGAATGCGTGGCATTTTAATAAAACAAATAATAAGATAGTTTTAAAAGCAACTGGTTGGCTTAATAATGGAGATAATTTAGGGGAGAAAACAAACAACCCTAGTTACCTCAATTATACAATTTCTCAAATAAACAAAAGCTTAAAAACAGGTAAATGGTCCGTTACATTTTCTAACGGTACAGAACTATTCGAGAAACAAATATCAGGGAGTTTAGAGAATGTTTGGGCATTACAAATTGAATGGTTAATTCACAGACATTTTGCCAAATCACAAAAATTAGCACCCAAAGGAATAAAATGTTTATCACTTGTTTTTATTGATAGAGTGGCAAATTATATGGGAGAAACACCAATAATAAAAAACCTATTTGTAGAGAAATACAAAGCGATTTACCCAGAATACAATAACGGCAACACTCCAACAAATGAACATATCCAAAGTCTACAAGGGTACTATTTTGCTCAAAAGGCTAGTGGTGAATTTGCAGACAACGAAGGTGGGGTTAAAGAACAAAGTAAAATATACGAATTAATTTTAAAAGGTAAAGAAGAATTATTAACATTATCTAATCCAGTTCAGTTTGTTTTTTCTCATTCCGCTTTAGGTGTCGGTTGGGATAATCCCAATGTATTTAATATTGCAACACTTAATAATTCATATTCAGAAATTAAGAAACGTCAGGAGATAGGTCGTGGTTTACGTATTTGTGTCAATCAGGAAGGAGAAAGAGTTTATGATGCTCCAGATGTTGATGAAAACGAACGCATTAATCAGCTAACAGTAATTCCAAACGAAACCTACGAAACATTTGTAACCCAATACCAGGAAGAAATTAAATCAGTTTATGGTAATACAAATGCAGGTGCCGGAATGACACATAATCATAAAGGTGTTGCAGCTGATGAAGTTAAATTCAAACGTAACCCTTCAAGTGAAATAGAAAAAGCGTTTAAAAAATATTGGACAGCATTAGCAAGAAAAACCGAGTATACTATGGCATTCAATGAAGAGAGCTTAATTAGTGAGTCGGTTGAAGGTATAAACGAAATAACAATTCCTGATTTTGTTATCGAAGCATCTAGTTTCTTAATAAATAACATAACAGAAGAAGGTAAAGAAGATACATTTCAAGGGTCAGAAAAGGTAGTCCAAAAATCAAACTTCACACCTTCAGATTTGATAGAGGAATTGAGTGAAAATACAGGAGTAAGTTATACCACATTATTAAAAATTATTAATAGGTTAACCAACCTCAATCAAATGGTTAAAAACCCACCTCGTTTTATCCACGAAGCATCAACCATAATTCGCAACATAGAATTAGACGAAATGATTCGAGGATTAGATTATAAAATTACTGGTGAAAGTTATCCTTTTGATTTCAATGATTTTATAAAGAATATTGATCAGAAAGGATATGTAGAAACGCCAAATAAAGGTGTTTTCGATAAAATGTTAGTAGATAGCGATGTCGAACGTAATTTTTCTTTAGATGCTGATAAAGATGCCGAAGTAGTTTGTTTCTTAAAGTTGCCAAGTTGGTACAAAATCAAAACACCAATTGGTAGTTATGAACCCGATTTTGGCTTGGTAATGAAAAGGAAAAGTTTAAAAACAGGAAATGAAAATGAGTTTTATTTTGTCATAGAAACAAAAGGGACAAATGACATAAAAGACAAAAAAGCATTAACAGAAAGTGAAGTTTATAAAATCCGTTGCGCAATGAAACACTTCGAAAAATTAGGATTAGAAGTACAGTATAAAGCACCAATCAAAGAATACAGTTTTTTTAAAACACAAGCAGACAAAGAAGTAAGCACGATTCAATAACAAAGTATCAGTTTCCTGATAGCAGGAAAGTGATAAAAAAAATAGTTTTTCAAGATAGTATTAAACCATTTTTCCAAAATCAGGTAAAAGATATTAAATAATATAAAATTTTTAATCTTAACAAATTCGATAAGTTAAAGAAAATAAAAATTAGCAACATATGAAAAGAGAAGAAATTTTACAATTGTTTCAACAGTTTGAATCAGTAGCATCAGAATTAGAAGGAGTTGAGTGTTGGAGTGCTAGGGAATTACAAAAATTACTGGGCTACAGTAAGTGGGAAAATTTTGAAAAAGTAATTAAGAAAGCAAAAGATGCATGTAATAATGCTGGTGAGGATGTAAATAATCACTTTCCTGATATCAAGAAGGTGATAGAAGCTGGTAAAGGAGCTCAACATATTATTGATGATATTGCTCTAACTCGTTATGCCTGTTACTTATTGGCGCAAAATGGTGATAGTAGAAAAGAAGAAATCGCTTTTGCTCAAAATTACTTTGCGGTGCAAACACGTCGTGCTGAAGTTATAGAACAAAGATTATTAGAATTCGAAAGAGTTAAGGCTAGAGAAAAACTAACACAGACAGAAAAACAACTCTCAGGTATATTATTTGAACGCGGTGTTGACAGTAAAGGTTTTGGAATCATTCGTTCAAAAGGAGACCAAGCTTTATTTAGATTGTCAACATTACAATTAAAAAAGAAAATGGGAATGCCAGACAACAGGCCAGTTGCTGATTTTCTTCCAACAATAAGCATAAAAGCAAAAGATTTGGCAGCCGAAATGACAGGACTTAATGTACAAAGCAAAGATTTAAAAGGGCAAAGTAAAATTGAAAGTGAACATGTTGCGAACAATAAAGCAGTTAGGAATATGCTAACGCAAAGAGGAATTGTTCCTGAGAACTTACCACCTGCAGAAGATGTTAAAAAAATACAACGTAAGTTAGATAGCGACGATAAAAAAGTCTTGAAAGAGTCTAAAAAGAAAAAGAAATAATGGAAACCATTAACGATTATATGCCATTAAGCAACGATTGGAACAACGAACGTTTACAAATCTTAAAACAACAATTTCCCGATTGGTTTACCTCTGAAGGAAATTTGAATATAGACGAAGTAAAAAAAGCGGTACATCCGGAAAGCATAAACGAAACAGAGCGTTACGAATTCCGTTGGTTTGGCAAAAGCCAAGCAAAGCGCAATGCTTTCACACCAAGTAATGCAACATTAGTTTATGATGAAGAGCGTAGTGTTAATCCTGATACTAGTGAAAACCTAATTATAGAAGGCGAAAACCTAGAAGTACTAAAGTTATTAAGTGGTAGTTACCGTGAAAAAATAAAATGTATCTACATAGATCCGCCATACAATAAAGACAAAGACTTTGTTTATTCTGACGTTTTTTCTCAAGATAAAAAAAGCTACTGGGAAGATTTAGAAGTTATTGAAAACGGAGTTAAGATTGATACAAATTCTGAAACTGACGGAAGATTTCATAGTAATTGGTTGAATATGATGTACAGTCGTTTGTTAATTGCTCGACAATTATTAAAAAATGATGGTGTAATTTTTATCTCTTTAGATAACAATGAAATTCATCATTTAAGAAAATTATGTGATGAAGTTTTTGGTGAAGAAAACTTTATTGAATGTATAACTTGGAACAAAAGGATTCCGAAAAATGATAAAGGAATAGGGAATATTCATGAGTATATACTAGTATATGTAAAAGATGTTACATTAAAACATGAATTTACAATGCGAAAGGATGGTATAGATGATATTGAAAAATTACGTTTAAAATTACAAAAAACTAAAACTCCATTATCTGAAGCTGAAATTCAAATTAAAAAATTATATAAGAAAAAAGATTATGATAGAGGGATTACATTATATAACTCATTAAGTCTTGATTATAGATTATGGGGTAAAATAAATATGAGTTGGCCAAATGCAGATACTTTTGGACCTACTTATGATGTTTTACACCCTAAAACAAATAAAGTAGTAAAAGTTCCAGATAGAGGATGGAGATGGAAATTGGATTCGATTGAAGAAGCTGCAGGATTAGTTGACGGTAGTTATAAAAGTATTGTCGAGTTACATGATGGTAGTTTTTTGTGTGGTAAAATTTGGTTTAGTAAAGATGAAAATACTCAACCAAGTTCAGTTACTTATTTAGATGAAGTAGAAAGTTTTTTGCTAAGATCAATATTATCTTCTAAAAGTGATGGCGGTATAGAGCTAGAAAAAATATTTGATGGCAAAAGTTTTTTCTCATATCCAAAACCAAGTTCGTTAATTCAAATGTTACTGAATTCTGTAAAGACGTCCGAAACGGATATTTTTTTAGATTTCTTTGCTGGTTCAGGTACAACTGGGCAATCAGTTTTTCAATTAAACCAGGAATCAGATTCAAATAAGAAATTTATTTTGGTACAAATGCCTGAAGCTATGAGTGAAAAAAGTGAAGCTTATAAAGCGGGTTATAAAAAAATAAGTGATATTACTATTGAACGTAACAAAAGGGTAATAAATAAAATAGTACAAGATAGAAAAACGCAACAACCTGATTTGTTTGCTAGTGATAAGAAAGAAGAAGCTTTAAAAGGTTTAGGTTTCAAAGTATTCAAATTACAAAAATCTAATTTCCCAAGAGTAGAGTTTGCTCCAAATCCAGAATTATCAGATGCTGAGAATTTAGAGCTATTAAAAAAATACATTGCAGATAAAGAAAGTCAGTTAGTTAATGCCTTTAACAAAGAGGAACTGATGACAGAGATATTGCTTAAAAATAACTTCTCATTAAACTATAAAACAGAGTTACAATCACAATTCAAAAAGAACGAAATCTTCTTAGCTTACGATGATGAAAAAGAAACGCTAATCTGTTTAGATGTGAGTATTGATTTAGAAACGGTAGAGTATTTCAAAACCAATACAGAGCAGAAATTCATTTGTTTAGAAAGAGCTTTAGATACTACCAAAAAGTATAATTTGAAGCATTATTTAGGGGATAAATTTAATGCGTTTTAATCATGAGTAGAACAGCAGATTACGCAATTCAAGGTTTTATTTATCAATTTATAATCACGTTTCAAAAAATTCTAGCAGATAGTTATGATTCAGATATAACTATTGAAGGTATTATAGAAGATATTGATATTTCATCTCCATTAGGTTCTGAAGTGTTTCAATGTAAGTATCATGAATGTAAAACCAAATTTACACTTTCCGATATTTATAAACCAGTATTGCAAATGCTTGTACATTTTAATAAAAATCCAAATGCAGGTATAAAATATAGGTTACATGCACACTTTCCAAACGAAATGGTTGGTTCAACTAAAAAACTTATAAAAACAGAAATAGAACAAATTTTAGGTAGTAAAGCAACAAAATATAAAACTTATGTAACAGAGTTGGCTGGTTTTGTTTTAGTAGATGAATTTATAGATTTATTTGAGATTCATTTTGGCGCTTCTTTGTTTGATACAGAAAAATCAGTTATTGTAGCACTTTCTCAGGAAGGTTTTAGTACAGCTGATGCAGAAGAAATTTTTTATCCAAATGCTATCCATTCTATTGCAGAATATAGCATTAAACACTCACCTTCTGAAAGAATAGTTAAAAGGTCTTCTTTTTTAAATAAACTTAAAGAAAAAAAGAAGACTGCAATTAATAGATGGACTAGAGAGCTTCAATCATATGAAAAATTATTAAAACAGCGCAGAAAACAACTTTCGGAAAATTTAAATTCAAATGGTAGGGTAAGAGTTCTATTGTTGGATAGTAATTATATTAATGATTTTGAAGCTTATGTACCTCAGTTAATTATAGATTTTGTTAATAAGTACAATAGCAAAATTAAGCTAAATCAAGCTCCAATTTTTAGTTTACTATGTGAAGAAGATATGATTATAATATTTGGAAAAAATTAACTAATAAAAACATTATTTCAGTTAGAGGTATTGAAGCAGGAGGTTTTGATGTTAAACGTTTTTTAAGAGAACCTTTGAAAATTTCAAATAGTAGCGTAGAATTTAAAGTGAGATTATGTAATCATGAAAGTGATTTTGAAGAGATATATGATTTAGCATCAATTGACGATATAATTGTTATTTCAAACGACAAATATCCTTTTGAAGCTTCAACAACAAGTAGCGTTGAAAAAATAATGACACCTGAAATTAAAGAAATTAAATACTTACTATCATTAACAAACATATTATGAGTCCAATGGAAATAGGAAAAGTTCTAGAGAGTTCACCAAATACTATATCAATTCAAATTGAAAATACAACTGTTTTTGAAGCAAACAAAAAAAAACTTCAAATTGGTAAGTATGTAGAGATTTCCGATGGTAATCTAAATAAAGTAGTTGCAATTATCCAAAATATTAAGTCAACAGTTGTTGAAAAATCTGGAGATTTAAAATTTATTTTACAGACGCAACCAATAGGTTATATAGAATCAGAAACATTTTTCAGAGGAACTTCTTTAATTCCGAGCCCAACAGAACCGGTATATGTTATGGAAGAGACTACTATGGGTTTGATTTATAGTTCTAATAAAGATTATAATTTTCCATTTGGTAAACTTGTACAAAATAATGGTGTTGAATTTAAAATAGATGCTAATAAATTTTTTGGTAAACACATTGCTTTGGTAGGTTCTACTGGATCAGGTAAATCATGTACTGTTTCAAAAATTTTACAAGATGTTGTCGGTATTAGTAATGGGAAAAATATGAATATTCAAAGTCAAAAAAATTCACACATTATAATTTTTGATATTCATTCAGAATATAAATCAGCTTTTGAACTACAATCAGATGAGAATTTTACTCTAAATATTTTAGATGCTGATAATTTAATGCTTCCTTATTGGTTAATGAATTCAGAAGAATTAGAAAGCTTGTTTATTGAAGGAAATGAAAATAACCATCACAATCAAGTCTCTCAATTTAAGCGAGCAGTAATACTTAATAAAGAAAAACATAATCCAACATTAAAGGATAAAGTAAACTATGATACACCTGTATATTTTAATATAGAGGAGGTTTATACTTATATATGGAATTTGAACCACGAAGTTGTAAGTAAATTGGTTGGAGAAAATTGCCCCAAATTAAGTGATACTACCTTAATTAAAGATTCTGAAAAACTTTTATATTTTGACGATAAATTAGACTTTGTAGTTCAATCTACTGCAGCAGCAACTAAAGCATCGAATGGTGCTTTTCATGGAGAATTTAATCGATTTATTTCAAGACTAGAAACCAAATTATCAGATAAAAGATTAGACTTTTTATTGCAATCAAAGAAAGCTGACGGCTCTTCGCATAATAGTGAAGATTTCGGGGATGTTTTGAAACAATTTTTGGGGTATTTAGATAAATCTAATGTTACTATTATTGATTTGAGTGGTATTCCATTTGAGGTGCTAAGTATTACGGTAAGTTTAGTTTCTCGATTAGTTTTTGATTTTGCTTTTCATTATTCTAAGATTAAACATGCTACAAATGATTTTAACGATATTCCTTTTATGATAGTTTGTGAAGAAGCTCATAATTATATACCGAAAACAGGTGGAGCAGAATATAAAGCTTCAAAAAAATCAATTGAAAGAATAGCAAAAGAAGGTAGAAAGTATGGCTTAAGTTTGATGGTTGTTAGTCAAAGACCTTCTGAAGTATCAGAGACCATTTTTTCTCAATGCAACAATTTTATCTCATTAAGATTAACGAATGTTAATGATCAAAACTATATAAAATCATTAATGCCTGAAAACTCAAATGCAATAGCAGATATTTTGCCAAATTTAAGTTCTGGTGAATGTTTAATTGTTGGCGATGCGACATTAATGCCATCTGTTGTAAGACTTGATATGCCAAATCCTCAACCAAAATCTCAGTCAATTAAATTTCAAGATGAATGGCAAAAAGATTGGAAAGATGCTAGTTTTGATGACGTCATTAAAAGGTGGAAAAAAGAATAAAATTGGTAAAAAAATATTTTTACTTTAAGAAGTAACTAAAAAGCATTGATATGAATATTGATAAAGTGATTGATATAAAAGATTGTAAAAGAGGCTATGTTTTAAGAGGAATTACAAACCATCATGTTAAAATAGAAAATGGAAAACCAATAAAAGGACATTTTATGGTCTTTTATGATAGTATTGATGGATTTGATTTTCAAGGAGCTATGATTACTTCAAAAGATTACAATGGTAAAAATGCACCAATGCAAGAAGAACATTTCTTTATCAAAAACAATTCCGAAGAATATTTTAAAGTAACTTTTAACAATTCACATATGGTAAATGCAAAGCTTCATAAATTCTATGATATGGGTGAGTTTATTTTTGTTGGTTTGCTTACTCCAAATGGTGTTACATTCATGGAAGAATTAATCAGTGATTTACCATTAATTACATGGGAAAAATATCTTAATAATAATATCTAATACGTTTAATTTAAAATAATAATGAGCACATCATTACAAAACACATCAGTAAAATACTCAGACCTTTTGAGTGAGATAGAAACCGGTCAGGTTAAAATCCCACAATTTCAAAGAAAGTTTGTTTGGAACATAAAAGATTCAGCTAAGTTATTAGATAGTATCATTAAAGGATATCCAATTGGTACATTTATTTATTGGAGAACGAATGAACGCTTGAGGTCAGTTCGTAATTTAGGAAACATAGCTTTACCAGAGCCTAAACAAGGTGAATTTGTAAATTATGTATTAGACGGGCAACAACGATTAACGTCACTTTATTCGGCTTTAAAAGGAGTCAAAATTGGAGAAGAGAATGGTAAAATAACGGACTATTCAGAAATTTACATTGATTTATTAGCTTCTGATGATAATGATATTATAACTACGGATATTGAAAATAGAAATTCTGAAAGCATAATAAAAGTAACCGATTTAATGAAAGGGGGCTATGCAATTTTTAAAACCTTTCCCGATGAGTATCACGATAAACTAGATAATTATAAAAATGTACTTACAGGTTATACCTTTTCGATAATAAATTTAAAAAATGCGCAAATAGATGTTGCTACTGAGGTATTTACAAGATTAAATGTAGGTGGTAAATCTTTATCTCTTTTTGAGATTATGGTAGCTAAAACCTATCATATTTTTGATTCAAAAGCGAATAGTTCTGAAGAAGAGCAAATTTTCGATTTATCTGTAAAATACGAAGAATTGTCAGCAGAATTAAGTGCAAGCCATTACGATACTATTCCTTCGGCTACTATTCTACAGGTGGTGTCAATTTTATTAGAGAAAGATTGTACAAGAAAAACAATCTTAAAATTAGACAAAATGGCTTTCATAAATATTTGGGATGAAACGGTCAGTTGCATAAAGAGTAGTATTGATTTTTTTAGAAGTTATGGTATTGTAGTGGGAAGGATATTGCCATATAATGCCTTATTAGTGCCTTTTAGTTATTTTTTCTATAAACACAAACACAATCCAACGGGTGAAGTTAAAAAGAGATTGGAAGATTTCTTTTGGAGAGCGTCATTAGGGTTTAGATACTCATCAGGGGTCGAAGGTAAATTAGTCCAAGATATTGCAAAAATAGATAAGATTATTGCTGGTGAACTACCTAAATATGAATGGGCAGTAATCGTAAATAAGGAGTTTGTCGAAACGAATGGATGGTTTAGTACTGGCAAATCTTTTAATAAGGCTATTTTATGTCTTTTTGCAAAACAAAAACTAAAGTCTTTTGACAACAACCTGGACGTAATTATTGATAATAGCTGGCTGAAGATTGCCTCCAGTAAAAATTACCATCATTTCTTCCCAAAGTCTTGGTTAGCTAAAAACAAAAAAGAGTTAGATTATTACTATGTAAATCATATTGTCAATATTACAATTGTTGATGGTTTTTTGAATAAAAATGTAATTAAAGCGAAAAGTCCAGCAACTTACATGAAAACTTTTAATTCAAAAAATGATGAACTAGAAGAAACAATGAAAACTCATTTTATAGACATCAATAAAGATGGTATTTGGGAAAATGATTATGATACATTTTATAATAACAGATTAGATAGAATTGCTACCGCATTGAATAAATTAATTATACCTCAAGAGACCCCAAATATAGAATATGAGGTATATGAAGATGTAGAAGAAAATATAGAAAATTAATCATTTAAACAGTTAACCTTTAAATTCAAATTTGTTATTATGAACGCTAATTACGATTACAATATCTTAAAAGAAGAAGTTGAAGGTTTCGATGAATTTGAGGTACAAACACATGAAAAAATTAAGTGTTCAATAATCAATTTATTAAATAAAGAAGCTGTAGGTATAAACATTGGCTTAGCGGGTACTTGGGGCTCAGGTAAATCAACAATTATAAACCTACTAAAGAATGCTAAGGAAAGTAAAAAAAACTTTACTTTCTTTTATTTTGATGCTTGGGCCCATGAGGGAGATCCATTAAGAAGAATCTTCCTTGAAAGTTTTATTAATTCATTAAAAGAGAATACTACTGACGAAAATATTATAAAAGCTTTAGAGAAAAAAAGGAAAGTAATTTCAAGAGAAGAAGTGATTAAAACGATTAAAGTAAATAAAACTACAACTGAGTTGGGTATTTATTTAAGTATGGCTACTTTGATTTTTACAATTGGAGCTGCAGTTTTATCCTCTATTAATTATGATCACTTAACTATTGGTTTTAAGTATTCAACCAATTGGCCTTTTATAATTGCTTCAACATTAGCATCAACTCCATTTTTAGTGTTATTATGTAATTATATTAATCTAAAGAAAAATAAATTAAACCCAAAAGATTTAAAAAATTGGGCATTTATTCATAACAGCGGAACTGAAACAATTACAGAAGAGGTTTCGGAGGATGATGAAAGAACTTCTATAGAATTTGAAAAATTTTTTAAAGAAATAATTGAAATATTTGACAAAGAGGCAAAAAAAAAAATAATTCTAATTCTTGATAATCTTGATAGGGTTGAAGCAAGTGTATCTCTAAATATTTGGTCAACTTTACAAACTTTTATACAACATAGAAATCCAGCAACTAAAGATTATAATTCCTTTAAAAATGTATTCTCAATTATACCGTACGATGAAGAAAGTTTAAAACGTATTTGGAATAACCATGATGTTAATGAAGATAATCTAATTAAAAAAAACAAAAGTAATTCAAATTCTTTTTTTGACAAAAGCTTTCAAATAAGAATAGATGTTCCAAAACCTATTTTATCAAATTGGACAAACTATTTAGATAAAATGATTGCTAAATGTATGCCAAATTGGCCCGTAAAGGATAAGAGAGCAATAACACAGGTTTTACAATTGACTAGGGAAAATGTGTTAGACAATCCTAAGCCACGAGAAATTAAAATTTACTTAAACCAAATAGCTTTCTTTAGAAACCATTTTGAAAAAGAAATAAGTACAAAGACTATAGCTTTTTTTGTATATAAAAGGTTTTTAAAAGGTTTATCAAATGATGAAATCACTAATTATTTAATTGATAAATCAAAAATTCAACCAAATGAATTTAATATAATTAATGATGAATTAATTAATGAATTAGCTGCAATAGTTTATGGCGTAAATAAAGAGGAAGGTAAACAAACATTAATCGGTCAACAAATAGCTAAAGCTTTTGAAACAGATGATAGCGAATTGTTAAAAGATATATCTGATAATTTTAATAATATTTTTTGGCATGTTTTCGATAACTTAATCAATAAAATTACAACTTTAAATGATTATTTAAAATACGCAATAGTTGTTAATAACGCTTTTAAAGAAATAGACGAAAATCTTAGAAATAACTTTATTGTTAATTTTACTAGATCTATCAATTCAGATAAAAATTATAGTGATAGACTTAACAAATTGATGAATTTAAAATATACAAGTGCAGTTGATTTACTAGTACGATACAAAAAGACAGGAGAAATAAATAGCCTTTGGTTAAAGTTCATTAAAATATTTCAAGACTCTGATAAAAACAATGAGATTGAAAATGAAGATATTTTTATAGATACTGCTTATTATTTTATTCAGAACGAAGAAATATCATTTCCTCAAAAAGAATTAGAACTGAAGTTCGAAACATGGAAAAAGATAAGTATAAATCCAAAGTATGGTTTATTATCTAAATATTTTTTCCCAACTGAAGAAAATTTTATTAATGTTAGCAACGAAATTAAACAGGGTGTTTTAGTACATCAAGATACTATAACTTCTTTAGAAAATTCTTTGTATTACAACAGATTAAATATAAGTTATTTATTAAATAAGTTAGAAAATCATTTCTTCTGGAATCATGGAAACCAACAAGGAAATACAGTTAATTTTCAAACTATAGAATTATTTGAAAAAGTATTTTATAATTACAAAGAGTACGAATATGCTAATTTTTTTGGCAATCCATTTTTCTATGCATACTTACACGCATCTTTAAATCAGGATAGTAATGTTGGGAAAAGAATTGCAATTTTTAGTGCTTATTATTTTAATTCTGATTTTAAAAATATTAAGCAAAAAGTACCTCAAAATAATCAACTAAGTATTTTATCCTTAAATCATATAATAAATTTTTGGTCAATAACTAGTGAAGAAAATGCACAATTCACTTATGATATTTTAAAGAATAATAAAAACCTTAATTTGATATGGTGCCTAACAAATAACACAAATTTTAATTTAGTTTACGAGATCATAAATCTAATTGTTGAGAATAATGATTTTGGAACTTTTTATATAGATAATTCATTTCAAATACTAAAACAACTTAATGAAAATGAAAGCGAGGGTTTTAATGTTGCACATGTTACTAGTAGATTCGTGGAACATTCAAACCTTCTTAATAATTTAATTAAAAATGAAGATTTAGACTATGAAAAAGATACATATTTGCTTTATCATATTTTAAAAACATCGAATTCAATTGAATTAGTTGAAAAGGTAAAGTTAGAAATATCAAATTTAGATAAAGAAGTCTACGTAAATTCTCTCAATAATAATGACCATCTTTTTGATGTTTTATTATTATTACAGAACACAGATATAAATTTAAAATTAAACTTTTTAAATGAAGTTTTATATAGTTTTATTAAAGGTTCATTATTGATAAACAATCCAGTATATCAATTTGATGATTGGCACAAAAATAATTGGACTGATATTATGAATTTACTAGATGAAGACAATATTTCTAACTTTTCAGATAAAATCACCATTTTAATAACAAATGAAAAAGTAAATTTAAAGGAAGATTTTTTTATAATTAATGAACAATTTATTAATGTAGATCTATTAACAAGAAATATTATTTCTGATATAGATAATTTTCAAATTTACATTCAAGAAGCAGTAAATAATTGTGATAATAAATTAATCGAACTAAAATTTATAGATAATATTCTCAAAATTGACGGTGATAAAAAAATTAAAATTAAAAGAACTTTTAAACCAGTGTTAGCAAGTAATATAAGTGAAATAGTAGAAACATCAAAATCTATTGAAGTACATACTATTCTTGATAATATAAAACGGCATTTTAATATCAAATAAATTACTATTTATAAAGTACCTAATTAACAGACCTAAAAATCGCTCCTAGGCCAAATATTTATTGCATTTGTTTTTTGTTTTCTTCATTTTAATGTTTTTATTTTTTCTTATAAGAATGTGTTTTTTCATTTGATAATAAATTCAAGTTTTACATCTCAATTGCCGTACCTTTCCACCGCTCCTAAAAAAAAGTACTGTCATGGTTTTTGTCCCACCGCACAACAAGCACTTTGCCTGATAGCTATAACGATTCATCAAATTTTAAAAACCCAATAAGCCACCAGTCAAAGAGCTTACCCTACCGCAACAAAAACACGTACGCTACGCAACTCATGCCAGTACTTTTTTCTCCCAAGCTGTTTAACATAATGCAGTCTTATAGTGCATAACAGCTTTATTTATTGAAATCGGGTTTGTCACGCACTATAAGATGACATTATGTTAAACAGCCCCTCGTCCAACGCGCGAGCCAGTGGTTCAGCGGCAACATTTTTAATAACCCCATCGCATCACCCCGTTATTAAAAACACCACCACTTCACCACTGTCATAAACACGTCTCTTTTTCATATGAAGTCTGTCTTCTTTTAGCTGCTAATCAAAAATACGTTCACTGTCTTTATCTTCTTTGTGTTTAATAAGGTTAGTATTTGCATTGCTTTTTGTAAATGCTATCAAACCTCTAATGCTTCACCACTAACAAAAAAGCATTCACAAAAATCAAATCCCCAGCAAGAGTGCTTTCCTATCTCTATAACCACAATCAAACTAACTGAACACTAAAAACTGTCAACTGAACACTAGTAAAACACCCTTGCCCGCGCTTCTGCACCGTCGCACTAGGTAAAAGTTTATTATTGTTTTTGTAAATGCTTCCCATTTTCAAATCAAAATTCTTTTTCTCTATTCACCATTCACTTCTCACTCACAAAAAAGCATTCACATAATCAAATTCCCCAGCAAGCGTGTTTCCTTATTTCCATAACCACAAACAAACAAACTGAACGCTAAAAACTGTAAACTGAACACTAGCAAAACACCCTTGCCCGCGCTACTGCACCGTCGCACTAGGTAGCAATTATTGTTTTTTGTAAATGCTTCCCTTTTTCAAAATGATTTTAACTGCTAACTAACAACTGAACACTGCCAACTGAATTTAAGGCATTCACAAAAAGCAACCAAGAACAAAGAGTGTTTTTTACCAAATGTTTAACCACAATCCAACTAACTGAACACTAAAAACTGAACACTGAACACTAATAAAACACCCTTTGAAGAACTATCATTTCCACATCAAAATTCAGTACTTCAGAAAGACATCAGTTTTCAATTCATATTTACGTTTATTTCAAAAAAAATAAGAAAAAAAAGAAAACAAAAATATATTCCAGGTATTCAAAAAAGCAAGTTCAAGCCCTTTGGGTTTTGGAAAAAATCTCCACCCTACAATTGTCATTGCGAGACGGCACGTCGTGGCAATCTCGTCTAGTTTTCGACAAAACTCTAGTATAAAAACCGGGTAGTATTTTTTCCAAAAAACTTGCTTTTTTGAAACCTTCCACAAGAACAGTCGGCTTTCTTTTTTTCCTTTTTCTTTTGAAAAAAATTGTGGTGGGATGTGGGGTAGCATCAACACCTGCTTTTCAGTTGAAAAAAGGTAGTAAAGGGAAATTATGTCTAATTTTTAAAAGCCAAAATCATGTTACAATTTTCTATTAAAACCTACAAAAAAGGGACTACTTACCAAAATCCTCACATCTTTATCCTAAACAAAGGAATGAATGCCGGAAAACCCTCAAAAGAACCATTTACAAACAGTTTTGTAATCATTTTTCAAAACAAAGAAGATTACGAAACCGTTTATTTAACAGCTTACGCACTCTGGAAAACAAAGTTCTGGCACCAGTTTCTAATTGGTTCAGTAATTCCTTTTTTAAGGTTATGTGATGTAAGAAAAGAATTCTCCCCAAAAGCAAATCAAGAAATTAAGGACCACAAAGAGCATGAAAAAAACATCCAAACCATTAAGCTGCTAGAACAAAGTGAAAAACGCTTCAACGAAAACCTAGCACTAATAAGCGATATTAAGAGAACAATTCTTTACAGGTATTGTAACAGGTAATATTAAATTCTAATAAGCTAAAATATATTATTATTTTAGCTTATTATTGTTTGATGAAAACCATACATATACACCAGAATTATTAGTGATATGTATTACTGAATCATATATATTAACAAGTTGTGCGTCATTTTATCGCAAAATCGTAGAAAATATGACTTCCAAAAAATAAATCGCAAAAAGATTAAAAAACAAGACTGGATGAATATTGATAATTTTAAACCAAAATCTGAAAATCACATCTTAAATAGAATGTGGAATAACGAATATGGATTAGAATTTCAAGAAATGATAAAAAGCTTTACAGTATTTCTGGATTCTAACAGAAAATTAGATTTACTGAAAGATAAATTATTCTTAAAACAGAACAATATATCAACTGGTCAATTAAATCAATATATCCAATCATCTCTTGAATGTACTGTTGTTAGATATTTTGCTGAAAATTTTCCTGAAGATTTCAAATACGAAAAAAAATTAATAGAAGGGAGTAATTCTGATGTTGAATGTCAATTCAAAATAAATAATTTAACATTCAATATCGAGGTAAAAGCAAGTTCTTATATAAATGATAATTTAGAAAACAATGATGTATTCAAACTTAGAGCAATAGGTCATTTAGATAATTATACAGAAGTACATTCACTCTTAAAAACATTTTTACCAAATCTTGAATCAGAAAAAAGATATGACAATAATTTAGGGTCACATTTAAAGTCAACTCAAGCAAAATTGCCCAGAGATAATAATAATATTTTTTGCAATGTACTAATTATTGGGTGTAATGATTCAGATGATATTCAAAATCAATTTCATTATTTATCTTCAAAAGATAAAGGATTTTTCTCTGAAAATCCACTCGTTAAACATAGTGAATTTGATTTAGTTGATATTGTTTTTTTAAGTAATTTGTTTTTTAAACATAATTCTGAGATAGAAAAACCTAAATTAGGCAAAGATTCGTGGCAATTTGAAAAATCATTTATAATTGGTTTTCGAAATCCATTTAGAAAAGACGAAAAACAAGAACATTTAGACTTAATAGAAGCAAATATTCCAAATTACACAAAAAGTTTTATGCAATATAAAGGCGGACCAGAATTCTTTAGATTAAAGCACTTTATCCATACAGAATTAGGAATGAACAGGAAAATCTATCACTATTAAAAAAACGAACGCACAACACACGTTTTGCGCTATTGCGAATTTTGTGCAAGCCGGACTATTTTCTTTCGCAAGAAATATTATCTTTAACAGAAAATAATCAGTTCCGAACTTCGCAACAGCGCAAAGCGTGGGAACGTTCAAAAACAAAAAAAAGCCTGGTCTAACGACTAGGCTTTCTCATTGCTCAGAAAAGGTTACCAATCAAAACTGAGTTTATTTTTTCTTTCCTGTAAAGTGTTTTAACAACAACGTTACACTAAAGCTTACAACTGCTCCAACAAAGGCTAAAACAACGGTTCTAAATATATCTGCTGAGGTGATATTAGGTGCGACACTCAAAGCAAATCCACCAATTGTTCCTACTTTCAAAGATAAGGAATTATCCATTTTATCCAACATCTTTTTCAGGATTTACCTCTTTTTTTTGTGTTGTTTTTTGGTCATTCAAAGTCTTATCTTCTACAGTAATCTGACTCACTGCAGATAGAACTCCTCCAGCAACAGCTGCATAACCAGCAACAGTAACAAGTACAGTAGGCAAAGCAACCGGAGCAGCAATTATACTTCCACTTACTGCTAATAGGGCTAATCCTATTGTGCGTAATACTTTAAAGAATTTCGGTGTGGGTGCCTGGGCACGATCAACTACATTCATATTTTCTCTTTTTTAATTCCCGTGAAAACGGGAATCTCTTCATTATAGAACAGATTCCCAAATCACAAGATTTATTCAACAATCAATTCTACACTTTCTTCTCGGTCTAAAGCAACATAAACAAACGTTTTAAGCTTCTCAAATGCTTTTCTCGACATAAGTCCTAAACCTGGTCCAGAAAGTTCCGTAACAGGAGCAATACAACCATTCAACTCTTTCAAAGCATTATTAGCGGGATGAAACAAAATCAAACTTCTATTTTCAACATCAACCACCTCCAAATGCCATTTAAATTTCTGACTATATCGCTTTCTAATAAAATATTTCCCTTCCGGAATACACGAAACACGCTTTTCATTTCTCTTCCAAGGCAACTCAATTGTATTACAAATGACCTTGCCCTCACATTGTATAGTTCCGTTAGTTCCGTCAGGGAAATAAGTTCTTGTTAAAAACAAAATCATACTTCTAAATTCTGACTTCTAATTTCTAACTTCAGATTAAACTCCACTGTCAACTGCAGCCATCGATAATGGATTAAAAGCACCATTTTTCAATGAATACATTTGTCCATTAATCTCTTGGTAAAATTCAACACCTAAAGCCAAAAACAAAGGCTTAGTTGAGTTAGCCGTTACCACATTAGTCTGACTAATCACTGCAGTAGGAGTAGAGTCCCATGGCATGATAGGAGTTTCAGAAGTCGCAACCACAAAAGTTTCAGCTTCAAAATCTACCTCAGCACCTCCAGATATAATCTTAAAGTGAGTAGTTCCACTAGGAGCTGCAATCATGTTCCCTGGAACAAATGATGCAATATCCACTTTAACCTCTCCAGCCGCACGGTCAATACTTGCCACATAAGGAGCAAACAAAGAAGTTCCTAACTTCCCACGAATATTGAATTCAAAACCAAATAACAATTCAGCCTCTCCATCAATAACGTTTCTTAAACCTCTCTCACTCACCAAATCCGCTTGGATTACTTTAACCATTCTTTGAGTAAGTCTACTCACCATTCTACCATCGGCAGAATTTAAAAGTAACGGTCTAAGGGCCGTTCTTAAAAGCTTACCAGCTTTTCCAGCTCTACCAAATTCAGAACCATTCTCACGAGTTCTCTGAAACGCAGGATCACTTTTGATTCTACTAGCATCAATTCCACCTTTTTCACGAGCCAAGTGCCCATCTTGCGTTTTGTAAAAAGTAATATCTCCGATAGTACCTTTTAATTTAATTATGCCTTTCTGTCTAGCCATAACTTCAAA
>NZ_KE383906.1:7886-25566 GCF_000422685.1 Flavobacterium gelidilacus DSM 15343 | reverse complement strand
ATCACTGTCTCCTTTTGCCGTTACTAAATCTGCAGCTCGTGATTGCAATTGTGTCGTGACTCTATCTACTAAATGGGTTCTTGCACTTCCTTCTTCAATTGGATGTGTGTAGAGCATTGTTGCTTTATCTGGAAATAGTTTTTTTGATCGCTCAAAAGCTACTTTTGCATAACCTTCTGGTTGATAATTTATTTCTGATGTATTTGCTTTTTGGGTTTCGGCGCTGCTTGATTCGTAGCCTAAATATTCCAATCCAAGTGGTTTGGTTCTCATTTCTATGTTGAAACTATGAAGCGAACGACCATATTCTAAGGTAAAGTTTTTTGAGATTGGTTGTCCGAAAACTAATTCTTCACCATTATAATAGAACCATTGGCCTTTCTTTTGCGCTAATCTGGCAATAAATCCGAAATCGCTTTCTCTGTATTGAACAGTATAAGGCATCGAGCTGTCATTGTTAATTTTAACAGTTGGTTGCAGTTCTTTCTGACTATAGTTTGAGGTGATTTTCTTAACAACATCGGATAACGATTGGTCTGTGTAAGAAACTGTTTTTGGAGTTCCTTCCATTACGATGGTTGGACTGTAGCCATTTATTATTATTCCACCTGCAGCTCCAGAAGTCCGTATCATTTGGGCTTCTGTAATTATTCCGTTAAAAATGAACGGTGAAGTAGTGGATAGGCTTGTTGGTGTAATTTCTATTTTGATGGGTTCTCCAATATAGCTTTGAGCTTTATCGATAGCTTGACTCACAAATTCTTTTGGCAAAGGTTGAAGTACTGAAAACGTATGGTGCGTATGCACTTTTTGTTGAATAACTAACTTGGAAAATCGCGTAAGTGTTTCTCCTCCAATAGTAATGCTGATTTTTGTACTGATTGCCATAAGAAATATTTTTATTTACTTTTTAAAACATATGTAGTAAATTTAGTAAAAATATTCTTTTGAAAGTAGATTTTAATGCGTTTTTATTTAGACGCTAATATTAAACTTAGAGTTTTTGGAATGGCTGTGGGATTTCGATAATACAGATTTTTTAGTATTCAATTTAGTAAGTACGTAATTGTAAAGTTAAAATGCTAATAAAGTTTTATAGAAAATGTTTTTCATACTTGCAGTAATTAGATTTACTTGCGATTGTGAAAGTATAAAATAATTTTAACTATATAAAAAAAACATAGTGAATATTCTTATATATTTTTTAATTCTATGAAACAAGAATCTGCTTTATTTTAAAAATTAATTACATTTTTTTAATATAATTGGATTCACATCGTTATTCTCTTTTAAAAAAACAAAATTTTCATAAAAAACTCTTTTTTTAGTTTTCATATCATATAAACCTTTCCAAAATATTGAAATAGTATTATCATCTAATATTACAATTTTTGCAATGCTTTCTTCTTTTGAAATCTCTTCATCTTTAATATTGCCAATCTCTTCGTAAAAATTGTTTTGAGATTCTGTACTTAAAAAATGTAAATCATACTCGTTTTCTTTACCCATAACTTTTTTAAGTTGGGTGTTAATATATATTGAATTATCTGAATTTAAAAACAAGTAAATATTGTTCGCTGCTATTTCAAAAGTTAATAATTCACTGTCACAGTTTAATTTCCATGAGCCTGAATAATCGATTTTTTTATTTAAAATATCTTGGTCATTATTTTTAGTCAACAATAATGATGCTTTATTTAAATTTAAACTTATCTCTTCATAAGAAGGACCTAAATTTATATTTAATAAATTTTCTTTTTCTGAAAGGTTAAAAATGTATTTTAATTCAATATCCTTATCATCAAATTTAGAGTTAAGTTCTTTAAAACCAACAAACTTTATACTATCGTTTTTTATTTCGTAAACATAAAATTTATGACCAAACTCTAAAAATGAATCCAATATTAGAATCATTTTATTATCATTTTCAAATAAAAAACTCTCAATACCTAAATCAGAAATTTGCTCGTTTATAACATGAATGAAATTTTGATTTTTGTATTTAAAATTAATTAACGACTTTCCTTCTTCATTTTTAAAATTTAAAGAAATTTCTTTTTGAATGTTTTCACAAGTTAAGGTATTGTAGTCATCTCCTTTACAATTTAGGGATACTCTCTTGTACTGGTTTTCTATAATTGGATTACTTGAAATATTAATATTTTCTTTACAAGAAAAGAATAAAATCAGCAGAATAAAGACACAAAATATTTCTTTTTTTAATACTTGCATTGCGTTAAATTGTTAATTATTTCTTCTAACTAATAAGTGTTAAAATTGTAAATAAACAACCTTCTTCATTAATAATTATTTTTTTGGATTATTTTGAATTAAATTTATGATAAAGTCTTCAGAGACATCCTCAAATTTAATATTTCCAAAGTCTTTATTTGTCCAGATTTTTGTTGGAATATCTTTATCTGGATTACTTCTATCTGCATATTCCTGTCCGTATTTATGCAGTTCAATATGATTTGTCTTTTCATCAATTTTAAAAGTAGTGTAAGAAGTAACAAATAGAAAATCTTTACAAAATATTTGTTGAATTGTGAAATAATTATCTTTTGTTACAATTCCTATAAATCCATCAGCAGGACAATTATCATTGTATTTAAAGATGATTTTATTATTTTCATTTAATTTTATAAAATCCTTACCTGATTTTTCTAGAATCACTATTGGGTTAGAATTGTGCTGAACATTATCTATTTCTTTTAAATTCTTTTTTTCCAATACATTAACTTCATATTCTTTAGAATTAATACTTAATAATTCGCTTTTTAAATTATAATAATCTGCAAATAAAGTATTAGGAATTATTTTATTAGGGGTTAATTCTGAAGGTGTAAATCCACGGTCATATACTATTAAGATTTCTTTTTTACCATTATTAGTTAATTTTAAAGTTATTTTATAATAATCGATTTCAGTTAATAATTGGTCTAAAGATTTAAAATCAGATTGTTGTTTTTTGAAAAATTC
The DNA here is from genome assembly GCF_000422685.1 of Flavobacterium gelidilacus DSM 15343. GTDB lineage: Bacteria > Bacteroidota > Bacteroidia > Flavobacteriales > Flavobacteriaceae > Flavobacterium > Flavobacterium gelidilacus. The sequence goes on along the minus strand of NZ_KE383906.1, from coordinate 22,584 downwards.
GTTTGCATTATTGTAATCTGAATTTCCAATCATATCAGTATTTTTGATTATATCTTCATTATATCTATAATTGATTAAATAACTTTTTTCAAGAACTTTACTAAATTCAAATTTATTACTAACCTGTTTTTTTAATTCATTTGAATTAGGTATCGTAAAATGTCTATTTATAACTTTTATATTTATAAGTGTATCTCTTTTAAAACCTAGCATATATTTTTTCTTTTCTTCACCATAAAAGATTGCGTCATATTCAAACAGTATTTCAACATTTGAAAACTCTTCTCCAATAATTTCAACATGTTTATTATCTAATAAATCACTTTCTAAAAATGCAGGGGTAATAGTTAGTTTATTTTTTTGTTTTTTTATGTCATAATCAATATTAACATTAGTAGAATCGTAAATAGATTTAACGTCATTTATTATTAAAGTTGTTTTATCTATTTCTAAAACAAGACAATTAGAAATATGATTTAAATTATTAATTTGTTCTTTTTTGTGTTTACAACTTAAAAAACATATTATCACTGAAATAATTAGTACTCTCATATTTTGGTTACATTTATTGATTCTATTTCTTCTATATTAATATTTGACAAACCAAAATGTCCATGATCTTTATGATTTGAGACATTAGTAACTCCAGAAATCGTCTCACCTAAAACTGTTGAAGCATTAGTGCAATAATTTTTTTTGAAACCATATTTGATTGCAATTTTAAAAACTGTATTATTTTTTACTTTATCAAAAGTTGGACTGTCATTATTACCATGAAAACTTATAAAAAGTCTTTTCTTGTTTATCTAAAAAATAAAAAGTTTGTTTGTTTTCATTTTTCTTGTGATTAATGAGCTATTTATTCTCTTCCATAATACCGTAATCAAATAATGAATCTTTAACTATTTCTATTATTTGATTATCATAACCGCAATCGATAATGACAAAATCATTATTTTGCTTAACAATTTCGTACCAAATTCCTTCATAATCTTTTGAATTATCTTTGGAGTTGCAAGAATATAATAGAAATAGAATACCGGTTAATAATATTATTCTTTACATTTTTACTAATTATTTTTTTCATTGAATTCTTTTAAAACTACCGTTGTCATTAATTTTAAATACAAAGCTAATTTTTTCTTTAGGTCTCATACCATTATCATCATAAACATTAATTGTTAAATCTGATTTTACTTCAAAATTATAGGCATGGAAGAAATCAATTTCTTCATTTTCCATTACAGATACAACTTCATTTCCTTTTAAATTTACTAAAAATAAATCTCCATAACTTTCTTCTTCATGTTCAGTTATTACAACGATAGTACTTATATCTTTTATATTAGTTTTTAAATTATAATAATATAAAAGATTTTTATATGGTATTTTAGCCTTTAAATTTTCTTGCAACTCTTTATCATTATCAAAATAAAATAAAGGATATTCGTTAGTACATAAATCTTTATACCTCTTTCTGCTATCTGTTTGACATAAAGAATGTGCTCTACCAGTATAAAATGGTAATTCACAATATTTTTTATCCCATATTTTATTCTTATCGACTTTTTTATAACAAATCATATAACCTTCGTAATTTTTTAAAAACAAAAAGTCATTACTGATTATTGCAGAACCTCCTTCATTAAAATAATCGCTAAAGGGAGATTCCATATATTTTTCAGGGTCAAGCCAAATGTAAGAAAGCGGTTTGTTTTTAATGTCAATATCAAAGCCATATTTAAAAGATTTGATAGCCTGTTCATATTCATAGTCCTTTCTAAAATATTTAGAAGCTTCATTTTTAGTTTTTATTTCATAGCTTGATATATCATTATTAAGCCACAAACTATCTTTCGAAGTGAAAATTTTAATCTTCCTAAATATATTTAAAACTTCTTCTTCTGTTATAGTAGGATTATCATATTCATCATTACTGAAATAGTAACATCTGTATAGTTGCCATTCGTCATTTTGTTTATTTTGTTCTTCTAATTTTACTTTAGAATCTTTATATATGTTTTCTTCATTATTAACTTGTTCCTTTCTATTATTTCCTTTACATGATAGAAAAAGTAATGATGTAATTAAAAAAAAATATAAAGAAATTAAATTTCTATTATTAATGTTTAGTGTCATAAATATTGTTTTTAAATAATTTATCTTCTGCTTTTCTTCTAAGTACTAATCCTGCTGTACCTTTATTAGTTATATCAAGTATTTCATTTGTAGCCGTATCATATCTTTATTCAATATTTTTTTATAAAATTTAGGTGCTTTACCCTTTTTTAAAAAATCCTTTCCTGTATTAAACAATAAGCTTACCATTGCATCAAATTCATGTTGATATAAAGGAACAGTAATATCTCTTTGTACAGCTTTTTCAAATTCAGGAATTCGCTTTTCAAATAGTTTCGTAGCTTCATCCTCGGTCAATCCGTTTTTAAATTTATCTGTTAAATTCAAATTCTCACATTTTTCAGTATCAATTAGATGACCATAACCAATTGTACAATAACCCTCAGAATCATTGTAAGGGATGTGTTTCCCATTTTTAATTTTTTTGCCCTCCCATTCTTTTATAAAATTTTGCCCTTTTTCTGATAATTTTAGAGTTTTTGGATCAATCCTGTTTGTAATCGAAGAATTAGGTAACTTTTCAGAATTATTTCCATTTGAATAGCAAGCACATGTGTTTTTGAAACCAAGTTCATTAGCTAAAAGTACAATGCTTTTGAATTTAGAACTCCATCATCAGAGATAATAGGCTTTAATGACACCTTCATGTCTATATCAATACCTGTAACAGCTTACCAAATTTATATTTTTAATGTTGTACCTACTTTTATACCTGTTGAGTTGGTATAAAACCAGCTCACATCGACATAATCAAAAAGTCAGTGAATTTTATATTTTATTTAATTCTTTCGTAAACTCTTTGTGGTGTTTTCATTAAGTCATTGTTATGAGAATTCATGAGTGAAATATATTTTTGACAAGATACCTTTTGCATCTTTTTTTTCTTGATTACCCCATTGAGCATCTGCTAAATTTAACCGTTCTACTTGTCTCTGAAGTTCAGCTTTCACTCTTTCTTTTAATAAATATATTCATTCTTTGTAAGCTCCTGATTGTTCTAAATAAAATACAACATCGTTTAATTGATTTTTTCAATAGTGCCATCAGTTTTTATTTGATACTTTTCAATAATTTTTTTTTGAATTTTACCAAATCTAATTTCAAAAATATTTATTGTTAGATCTGAATTTAAAATATAGGATTTAATAGTTGCATCAGCTCCATCTGGTATATCAGCATCTGGAGATATACCAATAATCTGTTTTCCAAGTATGGTGTTATTCTTTATATTTATAAGTATAGTTTGACGAAGATAATCTTGATTCCCATTACCACGAATATTAAAAATATAGGTTTCAAAAGGTAATTCATCATTGTCGATACAAAATATAGTTTCCGGATTGTTTTTGCTAATCTTTTCATTGATTAATTTAGATAATGATTGCATCTCTTTACTTGAGTAAAATGGATATTTATCATCACATTTTGAATCATCAATCAAATAGCACTCGTCTAAATATTTCTGATAATCAAAAGGAAGCTTTATAGATAATTTCTTGTTTGAAAGAACCTTCGAGCTTTTTTTAAAAGTTACTATGTAATCTGAATATTGAAGAAATAAATAATCATTAATTAATATAGTAACTCCTCCTTCAAGAAAATAGTCTTTAAATGGATGTTTTTGGGCATCTTCATAACTTATTTCTACATAATCTACTTGGTTTTTTATTTCAATCTTATAATTTTTATATAAAAAGTCAACATAGTAATCGTAAACATATCCTCTACCAAAAAACTTTTTAGTATCTGATTTATCTAATGAATATGGAGCTGAAATATTGTTAATAAATATATTTTTATCATTCATTTTCACTTTTATAGCGTTTAGTCTTGAAACTATAGAATCTACCGGTTTATTATTAGAAAATTGCTTTACACTAACTAAATCAAATTCTATTTCATCTCTATTTGAATCCGATGCATCTACCTGGTAATTTTCGTTTCTATTACTTAAAGAACTGTCAATAATTTCTGTTGAAAAAACTGTATCTATCTTATTTTCATTTATATTATTATGTTCTGAATTTTTACAACTTAAGAACAAAAACAAAAGGCTAATTAAAATTTTATTCACCATAATTAATTTAATGTGTTGAATCATAAATATTGTTTTTAAAAGTATTAATTTCTGCTTTTCTTCTTTTCACTAATCCGGTAGTACCGCCATTAGTAACGTCCGCCATTTCATCAGCTCCAGCTGAGTATTCGTTATTATTTATATTTTTCTTTATCTTAGTTTCACCTCCTTTGGCACCTCCAGTATTTAAGAAGTTTGGCCCTGTATTAAAAACTAAACTTACTAAAGCATCATATTTATATTGATACAAAGTAGCAGTTATATCTCTTTTTACTGCATTTTCAAATTCAACTAATCTTGCATCAAATAATTTAGTAGCTTTTTCCTTTGTTATACCATTTTTAAATTCAGTCGGAATTATAATATCTTCACACTTTTTCTTTTTTATTAAATGTCCATATCCTATTGTGCAATAACCTTCTGAATCATTATAGGCATCAGCTCTAAAATCTTCCCAATCTTTTATAAATTGCTTACCTTTTTCTGATAATTTTAATGTTTTAGGATCAACACGGTCTGTTGTATTTGTTGACTGGCTATTAGTTTGACTGCTAAAACCTGCAAAACAAGCACATGTTTTATCGAAACCTAACTCTTTTGCAATTGCAACAATACTTTTACCATTTAAACTAGTTTTATTTTTACAAAAATATTTATCATCAAGATAAATACTATCAAATTCCCTAACATCAAAATGTATCCAGCTATAGGTATAATTTTTATCGATTTTTCCATTTGCTTTATAAATAAGATCAATTGGTTCTAAACAAAAATTATTTTTTCCATTAATCCAACTTGTTTTAGCATTAAAATATTTATGAAAAATATCATCTCTTATCTTTCCTAATTCAGCTATATTTCTTTTCTCAGCACCTCTAATTTCCCATGAATCTTTATTAAACTGAATATCAAGAGCTTTACCTTGATGATTTGTTGTCGTAAAGTTTTTAAAACGACATCTATATCCTGAACTAATTTCTCTAAATTTATAAGTTTCATTTTTTGATAAGTAAAAAAGTAATGTCTTAAATCCGAACAATAAAGACCTGTGAATTCCAGGATATTCATACTTGTGATTTTTTTCTTCATTTCCTGTTTTATATGTTCCTTTTCCAGTATTGTCGCCAAAGCCTGCACAACTATTAAGTTCTTTAATTTCTCTAAGTGTACTAGTTACTTTTTGTCCTTTTGTTCCACAACTACATTTTATTTGACTCCACTGAGTTGTCGATAGATCAAATTTTAACGAAAAATCATCAATAGCTTTCAGCACATTACCGCAAATTTTACCAGTTTCAGGCACTTTCATGTAATCGCGTTGAAACTGTTTAATCATTTTTTCAGTTCTGTCTGTAAAAACATCTGTTGGTACATTGCCTCCAAAACCTGCTAAACGTATGCTAACTTCTCTTATCAATTCACTTGTATCATCTTTTTTAATACAATATTTTTCTCCACAACTACTGCCTTGAAGTGCCTGCGTCCCCACCACAACAGCGGCTTTATTTTCTACCATTTTTACTGCTGTTGGAGAAAATTGTAGAGTAGTTAATGCTTTATCTACAGCAGCATTTGCAGAGTAAAGTACTTTGTATTTTTCATCTTTTACTTGTATATAAACTACTCTAACTTGTTTGATTTTTGGTACTTTTTTCCAATCTATTTTGGCTTTTAGTACTCCGTCTTCAGATAAGGTAATGTTTTCTAGTTTTGCTAAAAATTCAGGCTTTTCACCTGTTAGTTTTTGATAAACAGCTATAAATAACTTTTTATATCCTTTAATACCTGTTGTATTTGCATAAAACCAACTTACATCGTCATAATCTACTAAAGTATGTTTTTTTGAACCGTTTTCTTCTCCAATTATGGCGTTTGAAAATGACATTACATCTTCAACTATTAATCCGTCTCCAGGAAATCCTTTTCCTTGGTTTAATAAAGTTAATTTTGGAGCAAAAACTTTAACGTAAAGTTTGCCTAAAGTGCCCGTTTTATTTTTAACATTTTTATCCAATTTTAATGAAATTGGTTTGCCATCATAAATTTTTATGCTTTTATTAGCAACACCATCATCAAAAAAAGTATCATCATCCCAAACTTCAATGTTTATTTCTTCGCCAATAAGGTATTCTGTTTTTAGATAAATGTTAACGGTTTGTCCCCAACTAGCTTTTTCTATTTTTATGCCGTTATTATCTATAATAGGCATTTATTTTTTTTCTTCAACTACAGTACATGGTTTTAAACTTTATTTGATAGTAATAATAATACAAAGTGTTATATCTATACACTTTTGTAATTATATATTTATTTTTTATCTATTTTCATTTTTATAATACCATTATTTGTTGGAGACGTTATAATACTGTATACATAAAAATCTTTATAATCTTTAGTTATAGTTAACAAAGGAGATAATGAATTATTACCACCTACTATAACTTTTTTTGTATAAAATTCAATAGAATCTTTATTCATTGTTGCATAAATTACACCTAAATATTCTTGAAAATTATCATTTTCACTATATCTTTTACCTTTCACATCTGTAAGCCAAGATTTAAAAACACAACTGTCAGGTTTTATTAATATTAATTCTGATATTGATGTGGATTCTTTTCCCCAACCATCTATCATATCCATTTGGCTTAATATATACCTGCCTTTCCACCTTTCAAACAAGGATTTACTAATAAATTCATCATTATCATTTTCTATGCTTACGTCTATTTCTTCATTACTGTTTTTTGATAGACTATCTATAGAATCACTTTTTAATTCTATGTTTGAAATAAGATTATCATTTTCTTTATTTCCTGTTTTTTTATCCTTTTCCCCATTAATACAAGAAATTGATAATATCAAAATTAATAAAAATGTTATTTTTAAGATTCTATTCATCGTTATTATTTTTTATATACTTTTTATTCGCAAATTTTCAATAGGATTGGTTCATTTTGGGTTTTTGTGGTAAAGGGATTTTTAATCATTTCTCTTTTCTTTGTTTTGTTATTGTAAAAGCCTTGCCAATTAAAGAGAATAGTATTATTATCTTCTAAAGTAAATGTACTTATGATTTCTGATGTTGAAATATTTTCCCAATCTAAAGATTGATTACCTCTAGTTATACCTGTTAAACCCTTGTAAATTAATTCATAAATACTATTTTCTTTATACATAATTTCTAATTGTACTCTTGCTAATCCTTCTTCTGTATAAAAATCTAAATAGCACGAAGAAGCATCTAATACTAGTAGTGTAGCTGTTTCCTCAATACACTTTGTTTTATATGATGAGTCTTGTATTAGTTCATTTGCAAAATCATCATCTATTAATGAATTATCACAGTTTGATATTGGTTCATTTATTAAAGGTATTTGTTTTATATGTATTTCATCAATAAATAAAATATCATTTATTTTCCAATACACATTCTTGTCATCAACTTCTTTTATAGTAATATCTTCTTTAATGTTTGTATTTGTATTATATCCTTTATATAAAATATATTTTTCATTTATTATATTTAAGTTTTTAATTACATCAATTTCTTGACCCCAATTATGTAATACTGAATCTTTATAAAAAAAATATTTTTCAACTTCGGCACCACAAGGCTTATAAATAATTTTACCAGAATCAGTTTCAGTTACTTTATAAAACGTATGCCCTTCAATTTTAGACTTTTCAAATATAGTTTGGTTATTTTCTGAATTACTTTTTTCTTTACAAGAAAAGAAGAGAATCAGCAGAATAAAGACACAAAATATTTCTTTTTTTAATACTCGCATTATTTTAATTATTAATTATTTTTTCTTACTTCTGTTATTGTATAGTTATGTGTTCCACCGTTACTTTTTCCTTTAATCAAAAGATTGTCTTCAATAAACATTTTATTTGATATATTAGTTCCAGCACTTTTTGTTTTAGAACCAACATCAAAAAAATTATAAAATCTTTTTCCATTTTCACATCCAGAACCGACGAGAACAAAAAAATGATCTGTTGCTTTATGTACATTATAACTTGTTTCTCTTAAATTGTCATCTAGACCAACTACTATTGGATTACCTTTAGCTAATTGAGAGTCTATGTAATCAATACCAACTTGAGCATTTTTTGGTGTTATAGTTTTTCCATTTTGATTAGCAATTATTATACAATTGGTTCTTGCCCCTCCGCTAATTCCATAGTTTTTAAGAATTTTCACACTTGCTGCCCAACATTCACTTGGTTGTTGATGTATCCAATGCTCTGGTTTAGAATTGTTATAGTGTTTTTTACCGCATGAGCAATCACTCTTTTCATCTTCACTACAACAATTATATCCAAATTCTTTTAAAAATCCTTTTTTAAGATGTAGATTACTTTTTCCTTCAAGCTCTTCTTTTAAATATTCATCATATTTTTTTAATGCAAGCCCCATTGTTTGAGTTGGCTGACCATATCTACCTGGTGGCAAACTTGCCCATTCATAACTACCATACTTATCGAGTGCATCTTTTATTTGGTTCTTAAATATTAAATCCATAATCCCAGATCTTTTATGCTTCAAAATTATGACACATAATTTATCTTGAGATTCCGCAGTGAAATCTGGAATATTATATTTTTTAATGTAATCATGATACTCTTCATAAACACCCGCTTTCTTATTATTATCAGTTAATTTTTGTCCACCTAACCACCACCACGTATATCTCATAATTTGATATGCTCCTGCTGCAGAAGAAGAATATTTACCTGCTGTTATAACATTTTCAGGATGTTTACTCATATTTGTAAATTGTTTACCACTATATTGAGTAGTGTATCCTTTTTCATTTTCAGTACCCTCTCCGATTCGAAGCATTCTCATAAACGCCCTAACTCTTGCCTCACATTCACATACTTTGTTTTTATCTTTTTTCACCTCAACAGCCTGCGTACCAACAACCACAGCGGCTTTATTCTCAACCATCTTTACTGCGGTTGGAGAAAATTGTAGAGTAGTAATGGCTTTATCTGCATCTGAAATTGCATTATATAGCACTTTGCCTTCTTCGTCCTTTATTATTACAAAAACATTTCTTAATTTTTTAATCTTAGGGATTTTATTCCATGGGATTTTTGCTTTAAGCACACCATCCTCATCTATTGTCTGGGTTAAATGTAAAATATGAATAGGATTATCATCCTCATCATTTTGATAAATTCCAACTGATAGTTTTGTTCCTACTTTTATACCTGTTGTATTGGCATAGAACCAACTCACATCGTCTAAATCAAAAAGTCAGTGAATTTTATATTTTATTTAATTCTTTCGTAAACTCTTTTCGGAATTTTATTAATATCATTTTTGTTGATTTTCAATAAATCTAAATATTTTTCATATGACTTTTTTGCATTTTCTTCATCCTCAAAGCCCCATTGAGAATCGCCAAGACTTAAATATAGAGAAGCTTTTTCGGGAGAAAATTTTACAATTTCTAATAATATTATTCTAGCTTCATTATATTTTTCATTTTCAATAAAGTAATTAGCTGTTTCATTATAAATTGTAATATTTTCATTACTTATTGGGTTACTCATAAACATATCGGATATTATATATACATCTGAATTATTTAAGAAATTTTTATCTTTTAATTTATTTATTGATAAATTTTCTTTATCAACTTTTAAATTTAAGTTTTCAAAAACATCATTAAAATTAAAATTTTTTAAAGATATTTTAAATTGTTCATTCTTATTAACTGCCCCATTAAAATAATAAGTCAATGAATTAGAAGTCCAATCATTAATATCATCATAAAAATCAATATCAATTGAATTATTTCCACTAATAAATGTTAATGGAATAAAATTACCTTTTATATGCCTAATTTTAATAATCACATCATCATAACAATTATTTAAAAGAATTAAATCATTGTTGTCTTTTATAGATAAACAATTGGTATTTTGTATTAAAACTGTTTTATTCCCATTTTCAAAAACAAAAGTGTCATTTATTTTATCTCCAACATCTTCGTCTGTTAAACAGTCTATACTACTACCTTTAATGTGTTTGACTTTATCTATACCTGTTTTTTTTATAAAATATTTTTCAAATATTTTTTGTTTATCGTTAATAAGTTCACATTTTATTATCTCCATACTTTCATTAACCCATGAAAACTTATAAAAAGTCTTTTCTTGTTTATCTAAAAAATAAAAAGTTTGTTTGTTTTCATTTTTCTTGTGATTAATGAGAGATTTATTCTCTTCCATAATACCGTAATCAAATAATGAATCTTTAACTATTTCTATTATTTGATTATCATAACCGCAATCGATAATGACAAAATCCTTATTTTGCTTAACAATTTCGTGCCAAATTCCTTCATAATCTTTTGAATTAACTTTGGAGTTGCAAGAATATAATAGAAATAGAATACCTATTAATAATATTCGTAAAATAGGTAACCGAATTATTCTCATTTCTTATTCAAAATATAAGTTTGCTTTTTTCCCTCATTCATAATAATATCAATATATGATGAAGTCCATTTATAATTTTTTCTTAAAAAAACCTTCATTTGTAATTGAAAAATATTCAATTTTTTTTCCTCCATTATTTGTTAATGTTGTAATCATAATGTTAAAATCTTTAGAAAGCTCAAAAGAAGTAATTTCTTTATTTAAATAATTTTCTGGCTCAAACCATTCACCTTCAACATATAAATTTGAAATAATTTTATTATTACTAACAGATAAAAGATAAAACCTATATTGAAAATCTGCACAATCTTGGGGCACAAGTATTAAACTTATTTGTTCCTTAGAGGCTAATGGAAAGTATCTAACTAAATTATCTCCACATGAAAAATCCTCAAGTCCTTTTATCAAATTTACATTTATAACTTTATATTCTACGGTGTTTATATCAATTTTTTTATTATACGGTAAAATAATATTTGACTTTTGAAGAGGATTTTCAATTATAGATATATCTACTGAATTAGAATTTTTTACAAGTAAAAAGCAATTATATCCATTATCATAAAAAAACAAGTGATTATCAATAATAAAAATATCACCAAACGGAAATTGACAGCCTTTATTTGAAATATCTCCATCAGCATTAATAATTGCTACAATCTTATCGCTAACATTTAATTTATATTGACTTAAAAGTTTTTCTTTAATTTCTATACTATTTTTTTTGCTTTTAAAATACTTTTCAAAGGTCAGTAGTTCTGTAACAATCTCATCTTTGCAAATTATTTTATTAGCCTTCATGACTTTTATAGAATCTCTATTTAAATAAATTTCTAATTCTTCATATTCAGTATTATTTAAATCAGAAGAAGGATACCAAGTTGTGTAATTTGATTTTAAATTTTCATCAATACTATCAATGTTTTTTTCAATTGAATTTTTAATATATTCATGTGTTTTAGTATCTTTATCATTTTTACAGCTAATAAAAAAAAATGTAATTAATAAAATCCAAAAAAAGTTATTGTGTTGAGTCATAATTCCCATTTATAAATATTTCATAATTTTGTTCTCTTCTCTTTTTATTTTCAATATCAAATTACTTTAATTAATTTTTCATAAAAGAACGTTTTTCTGTAATGATAATTCACTTTGCCATTTCTCTTTACAGGAGAATAAAAAGCAGTAGATAGATTAAAAAGAAATTATTCATATTGTAAACTTTCTTCAAATACAAAATTTAATAAACTTACTTTTTTTGAAAAATCTTTTTGTGTAATCTTTTTTTCATTTTTATTTTGATTTCCAACCCTAGTTTTTAAAAAGATTATTTTTTCTAATTCTAAATCATTTTTGAAAAAATAGTCTCTTGAATAAATTTCATTGCTTTGATTTAAGTATGTACTATGAAAATGAAAAAGACCCTCTTTATAATAAATATCTAAATCACTTTCTGCATTTCCAGAACTACAAAATGATGGCAGAATTTCAATACTGTATTTAACCAACTCAAATTTATTATTATTTAAACCTTTCAGAATTAGTAATGGACGCTCACCTTTTGCGTTTGGAGAACAATCAAATGAGTCTTCATAATCAAATGCTATTATTTTATCAAGAATAGCATCATTGTTAAAATCAAAATCGAAGTCTTTACGGATTTTAAATTTAGACAAGCCATATTCGTTTATATAAGTATCTAAAGTATTACTATTATCTATTCCTTTTGTATCTAAGTGATACTTATCTTTAATCAACTCATTTAAAAGACTTATCTTCCCTGTTTTTTCATCTATTTTAAATTTATTCCATTTTTTTATAAAAACACCTTCATCATCAATAAAAAAATCTAAAATCCATAATTCAAATTTTTTATTTAAATAGTATTTTTTTTCTAAAACGACTTCTTCCAAATAGATTTTATGATAAATTGTTAAAGTATCAACTAGATTATTGTTATTAAATGTTATTATTTTTAAAGCTGTGTTTTTTGGTCCATTTTCATATACAACTTTCTCTTCTTTATTTATTTCAATTCTCAAGTTATTATTGTTATAAACAATACTATCTTTTTTAAATTTTAATTGATAATTAAATGTAAGCTTGTTTAGTTCGCAATTAGGGTTGGTTTCTTTATCACATGAACTTTCAATACTATTTACAAAATTTTCATCAGAAATAAGCTTATCTCCTAAAGTATTAAATTCTTTATTTTGACTTTTACAAGATATAAATAATATTAAAATAATATAAATTATTTTTTTCATAAAATTATTCGTTTATAGTTATTACAAATGTTTCATCAAAAGATGAATGAAGATGTGAATCATGAAGTGATCCGCCATCAGTTGCGTTTTTGAAATGCTTTTTATTAGCTCCTCTTAAATGTTTATTAAAACTAAATTTTACCATAGCATCAATAAATTTTTGCTCATCTTTATCATTTAAATAAATTGAGTCAATACTTTTTCCATTGGAATGGTCATAACTTGGAAATGCAGAACCTTCTTTAAAACAACTACCTGAAGTTTGAATAGAAAATCCATTTTCTGCAAGAGCTCCAATAAATGCAGCTAGATGACCAGGACTAGTATATCTTCTTTGAGTTGAAGTAAATGTATAGTTAATGATAGTATTATTTTTATTAATATTTAATGAATCTGGCATTCTTACTAATTCAATATCTTCAGATTCTGCTATATACAATCTCCAAATCATTCCTTTACTTGGATGACTTCCGTATTCTGCAATGTCTCCATTTGCAAATGTAATTCGTCTGTCAATACTACCACTTAAATTATTTTCATCACTAACTAATGAGCTATGGGTTGGTTTAGAGTTCTTCAAATGACCAACACTTTTCTTTTTTGTAGTATTCCACTCCACAGCACAAATATCAATTTCTTGATTATCCTTATTATGATAAATATATTTATATTTATTTTTAAATTCTTCTTTAATATTCTTAGGTATATGTTTTTCGATTTTACCTTGATTAGCATCATTCCAATAAATTCTGTAAGTAACAATATCTTTTGCATTAAAACTTACTGGAGTACAACTATCAACTTTAAATGTCTTAACTGCATTTTTAAAATATGTTTTTGTGTTTGGATTATTTCTGTCATAATAATTAATGATAGTTCTAACATTAGGCACTTCGCTTTCATTTTTAGCATTTTTAGCTTTAAGAAAAACACTTTTTCCTTCCCAAAATGCAATACTACTTAGGACAGCATATTTTGTTTCAGCAACTTTATCATAGTTAACTTCAAAATCAATGTATTCATTTGGAAAAACATTTTTTAAATATGTGCTTGCATCTTTATAATTTTTTCTGCCAGTTAATTGAATCAAACCTTTTCCTCTATAGTTCCATCCATCATCTCCACCTAGATTTCCATTTTTACTACCATATACATTGTTTAGAAGTTGCTTTTGAGCTCTCTCTGATGATATACTTTCTAGTGTATTATTTTCCAACATCAACTTATGTTTTGAAGGCCACATTGTTTTTATATTATCTTTAGAATAATAGGGTGGTGAATTGCCTTCAGTTAATTTTAATTCTAGTAATCCTGTTTCGGTTGCAATCTCACTTAAAAAATGTGCTTTTAAAAGACAAGTATTTATGTGTAATTCATCTTTTTTACCTTTTCTCTCTTCTATATACTGATTAATAAACTTTAAAATTGTTTTCCTGTATGTCTGATCATTTTTATTTCCAACTACCTCATTTAAATTATCAATAGTTATTTCTTTCTCACAATTTTGACATTTATGTTCTTCTTTCTTACTCAAAGCCTGCGTCCCCACCACAACAGCGGCTTTATTTTCAACCATTTTTACTGCAGTTGGAGAAAATTGTAGAGTAGTTAATGCTTTATCTACAGCAGCATTTGCAGAGTAAAGTACTGCATATTTTTCATCTTTTACTTGTATATAAACTACTCTAACTTGTTTGATTTTTGGTACTTTTTTCCAATCTATCTTGGCTTTTAACACTCCATCTTCAGATAA
>NZ_KE383906.1:0-7821 GCF_000422685.1 Flavobacterium gelidilacus DSM 15343 | reverse complement strand
GCGTTTGAAAATGACATTACATCTTCAACTATTAATCCGTCTCCAGGAAATCCTTTTCCTTGGTTTAATAAAGTTAATTTTGGAGCAAAAACTTTTACATAAAGTTCGCCTAAAGTACCTGTTTTATCTTTAACATTTTTATCCAATTTTAATGGAATTGGTTTGCCATCATAACTTTTAATGCTTTTATTGCCAACGCCATCATCAAAAAAAGTATCATCATCCCAAACTTCTATGTTTATTTCTTCGCCAATAAGGTATTCTGTGTTTAGATAAATGTTAACGGTTTGTCCCCAATTTGCTTTTTCTATTTTTATTCCATTATTATCAACAAAACAAGCGTCAATTATTTTTGCTTGCACAATATTAATAGATTGTTTCACACCTTTTCTATGTCCAATTTTACATGTAACGTTTTCTATTTTTGCAGTTACTGGGGTTATATCTAACACTGGATTATCGTAACTGCTGTTCTCTAAAGTTTTTCCAAAAACATTCCAAACTACTTTTTCACCTTCAATAGGAGGCATTAAAAACTTATCTGCTACGAGTTGTATTTTTTTTCCTACTTTAGGCTGACCTCTATATGAAAAACTTACTACATCGTTATTACTAACTTTAAAATGCCAATCATCGTCTTCATTTATAGCATCTTTTCCAGTAGCATTTGCACTGTTTACAAAAGCTTCAACTACATAATCGCCTTCTTTTAGAAAATGTACACCTGGAATATCAATACAAATACCTGTACCGATTTGTTGTCCGTTTAAATTCCATTTAACAATTGCTCCTTCAGAAGAAGTAATTGAATTTCCGAATTGTGTTCCAGTAACTTTAAATTGCATAGGAGTTTCTGGACGAATTATTTCTGCAGCATGAGAAATACTGTTTACGTAAGTGTTTTCTGTCTCTCCACTTAAACTTTTTACAAGAACTTCTCCTTTATCAGTAGTGTAAGTTGCTGTAATGGTATACTTTGCTTTTGAATTTTTTGGGGTAAAAATAAAAGTTTTTCCAGATTGTGTTCCATCAGGAATTACATTACCTGAAGTATCAGTTGCATGAATTACTAAATTCTGTAATTCTTCTGCTGTTGGTTCTAATAAGAATTTTGCTTGAAATGTAGCAGGAAAATTTTGTCTAAATTTGATAGTTCCTTTACTTACTCTTGTAAATAATTCTCCGTCTTTTGGTTCAAGTTTTTCAAATTTATTTTCAACTACTTCAATATCTATAGAACAATCTGTATAGTTTTTATTGTTTTTACCATTATTATATTCTTGCGTTTTGGGTTTACCATATCCTTCAATTCTAAAGTTTCCTATTGTAGAAAATTCGTTTTTATAAGTATCGCCAATTTGTTCATTAGTAATTATTTTTTCTCCTGCTTTTCCTGCTTTAATATCATAAATTACCCATGATGTAAGGGCAATATTTCCAGTTTTCACATTTGCTTTAAAAGTAGCTTCTTCGTTTAATCTAACAACTACTTTTTCAACACCATTACCATTTTCTGAACTGATTACCTTAAAATTAGCATTTCCTTTTAAAGATTTTAATACAATACTAGATACAATAGGGTATTTAATTTCAAGTACTGGTGGAGGAACAGCAGAATTAATTAAGGATTGTTCGGCTTCGTCAGTATTTTCGGCGTGTTCTTTTACAACGCTATCTTCTTGGCCGTGTTTTTTTATGGTTATTTTTCCGCCAATTGTACATTGAAGTGTAGATAATTGTGTTAGAATTTTTTTACCATCAACAGTTTTTTTGTCATAAGCTTTTTCCCATTTTGGCATAAATGATGGTGCACAAGGTAAGTTACCACTACTTGAAGGTTTAAGTGTGCATTTTCCAAAAGTTGCTGCCGGAGGTTTCATTGTGGTATCTTCTTCTGTAGCTGCAAATTTTTTATCGTCGGAATTGATAAGCAATTTTGTGTTTTTTGTTACTACAATTTCTGCTTCTTTTGTTGGCACTTCTGCTTTATCACATACACATGTTCCACCATGAACTACAAAGTATTTATCTTCGTGTTCACTTTTTTCCGCCTCTTTTTGTTCTTTCTGCTCGGCTTCTTTATGTTCCGTTTCTTGTTGCTTCGCGTCTACTTTAGCGTCTCTTTCTTCTTCAGTTAGTGTAGCCATAGCTTCTTGTTAATAGTTGTACTAAAGTACTGATTTTATTGTAATATTTTCTTCGTATTCAAAATATTTATCTAAGCCTATTTTACATTTTGTGTTTAAATCTACTATGTTTAAATTATTGTCTTCGTAATCTATATTTGAAGAGAAATCTATATCGAGGTTTATATCCTCTTTTTCAGTGATAGCATCATATTTATTTTGAATTCTGTATGTGTTCAATATTTTTATAAATTCTTCTTTGTCAATTTGATTAGCATTATATGCAATAGAATCTTTGTTGTTTTTTTCTGACTTAAGTTTAAAAAAGATATTACCTATCGTTGGAATTTTCCAATTAAAATCTACATGACTCTCTTTTGAATATCGCTTTAAGGTCAAATTTATAATGCTTACAATTGGTAATAATTTTATAAATAAATTTGCTTTTTCTTGATTTTCAATCTGTTCTAAAAATTGAACACTTATATATTCTAGACCTTCTCCAACGTGCTTTTCTTTTAAGAATTTGTCTGTTTTATAAACTCTTTGTTGAACTTCATTGAAGTTTGATAACTCTAATGAATCATTATTTATATTAAATTGTAAGGGAAATATACTTTCAAAGTAAAGATTAGATATCAACGGAAATTTATTTTCTATTTCTTTTTCATTAACTAAAAACTTTAATCTGTTAATTTCAACATCATACTTTTCATTTCGTTTTGATTTTAATACAATATCATAAGTAGCTTTTGCTTTATTTACAACTTCTGTACTTTTAATTGTAATTTCATGTACTACTTCAAAATAATTTGAACTTAAAATGGTACTTGGATTTATGAATTCTGTCATAAAGTTACTCTTATTTCAATTTTAATTTATATTAAAAAATATTCAAATTTTAAAAAAATGTTCTCTATTTACGTTGTATAATAGTAAATACATTTTTTAATACGATAACTCACTTAAAGTCTCTAATTTCTTGTTTATTAGAATTACCTCACTTTTTAAATCATCATAATCTGCAATTTTTATTGTATCTGATTTAAAACCTTCTTTCTTAAAAATAATTTTACTTGGCAATTGATTCTGAAGCATTCTTGAGGTTCTATAATCTCCATTTACCTTAACTTTTTCCACAATGAATTTTCCTTCATCATTTGTTTTTAAATAGTTTGGAACAAATCCAAAATCTTTGTCATCATTGTAGAAAATTACTTCAACGTTTTCGACAGGAAGGTTTTCTTCATTGAGAACTGTACCTCTTATTTCTTTTTGGATAAGCTGCTTATTTATTGATGAACAGGAAAGAAGACTGAACGAAATGAATAGAATAACTTTTCTCATAATTACTTTATATTTAATTTAGAACACCATAACAGCCCTAAAACATCATTTTCATCAGCTATAACCCTATCATAAAAATCATAAGGCTTTGTTTCTGTTATTTCTGTATATTTCATTATATCTATTTCTCCTTCAATAGGATATGAATAATTTCCATTAGGATTTTGGGTAATTGATGATGACCCTTTATGGGTAATTGATTTTCCGAAACCTATGTATTCTTTTAATATTTCATGACCTAATTCGTGAGCTGCAGTTTCAATAAAATTTTTCATGGCATAAATAGAATCTATATAAAACCAATCATCTGTAAGTTGACTATAACCATCTTCATGATAATAACCTTCTATATAAAATAATTTCCTTGAAAGAAACCAGTTTCTTGATCGATTAGCACCGAAACGCTCTTGCAAAAAATTTAGTCTAGTATTAGTCCAATAAGTTATTTCTGGAGCAGGCATACCATCTTGATCTGGATATGATTGAATACAGACTTCATATACATTACCATTAATAGAAACTCCTCCATTCTTAATTTTTGCATTATTTGATTTTGTTCTACTCCAATATGTATTGATGCCTTCTAGAGCCATGTTTTCTAACTCTTCATAAGAAATATTTTGGTCTTCGTAGGGTGTTTTACTATAGAATGCAACTGCTTTGGCTGAAACTTTATCTGCATCATTAATACCTTTTGCACCACCGTCTTTAATGTCGACTCTTAATGCTACGTCAATAGTTTTAGTATTATTATCAATTTTAATATCAATCCATTTTACTAAATCATATTTAGATTTAAACGTATCAAAAGCCTCATTATCTGCTCCAGTTACTTCAGCTATTAATTCGCCATCCGTGAAAAATTTGCTGTCATAAATCTTGGAATTAGAAAATCCATCCCATTCTAAAATAGTTTTTTCTCCAGCATTTAAGACAACATCAATTTCTTTATTATAGACAGTGGTTTGATTATGTTTAATAGAAAATAATAAATTTTCAGCTTTACCTTTTTTGCAGCTAATTTCAAATTTAATAGTCTTGTTTTCAATTTCACCTTTAAAATTTAGAATTCCTAAAGGCAAGAAAGTATCCTTTAAAATTTTTACTTCAATTTCTGATTCTATTTTCGCAGGAGTATAAGTTTCAGGATCACCATAACTCACTCCTTTTTCAACTCCAGTTTCAGTAATTGTTGTTGCTGCACTATAGACAATACTTTCCTTGGTGTAGATATTGTAATCTCCACCTGTGGTTTCGGTTATTTTACCTCCTACAATTCTTGTTTTAGTCATTTTAGTTTATTTAGCAAAACTAATTTCGGTTGTATATTCTTTAGAATTCTTAATTCGTTTTGTTACTACTTCTGCTAAACCATACTTGTCATAATAATCTGTAAGGATTTCACTTGAAATACCTCCAGGATCATCATTATTAGTTATAAAATACGATGTCTTGTTGTTCTCTTTATAAAAAGTAGAGCTAAATTGAATTGTGCTTTCCTCTTGAAAAATAAAACCTATGCTTTTTGAGTGGTAATCTAGTAATTCATTTTTGATAGATTCTATATCATCCGAACTGCTTTTAACTATTATACTTTGATAATAGAAATTTTCACCTTCATTCTCTCCACGACTAAAAGTACCGATTCCGGAATGATTTTTCAATTTTATAAACATTTCTTGATTATTACATGAGATCATAAAAAAGCTTACTAATATTATTAATTTATTCATTTTTAAACTATTTAAAAATAAGACTAAAAAGTTCCTTCAAACTCTTTTTCAAATTTAATTTTTGTTACAAAAGGTTTATACCCTCTTAAGTGTTGCAGAATAAACCAGCAAACGAATGCTTCTCCAACACTAGGGATAATATTAAAAACCTTTTCCATATCTGGCAAATCTAAGCCAAAATGATCCCATAAAATTACCTCGTATTTACATGTATAACTGTTATTATGGTTCTTTAGTTCTTTAACAACAATTTGAGTAGACCAAATGTCATTTAAGGCAATCGTTAATCCTTCAAACTTTTCAACATTATAAATTGGACGTGAAAAATTTTTATTATTATTTTGTCTATCTGCTTTTATAGTATTAAAATTTCCAAAATATGGTTTTTTATCTTCTAATTTATCTAAGCTCGTAATGTTTTTTTGAATACTTTCTGCTAAATACGTTTCGACCTCTTGGCAATAATCTTTGGTTACTTGACTATTTACGATGGTTTCGGTTAATACATTGTCTTCATAAATTCCACCTTCATTTGATTTAAATTTGGCAATCATCCGTTTCAAGTTTCCTTCTAAAACTCCTTTTGCAAAATAGAGCGTTGCTGTTTTTTCAAAGTCCCAAAAAAGAACGTTATCTGATAAACTATCGAAAACCCTTACGTCAAATCCTGTTGAAATATTAATATCGAAATCTATTAATGGAATTGTTGTCAGTTTGTACTTTGTATTATAGCATTCTTCCCTAGAATACTTTGCCTTATCATTTTTATTGCTTTTATTAGTGCTGTTGACAAATAAGTTATGTGTACTATTTAGAAAGCCACTTTTTGAATATTGATCAATATAGTTTTTTATAGTATTTGATGCATATATAGGATTTGGTCCTTTTACTCCAAAACCGAAACATAAATCACTTGCAATATCATAACCACTTTCATCTAAGCCAGGCATTTTATAGCGATCTGCAACAATTTCTCCGACTTTTAGATAATCTTCAACTTTAGCTGGATATTGAGAATTTTCATTTAAATAACTACATCTAAAATATAACTCTAAAACTTTATCTACTTCATTCGCTAAAAAACTAGTTATTCCGCTAAGTTCAATTGGAATAATAATTTTATTATTATTTACTATTTCAACTTTTGTTTCTTTTAGAGAGCTTTTATTAACTAATGTAATTTTATCATCTTTATCATCCGATGTACTATTTTCCTCTTCTTCGCTATTATCTTCTTCATATAAAGTGAGAAAAACAGGAGAACCGTTATTTATGTTAATAGTTTCAAGATGAAAATAAACTGTCATAGCAGGTAAAGCACAATTTATAATTTTGTTGCCTTCTATATCTAATGACCACCAACCCTTAACAAAATACTTTTTCCTTTCAGGTGGATTTTCTGGACTGCCATAACTAACACCTTTATCCACACCTGTTTCAGTAATTGTAGTTGCAGCGCTATAGACAATACTTTCCTTGGTGTAGATATTATAATCACCACCTGTTGTTTCTATTAATTGACCACCTACAATCCTAATCTTTGTCATTTTTTAATGCGCTTTGGCTTTTTCACCACTATTGTTCTGAATCTCTTTTTGAGAATGTTTGTTGATGGAACCATTGCTTGAAGATTCATAGCCTTTTTCACTGCTAACAATTCTTTCTTTTTCAGTGTGTGACTTGAAGTCACCCATTATTGTTTCAATCATCTCACCACCTACATTTAAAGCGTTATTTCCACTAACACTTACATTATTTGAATTTCCAACAAAAACATTTTGATTTGCACCTACACCGATTGTTTTATTATTACCAGCTGATATATTTATATCATTACTTGCCGTAATATTTATGTCTGTAGCGTTAATATTTAGGGTTTTTGGTGCGGTAATATTAATGTTACTTCCAACGGTATCAAAATGTATTTCATTTCCACTTTTATCTGTAATTATAATACTCTCATCTTCTGTAAACTTGATTATGTGTCCACTTCGTGTTTGAATTATTTTTATGTCATTCCCAGTAGTAGCATAACTGGAACTTTCACTTCCGTTATACATGGTTCCTAATACAAATGGTTTTTCGGCATTTCCAGCTTCGAAAGCTACTAGTACTTCTTCTCCAATTTCTGGTATGAAGTACATTCCTTTGCCTGATCCTGCATGTGGATTTGTCATTCGAATCCAAGGTGTGTTGTCTTCTTGCCATGCGAATTTTACTTGTACTCTTCCTAATCCTGCTGGATCGTTGTTGTCTGTCACAATCGCGGTTTGTGTATCTGCATTTGGATGACTGTGGACATTCCCGTAAGGTGGTGCCATTACATCTTCTGGAACCGCTTGAAAACTGTTGTGATACGAGCCTGATTCTTCGCAAACATGTGTTATATCTGTGATGATGTAACTTCCAAAGTTTTGCTCTTGCAAGCCGTCAATTAGGTTCCCGGTTAATGAAAAGGCTGATTCTTGAATGGAAACTACATCTCCAATTCGTAAGCCCGTTTCATCACTGTCTCCTTTTGCCGTTACTAAATCTGCAGCTCGTGATTGCAATTGTGTCGTGACTCTATCTACTAAATGGGTTCTTGCACTTCCTTCTTCAATTGGATGTGTGTA
>NZ_AUGN01000017.1 GCF_000422685.1 Flavobacterium gelidilacus DSM 15343 | reverse complement strand
TACAAGCAAGGATAATAAGTTTACAAACAAGGGTTGTAACTTTAAAGAAAAGCATTACTGCTTTTATATAATTTTGCTAATTACGCAACTATAGAATAAGATTTACAAACAAAAATATCGAGTTTGATACTGTCTTAATTATTCAGAAGAATGTAAATAAAATAATTTAAGTTCTACTTGCGTAAAGTGTAGCTAAGGTGTTGCCTACAACGGTTCTCGGCTTTGTTTCAGTGGCTTTGATTAAGCACTTACCAAAGCAAATATAAAACAAATTTATGATTCATAGAGGTTTTTCCGAAGGAAAAACCAAGCTTAAGCCATTGAACAAAACCGGTGTTATCTCAACTACAAAACTGCAAGTACCCTTTTGCACTTAAAGTGCTGTTATAATTGACTTTAGAAAATTTGAAAGAACAAAATGAAGCAGTAAAAAGCATCAAAATACTTGTTTTGTTGTACCAATTGTTGTACTTTAGTACTCCGTTGCACTAGAATGAAAACCCAATGAAATCAATACTTTCACTCCTTTGCATTAGATTACAAATGTAGTATAACAATTCTATTTATCAAGCAGTATGGCATCAATTAAATTAATACTTCGTGTCAATCAAAAAGACCAAGCTGGGCATAGCCCTTTGTACATCCGAATTATAAAAGATAGAAAAACGAAATTTATCACTGCTGGAATCAAGCTAAAGGAGAGCGAGTGGGATGAAGGAAAGCAGAGAGTTAAGAAGAACTATCCTAATAGTGCTAGAATGAATGCCAACCTAGCTAAAAAAGTAGCAGATGCTGAAGCCGAACTAGCAGACCTGGAACGCAAGGTGAAAACCATTTCAGTAAAAAGGATAAAAGAAGCCATCAAGGGAAAAGAAGTACCAAACTTTTTTGATTATGCCTATAATCGAGTAGAGAAAAACAAATGTAATTTATCTGTTTCCTCATACAGAGGATATAAAACCTATTTGGGAAAATTTGAAAAATACACAAAAACGAGGGATGTGTTTTTTGATGACATTACAGTTTCTTTACTATTGGACTACATGAGTCATATGGGAAACAAATTAGGCAATGGTAATACTACGCAACGTTATTCTATAATGATTCTGGCAATCATGTTTAAAGATGCCATTAAAGAAGAAATTATTCCAGATTATATGTATCCATTCAACAAACTGAAACTAAAGAAAGACAAAAGCAAAAGACAATTTTTAAAGAAAGACCAGATTGAAAAAATAGCTAATGCAGAACTTAAAGAAGGTTCAAATACTTGTATAGCTAGAGATATGTTTTTGTTTTCAATTTATGCCGGTGGATTACGTTTTAGTGATGTAGTCGAATTTCAAGTCAAAAACTTTAACCAGGAAGAAAACAGAATAAAAAAAGTAATTCGTAAAACAGGAAGATTACATCAATTTAAAATTGGTAAAGTAGCTTTGGATATCATTCAGAAATACAAAAAAGAGAAACCTGATCCAGAAGACTTCATATTTCCAATTATAAAATTCGGACAACAATTTTTAAGCAATGCCGATTATCGTTTTGACATTACAAGCAGAACCAACAAAGCAGCTAATTTCCAAATCCAGAAGTTAGCAACAAAATTAGAAATCACTACAAAAGTTTCGTTTCACATTAGTCGACACACATTTGCAACAAATGCTTTAAATAATGGAATGAGAATAGAACACGTGAGTAAATTAATGGACCACAACGACATCAGCACAACTCAGATATATGCCAAAATCATCAGCGAAGAATTAGACCAAGCAGTTGACAAATACATCTACTAAAAAACTTCGAGAGTAGAAATGACTCTCGTTTTCATTACGAAGGTAATTTTTATCATTTTTTACTCTCGAAAATCATTTCGAAGGTAATTTTTTACTATTTTTACTCTCGAAAACAAAACGAAGGTAAATATGACTCTCGTTGAAGTATTAAAATTAATAGCTTATGAGCACCAATTATAACCCAGAAGTAGCCTATAATGAATTACCATTATTGCCACCGAAAATTGATTTAGAATCAAAAGTAATTTTAAAAAAACTAATTACTTCAAGTCGAGCTTTGTCAGAACTGAAAGGTGCCATTACCAATTTACCAAACCCAACATTGTTTATTGACACCATCAATTTGCAAGAAGCGCAAGCCAGTTCGGCAATTGAAAACATCATTACAACACAAGATGAATTGTTCATGGCTTCCATAGCGGAAAAGAAATACGACAATCCAGCTACCAAAGAAGTAATGCATTACAAAGACGCTTTATGGTTTGGTTTTCAAGAAATCGAAAAACGTCCAATACTGAACACCAACTTGTTTATTAAATTGGCGCAAATTATTAAGGAAAATACTGCTGCAATCAGAAACGCACCTGGAACACAATTAAAAAATCCAGCAACTGGCAAAGTCATTTATACACCACCAGAAGGAGAAAATACAATTCGTGAGAAATTAAAAAACTTAGAAGACTTCATCCATGCGCAAGACGAAATAGATCCATTAGTAAAAATGGCAATCATTCATTACCAGTTCGAAGCCATACATCCTTTTTTTGATGGAAACGGAAGAACCGGTCGAATCATCTTATTGTTATATTTAAAATTTTCAGGATTATTAGATTTACCGGCATTGTACATGAGTAATTACATCATCGACAACAAAGCAGCTTACTACAATAATTTAAGAAAAGTTACAGAAGAAGGAAACTGGGAAGATTGGATTATCTACATGTTAGATATGGTCGAAAGCACAGCACTAAAAGGAAGAAAGCAAATAGCAGCTATTGAAAACTTGATGAATAGTATGGCTGCAGAAATACAACAAGAACTGCCAAAAGTATATTCAAAAGACCTTGTAGAAGCCTTATTTAGATTGCCCTATACAAAACGACAACAACTAGAAGCAGAAGGACTAGCATCACTAAAAACCATTGGAAATTATTTGATAGCTTTAGAAGAAAAAGGCTTTTTAAAAAGTGAAGCAGTAGGTAAAGAAAAAATATACATCAATTACAGATTATTAGCAATTTTGAAACAGTAACAGGATCAAAAATTAACAAACCAAATAAGGTTAAAATCAAAACAATATTTTGCACTAATTTGCGTTATTTTCGTGTTAAATAATTTGTAATCATTTCTTTACCGAATTGTTAATAAATTAATTTAAAATCCTTACTTAAAGGATTTTTTTTTATTTCTAATTTAGCAGAATTGAAAACATAATATTCAATAATAATCTAGTTGATTGGTAGTTGCGCGTGATTTTAAACTAAAAATTACAAGAGATTAAGCAATAAATAAGGGGAATCAAAAACTAAAAACTAACTACTAATACCAATCAAATTACTTGCATTCTAATCTCGATAATATAAAAACAGCTCCGTTTACGGAATACGTTACGACCTCTTCTGAGCAGTCTACAAACCCACTATTGGATATAGTTATTGAAGATAAAGTGACAGTAGAAAAATATTGTTTTGCCTTATTGAATAAGGTTTTCAATTTGCCACAGTCCAAATTTCCTAAGTTTATAAACTATCAGACAGACCTTGTACAAGACGAACTAAAATGGTTGAACAAGTTTGAAAAATTATTAGGTTTAAATGAAAATCTATTTCTATCGGGTTCTTGCTTATGTCGATTCAATAAGATGTTACATTACATTGAAAAGAAAAGAGACGAAGTGCAATCTTTGAGAGTAAGAGCAGCTAAAAAAGGAACTCCAAAAAGACTAATCAATGCCGAAGCTGAAGACAGACATTTTTCATTCCATGAAGTAAAAGAGTATGTAGAAAAACTAACAGATTTTGATGAAAAATTAATCTACTTAACAGAAGAAATATTTGAATACAAACAAGCGGATATTATTTACATAAATAGTAAACTACAACCATACAACGATCAATGCAGTTTTTTAATTGAAAAATTGCAAACCATTCGTAGTATGAAATCGAATAGAGAGAAAGAAAAAGACCAGGACAAAGAAGCTGCTAATTCAAAAGCAACACCAAAAATGCAAATTCAGTTAAACGGTCCAATCAATATAATTACAAATGCTTTCAAACAAATGATGGTAAATGTAAAACCAAACGGTACAGCTTATATTCCATATAAAATCAAAGATGTGGCCCAATTTATCTGCGATAATTTTGTAGACGAAAATGGTCAACCATTATCTCAAGCTACAATTCAGACCTATCTTTCACCAAATCGCACCGACAAAGACCCAAATAGTGATGCAGCCGTAAAGTTCTAGTTAGATTTTGCTTTCAAAAGCAATTTCAAAGAGTCAACAAGAATAACACTTCACAAACAATTTAGTCCGATAAGACCAAATAAGTCTAATCGGACTTTTTTCTTTTTCTTCCATTTGCACCATAACTTTTAAAATATGTAAAAAATGGAAGCAATTATCTTCACAAAAGAACAATTCACAGAACTAATTACAAAATTAGACGTAATTCAATCCCAAATTAGTCTAAAAGCAGATCCCAAAAAAGAAACCTTTATCGACAATCAAGAGTTATTACAACTCATGAAAATTTCAAAAAGAACAGCACAAACCTGGAGAGACGAAGGTAAAATCTCATTCAGTCAAGTAGGAAGTAAAATCTATTACAAACTATCTGACGTAGAAAAACTATTGCAAGAACACTACAACAAATCTTTTAAAGGAAAGTAGAATCAATAAACCATAGGTTTATAATCACACAATCAAAGCATTCATAATTCATAATTAATAATTCATAATTAACTTATGGTAACAGTTTTTAAAAACTTCAACGAAGTAGTAGAACACAAAAAAACAGAAGAAATACTTCAAGAAATCAAAACAGGAAAGTACAAACATGCAATAGTTTATTTACGTAAATCACTAAAAGAAAAAAAAGAAGAAGCCTACAACAAAGCCAAAAAAGCATTACCTGCATTCACACCTTCAGGTAAATTTATTGGTGGTAGAAAAATGGATTTTTTAAACGAATATTCAAATTGCATTATTTTAGACATTGACAAACTAAGTGAAACAGATTTACAAAAAGCAAAACATACAGCAAATCAAAGCCAATACACATGGGCAAGTTTCATCAGTCCATCAGGTAACGGATTAAAAATTCTAGTAAAAATAGAAACACCAGAAACCCAACACAAAGAAACCTTTCTAAAAGTCCAAGCCCATTATGAAGAACTCCTAAAACTAGAAATAGACAAATCCGGAAAAGACATAACCAGACTATGTTTTTATTCCTGGGATGAAAACCTATACCACAATCCCGAAGCTAAAACCTTTGTCACTTTGAGAGAAGTGGAAATGCCTCTTAAAAACGTTTGTCATCCTGAGCTTGCGAAAGGAACTCAAATAACCGAAAACAATGAGGTTATTTACAACCACTGCATAAAATTCACCGAAAAAAAAGTGCAATTCGCGAATGGTAGCCGCAACGTATTCGTACACCAATTAGCCTGTAACCTAAACCGAAAAGGAGTAGCATTACAAGAAGCATTAGGTTTTATTCTAACAGATTTTGGATATGATGAAAAAGAAGTAACCCAAGCAGTCCAAAGTGCCTACGGAAACATACACGAATTCGCAAACGATAAAAACGAAAAGCCAATTAAAAAGAACAATGTCACTCTGAGCCTGTCGAAGAGCTTTGATGATACCGAAGACGACGAAGACAAACCCAAACCAACCCAAATTGACCGTTTAGAACTATTCTTATCAACTAGATATGTATTTCGTCATAATATTGTTTCAGGTAAATTAGAGTTCCAATATTACGGTAAAAAGAAGTGGAATGTGATGAACGACTTTATCGAAAACTCAATGCTTCGTGAATGTCTAAAAGGTAGAATCAGAACAAATTTATCTTCATTAAGAAACTTATTAAATTCCGATTTCTGTCCCTTATTCAATCCGTTCCAGGACTACTTCGACAATTTACCAGAATACGATGAAAAAGAAGATTACATCACACAATTAGCCAACACAATAACCACAACAAAACAAGACCTTTGGCAAGAATGTTTCAAAAAATGGATAGTAGCAATGGTAGGTTGTGTATTAGATGATAAAGTCATAAATCACACCGTAATCGTATTCAGCGGAAAACAAGGATTAGGAAAAACAACTTGGGTAGAAAAAATCGTTCCAAAGCAATTAAAAGAATATCTATTTTCTGGAACCATAAACCCAAATAACAAAGATACTTTAGTACAATTATCAGAATGTATGTTAATCAACTTAGACGAACTAGAAAACCTAAACCGTTCAGAAATCGGAAGCTTAAAAGAGATCATTACAAAAACGCAAATCAGAATGAGAAAAGCTTACGGACACAACAATGAAACTATGCCAAGAAGGGCATCTTTCGCAGGAAGTGTCAACACAGCTCAGTTCTTAAACGACAGTACAGGAAGTAGAAGGTTTCTTTGTTTTGAATTAGAAGGCATCCAATACCAACACGAAGTAGATATTAATCTGGTATTTTCCCAAGCTTTGTTTCTTTTCAAAAGTGGATTCAGACATTGGTTCGACCAAGAAGAAATCAAAAATATAAGCGAAAACAATGAACAATACCAACTAAGAAGTCCAGAAGAAGAACTACTATTAACCTGGTTCGAACCTTGCGAAAAAGAAAAAGCAACACTATTCCTAAACGCATCACAAATAGCAGCAATTTTAGCCGAAAGAACAAAACTAAACCTAAACGATGGAACAATAAACAAATTAGGAAAAGCATTAAAAAAACACAATTTCATAAGACTAAAGAAAAACGGTATATTTGTATATGCTTTAATAGAAAACACCTACGAAGAAGTAGATAATAAAAACAAAACAGTCTAGCTTTCCCCTCCTTCTGGAGGGGTGCCCAAAGGGCGGGGTGGTAATAGTAGTAAACAAACTTATTATCCACTTCATCAATAAAACACCTTTATCAAATCCTACAAAATTTATTATATTAAAACATCCAATCTGTGGCTGAAGTTATTCTTTAGCCACTTTTTCATTACAGAAACTGCCAACTGCTGCTGCCAACTGAACACTAAAAAAGAACAGGGTAAGCAGGGTAACCAAAAAACAACACAAACATTTTCTGTTTTTTTTTATTTCTAACTTTTGGGTAATATCAGAATAATGTAACGCATTTCAATAAAGTAGATAGATTTGTTTGCACTCAAAAATCCATATAAATCAGACTTTTTATGCTGAATTTATTTAAGAATCTTTTATTCAAAAAGTGCTTACCCTCCTTACCCTAATTACATTGTTAATAAAGTGATTGGAAAATGTTTACAATATGTTCATTATATTGCACTCTTATACACTTGTTTTAGTATATTTGTTTACTTAGTTTTATGTAGGTTAAATAGTAAAAGTTTTATGAAAGTGAATCCAAATAGTTTAGAAAACACAATAGAGAGTCATCTCTATAATTGTCGTATAAAAATGGGTGAGTCAATAAGGAAAATTAGAGAAGAAAAAGGATACAATCAAGAACAGTTAGCCGAAATAATGAAAGTTAACAGAACTACCATTTCCAAAATTGAAAGTGGAAAGTTCAATTGTAGTTTAGATTATTTGTCTAAATTTTCATGGTACTTGGGTTTTGAAATAACAATAAATGACAATAAAAATAATTAAATATATATATGAGTAATTATACTTTTATAGATCTATTTGCAGGTTGTGGTGGTTTGAGTGAAGGATTCTATAAACAAGGCTTTAAAAGCTTAACACACGTAGAATTTGATTCACATGCGTGTAAAACTTTAAAAACAAGAATGTTGCATTATGGTTATTCTGATGAAGAAGCGTCTGTTTTGGAAAAAGATATTACTAATGATAATATCATAGAGCAAATTCAAGCTGAAATAAAAGCAAAAAAAGTTGATATAGTTATTGGAGGTCCTCCTTGTCAAAGCTTTTCTACTCTTGGTAGAGCCAAAGATGATAAAGGAATGGCTGATGATCCACGTAATTATTTATTTGAAAGCTATGTTAAAATATTAAATCATTTTGAACCTAAGGTGTTTGTTTTTGAAAATGTTACTGGTCTCTTGAGTGCAAAACTAAAAGGGAAGCCAATTATAGATAAAATTTTAAAAGAACTTGGGAAAAAATATAATCTAATAAAGGATTCAGAGAATATGGTTCTTAATTCTTGTGATTATGGTGTGCCACAAATTAGAAAAAGAGTTATTTTAATCGGTACAAGAAAAGATTTGTCTATAAAACCATCTGAAATTTATGATGGTATTATTAAAACGCATTATGGTCCTGAAAATAAAATGAATTCAAAAAATAATTTAAAGAAATACGTAACTGTTAAAGATGCGATTTCAGATTTACCATTCATTAAACCTGGAGAAGGTAATATAATTGTTAAGCATAAAGTCAAAGAACAAAATGAATATCTACAAAAAATTAGAAATGAAAATGATACAATGATTAGGGATCATGTTTCAAGAACTCATAATGAACTAGATAGACTTCGTTATAAAACAATGAGTAAAAATAAATGGACTTTTACTGAACTATTGGAAAAAAAACCAGACCTAAATCATATAAAACAAAGGGTTTTCAATAATAGTTATACAGTTCAATGGTGGGATCAACCTTCTAAAACTATTATAGCACATTTATATAAAGATGGTAATCAATTCATACATCCAGATTACAAACAAGAACGAACTATAACTCCTCGAGAAGCTGCAAGATTGCAATCTTTTCCAGATGATTTTGTTTTTGAAGGCTCACGAACTCAACAATATAAACAAATAGGAAATGCTGTTCCTCCATTAATGGCAGAAGCTATTGCAAAGAGTATAAAAAACACATTAGAAAAAGTAGAGAATGTTCAATAGAATTTCAGAAATAAAAGATTTAAATACTAAAAAATTCTTTATTGAAAAGGTTATGCTATTCAATAAATTAGTTAAAGTATTTGCAGAAAAAAATAAAATATCAATTGAATTATTTAATGAAAAAAGTGAATTAGTTATAGTGAAAAAACTAAAAGAACTTAACATTATTGAATCTGAAAAAGATCTTAAAGAATTAGAAAAATTATTAAAAAAAGATTTATTTGATGATTTTATAGAATGTGTTAAATTCACAATAGTTAATAAAGATAAACTAGACAGTTCATTAGATAAGCTAGATTTTCAAAAAAGAAAATTATTGCAACAAAGTTCTAAAGAAAAAAATAAACCAAAAATAGTTGATTTTTTCTGTGGTGCTGGAGGTTTAAGTTTAGGGTTTGCTCAAGAGGGATTTCATACTGAATTGGCGAATGATCATGAAGGAGTATGTATTGAAACTTATAAATATAATCATCCGGAGATACCAGAAAATAAAGTAATTCAAGGAGATATCAGAAAGATTGTTGATCATTTAGATAACTATATTGAAAATGAAATAGATGTTGTAATTGGAGGTCCTCCATGCCAAGGTTTTAGCTCTGCAAATCAGCAAAGGGTTATAGATGATCCAAGGAATGAACTTTATAAATACTTTATCAAGGCAGTTGAAAAAATAGCTCCTAAAATGGTTGTTATGGAAAATGTAAGAGGTATGCTTCCATATGCTGAGCAAGTTGTAGAAGATTATCAAAATATCAGCATTACAAAAAATGGTAATAATTACACATATAAAATTTCATATAAAGTACTTGTATCTAATGATTTTGGTGTAGCACAAAAAAGACAAAGATTAATTTTTATAGCAATTAGAAATGATATAGTAAAAAGTAAAAAAATCAAACCTTCAAAACTTTTTGAGGAGATTGAGAATGCTGCACAGAAAAGCAAAAAGCATGTTTTAAAAGATGCATTAGAATATATAAAGCCTCTTGATGCTCCAAGAATTAAGAATTTGACCGAAGTGGATGATGAAACTACTGGAAAAAAGATTGATAATAATCTATTTTTAGGGAATGAAAATAGTTATTTAAAATTGATTAATCAAAATAGAAAAATCCCGTATGTTTTTAATCATAAAGCCAGATATACTAACGATATAAACTATGAAATATATAGAATTTTAGATCAAGGGGATGATGGTACTAATGAAAAGATAAAAGACATAATGCCTTATGCCCATCGTAATCATGTTTTTAAAGATAAATATTTTAAATTAGTTGCGGATAAACCAAGTAGGACAATAACGGCTCATTTAAAAATGGATTGTCATTCACATATTCATCCTTTCCAAATAAGAAGTATAACTCCAAGAGAAGCGGCAAGAATTCAATCTTTTCCTGATGATTATGTTTTTTTAGGAGCATATTTAAAAACATATATGCAAATAGGGAATGCAGTTCCACCAGTGATGGCGAGAGGGATAGCAAGAGAAATAAAAAAACACTTAGAATAAAATGAAGATAAAACAATTTATTAAAAGTTTGAATAATACTGAGGTAGGAAAAGGGGGAACTCATGAGTGTTATGTTCTAGTTTCAAAAAAAGTGCCTGATATCGAAAATATATTTGATTTAAATAATTTCAAACCAAAATTTTATAACCTAAAGAATGGTGGGATTATTAATTCAGTGCATATTACAAAAGGAGGTGAGTTTAGAATTAATGGTTTAGGTGATTTTTATAGAAACAATAATGTTAATGCTGGAGATGAAATTCTTTTTGAAAGAAGAGATACCCAAGATTCCACTGAGTTTTTTATTGATTTAAATATTAAAACTAACATTATAACTTTTCAAAAAAACAGTAAAGGATTTGAAGTTTTAAATATGGACCGTTTAACAAGACACTTGAATGGTAAGAAATATGAGCTTAAAGGTTTTTTTAATGATAATTTTCAAGATATTAAAATTGAGTTTAAGGAATCTTCAAGAAAAAGATCTGATTCTCCAGAAATGACCGATTTTTACAATATTATAGTGTCTGATAAAAATATTCTAAATGAATTTAAAAGCAATGATTTTTTAGTTTTAGAAGAATTACCTAATCAAACTACGTTAAAAAAAGTTGTTGTTTGGCAAAAATATGAATTTCAATTATAAAAATAATTATGACAAAGCATTATATAGTTTCAATAGATTCTTTAATTAAAACTTTTTCACGAGTTGAATCAGGAAAAGAATTTGATTTTATTATTAAGACTGAAAGTACAAATCTTGAAGATGAAGTAATAGCTATTGGCGATAAAATTTTAGCAACAATTGATGATAATGTGTATTATCATTTTGTTGTAAATGAAGTGTCAAATCATTCATTAAAGCTTAAAAAAACTTTTGAAATTGAGAAAAGTATTGGTATTATTTATGATACAATTGGTGTTTTTGAAATCTTAAGTAAAGAAGATTATGATTCAATATGCACAAATTTATTTTCTGATTTTAATGATGTTAGCGAATTGTCTGTACAAGAATTTGATGCAGTTGATTTAAAGGCAACGTTTGCAGATTGGCTTTTCAATCAAGGTAAATATAAACGAGTATACAAAGAAGATAAAGAAGTTTTAGTTAATAAATTAAATGAATTTGAAATAGCTTATGAAAAAGATTTTGGATTATTAATTTTTGACAATGAAAATTTTACATTAGAAACTATTATTGATGAACTTGAAACAAATGTGATTGATGAAACTACTGAAATAGGAGATATTGATAGGAGAACAGTTGGAAATGGTTCTGTTAAAGCAATCTTAGGACGAAATAATTATATTAAATTCTTAAAAAATTTATTAGTTCAGCAAAGAAAAAAAGTTTCTGTTATCTCAGAAAATATAACTCTTGAAAAACAAGTGAACTTTAAAATTTCTTATTTTCAAGATTCTTGTGAAAAGGCTGGTTTAAATTATAATGATGTTCTAATTCTACGATTTATTTCTTCACTTTCTTCAAAACCTTTTGTAATTCTTAGTGGTTTATCAGGTTCTGGAAAAACCAAAATAGCCCAAAGCTTTGTACAATGGATTTGTGATAACGATACACAATACAAAATAGTTCCTGTTGGTGCTGATTGGACCAATCGTGAACCTTTAGTTGGTTATCCCAATGGTTTAGTTTCAGAAGAATACATCACACCAGATAGTGGAGTAATTCATTTGTTATTAGAGGCTGTAAAAACTGGAAATGAAAACAAACCGTTCTTTTTAATCTTAGACGAAATGAACCTGAGTCATGTAGAACGTTATTTTGCAGACTTTTTGAGCATCATGGAATCAAAAGATACCATAAAATTATATACTGGAAATACAAGAGAAAGTTTAGATGGTCTACCTATTCCTTTAGAAATAGGCTGGCCTAAAAATGTATTCATTATCGGTACTGTTAATATTGACGAGACAACTTATATGTTCAGTCCAAAAGTGTTAGACAGAGCCAATGTAATTGAGTTTAGAATAACAGAGGATGAAATTGCTAACTTTTTAGATAACCCAAGCATTCCTGATTTATCAAAACTAACAAAACAAGGGGCAAACATGGCTGAAAATTTTTTAGCTATTGCTGCAACATCAGATACAGTTAAAAATGAGGAACTAACAAATAATTTAAATTTATTTTTCTCTGAACTAAAAAAAGTAGGAGCTGAATTTGGTTATCGTACCGCTAGTGAAATAATGCAATTAGTATCAAAATTAAAGGCATTGGATGCTACAATTGAAAACAACGAATGTTTAGATATCGCCATCATGCAAAAAATGTTACCAAAATTGCATGGTTCTAGAAGTAAATTAGTAAAAGTATTAATTGCTTTAGCTGCTTTATGTATCGAGGATAAACAAAAAGAAGAATTTGTTAAAAATTTTGATACTCATTTCAAAAACGACTTTGATGGCATTGATGTTAAATTCAAAATTTCATTTGAAAAACTAATCAGAATGTATAAAAATGTACTAGCTAATGGATTTACAAGTTATGCAGAAGCCTAATAGTTCATGGAAGTAAAACAATTACATATTACTATTCCATATGATGCTTTTAATAAAAGCCTTACACTATCGTTATATCCCGAAATCTCTTCAAGATTATTTCTTTTATCAGAGGAAGAAGCTTTAGAAAATGGAGAAAGTCAACATCAAATATTAGAAGGTAATAGTTATGATTATACTATTTCTGATGAAAATTTTAGATTAAATTGTTCGTATAAAGGAATTGTAACAAACCGTATTAGGGAGCCATATTCGGGCAGAATTGTTCCTAATATTTATGTAGGTACACT
Source organism: Flavobacterium gelidilacus DSM 15343 (assembly GCF_000422685.1). GTDB lineage: Bacteria > Bacteroidota > Bacteroidia > Flavobacteriales > Flavobacteriaceae > Flavobacterium > Flavobacterium gelidilacus. The sequence goes on along the minus strand of NZ_AUGN01000017.1, from coordinate 17,863 downwards.
AACCTTAGAAATAGTTGAAGAATCTCAGCCAGAAAAAAAACATAACCTGACACTAGAAGTGTTAGCAACAAAGTTTGACACCAAACTCGATAAGAGTTACCGTGAAAACTACCGTTTTATGCTTAAAGAAATTACGGATAAGTGCACGGAACTCCTAATGCAAATTAATGCACCAATTGAGCAAAATTTTGAAACCGATTTTAGTAGAGACAATGAAACTATCTATCAACGATTCAGTTTTATTAATGCCATCATTCAAAATAAAGATTTTGAAGAAGCTATTCAAAAAATTATCACAAACCCAAAGACAAATTGGGATGTAGAACAAGAGGTCACAGATGTGAGGAAAATAAGACGATTTACTAATGCAGCTACAAAACAGTTATTATCAGGATCGAATAGAATTCCTTTACAAACGACACATCCATTGTATTCTTTAGGTATACAATCTGTTCCCTCTAAAATTAATAGTTTTAGGAAAATTGAACATTTAGACACTCCAGAAAACCGTTTTATAAAACATGCTTTAGAAGTGTTTTTACGTTTTGCGGAAGACTGCCAACAATATTTTAAAACAAATAATTATAAACGTCCAGCAATTGAAGCTGCAAATTTAGTAACTAAATTAGATAGCTATTTAAGTATGTCTTTTTTTCAAGATATTTCAAGACCTACTTCACTAAAATTAAACAGTCCGGTTCTACAAAGAAAAAGTGGATATCGTGAAATTTTAAGTGCCTGGTTACAATTTGATTTAGCTGCAAAATTAGTTTGGAAAGGCGGAGATGATGTTTACAAAGCAGGAAAAAGAGATATTGCTACATTATATGAATACTGGCTGTTTTTTACCCTACATGATTTGTTTAAAGAAAAGTTCAAATTAAACAATATAGAGCACGAAGAAAAAGCATACGACCATTTATCAGAACCAACAAAAGATGGTTTAAATATAATGGTTAAACAAGGTAGACACACTGCCTTATACGGAGATTTTGATGCTGGTAGTAGAAAATTAAAAGTAAAATTTTCATATAACCGTTCTTTCAAAGGAGGTACAAAATATTCACAAGAAGCTGCAGGAAGTTATACAACTACGCTTCGCCCAGATTACACACTGTCAGTTTGGCCAGCTTTTTTGAGAGAGAAAGAAGCTGAAAGAGAGGAATTAATTGTTCACATTCATTTCGATGCTAAATACAAAGTGGTTCAGTTTGATTACAATACAAAAATTGATTCCGATGTACTAGAAGAAGAGGAAACCAATGAGCGTAAAGGATATTATAAAAATGCAGATTTATTAAAAATGCATGCCTATAAAGATGCCATCAGAAGAACCGGAGGAGCTTATGTATTATATCCCGGAACAAAAAAAAAGGAAATCAGAGGTTTTCACGAAATAATACCAGGTTTAGGAGCATTTGCAATCAATCCAGCAAAATTTAACAATGGTATAAATGAATTGTCGAAATTTATTGATTTAGTAATTGACCATTTAATCGATAGAGCTTCACAACGCGAAAACATTTCAAATAAAGCACGTTTAATTTATAAAGAACCTAAAGAAGACAATAATTATCTTCACGAACCATTACCAGAATATGTAAACGGTAAGAAATTAATTCCAGACGATACTTTTGTATTAGTTGGCTATTGTACGTCTCCACAAAGATTTAAATGGTATGAGGATAATAAAAAATATATTTTCCGAATGGATGAAGAAAAAGGATCTCTAGAATTAAATAACGAAGTCGTAACTGCTAAGTATCTTCTATTAAGAAGAAACGGAGAACAAACTGCTTCCGATTTATACGAGATAAAAAGTAGAGGCCTTAAAGTCTTTTCTAATCTTCATTTAAATTCATTAAATTATCCAGCTTCTAAAAATCCAAAAGAGTATTATTTAGCAATTGAAATTGAAAAAGTTAAAGAACCAGAATTTGAAAATGTTCGTTTTAATTTTAAAGAATTAGATAGATATATCGAAATTCAAACAACCGAAAGTAATATCTACTCAAAAGCAGGTTTAACTTTTACTGTAACACTAACCAAATTGATGAATAGCAAGGTTAAAAGTTAGAGGAATTAAGACTGTACTTTAAAGTTCAATAAAAAGTTAAAAAAAACTTGCTATATAGATTAAAATTTTATAAGAAAGTGAAAAATAATTCGAAATAAGTTAATATATTTGCGTAAAACACAAATAAATTAGCTATAGTGGAAATCAATAGAATCAAAGTTGCTCTTGCAGAAACCAGAAAAAAAAACAAATGGTTAGCAGAAAAAATTGGTAAAGATGAATCAACTATTTCGCAATGGTGTACTAATGCTCGTCAGCCTTCTCTAGAAAATTTACTAAAAATTGCAAATGTGCTTAAAATAGATATTAGAGATTTACTTTATCCAACTAATAAAACTGAAAATTAACATGAGTGAAAAGAAAACATACATAGATCTTTTTGCAGGTTGTGGAGGCCTTTCTTTAGGTCTTTACAATACAGGTTTGTGGAAAGGTTTATTTGCAATTGAAAAGAGTCCAGATGCTTTTGAAACATTCAATCATAACTTAATCGAAAACAGAAACCATTTCAATTGGCCAGATTGGTTGCCAAAAAATAATCACGACATAAATGAAATCATTAAAAATTACCCAGATCAACTAAAAGCATTAAGAGGTAAAATAGATATGGTTGCTGGTGGACCACCTTGCCAGGGATTTTCAACAGCAGGCAAAAGAATTGAAAACGATTCCAGAAATAAGTTGATTAAGTCATACATAAATTTTATCCGATTAGTACAGCCAAAGGTTATATTTTTTGAAAATGTAAAGGGATTTACTCAAAAATTTGACAAAAATAAAATCCAAGGTAAAGTGTATTCAGAGTATGTAAAAAGCGCACTGCAATACACTCCAGCTGATGGCAAATATTTAGGATACAAAGTTGAAGGAAGATTAGTTGATTTTTCAGAATTTGGTGTACCTCAAAAAAGAACACGTTTTATTTTGGTTGGTATTAGAAAAGATATTGCTAACAAAACTAATCCTATTGAGTTTTTTGATGCTATTAGAAATGAAAGAGAAAAATTCCTAATCAATAAAGGCATCGGATTAACAAACAGCTTAGAAGATGCAATTTCTGATTTATTAAGAACGAATGAAACAATGTCTCCAGATACTAATTCATTTATGGCTGGTTTATACAATAAGCCACAATCAAATTATCAAAAATTATTAAAAGGAGATTATTCAGAAGCTATACCAGACAGTCATAGGTTCGCTAAACATAGTCCTGCTACAGTTGAGAAATTTGAATATATACTTGAAAATGCAACCAAAAATAAAACTTTATCTGACGATATTAAAGCACACTTTAACCTTAAAAAAAGAACAATAATTCCATTATCTGGAAGTACACCAACACCAACAATTACAACTTTACCTGACGATTACATACACTATTGTGAACCAAGAATATTCACAGTGCGTGAGTACGCTCGCATTCAATCTTTTAACGATTGGTATGAATTTAAAGGAAAGTATACAACAGGTGGTAAACGAAGAACACAAGAAGTACCTCGATATTCACAAATCGGTAATGCAATTCCACCACTATTTGGGGAACAAGCTGGTATAACTTTAAATAATCTTTTTTAATATGCAAAAACCTCTTCAGTTTAAAATTAGTTCTGCATTAAAAAATATTATTGGTAGGGATCTAATTACCGATGATTTTATTGCTGTATTTGAATTAGTAAAGAATTCATATGATGCTCACTCTACAAGAGTTGATGTTATATTTGAAAATATCTATTCTGAAAAAGGAAAGATTATAATTAAAGATAATGGTAAGGGAATGAGTTATCAGGACCTATTGGATAAATGGCTTTTTGTTGCACGATCTTCAAAAAAAGAAGGGGATGAAGAAGATAGCTACAAAAATTTTAGAGATAAGATAAAAGTAAAAAGAGCTTATGCTGGTGCTAAAGGTATCGGTAGGTTTTCTTGTGATAGACTTGGTAGTGAACTTTATCTTGAAACCATAAAAGATGCAGAAAATGCAAAAGTTGAGGCCTTAGTAACTGATTGGAATAAATTTGAAGAGGATAGCAGTAATGAATTTGTTAATGTTACTGTTTTACACGAAACATTAAAAAATAGCACTTATGAAATTAGTCAGGGAACTGTTTTAGAAATTTCAAATTTACATAGTGAATGGAATCGAGAAAAGTTTGAAGAATTAAAAGATTCGCTAGCGAGACTAATAAATCCATCTAATATTCAGGATAAAGATTCATTCAAAATCTATCTTTCAGTAGAAGATGAGATAAAAGGAGATAAATTACAATTAAAAAAAAATAAAATAAAATTTGAAGAAGGTAAACTCGATGAGTCTGAGATAGAATACTTCAACATTATAAATGGTGAGATTCGTAATCCAATTTTCGAAACCCTACAGCTCAAAACAAGTTATATTGAGTCAGATATTCAAGAAGATATTATAGTTACAACTTTATATGAAGGAGGTAAATTGGTCTATAAAATTGAAGAGCAAAATCCTTTCTCAAACCTGAAAGACATCCATTATTCAATATATTTCCTTAATCAATCTGCAAAATCAACTTTTACAAGAAGAATGGGAGTTCAACCAGTTGCATATGGTCATATTTTTGTTTACAAGAATGGATTAAGAATCTACCCTTACGGCGAAAGAGGTGAAGATCCATTTGGAATGGACAATAGAAAAGCACAAGGAAAAACTAGATACCTTGGTACAAGAGAGGTGATAGGGTATATTTCAATAACTGGTGATAATGATAATTTAAGAGAAACATCTAGTCGAGGAAATGGATTAATAAAGACTTCTACATATACCAATCTTGAAATACAATTCTATGAAACTCTAAAAAAACTTGAAAAATTCACAATTGAAATTACTGATTGGGGGAACTTTCTATCTCAAGAAGACTATATAAACTTTGATAAAATCTATGTAAAAGAAAGCAGGAATAATCAAGGTGAACTAAAAACGAAAGAATTCAATGTAAATGAAAATTTAAGTAAGTTGATTACTTCACTAACAAGCTCCAAATCAGTCCTAAATTTTATTTTGGCACCAAATATTTTAAATGTCCTAGAGAAGAAAGGTGAAAATTCTGCACAAGGAGTATTAAAAAGAGTATCGGATGATATCGACAAAGGGAATTATGATAAAAATGAAGTAAAAAAATCATTAGTAGACGCAGAAAAAAAGATTTTAGACTTAAGAAAAAGTAAGGAAGAAGCCGAAAAAGATGCTGACATTCAAAGGAACTTAAGTAAACAGTTAGAAACTGAGCTTCAGAAAGAAATAGCTGGAAAACTTTTTGATAAAACTCAAATTGGTCGTGAGAAAAAAGATTTATTAGCTCTTCAGCATCAAATTATCCATACTGCAGGTAATATTACTTGGAGTTTAGATTCCTTGATTGACGCAATCAATAACGAAAAAACTAAAGATGAATTAATTAACGATATAAAAGATATTAGTTTAGAAGTTCAGAGAATAGTTAGTGCATCTAGGTTTGTTACAAAAGCTGGATTTAATACTCAGGCTGAAAAAATAACTAAAGATATTGTTTCATTTATAAACGAATATGTAAATAACATTTATATTCCAGCAGATTCTTTCATTCATTCTAAACGCCCAATTAAAATCTCAACAACGATACCAAGTTTTAAAAAAGAAATGAAATTTAGACCGTTTGAAATAACAGTAATTTTAGATAATCTATTTTCAAATTCACGAAAAGCTAAGGCAACTGAAATATCTTTAGAATGGAAAAAAGATAAAGAAAATTTATTGCTTTATTTTAAAGATAACGGGAATGGCATTCCAGATGAAATTAAAGATAAGATTTTTGAATTTAGATATAGTAATACAGAAGGATCTGGAATCGGACTTTATCATGTTAAAGATATTTTAGAAAAATATAATTCTATAATTGAACTTAGACCATTATCTAAAGGTGCTGAATTCTTAATAAAAATACCTGTATGAAATTAGATTACAATATAATTTGGGTTGAGGATAAAATTGAAACGAGACCTTTTGTGGCATTAAGAGAAAATCTAAAAAAACATTTAGAAGATGAATTTTTTAATGTAAAAATTGAGTTTGCAGAAGATTTTGATGGATTCAAAAATAAGTATGAAACTACAGATGTGTTCGATTTGATAATTACTGATTTAAATTTAAATGAAAGTCATGGAAGTGAAGTGATTGATTTTGTAAGGGATGAAAAACATTTACTAACTGAAATATTCTTTTATTCGGCTAATAGTGATATTTTAAATACAAAACTGATTAACAGTAGCAGAATTACTTATCATAAAATGGATGAGGCAAATGCTTATCGTGAATTAGGCAGTTCTATTACTGAATTGGTTAATTTAACAATTTCTAAGTTTCAACATATTGTAACAATGAGAGGAATGATTATGCATGAAACAAGCTCTCTTGATCTAAAGATGGAAAATATTGTTAAAAAACAAATAAACAATCCTGAATTATCAGATTCAATAAAGCCTGTTCTAGATACTATTTTTGATAAAATTTTTGCTAATGCTTCTGAAAAATATAAAAAAGCTGAAAAGCGAAAAGCAAAAGAAATTTTAAATGATAATGTTTTATTCAATTCTTCACAAAAAATATTTGCTTTAGGGGAAATTCTAAAGATAATGAAAGAAGAAAATTTCTCTGAGGATTATATTAACCAAATAATATTAATTCGAAATCAGTTTGCCCATTCAGAATTAATAAAAGATGGAGATGGTAGAGAGTTTTTCAAAGTAAAAGGTGAGGAAATTTATTTTGACAAAGATTTATGTAGAAGTATCAGAAAAAACATTAACACACATTTCATTAATATTAACAGAATTGAAGATAAGATTAAGTAAACTATATTATTTAAGTAACTTTAAATTATACATATAGCTGCAAATAAATTGCCACACCTTCCCAACGCTCAAAAAAGTTTTTGTATACTCAAGCAAGTAGCTGCTAAAATGAACTTATCGATAATGAGCAACAAAAACTTTTCCCCAAGCTTAGTTACATAATGTGGCATTATAGGGCATAAACAAAACCCATCTTCCAATTGAAAAAACAAGATGCCCCATAATAACATTATGTAAAAAAGCCGCTCCACCCAACGCTCTTGCCAGTGGCTCTAGGGCAACATTTTTTGCAGCTCCCATCGCATCACCCAGCTACAAAAAACACCACCCTTCGCCACTGGCTTAAACAACGTTCTACATTCCATAGGAAAACTTACACTCATAAATCTTCTAAAGCACTTTTACGGTAACTGTCTTTACAAACTGTGCGTAGACATCGGTAGTACTTGCATTGCTTTTGTAAGTTCAAAAAATGGCTCAAAATCATAGTAAAATTGAAGAGAGGTAAAGCCATTTTTAGAACCCACAAAATCAAATTACCCAGTATGCGTATTATTTTTCATTTGCCACAACTACAAGGTCCATTACTTTCACAATAGCTGATGCCTTCCAATTCCAAAACCACAAATTACTGAACACTAAAAACTGAACACTGAACACTAATAGTGGCATCAGCTATTAATAAAAGCAATCAAAATAACTTCACTAAGCAAATCAAAAAATAGCACCCATACTTGCGCTACTGCACCATCGCACTAGGCAGGTTAATGCATTGTTTTTTGTCAATGCTTCCCATTTTCACAACAACTTTCGTTTTCACTAATCACTTCTCACAATTCATTCACAAAAAAGCATTCACAAAAATCAAATCCAAAAACAAAGAGTGTAAAATTTCAAAACAGGATAAAACCATCCCTATTGATTTGAAAATTGATTTTTATCCTGTTTCAAAATCCCACACCCTTTGAAGAACTCTACAATTCCAAAACACATTCATCGGTTCATCAAACCAAAAAATCCATTTCCAAAACAAACCCTAGATTGAAGAGGAAATTTCAAAAAAAATAAAGAAAAAAAAAGAAAACAAATTTTTGTTCCAGGTTTACAAAAAAGCAAGTTCAAGCCCTTCGGGTTTTTGAAAAAATCTCCACCCATTCGGGTAGTATTTTTTCAAAAAAACTTGCTTTTTTGAAACCCTCCACATAACGAACCGGCTTTCTTTTTTTTCCTTTTTTCTTTTGAAAAGTTTTTAATGGCGAGCTGTGTGATGACGTCTTGCTTTTCAGATGAAAGCCCTGCGAAAAATTGAAAATATGTCTAATTTTTAATTTCAAAACCATGCAAAATTTCATCATCAAAACCCACCAAAAAGAAACGATTTACTCGAAACCTCATTTATTCATCCTAAACAAAGGATTAAACAGTGGTAAGCCTCAAAAAGAACAATTTACAAACAGTTTTGTGCTGCTTTTTCAAACCGAAGAAGATTGCGAAAACCTTTATTTTGTAGCTTTCAGTTTATGGAAAACAAAATTCTGGCATCAGTTTCTAATCGGTTCAGTAATTCCATTTTTACGTTTGTCAGATTTCAAGAAAGAATTCTTCCTAAAATCAAAAAACCTGATGCAAGAACATGAAGCTCATGTAAAACATATTGCAGCTCTAAAAGTATTAGAACAACAAGAAAAACACTTTCACGACAACATCAACCTCATAAACGATATGCGAAGAGTAATTTTATATCGTTACTGCAACAAATAAACCAATCCTGGTCCACCCGGACTAGGATTGTTTGCACCTCATTTAAAGGCAAACCAATACATAAAAGCAATATAATTGCACCACTTAAATAAATCAGGGAAAAGCAAAGCAATTGAGTTGTATTGACTGCTAAAAACAAAAAAAGCTCCAAATTATGGAGCTTTAATTTTTAGTAAAAGATAGTTTCAAGGCTTATTCTACCTTTTCTTCAGGTTGAATTTTTGGTTCTTCTTCGGTTTTTACTCCAGTTTGTGAAACTACTGAAATAATACTTCCACCAAGAACCAAATAACCAGCTGCTGAAACTATTCCAACAGGTAAGGCAACTGGAGAAGCTAATATAATTCCTCCAACAGATGCCAAAGCTATTCCGATAGTTCTTAATGCTTTAAACCATTTTGGAGTAGGAGCGGCCACTCTTTCTACTACATTCAAATTATTAATTTTCATTGTGTTTATTATTTAAGATGATTAATTCTATTTTTTGTACTCTGTTTTCTAAATATTCTACTTTTTGGTTCAGTAAGTCATTACCACTTTTGAACTCAGTTTTGATGATTAAAGCCATTGTTTTAACTTCTACCAAGTCTTTTTCCATACTCTTAAAATCGGTGTGTAATTGCTTGATAAAATAAGCCACAATTGATAGGAGTAAGGTTATAAGTGTTCCAAAAAGTGTTGCGATGATATTTATATTATCCATTGTTGTTGCTCTTTAGAATTGAAAATTATTTTCAATAGTTATTGTATTGCTTGTTTCTTTTGCCAACAAAACCAATTTTGGATAAATCATTTTATAAGCTGCTACACTTTGAGTAACTCGATAGTCTCCATCAATGAACTGAAAACCAAAACCACAAAGTGGACATCCAGCAGTTTCTTGAATTGTATTTCCAGTATGGATATACACATAATTGAAATTTGGTAAAGAGATAATTTCAATCATTCCTTGATGCAGCTTTCCAAAAGCTTTTTTGTAATTCACATTTTTGGCTCCAGAAGTGTTCAATTTCAAAGTATAATCACCTTTTGGTATAGCTGTTTGCGATGGGATTTTTACTTCTCTAATTTTATCCTCTAACAAGTAACATTGAAAGATTCCATTGATGTATAATTGGCTGAGTGTACTTTCTTTGCCCTGTGCTACTCTTATTATTTTGCTTTTCATTTTATTGATAGATTTAAGGTTAAACAAAAAATCCCTCACTTGTGATGAGGGATTTGTAGTAACTTTAATTAAAAAGCGTCCTCAACTTTTAAGCAGTTGCCACTTGCAAACAAGTAGTAATTTGCTCCAACTTGTTGGTAGAACTCAATTCCGATGCACTGTAAAACAGTAACATTTGCAGTTGGAACTACTGCACCTGGTAAAGTTACAGTTAGTGTAGTTGCAGGAATTGGAGCATACAAGTCCAAGAAGCCACTATATTTAATATCGTTTACCTCATTCAATTCTGCATCCATAGGATCATAACTGTTTGTGGTAGCGTTGTATTCAAAATCACTCACAACTGAAAGCGAAGTAATCATACGAAAGTGAGTTGCACCAGATGGAGCATTCACTAAATTCGCTGGATTAAATGCTGGAATAACTAAATCACCTGTTTCTCTATCAACTCCATGAGTTAATGAATAAGGAGCGTTAAAAATCCCATTGAATGAAGTGTTTTTGTCAAACTCAAAACCTTTCAAGTAACTACGTTGTGTAGTAATTTCAATTTTTCTGTAACCTCTGGCTTCAGTTTGGTCTTCTAGGTTGATTTTCTTCATAATTGAAGTTAATCTTCCTGTTACTTGACTATCGGCCATTTGTTTCATCACTTGTGATAAACCAGTTCTAACTGATTTACCTGCTTTGGCACAAGCACCAAACTCGTTCATATTCTCACGCGTTCTTTCGAACTCTGGAGCTGTTAGAACTTGGTCAGCAGTTGGTCCACCAACCATTCCGGCAAAATAGCCTTCTTGACCTTTAATTTTAAAATGTCGGATATCTCCAAGAGTTCCAACATACTTGATAACACCTTTCTGTCTTGCCATTTTTTTACGTTTTAATGGATTAATAATTAGATAAAATTCATAAGACAAATTTCAAGTATTATCTTTGATTATCAATAACTTAAAACACTGTAAATCAATGCAATACAACGCAAAAGCACCGTATAAGGTGGAAACCCATTGGCAAATTGATGAAGTCCTTGATGGAGATAGCATAATCATTTGTAATCTTTTCACTCAAATGCGAAAAGAAATTAGACTTTATGGCTTAGATGCACCAGAAGTGAAATTAAATAGAAAGATGATGGTGGATGAAGAGAAAAGTAGTTTGCCTGCCGAATTACTGCTGCAATTTGGTTTGCAATCCTTACACTTCGTTTTATCGGTTGCACCTCCTAAAACGGCTGTAACGATTATTACAGAACAGGATAATCAATACGATTACTGGAACAGGCAATTAGGATATGTAATATTACCAGGTGGAGAATGTTTGAATGATTTGCTTTTGATCAATGGATATGCAAAAGCAACTAATCAATATTATTGTGGTAGGTTAGGAGAGTTTGAAGCTTTTAATTTACAGGCAAAGCTCAACAATGTTGGTATATATAGCTTTGTAAAAAAGTTCTGATTTGTTGTACTTATGTTGTACTAACTTGATTTTAAAGGTAAGGAATATCAATAAAATATGGTGGTTACGGGCGTAATGGAACTAAACCGGTGTTGTGCGATTTTATCTTATTTTCAAGATAAAATTTTAAAGGTAGGGCAGATGATCCCTAGAAAAACAATTTGAATCTATTTTGTATAACCCTCGGCTATACGAAGTAGGTAAAAATTTAAATTTCGAAAGTAAATAAAACTGGTTAGGAATGACCTAAAACAAAAAAAGACTTGACTTTGTCATTTTTTTCTCCTAACTTTACTCAAGTTGTACAAGTATTTACTTTGAAAATGAATTTTCAGCAAATCCAATTTGCAACAACTTGAGACAAACGTAAAAATATGTTTTACTCATTAATAAACTTCCATATATACTTAGAATTCGAAATATTTTTTCAGGAATAATCGTCCTAATTTCGCACAACGTTTTGCGGCTTTATTTCAGTTTTGCTGATTGATAACCAAGCCTTAACAAATATAGACAAATTTTAGATTAAAAAACTTCCAAAATAGAAAAAAACCAAGCCTGCAAAATTGAATAAAACCGTTGTTGTCTGCTGTACTTTTATTCAGTTTCGTTATTAAATTCGGAATAAGTATTGGTTTTCATTATGTCGATTTTGAAATTACCATTTTCATCTTTCAATAATATAACACTATCAAAACCTAATTTGTCTAATTTTTCCATTGTTGCCAATTCTCCTTCTTTTAATTGTAAAACTTTACGCAACAACCAATCTGACAAAGCTTTATTTGGATTTGTCATTAATGCTTTAGAATTTTCTTGACAAACTTTAGCTGAAAAAATTTCTCCTGTTGGAATTTGTAAATTAAAATTTTCATCTTTTTCAGGAAAGAAATTAGGAAATTTTCTATGCAATTCAGCAGGAATTGGAATGTAAATTTCTCCAAAATCTCTTTTTCTTCCGTTTGCGTTCCATTGATTTAATCCACTACGTTCAAAAATGAATTTTTCTTTTTTCTGAATACCATAAAGTGGCAAAATAACATAATTTTCGCCTTTTACAAGTTTGTCTTTTGCAGTTTTTAAATCCTTGTTTTCCTCAAATAATTCAAGTAACAAAGAATAAGGATCATCAATAATGTCAATTGGAAGACGAAAAGCATTTTGCGGAATTATAAATTTTCTAAAAAGTGTACTTTTTGAATAATTAAAAGAATAGAAGTTGTTTCCATCTTCAAATTGTAGACTTGCTTTATTATTTTTTACAGAATGAATATTTGCTATATCAATTGTATTATAATCAGTTTCAAAAAGTAATAATTCTTTTTCTTTTCTTGCAACAATATGATACAAAGAGTTTTCAATGTCGTAAACTCTATTTGCTAAATTGATTCTATCGTTTCTAAATTCGCCTAATTTCGCAGCTAACTCTTTGCCTTTATATTCAGATAAAACTCTTGAAAGCGAATTAAATTCTGCAACTTTTTCCGTGCTATTATTACTATTACAAGTAAAAGTTTTTAAACCAATACCTATCGAATTATAATTTGCATCAAAAGCAGTGTCAGAACGTGAAAGATTTCCTGCATCAAAACTTCTACAAAAAATATTTTCTGCAACACGATAATTTATGAAAGGAACAGAACTTTCACTAAATAAACCCGAAAGCTTTGAAACTGCTGAAAGTTTTTTTGAAGCTATTTCCCGTTTTCTATGAAATCATAAATAAAATCATTAATTTGTTCACTTTCAAAATCAAATTTCAAAATAATTCTTGATGTTAATTTTTCAACCCAAACATCAATATCTTGTGACAAATTTAGGGTTTTTAAAAAATCTAATTGTTCATTTTTAATTTCAAATTCATCAAAAAAAAATAGTATTTCAGACCTTACTTCATCAGCAAAATTATTTTCAATTCTATTTAAATTTTTCTTTAAATAATCTATTTTTTCTTCAAAAGTTAACATATATCGTTAATTAAGTGATATTCAACAACAGGTTTTGAAATTCTTTCTTCTTTTTTAAAAGTTAAATTTTTAGTTGGATTTTCAATAGTTTTAAAAATTGGCGTATCATTCAAATTTAAAACTAAAGTGATTAAATAATCATCTTTATATTCTAAAGCCTTATTGTATTCATTTTCAGTCATTCTAAATCTACCTTTATTAGCTCTAATTCCTTTTATTTCAGCTAAATAAGAATTGTCGTTTACATTTACTTGAAAATCATAACCATCACCAAATAATCTAGCATCTTCTATAATTCCATTTTTAAATTGGTCAATTAAATTATAATTATTTATAAAATAAAGTTCAGCTTCTAAACCTGTTTCTTGTAATTTTTTAAACCTTGATTTTACAATTGGAGTTACATCTACAAAAATGTCTTTTATTTTATAATTTTCTTTCAAATAGAGTTTTACAATATTTGCGTAACCGTTTATATTTTCGTTTCCAAAAAGACTATCAATTAAATATTTTCTATGAATGTAAGCATCGCCTTTTTGCCACCAACCTTTTCTTCCGTTTTCTGGAAAAAAATGATCAAATAAATCCATTCTATTTTTTACAGTTCCAACAGTTTCTGCAATTCCAATGCTCACGCAATATTCATAAAATGAAGTTTTTGTATTGTATCCAAATTGTTTAATAAAATCGTTATTAAACTTTGAAAGACCATAACCAATAAGATTTAGTATTTCGTAATATTCGTGTTTATTTCCTTTTTGCTCGTTCATTATTTAAGCAATATTTTTATAATATAAATTATCTGCTTGTTTTCCTTTTTCTAAAATATCGTGAATAGTTTTAGTTAATTTAATTTCCGAAGGAAATTTAAAATTAGCATAATTTTTCACTTGATTTGGGTCAAATGCAATTATAAATATTCTTTCACGATTTTGTGGAATATTTGCATGAGTCATTGAATTTAAAACCTTTGTAAAAACTTTATAACCCAGTTTTTGTTCTAATGTATCAATAATTGTTTTAAAAGTATTTCCTTTATCGTGAGAAATTAAATTTTTTACATTTTCAAGAAAAACTACTTTTGGTTTGTGTTTAACTACAATTTGTTCAATGTCAAAAAATAAAGTTCCTCTTGTGTCAGCAAATCCTTTTCGATTACCTGCAATTGAAAATGCTTGACAAGGAAAACCTGCACACAAAATATCAAATTCTTGTGGAATATAATTTTTAACTCGTTCTTGTGTAATATCTCCAAAAGGAACCTCTCCAAAATTATGTCTGTAAGTTTTTTGAGCACCTTTTTCCCATTCACTTGTAAAAACACATTTTCCACCAACATTTTGCATTGCTAATCTAAAACCACCAATTCCAGCAAATAAATCAATGAATTTGAATGTATAATTTTCAGGTGTTGGAAAAGGAACATTTTCAACTTCAAATAGTAATTGTTGCAAAGCATCTTCTGCAAGAATTGAAATTTGTTCTTCGTTCTCTTTGTATTCAACGAAATTTTCTAAAACTTTTACAGCATCTTCTTTATAATGTTTAGAAACTCCATTTCTGTAATTATGTAAATAATGAGTAATTAAAGCCTTATCATAAGGTTCAACAAGTTTAACTTGATAGTTTTTACCATCAAATTCTTCAATACTTATTTTTTCTTTAACTGCTTTCAATTTACTATTTTTTAATTATAGCAAATTTACAATTTTATTTTTTGAAAACTATATTTTATTTCAAATCAGTATTTTTATACGCAATTTTGGAGGTATAGCAGACAACGTTAGGCAGCTTGTAGCAGTAGCGGATAAATACACCAAAACTTTTGGTTAATCACTAACCTTTGCATGTACAATAGCGACTTTCAGTTATGCCTGAAAGTCGCTATTGATACAAACTGCGGTTAGCAGAAGTATTTTAGGGTAAATCAAAAGCGTTAATAAAATCTTCTTGATTTATTGTAAATTCATAAACATTATTATTAATAATAAATTTTGAACTTTTACCAAAAGGATTATTATCATCAGGAAAATCATATATTGTTGGATTGTTAATACTTGAAAGATAGCCTTTATTACCTGCAAATTTAAAAACAATTGAATCAATTTGACAAGTATTAAGCTGATAACCTATAAAGCTTTCAAAATTGTAAGTACAATTTACTCCTTTTTCACCTGTATTCAAAATTGAATTCGATAAAAGAACATTATTTTTATATGTTTCAATTATTAAAGTTTCACTAGAATTGTTAAAAACAGTTACTTTATATTCCTTAGAATTAGGTTCATCCGTACAACTAAATAAGGACAAACAAAAAACGATTATTGAGAATGTTTTTTTCATAACCATTTAATTACAATTTGAATTCATATTGTTTCTTACTGTATGTACATAATCAAAAAGTTCTCTTAAATTATCTTTAGTAGGATTGTTATAATTATCTCTTAATTTATTTTGCCAGCAGTCGATATCTCTACAATTATTTAGTGAACTTTGGATTTGATTTAGAGTGAAACCAGTAACTCTATCAATTGGTTGAGTGCCTGGAATATTTGGAATTAGTTGTTGGTTCAGATTATCAACTAAGTCAGCAACAATTGGAGTGTATTCATTCATGTCTGTAACTGTTTGAGTTTGTCTGTAGTCATTCCATCTTCTTAGATTTGTATCATTATATCTATTGGTAGCTAGAAAATTATTTGCTAAATTACTGTATCTATCGTTAGTAACAATAGTCTCAACGCCTTCAGCCCAACTTTCAATCAAAACAGCTCTATTACAACTACCACTATGAAAAGTAGAAAACATGCCACTATCCATATTCCTATGACCAGCATGGGTTAATTCATGAATTGTAGTTGCATAGATGCCGTCACTACCTCTGTAAGCTCCATTCGAGCCTATAGTAATTCTAATATCATAAAATGAAAATGTTGATTGAAAACTATTTACATAATGAGAACTTGCATAATACCAGTTTTTACCAACAATTCTTTTAAAAAATCCTGGATTAGATATATTGTAAACATTTACAATTCTTGAATAATAATCATAAGCAGCGTTATGTATTAATGCGTAGAATTTTTTTACACCAGAACTATAATGTCTATTCCAAGCTGAACGAGTGTGAGTAGCAGTACCTCTATCTCTTGCATTCCAAAATGCAGTACCTGCTTTTACAGTAAAAAATGGTTGATGTTGATAATATAATGCATATTTAACCTTCTTTGTTCTTGTGCTCGAAGTTTGAAAATAACCGTTACTGTTTGTATTAGCAGTTCTGATAACCAACCACCCCCATTTTCTTACTCTTATTAAGGCACCATTTACTCCTATATTTTGATTAATAGCATCTTCATTTACTGTAATTGTACCGCTAGGAGACCAACTTCTTCTTCTTTCAAGTGCTTCAATTTCTGAAAAATCAATAATGACTTCTTCTAAACTTAAACCTTGATTAATAGCTTGTTGATATGTTAGTTGTTGTTGTGTTCCATCTGGACTGGTAAACAAATAAATTAATTCTTCTTTCTCGTTAATTTCTAAATTATTTGTAAGCTTTAAAGTTTCCAAATTTAAATCATAATAAAAATCTATTTCTTGTATTTGTATTTCTGTTGGATTATTTCCAATCATATCTTCTTTTGTAAAATGTAGATTAGTTATAATCTCATAAGGTACACCTTCTGGCACTTGATAATCTATTGGACATACAGAATAATAATAGGTAAAATCAGTTCCAATTAATGAAGGATCTTGATATTTCTCACCATCAGTATCTATATCATATTCAAAGGGTACATCTGAAACTGCTAAAATAGAGTCATTTGCAATTTTATCATATTGAATACTGTCTTGTGGATGAAATCTAACATAATAATGAGTTGTTTCAATTTGATAACCGGAAAAGTTACTTCTGTAATACTCTCCAGAATTTGGATATTTTGAAGCTGTTGGATTGTTTAGTAAACTTTGATATGCTTTTTGCATATTTTCAATTGTAAAAGGATTTATTTTCTTTTTTCCAAGAACAGAATTACCTGAATTACTAACGTCTTTTGTTGTAGAATTTAATTCTACTGGTTCATTTTCACAAGAATAGAACTGAAATACTATTGCAACTATTGCAATTAATTTTAAGAATTTTGATTTGTTTTGCTTCATAATTTTCTTTTTTATGTGTTGTTTTTACGATTTTTTGGGTTAATATTTCTGCTAACGTTTAGTGGCTTTATAAAGTGGCTTTGATTAGTCACAGACCAAAGCAAATATAGACAACTTTTCGACTCATAGAGGTTTTTCCGAAGGAAAAACCAAGCCCAAGCCATTTTATAAAACCATTGTTAGCAAACGTTTTTATTCAATTATTTCGTAAAATTTGAACCTTCCATTTTTTATGTTTTCTTTTTTAGAACCTTTAGCATCTTTATGATTTGGAATGTCAAAAATATTGTCCTGAACTTTCATGTTTTTAATATCAACTAAACTATATTCAATAAATCCATCTAAATCACTTGCTGTAAGTTTATAATAATACAGTATAGAATTATTTATATTTTTTGCGATTTCTTT
>NZ_AUGN01000016.1 GCF_000422685.1 Flavobacterium gelidilacus DSM 15343 | reverse complement strand
ATCGCCATCACAAATTGTATCTCCAGTGATAGAAGCCGTTGGTAAAGGAATTACTGTAATAGTAACACAATCCGTAAAAGCTTGAGTACAAACTGGTGTCGAATTTGAAGCAGCACCCACTAAACAATACGTTGATGTTGCAGTAGAACTTACCGAAGCATTTCCTGATCCATCTAATACAATCGTACTAGAAACTCCATCAATCGTGTAAGTAATCGTAGCATTTGCCGTTCCTGCAAAATCTATAGTAGCAGAGGTACCTGAACATATAGAAGGTGTAGTAGTCGAAATTGAAACCGTTGGTAATGGATTAATTGTTACGGTGGCACAAGCTGTTAATGTTTGTGTACATGCTGGTGTCGTGTTAGACGTTACATTAACTAAACAATATTGAGAATTTGCTGTTAATATTGGTGTAGTTATTGTTCCAGTTCCAGAAGCATTTAAAACAACCGTTTGATTAGCTCCAGCGTCAACTGTATAGGTTACCGTAGCATTTGCAGTTCCTGTTATAGTAACCGTGCCAGATGTTCCAGAACAAACCGTATTAGCTACTAAAGTAGCTGTGGGTAGTGGTAATACTGTAATGGTTGCACATGATGTTACAGTTTGAGTACAAGCTGGTGTAGTATTTGAAGTTACGTCAACTAAACAGTACTCTGAATTTGCTGTTAAAACTGGTGAAGTTATTGAAGCATTTCCAGAAGCGTCTAAAACAATCGTCTGATTAATACCTGCATCAACTGTATAAGTTACCGTAGCATTAGCTGTTCCGGTAATAGTTACAGTTCCTGTTGAACCAACACATGTAGTATTAGCCGAAATAACAGCAGTTGGTAATGGCAATACAGTTATAGAAGCACAAACATTAGTCAATGTTGCAGAGCAAGCTGGGGTCGTAGCAGAAATAACTTCTTCAACACAATAAACGGAGTCTGAAGTTAAAACTGGTGAAGTTATCACTGCAGTTCCTGATCCGTTTAAAATTATTGTTTGAATTGACCCACTATCTACCGTATAATTAACCGTAGCATTTGGAGTCCCTGTTATTGTTACTGTACCAGCTGTGCCTTCACAAATAGTATTTGCCGAAATTGAAGCAGTAGGCAATGGCAATACCGTAACTGTAGCCGAACCGTTTACAGCTCGTGTACAGTTTTCAACTGAAGTTACATCAACTAAAGAATAAGTAGCATTCGAAGTTAAAACAGGTGTAGTAACTGTTGCCGAACCTGAACTGTTTAAAACAACAGTTTGTGTAACTCCTAAATTATCTAGATAACTAACAGTAGCACCAGGTGTTCCACTAATTGTAACAGTAGCTGTTTGACCCGAACAAATTGTACTTGCACCAATAGCTGCTGTTGGTAATGGATTAACTATTAAATTAAATGTTGAAGTGCTATATTGAGTAGGATTTGCATTGCTTTCCATACGGACATAAATCACTTGATTTGGCCCTCCAACGTAAGCTGTAGCTGGTAAAGCTAAATTATTGTCAGCATCAGCTCCAGCTTGATCTAAATGATAAGTTATAGTAAAATCTGCTGCCGCTAAACCTCCTAAAACCGCTGCGTTTTGTGTTGTTAAATTAAACGTTTCAGTTCCATTATTAGTAATATCGTCGCAGACAATCATGTCTGGTGCAGTACTGGCTTGGCATGGAGAAACTACAGCATCAAATTGAGTAATTTGAGCACAGGTACTTCCAAAAGTCTCAACTCTTACATAAAAGGTAGTTACTGTCGCTGTAGTAGTTTGAAGGGCCGGTATTTGGTTTATATTATCGATGGCATCTTGCATTGTTGCGTAAAACAAAACATCATAAGTAAAAGGATCTAAACCATTTAAAATTGTTGCAGAATTTTCACTTAAGTCAAAATCATTATTACAACTTAATAAATCATCTGGATTGTTGTTAATTACAAAGCCAGGTTGATACTCAACTACAACGCAATCCGTTTGTGTACAGTTACTTCCTATAAAACCATTAGAGGTTGTAACACAATATGTTCCTGGACTAGTTACGGTGTAGGAAGGTCCTGTTTCACCTGTCAAAACAACTGGTCCAGAACCAGTATCAACCGTCCATTCAAAAGAAAAATCGGCAGGTTCCAAATTTGTGTTTAAAACTCTTATATCTCCTGGACAAGGTGCTAAGCCATTTGCAATAGTCATATCAGATTCTTCAAGACCAATAGCGCCTTGTCCTGCCTGGTATGTTAAATTTACTGTACCAAATCCAGAATAAAAACTTGCAACACCCATTGTACCCTCTAGCCCTAATACAGCAACTGCTGTTGACCCTGTGGATTCAACTTTTACATTTCCGGTTAATCCTGAGATTCTATAAGTAACCCAGTTTGAATTTCCCGGCACAGGTTGAGGAAATGCAGTTGTTTGAACACCATTTAATGAAATAACAGAACCAGCAACTGCAATTAGAATAACGTTAGTATCATTTGGAGCAAATGTAACACCTGAACCAATAGAATTTATGCTAGGAATTAAATCAACAACTTTTGGATAAGAACAACTTAATGGTGGGATAAAGTTCAAGCCTACAGTATAAGAAGCTGTAGAACCAGCTAAAATTTGGTAAAGGTAAACAGGTTTAGTCGTCTCTATGTACATGTTTTGATTAAATGCCCCTTGGAAATATGAAAAAGGTACAATATAGTAATCACCTGTATTTATAGTAGTAATAGGAGTGGCATTACCGTTAACAAAAACCTGAGTATTATCCTCAGTTGCTATAACAATTGGCAATTCAGTATCTACAGTTCCATTACCTTTAACTAAGACATATTGTGTTCCAATCTTTTCAATAGGAACAATTTGATCTAAACAAACGTCATTACCACTTTGCGTTGAGGGGTTAACAGTAACGTTACCAGTAATTACTGCAACTGGCTTTGTAGCAGTTAGTCTAGCCCCGATAAATCCAGTCCAATTTGCGTTCACATCTGCATATCCAGATAAAACAACAGATTGGCCAGCTTGTAAAGTAAATATTTGTGATCCATTATTATTAGTTGCAGTAGGAGTAGTAAAAGTAACCCCAGTGCCATAGTCAGAAATTGTAACTACTGTATTGTTTTCAGTAGCCATAAAACTAGAAACAAAATTTCTGAAACTATCAGATCCTCCTTGAGGTGAACTACCTAATCTGAAGTCTTTACCAATACCTGCTCTTCCTTTAGAAACGAACATTTCACCATGTGCTCCAGCATCAAGCTTAAACGTTACATAAAATTCACTTGAACCACTTATAATAAGACCATCATCTCCTGAGACTGTATGTAATCCTGATCGATTTACAAACATATCTGATGGCTGTGCTGTTCCAACTGTAAATTGTGCAGGACTCCCTGAAGAAATTGTGTAGGTCCCAACAGGTAGTCCATTACCATTTGTAACTGTTACTTGAAAAGGTGTAACTTCAGGCGTAGAAAGATATACAACATGTTGTCCAATTACACCTGCACTTCTTGAGTGTAATGGGGGAAGCCAGTGTTTATCACTAAGTTGACCAAACATAAAAGATGTAAACAATAATGTAAATAATAAATATAAACGCATTTTAATATATTTTTAAGAAAGTAAAAATAAAAAAAAAAATGAAGTATGTTGTCAATTACACCTTTTTTTATAAAAAATATTTAATATAAACTTGTTTTTAGTGCATTTTTAACATTAAAATTTTAAAATATAACAAAAAATCAATTTTTTGATAAAAATATAACAATTAAGCATCGCTTGCTTACTTTTAAGAATCATAGAATTTAAGTTGTAAGTTTATGTGGTTGTATTTTTGAGGAGAAGTTTTTTAAAACAAAAAACCACCTTTAAAAGATGGTTTTTTTATTTAATATAATTTTTTCTACAAATCAAATCCCAATTTTACTTCTAGTTTTGAAGCAATAATTTTAGTAATTCTATGTTTTAATTCTGGAATTTTTATACTTTCAATAGCTTCGTTACAAAAAGCAAACATCAATAAAGCTCTTGCTTCTTTTTTTGGAATTCCACGTTGTTGCATGTAAAACATAGCACTTTCATCTAATTGTCCAATTGTACAACCGTGTGAGCATTTTACATCATCTGCAAAAATTTCTAATTGTGGTTTTGCATTTATAGTTGCTTTTTCACTAAGTAGAATATTGTTGTTTTGTTGAAAAGCATTTGTTTTTTGGGCTTCTTTTTCAACATAAATTTTTCCATTAAAAACTCCAGTTGCACTATCACCAATTATAGTTTTATAATTTTGATGACTTTCACAATTTGGTGTAGCATGTTGTACCAAAGTGTAATGATCAACGTGTTGTTTTTCACCAATAATTGTAATTCCTTTTAAAATGCTATCAATATGTTCTCCAAAATGATAGAAATTTAAGTTGTTTCTAGTTATGTTTCCACCGAAAGAAAAAGTATGAACTGAAGCTCTACTTTCTTGTTTTTGAGAAATATAAGTATTGTCAATTAAATTAGCTGTTAAATTATCGTTTTGGATTTTATAATAGTCTACTATAGCTCTTTTCTGAGCGTATATTTCAGTAACCGAATTCGTTAAAACAGGATTACTATTTAAACTTTGATGTCTTTCGATAATTTGAACGTGAGCATTTTCTCCAACAATAACCAAATTTCTTGGCTGAACCATTAGAGCATCTTCAACTCCAGTTGTAAAATAAATAATTTCGATTGGTTTATCTGCAATTTTATTTTTTGGTATATTAATGTACGCACCTTCTAAGGCAAAAGCAGTATTTAGTGACGTTAATGTTTCATCTTTATTAGCAATTTTATTGAAATATTCATCAATAACTATTTTATATTTTGGCTTTGTTAATGCCGATGACATTAAACAAACATCAATTCCTTCATGCGTTGTAGCAGATAAAAAGGAACTGAATTTTCCATCAATAAAAACAACTTTATAAGTATCTACTTCGTGCAAAAAATATTTTTTTACCTCAGCAAATTCTACTGAATTTTCTTTTTTAGGAAAAACAGAAAAGTCATTTTTTAAAATTGCATTAAGTGAAGTATATTTCCAAGCTTCTTCCTTTTTTGAAGGAAAACCTTTATTTTCAAAATTCTTTATAGCGTTTGTTCGTACATCATGTAATGCTGAAGAAGTGTCTATTCTTTCTTCAAAAGCCATGAATGACGAAACTAATTTTTCTTTTAAATCCATTGTTTTGGTTTCAAATTTCAGGTAGTTTTGATTTCAAATATTTTACTTGAAACAAAAAAACTTGAAACAAATTTTTAAACTAATTCAGCTTTAATCCAATCGTATCCTTTTTCTTCTAATTCTAAAGCCAATTCTTTTCCACCAGACTTTACAATTTTTCCATCCATCAATACGTGAACGAAATCAGGCACAATATATTCTAACAATCTTTGGTAATGCGTAATTACAACTACTGCATTATCTTTGCTTTTTAATTTATTTACACCGTTTGCAACGATTCTTAAAGCGTCAATATCTAATCCAGAATCCGTTTCGTCCAAAATAGCTAATTTTGGTTCTAGCATTGCCATTTGAAAAATTTCGTTACGTTTCTTTTCACCACCAGAAAAACCTTGGTTTAAAGAACGAGATAAAAACTTGCGATCAATTTCTAATAATTCAGATTTCTCGCGAATTAATTTTAGCATTTCGTTGGCTGGCATATCGGCTAAACCTTTAGCTTTTCTACTTTCATTAATAGCTGTTCTCATGAAGTTAGTTACTGAAACTCCTGGAATTTCAACTGGATATTGAAAAGATAAGAAAACTCCTTTATGAGCTCTTTCTTCTGGAGCTAATTCTGAAATATCTTCTCCTTCTAATTCGATTGTTCCTTGAGAAACTTCATAATTTTCG
The DNA here is from genome assembly GCF_000422685.1 of Flavobacterium gelidilacus DSM 15343. Taxonomy (GTDB): domain Bacteria; phylum Bacteroidota; class Bacteroidia; order Flavobacteriales; family Flavobacteriaceae; genus Flavobacterium; species Flavobacterium gelidilacus. The sequence continues at coordinate 39,502 of NZ_AUGN01000016.1, read as the reverse complement.
TTTCCTGCAACGATTGATGCTAAAGTACTTTTTCCAGCACCATTTGGACCCATTATAGCATGAACTTCTCCAGCTTTTACTTCAAGGTTAATTCCTTTTAATATTTCTTTATCTTCAATTGAAGCGTGTAAATTTTTTATTGATAACATTTTATGAATGTGTTTTTTATTCTTATTAATAGTTGATTATCCTACAGAACCTTCTAACGAAATTTCTAGTAATTTTTGTGCTTCTACTGCAAATTCCATTGGTAACTTATTTAAAACTTCTTTACTAAAACCATTTACGATTAACGCAATAGCTTTTTCAGTTGGAATTCCACGTTGGTTGCAATAGAAAACTTGATCTTCTCCAATTTTTGAAGTTGTAGCTTCGTGTTCTATAATTGATGAAGTGTTTTTACTTTCTATATAAGGAAAAGTGTGTGCTCCACATTCATTTCCCATTAATAAACTATCACATTGTGAAAAGTTACGTGCATTTTCTGCTCTTGACGAAATCTGGACTAAACCTCTATAACTGTTTTGTGATTTTCCGGCAGAAATACCTTTTGAAATAATGGTTGACTTAGTGTTTTTCCCTAAGTGAATCATTTTTGTTCCAGTATCTGCTTGTTGGTAATTATTTGTTACTGCAATTGAATAAAATTCACCGATAGAATTATCTCCTTTTAGTATAACTGAAGGATATTTCCAAGTAATGGCTGAACCAGTTTCTACTTGTGTCCAAGAAATTTTTGCATTTTTCTCACACAAGCCTCTTTTGGTTACGAAATTATAAACGCCACCTTTACCTTCTTTGTTTCCAGGAAACCAGTTTTGAACGGTTGAGTATTTAATTTCTGCATCATCTAAGGCAATTAATTCAACAACTGCTGCGTGTAATTGATTTTCATCACGACTTGGTGCAGTACATCCCTCTAAGTATGAAACATAACTTCCTTCGTCCGCAATTAGAAGTGTTCTTTCAAATTGACCTGTTCCTGCTTGATTAATTCTGAAATAAGTAGACAATTCCATTGGACAACGAACACCTTTTGGAATGTAACAGAAACTTCCGTCAGAAAAAACAGCAGAATTTAAAGCTGCGTAAAAGTTATCTTTTTGAGGAACAACAGTTCCTAAATATTTTCTAACTAATTCTGGATGCTCTTTGATAGCTTCAGAAATACTCATAAAAATGATTCCTTTTTCACCAAGTGTTTTCTTAAAAGTTGTAGCTACTGAAACAGAATCTACTACAATATCCATAGCAACATTATTCATTTTCTTTTGTTCATCAACAGAAATTCCTAGCTTTTTGTACATGGCTAATAATTCTGGATCAACATCGTCTAATGTTTTATTTGGATCAACTTTTTTAGGAGCTGAATAATAAGAAATGGCTTGAAAATCTGGTTTTGTGTAATGCACATTTGCCCATTCAGGTTCAATCATTTCTTCCCAAGCACGAAAAGCCTCTAAGCGCCATTCGGTCATCCATTCTGGTTCTTCTTTTTTTAAAGAAATTGCACGAACTATGTCTTCATTAAGACCAATAGGAAATGTTTCTGATTCTAGTTCAGTGTAAAATCCGTATTCGTATTCTTTATTTTCTAATTCGACTTTTAAGTCGTCTTCTGTATATTTTGACATTTTGTTTTTTTAATGATTAAAGTGAAAAACTTTCTCCACAACCGCAAGTTCTTTGCGCGTTTGGGTTGTTAAACACAAAACCTTTACCGTTTAATCCACCTGAAAATTCTAATATAGTTCCAGCCAGATAAAGAAAACTCTTTTTTTCAACGGCTATTTTTATATTATTATCTTCAAAGACCTTATCGTTTTCTCTTAATTCTTTGTCAAACTTTAACTCGTATGACAAACCAGAGCATCCACCACTTTTTACGCCTACTCTAACAAAATCTTGAGTAGCGTCAAAACCATCTTCTTGCATCATAGCAAAAATTTTTTTGCTTGCTGTATCAGAAACTTTTATCATTTGTTATTTTGATTTTGTCTAAATTAACGGCAAATATAAGGTATTTAGCTCTTTTTACAATGGATACTAACATTTTTATAACTTATGAGACTATAAAATAGATTTATACCTAAAACACTTAATTGAATATAGCTTTTTTTGTAACTTGCAATCAAATTTTTAAAATGAAATTATATCCTATTGAAGCCGGAAATTTTAAATTAGATGGCGGTGCAATGTTCGGTGTTGTTCCTAAGACTTTGTGGAATAGAACCAATCCAGCTGATGAAAACAATTTAATTGACATTGCTGCAAGATGTTTGTTAATTGAAGATGGAGATCGTTTAATTTTGATTGATACCGGAATGGGTAACAAGCAATCTGACAAGTTTTTTGGTTATTATTCGCTTTGGGGAAATCATTCTATTGATAAATCGTTAGAAAAATATGGTTTTCATCGTGATGATGTTACTGATGTATTTATGACACATTTGCATTTTGACCATTGTGGAGGAAGTGTAATTTGGAATAAAGACAGAACAGGTTATGAAGTAGCTTTCAAAAATGCTAAATATTGGACTAATGAAAATCATTGGGAATGGGCAACCAAACCAAATAATAGAGAAAAAGCTTCTTTTTTGCACGAAAATATAATTCCAATGCAAGAAAGTGGTCATTTAAATTTTATTAATAGATCAGAAAATGCCTTACTAGAAGAATCTGAATTAGGTTTTGGAATATTCTTTGCAGATGGTCATACAGAAAAGCAAATGATTCCAATGATTAATTGCAATGGAGAAACCTTTTGTTTCATGGCAGATTTATTGCCAACTGCTGGTCACATTCCTTTACCTTATGTTATGGGTTATGACACAAGACCTTTGCTAACGCTTGGAGAAAAAGAAATTTTTCTTGAAATGGCTGCTGAAAAAAACTTTAAATTAATTTTAGAGCACGATGCCCATAACGAAATTATAACTGTTCAAAAAACAGAAAAAGGAATACGTTTAAACGAAATTTTAACTTGTAACGAGGTTTTTAATCTATAACATGTAACTTTTTTAAAAAATAATTGTCTAATAACTATAAATAAATTCAAAATAATGAGAACATTTAAACCCTTTTATGTTTCTGCTGCATTAGCTCTTTTATTAGCTAGTTGTGGTGGAGTTTCACAAATGGTATCAACTCCTGTTGAAAACATTGATGCTATTCAAACAAAAACAACTAAATTAACTGAAAACGAATTACAACGTTGGAGTCACTTAGATTTAGTTAAAGATTCAGTTCCAGGAATGAGTGTTGATAAAGCTTATGCTGAATTACTTAAAGGAAAAAAAGGAACTAAGGTAATTGTTGGAATTGTAGATTCTGGTGTAGATATAAATCATGAAGATTTAAAAACAGTTATTTGGAATAATCCAAAAGAGATCCCTAATAACGGAAAAGATGATGATAAAAACGGATTCATTGATGATGTTCATGGATGGAATTTCTTAGGAGATGCTGTTAACGAACAATTAGAATTGACTAGAATCGTTAAAATGGGTCCAACTGCTGCAGATTATGTTGAAGCTAAAGCGCAACTAGATGCAGAAAGAGGAGATGCTCTTCAAGGAAAGGAAATGTATGAAGGTTACTTAAAATCAGCAAAAGATTTAAAAGAATATCTTAAAAAAGATGACTTTACATTAGAAGATGTTAAAGGAATTACTTCAGATAATGAAGCTGTAAATAATAATAAAGCTTTCTTTACAAGAGTTTTATCAAGAGTTTCTTTAGCTGATTTTTCTGAACAAGTTAAAGGTGGAGTTGATCATTTTAATGACCAATTAAATTATAATTTAAATCCAGATTTTGATGGTCGTAAAGTTGTTGGAGATAATCCAAACGACATCAATGATACAAAATACGGAAACAACAATGTTGTTGGACCAAACCCAGAAGACGCATTACACGGAACGCACGTTGCTGGAATTGTAGCGCAAGTAAGAGGTAATGGATTAGGTGGAGACGGTGTAGCGAACTTAGTAGAAATCATGGCTGTAAGAGCTGTTCCAAATGGTGATGAATATGATAAAGATATCGCATTAGGAATTCGTTATGCTGTTGACAACGGTGCCAAAGTAATCAATGGCTCTTTTGGAAAATATTTTTCTCCTCATAAAGAATGGGTTCAAGATGCGTTAAAATATGCAGCTAAAAAAGATGTTTTAGTAATTTTTGCTGCCGGAAATGATGCTAAAGATTTAGATGTAGTAAATAAATATCCAAGTGATTCTTATGATGGTGCTCCTGAAATTTCTGACAATGTTTTAATCATTGGTGCATTGAATACAACTTACAGTACAAACATGGTAGCTCCTTTTTCAAACTATGGAAAAAAGAACGTAGATGTTTTCGCTCCGGGAATGCAAATTTATGCTACTACACCAAATAATAACTACAGATATTTACAAGGAACTTCAATGGCTTCACCTAATGTTGCTGGAGTTGCAGCTTTAATTCGTTCTTATTATCCAAAATTATCTGCTGCTCAAGTAAAACAAATTATTATGCTTAGTGGAACTCCATTAAAAAATGCTGTTTTAGCTGGAGATGATCAACATGATGCTAATTTTGCTGAAATTTCAAAATCTGGTAGAATAGTAAATGCTTATAACGCATTACTTATGGCTTCAAAAATGTAATAAAACTTTTTAAGTTTCAAATATAAAACCACAAAGTCATACGAATACTATGCTTTGTGGTTTTTTTAAATAAATCACTATGAAAAAAACACTTTTAATTGCTCTAATTTCCTTTATTGGATTTGCTCAAAATAATCCTAATCCAGGTTATTGGCAACAACACGTTGACTATAAAATGGACGTGAAAATGAATGTAAAAAATTATCAATATACAGGAACACAAGAATTAGTTTATACCAATAATTCTGCTGATACTTTACGAAAAGTATATTATCATTTATATCCAAATGCTTTTCAGCCAGGAAGTGCAATGGATATTCGTTTACAAACTATTTCTGATCCTGATAAACGAATGGTAAGAAAATTCAAAGTTGCCGAAAAAGAAGTTACAGAAAGTAGAATTAAAACTTTAAAACCTGATGAAATAGGATTTTTAAAAATTTCAAATTTCAAACAAAACGGTAAAATGGCAACAACAAAAGTCGTTGGAACTGTTTTAGAAGTTACTTTAGCTGAAGCAATTTTGCCAAAATCAAAAACAACCTTTTCACTAACATTTGATGGTCAAGTACCATTACAAGTTAGACGTTCAGGTAGAAATTCTGAAGAAGGAGTTGCTTTATCTATGACGCAATGGTATCCAAAAATGGCTGAATATGATTTTGAAGGCTGGCACGCTGATCCTTATATTGGCCGTGAGTTTCATGGTGTTTGGGGAGATTTCGATGTAAAACTAACAATCGACAAAGACTACACTGTTGGTGGAACAGGTTATCTTCAAAATAAAAACGAAATTGGTCATGGGTATCAAGACAAAGGTGTTGAAGTAAAGTATCCTAAAAAAACCAAAGAACTGACTTGGCATTTTGTAGCTCCAAATGTGCACGATTTTACTTGGGCAGCAGACAATAACTATATTCATGATATCTTGATTGGAGAAAATAATGTGGAACTGCATTTTCTTTACAAAAACAAAGCAGAAAATTTAGACAATTGGAAAAAAATGCAACCTAAAACAGCTGAATTATTAGCGTTTTACAATAAAAACGTGGGACCATATCCGTACAAACAATACTCAGTTATTCAAGGTGGTGATGGTGGAATGGAGTACGGAATGTGCACATTAATAACTGGAAACAGAAGTTATGGCAGCTTAGTAGGAGTAACTGCACACGAGTTTGCCCATTCTTGGTTTCAATTTGTATTGGCTTCAAACGAATCTAAACACGAATGGATGGATGAAGGATTTACATCGTTTATTTCAGATTTAGCTATGAACGAAATTATGCCTCCAAAAGAAAAAGAAGATAATATTTTTGAAAGTGCTTACAGAAATTATGTTTATTTGGCTAATTCTGGAAAAGAACAACCTTTATCAACTCACGCTGATCGCTATGATTATAATATGGGTTATAGTATTGGAGCTTATAGCAAAGGGGAAGTTTTCTTAGCTCAGTTAGGCTATTTAATAGGAAGTGATAATTTAATGAAAACTTTAAAACGTTATTATTACGATTATAAATTAACGCATCCAACGCCAAATGACATTAAAAGAAGTGCTGAAAGAGTTTCAGGTGCAAATTTGGATTGGTATTTAATAGATTGGACACAAACTACAAATACAATTGATTATGCTATTCAAGATTTAGAAGAAAATAATGGAAAAACAATTTTAACTTTAGAAAGAAAAGGTAGAACACCAATGCCTATTGATTTATTAGTTGTTTATGAAGATGGTTCAAAAGAAACATTTTATATTCCAAATACGTTAATGCGTTTTGAAAAGGAAAATCCTTATTCAGACATAAAAAGAACTGTTTTAAACGGATGGGATTGGGCTTACCCAACTTATTCTGTTGAAATTCCAAAAACTAAATCGTCAATAAAAGCAATTGTTGTTGATCCAAGTGGGTTAATGGCCGATGTTAAAAGAGATGATAATGTTTACGAGAAAAAATAACCTCAACAAAATTGAAAAAAGCTGTCTGTTTTACGACAGCTTTTTTTATACCTTTGCCACATGGCATTCACTTACCCAAAAAACGAAAAGCTTAAAAGCAAAAACACTATAGATTTACTTTTTAGTGAAGGAAAATCTGTATCTAAATATCCTTTAAGACTGGTTTTTGTGGAAAATCCTTTAGAAGAAAAGGAGAAAATTAAAATGGGCGTTTCGGTTTCTAAAAAGTATTTTAAACATGCTGTTGACCGAAATTATTTTAAACGCGTTTTGCGTGAATGTTATCGTTTAAACAAACATATTTTAACAGAAAACCTTGAAAAACCTTATGCTTTCATGTTTTTTTATCAATCAAAAGATCGTTTGACTTATCAAGAAATTAACGAGAAAACCATTAAACTTTTTCAAAAATTTGTTGAAAATGTTAAGTAAAACCTAACTTTGGTTTACTTTTTGATCAATTATAATTACATTCGTAGTTCATTTTACTTAATTCTATTGTTATGAAGTCCATTTTTAGAAAAAGAATCATTATTCCCATTATAGCTGTTTCGTTTTTATTTGCTGGAGTTAGTTTTAAAGGAGATTTCTTTGAATTAGCCAAACAAATTGAAATTTTTACCAACTTATTCAAAATAGTGAATCAAAATTATGTGGATGAAACTAATCCTGGTGATTTGATGGATAAAGGAATAAAAAGCATGTTGAAAGAGCTTGATCCTTATACCGTTTTCTTTAATGAACAAGATGTAATCAAATTCAAAATCAACAATACAGGAGAATATACTGGAATTGGAGCTATGATTACTCGAAAAGAAGATAAAGTCATTTTAAAAGAAGTTTACAAAAATTTTCCTGCAGATAAAGCTGGTTTAAAAGCTGGTGATGAAATCATTCAAATTGATGATGTTTTACTAAAAGACTTTAAAGAAGACGCATCGCAATTGCTAAAAGGAACAAAAAATACTAAAGTAAATATCGTTTATTTCCGACAAGGTAAAAAAACGAACGGAACTATTATTTTAGATGAAGTTGAATTAAAAGCGGTTCCATATTACAAATTATTGGAAGACAATATTGGTTATATCGTTTTATCAAAATTTACTGAAAAAGCGTCTTCAGATACTAAAGCAGCCTTATTAGATTTGAGAAAACAAGGAGCTACCAAAATTATTTTAGATTTAAGAGGAAATCCAGGTGGTTTATTGGGTGAAGCAGTAAACATTTGTAATTTATTTGTGCCAAAAAACGAAACAATTGTTACTACAAAGTCGAAAGTTGAAAAACACAACAGTACTTATAAAACAAGAAACGAGCCGGTTGATTTAGAAATTCCGTTAGCTATTATTGTGAATGGAAGAAGTGCTTCAGCATCTGAAATTGTTGCCGGTGCTTTACAAGATTTAGATAGAGCCGTTGTGGTTGGAAATAGAAGTTTCGGAAAAGGTTTAGTACAAAGACCTTTGAATTTATCCTACGGAACACAAGTAAAAGTCACAATTTCTAAATATTACACACCTTCGGGAAGATGTATTCAGGCTTTAGATTATTCACATAAAGATGAAAATGGAAAAGCTATTCGTACTGACCAAAAAGATTATACAGCTTTTAAAACTAAAAAAGGTAGAACCGTTTATGATGGAGGTGGAATTATGCCAGATATGGAAGTTTTAGAAACAAAACCTTCAACAATTTCAAAAGCATTGACGGCAAATGATGCTATTTTTAATTATGTAACTGAGTTTTATTATAAAAACCAAAACAACCCTAATGTCCTTTTTACTAATTCAGATTTTGACGGCTTTAAACAGTTCGTTAAAAAGAATCAGTACAAAATGAACACAGAAACTGAAAAGGCACTGGAAAACACACTAGAAGTAGCCAAAAGAGAGAACATTGACGGAAACATTCAATCTGAATATAATTTGTTGAAAGCAGCTATTGAAAAAAGTAACGAAAAAGAACTTGACAAAAATAAAGTTGAAATCATTATGCTTTTGAACGATGAAATCATTACTCGTTTTCAATATAAAGAAGGTTTGTATGATTATGATACCCAAAACAATATTGAAATCAACAAAGCCAAAGCCGTTTTAAAAAACACATCAGATTATAACAAAATATTAAAAAAATAATGCGCTTTCTTAAATACATTTTTCTACTTTTTATCATGACTTCATATGCTCAAGACGATGAAGTAATACAATCTATTTATTTTGATTTTGACAAGTTTGACATACGCAAAGACCAACAAAAAGAACTTCAAAAATTCATTATAACTATTGATACATCAAAAGTAGAATCAATACAAATTCATGGCTATTGTGATGATAGAGGAAAAGATGCTTATAATTTTGACTTATCTACAAAAAGAGCCAATACAATTAAAGACTCATTATTATTAAATGGCATAAAAAATAAAATTATTGTTTCTATTGAAGGAAAAGGAAGCATTGTAATCGATGAAGATTTAGAATCAAATATTCCTGATGTTCGTTCCAAAAATAGACGTGTTGATGTTTTAATAAACTTTAAACCTTTACTTAAAGAAAAGAGAACAAAGCCAGAAAATTATACTGTTTTGAGAAAAGATGTCATTGTTGGAGACAAAATCACACTAGACAAGGTTTTTTTTGATAGAGGAAGTAGTAGACTAACAACTTCTGCAAAAAAAGAATTAGATAAAATTGCTATAAAAATGCACCGTTTTCCAAAAATACAGCTTGAAGTTCAAGGACATATTTGTTGTACTCCTTCTTATCAAAAAGAAGCTATTGACAAAGACACCAGAAAACGCGAGTTATCTGTAAACAGAGCAAAATCAGTTTATAAATATCTGATTTCTAGAAGAGTTAATGAAAAAAGATTAATTTATAACGGTTACGGAAATACACAACCACTTGGAAATAGTACTGAACAAGACAGAAGAGTTGAGTTGGTGATTACTAAGATTGATTAATAAATCTTATTAAATCCTCTTCATCTGAATATGAGGAATATCATCTTCTAGATACATTTCGCTTGTTTGCTCAAAATGATGTGCTTCGTAGAATTTTTTTAAATATTCTTGCGCTGAAATTGTAATAGTTGATGTTTTGAATTCTTTTTCAATCGCATCAATAGAAATCTTCATTAAATCGTGTCCCCATTTTTTAGCTCTTACTTTTTGGCTAACCACTACTCTACCAATTGAAGCTTCATCAAAATAATATCCTTTATCGAATAATCTGGTGTAAGCCACAATTTCATTTTCATAAAACCCTAAAACGTGTAAAGCTTTCTCATCTTTACCATCAATGTCTTGATAAATGCAATTTTGCTCCACCACAAAGACTTCACTTCGTAATTTAAGTAATTGATATAGTTCGTGAATAGAAAGTTCGTTAAATCGCTTTATTTGGAATGTTAGCATCTGAAAAATGAATTAAAAAAAGAGCAAAAAAACTATTTTAAAAAATGAGTTACTTTGCTCTTCGATAAAATACTAATTAAATCTTTTTATTTTATAAATTTTGTTGAATTGATTATCGCTTCCAATTCAAACATATGATCTCTTTTGGCTTTTGTAGGCAAGTAAGTAAATCCTTCAACAATAAGATAACGGTTATTTTTGGTGTCTTTAATAGCGTAATTTACAAAAGGACCTCCCATAAAATCGTTTTTTAAAACCCAAGTACCTTTCGCTAAATAAGTAAACTTATTGTCTAATTTAGTTTCAAACAAATAAGGTGCATAAGCTTCTTCAGTGATCATCCATGTGTTTGGCAACATTCCATGAATATTTGCTTTTCCAATAGAATCTCTAATGTTTATTATATTTTGAACTATATCCTGATTTTTCTCAATACTTTCTATAGGCACCTCATAAATTAAAAGACTATTATAACCTGATTGATATTCTTTTCGCAACCAAATAAATTTGTCTTTAACCGTGTCATATTCATAACCATAACCAATGTTCATAGACACACCAAACTTATCCTTTATTTTTTCATCATTAACCAATGATTTTTTCATTCGTTTTTGATTCTCAACAATTTCTCCGTTTTTAATCGTTTCAATTATTTCTTGAGCTTTTGTTTCAATAACTTTTAATAGATCTTCGTTTGTTTTTCCAGATATAAAAAAAACATTTTGAGGCGCTGCATATAAATCTTTGGAAGCTCCAAACCCACTTTTGTCCGCTTTTTGAACAACAATTATATTTCTTCCTTTTTTTACAAAACCATCAAATATTTTTGTTGGATATTGATTGATGTTAAACAACGGTTCTACTTGTGGTAAACCATCTACTGGAGCAGCAAATTTTTTACGTAAAGAATCTCCGACTTCACCATTCCAAAGTGGTTCATCTATAAATATAGAAACATTATTAATATTTCCAGATGATTCGGAAAGTCCTTTGTTATTTGACGCTTCTTCTTTACAAGAAAACAATAAGAAAGAAAGAAACAGAAGTAAAATAGATCTTTTCATTTTAGGTTGATTTAATAAGATTTTACCCGTTTATTTTCAATTTCATTCCGGGATGAATATTATCACCGCTAATATCGTTCCATTTTTTTAAATCATCTGTAGAAACTCCAGGATATTTTTTTGCAATAGTATATAATGAATCCCCGTTTCTAACAATATAAGTAGTTGTGCTGGTAGATCTAGAAGTTTTTGAATTATCTTCTTTTGTACTATAAATTTTTAATTTATTTCCGGTTTTAATTGTTGAAGACCTAAGATTATTCCATTTTTTTATTTCTGAAACAGAAACATCATATTTTTGTGCAATTAAACCTAAACTTTCTCCACGTCTTACCGAATGGTAAGCTAATTTACTTTTTGTTTTGGTTTCTTTATATTCAACCACATTTGTTTCTTCTGGAGTTGAATTTTCAGCAATAGCATCTTGTGCTTTTTCTCCACCATTTTTTACATAATCAATGTAAGCATAGACCGCTTCTTCGTTAGAAACAAATAAACCGATTTTGTCTTTTGGTAATCTTAAAAAATGAGGTTTATCTTCGTTAAAAGGAATTATGTTTAATTTATAAATTGGGTTTAAAAACTCTACTTGATCTTGAGGAATATCAAATAATTCCGAAACTTGTTTGAAACTCATTTCTCTTCTAACCTTAATTGTATCGGTTTCAAAATAAGTTAAAGCTGCTTTTTTAGGTTTAATTCCTAATTCTTTTTTGTACTCATAAATATACATTGTTGCTAAAAAGGCTGGTACATAATTGGCTGTTTCTCTAGGAAGGTTTTTTCTAATGTTCCAATAATTTTGACTTCCTCCAGAACGTCTTATTGCTTTTGAAACATTTCCTGGACCTGCATTATATGAAGCTAAAACTAAACTCCAATCTCCAAAAATTTTATACAAACTTGATAAATATTGGCAAGCTGCTTCAGTTGCTTTTAAAGGATCGTATCTTTCGTCAACATAAGAATTGACTTCTAAATTAAATTGTTTTCCTGTAGGATACATAAATTGCCAAAGTCCTGAAGCACCAACTCTACTTTTAGCTTTTGGGTTTAATGCTGATTCTACAATTGCTAAATATTTAATTTCTAAAGGCACATCATATTTTGCTAAATGTTCTTCAAACATTGGAAAATAATATTCAGAAATAGCCATTAATCGCTCAAAACTAGGTTTTCTGTTTTTTAAGAATGATTTTATTACATTTTCTAGTGAAGCATTGTACTCAATATTAAATGGTGACTTATCATCCAATTTCTTAAGTCTTTTCTTAAGTACTTCTGTTGACATTTCGTAGGCAACTGCTTCTTCAATGTTTAATTCAGAAACATCTTCGTACATTGTATCAAAAAGCTCTTGGTTAGATAATTCTTCCATCCATCTGCTATCAATACAAGTGCTTGTGCTATGGTTAACAAAAGATGCTTTTAAAGAATCTAAATAAGATACTTTTTCAACTGTTTCTTCAATTAAATTAGCTTCTACACTTTCTTGTGCAAAAGAAATTAAGGGTAATAGTAAGCATAAAATGTTTTTGATTCTCATTTTGCAGGAATTTGTAATTTAGTAATTTGTTAATCTATGATAACTCAAAAAAGTCAAAAATAGTATTATTATTGAATAATTGCTTGAATTCCGGGTAAAGTTTTTCCTTCTAACATTTCCAACATTGCTCCACCACCAGTAGAAACATAACTTACTTGATCTTCAAAACCAAATTGTTTTACTGCTGAAACCGAGTCACCTCCTCCAACTAAGGAGAAAGCACCATTTTTAGTTGCTGCAGCTATATATTCTCCAACTTTAATTGTTCCATTAGCAAAGCTAGGCATTTCGAAAACACCAACTGGTCCATTCCAAAGAATTGTTTTTGATTTTAGAATTACTTCTTCAAAAATTTCAAGCGATTTTGGTCCAGCATCTAAACCTTGCCAACCATCTGGAATCTTAGTTACATCAATTATTTGAGTATTAGCATCGTTAGAAAAAGCATCAGCAGCAATTACATCAACTGGTATATGTATTTGTACTCCTTTTTCTTTGGCTTGTTTTAAAATTTCTAAAGCTAATTCTAGTTTGTCATCTTCACAAATAGAATCGCCAATACTTCCACCTAAAGCTTTAATGAAAGTAAAAGTCATTCCTCCACCAATAATCATGTGATCAACTTTATCCAAAATATTTTCAATAATTGTAATTTTTGAAGACACTTTTGAACCTCCTAAAATTGCAGTAACTGGTTTTTGTGAATCTTTAAGCACCTTATTGATGCTTTCAATTTCTTTGGCTAATAATAATCCAAAAAATTTGTCATTTGGAAAAAAGTTAGCAATTATAGTTGTTGAAGCATGTGCTCTATGTGCTGTTCCAAAAGCATCATTTACAAATACATCTCCTAACGATGCTAATTTTTTTGCAAAATCAGAATCTCCTGCTTCTTCTTCACTGTGAAACCTAAGGTTTTCTAGTAGAAGTACTTGATTTGGTTGTAGATTACTTGCTTTTGAGTGTGCATCGCTTCCAATACAATCTTCTGCAAAAAGTATTTCTCTGCCTAAAACTTCTGAAACTTTAGCAATAATATGCTTTATTGAATATTTTTCTTCCTTTCCTTTTGGTCTTCCTAAATGTGACATTAAGATAACACTTCCTCCGTCGTTTAAGATTTTATCAATAGTTGGTTTTGCAGCTTCAATTCGTGTAGCATCCGTTACATTAAAATTTTCATCTAAAGGAACATTAAAATCTACTCTGATAATGGCTTTTTTACCTTTAAAGTCTAAATTATTGATTGTTTTCATAAGAAGTTATTGTTTTCAGTTTATTGAAATTGATCTATTTTTATACAAAATTAAAAAAGACTCACAAATGAGTCTTTTTTTAATACTAATTTAACGTTTACACGAGCTCGTCTTCTTTTGATCTCGTGGCAACCATTTTTTGTTGGGGACAAAAAGGGTCATTATAATCTATATTCTGTTCATTACTTACTAATTGATCTGGACTTGTATTTACTAACATTATCCATGTATCTCCATAATACTTTCCGTTTACATTTGAATAATATAAATTTAGCGCACTTGTCCAAGAATCATTTTTACTTACAAAAACATATCTGTAATTATTTTTTGGGTTGATAAAGAAATTTGCATCAATACCTAGGCTTCTTAATTTTGCAACAAAACGAGTCGCATTTCTATGAACAGCAAAGACATTTGCAATTACATAAAATCCACGTTGTTGATTGTAAATCTCAACCATTGGTCCCGGAATTGCAGTAATTTTTTGTTTTTGTCCATGTTGACTTTGTGCTACTTGACTCAATTTCTCGCTAATCATAACTGGGTCAATCCTTGTTGTGTTTGATGCAACAACTTCATTGTTCTCGGTCTTAACTTTTGGGTGACTAACTACAACTTCTTTTTTTGGAGCTAAAACAACATTATTAGTGTTATCTTTTGGACTGTTATCAACTTTAGCAACAATTATTGTTTCTTTTTTGATTGGTTCTATTACTTTAACTTCTGCTTTAGCTGTTTCAGCAACAATAACCTCTTTTGTTGGTATTTTAGGCTCTGACTTTATTTCGTTTTTAACTATAGTTGTTGTAGGCTTTGTAGTATCAGTAACATCTGTAATAACAGCTTCACTTATAGTAGGAATTGTTTCAGGCACTACTGTTTCGTTAGTGTCATTTAAAACAATCATATCTGGTTCTTTTTCAACATCTTGAACCTCTACATTGAAAGCATTAAAGAACATAAAGTATCTATCACCTACTGTTTTAAGCTTTAAGGTTACATTATCTGTATTATTTTGAATTACAGAGTTATTAGGATTACCAATTGTAATTAAACTTGTATCATATCCTAAAGTATTTTTACTGTTTGGATTTCTGTCGGTAAAATATTGGTCGTTTATAATAATGTTACTGTTGAAAAAATTATTTTCTAATTTTAACGGACTACTCAATAATGTAAAAATTTCACTTAGTTGAGATTTTATTTGCAATTGATCACCAGCCAAGTTATTATCTCCTTCTAAACCAGCACAAGCTAATTTAGCAAATACATTTCCTTCAGGTAAAGTTTTAAATCCAGTAAATAAGATTTCTGTGTCTTTATCTGTTACACCAGCAAACCCGTCATATGAAGTTATAAATTTTGCCGTTTCATTATCATCTTCATAAACAAAAAACATTGTCCATCCACCAGAAACACCACCTTCAATAACTCCTTGAGTTGCTTTAATGTTTGCCACTGTATATTCACCTGTAGGACTTCCTAATTCTTTAACTAAATCAGTAATATCGGCATAAACTGCATAAGGAGCACTTTCATCAAATCCTTTTTGGTCTAAACCATCAAAAATTATATTTCCTTTTATATCTACATATTTAGATTCTCCAGGAAGTTTTAATTTAATTTGATCAAACTCTTCTCTGTTTTTATCAAATGCCTTAAATTTGTTGCGTTTCTTTTTGATTCCGCTATTGTATTTATAAGTAGCAGACCAGTATAAACCAGCGTAAACTATTTTTTTGTTTTCTTCATTTTCAAGATATAATGTTGCAGCACTAGAACTAAAAGTAGACATGTCACTATCAATATCAATATAAAACATTTCAAACTCATCATTAAGTTTGGCTGTTTTAGTTGCATTCATGTATGGCATATTTGGATTATTTCCATAATCTTTTCTGTTCACAATATTATTTGCAATCACGGTCATATCTCCTTTAACGTAAGATTGATATCTAACTTTAAATGGAACGGGTAATTGACCATAAGAAAAAGATGTTGCAAAAAGAATTGCAACCATTAACCCTAATTTTGAAATTTTGCTTAACATAATACTTAGTTTTACAATTATTATACTAAAGATTCATTAACAACTATTTTTGTGTACATTTACTTTTTTTGTTAGTAAATGCTTCCGAAATGATGATAAAAGAGATGTTTTTAAATCTTTTACTAAACTATTAAGAATAGTGTTTGGTTTATCAACAACAGACAACGACTTATTAACAATTTTTATTGTGTTATTAACAAGATATAAAATTTAGCACTTATACAATGTTTAAAAATGTAATTGGAAATAAAAAAACGGTAGATTATTTAACATCAAGTGTTGATGGTAGTAGACTTGCGCACGCACAGCTATTTGTTGGGCCTGAAGGCATTGGTTTGTTGCAAATTGCTATATCTTATGCAAAATATATACTGTGTAATGGTAAAAATGTTGAAAACTTTGATTGTGAAAAGTGTCAAAACAAGGTCATCCAACTGTCTCATCCTGACATTCACTATGCATTCCCGGTCACTACAACTGAAAACGTAAAAAGTCATCCTGTCAGTGATAATTTTCTAAAAGAATGGAAAGAATTTGTTAATCAACAACCTTTTGGAAGTCTTCAGGATTGGTATACACATTTAGGTGTAGAAAAAAAACAAGGACAAATAGGAGTAGATGAGGCTTTAGAGATTGTAAAAAAGCTTTCTTTAAAGTCGTATGAAGGTGGTTATAAAATTATGATAATTTGGATGGCTGATAAGATGAATACAGCCACTTCTAACAAAATTCTTAAAATTTTAGAAGAACCGCCACAAAAAACAATCTTCTTATTGATTACCGAAAATGTTGAAGAAATCATCTCAACTATAACTTCTCGTTGCCAAATCATTGAATTTAAAAAGCCTGAACAACAAGAAATTGAAGGTTTATTAAAAACAAAAGGCGTTTCCGAAACGCTTGCAAAGAAATATGCACATTTAGCACAAGGAGACATCAATAAAGCCTTAAAATTAGCCAATAATGAAAAAGATGATAAGTTATTTGAAGAATGGTTCGTCAAATGGGTTAGATCTGCATTTAAAGCAAAAGGAAATGCTTCTTCTATTCTAGATTTAATAAGTTGGAGCGAAGAAGTGGCAAGCTACGGAAGAGAAGTTCAGAAGCAGTTTTTACATTATTGTATTGAGTTTTTTAGACAAGCTATGTTACAGAACTATACAGCTGATGATTTGGTCTATTTAGATGAAGGATTAGACGGTTTTGAGTTGAAAAAATTTGCTCCTTTCGTAAATGGCGGTAATATAAATGACATTTTTAAAGAAATTTCAGAGGCAATTTACCATATTGAACGAAATGGAAACGGTAAAATCATATTAACTGATTTATCAATTAAATTGACCCGTTTAATTCATAAAAAATAGATAGTATTGATTTTCAGTCAATAAAGGACATAAAACTAAAGTGTTTCTTTCAAACTTGCTTTGTATAACTTAAGTTCTTCCCAGGAGAACTTATCACCAATGGTTTCTTTTAGTTCAGATAAACTTTCTCCTTTAAAATATTTAAACAAAACTTGTAATTGTTTAATTTTTTCAGCTGAAAGAACATCTTCAATGGCAATATAATCTTGTTGAATTAACTTTGCTAAATGACTGCTAATTGTAGTTTCCGTTAACTTACGAATGGTAGAAATCTCTTTGATAGTGTGGTTTTCTTTCCAAAAGTCTAAAGTGATTTCAATAGTGGGTTTTTTACTTTCTTTTGGTTTTTTAACCTTTGGTTCATAATAAGAAACATCTGGATCAACATCAAAAACACCTGGTTTTACAGTGTTGAAATCTTTGATTTTCTTAAGTTTAATAGCTTTGTAAGAAAGTATTTCTTCAGAAATAAGATTTTCTTTCGAAATTTCTTTTCCTGATGCAACCATTTCAATTAACAATTTGGCTTTCATAAAACGTTGCATTGTTTTAGTTTGAGAATCTTCTAGATCATTTAATTCATCATAAAATGTTTTAACTTTTTTTATGCGTTTTATTTCATCTATTTTAAGTAATAATTCATACACAAAATTATCTAAATCTTTATAAAAATAGTTGTACGCTGCTTGAAACCTTTCATTAATGTATTGAACCTCAAAGGGTTCTTTAGAAAAAATATTGTTTAATTGCTTAATAAAATTTTGAGCAGGAACAACCAGATTATCAAATTTATTCGATTGGTTTTCAGCCCATTTAGCATATTTAGCTTTTGGTGATTTTGGTGCTTCTTCTTTATAACTAAATCTGTGATTTCTCCATTCTTGTGCTAAGTCTTGCCAATCAAACGTCGCTTTTAAATAGTTAAATAAATAGTTTTTTGTTTCTTGTTCTAATGATTTTTGAATGTATTCATCAGAAGCTTTTTGTTCAGCGTAAAGCATAACATCACTATCATTAGAAAGTCCATTCATCTGAATTGGTGCAAGTAAAACCAATCCTTTTAAAGATCTTAAACGAGATAATGCAACATAGGCTTGACCAGGTTGAAAAACCCTTGAAACATCAAGTGCGGCTTTATCAAACGTTAATCCTTGGCTTTTATGAACCGTTATTGCCCATGCTAATTTTATGGGATAATGAGTAAATGTACCAAGCACTTCTTCCTGAATTTCTTTAGTAGTTTCATTGACTTTATACCTTATGTTTTGCCATTCATATCGTTCAACTTCGATTGTTTTTTTCTCTTCTGGAAACTCAACAGTTATCTCATCTTTAGACAAATACTTAATTGTTCCCATTTTGCCGTTAAAATAATTTTTCTCAAAGGAAAGATCGTTTTTAATAAACATAATTTGAGCTCCAACCTTTAATTCTAAATTATCTTCAACAGGATAAATTTTATCTGGAAAATCATCTATAACTTGAGCTTTATAAGTGAAAGATTTGCCTTCTAATTCATTTAAAGCTTCATTATTTATTGAATCTGCCTTTCTATTGTGTGTTGTAAGTGTAATAAAACCTTCATTCTTCTTTAAATCAAAATTAGGGTTAACAAATTGATTTAGAATACTTAAGTCATCTTTAGTTATAGTATTATTGCGTAAATTATTAAGCACTTCTATAAATTCACTGTCAGTTTGACGATAAATTTTATCTAATTCAATGTATAAAGGTGGATTTTGCTGCACAACGTGAGAATGAAAGAAAAACTTACCTTGATAGTATTTTCGTAAGATATCCCATTCTTCTGGTTTAACAATTGGAGGCAACTGTAGTAAATCTCCTATAAATAAAACTTGTGCACCTCCAAAAGGAAGTTTATTTCTTCTAACAGATTGCATCATGAAATCGATTGCATCAAGTAAATCTGCACGAAGCATACTTACTTCATCAATAACTAATAATTCAATGTTTCGAATTACATTTCGTTTGACAGCACTCATTTTAAAATGACGAGAAAGAGTACTTTTTGACTCAAATTTAACAGCGTCTTTAAAATGCGGGGCAATTGTATCTGGAATAAATCCGCCAAACGGTAATTGAAAAAGAGAATGAATAGTTACACCACCAGCATTTAAGGCAGCAATTCCAGTAGGAGCAACAACAGCAGTGTTTTTGTGTGTTGATTTAATAATTTCTTTGAGTAGAGTAGTCTTACCTGTTCCTGCTTTTCCTGTAAGAAAAACAGATTTATTAGTCTGATTAATAAACTTCAAGGTATAACTTGCAACGGCTGATAATGAATTCATTGGCTTATATTTAACACCATAAAAGTATAAAAAAAACACAAATAAAAAACCCCATTAAAAAAATAATGAGGTTTTAAATGATTTTAAAAGAAATTATTTTTTAACTTCTTCTTTTTCAAATGGTTTAGTGGCTTCAGTTGGTTTATATTTATCATTAAGAGTTTTAAGTATCTCATCTGTAATATCATAAGAATCTTTAGCATATAAAATACTAGGAGAAGTTAAACCAGTACCATATACATAGTCGTAGTTATTCTTTTTTCCGTAATCTTTAATGTAAAGTTTAATTTCTTTTACAAGAGAATCTAATTCAGCGTTACTTGCTGTTTGAATTTCTTGATACATTGATTGTTGCTTAATATTCAATTGTTGTTCTCTTTGCTGTAATTCTGCTGCTTTCTGTTGAGCCCATTGTGGTCCTTTTGCTTGCGCTTGTCTTAAAGCATTTTCATAATCTGATTGAAATTGTTTTGCTTCTGTATCAAGCTCACGTCCCATTTCTTCAGATTTTACTTTGTATTTATTTTCAATGTCAATAGCTTGTTGATGTTCCTTCATTAACTTTTCAGTATCAACATATGCTGTTTTTAGACCAGAAGGTCCTTCTTGTTTATTACAAGACAATATTGCAAATCCTAGTGCAATAAATAATAATTTTTTCATATTCGTTATTTCTAAATTTTGGTAAAAGTAAACAATTGAAAATAGTAATGCAAGAGTTAATTTTTAAGGCATAAGAAATAACTATACTCTTTCTTTTTAAAATAGGTAATGCTTATAAAAAACAATGTATTTAATTTATCTTTAAAACATCTTCTTACTCTAGGTGATAAAATGCATGTGTAATTATAAAAAAGCTCTTAAAACGGTTTAAAATACTGTTCTAAATGTTTTTTATCACATAAATGTGAGATGAAAACTCCTTTTTGAAGATTCCAGAGCAATTTGATACAAATCCGTAGAAAAACCCTTTAACGAAATTCATTTTCCCAGTTTTGTATTTTTCTGACAAAAGGCAAACATAAAAACTATCAAACCACATTGGTTTAACTTTATTTAATTGTAAATCTTCTTTGCTAAATAATTTTTGAATACTGACTTTTGAAAAATGCCATAAATGTCTTGGCACATCATAAGCAGCCCAAAATGATTTATAATGTTTAGCATCAAAAGATTTATAATTTGGAACTGCAATAATAATTGTCCCGTTTGGTTTTAATAATTTTTTTAAAGTTTTGATTTGATTTTCTAAATCTGGAACATGTTCTAAAACATGCCACATTGTAATTACATCAAATGAATTGTTTTCTAATTCTTCTAAAGTATTCGTAAAACTAACTCCTTTTGAAATAGAAATATTTTTTGCTTTTTCGTTTGGTTCAATTCCGATACAGTTGAAACCAGCTTTTTTAGCGTGACTTAAAAAATCTCCAGTTCCTGCACCAATATCTAATAAATTTCCTTTTTGAGGATTTTCACTAGTGATTAATGCAACTTTATTTTTTAAAGCATTTGTTTTTACTAAATGATATAATTTTTCAAACAAAGTTCGTTTTGAGTCTGTATGAGAAATATAATCTTCACTTTCGTAATAGGAGGGAAGTTTATCTAAAGAGGGTTGAGGAGAAGTTTTTAACAACTGTAACTCTTCGTCTAAAAGTAAATCAAATGATTCTTTTGAAACAGAATGATCTTTAACTTTTATAAAAACATTGTTGGGTGAGAAATTCATATTTTAAAATAAAACTTAAACAAAGGTAGTAAATGTAGGAGTTAACAAAGTATGTTTCACGTGAAACAATTTTTAGTATTCAGTGTTCAGTCTTTAGTATTCAGTTAGAACTGCTTACTAAAGACTGAACAATAAGCACTTTTTAACGTCCCATATAAATTAATAATACAGAAATATCACTTGGTGAAACTCCGCTAATTCTAGAAGCTTGTGCAATTGTCTTTGGACGAATTTTATTAAACTTCATTTTAGCTTCAGTAGAAATTGATTTTATTTTATTAAAATCAAAATTATCGGGAATTATTGCGTCTTCTAAACGATTTAGTTTATCTGCATGTAATCTTTCTTTTTCAATATAACCTGAATATTTAACATCAATTTCAGCTTGCTCAATAATTTCATCATCCAAAACATGTGTATTAATATATTCTGAAACTTTCTCAAACTTAACAATGTCTTCTAAATCTATTTGTGGTCTAGAAAAAACTTTGAACATCTTATCTGGTTGAGACATTAAACTCGATCCTTTAGATTCAAGAATTGGATTTGCTTCTTCAGGTTTTGCGCTTGTATCTCTAAAAAACTGAACCATTGCATCTGACTTCGAAAACTTTTCTTCCATACGAATTAAACGTTCATCTGAAGCTAAACCTAGTTCAAATCCTTTAGGGGTTAGTCTTGAATCCGCATTGTCTTGACGTAAAAGTGTTCTATACTCTGCACGAGAAGTAAACATTCGATAAGGCTCTTCTGTTCCTTTAGTAATTAAATCATCGATCAAAACTCCGATATATGCTTCATTACGTTTTAGTATAAACTCATCGCGTTCTTGAACTTTTAAAGCAGCATTAATTCCGGCCATTAATCCTTGAGAAGCGGCTTCTTCGTATCCTGTTGTTCCGTTAATTTGACCAGCAAAATACAAACCTTCCACTAATTTAGTTTCTAAGGTGTGTTTTAATTGTGTAGGAGGGAAGTAATCATATTCAATTGCATATCCAGGTCTGAAAAATTTTACTTTTTCAAAACCCGCAACAGAACGCAAAGCTTTAAATTGAATATCTTCTGGAAGAGAAGTAGAAAATCCATTTACATAAACTTCTACTGTATTCCATCCTTCTGGTTCAACAAATAATTGATGTCTGTCTTTATCTGCAAAACGATTTATTTTATCTTCAATAGACGGGCAATATCTTGGACCTATACTTTTTATTCTTCCATTAAACATAGGACTTCGATCAAAACCCTCACGAAGATGATCATGAACTTCAAGAGAAGTGTAAGTCATGTAACAAGACCTTTGGTGAGTTAATGGTTTTATGCTTTGCAAATAAGAAAACTTGTGTGGTTTTTCATCACCAGGTTGTTCTGTCATTTTTGAATAATCTAAAGAACGACCATCAACTCTTGGAGGAGTTCCTGTTTTCATTCTTCCAGATTCAAAACCTACTTTAACAAGGTCTTCTGTAATTCCAAATGAAGCACTTTCGCCTGCACGACCACCACCAAATTGTTTGTCGCCAATATGGATTAAACCATTTAGAAATGTACCATTTGTTAGCACAACTGTTTTGGCTTTAATTTCCAAACCAAGTGATGTTTTGATGCCGACAATTTTATTATTTTCGATTAACAAACCCGAAACCATCTCTTGGTAAAAATCAAGATTCGGAGTTCTCTCCAACATCAATCTCCATTCTTCAGCGAAACGCATTCTATCACTTTGAACTCTTGGAGACCACATTGCAGGTCCTTTTGACTTGTTCAACATCTTGAATTGGATAGCTGTTTTATCAGACACAATTCCAGAATAACCACCTAGCGCATCAATCTCTCTTACTATTTGACCTTTTGCAATTCCTCCCATAGCAGGATTACAAGACATCTGTGCGATGTTTTGTAGATTCATTGTGACCAGAAGGGTAGAGCAGCCTAAATTTGCTGCAGAGGCCGCAGCTTCAGAACCAGCATGCCCAGCACCAACTACAATCACATCGTATTTTTCTTGAAATATACTCATCTTAAATTTAAAAATCAGAAGTCAGAAAGTCCGAACTTCGTTATGTAATTTTTATAATGTTCCACGTGAAACATTTAATTAATATTGATAGATGATTATTCTTGTTCCACGTGGAACAAAGCAATTTTCTCATCTTCTTTTTGACGCATTACTGATGCTTCATTTTCTGATTTATCTTTATAACCGCAGTAGTGTAAAATACCGTGCGACAACACTCTTTTAATTTCGTTATCAAACGGTACATTAAACTCAATTGCATTTTCAGCAACCCTTTCTGTAGACACAAAAATATCACCTTCAATTAAGTCTCCAACGGAATAATCGAAGCTAATAATATCCGTATAAGTATCATGATTTAAATACTCATTATTGATATTAATTAAATATTCATCATCACAAAAAATGTAATTAATTTCGCCTTCCGTTTTGTTTTCTGAAAGGATAATTCGTGATATCCAATCTTGATAAATTGATTCATCCTCTAAAAGGAAATCATTTTCATAGTTAAATGTAATCATTACTTCTTAAAATATTCTTTGACTTTTTGGTCGTAATTTTTTTGCAAAGGTAAACTTTGTCTGTTTAAAATCTCTATGCTTTTAATATATTCTTGCAATTCCTTTGGTAGGGTAGAAGCGTTGTTAGAAAACTTATCATCAGTTGTATTCGATTTACGTTTTTCATCTTGCCCTTGTTGCTGAATTGCATTCTCTAATTTTAGTAATTCATGTTTAAGATTAAGCATCTTTTGTAAGGTTTCGTTTTTAAAACCTTTATTGATTAACTGCTTCTCTATATCTTTCATTTGGTTTAGAACATTGTTTCCATTAATGCCTTGTTGCTCTAAAGATTTCTGTAAAGCATCTCGAAGTTGTTGTTGCTCTCTTAGAATTTCTAATACCTTTCCAGCGTTTCCTTCTGAACCTTCACCTTCTCCATTTTCTCCTTTTCCTTTGCCGTCTTTCTTACCTTCACCAGGTTTTTCTCCAGGCTTATCACCTGGATTGTCTCCGGGTTTTTCACCAGGTTTCATTCCTTCTTTCATTTTTTCAGAAAGACCTTCTTGCTTTTTAATTATGTCAGATAATTGTTTTCCAGGATTACCTTGCCCCGGACTTGGCATTCCTTTGCCTTTTCCTTTGCCTTTTCCAGACATTTGCATATTCATATCGCTCTGAACATTGCTTAAAAAATCTGCTAATTTATTGGCACTTGATAGAACATATTGTTGTAAAGAAGCTCCTCTAGAAACATTATTATCTGCTAAGGTTTCTAAAGATTGATCTAGATTATAATGTATTTCACCTATTTCGTTTAATACAAATTCTGAAATCATTGGGTTACGAAGTGAGACAGCAAAAATACTATCATCCACATGTTTAAACTGTAATTTAAGTTCTTGTTGTTTTTTAAGGATTTTATTCAAAGCCAACGATCGTGATTGAGATGATTTTGTCGGTTGAATTAATGCTTCTTCATCATAGGAAAATGCTAAAAGATTGTCTAGAATTTGACGTAATGCTTTTGCATCTTCTTCCATTTGCTGTGATTCTCCACCTTCCATCGAAGAGCTCATTTTCTGACTCATTTCTTTCATCTTCTTACCCGCAGATTTTTGAGATTTTGAAGCACTTGGTTTATCATTCTTTTTTAGATCTTCTTCTGATTTTTCTAAATCGTCTTGAACATCTTCTTGTTCATTTTTGTCATTTGGAATATCCATAGGTTTTTTTAAATCCTTATTTTCTATATCCAATTGTTGTAACTCTTCTTTTATTTTTTCAAATTCATCAGCTACTTTTTTCTGTTCTTCTAAATTGTTTTTATTTTCATTAGCTAGCTTATCTTCTTTTTCTGCTAACTTATTTAATTTGTCAGCAATTTGTTCCGCCTTTTTTTCAACGTAAAAACGTTTCGTTAATTCAACAAGTTGCTCTAAATTCTTAGCTTGATTTTTGGAATCCTTTTTTAATTTATCTGCTTTCTCGAAAAGTTTATCGTCTTGTAATTTCTTTTGTAATTCTTCTAACTCTTTTAAAAGCTTTTCATTTTTTTCGGATTGTTTTTGACTTTCATCTAAACGACGAAGCAGTTCTTTTTTAAGTTTATCTTCTTCTTTTGGATTAAAATTCTCAAGATTTTCTGAAAGTTTTTTAGAAAACACCTTCATCATTTCATCTTGATTTTTTTGTTTTTTGATGAAATCTTCAATCTTTTTTTGATCTTTAAAATCAAGATTAGCTTTCTCCTTTTTCATTTTTTGGAGTTTGTCTAATTCTTTTAATTGCTTGTCTTGATTGTTTAATGATTTTTCTAAACTATTAATATTATCATTTTGATCTTTTAATAATTCATCTTGTTTTTGATCATCCGTTAATTCATTATGTGAAAAAACTGAAGACTTACTTGACTTGTAATTATTCACAGCATCATTATCAAAAACTTCAAAATAGTATTCATAAACAATTCCTTGCTCTACATTTAAACCTGTGGGAAAAGAATAAACAAATTGATCCACAGTTTGGTTTTTTACAGCTAGTGTTCCACGTTTAACTAATTGAGGTTTTCCTTTGGGATAATAGACAACTTGTAATTTACTCAACCCATAATCATCTGACAATTGCCCTATAATAAAGTTCTTTTTTAGGCTTAAGGAATCAGGAGCTTTATTAGCAGCTATAAAAGGATATTGATCTTTAACGATATTTACTAGATAATCTAGTTTTTCAAAGTTTTTTACGTTTTTATTTGATGTTACTATTTGATATTCAGTATTTTGACTAATATTTTTAGAGAAATTAAACTCACCATTTGTTGAAGAGTAAACAGATTTGCTGTTATTTGAAATAAAAGCAATGTCGGTTGTCGCAAAAGTTGATAATTTCCAACGAATTGACGTGCCTTCTGGTACAATTGCATTTCCAGTTCCTTTAATACTTTCCGATTTACGTTTTAAATAACTTGGATAAGATAAAATCATTTCAAAATTATTGATAGTAGGAACGTTAACTACTTTCAGATTATAATCTTTAGAATTTATCGAATTTGCTTTCAGACTAAAGTTCACGTCCGAAATAACGTTATCAAACTTATATTGAAACTCTCCAGGATTCGTGTTTTCCAATAAATATTCTTCATCACCAATTATAAGCGAAACATTTTCAGGAATTATATTTCCTACTGTTTTAACCTGTAAAGTGAATTCTTTGTTTTGTTGTGTCACTAACTCTTTATTCAAAATCAAAAATTGAAAAGGAGCTGGTGTAACATATTTTGTATTGTAATTAACAACTCTATCCAATCCTTGTGAAATCACTTTTGAATTTCCAGACACAAAAAACAAAGCCAATAATAAAATTGGAACTATCGCATAAGGCAAAAATTTCTTGTTCTTATTAAAATTAATCGCATTAGAGAAAGGAATTGGACTTAAGGTTTCAGCTTTTTGATTTATAGAAGCTAAAAGTAATTCCGAATTCTCGTTCTGATTTGATAATTGTAGAAAATTCGTCAACTTATCATTTACTTCATAAAAATGATTTCCAATAATTATTGACGCTTGTTCATAATTAATTCCTTTTTGAAGTTTAAACAATTTAAACAATGGAAAAAATATAAAACGAACTAATAAGAAAATTTGAACAGTTACAAACAACCAGAACAAAATCGTTCTTCCTGAAGTTGGTAACCAAAGGAAATATTCCACTAAAATGGTAAATAGAAAATATAGTAACCCAAGTCCAATAAAAAGAATAACTCCTTTTATTAGTTCATTGGTGTAAAACCTCTTGATAAAGGCTTCTAATTTCACAAAAATAATAGCTTTTGTTTCCAAATTGTTTATAATCTGTTAATAACCGATAAAAATACAACTTAAAATGTAATATGTCAAAACTAAATAGTGATTAGCAAAACTTTAACTTGATATTATGTTGATAAGTGGCAGATTTACAAAATCTAAATTCTTACTTCTAAATTCAAATTGTATCTTTGCACCACACTTCGACAAGCTCAGTGTAAAAAAACAGAAAAAAATTAAGAAATGTCAAAACCAGTTAGAGTACGATTTGCTCCAAGTCCAACAGGAGGATTACATATTGGTGGTGTAAGAACCGCTTTATTTAATTATTTATTTGCTAAAAAAAATAACGGAACATTCTATTTAAGAGTAGAAGATACAGATCAAACAAGATTTGTTGAAGGTGCAGAAGAATATATTTTAGAAGCCTTAGAATGGTTAGGAATTTCTCCAGATGAAACAGTTGGAAAAAATGAAAAATTTGGACCTTATCGCCAAAGCGAAAGAAAGGCCATTTATAAAGAATATGCTGATCAATTGATTGAAAATGGTTGGGCATATTACGCTTTTGACACAGCTGAATCATTAGACGCTCACAGAAAACAACACGAAGCTGAAGGAAAAACATTCATTTACAATTGGCACAATCGTGAAAAATTAGATACATCGTTAGTAATTTCTAAAGAAGAAACTGCCAAAAGAATTGACAATGGTGATGCTTATGTAATTCGTTTTAAAACTCCAGTGAATGAAATTTTAGAATTAAAAGATATTATTCGTGGTGATATTAAGTTTGACACGAATTTATTAGATGATAAAGTTTTGTTTAAAAGTGATGGAATGCCAACTTATCATTTAGCGAATATTGTGGATGACCATTTGATGGAAACTTCGCATGTAATTCGTGGTGAAGAATGGTTACCAAGTATGCCTTTACACAGCTTATTGTATAGAGCATTTGGTTTGGAAGCACCTGAATTTGCTCATTTACCTTTAATTCTAAAACCAGTTGGAAACGGAAAATTAAGCAAACGTGATGGTGATAAATTAGGATTTCCAGTATTTCCATTAGCTTGGAAAACGGCTGAAGGAACTTCGATGGGTTATAGAGAACAAGGATTTTTTCCAGAAGCAGTTCTTAACTTTTTAGCCTTATTAGGTTGGAATGACGGAACTGATAAAGAATTATATTCCTTAGAAGAATTAGTTGATGCTTTTGATTTAAATAGAATTCACAAAGCAGGAGCGAAGTTTGATCCAGAGAAAAACAAATGGTTCAATCACCAATATTTGATTACTAAAGAAGATGATAAATTAGCTGAATTATTTAAAGTCGAATTATCAACTAAAGGAATTTCAACAGATTTAGATATAACAAGAGTCGTTGGATTAGTAAAAGAAAGAGCCAATTTCGTAAATGAACTTTGGGATTTATCAGACTATTTCTTTGAAGCACCAACTTCATATGATGAAAAAGCATCGAAAAATTGGAAAGAAGAAACTCCTGAATTAATGAATAAAGTGATTGTTGAGCTGAATAACATTTCAGATTTTACATCTTTAAACATTGAATCTTTATTAAAAGAATGGATGACAACTAATGAAATTGGAATGGGGAAAGTTATGCAACCTTTACGATTGAGTTTAGTTGGCGCTTTAAAAGGACCTCATTTATTCGATATCATTGAAATGATTGGCAAAGAAGAAAGTATAAAACGTATTGAAAAAGCAATACAAACCTTATAAAAAAGTTAATCCCGAAAGTTTCGGGATTTTTTTTTGTAACTTTTCACAACATTAAACGTATAATTAACATAACCCATTTAAAAAACAAACTATGTACGGAATTTACATTCTCCTTTTTTTAGCTGTAGTGATTTTATTTTCATCCTTTTTTACAGTAAAACAACAAACGTCAGCAGTTATTGAACGTTTTGGTAAATATGCAAGTACTCGTACTTCAGGTTTACAATTAAAATTACCTATTATTGATAGAGTTGCCGGAAGAGTAAATCTTCGTATTCAACAATTAGACGTAATGATTGAAACTAAAACTAAAGATAACGTATTCGTTAAACTTAAAGTTTCAGTTCAATTTAAAGTATTACAAGAAAGTGTTTATGAAGCATTTTATAAATTAGAATATCCACATGATCAAATTACGTCTTATGTATTTGATGTAGTTCGTGCTGAAGTTCCAAAATTAAAACTGGATGATGTTTTCGAAAGAAAAGATGATGTTGCTGTTGCCGTAAAAAGAGAATTAAACGGAGCAATGTCAGGTTACGGATATGATATTATCAATACTTTAATTACTGATATTGATCCAGATATTCAAGTTAAGAATGCGATGAACAGAATTAATGCTGCTGATAGAGAAAAAACAGCTGCAGAATATGAAGCGGAAGCAGGAAGAATTAGAATTGTAGCTAAAGCAAAAGCTGAAGCAGAAAGTAAAAGACTTCAAGGTCAAGGTATTGCTGACCAACGTAGAGAGATTGCACGTGGATTGGTAGAATCTGTAGATGTATTGAACAGAGTTGGAATTAATTCGCAAGAAGCTTCTGCTTTAATTGTTGTGACACAACATTATGATACTTTACAAGCAATTGGTGCAGATTCAAATAGTAATTTAATCTTATTACCAAATTCGCCACAAGCTGGAAGTGAAATGTTGAATAACATGGTAGCGAGTTTTACGGCAAGTAACCAAGTTGGTGAATCTATGAAAAGAGCAAATTCTACAAAAAGAAAAAAAGCTGAAGATTCAGAAAATGAAAAATAGATTTTAAGAAATTACAAATTCGGAAATTCTAAATTACAAAAAGACTGCTTTTGAAAAAAAGTGGTCTTTTTTTTTATATGAAAGTTGAAAAAAGAGTCAAACTCAAAAAAAATAAATCTTAATTTGATAAAAGATGTTTTTGAAGTTAAAAACTCAAATAAAAGATGTTTTTGAAAGAAAATTAGCAAACTTAATAAAGCATGTAGAACAAATTTAAAAATGTCTTAAAATTGATTTATGAAGGTTGTTTTTAATAGATAAAAACTATCGTTTTAAATAAATCAATTGATTAATACGATTTTTAGTGAAATTTTTTAAATTCAAATAATAAATGGAAATGGAGAAAACTTGTTGTTCATCTATTAAAAAAGTAAATTATCGATAGCTTTTCTATAATTCATCTTTTTAATGAAATATTAGTAAAAAGTAATATTACTTTTAAAATAAATATTAAAAGGATGAAAATAGAAATAGAGAATAATAGTGTCATAAAAATAAGTAGTAATAAAAATAATTATAATTATAACACTATAGAAATTGAAAAAATATATGTCAATTTTAAAAAAAAATGGTTGTTCTCTCTTAAAAAATATTATTTAGTTGTTATTCTAAAAAATGGTAAAAAAGAAAAAATCAATTTAGAAAAAAAATATAAAGAGAGTATTAAAAAATTTGTAATGGATTATAATTATAACCTTCGCAAAAACAGACATACTCTTATATAAAAATGCTTTTATTGATTACTAATTTTTGCCCAAGTATCTCTCAATCCAACTGTTTTATTGAAAACTAATTTTTCTGCTGTTGAATCTCTATCGACACAGAAATAGCCTAAACGTTGAAATTGATAATGTTCTAATTCTTTTGCATTTACTAAAGAAGGTTCTACATAACCAGTTATAACTTCTAATGAATTTGGATTTATGTATTCTTTAAAATCTACTTCTTTATCGCCATCAGGATTTTCGTGCGTAAATAACCTGTCGTAAACTCTGACTTCTGCTTCAACAGCATGATTTGTAGAAACCCAATGAATGGTTCCTTTTACTTTTCTTTGACTTGCTTCTGAACCACTTCCTGATCTAGAATCTTCATCATAAGTACAATGAATTTCAGTAATATTTCCGTCAGCATCTTTTATAACCGATTCACCTTTAATAATATACGCATTTTTAAGACGAACTTCTGTGCCTAAAGTCAAACGGAAAAATTTCTTATGTGCTTCTTCCTGAAAATCTTCTCTTTCAATATATAATTCTTTAGAAAAAGGAACTTCTCTATAAGTCATTTCCTCTTCTTCTTGATTATTTTCAGCTTCTAAAAGTTCTTCTTTTCCTTCAGGATAATTAGTTATTACCAACTTAACAGGATTTAAAACGGCCATTACTCTAGGCGCAATTTTATTTAAATCTTCACGAACGTAAAACTCTAATAATGAAACATCTATAAGGTTATCACGTTTTGCGATTCCGATTGCATTGGCAAAATTTGTTATGGCTTTTGGAGTATATCCACGTCTTCTCATTCCAGAAATCGTAGACATTCTTGGATCATCCCAACCTGAAACGTGATTTTCACTAACTAATTGAGCTAATTTACGTTTACTAACAACAGTGTGTGATAAATTTCTTCTCGCGAATTCACGTTGTTTTGGTCTTACTTTATTCTCATCATAAATCTGATTTAAGAACCAGTCATATAATTCTCTGTGGGGTAAAAATTCTAAGGTACAGAATGAATGTGAAATTTGTTCGATATAATCACTTTCGCCATGAGCCCAGTCATACATTGGATAAATACACCAATTGTTTCCAGTTCTGTGATGTTCTTTATGTAAAATTCTATAAATCAATGGATCACGCATTAACATATTTGTTGCGTTCATGCTTATTTTAGCACGTAAAACGTGAGTTCCTTCTGGAAATTCACCATTTTTCATACGTTCGAATAAATCTAAATTTTCTTCAATAGAGCGATTTCTGAAAGGAGAATCTGTACCAAATTGTGTTGGAGTTCCTTTTTGAATAGCCATTTCTTCAGAAGATTGACTGTCGACATAAGCTTTTCCATTTTTGATTAATTCAATTGTCCAATCATATAATTGTTGAAAATAATCTGATGCATAACACTCTTTATCCCATTGAAAACCAAGCCATTCTACATCTTTTTTAATGGCATCAACAAATTCTTGCTCTTCTTTTGCAGGATTTGTATCGTCAAAACGTAGGTTAACAGGAGCTTTATAATCTAATCCTAATCCAAAATTAAGACAAATAGAACTAGCATGACCAATATGTAAATAACCATTTGGCTCAGGAGGAAAACGAAAACGTAATTTATCATCAGATAAACCGTTTTTTAAGTCTTCATTAATAATTTGTTCTATGAAATTTAATGATTTTTGTTCTGACATTTCGGTATATTTTTAGCAAAAATAACTAAAATTATCAAGGCTAAAAATTGAATTGGTATATAATATTATATTGATACGGTTTCGCAGTTTAAAAAGTGTGGTTTTACCGTAGAAAAGGGTATTTTAATCGATTT
The DNA here is from genome assembly GCF_000422685.1 of Flavobacterium gelidilacus DSM 15343. Taxonomy (GTDB): domain Bacteria; phylum Bacteroidota; class Bacteroidia; order Flavobacteriales; family Flavobacteriaceae; genus Flavobacterium; species Flavobacterium gelidilacus. The sequence goes on along the minus strand of NZ_AUGN01000016.1, from coordinate 7,009 downwards.
TAACGGTTATCAACAAGAAATGTTGATAAAAAATACTTGGTTGTTAACAAAATTTTATATATTTGTGATTATAATATGCGGATACTTATATTAAATTAGAAATCAATATGTTACAAAAGTTAATTGCCCCGTTAGCTTTGTTGAACAAAAAAGTTTTTTTAACAACAGCCTTGTTAATAAGTTGTATTATTGCCACAGCGCAAATTACAATAAACACACCTACTTTAGGATTTACCGCGGTATGTGCTTCAACAACTTTTAACAATTACAATCTTAGTTTTTCATTTTCTCCTACTTCAAATTTAGGTTCGGGAAATTTATTTACTATAGAATTATCTAATGCCGCTGGGAGTTTTTCTTCACCTACAGTATTAACAACTTCTAGTGCAATAACTTCTCCTGTTAATGTTTCTTTTCCTTTTCCAACAGATGTTAATGGAACAAATTATAGAATTCGTGTAAAAAGTTCTTCTCCAGTAAGTACTAGTCCTTCAAGTTCTGCCTTTTCAGCAAATTACGCTGTCTATAACCAACCTTTTACTATAAACAATGGTGTTTTTAACCAATCAATTTGTAGCACTTCAACTTTCAATTTAACTATTGATAGCGGACCGAATAGTCCTCTAAATTTTTCTCAGTTAACATATGTTTGGAGAAAAAATAACGTGATTATTTCTGGACAAACTGGTCCAAGTTTACTCATTACAGATTCAGGTAGTTATTTTGCTAGCGTCAATTATGGAAATGGAACATGTAATTATAATTCATACTCCAATGCTGTATCAGTTAACGTAGCTCCATCAGAGACATTAACTATTAGCTCGCAAGGCAACGCTACAAATATTTGCCCTTCAACAGGTTTATTATTATCAAGTGTGATTGCTAGTTCGGGTTATACATATCAATGGTATTTAAACAATATGTCAATAAGTGGTGCAACTAGTGCAACATATAATGCAACGCAAGCGGGAAGTTATTCATTAGTGGCTTCAAATTCGGCTTGTGTGATTAATTCAAATGTTTTAGCTCTAACAGAAAATAGTTTTACTCTTTCATTAGATTCAGGAGCAGAAATTAACTTGCTGCCTGGACAAAGTAAAACATTAACTTGTACTACTAATGCAATAAGTCCTACCTATAAATGGTATAAAAATAACATAGAAATTATTGGAGAAGTAAGTAATTCTTTAGCCATAACTCAAACAGGAGTTTATAAAGTTTTAGTAAAACAAAATACAGGCTGTATTCTTGAAAAAGATGTTTCTACGTTAGTTACTCTATATACTTCATTTAATTTAACAATAATTCACGATGCGGATTATTCAAGTTGTCAGAATATTACAGAAATTCTCAAAGTTCAAGATTTTGAAGCAAGTTCAAATTTACTGACAGTTGCAGTTCCATCAAACATTGGTGTAACTTATATATGGTATAAAAATAATATTGCTATAATTGGAGCTAATTCTTCTAGCTATACAATACCTAATTATAGTGAAAATGGAAATTATCGTGTTGAAGCTAAATTTACAGACGGTCAAATAGTTTCTTCAAATGCTTTGGATGTTAAATTAAAAATTGACGAAACTATAAACTTAACAACAGATGGTATTTTATGTAGTACTAATACTGATGTTACAATTACTTCATCTATTACAGATCCAATTTTTACTTATCAATGGTTTATGGATGGTGATGCTACAGTTTTAGGGACAAATACTACTTTTATTGCAACCTTAGCAGGTGATTACTATTTAAAAATATCTTTTTTAGGCTGTGAATTAAATTCAGATATAATAGCCGTTGCAACAATAGATGAAAATCTATTAGTAACAAATTATGATGAAGACATTTACATTAATGAAGGTGAGGAAATAACAATTACTGCTTCTGGGGCAGATTCTTATGAATGGTTTATCGATGGTGTTTTAGAAAATTCAACTAACGAAATTATAGTTAATCAAGAAATTACGATTCAACTAGTTGCACAACTTAATGGCTGTGAAATTATTAGAAATTTTACTGTTTTAATTCAACCTAAAGTTTTTAGTGCTATAATTCCAAATACTATAACTCCAAATAATGATGGGAAAAATGATACTTGGATAATTACAGAGGAACTTGCTTATCAAAATAATGTTGAGATTGTAATATTTTCATCCAATCAGCAAATTGTTTATAGATCAAATGATTATCAGAATAATTGGCCATTTGAACCAGTTTCAAAAAATAATAGAATTTTTTATTACAAAATAATACGCGATAATTCGACCATATATCAAGGAACGATATCAGTAATACAATAAGAATGAATAGACACAAACTTCTTTTTATTATAGGGCTTGCCTTAAGCTGTGTTATGACTAATGCTCAAACTGATAGCAGTGATGAGTTTATAATGCCGTCTCAGACATTTATGCGCTTTAATAGAAATTTAGTTAACCCAACGTTATCAATATTTAATAGTTATAAATCAGAATATGTAGCTTATCATAGAAATCAATGGTTTGATTATGGTGAATCGCCAAAAACTTACATGGTAAATTATTCTGGCAACAATTATGAAAATAGTGGTTATGGTTTAGGTATTTATCAACAAGAAGTAGGCGTCTGGAAAAGCATTGGAGCTATTGCTAATTATGCAAAAGGAGTCCGTTTAAATGACGAAACTATATTGTCTTTTGGATTTAATATGGTCTTTTTTAATTCGGGTTTAAACAGAGGTAAAATAATAACTGGTGAAGCAGATCCGTATTTGGAACAATATGATAATACAAGTATGCTGATGTTAAATCCAGGATTATCTGTTCAAATCGGAAAGTTTAACTTTGGTGTTTATGGTGATAATTTGGTGGATTATAATTTTAAGTTAGGTGAAATGCAAACCAAATTTGGAGAAAAAACGATATCAAGTCATTTGTCGTATATATACACTTTGGAGAATGCTTCAAATTTATTTGAAAATAGTAGTTTAACCTTTTTAGGAAGAGGAAAATATATAGCTATGGAAGACTTTGACTACTCTGGTGGAGTCTTATACAATGTTCCAAGAGCAGGTTGGATACAAGCTTCTTATAGTGATTATTATGGTGTTTCGGGTGGTTTAGGAATAAATATCTCACAAAAAATTGCTTTAGGTTATAATTATGAAAGAGGATTAGGTAAAGAAATTACAAATTTAGGAGCTACTCACGAAATATTTTTGGCCCTAACATTAGATAGTAATGAAGAATTTTCAGCTTATGCCAAAAAGCCAAAAGTTGATAAACAAGAAGAAGCTGAAAGACTTAAAAACCAAACCCTAGAACAAGAGGAAATTGACAGGTTTAAACAAAATATTTATAATCAGACTATTGTAGAAACTAACAATACAATTGTTAAAAAACTAGAAGAGTTTGTATTAAATGCTGAGAACGATAACATTAATTATTTACTACTCCCAGAAAAAAATACAGGAGTTAAGAAAGGATATTATGTGATTGCTACTATTTATAAAGATAAAAAGAAAGCGTCGAAATTTATAAGTGAGTTAAAGAAAAAAGGATTAAACAAAAGTGGATCATTTAAAACATCTGGAAATCAATGGAACTATGTTTACATAGAACGTTTTGAAAGTTATGAAGCCGCCAAAAAAGCATATCAAACAAAATTCAACAATAAGTACCCCGAAACTATGTGGATTTTACCAATACTATAACCTATGAGAAAAATTACCCTATCTCAAAAATTTGTTGCTATTCTAATTTTAGCATTAGGAACAATTACGTCTTCAGCACAAATTAAAAACCCTTTTGATGTTCGATTTCAAACAACAGTAAGAGGAGATTTAACCATGATTTCTAACAATATTGTTAATAGAAGTCCAAACCCAAATACGGCATACAATACTACAGGAAATTCGTCTATTTATAATGACCAAACCAATATGCAATTTATTGATATTGATGGTTCAACACAAACATTTAACTCTAGTAGTGCAAACTTAACAATTGCTGATGCTTCATGTTCAAAAATTGTTCATGCAGGGTTATATTGGTCGGCAACTTACAGGTATAATATTGGTAATGATCCCTCTAGTGGAAGAGAAACAGATTGGAATCAAGTAAAATTTAGAGTACCCGGTGGTGCTTATGTTGATGTAATTGCTGATGAAGTTTTATATAATGGTTTTGCTGATGCTAATCAAACAAATGTAACGCATGGTCCTTATGGATGCTTTGCTGATGTAACTACTTTAATATCTGGATTAGCTAATCCAAACGGAACCTATTTTGTTGGGAATATTAGAGTAAGTACAAATGGAAGTAGTTCAGGATCTTTCTCTATACCGGGAGGTGTAGCAGGTGGATGGACATTAGTAATTGTATATGAAAACATTAATTTACCTGGTAAAAAAATATCAACTTTTGATGGATATGCGGTAGTAGCTTCAAATGCAGGAAATTTAGATATTCCTGTTTCTGGGTTTTCTACTTTACCTGCACCTTTTCCAGTAAGAGCAAAATTAGGAATATCTACTTTAGAAGGTGATAATAGAGTTACAGGTGATCAATTAAGAATTAAAGCAAATTCAGTAGGTGGATACACTACATTGTCAAATACACCGCCACCTGCAGCTCCAGTTACAACTAATTATTTTAATTCTTCAATTACTTTAAATAGTGCTTTTTTTAATGCCCGAAATCCAAATAGTTTAAATACACTTGGTTGGGATGCTCACTTAAATAGAGTTAATAATCCCGGAAATAGCGTAATTCCTAATAATGAGACTGGTGTAACATTGAGAGCGGTTTCAAGTGGTGATAAATATGATGTGTTTTTTACTTCTTTTGATGTTGAAATTATTGAACCACAAATTCCATTAATTAAACAAGTTGAAGATATTTCTGGCAATAATGTTAACGGCCAAACCTTAAGTTTGGGTCAAGAAATTTTTTATACCTTAACTTTTCAAAATACTGGAAATGATAATGCATTGAATTTTACCCTTACAGATATATTACCGAGTAACGCAATATTTCCAGCAAACGGAACTATACAGCCTGGAGATTTAATTTTACCACCAGGAGTTACTTATGTTTTTAACCCAACAACAAATCAATTTACATTTTCCATACCAAATAATTTAGTTGAAATTGGAGATCCAGCTTATACAATAAAAATTAAGGTTAAGTTGCCTTTAAATTGTGAGGATTTTAGAGACGCTTGTACTAATCAAGTAATTAATCAAGCTTATGTTTCTTATAATGGAGAATTAAACAGTCAAGTTATTACAGATAATCCTAGTTTTAATGGATATGACAATTGTAATTATCCAACACCAGGAACAACTAATTTTATAGCAAATATTGATGATTGTATTTTTACAAGAACAGAAATTTTATGTGGAAATACTTTAGAATTAACAGGAGCTGATGGTTACGATACGTATTTATGGCAAGATTCTTCAGGAAATACAATTGGAAATACACAAACAATAACTGTTAATGCTACAGGAACTTATACTGTGTTTTTGTCAATTCCGCCTCCTTGTGTATCCATTTATGAAACCGTAACAGTTGTTGATTTTAATAATGCGATAAGTTCAAATCCGGCAATACCTTATGCCAACGTTGTAGAAACTTGTCCAAATGATGGTTCACAGTTACCAAAAATATTTTTATGTGGATTGAATGATTCTGTATTAATACAATCTGGAGTAAACAATGCTATCAGCATTCAATGGCAACAATTAGTACCTGGAAGTTGTGCTCCAGTTGGAATTAATAACTGTGCTAATACAAATCCTAGTTGCACATGGAATACTGTTGGAACTGGGCCAAACTTTAACGTAACTACTGCTGGTGAATATCAAGTTATATTTAACTACCAGAATGGGTGTTTTAGAAATTTTTATTTCAATGTTTTCCAAAACACATTAAATCCTGATATTGTAACGTCAAATATTATTTGTACAACACCTGGTTCAATTACTATAAATAATATTCCTTCTACATACGAATTCAGTTTATCTCCTACAGGTCCTTTTTCATCAAACAATGTAATTCCTATAACAACTGCTGGGAATTATACTGTATACATTCAACAAACAGGAGTAACTGGAGGATGTCTTTTTGAGTTTCCAAATATTAATATCTTAAATCAAATTTTAGATGTTGATGTAATTGTTACAGATAAACTTTGTAATGATGGTTTTGGAAGTATTAGAGTGCAAACTAATGGAGTAGAGCCACAGTATTATTTTCAAATTTCGCAAGGAGCAACGACAATAGCAACTTTTGGGCCTTCAACAGATAATGATCATTTATTTTCTAATTTAAACCCTGGAAATTATACAGTAACAGCAACTACAGATGATGGTTGTACATATACAGAACAAGTTACTATACAAGATTTATCAGACTTAGCAGTTAGTGCAGCAGTAACACAAAATATTAGTTGTGTAAATGGTCAAGTAACTTTAACACCATCTGGTGGTTTAGCTCCATACAATTATGCTGTTTATAGTTACAATGGAATCCCAGTAGCATCAGGAAACTATGCTTATCAAACCTACGAAATATTTGAGTATGATATAACTCAAATTGGAACTTATCAATATATAATTGTTGATAGTAATAACTGTACTTCGTTATCAAATATAGTAACAGTTACAGCTGAACCAACAGTAACAATTACCGAAACTCATACAAACGTAACATGTAATGGGTTGAGTAATGGAACAGCTACTATTTCTGCTTTACCTTCAAATGGATATGCCATAACTTATAGTATTGATGGAGGAATTACTTTTCAAAATTCAAATGTTTTTACTGGATTAGCTTCTGGAACTTATACAATTGATATAAAATACACTAAACCAACACATGAGTGTGATTACACAATTAACGTTACAATAACAGAACCTACTCCTATAACAGGTCAATCACAGGTAACCCAACAATTAACTTGTATAACTACAGGGACTATTCAAGCCTTTAATGTAACTGGTGGAACAGCTCCTTATCAATAT
>NZ_AUGN01000015.1 GCF_000422685.1 Flavobacterium gelidilacus DSM 15343 | reverse complement strand
ATCGCCATCACAAATTGTATCTCCAGTGATAGAAGCCGTTGGTAAAGGAATTACTGTAATAGTAACACAATCCGTAAAAGCTTGAGTACAAACTGGTGTCGAATTTGAAGCAGCACCCACTAAACAATACGTTGATGTTGCAGTAGAACTTACCGAAGCATTTCCTGATCCATCTAATACAATCGTACTAGAAACTCCATCAATCGTGTAAGTAATCGTAGCATTTGCCGTTCCTGCAAAATCTATAGTAGCAGAGGTACCTGAACATATAGAAGGTGTAGTAGTCGAAATTGAAACCGTTGGTAATGGATTAATTGTTACGGTGGCACAAGCTGTTAATGTTTGTGTACATGCTGGTGTCGTGTTAGACGTTACATTAACTAAACAATATTGAGAATTTGCTGTTAATATTGGTGTAGTTATTGTTCCAGTTCCAGAAGCATTTAAAACAACCGTTTGATTAGCTCCAGCGTCAACTGTATAGGTTACCGTAGCATTTGCAGTTCCTGTTATAGTAACCGTGCCAGATGTTCCAGAACAAACCGTATTAGCTACTAAAGTAGCTGTTGGTAGTGGATTAACTATTAAATTAAATGTAGTTGTGCTATATACTGTAGTATCAATATTTGATTCCAAGCGAACATAAATCACTTCATTTGGTCCTCCAACATACATAGTAGGTGGAGTTGCTAAATCGGTTGTATTATTTGTTTGCGCTCCTACTAAAGAAGTGTGGTATGTTATTGAAAATTGTGTTGGATCAACTCCATTATAAATAGCCGCATCCTGACTTGTTAAGTCAAAAATTTCGACACCATCTGGTGAATTGTTAATATCACAAACAATCATATCTGGTGGCATAGTTGCTGTGGCGACACAATCTACAATAAGATTAAATTCTGTATTTTCGAAACAAAGAGGATTGTTTAAGTTTTCTACACGAACATAAATTGGTATTGATGTTGTGGTGGTAAATGTTGTAGGGTTAAGAATTGGATTTGAACCATCAAAAGAATCAAATAAATCCAAATGAAAAGTAACATAATAATCTGCTGGATCAAGTGGATTCAACATTGCTGCAATTACTGATGTCAAATCAAATTCAGGATTACAACTCCCGGCTGTACCTGTGAGATCTGGAGGAGTATTAAGATTTGGTGGGGCGGAGAATGTGACAATTTTTTCATCTGTTGCACCAGCCGTACAACCTGGTCGAGTAGCTAAAACTGACCATAATCCACTTTGACAAACAGTAACTGATTGGGTTGTAAGCGTAGGTTGTAAAACTCCATCTAAAAACCACACAAAAATTGGTGTTCCCGGTTGTGTTGTTGGTGAATTAAAATTAGCATTAATTGTATAACAAGTTACTGATGAACTACAAAAAATTTCATCTGGGCCTAAGCTTACACCACAAACCACGTTACAATCTGTTGCACCTGCTCCAACCTGACCTAAATTAGTTTGTGTCATTGTAATTTGACCAGGTAGATTTTTAAAATTTGTTATTAAAACCATATAAATTTGGCCTGCAACCGCACCAGGAATACTAAAATTTTCTGTAGCAGAAGCTGAATAACTACAAGCAACTACATTATTTGGTATTGCAGTGTTTCCATCTGGATAATCGTATAAATCGGTACAGTTTGGTGAGGTAAATGGTCCCCAAACTATAAAATCAACATCTTGATTATCATAATTAGGTGCGTTATCCCCTTGCGTTAATAAAAAATTTAAATTTCCCGACTGACTAATAGTCATGTAAAACCAATTTGGGTTTGGAGTTGAAAATAAACAACCAATACCCGGGCCTTCACCAGCTGTATTACCAAATGTATTAGCATAAGTTAAGGTAGTACCACCAGCACAAAAAGGTGTGGCCGTAGCACAAGTAGGACTTTGACTATAAATGAAATTTAAGCAAAAAACGGTAAATATTATGTAAATCTTTTTCATAGTAATAAATTAGTCTAAAAATGAATAATAATTCCAATCTGATTGCTTAAGACATTTTTCAGACTTTACAATAACTCTCCACTTAAAACATTTAGCCATCATATCTATATGTTTTATTTTTAGTTCTTTTAAATCTATAAAATCTTTGCTTTTTAAATTTATTATTTCGTATTTAAGTGTTTGAATAGCATCTAACCCTGCTGAGCAGTCATATATTTTTATAATTTCCAATGAAACTTGATCTGATGCAGATAATTTAGAAAAATCCCATTTAAAATTTACAATTTTAACTTCAGGATTTAACTCTTCAATAAATTCTTTAGCTTGAATAAAATACTCAAAATCACAAACTAATTCTGTTTCCTGAGCATTTATATTAATGGATGTGATAAATAGCAGTAACGCTAAAAGTATTTTTACTTTCATATTTTATAAAATAATAGTTAATTAAGGGTGTCGAAATGTACAAAAATTTAACATTAAATTAAACAAAATATATTAAAATGTATAGTTTTAACATTTCTACTCTTTTTTAAAGTTTATTATTTATCTTTGCACTTTAAAAAATTGCTATAAACTTATTGCATAATAATATGTCTAAAAACGAAGACTTTAATTTAGAAATTGGTGAAAACCATATTGGCACAAGTACTAATACACCTTTAAGAGCGGATGCTTTTGCTATTTCTGATGAAGAAAAAATTGAATTAATAAAAAAAGATGTAGAAAGCATCTTAAACACACTTGGAATGGACTTAACAGACGATAGTCTAAAAGGTACTCCAAACCGTGTGGCAAAGATGTTTGTTAAAGAGATTTTTGGCGGATTAAATCCTGATAAAAAACCTAGTTCATCTACTTTTGATAACAAATATAAATATAACGAAATGTTAGTAGAAAAAAACATAGTTGTTTATTCTACTTGCGAACATCATTTGCTACCTATTGTAGGTCGTGCGCACGTGGCTTATATTTCTAACGGAACGGTTGTAGGTTTATCTAAAATGAACCGAATTGTGGATTATTTTGCTAAAAGACCTCAAGTTCAAGAACGTTTGAATATTCAAATTGTTGAAGAACTTAAGAAAGTATTAGGTACAGAAGATGTAGCTTGTGTTATTGACGCAAAACATTTATGTGTAAATTCTAGAGGAATTAGAGACATCGAAAGTAGTACGGTTACTGCCGAATTTGGTGGAAAATTTAAGGAAGAAAACGTAAGAAGAGAGTTTTTGGATTATATTAAAATGGAAACTACTTTTTAATTTTTACCCAATAATTTGAACTGAAAACTAATGCCCTAGCCCTGATAGAAACGGCATCCTTTTTATTTTGTTTTCAAAATAAAAAGATATAGTGGATAGCAGGATTAGCTTCAAGAAAACAAAAAATATGCAAATATATAAAAACAATTCGTTACACCTATATAATACTACTTCTGGAAAAAAGGAATTATTTTCTCCGATTTCGGATGGAAATGTGGGTATGTATGTTTGTGGACCAACGGTTTATAGTAATGTACATTTAGGAAACGTGAGAACTTTTATGAGTTTTGACGTGATTTATAGGTATTTATTGCATTTAGGTTATAATGTTAGGTATGTAAGAAATATTACGGATGCTGGACATTTAACTGATGATGGTGATGTAGAAAATGATCGTTTTGTAAAACAATCGAAGTTGGAGAAATTGGAGCCAATGGAAATTGTTCAGAAATATACGGTTGATTTTCATAAGGTTTTACAAGAATTTAATTTCTTAGAGCCAACTATTGAACCAACTGCAACTGGACATATTATTGAGCAAATCGAATTAACTCAAAAAATGATTGCAGATGGTTTTGCTTATGAAAGTAATGGTTCTGTTTATTTTAACGTTTTAGAATACAATAAAAAAGGCATGAATTATGGTGAATTAAGTAACCGTAATGTGGAAGAGCTATTTGCTAATACTAGAGATTTAGACGGACAAAGTGAGAAAAAAAATCCTCAAGATTTTGCCCTTTGGAAAAATGCTTCTCCTGCACACATCATGCGATGGAATTCTCCTTGGGGAGCTGGTTTTCCGGGTTGGCATTTGGAATGTACTGCAATGAGTACAAAATATTTAGGTGAAAATTTTGATATACACGGTGGTGGAATGGATTTGAAATTTCCGCATCATGAATGTGAAATTGCTCAAGCTAAAGCTAGTTTTGGACATTCACCTGTGAACTATTGGATGCATACAAATATGTTGACTATGAATGGTCTTCGTATGAGTAAATCGACTGGAAATTATGTTTTGCCTATGGAATTAATAGGTGGAAATAATCCTTTTTTCGAAAAGAGTTTTAGTGCTAATGTGATTCGTTTTTGCTTTTTACAAGCGCATTACAGAAGTGTTTTAGATATTTCTAACGATGCGATGGTTGCTGCTGAAAAAGGGTTTAATCGTTTGATGGAAGGAATTGCTCTGTTAGACAAATTAGTTGCAAGCTCTACTTCTACTCTATCTATTCAAAACTGGAAAGAGCAATGTTATAAAGCTATGAATGATGATTTTAATACGCCAATTCTAATTGCAAATTTGTTTGAAGGTGTAAAATACATCAATCTAGTAAACGATAAAAAAGAAACTTTAACTGTAGATGATATTGCAATATTAAAAGAAACCTTGAATGCATTTGTATTTGATGTTTTAGGAATTAAAAATGTAAAATCATCAAGTAATAATACAGATAAATTAACAGGAGTTGTTGAAATGTTAATCACGATGAGAGATGAAGCTAGAGCTAATAAAAACTGGGCTTTGTCTGATGAAATCCGTGATAAACTTGCTGCTACAGGAGTTATTTTGAAAGATGGAAAAGACGGAACGAGTTTTTCGATTTAAGGTTATTACAAAGAGTTACACAAAGGTTCACAGAGATTAATTTTTGAATTCGTAACATAAATAAGGAACACAGATTTGAGAAATTAAATAAATTTGAATAATCTTTGATATTTGAATTTGAACTTTTTTTTTGGAATTTGGAATTTAAAATATTGGAATTTACATTGAGATTAAGTTTAAAAAAAATAGTAATTTTTCCTTTTGTGCTTTTGGTACGTTTTTACCAAGGAGCAATATCTCCGTTTACACCTGCTGCTTGTCGCTTTGAACCAACTTGTTCTCACTATACAGTTGAAGCACTTCAAAAACATGGTTTATTTAAAGGTGGTTGGTTGGCAATAAAACGAATTGCTAGTTGTCACCCTTGGGGGAAAAGTGGCTATGATCCTGTTCCTTGATTTTAGTGTTCAGTGTTCAGTTTTGAGTGTTCAGTAAAACAAATCATTAATCAATAATTGTCTTTTTGATTGAAATTGATTTTTGAAATTGAACTTGTTATTTAATTTTGAATCTTTTTTAACATCTAAATAGATAATAATCTTTATTTTTACCCTTTTAAAAGAAAAACACACATGAATAACGCATTATATATGGTTTGGAATCCTTCTGAAGGATTTGATTTAGGTTTTATAACATTACGCTTTTATAGTTTAATGTTTGTAGTTGCTTTCGGTTTGGGTTGGTATATTATGAAAGGAATTTATAATCGCGAAGGACAATCTATTGAAAAACTAGACAACCTGTTTGTATATACTGTAGTTGCAACTTTAATCGGTGCTCGTTTAGGTCATGTATTCTTCTACGATTGGGCTTATTTTAGTCAACATCCAGTAGAAATATTATTACCTATTCGTGAAACTGCTGATGGCTGGGAGTTTACAGGATTTGCAGGTTTAGCAAGTCATGGTGCTGCTATTGCAATCATTTTAGTAATGTATTTCTATAGTAAAAAAGTAGTTCAGAAACCAATTTTATGGATTTTGGATAGAATTGTAATTCCGGTTGCGAGTGGCGCTATATTTGTTCGTTTAGGAAACTTTTTTAATTCAGAAATTGTTGGAAAAGAAACTACTTCTTCATTTGGAATTAAATTCATAAGAGATAAATTCAATCCTAGAGAAGCTTTTGAAAAAACTAATATATCAGATGTAAATGATGCTTATAAAGCAATTGAAAATAATCCTCAATTTGCAGATGTTTTAGCTGAAGTTACTCCAAAACATCCTGCAATGTTATATGAAGCCTTTGGATATGTTTTTGTATTTGCTATCCTTTTTTATATGTATTGGAAAACAGATGCTAGAAACAAACAAGGATTGCTTTTTGGAACGTTTTTAGTATTACTTTGGACAGTTAGATTCTTTGTAGAATACGTTAAAGAAAGTCAAGGTGGCTTTGAAGAAAGTCTTGGTTTACTTTCTACAGGACAATGGCTAAGTATTCCATTTGTAATTGCTGGACTATTCTTTATATTTAGAGCTAAGAAAGTAGCATAATAAATTACATGCTGTTATAAAAAAAAGACCTTAAAGTGATTTAAGGTCTTTTTTTTATAATCTAAATCCTAAAGTTACGTGGGCTTTAAAATTTATGTCTGAATAATTATCACTAATTTCTTTTGAATTTGAAAAATTTCTAGCAATTTGAGATCCTAAAGTAAGGCTTATTTTATCATTAAATAGCCATTTATGACCAATGCCAAAACCTGCTTCTAAACCACTTAAATCGTATTCTCTAGTCAATTGTGTGTATGAGTTAGAATTATAGTCATAATTATAATAATCAACCACCTCTTGTTTGCCTAATCTGTATTTTAAATAAGGTGAAAAAACAAATCCGTGTTGTTTTTTACTTTTTGAAAAATAAATATTGTATGAAGCTTGCAATCCGATTAAGCCGTTTTTTTCTAATTCTGATGCATCTAAATAAGAATACGTGTCAAAAAGAGTTACATCAAACTGAACAGATTGATTTCCTTTTAGAAAATGCTCATATCCAACATTAAAAGATTTACCAACGACTAAATCAAAAAGGTTTGATTTAATTTCTCCTTTATACTCTTTTGATTCTTCATTTTGAGCAATAGAAATAAAAGGCAAAAGCAACAATCCTAAAATAATTTTTTTCATATATTTTAAAGTTAAAGTTAAAACAAATATAGAAAGAGTTAATCAAAAAAAAATCCTAAAATTTTCATTTTAGGATTTTTTTCAAACTTATTTTTTTTGACTAATCTTCTTTTTTGAATTGAGCCATTTTCAATTTTTCTTTTTCGCTCATTGAATCACGCATAATTGGTGTTGCGACGAATAATGAAGAATATGTACCCACTAAAATACCTACTAGAATTGCAAATACAAATCCTCTGATAGTTTCACCACCTAAGATAAAGATTGCTACTAAAACTACTAATGTTGTAGCAGAAGTATTAATTGTTCTACTTAATGTAGTATTAATAGCTTTATTAACTAAGCCATCAAAATCTGATGTTGAGTTATAATCTAAGTATTCACGAATTCTATCAAAAACAATTACCGTATCATTTAATGAATAACCAATTACCGTTAAGATAGCTGCAATAAATGCTTGATCAATTTCCATATTAAATGGTAAGATATTGTAGAAGAATGAGAATATACCTAATACTATAATTACATCATGTGCAACTGCTGCAACTGCTCCAAGACCAAATTGCCATTTTTTAAATGAAATCATTAGATATAAGAACACAACAAATAAAGAACCAAAAACAGCCCAGATTGAGTTACTTTTAATATCCTTTGAAATAGTTCCAGATACTTTAGAAGACTGCATTACACCATATTTTTTTCCTTCATATGAAGTAACAAAATCTTTGTATGATAAATTAGCTGGCAAGTATTGCTTTAAAGCTTCATATAATTTTTCGTTTACTTCCTTGTCAACTCCTTCACTTTCTTCGTTAACTTTATATTTTGTAGTAATCTTTAACTGATTATCGTTACCAAAAACTTTAGCTTCTGCACTTCCGAAAGTAGCTACTAAATCTTTAGCAACATCTGGAGCCACAACAGCTTTGTCAAAACGTACTTGATAAGTTCTTCCTCCAACGAAATCTACACCTAAATTTAAACTTTTTGTAAAGATTGAAAATAAAGATAATGCTATTAAAATTCCTGAAACTGCATAAGCAATTTTTCTTTTTCCTAAGAAATCAAAGTTCATGTTTTTGAACCAGTTTTTAGTAATAGAAGTTGAAAACGCTAATTTTTCTCCTTTAGAAATACTCCAATCTAAGAATATTCTAGTAATAAAAATTGCAGTAAACAATGAAGTTAAAATACCAATAAGTAAAGTAGTTGCAAAACCTTTAATTGGTCCTGTTCCTAAAAAGAATAAAATTAATGCAGTAATAAAAGTTGTAACATTGGCATCAATAATAGATGACATTGCCCCTTTCCATGTATATGCATAGTTAACGGCTTCTTCAATTGTTTTACCTGAATCTAATTCTTCTTTAGCTCTTTCAAAGATAATTACGTTAGCATCAACTGCCATACCTATCGTTAAAACTATACCAGCAATACCAGGTAATGTTAATACAGCACCAAAACTTGCTAAAGCTCCAAAGATGAAAAGAATATTTACTAATAATGCTAAATTAGCGTAAAATCCTGTTTTTCCATAATAGAAAACCATCCATAATAATACCAATGAGAATCCGATGATGAATGACATAATACCATTATCAATAGCTTCTTGACCTAATGAAGGACCAACTACATCAGATTGTAAAATATCAGCTCTTGCAGGTAATTTACCAGCTCTTAATACGTTAGCTAAATCTTTTGTTTCTTCAATAGTAAAAGAACCTGAAATTTCAGAACTTCCACCAGAAATTGCTCCTTTTGAAACACCTGGTGCAGAATATACTGTGTTATCTAATGTAATTGCGATAGCGTTTCCTTGTTGAGAAACTTCACCGGTCATTTTTTCCCAAGCTTTAGCTCCTTTACCGTTCATTTGCATACTAACAGCAGGTTTCCCTGTACCGTCATAAGTATCTGTAGCATTAGTAATAACACCTCCACTTATAGGAGCTACATTTTCTCTATTACCTTTTAATGCGTATAATTCAGTAATATCTGGAGTTTTGTCATTAACTTTTCCCCAAGCAAACTTTACGTCAGCCAATTGGCTTGGCAATAAAGCTTTCATATCACTTCTTTTTAAATAAGAGTTTATTTTTGCTGTATCAGAAAGTTTAGCATAACCAATTATTGAAGTTCCTGGTTGTTGACTAACCTGAATTTTATCGAATAATGGGTTTACTTGGTTTGATAAAGTATCTGCTTTATCAACTAATAAAGAATCAATTCCTTTAGAAACTGTTTCTTTAATATCCTTTTCTTTAATTTCTGTTTTCTTTAGAGCTTCATTTACTGAAACTATATATTGAGCTACATCGTCAATTTTGTATGTTTCCCAAAATTCTAATTGTGCTGTCCCTTGTAATAATTTCTTAATACGGTCAACATCTTTTGCTCCAGGTAATTCTACTAAAATTCGACCTGTTTCTCCTAACATTTGGATATTAGGCTGTGTTACACCAAATTGGTCAATACGTTTTCTTAATACTTCAAAAGCACTTTCTACAGATTTGGCAACTTCTTGTTTGATTAATGGTTTTACTTGATTATTAGTCATGTCAAACTTAATAACATCATCTAACGCCCTTGTTCCAAAAATTTCAGCACTAGATAACTTAGTGTTTGATGCTGTTGCTTCTTTATCAAAAGTCTCAAAGAAAGCATCTAAATAAGTTTGGTTACCTACTTGATTTTTTGCTGTTTCGGCTAATGCTTTATTAAAAACAGGGTTTTTAGTATTATTAGCTAATCCTTTTAGTATATCTTTTACTGATATTTGAAGAATAACATTGATTCCACCTTCTAAGTCTAATCCTTTGTTGATTTGTTTTGCAACTACTTCATTGTAAGTATTACCCATGTATACTTTCTCTTTACCTATAGAATCTAGGTATTGTTGCTCTTTTGCGAAATCTCCATTTGCAAATGTTTTTGCTTTTTCTGCATAACTATTTGCAACGTAAGTAAACGTTAATTGGTAGATACATGCTACGGCAAAAATAATTGCGAAAAATTTAATAAGTCCTTTATTCTGCATTATTCAAAAAATTAATTTATTGTATTTTAAAAAACGGACAAATATATACTATACAATAGGATTATACAATTTTATTTTATACTAATGTTAAATTATTATAATTATAAAAATAGAATTTGTCAGTTTACATTTAATAAAAAAGGCTGTTAAAAATTAACAGCCTGATTTCTATACTTATATAAAAATTATAAAACCGATTTCAAATCAGCATTCATATTTCTAACTGCTTCTGCACTTTTAGCAAACAATGCTTTTTCAGCATCATTTAATTTTACATCAACAATTTGTTCAACACCGTTTCTTCCAATGATACATGGAACACCGATACAAATATCGCTTTGTCCATATTCACCATCCAACATAACTGAACAAGGAATCATGCGTTTTTGATTGTTTAATATAGAATCTACTAAAAACGCTACAGAAGCTCCAGGAGCATACCAAGCTGAAGTCCCTAACAAACCTGTTAAAGTTGCACCACCAACCATAGTCGAAGCTGCTACTTTATCCATTTCTTCTTGTGACAAGAAATTAGCAACTGGTGAACCATTGTAAGATGCTAAACGTGTTAATGGAATCATAGTTGTATCACCATGACCACCAATTACCATACCTTGCACATCGTTAGATGGTTTTTGTAAAGCTTGTGATAAGAAATATTTGAAACGTGAACTATCTAAAGCCCCACCCATTCCAATAACTCTATTTTTAGGTAAACCTGTTGCTTTTAATGTCAAATATGTCATTGTATCCATAGGGTTTGAAACAACAACTATAATTGCATCTGGAGAATGCTCTAAAATATTTACTGCAACTGATTTTACAATTCCAGCGTTAATTCCGATTAATTCTTCACGAGTCATTCCAGGTTTTCTTGGAATTCCAGAAGTAATTACTACTACATCAGACTTAGCTGTTTTAGAATAATCATTTGTGCTTCCTGAAACTACAGTATTAAAACCTGTTGTAGTTGAGCATTGCATAATATCCATTGCCTTTCCTTCTGCAAAACCTTCTTTGATGTCTAATAAAACTACTTCGCTTGCAATTCCTCTATAAGAAATAACATCTGCACAAGTAGCACCTACATTACCAGCACCTACTATTGTAACTTTCATATTTGTGTTATTTATGTAATTATTAAATTAAAATTCATATTGTAATGAAACATTTGTGTTTACAAATTTACCAAAAGCAAGTGTACCTTGTACAAAAAAATTGCTAAATTGATATCTACCAGAAAATTCTCCTATTAAATTTCTTTTCGTTTTACTCAAATCTTTCATTCTATCATTCAATATATCCTGCAAAGGAACAATTTCTTCAATACTTCCTTTTTCACCATCAAACTTATAATTGAAATCACTTATGTTAAAAATAACACCCCATAATACTTCTAAATTTTTATGTGTTTTAGATATATTAATTTGAGTCTGATAAGTGTCTATGCTACTTCCTAAAGAATTAATTCCTAATGTTCCATAAGCTGACTGAATATCAACAAAATCGAAACTCAAATTTTCTTTAGAATAAGCAATCAATGCAGATACATGAATTGTTTTATTGAAATTTTCTGAAAAATGTTGATCTAAATTATGTTTTAAACCAGCTCCATAAACTTGATAATCTCCTTTTTTAAGTTTGGTTTTTGGAGAGTATTTAACTAATACTTCTGTACCATACCAAAGTCCAACACCAGCTTGTAAATATGGATAAAAAACAGTTTCCTCATTTACCCCTTCTGGAGATTTTAATCGTACTTCTGAACCTCCTAAATCACCCACTAAGTAATATTGATCATTGTTCCCTAAAGCTGTCGGAACCTCAACACTATTTTGACCTTCTATTGAGAAAAACTCAAAGTCATTATTAGTTGCCGTGAAAGTTCTATCTGATTTGGGCACAAAAAACAAATTAGCATTTACACCAAATGTTACTTCACCTAACTCCTTTTTCTTTGTAGAGGTCATCCAACCAGATGAGGCTTGATAAACAGCGGCATCAGTGGCTGGAGTTATATATTTATCAGAATACAAAAGGGCATCATTTAGTAGATACCCTATTTGTTGAAACACTTCAGCATTTTGTGCTTTCAATTGATTAGTAGTTATTACTAATAAAAACAAAACAACAGTAGCAGTTTTATTCATCTTAAGCGTCAATATTTGCGTAAGCTGCATTTTTCTCAATAAACTCTCTACGAGGCGGAACTTCATCTCCCATTAACATAGAGAAAACTCTATCTGCTTCCGATAAACTATCAATATTTACATGACGTAATGTTCTAAATTCTGGATTCATGGTTGTGTCCCATAATTGTTCTGCATTCATCTCTCCAAGACCTTTATAACGTTGGATTGATGCTGAACCACCCATTTTTTGATTTATTAAATCACGTTGATCATTTGACCAAGCGTATTCTTTTTTGTTTCCTTTCTTAACTAAATATAAAGGTGGTGCTGCAATATAAACGTGTCCACCTTCAATTAATTCTTTCATAAATCTAAAGAAGAACGTTAAGATTAGTGTAGAAATGTGAGAACCATCGACATCGGCATCACACATAATAACTACTTTATGGTATCTTAATTTTGAAAGATTTAAGGCTTTACTATCTTCTTCTGTACCAACAGTAACCCCTAAAGCAGTAAATATATTTCTAATCTCTTCGTTTTCAAAAACTTTGTGCTGCATTGCTTTTTCAACATTCAAAATCTTACCTCTTAAAGGTAAAATAGCTTGAAACATTCTATCACGACCTTGTTTTGCCGTTCCACCTGCAGAATCTCCCTCAACAAGGAATACTTCACATTTTGCTGGATCTTGTTCAGAACAATCTGATAATTTTCCAGGTAATCCACCACCACCCATAACGGTTTTTCTTTGAACCATTTCACGTGCTTTTTTAGCAGCGTGACGAGCTTGAGCAGCCAAGATTACTTTTTGAACAATAATTTTAGCATCATTAGGATTTTCTTCTAAGTAAGCTTCAATCATATCACCAACAGCTTGACTAACTGGTGAAACAACTTCTCTATTTCCTAATTTTGTTTTGGTTTGCCCTTCAAATTGTGGTTCTGCAACTTTTACCGAAATAATAGCTGTTAACCCTTCACGGAAGTCATCTCCAGAAATTTCGAACTTCAATTTATCTAACAATCCCGAAGCATCTGCATATTTCTTTAAAGAACGAGTTAAACCTGTTCTAAAACCTTGTAAATGCGTTCCTCCTTCATGAGTATTAATATTATTTACGTAAGAAAATATATTTTCTGTGTAACTTGTATTGTAAATCAAAGCTACTTCAACTGGAATTTCTCCTTTATCAGAATCCATTGAAATCACATGTCCAATAATTGGCTCACGATTAGCATCTAAATAACGAATATATTCTTTTAGACCTTCATCAGAATGAAAAATTTCAGAAACAAAATTTCCGTCTTTATCTACTTCTCTTTTATCAGTGAACGTAATTGTAATTCCTTTATTTAAGAATGACAATTCACGCATACGAGCTGATAACGTATCATAAGAAAATTCAATTGACTGCGTAAAAATCGTATCATCTGGATAAAAAGTAACAATTGTACCTCTTTTATCTGTTGTTCCAATTTGTTTTACTGGGTAAAGCGCTTTACCTCTTTCGTATTCTTGTTCATAGATTTTTCCATCAGAACTGTGAACTGTTGCGCGTAAATGATTTGACAATGCATTTACAACTGAAACTCCAACTCCGTGTAATCCTCCAGAAACTTTATATGAATCTTTATCGAATTTACCTCCAGCACCAATTTTAGTCATTACAACTTCTAGGGCAGAAACTCCTTCTTTTTTATGAATTCCAACTGGAATACCACGACCATTATCTTCTACTGAAACCGAACCATCTTCATTAATATCTACAATAATAGTATCACAATAACCACCCATTGCTTCATCAATAGAGTTATCTACGACTTCATATACTAAATGATGCAATCCTCTGACTCCAACATCTCCAATATACATAGAAGGTCGCATTCTTACATGTTCCATTCCTTCTAAGGCCTGAATACTGTCTGCTGAATAATTGTTTTTGTTTATTTCTTCACTCATATTATTAAATCTTAAACGATTTTTTTATTATAACTACAAATATAACCATTTAATAAAGAAAACAGCTAAAAAGCGCCTTAAAATGATTTCAAGTTATCAACATTTGTTAATTTCTGTAAAGTTGCTTAAATCGAATAAAAAAAGGCTGAAATCGAATTTTAATCAATTTAGCCTTTTGTTTTTTATACTGAAATTAGTAAAGTTGTTTAGAAGGGATTTTTTGGATGTTGGATTTTCGGATATTAGATATTCAGATAAAAGAAAACTGATATAAATTCGACTTTAAAACAAAATGTTAAACATAAAATTAAACTGTCTGAAAATCTAATATCTGAATATCCGAAAATCTACCTTCTAATATGCTTCCGTATGAACATTTGCAACTGCTCTTCCTGAAGGATCATTCATGTTTTTGAAAGCCTCATCCCATTCTAAAGCAATTTTTGTACTACAAGCTACACTTGCTTCTTGTGGAACGCTTTTGGCTGCTGCATCACTTGGAAAGTGCTCTGTAAAAATTGAACGGTAATAATATTCTTCTTTTGATGTTGGTGTTTGAATTGGAAATTTGTATTTCGCATTCGCTAATTGTTCATCTGAAACTTCTTTAGCTACGACTTCTTTTAAAGTGTCAATCCAACTATACCCTACTCCATCACTGAATTGTTCTTTTTGTCTCCAAGCTACACTTTCTGGCAACATATCTTCAAATGCTTTACGTAAAACCCATTTCTCCATACGTTCTCCGTTAATCATTTTGTCTTGTGGATTAATTCGCATAGCCACATCCATAAATTCTTTGTCTAAAAAGGGCACACGACCTTCAATTCCCCAAGCCGCAAGACTTTTGTTAGCACGAAGACAATCATACATGTGTAATTTACTTAATTTACGAACTGTTTCTTCGTGAAATTCTTGCGCATTTGGTGCTTTATGAAAATACAAATAACCTCCAAACAATTCATCTGCACCTTCTCCAGAAAGTACCATTTTAATTCCCATTGATTTTATAACTCTTGCCATTAAATACATTGGTGTTGAAGCACGAATTGTTGTTACATCATAAGTTTCAATATTATAAATCACATCTTTAATTGCATCTAAACCTTCTTGAATAGTGAATTTAATTTCATGATGAATTGTTCCTAAATGATCTGCTACTTTTTGAGCTGCAGCTAAATCTGGTGAACCATTTAATCCAACTGCAAATGAATGTAATTGTGGATACCATGCATCTGATTTACTGTCTGATTCAATTCTTTTTTGAGCATATTTTTTAGCAATAGCTGAAGTTATTGATGAATCCAATCCTCCTGAAAGCAATACTCCATAAGGCACATCACTCATTAATTGTCTTCTAACTGCAGCTTCTAAGGCTGTTTTGATTTTAATTATGCTTGTTTCGTTTTCTTTTACAGCTTCAAAGTCTGTCCATTCTCTTTTATACCATTGTACAAATTCTCCATTTTTACTTGACATGTAATGTCCTGGTGGAAATAATTCAATTTTTGTACAAACTCCTTCTAAAGCCTTTAGTTCTGATGCTGCGTAAAATGTTCCGTGTTCGTCCCAACCTATATATAAAGGTATAATTCCCATGTGATCACGCGCAATGAAGTATTCATCTTTTTCAACATCGTAAATAGCGAAACCAAATATTCCGTTCATCTCATCTAAAAAATGTGCTCCTTTTTCTTGGTATAAAGCTAAAATGACTTCACAATCACTTTCCGTTTGAAATTCGTACTTGCCTTCAAATTGCTTTCTTAATTCTCTGTGGTTGTAAATTTCTCCATTAGCCGCTAAAACCAATTTTTTGTCTTTTGAAAATAAAGGTTGTTTCCCAGAAGCTGGATCAACAATAGCTAAACGTTCGTGTGACATGATAGCTTTTTCATCACTATAAATACCACTCCAATCTGGTCCACGATGACGAATTATTTTAGACATCTCTAAAACTTTAGGTCGTAAAGTTTCAGCTTTTTGTTTTAGGTCGAAGGCACATACTATTCCGCACATAATTTTTAGTTTAAGAGGTTATCAGTTTAAAAGGTTAAAAGGATAACCGTTTAATTGTTGAACAAAATTGAGGATAAAACAATAATAAATAAACTAAATGTTTGATTTTAGTTATAAATTATAATCTTAAAGTTAGTTTTAATACAAATATGTAACTGAATATTCAAAATAAGTTCGTTTTAATTAAAAAAAGCACTTCGACAGGCACAGTGTGACAGTAAGTATTTAATTGTCCATAAAATAAAAGTGGAGTTTATTCTATTGTTTGAATAGTATAGGTTTTTGAATTAATCTCAAATTGAAAATTAACTTTGTTTCCCATTAACTTTGTTCCTAATGGTGATTGTGGTGAAAGTGCGAAAACATCTTGATTTTCAATTGTTATTTTTGGTAAAGCTGCACTGACAAAGAAAAAAGTAGAGTTGGCTTGAACTAAACTTCCTAAAGAAACAACTTGATGTTTTTGAGAATCATCAATTTTATCTAAAATGGATTTTTGTTCTAAAACTTCTTTTAGTTTTTGATTTAGTTTTTCTTGTTCTAAATGCATCATGGCTAATGCCGTTTCATGTTTATCTCCAGCTGAACCTTTGGCATCATTTTGTGCATCAATAGTCAGATCGGAAATCATTTTTTGAAGGGTTTCGATTTTTTCTTGAACTATGGATTTGTATTGAGAAAGGATTTGTGGTTTTGTTGGCATATGTTTTAAATAAAAAACGCTAAGTTAAATAAATACTTAGCGTTTTAAAAAATTCTTATTAATTCTTAAAAATCAAACTTATAATTCGCACCAATCATTACCTGAATAGATTGTACTGGGAAGTTTGCCCAACGTTGGTAGTTTTGACTTGCTAAGTTGTTTCCTTTTAAGAAACCAGTCAATCTTTCGTTGTATTTGTACCCAACATGTGCGTTTAAATCAAAGTAACTATCTAATGTCACCGTTTGTGAAGTGAAAGTTCCTGGATTGATAGTCAAATCATCTTGCACTTGAATTTGGTCTTTTCTGTCACCTACAAAAAACACTTTTGCTCCTGCGTACCATTTATCTGTAATATTGAAATCTACAGTTGAAGCTAATTGAATTTGAGGTAAATTCCATGCTTCTTGCTCTTCATCTACTGAATAATTATTGTACGATCCACTAATTCCAAAAGAAACGTTTTTAGAGAAATCAGCTTTCAATTCAGCAAATCCTGTGATGGTTTTCACTTTATCATAAGTCACATCAAATGAATTTCCAAAAGCATATCCTTCAATATTTGTCACAAATGGATCAAAGGCATTATTTTTGAATAAAGCTTTTGCTTCTTCATCTTTATAAGATGCTCTTAAATTAAACGAAACTGAATTAGATAATTTCCCTTTTAAACCTGCATATATATCATATTTTTGGTTTGTTGGTGAAACATAAAGAGTTGGAGAAACAAATGGATTTACATGTACAAAATCTGCATAAGAGTTTTGATGTAATGTTCCTTCTGCTCCAGCATAAGCTGTTAAAATTTCTGGCACTAATTTATAGGATGCTTTTATGTTTGGATATATAAAAACCTTACTATCTGAAATACCATCAACTTTCTGTGTACTATAAAAAACTGATGCTCCAAATTGAACTGAGTAATCATCTTCTTGCAATAATATACTTGGACTAGCTCCGAAATTTATGTTACTATATTTGTAAGATTGATCAACATAATAGCTTCTGTCAAAACTTCCTCCTACATAATCTACGATTACATCTAATTTTACTTTTGTATTCATTACTTCAAATGAAGTTTCTGGCTTGATATAAAACCTATTTTCTCCTGATCCAAATGCATCAGAAAAACGTTTAAATAGTAAAGTTGAATTATCTAAAAAACTATCTTTCATTCCTAATTTTCCACCTAATTGAATTGTATTAAAAGATTGTTTTTCTTTAATTGAATTTAAAGCTGCTTCATCAAAAGCTACAAATTCAGTTGGCAAACCATACCAATTGCTTACTTGATTTTTGAATCCTAAATCAACATTATAATGTAAATCTTTATCGCGACTTCCATAAGTTACATCTGCACTTGTTGTTGCAAATTGATTGTCTAAAACAACTCCATCAATATCACCTTGTGATGACAAATGACGAATCATTCCTCCTACATATTCACTTCTACTAATATCTTCTGTGATGAATAATTCTGCATTTAATGTTAGGTAGTTTCCTAAACCTAAAGTTGCGTAATTTTTATAGAGCTTTTCTTTTTTTGCTTTTTCTACATCAGCTGCTTTTCCTTTTGCTGGTGTAAAGGTTGAAGCTACAGGAAATGAAAAAATTGAATATTCTATTTTCTCTTTTTGTACTTCTGCATCATCTTCAAAAGTTGGTGTTTCTTTTACTTTGAATGCATCAGAAATTGTTGGGCTATATGGTTTTACAATATTTACCACTTCCGAACCTATATTTTCATCTTTCTTTTGGGCTAAAGCCAACTGAAAAGAAAAAATTACTACTACTAGAATTATATTTTTTAAATATCTCATTTTTCTTATTTTAGATACTGAATCAAGTTCAGTATGACAGACATTATTGATTTAATTACTCTTGAATTGAAGAATTACGTTTTGCTTCTTCTGATTTAATTTTTGCTAATTCGTCTTTTGCTTCTGTTACAACATCTGCATATTCTTCATATTCTTCAATAACCATTTTTAAAATAGAAGTGGCTTGAAAACTATCTTTTAATTGGTAATAATTTTTTGCCATAACTACTAAACTTTTAGCAGCAAAATATTGGTAACCCGAATAATCTTTAGCATATTTTTCTACAATTTTATTAGAATCTGCAAATTTTCCGTCTTTGTTTTTAAAATAAGCATCATAGTACAAAGCTTCTGCTGCTAGTTCTCCTTTTGCTATTTTTTGTAGGTTTTGGTAAGCTAGTTTTGCTTTTGCTTCATCTCCAGTTTTTATGGCAGAACGCGCTACAATAATTTGTGCATCACTTTTTACTCTATCTTCTGTTTTATCATTTGACAACACTTTATCAGCATAAGTAACTGCATTTGTATAATCTTTTTTCTCATAATAAGATTTCATCAAATTAGATTGAGCAAATGTTACGTTTTGAGGAAAATCTGCTTCTGTTTCTAATCGCTTTAAAACAACTATCGCTTTATCATATGATTTTACTTTTAGATAAACTTGACCTAAACGTGCTAATGCTTGTTCAGTAAATTCACTACGAGGTTTACTTATTACATATTCATAATGTTTGATCGCATTATTTTCTAAACCATCAGCATAATACAATTGAGCTAAATAAAAATTAGCCTTTAAAGCATGAAGACCATTTGGAAAACTACCTAAATAGGTTGTAAATCCAGAAATAGCTTGTTTTGCATTATTCATTAAATATTGCTTTTCGGCTGATTCATAAGTTGTATTATCTAAATCTGCATTACTAACTTCAATAAAATTTAAAGTTTTAACCCAAGCAGCATATTCATCTACTCTACCGTTATCAATATAAATTAAACGAGCTGTTGAAACCGCTTCTAAAGCTTCTGGTGAATTTGGAAAATCAGCGGCAACTTTTTTGAATTTTGTAATCGCTAAATCTTCTTTACCATTATTATAATGAATTAAACCTTGTTTTAAAATAGCTTTAGCCAAATAAGAACTTGTTTTGTGATTAGCAATTAATTTATCAAAAGTCTGAATTGCTTTATCTACTTTGTTTTCGTTTACATAAGTATTTCCTAGTTCATATAAAACATCGTCTGCATATTGTGATGTAGGATAAATTTTTGAAAAATTTTCTAAATCGTCTATCTTCTTATCGTTCTTTCCAACAAAACCGTAACTTATTCCTTTTTGATAAGCTGCATAATCTGCATCCGGACTTTTTAATTCCATTACCTTATTATATGCATCCATTGCTGGCCAATATTTAGCTGAAATAAAATTACAATCACCCAAACGCAAGTAAGCATCTGTTAATCTTGTCTTATCATTTTTGTTTGAAGCTATATAACTACCAAAAGTAGAAATAGCATTATCGTATTCTTTTAATTTAAAATAAGTATACCCTAAATTGTAATTAATGTTTTTGTTTTCTGGAGTTGAAGCCGCTGCACTATTTGCTTGAAATTGCTTAAAAGTAATTTTAGCTTCACTAAATTGATCTAAATTATATTCCGTTTCAGCTTTCCAAAAAAGTGCTCTTGCAGTGTATTTTGGGTCTTTATTTTCTATAATTGCTTTTTTGAATAGGTTTAAAGCTTCTGTATTATTCCCATCAATATATAATTCTAAACCTCTATAAAAATTTGCTAATTGATAAGCTTGACGATTTTCTGGAGATTTGTTTTTTTCCAAAAGAACTAAAGCTTCTTTATAATTTTTTGATGTGATATAAGAACTAATCAATAAATTATTAATTTCTTGTTTGTATGACGAATTAGGATATTTAGTCAAATAAGCCTGTAAAACTTCCGGTGTGCTTTTGAAAGAGTTTCCGATTTCGTAGCTTAATTTAGCATAATTCAAATAAGCATCTTCTTGAATTTTTAAATCAAATTCCATTTCCGAAGCAGTTTTAAACGCAGTTAGTGCTTGATTTTTCTTATCTGTACGCAAATAACATTCTGCTAAATGATAATAAGCATTTTGAGCTACAGCATCATTTCCACCTATAATTTTATTGAATTGTGAAATCGCTTTTTCGTAGTCTTTTTGTTGGTAATAAGCATAACCTAATTGGTAATAATCAGTGTTATTCCATTTACCTCTTGATCCTTTATAATCTTCTAAATACGGAATTGCTTTGTCGTATTGCTTTAAATTAAAATAACTTTCACCAATAATTTTAGACAATTCACTTATGTCAGCTCCTCTAGATTTTGGCATTTGGGCTAAACCTAAATCAATTGCTTTTTGAAAATTTCCTAATTTGAAATTCATATCAGCCTGAAAATAACCCATTTTTTCTTTGTATCTATCTTGGTCAGATACTTTGTCGAAATAGTCATTAGCTTTTTTAAAATCATCGGTTTCATAAGCTAAATAACCCAAATAGTATTTTGCTTGATTCCCATATTCTTTAGAATTCACAACTTTATTAAAGTAATTTGAAGCTTCTTTTATGTTTTTAGCTGTAAAATAGGCATATCCTTTTTGAAAATTAAATTTTTCTCTTTCATAAGTTGTCAAACCGTTTTCATCTACTTTATCAAAGTATTTTAAAGCTTGTGGATAATTACTTTGGTCAAAATAATAATGAGCCACTTCAATAAACGCTTGATTTTGCTTTGTACTTGTTGGATATTTTTCCACAAAATCTTCCATTAATTGATCTGCTCCCATTTGGTTTAAACGAATAGCACAATTAGCAATATAATAAGCACAATCTGCTTTTACATCTGTACTTGAAACAGTATTGATTACTTTATCAAAAATAATCTGAGCGGATTGATATTGTTTGTCTTTATACAATTCAACTGCTCTATCAAATTCTTTTAATTCGTGCGAATAAATAGCAGTTTGTTGCGCCACAACAAAAGTGGTTTGAAAGAATAGCAATAAATAAAAAATGTGTTTTGTAAGCTTCATTTTATTCCGGTTTTAGAATCTCAAATATAAGTTATATATGACTACTAACGGGTGAAGCATAGTTTATATTGTGAACAAGGTTTTAAACAAATATGTTATTTTTTTACAATTGATTGATATTATTTTGAATAGAACATTACTATTATTACATTTACAGAATAAATTTATTAAATCATGGCAGCAACCATTCTTTCCTTACAAAACGTATCCATAAATCAAGAAAACAATAGAGTTTTATCTAATATAAATCTTGAAGTAAAACGTGGTGATTTTATATATTTGATAGGAAAAACCGGTGCTGGAAAAAGTAGTTTATTAAAAACTCTTTATGGTGATTTGGCTTTACTTGAAGGTGAAGGAAGTATAGTAGATTATGATTTACGCAAATTAAAAGAGAAAGACATTCCATATTTGAGAAGAAAATTAGGGGTTGTTTTTCAGGATTTTAAATTGTTACCAGATAGAAATATTCATGATAATTTATTGTTTGTTTTAAAAGCGACTGGCTGGAAAGAAAAAGCCGAAATGAATTTAAAAATTGAAGAAGTTTTAGATAAAGTTGGTATGAAAATGCAAGCACACAAAATGCCTCATCAAATTTCTGGTGGAGAACAACAACGTGTTGCCATTGCAAGAGCTTTGTTAAATAACCCTGAATTAATTTTAGCAGACGAACCAACTGGAAATCTTGATCCACAAACTTCTGTTGAGATAATGAATGTTTTAAAAAACATCAATGAAAATGGTAAAACGATTTTAATGGCAACACATGATTATGCTCTAATTATGAAATTCCCAACAAAAACACTTAAACTAGAAGACGGAACTATTTTTGAAGTAGTGCAAAGAACGGTTTAGAACTTATTCTATTTGACCAGAATTTTGAAACTAGTATCAATACAAATGGATAGATTATAATATGAAATCTATCTCCTTGTGCACATGAAACTCCAGATATTAAAATAGTATAAAGAATAAATCCAGCTACAAGAATGCTGAATTTTTCTTTTTTATAGTTTTTTATAACACACAATAAAGACAATCCAAAACCTAAGAGCGTCAATAGAATATTTTGAATTTTAGACAAATAGAAAAAGGTAGTCTTCACTAATTCAAAATAATTTGTTTTTTTTACATTTTCACTTAATAAAATTCTAGAACTTCCATCTGTTGTATTGTGATGTAAATCATCAATATAGGCTAAAATTAAGTTAGGAAAATTATTTTTTAGTTGATTTAAAAAATCATTTTGGGCCACAGCATTTGCTTCTTTATATGAAAATTGCGTTAAATATTTATCTCTTTCTTTTGAATTAAAGTCTTTTAAATTTTCATTCTTTTTCAACATATTAGATTTTGCTCCTAAATAATTATAATAAGTATAAGAATCAATATAACTGATTTTGAAATTCCCGTAAGTGCTTTTAACTGCATAACATTGCATAAATACTAAAAAAAGTGCACTATAAAAAAAAACAATACTTTTTTTCTTTATGTTTTTAATTAAGATTTTTATAAAAAATAAAATTGCTAAAATTGCTAAAAACTTGGCTCCTGGACGAATTAACATACTAACAACTAGCAATGACAAAGCTATTGACAAGTAGTGGAATTTTAATGTTTTGTAATATTGTAAAAGCAAATAAAAAGCAAATATTATAAAAAGCAAATAAATACTTTCGCTTAACAAATCAAACAAAATTGTGCTATTTCCGACTGAAAAAAGAAACATAAGTGATATTAAAAATGCTTTTTTTGGTACTAAATAATGTTTGGCAATTTCAAATAAAATTATAATTGTACTAAACCATGAAATGATATTTACAATTAAACTAAAATCATATAAATAAGTAACAGAATTTGAAAACAAAAGTGGCAAACCAGTAATAAAAGCCATTACAAATGGTCTATAATAATGAGCTTTACAATCATTGTATAAAAACTGTGCTGATTCAATATAGTTCAATGAATCATTTCCAACTAATTGTTGACTGTTTAATTGTAGTAAATAATTAATAACAATTAGGTTTATTGAACCTATTAGTAGCAATAAAAGATGATATTTGAATTTACTTTTCAATTTGAAATTTATGATAAAGATTAGCAACTAGAATGAGAACTAATGGAAAAAATACAATATGGAACCTATCTCCTTGATCACTAGAAATACCAGATATAAAGAACAAATATAATATTGTTAAAGAAACTAGTTTTAGCTCTTTTTCTTTTTCTTTATTTCTTATTAAAAATAGTATTGAACCAATTACACCAAAAATCGTAAAAATTACATTTTGTCCTTTAGAAATTGCTTTAAAAACAAATTGAACAGAATTGAAAAACCATGTATTCCTTTTATTTTCAAAACCAAAAATACTTGCACTTCCTTTAGTTGAATTTATGTGTAAATTAGAAAAATAGGCTTTAAATAAGTTTATTTTATTCGATTTTAATTGTTCTTTAAAATCCTCAATTGCAATTTTTTTTCTTTCTAAATTAGATAATTTAGACAAATAAACATGCCTTGGGTTAGTTCCTTGTTCAAACTTAATGTCTTTCTTAAAACAATCAGCTTTTGTTCCCAAATAATTATAATAAGTAGAAGTATCAATAGTACTTATAGTAAAATCTCCGTATGTTTTTTTTATGGAATACATCTGCAAAAGAATTAAGCTTATTGCTATGTATATAAGTAGTGAAAATTTACTTTTTAACACATTTATAATATTTTTAAAATAAAAAATAATTACAATTAAAATGAAAAATTTTAATATTGGCTTTATTAAAAGAGTAAGTATTAAAAGAGTAATTGCAAAAGTTAAAAATTTATTGTTTTTAGTCAATTCAAATTTTTGAAACAGATAAACAACAAAAGATAGAAAAAATGTAAAAATTGGTTCTGTCAATAAATGAAAAACAATACCTAAACTTCCAATTGTGAATATATACACTAACGAAAAAACAAAAGCTATCCTTTTTGTAACTGAAACTGAAATAATTTTATAAAGTAGTAAAATAGTACCAAGCCAGGCAATAGAATTTAACAGAAAACTCCATTTAAAAACATATTCAATAGGCAAATTAAACAGCAATGGAATTCCGTTTAAAAAAGAAAAAAGAAAAGGCCTATGGTCGTTAAATTTAAACTCAAAAAATAATTGCTTTATGGATAAAATATACGAATATGTATCTGGAAAAATATAGGTTTGATGTTCTAATTGCAATAAATAACAAAAAACAGTAATCCATATTATTCCAATAAATAACAGTATCACTTTTGGATTTAACTTTTCTACAATCTTTTTCAATAGAAATAAATTTGAACAAAAATAACTAAATTATTGTAATTCAGATTTAGAAATGTAGATTTGTATTGTTTACAATTTAAAATATGCAATTACTTAGTATTATAATCCCAGTTTACAATGAAGGTAACACTATTCATCTGATTTTAGATAAAATCAAAAATGTTACTTTACCTCAAAATATTGAAAAAGAAATTATCATAATTAATGATTGTTCTACTGATAATACTTCAAATTCTATTAAAAAATACATTTCAAATAATACTTCTTTAAATATTACGTATTTTGAACATGCAATTAATAAAGGAAAAGGTGCAGCACTTCACACTGGAATAAAAAATGCAAAAGGAGATTACACTATAATTCAAGATGCTGATTTAGAATATGATCCAAAAGAATATATTATTTTGTTACAACCTGTTTTAGATGGTTTTGCAGATGTAGTTTATGGTACAAGGTTTATGGGTGGAAATGCTCATAGAGTTTTATTTTTCTGGCATACAATCGGAAATAAATTTTTGACTTTCTTATCCAATATGTTTTCAAATTTGAATTTAACAGATATGGAAACTTGTTATAAACTATTCAACACGAAATTATTACAATCTTTAACTTTAAAGGAAAAACGTTTTGGTTTTGAACCAGAAGTTACAGCAAAAATTGCAAGAATCTCAAAAATTAGAATTTACGAAGTTGGTATTTCCTATTATGGAAGAACTTATGAAGAAGGTAAAAAAATCAATTGGAAAGATGGTTTTCATGCTATATATTGTATACTAAAATATGGCTTATTTAAATTATAATGAGTCAAAAAAAAATCGTCATATCTGGTATAAATGTTGTTGATAGTGGAATACTTTCAATAATGACGGATTGTTTAAATCAACTTGAAAAATATTCTACGAACAAAAACATTAAAATTATTGCTTTAGTTAATTCACAAAAACTCTTTTCTACACCAAATATTGAATATATTGAGTTTCCAAAATCAAAAAAAAATTGGCTTTTTCGTTTGTATTATGAATACTTTCATTTTAAGAAATTATCAAAAGAGTTTAAAGCTGATGTTTGGTTTTCAATGCATGATTTATCCCCAAATGTAGTTTCAAAGAACAAGTATGTCTATTATCATAATCCTTCTCCTTTTTACAAATTAAGTAATAGAGAATGGTTTTTTGGATTTAAAATAGGTTTATTTTCTAAGTTTTACAAGTATTTAACCCAAATAAACATTCATTCAAATGATGCTGTTTTTGTACAACAACACTGGATAAAAAATCAATTTGAACAATGGTTTTCTATTAAAAATTGTAAAGTTGCTTATCCAGAAACTCAAGTGAATATTGACAAAAGTAAAGTTGAATTGAATCCTAAAAAAGTTCACTTCTTTTATCCAAGTTTCCCTAGAATGTTTAAAAATTTTGAATGTATTTGTGATGCTATTCTTAAATTACCAATAGAAACACAAAATAAAATAGAAGTTCACTTTACCATTTCTGGAAACGAAAATAAGTATGCAAAATCTATTTATAAAACTTATTCAAAATATGAATGTTTTAAGTTCGTTGGAAAACTAAATCGAAATGAAGTTGCAGGATATTATGAAGCAATGAATGCTTTACTATTTCCTTCAAAACTTGAAACTTGGGGTTTGCCATTAACTGAAACAAAAGAATTTAACAAACCCATTTTTGTATCTGATTTGCCTTATGCAAAAGAGACTGTTGGAAATTATAATAAAGTAAGTTTTTTTAATCCTTCAAATTCAGATGAATTAGCTGAAAAATTAAAACTATTTATTACTAATAAATTGGAATTTGATGAAACAAAAAATTCAAAGAAACCTGATTTTGTCGGTTGGAATTCCATTTTTGACTATATATTTGAAGAAGATAAAAGTTTTCAGCACATAATTCATGATTCATAATTAATTAAAATGCCTTTTTTTACAATAATTATTCCGTTATACAACAAAGAAAACTATGTTGAAAGTGCTTTAAAAAGCATTCTCAACCAAACGTTTACGGATTTTGAAGTTATTATTGTAAATGATTGTTCAACTGACAAAAGTGTATCAAAAATAGAATCCTATTTGTCTGATAAAGTTACTTTAATTCATCACGAAAAAAACAAAGGATTATCAGCCACAAGAAATACTGGAATTCGAAATGCAAAAGCTGAATATGTTATGTATTTAGATGCTGATGATTTGTGGAAAACTACTTTTTTAGAAACTATTCATCGTTTGATTTCAAATTTTCCTGAAGCAAAAATTTATGGGACAAATTATGAAGAAATTTATGGTAATAGAGTTTTAAAACCATTTAATAATTCTGATGCTTTAGCTGATAATTTTGAAGGAATAATAGATTTTTTCAAATTAAATGTTAAACAAGGCATTTATAATCATGGTTCTGTTTGTTTTCATAAATCGGTTTTTGAAAAAGTGGGCTATTATGATGAAAAAATTAGATTTTCTCAAGATATAGATTTTAATATTCGTGCGAATTATTTTTTCAAATTAGCTTATAGTAACACAAATCAAATGAGTTACTTTATGCAAACAGATAATCAAATAACTCGAAGTTCAATTTTACATTATCAAATTCCTGATTATGATAAGTATGAAGATTGGGCAAAAACAAATCCAGATTTAAAAAAACAACTAGATTTTTTGCGTTATGTTTTAGTAAAAAAACTCAAAAAAGATGGAGATAAATCACTTTGGAAGAAAATTATAAAACCTATTCAATTACGAAATTTAAATTGGAAACAGGTTATTTTATTATATGTGCCAAAGAGTGGACTTCTATTTTTAGACTCTATAAAAATGCGTCTAATGAATAAAGGAATTAAAGTTGCTACTTATTCAAATACGAAATAAAGTCATCAAAATTTCTGATGTAATCTTCTTCTAAAAATACATCCGAATTTAGAACCAAACAAACGGCTCCAGAAGAAAAATTATCTAATTCTCTCCAAACATTAGTTTTGATAAGCAAGCCTTTATCTGGTTTGTTTAATGTCACTTTCTCTTTTGTTTTTCCGTCATTTAAAACCACATCAAAACTTCCTGAAAGAGCAATTAAAAATTCTGATTGATCTATATGCGCGTGTCCACCACGTTGCGCAGAACTAGGCACATCATACAAATAATAAACGCGTTTAATCTCAAAAGGAACTACATCTTTTTCTATGATGGCCAAATTTCCTCTATAATCTTCTACTTTTGGAATGTCTATTATTTCTATGTTCATTATTCTAATTCGTTAAAAATTTGTAACCAATGATTTCCAATACTTTCTAGTGAAAATCGTTCCACACTACTTTTAGCATTTTGTTTACAATGTAAATATAATTCTTTATTTGAAACCATTTCGTTTAAAGCATCAGTCATTGCTACTTTATTTTGATTTTCGACTAAAATTCCGTTTCCATCTTGAAAAATTATTTCGCTTGGACCAGAATGTAAATCATAAGAAATAACAGGAGTTTCACAAGCTAAAGATTCTAACAAAACCATTGGAAAACCTTCATATTTGCTTGTCATAGCAGTAAATAAAGCTTGAGAATAATAGGAATATGGGTTTTGAACATTTCCTAAAAACACTATATTATCTTCTTGTTTAAGTGATTTAGCAAAATCTTGCCATTTTTGTTTCAATTTTCCTTCACCAAGAATAACTAATTTGATGTTTTGTATTGGTAGGTTAGAATTTGAATAACTTTCAATTAAATGATCAAATTGTTTTACATTATCTTCCATTCTTCCAACTCCTAAAACATACTTAAAATCTAAATTTGTTGGTTCATTTTGCAGTTTTTCTATGCTTGAAAAATCAATAGGATTATAAATTTGAGTCAGATTTTTAAAAGAATAATTATCTTGAATGCTTTTTTCTATTTCACTTGAAACTGCAACTATATCTGAAACCTTTTTATATAAATGCTTGGCTAAAAACTTGTTTTTTGGAATATAATGTTCAATAAAATTGCTGTGAATTGTTTGTATAAATTTCTTATAAATGAAATTATGAATAATAAATTCTTGCAAATAAAATTCTTTGACTCTAAAATCAATAATTATATCAAATTGCTGTTTCTTAAAATACTTTTTTAAAGCGAAAAATCTTTTGAAACGACTAAAAATACTATTGTTTTTATCTTTTAAGGTTTCTAGATGTAATAATTCACCTGAATAATCATATTTAATTTCTCCTGCAAAAACCACATGATGGACTTCAAAACCTTGATTTACAAAGTAATGCGACAAAGATGCAGCACATCTTTCAGCTCCACCACCAGAAAGTGATACCGTTGTTAAACAGATT
Organism: Flavobacterium gelidilacus DSM 15343; assembly: GCF_000422685.1. Taxonomy (GTDB): domain Bacteria; phylum Bacteroidota; class Bacteroidia; order Flavobacteriales; family Flavobacteriaceae; genus Flavobacterium; species Flavobacterium gelidilacus. The sequence goes on along the minus strand of NZ_AUGN01000015.1, from coordinate 20,821 downwards.
TTTAAAGGTTTATTTTTTTGATTCAATATTCGTAGGGTTATTTCACAAAGTTACACAAAGAAGTCTCAAAGTAGCACAAAAAAATTCTGAAATCAAAAATCGTTAATCTTCATTCTGCAATCTTAAATTTTATGTATTTTAGCAAATGTAAAATAATTTTTTAAATGCGAATATTACTTGTAGGCGAGTTTAGTCGATTGCACAATTCTTTGAAAGAAGGTTTGGTGGCTTTAGGTCACGAAGTTGTCTTAATCAACAATGGTGATGGCTTTAAAAACTTTCCGTCAGATTATTCAAATCGTGCTATTTTGTGCGAAAGCAAATTAGGAAATATTCCAAGACAAATTATTTATAGAACCACTAAATTTGATATTTCAAAAATTGAACGTGGCATTCGTTTTTATTTTCATTTGAATAAATTAAAAAACTTTGATGTTGTTCAATTGATAAATGAAGCTCCAATTCAAACCACACAAAAATTTGAATTTTATTTACTAAAAAAAATATTCAAGCAGAACAAAAAAGTATTTCTTTTGTGTAGTGGTGTTGATTACATGACTTTAAATCACATGCTTCAAAAAAAGGAGCGTTATTCTATAATGAATCCGTATTTTGAAAAAGTTGTCGAAGCCAAAGAACAATATGCTTTTATGTTTAACTATTTGACAAAAATACATCAAAAAATACATCATTTTTTATATGAGAATATTTCTGGAGTTATTGCTACAGATTTAGATTATGTAAATCCATTAAAAGAAAATCCGAAATATATTGGAATGGTTCCAAATCCAATTAATCTAACTCAAATTGAATATAAAAAGTTAGATATTTCAGGTAAAATCAATATTTTCTTAGGGATAAATTCTGGAAATTCTTTTAAAAAAGGAGTTCATTTTTTCGAAAAAGCATTGGAAATTATAGAAGAAAAATATAAAGATAAACTCAATATTCAAATCACTACAAATATTCCTTATAAACAATATATTAGTATATATAATGATTGTCACATTTTGTTAGACCAAGTTTATGGTTATGATCAAGGTTATAATGCTTTAGAAGCAATGGCAAAAGGAAAAGTAGTGTTTACTGGTGCAGATAAAGAGTTTTTAGAGTATTATCATTTAAAAGAAGATGAAGTTGCAATTAATGCTTTACCTGATGTGAATGATTTGGTTGAAAAATTATCTTTTTTAATCGAAAATCCTTCAAAATTGATTGAAATAGGTCAAAAAGCTAGTGATTTTCTAAAAAAAGAACATGACTATATTAAAATCGCTGAAAAATATCTTGAAAAATGGATAAATTGAAAAAAATAGTATTTCAATATAAATATGAGTTTTTACTAATTTTAATTTCTTTAATTTTCATTAAGAGTTTAAGTTACTTATTACAACTTGACATTCAGTCAATAATCTATTTAGATTCTGGAAGTTATTATGAATCTGCCGAAAATGTATATTACTATTATAGAGGTCATAACTTAAGACCAATGGTGTTAGCTTTAATTCATGGAATTCCGTTTTTGTTTACAAATTCAGCCATGGAAGTTTATGCAAACACTTATTATATTAATTTATTTTGTTGGATTGGTTCTACACTGCTAATTTACAAAATTGCACAACACTATATTTCTGATAAAAAAGCCTTTTTTTTAAGTTTACTAAATTTGATTATTATTGGAAATGTGATTTCTGTTTTTCACATGCTCTCAGAAAATATTTTTATATTTTTTATTGTTCTTGCCTTCTATTTTTATCATTTATTTAGAACTAAATCTAAGACACTTTATTTAGCTTTATTTTTATCTGTAGTTGTAATTTCAATGCTAATTAGACCTGGAGCAAAGTTTTTTGCAGTTTTTATTTTACTCTTTTTTATAAAAGATATTATTAAATACTATAAAATCAAATCATTTTACCTACTCTACTTTAGCTTCTTTTTAGTCTTTATTCAGTGTGCTGGAATAAAATACCAATTTGGAAATTTTACAATCAGTTACATTGATTCTGTTACTTATTATAATTATCTTGGAAGCAAAGCCATGTGTTATAAAAACGATGTTGACTATTCGCAATTTAACAATCAAAGAGGTAAATATTTATTTTCACTTGGCTATGAAGAATCAAAAGTTGAAGTTTTTAAGGATATGAAAAATCAACTAAAAGGCAATAAAATTAATTTATTAAAAGCTTATACAGATGATTTATATGAGAATAGTACAACTGGAAATATTATTTTAAATGATGTCGTAAATATAAAAAGCACTTCCTATTTTGAAAGCATAAAATCAAACTTATATAATTTCACCATTTATAGTAATGTGTTTCTAACGATAACAGGTTTATTATTGAGCCTATTTACTTTATTACTGCTTTATAAAGACAAATTTGTAGTTATAATAAGTGCATTTATTTCTTATACATTTTTAACGTCTGGAGTTTCTTGTGGACAAGGAGATAGATTTCATATTGTTTTTTTCCCTTTTATATTGCTATTATTGGCGATAAATATTCAATATTTTAGTTCTAAAAAAAGGTCTAAACTTTTTGTTTAAATAATACTTTTCTAAACATAATTAGAAACACAAAAAACATTAGCACATTAGCAAAAAAATAAGCCATTACAACTCCTTCTGATGCGAAATTTTGCATTAAGTAATAAGATAAAATGAAATAAGACAAATTGTATACTATTTCAATAAAAAAGAACTTAAACATCATGGTTTTTACTAAAATCTGATATCCAAAAGCTAATGACATAATTCTAAAAAAATCGCCTAATAATTGCCAAATTAATATTTCTGAAACCTTATTAAATTCTGGAGTAAAAGCAATATTTATTATTAAATTTTTAAAAAGATAAATCAGAACAATCATTAGAATAAAAATTGGAACAAGTGTTTTGAAATACTCCTTTAGTTCACTTTTAAACTCCTCATCAGTTGATAATGATGCTAATTTAGGCATATAATACAATGTAAGGCCAGAACTGAACAATAACATATAAAATCCAGATAATCTTATTACTGCATCCCAAATTCCTGCTTCTTGAAATGTATAGCTTTGTATTAATAAGTTTCTTATTGAAATAAGCGTTATTGGAATTATAATAGCACTTAACAAAGCCATTGAAGAAAATTTTCTGATTTCTTTTAGATGTTTGTTATTTAAAACTCTTTTTACTTCAAAATTAAAGAAACCTTTTTCTCTTTTAATAAAAATAAAAGTCACCAGAACCATTATGATTTCTGAAATTGCAATTGCCAATAATCCACCAACTATATTTTGTTTCCAAATTAATAATGCAGTGACAATAAAAACTAAAACATTTGAAATAACTTGAATTAATATTATAGTTTTAAACCTTTCAAAAGCATTGTAAATAGAGATCCAAAACGTATTAATAACTATAAATGGTAATGTCAAAGAAAAAAATTGAATCGGAATTTTATAATCCGTTGAAAAAAATAATAATTCAGAAATTGAACTACTAAAAATTAAAATAACAATACCAACGACAACCGAAATCACTAAAAACAACCAAAAAAAAGTAGAATATATTAATGATAATTCTTTTTCATCTTCCTTATTTTCAACTACAAGTTTTACCAAAGAATTACTTACTCCAAGTGTCGCAATTGATTTTGACATGGTTGTGAAATTTCTAAAACTTCCTAACAAAGTCATTCCTGTTGTACCAAGAAAAAAAGCTATAATTTTTGAGGAAAATATTCCCAATACAAAACTAACCATCACTGATATTGAATTCAACGATAGTACTTTTAAGGAGTTATTTTTAGTGAAAAATTTCAATTAAATAGTTCTTATTATTTTTGCTGGATTTCCAGCTGCAATTACATTATCAGGAATCGATTTAGTAACAACAGATCCAAATCCAATAACAGAATTCTTCCCGATTGTTACTCCTTTTAAAATGGAAACATTGTCACCTATAAAAACATTTTTAGAAATAACAATTTCAGCTACTTTAGGAATTCCATCTGCTCTTTTATCTATCTCTAATTGATGTCCATCAGTATCAATAATTGAGCAATTCACACCAATTAAAACATTGTCTTCAATCGTTATTTTTGAAAAAGAAACTGCCGAAAAATTATTATTTATTGAAACATTATCCCCAATAATGATTTTGCTTTCTGGATATTTTGCTTCAAAATAGGAATAATGTGAGTAAAAGTTTGGTGATGATTTTACACCAATTTGAACATTTTTACCAAATTTAATTGATCCATTTCCTTCTATTAATAAAGGATGATATAACTTAGGTCTTCCATTTATATTTTTACAATTAGAAAGCCATTTGTACTTTAGAATTCTAAATTTAACAAAAACAATATTTTTTACTTTTTGAATTATATCCATTAATATTGATTTAAAATTTGAATGACTTTACTAATCTCGTCTTTTGTCATAATTGGAGAAATCGGAATACTTAAAACCTCAGCATGCATTTTCTCGGTAATTGGAAATGACAAATTATTCCACTCAACAAATGCTTTTTGTTTATGCGGTGGAATTGGATAATGAATCATAGTATCAATTTCATTATCTTTTAAATATTCTTGTAATTTGTTTCTATTTTCTGTTCGAATTACAAACAAATGAAACACATGATTGTTTGAAAAATCCCAAAAAGGTAATTCTATTTTATCGTTTTTAATTTCAGCCAAATAACGTTTTGCAATAGTTTTTCGCTTATGATTATCTTCATTTAAATAAGGTAATTTCACATTCAAAAAAGCAGCTTGAATTTCGTCTAAACGACTATTCACACCAACAAATTCATTTTGATATTTCTTCTCTGAACCATAATTTCTTAATGAATACAATACTTTAGCCAAATCCTCATCATTAGTTGTAATCGCACCAGCGTCTCCTAAAGCACCAAGATTCTTTCCTGGATAAAAACTATAAGCTTGAGCATTTCTAAATTCTAAATTCTGACTTCTGCCATCAAAAATTGCTCCGTGAGATTGTGCTGCATCTTCTACAACTAATAAATTATGTTGTTTGGCAATTTCATTAATCTTATCCATTTCACATAATTGTCCATATAAATGAACCGGTAAAATTGCTTTTGTTTTTGAAGTGATTTTTTCTGAAATCAAATCTGGATTAATATTAAACGTTTCTATCTTGGGCTCAACTAAAACTGGAACCAAATCCGCTTGAAGTACTGCTAAAATTGAAGCTACATAGGTATTTGCTGGAACAATGACTTCATCTCCTTTTCGCATCAAACCTAGTTGAATGTAGGCTTTAAAAATCAAAACTAAAGCCTCTAACCCATTTCCAACACCAATACAATGTTTAGCCTTTGTAAATTTGGCGAAATCAGTTTCAAATTGTTTTACTTCATCTCCTAAAATAAACCATCCTTTATCTAAAACTAATTTCATTTTTTGTTGAAATTCATCTTGATATTGAGCATTTATTTTTTGAAGATCTAAAAATTTTATCATAGCATAACAGTATCAAGCAAACCGTAATTTGCAGTTTCAACTTCATAAAAATCTTGAACAACTGTTTTAGTTCCAAAACTTTCTTTCCAAAACAATAAGCCTTCATTTATATTTTTTCCTTGATTTTCGTTAGAAGGTCCAAAATCAAAATAGTCTATATCTTTAAAAACTTCGGCAAGTAAATGATGGTATAAATAATCTAAGCTACCCAATTGATTTTTATCGTCGTTACCCGAAACATATTGAGGATGTGCAACATGTTCTGATATAAAAACAGTCGTTCCAGCAACAATTTTTTCGCCATCATAAACATTAAAATGTCGAATATTCTCTGGGAAACGTTTTTGAAGAAAAGTGATTTCTTCAACTGTATGAACAGGTTTTGCTTGGTGTTTTTTATTCAAATTCGGAATCAATATTTCATTCCAAAATAACTTAAAATTTAATTCTTCTCTAATTTCTAAGTTGTTTTTGGCACCACGTCTAATATTTTCTTTTCTAGATTTAGCTATTTTGTATGACTTTTTAGTATCAATTACGGATAAATTATCCCGTCTAGTCATTTTAGCTTTAATTATAAAAAGGGCATAATCAATTTCAGAAGTAAAGCAATCTAAATATATTGAAGGCATTTGTTTCAACTGCAATTTTGAAACATTTTTTTTATGTAAAAACGATAAAACTGATTTGAAAATTACCATTGCATTATCTAACTTTATAGTTTCTAAAAAAACAAAACCTCCATAAGTCAATCCTTGATGAGATATTAGAGTATCTTCAACTCTATTGGCAGGTAGAATAGAAACCAAATTATCTTTCGCATCAAAAACTAGCAATGAAAAATCTTCAAATCTATCTTGGTGATATTCCATAAAGTCTCTGTGGAACAAGAAAGTTGCATTTTTTGCTTTAGCTACAAATTCGTTCCAAAGTGAATAATAATCAGATGTATATTGTTTTATAGTGATGTTTTTCACAACTATTTTTAATGAATTAATTCAAATTCTTAACTGAATAACTTAATTTTTAATAAATTAGTATCAAAATTAACTAATCTTGAAACAAAACTACTCTTTATTTTTTTCAAAAATACTGATTTTATCTTTGTTATTTACTATAAATATGAAAGGGCAAAATGTTTCTTTGTACCAACAATTTAATGGTAGATATGATTTTACTTTTTTAGGTAACACTATGAATCCTGTAGAAAATACTTTTCAGGGAACTCCAGCTATTTTCACAACTTCTTCTGCAACGCTAATATTGCAACCCAATGATGTCGTTGAAAAAGCTTTTTTATATTGGGCTGGCTGCGGAACAGGTGATTTTAATGTCAAGTTAAATGGTGTTGATATAACTGCTCAAAGGACTTTTAGTAATGTTCTACAAACACAGTTTAATTTTTTTAGTGCTTTTACAGATATTACATCTCAAATACAATCTACTGGAAATGGAAATTATACCTTATCGGATTTAGATGTCACTAGTTTTATTAATTTACATTCTCAAAACAGCACTAATTTTGCAGGCTGGGCAATTGTTGTGGTTTATTATAATCCGAATTTACCTTTAAACCAATTAAACGTTTATGACGGTTTACAAGCCGTTTCGCAAGTCCAAAATCAATTAAATATTACTTTAAACTCACTTAATGTAATTGATAATAATGATGCAAAAATTGGATTTCTCGCGTGGGAAGGTGATGTAGGTTTATCTAATAACGAAACCCTTTCTATCAACGGAAATATTTTAAGTAACACTTTAAATCCTCCAACAAATGCATTTAATGGCACAAATACAATAACTAATAGTACAGATCTTTATAATATGGATTTGGATATTTATAGCATTCAGAATAACATTGCTATTGGAGACACTTCAGCTGACATTCAAATGACTTCTAACCAAGATTTTGTGATGATTAATGCTATTGTTTCAAAATTAAATAGTCAACTTCCTGATGCTACTATTTCTATCGACGTTACTAATCAAGTTTGTAATTCAAATATTTTATTAGTTGATTTTACGGTTTATAATTTAAATTCAACTGAAATTCTTCCTGCTGGAACTCCAATTTCAATTTATGCTAATGGTGAATTTATTGAATATACAGAAACGTTAACACCTATTCCTATTGGCGGAAGTTGGAGTGATCAAATTAGTATTTTATTACCTTTTGATATTCCTGCAAATTTTGACTTACAATTTGTAGTTGATGATATTGGTACTGGTGTTGGAATTGTGACAGAAATTAACGAAAATAATAATGTTGATTTACAGGCTATAATTCAAAACAGCGCTCCTTCTTTCAATAAATTAGATGATTTGGTTTCTTGTAATGAAGGTTTAACAAAAGGTACATTCAACTTTTCTCATTACGAAGATTTGGTAAAAACAGATTCTAATCAAATAGCCAATTTTTATACAACAATTGATGATGCATTAAATCTAACTAATCCAATCTTTAATACGTCTAATTTTGTAGCTAATTCGACTCCACAAGAAATTTACATTCGATTAGAAAACGATAATTGTTATGGATTTACTTCTTTCTTTTTAACTACAAAAAATTGTCCACCAACTGTTTATAATTATGTTTCAGGTAATTTTGATGGCTATAATGATGGCTTTTTTATTGAAGGTTTACGCGATGTTTTTCTAAATTTTGAAGTTAAAATTTATAACCGTTGGGGAAAATGGCTTTGGACAGGAAATCAATCAAAACCAGATTGGGATGGTTATGTTGAAAATGGTGTAGACGAAAAATATGCTCCAACTGGAACGTACTACTATGTAGTATTTCTAAATGATCCAGACTATAATGAACCTTTAGTAGGTTATCTCTATCTTACAAGATAAATTACATGTTTTGAGTATAATAGTTGTAATCCTTAAGTAAAGTTCTAATAAAATCTTGATCGTTACCCGATTGATTTTTAATGCCCGTTACACCAATAATTTTTTCTCTTAATTTTATTAAAGTCCCATAATCTCTAGTTTTAACAGCTACTTCAAAAGTTTCTTTAATAATCCGAGCATCATTATCAGAAAGCTTTATAACTAATGGATAAGTAGGAACATAATCCTCGTTTAAATCTTCTAAAATGGTATGATTGATGTTAATATTACTTTTTAGAGAAATCACAGCTGTTCCTGCTGCCATATCTCCCATTCTCTGATTTCGTTTGTTGAATATTATGGCTAATAAACCTATAACACCATTTCCAATCAATACTTCGATTAATCTAAACAACCATCTAATTAAATAATCACCAAAACCCGCTTGATAACCATCAATTTTGATCACTTTCATCTTCATTATTTTCTTTCCAATAGTTTGTCCTTCCCAAAGGCTTTCTAAAACTAATGTGTAAAAAATAACGGGTGAAAACAGCATAATCATAATTGCACCTGAAGACCAGCCATCCATTTTAGCAAACATTTTGCTTAATCCTGACAAATCTATAATATAATACATTACAACCGAATAAGCTATAAGAACCAAAATATCAAGTAGTTGACCCGCAATTCTTGAACCTACAGAAGCTGCTGTAAAATTTATATTAACATTTTGCGTAGTTGTGATTGATAATTGATTCATATTTTTTATTTTAGCCTCTAATGAGAGAAGTTGCATTCATAAAACAAAATAAAGAAAAATGGCTTGAATTTGAACAAGCTATTTTTGGTAAACTTAAAAAAAATCCTGACGATTTAGCCAGTTTGTATATACATTTGGTTAATGACTTGGCATATGCACAAACTTACTATCCAAAAAGTAAGACTGTTGTTTATCTTAATCATTTGGCTTCGCAAACCTATCAAAAGATTTACAAAACTAAAAGAGAAGACACAAATAAACTAATTTATTTTTTTAAAACTGAAGTTCCACTATTAGTTTATCAATATAGACGCTATGTTTTGTATGCTTTTTTAATCTTTGGAATTTTAACAGCCATTGGAACTATTTCTGCCAGAAATGATGATACTTTTGTTCGATTAATACTGGGTGATGCTTATGTAAACATGTCTTTAGAAAACATTAAAGACGGAAACCCAGTTGCTGTTTATAAATCAGCTACTAACTGGGGAAGTTTTGTTGGTATTACATTCAATAATCTAAGAGTTGGAGCACTCTCCTATTTCTTTGGTATATTTTTAGGCTTTGGAACATTTTATATCTTAATAAACAATTGTATAATGCTGGGTTCTTTCCAATATTTCTTTTACAGAGAAGGCGTTTTTTGGGAAAGCGTAAGAGGAATTTGGATTCATGGTTCCATGGAAATTTTTGCAATGGTAATTGAAGCTGCTGCAGGTTTTGCCTTAGGTGCAAGTATTTTGTTTCCCAATACATTTTCTAGGTTTAACTCATTTAAAATCGGATTTAAAAATACGTTTAAAATCTTCTTAAGCACAATGCCATTTACAGTTATTGCTGGTTTTTTAGAAGGTTTTATTACCAGATATTCTATAGACATGCCTCATTTTTTAAGTGTTTTCATCATACTTTCAACATTAAGTGCCATAAGTTATTATTATTTGATTTACCCTTTTAAAGTTCACAAAAAAATAAATAAAGAAAATGTTTCAACTATATAAAAAAAGAGGTTTTAATGAATTAGTAAGCGATACTTTCGATTTTTTTAAAATCTATGGTAAAAACTACTTTAAAAATTATTTCATTATCAATGGTGGATTTCTACTAATCCTTGTTGTGTTATTATATTTTTTAATGAAAATATTTTTTGAAGGTATTTTTGCAGGTATCAATAATACGCAATCAGGAGAAAATCTATTGTTGAATAATCTAACTTCAAATTTACCAATATTAATTATTGGTGGAATTACAATATTAGTTTTAATCATTGTAATTAGTATAATCAATTATTCATTTCCTGTAGCCTATTTAAGCCTAATTGAGTCTAAAAAAGAAATTACTACTAAAAATTTAATCGGATTTATTAAATCTAAATTAGGTAAATCTATTCTTTTCTTTTTAGCATCATTAGTAACATTTGTTCCTATCTTTTTTATAGCTTTTGCATTACTCATTGCCTTGATGTTTGTAATCATAGGGTTTCCTTTAATTATTATTGTTTTACCCGGAATTATAAGTTGGATTTCTTTAAGTTATTACGATTATATTTCTACAGAAAACAGCTATTTAGTCTCTTTAATAAATGGATTTAGTCTTGTTTTAAGTAAGTTTTGGTCGATAATTAGCTCAACGGTAATAATGTTAATCATCGTTCAAGTTGTTGTAGGAATCGTTTATTTTGTGCCTTACATAATTGGAGTTGCCTCCGTTTTTACTAATCCTGAAGCTATGCAAGGTAATTCTCAACAAACTCTTGAAGCGTTATCCTTTATAACTATTATGATGACGATAGCAATGATTGTTTCAATTCTATTTAATTATATGTTACAAAATTTGATTCTAATCAATCAAGGAATAATTTATTATAGCAGTAAAGAAGAAAAAGAAAACAACGTAATTAAAAATGATATTGATTTAATAGGAACTGATAGTGAATAAATTCTTAACTATTTTATTTTTCATAACTGCTTTTTGTTTTGGACAAAACGACTCGTTGCGCCCAAAAGAAGATGTAAAATATGACACAGAAACCATTAAATCTAAAAAATTTGAACCAAAATTTAAGGATAAATATACTTCTAATGAATTTCTATACGAACAAAAAGTAGATGATTCAAAATTATCCGCTTGGAATAGATTCTGGAAAAACGTTGGGGAATTTTTTAGCGATTTATTTGATTTTAGCAATACAGATGGAACATTGACAGGTCTTGGTATTTTGATGAAAGTCATTGCTTTTATAATTATTGGTTTTGTGATCTATATGATTATAAAAATCATCATTAACAAAGAAGGTGGTTGGGTTTTTGGAAAATCTTCAAAAAATATAAATGTTTCTGAATTAGTAGAAGAAAATATTCATACTGTAGATTTTAAAAAATTAATTTCTTCTTCAAAATCAGATAAAGAATATAGAAATTCAATACGTTATTATTATTTATGGTTGCTAAAATCAATGTCAGATAAAAATATTATTGAATGGGATATTGAAAAAACCAATTCAGATTATTTGTATGAAATTAAAAATGCTGAAACTAAATCTGAATTTCAATTTTTATCATATATATATGAATATTGTTGGTATGGTGAATTTGTTATATCTGAAGCTGATTTTCAAAAAGCAGAAAAATCATTCCTAAAAGCCATTCAACCTTAACATGAACAGAAATCTAAAAGTATATATCTTTTTATTGGTTCTTATTTTAATAGGAATCATATTTGTAGATGCTAGTAGACCAAAACCTATTAATTGGTCAGCTACGTTTGCTTTGAATGATAAAATTCCGTTTGGACTTTATGTTTTTAGTCAAGAATCTGATAAATTATTTTCTAGTCAAAAAGTGACAAAACATAGCAATACACCTTATGAATATTTTTATGACAAGTATGATTATGAAGACTCAACTTACACGGTTAAAGGTGATATTCTTTACATAAATGATGAATTTACTATTGATAAAAATTCGGTTGACGAACTTTTTTATTACGCTAGTAGAGGAAATGATGTTTTTATCAGCTCAAGTTCTTTCTCAAAAAATCTTAAAGATACATTAGGTTTTGAAATTGAAACTAGTAGTATTTTTATGGATTCATTTGCTTTGAAAGTTTCTAATAAAAATTTAAATCCTAAAGATTATTACTATTCTAAAGGCGTTTCTACCAAATATTTTTCGAAAATTGATACGACAACTACAGTAGTTTTAGGTCATCAAAATAGTACAAAAGAAAATTTGACAAACTTTATAAAAATTCCATACAAAAAAGGAAATTTTTACTTGCATACTCAACCTATAGTTTTTACCAATTATTATATGTTGAAAAACAAGAATTATGAATATGTAGAGCAGATTACTTCCTATTTAAATCAAGATAAAATCTATTGGTTTGCCAAATCATATGATGATGCACAACTCAATCAATCACCTATGCGATATATTTTAAGTCAAGCAAGTTTGCGTTGGGCTTGGTATATTTCATTGATCAGTATTTTGATATTTATTTTCTTCAACGCTAAAAGAAAACAAAGAGTAATTCCAATTATTGAACCCTTAAGAAACACAACTGTCGATTTTACAAAAACGATTGGAAATCTATATTATCAAGAAGGAAATCACAAAAATATCATTGATAAAAAAATAATATATTTCCTCGAAAAAACAAGAAATGAATATTTAGTTGATACAACTGTACTCGATGCTACTTTTATAAACCGTTTTCAACAGAAATCTGGAAAGAAAAAAGAAGATATTGCTGCATTAGTTCAATTAATTAATCAATTAAAAAGAAAAGAAATATGTAATGAGAATGATATCATTTCATTAAATCTTACTATCGAAAAATTAAATCACAAATAAGACAAATAATTACCTTATGGAAAATAATATAGAAGAAATCGAAAACGAAAATTTAAACTTCAACAATCGTATTGATCTAGCTCCTTTGCAAGATAGTCTTCAAAAAGTTAGGGCAGAAATTGGAAAAGTAATTGTCGGACAATCTAAAATGATTGATCAATTATTAGTTGCAATTCTAGCAAATGGTCACGTTTTGCTTGAAGGTGTTCCTGGAGTTGCAAAAACCATTACAGCCAAATTATTATCAAAAACATTATCACTTGATTTTAATCGAATTCAGTTTACACCAGATTTAATGCCTTCTGACATTATCGGAACTTCTGTTTATGATTTATCAAAATCGAGTTTTGAATTTAAAAAAGGCCCAATTTTTTCAAACTTCATTTTGATTGACGAAATCAATCGTGCTCCAGCTAAAACGCAAGCAGCTTTGTTTGAAGTTATGGAAGAAACACAAATTACCGCTGATGGAACAACTTATATTTTAGAAAAACCATTTATCGTAATTGCTACTCAAAATCCAATTGAGCAAGAAGGGACGTATCGTTTACCCGAAGCACAATTAGATAGATTTTTGTTCAAAATAAACATAGGTTATCCTAATTTAGAAGAAGAAGTTGCTATTATTCACAAAGAAAACGATTTACAAAACAGAGACAAATTGTCTGACATTGCAAAAATTGTTTCTCAAAGTGATATTTTAAGTTTTCAAGGCTTGGTAAAACAAATTTTAATTGAACCTCATCTTATCGAATACATCGCAAAAATCGTTTTAAATACGCGTGAAAATCCGTTCTTATATTTAGGAGCTTCACCAAGAGCATCAATTGCAATCTTAAATGCCTCAAAAGGTTTTGCTGCTATAAAAGGAAGAGATTTCGTTACACCAGATGACATTAAAGAAGCTGCAATTCCAGTTATGCAACATAGAGTTGTAGTTACTCCAGAAAGAGAAATGGAAGGCTTAAACAGCACTGAAATCATTAAACAAATTATTGATTCTGTAGAAATTCCAAGATAATTTAAAAAAAATGAAACAACTTTTTAAACAACTCTACCTTACTAATTTCTTTTTCTATTGCCTAATTGGTATCATAGGTTGTTTTGTGTTGTCTTACTTTTTTCCAATGTTTTACAATGCCAGTTGGTATATTTTATACATTTTTATTGTCTTTACAATTATTGATGTTTTGTTGCTTTTTACAGCTAAATCCCCAATTGATGCAATTCGTGAAACTCCGGAAAAACTTTCAAATGGTGATGAAAACGAAATCATTATTCGAATAAAAAGCAAATATACTTTTCCTATTTATGCCAGAATTATTGATGAAATTCCCTTTCAGTTTCAAGTCAGAAATTTTAATGTTTTCAGACGAATTAGTGCTCAATCAAAAGATGAATACAAATACTTTTTAAGACCTACAGAAAGAGGTGAATATTTCTTTGGAAGTTTAAATGTTTTTGCAAGTTCTCCTTTGAGATTAACTTCTAAAAGATTCCGTTTTGCCAATAATCAATTAGTGCCAACTTATCCATCTTATATTCAATTACGAAAATATGATTTGATGGCTTTTTCGAATTCATTATCCCAATATGGATTAAAAAAAATTAGACGAATTGGACATACAATGGAATTTGAACAAATCAAAGAATATGTACAAGGTGACGACATTAGAACCATAAATTGGAAAGCTACAGCGAAACGAGATCAATTGATGGTGAATCAATTTCAAGATGAAAAATCTCAAAATGTTTACATGATTATTGATAAAGGTCGTGTCATGAAAATGCCTTTTAATGGTTTAAGTCTGTTAGATTATGCTATTAATGCTACACTAGTCTTATCAAATGTAATTCTAAAAAAACATGATAAAGCTGGAACATTGGCATTTTCTAAAAAAGTAGAAAATAGAGTTGTGGCTGAAAAACGTCAAAGTCAAATGCAGTTAATTTTAGAAAATCTATACAACATCAAAACCGATTTTTTTGAAAGTGATTTCAGCCGTTTATATGTTGATATCAAAAATAAAATTAATCAAAGAAGTTTACTAATTCTTTACACCAATTTTGAAACACTTGATGGTTTGCACAGACAGTTGCCTTATTTAAAAGGAATTGCTAAAAATCATTTATTAGTTATTGTCTTTTTTAACAATACAGAATTAAACGAATTAATTGACAAAAAAGCCAATACTGTTCAAGAAATATACGATAAAGTCATCGCAGAAAAATTTGCTTTCGAAAAACGTTTAATTGTAAATGAATTAAGAAAATACGGTATTTATTCAGTATTAACACAACCCGAAAACTTAACGTTAGATGTTATTAATAAATATTTAGAAATTAAAGCAAGAGGAATTTTGTAGAGTAATTCACAAAAATTTTTTTTACATACATATTTAACTATATTTATGGCTTAATTATAATATACGATTAAATGCGATTAATTAAATTTTTATTTCTGTTTTGTTTCACAATAGCAGTTCAGGCTCAAGATTATTTTCCCAAAAATGACGGTGTAAAACAATCTTTCAAAAACCATGTGGCTATAACTAATGCTACTATTTATGTTTCATCAACTCAAAAATTAGAAAAAGCCACTTTACTTTTTAAAGATGGAAAAATTTTAGAAGTTGGAACAAAAGTTTCAATTCCAAAAAACGCAACTATAATTGATGCAACTGGAAAAACAATTTATGCTTCATTTATTGATGTGTTTAGTGAATTTGGAATTCAGAAACCAACAGATCGACCAGAAAGAGGTTCATCGGCCCAATATGATTCTTCGCGTGAAGGTTATTATTGGAATGACCATATAAAAACAGATTACAATGCCTTTGAAAACTTAAACTATGAAAACAAAAGTGCTGAAAAATTACGTGCTATTGGTTTTGGTACAGTTTTAAGTCACTTTAATGATGGAGTTATTGCTGGAACAGGTTTATTATGGACTTTAAATGATGAAGGAAATAACGCAACAAGAATTCTTAATAATAAAATATCACAACATTTTACATTTAGTAGAAGTAAGTTTTCTAGACAATCTTATCCTTCTTCTTTAATGGGAAGTATGGCTTTAATTCGTCAAGTATATCATGATGGAAAATGGTATGCAACAGGAGCTTCAAAAACAAAAGATTTAGCACTTGAAAGTTTCAATGCAAACAAAAATCTTATTCAAATATTCAACGCTGGTGATAAATTAAATAGTTTAAGAGCTAATAAAATTGGTAAAGAATTCGGAGTTAACTATCTTATTAAAGGAGATGGAAATGAATTTGAAAAAATAAATGAAATCAAAAATACTGGTGCAACATATATTATCCCTTTAGATTTCCCAGATGCATATGATGTTTCTGATCCTTATCTAGCGCAGCAAGTGAGTTTAAGTGATATGAAATTTTGGAATCAAGCTCCTTTTAATTTGAAAATTTTAGCAGACAATAATATTCCATTTGTTCTAACAACTTATGATAATAAAGATGCAAAAGACTTTTTACAAAACTTAAGAAAAGCTGTTTTATATGGTTTCCCTAAAGAAAAAGCTATTGCTGCTTTAACTGAAACTCCTGCTAAGTTAATGAACCAATCAAATACTTTAGGTTCTTTGAAAAAAGGAGCTTTAGCCAACTTTATTATTGTTTCTGGAGATATTTTTGATAAAGACAGTAAAATTCACGAAAATTGGGTTCAAGGAAATAGAAATATTCTTGACAAAATGAATGTCGAAGATATTCGTGGTGAATATAATTTGGTTTTTGATAATAAATCATTTGACTTGAAAATTTCAGGTGAACTTGAAAAATTAGAGGCTAAAACTTCAAAAGACAGTATCGATTATGGTACTAAATTAAATTACAGCGAACCTTGGGTAAATTTAGTTGTCAAAACAAATGATTCTATTAAATCTGCCTATTATAGATTAACCGGAACAAAAAACTTAAATTATTTAGAAGGAAAAGTAGTTCTAGAAAATGGCCAAGAAACTTCTTGGAAAGCAACAAAAAAGGAAGTTACCGAAAAATCCAAAGATAAAAAGAAAGAAGACAAAAAAGACGAAGAGCCAAAAGTTCCAATTATGGTTCCAGTTACTTTTCCAAATTTAGCTTACGGAAACGAAAACAAACCAAAACAAGAAACGTTGCTATTCAAAAATGCTACAGTTTGGACTGGTGAAAAAGAAGGAATTCTAAAGGAAACAGATGTTTTAATCGAAAATGGTAAAATCGTCAGAATAGGTAAAAATATTTCTGCCACGAATGCAAAGAAAATTGATGCAACAGGCAAGCACTTAACAGCTGGTATAATCGATGAACATTCGCACATTGCAATTTCTAACGGTGTTAATGAAGGTGGACAAAATTCATCTGCAGAAGTTACTATTGAAGATGTTGTAAATTCGGATGACATCAATATTTATAGAAATCTAGCTGGTGGAGTTACTTCTTCAAATTTACTACATGGTTCAGCAAATCCAATTGGTGGTCGTGCAGCTTTTATCAAATTAAAATGGGGTTATTCTCCAGATGAAATGATTGTAAAGGATGCTCCAAAATACATCAAATTTGCTTTAGGAGAAAACGTAAAACAATCCAATTGGGGAAGCGGTCGTTTTCCACAATCAAGAATGGGTGTTGAACAAGTTTATGAAGATTATTTTACTAGAGCTTTAGAATACAAGAAAGAAAAAGCAAGTAATTCAAAATACCGTTATGATATAGAAATGGAAGTTTTAAACGAAATTATCAGTAAAAAACGTTTCATAACTTGTCACTCTTACGTACAATCTGAAATTAACATGTTAATGAAATTAGCCGAAAGATATAATTTCAAAATTCAAACTTTTACACATATATTAGAAGGTTATAAATTAGCTGATAAAATGGCAGAACATGGTGTTGGTGGTTCAACATTTGCAGATTGGTGGGCTTATAAATATGAAGTTAATGATGCAATTCCATACAACGCTGCTTTAATGCAAAGTCAAGGTGTAATGGTTTCGATAAATTCAGATGATGCTGAAATGTCAAGACGTTTAAATCAAGAAGCGGCAAAAGCTGTAAAATACGGAAACGTTCCAGAAGAACAAGCTTGGAATTTCGTAACCTTAAATCCTGCAAAATTATTACAAGTTGATAATAAAGTGGGAAGTATAAAAGTTGGTAAAGATGCTGATGTAGTACTTTGGTCAGATAATCCATTATCTATCTACGCTAAAGCTGAAAAAACTATAGTTGACGGAACAATTTTCTACGATTTAGAAAAAGAAACAGCAACTCTTGACGTTATTCAAAAACAACGTAGTGAGCTGATAAATAATTTATTGGAAGCAAAAAATAAAGGGTTAAAAACTCAAGCTCCAAAGAAAAAAGAAGTAAAACATTATCATTGTGATACTGTTGAAGAATTTTAAATTTCAAGCTCAATATCAATTGAAAACTGAAATAATTGAAACAAAAAAAACAAATTGAAACATACATTTTAAAATGAAAAAATACATATTCTTATTACTACTAACTACAATAGCATTTGGACAACAAACACCAGCTTCGAAACAAACCAAAAGCATACTCATTTTAGGTGGAAGAGCTCATGTTGGAAATGGAACCGTGATTGAAAACAGTCTTATTTCTATAAAAGACGGAAAAATTGCTATAATTGGCGATGGAACTCTAATGAAACCTGCAAAACATGACATTGTAATAAATGCTTCAGGTAAAGAAATTTATCCCGGATTTATTGCTCCAAATACAACATTAGGCTTAGTCGAAATTGATGCCGTAAAAGCCACAGATGATGAAAGTGAATTAGGTGAAATGAACCCACATATTAGAAGTATAATTGCTTATAACGCTGAATCAGGTTTGGTTGAAGTTGCTCGTCCAAACGGAGTTTTATTAGCACAAATAACACCAAGAGGTGGAAGAATTTCTGGAACTTCATCAATCGTTCAATTAGATGCTTGGAATTGGGAAGATGCAATAATAAAAGAAAATGACGGTATTCACTTAAACTGGCCACGAAGTTACTCGCGTGCGGGTTGGTGGGCAGAACCAGGAGGAATTCAACCAAATAAAAAATACGATGAACAAACTACCGAAATCCAAGATTTCTTCAATAATGCCAAAGCTTATGCTGCTTCAAAAGTTTCAGTAAAAGACATTCCTTATGAAGGCATGAAAGGAATTGAAAGTGGAGATAAACAAGTATTTATTCACGCTGATGGTGAAAAAGAAATAATCGATGCTATCTTATTCAAAAAGAAAAATAACATTAAAAAAATGACGATTGTTGGTGGTTATTATGCCTATAAAAACGCAGCTTTATTAGTTGAAAACAACGTATCTGTACTTTTAAGAAGAGTACACGATTTACCAATATTAGAAGATGAAGACGTAAACTTACCTTTCAAAAATGCAAAATTATTGACTGATGCTGGAGTTTTAGTTGGATTACAAAATGAAGGTGACATGGAAAGAATGCAAGCTAGAAATCTTCCATTTTACGCAGGAACATGCGCTGCTTGGGGAATGGATAGAGAAAAAGCATTACAACTAATCACATCAAATTCAGCAAAAATACTTGGAATTGATGCAAACTATGGAACATTAGAAACTGGAAAAAGCGCAACCTTATTCATTTCTGATGGTGATGCATTAGATATGAAAACAAACAAAATTTCAACAGCACTTATCGACGGGAGACAAATTAGTTTAGAAAGTCATCAAACTGAGTTATACGAACGTTATAAAGAGAAATTTGAAAATAAATAATTTAGATATTCGGATTTTCAGATTATAGATATTCAGATTAAATGTTATCGAAATATCTTTCCGAAAATCTGAACATCCGAAAATCTGAACATCTATAAAATGAAACAAATAACTTCTATCCAAAATCCATATATCAAAACCTTAGTGCAATTGCAAGAAAAAGCAAAAGCGCGTAAACAATCAGGTACATTTTTAATAGAAGGAAAACGAGAAATAGAATTAGCCCTAAAAGGAAATTACGAAATAGAAACCATTTTATTTTGTCCAGAATTATTTATTCAGTCTGAAAATCCGAATATCCGAATATCTGAATATCCAAAAATAGAAATATCAAAAAAAGTCTATCAAAAACTAGCTTATCGCGATACAACAGAAGGCATTTTAGCCATAGCGAAAACTAAAAATTTAAAACTTTCTGATTTACAATTACCAGAAAACCCATTAATTCTTGTTTTAGAATCCATCGAAAAACCTGGAAATATCGGAGCAATGCTTCGTACAGCTGATGCAGCCAATATTGATGCTGTTTTATTAGCCAATCCAAAAAGTGATTTGTATAACCCAAATATAGTTCGTTCAAGTGTTGGATGTTTGTTTACCAACCAAATTGCATCAGGAACAACAGAAGAAATTATTGCCTTTTTAAAAGAAAAAAACATTGATTTTTATAGTGCTACTTTACAAAATTCTAACGAATATCATAAAGTCGACTACACTACTCCAACTGCTTTAGTTGTAGGAACTGAAGCTACAGGTTTAACTCAAAAATGGAGAGACGAAAGCACTCAAAACATCATAATTCCAATGCAAGGGGAAATTGATTCTATGAATGTTTCTGTAGCTGCAGCGATTTTATTGTTTGAGGCTAAGAGGCAACGTGGGTTTTGATATTATTTTTCGTATTTTTAAAAACTATTAAAACACGCAACATGAAATCAAAACTACCTATAACCTATTACCTATTACTTATTGCTTTTATACTATTCCCCATAACTCTATTTTCTCAAAACTTTCAGTGGTTGCAATCTGGAGGAGGGATTAATTCAACCTCTGACAAAGAAGTAGTAGTAGATATAGCTACTGATAGTCAGCGTAATATTTATGTATTATC
>NZ_AUGN01000014.1 GCF_000422685.1 Flavobacterium gelidilacus DSM 15343 | reverse complement strand
CGGGTGCAAAAGTACAACTTATTTATTATCTCGCAAGTTTTATTTGAAATATTTTTAAAAAAATATCCTCTCCTAAATCCCACTCAATAAATCAATGAACTTGTAATGCTTTCCGTATTTAACGGACGGCAAAGGTAAATCAAAATTTTACTTCTGGCAAACTTTTTTTGAAAAAATTTTAATCTTTTTTCAACCTAATCTCTGCCTCAATAATGATATGAACTACTGCTCTAATGCGGGTGCAAAAGTAGGATGTTTTTTCTATTCCACAAGAATTATTCTATTTATTTTCTAATCTTTTTTATCCTTTTTATTTACACCTTTGGTTATCTGATATTTACAACTTGAAATATTTTTGATTATTTTTAATTCAACCCAAACTTAAGACAATTTAGCACCTTATTTGCTAGCCTGTGACTAATTCCTTTTGTAAACCTACTATTCAATTTATTTGCAGTTTTGTTAACAACACGCCCAAACTAAATAAATAAAACACCTGAAATTCTTCGTTTAGCCCCGATAGGAATGACATCCTTTTCTTGCGATTGCAATAATTTACAAAAAATCACTTCCTGCATCGCAAGAAAAGATACAATGCATAGCGGGAACCAAACCTAAATAAATCAAGGACAGAAGTATCGCTCCAAATAAAACTACACCTATATATAAGGTGTATATTATTTAATAAATGTATACCTATATATATTGTATGTGTTTAGGGTTTGTTTTATATTTGCATCTTATTAAATATATACAATGATACAAATTACTTTACCTGACGGGTCAATTAAGGAGATGGCAAAAGGCTCTACTCCTATGGATGTTGCAATGAGCATTAGTGAAGGACTGGCTAGAAATGTTATTTCAGCTTCCTTTAATGATACAACTGTTGAAACTACAACCGAATTAATCACCGATGGTTCTTTAGTATTATATACTTGGAATAACGATGAAGGGAAGAAAGCGTTTTGGCATTCTACTTCTCACGTAATGGCTCAAGCTATTGAAGAGAAATTTCCGAATGCTAAATTGACATTAGGTCCAGCGATTGATAATGGATTTTATTATGATGTTGATTTTGGGGATGAAAAATTTACAGATGCAGATTTTAAAGGAATTGAAGATAGAGTTTTAGAAATTTCTAGAGAGAAGCATGAATTTAAAATGCGCCCGGTTTCTAAAGCTGAAGCTCTTTCTATATATAAGGACAATGAGTACAAAACAGAAATGATTTCAAATCTTGAAGATGGAACAATTACTTTTTGTGATCATTCTAACTTCTATGATTTGTGCCGTGGTGGTCATATTCCGAATACAGGAATTATTAAAGCTATGAAAATACTTTCTGTAGCTGGTGCTTATTGGAGAGGAAATGAAAAGAACAAACAATTGACTAGAGTTTATGGAATTTCGTTTCCTAAGCAAAAAGAATTGACTGAATATCTCCATTTATTGGAAGAAGCTAAAAAACGTGATCATAGAAAACTGGGAAAAGAATTAGATTTATTTCATTTTTCACAAAGAGTTGGACAAGGTTTACCATTATGGTTACCAAAAGGTGCTGCTTTACGTGATAGATTAGAGCAGTTTTTAAAGAAAGCCCAGAAAAAAGCAGGATACGAACAAGTTATAACTCCACATATAGGTCAAAAAGAACTTTATGTTACTTCTGGGCATTATGCCAAATACGGAGCAGATAGTTTTCAACCCATTAACACACCAGCCGAAGGAGAAGAGTTTTTATTAAAACCTATGAATTGTCCTCATCACTGTGAGATTTTTAATGCACGTCCTTGGTCCTATAAAGATTTACCAAAACGTTATGCAGAATTCGGAACCGTATACAGATATGAACAAAGTGGAGAATTACATGGTTTAACTCGTGTTAGAGGTTTTACTCAAGATGATGCACATATATTTTGTACGCCTGACCAACTAGATGAAGAATTTAAAAAAGTAATAGATTTAGTATTGTATGTTTTCGGTTCTTTAGGGTTTGAAAACTTTACAGCACAAATTTCTTTACGTGATAAAGAAAATAGAGATAAATATATAGGTAGTGATGAAAATTGGGAAAAAGCAGAAAATGCTATTATCAATGCTGCTAAAGATAAAAATTTAAACACGACTGTTGAATATGGCGAAGCTGCTTTCTATGGCCCTAAATTAGACTTTATGGTAAAAGATGCTTTAGGTAGAAGTTGGCAACTTGGAACTATTCAGGTTGATTATAATTTACCAGAGCGTTTTGACCTTACCTATAAAGGTAGCGATAACGAATTACATCGTCCAGTTATGATTCACAGAGCACCTTTTGGTTCGATGGAACGATTTATTGCAATTTTAATTGAACATACAGGAGGAAATTTCCCACTTTGGTTGATGCCTGAACAGGCTATTATACTGTCTTTGAGTGAGAAATATGAAAATTATGCGAAAAAAGTTTCAGAATTGCTAGAAAATCACGAAATTCGCACCCTCGTAGACAACAGAAACGAGACAATTGGTAAGAAAATCAGAGATGCTGAAGGACAAAAATATCCGTTCATGCTAATCATAGGTGAGGAAGAAGAGAAAAACGGTACGGTTTCTGTAAGAAGACATGGTCAAGATGGAAAAGGTAACATTACCGTTTCAATTGACGATTTTGCATCACTTGTTAATGAGGAAGTGCAAAAAACATTAAAAACATTTGAAGTTTAACTAAATATTTATAGCCATAGCAATAAGAAACAATAGAGGTTACCAGCCTCGAGTAGAAAAAAAAGATGCCCACAGAATAAATAACTTTATTCGTGTACCTGAAGTACGTCTTGTGGGAGACAATAGTGAGCCTAAAATTTACAAAACTTCTGAAGCTATGAAAATGGCAGAAGAGCAGGAACTTGATTTGGTAGAAATTTCTCCAAACGCAGAACCACCAGTTTGTAAAATAATGGATTACAAAAAATTTCTTTACATGCAAAAAAAGCGTGAAAAAGAAATGAAAGCAAAATCATCTCAAGTAACTGTTAAAGAAATCCGTTTTGGACCGCAAACAGATGAGCATGATTATGAATTCAAAAGAAAGAATGCCGAGAAATTCTTAAAAGAAGGTGCAAAATTAAAAGCTTTTGTATTCTTTAAAGGGCGATCAATCATTTATAAAGAGCAAGGACAAATATTATTATTACGTTTGGCTCAAGATCTTGAAGAATTTGGTAAAGTAGAACAAATGCCAATTCTTGAAGGAAAACGTATGATTATGTTTATTGCTTCGAAAAAGAAGAAATAATTAAGATACTGAAACAGATTTGTTGAAGTATTCTATAAAATGATAAGATGCTGAACAAAATTCAGCATAAAGATAGTAAGTAAGATAAATATTAAATAAGGAAGAAATGCCTAAAATGAAAACAAAATCTAGTGCTAAGAAACGATTCAAAGTTACTGGTACTGGAAAGATCAAGAGAAAGCACGCTTTTAAAAGTCACATTTTGACTAAAAAATCTAAAAAGCGTAAATTAGCTTTAACTCACTCTGCTTTAGTTCATAAAACAGATGAGAAAAGCATTAAACAACAATTAAGAATTATCTAAGAAATTAGAGATTTCTAAATTTGTTTAAGGTTAAAACAATTCAATAACCCTGTATTAGAGCAACTAAGTGCTTTGAAAAAAGAAGACGCCTACTACAAAACACATTTAAAATTATGCCAAGATCAGTAAATTCAGTTGCTAAAAGAGCACGTAGAAAAAGAGTATTAAAACAAGCCAAAGGTTACTTTGGAAGACGTAAAAACGTTTGGACAGTAGCGAAAAATGCCGTAGAGAAAGCATTAACTTATGCTTACCGCGATAGAAAAGTAAACAAAAGAAACTTCCGTTCATTATGGATTATGCGTATTAACGCTGGTGCAAGATTACACGGAATGAGTTATTCTCAGTTTATGGGAAAAGTAAAAGCTAACAACATCGAATTGAACCGTAAAGTTCTTGCAGATTTAGCTATGAACCACCCAGAAGCTTTTGGAGCTGTTGTAAATAAAATTAAATAAAACGTCTAACCGTTTATCTTACTTATAAATTAAATCCCAATCGAAAGGTTGGGATTTTTTTATTTATTAGCTTTATCTTTACCAAAAACAAATACTATTTTGAATACAACTCCAGAAAAAAAAGGCTTTCACCCAAGAAACAAACATAATGTTGCTTACGATTTTGAAAAATTAATTAGCACTACTCCAACTTTAAAAGAATTTGTTGCTATCAATAAGTTCGGAAATGAAAGTATAGATTTTTCAAATCCAAAAGCTGTAAAAACACTAAATGCTGCTCTATTAAAAACTTATTACAATATAGAATATTGGGATATTCCTGAAGGTTTTCTTTGTCCACCAATTCCAGGAAGAGCTGAATACATTCATCATATTGCTGATGTTTTGAGTGAAGTTTATGGAGAAATTCCAACAGGAAAAAAAATTAAAGTTTTAGATATCGGAATTGGTTCTAATTGTATTTATCCAATAATCGGAATTAATGAATATGGTTGGCAATTTGTAGGTTCTGAAATTGATGGTCAAGCCATAAAATGGGCTGATAAAATTGTAAAATCAAATTCGATTTTAAAGGATTCTGTAGAACTTAGAATGCAATCTTCAAAACGAAATATATTTAAAGGTATTATTAATGAAGGTGAAATTTTCGATATGACTTTATGTAATCCTCCTTTTCATAGTTCAAAAGAAGAAGCTACAAAAGGAACTATTCGAAAAGTAAAAAATTTGAATAATGAAGTCACAGCAAAACCAACGCTAAATTTCGGTGGTGTAAATAATGAATTATGGTGCGATGGTGGTGAAATTGCTTTTATAACTAATATGATTTATGAAAGTATACATTTCAAAACACAGTCTTTATGGTTTTCAACATTAGTTTCTAAGAAAGAAAATCTAAAGTCTATTTATAAATTGCTTAAAAAAGTGGGAACAGCTGATGTAAAAACTATTGATTTGAGTCAAGGAAACAAAACAAGTCGTTTGGTTTTTTGGACTTTTAAGGATTTGAAATTAGAGAAAAAAGAATAAACCTTTTTAAACTACTGTTTTTAAATTATGAAAGAAACTCAAAACAATAAAAACTCTAAAATCAAGCTTAAAGATGCCATTTCAATAGGAATTGGAGGAATGGTTGGTGGCGGAATTTTTGCTGTTTTAGGTTTAGCTGTTTCATTATCTAAAGGAGGAACACCACTTGCATTTTTGTTTGCTGGGATTATTGCTTTAGTTACTTCCTACAGTTATGTTAATCTTTCTAAGAAATATCCAGATAGAGGAGGAACAGTGCGATTTGTAAATGAAGGATTTGGTAAAACCATTTTTAGTGGTGGCATAAACAATCTTTTATGGATTAGTTATATTATTATGCTTTCACTCTATGCTTCTGCTTTTGGTTCTTATGCTCCTAACCTATTTAAATTAACAGGAAATGGAATTGATTTTCATATTTATGCAAGTGCTATAGTAATTATTGCTACTGCTATAAATTATTACAGCATTAAAATTGTAGGGAAAATTGAATCTTTTGCTGTAATAATTAAGCTAATTATTTTAATTTCTTTTGTTATAATTGGAATTTATGGTTTGTTTGGTAATCCAAACTTGAGTCAACTTTCTGTTTCAAGCTGGGAAGCACCTCTTAATCTTTTGACTGGTGGAATGGTAATTTTCGTTGCCTATGAAGGTTTTGAGCTAATTGCTAATGCAGCTCCAGATATTGAAAATCCAGAAATAAACATTCCAAAAGCCTATTATTATTCTGTAATTTTTGTCATTATATTATACGTTGTAATTGCAGCAGTCACCATAGGTTCATTACCTTTTAAAGAAATCGCAAGTGCTCAGGATTATGTTTTAGCAGAAGCCGCAAAACCCATGCTTGGAAAAATTGGTTTTACTATAATTACAGTAGCTGCTTTACTCTCCACTTTTTCTGCTATAAATGCTTCATTGTATGGAGGAAGTCGCGTAAGTTATGAAATTGCAGAAGATGATGAACTTCCCCATCAATTAACAGGTCAACTTTGGAATCAACCCATTGGATTATTTATTACAGCGGCAACAACTTTAATTGTGACTAATTTATTAAATTTAAAAACAATTTCTACAGCTGGAAGCGTTGGTTTTCTTTTAATATTTGCTGTTGTAAACTATACAGGATTTAAGCTTTCTTCTGAAATAAAAGGGAATAAAGTTATTCCTTTTATTGGATTCATACTTTGTTCTGCCGCTTTATTGGTTTTAATCGTTCAACAATATACATCTAATAAAAGCGGAGTCATAATCGCACTTTCAATAATTGCGATTTGTTTTATTATTGAGTTGATTTACAAGAAAGTAAAAATGAAAAAAAAGTAATTGTAAAAAGATTAATCTTTATAAATGAATTCTGAAAAAACAAACTTAACTAAGCATTGTGAATTATGCTTAAATCAAAGTATAAATTTTAAAAAAGGAATCTTCTGTATTTTAACA
Organism: Flavobacterium gelidilacus DSM 15343; assembly: GCF_000422685.1. GTDB lineage: Bacteria > Bacteroidota > Bacteroidia > Flavobacteriales > Flavobacteriaceae > Flavobacterium > Flavobacterium gelidilacus. The sequence continues at coordinate 57,914 of NZ_AUGN01000014.1, read as the reverse complement.
AATGATAAACCAAAGTTTGATACAAAATGCAATAAAATAAAATTTGGAAAAATTCTCAAAGAAAAAATAACGGATATAAACGTTGAACATAAAAAGATAAAAATGGAAAAAATTTGGGTATACTCTTATTTTACTACATTTCTAATTTTAGGAATTGGAGTTTTCTTATTAACACATTTTTTCTACGAATACATTTCTGAAGTATTAAAAATAAATACAGGAAAATCAACTATTCTTTTAATAGGATTAATAACTGTGTTTATTAGTGTCGGAATTGCTTTATTAAGTTATGCTTTTGGAATGTTAAACAAGCATTTATTCGACAAAAAAAGTAATTTGAAAAACAAAAAAGAATTAGATTCAATTTTAGAACTATACAATATTAAGTATGAAATTAATATTGATATAAAAGATAGAATTCTTAAACCTAGTCAAGTTAAAACTGATTTAAAAATCATCAAAAACTAAAAATTATCCAAAAACCTCTTCATTCATTCCATCAAAACTAGCAAAAACCATTGTAGGATGTGAATCTTGATGAAACATATTTCCATTTTTATCTATAGCAATTGCACCTGCAAAACCATCATAAGGCTTTAATTCTTCAAAAGTTTTTTCAAAAGCTTGTTCTAACGTAAATCCATCTGTAACTCGAGTTACAATTTTTGCAGCTGTTGCATTACTTGTAATATCTTCTCCAACACCAGTTAGACTTACACCACAGTAAGCATTTGCATAATTTCCTGCAACTGTTGCTGAATCAGAAACTCTTCCTACAATTTCGAAACCTTTTCCACCAGTTGAAGTTGCCACTGCGATATTTCCGTTTTTATCAAAAGCCACACAACCTACAGTTCCTTGACCGTTTGATTTTGCTTTTGCTTCATATTCAGCTTTTCGTTGTGGAATTTCAGTAGAGAATTTTTCAAAACCATTTTTTCTTGCAAAATCGGTTGCTCCTTCTCCACTAAGAACTCTATCGTCAACATTTAATGAAATTTCGGCAACTTGAATTGGGTTTTTTACTTCTTCAATATTAATAACACCACTAAATTTATTAGTCACACCATCCATTAAAGAAGCACTCATTCTAATTTTTCCATCACTCTGAATTTGAGAACCAATTCCAGCATTAAACAAGGCATCATCTTCCAACAAAGAAACTGCAAAAACTACTGTCTCTAAAGCAGAATGCGTTTCCATATAAGTATAAGAATCTTTTACAATTCTCAATAAAGCATTTTGTTTAGCAACTTTTGTCGTATCTGATGTCGATGATTCCGAAAAAAATCCACCGTGAATAATTAATTTCATAGAAATATGATTTTGGAATATAGAAAATAGCCAGCAGATGTAAAATCTACTTTCTAAAATCTGCAATATTTTTTTTAAACGTGTTGAGAAGTATGAATTTTCATTTTATAAGTACTCAAATCAAAAAGATCATGCATACTCATTACGTGAGTAACTAAATGATTTATAGAAATTGGTTCACCTAATGAAATTTCAGTTAAATTAGTTTCTTTTATTTCTTTTCCATCCACTAAAATTACCAAACCAGAACCAATAGCTTCCATTTGATTGTTATTCTTAATTAAAAGTCCAGTATCTTCACCAAGACCAATTCCTAACAATCTTGGATTACTAACAACTGCTTGAAACAAACGACCAATTCGGCCACGTTTCACAAAATGCGTATCAATAATCACATTGTCAATTAACGAAAGACCACTTGTGATTTTTACTTCACCTTTTAATAAGGCTTCACTACTACTACCTTGATAGATCATATGATTAGATGCTGCAGCTGCACCAGCCGAAGTTCCTGCGTAAACAAATTCTTCATTTTCATATTTATCCAACAACATATCATGAAACTTTGTCCCACCTAATATAGATGTCAAACGCAATTGATCTCCACCAGTAAACATAACAACATCGGCTGCTTTTAAACGAGCTAAAGTCTCTTCACTATTGGCTTGTTCACGATTTTCAATATTTAAAACATCTGTGTTTTCAGCTTCTAAATAATGCAAAGCTTTTACATATTCTGCTCCAACTTCTTTAGGAATACTTGATGCAGTTGGTATAATTTCAATTCTAGATTTTTCTTTATGCTTCGATTCATCAATAATACGTTTCAAAATTCCTTTTTCAAAGAAATTAATATTTTTTGCTACGTCTTTATCGAATTTATTTTCTGTAAAACTACCTTTATCAACAGCTCCACCAATAATTATTAATTTACCCTTACAGTTCATATAGTGTTATATTTCCCCCAATTAGTATAAATTCTATTCATCGAATTCATTTGGCAAAAGTAACAAATTCATGCCATCAACCTTCAATTTTATTTTATTTTATTTTTTAGCAAAACACTTGGCTTATTAACAATCCATTTTCCTGCTATCCATTATATCTTTTTTGTCAAGTTACTTTTTAAAAAGTAAAAAATGAGTACAAAAAAGGATGCCATTCCTATCAGGGCTTGAAGATAGTGGTCTTTTCTGTTTATTTTGGCTTGTAAAAGTCTGAAAATCAACATCTGTTTTAAAATACAGAAAATAATTTAAATTTCTTTCAAAAAAAATAAAATATTAAAACAAAAAATCCTTAATTTTAACAGATTCGTAACTATTACAACAAAAAACAAAGACCAATAATGAAAATACTTAAAATTCAAGCCTTACGTGGACCAAACCTTTGGAGTGTAAAAAGAAAAAAACTAATCCAAATGCGATTAGATTTAGAGGAAATGGAACAATCTCCAACCGATAAGATTGAAGGTTTTCGTGAGCGAATTGAAGCAATGTTTCCAACCATGATAGAACACAGATGTTCTGAAGGTTGTAAAGGTGGTTTTTTTATGCGGGTAGAACGAGGTACTTGGATGGGTCATGTTATTGAGCATATTGCCTTAGAAATTCAGACACTTGCCGGAATGGATACTGGTTTTGGTCGAACCAGAGAAACAAAAACACCTGGGATTTATAACGTAGTCTTTAGTTACACAGAAGAAAATGTAGGAGTTTTTGCAGCTGAATCATCAGTACGAATTGCCGAAGCTTTAATTTCTGGAACTGATTATGATTTAGAAGGTGACTTACAAAAAATGCGTGAAATTCGTGAGCGCGTTCGACTTGGACCAAGCACAGGAAGTATTGTAGAAGAAGCTGTTGCAAGAGATATCCCTTGGATTCGTTTAGGAACAAACTCATTAGTACAATTAGGTTATGGAATAAATCAATTGCGTTTTCAAGCAACAATTACTTGCAAAACTAGTAATATAGCTGTAGACATCGCTTGTGACAAAGAACAAACCAAACGAATGTTAAACATGGCATCAATACCTGTTGCTGATGGAGATATTTGTGTAGATGAAGAAGATTTAGAAGATACAATCAAAAAAATAGGTTACCCAATAGTTCTGAAACCTTTAGACGGAAATCACGGAAAAGGTGCTTCTATTAATGTAAAAACATGGGAAGAAGCTGTTGAAGGTTTAGCCTATGCCAAAAAATATAGTAGAAGAGTTATTGTAGAGAAATTCGTAACTGGTTTTGATTTTAGGGTTTTAATCATTGATAACAAATTAGTAGCTGCTGCTAAAAGAGTTCCAGCTAATGTTGTTGGTAATGGAAAAAATACCATTCAAGAACTTATTAATATTACCAATAAAGATCCTAGACGTGGTTATGGACATGAAAATGTATTAACTCAAATAGAAATCGATAGAGATTCAGAAGATTTATTAGAAAAATATGGCTACACTGTTGAAACAATTCCTGCAAATGGTGAGGTAGTTTATTTAAAATCAACTGCAAATTTAAGTACAGGTGGAACTTCAGTAGATGTTACTGATATGATGCATCCAGAAAATATCTTTCTTTGCGAAAGAATTTCAAGAGTTATTGGATTAGACATTTGTGGTGTAGATATAATGGCCGAAAACTTAACACAACCGTTAAAAGAAAATGGTGGTTGTATTTTAGAAGTCAACGCAGCACCTGGATTTAGAATGCATTTAGCTCCATCTGAAGGATTACCAAGAAATGTAGCTGCTCCAGTAATCGATATGCTTTATCCTCCAGGAAAAGAAAGTCGTATTCCAATTATAGCAGTAACTGGAACAAATGGAAAAACAACCACAACTCGTTTAATTGCACATATTGTAAAAAATAATGGGTACAAAGTTGGTTTCACAACATCAGACGGAATTTACATTCAAAACCACATGATGGAAAAAGGAGACACAACTGGTCCACTTTCTGCTGAATATATTTTAAAAGATCCGACAGTAGAATTTGCCGTTTTAGAAACAGCTCGTGGTGGAATTTTGCGTTCTGGTTTAGGATTTGGTCGTTGTGATATTGCCGTAATGACAAATGTTGCTGAAGATCATTTAGGCTTAGCTGACATTCACACCTTAGAAGATTTAGCAAAAGTAAAAAGCGTAGTTGTTCGAAGTGTAAAAAAAGATGGTTGGGCCATTTTAAATGGTGAAGACGAACAATGTGTTAAAATTGGAGAAAGTTTAGATTGCAACGTAGCTTATTTTAGTTTAGATGAAGAAAATCCGTTTATAAAAAAATTAAGCAAAGAAGGTAAAACTGTTGCTGTTTATGAAAATGGATATATCACCATTAAAAAAGGAGAATGGAAAATTAGAGTTGAAAGAGCAACTCACGTTCCTTTAACATTAAATGGAAAAGCACGTTTTATGATTGCTAATGTTTTAGCAGCAACTCTTGCGAGTTATTTATGGGGATTTAAAACAGACGATATCAGTTTATCTTTAAAAACATTTATTCCAAGTGTAGCCCAAACTCCTGGACGAATGAATATTTTTGAGTTTAGAAAATTTAAAGTATTAATTGATTTTGCTCACAATCCTGCTGGATATCGAGGAATTGAAGATTATTTAAACAATATAGAAGCTGCTAAAAAAATCGGAATTATTGCCGGTGTTGGAGATAGACGTGATGAAGACATTAAAGAATGTGGTTTAATCGCAGGAAGAATGTTTGATCACATCATTATAAGACAAGAAAAATATTTAAGAGGTAGAACGGAACAAGAAATCATTGATTTAATTTTAGAAGGAATTAATGAAGCAAACAGTAATACTACTTATGAAATAATTCCATTAGAAACAGAAGCTATAAAACATGCAATAGACACTGTTGAAGAAGGAGCTTTTATAACTGCTTTAAGTGATGTGGTTGCTAATGCAATTGATATCGTTCAAGATTATTTAGACAAAGAGAATGAAGAGCAGAATGTTTAGAAATTATATAAAATTTTAGATAATTCTAAAAGTGAAAATTTATTTAAAGAAAACGAAGATTCATTTAATCATATTATAAAAACAAAAACCCAAATTCAGTAATTAGAATTTGGGTTTTTTATCAAAACAAACAATTATTTAATTTTTATCTAGAACTGTAACTTCATTTTTACTTTTAATTGCAGCATCTAAGTTAGCTTGTAAATCTTTCTCTTGCATTCTTCCTTTAGCTTTTTTGTTTGCTGCTAGAACTTCTCTATGATTGTATTGAGGTGTATTTAATAAATTAAGGTTGTCATTTTTAGTTGGAACCATTGCATTAGTATAAGTTCCGTTACCAAATGAACCAAATGTATTCCATCCCATATACCAAATACTCCCGTCAGCTTTAGTCAACATAGTTGCTTGAAATCCTTTTGCTTGAACAGTTTTCCAGTTTTTATCAGTTCCAATTTGTACTGGCACATTACGATTTTCTGTAGTTCCATCACCAAGTTGTCCGAAGTTATTTCTTCCCCAAGCCCATAATGTTCCGTCGTTTTTAACGGCATAAGAAACAGCAAATCCAGCAGAGAAATCAATCCATTTATCAGCAGAAACTAATTGTGGTCTGTTTGTGTAAGTAACTAAATCACCACTTCCTAATTGACCCATACTAGATTCTCCCCAAGCCCAAATTGTTCCGTCAGTTTTTTGAGCAATAACATGGTTTTTTCCACCTTCAATTCTAACCCAGTCTTTATCATTATTAACTTGTGTTGGTAAATAAGTGTTTCCAACTCTTGAATCTGCAACTATTAAATTAGAATCATTTAAACCCCAACCCCATATTGTTCCATCTTCTTTTATTGCAAAAGCCGTTTTATTTGTTGTAGTTGCAATGTCAATCCAATTAGAAGCTTCTCCAATTTGAATAGGTGATAATTCTTGTGCGCTTTTTGTTTTATTTCCCATTTGGTTTGAATCATTTTGACCCCAAGCCCAAATTGTTCCGTCTGCTTTTATACCAACAGTAAACAAATAAGATGGTGCAACTTTAATCCAGTTTGAATCTTCACCAACTTGATGAAAGTATTCAACAACTTGTTCTTCAGAATTAATTCCTAAAGCACCATATTCGTTACTTCCACAAGCCCAAAGTGTTCCGTCTTGTTTGATAGCAAATGTATTTTTAATTCCTGTTTGAACTGTTTTCCAATCTTTTTCTTCGCTTAGTTTAACTGGTTTAGGTTCGTTTTGACTTAAAGTTGCCAGTTGACCTGAAGACGCATAGCCCCAACCCCAAAGAGTTCCATCAGATTTTTTTGCTGTAGTGTGACCACCACTGAATGAGTAACTTTCAAAATTTTGTGCATTTAAAGATAATGTTAATGCAAGGATCGATATAGTAAGTAGATTTTTCATGAGAATAGTATTTTTTGGGACTATAAAAGTCTAATTGTTAAGTTTGTTTTGGGTACTAGAATTCTGTGCCAAATTTCTTTAGCAAAAAAATTGATATAAAAATAAAATAAGGTATCTTTAACTATTTGACCTCGAGGATTTAATTCAGCTTATTTATGTAAGGGACACAAAAAAGTAAAATATTTCTTCAAACAGAAATTGATAGTAGATTTGGGAATAATTCTGAAATTAATAAAGTAGAATTTATCGCTTTTTTTTGACTCGATAAATTTTATAATGATAGTTTACAAATTCGTTTTTTTCGATTTGAAAAAAAGCATTTTGTTTTTGGTGTGTTGTTTGCTTTTTCATGACTAAATAATTGTTTGTTTGTTTTTGATATGTTAAAACTACAACTAAAAATTAATACATTGCAAGTACTAATATCATGAATGAGGGTTTTATGTAATACAAAAAAGGTTTAACCGTAATAAATGATTATTTTTAACAAAAAACTTGTATTATTTTTACACTATTTGTCAAATCATTAAATAAAACTCAAAAAAAACAATCAAAATCAAGAGGTTTTTTTAAAAAAATAAATAACCTTTAATTATTTCATAAATAAATAAATAAAAAATAAAGTTATTCTAACTTAAAGGTAAACAAAAAAGAGCCAGTAAATACTGACTCTTTTCTCAAAAAAATACGAAATCCCTAAAAAATATTTAGTTAGCAGGGTAAACAGTTAGTGACCATCTTAGAACTGATGGTTGTGAAATACTTAATACTTCTACTTCAACACGACCGTCAATATTTGACCCAACATTATCATAATTATTATTATTTAATGGACGAAGCACTGCATCTATGGCACCTCCAGAGTATAATTGATATTCCACTACGTTTAATAGATAATCCTGTGTATTTCCGTTCTGACTAAAAGCAATTGTTCCTCCTGAATTCCAAATTCCATTTGGCACTTGATCAATACTACAGCTCATTGTACCAATACCTCTATAACCATTCCCATAAACTATCTGATAAACTCCAGGACCTGAAATATTAATAGTTCCTGAAATAGTAGTTACATTTTCAACTTTTTTTGCTTGCAAAGCATAAGGTACACTTAATAATTGAGTTGTCCCTGTAATAGTATAATTAGCTCCTCCTGTAGGGTCAACTTCCGTTTTAATATAGTAATTACCTGATGACCAAGCTATAGTATTAAATGTCCCCGAAACTACAGTTCCACTACCAATTTCAATACTGATTAATCCATTTGCATTTGTAGTTGGTGTTTGTGACTCTACATATACAGCAGTTCCTGTTGAAGAACCTTGTAAAATAGATATTTGCATTCCAACTGAAGTTGAAACTACTAAATTTCCAGCAGTATTTCTTATAACTGCCTGATAACTCATTTTTTCAGGAGTTTGTGCATAAGTGCTTAATGAAACAATAAGTATTGCGATTAAAGTGTATATTTTTTTCATAATTATTTTGTTTTATTTTTTAATGATTTTAAATGTTTTAACTTCTTTGTTTTTGTTTGTGATTTTTAAAAAATAGATTGATGAAGGCAGGTCTGAAACAACAATGTTTGTTTCATTTTCAATATTTTTTTTAGATTTTAAAACCTTACCTGTCATATCTATAATTGTATAATCTAATTCTAATCCATTACGATTAGACATATTTATAATTAATAGATCTGTTGAAGGATTTGGATAAACAATTAAGTCATTTACTAATTCTGAAAAATCTTCAGAAGCTAATACTTCAGAAATTTCATAAGGTTGTTGAACTCCTTGACTAACGGAACCATTTGAACCTGTATTAGTAGTATATGCTATTTGTCCAATTGAGTAAGCTACGGAGCCGTTTGAACCAGTTAAATCTCCTCCGGATGAAGTAAGGGACTGTTGCGAATAACAATTGGACATCCCTAAGTAAAACACAATTGTTAAAAAAGTTAATAATTTTTTTGTTTTCATAAATAGTAGGTTTTATATTATAAAAGCAAAAGTAATTTCTTAAGAACAATTTGAGTAGCCCAATCAGACTAAACGATAGCCCATTAAGACATATTTCATTTTAAAGCACATAAATAATTAATCTACAGTAGATTCTATACGGAAATCAGAAGGAAGTTTCTGGTATTTTTTCTTAAATGCTGCACTAAATTTACTAGGACTATCATAACCAACTTCGTTTCCAATATATTTAATTTGCATATCTGTTGTTAAGATAAGTTGCATTGCTAATTGCATTTTTTTATCAATTACATATTGTAATATAGAAGTACCATATACCGATTTAAAGTCCATTTTTAGTTTGGTTGAAGATATATGTAGTTTTTGAGCAAGAGTTTCAATCCCTATAAATTGAGAGGATAAATTTGAAGCTATCATACTTTCGCATTTTGCAATTAACTTGTAATCGATTTTACCCTTTTCTTGGTAGTTTTCGCCTCGTAAATCAGCAAATACATTTTTAAAAAATACAGAAATAAAACTTAACGACTGAGCTTTTAGTATAGTTTCACTGAAAATATCGTCTTTAAATGTTTTAAAAGTATGTAAAATTTCTTGAGCAAAAACTTCAGCATTAGGCACAATATCTTGATAGGAAATAAAGCCTTTATCCGAATCTAGAAACTTTTTAAAAGGAATCTCAGCATCTAATTTCTCAAGAGGCACGTGCTTTTCTAACCAACTTGGGCTTATGTAAAAAATATAAAATATGCATTTAGAACCTTTATAAAAACTAGCACCTACATCCGTTCCTGGTTTTTTGAAACTCCAAAACTTATTGTAAAATGGCATTTTATTTATAAAAACATTTTGAAGTTTAATTTCACTTTCAAAAATAGTAAATGTAATTGAATAATGCTCACTAGGTATATTCTTATCATAAGCCGATTTAATTAATGCATTATATTTAAATTCTACATTAGAGATAGTAAGCCACAAACCTTCTTCTATTTTTCGATAGCGCATTTCTCCTTTAATAAAAGGATTATTTCTATAAACAGCTTGATCTTCAAGAACATGTTTGCTTCCTGGTGATTTTATGGTTGAATCGATAAATAATTCAGGAGTATTTGCTAAATATGGAAATTCAAAAAAACCATTATTAAAAAAAATTAAGTTAGGCTTTACGAACTGAAACCATTTTGATAATTTTATATTCATTAATTTGCAATTTAATATCACAATACGATTTTAATTGGATATTTTTCTAAAATGATTTAATATTGGTTATTATGTTGATTCTAAATCACAAAATAAAAGACTTCCTAAAAGCTGGAATTTTACTATATTTCTCTTATTATGTTTTCTGTTTTTTCTTTCTAGCTGCAGGAAACAATACATTATTTAAGATTAATCTATAACCAGGAGAATTTGGATGCAAATCTAAAACTGTTGGAGCATCTCCTACTCTATGCTGAAAATCTTCTGGATCGTGACCACCATAAAAAGTAAACATTCCTTTTCCTTTGGTGCCATGAATATAACGAGCTTCGCCATTGATTTTACATTCACCCATAACCAAAACATTTGATTTTACTTTAGAAGCATCAAATGCGGTCGTTTGTCCCATAAAACCTTTCACTAAAGTAGTGTGATTTTGGCATAACATTGTTGGAATTGGATCCCATTTTGCAGAATATTCCATTAAGGAAAAATAATCATTATCCATAGCAAGTGCACCTTTGCCATGATCATTTGTTGTATCAATATCAGAAAACTCATAAACCATTGGACTTCTTTCTAAAATATAATCTTTAAAAGCAAAGGTGTTTGAGTAATCAATTTTAGATTGATAATTAGCATCGCTTTCGTCACCATCAAACATAGGTTCACAAATATCAACGTTTTCTGCAGAAAGTGCAATATCAAAACTATCCGTTGCCGAACACATTGCAAACATAAATCCACCACCAATTACATAATCCCTGATTTTTATAGCAACTGCTCTTTTTTCTTCAGAAACTTTACTAAAACCCAATTTTGCAGCTAATGCTTCTGCATCTTTCTTTTGTTCTATATACCAAGGGGCATTTCTATAAGCCGAAAAAAACTTTCCATATTGACCTGTAAAATCTTCATGATGCAAGTGCAACCAATCGTATAAAATTAGTTGATCACTTAATACTTCTTCATCATAAATTTCGGTATAGGGAATTTCAGCATAAGTCAGAACCATTGTTACAGCATCGTCCCAAGGTTTTTTACCTTTTGGTGTATAAACTGCAATTTTGGGAGCTTTTTCTAAAATTACGGTTTCTTGATTTTGAGATGGACTGCTAATTTCTTCTAAAATTGTTGCCGTTTGTCCATCAGATAAAATTTCAAAAGTTACGCCTCTAATTTGACATTCTTTACGAATTTCTTCGGCATCAGGAAACAAAAATGAACCTCCACGATAATTCAACAACCAATTGACTTTGTAATTTTTTTCTAAAGCCCAATATGTAATTCCATATGCTTTAAGGTGGTTTTGTTGCCCTTCAGCTTCCATTGGAATTAAAACAAAAGATGCTTTTGCTGAAATGGTAAATAATAAAAAAAGTATGTATAATGAATTTTTCAAAATAGTTATATTTATCCAAAGATATAAAAATTGGTTTTAAAAAAACAGTTTTTAGAAATGGTTTGTGAAACAGGAAATATTGCCTTATAATAGTTATATTTTCTCTTTTTTATAAACAGAAACTTTAGCTTATTAAAAGATCATGAAAAATTCCTACTTAACTTAAACTTGATATAAAAACTAGTAAAACATTAAAACTTTATACATTTTTCTATAACATAAAATGCATGTTTGACTATTTTTAATTTAAATTCGATTCGTAATGTTTTTTAAATTAACTACATCATTTTGAATTGCATACACTACTAATCCAGCAATGTTTTTTGATTCTGTTTTTAATAATAAATTATTACGATGACCATCGACAGTTCTGGGACTTATGAATAATATATCGGCAATTTCGTTGGTACTATATTGTTGACAAACCAATTCTAAAATTTCTTTTTCTCTAGTAGTAAGATATTCTTCATCAAAGCTACTTTTTGTTTTTTTAGTTCCAAAAATTAATCCTTCTTGAATAATACTCATTATTAAATCATTATAATAAAAACCCTTTGAAGCAACTTCATTTATCGTATGAATCATATCATTTGGCGAAGCATTTTTAACCAAATAAGAACAAGCACCTTCTTGTATCATATTAATAATAAAAGGTTTAGTATCATAACTAGTCAAAGCTATTATTTTAATCGCAGGGAATTTTTTGTGCACTTTTTTTGTGGCTTCTACTCCATTTAAAAGAGGCATTTTTAAATCCATTAAGATTATATCGGGAAGGTTTTCTTGATTATCATTTAAATAAGTAAGTAACTCTTCACCATTTGAAGCTTCAAAGACAATCTCAATATTTTTCTCTCGTTCAAGCATGAATAAAACTCCTTTTCTAAATAGAACTTCATCATCTGCTAGTGTAATTTTCACAATTTCATTCATACTTTAAAAATTTAAAACTATTTTTACTCCTTGATTTACAACACTTTCTATTTTAAAATTTGCATTTAGAAACTCTACCCTACTTTCAATATTCTTCATACCTAAACCTTTTTTATTAGACTCATAAGTATCATCAAAACCTATTCCGTTATCTTCATAAGTTAATATACGGTTACTTTTATTTTTATTTAATTCAATTTTAATTTTTGTGGCTTTACCGTGTCTTATTGAATTATTAACGAGTTCTTGCAAAATTCTAAATAGATGCAAATGATTATTTTTATCTATTTCATCAAAAACATTTTGTTTGTATGGATTTTGATACTCTATTTCAAGTAAATTACCATTAGAATAATTTGTACAAAGTTCTTCTATAGCTACATGAATTCCAAATTCTTCAAAAATAGGTGGTAATAAATCATGTGATATTCTTCTAGTGCTTTCTAAAACTTTTGCAGAAACATCAATAATATTTGATGTAATTTGTTTTATTTCGGTTTCAGATAGGTCTTTAACATTCAAAAAATGGCTATTCAATGAAATTATATTAATTTTTGAACTAATATCATCATGTAAATCTCTTGCAATTCTTTTACGCTCTTTTTCTTGAGTTAAAATAGCTGCATTGAGCATCTCTTTTTGGTAAGCAATTTCTAAATTTTTCTTTTCTAATTCTTTTTGAATAATTTTTTTTCGAGCATAATATATAAATACAACAACAGCTATAGCCATTAAAAAAAATGCCCCAAATGCATAAATGACAGTATAAATTAATTCTATTTCTGAAGTACTATTATTCATTATTTTCGTTATTGTTATTTGAGTAATGTTTAATGTATTCAACCAAGATGAAAATCTGGTAAATCAAATATAACACTCCATTTATTAACCAAATAACATTATTAAAATTACTAGATAAAGAAATCATTAAATTACCAGAAATAAATATTATGGTACTACTAAATAGATATATTAGAATACCCATATTTATATAAAAAAACTTTTTACTTTCATTTAAAATATTGTAAAAATGAAACATCGAATATATTATCAATAAAAAAGAAGTAATAAAGATTTCAAAATAATTAAATTTATAATACAAATTAGGATTAATGTAATACTGTATCGCTAAAACTGATAAACATAAAGGAATACTTATTTTAATGATTTGCCTTTGTATCGGGATTTTAATTATTTCTAAATAAAAAAAACTCAGAATAATAAATTGCAAAATAAAGTAAAAGTGAGATAAATAGAGGTTATTAATACTTTGTCTATATAAAATATCAGTATATAATTGAATCAAAAATATAACAGCGTTATAAACTGCTATAATTTTAAAGGCTTTTCCGTTTTTAAAAAAGCCTTTTAAGTATAGTATTGTATTAATTGTAAGTATTAAATAACCAAAATTTATAACTTCTTTCAAAATAAGTGTTATTTAATATACAAGGGACTGTTTACATCGCAAGTGCTAGGGCAAGGACGTGAAAAATCATAAATAAACCACCCTTTTGAATCGTCAATCATATCATTACCATCAGCATCTACTCCAACAATCATTAAATGTGGCTCGTTATTTTCATCAATTCCTAAATAAGACCTTACATTTACAACTCCTTCTTCGGCAAGCACTTGAGTTACATCAGTTCCAGGAATTAAAAAGGCTTTTAGTTGATTTTCACTTAAATAAGTTTCTGCATTTTCTTTCCATGTTGCAGCCCATTCTTGAGCTGTTTCAAGAGTAATTGTGTCTTTTGCCATAATAGTTTTAGATTTGTTAAGTATCTAAAACAAAAATAGTATTAATATTGAATAAAGAATTAATTAAAGTTAAAAACAGGTATTTTTACGGGTATTCGCGTTATTAATTACTATTAATTTAACAAAGTGGTTTAAAACTTTTAATAATAGCTAATATTTTTAACTAACTATTTTAGAAAGGAACATCTGAATCGTCGTCATCGTAATTTGAACTGCTTCCAAAGGCTTCATTAGGTGAAGGTAATTTTGGTGTTGCAAATGGATTTGCTTGATCATCAAGATTCATTTTTGAAGGCAAATCGGCAAAAGGAGAACTAAAGTCATCTAAATTATCAAATTTACCAAGGTTTCCAATAAATTTAAGTCTCACATTATCTAAACCACCATTTCTGTGTTTTGCAACTATAAATTCAGCTTGTCCCTGAGTTGGAGATTGCTCTTCATCATCCCATTCATCAATTTTATAATATTCTGGACGATAAATGAAGGATACAATATCGGCATCTTGCTCAATAGCTCCAGATTCACGAAGGTCAGAAAGCAAAGGTCTTTTACTAGAGCCACGTGTTTCAACAGCACGAGAAAGTTGAGAAAGTGCAATAACTGGAATAGCTAATTCTTTAGCCAAAGCTTTTAAATTTCGTGAAATTGTTGAAATTTCTTGTTCACGATTTCCACCACCTTTTCCGTTTCCACCAGCTGTCATTAATTGCAAATAATCTACAACTATAAGTTTAATTCCGTATTGTGAGGCTAAACGTCTAGCTTTTGCACGTAAATCAAAAATTGATAATGAAGGAGTATCATCTATATATAAAGGAGCTTTTTCTAAATTTTTTACTTTGATAGAAAGTTGTTCCCATTCGTGTTTTTCTAACTTTCCTGTTCTTAATTTTTCAGAAGACAATCCTGTTTCAGAAGAAATTAAACGCGTAATTAACTGAACAGATGACATCTCTAATGAAAAGAAAGCAACAGGTTTACCATAATCAATTGCCATATTACGTGCCATTGAAAGTGTAAAAGCTGTTTTACCCATACCGGGACGAGCAGCCACAATTATTAAATCGGAAGGTTGCCATCCAGAAGTAAGTTTATCTAAGGCGTGAAAACCAGTAGGCACACCACTTAAGCCTTCTTGACTTGCAATTTCTTCGATTCGTTTTTTAGCTTGAATTACTAGACTTTGTGCTGTTTCTGAGCTACGTTTGATATTTCCTTGTGTAACTTCATATAATTTTGATTCAGCTCTATCTAGTAAATCAAATACATCTGTAGTTTCATCATAAGATTCTTCGATAATTTCACTTGAAATTTTTATTAAACTACGTTGAATAAATTTTTGCAGAATAATTCTTGAGTGAAATTCGATATGTGCTGAAGAAGAAACTTTCTGTGTCAGTTGAATTAAGTAAAAATCTCCACCCGCTAAATCTAATTTTGCGTTTTTACGCAATTGAGCAGAAACCGTCAATAAATCGATTGGCTGTGTGTCATTAAATAATTCTACAATAGCTTCAAAAATATGTTTATGAGACTCTTTATAAAAAGCTTCGGCTTGCAAAATATCGATAACCTCATCAACACCTTTTTTATCAATCATCATTGCACCAAGAACTGCTTCTTCAAGATCTAAAACTTGAGGAGGCAATTTTCCTTTTTCAAGATTTATAATAGTCGTTTTATCTACTTTATAAGGGTTTATATTTTTGAGGTTTTCCATAATGCTAAAGTACTTCAATTCATTTAAAATTGAAATTTGATTTTTAAAAAAACAATGTTAGTAAATAAAATTTTCTGTTAACAACATACAAAAAAAATCCGTCAGTTATTGAAAAAGACGGATTTAGCTAAAAAGTAAGAATTTGGGTTGTTAATCTTTAAATTCCCCCATATTACTGTATTTATCCATTCTTTGAGCTACTAAATCTTTTGTTGATAACTCTTTTAATTCATCAAAAGCTTTTAATATATATTTTTTTACTGATGCAAAAGTTGTAACTCTATCATAATGTGCTCCACCAAGTGGTTCTGGTATAATATCGTCAATTAACTTTTGTTTTTTCATATCAAATGAAGTTAGCTTAAGAGCTTCAGCTGCTATTTCTTTATATTCCCAGCTTCTCCATAAAATTGACGAACAAGATTCAGGTGAAATAACAGAATACCATGTGTTTTCTAACATGTATACTTTATTTCCAACTCCTATTCCTAATGCACCACCCGAAGCACCTTCACCAACAATAACCGTAATAATTGGTACTTGAAGTCGACACATTTCAAAAATATTACGAGCAATTGCTTCACCTTGACCTCTTTCTTCTGCTTCTAATCCTGGATAAGCACCCGGAGTATCAATTAATGTTACAACTGGAATTCCAAATTTTTCTGCCATTTTCATTAATCGTAATGCTTTTCTATACCCTTCTGGGTTAGCCATTCCGAAATTTCTGAATTGACGTGTTTTAGTATTGTATCCTTTTTGTTGACCAATAATCATAAACGATTGACCTCCAATTTTCCCTAAACCACCAACCATTGCTTTATCATCCTTTACACCTCTATCTCCAAAAAGTTCTAGGAACGTTCCTTCTGTTAAGGCATTAATATGGTCCATTGTATATGGACGATTTGGATGACGCGAAAGCTGAACACGTTGCCAAGCTGTAAGGTTTTTATATATATCTTTCTTAGTCTCGTCTAATTTCTTCTGAATTTGCTTGCAGGTAGTTGATACATCTACATCAGATTCTTCTCCAATTACCATACATTTATCTAACTGATCTTCAAGTTCTTTTATTGGTAATTCAAAATCTAAATATTCCATATATGGTTTATGTTTAGTTTATTTTTGTTAATACAAATATAAAATTTTTATAACTTTTATCTAACTTAAATTTAATTAGTTTTTAACTTTTTTCTGTTCTTAACTATTCCGTTTGCTATAACAGTTAAAAGAATTATTGCAGCACCAACATAAAAAAGGGAGTTCATGTGTTCTGAATCCTTAAAAATAAATAAAGCTAAAATTATTCCGTAAACAGGTTCTAAGTTCACGGTTAACATTACTGTAAAAGGACTTAAAAACTTCATTACTTTTATGGAAGCAGAGAAAGCATATGCCGTACAAATTGAGGCTAATATTAACAACCAAATTAAATCTTCAAATGACAATTTAAAAAATGAGGCTGAAAATTTTTCTGTTGCCAATAAATATAAACTTAAAAAGAAAACACCACTTGACAATTCGTAGAAGGAAATAACATTAGCATCATATATCTTAGCATATTTACTATTAATAACTGAAAATAATGCCGATAAAAAAGCAGAGATAATCGCCAAAATAATGCCTAATTTGTGATTTGTTTCTGCGTTAAATATAATAGAAATTCCAATCACAGCAAAGAGTCCAAAAGCAACTTCATACCAAATAACTTTTCGTTTATAAAAAACAGGCTCAATTAGTGATGCAAAAAAAGCTCCAGTAGACAAACAAGCTAATGTTATAGAAATATTTGAAACTTTAATAGCTTGATAAAAAGTGTACCAATGCGCTGCAATTATTATTCCTGAAACAATAAATCCAATTAACACATTAAAAGGCACTTTAATACTATCTTTTTTATAGATCAAAAATCCAACAATAAAAAGTGCTCCAAAAAACATTCGAAACCAAACTAAATCTAAAGCTTCGAGAGAAATTAGTTTTCCGAAAATGGCTGTAAATCCCCAAATAAATACAATTACATGTAAATGAAGGTAGTTTTTTAGTTTATCGTTTAGCATTTCGAAGTAAATAAACAGCTAAAATTCCAAAAACGATATTAGGAATCCAAACAGCTAATAAAGGTGAAAAACTAGATTTTTCTGCAATAGTTCCAAATACTTTATCAAAGAAAATAAATGTGAAAGCTATGATTATTCCAATGGCTAAATTTACACCCATTCCTCCTCTTCGCTTCATCGCAGAAACAGCAACGGCAATTATAGTCAATATAAAAGCTGAAATTGGCAAACTGTACTTTTTGTAAAGCACGACCAAATAAGTATTAATATTAGAATTTCCTCTAAGCGTTTCTTTATCTATAAAATCATTGATTTCGGAAATCGACATAGTTTCTGCAGCGTAAATAACTGGTGTTAAATCATCGGGCTCGAAATTATATTTTTGACTTTTCTTTTCAAGTGATTCTAGTTTGTCATTTAATTTACCAATAGTTCTTTTTTTGTAATTATAAAGGGTATAGCTTTTAGTTTCTTCGTTATATTTAATTCTACTCGCAGTCACTTTATATTGCATTTTATTGCCAATACATTTTTCAAACGTAAAATTAAATCCTGTTTTGCTTAAATAATTATAATTACTGACATAAATATATTCGCTAATATTATCTTCATTTTTAATTTGACGATAAATATCATTTGTTTCTCTAGTTTGACTATTTCCTTTTAAATTGGTGTATCTAAAATCATTAAAACCTTTACTTGCCATAGGTACTAAAAAAAAGCCCATCAATAAAGCAAACAAAGAAACAATTGAAGCTCCAACAATATAAGGCCTTAAGAAGCGATTAAACGAAATTCCCGAACTCAATATAGCAATGATTTCAGTATTATTAGCTAATTTTGAAGTAAACCAAATAACTGATAAAAAAAGAAAAATTGGGAACAATAAATTAGCAAAATAAACTGTAAAGTCACCATAATAGATTAATATCTCTTTTATAGCGATTTTATTTTCAATCATTTTGTTTACTTTTTCAGAAACATCTATGACAATTCCTATAGGAATAAACATCAATAACATTACTAAAAATGTACCTAAATATCGTTTTAATATGTATTTATCAATTATCTTCATAAAACTATAAACGTTGGTTCATCTGAATAACCATTTTATCTTTCCATTCTCTAAAAGTTCCAGCAATAATTTGTCTTCTTGCT
Source organism: Flavobacterium gelidilacus DSM 15343 (assembly GCF_000422685.1). Taxonomy (GTDB): domain Bacteria; phylum Bacteroidota; class Bacteroidia; order Flavobacteriales; family Flavobacteriaceae; genus Flavobacterium; species Flavobacterium gelidilacus. The sequence continues at coordinate 39,004 of NZ_AUGN01000014.1, read as the reverse complement.
TCACGAACTAACCACATGTAAAATCCTAGATTATGAATCGTAGCAATTTGTTTTCCTAAATATTCATTTGCTGCGAATAAGTGACGAAGATATGCTTTTGTATATTCTGTATCTACAAAAGTATGTCCCATTTCATCAATAGGAGAAAAATCAGCTTCCCACTTTTTATTTTTTATATTGATAGAACCATATGCTGTAAACAACATTCCGTTTCTTGCGTTACGTGTTGGCATTACGCAATCGAACATGTCAATTCCTAATGCTATATTTTCTAAAATATTAATAGGAGTTCCTACTCCCATTAAATATCTTGGTTTATCTTCTGGAAGTATAGCAGTAACTATTTCAGTCATTGCATACATTTCTTCAGCTGGTTCTCCAACGGACAATCCACCAATAGCGTTTCCTTGTGCTCCAGCATTTGCAATATATTCTGCAGATTGTTCCCTTAAATCTTTATAAGTACTTCCCTGAACAATTGGAAAAAACGTTTGCTCATAACCATATTTAAAAGGCAAATGTTCAAGGTGATTGATACATCTGTCTAACCAACGATGTGTCATGTGCATAGAACGTTTTGCATAACGATAATCACACGGATAAGGAGTACATTCATCAAAAGCCATAATTATATCTGCACCAATTGTTCTTTGAATTTCCATTACATTTTCAGGTGAAAAGAAATGATAAGAACCATCAATATGTGATTTAAACTTTACACCTTCTTCTTTAATTTTTCTATTTGAAGAAAGAGAATATACTTGATAACCACCAGAATCAGTCAAAATATTTCTATCCCAATTCATAAATTTATGCAAACCACCTGCTTTTTCTAAAATTTCGGTTTGAGGGCGCAAATACAAATGATAAGTATTTCCAAGAATAATATCTGGATTAATATCGTTTTTTAATTCGCGTTGATGGACTCCTTTAACAGAAGCCACTGTTCCAACAGGCATAAATATTGGGGTTTCAATCACACCATGATCAGTAGTTATAGTTCCTGCTCTAGCTTTAGATTGAGTATCTTTTTTAAGTAAATTAAATTTCATAGTGACTTTTTACAAGTGGCAAATATAATTTATTTGAAATTTAAGAAGAGCTGTTTTATGATTTAATTATAATCAATTTTCAAGCATTTATGTAAATAATGCAATTATTTTAAAAAATAATATAAGACAACTAATAATAATTATTATGAAATTTGTAAAAATAATTAAAAATAACTCATTATGAAAAATAAATTGACATTGACATTTCTTGTGCTATTCTCCTCTTCTTTAGTGACAAGTTGCTCCGTAATAGAAGGAATTTTTAAGGCTGGTTTTGGACTTGGAATTTTTATTTCGATTGCAGTGGTTCTTTTAATCATTTACCTCATAAGTAAATTTTTAAAAAAGAAATAAAAAGAAAAATTAAACCACTTAAATAATATATTAAAATGTATTCTTAGCTTTTAAACTATTATTTAACAATGAGAAAATTAATTCTTATGAAGATTATAGAACAATTTGTGAAAACATTGTAACATTTTTTGCTTTTAAAAATAGAACTTTGTGTAATTAATTAATTAAATTCAAAATCATGAAAAACAATAAAAATCCTAAAGAAGCAGACATTAAATCGAAATTAGATGCGATGAATTATCCAGCATCTGAAGACATTTATAATAATGACAAAGAAGAGAAACAAATTAATCCAGAAGATATTTCAAAAATAAAATCAACAGATACAACTCCCGGAAAAATGAACGAAAAATCATTTGAAGATGTTAAAACAGGTGTTGATTTAGATGTACCAGGTGCTGAACTTGACAATGTACAAGAAAATATCGGAAGTGAAGATGAAGAAAATAACTATTACAGCGAAGCTGATACAAAATAATAAACTATGTCTATACAATCAATAAATCCTTATACATTAGAAAAAACAAAGTCATTTGATGAAATGACAGATGCACAAGTAGAAAATGCTATTGCAAAAGCACACAAAGCATATCAAACATGGAAATTTACTTCTTTTGAAGAAAGAGCCAAAGTGTTAAACAAAGTGGCTTCCATCCTTAAAGAAAAGAAACCAGAGCTTTCAAGATTAATTACTTCAGAAATGGGAAAATTAATAAAACAAGCTGAATATGAAATAGATTATGCTGTTTCAATTTTTGAATATTATGCTAAAAATGCAAAAGATTTTTTAGCTGACGAATTTTTAAAAGTAGAAACTGGTGAAGCGTTTGTTAGAAAAAGTCCGATTGGAGTATTACTTGGAGTTGAACCATGGAATTTTCCATTCTATCAAGTAGCACGTTTTGCTGCTCCAAACCTTATGATTGGAAATACTATTTTATTGAAACATGCTTCTAATGTACCACAATGTGCAAAAGCAATTGATGACATATTTAAAGAAGCTAATGCACCAGAAGGTTTATATACTAATTTATTTATTCCGGGTTCAAAAGTCTCAAAATTAATTAACGATAAGAGAATACAAGGTGCTTCTTTAACAGGAAGCGAAAAAGCTGGAGCTTCTTTAGCTGAAATTGCAGGAAAAAATATTAAAAAATCAGTGTTAGAACTTGGCGGAAGCGATCCTTTTATTGTATTGGAAGATGCTGATATAGATAGAGCAACCGATCTAGCTATTTATGGAAGAACAGTTAATAATGGTCAAAGTTGTGTAGCTTCTAAACGCTTTATAGTAGTCCAAGAAGTTGCAGAGGAGTTTTTATCTAAATTTACTGCTAAAATGAGTGCTTTAAAATTAGGTGATCCTATGGATACTGAAACTCAACTTGGACCACTTTCTAGTGAAGACGCTTTAAATACTATCTTAAAGCAAGTGGAAAAAGCAGTTTCTCAAGGTGCTAAAATCGAAACGGGTGGCAAAAAAGCTGATTTAAAAGGAAATTTTATGCAACCTACAATTATTTCGAATATTTCTTCAGAAATGGATTTGTATAAGGAAGAATTATTTGGACCTGTAGCAAGTTTCTATTCTGTTAAAAATGAAGAAGAGGCCATAAAGGTAGCCAATGCAACTGAATTTGGTTTAGGAGGTTCCGTTTTTTCAAAAAATATTGAAAGGGCTAAAAACGTAGCAAATCAAATTGATTCTGGTATGGTTTATATAAATCACCCAACTAAATCATCAACAGACATGCCTTTTGGAGGAACAAAAAGATCAGGTTACGGTCGCGAATTATCCGCTTTGGGTATTGATGAATTTGTCAATAAAAAATTGATTCGAGTAATTTCAGAAAATGAAAAAATATAAATTAAATCCAAAACAATAAAGTGTCTTACTTAGGTAAGACATTTTTTTTGTAGATAACTTTTGAAAAGTCGCTTTTTGTTAGTAGAAATAAATCCCAATAAACTGCTTATATTTGTACTTTCAAATTTTAAAAATAAAATGAAACCAAACACACAACAACTACACGATTTAACTACACAAGTTAGAAGAGACATTCTTAGAATGGTACATGCTGTAAATTCGGGTCACCCAGGAGGTTCACTTGGCTGTACAGAATTTTTAATTTGTCTTTATCAAAACCTTATGGAAAGAAAAGAAGGTTTTGACATGGACGGAATGAATGAAGATTTATTCTTTCTTTCTAACGGTCACATTTCTCCTGTTTTTTATAGCGTTTTAGCCCGTAGCGGTTATTTTCCTGTAAAAGAATTAGCAACTTTTAGATTACTAAACTCTAGATTACAAGGTCACCCAACTACGCACGAAGGTTTACCTGGAGTTCGTATTGCTTCTGGCTCACTTGGACAAGGATTGTCTGTTGCACTTGGAGCTGCTCAAGCTAAAAAACTGAATAAGGATACAAATTTAGTGTATACTTTACATGGTGATGGTGAATTACAAGAAGGTCAAAACTGGGAAGCAATTATGTATGCTTCTGCTAAAAAAGTAGATAATATTATAGCTACAATTGACCTTAACGGAAAGCAAATAGATGGAACTACAGATGAAGTTTTACCAATGGGAAGTATAAGAGCCAAATTTGAAGCTTTTGGATGGGACGTTTTAGACATCAAAGAAGGAAACAATATTGAAGCAATTCTAAAAGGAATGACTGAAGCTAAAGCCAAAACCGGAAAAGGAAAACCAGTTTGTGTACTTTTACATACAGAAATGGGTAACGGTGTAGATTTTATGATGTACACTCACGCTTGGCACGGAAAAGCTCCAAATGATGAGCAATTAGCAAATGCATTAGGTCAAAATGCTGAAACTTTAGGTGACTACTAAATTAAGATTGAAGATTAACGATTTCTATTTACAGAATCATATAATCTTTCAATTATTTAATCTTTCAATTAAAATAAATGAAAAAATATACAAATACAGGAAATAAAGATACACGTTCAGGATTTGGAGCTGGTTTAACAGAACTAGGTCAAAAAAATGAAAATATTGTAGCGCTTTGTGCAGATTTAATAGGTTCATTAAAAATGGACGATTTCAAAAAAAATCATCCAGAACGTTTCTTTCAAATCGGAATTGCAGAAGCAAACATGATTGGAATTGCCGCTGGATTAACTATTGGTGGGAAAATTCCTTTTACTGGAACATTTGCTAACTTTTCTACTGGAAGAGTTTATGATCAAATTCGTCAATCGGTTGCCTATTCAGATAAAAATGTAAAAATTTGTGCTTCTCACGCTGGTTTAACACTAGGAGAAGACGGAGCAACGCATCAAATATTAGAAGACATTGGTTTAATGAAAATGCTACCTGGAATGACTGTTATCAATACTTGTGATTACAATCAAACAAAAGCTGCTACTATGGCAATTGCTGATCATCACGGACCCGTTTATTTGCGTTTCGGTCGTCCAAGTGTTGCTAACTTTACACCAGAAAACGGAGAATTTATTATTGGAAAAGCTGTTATACTTAATAAAGGTACAGATGTAACTATTATTGCAACCGGACATTTAGTTTGGGAAGCTTTAATTGCTGCTGAAAAACTAGAAGAAAGAGGTATTTCTGCTGAAGTAATAAATATTCACACAATAAAACCCTTAGATGAAGAAGCAATATTAAACTCTGTTGCCAAAACAGGCTGTGTTGTTACTGCTGAAGAACATAATATATTAGGTGGTTTAGGAGAAAGTGTTTCTAGAACTTTAGTATCAAACAATCCAGTTCCTCAAGAATTTGTAGCTGTTAATGACAGTTTTGGTGAAAGTGGAACACCAGACCAATTAATGGAAAAATACAAATTGAATAATGAAGCAATCATAAATGCTGCTATTAAAGCAGTTTCAAGAAAGTAAATTCAGATTATATATTAGACGTAAAAAAACCAATTCTTCCGAATTGGTTTTTTTTATGTCTAATAAATTAAATATACTATTACTATTGACAGCTTGAGTCTAGATGTTTCTTTAAAGTTCCACCACTACATGTTGGAATATTGGCAAATTCGTAATATTGTTTATCTCCATTAACATCAAAATACTTAACCTCTTCTTTAGTTATAGTACCATCATTATCATCGTCAACATCTAAGTAATCTGGTACTCCATCTCCATCAGTATCTAATAAACTTCCATCTGTTTTTGTGGGATCATAATATTCATATACGGATAAAACTCTATCACTATCATGATCAATATGTTTCTGATTAATCAATTTGAAATTAAAAATTAAAGGAGAATACTGAGGAATAACACCTATAGAACCATTGTAATAACCAAATGATGAAGGTAAAAACATTACACCAGCACCAAAATCTTGATATGTAACTGTTCCATTAGGATTTTCAATTGAAGTTCCAGATTTAAATTGAGGTATAATTTCTCCCCAACCAGGAATAACATCTTCTAACATAAACCAAACAGGGTTCTCAGCACTATCAAAAGTCGTGTTATCAGCATCCGTTAGAGTTCCTTTATAAGAAACGAAGGCTGAATCAACCTTAATGGGGCTTTCACCAATACCCTCATTTAATACAAGATAATATAATTTATAAGTTAAATCATTTCTATCAACCATTTTAAAAGCAAGATTTGGCATATCTTTAATAGGAGTTTCTGTCCCTCCTTCTTGAATTTCGGTAAAAGTTGTATTATAATCACCATCAACTGTTACAAAATGAGTTGCTAAAAAATCATCTATTGCAGCTTCATCAATAGGGTATTGTTCTGAGTAGGCCTTTGCAGGCTCAGCAGTTACTGTATCATCTTTAGGACAACCGGCAAAAAAAGTAACTAATACTAATAAGCACAAAACTTTTAAAATATTCTTCATTCTTTTTCTTTTATAATGTGGTGCAAGATACAATTTTGATTTATTTTTGTATAATAATTAACATTCATTTTTGAATAAACATGCGAATTGACAAATACCTTTGGTGCATTAGATATTATAAAACCCGAAATATAGCCACTGAAGCTATAAAAAAAGGGCATATTTCTGTAAATAATCAAACTGCAAAACCATCTAGAGAAGTTTATGCTTCTGATAAAATTGTTTTAAGAAAAGATCAAATCAATTATCAAATTACTGTTTTAGACATTCCACCAAATCGTGTTGGAGCAAAATTGGTTGACATGTATAGAAAAGATGAAACTCCAAAAGAAGCTTTTGAACATTTGGCTTTATTAAAATTATCAAAAGATCATTACAGAGCTAAAGGAGAAGGAAGACCAACCAAAAAAGACCGTAGAGAAATAGATGATTATATTTGGGAAGAAAAAGATGATGATGACAAAAAAGATGAATAAAGAATATTGGGAAGAGAGATATAAAAGTAATGAAATTGGTTGGGATGTTGGTGAAATAACAACTCCATTAAAAGAATATATTGATCAAATTGAAAATAAAAGGTTAAAAATTCTAATTCCTGGTGCTGGAAACGGACATGAATTTGATTATTTGATTGAAAAAGGATTTACCAACATTACAGTAATTGATATAGCTGAACAACCTTTAGAAACGCTAAAAAAGAGAAACCCCAAATACATAAAAAACTTTATTCAGGGAGATTTTTTTGATTTTGATAAAACTTTTGATTTAATAATTGAACAAACTTTCTTTTGCGCTTTGAACCCAAAAATGAGGACAAAATATGTTACCCAAATGCATTCCATACTTGAAAAAAATGGAAAAATAGCTGGTGTACTTTTTGACTTTCCACTTACTGAAGTTGGTCCACCTTTTGGAGGTTCAAAAGAAGAATATATAAACCTGTTTTCAAAAAAATTCAACTTAAAAACGCTAGAAAGCGCATATAATTCTATAAAACCACGAAAAGATAGAGAACTCTTTTTTATCTTTGAAAAAAAATAAAACACAATGCAAAATATAATATTAAACAAAGAAGAAATTCAGCACAAAACTAAACGTATAGCCTATCAAATTTATGAAACTTTTGTAGATGAAAAAGAGGTTGTTTTAGCTGGGATAAGTTCTAGTGGTTATATTTTTGCGCATAAAATAGCAGAAGAATTAGAAAAAATATCTCCTATTAAAATCACTATGTGTGAAGTTTTTATCAATAAAACGAAACCGCAAGACACTATTAAAACATCTATTCCGAAAGAAGAATATAGCAATAAAGGCTTAGTTCTTATAGATGATGTTTTAAACTCAGGCACAACGCTTATTTATGGTGTTAAGCATTTTTTAGAAGTGCCTTTAAACAAATTCAAAACAGCTGTTTTAGTGGACAGAAATCACAAAAAATATCCTGTAAAAGCAGATTTTAAAGGTATTTCACTTTCAACTTCTTTACAAGAACACATTCAGGTTGTCTTCGAAAAAGAGGATATGTATGTATATTTAAATTAATTGAAGAATTTCTTTAACTATTTCTTTTTTAGATTTTCCATCAACAACTACTGTTAATTTTGAATTTTGATAATAATAATTTCTATCAAAAAGATGTTTTGCAATATATTCTTGTAATTCATCTTCTGTTAAATTTTTAATCAACGGTCTTTTTTCTCTTTTATTTTTCAACTTCTCTACTAAATTTCCAATACTGGCTTTCAGATAAATTGAAGTCACATCTTCATTTTGCAATAAAAGATGATTATTCGCATAACAAGGTGTTCCTCCACCTAAACTTAAAATATAGTTTTCTTCTTTTTCAATAAAGTTTTTAAATAATTGATGTTCAATTTTCCTAAAATACACTTCTCCCTTATCTTTAAAAATTGCTGAAACTGACAAACTTTCGCTTTTTTCAATAATTTCATCTAAGTCAAAACAAGGAATTTCTAGTTTTTTTGAAAGTTTTTTGGACAAAGATGTCTTCCCCACACCCATATAACCTAATAATATTATTTTCATATTTTCATTAATTCGTTACAAAACAAGCATTTATAAAAAATGATTAAAAAAAATACAAATTTATAATAAAATCTCATTGGTTTTTAAATAATAGGTTTTATATTTGCACCCGCATTCAGGGAATAATATTGAATGACTTGGTAGCTCAGTTGGTAGAGCACATCACTTTTAATGATGGGGTCCTGGGTTCGAGCCCCAGCCAGGTCACAATTTTACAATTATCGAATGAATGCATCGACTTGGTAGCTCAGTTGGTAGAGCACATCACTTTTAATGATGGGGTCCTGGGTTCGAGCCCCAGCCAGGTCACAAGAAAAGAAAGTTAAGCATCTCGCTTAACTTTTTTTTGTTTAGGCCATGTGGAGAAACGGTAGACTCGCCATCTTGAGGGGGTGGTGCTCGCAAGGGCGTGAGGGTTCAAATCCCTCCATGGTCACATACTTAAAAATTAAAAAATCATTTTGTTTATCTTTTTTTAATTTTTGTTGTACAAACTGTTTTTTTTTATTACTTTTGTTTAACGAAATAGAAAATAAGATGAACAGCGTCAAAAATATATTTAGCATTAAAGACTTTGAAAACCTTTCAGGTATAAAAGCACACACTATCAGAATTTGGGAAAAAAGATATAACATTCTTGAGCCCATGAGAACTGATACTAATATTCGATGTTATGATATTAAAAACTTGCAAAAGTTGCTAAATATTGTTGTCTTGCATAACTACGGCTATAAAATTTCTAAAATAGCTTTATTATCTCCAGAGGAAATTCCATTAAAAGTTAAAGAAATAATTTCTGAAAAGAGTGCTAAAATTCATGCCATTAAATCTTTTAAATTGGCAATGATGAATTTTGATCATACATTATTCTTCAACACATATGACGAACTTTTAAAAGATAAAACTTTTAAAGAAGTATTTCATGAAGTATTTATTCCGTTAATGGAAGAATTAGGTTACTTGTGGCAAACTGATACCATATCTCCAGCACACGAACATTTTATAACATATTTAATCAAACAAAAGCTTTTAAGCATAACAGAACAAATTCAAAGTAAACCTCCAACAAAGACCGATAGAGTTTACGTATTGTATCTTCCTTCAAATGAGATTCATGAATTAGGATTAATGTACCTAAATTACGAATTATTAGACAATGGTTATCATACCGTTTATCTTGGAGAAAGTGTTCCTATAGACAGTTTAGTTGATTTGAAAAATTATTTTGAAAAAATTACATTTATTGGTTATTTAACAGTTGAACCAACAGTTGAAAATCTACCACAGTATATAGAAAAAATTGAAGAAGATTTATTAAAAGATACTAACCACGAATTAATGTTATTGGGAAGATTAACTTCAGAAATAAACCAATCTAAACTTTCTGAAAAAGTTAAAGTTTATAGTTCTATTTCTGATTGCATTATAAGTTTATAAAATGAATAAAAAAATAGCTATAATTGGTTCTGGATTTTCATCATTAGCTGCAGCTTGTTATTTAGCTCAAAAAGGCAATGATGTAACTGTTTACGAAAAAAATGATTCTATTGGTGGTAGAGCAAGACAATTAAAAAAAGAAGGTTTTACGTTTGACATGGGACCATCTTGGTATTGGATGCCAGATGTATTTGAAAGTTTTTTTGCGGATTTCAATAAAAAACCGTCAGATTATTATCATTTAACAAAGTTATCACCAGCTTATAAAGTATTTTTTGGCATAGATGACTTTATTTTAATTTCTGATAATTTGTCTGAAATAGTAAATACATTTGAAGGCATAGAGATTGGTAGTGGCGCAAAATTAGAAAAATTCATTAAAAACGCTCAAAAAAACTATGATATCGCTATCAAAAAATTAGTTTATAGACCAGGTGAAAGTATAGGTGAACTAATTACAGTAGAAACAGCAGCTAAAATTGATCAATTTTTCTCAAACATAAGTCGAGATGTTAGAAAACAATTTAAAAATGAAAAATTAATACAAGTATTAGAATTTCCTGTCTTATTTTTAGGAGCAAAACCATCCAAAACTCCGTCTTTTTATAGTTTTATGAATTTTGCAGATTTTGGACTTGGAACATGGCAACCTACAAATGGATTTTATGATGTGGTATTGGGAATGACAAAGTTAGCAACTGAATTAGGTGTTACTTTTAAAACTAATGCCAATATTGAAAAAATAATTGTAGAAAATAATTGTACTAAAGGGTTAATTTGTAATGGCAATACTGAAGAATCAGATATAATATTATCGGGTGCAGACTATCATCATACAGAAACGTTATTAGAAAAAGAGCACCGTCAATATTCGGAAAAATATTGGTCAAATAAGACATTTGCTCCGTCTTCATTGCTTTTTTATGTGGGTTTTGATAAGAAAATTAAAAATGTAGAACACCATAATTTGTTTTTTGATGTTAATTTTAACAAACATGCAGAAGAGATTTATGATAATCCAAAATGGCCCACAGAACCTTTATTTTATGCAAATTTCACTTCAATAACAAATGAGAAAACTGCACCAGAAGGTTGTGAAAATGGTTTTTTCCTTATACCAATAGCTCCAGGAATTGAAGACACTGAAGCGTTAAGAGAATTATATTTTAATAAGATTATAGATCGTTTCGAAAAACTAACTAATCAAGATGTTAGAAAAAATATTATCTTTAAGGAATCTTTTTGTGTGAAAGATTTCATCAAAGATTATAATTCATACAAAGGAAATGCTTACGGAATGGCAAATACGCTTTTACAAACAGCATTTTTAAGACCAAAATTGAAAAGTAAAAAAGTCAAAAATTTATATTTCACTGGACAATTAACAGTTCCTGGTCCTGGAGTTCCTCCAGCATTAATTTCAGGTAAATTAGTTTCCGATTTAATAGAAAAATATCAATAAGTATGAAGTCTCTATTTGACAAAGTTTCTAATGAATGTAGTGTAAAAGTCACTAAAGCCTACAGTACTTCTTTTTCGAGTGCTGTAAAAATGCTTGCACCTTGCATTAGACAAGATATATATAACATTTACGGTTTTGTTCGCTTTGCTGATGAAATTGTAGATTCGTTTCATGAGTATGACAAAGAATTTTTATTTGCTAAATTTGAACAAGATTTAGCTGATGCTCTTCAACATAAAATAAGTTTAAATCCGATTTTAAATTCATTTCAACATACTGTGAATACGCATAATATTCCACAAGAAATGATTGATGCTTTTATGAAAAGTATGAAATTAGATTTAACTAAAAGCGAATACACAACTACTGAAGAATACAACGAATATATTTATGGCTCTGCTGATGTGGTTGGGTTAATGTGTTTGAAAGTTTTTGTAAAAGGAAACGATGAAAAGTACATTGAACTAAAAGATTCTGCAATGCGATTAGGTTCAGCGTTTCAAAAGGTAAACTTCTTAAGAGATTTAAAAGCTGATTTTGAAGATTTAAGCAGAACCTATTTTCCAAATACAGATTTGAATCATTTAGATGAAAAATCGAAACAAGAAATTATTGACGACATCGAAAGTGATTTTGAAGCCGCTTATGAAGGAATTAAAAACTTACCTTTGGAAGCGAAATTCGGAGTTTATACTGCTTATCGCTATTATAAAAAACTCTTGAAAAAGCTGCAAAAAACACCTTCATTAGAAATAAAAAATACTAGAATTAGAGTTTCTGATTATCAAAAAGCGCAATTACTAGCGCGTTGTTACGTTAAATATAGATTAAATATTATATAAATTTTAAAAGATTATGTTTTTACAAATAGTTGTTTTTATTTTAACTTTTAGCTTAATGGAATTTATGGCTTGGTTTACTCATAAATACGTTATGCATGGCTTTTTATGGAATTTACATGCAGATCATCACAAAAAAGACCACGATTCTTGGTTTGAAAAAAACGATGCTTTTTTCATCTTTTATGCCATTGTAAGCATAACTTGTTTTTACACTTGGAGTATTGGCTCTTTTGATTTAGGATTAGCCATTGGCTTAGGCATCTTAGCCTACGGAATCGCTTATTTCTTTGTTCATGATATATTTATTCACCAAAGATTTAAGTTGTTTAGAAACGCTAATAACAAGTATGCAAAAGCTGTAAGAAGAGCTCATAAAATGCACCACAAACATATTGGAAAAGATAAAGGAGAATGCTTTGGAATGTTAGTTGTTCCTTGGAAGTATTTTAAAAATTAATTCAAAAAAAAGCTCCAATTAAGGAGCTTTTTTTTATTTCATAATAGTTTGTAAAGGTTTCAGTTGTTCCAAATCTATATTTGATTTTTGTATAAAACCAACAATTTTCATTATATTCATTGGATTCATGTCATTTCCTAAAATGCGAACAACAGCAAATCCATTTTCTTTTTTATTAGCAAAGAGTACAAATTCATTAATATGTTCATCATCACCCACAAAATAAATTGAAGCACCATCGTTTCCTGAACCAAATTTCATTAATTCGTTATATGAAGTTGTATCTTTTAAGATTGTTTTGACTTTTTGAACCTCAACATCATAGTCATTCTTATTGCTTTCTTCTTTTTTAAAAGCCAAGACGTTCATTTTTTCAAATGATTTTAAAGCTTCTTTATCTGAATCCGTTAAGGACATCTTTTCAGTATTAATAATATCTGAACCTAAATCTATTGCTACAAAATCTTTTGATTCTGTATTTTCAACGAAGTATTTCTGCAAAGTTGGTTTATTATTACAACTTACTAATGTTACTACAGAAAATAAAAGTATAATTAAATTTCTCATCTTATTTTTTTGAAGCTTTTTTTAATTCGTCTTTTCCTGGAAGATTCATTCTTTCCGTTAATGAAGATAATTCATCTAAATTAAACTCACCTGTCAACGATAATATAACAGTTGGTGTCTCTTTCAAATCTCCTTCCATAAACAACAATAATTCTTTTACAATTGAAGAACTTCCGGCTGATTTGATATAAATTTTTACATTTTTTCCATCACTATTCACACGCATCAATTCCTCTAAAGGATTTGATTTTAAATAAGATGAAACGGACGATTTCATTTCAGAAGACAATTTTGTGCTGTTTGTTGTAAACACTTTTAAATTATCTAATTTTTTTAATAAAGTAAGGTATTGTTGCATTTCTTTATCTTTTGCATCCACTTTAACCTTACTCATTAATTCAAACATTTTTTTGTTCACAATTACTGAATTTACTTCATCCTTGTCTTCGAATTTATCAAATGAAGATTGAGCAAATATATAGGATGGTAAAACGACTAATAATAATAGGACTATTTTTTTCATGACTTTTTTGTTTAATTATTTAAAAATTACTTTTTTTGTTTTTTCGTATTCCTCTAGATAAGATACATTTTCCATGCCAGAATTGATATTGTTGGCTACTAATTGCAAGGCTTTGTGCGTTTCAACAAATGCTTCTTCTGGAGTATCAAACGTGCCTAAATCTTCTTCTTTAGGTGTATTTTGATATAAATATGTTGCAATCATAGTTACTAAAACAATACTTGCAGCAATTCCAATCCATCTTTTACTTTTCTGTTTTTTTGGAAGGATATTTTCTTTTGAAGTTTCTTTTTTTGCTTCATTATAATAACCAAAAACATCTTTATATTGATTTAAATGTATAGGTATATTTTGTGCTGTGAAATATGTTTTCAATATATTTTCATCCTGCAAAGAAGTATTTCCTTCTAAATATTTTTCTATTAACTCTTCTATTTTATTTATTTCCATAATTATTTATTTCAGCAAATTTTTCTTTAATAATTTTTCTAGCTCTTGATAATGAAACTCTGATGGCTGTTTCATTCATATCTAAAACTTTAGCAATTTCAGCAAATTCATATTCTTCTATTTCTCTTAGCTGAATAATTAACCGTTGTTGTTCAGGTAATGAGTTTATTATTTTTTCAACAGTATACAAATTATCTTTACTTATTATTTGATTTTCTAAAGATGAATTATCACTGTAATTGTTATGTGTTATTGACAAGTTATTACTTCTCTTTGCTTTCAATTGATCTAAACAATAATTTTTTGTCATTGTCATTGCCATTGCTTCCATGCTCTTAAATGTATTCGTGTCAGCTTTCCATAATTTCAACAAAACTTCTTGAGTTGCATCTTCTGCTTCTTCATTACTTATCAACATCCTTTTAGCCAAACGATATAGCTTATCCTTAAAAGGTTTAATTAGAGTTATAAACTCTTGTTGTTTCATGTTATTAGTTTGTTTATAAAGTTAAGACGAATGTAAATTAAAATTGTTACAATAGCTTAAAATAATATAAATTTACATACCAAAATTGGAACTTTGAAGTTATACTAGTAAATTACTTAAATATTAAAATCTATTTATGAAGAAAATTTTAAAATCAATACTACTAACATTTTGCTTTTTGTTAGTCTTTCAAAATTGTAGTGATGATTATGATGATGTTTTACATTATAGAAATACTAATGAATTCGTTTGGACAGGTTTAAATCAATACTATTATTGGCAAAAGGATTCTCCCGATTTAAATGATGGCAAATTTGCTACTGATGTAGCTTTTCAAAACTTTTTAAGTAACTATACACCTGAAAGTTTATTTCAACATTTAAGATATGAACCAGGTGTAATTGACAAGTATAGCGTTATTTTTAGTGATTATGATGTTTTAGAAGCTGCTTTACAAGGTACTTCTAAAAATAGTGGTGCAGATTTTGGGTTTAAAAGAAAAACAGCTGGCTCTACAGAAGTATTCGGTTTTGTACGTTATATTCTTCCCAATTCAGATGCATCTACAAAAAACATTCAACGAGGAGATCTTTTTTATGCAATAAATGGCGTGCCTTTGACTGTTGACAGTGATGGCTATTTAAATCCAACCGGATTATCTGAAGATACTTTTACATTAAATATGGCAGCTTATGACAACGGAAATATTACTCCAAATGGAAATACAATTACATTAACTAAAACTCCTTATTCTGAAAATCCCGTTTTAATTAAGAATACACATCAAGTTGGAAGTAAAAAAGTAGGTTATTTAATGTATAATGGTTTTTATTCTGGCTATGAAGATGAATTAAATAATGCTTTTGCTTATTTTCAAGGAGAAGGAATTACACATTTGGTTTTAGATTTACGTTATAATTCTGGTGGCTCTGTTAATGTTGCTACAAAACTGGCAAGTATGATTACTGGACAATTTAATGGACAAATTTTTGCCAAACAAGAATGGAATGAAAAAAGAATGAGCTATTACAATTCAGTAAACCCAGATGCATTACTTAATAAGTTTACTAATACTTTAAGTAATGGTAACGGTATTAATAGCTTGAGTCTAACCAAAGTTTATGTTTTAACAACAAAATCAACAGCTTCTGCTAGCGAATTAATTATAAATAGTTTAAAACCATATATTGATGTTACTCAAATTGGCGATGTTACCATTGGAAAAAATGTTGGTTCAATAACTATATATGACTCACCTACTTTTAGAAAAGAAAATGTAAACCCAAATCACAAATATGCCATGCAACCAATTGTATTAAAAATTCTAAACAAAAATGGCGTTGGTGAGTATTCTAATGGGATTCTACCTAACGTTACTTTAACTGAAAATTATGGCAATTTAGGAGTTTTAGGTAACGACACAGAGCCTTTACTTAATTTAGCTTTAAGTTATATTAATACAAATGGAAGAATAAATAGCAATTTTAATACAAAAGTATTCGAACATGTTACCGAATCTAAAAATTTAGACGGTATTGAAAAAGGGATGTATATCGAAAATCCTCCAAACTTAAATAGAGAATAAATAAAGAAGGCTTCCAATTGGAAGCCTTTTTTATTATAAAGTTCTTAGTGATTTAGTTAAAGTAAAACCCAGCTGGAGTAACTCCTACAGTATATTCATTTTCTAATGTTCCTGTAGTTGTATAGATGTAAACTTTTCCGTTTGAGTTATAATCTGCTGCATCACCAACATATATTTTATTATTTTCAACAGCAAAACTATATACTCCATAAACTCCTTGTCCAACTGTTGAGAATAAAGATGTTATTGGTAAACTTGAAGCCGTTAAACTCATTTTAAAAACATCAGAATCTTGCGTATAAAAAATAGTATTATCAGAAATATATAAATTTGAAGCATGATTTCCAACTGCAAAATCAATTGAAGATGTAACACTTTCAGTTGCTAAATTAATTTTAACTAATTTCCCTAAAGTCTCATCCATAGTCCAAGCTGCTTTTCCTCCACAAATAACATACAAACTTCCGTCTTTAACTTGTAATGAATTTGGCACATCACCAACAGTAATCGTGTTTGAAACTGTATTCGAAGTTGAACTAATCACAGAAATTGTATTTCCATATCCATAACCACCTTGATGAGCAACATATAGTTTTCCATTATTTTCTACAATACGTTCTGGACCTTCAATAACAGGAATGGTTCCTGAAACTGTATAATTTGTCAAATTTAATGTAGCAACATAATCATCAGTTGTTACACCCCCATCTCCCCAATTAGTAACATAACCTTTTCCATTTGCAAAAGCAATAAATCTTGGATTGTCTAATCCTGAATCAATTGTAGCCACATATTCTAATGAATAACGGTTTAGAATTTCAATTTTGTTTGAAGCATTTAAAACTACAAAAGCTAAATCATTATAGAAACCAACATCTTGACCTGTATTTCCAAGTACTTTTGTTGGATTAACTGCTAAAAAAGCATTGTTTTGAAAAGTAGCAAAATCATTTGATAAATAAGAAATAGAACTATTGTCTTGTCCAAAATTACCTTGATTTAAGATTAGCACACCATTATCATAAGCTCCTAAAGGCAAATTATCTACTATTCCTTGATCATCATCATCTGAACATGAAGTAAAAAACACAGCAACAGCTGCGAACATAAGTACTCTTTTTAAAATCATTGTATTAAAAATTAAAGGTTAAATTCATCATATAATTACGACCAGGCATTGGTCTCGATAAAACATTTTGATAAGGTTTGTTTTCCAAATTAAGAATTTGAAAACCAAGAATTAATGGCTTTTTATTTCCAATTTTATAATCTAAAGAAACATTAGAAACGAAATATTCTTTCAGTTTGTAAGCGTTATCACTTGAAGTAAAAACAGCTCCATTAAATAAATTTTGAAAGGTAAAAGTTGTTTTTTCATAACGAAAAGCTACACTTGAAGTCGCTTTGTGAAAAGGAACATAAATCAATTGCTTATTGGTAGCATCATTTTCTGAAACTGTGTAAGCATAAGTTCCATCAATTTGAATACTTGCATTTCTAAAATGTCTTTCCCAATGAAACAAAGCTTCTATTCCATAAATGGAAACTTCATCCGTATTTATTGGTTGCCACAAACCTGAAGCATTTGGTAACCAACGCAACATATCAGTAATTTTGGAATAAAAAGCAGTTGTGGTTAAAGTTGCTTTTTTATAAGTAAAAACTTGTCCAAATTCGGCTTGCAAAGCACTTTCTGGTTTCAAATTTAGATTTCCACTTCCTTGCCAATACAAATCGTTAAATGTTGGAATTCTAAAGTTTTTGGACCCTGAAAATTTTATGGCATACCAATTAACCAATTGCAAATTTCCTCCTAAAGAATACAAGAACGGACTTTTATAATTAGAAGTAATTTCCTTGCGAAGACTTGCTTCATAAGATAATTTATCATTTACCTGATGCTTGAACAACAAACTAAAAGAACCAATTTCTCTTTTATTAGTAGACAAACTAGAACCACTTCCTGAATTTTGAGTATAATCTATAATCGAATTAACTTTAATTTTTGAAGTCCAATTGTATAACAAATCATATTTAGCAATAAACGTATTGGCACTTCCAGTTGTGAAGTTTTCTAAGGCTTTATTTTCAAAATATTTATATTCTTCTGTCAAATAAGCGACTTTAGTTTTTGATGTGAATAATCCCGAATAATTAGTCCATTCCAATAAATTTCTAGTATTGAAGTCTAAATAGTTACTTTTTGAAGGGGAAGCAATTGTTCCAGAAAAATTTCGACTACCATCAAACAAATAGCTAAAAAATTTAATTTCATTATTTCGATTTATGCGATAACCAATATGTGAACTAAAACTTTTATTTTCATATTGACCGTTTTCATTTTTCTTATCAAAACCAATATATTCATAATCATTTTCAGATTGATTGTGCGATATACTTGCATTTACAGAAATCTTATCGGTTGCAACATCTAAAGTATAATTGGCTCCAAAAGTTGAAAAACTACCATAATTTAATTGCAGTTTATTTTTGAATTGTTCTCTAAAAGAAACATCATTATTTAAGTGAATTGTTCCACCGACAGCACCACTTCCATAAATCACACTTCCGCCACCGGCTCTTACTGTTATTGAATTAAAATCACGTGTAGTTAACGTATTAAAATCTGTTTGACCATTTAATTGGGAATTGATATTTATTCCGTTCCAAATCACAGCGGTTTGTTGAGCAGTTGTTCCTCTAAAAGAAGGAGAAGAAACCATTCCGTTTCCGTTTTCTTTAAAATAAATCACAGAATTATAACGCAACAAAGAAGTCAAGGAAGCTTGATTTTTTTGAATCACACTATCATTAAGTTTAGTAGTATTTTGGGTATCTGAAAAGTTTTTTAACTGTGAATCGGTTAGCACTACTTCTCGCAATTGAAAAATAGAATCTTGTTGTGCCCAAATAAGAGAACAAGCTGTTAACGCAAAAAACAGAGCTAATTTTTTAAACATATCTTATAAACTTTTCTTCCCGAAAGTCATATTTAGTTAATAAATTAGGCAGGTCTCCTGGCTTGCGTCTTGTTATTCACCTTCCCAAGAATCTGAAACAAGTTCAGATAACTCAGTGGTATTGTAGATAATAACAAGCTTAATAGCTTACAGTTGCGGGAACAGCTTAGGTTTTTAACCTAATTCCCTTTTAATGCTGTTCAAAATTGAACAAGCAACCTTAATTCTGTTGCGAAGATACTTTTTTATTTATTGTTTTAATTAGTTTTAATAGTTTTTGTATATTTGATTAGTAATTAAACTTTTACAGTATGAAGAAAACTCTTGCTTTAATTTTCTTTTCGAATTTTTGTTTTTCTCAAAATGCAATTGAAATAAGGTTGATTGATGCAAGCATTGGTGGAGTAGATTACTCTACTTTTCCTATATACAATCAGTCTACAGATGCTAACATGAATGTAATACTTCAAAATCACAATGTGAATACTTATGAATACAGAGGTGGTCATCCAATTGCAAGTTTAAACGACAGAATTATTCAAGTTATATGTGGTACATGTAATTATTCTAATTTACTAAATGATTTATTAGGTTATAATACTGTTGTAGAAAATGCTCAAATTATTACTGCTTATTCTCCATTTAATGATGCTGCTTATTCAAAACTTATTGATGTTTCCATTGGTATACCAACAGGTGTAAATTCTAATAATATAATCACAACAAATGACAATGGTTTAAATCAAATTTTTATTAATCACAGTGTTATATATTATCAACAAGCTTATCCTTCTTCTTCAAATTCAGAATCACTTAAAGTATATTCAATAGCTTGTAACTGTAATGTTCAACTGTTACAAAATGATTTAGAAAATTACAGTACAGTTATTGATTACACTGAACCAATGCCTGCTGGTCTTCTACTAAATGCAACTAAATATTTTAATAGTAATTTTAAAATATATCCAAACCCATTTCAAGATAAAATTACAATTGAAACTGATTTGACTATTGAAAAATATAGTGTATTTAATTTAATAGGTAAAAAAATAGTTGAAACTGAATTAAGTGAAACATTAAATACAGAATTAGCTAAATTAAATTCAGGCACATATTTGTTGTACCTTCAATCAAAAGACAATTCAATCCTCACAAAAAAAATAATTAAAAATTAATCACTTCTTTTTAGTCATTTTATAAATCAACCAGACAAAACCAACTATAAAATGCAATAAAACTATTCCAGCAACTACATAAATAAAGGTGTTTGAATTATCTCTCATTTTTTATTGTAAAGTTAAATATCTTTCAAAAAATATTTTGCATCATTTGTTACAAATCTGTTTTTAATTCAAAACAAAATTCTACTTTTGTCTAAAGTATATTTTTTTATGCAGCACTTACCAAAAGCACTTCTAGTTACGCTTCTATTTTTGGGTTTAACCCAATGCAAAAAAACAGAGAACATAGCAAAAGCTACTGTTAACGAAAACCAAATTGTTCATGCAGAAGGTTTTTCAATAGTAGAATATGATGACTTTTCAATTTTAAAAGTCAAAAACACTTATCCTGAATCTGATGAAACTTTCACTTATGTTTTACATAAAGAAAATGTATCCATACCTGATAGTTTGAAACAGTTTACAGCAATTCAAATTCCAATTCAAAAAATAATTGTTACTTCAACAACTCACATTCCTTCACTAGAAATGTTAGGTGTTGAAAATACATTGGTTGCATTTCCTACTTTAAAATACATTTCTTCTGAAACAACCAGAGAACGAATTGACCAAGGAAAAGTTAGAGAAATTGGCAAAAATCAAAGTTTAAACACAGAAGTAATAATAGACTTAAATCCAGATATAATTGTAGGATATAGTGTTGACGGAGACATGAAAACTTATAAGAATTTAGAAAAAAGTGGTCAGAAAGTAATTTTTAATTCAGATTGGACGGAAAAAACTCCTTTAGGAAAAGCAGAATGGATTAAGTTTTTTGGGGCTTTGTATGATAAAAAAGAAAAAGCTGCTGCCGAATTTGAAGCCATAGAAGAAAGCTATAACAAAGCCTTAAAATTAGCACAAAAGGCCGAAACAAAACCAACCATTTTAGCTGGAGCAATTTATGAAGATCAGTGGTTTTTACCACAAGGTGATAGTTGGGCTGCTCTATTCTTAAAAGAAGCCAACGGGAATTATCTTTGGTCAGACACAGAAGGAACTGGAAGTTTAGCTTTATCATTCGAAACCGTTTTAGACAAAGCCAAAGATGCTGATTTCTGGATTGGACCAGGTCAATTTACATCAATAGATGAAATTATTAAGGATAATAAAAATTACAAATTCTTTAAAGCTGTTGAAACTAAAAATGTCTATTCTTTCAGTACAAAAAAAGGAAAAACAGGTGGTGTTATTTATTATGAATTAGCTCCAAACCGACCAGATTTAGTACTAAAAGACATGATAAAAATACTTCATCCAGAATTATTACCTAATTATGAATTGTTCTTTTTTGAACAATTGCAGTAAAGCTTTATTAAAATACTTTGTATTATCTTTGAGCATTGCTTTAAAAACTCATTTTTACTAATGCCGAATTCCAAAAAACACTTTATACTATTTATAGCACTTCTAGTTAGCTTAGTACTTTTGTTTTTTGTGAATATTAGTTTAGGTTCTGTTACAATTCCAAATGAGGAAATTATAAAAGGAATTTTTAGCCAAAAAATGAATAAGGAAAGTTGGGAAATCATTCTTTACAACTTTCGTTTACCAAAAGCATTTACTGCAATTTTAGTAGGAATGGCACTTTCTATAAGTGGATTATTAATGCAAACTTTATTTAGAAACCCATTAGCTGGACCTTATGTTTTAGGCTTGAGTTCGGGTGCAAGTTTAGGTGTTGCCTTCGTAATTTTAGGCGCTGGCATCTTACCTTCTTTTCTATCTGATTTATTTCTGACTTCATACGGAATTGTAGTTGCTTCAGGTTTAGGAAGTGCTTTGGTTTTAATGGCTGTTTTATTAGTTTCCAAAAAGCTTAAAGATACTATGGCAATTTTAATTGTAGGATTAATGTTTGGGAGTTTTACAAGTGCAATTGTTTCCGTTTTGACTTATTTTTCAACAGCAGAGCAACTACAAAAATTCACCTTTTGGTCCTTAGGAAGTTTAGCCAATTTAAGTTGGAATGAAGTCAGTTTATTAGCACTACTAACATTTATTGGATTAAGCATTAGCTTTTTAGTCATCAAACCATTAGATGCATTGCTCTTAGGAGAAAAATATGCAAGTAGCTTAGGAATAAATTTCAAGAGAACACGAATTCTAATCATAATCGCAACTAGTATCTTAGCTGGAAGTATTACCGCTTTTGTTGGGCCAATTGCATTCATAGGATTAGCAGTTCCACATATGGCAAGATTGATTTTTCAAACGAGTAATCATTTCACTTTGTTTTGGAGTACAATTTTATTGGGAGCTATTATTTTATTGTTTTGTGATATCATTGCTCAATTACCTGGAAGTGATTTAACTTTACCCATAAATGCAATAACTTCAATGATTGGTGCTCCGATTGTTATTTGGTTGTTGGTTCGTAAGCGAAGTTTTAATTGAGGAATTTGAAACACATAGAATCATAGATTTATAGATACTGTTGAAAGAAACTTTGTTTCAGATAGTAATTCATAGAGAATAATTAATTATGATAACACAAAAATATTTAGATGATTTAACATACGAAATTATCGGAGCTTCAATCGAAGTTCAAAAAAATATTGGCAAAGGTTTATTAGAAAGCGTTTATCATCAATGTATGATTGAAGAGTTGACTTTGAGAAAAATAAATTTTCAGTCTGAACTAAAAGTACCATTAATTTACAAAGAAAAAGAATTAGAAGTTGATTTCAGATGTGATTTATTTGTAGAAAACTGTTTAGTTGTTGAATTAAAATCAATATTACAAGTACATCCCATTACTGAAGCACAAATTCAAACATACATGAAACTCTTAAAAGCTCCAAAAGGAATAATAATCAATTTTAATTGCTTCAATATATTTAAAGAAGGACAAAAAACATTCGTAAATGAATATTTTAAGAAGTTGGAAAATTCTAACTAATCTATCATTTTGTAAAACAAAACACTATGAACTTCTTCACAATAAAATAAAAACTATGTTTCTATGTGTTTCAAAATAGCTAGAATCTAAATGCAAAAAAAAGTCTTACATACAACAAACCTAACAATTGGATACAAAAACAAATCCAACACAACAACTATTGCCAAAAATCTAAACATCAATTTACCTGCTGGAAAATTAATTGGATTGATTGGTGCTAATGGAATAGGAAAATCAACATTACTAAAAACTATTACTGGAATTCTAAAACCTTTAGAAGGAAAGGTCTTTATGAATGAAAAATCCATTGAAGATTTCAAACCTGAAGATTTGTCCAAAGAATTAAGCATCGTTCTAACTGAACATTTGCCACCAAGCAATTTAACCGTTTATGAAATTGTGGCTTTAGGAAGACAACCTTATACCAATTGGTTGGGGAAATTAACTTCAGAAGACAAAAATAAAATTGATGAAGCTATCTCTTTAACTGAAATCAATTCGTTTCAACACAAAAAACATTATGAAATTAGCGATGGTCAATTGCAAAAAACTCTAATAGCAAGAGCTTTGGCACAAGATACAAATCTGATAATCTTAGATGAACCAACAACACATTTAGATTTAGTTCATAAAGTCACCTTATTAAAATTATTGCAAAAACTAACACACGAAACTGGCAAAACCATTTTATATTCAACACACGATATTGATTTAGCCATCCAATTATGTGATGAAATGATTGTCATTACTGAAAATGAAATACTTCAAAACCAACCTTGCAAATTAATTGAAGATGGTGTTTTTAACACTATTTTTAAAAATGAAAACATTCAATTTGATGCTTCTCACGGGAAATTTAATATTAAATAAATCTTACATTTTGTTTAATTGTAAATCACTAAAGAATTTGTAATTTAGTAAAAAAATTAAACTATGGGAATTAAACAAATAAGTGCAATAGTTCTTTTATTTTCAACTATTTACACACAGGCGCAATTAAAAACCGTTGCCTATTCAGACGGAAATCAAAAACTAGAAGGTTTTTTAGCTTCTCCAACAAAACCAAATGCTAAAAAAGCAGGTGTAATTGTTTTACATGCTTGGATGGGAATAAGCGATCACGAAAAAGAAAGTGCTGAAAAATTAGCAGAATTAGGATATTATTCTTTCGTAGCTGATGTTTATGGTCAAGGAAACAAACCACAAAACACTGATGAAGCAGGAAAATTAGCCGGTTATTATAAAACAAATTTTGCATCTTATCAAAACAGAATTCAATTAGCAATTGACCAATTAGTTAAAGCTGGTGCAAATCCAGATGAGATTGCTGTAATTGGGTATTGCTTTGGAGGAACAGGTGCTATTGAAGCTGCTCGTGGTGGTTTAAAAGTGAAAGGCGTAGTTTCTTTTCATGGTGGTTTAGGAAAAGATGGGAATCGATTAGCTAAACCAATAACAGCAAAAGTTTTAGCTTTACATGGTGCAGACGATCCTTATGTTCCTGCGAAAGAAGTCAGTGCCTTTGAAGACGAAATGAGAACCTCAAAAGCAGATTGGCAATTAAATATTTATGCAAATGCTGTTCATGCTTTTACACATAAAGATGCTGGAACAGACAATAGTAAAGGTGCTGCTTACAACGAAAAAGCAGATAAAAGAAGTTGGGAAGCGATGAAAATTTTCTTTGACGAACTTTTTAAGTAATTCAAATAAATAAGCCTGAATTTTTCAGGCTTATTTATTTAAAGCAATCTGTCTTTTTGCTTCTCCAATTAAAAATGTTACCGAATTAGCTAAATTGTAACTTCGTACATGTTCAGAAATTGGAATTTTTAAATAATTAGAAAACTGAGTTAGAACTTCTTCACTCAAACCAACACTTTCTTTTCCAAAAACCAACCAATCACCATCTTGAAATTCTTGTTCTAAATAGGATTTTTCTGCATGAGAACTCATTAAAAAAACTCTTGAAAAATCAGGAATTTGGTCTTTCCATTCTGCTACAGATTGATATTCTTTCCAATCTAAATGCACCCAATAATCCAAACCAGAACGTTTTAAATTCTTGTCATTAATTTCAAATCCAAATGGGTGAATTAAATGCAAACGACTCTCAGTTCCAACACATAATCGTCCGATATTTCCTGTGTTGTTTGGTATTTCGGGTTCTATTAAAACTATATTTAGCATGTTTTTTAAAACTAAACCGTTGGCTAAAGCCGAACGGCAATTTATATATCAAATTTTTCTACTTCTAGAACTTCACCAGTATTTAAACCTTGTAAAGAAGTACTTCCTATTCTAATTCTGACTAACCGTAACGTTGGAAAACCAACTGCTGCAGTCATTTTTCTGACTTGTCTAAACTTCCCTTCTGTCAAAGTTAGGGAAACCCAACTCGTTGGCCCATGTCTTTCATCACGAATTCTTCTTCCTTCTCCAATATAATCAGGTAAAGTTGGAATTAAATGAGCTTTGCAATTTCGTGTCAAATATTTGGAACCATTTATTCCAATTTCTACACCATTTGTCATTTCATCAACTGCTTCTTGTGTTATAATTCCATCAACTTGAGCATAATATTCTTTCTCCACTTTTTTACTTCTAACTTCCGCACTAACTTTTCCGTCAGTAGTTAAAAACAATAAGCCTTCTGAATCTTCATCCAAACGACCAATTGCCATTGTTCCTTCAGGAAAATTAAATAATTCACCCAACAAACGCTTTTTACGCTTTTGTTCATAGATAAATTGACTCAAATAACTGTGCGGCTTGTGTAGTAGAAAATGATGATGCATCATAAAATGAATTTCAGCAAAAATACATTAATAAGTCAAAAGATTGATAATTGTTGATTAACGATTTTTGAACGCAGAAGTAAAAGATCGAAAGTTCTCAATATCTGAACTTCTAGTATCCAAAAATCTGATTATTTTAGTAACTTTACATAAATTTTAATATATGAATGATTCGTTACTTATTCTTATCACATTTCTAGTAGCTTTAGCTATTGGTTTTTTTATTGGAAAATTACTTTTAAAAGCGCAATCACAATCTGAAAAATCGGGTTTAGAAGAAAAAGTGAACGGATTGACAAATCAAATAGAAGCACTTAAAAATCAATCTATTTCTGATAAAACACAGTTTGAAAAAACGCTACTTCAAGTGAATAACGAAAAAGAAACGATTCGTACAGAAAAAGAAGTTTTAGCCATTCAATTATCTAAAAAGGAAGTTGATTTTGAAAATCTTTGGGAACGCAACAAAGAGCAAAAACAAGAAGTAGAACAACTTCAAGAAAAATTCACCAAAGAATTTGAAAATTTAGCCAACAAAATTTTAGAAGAAAAATCAAATAAATTCACAGAGCAGAACAAAGAGAATATGAAAAATATTCTTTCTCCTTTGCAAGAAAAAATTCTTCATTTTGAGAAAAAAGTAGAAGACACACATAAAGAAAGCATTGATTATCATGCAGCGTTACGTCAACAAATTTTGGGTTTACGTGATATGAATGAAAAAATGAGTAAAGAAACTATTAACCTAACAAAAGCCTTAAAAGGTGATAGCAAATTACAAGGTAATTGGGGTGAATTAGTTTTGGAAAGAGTTCTAGAAAAATCAGGTTTAGAAAAAGGTCGTGAATATGAAGTCCAACAAAGTTTCACTAACGAAGAAGGAACGAGAGTTCTTCCTGATGTAATCATTAATTTACCTGATGGAAAGAAAATGGTTGTCGATTCAAAAGTATCTTTAACTGGTTATGAACGATTTGTAAATGAAGAAGATGATGCTTTAAAAGCCTTATACTTAAAAGAACACGTGACTTCGATTAAACGTCATGTGGAACAATTAAGTGCTAAAAATTACCAAGACATTTATCAAATGGAAAGTCCAGATTTTGTCTTACTTTTTATTCCAATTGAACCTGCTTTTGCATTAGCGTTAAATGACGATAATACCTTATACAATAAAGCTTTTGAAAAAAATATTGTAATAGTAACACCCACTACTCTATTAGCAACATTACGTACAATTGATAGCATGTGGACAAATCAAAAGCAGCAAGAAAATGCTATTGAAATTGCACGACAAGCTGGAGCATTATATGATAAATTTGAAGGATTTGTTTCTGATTTAATTAAGATTGGAAAGAAAATGGATGAAGCCAAATCTGAATACGGAAATGCTATGAATAAGCTTGTCGAAGGAAAAGGAAATTTAGTTACAAGCGTTGAAAAATTAAAAAAAATGGGAGCAAAAGCCAAAAAAGCTTTGCCTGAACCCTTATTAAAAAGAGCAAACGAATTAGAAGAAAATTTAATAGATAACGAAGAGAATTATGAGCAAATTTAAAAAAGTATTACTTTACAGTACATTATTTATAGTGTTGTTTATGGCTGGTTATTTTACATTTGTTTACTATGTACCTTATAGTGAAGGAATTCGTTCGGGTGAATTAATCAAAATAAGTACAAAAGGATATGTTGTAAAAACTTGGGAAGGAGAAATCAGTCAAGGAATTTCTGGTGCTCAAATTTTCTCTTTTTCAGTAATGGACAATAATCCAGAAGCCATTGAAAAATTAAAAGAGCTACAAGGTCAATATGTAAAAGTTGAATACGTGGAACGCTATAGAACATTTTTTTGGTGGGGTGATACTCGCTATTTTATAAAAAACGTTTATGCCGAAAAATCTCCCCATTTTAACAATTAAACATGACAGAAAAAACTAATACCGTTAACAATTCTAAGATAACTTTTACAGAATTAATGCTACCTTCACATTCCAATTTTAGTGGAAAGATTCATGGTGGTTATTTATTACAATTGATGGATCAAATTGCATTTGCAAGTGCTTCCAAATATTCGGGCTTATATTGTGTAACAGCTTCCGTTGATACTGTAGATTTTTTAAATCCAGTTGAAATCGGAGAACTTTTAACCTTAAAAGCATCTGTCAATTACGTTGGTAATAGTTCAATGGTCGTTGGAATTCGTGTTGTTTCAGAAAACATTAAAACTGGAATAATTAGACATTGTAACTCAAGTTATATTACAATGGTTGCAAAAGATGAAGAAGGAAATAATGCAAAAGTTCCCACATTAATCCTTTCAAACTTAGAAGATGTTAGACGTTTTTATGATTGTGTCATTCGAATTAATCAAAAGAAAAAAAATAAAATTCTAGAAGACAAATTTGATCATACATCAGAAAAATCTCTTGACAATCTATCAAATTACAACGTTAAGTTGCTGATTAAATAACAATTACTGTAAATTAAGTTTAGATTTAATTCATTTTGTCTCAAAAAAAATTATATTTGTTATACAATCTTAATTTTTACAAAATGAATAAAATCTACTATTTAATAATTCTTTTTCTTAGTTTAACTTTTATTTCATGTTCTTCAGATGAAGATGATGTATATATTGAAATACCTATTGCAGAAATACCTGTTGCTGTAAATTTAGCAGAAGTACCTTATTCAAAATTATCTGACTACCATTTTTTTAAAAATGATCTAAAAAATCATGAGCCTACAACAGGCGTTTTGCCTTATGAACCAGCTTCATCTTTGTTTGCTGATTATGCGCATAAAATGCGTTTCGTTTGGTTGCCAGATGGAACAACAGCTACTTATAATGGAGATGACAATGTATTTGAATTTCCAGTTGGAACAGCACTTTTAAAAACCTTTTATTATGACAATGTTCAACCAAACAACACAAGAAAAATAATTGAAACTAGATTACTCATAAGAAAATCTGATGGTTGGAAAGCTTACGACTATATTTGGAATACTGAACAAACAGAAGCATTTTTAGACACCGTTGAACAAGGAGTGTTTATTCCTATTGAATGGAAAGAAAATGGCATTACAAAAACCACAACTTATAAAACACCTTCTCAAACGGAATGTTTAACTTGTCATAAAATAAATCCTAACCAAACAACTGGTGGAGAAATAACTATTCCAATTGGCCCAAAACCTCAAAATTTAAATACCAATTATAATTATTCAACCGGAAGTCAAAACCAAATTGCTAAATGGAAAAGTGTAGGCTTTTTAGGGAATGATGTCCCAAATACTTCAACAATTTACTCAGCTGTCGATTGGAATGATACTTCAAAAACATTAGAACAAAGAGCACGATCTTATATAGATGTCAATTGTGCACATTGCCATAGAACTGGTGGACATTGTGATTATGTTAGTATGCGATTTAATTTCAGCAATACTAATTTAGACACTTTCGGAGTTTGCATGACACCTTTATTTTATATCGAAAATGGCCCTTTTGTAATAAACGGTGGTGATGCTAATCATTCCGAGTTAATCCACAGAATGAATACAACAGAAGGTGCTACAATGATGCCTATAATAGGCCGCACAGTAATTCATAATGAGGGAATACAATTAATTAGTGATTGGATAAATTCTTTACCCGCAGATTGTCACTAAAAAAACATAAAATCATGAAAAAAATTACTTTACTTTTTTACTTTTTAATAAGCATCCAATTAACATTTGCTCAAGATACTTGTGCAACTGCACCAACTATTGGAGCTGGAATACATACAGTTGCTGATGTAAACGGAACTCAAGTTCCAACTCCTGATTGTATTGGATCTGGAAATCCAACTGCTGGTGAATGGTATAAATATATTCCAACACAAGCTTATACCGTTACTGTAACAACAGATTTAGCCGCTAATATTTGTAAAGACACTAGATTACATATTTACGGAGGAACATGCACTAGCTTATCATGTATTGCTGGTGATGATGACTCAGGTGTTTTACAATGCAATAGTGGAAATACAAATTCGTATTTATCAACAGTAACATTTAATGTTACAGCAGGAACAACATATTATATAGCCTTTGATAACCGATGGAGTTCGGCTGGTTTTGATTTTGAAATAATAGAAACACCCATTGTTGTATTACCAATTAATTTTACACAACAATCAATTTCTTCAAGTTCAACTATTTGCTGTGTTGTTGATATGAATGGTGATTATTTAGATGATATTGTAACTGTTGGAGCTACTTCAATGACAATTTTACATCAACAAACTAGTGGTGGATTTGTTTCTTCAACAATTTCTTTACCTGGATTAACAACAACTCCAAGTTGGAGCATTACAGCTGGAGATTATGACCGAAATGGTTTTAATGATGTCGTTTTTGGAGGTTCAAGTAGGTTAACCATTGTAAAAGCAAATGCAACGGGTACAAATTATACTGAAGTATCTTATCCTCAAAATATTTTTACTCAAAGAGCTAATTTCGTAGATATAAATAATGATGGTAATTTAGATTTATGGGCTTGTCATGATGTGGCTCAAAGTCACGCTTATAGAAATACAGGGAGTGGAGATTTAGTTTTTGATATTTCATTGATGCCAACATTAGCTGTTGGAGGAAACTATCAATCTATGTGGACTGATTATGATAATGATGGTGATATGGATTTATATATTGCAAAATGTCGTGGTGGTGCTCCTGTTGGTGATCCACAAAGAATTAATTTATTATATAAAAATAATGGTAACGGAACATTTACAGAATCTGGTGCAATGGCAGGATTAAATGATGGTTCACAATCTTGGTCAACAGCTATTGAAGATTTTGACAATGATGGCGATATGGATTTCCTATTATCAAACATTTCAGACACCAATAAGTTCTTTATAAATAATGGTGATGGAACGTTTACAGATATTTATGCAACAACTGGAATAGCCGCACAAGTTGGTTCTTGGGAAGTACAAGCCGTCGATTTTAATAACGATGGTTGGGTAGATTTCTTTTGGCAAAATGGAAAAGAAATTTATTTAAACAACGGTGATTTAACTTTTACAGGTTATGATTTGCCTTTCAGCGAAGGAGGAATTGGAGATTTAAACAACGATGGTTTTTTAGATGTTCAATATGGTGGAAACGTTTATTATAATGTTCCCAACGCAAACAATTGGATTAAAGTCAATTTACAAGGAGTTGCTAGTAATCGAAATGGAATTGGTGCAAGAGTTGAAATTTATGGCGCTTGGGGAAAACAAATTAGAGAAATAAGAAGTGGACACGGATTTAGCCATCAAAGTACAATGAATGCTCATTTTGGAATTGGAACAGAAACTGCAATAACACAAGTTATAATTCATTGGCCTTCTGGAACTGTTGATGTAATTAATAATCCGTCTAGTAATCAAGCTCTGACAGTAATTGAAGGTTCTAGTCCTTTGAGCGTTGCAAATTCTGAATTAAATAAAGTCATTATTTATCCAAATCCAACATCAAAAACGCTTTCAATTTCTAATGCAAGTCAACTAAGTATTAAAAATATTTTAATCTATACTACTCAAGGAAAAATTGTAAAAAACATTCTTTATGAAAACGATACAATTTCTATAGAAGATTTAGCTGAAGGTTTATACATTTTAACGATACAAACCGAAGATGGCAAAAAATATTCTGAAAATTTCTTAAAGAAGAATTAAATTAATCAAGCATTTATAAAAAAATAGTCTTTTATTTACAAAAGACTATTTTTTTTGCAAATCATATTGTGATTTTTTATATCATTGTAACTTATTTATGACTTATGAAAAAATAGTATTTCTATTCATTCTTTTAACTGGATTTTTCGCTATTGCACAAAAAAATATCGATCCTACTCCTGAAGATATTAAGCTTGCTAAATCGTTAAGAGTAAAATATGACAAATCTGATATTGCAATAGTAAAAAGTGAGGAAAACGTGAGTTTTGCCATTAATAAAAGCATTAATTCTGTTGAAGTCAATTACAAAATAAATGAAAATTTAATGAACATTAATCATAGAGCTGATATTTCAAAATATGAGTTTTATGATAGCGAATCTGAAATAAAAACATTTAGCATAAAATACAGAAACAATAAAACGGCTGCTTTTTATCCTAAAGATGAATTTTATAAAAGCAATGATTTGTTTTATAACGATGCCAAAGTCAAATATGTTCAATTAGACTTTCCTGTGCAAGGCTATTCGTATGATTATGAAATGGAAAAGGAAATTAGAGATATAAAATACTTCACAAGCATTTACTTTAATGATGAATATCCGGTAATTGAAAAAACAATAACTATTAAAGTTCCAAAATGGTTAGAATTAGAAATTAAAGAATTCAACTTTAACTCACATGACATTAAAAAAACTATAACTCCTGATGGAGAGAATACAATTTATAAATATGTCATAAAAAACATTGATCCATCTGTTAAAGAAGACAATTCACCTGGACCAAGTTATATGTATCCCCATGTTTTATTTATTGCCAAATCCTATACAGAAAAAGCAGAAAAGAATACACTTTTTAACAGTACAGCTGATTTATATAAATGGTACAAATCTCTTGTGGATTCTATGAAAGACGAGCCAACTATTTTCGCCAATAAGGTAAAAGAATTGACTAAAGATGCAAAAACTGATGACGAAAAAATTAAAAACATCTATTATTGGGTACAAGACAACATAAGATATATTGCTTTTGAAGACGGAATTGCAGGTTTTAAACCCGATGATTCTCAAAATGTTTTTGAAAAACGTTATGGCGATTGCAAAGGAATGGCAAATCTTACCAAACAAATGTTGAAATTAGCTGGTTTTGATGCAAGATTAACTTGGATTGGAACTAATCATATTGCTTATGACTATAGTATTCCTTCTTTATCTGTTGATAATCATATGATATGTACCTTAATAAAAGACGGAAAAAAATACTTTTTAGATGGAACAGAGAAGTTCAATTCATTTGGTGAATATGCTGAAAGAATTCAGGGAAAAGAAGTATTAATTGAAGACGGAAACAAGTTTATCATTGACAAAATTCCTGTTCAAAAATCAATAACTAATTCTGAAAAAATTGTAACCAATTACAAAATTGAAAATGAAAATTTAACGGGTTCTGTGAACAAAGAATTTATTGGAGAAAGTCGTTCAACATTTCTATATCAATACAACAATGTTAAAAATGACAAAAAAGAAGATGCCTTAAAATGGTTTTTGTCTGGAAACGACAAAAATTACAACATCTCAAATATTATAACTTCAGATTTAAATAACAGAGATCAAAAATTAAACATTTCTTATGAAACAAAATTAGCAAATCATGTTTCTAGTTTTGATAATGAAATGTATGTTGATTTAGATTACGACAAAGAATATAAATACATGGATTTAAAAGACCGTAAAAAAGACATTATGTTCGATTATAAATCACATGATGATATTACAATTATTTTAGAGATTCCATCAGGTTATAAAGTATCAAAACTTCCTACAAACTTTGAAATAAACAACGAAGATTATGCTATTTCTTTAAAATATGAAGTAAAAGGAAATACTATTATTTATCATAAAATGTTTGATTTTAAAAAACCAATTCTAAAATCTTCAAAATTTGAAGAATGGAAAAAAAATCATTTACAGTTTACAAAAAATTACTCCGAACAAATCGTTTTAACTAAATAAAATCAGATTCATAATTCCATGAAAAAAATACTAACTTTTCTATTTTTAGGCTTATTTTTTATTGCCAATGCACAAGATAATAACAAAGTCAAAGAATTTTTTTGGGGTGCAAATGATACCTACAAAAAAGTCACAACTATTCCAGAAAAATACAAAAACGAATCAGCTGTCGAAATTATTAAATATGAAGATTATGATTTTCATAAATTTGGTAAAAGCGTCACCTTTACTTCATCCTACAGAAAACGTATAAAACTTTTAGATCAAGCAGCTGTTACTGAATTTTCTGAATTTTCATTTGAAAAAGATGGTGCTGTTGGTATAAAAATCATAAAACCTTCAGGAAAAGAAGTAGAAATTGACATTGAAAAAGAAGCTAAAATTGTAGATAATTACAAGAAAATTGCCGTTTCAGGACTTGAAATTGGTGATATTATTGATTTTTATAGTCAATATGTTTCTAATTCTTATTCTATTGAAGCATTTGGTTTTGATCCTGTTGAAAGCACTTTAGGAAGCACTTATCCTATTATGAATTACAAATTAATTTTTCAAACAGAAAATGATTTTTTTGTAAACTTCAATACTTATAATGGTGCACCGCAATTAAAAGAAATTCCAACAAAAAAAGGAAATGAAAGAAAATATGAATTAGAAGCACAAGACATTCCAAAAAACGATTTTCCGCGTTGGTTTTTGCCTTTAGTTGAATTGCCTTGTTATAAATTTCAAGTATTTTTTGCTCGTTCCGGAAAGTTTGAAGAACGTGCAGAAGCCTTTTTGCCTGAGAAAGAAAGCATCGTTAAATCTGTTGTTTCAAAAGAGGATATTTTTAATTTCTATAACACTAAATTCTTTCCAAATGGTGATATTGATGTAATTAATGATTTCTTAAAAGGAAAAACATTTGATTCGCAAGAAGATAAAGTTAAAGCAGTTTACTATTTCACAAGACATCAGTTTTACACAAGATATGTTGAAGCTTTTGTGATTGATGAAGCTAAAATTATGTATCCATTTGATCTTTATGGCTATAATCCAACGTTCTTTACAAAAGAACAGCCTTTTATAAATTATTTCATGCAATTCCTTAAAAAGAACAGAATTGATTATGACATTATCGTTTCTACTGGAAGAGAAAATGGTCCAATTAAAGATATATTAATTCAAAGTAATACAAAGATTCTTTTAAAAATATACACTGAAAATCCAATTTATTTTGGATTATTCACGCCTTATTCATCTCCTGAAATGTTTGCCTACGAAATTGAAAACACAGATGCATACGCCTTAAAAGTATCTAAAAACAGAAAAGTAGATGACATTGAAAGCATAAAACTTCCTGAATCAACTTATAAAGACAATGTTTCAAAAGTTACAACAAATATATCTTTAGCTTCTGACTTCAACACAATTAATGTTGCCAAAACATCCTCATTATATGGTCATAACAAAGAATTTGAGCAAGAATCTAAAATATTATTTTATGATTATGTAAATGAAGATTATGAAAAATATGGCACAAAACCATTATTAGACATGGTTAGTAATAAAAAGAAAAAAGAACAGTACAAAAAAGAATATGAGGCTTTAATTAAGAAAATTAAAGACAACAAAAATGAAAAATTTAAAACTGAAGCTGAGCAAGAATATGGTATAAAGTTAGACAAGCACGAACTTGTAATCAAAAACAATGGAAGATTTGGAAAAAATGATCCTTTAACTTATGATGAAAAATTTGTCATAACTAATAGTTTAATAAAAAAGGCTGGTCCAAATTATATTTTTGAAATTGGAAAATTCATTTCATCTCAAGTTGATATTGAAGATAAAGAAAGTAAACGAACAAATAACATTTATTCTATTTTTCCAAGAAGCTATGAATACACGATTAATCTAGATATTCCTGAAGGCTACTCGGTTGCTGGGTTAGAAAAAATAAATGTATCCGTTGAAAATGTTACAGGAAGTTTTAAAACTGTAGCAGAAGTTAAAAACAATAAACTATCAATTGTTACGGCTAAATGCTATTATCATTCGTATGAATCAAATGCAAATTGGAGCAAAATGATAGAATTTCTAGATGCATCTTATCAATTTTCTCAAGAAAAAATATTACTGAAGAAAAATTAAATTAGATTTTGAGATGAAATAAGTTATCTAATTTATTTTTAATACATTTATAAAAAATTTTATACTAAACAAAATGAAAAAAATTAAACAGATTTCAATTTGCCTTTTGCTATTAGTTTCTATTAGTTCAATCGGCCAAGTAATGACTAGTGGTGTTGTAAAATACAAAATGACTAGCGATAACGAACAAATGGCTATGATGGGTGACATCATAATGACAAACTATTTTGACAATGAGAATGTTGCTGTAGAAGTTGATATGATGGGTGGAATGGTTTTGACTAAAATCTACAAAAAAGTTAACGATCCAAAATCTACAAAAATGACTATGGATGCAATGGGTAACAAATACGAAATTACGGGTATTGACGAAAAAGCATCTAAAGGCGTTGATATGGCAGATTTAGATAATATTGCAACAGTAACATTCGACAAAACTGCAACAAAAGAAATTGCTGGTTTTAAATGCTACAAAGCAACTGTAACATACAATGACGAAAAAACAGGAGAATTTTACATTACTGACGCTATAAAAATGATGTCTTCTACTAAAGAATCTAAATTAAAAGGATTTCCTTTAGAAATGAAAATCACTACTCCAGATGCAGTATTAGAATTAAAAGCAACTGAAGTTTTTAAAGTTGTATCAAAAGATGCTTTTATTATTCCTGAAGGATTTGAAAAAGTAACTATGGAAGAATTTCAAGAAAAAATGGGTGGATAATTTTTAACTTACCTTATTAAAAATACAAAAGCACGATATTATATATTGTGCTTTTTTGTTTTAGAGAACAACTTTTTCATAGGAATTTAGTTTATCCAAATATAAAATGGTCTTGGTATCATCAGTATTTCTATCATACATTAAATTAAATTTTGCTCCATAGATAATTTCTTTAAAAGTAAATGAAGTACGCTTCATTACATGATTACTATACATATCATCAAAAACTTTTAAGAACACGATAATTTCACCATCAATAGTTTCAAAGTCATTTTTAGAAAAACCATAAAGAGGACTTTCCTTAGTTATAGGATGAACTAAGGTCCAGCTTAAGGTTAAAGAATTTATTTTTTCCATTTCTAAATCAAGTTGATAGAATTTATTTACTAATTTATCGTTTTCTTCTAAACTTAAGCCTAGTGTAATCCTGGCTTCTGCTTCAGATAAATTAGTATTTTTATAAGGAGCCATTCTAACCATTAAAGCAATACCATTTTCATAAGGAGCAATAAGTGCATTTTGAGAAAAACGTATAAAAGCCTCTGGTTTACTAAATCTTCCAAAAAACAATCCTGTAGCAATTGCAAAAGTTAGTAATCCAATTAAAGCTTCTATAGACGAAACAAAACTTGCATAAAAACCAGTAGGATTAATATGTCCGTAACCAACAGTTGTATACGTTTGAATACTAAAAAAGAACGCTTGAGCAAATTTTTCAAGGTCATTTTCTGCAGAAATTCCATTTAAATGTTCCACACCTATTAAATAATACAAAGTGGCAAAAAACAGATTTACAACAAAGTAGAACAACAAAATAATAAACAAGAATTTCCACCTTGGGATTGAGAGCATGGTATGAAACCAACTGATGCTTTCTACAAAACCAACACCTACTTTCTTAACATTAGCATTACCATTTTTTGTAAAGAAGCGACCACCATAATTAGAAGCATTTGTGCCAAAACCAGAATCTGTGTCTTGTTTTGCTTTTGAGTTTATTTTTTTCAGAAATTCCATTTCATATATTTCTAGTAAAATTAGCCAAAAAAAACTAAAAAACAATTTTGATTTATAGTTACAAATAGTTTAAATTTGAGTTACTAAACGCCAAAAAATCAATTATATGCCAAATTCATTTTCCTTTAAATTAGGAACACACAATGACCAAAAAGTTATTTTCATTCAGTTTGAAAAAAATTACCTATTAACCCAAGAAGTTAAAAGTTGGGTTGGGCATAAATACAGTAAAACCAATAATTCTTGGTATGTTCCAGATGTTTTATTTTATAGAGAAAAATTCGGAATTTCACCTGAAAAAGAAATGAGTTCTTTTTTAGCGTCTAAAATTTCAGATTTTCATCTTATTCAGATAAAAAGAAACAAAGCCACTTTACAAATAAAAGGATATAGCGACAATACAATAAGAAGTTATTGTAGTGAATTGATTCAATTTTTCATTTACATACAACCAAGAGAAGCAACAGATTTAAACACAGAAGATCTAAAAAACTACATTTGGTATTGCATTACAAAAATAAAGCTAACAGAAAATTCAATTCATAGTCGTGTTAATGCTATAAAATTTTATTATGAAAAAGTTCTCAATTACGATAAATTTATTATTGAAGTACCAAGACCTAAAAAACATTTAAAATTGCCAAAAGGATTTAATATTGAAGAAATAAAAAAGATTTTAATTGCAACTCCAAATTTAAAGCACAACACTATTCTAAAATTAATTTATGGAATGGGTTTACGTGTTTCAGAAATAATTAATTTAAAAATTAACGACATTGACAGTGTTGATATGCGAGTTTTCATTGAAAGAGCCAAAGGAAAAAAAGACCGATATGTAAATTTACCCGAAAGTGTTTTGGAACAACTTCGCTCCTACTATTTAGAGTACAAACCCAAAGACTATTTATTTGAAGGGCAATATGGTGGACAATACACAACAAGAAGTGTGCAACAATTCTTTAGAAAATCATTAGAAAAAGCAAACATTACAAAAAAACAAGGAGTACATAGTTTGCGACACAGTTATGCCACCCATTTATTAGAAAATGGCACCGACATACGTTTCATACAAGAATTATTAGGACACAACAATATAAAAACCACCTTATTATATACACAGGTTACTGATTTAAGTTTACGAAAAATAATTAGCCCTTTAGACAAATTGTAAGAAAATAATTTATATATTTGATTTATGAGAAAATATAAAGAAATAAAAACGAATTTCGCTTTTCAATATATATTTCTTTAAACAATTAAAATTCAATTACTTACGAATTACAAGTAAATATAGGTTCGTATATATATGAGTTGGGCAACATAATTGAAAAATTCGTTTTCAAATGAATGTTTATTGCAAATTTCAACCTGAATTTAATAAAAGTTTGTGTTTGAATTCTTGAAA
>NZ_AUGN01000013.1 GCF_000422685.1 Flavobacterium gelidilacus DSM 15343 | reverse complement strand
ATTCACAAGCCTTAAAATCATTAGGAGAATATACTAAAGCTAATGAAATGTTAGAGAAATTTAACCAATCAAAAGGTGATGATAGCCGTGCACAAAAGTATGAGGCAAAGAAAAACTATTTAGAAATTATTGAAGAAAACTCAGGACGCTATTCAGTTGAAAATGCAGGAGCAATCAATTCAAAATACTCTGATTATGGTTCTGCTTTTTATGGAGAAGAATTAGTATTTGCTTCAGCAAGAGATACAGGAGGCGTTTTTAGTAGAAAACACAAATGGACCAACCAATCGTTTACTAATTTGTATCAATCAAAAGTAGGTGGCGATGGAAATTTACAAGAAGCAGATAAATTCTCAAAATCTACCAATTCAAAGTTTCACGAATCAACACCTGTTTTTACTAAAGATGGAAAAACAATGTACTTTACCCGAAACAATTATGTTGATGGTAAAAAGGGAAGAAGTGGCGAAAAAGTAATGCTATTAAAAATATTAAAAGCAACTTTAGTTGACGATAAATGGGGAAATGTAGTCGAATTGCCTTTCAATAGCAATGAATATAGTGTAGCGCATCCAGCACTTTCACCAGACGATAAAACGTTATACTTTGCCTCAGATATGCCAGGAACTCTTGGAGCATCTGATTTATACAAAGTGTCAATTGATGGAGATAGTTATGGAGAACCCGAAAATCTTGGAGCCGTATTCAATACAGAAGCCAGAGAAACTTTTCCGTTTATAAGTGATGAAAACGAATTGTACTTTGCCTCAGACGGACAATTAGGTCTTGGAGGTTTAGACATCTTCGTATCAAAAATGGAAGAAGATGGAACTTTTAAGGAAGTACATAACGTTGGAGCACCAGTAAATGGTAAAGATGATGACTTTGCTTTTCTAATCGATACGCAAACAAAATTCGGTTTCTTTACCTCCAATAGAGAAGGTGGACAAGGATATGATGATATTTATAAGTTTAAAGAAAACATTCCGTTGCCATATAAATGTGAACAAACATTGGCCATTGCGGTGGTAGATCAAGAAACAGGAGCAGTTATTCCAAATGCGCAAATCACCTTAATGGATGAGAACATGCAAACAATTGAACAAGTTTTTGCAGATGAAAACGGAAAATACACTTTTGAGAAAGATAAAATTGAATGTGATAAAGATTATACGGTTCGTGTAACCGGAATCAATGGATATTCATCAAACGAAAAACCAGTTCACACAGCAGAGAAAACAGGAGAAACATTTGTTGAAATTCCGTTAGAGAAAAACAGAAAACAAATTACTACTGGAACCGATTTAGCAGAGACGTTACAAATTAAAAATATTCTATTTGATTTAGATAAATCATACATCAGAAAAGACGCAGCAGCTCAATTAGCTCTATTAGTTGAAGTAATGAATGATCACCCAAAGATGAAAGTTGATGTTCGTTCGCATACTGATAGTCGTCAAACACATGAGTATAACGAAAGATTGTCTGACCGAAGAGCTAAATCAACTATTAATTGGTTAATAAAACAAGGAATCTCCAAAGACCGTTTAACAGGTCGTGGATACGGAGAAACACAATTAATAAATCAATGTGCTGATGGTGTAGAATGTACTGAAGAAGAACACCAAAAAAATAGACGAAGTGAGTTTATTGTTTTAGAAATGTAAACAAGAAATAAGGATAGATTAATATAAAAATACCATCTCGTTTTTGAGATGGTTTT
Source organism: Flavobacterium gelidilacus DSM 15343 (assembly GCF_000422685.1). GTDB lineage: Bacteria > Bacteroidota > Bacteroidia > Flavobacteriales > Flavobacteriaceae > Flavobacterium > Flavobacterium gelidilacus. The sequence goes on along the minus strand of NZ_AUGN01000013.1, from coordinate 73,103 downwards.
TTTATTCGCTATAATTTTATGTTAATACATTAAGTAATTCTTGATTAATAGCTATGAATTATTATTTTTGTTGATTGTAACAATAATAAGATAATTATTTAAAGTGGATATGAAAAATAAATTTGTTTTTGGATTACTATTCCTATTGCAGTTTAGCAATGTTTTTTCGCAAGAAGTAAAAAAAGAAGTACTTTTCTCAATTGACGATAAACCATATTATACAGATGAATTTATCAGAGTTTATAATAAAAACTTAGATTTAGTTAAAGACGATTCACAAAAAGATATTGATGTGTATTTCGACTTGTTTTTAGGATATAAACTTAAAGTTGATAAAGCTTACAAGGTAGGTTTGCAAAATAGTTTAAAATATCAAAATGAGTTAAAATCATATAGAACACAACTTTCGAAAAATTACACCAGTGATTCTAAAGTTACAAAAGCCTTAACAGAAGAAGCTTATGAACGTTCCCTAAAAGAAATAAAAGCTTCACATATTTTAATTTTAGTAGACGAAAATGCGTTGCCAGGAGATACATTGAAAGCTTACAATGAGGCGGTTAAAGTTGTGGATGAAATCAAAAAAGGAATGTCATTTGAGGATGCAGCCGTAAAATATTCACAAGATCCATCAGCGAAAGACAATAAAGGTGATTTAGGTTATTTTTCGGTATTTAGAATGGTTTATCCTTTTGAAAGTGCAGCATTTAAAACAACAAAAGGTACTATTTCAAAACCAATAAGAACACGTTTTGGATATCATATAATTAAAGTTGTTGATCAAAGAGATAACAAAGGTGAAGTTACTGTTGCACATATAATGGTGTTAGATAAAAAAGATGAAAACGGAAACGATTTATCTAAAAAGACTATTGATGAAATTTATCAAAAAATACAACAAGGTGAAAAGTTTGAAGCTTTAGCACAACAATTTTCTGAAGACAAATCATCTTCAAGTAAAGGTGGAGTTTTACAGCGTTTTGGAAGAGGACAATTAAGTTCGGGTGAATTTGAAGACATAGCGTTCTCATTAAAAAGCAATAACGATGTTTCAAAGCCTTTCAAAACACAATTTGGATGGCACATAGTTAAACTTATTGACAAACATCCAGTAAGTACTTATGAAGAGTCTAAAAATGAATTAGAAAATAAAATTAGAAGAGACGATCGTTCAAAACTAATTTCTTCTTCTCTTACCGAGAAATTAAAGAAAAAATATCCAGTTTCAACAGATAAAAAAGTATTAGAAGCTGTGAAAAAACTTGTAAATGATAATTTCTACAAACAAACTTGGGAAGTTTCTCCTGAAGTTATAAAAGCTAATAACAAAAAATTAGTTGAAATTAATAACGATGTCAAACTAAACGCATCTTCTTTTTTACAATATATTCAAGAACAACAAAAACAAAATCTTCAGATTAAACCAGTCAATAATTTAGTAGATCATTTGTATGGTCAATATGTTGATGTTAAATTAAATGAATATTATGATGATCATTTAGAAAATGAGTTTGTTGAGTTTAAGTACATAATGGACGAATATAGAGACGGTTTATTGTTGTTTGATCTAATGGAAAAAGAAATTTGGGAGCGTTCTAAATCGGATACAATTGGTCAAAAACAATTTTATTTAGATCATATAGATAATTACAAATGGAAGAAAAGAGTTGAAACAGAAGTTTACTCTTCTTCAAACAAATCGGATATAGAAAAAGCATTAAAATATGCTAAGAAAGGAAAAGATTCAGAATATATTAAAAGTAAGCTAAATGCTGAAGGAAAAGTAAATATAATGATCCAGAAAGGAATTTATGAAGATGATGATAAAACACTTCCTAAAAACGCTTCATTAAATAAAGGAATATCTGAAATAGTAAAAGAAGGGGATTATTATTTCTTTTTAAATACTACAAAGGTCTTGCCATCAGAACCAAAAGACTTTTTAGAAGCAAGAGGTAGAGTTATAAATGATTACCAACAATTTTTAGAAGTAAATTGGGTGTCAGAATTGAAAAAAAATGTAGACATTAAAGTAAATAAAGATGTTTTAGAAAAAGTTAAAAATCATTTGGAAAAATAAATATGAAATTTAAATTCTTGTTTTTAGTTATGCTTACGTTTTTTGTTTCTTGTAAAAAAGGAGCGACTGTGGTTGATAATGTAGCTATAGCAAGAGTTAATAATTCAAATCTTTATAAGGAAGATATCAAAGGTTTGGTGCCAGCTGGAACTTCAAAAAAAGATAGCATAATTATTGTAAATGATTATATAGATCGTTGGGCTTCACAAAAATTACTATTTAATGCAGCGGAGTTAAATCTTTCAGACGAAAAACAAACTGAATTAAATAAATTAGTAGAACAATATAAAAAGGATTTATACACTAAAGCTTACATAGAACAATTAGTTTACAAATCATTTGATACTTTAGTAAGTGAAAATGATTTAAAAACATATTACGAGAAAAACAAGGAAAATTTTAAAACAAATGTAGCACTCGTTAAAATGAGTTATATTCAAATTAATAAAAGTAATCCTAAACTTAGCGTACTTTCAAATAAGTTTGTTAATGCCAGTAAAGAGAATAAAGAGTCACTAAGAAACAGTACAATTGAATTTAAAAGTTATGCTTTTAATGACTCTATTTGGATAGACATGAATCAAGTCTATGAAAAGCTGCCAGTTATCAATGTAGAAAATAAAGAAAATTACATAATAGCAGGAAAAACAGTTAAATTTGCCGATTCAACAGATATGTATTTAATCAGGACATCCAATTTTATTGAAAAAAATCAAGTTTCTCCTTTTCAATACATAAAACCAACGTTAAAAAAAGTTATCCTTAATAAAAGAAAAACAGAATTAATAAATAAATATCAAAAAGACATCACAACAGATGCTCTTAAAGACAAGAAATATGAAATATACAAGTAAATTTAAAGCACTTTTTGTACTTATCATTTTAGCTGTGACTACATTACATGCTCAGCCTAAAAAACAAAAAATTGATGGAGTAGCAGCAGTTGTGGGTGACTACGTAGTGTTAGATTCTGATATTGACTTAATGCTTATTGAATTAAGAGCTAATGGAATTTCTAGTAAAGATGTTTCTAGATGTGAATTGCTAGGAAAACTTTTAGAAGATAGACTTTACGCTCATCATGCTGTAGAAGATAGTATAGTTGTTACTGATGAAGAAGTGAGAGGTTTCATGGATGAACAAGTAAGCGTAATGAGTGAGCAACTAGGAGGAATTGATAAGGTTGTGAAATATTATAACAAAAAGAATGTTGACGATTTTAAAAATTACTTCTTTGATATCATTAAAATGAACAAACTTGTTCAAGGTATGAACAGAAAAATAATTGATAAAATTGAAATTACTCCAGAAGAAGTGAGAACTTTCTTCAATAAAATTCCAAAAGACGAAATTCCAACAATTGGTTCCGAAGTCGAAATTGCACAATTAGTCATTAAACCAATTGTGTCTGAAGAGGAAAAACAAAAAGTAATTAAAAAGCTGAAAGAAATTAAACAAGATGTATTGGAAAATGGAACAAGTTTTACAACAAAAGCCGTTCTTTATACAGAAGACAGAGCTTCTGCTCCAAATGGTGGTTATTATAAAATAAATAAAAAAACACAGTTTGTAAAAGAATTTAAGGATGTTGCTTTTACATTACAAGAAGGTGAAATATCCGAACCATTTGAAACTGTTTACGGATATCATATTATAAAAGTTGAGAAAATTTTAGGTCAAGAAGTAGAATTAAGACACATTTTAATGTCACCAAAAGTTAGCGATGAAGCATTAGCTGAAGCAAAAACTAGAATAGAAAACATTAGAGCTAAAATTCTAAACAAAGAGCTTACATTCTCTGCTGCAGCAAAATCTTTATCGGAAGACAAAGAAACTAGAAATAATGGAGGAATTGTTTTAAACCCAAAAACATTAGAAGCTAAATTTGAACTTACAAAATTAGATCCATCGTTGTATAATGAAATTTCTGAATTACAAACAAATGAAATCTCAAGAGTTATTTTAGAGGAAATACCTGGTGAAGGAAAATTTTTCAAAATAATTACAGTTAACGAAAAAACCCAAGAACATCTTGCTGATTTTTCTAAAGATTTTATCAAAATTAAAGACATTGCTTTAAAAGACAAACAAATTTCAACTATTGGAAAATGGACAAAAGAAAAAATCACACAAACTTATATTAAAGTTAATGGTGAATATCGCGATTGTACTTTTGCAAGTGATTGGTTAAAGAAAGAGGTTAAATAATTTTTTGTACTTTAGAGATTTAAACACAATATTAGAAAACTAAAAACTATATGTCAGACGTTGAAGCATTAAAACGATTGGTTGAAAAAAAAGCTGAACTTCAAAGAGAAGTTGCCAAAGTAATTATAGGTCAAGATGAAGTTGTAAACCAAATAATTTTAAGTATTTTTTCTGGTGGACATGCTCTTTTAGTTGGTGTACCTGGTTTGGCAAAGACTTTAATGGTTAATACAATAGCGCAAGCTCTAGGTTTGAATTTTAAAAGAATTCAGTTTACACCAGATTTAATGCCTTCAGATATATTAGGAAGTGAAATTTTAGATGAAAACCGTCAGTTTAAATTCTTAAAAGGGCCAGTTTTCTCAAACATTATCCTAGCTGATGAGATCAATAGAACGCCACCAAAAACACAAGCTGCTCTTTTAGAAGCTATGCAAGAGCGTTCGGTTACAGTAGCAGGACATAATTATAAGTTAGATTTACCTTATTTTGTATTAGCAACCCAGAATCCAATTGAGCAAGAAGGAACCTATCCTTTGCCAGAAGCACAATTAGACCGTTTTATGTTTGCTATTAAATTAGATTACCCAAGTTTTCAAGAAGAAATAGATGTGGTTAAGGCAACAACTTCTGACCATAAACCGGTTGTGAATTCATTGTTTACTGCTCAAGAAATTATAGATTTTCAAAATGTAATTCGTAAAATTCCTGTTGCAGATAATGTAATTGAATATGCTGTTACTCTAGTTAGCAAAACAAGACCGGACAATGCTTTAGCAACTGATTTTGTAAAAACATATATAGATTGGGGTGCAGGACCAAGAGCCTCACAAAATTTAATTTTAGCAGCAAAAGCAAACGCTGCATTCAACGGTAAATATTCTCCAGATATAGAAGATGTAAAAGCAGTAGCAAAAGGAATATTAAGACATAGAATTGTCAAGAACTACAAGGCAGATGCCGAAGGAATTTCGGAAGAAATGATAATTGAAAAGCTGTTTTAAAACAGCTTTTTTTATTTTAATTATTTTTTATTTGTATTTTTTTTCAATTTCATATGGGTGTTGAATTTTAGCTTATTGTCAAATTAATAAAAAGAGCTAGTTGATTTTATTAAATTGATATTTTTTAAAGCGAAAAACAGTAAAAACGAAATTTAAGGCCGTTTTTTTGAAAAATATTCATTAAAAGCACTAGTTGACAAATAATAATTCTTCTAAATTAAGATTTTATTAAAAATTTTCAATTCTCGTTAAGATTTATTAAATTTGTTCCACTTAAAAATAACAATCTAATTAATTTACTTATACTATGGCATTTGATATAGAAATGATTAAACAAGTATACGCAACTATGGCAGAAAGAGTTGATAAAGCTCGTGAGCTAGTTGGTCGTCCACTTACATTGTCAGAAAAGATTTTATACTCACATTTATGGGAAGGTAATCCAACTCAAGCTTTTTCAAGAGGAAAAGATTATGTTGATTTTGCTCCAGATAGAGTAGCTTGTCAAGATGCAACAGCGCAAATGGCATTGTTGCAATTTATGCATGCAAACAAAAAAACAGTAGCAGTTCCAACGACTGTTCACTGTGATCACTTAATTTTAGCAAAAGATGGTGCTAAAAAAGATTTAGCATTAGCTAATGATCAATCAAAAGAAGTTTTTGATTTCTTATCATCAGTTTCAGATAAATATGGAATCGGTTTTTGGAAACCAGGTTCTGGAATTATTCACCAAATTGTATTAGAAAATTACGCATTTCCAGGTGGAATGATGATTGGTACAGATTCACATACAGTAAATGCTGGTGGACTAGGTATGTTAGCCATTGGTGTTGGTGGAGCAGATGCAGTAGATGTAATGTCAGGAATGTCATGGGAATTAAAATTTCCAAAATTAATTGGAGTTAAATTAACTGGTAAATTATCAGGTTGGACTGCACCAAAAGATGTTATCCTAAGAGTAGCTGATATTCTTACTGTAAAAGGAGGAACAGGTGCAATTGTAGAATATTTTGGTGAAGGTGCAACTTCAATGTCTTGCACTGGTAAAGGTACAATTTGTAACATGGGTGCAGAAATTGGAGCTACAACTTCAACTTTTGGATACGATGATTCAATGAGAAGATATTTAAACGCAACTGGTCGTAAAGATGTTGTTGCTGCAGCTGATACAGTAGCAGATTATTTAACTGCTGATTCAGAAGTTTATGCAAATCCTGAAACTTACTTTGATCAAGTTATCGAAATTAATCTTTCTGAACTTGAGCCTTATATTAACGGACCATTTACTCCAGATAGAGGAACTCCAGTTTCTCAAATGAAAAAAGAAGCTGCTGCTAATGGCTGGCCAATTAAAGTAGAATGGGGATTAATTGGTTCTTGTACAAACTCTTCTTATGAAGATATGTCTAGAGCTGCTTCAATTGTTCAACAAGCAATTGATAACGGAATTTCTCCAAAAGCTGAATTCGGAATTAATCCAGGTTCTGAACAAATTCGATATACAATTGAAAGAGATGGAATTATAGCAACTTTCGAAAAACTTGGAACGAAAGTATTTACAAACGCTTGTGGACCATGTATTGGTCAATGGGATAGAGAAGGTGCAAACAAAGAAGAAAAAAACACTATTGTTCATTCATTCAATAGAAATTTCTCTAAACGTGCTGATGGAAATCCAAACACACATGCTTTTGTTACTTCGCCAGAAATGGTTGCTGCTTTAGCACTTTCAGGAAGATTAGACTTTAACCCTTTAACGGATCCTTTAATCAATGATAAAGGAGAAGAAGTAATGCTAAAAACGCCTTACGGAGATGAACTACCTAAAAAAGGTTTTGATGTCGAAGATGCAGGTTTTCAAGCTCCAGCAGAAGATGGAAGTAAAGTGCAAGTAGTTGTTTCTCCAACTTCAGACAGACTTCAATTATTAGCTCCTTTTACTCCTTGGGATGGAAAAAACATCACAGGTGCAAAATTACTAATAAAAGCATTTGGTAAATGTACTACTGATCACATTTCTATGGCTGGACCATGGTTACGTTTCCGAGGACATTTAGATAATATTTCTAACAATATGTTGATTGGTGCTGTAAATGCATTTGGACAAGCAACTAATAAAGTTAAGAATCAATTAACAGGTGGTTTTGATACTGTTCCTGCAACTGCAAGAGCATACAAAGCAGCTGGTGTTCCTTCAATAGTAGTTGGAGATCATAATTATGGTGAAGGTTCTTCTAGAGAACACGCAGCTATGGAACCTAGATTCTTAGGTGTTGAGGCGGTTTTAGTAAAATCATTTGCTCGTATTCACGAAACTAACCTTAAAAAACAAGGGATGTTAGGTTTAACATTTGCTAATGAAGCAGATTATGATAAGATTCAGGAAGATGATACTATTAACTTCTTAGATCTTACAGCATTTGCTCCCGGAAAACCATTAACGCTAGAATTTGTTCATGCTGATGGTTCGAAAGATACAATAATGGCAAATCATACTTATAATGAAGGTCAAATTGAATGGTTCAAAGCTGGTTCTGCTTTAAATTTAATTGCAGCTGGTTTAGCTTAAATAATTCAAATAATTTAAAACTCCCTTTCTTAAATAAAAGTTAGGGAGTTTTTTTATGTTCTTTAATTTCTTAACTTTGATTGAAAACGAAAATATTTAATGTGATATTCACCAACGGTATAGCAAATATTTTTTAAAACCAATAAAAAAATAACCTATGAAAACAATTTGGTTTTTAGATGATGTAAACTTATTTACAATACTTTGTCCACACCAATTTAAGGATTATAAAGATTCTCATGAGTTTGATCATTATAAAAAAAATGATTTTGTTTATTTTGAAGAGGATAGTGCGGATAAAATTTACTTGATAACGACAGGAAAAGTAAAAATTGGATATGTTACTGATGAAGGTGAAGAAATAATAACAGCTATTTTATCGAAAGGTGAAATATTTGGAGAGAAAGCCATTTTGGGCGAAGAAAAGAGAAATGAATTCGCTCAGGTTATTGATTCTGAAACTTCAATTTGTCCAATAACTACTGAGATGATGATAGATTTACTTCGGGAAAATAAAGAATTTAGTGTCAAAATATATAAATTTATTGGATTTCGATTTAAGAAATTAGAACGAAGACTTCAATTGCTTTTGTTTAAAGATACCAAAACCAGATTAAAAGAATTTATAAAAGAGTTAAGTGAAGATTTTGGTTATGAAAATGTTGTTACAGGTGATATGATAATAAGACAACCTTATACTCAAAAAGAAATGGCAACTTTAATTGGAACTTCGAGACCAACGTTAAATATTTTATTAAACGAATTGAAAGAAGAAGATTATTTAGACTTTGATAGAAAAGAAATCACTTTAAAAAAACTTAAAAAATAGGTAAATTAAAAGCATTTAGAATTTCATTCTAGGATGTTTTTTTGCTAATTTTGAAATAAAAATTACAATGAAAAAGTATTTAGTCGTTTTGTTAATTTGTCTAGGTTTATTTAGTTGTTCAGACTCAGGTTCTAATTTTCCTGAACCAACTTTAATTCCATTTGAAAAACAAGATGTTCTCTCGTCTTATGATTTAAGGTTAATTGAATCCACAGGAAGAACAATTAATTTATATGCCAATCAAAATAAAGTGGTATTTCTTCATTACTGGAACACAACAGATAAAGATGTTTCAGCAGATATAAAGATTATGGAACAATTGTATGATGATTATAAATTAAAAGTTGAGTTTTATTTTATAACAGATGATACTCAGCCAAATGTTAGAAAATATATCAAGGATAATAACTTAGTATTCCCAAATTATTATATTGGTTCCACCCCTTTAAGGCCTTTAGTTTTTGGAAAATTACCTAAATCTTACTTAATAAGCAAAACCGGAAGAATTGTAATGAATCACGAAGGAGTTGCAAATTGGAATTCCGAGACTTTAAGAAAAACAATTGATGATTTATTAAAATAAAAAAAATCCGTTCTAACTTAGAACGGATTTTTAGTTTTGAATTAAAATTAACTACTAATAGTAAGTATAACGTCTTACTTTTGAAACGTATTTTGCTAAACGAATTACTTGGTGACTATAACCATATTCGTTATCATACCAAACGTATAAAACTATATTTTTTCCATCTCCAGAAACGATTGTAGCATTACTATCAAAAATTGAAGGAGCAGAAGTTCCAACAATATCAGATGAGACTAGCTCGTTGTTTAATGAATATTTAATTTGCTCTACTAATTTACCTTCAAGAGCATATTTTTTCATAATGTTGTTTACTTCTTCTATTGAAGTTTCTTTTCCAACTTCTAGATTCAATACTACTAATGAACCATTTGGAACAGGAACACGAATTGCATTTGAAGTAAGTTTTCCAGCTAAATTTGGTAGTGCTTTTGCAACAGCAGCACCAGCACCAGTTTCTGTAATTACCATGTTTAAAGCAGCAGCTCTTCCACGTCTATATTTGTTATGCATATTATCAACCAAATTCTGGTCGTTTGTATAAGCATGAATAGTTTCCAAATGTCCTTTTACAACACCTAAAGTATCTTCAACAGCTTTTAGAATTGGAGTAATTGCATTTGTTGTACAAGAAGCAGCTGAGAAAATATCAACTGTATCTGGATTGTATTCTTCATGATTTACACCATAAACAATATTTGGAACACCTTTTCCTGGAGCAGTTAATAAAACTTTACTAACTCCTTTTGAAGTCATATGTCTTTTTAATGCTTCTTCAGTTGTAAAAGCACCAGTATTATCAATGACTAAAGCGTCATCAATTCCGTATTTTGTATAATCGATTTCTTCTGGACCTTTTGCTGTAATCATATGAACGGTTGTTCCATTAATGATTAATGCATTATTTTCAACATCAGCTTCAACTGAACCTTCAAAATCACCATGAACTGAATCGTATCTTAATAAAGAAGCTCTTTTTTCCAATACAGTTGCGTCACTTTTGTCTCTTGTTACTATAGCACGTAATCGTAATTGTTGCCCTTTTCCTATTTTGCTCATCATTTCACGAGCTAATAAACGACCAATTCTACCAAATCCATAAAGAACTACATCTTTTGGCTTAATTTCTGAAGTTGCTTTTGCGTCTTTTAATTTGTCTATCACAAAGGCTTTTGCGTCGTTATATTTATCATCTTCTAAATGATATTCATACGTTAATTTACCAATATCAATTTTTGAAGGCGGTAAGTCTAAACTATTTATAGCTTCAGCAATTTCAACTGAATCAAAAATATTAATTGGTTTTTGAACAAAAGCACCAGCATATTCATGTAAATTAATGATGGCACTTACGTTTCTATCAATTAATTGATTTCTAAATAATACTAGTTCGATAGATTTATCATACCATAAATCACTAATAATTTTAATGAATTCTACTCCAGCCTTTCTTCTGTCAGCCTGAAAAGAAACTTCTTTTTCGTATAAATTGTTGCTACTCATAATTAAAAATATAGTTGTGTGTTTTAATTTGGAGCAAAAATATAGATTTCAAACGTTTTCGTAAAGCTTTTTAAGTATTTTTTACAATAAAAAAACCAGCTCATTTAAAAAGAGCTGGTTTTCAAAATGAATTACATTATAATGCTATACATTTGACCGTTTTTGGCAATTATTTGATAACGAGCTTTCTGATTTTCTTTTTTAGCTAGATAACGAGAAGCGGTTTCCATATCTTTTATTTTTTGCCCATCAATACTTAAAATTATTGCATCATTAAGTATTTCACCATATTCTAGGTATTCTGGATTGTTTACTTTTTTAATTTTAATTCCTTCACTTATTCTAAACTGTTTTTTATCTGTTGCATCAATATCTTCAAACTCTATTCCATTAAATTCGTAATTAAGCATTTCCCTTTTTGTCAATTTAACAGGAAGTATTTTTTGTTTTCCATCACGCAATACATTTACTTCAATGACATCATCTGGTCTTTTTGTATTTACATAAGCTGTTAATTCTGAAAAGCTATTAATTTTTTTAGTATCTAATTGTACAATAATATCTCCTTTAGATAAACCAGCTTTTTCAGCTCCTGAATTTTTAGTGACTTTATTTACATAAAACCCTTGTGTTTGTTTTATACCCAATTCATCTGCGAATTTTGAATTTAATTCACCACCTTCAATACCCAAAACGCCTCTTTGTACGTTTCCAAATTGCATTAAGTCTTCAATAATTTTTCGAGTTAAATTGGAAGGAACAGCAAACGAATACCCTGCATAACTTCCTGTTGGAGAAGAAATCATAGTGTTGATTCCAATTAATTCTCCTCTAGTGTTTACTAAAGCACCACCACTATTTCCTGGGTTTACAGCTGCGTCAGTTTGAATAAAAGACTGAATGCCTTCATTACCAAGATTTCTTGCTTTTGCTGAAACAATTCCAGCTGTAACTGTTGACGTAAGGTTGTATGGATTTCCTACAGCTAAAACCCATTCGCCAACTTTAATCTCTTCTGAATCTCCAAAAACAGCAAAAGGTAATTTTTCATCAGATTCTATTTTTAACAAAGCAATATCCATTTTAGAATCAGTACCAACTAATTTTGCTTTGTAACTTTTATTGTTATTTAGCGTAACTTCCAGTTCATTTGCGTTTTGAATAACGTGATTGTTTGTAACGATAAATCCGTCTTCACTAATGATAACACCAGAACCAGTTCCAACTTGATATTGTTCTTGTGTCTGACTTCTTCCGTTTCCAAACATATAGGCAAAAGGATCACTGTAAACTCTTTGTGTAGTCATGTTTTTAACGTGAACAACACTATGAACTGTGCTTTCTGCGGCTGCAGTAAAATCTATATTTTCTGCAGCTAAACTAACATTTTTTGCATAATTTGGCGCTGCTAGAGTTATACCATTAGTTTTTGACGAATCAAAAAATAATTTATAAGCTCCCAATGTAATAGCACCACTCATAAGGGATAGCAATAATAAACTTCCAAATTTTTTCATTCTTTTTTTATTTAAATAATTAATAGGTTAAAATTACATATATATAATTTTATATAAAATTGGTTTAACGCTCGATTAACAATGTTTAACATCTTATTAATATTTGTACTTTTGCATTAACAAAATTTTTATGAAAATACTTTTTTACAAATATCAAGGTACTGGAAATGACTTTGTCATGATTGATAACCGTCAAGATACCTTTCCCAAAAATGATACCAAACTTATTGCCTACTTGTGCGATAGGCGATTCGGAATTGGTGCTGATGGTTTAATTCTATTAGAAAATCATGCTGAGTTAGATTTTAAAATGGTTTATTATAATTCAGATGGAAACGAAAGTTCAATGTGTGGAAACGGTGGAAGATGTTTAGTATCTTTTGCCAAACAAATGAATGTTATTTTAGACGAAGCAACTTTCGAAGCTGTTGATGGCTTGCATTTTGCAACAATTAATAAAGATGGAATAGTCTCTCTTCAAATGACAGATGTTGACGATATAAAAGTTGAAAATAATTATACTTTTTTGAATACAGGTTCACCACATCATGTTACTTTAGTGGATGATTTGCAAAATTTTGAAGTAAAAAGCGAAGGTTCAAAAATTAGATATTCTGATTTATATGGAAATGCAGGAAGTAATGTTAACTTTGTAAAGCAATTAGAAAATAACATTTTTTCAGTAAGAACTTATGAACGTGGTGTTGAAGATGAAACATTGTCTTGCGGAACAGGTGTAACTGCTGTAGCAATTGCAATGTATAAAACAGGAAAATCTTCAAGTAAAGAAATAAATTTAAATGTTGAAGGCGGAAAGTTGAAAGTAAAATTTGATGTTGAGAACAATAAATTCACTAACGTGTTTTTAATTGGGCCAGCAACTTTTGTTTTTGAAGGAACAATAAACAGTTAAAAGTTATGATGGCAATTTTTGTGATATTTTTGGTTTTAATAATGATAGTAATTGGTGTGGCAATAGCTATATTAATGAAGAAAAAAGACGAATAATAGTTTGACAACCCTAAAAGGAAATAGTATTTATTTACGAGCACTTGAGCCAGAAGATTTAGCATTTATCTACAGTATAGAGAATGACGAATCTATTTGGAAGGTAAGTAATACACAAACTCCTTATAGTAGATTTCTAATAAAACAATATTTAGAAAATGCTCATCAAGATATTTATGAAGCCAAGCAATTGCGTTTAGCTATTTGTCTAAATGATTCTGATGAAGCATTAGGATTAATAGATTTGTTTGATTTCGACCCAACAAATAACCGAGCAGGAATTGGAATAATAATTCACCAAACAAGCAACAGAGAAAACGGAATTGGTTCAGAAGCGTTACAACTTTTAATCAACTATTGTTTCACACATTTACAATTAAATCAACTTTATGCAAATATTGGTACAGAAAATGAAATCAGTATAGCACTTTTTGCTAAATTTGGCTTCGAATTAATCGGAATAAAAAAACAATGGAATAAAGTCAATAATCTCTATAAAGATGAAGCTTTGTATCAATTAATTAACACAAAATATTAATACTTTGAACTTTAAAAAATTAATCGCAATAATTGCAGTTGTCGGAATTGTTATTGCTGGAATCATTACTTTTTATGTATATAATAAGGCATTTACAGCAAATACTACTTTTAACCAAAAAGAAGTTTTTGTGTATGTTCCTTCAAATTCAACATATGAACAAGTAAAAGAAATTGTTAGTCCTTTTGTAAAGGATATGGATAAGTTTGATTTTGTAGCTCAAAAAAGAGATTATGCTTCCAATGTTAAAGAAGGCAAGTTTTTACTTAAAAAAAACATGACAAGTTTTGATATAGTAAGAGCAATGAAGAGCAATGTGCCTGTGAAATTAGCTTTTAACAACCAAGAAACATTGGGTAAATTAGCACAACGACTAGCTACTCAAATGGAACCAGACAGTACTTCACTAATGAAAGCGTTCACAAATCCAGAATTTATGGAAACAAACGGATTTGATGATGATACTATTTTAGCGATGTTTATTCCAAATACTTATGAGTTTTACTGGAATACTTCTGCCGATAAAATTGCAGACAAAATGGCTTCTGAATATAAAAAATTCTGGAACGAAGAAAGAATATCGAAAGCTTTAAATAAAAATTTGACACCAATTCAAGTTTCTGTTTTAGCTTCAATTGTACATAAAGAAACTGCAAAAATTGATGAAAGACCAAGAATAGCTGGAGTTTACCTAAATCGTTTAGAACAAAATATGCCCTTACAAGCTGATCCAACTGTTATTTTTGCCATGAAAAAAGCTTCTGGAGATTTTGATCAAGTCATTAAACGCGTTTATAGTAAAGATACACAAGGAACGATTTCACCTTATAATACATATATCAATTTAGGTTTGCCTCCTGGACCAATTGCAATGCCAGATATTTCTGCAATTGATGCAGTTTTAAATGCAGAAAAACACGATTATATTTATTTTTGTGCAAGTGTTGATCGAATGGGTTATCACGATTTTGCTTCTAATTATGCTGCACATCAAGTTAATGCTAGAAAATATGCTGAATGGGTTACTAAATTAGGGATTAATCGTTAGAAGCAAATGGCTAGAGCTGACTTAGAATCCATTTTCCCGCTGTCCATTCTATCTTTTTTGTTAAAAAAACAAAAAAGGATGCCATTCCCATCGGGGCTAAGTAAGTTACTCTTTTTTGTATTTATTAGTGCAAGTAGTTTTTCTCAATCAAAAATAAATCAGTTTTTAACACCTTCAGATTCTTTAAATTCAAGTAGAAAAACTACTGTTTATATTACAGAAGCTGCTGTTTTAGGGACAACTCTTATTGGTCTAAACCAACTTTGGTACAAAGATTACGATAAATCTAAATTTCATTTTATCAACGATAATGAAGAATGGCTTCAAATGGATAAAATGGGGCACATGTATTCCTCGTATCATTTAGGTAGAATGGGAGCAGAGGCTTTAGAATGGTCTGGTGCTTCAAAAAAAGAACAATTAATTTATGGTTCAACAATAGGTTTAGGATTTCTAACAGTTGTTGAGGTCTTTGACGGATATTCTTCTGAATGGGGAGCTTCCTCAGGAGATATTATTGCAAATGTATCAGGAACGGCCTTATATGTTTCGCAAGAATTACTTTGGAAGGAACAACGCATCACACCAAAATTTTCTTATCATAAAACAAATTTCCCATCATTAAGGCCAAATACTTTAGGGGAAACAGCATTAGAACAAGTCTTAAAAGATTATAATGGACAAAATTATTGGTTGTCTTTCAATATATATTCCTTTACAAAATTAGAATTTGTACCCAAATGGTTAAATTTGGCTATTGGTTATGGTGGTTCTGGAATGTTGTTTGGAACAAAAGATGATGCTTTTACAAATGGATATATTCAAAACGAATATCGTCAGTTTTACTTAAGTTTTGACGTTGACTTGACGAAAATCGAAACAAACTCACACTTTTTAAAGACAGTTTTTTCTATTTTTAACACCATAAAAATACCTGCTCCAACGCTGCAACTCAATTCTAATAAGGACTTTAGGGCTTACGGATTCTTCTTTTAGAAAAATTTAACACACTGTAAATCAATTGTATAATATTTTTTGTATATTTGCAGGCTCAATTTACAGAAGTGTTTTGCATTTCTGTTTAAAGAAAAAAAATGAAAAAATTTATATTTTTTACAGGTTTATTAAGTTCACTTACTTTGGCAATAGTTGGCTTTAGTAGTTTTAAAATTGATAAAGTTGAAGGGTTTCATTTAGAGGAAGATGAGGTAATTAATTACCATGTTCCTACAGAAGGTGAAACAGAAGAATTCGAATTTCTGACTAAAATTCCTTATGTAGGAAAAACTTATATCGGATTTAGACAAGCAATTGCTTACAAGGAATCAAGAGGAAAAAGTACTTTAGTTAACCCTTATGGTTACATGGGTAAATACCAATTTGGTAAAAGCACATTAAGAGCTGTTGGTGTTTATGATTTTCAAAATTTTTTAAACAATGTTTCTATTCAGGATAAAGCTTTTAAAGCCTTAGTTGCTAAAAACAAATGGGAATTGCGTAAAGAAATTGAAACTTATAGCGGAAGAGTTATGAATGGGGTTGAAATAACTGAATCAGGAATTATCGCAGCCGCTCATTTAAGTGGTGCAGGTTCTGTGAAAAAATACTTAAGAAGTAATGGTCATAATGGATTTAAAGATGGATTTGGAACTTCTTTAAGAAGTTATATCAAGAAATTTGCATCCTACGATATTTCTCATATTAAAGCAGATAGAAATGCAAAAGTAAAAATGAATTAATTAATTCATTTTATGAATAATAAAAATGCAAGGTCGGTTATGTAAATCGACCTTATTTTTTTGCCATTCTTTTACTGTTTTTGTTTTGATAAATTCAGTAGGCAAAGTAATATCACAAGCTACGCATAAATGTGTATTTGGTTGTAAGGCTTGTAAAATATCTTCAAAAATTTTATTATTTCTATACGGAGTTTCTATAAATAATTGTGATTGGTTTTTCTCAAATGACAATCGTTCTAAACTCTTTATAGCTACTTTTTTCTCATTCTTATCAATAGGTAAATAGCCATTGAAAGCAAAACTTTGTCCGTTCATTCCGCTAGCCATAACAGCCAACAAAATTGAACTTGGTCCAACTAAAGGAATAACTTGAATTCCTTTTTCGTGTGCTAGTTTTACTATTACCGCACCAGGATCTGCAACACCAGGACAACCTGATTCGCTTAATAAACCAATATTATTTCCATCTAGCAAAGGTTTAATCATTTCATTATAATCGGAAACATCAGTGTGTTTGTTTAATAATGAAATATTTAAAGAAGGTTGCTTCTTTTCTGGATGAATACTTTTAATAAAGCGTCTAGCTGTTTTTTCGTTTTCAACAATATAATAGTCTATAAAATCTATTGTTCTTTTAATGCTTTGTGGCAAAACATCCTCTGGAACAACTGTAGTTTCACCAGGATTTGATAATGTACACGGAATTAAATAAAGTTTTCCTAAAAGTTGAATAGGTTTCATATTAAAAATATTGATTCCTTACAAAAGTAAGTAATTTGTAAAGCAAATAGAAATCTATTTTGAATCAGTTCTTAAGTTTTTTGCAATAACATCACAAGCTTTGTCGAGCATTTGATAAACATTTTCAAAACCATCTTCGCCACCATAATAAGGATCAGGAACTTCTAGGTCTTGATTTGGGTATAATTCGTTTAAAATTAACTTGACTTTTTGTTTGTCTTTTTCCGAAGAAGCTAATTTAATTACATTTTCATAATTGGATTTATCCATTACATAAATAGCATCAAATTCTTCAAAATGTTTTGAAGTAAAGTGTTTGCAACGTTGATTTGTAATATCAATTCCATGGATTTTTGCCACAGCTATGGATCGTTTGTCTGGTAATTCACCAACATGGTAATTTGCAGTTCCAGCACTATCAACAAAAATATTCTTATTAACTTTTGATTGTAAGATTCCTTCTGCCAACGGAGAACGACAAATGTTTCCAAGGCAAACCATTACAACTTTAACCATCATTTTATAATGATAATTTCTTGTTGATATCTTCTACAAATTTCTTGAATTGCTTGTCAGTAGAAACTAAGTTGTCAACTGTTTTACAAGCATGAAGTACAGTAGCATGATCTCTATCTCCAATTTGTGAACCAATATTTGCTAGTGAATTTTTAGTATATTTTTTAGCAAAAAACATAGCTAATTGACGCGCTTGAACCACATGTCTTTTTCTAGTTTTTGACTGTAAAATATCTAAATCCAATTGAAAATATTCTGAAACAACTTTTTGAATATAGTCTATAGAAATTTCACGTTTTACATTCTTAACAAATTTCTCTACAATTTGTTTAGCTAATTCAACGGTTATTTCTCTTTTGTTAAATGAAGATTGTGCAATTAAAGAAATAATTGCTCCTTCTAATTCTCTAACATTCGATTTTATATTTTTGGCAACATATTCAATAATTTCATCAGGCATCTCTACACCATCTCTGTAAAGAATATTCTTCAAGATAGAAACTCTAGTTTCGTAATCTGGTTGGTGTAATTCTGCAGAAAGTCCCCATTTGAAACGTGATAACAAACGTTGTTCGATATCTTGCATGTCAATTGGTGCCTTGTCAGAAGTAAGAATTACTTGCTTTCCATTTTGATGTAAATGATTAAAAATATGGAAGAATACATCTTGAGTTCCTGATTTTCCAGATAAGAATTGAACATCATCAATAATTAAAACGTCAATTAATTGATAGAAGTGAATGAAATCATTTCTAGTGTTTTTCTTAACGGAATCTATATATTGTTGTGTGAAAATTTCAGCCGAAATATATAAAACTGTTTTTTCAGGATATTTATCTTTGATTTCAACACCTATAGCGTGAGCTAAATGCGTTTTACCTAATCCAACACCACCAAAAATTAAAAGAGGATTAAATGATGTTCCTCCAGGCTTGTTAGCTACAGCCATACCAGCACTACGTGCCAATCTGTTTGAATCACCTTCAAGGAAATTGTCAAAACTATAATTTGGATTTAATTGAGATTCAATCTTTAAATTTCTGATACCAGGAATCACGAAAGGATTTCTTAGTTCAGCATTTTTATTTACAATAGGAAAATCAACTTCTTGTGGCTTAACGCTTGAACGTTGGGAGCTAGGTAATTGTTCTGTATAAGGAACATTATTACCATAAGTATTTTCCATTTTGATTTTATATAGTAACTTTGCCGATGGACCAAGCTCTTTTGTAAGAGCTACTTTTAATAATTTAACATAATGTTCTTCTAGCCATTCATAAAAGAATTTACTAGGAACTTGAATATATAGTGCGTTGTCGGTTAGTTCAACTGATTTGATAGGTTCGAACCAAGTTTTAAAAGCTTGATCTTGAATGTTATCTTTTATAAAATCTAAACAGTTTTCCCATACTGATTGCGCAGTTCTAGCCATAAATTCAATTCTATTAGTGATGTTTTTATTAATTTTTCTTTGTTGATTTCAACAAATATGTGTCTCGATTTTCGGGAGAACAAATATGTGAACATTTTTTTAATAAAAAAAATTAAAAGGGGGTTGATTACTAAAAAAAAATGTCGTAAGCTCATTAACAAATGTAATGAAAAAAATTAACATAATTTATATATGAAAGAATATCAATTTACTGTACGAGTAAGGTATGCAGAAACAGATCAAATGGGAGTAGTTTATCATGGTAATTATGCCCAGTATTTTGAGATGGGTCGTGTGGAATGGTTAAGAAACATGGGGGTTTCCTATAAATGGATGGAAGAAAATGGAATTATGCTTCCTGTTGTTTCTTTAACTGTAAATTATAAAAAACCAGCACGTTACGATGACCTTTTAACGATAAAAACGGTCTTTAAAAGTCAAACCTCTGTTAAGATAGAATTTGACTATGAGATTTATAACGACAAACAAGAGTTATTAACAACTGGCTACTCAATGTTAGTTTTTGTAGACATGAAAACTGGTAAACCCACAGTTCCTCCTAGCTATGTAAAAGAAAAAATATCAAATTTATAATGATACCTTTTCTTTAATGATAATTTCATAAATTGAGTTAAAAATGTCGAATATATTTTCGGCATTTTTTTTTCTTGTTGCAATTTCAATTTCACAACTCATTTCCATTGTTTGTGAAACCATTTCGATGTTTTTTTCTTTAATAATTCGCATGACTTTATTCATGTTCTTATAGTCAAAAGAAATGATGAAATGAACATCAATTGTTTTTTCAACAATATCGGCAACTTCAAAAGCCATTTGAGCAGCAGTTTTATAAGCACTAATTAATCCTCCAACACCTAATTTAACACCACCAAAATAACGAATAACTACAACTAATATATTAGTGACATCAAAAGATTGAATTTGGCCATAAATAGGCATTCCTGCGCTATTGTTAGGTTCGCCATCATCGTTGACTCTATATGATATGCTTTCTGTTCCCAATTGATAGGCATAACAAAAATGTCGAGCTGAATTATGTTGCTTTTTCAGTAACTCTAAAGCTTCTTTAACATCATCTTCATTATTTATAGGAAAAGCATAGCCAAAGAATTTACTGTTTTTTTCTTTGAACAATACTTCTTCTGATGGTTTTGATAAGGTTTTGTATGTATCTTTTAATGCTTCGCTCATACTATAAAGTAACTAAAATTACTGCAATAATGGCTAATACAATGCCAAAGTAATTTTGTTTTAAAAGTTTTTCTTTGAATAAAATTATTCCAAAAATCGTTGATAGCAAAATTACACCAATATTAATTAAAGTAAAAACAGTAGCGCTTTCAAGATTTTTATTGTGAAGTGCTTTAATTAGAAAATACATCGAAAAATAATTGGGAACTCCTAAAAATATACCACCAATTATACTCTTTCCTTCAAATTTAAAATCCCCTTTTATAGTTTTAAAGACTGAAATTAGAATTCCAAAAAAGAAAGCTGATAAAAAAGTAGTCGCCGAAAATAAGGCAATTTCATTGTCTTTTAAATGTGTGTGTTGAAGATAATTCATAGTTGTATCAACAACTCCAGCTCCAAAAAAAAGTAAAATGGGAAAAATAAAATTCTTTACTTCAACTTTGCCAGCTTCTTTTTTTGAGGTGAAATAAACGGCAATCAATGCAATTCCAATTCCAATTATTTTTTCTAAAGTGATGGATTCCTTAAAAAAGAAGATACCAAACAAAATAGGAATTATCATAGACATTTTGCTTGAAACTGAAGCTACAGAAACACCATTTTCTTGTGATGTTTTTCCTAAGATGTTAAATACTAAAATAAATAATCCACCTAATATGAAACTTCCAAACAACCATGACTTACTAAGAATTGATTGAAAATCTAATGGTTCTTCAGACAATACTATTCCAACTAAAAAAGCAGCAACATAATTAAATACAATCGCTTGAAAAGTATTAATGTTGAATTTTGAATAAAACTTAAATACAATATAAAGTAAGCTTGAAAATAGAATAGCTAATACTAAATTAATCATTTACAATATATATTAATTCGTCAGTCAAAATTTGGGTTTGCCTTTTTATGGAATGATTAATTGTAGGAGCTTTTACACCTTTTTTAAAAATAGTTTTCCCTTTAAAAACTCGAGCTTCGTCCCATAAATCTTTATCGATGAAACTCTGAATGGTTCTGCTTCCACCTTCAATAATTACCGATTGAATTTGATGTTTTACTAAAACAGCTAAAATGCTTTCAATTAGATTTTCATCAAACAAACATTTTTCATAAATACAATTTTCAGTTGTTTGAAAATCATCTTTTTCTGTTATGAATATTGTTTTTATATTGTTATCTTTTACATTAAATTTTACATTAAATTTTGCATTAAATTTTGCATCAATTTTTCCAGATTTATCCAAAACAATTCGAACAGGATTATTACCTGAAAAATCTCTAGCATTCAAACTTGGATTATCATCTAAAACCGTCTTTGTGCCAACTAAAATAGCCTGTTCTTCGGTTCTCCATTTGTGGACTAATTGCCTTGAGTGTTTATTGGTAATCCAAATAGGTTTTTGTTCATCTTTAGCAATAGGAGCAATAAATCCATCAGCAGTTTCTGCCCATTTCAATATAATGTAAGGTCTTTTTTTATTATGAAAAGTAAAGAATCTTTTGTTTAAATCATGACACTTTTTTTCTAAAATACCAATAGTGACATTTGCACCAGCTTCCATCAATTTTTTTATTCCTTTTCCTGCAACTTTCTCATTGGGATCAATTGTTCCAATAACCACATTTGGTATTTTATGAAAAATTATTAAATCTGAACAAGGAGGTGTTTTCCCAAAATGACTACAAGGCTCTAAACTTACATAAATAGTAGCTCTTGATAGTAATGTTCTATCTTTAACAGAGTTTATGGCATTGACTTCAGCATGAGGTTCACCAGCTTTTTTATGCCAACCTTCTCCAATGATTTTGTCTTCATAAACAATCACACTTCCGACCAAAGGATTTGGATAAGTTGTGCCTAAACCATTTTTGGCTAATTCGATGCAACGATTTATGTATTTTTCATGTATTTTCACAGGACAAAAATAGTACTTTTGTTTTAGAATATATTTTTATGCAGATTAGAAAAATTAAAAAAGAAGATAATGCTCAAATTGCTAAGGTAATTCGAGATGTTTTTATAGAATTAGAAGCTCCAAAAACCGGTACAGCTTATGAAGATCCAATTTTAGATACTTTATACGAAGTATATAATAAAGAGAACACTATTTATTTTGTGATTGAGCATGAAGGTGAAATAATTGGTGGAAGTGGAATTGCTCCTTTAGAAAATGGACCAAAAGAAATATGTGAATTGCAAAAAATGTATTTCGCTTCAAAAGCCAGAGGAATTGGAATGGGAAAAAAAATGATTCTAAAGTGTTTAGATTTTGCTAAAGAAGCTGGTTTTGAAAAATGTTATTTAGAAACCTTAGAAATGATGAAAGATGCCCAAAAGTTATATCAAAAAGTTGGATTTCACTATTTAGAGGAACCTTTAGGTTGTACTGGTCATACAAGTTGTCCCGTTTGGATGATGAAGGAGTTGTAGTATGAAGTTTAAGTATTAAGATTTGAAAATGATTTTAAAAGAATATAAAATAAGTTTTACCAAAGCATTAGAATCAATTTATGACAAAGAAGAAATCGAAAGTTTCTTTTTCATTATTGCTGAATTCCTACATCAAAAAAAACGTATTGATTTGGCTTTAGACCCAAGTTTTTCCATCAATGAAAATGAATTGGAAAAATGGAATTCAATTATTGCTGAATTAAAACAAGAAAAACCCATTCAATATATATTAGGAGAAACTGAGTTTTATGGATTGCGATTTTTAGTAAATGAGAACACCTTAATTCCAAGACAAGAAACCGAAGAATTAGTGGATTTAATCCTAAGTGAAAATTCCAAAATAGAAAATCCAAATCCCAAAATATTAGACATTGGAACAGGTTCAGGTTGTATTGCAATTAGTTTAGCTAAGAATTGGTATAATGCAAAAGTTTATGCTTTAGATGTGTCTGAAAAGGCTTTAGATATCGCAAAACAAAATTCTGAAATAAATAAAGTTGAAATAAATTTCATAAATAAAAGTATTCTTGAAGTTGAAGACTTAGAGCAACTCACAATTCACAACTCACAATTCACAACTAATTTTGACATAATAGTTTCAAACCCACCTTATGTTCGAAATTTAGAAAAAGAGGAAATCAAGAAAAATGTATTGGAATACGAACCTCATTTAGCGTTGTTTGTAGAAGATAACGATGCTCTATTATTCTATAGAAAAATTGCTCAATTAGCACAAAAAAATATTTCTGAAAACGGAAAATTATATTTTGAAATCAATCAGTATTTGGGCAAGGAAACGGTCGAATTACTTAAAAAGTTGAATTTCAAAAACATTCAATTAATCAAAGACGTTTATGGTAATGATAGAATGATTTCTTGCGACAAATAAATTTTATTACTCATATCTCAACGCTTCAACAGGGTCAAGTTTAGAAGCTTTCATGGCAGGATAAACTCCAGAAACAATTGTGACTACAAAAGTTGTAATAAACGCAGCAATCATTGCCATCCAGGGAATTGTAAAAGCAAAACCAATAGCCATTGCGATGCCATAACCTATACCAATTCCTAAAATAATTCCAACAATTCCTCCTAATTGGCCAATTACTAAAGTTTCTGTAAAAAATTGCCAAGCTATTGTATTGCTTCTTGCACCTAATGCTTTTCTAATACCAATTTCTCTTGTTCGTTCACTTACAGAAACTAACATAATATTCATCAAAGCAATTGAAGAACCAAAAACGGTAATAATTCCAATTACCCAAGCCGTAATACTTAAAACTTCCGTGTTAGATAATAAAGTCTGAATCAAATCGTCACTCCTTTCTATTCCAAAATTTTCTTTTTCAACAGGACTCAGTTTTCTAACTTGTCTCATGGTAATCAATGCATTGTCAACAGCTTCATCTAACAAAGCCTCATTGTTAACCATTACATTCAAATCATAATTAATATTTGGGGCAGAAAATAAGGATCGAGCCACTTGATTTGGAATTAAAACACGTAGATCTTGACTATTTCCAAAAGTGGAACCTTTTTCTTTTAAAACACCTATAACTTTAAATTTTGCACCACGAATTGAAATGATTTTATCAATCGGATTAATTCCATCAAACAAACCTTTTTCAAAATCAGAACCTAAAACACAAACATAATTGTTGTTGGCAATATCAAAAGAATTAAAATTTCTTCCTTTAGCAATTTTTAGACCTTTATTTGGAGAAAAATTCTCATCTACACCAACAATATTAATTTCTGGATCTGTTTTTTTATCTCTGTATTTTACTTCAATTCCATTAGCTGCTGTGAAGGATAAAGATGTAGTAGTAAACGGAAAGTTGTATTTGTCTTGAAATTCTCTAGCTTGTGGATAATTTATGATAGGATTAACTCTTACATCTACGTCATTTTGATTGATTTCTGAAGAAAAATCATATTGACTTATGGAAAATGTATTTGCTCCCATTGAGGCGAAATCATTTAATATTGTGTTCTTCAAGGCAGAAACAACCGTCAGGATTCCAACTAAGGCTGTAATTCCAAGTGCAATAATAAAAACCGTTAATGAGGTTCTCAAAGCTTGACTTCGTATTGAGTCTAAAGCAATTTTCGTATTTTCTTTAAATAATCCTACCATGTTGTATTAGACTATGCAAATTTAAAATTGTTACACTTTTTTATAGATAATAGATTTTCAGATAATAGATTTTCAGATTTTGGAAATCAGGTGGCAAAAAAACAACACGTAATTCTTTTATTCCTTCAAAAAATAAGATATTTGCATTTGAAAAAGTATTTGGTTTTTCTTTTATCTGAAAATCCAAAATCTGAATATCCGAAAATCTAACAAAAAATGTCAAAAAAGCCAAGTATTCCAAAAGGAACAAGAGATTTTTCTCCAGCTGAAGTAGCTAAGAGAAACTATATATTTTCTATCATTAAATCGAATTTTGAAAAATTTGGGTTTCAACCAATTGAAACACCTTCTTTTGAAAATTCAGAAACCTTAATGGGAAAATATGGAGAAGAAGGTGATCGACTTATTTTTAAGATTTTGAATTCAGGTGATTTTTTAGCTAAAGCTGAAGACACATTATTAAGTGATAAAAACAGTTTAAAAGTTACTTCTCAAATTTCAGAAAAAGCCCTTCGCTACGATTTAACAGTTCCATTCGCACGATATGTAGTGCAACACCAAAACGAAATTGAATTTCCTTTCAAACGTTATCAAATTCAGCCCGTTTGGAGAGCAGATCGACCACAAAAAGGACGTTTTAGAGAGTTTTTTCAATGTGATGCTGATGTTGTTGGTTCAACGTCTTTATGGCAAGAAGTTGAGTTGGTTCAATTGTATGATTCTGTTTTTAGTCAATTAGGCTTAAAAGGAACAACCATAAAAATAAATAACCGTAAAATTTTATCCGGAATTGCTGAGGTAATTGGTGCTTCGGATAAATTAATTGACTTTACCGTTGCTTTAGATAAATTAGACAAAATTGGAGAAGATGGTGTAAAAAAAGAAATGATTGAAAAAGGAATTTCTGAAGAAGCTATCGAAAAAGTACAACCGTTATTCAATTTTACTGGAACTATAAATGAGAAAATAGAGAAACTTTCAAACTTACTTTCATCTTCTGAAGAAGGGAAAAAAGGAGTAGAGGAGTTGCAATTTATTTGTGAAACGATTCAAGAATTAGGTTTGCAAACCGCATCTTTAGATTTAGACGTGACTTTAGCAAGAGGTTTAAACTATTATACTGGAGCTATTTTTGAAGTCGCTGCACCAAAAGAAGTCGCAATGGGTTCTATCGGTGGTGGTGGAAGGTATGATGACTTAACGGGAATTTTTGGCTTGAAATATATGAGTGGTGTTGGAATTTCATTTGGTTTAGATAGAATTGCCTTAGTAATTGAAGAACTAAGTCTTTTTCCAGAAACGGTTTTGGCTACTTCAAAAGCGATTTTTATTAATTTTGGAGATAAAGAAGCTCTTTATTCAATGAAAGCAATTGCTAAATTAAGAGCCAATAATATTAAAGTTGAATTATATCCTGACAATACTAAAATTGGAAAACAATTTCAACACGCAGACAAAAGAGGTATTCCATTTGCTATTTTAGTGGGCGAAGAAGAAATGAACAACTCGGAATTTACGTTAAAGAATTTAGCAACAGGTGAACAACAAAAAGTTGACTTTGCAACATTAGTTACTTTATTAGCATAAATAAAAGCTGAAATTTGTAATTGGAATTTGGAATTTTTATAATGTGATTTATTATGGATATAGACGAAGAAGCAAAAAAAGTAGTTTGGTCCTTGCAAAACAACAAACGTTCAGAAGATGAACGCAATGTTTTTAAGCCAACAGGAAAAAAACCAATGAATAAAAATGTGATTTATATTTTTACTTCAATAGGAGTTTTGTTATTGTTGAGTTTTTTGTTAACACAATTCAATTCAGAAGAAAAAGAATTTTGTTTTCTACTTGATTCTCTTTGTTATTCTTCTTCGGATGATAAATGGTTTTATGTTTTGTATACGTTTTTAAACCTTCTAATTATCATAATCGGATTTTTTGCAGCTTATATTGTTGGAAAAAAATTAGGAAATAGATTCAAGATTTAAAAAAAAATTAAAGGCTTAAAAACAAAAAAATCCAACTTGCTAGTTGGATTTTTTCATCAAAACAAACAATCAAATATTTAATAAAAAATCTTAAAAATTAATCTTTAATTTTTTTATAAAGTAATATTTAAATAAAGTCCCTTAACTCTCTATTAGTATTACAATTCAAATGTATACTATTATAGTTATTAACAAAAACTTTTTATTACATAATCGTTATAGATACAAATAAAACCGTTTAAAAGTAAATAAAACTTAGTTATTAACAATATAGGAAGTTATCAACAGTTTATTGGTTATGATATTAACTATTAAATATACTTAATTTTGTAAAATTAATCCAAAATAAAATAAATAAAAAAGCTAACAAACTTTAATAAGAATGTTAGCTTTAAGAATGTAGTAAATAGATTTATAACGAACTCATGTCAATCACAAAGCGATATTTCACGTCGCTTTTTAACATTCTTTCATAAGCTTTATTGATATCTTGCATTTTGATTATCTCAATTTCTGAAACAATATTATGTTCTCCACAGAAATCTAACATTTCTTGTGTTTCGGCAATTCCACCAATCAGCGAACCTGCAACAGATTTTCTACCTAGAATCATTGGAACCGAATTTAAAAACGGATCTAATGGTCCAAGATAACCGACAAGCACTAAAGTTCCGCTTATGTTTAAAGTTCCAACATATGGATTGATATCATGAACGTATGGTACGGTATCGATTATTAAATCGAATTCACCTGCTACGGCTGACATTTGATTTTCATCTGTTGAAATAACTACAGTATCAGCTCCTAAATCTTTTGCATCTTGAGTTTTTTCTGGTGTTCTTGAAAATAATGTCACTTCTGCTCCTAATCCTTTTGCTAATTTAATAGCCATGTGACCTAATCCTCCTAGACCAACAACAGCTACTTTACTGCCTTTCTTTACATTCCAATGTCTTAAAGGTGACCAAGTTGTTATTCCGGCACAAAGTAATGGTGCTACAGCAGCTAAATTTAAGTTAGTAGGAACTTTCAAAACAAAATGCTCTTCAACAACAACTTTTTCAGAATACCCACCAAAAGTATGGCCTCCTAAATATTTGTCTTCACCATTATAGGTTCCAACCCAGCCATTTGAACAGTATTGTTCTAAATCCTTTTTACAACTATCACAGGTTTTACAAGATCCTACTAGGCATCCAACACCTGCTAAATCACCTACTTTAAATTTAGTGACTTCATTTCCTATTTTGGTAATTCTACCAACAATTTCATGACCTGGTACAGAAGGATACATGGTTCCACCCCAATCATTTCTTGCTGTATGTAAATCAGAATGACAAACACCGCAATATAAAATTTCGATTTCTATATCATTTGCAGTTACCTCTCTTCGGTTAATATCTAACTCTTTTAAGTCTGCGTCTGCTGCTGCTGTACCAAAGGCTTTTACATTTGTTGTTTTCATAGTTTTTTTTATTTAGTTATTATTTTGTCAGTTGTTTTTAATTCACAGGATATTTATTCCAAGATAAGAATAGTTTTGTAACATTAGTTGACTTTTAACATTGTATTAATCCCAAAAATTAATTTCTAGCTAAATTTCTTGAGTGTGGTTCAGTTTTCAAAATCTTTTCTTGATAGTATTTGATGATTTGTTAAGTCATATAAAGGTATTAAAATGTTAAGTCTTAAAAAATTTTAAATGTTATCTAAATGAAATCAAATTTATGAAGTTAATCTAAGAGGTTTAAAGCTTACTATTATGATTAATAATCTTTAGTTTTTATAGAGTAAATTGTATAAAAACTTAAATAGATTTTGTTTAAAAAGATAAATTTTGCTAATTAAAAAGGATTTGATGTTGGTAAATAGGTGTGTAAAATAGTTTTTGAAGTAGATTTTAGGTTTTTAAACACTGCAGCAAGGTATTTTAAAAAAGTGTAGGAGTTATCTTTTAAATACATTTTGGTGTTAAAATAAATGATAAATCTCAATTATCTAATAACTATTTAGGTTTATATTTGTGCATTTTTAAATAAAAAACCCTAAATACCAAGTATTTAGGGTTTTTTTGTAGCGAAAACGGGAATTGAACCCGTGACCTCAGGGTTATGAATCCTGCGCTCTAACCGACTGAGCTATCTCGCCATTATATGTTTTGCATTTCCTCAATGCGGGTGCAAATATATAATTATTTGTAAGTAATTCAAATGTTTTTTTAAAAATTATTTTTCATTTTTTATTTTTTTATATATCATAATTATTCTATATTCGAAAAAATTTAATTTATAGAGATGGAAGTAAAAGTAAAATATGAAATAGAATTTCCTATAATGTCTTCGCCACAATTGTTGTTTCAATATATATCGACACCTTCAGGTTTGTCAGAGTGGTTTGCAGACAATGTAAATTCAAGAGGGGAATTGTTCACTTTTATTTGGGATGATAGTGAAGAGAAAGCAAAATTGATGTCAAAAAAGACCGATGAAAGGGTGAAATTCAGATGGTTGAATGAAGATAATTCAGAAACTGACTACTTTTTTGAAATTAAATTGATGGTTGATGAGATCACAAAAGATGTTTCTATCGTAATTATCGACTTTGCAGATGAAGATGAGGTAGAAGAATCAAAGTCTTTATGGACAAATCAAATTTCTGACCTGAAACATGTATTAGGTTCTGTATAATTAAAAATATAAAAGTATATTTGTCCCGACTAAAAATCGGGATTTTTTATGATAAATTTTAACGGAACTATACAAGATTCAAGTGTAACTATAATTGAAAAAAACAGAGGTTTTCTTTTTGGAGATGCTGTTTTTGAAACTTTAAAAGTTTTAGATAATAAAGTTTTATTTGCTGAAGATCATTATTTTAGGCTAATGGCTTCTATGCGAATTTGTAGAATGGAAATTCCGATGAATTTTACATTAGAATATTTTGAAGAGCAAGTTTTAAATTTAACTGACTCTTTAAATTGTAGTAATTCTGCTAGAGTACGAATGACGATTTTTAGAGATTCTGACGGTTTTTATTTGCCAAAAACTAATAATGTTGGTTTTGTAGTTGTTGCTCATCAACTTAATTCAAAAAAATATAGTTTTTCTAAGGATTTTTATGAAGTAGAATTATACAAAGATTTCTATGTTTCAAAGCACTTGCTTTCGACATTAAAAACGACCAATAAGATGATTAATGTTACTGGAAGTATTTTTGCCAAAGAAAATGATTATCAGAATTGCATTTTGTTAAATGATGATAAAAATGTGGTTGAAGCTTTAAATGGAAATATTTTCATGAAAATGGGGAATTCAATAATAACTCCACCTATTTCTGACGGTTGTTTAAATGGAATAATGCGAAAACAACTCATAGCATTAATTAATAAAATGGAAGGGTTTGAATGTGTTGAGAAATCCATTTCTCCTTTTGATTTACAAAAATCAGATGAATTGTTTATTACAAATGTAATTTCTGGAATTCAACCTATAACGAAATACAGAAAAAAAGAATTTGAAATCGATTTTTCACTTCAATTAAACGAAAAATTAAATGAATTAATTTAAAATAGGATTTTCGGGTGCGTTTGAAAACAAGATATAATCTCCACCTTGAGCTTCAATTTTTTCTTTCCAAAATTCGCTTGTTGGTTTTGCAAGTAGATTTTGTTTTTCTTTGTTTTCAATAAGTAACCAACTGTTTTCTTGTAATTCGTTTTCTAATTGTTCTTTTGTCCAGCCACTGTAACCTAGAAAGAAACGAATCTCAGTTTTAAGAATTTTATTTTCATTTAATAAGGTTTTTAATGATTCAAAATCACCGCCCCAATAAATGCCATTAGAAATTTCTATACTATTTTTAATTTTTTCTGGAATAGTATGAATAAAATATAAATTATCTTGTTCAACAGGGCCACCATTATAAATAGTCAAGCTCGAATTTATTTCCGGAATTAAATCACCAATCGTAAACTCAAGTGGTTTGTTTAAAATAAAACCTACAGTTCCATCCTTTGTATATTCTGCTAATAAAACGACAGACCTATTAAAAGAATTTTCCCCTAAAAGTGCTGGCTCAGATAGGAGTAATTGACCTCTTTTTATTTTCACTTCATTCATAAGTAATGATTTTAAAATAAAGTTAAGAAAATTCTTTTTTAAAATTCAAAAAAAAGTGATTTTTTTGTAAAAAAAAACCTCTCACAAGGAGAGGTTTCAATATCTTATCTAAAATTATTTAGTGTTTACAGCTCCTTCTAAGTCTGAACCAGCTTTAAATTTCACTACATTTTTAGCAGCAATTTTGATTGTTTTTCCTGTTTGAGGATTTCTACCATCTCTTGCAGCTCTGTTAGAAACTGACCAAGATCCAAAACCTACTAATGAAACTCTTCCACCTTTTTTCAAAGTACCTTCAACATTTCCTAAAAATGACTCTAATGCTAATTTAGCTGCTGCTTTTGTGATACCAGCACTTGCTGCCATTGCATCGATTAATTCTGATTTGTTCATAATAATGATTTAATTATTTGGTTAAACTTTAATTTACTAATACAAATTTAGCAGTATCTATGAATTTTGCAAGTATTTGCTGTCTTTTTCGTCAAAAATGTTAATAAAATCGTTTAAATGTTAATAAAGGTGTGCTTATTACCTATGTTTATTGAGGTTCCACGTTTATTTTGCTATGCTAGTGTCAGAAAAAACTAGTCCATTTAAAAGTTGTTGGGTTTCCATTTTTCTTTTTCCGGGCATTTGAAGGGACTTTATGTCTAAATAGCCGTCAATCGTAAATATGTGTAATTCCTTTTTAGAAGCAACAATTTTTCCTAATGAATTTTTATGTGCAACTTCAATGAATTCAACTTCATATAATTTTACATTCCATTCATTTTCTCCATCTACAAAAAATGTCCAAGCTGCAGGATATGGATTTAATCCTCTAATTTGATTATAAATTTCCTTTCCAGGTTTTGTCCAATCAATTTTACAATTGTCTTTGTTGAGTTTATAGGCTGTTTTTAATTCTTTAGATTCAGGTTGAATAGTTGTGGTTGCTTTTTCGTTTTCAATTAACAGAAGCGTTTCTAAAACAGCTTCAGAACCTAATTGCATTAATCTGTTGTGAAGTTCGCCAACTGTTTCTGTTTCACTAATTGGAGTTTCCTTCTTTAATATGATTGCACCAGTGTCAATTTTATCATCAATAAAAAATGTTGTTACACCCGTTTTTGTTTCACCATTAATGATTGCCCAATTAATAGGCGCGGCACCACGATATTGTGGCAATAATGAAGCATGTAGATTAAATGTTCCTAATTCGGGCATTTTCCAAACAACTTCTGGTAACATTCTAAAAGCAACAATTACTTGTAAATTGGCTTCTAAACTTTTTAGTTCAGCTAAAAATTCTTCATTTTTTAAATTAGTTGGTTGCAATAAACGTAAGTTATTGGCTAAAGCATATTCTTTAACAGCGCTAGTGCTTACTTTTTGTCCACGACCAGCTGGCTTATCTGCAACAGTGATTACTCCAACAACTTCATAGTCATTTTTATAAATGGTATCAAGAATTCCGACTGCAAAGTCTGGAGTTCCCATAAATACGATTTTTAATTTCTTCATTATATAAGGTAATATTTGTTTTGTGAATTAATTGCAATCTTATTTTTTTCTAATAATTGCTTTAATGCAAAGATAGTTTCTTCGCTTGTTATAGAAAGTTTATTTTCTATTTCTCTTGAAGAAGTTGGATTTGACTGCAATAAATCTATAATTTGAATTGATAAATCTAAATCTGATTTTTTGTTTTTTGAAAGACAAGTAGAGCAAATTCCGCAATCTGCATTAGTTTCTTGATTGAAGTAGGTAAGGAGTAGTTTGTTCTTACAAATTGAAGTATCTTCAATAAATTCGATCATTTTTTTGAATTTTTCTTCTTTTTGTTGGTTTTGACTTTCTAAAAATTTACTGACTCTATTAATGGTGAGTTCATCTTCACGTGCTTCGTTAAAAGTAATGTTGCTGTCATTGTTGTGAATTTTTAAAGTAACAGCATTACTTTGATGTAATTTATGGATAGCATCAAGGACCTTTTTTTCAGTGGAGTTTGATTTTTTAGCAATTAAAATTGGATTAATCGAAGTTTCCATTTCAAAAATTCCGGTATATGTTCTTAAAATAGTTGAAATTATTTCTTCGTCATTAGTATTTAAACTCATGTATCTAATGACTTCTCTACTTTGAATAATGAATTGTAAATCAATTTTTTCTGAAAATAAATTCTGTAAAGTCAAAATCCCTTGTCTATCCAAAAACTGAATGCTATTGTACGTTTTTATTATTGGAAATTGATAATGCGCACAAAAATGATTTAGGTTGAAAGAAAAATTCTCATTATATCCTTCACCATAAGCTATTTGAAAATAATTATTGAGTTTGATATAAACGGTTTTCAAAAATACTTTGTCAGGTAAAACAGAAATAAATTGTGATTTAGCTGATTTTATATCGCTTGCATTTGTCAACAAAACACCAAAAGCTTTTTCTCCATTTCGACCTGCACGACCAACTTCTTGATAATAATTTTCTAAATTTTGAGGCAAATGAATGTGAATAACCGTTTTTACATCAGGTTTGTCAATTCCCATTCCAAAGGCATTTGTTGCTACTATTATTTGGACTTTGTTTTCCATCCAAAGCAAACGATTTTTCTCCTTTTCTTTATAGGATAAACCTCCGTGATAAAAAGTGGCAGAAAATCCCAAATGATTCATCTGACTAGAAATTTCTAAACAAGCCTTTCGGTTGCTAACATATATAATAGAAGATTCTGTATTTTTACTAACTATTTGTTTGATTTTAGTTAGCTTATCTTCTGTTTTTATAACATGATATGCTAAATTTTTTCGTTCAAAAGATTTTGTAAAAATTTTGGGACTTTCTAAAGCTAAATTTTCAATAATATCTGTTTGAACTTTTGCTGTTGCAGAAGCTGTTAAAGCTAAAAAAGGTGTCTTTGGAAAAACTTCTTTTAACTTTGAAATTTTTAAATAAGCTGGACGAAAATCGTGTCCCCATTGACTAACACAATGCGCTTCATCAATTGCAATTAAGGATATTTTTAATTGTTTTAACCGATCAACAATCCAGTCATGTTGAAGCCTTTCTGGAGAAAGATATAAGAATTTATAGTTTCCGAATTGGCAATTATCTAAAATATCAATAATGTCATTTTGAGATGTTCCTCCGACTAAAGCAATGGCTTTTATGTCTTTTTTTTGAAGATTTTCAACCTGATCTTTCATCAAGGCAATTAACGGAGAAATTACTAGACAAATTCCGTCTAAAAGCATTCCGGGTATTTGATAACAAGCCGATTTTCCACCACCAGTTGGTAATAAGGCAAAAGCATCATTTCCGTCTAAAATAGCATTGATAATTTGCTCTTGCGGATCTCTAAAGCTATCGTGTTTCCAGTATTTTTGAAGAATTTGTAGGGCTTCAGACATTTAGGATTTGTTATAAAAAAGCATAAAAATACTGCTTTTATTTAAAGATTTAAATTTTGAAGTAAAAATTGCAACCTATTTTCTACAGTGTCTTTCGGGACTTCAATTAGTTCGTAGCCATAATTTCGGTAAGTTTCCACTAGATGTTCCTGAATTAATAAAGCTTGTTCATAGCTTTCATAACGTTCATCATCACTTACATAAATTTCTTTCCAAGTAGGTAAAATAAATATTTTTGAATAAATATGTTCTTTACATGCTTCATCAAAAAAAGCAGGATAACTATCACCAATATAATGCATATAAGCTAAAACATCAGGAATTCCTCTGTCTAAAAACACAACATTTGCTTCTTCTTTATTCGCTAAATGGAATTGTTTTTTTCTGCCTTCTAACAACAACTCACTAAAAAGTAAAGGTTGTTCTAAAAATAATTGTTCAATACCTTTTTCTTGAGCTTCTTTTATAACTTCTCTAGAAACTTCGGGATAACAAACGTGTCCATTTTCTTTTAATTTTTCAATTAATGTAGTTTTTCCTGAACTTGGTCCTCCAATTAAAACGACTATTTCTTTATTCATTTGGTGATTTTCTTGTGGCAAAAATAAGTTTTTTTTAAAAATCTTCACTGCTTTTAAAATTATAAGTTACTTGCTTTTAAGTCTGAACATAAAAAAGTATATTTGCTATTCAAAAGAATTATAGAAATGGACAAGAAAACTGAGGAATTTTACGTGCGATTGAAGGAAGAACTAGCTAACTCAACTGTTTGGCCTTCAGAATATTTATTTAAATTTATAATTCCTTCGGATAATCACAAAATTGCGATTATTGAAAATTCTTTTGATAATATGGGGGCAGTAATCAATACGAATGCATCCAAAAACGGAAAATACACCAGTATTTCTGTAAATGTAACAATGAAAAGTGCTCAAGCTGTAGTGGATAAATACCAAGAATTTTCAACTATTGAAGGCATAATTTCTTTATAAAAATACCTATGAAATACGATACACAAGATGCTGTTTTTAATCTTGAATATAATGCAGAACGTTCGCATTTAATTATTCCTGAATATGGAAGACATTTGCAAAAATTAATTGATTTAGCTACTGCAATTGAAGATAAAGATGAACGAAATAAAGCTGCAAAATACATAATTGACGTAATGGGAACTTTAAATCCTCATTTGCGCGATGTGCCTGATTTTCAACATAAACTTTGGGATCAACTATTTATTATGTCTGATTTTAAATTAGAAGTTGATTCTCCTTATCCAATTCCTTCAAGAGAAGAATTGAATCAAAAACCAGAACGTTTAGCTTATCCTCAAAATTATCCTAAATACCGTTTTTACGGAAATAACATCAAGTATATGATTGATGTAGCTAATAAATGGGAAGATGGTGAATTGAAAAACGCATTAATAATTGTGATTGCTAATCACATGAAAAAAAGTTTTTTAAGTTGGAATAAAGATACAGTTGAAGATGTAGTAGTTTTTCAACATTTATTTGAACTTTCTGACGGAAAAATTGATTTACTTAAATCTGAAGAGGAACTTTCTACTTCATATGATTTAATTAAAGTAAATAAAAAACAATCTAATAAGACTCAATTTGGTTCAAATGGTAAAACATCAGCTACAAATAAGAGTAAAATCGTAAAAAAGAATTCTAGCAATAAATTAAAAAATAGAAAAGCATAATTTTATGGGAACATTTCAAATTGAAGGTGGAGTAAAATTAAAAGGAGAAATTACTCCTCAAGGAGCAAAGAACGAAGCTTTACAAGTTTTGTGCCCAGCATTATTGACGTCAGAAAAAGTTAGAGTTACAAATGTTCCTGATATTATTGATGTAAATAAATTGATTACTCTCTTGGGTAACTTAGGAGTTAAAATTCAAAAAAATGGACCTGGAGATTATACATTCCAAGCTGATGAAGTTAATGTAGATTACCTAAAAACAGAAGCTTTTAAAAAAGAAGGTGGAAGTTTAAGAGGTTCAATTATGATTGTTGGTCCATTATTAGCTCGTTTTGGATGTGGATATATCCCAAAACCAGGTGGCGATAAAATTGGAAGAAGAAGATTAGATACTCACTTTGAAGGTTTCATTAAACTTGGCGCAAAATTTAGATATGAAAGAGAAGACCATTTTTATGGTGTTGAGAATGAAGGAAGATTAAAAGGAGCTTACATGTTATTAGATGAAGCTTCTGTAACTGGAACAGCAAATATAGTAATGGCTGCTGTTTTAGCTGAAGGAACAACTACAATTTACAATGCTGCTTGTGAACCTTATTTACAACAGTTGTGTAAAATGTTAAACTCGATGGGTGCAAACATTAAAGGTGTTGGTTCTAATTTATTAGTAATTGAGGGAGTTGAAACTCTTGGTGGTTGTGAGCATAGAATTTTACCTGACATGGTTGAAATTGGTTCTTGGATTGGTCTAGCGGCTATGACAAGAAGTGAAATTACAATCAAAAATGTTAGTTGGGATAATTTAGGTCAAATTCCGAATGTATTTAGAAAATTAGGAATTACTCTTGAAAGAAGAGGAGATGATATTTATATTCCAGAACATAAAGATGGTTATCAAATAAAGACTGATATTGATGGTTCTATTCTTACGGTTTCAGATGCACCTTGGCCAGGATTTACTCCAGATTTATTGAGTATTGTTTTAGTTGTTGCGACACAAGCAAAAGGAGAAGTTTTAATTCATCAAAAAATGTTTGAAAGTAGATTATTTTTCGTGGATAAATTAATCGATATGGGTTCTAAAATTATTCTTTGTGATCCACACAGAGCTGTAGTTATGGGTCACAATTTCCAATCACAATTAAAAGCTACAACAATGTCATCTCCAGATATTAGAGCTGGAATTTCTTTATTAATTGCAGCACTTTCTGCAAAAGGAACTTCAACTATTCAAAACATTGAGCAAATTGATAGAGGTTACGAAAATATAGATGGTCGTTTAAGAGCTATTGGAGCAAAGATTGTAAGAGTGAGCTAGGGAAGTGTTCAGTGTTCAGTTTTTAGTGTTCAGTTTTTGTTTGTGACTTAAAGTTGTTTAATGAAAAAATTAGTTTTATTATTTTTTTTGGGTTTGATTCTGAACTCTTGTAAGGCATCTTATCCAAAATATTCTATGGATGCTGTTTCTTTAGCTGAAAAACAAAGAGTTTATAATTTTGGTGAAAAAATTGCAAAAACTTGTATTGCTCGTGAGTTTGTTCAGTTAAGTAAGCAAGAAGTAACGCAAAGTTTATCAGAATTAACACTGGAAGAAATGCAAAGATCTTGTGATGTTCTAGATAAAAGAAATGGTAAGTTTATTGATATGAAGCTTATTGAAATTATTGATGATACTTTTTTACGTAAAAATTTAATATATCGATATAAAGCAAATTTTGAAAGAAACGATTATTTAAATGAAATAAGAATTTGGGTAAAGACTGATGGAAAATTTGCAGGAATTATATATCGAAAATGGAACGATAACTTTATACCTTAAATGGATAAAATAAAATCCCAATTCATTTTTTGAATTGGGATTTATCTTTGATACTAATGGAAACATACATAATAATTTTACTTTGCATCGCCTCATTTGTAGCTGGATTTATTGATGCAATTGTTGGTGGTGGAGGTTTAATACAAACACCAGCTGCATTAATTTTAATGCCAACTCAAAGTGTAGCTACAATTATTGGAACATTAAAAATTCCAGGATTTAGTGGAACTAGTATAGCTACATATCAATACTTAAAAAAAGCAACCGTTAATTGGAAGTTGTTCGGATTAATGGCAATTGTTTCTTTTGTTTTTGCCTATATAGGTTCGAGTTTATTAAATGTGATGCAAAACGATTTTATGAAGCCTTTGTTGTTTGTGATTTTGGTTTTGTTACTTCTTTATACTTATTTTAAAAAAGATTTTGGGCAATTTCAGGTAGATAAATTATCACAAAAACAAATCTACATTTATGCAATTGTAATTTGTATTTTTCTTGGTTTTTATGATGGATTTATTGGACCAGGAACTGGAAGTTTATTAATTATGGCTTTTATCGCTATATTAGGTTTTGATTTTTTACAAGCTAATATCTATGCAAAATTGGTCAACTTGGCTACAAATATTGGTTCTATAACTTTGTTTGTCATGAAGGGAAAAATACTTTGGTCAGTTGCAATTCCTATGGCTATCTGTAATGCAACTGGTTCTTGGATTGGCGCAAGATTAGCAATATCAAAAGGAAATGGTTTTATTCGTGTTTTCTTTTTAGTTGTAGTTGGAATTGCTCTAATTCGTTTTGGATATGATGTTTTCATAAAATAAATAACTCCAAATCATATTTTACTACAATTTGGAGTTATTAATGAGGTTTTTATTATCTCCTTGGAGGTCTTCCACTAGAATTATCACCTGAATTATTTTCTTTAGGTAAAGGAGGCTTTTCTATTTGATAATTTTTTTCAAAATATTTTAGCCATTTTTTATAAGATTTTGCACTTAATTTTGCTTCTAACTGTTGATTTAAAACCTTTTTAGCTTCTAATGTTTTATTCGTTACAGGTTCTAATGCAATTGAAGCCCTTCTTTTAGCTTCAAACATTGCTTTGATATCTTTATCTTGTATAGCTTTTCTTTCTATAATTCGAGTTTCTAAATCGGTGTTTTCGATTAATAAAAGATCTTCTTTTTCAATTTCTTTTATACGATTATTATAAATTCCAAAAAGCGATTCAATTGTTTCTTTTTCTTCGTCGATTTTTATTTTTAATTCTTTAATAACAAGTTTAGAATCAAAATGTTGTAATCCTGCAAATTCTTTTATATTTGTTTCTTCAAGGATATTACCGTCCTTGTTATCTTCTTTTGGTGGACTTTGATTTTGTTGTCTACCACCACCAGATCTTCCACCACCACCACCACCACCACCACGTTGACTAAACCCAAGAAAACTTTGAAAAACAAAAAATAGTAAAATAAGAAACTTCATAATAATTTTTTTTATATTGATATTAGACGATAAAAAAAGATATTCCTTGCATTGAAAATTATTTTTTTTAAACGAAATCTGAATTTTATAATTTCCGAAAATCTATTATCCGAAAATCTGAAAATCTAAATCTTACATTTTTACGCCAAAAACAATTCCATCACCTTGATAACCATTTTGATAAGCTCTAACATAACTTATTCTGAAAATCCTTAATTTTCCAAATCCGATATTATCAAATCCGGCAGAAAACTCTTGATATGGTTTTACATTTGGAACATTTATTTGATGAAATCCTCCAATTAAATTCCATTGTAATTTATTTAATAATGGAATTTTATTCATAATATATCCTTTGAAATTATGATCAATATGTGTTTCAATATAAGCGTCATTTGTAGAATTACTATAATAAGGTAAAAGTCCAAATGAGTTCATGTAACTTCCATCTAAAACAACGTGAGTTTGATTTCCATTAAAATGTTTGTAATCAATAAATGAAATATTATCTGCATTAAAGAATTTTCCAGCTTTCATTCTTATGCTAAAATCACCTTTGTTGCCTAGTTTTTTGTCAAAATCTAATGTAGCGTTTAATAAGTCGTAATTGTATTTATTATCACTTCCTGCAAATGCTTTTTGATACCCTAAATATATTACTGGATAGTCATTATTAGAAACTGTTATTTTTCTGTCTGGTCTAGTAATATATTTTTGTCCAAAACGAATTCTAGCACCAACACTTGCTTTATATAAATGATGAGCTACAAATGGAGTAGAAGTAAAGTTGTTAGGCTGCAAAGGATCATTTGAACTATACATGTCGTCAGACTTAAATAGTTTCTTGTCTGTATTGTTGAATAAAGGCCTTCTGTTTTCATAACCAATTTTTCCAGAGATATACAAACCATTTATAGTTTCTTGTCCATACATAGCTTCAGCAAATTCTTTATTATATAATTTCATAAAATTATTGGTAAAGAATAAAGTACTAACCGAGTTCACTAGTTTACTTATAGGTTCAGTTGCATTGAATTGATTTATACTACTTCCTCCAGCAACAGAAATGTTTGCATAATTTTGTGCATTGAATCGATGATATATTCGTCCTTCTACTCTTAATCTGTCTTCTGCTAAACCATAATTAAAGGTTGAGCTTAAGGAAGTATATTTCCCGTTTTCTTCATTGTATTTAGAATATGAAAATCCACTATTCATGTTATATCCCTGAACTGTGTTGTAGCTTATAGAGCCAATATTTAAAACGCCATCATAAGAAAAACGGCTCTTTTTAAAACTATTTTTATAAGTATAGCCTGTTAAAATATCTTGAATTTTAAATTTATTAGATTTAGCATCTATTGAATCTAAATACTTTTGAGAATTTCTTAAAGTCGAAACACTGTCTTTTCTAACATAACTTGTAGATTCTTCTTCGGACAATGGTACTTGTCTATTAGTTGTCCAATATGAATCTTCTTTTTTATTGGCATTTTCTGCAAAGGAAACAATTTCTCTTCCAAAAGTTTTTGGCTCAAAAGTTTCTTTGAAGTTGTAATTTGTGAAAACGTGAGTGAATTTCCCTGAGAATTTAACACCAAAAATTCCAGCTAAAAAATCTAAGGTTTGTACGTTTTTCACCCAAAGCTTGTTTGTGTTGTTATAACTAAAATTTTGAGTTAATTTCATGGTTTCCAGAATTGGCTGTTGCATTCTGTAACCTTTAATGTCTAAATCAACGCTATAAATTGCCCATGAATCTTCAACTATATAGATGTATCCTTCAAAAACTGGCTCTTTGTCGCGTTTAGGTGTAACTAAAATTTTGTTGATTAACTGATTGTTGTCATCATAAAACGTGCTTTCCAATTTAAATTTGTAATAATTAAAGGTGTTATCTGCAATTGGGGAAACCATGTTAACTTCGAAATCTATATAATTTTCATAAAAATCATAATTGGTATTCAAAGCCGTGTTATAACTAAACCCATTGTCTTCTCCAGCTACTTTACTTGCTATAATTTCTTCTTTAAGCTTGTTTGGTTTTTCGATCTTAATTTTTGAAACTGTTTCTGATAGATATATAATTCCACTTCCTGTTGAATCTAAATCAGCACCAGAATCATTCATTTCTACCCTAACTTTCATTCCCATAATTTTTTCAGGAACATCTTTAACTCTAAATATTCCTCTCGAATAAAAATCAGCTTCAAACTTATCAGTTTTAGCACTGTTAACTTTTTTTGATTTTACAGCATTTCTAATAACTATATCTGCAGGATTTTCTCCTTCAATCAAAACAACTTCGTTTAAA
Organism: Flavobacterium gelidilacus DSM 15343; assembly: GCF_000422685.1. Classification (GTDB taxonomy): domain Bacteria; phylum Bacteroidota; class Bacteroidia; order Flavobacteriales; family Flavobacteriaceae; genus Flavobacterium; species Flavobacterium gelidilacus. The sequence goes on along the minus strand of NZ_AUGN01000013.1, from coordinate 31,157 downwards.
TTATAATTCTCTTCAATTAATCTAACATCATTTGTGAAGGGAAATTTATCTATGTTTAAAGTGTTTTTTTGTGTTTTATATCCTAAATATTGATAAATGATATTTACATTTTTATCCCCATTGTACATCAACTCATATTTTCCATTTTCATTACTAGTGGTTCCGACATAAGTGTTTTCAATATAAATACTTACAAAAGCTAAAGCTTCACCATTTGCATCTGTCACAGTTCCTTTGATTTGTCCGATAGAAATAATTGAAAAAAGGCCAAATACAAGTGCGTAAATTTTTTTCATAAAATAGGTTTTTTTATATAGACGAGAATAAAATTAAAATGGTTGCAAGAATGATGTTATAAAAATGATTCAATAGCTAAATCATAACTTTTTAACCCAAAACCAATAATAACACCTTTAGCGTTTGGTGAAATAAAAGATTGATGTCGAAAAGTTTCTCTAGAGAATGTATTAGAAATATGGACTTCAATAACTAGAGAAGTTATTGCCTTTATGGCATCACCAATCCCAATAGACGTATGCGTATAAGCACCAGCATTTAGTATAATTCCATCTGCTGAAAATCCGTATTCCTGAATTTTATCAATAAGCTCACCTTCAATATTACTTTGATAATAAGTGAAATTAATTTGAGTATATTTTGATTTTAGTTTGTCAAAATAAGCTTCAAAAGATTCATTCCCATATGTTTCAGGTTCGCGTTTGCCTAATAAATTTAGGTTTGGTCCGTTGATAATAATTAGATTCATATTTGTTTGCTTTGTGTAAAAATATAAAAACCATCCTTTGGTAAAGATGGTTTAATATAAATTTATGAATTTTTTTATTAGAATAGTAATCCAGCAGATAATTGAAAGACAGAGTTTTTAGCATCTGCATCTCTTGCGATTTCAGTAACACCTAGGTTGTACCTTGCAGAAACAAATAAATTTTTAGTTATTCTTACTCCTAAACCTGCATTTACAGAAAAATCAAATTCGTTATAATCGTTAAATACTTCATCTTTTTTGTTTAATAAAAACGAACCTTGTGGTCCTGCTTCTAAGAATAAAGTTTCTGATAAATTAAATTTTGCTAATACTGGAATAGAAATATATCCTAATTCATTTTTGAATTCTGTAATGGCAGAATCGTAACTTGCTCCAACAGTTGAGTATAATAATTCGGGTTGAATGGCTAAATTATCAAATAATGAAATTTCAACTAAAATACCAGCATGATAGTTTGTAATTGCATCCGTTTTTACCTCAGTATTTGTGAAATTTGCATAATTTAAACCTGCTTTTACACCAAATCTAATATTTGATTGGGCATTTGTTACTTGTGAAATTGTTAATAAGGTAACGACTAAAAAAGCTAATTTTTTCATGTTCTATTGATTTATAAATGTTAATAACCTTTGCAAATATATGTTAATATCTGATAATATATGTTAATAAGTATTGTGTTTTTAAGTATTTGTAAGAAAATATTCTTTTAAATTTGTGCTCTAACTTTTAAAATTTTAAAAAAATGAAAAAATTAATGTTTGCTGCAGTAGCAGTTTTTGCTTTTGGTATTGCAAATGCACAAGATTTAGTTTCGAAAAAAGGAGAAAATTATTTACCAGAAGCTGGAGATTGGGCTATTAGTTTTAATGCTGATGGTATTTTTGAGTATATTGGTAATTCTTTTAACGGAAATACAAATAACAATGCTCCAAATGTGAATTACATTAGAAATAATTCTTTTGTAGGTAAAAAATTCATAACAGATAAAAATGCTTACAGAGTAATTGCAAATTTAGGTTTTGGTTCTTCAACTAACACAGCTCCAGTTGGAACAAATACTTCAGAAATTAAGAATACAGGTTTTGATTTAGCTGCAGGTTTAGGTAAAGAATGGAGAAAAGGAACAACTCGTCTTCAAGGTTTTTATGGTGCAGATGCTTTATTGACTGCTAATTCATCATCTACAGAAACTACTGACACAGATACTACTACTGGAGCTTTTGTTTCAAGTGTAGAAAGTAAGTCTGGTTTGGCTTTAGGACTTGGCGTTCAAGGATTTTTAGGTGCTGAATATTTTATTTTTCCTAAATTCGCTATTGGTGCTCAATATACTTATAGAGTTGGATTTGATTTAAGAGGAAAATCTGAAACTACAACTCAGTTTGGAACTTCTCCATCGACAACAACAGATGGAGGAAAATCTTCTAACTTTGGTTTAGGGAATGTAGGTATTGCTTCAATGAATCTTACTTTGCATTTCTAATTAATTAGAAAAAATTTATATTTAAATCCCGATTCACTCGGGATTTTTTATTTTTGACATTATTTTAGCTTAGGATTGATAATATGTTAGTTAAACGTTATTCTTTCGTTATTTATATATGAATAGTTCAACTTTTTAACAATCGATGTTGATAACTAATCCATGTGGCTAAAATCTTAAAACAAATAATATTTATATTTGATTATAACTTTTAAATTAAACAAAATGAAAAAATTATTATTCGCTGCGGTAGCAGTATTTACATTAGCTAATGTTAATGCTCAAGACATGAATTTCGGAGCTAAAGCTGGTTTGAACGTTACGACTTTAACAGGTGATGTTGAAGACGCAAATTCTTTAATTGGTGCTCATGTAGGTGTTTTTGCAGAATTTAAAATTTCTGACAAATTCTCATTCCAACCAGAATTATTGTTTTCTATGCAGGGTGCTAAAGAAAAATACTCTGGAACAGAAACTTTTGGTGGAAATACTTATTCTTACACAGAAGAAGCTAAATTAAAACTATCTTACATTAATATTCCTTTAATGGCTAAATATTATGTTGCCGAAAAATTTAGTTTAGAAGCTGGTCCTCAAATTGGCTTTTTAATTAGTGCTAATGGTGATTATGAGTATTCTGAAACTTTAAACGGTACAACTTCTTCTGAATCTACTAGTGAAGATGTTAAAGATAGTTTCAAAGGAGTTGATTTCGGATTAAACTTTGGTTTTGGTTATGACTTTACTGAGAAATTATCTTTAGGAGCAAGATATAACTTAGGTTTAGGTGATATCAACGATGTTGACGGTAGTGATGCTAAAATAAACAACGCTGGTTTCCAAGTTTCTGTTGGATATAAATTCAACTAAGAAAAAACATATTACTATAAGATCCCGATTAATTTCGGGATTTTTTTATAAAAATTAATTATGAAAAAACTAATTTATTTGGTACTTGTTGTTTTAGGTCTTGTTCACACTGTTAATGCTCAAGATAGTGGATCAACTAAAGCAAAAAATGATATTGCAATTGGGATTAAGGCTGGATTAAATATTTCTAATTTTGTTGGAGATGACGCTGGAGATGCAAATAGTTTAATTGGCTTTAATGGAGGTATTTTTGTTGAATTTAAAGTTTCTGATAAGTTTTACATTCAGCCAGAGTTTTTATATTCTACGCAGGGCTCTAAAGATAACTTATTAGTAGATGGTTATAGTTTTGATGTAACTTTTAAAACTAAATACATTAACATTCCTGTAATGGCTAAATATTATGTAGCAAATGATTTTCAACTAGAAGTAGGTCCATATGTTGGATTTTTATTTGATGCTGATGTAAAAGCAACTTTTCAAGGACAAAGTCAAACAGCGGATGCAAAAGATTTTTTGAAATCTAATGATTTAGGTATTAATCTTGGTCTTAACTATGATTTTAGTAATGCGATTTTTTTTAATGCTAGATATTCTGCCGGTTTAGTTCAGATTGGTGATACTGGTTCAGAAGATGATATTAAAAATTCTGTTATTCAATTTGGATTAGGTTTTAGATTGTAGAAATAGTTATATTGTTTAAAAAATCCCGATTAATTTCGGGATTTTTTTATGCTTAATTTTTTGTATTTTTGAGGTATGAGTAACTGGAAATCTTATATCAAAGAATATCAAAACTATTTAAAACTTGAAAGAGGTTTATCTACAAATACTATCCAAAATTATACGTTTGATATTGAAAAACTCGTCTTGTTTTTAGAAACAAATTCAATTTCTCAAAACCCTATTAACATTACAGAAGAAACCATTCAGCAATTTATTTACCATATTTCTTCTGTGGTAAATGCTAGAAGTCAAGCGCGAGCAATTTCAGGCTTAAAAAGTTTTTTTACCTATATATTATTTGAGGATTACCGGAAAGATAATCCTTTAGAATTAATCGAAGTTCCAAAAACAGGCAGAAAATTACCTGATACGCTTTCAACGATTGAAATTGATCAACTAATTGCAGCTATCGATTTGTCAACACCAGAAGGAGAACGCAACAGGGCAATTTTAGAAACGCTATATAGTTGTGGTTTGCGTGTTTCTGAATTAACGAATCTAAAAATTTCTGATTTATTTTTTGAGGAAGGCTTTATTAAAGTAACGGGAAAAGGAAATAAACAACGATTTGTTCCCATTGGAAAAACTACCGAAAAGTATATTCTACTTTATAAAGAACAGATCCGATCTCATTTAAATATTCAAAAAGGATTCGAAGATACTTTGTTTCTTAATAGAAGAGGAAAGCAGTTAACAAGAGCAATGATTTTTACAATTATTAAGGATTTATCTGTAAAAATTAACCTTAAAAAGACTATTAGTCCTCACACATTTAGGCATTCATTTGCCACGCATTTGTTAGAAAATGGTGCAGATTTGCGTTCCATCCAATTAATGTTAGGACACGAATCAATAACTACTACAGAAGTTTATATGCATTTAGATCGAAAACACTTAGCAAAAGTGCTAACGCAGTTTCATCCGAGGAAATAGTGTTTAGTAATCAATTGGCAGATTTCAGAATGTAGATAGTAGTTTTTGAATAAGAATACATTGTTGGAATAATTCAACGGTTAATTCAAGCAAAAAAAATCGCATTAAAATGAATTAACGCGATTTTATATTTATAGTAACTGATCACTGTAAACTATTATTTAGCTATATTAACAGCTCTAGTTTCTCTAATTACAGTAATTTTTACTTGACCAGGATAAGTCATTTCAGTTTGAATTTTGTGTGATATTTCAAAAGATAAAGTTGCTGCTAATTCGTCAGAAACTTTTTCGCTTTCAACAATTACACGTAACTCTCTACCGGCTTGAATTGCATAAGCACTTTTTACACCATTAAATCCGTAAGCTATTTCTTCTAGGTCTTTTAAACGTTGGATGTAAGAATCTAAAACTTGTCTTCTCGCACCAGGTCTCGCACCAGAAATAGCATCACATACTTGAATAATTGGTGAAATTAATGACTTCATTTCAATTTCATCATGGTGAGCTCCAATAGCGTTGCAAACTTCTTCTTTTTCACCATATTTCTCAGCCCATTGCATTCCTAAAATTGCGTGAGGTAATTCACTTTCAGTATCTGGCACTTTTCCAATATCGTGAAGTAGACCTGCTCTTTTGGCTAATTTAACATTTAAACCAAGTTCGGCAGCCATAATTCCACACAGTTTAGAAACTTCTCTTGAGTGTTGTAATAAGTTTTGACCATAAGAAGAACGATACTTCATACGTCCAACGATTTTGATTAGCTCTGGGTGTAAACCGTGTATTCCTAAATCGATTACTGTACGTTTTCCTATGTCGATAATTTCTTCTTCAATCTGTTTCTGTGTTTTTGCTACAACTTCTTCAATTCTCGCTGGGTGAATTCTTCCATCTGTAACTAATTTGTGTAAAGCTAAACGAGCTATTTCTCTTCTAACTGGGTCAAAACAAGAAAGTATGATTGCTTCTGGAGTATCATCAACAATAATTTCTACACCCGTTGCAGCTTCGATTGCTCTAATGTTTCTTCCTTCACGTCCAATGATTCTACCTTTAACATCATCAGATTCAATATTGAAAACAGACACACAGTTTTCTACTGCTTCTTCTGTACCAACTCGTTGAATTGTGCTGATGATTATTTTTTTGGCTTCTTGTTGAGCAGTTAATTTTGCTTCTTCAATAGTCTCTTGAATGTGAGCCATTGCGTTCGTTTTGGCTTCAGCTTTTAAGCTTTCAACTAATTGACTTTTTGCATCATCAGCAGATAAACCTGAAATTACTTCAAGTTGTTCTATTTGTGATTTATGCATTTTTTCAACATCAATTTGTTTCTTGTCTAAAAAGTCAAGTCTTGTGTTGTAGTCTGTTATTTTGGCTTCAATTTCTTCGTTTATTTTTTTAGTTTTAGCTAATTCACTTGAAACTTGAGATTCTTTGTCTCTTGTTCTTTTTTCAGCTTCACCTAATTTTTTATCTTTAGATAAAATCTCTTTTTCGTGTTCTGATTTTAATTCTAAAAACTTTTCTTTAGCCTGAAGTAGTTTGTCTTTTTTAATAGTTTCTCCTTCTGCTTTTGCCTCTTTTAGGATAGAAGTAGCTTCTTTTTTAGCATTTTTAATAAGATTTGAAACATTGCTTTTTTCTAAAAGTTTAGCTATTCCAAAACCTAGTGCTATTCCAACTACGACTCCAATGATTATTATTAGTATGTTATCCATGATTTGATTAAAAAATTATATAAAAAAACCTACATTAGCTGATTGCATAAACTCCAGTTATACAAGTTTTGAGTTAGTTTGCCTTTCAAGGTTCCTTGCTGTAAATAGCATGGCATTCTTTAGTTGCAATAATTCACTCATTTTAATTTGTGATTGTTGAGTTTACCAAATGACACTAATGTAGGTAGTATTGTTATGTAAGAACGTATTATTTCGAAAGAATTCGACTCAATTTATCATCTAATTTTTGTAGTCTTTCATAAGCTTCGTCATTGTCTTGCGACTTATTTAACTGCTTTTGTTCTACTTGTGAGGCAAATTGTAAAGCACACATGGCTAAAACATCTTGTTTATCTCTTACAGCATAGTTTTGCTCAAACTGTTTTATAATAACATCAATCTTTTTAGAAGCACTTCTTAGTCCTTCTTCTTGCGAATGTTCCACTGTTAATGGATAAACTCGGTCTGCAATTGATATTTTAATTTTTAGTTTATCTTCCATTTCTTTCTATTCCGAAAGTTGTGCTATGCAATAATCAATTTCTCTAATTAAAGAATTTATTTTGAGTTTCGTTTCTCTTTTGTTTTCATCACTACCTAATATTGCATTGACAGTTTTTAAGCCTTCCAGTTGGTTTTGTAAATCACCAATCGTTTTTAACTGTTTTTTGTTGTTTTCCTTGAATTTTATCAATTCATCAGATAATTCTTGATTTTTCTTCTCCAAAGTATCCATCTTGTGGTACATCTTTGAAAATTTAACTTCAAGAGAATCAATCAATTCAGTTAATCCGCTCATAAAACATTTATTTCAATACAATATTTACAAAGTTAAGATTTGAAATTTAAATAACAACACTTTTTATTTTTTTTTATATACTAAATGCGTATTTTTTTTGTTTTACTTGTTTTATAACTACTTAATTATTTAATTTTAGTTTTTTAAATGCAAAATCCGCTTAAATGAAACACATTTTTCTCCTTTTTTTTATCACTTCTTTAAGTTTTGGACAAGATTATCCTAAAGATTATTTTATTTCACCCTTAGACATACCTTTAGATGTTTCTGGTGCTTTTGGAGAATTACGAAGCAATCATTTTCATACTGGTTTAGATTTAAAAACTAAAGGAGTAGAAGGTTTGCCAGTTTATGCCGTTGCAGATGGCTATGTTTCTAGAATTAAAATTTCAACTTGGGGTTATGGAAAAGCGATTTATGTAACACATCCAAATGGATATACTTCTGTTTATGGTCATTTACAAAGTGCGAATGGCAAAATAGAAGAAATGATTCATAAAAGACACTATGATGAGAAAGCATTTGAAATAGAACTTTTTTTAAAACCTTCAGAATTACCTGTAAAGCAAGGTGAAGTCATTGCTCTGTCTGGAAATAGTGGTGGAAGTGGTGGCCCACATTTGCATTTTGAAATAAGAGATACTAAAACAGAAATGGTTATTAATCCGTTACTTTTTGGTTTTGATGCATTAGTTATTGATAAATACAGACCAAAAGTAAATAGCGTAATGGTTTATCCTTTAAATGATACAATTGCCATTAATAACGAATATTTAACCCAAACAATTCCTTTGTCAATTAATGATGAAGGGAGTTATGTGACCAACAAGATTACTTCTAATGGAGCTATTGGTTTTAGTCTTAATGTTTTTGATAACATGACAAATCCTTATAATAAGAACGGAATTTATAAAGTTTCCACTTTTGTGAATGGTGTTCCTTACTTCTCTTATAAATTTGATACTTTTTCTTTTGATGAATCTAAACATATCAATTACTTTATAGATTATTTCAGATTTAAAAATATGGGACAACGTTTTCAAAAAATGTTTATTGAGAACGAGTATCCTTTGTCAATAGTAAATCAGAATAAAAGAGATGGAATTTTAAAAGTGCAACCTTCAGCTTCTTACACTTATAAAATTATTGTAGAAGATTTTTCTAAAAATACTTCTATTATTGAAATCCCAGTTGTTTATAAAAAAGCTCAATCACCTCTTATTATTTCGACATCAACAGATAAAAAAATAAAAGCTAAAAACGACTATATTTTCGAAGAAGAAAAATGGACTATTAATTTTGGAGCCAATACTTTTTACGAAAATTTTAATATGAGATTGAATAGTAAAGAGGATACTCTGTTTTTACATGAAGACGAAATTCCTGTAAAAAACAGTTTCAATATTTCTTTTGATATTTCTGATTTGGATGAAACCTTAAAGAAAAAAAGTTTTATAGCTTATTTAGACGGTAAAGATGTAGACTATATTAAATCATATATTAAAGGAGATAAAATAAATGCGAAAGTCAAAAAACTTGGAAATTATAGAGTAGTTCAAGATACTATTGCTCCAAAAATATATGGTGTAAATTTCTCAGAAGGAAAAACTATAGATACTTACACAATAATTTCGGCTAAAATTTCAGATGATTTATCCGGAATTGATTCCTACAAAGCTTATTTAAACGGAAATTGGATTCTTATGGAATATGATTACAAGTCAAAAAAGCTGGTACATACTTTATCGGATAATATTTACGTTAAAGGAAAGAACGATTTTAAAGTAGTTGTTACTGATGAAATGAATAATTCTACTACCTTTGAAAGCTATTTTTATAAGAACAATTAAATTTAATCCTTTGAAGAATATACTCTTTTTCCTTTTTATTTGCACTGCAACTTTTGCTCAAACAGCCCAAATAAAAGGGGTTATATTAAACGAATTTAATGAACCTATTGAAAATGTTTCTGTAAAAGTTGGAAATATTGGAACAACAACAGATGCCACAGGTTTTTATGTATTACAAGTGCCAGCAAACAAGAAAATAACTGTTATTTTTTCGCATGTTTCTTATAAAAAAACAACCTTAAAAGAGTTAGAATTAAAGCCGAATGAAGATTATGAGCTTAATCCGGTCCTGAATATAAATGTAGAGGAAATTGGATTAGTAACTGTGGTTGGAACCAACAGAAAACGAATTGAAGGACTAACAGCAATTGATCCAGTTGTTATTAGAAAAATTCCTGGTGCAAATGCTGGAATTGAAAATATTATAAAAACATTACCTGGAGTTTATTCCAATAACGAGTTAAGTACATCTTACGCAGTTCGTGGTGGAAATTATGACGAAAATTTGGTTTATGTAAACGAAATTGAAGTCTATAGACCATTTTTAATTCGTTCAGGTCAACAAGAAGGATTAAGTTTTACAAATACAGACATGGTTCAAAATGTAGACTTTTCTGCGGGTGGATTTCAAGCTAAATATGGTGATAAAATGGCTTCAGTTTTAGACATCACATATAAAAACCCAAAACAATTTGGAGCTAATATTGAAGCTAGTCTTTTAGGAGTAAATGCTTCTGTGGAAGGAGTTTCTAAAAATCAAAAATGGAGCAATGTAACTGGTGTTCGCTATAGAAATAACAGCCTTTTAGTAAACAGTCAAGATACAGAAACAAATTATAAGCCTTCTTTTACAGATATTCAAACGTTTTTGAATTACAATGCTTCAACCAAGTGGCAATGGAGCTTTTTAGGAAATGTGGCTCAAAATAAATACAATTATCAGCCTTTGTTTAGGCAAACAAATTTTGGTACAATTAGTGAGCCAATTGGTGTACAAGTGCTTTATGATGGACAAGAAAAAGATGAATATTTAACCGTTTTTGGAGCTGTAAAATCGGTTTATGAATATAATGAAAATAATAAGTTGAAATTTATTGCTTCAACATATCACACACAAGAACAAGAGCATTTTGATATTTTAGCCCAATATAGGTTAGGAGAAGTTGATACCAATATTGGTTCAGAAACCTTTGGTGATGTTCAATTTACACGTGGCATTGGGTCACAATTAAATCATGCAAGAAATAATTTAGATGCTTTAATTGTAAATGCTGAAGTAAAAGGCTTTCATAAATTAGAAACAAAAAGCGAAATCGAATGGGGTTTCAAGTATACAAGAGAAGATATAAAAGATAGAGTAGTGGAATGGGAAGTTATTGATTCGGCTGGATTTTCATTACCAAATCCGCTTTTGGGATATACCAATAATCAACCTTATGAACCCAATCAATATCCATTAGCTCCTTATCAATATGTAAGAGCTACAAATTTCACGACAATAAATAGAGTTTCAGGTTACGGTCAATGGAATCATAGTGGTAAATGGGAAAAAGGAGAATATTGGTTAAATACAGGAGTTCGTTTTCATCAATGGCAAGTAAATGATCAAGATGGAAGCGGAAAAGCTCAAATTGTTTTTGCACCAAGAGTTCAATTTGCTTTTAAACCTTATTGGGAAAAAGATATGTTGTTTAGAGCAGCAGTTGGAGTTTACAATCAGCCACCATTTTATAGAGAATTAAGAGACTATGATGGAGTAGTGCAAAAAGATGTCAAAGCTCAACAATCTATTCATTTTGTATTGAGTAATGATTATAGTTTCAAAATGTGGGGAAGAGGTTTTAAATTGCTTTCTGAAATGTATTACAAAGATTTTAAAAATGTCAATACCTATACAATTGATAATGTTAGAATTCGTTATCGTGCCAATAATGATGCAACGGCTTATGCTTACGGATTTGACGCAAGACTAAACGGAGAATTTGTGCCAGGAACAGAATCTTGGTTTACATTTGGCTATTTAAAAACAGAAGAAAATCAAAATGGAAGAGGAAATATTGCCCGCCCAACAGATCAACGTTTAAAATTCGCAGTTTTATTTCAAGATTATATGCCTAATATTCCTAATTTAAAAATTTATCTGAATTTGGTTTATAATACGGGTTTACCTGGTGGTTCTCCCGCTTATGCTGATCCTTATGAGTATCAATTGCGTTTAAATGATTACAGAAGAGCAGATGCAGGGTTTTCTTATGTATTTAAAGATGAATCAATCAAATCGCAAAAACAATGGTTAAAACCGTTTCAAGAATTTGCCCTTGGTTTTGAAATCTTTAATATGTTTAACAACCAAAATGCTATTACGAATACATGGGTTAGAGATGTATATACAAAAAGTCAATACGGAATACCAAATTACATGACCACAAGAGTTTTTAATATAAAACTTACCGCACGTTTATAAATACTAGAAAATTAGTATATTTGAACATAACTTTTTGACTATGCAAACACGTTTAAAATACATTTTAGGATTAGCGATACTTACTTTAGTAAGTTGCAAAAAAGAGCAAACTACTCCAAAAGTAAAATACGAAGATTCTAAATCTAAAATTGAAACTTCAGCTAAAGTTGATTCGTCTTCAATAAAAATCGCTGATTTACCTATCTTAATGGAAGGAACAAAGTACTTAATTCATCCCATTGGTGATGTTCGAGTGTATGAAGATTATAAAAGCGTTTACGGTTCAAGTAAGACTAATCAGGTAAGTTATGCCATTTCAAATTACAATCGTTTTGAATTGACAGGATATTTTACCAACTTAAAATTTCAGAATATTGATTCTACAACTGTACATTCTTTAACAACAGATAGAATTCAAATCCAATCGGTTACTTTTTTAAACACGATTGCCGAAAAAACTAAAAAGCAAATTTTGGTGTATAGTTTTGTAGATAATGATACTAACAAAGATGGAAATGTTAATCAAAATGACATTAAGTCTTTAGCCTTAAGTTCTATCGATGGTTCAAATTTTAAAAAATTATCTGAAGATTTAAGTGAAGTTATGGATTGGAATATTATTGAAGCTCAAAATCGTTTATATTTTAGATGTATTGAAGATATTAATAAAAACGGTGCTTTTGATAAAAATGACAAAGTGCATTATCATTTTGTAAACCTTTTAGATAGTGATTGGAAAGTGGAAGAATATATGCCTATTTAGTTAGTTGGCAGTGTTCAGTATTTAGTGTTCAGTAATTTCGTAAATATTTCATGTATATTTTTAAAAAATAATTATGACAGAAATTTCTTTTGAGTATTGGAATAAACTTGCCAGTCAAACTATATTAATAAGTTCGTTGCTTGCGGGTTTTTCAATTACTGTAATAGCTAATTTTTTAGTTGCTGAGTTGAATACTAAATTGTCAAAATATATAATGATTTCAGCAACTTTGGCCGCTTGTTTGTTTCTAATTTCAGTTTTTGCTATGACTGGAATTATTATGATGACAACAGAAGGTTACCCTGGAAAGGTTGTGACACAAGATGATTTGTTGTTTCCAAGAATAACAGGAGCATTATCATTTGTTTTTGGAATTGCATCCTTACTTACAATGATTTCTTTAGCTGGTTGGACTAAATCCAGAAAAATGGGAATATTTACAACAGTTATTGGAGTTTTGACGTTTATATTTATTCTTACAATGTTGACTTAAATTCTAAATCAAAATATCACTTTGGTTCTTTTAAACTTAAACACAAACCTAAGGGAATAAAAATATTTATTTTATAATTATGAAGAAAATTGTTTTTTTAATTTTAATTTTTGGGTTTAATGTTTTTATTGCTTTTGGACAAAAAAAGAATATTTATGTTAATGAGGATTTAGAAGTAATATCCAAAAAAGTATTTAGAAAAGATAAATCAACTTTAAACTATATAAATATAAAATTTGATGCTGATTCTGTTTTTGTAAATGTAAATGTCAAAAGGGTTACAAAAGGAAAAATTTCAATTAGTTTACTTGACTCTATAAAATTAAATCTATCTTCAGATAGCGATTACTTTATAGAAAAGGACTTTATAGTGATAAATTATTATCCAGGTAAAGACGATTGTAATTCTTCTGGGAATAAAGATTATGTAAAAAATTTATATGAATATTATAAAAATGAAATTAAAAAGAACAAACATATTAAGCAATTTTTTGTTTATAAATCTATAGAAGGTACTGAAAGTTATGGAAAATTAAGTTGGATAAAAGATCAAAATTCACTAATTGAAAAAACTTTTTTTCCACTGCATTATCCATGTGGTAGTTTTGTCTTAATTGATTTTGCAGGAAATTACTATACTTACAAAGGTGAATATTATATTAATGATATTTTCAAACTATTAAAAGATGAAAATATATTTATCAATAATGATTAGAATTATTTTAAATCAAAATATCACTTTCTAAGTCAGATTTTTCTATTGTAAAATCAAATCCTAACTTTTCTACTAGTTCAATTACTAAATTTTTATACCAATTTTCACTTTTAGGATGAATGTAAATGCGTTCGATTAATTGATTAATATCAACATCAATTTTTAAACCATCATTTATTTTTAAGTTGTCTGAACTTACATCAGAAATAATTCGAATTTCTCGTTCATACTGAAAACTTTTTCGTTTAAACAAAAAAGGAAAAAAAGTATCATCAAACGGAATTAGTTCTTTTTTGTAATCAATATAATTTACTTGTCCAATATGTTGTTCGGTTTTTCGCTCCGTTTCTAAAGATTTCTTTAGTCTTCCTATTGTAGATTGAATGGCTAAACCTTCATTGTTTTTGGTAAAAATTTGCCACATTGCAAAGGATTCATATTCATTAATATGCCAACTGCTAATCACCACTTTCTCTCGATGTGATTTATAGTAATCTAAAAATTTGGGATTGTTGGCTGCAATTTTCTTGATTTCTTCATATGTAGGTTCAGAAAATGTGCCTTCGTATTGGTCTTCAAATTTATCTGAACGCGACATAAACAAACGTTTGGACATAAGCATATCTAGAAACTTAGATAAATCCAAATATTTCCAGACAATAATAGTATCATCGTCTGGCAGAATAATATTTGGATTTTTTATGTACATTTTTAGAATTTTTTCGGAAATTTCATCGAATACTGACCTATTTGATAGGCAATTAAAAGCCAAATAATAATAAACTTATTGACTATACCATCAATTTTTGTTTGCTCAATAATATAGCTTCCGCCAATAAGAATAATTACTGTTATTAATAGGAATATAATTCCAACGTATTCTCTTTTCATATAAATAAATTTAGTTATTATTCAAAACTCTGCATCAAAACTAATTTAGAATACATTCCTTCTTTAGTCATTAATTCTGTATGAGTTCCTTGTTCAACTATTTCACCTTTTTGCATTACAATAATATTATCTGCTTTTTGAATGGTAGATAATCTATGTGCAATTACAATTGAAGTTCTGTTTTGCATCATGTTTTCTAAAGCTACTTGAACAAATTTTTCACTTTCTGTATCTAAAGCAGATGTTGCTTCATCCAAAATCATAATTGGAGGATTTTTCAAAACAGCTCTAGCGATAGATAAACGTTGTTTTTGTCCACCAGATAATTTTCCACCTGCATCACCAATATTAGTTTCTATTCCTAAAGGCAAATCATTTACAAACTCAAAAGCATTAGCTACTTTAAGAGCATCAATTATTTCTTCATCTGTTGCATTAGGCTTTCCAATTAAAATATTGTTTTTAATGGTATCATTAAATAAAATTGAATCTTGTGTTACCAATCCCATCAAACCACGTAATGAATGAATGTTCATGTCTTTTATATCAACACCATCTATTTTAATTGAACCTTCTTGAACATCGTAAAAACGGGTTAATAAATTAGCAATTGTACTTTTCCCTGAACCAGATTGTCCTACTAGTGCAACCGTTTTTCCTTTGGGAACTGTAATTGAAAAGTTCTTTAATACATTCTCATCACCATATCTAAAGTTGATGTTTTCGATAGTTACTTTGTCATTAAAGTCTGTTTTCTCAACAGCATTTACTTTTGTGTCAACTGTGTTTTCTTGTTCTAAAATTTCGAATACACGATCAGCAGCTGCAATTCCGTTTTTAACAGCATAAGAAGCTTTTGAAATTGCTTTTGCAGGAGTTAGTATGTTATAGGCTAATCCCATAAAAACTAAGAATATAGCGCCATCTAAGGATTTGTCAACTAACACAAGACTTCCACCATAAAATAGTAAAATTGCAATAGTAATAATTCCCATAACTTCGCTTAAAGGTCCAGCCAAATTATTTTTCTTACCAATTTTGTTTGAAAGATTTAATAAACGATTAATTGAGCTTCCAAATTTATTTTTAAAAGTAGGTTCAGCATTATAACTTTTTACCACTTTTAATCCGGTTAAGGTTTCTTCTACTAATGAAATCATATAACCACCTTCATTTTGAGCTTGTAGTGATTGTGACTTTAAATTTTTTCCAATTCTTGAAATAATTAATCCCGAAATTGGAATAAAAATGAAAACAAAAAGGGTTAGTTGCCAACTATAGATAAACATCATTGCTATGGAGAAGATAATAGTAAAGGGTTCTTTTACGATAAGTTCTAAAAGCATGAAAAACGAATTTTGTACTTCGCCAACATCACCTAGCATTCTTGCCATTACATCACCTTTTCTTTTTTCAGAATAAAAAGAAACGGGTAGGCTAATCACTTTGTTATACATTACATTTCTTAATTTAGCAGTAACACCATTGCGCAAATGCATCATGTGAAATGAAGCTAAATAACCAGCAATATTCTTAAGTAAAAAAGTGATAATTACAATTGAAACTACTAGAAGTAATGATTTTTGTGGTGTTCCATTTTCGCTAAACATTGTTACATTATAGTACAATGAGTTTTCTAAATAATCTTTTAAATGAAATATATCTTTATATATTGGTTCTGTTGTTACTTTTTTTGTGGTGTCAAATAAAACATTCATCATTGGCAATAAAGTAACATAAGATAATGTACTAAATAAAGCATACAATATATTATAAAATATATTCCACCCAATATGATTTTTAAATGGATTTAAATAAGGTCTTAATTTTTGAATTATTTTTTTCATTCAACTAGTTTAATTGCATTGAAGCAATAATATTTTTTATTTTAGTATCTAATTCTTTTTCAACTTCTTTAGCGTTTTCAATACTGTCTAAAGTATCATTTACGCTAAAATAGAATTTAATTTTTGGTTCAGTTCCACTTGGTCTTGCGCAAATTTTGCTTCCGTCTTCTAAATAGTAAATTAATACATTCGATTTTGGAATGTCCAAAGCTTCAACTTCACCTGTAAACATGTTTTTAGCTGTGCTGTTTTGATAATCTTCAATCATTACAACTCTTTGTTCATTTATTTCTTGCTTTGGATTATCACGCAAGTCAATCATCATTTGCTTGATTTCATTTGCTCCTTCAATTCCTTTTTTCGTAATTGAAATTAAATATTCTTTATAAAAAGCAAAGTCAACATATAGATTTAATAATTCTTTATATAAACTACTTCCGTTTGCTTTTGCAATGGCAGCAATTTCACAAACTAATAAAATAGCAGAAACAGCATCTTTATCTCTTACTGCATCGCCAACCATGTAGCCAAAACTTTCTTCTCCACCACCAATAAATTCTTGGTTTGGAAAATCTTTAATGAATTTTGCAATCCATTTAAAACCTGTCAGGCCTACTTTACATTCAACTCCATAAGCAGAAGCTAAATCAAGCATCATTGGAGTTGATACAATAGTTGAGCCAATGAATTGATTTCCTGTAATCTTGTCAGCTTGTTTCCATTTTTCTAACAAAAATGCAGTCATTACCACCATGGTTTGATTTCCGTTTAATAAAATCATTTTTCCATCTAAATCTCTAACAGCAACTCCAACGCGGTCACTATCAGGATCAGTTCCAACTACTATATCAGCATTTATTTTTTCAGCTAAAGCAGTTGCCATTGCTAAAGCTTCTGGTTCTTCTGGGTTAGGAGATTTTACTGTTGGAAAATTTCCATCTGGCACTTCCTGTTCAGGAACAATATTTACATTTTTATAACCCGCTTTTGCTAAAACAGCTGGAACAGATTTGATTGAAGTTCCGTGTAATGAAGTATAAACAATTTTTAGATTGTCTTTTGATGCTTGCGGTGTGTTAAAACTAGCATTTTCAACGGTTGAATTTACAAAAGCTTCATCAACATCTTTGTCAATATATTCAATTAAGTTTTCATTAGCTTCAAATTTTATGTTGCTGTATTGAAGATTTTCGATTAATTTAATAATCTCTCCATCTTGTGGTGGAACTAATTGACCTCCATCTTGCCAGTATACTTTATATCCATTGTATTCTGGTGGATTATGAGAAGCCGTTAAAACAATTCCTGCATGACAGTTTAAATGTTTTAAAGCAAAAGATAATTCTGGTGTTGGACGCATTTCTGAAAATAAATAGACGTGTATTCCATTTGCCGAAAAAACATCTGCAACAACTTTAGCTAAAGTATCACTATTGTGACGGCAATCATAGGCTATGACAACTTTTAATTTTTCATTTGGAAATGACTTCTTTAAATAATCAGATATTCCTTGAGTGTTTTTTCCTAATGTGTATTTGTTGATTCGGTTAGTTCCTGGGCCCATTATTCCTCTCATTCCACCAGTTCCAAATTCAAGATTTTTATAAAAACTATCTTCTAATTCCGAAGGCGATGAAGTCATCATTTCTTTTATTGCTTCTTGAGTTTGATTGTCAAAAGTTGGAGTTAACCAAATATTTACTTTGTCTAAAATGTCTTGTTTGATGTCCATAATTTATATGTTTTCTGAAATCTTATAACGTTCTTCGTTGTTTTTTGTTCTTAAAATTATTTCACCAAGAAATCCTGCTAAAAATAACTGTGTTCCTATAATCATTGATGCTAAAGCAATGTAAAATTGTGGTCGATTTGTAATTAATCTACTTGTTTTATGAATAAACATTTTATCTATTCCTAAATAAAGTGCCAAGCAAAATCCAATTAAAAACATTATCGTTCCTAATAATCCAAACAGATGCATAGGTCTTTTTCCAAATTTTGAAATAAACCAAATCGTAATTAAGTCAAGAAAACCATTAATAAAACGACTCATTCCAAATTTTGAATTGCCATATTTTCTTGCTTGATGAATTACTATTTTTTCACCAATTTTTCCAAATCCAGCATTTTTTGCTAGAACTGGAATATAACGATGCATTTCACCAGAAACTTCTATATTTTTTACAACGTTGTTCTTATAGGCTTTTAAACCACAATTAAAATCGTGCAATTTTACACCAGAAGTTTTTCGTGCTGCCCAATTAAATAGCTTAGATGGAATGTTTTTAAATACAACAGAATCATACCTTTTTTTCTTCCAACCCGAAACTAAATCATAGTTTTCCTTGATAATTAAATAATATAATTCAGGAATTTCGTCTGGACTGTCTTGCAAATCTGCATCCATGGTTATGATTACATCGCCTTTTGCTCTAGCAAAACCAGCATGCAAAGCCTGACTTTTCCCATAATTTCTTAAAAAACGAATTCCTTTTACGTTTTCATCTTTTTTAGAAAGTTGCTCGATGGTTTGCCAAGAATCATCAGTGCTTCCATCATCTATAAAGAGTACTTCATACGAGAAATTATTCGTATGCATGACGCTCACAATCCATTGATGTAACTCTGGTAAGGATTCCTGTTCGTTTAATAAAGGAATTATTATGGATAAATTCATTTAGAATTGTTCTTTTGGTTTGCTTTTAAAAATTGCAGCGAATATTAATCCAAAAATCGAACTGATTGCAATAGCAAAAGCACTACCTTTTATTATTTGAAAAACATCAAATTGATTAACTTCAGAAATTTTTTGAACAGCTTCTTTAATTGAAGCATTAGGAGCGCCCATTTTTTTCATCATATTAACCTGGAACTCTATTAAGTTTTCTTGGATTGTATCTTTAGCTCCTGGATCTATAACATTAAATAAAAGAACTTCAAATATCGTTGCTAGCACTATGCAAATTGTAAAACATATAAAATATGTCGTAAAAGCATCTTTAAATGAAAACATGTTAATTAATTGATTCTTTGTTTTGTTTAATAAAATTACTGCAATTACAACATAAACAAGTAATTTGATTGAACCTACCCACATATTGGTAAATAAAGCTATGTCATACACATACATAAAAGATGTAAATGCTATTGAGAAAACCCCAGCGTAAATTCCAAAAGTGATTCCGTTCTTTTTAATAGTTTCGTTCATGGTTAGTTTGTTTTTTAATTAATGTACAAATATAGAAATAATAAAGTTTACCTATATATGTGACAAAAAAATAAAAAAAGTTACAGAAGTGCTTGTAAATTGAAAATTAAGTGTAAATTTGCACTCTGAAAATAATAAAGATTATAAACAAAAAGTTATAGACGTTTATACCTTTTTCAATAAAAAGAGAAAGCATCAGGACGGTTTATAGCCAACAAATAAAAAAAGATTTACAAAGATGAAAAAAGGAATCCACCCAGAAAATTACAGATTAGTAGCTTTCAAAGACATGAGTAACGAAGATGTATTTATTACAAAATCAACAGTTGAAACAAAAGAAACAATTGAGCACGAAGGTGTTGAATATCCAGTTTATAAAATGGAGATTTCTAGAACTTCTCACCCTTTTTACACAGGTAAGTCTAAACTTATCGATACTGCAGGACGTATTGATAAATTCAAAACTAAATATGCAAAATTCGATAAAAAATAATCGAAATTTTTCTAAATATTCAAAACCTTCCAATTTGGGAGGTTTTTTTATGGAATAAATTGTAATTTTGGGTTTTAATAAATCAACCATGAACTATATACTTTTTGACGGAACTGTTCGTAATACATTACTCCCTTTTACATTCACAAGACCAGTAGCTGATATTCGCGTTGGGATTTTAACCATTAGAGAAAAATGGGAAATGTATTTAGGACATACAACTACTACTTTAACCGAAGAATATTTAATGGAAAAATTTCCAATGGTTGAAATGGAAGAAAACGTTATGATTAATGCTTCCTTTTTACCTAATGAGGTTTTAGTGGAAATGATTTCGAATTTAGAAAACAATCAAGCTATTGTTTACCAAGAAGAGATTGTCGCTTTCTTTACGACAGATACACAAGAAGAAGTTGATTTTGATAAATATGATTTAATAGAGTATGAGGGAGATGTTATCCAAATTCAGAACACTTGGGATATTTTTGAGAAAAACGATATAGCCATTCGAGAAGATTTTGATTATTTAACACAAGATAGAAAGTCATTGCCTATTCCAAAAAGTGTAAATGTAATTGCTTCAGAAAATATTTTTATTGAAGAAGGAGCAAAGCTTGAATTTGTAACTTTAAACGCATCAACTGGTCCAATTTACATTGGAAAAAATGCAGAAATTATGGAAGGTTCTGTAATTCGTGGACCTTTTGCACTTTGTGAAGAGGCTCAAGTAAAATTAGGATCTAAAGTATATGGAGCAACAACTGTTGGTCCACATTCAAGAATTGGTGGAGAAGTTAATAATTCTGTTCTTTTTGGGTATTCAAACAAAGGCCATGATGGATTTTTAGGAAATTCAGTTCTAGGAGAATGGTGCAATATTGGAGCAGATTCAAACAGCTCAAACCTTAAAAACAATTATGATGAGGTTCGACTATGGAGTTATGAAACGGAAGGTTTTGCTAGAACCGGATTGCAGTTTTGTGGTTTAATGATGGGAGATCATTCAAAATGCGGAATTAACACAATGTTTAACACTGGAACAGTAGTTGGAGTTTCAACCAATATATTTGGTTCTGGTTTTCCACGTAATTTTGTGCCAAGTTTCTCTTGGGGTGGAGCTTCTGGATTTACGACTTACATTACGAAAAAAGCATTTGAAACGGCTAAAATCGTAATGGGAAGAAGAAAAGTTGACTTCACTGAAGAAGATGCCAAAATAATGGAGCACATTTTTGAGGAAACTAAAAAATTTAGAAAAGAATAGGTATGTTAGGATTAATATTTATTTATTGGATAGGAAAGTATTTTTATAGATTGGCAGAAAAATTCAATCAAAATAAATGGTTGTTTGCCATATTAGGAGTAGTTGTATATTATTCAAGTCAATTTTTTTTTGGAGTTTTGATAGCAATTTTCAATGAATATTTGGTTTTAGGTTTAGACTTAGATAATGTCTTTCTTGTTCTAATTGGAATTCCTATTGGGCTTTTGTTTACTTATCTTTTTTATTTTTTACTAGATCGAAACTGGAAGAAAAATGAGGTTCAGTATAAAGAAACTATTCAAGATATAGGTAGCGAATAAATTAATTTAAAAAGTTTGAAATTAATAACCAATTCAAATTAATTAAATAAATCGTAATAAAAAGTAATATCAGTAAAAAACTAGTTTTAATAATTGCTTTTTGATTTCTTATCTTATTTTCTAATTGAAGTTTGGTTCTAATTTTTCGTAATAATTCTGGAGATGCTTTTTTATGGTCAATAATAATTTCTCGATGATTAGAAGTGTTTTTTAATTTTTCTAATTTAGAAATTCTTTCACGTCTATTGTTTTTAATAGAAGCAACCATACTTGATATTGCACCACCACCTGACATAACCTTAAGTTTGATAATTATACGCATTAAATTATAAAAAGTTACATATTTAATATGCGAATTTGCGGTTCTTTAATTTTTACCTAAATTTGCAATCTCAATTTTTTGACAACGATTTCATTAATTGAACTTACTTATGGAAAATAAAAAAAAAGTCGCATTCTACACTTTAGGATGCAAATTAAATTTCTCCGAAACTTCAACTATAGCGAGAAATTTTCAAGATGAAGGATTTGAACGTGTAGATTTCGAAGAAGTAGCAGATATGTATGTTATCAATACTTGTTCAGTTACCGAAAATGCCGATAAACAATTCAAACAAATAGTAAAAAAAGCTTTAAAAGTCAACGACAAAGCATTTATTGCAGCTGTTGGTTGTTATGCACAATTAAAACCAGAAGAATTAGCTGATGTAAATGGTGTTGATTTAGTTTTAGGAGCAACAGAAAAATTCAAAATTATTGATTACATAAACGATTTGTCTAAAAATGACATGGGTGAAGTACATTCCTGCGAAATTGAAGAAGCTGATTTTTACGTAGGAAGTTATTCGTTTGGTGATAGAACTCGTGCATTTTTAAAAGTGCAAGATGGTTGTGATTATAAGTGTACTTATTGTACAATTCCATTAGCAAGAGGAATTTCTAGAAGTGATACTATGGAAGGTGTTCTAAAAAACGCATCAGAAATTGCTGCTAAAGGAATCAAAGAAATTGTTTTGACCGGTGTAAACATAGGTGATTACGGAAAAGGCGAATTCGGAAATAAAAAACACGAACATACTTTTTTAGATTTGGTAACCGAATTAGATAAAGTAGAAGGAATTGAACGTTTGCGAATTTCATCCATAGAACCAAATTTATTGAAGAATGAAACTATAGAATTGGTTTCAAAATCAAGAGCATTTGTACCACATTTTCACATTCCCCTACAATCTGGAAATAATGAAGTTTTAAAGAAAATGAAACGTCGTTATATGAAGGAATTATATGTAGATAGAGTGAATAAAATCAGAGAAGTAATGCCTCACGCTTGTATTGGTGTAGATGTAATTGTTGGTTTTCCCGGTGAAACAGACGAACATTTTCTTGAAACCTATCATTTTTTAAATGATTTAGACATTTCTTATTTACACGTTTTTACTTATTCTGAAAGAGATAATACAGAAGCGGCCGAAATGGATGGAGTAGTGCCAAAGAATGTTCGGGCAAAGAGAAGTAAAATGCTAAGAGGGTTATCGGTTAAGAAGCGTAGAGCTTTTTACGAAAGTCAAATTGGGACAAATAGAACTGTTCTATTCGAAAGCGAAAATAAAGAAGGATACATTCATGGATTTACCGAAAATTACGTCAAAGTAAAAACTCCTTGGAATCCTGAATTAGCAAATACACTACACGAAATTAAATTATCAAAAATTGATGATGATGGAAGTGTAAGACTTGAGTTTTTATCTATTGAGGTTTAAGAAACTGATAAATTATTATAAAAAAAATGCTCTTAATTAAAAGAGCATTTTTTTATGTTTTATATTTTCAATCCAGGTGGGAGTAATTCTCTGTAACGTCTGTTTTTTCTAAAAAACTTTATAAGTCTTAAGTTTGTTGGTACAACCTTCAATTTTCTTTCTTCAGCAATTGCTAAAACATTTCTAATAAATTCATCTTGTATTTCAATGTCAAGATTTTCGTTTTCGCAAAATTTTGTTAGAAAAATTTTACGGTCTTGTAATGAATATTCAATGGCAACTAAACCGGTGTCTGTTGTAATTTCAAATTGTCTTAAAAGTTCGTTATCTTTGATTTCCATTTTAAATATATATTGTTTTACAAAGTTACGAAACTTTTTCACATATCCCATGAGTAAGATACCAGTTTATTTAATGCCAGGTTTGGCTGCGAGTTCAACTATTTTTGAACACATAAAATTGCCCGTAGAAAAGTTTGAAATTTTTTATTTGGAATGGTTTTTGCCATTAAATAAGGAGTCAATCGAAGCGTATGCTTTTCGCATGACTAAAAAAATAAAACATAAGAATCCTGTGCTAATTGGAGTTTCTTTTGGCGGAATTATAGTGCAAGAAATGGCATTGCTAATTGAAACAAGAAAAGTAATTATTATTTCGAGTGTGAAATCAAATGCAGAATTGCCCTTGCGAATGAAAATTGCAAAGTCAACAAAAGCCTATAAAGTTATTCCAACTCAGTTGGTCTCAAATATTGATGCACTAGCAAAATATGCTTTTGGCGAGAATTTAGTCACAAGACGTTTAAGGATGTATGAAAAATATTTACAAATGCGTGACAAAAAATATTTGGATTGGGCAATAGAAAACGTAATTTTATGGCGAAGAACAAAACCTGATGAAAATGTTATACATATTCATGGTGATGCAGATGCAGTTTTTCCAATAAGACACATCAAAAATAGTATTGTAGTAAAAGGTGCAACGCATATTTTGGTAATAATGAAGTATAAATGGTTAAATGAAAATTTACCTAAATTAATTTTAAACAATGATGAAGATGAAACAGAAATTTAAAAAAGCATTACAAATAACCGGAATTATTGCGATAAGCAGTTTGTTTATTTATGCAGCTTCTACTACAATTGCTAGAACTAGTCCAACAGTGCCTTATCCTTCAGAAATGAATTTTTCTGGAGAAACAGTTCCAACAACAGATAATGATGTAAGTGAGCGTTTAGATAGAGAAATGGTTACTAATATGAATTATCATTCAAATACTACCTTGGTAATTAAAAGGGCAAATAAAGTATTTCCTATTATTGAGCCTATTTTAAAAAGAAATGGTGTGCCAGATGATTTTAAATATTTAGCTGTAATTGAAAGTAGTTTAGTAAATGCAGTCTCACCAGCTGGAGCAAGAGGTGTTTGGCAATTTATGCCAGCAACCGCAAAAGAGTATGGGATGGAAGTTACAGATCATGTAGATGAGCGTTACCATTTAGAAAAGTCTACAGAAGCAGCTTGTAAATATTTAAATGATGCTTACAAGAAATTTGGAAACTGGACATTAGTAGCGGCTTCTTATAATGGAGGAATGGCTGGAATCAATAGAGTTTTAGAAGCTCAACAAGTTTCAAGTTATTATGATGCTTTATTCTATGAAGAAACTGGTCGTTATGTGTTTAGAATATTGGCTTTAAAAGAAATTATGAAAAATTCTCCAAAATACGGATTTGATATTCCTCAAAATGAATTATACGTAAACGTACCAACAAAAAAACTTAATATAGATAGTTCGATAGATGATTTAGCTTTGTTTGCATTAGAGCAAGGAACAAATTATAAAACGTTAAAAGTTCTAAATCCTTGGCTAAGAGATAAAAAACTTACTGTTTTAAGCGGTAAAACTTACTTAATAGAAGTGCCGGAATAGATTTTCGGATTTCAGATATTAGATTTTCAGACAAAAATAGAAATCATTGCCGTTCGGCTTTAGCCAACGGATAATAAAGAATAAAAAAACCACAAACTAGTTTATCTAATTTGTGGTTTTTTATTAACCGAATAATCTAAAAATCTAACTATCAAAAAATCTAAATTTTCTTCAATTGTTGTTTCAACATAACAATCTGTTCTTTCAACATATTGTGTTTGTCTAGCTTCTTAGCTTCGTTTAAGTATTTAGTAGCTTCCATTTTTCTTCTTTTTGTTAAAGAAATTCCGGCTAATTGCAGTTTAGCTAGGGCTAAATCTTGATCCATACTTAAACCTAATTCAATAGCTTTCTTGAAATATTTTTCAGCTAAAGTTAAGTTTGTTTGCGAAACCATAATCCCGTTAAGGTAGTTATAGTACCCTTGTTGTTTCTTTACTAGTGCAGTTTCTGGGTTTTTTATTTTATCTAACCAAGCCTTTGCTCCATCCATGTCTTGTTTTCTTAATTTCAAGAAAGCCAATAGAATCAACTCATTCTTGAAATATAAGAAGATAAATATTGTGGAAAAAAGGAGTAAGAAAATTCCGTTTCCAATATTACCTTCTATAAATTGATATATGGCGAAAGCAATTATTAAACCTGCTAAAATTAATTTGATAATCTTGTTAAACATACTGTATTTTTTAATTTGAAACAAAGGTAATAAATTCTAACTAAAAAATATTTTAAAAACTACTTGTAAATGAAAAAAGACTTTGTATATTTGCACTCGATTTATAGGAAGCTATAACAAAAAAATAAATATAGATTTTAAAGATATAAAGCAATGAGCAAGAGAACGTTTCAACCATCGAAAAGAAAAAGAAGAAATAAACACGGGTTTATGGATAGAATGAGTACTCCAAACGGAAGAAAAGTCCTTGCACGTAGAAGAGCAAAAGGAAGACACAAGTTGACTGTATCTTGCGAACCAAGACATAAAAAATAATGATTAGCTACTAATCAATATTAAGCCGTTACTTTTATTAGTAGCGGCTTTTTTTTAAACTTGTTTATAAAATTTAATAAGTTTTTGAAGCTATTTCCTGCTATTCGTTACAATCTTTTTATTTTTAAGAAAAAATAAAAAGGATTTCCACTGCTATCAGGGCTAGAATGTTTTCTTAAACAACAACATACAACTAAAACAACAATAACACAATGCCAAAAGACAATTCAATCAAATCGGTTTTAATTATAGGTTCAGGTCCAATTGTAATCGGACAAGCTTGTGAATTTGATTACGCAGGTTCACAGTCAGCACGTTCTTTACGTGAAGAAGGAGTTGAGGTTATTTTGATAAACTCAAATCCTGCAACCATCATGACAGATCCTTCAATGGCTGATCATGTGTATTTATTACCTTTAACTACGAAGTCATTAATTCAAATCTTAAAAGAACATCCACAAATTGATGCAGTTTTGCCAACAATGGGTGGACAAACAGCTTTAAACCTTTGTTTGGAAGCTGATGATAAAGGAATTTGGAATGATTTTAATGTAAGAATGATTGGTGTTGATGTAAATGCTATCAATATAACTGAAGATAGAGAGAAATTTAAACAACTTTTAGCTAAATTAGGAGTTGGAGCAGCACCTGCAAAAATCGCGACTTCCTTCTTACAAGGAAAAGAAATTGCGCAAGAATTCGGTTTCCCCTTAGTAATTCGTCCATCCTTTACTTTAGGCGGAACAGGAGCAGCATTCGTTCACACAAAAGAAGAATTTGACGAAAAACTATCTTATGGTTTAGAAATGTCTCCAATTCACGAAGTACTTATAGATAAAGCACTTTTAGGCTGGAAAGAATACGAATTAGAATTACTTAGAGATAAAAACGATAACGTAGTAATTATTTGTTCTATCGAAAACATGGATCCAATGGGAATTCATACTGGAGATAGTATAACCGTTGCTCCGGCAATGACTTTGTCAGATTCAACTTATCAGCGTATGCGTGATATGGCTATCTTAATGATGAGAGCTATTGGGAACTTTGCTGGTGGTTGTAATGTGCAATTTGCAGTTTCACCAGATGAAAAAGAAGATATAGTGGCTATCGAAATAAATCCAAGGGTTTCTCGTTCATCAGCTTTAGCTTCAAAAGCAACGGGTTATCCAATTGCAAAGATTGCTACAAAATTAGCTTTAGGATATCATTTAGATGAATTACAAAATCAAATTACAAAATCTACTTCGGCTCTTTTTGAACCGACTTTAGATTATGTAATCGTTAAAATACCGCGTTGGAATTTTGATAAATTTGAAGGAGCAGACAGAACTTTAGGACTTCAAATGAAATCGGTTGGTGAAGTTATGGGAATCGGACGTTCATTCCAAGAAGCCCTTCATAAAGCTACTCAGTCGTTAGAAATTAAACGAAATGGGTTAGGAGCTGATGGGAAAGGATATAAAAACTACGAACAAATTATTGAAAAACTAACTTTTGCAAGTTGGGACAGGGTTTTCGTGATTTATGATGCTATTGCGATGGGAATTCCATTAAGTAGAATTCACGAAATTACTAGAATTGACATGTGGTTCTTAAAACAATATGAAGAGCTATTTCATATAGAAAGAGAAATTTCAAAATATAAAGTAGATACTTTGCCAAGAGAATTGTTACTTGAAGCAAAACAAAAAGGGTATGGTGATAGACAAATTGCTCACATGATGGGTTGTTTAGAAAGTCAAGTTTATAAATTACGTGATGAACAAAACATCAATCGTGTTTTTAAATTAGTTGATACTTGTGCTGCCGAATTTGAAGCCAAAACACCTTATTATTATTCAACTTTTGAAGCAGAAATTGAAAAGCCTGACGGAACAAAGTATGTTGATAACGAAAGTATAGTAACGGATAAAAAGAAAGTGATTGTTTTAGGTTCGGGACCAAATAGAATCGGACAAGGAATTGAATTTGATTATTCATGTGTTCACGGAGTTTTGGCTGCGAAGGAATGTGGTTATGAAACTATTATGATCAACTGTAATCCAGAAACGGTTTCTACGGATTTCGATACAGCTGATAAATTGTATTTTGAGCCTGTTTTTTGGGAACATATTTACGATATCATTCGTCATGAAAAACCAGAAGGAGTTATAGTACAATTAGGTGGACAAACGGCATTGAAATTAGCCGAAAAACTATCAAAATACGGAATTAAAATATTAGGAACTTCATTTGACGCTTTAGATTTAGCAGAAGATAGAGGTCGTTTTTCTGAATTGTTAACCGATTTAAAAATTCCTTTTCCAAAATTCGGAATTGCTGAAAGCGCTGAGCAGGCTTCCATTTTAGCAGATACATTAGATTTCCCATTATTAGTTCGTCCTTCTTATGTTTTAGGTGGACAAGGAATGAAAATCGTAATCAACAAACAAGAATTAGAAGAACATGTAATTGATTTATTAAAGTCAATTCCAGGTAATAAATTACTTTTAGACCATTATTTAGATGGAGCTATAGAAGCAGAAGCTGATGCCATTTGTGATGCTGATGGAAATGTATACATCATTGGAATAATGGAGCATATTGAGCCTTGTGGTGTGCATTCTGGTGATAGTAATGCAACTTTGCCACCTTTTAATTTAGGTGAATTTGTAATGCAACAAATAAAAGAGCACACACATAATATAGCAAGAGCTTTAAAAACAGTTGGACTAATTAATGTTCAATTTGCCATTAAGGATGATGTGGTTTACATTATTGAAGCCAATCCAAGAGCTTCTAGAACGGTGCCTTTTATAGCTAAAGCTTACGGTGAACCTTATGTAAACTATGCTACAAAAGTAATGTTAGGGCATAATAAAGTTACTGACTTTACATTCAATCCACAGTTAAAAGGCTTTGCAATTAAGCAGCCAGTTTTCTCTTTTAGTAAGTTTAAAAATGTAAACAAAGCTCTAGGGCCTGAAATGAAATCAACTGGAGAAAGCATCTTATTTATAGATGATTTAAAAGATGATCAATTCTATGAATTGTATTCAAGACGAAAAATGTATTTGAGTAAGTAGTAAAAACAAAAAAGTCCTCTAAATTGAGGACTTTTTTATTATAGTCTAAAAAAATGTGCGAGTAGCTCTTAAATAATTTTTTTAAATTTTTATTGATTGAAATACATTACTTGCTAAAATAAAATACAGTCAAAATCCGGAGTAGTAAAGGTTTTTTCGAAGGAAAAACCAAGCCCAAGCATTTGTGCAAAAACGTTGCTACTCAATGGCTAATTTTTCCATAAACTTGCTAGCATTGGCAATTATAATATTACTGTAAAAATGAAAATATTATGCAATCCAGTCAACTGTTGTTTTTTCGTGCTTTTAATTTTCCTTTTTAGAGCCGCTTACAATTCTTGAAATTATTCCTTTTTGATTTGTAAATTCTGCTACGAAAACACCAGCTACATGGATTATGATAAAACCAACTAAGTAATAAATACTAAGTACATGGATTTCTTCCATTGGTTTTTTTAATTCTTTTGATCCAAATTCTATTATTAGTCCAGTAACCAAAGATATAACAACACAGAGATAAAAAATGATATATGTCCATTTTTGAAATTTCTCTTTTATAGATAGATTTTTAACAAGAGGATTTTGAAACTTCATATGTCCAAAAAGTGGAAGTATAAAACGCAAACTAAATAGGCCAGTTAAGACATAACCAATGTAAATATGCCAATTCCACATAGGTTGTCTTATCTTTTTTGCTAAAACGATTAGTTGGTCTTGAGATAAAACCTGGTCAGTACCACTCAAATAATTTTGTATGATGGCTGCAATATTATTTTTATTCATCCACGTTAATCGCAAAAAAATAGTAATTAACAAAAGCAGTAATGAGAAGGCTATTGTCCAATGAATTATTCGATATATTTTTGAATACTTTATATTTTCCATAAGGTTTGTTTTTAGCAGGAATTTCTATCTTACTTATCACAAATTTACGATAGGACTTTAATTCAAAGTATGACTTTTATCACATTTGTTTTTTTTGTTGGTGGAAAGTAATAGCTTTTTTTAAGTGCTGATTATTTTGCTGATTTAAACTTGTGGGTAACGTTTTTCAATTAGACTTCAGCAACTTTGATTAAAGATTGACTACAATAAATATACACAAATTTACGATCGTTGAGGTTTTTCCGAAGGAAAAACCAAGCCTTTGTGGTTTTTGATAACCGTTGTTGTGCGACGTTTTCTTATTTGTCATAACCATATTTCCTTTCCCATTCTGAATTATCAATATTATTTATTTCGGTTTCCCATTTTTTATTGAGATAATCAACATAAAAATATATTGAAATTGTATAAACTATTATAGAAATAATAAGAGTAATTAATCTTTGTTTATATTTAAGTAAGTAGTTTTCACGTTTAAGTTGAATTAAACTTAAGCCAATTTTCCAATTACTCACTAACAAAAAAGGTGTCATTATAAAAATATAAATTATAGTAATAATTGAATAAGATTCTGTTAAGTTTTGATGTCTTTTTTCCTCAACTTTTTTGTAATATTCTTCAGCTTTTTCTAATTCAGAGTCAAAAAAGTCTTCTTGTTGCTTTTCAGATATATTTCTAACCAATAATTCATTTTTAGCTTGAAGAATTGCTTCTTTCTGCCATATCTTTTCTGAAGAATTAGCTATTATTATAAGCTCTTCAGTTGTCTTTTCCTTTATTGGTGGTTTGAAGGTTTTGTCTTGTCCTGAAATAGGTTGACCTTTTTTAGTGATTTTTATTGATTCAAATTTAGTTAAAAGTAATTGAACAATTGCTGTTTTTTTTAGTAAA
>NZ_AUGN01000012.1 GCF_000422685.1 Flavobacterium gelidilacus DSM 15343 | reverse complement strand
ACATAAACATTGTTTTGACTATCTATCACAATGCCAGATGGGAAGTCAAAACTCCCTCCTCCAAAAACTTTATGCCATCGATATGTTCCATTACATGTATAACTTATTAAAATAAAATCATTGCGATTAGGGTTTGCTTCATAAGTTGTTACTGCTACTGGTGCACCATTATTAACATTTACATTATCCATTGTAATTACCGATAGCACATAAATATTACGTTGACTATCGGTTACTACATCTACCACTTCTTCTTTTTTAGAGATTGAATTAATCCCTCCTCCAGATTGCAACCATTGGAAGCTTTGAGAGAACAAGGTTATGGGTAATAAGAATATGGCTATCGGGAATAGGTAATGGGATATGGGTAGTTTTGATTTCATGTTGCGTGTTTTAATAGTTTTTAAAAATACGAAAAATAATAAGAAAAAAAACTGAAAGTCGAAAATTACGACTTTCAGTTTCTACAGTTTATTTAGTTTTTTAGTAGTTTTTCATTAAATAGTGTTTCGCCGTTTTGCATTAATTTTATGATATAATAGCCTTTTGACCATTGGCTGATGTCTAACTCGATGCTTCCTTTGTTTTCGACACGCATAGTAGTATATAATTCTCTTCCCATGGCATCTGTTAGTATTAATTGAATAGTGCCTTTTGCTACTAATTCATAATAAACTGTTGTAGTGTATGATGCAGGATTAGGAGCCAAGGCTATTTTATTTTTTGGAGGTGCCATTCTTGGAACATTGCAACTCATAAAATCTAAACTACTAGTATCCAGGCAATTCAATTCTTTGCCATCTGTACTATTCAGATTCACAACTATATTACCTCCATTAAACCCATTGTTAGGGATAAAATATCCTGTGTAAACTGTGGTACCTCCATTTAAGGTTATTGTACTAGGGCTAAAATAGCCTTCTCCATTAGGAGCAGTTAACGTGGTATATAATGTATTGCCTATTGCATTGTCAATGGCAAAACTAACGTAATATACCTGTTTATTGCTGATTTGATCACAGTAAAGTTCCATAACATCAGTTATATTGATGTCACATTTGTCACAACGATCTACTTTTATCTGGGCTGTTCCAAATGTTTCATGACAATATCCACTATCTAAAAATTGTAGATATTCACCATTTCCTACATTTACATCAGACATAAATCCACTGCCTGATTCCTCCCCATTAGGAGTAGTCCAAATCCATTCATTTAAATCTTCATTTGGTCCAATAATATATCCATTAAAATTGTCTCTATTACAAAAGTCATAACAACCGTTTGGAAACAACCATTTATGACTGTTGAGATCAACGGGTAAATCGATTTGGTTGGTTCTACTACAACCCAATAATTCGGCACGAACTTGTAGCGGTCCGTCGTGGTAGGAAATAGCAGTTGTACCTATAGTTCCATTACTCCAAATATACACCACATCGGTTTGGGGATTAGTAACCGAAACCGTTACTTGATATGGGTTGCATAGCACATTAGTAATTGCTAGAAGTGGAAAATTAGGTGTTTGATACACCATTACCGAATGTGTTGTAAGTGCGCTACTACAACCCCCACTATTAGCCACCACACTAAATATATAATTACCTGTCGTAGGAGGATTGTAGGTCATGGTAGTATTACCAGGAATTGTTGTAAAGGTTGTGCCTCCGTTAGCACTTACTTGCCATGTGTATGTTGTATTTGAGGCAGCAGGTACCGTTAAAACAATAGCACCACTACCCTTACAAATAGCCGTTTTTCCTGTAATTACTGGAGACGTGAGTGGAATAAAACTTACGTTTATAGGTAATATATCTACTACTTCTCTGCAGCCATCTGCTGTATATGTATGATTTAGTTATACATATCTCTACTAATTGAGATAGACATGTATGAAATTATCATTTACAATAATACATAAAATAATTTATTTAAAAATGAGGAAAACCGTAATGGTTAAATATTTATTGTGATTACTTCGTTTAGTTTTGTGGTGTAGGATTTGGATAATTTTTCTTGTTTCATTTTTCAAAATTAGAAATGATAATTACACTTAGTTTTTAATGCTATTGGTTATAATTTTATTTTTTGTTCTATTAAATCTAAAATTTCTTTACTACTAATACCATATATACCCAGTACATCTTTAATATAGCTTACATTATATTTTAGCCTGTGATGTGCGTTTTCCACTTCGCCATTTAGTTTATTAAATCGAAGTTCTTCAATTGTATATCCTCTTTGTTCTAACTTCAACAAGTGCCAGTCAGTGTAATTTAAAGGTAATTTAATGCTCCTTAAAATAGAATCGTTTTCAAAAAAAGTAGTCTGTACTTTTATTTTCGTTTTTCCTATTTGCATTTCATCCTCTATGAAATTAATTTCAATTAAAAGACCCTCCCAAGTTTTAATTATATCATAAAAATATAGGAAATCTATGGTAGCTTTTGCTGTGCTGAATGTTTCACATGGCACTTCTAATTTAGCCCCAGGAATTACCAGCGTTAATAGATTGTCTGTTATGGTCATTTCCAAAACTCTGGAAGCAGTTCTTTTTGAAATGGCTCTATAAGCTTTACGCATGTTTGCTAACTCATTTTTGAGTTTGGACTTACGGATTTTAAAAGATGCTTTGTTCATAATTTTTGGAGATATTATAATTTAATTTAAGGTCG
This sequence comes from Flavobacterium gelidilacus DSM 15343, assembly GCF_000422685.1. Classification (GTDB taxonomy): domain Bacteria; phylum Bacteroidota; class Bacteroidia; order Flavobacteriales; family Flavobacteriaceae; genus Flavobacterium; species Flavobacterium gelidilacus. The sequence continues at coordinate 80,162 of NZ_AUGN01000012.1, read as the reverse complement.
TAGTAAAAGTAGAAACTTAACTAATAGTAAGTTTGAGGAAAACCACATAGTTCTTATTTTTTAATATATTTTTTAATAATATATTTTGTGATAGGTTTTAAAGGTTTTTCTACTAGAGGGTGAAAACCTGGTCCATTATAGTATTCAACCACCGAGTCGTTGACTTTATAATAATAAATTGCTGCTTTATTCTTATAAAAAAAAGTAGTTTCTGGGGTAACATTAATCTTTTTTAAATCAATAGCCTTTTTATTAATAACTTCAATGTGATTTGCGCTGAATGTTCCTAAGACATTTTTCATTTCACAATCTACTTTCTCATAATGGTCAATTTGCCATTGCATGCATTGAAAATCATTCTTTGAATTATAAGAATTTCCTATAATTCCAACTGCAGATATAGCTACCAGTCCCAATCCGCCAAACATCATTTTCTTTAATTTACTTTTTTTGTGAATCAACTGAATTGATTCTTCATCAAATGTTTTTGGAGAGATTTCATTCTTTACTTCCCAGTTTTTTTTCTCTACTTCATATCCTTTAGAATAATTTTTATAAGGTCGTTTTTTAAAAGAAATAAGAATAGCTACCATTTCTAAATTAATAATGGACGGACTTTCAATTGAGCCTTCTATTAAATTTCTAATAGGTCTGAATTTATCAATATCCACATTTTCTATTTTCTTTTTTAAATCATCTTCTTTAGTTGCGCTAAAAAAGCTTTCGAAAATCACATTATCATTATTATTCAATCCTTCCTCAAATAAAAGTAAACATAAATTTCGTAGTTGCGCAGGTGATGGTTTTACTAAGAACCCTTTAAGGTCATTCTGTCTAGCAATTATTATTTCTTCTTTGATTGAACGGATATAATCATCAATAGTTACACTCATTTTTGGAATTCATCGGAATTAATACTCATTATCGGAATTACCGGAATCACCTTCTGTAAATAGCTATAAAGCCTATTTACTTTGCCTCAGAATTAGTTCTTGTTCGATTTCGCGATAGGAACAAATGTACAAAACTACTTCTTAAAAATGATGCTTAACAGACTTGAAATTTTATCAAGGGAAGTATAAAACTAAATTCTGTTAAAGCTCATTTGACTTCCCTAAAACATTTTGGATCAAGATCCAAAAGCCCAGCTGTTATTTTTTTCGAGAATACCTCGAGCAGCTATTTACATGTCAATTTTAAAAAGTAAACCCATGAAGAAAATACTCTTTTTAGCTGTACTTTCAGCTTTCGCCTCTTGTTCTAATGATGATACGTCACTTGAGCGATTCACTACAAAAACAATTGAAAACAATCTATTTCAAAAAGTCGGCGATACGCTGCCTGAAAGTGGTGGTCAAGGTGGTCATATTCCTCCACCAAAAAAACCGTAGTTGTTGCTGTTTTTAGGGAATGAAAAACAATTCTTTTTCATTCCCTATTTTATTTTTTCTAGTTATTGCACTAAATTCATGTTCTTTTTTTGAAAGAAGCTAACAAATTAGTGATTTAATGTTAGTTGAAACCTTAAGTTTCAAGTTTTGAAAATGATAAAAAAGTTCCGTTATTTAAGGCTAAACGTATTAAATACGTGCCTAATATAAGCCTAAATAATTAAAAGCTAATCAAACCAAACATTATAGAAATTCGTTAGGATCTAAATACATTTGACTAAGTCAACAACATTTGACAAATCTGGTAACAGTGAGAATCATTTCAATTAATCGAAAAATAAGTCCATCTATTTTTATTTTTTCTCCTCCAGGATTAAAACACAAAAAAACTAAAACGATGAATTTATTTTTTTTTTCTAAAAGTCCTGTATAACAAATATGCACCACCACCAACTATTGCCATTTTACCAAAGCCATTGCTTGAATTGTTATCCTCGCTATTTGAAGTCTTTGAATCACCACCATCACAAACACCACAGGTGCCACCGTTATCATTACAATGTTTACAATAGTTACATGTTGTACAAGCTTTGCAGTTACTTGAACCAGTGCAACGGCCTGCCTTTACATTGTTAATTGAAAAGAGTGCTAACATTAGAATTAAGTAAAATTTTTTCTTGGATAGAAGCATCGTTGTTTATTTCTAATTGTTGAGATTTAAGTTTCCAATTCTATTTTTTTTTCAAATGATTGGTTTAAATAAGTAAATTCCCTATTAAAGTTTTTGATCTTTGTGATTTTTATCTTTCTTTACTTTTATTGAATTTATATATTTTCATTACCTTTCTCATTCGTTAGAATCTTCATTTTCTTTTGGCTTGTGTTCTTATCCTCACTTTCTTTATTGAAAGTAATGGAATTATAAACCGTACCCTTTTCTAAATTTCCAAAATTATCTGAAGGGTATAGCCATTTATTCTTGTTTGTTGGAATTGGATTTTGGTCTGATTTTGAATTTTCTGTAGCAGCTTTTTCACCTTTTGTTGCTTTCTGCTTTTCCTTATCATTTTTGAAAAACAAGTTATATACTTTGACAATAATTACAGTAAAAGTGATTAAGATTACTATTGAATAGAGCTTTTCCATTATCTTGAGCTTTAGATTAATTGTTTAATTGAACACTTTGCGTTATTTATAAAATTCCTCTCTTTTTCAAGTGATATTCTAAACCACTTAATTTTTGGTATTCATCGCTAAACGGCACTAGGTCATCCCATTCTTGTGCGGTTAACGTATTGTATTTCTTAAATTTGACACTGTGTTTGTCAAAAAATAAATCTATAAAGTACAATGCATTTTTGAATATGTTTGTATCAAAATACACGTTCAAATTTTTATGTAATTTTTCTTTACTAGCTTCTAAGCCTTTTTCTGTGATTGTTTCTCCAGGTAATAAAATTAAGTTATGGTATAAGTTTTCATATTTAATCAACCAATGCAGTAGATTAATTTCATTAGAAAGATCTAAATTATTATACTCCTGAATTGAGGTTGCTGCTTCTTCTTCGCATTTTAAATACTCAACTAATGTTGAAATATCACTAAAATACTTAGCAAACTCATCTAGGTTTTTATACTGCATTGTCCATACTAAATTGTCGTATAAATCTTTATGCTTATTTTGCCAATTTTTTAGTATGTCACCATTTATTACTTGGTTCTCGTATCTTTTTAGTTCATTAATAGCTCTAACGGCTTGGCTATTGTTTTTAATGAATGTTGCTGATTTATTAAAATATACTTTTTCATCTGAATAAACTCTACAATTTATGTTGCGAGCATTTTCATCTAATTCAAAGTTGTTTGGGCAGAAACTGTAACAATGGTATATGTCTTTAATGGTTTCTTTTTCGAATAGTTCGATAATTAACGTTAAGTGTCTACCTGTATTATTACCTACGAAAGCGACTCCTTTTTTTGTTTTGTTGTTACACTCTTCGGAAATACAACCTCCTTCGTATGGTATTAAGAAATCGTCTCCTTTTCTAAATTGATCAAAGCCTTCTCTTAGCTTTTCTAAATAAATTGTTTTTGTGGTATCTTGGTATGTTCCTTCATCATCTAAAACCTTAGCAATTGCCTCTAAATCCATATTTGAGATGGCTGCAATTAAGCCTTCTCTTGTGTTTTTTATGTATTCGACCTGAAATAGTTCTCCTAATTTTGACAGTAGTTTTTTTTGGTTTTGGTTCATAATAAAGTTTTAAAGTACCGATATGGATTTTGCAAATACATTTTCTTATTCTAACAATACATAATAAATTGTTGAATTTATAAAGTTTGATTAAAATACCCTTCTTACTATTTAATTATGTATTTGTCTGTCATCAAGTTTATTTCAATACTTTTGATAATACTTGGGCAACATCTTGGATCATCTTCTAAATAATCTTGATAAGTTGCAAAAGCTTTTTCATTATTTATACTATCTAAATACAAATTTCCGAAGCCTATTTTATTTCTAATTTTTTCAAAATAATCTTCTTTTATTTTATACTCTTGTTTACTATTTGACAGTACTATAATTTCATTTTGAGCATAATTTAAAGCAGCAGCACCATCACATGCTACTAAGTTATAAACAACAATTGCATCCAAAATTGCATCATCATTAATGTAGCCGTAATGATAAACCAATAAAGAATCTTCTGGGAAACCAATAGTTGGCAACAAAGATGTCATTTCGGGATCATTATCTTGAAAATAGCTCCAACTGCATCTTATAGAGTCTAAGTAAATTCCCTTTTCAATTTGCTTTTTTTGCCAAGTTTTAAACTTTGTTTTAATAGCTGATTTATGCTCAGTTTTATATGGATTATTTTTATTTGTACAAAAAACAAATAATAAAGTAAAAGTGAGTACCATCAAAATTTTCATATTCATATTCATTTGAATGTTATTTTATCTGCAGATTTCAATTAATAATTTTTTAAATTCTGAAATTAAAAAAATCTGGCTATTTTTTTACAATATTCTGCATAAATATCAGATTGATTTTTTGGATATGTAATCATTAAAGTCTGATAAAAATCAGGTTGGTTATTGTTATTAGAATTTTCAACTTTTTTGGACAAAGTCTTTTGATAAAATATATCGCCATTTTCATTGAAGCCTGAAACAATAAAATAATCTTTTTTTAATACTTTATAAGTAATTCTTTTATCGTTATTTGACATATCAAAAACATGCTTAATTGTTGGCGTTACATCGACAAGACTCATGCTGCCAAAAGTACTTATTTGCGCTTTCTTATCTTTTGATATAAATACCTGACCATCGCCATTATATGATTCTCCTTGAGAAATAAAATTTTTGGGATAATCTATGCAAAAGTCATATCTAACATTACAATACTTATAGTAAAGATTTTCTTCAAACTCTATTTTGTCAGCTTTATGTTCTATCTTAGAAATTGTATCATTTATTTGATTACTATTTATATTAGTTGGTTGTTTTTCATTTTTACAGGAAAATGTCATAACTAAAATTAGTAATGCTATTGCTATTTTCATATTGTATTGTTTTTTACTAATTATATATTTATAATATTATTTTTTGTTAACGTATAAACAAGTACAAAATAAATTTAAAATCTTAGAAATGTTTTTTTTTTATAATTGTTAGCGAGTTTAAATTTACGCTCTGAAGGTGCGTAAATTTTCACAAAAAGTTGTTTTTACAAAATCAAAAGGTTTGTCTCCGACAGGATATTGTGAACCCAAACAAAAAAATAATACTTGAAGAACATTCTTTATAATTTTGTGTCATAATATTTGTGAACTAGACAATTTCCATCTTTAACAACAACTTCATATACTATTGAATGTTCATAGTCTTTCCAAGTCATTCCAGCTAATTTTACAAAGTTTTGCTCATTAAAAAATCTTATCCAATTGTTTGTTTCTGAACTTGGTTCTATCATTAAAACTCTGAAGCACAATTGTTCTTTATTTGCTTCTTTTTCCGTGAGATAGCATGCTACCTGTTGATTGTAGTTTTCAAATTCAACAACAAAGGAAATATAATCTGTTCCATCGTCAGTTTTTTCTATTGAATAGTTTTTATTTTCTTGTATTATTTTTGATTTTGTAGATCCGATTTGTGCCTTGACTGTTGTTGTTATAAAGATTAAAACAAAAAAGGTAAAAATGTTTTTCATAATGGTTGAGTATTTAAAATTATATAAATGGTTTACAGAGTATATTCCACTGAATTAGTTTTTATAGTTTAATTTTTATTCTAATGCTAATTTAATTTTCTTCTCCATATCTACTTGGTGTTTTATAGTTTAATAAATAGCAAGGTTGTATACGAACGATATCATTTCTTAGTCAATTATATGAAAAGAGAAACTGTCATCATTTTGCCCATCTATTATTAAATTAAAACTTTCTAATTGCTCTAACTGAAAGCAAACTTGATTTCGGGCCCGTATTGTTTGAGCCGTCGGAGCTGAAATTGACACTCCATGAAGTTGTTGCTGTTGCTTGTGAAGCACTCCAATAAGAAGCATTATTAAATCCACCTATCGCAGATCTATTCAAATAAAGCTTATATAATTCATCTCTACTTGGCAAATACCAATCTGAAAAGCCTCCTGATGATAAGTTATTACATATTGCAGCTGCTATAGTTGTTGAAGTACAACCATTTACAATAGCTGTAGTACTTGATAGGCCTGTTCCAAATGATGTACTTGTACCGTTTATTGATGTTCCTGAACATCCCCATTGAGCACTAGAACTTTGATTTGATGTTGTAGCTATTAAGCCATGAGTTTGTCCAGCCACATAACCGCTATCACCAGAAACATATATATATGCAATTATACCTCCTTGATAAGGTTGACCTACAGATAAATTAGGCAGAGTAGTAAATGAAGTTGAGTTACCATATGCCGTTCCTATATTATTGGTTGCATATGCTCTAACATAATAAGTAGTATTAGGATTTAATCCTGTTAAAGAACTTGAAAAAGACCCTGTTCCTGAACCATTAATTGTTTTTGAATTAGCTATTGTAGGACTAGTGGTCGTGGTACTCCAGCAGACTCCTCTTGAAGTAATTGAGGATCCGCCGTCTGTAGCAATACTTCCTCCATTAGTTGCAGTGTTTTGCGATATTGAGGACGAGTTAAACGTCGTTATTCCTGTTGGTATTGTTGCGGAAGATGTTGTAAATATTTTTGCAGTACCATAAGCAGTACCAGCACTATTTGTAGCATAAGCTCTAACATAATAAGTTGTGCCCGGTAATAAACTTGTCAAATTACTAGTAAAACTTCCTATTCCACTACCATCTATAGTTTTTGAATTATTAATTGAGGGACTAGAAGTAGTATTACTCCAGCATACACCCCTTGATGTAATTGATGCACCACCATCACCAGTACTATTTCCACCACTTGTTGCTGTAGTTTGCATTATATTTGAAACAGAATTAGTGGTCATACCAGTTGGAATAGTTGGATAAAGGGTAGTAAATGTTTTAGTGCTTCCATAAGCAGTACCTGCGCTATTAGTAGCATAAGCTCTAACATAATATGTAGTGCCAGGTAATAAACTTGTCATGTTGCTAGAAAACGTACCTATTCCATTACCGTCTGTGGTTTTTGAATTTGAAGTTGTTGGACTTGAAGTTGTATTACTCCAACATACACCTCTTGAAGTAATTGTAGCTCCACCATCTCCTGCTATATTTCCACCACTATTCGCTGAAGTTTGTGTTATTATTGAAATAGCCGTTGTTGTAAGGCCTGTTGCAATTGTTGCGGATGTCGTTGTAAAAGACTTTATATCTCCATAAGCTGTTCCAATAGCATTTGTTGCATAAGCTCTAATATAATAAGTTGTATTAGGGGTTAAACCTGTTAATGAACTAACAAAAGTTCCTATTCCTGTTCCATCATTTGTTTTAGTATTAGCGATAGTTGGAGATGTTATAGTATTACTATAACAAACACCACGACTTGTGACCGCTGAAGCACCACTATTCGTTATAATTCCTCCTGTTTTAACTGTAGTAGCGGTAATTAGATTTGCTTCTGTTGTCAATGAAATTATAGGTATTGTAGCTTGAAGTGTCGTAAACGAAATTGACTTTCCATAAGCAGTACCATCACTATTAGTTGCGTAAGCTCTTGCAAAGTATGTTGTACTTGGTGATAGGTTATCTATCATACATGTATAATTACCCAAAGTAGAGTTGCTGTATATTTTCTTTTGACCTAATATAGTTGGATTATAATCGATACCATAACAAATGCCTCTTGCCGTCAAATTTGATCCATTGTCAGTTAATACATTTCCTGAAACACTTACCGTTGTTTGCGTTACATCAAAAAAGTCATCTGTTTTAACAGCATTTTGTAAGTTACCATAATCGAATTCATTCGTACAACTAATTATTAATACAAAAAAAGTCATAATAATTAATTCTGTTTTTGATTTGAATATTTTTTCCATTTTAAATCGATTACTGTTATTTAATATTTATATCTTCCTTTTAAATTAAAAGAAATACCAAAAGTAACTTCAGGTTTATAAAAGTCCTTTTCAATATCCATAAATGATACGCCTCCGTTAATATTTATTACTCCACTTAGACGAATCATTAAACCTGTTGTTGCAACAGAATACCCTGTTTTTTCTAAACTAATTTCATTAGAATAATCATTATTAATTATTCTGTCATAATATCCATAACCAGCACCCAAGTTTAGGTAAAGTCTTTTAAATATTTTGATATTTGGACCTAATTCTATTTCTGTTTTATTTTTTATGATTGTACCATTTAAAATATCTTCTTCTGGTGTTAAACTTGTTCTAGCAGAAAGTCTAAATCCTATCGCAGTTTTACCCCCGCTTTCATATATCAATCCGTAATTTGCTATCTCACCACTTTGAAAACCTAAACTTGAGAAAGGTCTTAAGTTTGGTTTGTTTCTTTTCTTGGTCGCTTTAAAATCTTTTTTCGCTTTGTTGTAAATTTCATCAAATTCCGAAGATGAATAAGTTCCTAGACTATTTATTACGCTGTAACTAACCTGACTGTTATAAGGCTTTAATTTTATAGACCGCTGAATTCTGATTTCATCGACCTTGGCTTCTTCTTTCTCTATTTTTACTAAGTCTTCTTTGGCTTTATTTAATCTATGAATAAATTCTAATTCACTTAATTCACTTAATTCATAATCACTAATTCTTATCGCTTTAGCATACGGTGCTAACTTTATTCTGCGTTCATTTATTAAACTGTTTAATTTTTCCCTTTCTAAAGCCTCAACTCGTAATACTCTTTCTCTCTCCTCTTTAGCTTTTGCCTCTCTTTCTAATTTTTCTTTTCTTTCAGCAGCTTCAATTTTAATCCGTTCTTTTTCTAATTCTTCTTCTTTTATTTTTTTTTCTTTCTGATAATTAAAAGTGGTCAAATCTTTTGGCAAAGAAATTAATCTATTTGCAACTTGCTCAACATCTTTATAGTTTCTACCATTTAAATTTTGATATTTTTTTAAATAAATGTTTACTAAATTTCTAGTTTCATCTAATAAAGAATAATCTTCGTAAGGATTTGATTTAATTAATTCATCTTTAATCATTATTTCTAAATAAGAAACTTTTGGAGGCACAGATTTATAAGCTATTTTAGATTGCTTAATATACGAATTTGCAGTTGTATAATTATTTTCTAAGTATGCTTTTTTTGCATTTTCATAATTCAAATCTTCTGTTTTTTGACAAAATGAATTTTGAACAATAAAAAATAAAATTAGCAAAAACCATTTTAATTTATTCATAATTTACATGTTTTTATACTATTTATTGTCTTCTTGTTTAAGCTCTTTTGGGGCTTCTTTTTTGACTTTGTCATCTTCTTTATTAGTTTCTTTTATGTCTTCCTTCTTATCTTGTATTTCAATATTTTCCTTAACTACCGTTTCTTGCACACAAGATATTAAATCATTGTCTCCTTTATAACTAGTTACATCTTTTTTAATTTTAGCTATAACATCCAACAAATAAGGATAATCTCTGAATTTTTCATCCTTTCCTAATTTATCATACAAAGAAGAAATTGCACCTTGATCTTTTTTTTCTCTGTATTCATCTAATTTTTTTCTCAGTGCACAGGTGTTTTCTTTATATGTTGTCAATAAACCAAGTATACTACTTTTTCTATTATTCAATTTTGATTTTGCATCTAGTTGTGGCAATTTATTAATTCTATCTATGCTTTCATTAACTTTTAATTCATCAAACTTTTTATTTAACACATTTTCCCTAATTTCTAAAAGCGCTAAGTAGTTCGAATTAAATGATTTAGCTATTTCACAAGTTTTTTGTTCTTTCTCATTAGCTTCAATTTCCATACTATTAATTAATACTCCAGAAAGTATAAAATTTTCTTTATCGTTATTTATTGATAAATCTCTTGTTTCAAAATACTTGTCAGTAAATAATTCATCAAAAGATTCTTTTAAATAATGCTCGTTTGTTTTTTGAATTATACTTTTTAATTTTAATATTTCAATTTTTTGCATTTCAATAATTGAAGCTGATTTTTTTGGTAATTCTTCGTTTAAATTTGAAATTTCACTATTCTGTTTTTTTGTTTTATCATTATTCTTTTGAGAAAATGAATTGATTGAAAAAATCAAAGTTATTATTGTAATATATTTTATCATTACTTAATTTTTTTTAAAGTTATTATTTTATTAAAAATCACTATCAATTTCTATCCAATCTCTATAAGCATTTTCTAACATATTTATATTTTCTAATTTAATATTTATAAACTTAGATTTGCTTTTGTATTTATTATCTAAACTTGACATTTCATTCATTTCATTCTTTAGTTTAAGGTACTTCTCCTCATCAAAATTACCCAATCTACAAAAATTATTTATTTTGTTTGGCAAAGAAACTGCATAATGATCATAAGCTTTTATTTGACCACGATAATACTCTATTCTTCGATTTTTTGATATTATATTTTCTAATTGAGTTAGCCACTTAAAAATATCCCCACTTGTATGATTACTATTAGTATTTAAATAGCCTTCACATTTTGCATAAACTAAATCTGCATAAGCAGTATTTAAATTGTTTAAGAGGTTGTTCTTTGCAGAGCCTGTTATTAAACCTTCTGTATGTGAACCATTTATTTCTGAAGCTATTGATGCATAATTACTTGCATCAAATTTTTGAGTTTTAAGATTGCTAATTAAACTCTCTAAGGCTTTAACATTTGTTGGGGCAGGATCGTTTACTTTATTCATACTTTCGACCTCATCATTTTCAAAATACATGACGAACCCTATAAGCAAAATACCTATCAGAAGAATTCCTCCTAAAATAATACCGCTTCTGTTTTTATCTGTTATTTTTATCATATTTAGTTTTTCTAATTTCCCTATTTGTCAATTGTTTTCCTTTTTTTTAATATATTTTTTTCAGGGGATTCTTGATTTTTATTAGGAGTTTGTTTAGTATCAGTGGAGTTTTCATTCTTGCCCTTTGTGCTGGTTTGTTTTACTGTTTCTTTTTTCGAAGCCTCTTTATTTGTTTCTATTACTATTTCTTTCTCTTCAATTTTAACTCCCGCTTTATCTTCTAAATTTTTAAAGAACTCTTTCTTTTTATCGTCATTAAAATCTAATGTGTCTTTTTTAATAATATCATCTAAATTGGTTTTAAAGAAAACGACATAAGTGTTATTTCTTTCAGTATTTTTGAAAGACCATTTGTTGTTGTCAACACTAAAACGATATTTTTCTAATTTTGGATAATTTGTTTTATAGACTTTTTTAGGATTTTGTGTGCTATCAATTTCAAATAGAATAGTACTTATGGTATCGTTTTTAACATCTTCTATTGGGACAATTTCTTTACCGGTTAGTGTATTAGAAACAGGCTCCGGTTTAGGGAAGAAAATAGTCCATGAATAATAACCAATAACAACAACCATTATCATCATTAAAATATAAATGCCGTATTCTTTAAAAAAATCAGGCTTATTAGAGCTTTTTGGGGGCTTTGGTGGTTTTGGTGGTGCTACATATTTTTTTGATATTGTAACAATCAATCCAAAACCTTGTTGAAATTTTGGTTCATCTGTTGTGTTATATTCTAAAACATCTCCTTCCTTTAGAAGCACATTTAATTCTGTTTCATTTTTGTTAAAATCAACTAAAATATTATTAATTTTAAGCTCTTTTAACACTCTATCGTTATTATATAAAAGAACCTCTTTTATATGTTCGTTGGTTTCATTAAATGACTTTAATCCTAAAGATTTTATTATTTCTGGAGAAAGTGCTTTTTCTTCGTTAAAAGCATATACATTTTTAAAAAAAGGTAAATTTTTACTATTAAAAACGGTACTTAGATTAGAGTTTATTGGGTTATAGTAACAAAAAGCATCTTCATTAGAATTTAAATGAATAAAGTTTTGCTGCTTAATCTCTAATAGTAAATCAAATTTTAATAAATCATCATAATTTTGATTCTCTTTTGGAGTTTCATTATTTTCAAATTCTAAATATTTAGTATTAATTTTTTGTAAAAAATTTTCTATATTAGGTAATGGATATTTTTTAGGCACATATAACCTAATTGCATAAAAACCCGCTCGACCAACTAAATCGGTTAAATAGGCATCAGTTACAACTAATGAATAAACTCTATAATTTGATGTAAGCTGCAAAGTATAGACATCTGATTGATTAGCTAGCTTTGTAGAAAGATTCCGTTCATCAATAACTGTTTTTTCAATATCTTCACTTTGTTTTATTTCTTTAAAATTTTCAGAAACGTATAAATCATCAACACCTTTTGTTGTTCCGTGAATTATTAATCCAAATGTATTCATTCTTTTTATAATTAAAATTAATTAAATACTTTGCCAGCACCACCCCTGATAACAAAAGAATCTTTTGTTATTTGATTGACAATTGTTTTTGCAAAATCCTTTTCCAAAGTATTCAATATAGAACCATATGAAATGCTCCCTATTGAAAATGGCATCACTTTTATCTTAATTGAATTTTTATTATCTTCTCTAGCTGCTAAGCAGTTGTTTTTTAAACTTAAGAAATCTTGATTCAAAAAATCGAGAGCAAGATCACCATTCGGTCTATCATCATAAGCATATTTAGAATCTTTAATAGCATCAAATTTATTAACTACTAAATAAATTGCATCAGTTTTTGCTAAAACACCATTTGCATTAAATATTTGCAAAATATTAGGAAAAACAACTGATTGATCGTAAGTATTGTTTGAACTGCTATTTTCATGTTCTAACGAATCAATAACAAAAATTAAAATTTTCTTATTATTATTATTAATATATTTTAAAAACTTTGATACTTCAGCATTATCCTGGATAGAATTATATAATTCACCCGGAACATCAACAATATTTAAAGGATGTCTTTTGTTATTTGCATCATTTAGTGAAGCAGCAATATAGTTATAAGATCCGCTTGGCGTAGCTAATGGTAAAACACCCCTAGTTAAATCTTGAATTAAATTAGTTTGAAATGTTAATCCAGCTGCATGATAGGAATCAGGTAATAGAACCCCAGTACTATGAGCTATATTTAGTAAACCTGCTATCATTGTTGACTTCCCTGAGCCTTTAAGTCCTACAAAATATACGTCTGTTCTACCTTCTTCCATTGACGGAAGATCTTCTACAGAATAACTTCTAGTAATTTTTTCTGCACTGCAATAATATTTTAAAGCATTAACTATTTTGGGTGCTACCCCGGCATCACTAATATCATCAAAAGTAATGGCTTTTTTATTTATTAATCCTTTTATTTCTTCAGCAAAAATTTTCCCTTTAATAATTTTGTCAATATTAATTTGTTTTTGTTTTTCTAAAGCTTCTATATCTTCTTGTGTTTTTGTTTCTGTTTTAACTTTAGCTTGCATTAAAACAACATCTTTTATAGTTTCTTGGCTTAAGCCAGCTGTTATGAACTCGTCTAATGTAATTTCTCCGTTCTTTATTATATCAAGAATGTTTTTAACTGGTATTGTATTGCAGTTAATCAGTATATTGTTTTTTTTAATTTCGGTCATTTTTCTAATTTTTAAATAATTAAATTTCTCTTACATTTTCAATTTCTAATGGGTCTAAAACACCTCTATCGCTTTTAACTTGATAAGCTTTAATTTTTTCTGTAAAAAAAGGAATTAAAATAAACAAATGTATTATTAAAACAGCAATTAAAGGAATTGTATAGTTTGGAGGGTACAAAATATTTAATTCACTTGGTTTGTTTAGAGGCAATTGTTCTTTATCGAACTCTACAATAATTTTACTATTGTCTAGTGGCAATTCAACAACTTTAGAATTGATTAAATCTACACTATTTTCTACATACTCGTTAAGTTTGGTATAAGAATTTACCAAGCTTAAACGTTTCCAATTGTTAAAAACGCTAAGATATTTTTTATTATTTAAATTTAGAGTTGAATCGATGTTTTTAATATTGTTATCTATTTTCAGTTGAAACGGAGTAGCTTTAGCTAAGACTAAACTTTGTGGATTAAGATATTCAGGATTGTTTAATAAATTAGAATTCATATTATAAGGGCTTGCCTCCAATTTACTTTTTATAACATTGCTTTTGGTTACTTTATATTGTTTAAGTAAACTATCTAGTTTTGATTCAAAATTTTGAATATCTTGATTAGCTCTGGTTTTATATAGCAAAGCAGCATTGTCAACTAAATCAATTTTTGTTGTTGCTTCTTGCTGAATTTTTGATTTAACTTTGTATTCAATATTAATAAAATGTGACATCAAATTGAAACTCACAAATGCTAATAATATAAAGAAAACCCAAAAAAGTAATGAAGAATGAAGGAATTTCTTTTTAATCATTTCTTCTTTATTTTTCTTTAATAATTGTATTACAAAGAAGTAGCAAACTACTAAGAACATGCTACCTAATAGGCTCATTACAATATTTCCGTCTGTGATATATAATAATCCCATAAAATTGGCTACTAGGATTATTAAAAGAAAAATTGAAGAAACTATGTCTACGAATAAAAAATTTTGTTGTTTCATTAATTACTAATTTAAATGATTTTATAACTACTAGATGCTTGTTATAATGTCTAAGGTTTTGAGGTTATTTTTTAATATTGAGTTTGCATTTAAAATTCTGCTAATTTCTTGACTTGAAATGTTTTTGTTTCTCGATTTTATTAATCCTATAAATCCAGATACAATAGGTGCTGCCATGCTTGTTCCTTCTAAGACTTCATACTTATTACCTGGTTTAGCACCATAAATATTTGTTCCTGGAGCATAAATAGTTGTATTACTACCAAAATTTGAAAAGTCAGCTTTCTCACCATTTTGATTTATTGCCCCAACTTTTATAGTAGAACTTGCTCTTTGAAATGGGTCGAAACCTGTCATTATATTGCTGTTCCCTGCTGCTAAAACACAGGTTACATTTTTCTCATTTGCATAATTGAATAAATCGTTCCAGAATTCTTCCTCATCTTTTGCATTTGAATTAATGTATTCCTTTTGTTCTTGGAGTGGAATATTTAAACCTATTGGTACTTGCATTCCTAGCGATAAGTTAATCACATCTGCATTATTTTTAATTGCGTATAAAATTGCATCTATTATGTAAGTATTAGTCATCATCCCATTTTGATCTTCCACTTTAATTGGCATAAACGAACAATCAGGACAAACGCCTACTAAACCTTGGTTGTTGTTACCATTAGCAACAATCGTTGAAGACACATGTGTTCCGTGATTGGTATTACTAGGACTAACATTGTTAGATTTATCAATTACGTTATAAGGCTTGATAGCTTTCCCTTTTAATTCAGGATGATTTAAGTCGAAACCATTATCAATAACAGCAATAGTAATACTTTTATCTCCTGTCGTTTGTTCCCATGCTTTATTAATATTAATTGCTTTTAGGTACCATCCAGCACTTCTATCATTTAACTTAGGATCATTAAAAGTTTTAACGTAATCAAATAAGGTTTCGTCCCAAACCAAAAGTTTATATTTGTCTAATTTAACTTTTACTTCACTTTTGAAATTTATTCTATCCTCTTCTGGTAGTTGAACCTGTAAGCGATTTACCACACTATCTATATAAATAATTTTATATGTATCTGATGGGTATTTTTCTTTTAAATCATTGGCAAATTTTGCTATAGAATTTGGAGAGCTTTTTATTGCAATATTCACCAAATCTGCTACTATCTTTCTTTGATTTAAAGAATCTGTAATGATTTTAGAAGTATCAATAGGAATAATTTGAGCTATTTGCTCTGGCATATATTCTTGCTGCCAATACTCCACTTCTGATAAGTTAGTAGCATTAGAAAAAGAATTGTGATTTAAATTATTCCAACTTTTTAAAACTATAATCCAAAACAAAACCATCAGTACAAATCCAAAGAATAAGACTATATAATAAGAAAACGGAAATTTAGGCTTTGTATTCATATTTATTTTGGACAGTTAACTAAATATTGCCACTCTGTGTTCTCTTGTGGTGCTTGTACAACTATTTTACAAGATTTAGATGTAGTAGGGTCAAAATTAAACTCAACGTAACCTCGTCCACTTACTAAACCATTCGTTGACGTAACCACTTTATCATCAAGATATACAATCAATTCATCAGGAATTCTATTCATATCAAACTCTACTATAACTTTACCTTTTTTATTCCCTAAATCATGAATGTTTTCAGTTATTCCCTGACCGCCAGATTTTACAGTAGCATCACAATCAATAATTTTTTGGTCAACAGCTGTTGTGTCAATTATGACCCTATTTTCACATTCGATTAGACGTTGGTTTAAGTCGTTAATTTTTTTGTTATAACTATCTAAATTTGGTTCCCAAAATAAAGCATAAATTAAAATGCCTAATAAAAGAAAAAACAATATATAGAAAAGATACCAGTATTTATAAAAAAAGTCTTTCATCCTTATATAGCATTATAAATTATTGTTTTGTACACGAAAACTAGAATTATTAAAGCCGCTAGAACTAAAAGTAACCACCAATAGTTAGAAGCAAACCATTTTAAGAAATTTAAAAAACTTGATTCTTCTTCTTTTTCAGTTTCTATAATATCTTCTACAATAACATCTTCAAAAGTATTTACTTCTTCTTCTATAAACTCTTGAATTTCTAGGTCTTCAGGACTATCCTCAGAAATAATACTGTCTTCTGTAATACTGTCTGGATTATATATTGGATAGTTAATTTGAATTTCATCTTTTTTACTTGGATCAATTACAATATTTGGTTTATAATTTTTTGAGTTATCAAATTTCCAACCCCAAACAATACAAATATCTTTACCATTTGAAAATATAAAATTGTCAGTATGATTGAAAACTTTTTTTAAAAGGTTAGCCCAGTTTATATTGTTCTCTTCATTAGAGGCTGACAGTTGCTTTATTTTAGCATTGATTACTTCTAAAAATTCCCAGTATTTAATTAATTGTTCTTCTGCCTCTACTTTGCTTTTTTCGTTGATATTAATCAAATTTTCATAAGTAGAAAACCAGTCAAACATATATGCATTTTGTATTGGTTTTGCTAAAATGTTTTTATAGTTCTTCTCGAGATTAAATGCTAAAAAATTAGCCACTTTATCATAATGATTAAATAAATAACTGTTGTCGTGCGACACAGGAACAAATGTGTCTGTAGGTATTTGATGGAATTTATTCATCGTATTAATTTAGTTTGAATTCATTAAAGTCATTAATTAATCCTTTTAATTGGTTATTAGCTTGTTCATCATAACTAACAAAACCACAACTAACTAATAACGATATTCTTAAATATTCAATCCACTTGTTATACTTATCCAAAACGATTCGATTTACGCTAGATAATTCATCAGTATTATTCTCAAACAAATTTTGAATTGTTTGAGAATCTATTTTAATTACTTCATTATAATATTTAAAGTTACTATTTAGCTTTAAGTTTTCTATTTCAATTAATTCCTCGGAAGTAAAATAGTTAGCATCAAAGTTGATGACAATATCATTTATTAACAATGTAAATGTTTCCGCTAAAAATTCTTCTATATCTTTATCAATGAAAAGTTCTGAAACAACATCATTCAAAATGCGTTCTGACTTATCTTTTAATCCTCTATTTTGAATGATTTTGAAAAAATGATTTCCTAAAAAAGCTATACTATTTTTACTTATACCATTATTTATGAAATAATCAAAATTAGAGTTGTTGCTTAATTTTTCTTCCCAGTAATTAAATAATAATTCTGTATAAAACTGTGCTTTCGATTTAATCTCTTTGTTTTGAAACAGATTTTCTTTCTTAATTCCTTTTTCTAATAGAAATTTTTCCACCTCTTCATTTGAGGAAAGCCATAAACGCTGTTTTAAAGTTTCAATAACCTCTTCATACGATTTTAAAGTTTTTAATTCTGGATAACTTTCAAATAATATACTAGATTCATTAAAATTTGATGCATTTTGTTCACTTAAATTTACTACAAAATTATCATGCAGTATGTTGAATACCTCAACAGGTTTTACAGAAAGTTGTTTAATTAATTTATTAAATGCATTTATATCTTTTGCTAATATCGAGTTCAATGAAAATTGAATTTCATTTACGCTTTTCATACTATTAGCTCTAAGTATATTTAAGTCATCTGAATGCAAATGATTGTTTAATTCTTTTCTTAAATCAATAACAAGATTATTTAATTTATTTATGTAGTGATTTGTTTTTGTTAGATTATTTGAAACTTGCTTTAAATTGCTTATAATTAACTCTGAACCGTCGTTATTTAAATCCGTTGCTAAATTCCAGTTTTGTTCGGGTGAGTCAAAATGATTTTGAACAAATTTGAAGTTTAAAAAGGATTCTTTTAATTTATGTAAATATGTTTTACGTTCTTCTCTAATTTCAACTTCATAGCCTACTTCTTCAAATCCCTCAAAAGAATCTGTTGAGTATTTGAAATCTCTAAGTAAATAAAAGTTTTTGAAATTTTGTTTATCTTTAGTCCAATCAACATGCCAATTTTTAGTTTGAGTTACTATTTCATTTTCAAAAAAACGATTAAATCTAGTGTCCCATTTGTAATCTAATTTTTGAACATCATTTGTATATTCGAAATCATTAGTTGTATCAAATTTCAATTGATTGTTAAAAAAGGTAAAAATCACAAATAATGGAGGAATATTTGCATCTTTTAATGCATTATTTCTGTCATAAGCACTAGCTCCAATATTTTTAGTTATCCAATTGAATAATAAAGTTGGAATTTCATTTACATCTAGTTGTTTATCATTCGTACAAAACAAAAGATTATTTATATTGAAATCGTCTGAATATTTGTTGAATAAATAAGATACTTTTCCTCTCAATAACATGTCTGGAATAATTTCATCATCAATATCTTCACTTTCTATAGCCAACCTGCTTCTCGCTCCTGGAAAGTCAAGTAAATCTGAATTTTTTAGAAATTCTTTACTCTCTGTAAGTTCATTTGGAATTGAAAATACAAGCTCAGCTGTAAGGGCAGTGATTAATGATAAATTTATTTTTATTTCTTCTCCATTTTCTTTTTTAATAGTGGTGAATTTATCACAGGAGTATAATTCTTTCAATCTCTTTACATCTAGAACTTCTCCTTCACCACGAAGTACTTCTTTAAAAGATAAATAAGCTACAGTATCAAAATTTAGTATTTTTAAGTCTGAAATTAATTTTGAAAAAAGTGTGGAGAGATGTTGATTTTTATTCCATAATACTTCAAATATAGCTGTCCATTCATGATACTCAAAACCACTAATAATTTTACCAATTCGTTCAAAAAAACGTGATTCATTTAAGCCTACAAACATGATAGTATGTTTGCTTAAATGATTTTCAAAATATTCTTTAAGTTCTAAAATATCATATTCAGAAAGCACATTTTGTTTCGAATTAGTAAACTTTGATTCAAATTTCTGGATATGTAGATTTAAATCTTTACTGTTAACAAAATCAGTTATTTTTTTCAGATCTAAAAAAAAGGAATCCAGAATAATAATCAAAATATCTTTTGAAGAAAGTAGTTTTATTTGTATTGGAAACTCCTGAAACTTCACTTCATTATCTACAGTAAACCTGGTTACTACACCAGTACTTTCTGCTCCAACCCCCGGAGGATTAATATCTTTAAGAAAATCATACTCTTTGTCATTATTTCTAATAACAAATGGTTGACCCTTTCGACTTAATAGGTTTTTTATAAGATAGGACTTACCCACTTGACTACCTCCAAAAACAGCAATAACAGGTTTTGAATCAATATTTTTTGAAACCTTATTAAATGTATTTAAAGCATTTTTAAGTTTTAATATAAGTGCGTTTTTTTCTTCATATTTTAAGTTGTCTTCTGCCCAGTTTACTGTTTCGGTCAACTTAATACTATTTGAATTAATGTTCTCTTTTAAAAGTGCTATATCTTGTTCTGAGTAATGTTTCATATTGTAATTATCTAGCATTTAAAATAAACTCACAAGTATCTAACCAATATCCATTTTCATTATCTAAAGTTTGGTAGTTAAGCTTGAAGTATTTATTTGATTTATCATTTCCTTCATTATCTTCAACGCTCTCAATTTTTAATTGTTCTTTCGATTCGTCAATATCCCTTGATAATGTTATTTTTAATGGTAGGTTTTGATAAATTTTATTTTTCTCTATACTAAGTTGTTCTGCATAAAACACATCTTCTTTATTAGGGTAACGTGTTTTTATGGTATTGGACATTTGTTTATCATCAAGACTAATACTGTATAAATCTGAAACAGGATAATTCTTAGAAATATACTTAGCATAACCAAAATGATACGGCAAAGCATTAATTAGTATTGTATTTTCATTTTTCTTAGGAGATAGTATAACTTCTTTAGTACTGAAATTGCTTTTAACAATATAATCCGCTGTTGAAATTAATTTTTGCTTTAAGAGTTCTGTATCTAAATTCAAATCATTAATCTTTTTCAGTTTACCTGCCATAAGTGCAATAATAGCCCCTACACTAACCATTGTTTTTGGGTCTTTTACAAATCCATTATCGTCTGAGAAAGGGAACCATTTTCCTATCCAATATTTATTTAAATTAATTAGATTATTGGGAGAAGTTGCTAAATATTTTAGAAAAAGTTCCTCTATACTATTTAGTGAGCAAGGTTTTCCTGAAAGCACAATATAATCACATTGGTATTGGTTTAATACTAAGCAAAGTTGTTTTATTAAACTATCAAAAACAGAACTTGTAATGGCATTTATTTTGTGTGCGCTAATGGTCCATTTTATATCTAAGAAGTTGAAACCAAAATGTTTTTCGAAATATAGAACTAATTCTTTGTTGTTAAATTCTTTATCAATTATTTGTTCGAATGATACTGAACTCTTCTCATTTGTATTTGCATTATTCAAATAATACATTGCAATTGGAATTGCTACTTGGTGAATAAAAGCTTTACGCATCATTTTAGCTATGTATCCAATATTATTAGTGTCTTGTCCAAAAAAGCCATTTAACTTTTCAGATATATTTTCTACTCCAATTGCTTTTGCGTAATTTTCAATAACTCCAGTACAACCTTCATCTAAATTTGATTTTACTTCACCTTCAATTATTATTTGTTGGATAATTTCTTTTAATAAATCATCCCCAGCCAATTTAAAACTATCCCAATACAATGGATCTGGTTTGATATTTATAGTTTTGTTTTCACTGTTAAGTGAATAATTATTTATCATAACGTCGGTTGTACCAGCACCAATATCTATAGAACCTACTGTTAGTTTGTCTTTATTTTTAAACAAATAATTATTAATTACATAATTATTTCCTTGCAATTTTTTTGATAATAAACTGTAAATAAATACCAATTGACAACTAGTCGCTTCATCATACGTCCAATCTTTTCTTTCTTCTAAATTAGGAAGTTTTTTTGCTATATCGTTTATTGAAGGTATTATCTCAGGTAATTCAAACCAGAATTTATTATCGTTGGAATCAAAATAAAATTTAACATAATTATTCAATAATTTACATGCATCTTCAGCAGCTTTTCTCAAAGCAATTTGTTCATATTGAATCATCCCTGTAGGGCAAGAAATAGTTATTCTTTTTAAAGTTCTCGGTATTGTAAGATTTTCATGATCTTCTCTGAACTTATAAGAATTTATTTGAACATAAGCATGAATTAAAACTTCCAAAAAGACAAACTTCATTAGTGAATTTCTAGAGAACAATGATTTTGAACCAAAAACATCTCCATTTGTTAAGGCACCATCCATTTTCAATTGCTCCGAAATACCGCTTAAGTATACTTTTTTTATTTTATTGGAATTATTGGTAGGGTAAAATTCCCATTCACTCTCAGCAGGATTGGTATCCCATAAATATCGCTTAGGGCTTGAATTATGGGTTTTTAATTCATAACCAAGGTTAAGGTTAAGATTGGCATTATTAATTAAGTTTTCTGCTTCAAAACCAATCCTAACAAAACTTGGTACCGTAAATTTATTATTATGGTATTTTTCTTTGTTTATATTTCCAAAAACAGATTCACTGAATACAACATTCATTGGAAAAGGTTGATTGTATTCTACTTGTGGATTAGAATAGTCTTGAATTATTATTTTTTTTACTTTTTTAAAATTAAAATTTTCATCGTTTTGATTTTCAAAAAGCAATGCACATGTTGCTGAATTTCCAATATCGATTACTAAGTCAACAGGTATTTTCTTTGTGTCATCTGTAAACAATTGAATTTCTGGAGTTTCTTTTAAGCTATCTATCCATTTTAATAATTGTATATAATGGGAAACGTATTGTTTTATTGGTTGTTCGTATCTTAATTCTTCATTTTTTCCATAAAACGTATCTGCTAAATAACTTTCAATCCATGATGTAGCTGCATTAGTATTAAATAAAAAGTTACTAATATTTATCTCATTTGTATGAATTTTGAAGATATTTTCCTCCGGATTTAAACTTAATTGAGGTCCTGTTTTATCAGTTTCATTTTTTGCTAAAGTGGTATCTATTGCAAGTACTAAACTGATCTTATTATATTCGTCATCGCAATCAAAATATAAACGTACCCAATCTGTAGGATACATTAGGTCTTTATTGATAGAATTGTCTTTAAAATATGGTAAGGGAATCCACTTCTTCTTAAAATGTTTTAAGGCTTTTTTAAGATTGTTTGTTTCATAATAATCCGCAATTACTTTACAACTATTTAAATCAACATCATCCTTTAACTTATTGTTTACAATGAAGTCCTTGTCTATTAATTCCTGTTTTCTATAAAAAAAAATATCCCCTTCAATAGTAACTTTGAACAAAGGGTCTAAGGTAAAATCTAAAATATTAGAATCAAATGGTTGGTGAAAATATAATTTATTGTTTTTAGCAAAATCTAAATTAATATCAGCTTCAAATTTATGATACTGAATACTTGAATTAGAGATAAGTGATATTCTTTTCATTAAATGTGGTTTAATCAAATTTTTCGGATAAGTCAAATATAATATTTTTTACTAAATATCCTATTAATTATTTTAACATACTAATTGATACTTTTTATACTAGATTTATTAATAAACAAAACTAAATATTTAAATTAATAATATTTTACGGTTTCCCGTAATGGGGAGTTTTATTATTAAGGGTTATATATTAAATAAGGGTTAAAAAGTTAAATTTCAAGTTTAATATAGTATATGATATTTCTATTTATAACCGTTAAAATATTATACTAATTAAAATACTAAAAATAAATATATACAAAAAACAAAAAATTAATACACAACAAATTATGACCTCATCAAACCCATTTTATATAATATAAGTAAAGGTTGATGGGATTAGGTTAGATTTACTTTCATCGATTTGTTTTTGGAATAGCTATATTTTTTTAATTTGGTTTTGTTCAATGATTTTAGAGACATTATTAAATGGACTATTGCCTTTTAATGGTTTGATCTAATTATTCTAAATTAACAACTTTATACCGTGTATTTAAATAGCTAATATTGTGTATTTAAGAATTGCAGCACAAAGAAATTGGAATATTTAATACTTACTTTTAAAAGCTAAATAGTCTTCTACTTTTTTTTATTTCTACTTCTGTAAGATACTTACCTGAAAAGAAATAATTTTCAAGATCTGATTTTTTAAAAAACAATTTTTTGCCGCTTTTGTAAAATGGGATTGTTCTTCTATGAACTCTTCCATATATTGTAGGCTTACACATTTTTAAGTATGCTGATACCTCATCGATATTCATTATGTCGTTTTCAATAGGAGGTGTATAATTAAGTTTTTCTTTTAGTTCTGAAATTGCTTTCTCGATTCTGTCTAAACGTTCGAAAATTAGTTCGAAAGGGTTTTCCATTATTTGTTTATTTTTATTTTAGGTATAACGAAAAAAATGAAGAGTTTTTTCCAAAAACAACAGTGCTTGTAGCTATTCTTTCAATATATGAAAAAAGTAACGGCTGTTTGATAATCGTATCTCAAATACTATTTTATGAAAACCATTGTTTCTATTTATCTAGTTTTGAATAAAAGATATATTTATCAGATCGATTAATTTATTATTTCAAATACAAGATAAGTTACTAAATAGTAAATATTTATTTCGAGATTTATTCCCACAAAATTACATTTATACTTTTAAAAATAATGTGATTTATTTTTGACTTAATTCATTTATTTTAAATTTTTAATAAACGGACTTAATGCTTTTTCAAATTTTGGGAGATTAGAAACTAAAAAATTATTCATTGTCTCCCAATCAGATTCATTGTATAAATTAACACAATCTTGATCTATTTTTATCCTACTCATTTTGTTTTCAGGTAGTTCTTCCCAAATAAATTCGTTGCCGAATGCTTGTTCTATTACTTCTTTGTTTTTATGTAATTTTTTGAAGTACATTTTATTGATGTCCTTACTTGAGGAGGAAATCGTCAATTCAATTCTAACAAAAGATTTAGTTACTACAAAAGTATAAGATACACCAGCAGTTCCCGCACCAGTAGAAAGCCAATGATCTTTAGACGGGCTTACATTGGCAAATAAGGTAGTGTCTTTTATTATTGGTAACAATTGCTGCCAATATTTTTTTCTTACATTAAATCGATTGGGTTCTGATTCGTTTTCTGTACCTGCTGCATATTTGATTGACAAATCTTCTTCCATTTCGAAAAGAGTAAGCAATCTTTTTAAACTATTAAATTTAGAGTTGCTATCTATATTTGATTCAATAAACCAACCATTAGTTACTTCTTGAGGTGCTCTAAAATCAAAAGAATTTCTTGTTATTTTAAAAACATCCTGATTCTCAACTAGTAATTGTGAGTTCTTCTCATGGAGATTTCTAATAACTCCAAAATACATTCGAGCGATAGTATCTTCTTCGACTTTCGTGTTTTCGAAAATGTAATATTCTAGTTTTTTATTTCTCGGACTTTCTGCATCAAATATGTTTTGTTCTTCTGAATCATCACTATCGATAATTATCACATCCGGGTATTCCCAAATTTTTAAAAATCTATCGTAAATGATACTTAATCGTTCTTCATAATTTGCAACGTTCCAAGTATCTAAAGATTTTAAATAAGCATTCAACCATAATCTGCTGAATTTATAGCCTTGTTCTCCTTCTTCATTGTTCATTTCCTTCTTGGCTAAAAATGACTTATTACTAAGCGTGCCATTGTTTCCAGAAAGAGTAAGGTTTCCGATTGTGTTTAAATATTTTTCCTTGAATAAAAAATACTCTTCTGATGATAAATCTGTGCTCCATTCCTGATTAGGATTTCTAGGAAAAATATGTTCAATTGTAATGTTTTCATTATTTGTATTAACATATTCACGATTGTTAAAATTTTCCAGCATTTCAAACAGATAATTTCTGTTTTTAGGTTGGGTATTATACAAATCCTTATCCTTTAAAGCTGTTTTTATATCTTCATTGGTAGGGAATTTGGCACTTCCTTTCTTTTTAAGCAAGACTCTAGCAATAGAATCGTAATATTCCTCTGTATCAACCTCTGCATATAGACTCATAAAAATCTTATTTAATGCGTTTGTTGGCAAACCTACCACAAACCTTCTCCAGGCATAACTTTGAATGAGTTTCAGTATTTTTATCAAATCCTCTTTACTTAACAACCCATTTTCAGCATCTTCAAATACTTGCAATAAAAAAGGATAGGCTACATTTATTTCTAATCGATTGATGTATTCTAGTTCTTTTCTAATATTTCCATCTGGAACCGTGGATGGATTTACCAGCTTTTTATAGTGAATGGATAAGGATTTTATGTTTTCTAATTCTTGATGGTAAGCATCTTCTTTTTTATTTGGATATAGGCTTTTAAACTCAGCATATACCTTATTTTTATTTGGTATTTTCTTATTGCGAAGTGTTAGGTAATCTCTTATGAACTCTGAAACTAATGAGCTTTGTTTCACTAAATCTTTTGCATTTTCTTCAATTGGATTCCAAATATTTTCAAAAATTCTATTTTGATCTTTTGGAGACAAGTCCATAAGTATGAAATTACGAATCAAATCCGATTGCGATAAATCTAATCCAGTTGAATTTAAGCTTTCAAAAATACGCTGTGGATCGTCTTTGTCTCTCTCTAATGAGATTTCTACAAATATTAAACGATTTAAACCTCTTAATATAACTTCGAAATTATCTTCGTTGATAGCACTTCTAAAGTAGTTGTAGTTTTCAATTACATTGGAGAACGTGCTAAATTCATTTTGTGTTCCAAGCATAATCGCTTTGAATGCTAAAGAATTCGAATCTGTTTGTTTTAGTTTTAACTTACTGGATTCATTTTGAACATATTGATTAGTTAAAAACATATTGTATAACCTATCCGCATCCTGTGTTTTACCAATTTCTTTAGCAAAACGATAAAGGGCTACATATAATATGTTTATTGTTGTTAAACGTTGTTGTCCATCAATTATAACTAATTCTTTTACTTCACTAGTGCTATAAGTTCCTTCATGTACAAATACAATACTACCAATAAAATGAGTACCTCTATTCTCTGTTTCAACTGAAATAATATCATTAAGCAATTCTTTACATTCAGCATTTTTCCAATCGTAATTTCTTTGGTATACAGGAATTACAAATTGCACATTAACAGCTTGTAAAAAGGTAATTATTGGTAATTCGTTTGCTTTCATATTGTATTATTTATTCAAATATTTCGTAAAATGTAGAATTCTTTATTTGAGAATATTTACAAATTTTATTATGATTTATTTTGCTAGAAAAGGCTATAAAATGATTTTATTATTTCCCTTCTAAATAGTATCACGAAGTTACTTATAACTCTCCACCTACACCTTTAAACTTCTCTATAAAGGCACTTATTTTTTGAAATACGCTTTGTTTTTTTGTTAGATATTGTGGGTTTAATGGACTCATTTTTGGTAAAATAGCATTTAATTCGGTGCCGTTTTCACTTGCGAATTCACGTTTTAATGATGCTGCTATGTATCTCTTTGTTTCGTCTTCATTTAAATTTTCATCTGCAATTAGTTCTGTGGCTTCTTTCTTTTGTTTTTCTTGTGCATATTTGAAGAAAGAATCTATAACATTCGCTTTATCATTAATGGTTTCAAGGTCGGTTTCATTAATGAAATCTACGACTAAATTCTCTTTTGCTCTATTGCCAATACTAGCTCGAATGACTCTACGAATTTCTTCAATCAAGGTAGCTTTATCTTTGTTCTTTTTCTTGTGCTCAAAAATTAATTCAAGAATGTAATCCAGGTTTATTTCTTGTGATTTAAGTAAGTCTATTTCAAAAACTACATCATCCCAATCAATAGTTGATTCTTCTGATTCTTTGCCGTTTTTCTCACGTCTTAACCAGTCGCGAATATCATTGTATGTTGAGCGATAATCTTGAATGGTTCTTTCAGGTAGCAAGCTGATTTCTTGCATCTTCTCTAATTCTTCGTCTGTTACAAAGTTTGCTTCTTTAAATGCTTCAAGAGCTTCTGTATCATTTACATCTATTGTTTGAAGTGCTTTTAGATTGTTGAATTCATCGTAATTCTGTAAAATGTTTTCTACACGTAAATACTCCCCAAATAGTTTAGAGAATTCTTTTTTGTCTTTTTCTGTTTCTATTTCGTCTGGTTTTGGGAACTTTTCATTTAATTCCTTCACCACATCCATAAAACCTCTTCTTGCTTCACCTGTGGCAATATCAGTAAAACCTTCTAAATATTCTTTGTAGCTCTTTTCTAGTACTACGTTTTTAGTGTTTTTATCTCCAAATAAGGTTATAGCATCTACAGTTGCCCTTTCTAAATCTCTGAACGTAATAATGTTTCCAAAGGTTTTAGTAGCATCATATATTCTATTTGTACGTGAGAAAGCTTGCATTAAACCATGGTAACGTAAATTCTTATCTACAAATAATGTATTTAGTGTTGGTGCATCAAAACCCGTAAGAAACATACCTACAACTATAATTAAATCAACTTCTTTGCTTTTAACACGTTTGGCAAGATCTCGGTAGTAGTTTTGAAATTCTTTACTTTCGACTCCAAAACTAGTTTTGAACATTGCATTATAGTCGTTTATTGCAGCTGTTAAGAATTCTTTGGCACTGCTATCCATAGCCGTAGGTTCAAAGTTTTCATCTGGAATTTCTCCTATAGCACTTTGTTCTTCATTGGCTGCAAAAGAAAATATCGTAGCAATTTTTAAAGGTTTTTCAGTATCTTTTTGAAGACGATTTAATTCTTCATAATAACATTTTGCTGCTACAACACTGCTAACGGCAAACATGGCATTAAAACCTTGGTTACCTGAATGTTTTCTGTGTGTTTTTATTCTATAGTTCTTTAGAATGTATTGTGAAACTTCTTTGATACGAGCTGGGTGAAGTAAAGCTTTAGTATTTTCTGCAGCTGTTAATTTCTTTTCATCCACTTCTGTTTCAAAACCTTTAAACTGCGGACGAACGTTGTTGTAATCTACTTTAAATTTTAATACTTTTTCATCTCTAATAGCATCGGTAATAACATACGAATGTAATTCGCGACCAAATACACTTGCTGTTGTTTCAGCACCTAAAGCATTTTCAGGAAAAATTGGAGTACCTGTAAACCCAAATTGATAAAACTTCTTAAATTTTTTGTTTAGGTTCTTTTGTGCTTCACCAAATTGAGAGCGATGTGCTTCATCAAAAATGAAAACCACTTGTTTTTGATAAATGGCTAAATCACTTTCGCTTTTCATTAAGTGGTTTAACTTCTGTATGGTTGTAACAATAATTTTATTGTCGTCTTTTTCAATATTTCTTTTTAAACCCGCTGTACTGTCTGAACCGTTCACGCTATCAGGAGAAAAGCGTTGGTATTCTTTCATGGTTTGAAAATCCAAATCCTTACGGTCTACTACAAAGAAAACTTTATCAATAAAATCTAGATTTGTTGCTAATCTTGCTGCCTTAAAACTGGTAAGGGTTTTACCAGAACCAGTAGTGTGCCAAATATATCCTCCACTTTCTTTATCGGACCATTTTTTAGCATTAAAGGAACTTTCTATTTTCCATAACATTCTTTCTGTTGCTGCAATTTGATACGGTCTCATTATTAACAATGTATCGCTAATATCAAAAACGGAATACGTTAGCAATACATTTAACAAGGTGTGTTTTTGAAAAAAAGTTGTTGTGAAATCTTTCAAATCTTTAACCAAAGAATTGTCTGCTTTTGCCCAATTCATTGTGAAATCGAAACTGTTTTTATCTCGTTTTACTGTGTTGGCAAAATAACGGCTATCTGTACCATTTGTAATTACAAATATTTGCAAATACTTAAAAAGTGAATTTTCACTATTAAAACTTTCTTTGCTGTAGCGATGCACTTGATTGAACGCTTCACGAATAGCAACTCCTCGTTTTTTTAATTCTATTTGTACCAATGGTAAACCATTTACTAAAACGGTTACATCGTAGCGATTAGAATGGGTACCTTTTTGTTCGAATTGTGAAATCACCTGGACTTTATTTCGAACAATATTTCTTTTATCTACCAGATAAATATTTTGGATATGACCATCGTCAAAAACAAAATCGTAGATATAGTTTTCATGTAATTTTCTAGTTTTATCAACCGTATTATCACTTGGTTTGTCTAAATACTCTTCTGTAAAACGAGCCCATTCGCTGTTTGTAAATACCATGTTATTTAGCGCTTGTAATTGCACTCTAACATTAGCTAACATGTTTTCCCTAGTATTAAGGTTAGTAGGGTTTTCATATCCTAGATTGATTAAATCTTGGATGAATTCCTTTTCTAATGCTGCTTCTGTTTGATAACTTGCAGGAGCTTCATTCACCTCTAAATACTTGGTAAATTTATCTAAAACAATGAAATTGTTTGATTCTGCTATGGTTTTATAGGTACTCATTGATTTTATTTTTTAGGAAATGTTAGTAACAAATCTCTATAATACTCGTATTGTTTCTTTCTTAACTCTATTTCTTTAGGTAAACCTTCGCTAATGGAAGTAGTTAAAATATCAAATTTATCTAGAATGGAAACGATGCGTTCTTGTTCTTTTTTTGATGGTATAGGAATGATCGCTTTACCTAAGCCTTTAGCATTAATAGCAGAAATTTTACCAGAAGAAATGTGCTTTTTAATTTGATCATGAAATTGTTTAGTTCTTGTAAAATATGCAACATACTTCGCATTTAATATGGTTTTATATGAAAAACATGCATCGTGAACAACTACACCTTCTTCACCTAGCCAAGCCGTTCCCATTCCAATATCATCTATTGTTTCACCAGCTGCAACGATGACAATATCTCCTTTCTCGGCTACACGAAGATTTTTACTTTTAACAAGCTCTTCACTTACAAAAGATTTCGTTTTGTCTGCCCAAGTACCATAGTGTGTGTACATTTCACCGTAATGAATAGTAGGAACTCCTTCAGAAATCAAATCAGTTTTTACAAAACGCTTACCTCTTTGAAATACCCCAATACTTTCATCACCCATCGGTAGATGTTTTACTTCCTTATCATCGAAAATAAACAATTCTTCTCGATAATAACTGTATTGTTGTTTGCGTGCTGTTAGCTCTGCTGTTAGCTCTGCTGTTAGCTCTGCTGTAAGCTTTGTAAAAGAATCGAGAATTGCAACTATTTTTTGTTGTATTTCGAGCGATTTTTTAGGGTTTTCTGGGCAAGGAATGGGGATTTGGAATTTTTTAAAATCTTCCTTGGTTATAGTCTTAATTATATTACCACGAGCAGTTTCTTTTTCTATTTTGAATTTTTCTTCAATTTGATATGCAAAATATTTTTTATCAATTTTAATCTTAAAATGTTCAAATATTGCGATAGTCCTATCAACATATGAATCATATTGTGTAATGGCTACACGACCAATACTGCCTTGTAAAGTTACTATAATAGTATCTAGTGGTACAAATACACTTTTTGACTGAGCCAATTTTGATATCTTCTTTTTTGTATTCTTTACAAGTTGTAAATCATAACTAACATCAACAACTTGGACAAAAGGCATTGCATTTTCTCCATCATACCACTCACTATTGCCGTATGGTTGAGGAAATGAACCACGTCTGAATGTTGCAATTTCTTCAAGACTTATCAACTCAATATTTACACCTTCTAATAATTTATCTAGAAAACTCATGCTTCAATCTCGTTTATAATGGCATCAATATCTCCACGAAGATTATCAATTTTCCCTACTGTTTTGGCAACTTTCTTGTTTAAATCAACAATGTTAATCTTCTCTCGATTGTCTTTCGCTTCCACATAAGAACTCACCGATAGATTGTAATCGTTTTCACCAATTTTGGTGTTGTCTATTGATATTGCAACATGAGGTACATTTTCTTTGCTATCAAATAGTTCCATTATTTTTTCAATATGCTTATCCGTCATCATATTGTTATTGGTAACCTTTTTGAAGAAATCTTCGCCACTTGCATCAATAAATTGTGTAGTATTATCTGTCTTATGTTTTGAAAGCACTAGAAGCGTAACCGCAATAGAAGTACCATAGAATAAATTAGGTGCAACAGATATGATGGTTTCTACAAAGTTATTATCTACTAAGTATTTTCTAATTTTTTGTTCGGCACCACTACGGTAAAAAATACCTGGAAAACAAACTAAAGCTGCTCTTCCTTTAGGAGATAGATAATGTAATGCATGCAGTACAAAAGCAAAATCTGCTTTAGATTTTGGTGCTAATACTCCTGCAGGTGCAAAACGGTCGTCGTTAATTAATGTTGGGTCTTCATCGCCAATCCATTTTACCGAATAGGGAGGATTGGATACAATAGCATCAAATGGCTTTTCATCGCCTAATTGTGGGTCTTTAAGCGTATCTCCCAATACAATGTGAAACTTATCGTAATTGATGTTGTGTAAAAACATATTCATACGAGCCAAGTTATACGTAGTGTGGTTAATTTCTTGGCCATAAAAGCCATCTTCGATAATGTGATTATCAAAGTGCTTTTTGGCTTGTAATAGTAAAGAACCTGAATCAGCTGCAGGGTCATAAATCTTATTTACATTGGTCTGCTTATGCATTGCCAACTGTGCAATTAGTTTAGATACGTGTTGAGGTGTGAAGAATTCACCACCTGATTTCCCAGCATTAGCTGCGTAATTTGAGATTAGAAACTCATAAGCATCCCCGAAAAGGTCGATTTTATTGTCTTCAAAGTTTCCGAAATTCAGTTCTTCAACACCTTTTATAACTGCTGCTAAACGGCTGTTTTTATTTTCAACGGTATTTCCTAATCGAGAACTTGTAGTGTCAAAATCTGCAAACAATCCTTTTATATCTTGTTCTGAAGGATAACCATTCGCCGAACTTTCAATAGCTGTAAAAATGTCTTTTAAATCTGTATTAAGGTTGGGATTGGTGTTAGCCGTTTTAGTAACATTCGCAAAAAGTTGACTAGGATAGATGAAATATCCTTTTGTTTTAATAGCATCGTCTTTTATTTCTGAAGAAATTTGATCGTCTGCAAAACTTGCATAATCTATACTTTCATCACCACCTTCAATATATTTTGTAAAATTTTCACTTATGAATCGGTAGAAAAGGGCTCCTAAAACAAAGTGTTTGAAATCCCATCCGTCTACAGAGCCACGTACTTCGTTGGCTATTCTCCATATTTTCGCTTGTAATTCTGCTCTTTGTGCTGTACTTGTCATTATTTTATTTTTGTAAATCTATTGGCTTAATAATTTTATGTAAAAAAGTGTTGTTAAATTATTTTTTTCTTTGAATATCTGAATCTTTTTAACATGTGTAAATCTAAAAAAAATTACTAAGTAAACCTATCCAAAATTTGTTTAGGTCTATACTATTATAAATATATTCTTACCGGAATAATTAAATAGTAATTCAATTGATTCAAAATTAATTAGTTTGAACAAAACTATTTTACGGTTTCCCGTATTGTAATAAAAAATAAAACTTTTAAAGATATTTTTGTCTTTAAAAGTTTTATGCAAATTTGAAATAATAATTCATTTATAATTTGGTTCTTTTATAAGCCATTGAAGCATATAAGTGCTTAATAAATTCATCGAGCTCTATTAATTGTAATAAACCATTGGTGTTTTTTGGTATAGGTTTTATTTCTATATTTTTTAAATGCTTTTTGAATGCAACTTCACCGATTACCAAAACTATCATTGTTTTTATTACTTCATTTAGTTCTTTTGATTCCTTGTAAGGATGGAAAACTGTAATGCATAATTTTTTTGTTGTTGTATTGAAGTCGTCCAACTGTAGATACAGATCACTAATTTTTACCTGGATTTCTGGAAAAACGTAATAGTTGTCTTGCTTATTTAGGTAGAGTTGTTTGTTGGTTATTGGCTTAATGATTACTATAGGTATAAGCTGTTTTAATACTGGTTGTGCATCTTCTAATGCTATTAATTTAGGGAATAGTTTTCTGTGCCCGTAAGCTGTAAGGAATAATTTCACTCCATCATTTTCTCTTATGACAATGTAGCAAAGTCTTTTTGAAACATAGTTGAGGTTTCTTAGAAGATGCTCCATAACTTCGTCTGTTTTGATGCCTAATGCCATTGCATTGTAGATGTTTGTTTCGTTATCTTCTATCCATCTCCAGAAGTTTTGGATGGTTTTTAGTTGTCTTTGGTTTATTGTTTTGTTCATGAGTCACTATATTAAATTTAACTTATTTTCTTTTGTCATTAACCACATTATTAAAAGCTATTAGATTGCATAATTCTCTTAACCTGGATCTCACTCTATTACCATATACTTTTTCAATTTCAGTAGCTGAGAGATTGGTTGTGATGTGTGTTTTGAGTTGTTTTGAATGGAATAAATCATATCTTGATAAAAGAATTTCTGCCATAACATTGCATTCATTGCCATAGTACTTGATGTTGTTTTCTGTTCCTAAATCATCAAAGCAAAATGTTCTTGGTTCTGAATGGTATAGTTTTCCTTTGCTATACCGGTGTATTATTTCATAACCGTCCTGGATAAATTCAAAACTAATATCTCTGCAGGGTTTAACTGAATATTTATGGTCTGGAAGAGCTAGGTGTTTCATAAGATTCATTAAAGATGTCTTACCACAGCCTATTGGACCAGTTAATAATATACCCTTGTTGAGGTCTATGCCATATTGATGACATGTTATTTCATCTTTAATGAA
Source organism: Flavobacterium gelidilacus DSM 15343 (assembly GCF_000422685.1). Taxonomy (GTDB): domain Bacteria; phylum Bacteroidota; class Bacteroidia; order Flavobacteriales; family Flavobacteriaceae; genus Flavobacterium; species Flavobacterium gelidilacus. Next base: position 45,871 of record NZ_AUGN01000012.1, on the reverse strand, counting down.
ATATGCCATAAGCTTGTACACAATTGCATAATCTTCCTTATAGATTTTAAATTGATTGCCATATAACTCCTGCCCTTTTGTTTCTAGTCTTTGAATTATTTCTTGATAGTTGTATTCCATAGTAATTCGTTAGAAATGTTGATGAATTAAGATTTAAAGCGGTTCTGCATAGTCTTTATCTGTTGAGGTGTTTAAATGTTTTGCTCTGTTTGAATTAGCGTTTTCTGTTTGGTTAAAAACTGTTGCATTTAGCATCCAATTTTGAGCAGCTGCATTCCAATTTGCCATGGGAGTTTTTCCACCCACTAACCATCCAATGCTTGAAAAGTAATTGAAGAATTTTTGTCCTTCAATTTCTGGGTATTGTTTTTCTTTAAAAAATGCTTTTACCTCTTCTAAAGTTGGTTCCTGGAAACCTTTATTTTTTTCGCGCAACTTTTTTTGTTTGGATGGTTCGTCTTTCAAATTACTTTCATTTTGATTTACATTTTTTTGCTCGCTTGCTTTTATGTTTTCATTCTTTTTTATGTTTACATTGTTTGTATTGTTTATATAGTTTATTGAAGATACCAGTGCTTGTTCAGAAGCTGGTTCACTACTAGTCTTATTACTAGTCTTTTGCTTGTTCACTACTTGTTCATCAACTTGAGAAATTTTTTTATAGGTTGTATCTTTTTTAAAACTTGGTTTTTTGTCTTCCGAAAAATCAAATAATAACACTAGACTACCTCTATAAGGATTATAAGATGGTTCGTATTTAATTAGTTTTTTATCATTAAGATCTCTCATGCATTTATGATAAGTTGCTTTGGAACATATTTTACTTATACGCATCATTTCGTCTCTGGTTATACTAATGGGATTGATAAATCTGTTTATGTTCCAAGCGTGAAATAGTGCCATATATAAACTTACGTGAGTGGGGTTTAATTCGCTGTCTGGTATTATTCTGTCAAAAAAAGCTGTTAGGTGTTTTATATAATTCATAGATACTAGGATAGATTATTGATTTAGTAACTTATTGATATCATCATAATTGTAATAAACATTTTTACCGATTTTGGTATTTTTTATTTTACCGTTTATTCTTAAAGTATTTAGCGTTCCTGGGGAAATATTTAATAGTTTACGAACTTCACCAGCTTTTAACCATTGTCTATTTTTTATGATTTGATTAGAAGCACCCTGCATTATTTGTTTGATATCTTCTAGTAATTGCATTCTAAAATGATTTAGGTCATCTACTGTTATTAATTGTTCTCTGTAAATTCTAGGAGGTTCAGAAATAACTTGATTTTGATTTTTTTTTGCCATTGTATAAAGTTTAAGATTTGATACAAATAGAAATAATAACTGGTTGTCAAACCAGTTATAGGGGTTATATAACCCCTAAGGATTGTAGTGAAATAAGGGGGTTTTGTCCTAAAAAAAGAAGTGTGCTCTCTTACAATTTAGATTGTGAAAGTTATTTGGAAAACCAGTTTAGAAATTATCAAGAAGGCCTAATAAAGGTTGTTTTGAAATGATTGATTTTACATATTATGCCCAAACATATATTCTAGAATTAAAAGAAAGGCCGATTATTTAGTACGATTTAGTAATTCAATAATTTTAAACTTTATAGCTTCTTTTGTACTAGTTTCTACATTATAATATTTAGCATACAAGCTAGTAGCGGAAATTTCTTTTTGATTATCCGTTTGAAAATTATCCGCAAAAAATCTAATGACATTTTTTTGATTTTTGCTTTTTATTATATTGGTTTGAATCAATAAATTAAGAAACCATGAAAACTGCGCTACTGATAAACCAATATGTATTTTTTCCTTATTAGAACTTACCGGAACCATATTATTGTTTTGCGTTTTAATACTATTTTTTTTAGCACGGTATTCTATTTCTTCTTCTATCCAACTAGTAATTTGATATTTAATATCAGGAGTTTTATTGTTGTATGTATTGGTAATTAAAATCTGCTTCTGATTGATAAGTTTTAGGTACTTATATAGTTTACTTATTTTTTTAACTTCAAGTTCTTCAGCTTTTAAATCGGACTTTATTTTCTTTGTTAGCCAATGAAAATAGTTTATTTCGTTGTAATTTAGTTTTAGTAACCAAAGGTATAACTGGCTTTCTACAACCTCTATAGCATTTAAACTGCATAAGCGGTCCAATTCGTTTATATACTCGCAACAATAATTAAATTCTTGATAGGTCATTTTATCTTGAATGCCTAAAGTAGAAAATCGTAGTATGGACTGATAAGCGCTTTGTAATAATTCTTGATCAATATTTAGATTTAGTAAAATTGATTTAACGTTATTAAGTTTTGGAGCTATTTTATTTTCATTTAATAATATAGTTCTTAGAGGCACTCTAATATTAATATTAAGATAGTACTGATATTCTAACTCAATAAAATGCAATAGCTTCTCTAATTGAACATAGGCAAGCTTTAAACATTCTCTACTATCATATTCTGCCGGAACTTCATAAATCTCTGTATTAGTTGTTGGATTGATAATATATAATAATCTAGAAGTCAAATTCTCTAATGCATATTGAATTTTTTGAACAAAATATTCCATTTGTTCCTTAGAATTTGCACTGAAAGCCGTTTGCTTTATATAATATTTAATATTATTACATTCTTTCTTTATACAGCTGCAATAATATATAACAAAAGCTTCCTCTTTATTTAATTGCTTTGTATCTTCAAAGAATAGGTAAAACTTATCTGAAGTTTTATGCTTTACTAATTGATAGTTAGCAATAGTATTATTTGTGGTCTTTAGAAAGTGATTTCTAATGTTTATTGCATCTTTTTCATTTACATATTCTACCAATTTAAGTTTATTGATAAAGGGATGTAATGCATGAAATGTTTTGGAAATTGTAATGTTTTTTTTGTTGGAAACATATTCATATTCATACACCCATCTACTTTTATGGATATGATTATTGAAAAATTTATCAACTTTTATTTCATTTTTATCAAACTGAGTATTAATTTCTACGATTAAATCTTCAATTTTTTTTAGAAAATATTTTTGCTTCATACTATTTAAAACACTGACAATTAATTTTTTAAATTATTATAATTATGAAAATATAATTATTGAATCACATGTATTATTTAAGCTACATAAACGGTGCTAAAAATATAAATTTTTATGAATATTTTACTACAAAATGAATTTATGTAAAAACTATTTAAAGATTTAAGAAAATAGTAATTGACAACTAAATAGAACCTAATTGATTAAGTACAAAAAAAGGGGTAAACTTTATTTAAAATTTACCCCACTTATTAAAATTATAATATACTAACTTACTTGAGCTGCTGCCTTACCATTCATATTAAATTTATTTTTTAAAATCTTCATATCATCACTTACTTTTCTATCGAGCACTTTAGCATAGTGCTGTGTAGTTCTCAGGTTTTTATGTCCAAGCATTTTACTAACACTCTCAATTGGAACACCGTTTGTAAGTGTTACAGTAGTTGCAAAAGTATGTCTGGCAATGTGAAAGGTCAATTCTTTATTAATTTTACAAATACCAGCAATTTCCTTTAAGTATGCATTCATTTTTTGATTAGATAAAATTGGAAATACTTTATCTTCATTTATACATTTTGGATTATCTGCATATTTATCAATTATCATTTGCGTTACTGGAAGAATCGGAATTTTAGAAGCACTTTCGGTTTTCTGTCTATGTGTAAAAATCCACTTCTCACCATCAATACCAAAACTTATATGTGATGTTGTTAGGTTTTTGACATCTACATAAGCCAATCCAGTAAAGCAGCTAAAAAGGAATATATCTCTAACTAAAGACAATCTCTCATTTTTAAAATCCTTTTCAATTATACTTTGGATTTCCGCTTCAGTTAAATATACACGTTCCACCTCCTTAACCTTAGCTTTATAGTTTGCAAATGGGTTTTTATCAAGCCAATCATTAGCAATGCATATTTTAATTATTTTACTAAAGTTTTTAATGTATTTGACCGCTGTATTATTATTACAATTTCTAACACTTCTTAGCCAGAATTCATAATCTGTCACAAATGCATGGTCAATTTTAGTAATATCAATATCGTTTATGTTGTATTTCCATTTCATAAACTCTTTTGTATGCTTCAATGAAGTGGTATATCGTTCTAATGTTCCAGGTGCATATTCTTTACCTACGAGTTGCTTAATCTTATTGTTATGATCTTGGAAGATAGGCACAAGATATCTAATTGGTTTATCTGTTCCTTGTAGTTTAGCTTTAATTGTAGATGCTGTTGCTGACTCTTTGTCTTTTAAAATTTCATGATGAGCTTCATAAACTTGTTGCTCTAAAGTTTTTAAATACGCATTTAAAGATTTGACTTCAAAAGAGGTTCCGCTTACTTTTTGAAGTTTGTTATCCCATTTAATTGGATGGATGCTTCTTTTGCTTGAAATTTCTTTGGGTACTCCGTCGATTGTTATTCTTAAATAAATTGGAGCAGTTCCGTCTGATTTGATTTTGTTTTTCTTGATAAAGAAAAGCAGGTTGAATGTTTTGTTCATGGTGGTAACTTTTTTTGTTGATAAAATTATATTTAAAAAGTACTTGAAACAAGATGTTCAAAAGATGAACTGCTTGTTAAACAAGTGTTTCAGTAAGTTTTAGTGACCCATTTTTGAAAAAAAAATTAGGTCACTAAATAGGTCACTGATGAAATACTATTTTATGAACTTTATTGCTATAGCTACCAAAGCAAAAACGCTGTAGAACATATGTTTTACAGCGTTTTGATTTGTTTTGAGATTAACTCCGCGGAGAAAGAGGTTCTTGTTGATAACAAAAAATGTCAATAAAATCAATACTTCGCAAAGTATTTTATTTAAGTGACTCCTCGACTGACTCCTCGTTATAGGGATACAATTATCTTAAATTCAAAGTACTCAAAGATAAGCATAATTGTTTGAATATTTAAGCATCAAGACCAAAAAATGAACTAGTTTTTAAACTGGTTGAAAGTATGAATAAGTAAAATTTATTTTCTTATTAAGGTATAAATCTTACCCAAAAATTAAAGGTTCTACTTGTTCACTTTTCAATCCAGTGTATTGACAAAACTCATCGATTGTTAATAGCTCATTATCTTGCTTTTCATAGCTTAATTTTATCGTCTTTAACATTCTAGCACTTTGTCTATAACTCTTGCCTGTGATACGTTGTATGTCTTTTGGATAGATGCAAATTCTTTTAAATTGCAATTTCATACTTTATCTATGCCTTTGGTATAGCGTTGACTTACTTCAAAGTCGTTTTATTTGTTCTGCAATTTAGTAATATTTTTTAATTAATTAGAATCCTCTTTTTTGTCTTTTGTTGGACACTTTAGCCTTTTTTGGACATATCGTACACTCGTTATTTCTTTTTTTGATTAATGCTTTGTAAACTTTGTTTAAATCATTCAAAATGTGGTTGCAACTTATTGATAGAATGAAAGAGATTTAACTGAATGTTTAATTAAAAATTTGAAGTTATGGCTAGACAGAAAGGCATAATTAAATTAAAAGGTACTATCGGAGATATTACTTTTTATAAAACGCAAGATGGCCACTTGGCTCGTGAGAAAGGTGGTATTGAAGCTAGTAGAATTGCAAGCGATCCTGCGTTTCAAAGAACGCGAGAGAATGGAGCTGAGTTTGGTAGAGCTGGAAAAGCTGGAAAGCTTTTAAGAACTGCTTTTAGACCATTGTTGTTGAATTCTGCAGATGGCAGAATGGTTAGTCGTTTGACGCAAAGAATGGTTAAGGTTATTCAAGCGGATTTGGTAAGTGATAGAGGTTTAAGAAACGTTATTGATGGTGAAGCTGAACTTTTGTTCGGTTTTGAATTCAATATTCGTGGGAAACTTGGAACTTCTTTGTTTGCTCCGTTTGTTGCTACTATTGACCGTGTTGCTGGTGAAATTAAAGTGGATTTAGTATCATTTATTCCTGCCAATATGATTGCTGCTCCAAGTGGAACAACACACTTTAAAATTATTTCTGGTGGTGCAGAAGTGGATTTTGAAACTGAAACTTTTGTAGTTTCTAGTTCTGAAACTGCTATTTTACCTTGGGATAATACAGCAACTGCAGCTATTAACCAAGTAAATGCGGTTACTCCTGCAAGTACAAAACCATTGTTTTTAGCTGTTGGAGTTGAATTTTATCAAGAAATTAATGGACAAATGTACCCATTGAAAAATGGTGCTTTTAATCCGTTGTCTCTTGCGAAAGTTGATGGTGGTGTGTAATGGTTATTAATTTAACTAGAACTTATTTCCCTGAAGGAACAAATGGAAAACTCGAATGTGATGGTAAATTCATCTGTTATACAATTGAATTGCCTTGGAAGAATAATGAAAAGAGAGTTTCTTGTATTCCGGAAGGGAAATATTTTATTAGAAAGCGGTATAGTCCAAAATTCAAATGGCATTTAGAAGTGGTTGATGTTCAAAATCGAAGTCTGATTTTATTTCATCCTGCTAATAATGCTTTGAAAGAGTTAAATGGTTGTATTGCTCCGGTTACTAAACTTTCTGGTCCAGGATTAGGACTAATGTCAAGAAAAGCTTTTGAAAAGCTTAAAACATTGGTTTATCCAATTTTAGACAAAAAAGAAAGTGTAGAATTATTAATTACATCTTAAATTATTTAAAATGAAAAAGATATTAAATAGAGCTTCAGCTCCTACTCCAAAGTTTTTTAAAGTGCTTCGAAATGTTGGTTTAGCTTTGGCTGCTGTTGGTGGAACAATTTTAGCAGCTCCAATTGCCTTGCCAGTACTTGTTACAACTATTGGTGGTTATTTGGCACTTGCTGGAGGAGTTTTGACTGCAACAAGTCAGCTTACTACAACTGATGACAGCGAATAACCATACTTTAATGGGAACTGCTGGTGGCACATTTTTAAGTATAGTACCAAATATTAATTCAGAAGATATTGCAAGAACTATTGTTTTAGCAACTGTTGGAGCAATTGTTAGTTTTATGATTTCGTTACTGCTTAAAAGCCTACAAAAGAAGCGCAAAAAATAAGTTTAACTCTAGTTGTGGTGACCTTTGGGTTAAACAAAATGAAGCCAAGTCGTAAGACCTGGCTTTTTTTTATTTGTTACAATAACGATATAAAATTACTCTTCTCATATCGTTTATGAGGTTGATGTTGTCGTGAAAGTGTTTTTCTTGTTGTTCTAATACTTTTAGAGCTGCAATATGTTTTACATGAGCTTCATGTTCTTGCATCATGGATTTTGATTTTATGAAGAATTCTTTCTTGAAATCTGACAAACGTAAAAATGGAATTACAGAACCAATTAGAAATTGATGCCAGAATTTTGTTTTCCATAAACTGAACGCAACAAAATAAAGGTTTTCGCAATCTTCTTCGGTTTGAAAAAGCAATACAAAACTGTTTGTAAATGGCTCTTTTTGAGGCTTACCACTGTTTAATCCTTTGTTTAAGATGAATAAGTGAGGTTTCGAGTAAATCGTGTCTTTTTGGTGGGTTTTGATGATGAAATTTTGCATGGTTTTGAAATTAAAAATTAGGGATATTTTCAATTTTTCGCAGGTTTTTCTTTTGAAAGGCGGTTTTTCATCTCACGGTTGGCTTTTTAAAACTTTTCAAAAGAAAAAAGGAAAAAAAAGAAAGCCGTCTCGTTATGTGGAGGGTTTCAAAAAAGCAAGTTTTTTTGAAAAAATACTACCCGAATGGGTGGAGATTTTTTCCAAAACCCGTAGGGCTTGAACTTGCTTTTTTGTAAACCTGGAACAAAAATTTGTTTTCTTTTTTTTTCTTTATTTTTTTTGAAATTTCCTCTTCAATCTAGGGTTTGTTTTGGAAATGGATTTTTTGGTTTGATGAACCGATGAATGTGTTTTGGAATTGTATGGTTCTTGAAAGGGTGTGGGATTTTGAAACAGGATAAAAAACAATTTTTAAATCAATAGGGATGGTTTTATCCTGTTTTGAAATTTTACACTCTTTGTTTTTGGATTTGATTTTTGTGAATGCTTTTTTGTGAATGAATTGTGAGAAGTGATTAGTGAAAACGAAAGTTGTTGTGAAAATGGGAAGCATTGACAAAAAACAATGCATTAACCTGCCTAGTGCGATGGTGCAGTAGCGCAAGTATGGGTGCTATTTTTTGATTTGCTTAGTGAAGTTATTTTGATTGCTTTTATTAATAGCTGATGCCACTATTAGTGTTCAGTGTTCAGTTTTTAGTGTTCAGTAATTTGTGGTTTTGGAATTGGAAGGCATCAGCTATTGTGAAAGTAATGGACCTTGTAGTTGTGGCAAATGAAAAATAATACGCATACTGGGTAATTTGATTTTGTGGGTTCTAAAAATGGCTTTACCTCTCTTCTATTTTACTATGATTTTGAGCCATTTTTTGAACCTACAAAAACAATGTAAATACTACCGATGTCTACGCAAAGCTGATAAAACAATTGTAAAATTCCTGCGAATGATAACTATTTCACTTAATGTAAGTTATCCTACGGATTATTGAAAGTGGTTTGCGAAGGGTGGTTTTTTGAGTAGCTTGGTGATGCGATGGGAGCTGCTCAAAAAGTTGCCCTGGAGCAAACCACACGAGCGTTGGGTGGAGCGGCTTTTTTACATAATGTTATTATAGAGCATAAGGATTTTCAATAGAAAGATAGGGTTTCTTTATGCTCTATAATGCCACATTATGTAACTAAGCTTGGGAGAAAAAACTACTGGCATGAGTTGCGAAGCGTACGTGTTTTTGTTTTGAGCGTTGGGCAAGCTCTTTGACTGATGGCTTATTGGATTTTCATTATTAAATAAAGATTTCTAGCCAACAGGCAAAGTGCTTGATGTGCGATGGGACAAAAACCATGACAGTACTTTTTTTAGGAGCGTTGGGAAGGAGTGGCAATTGGAGTGTTAAGCGTCTTTTCTACAACCAAATGAAAAAATATTCTTTCTATTTAAAATGAAATTAGCGAAATGAAGCAAACAAAGAGTTGATGCTAGGAATATTTGGATACTGATATTCATCAGCACAAGCTAGGAGCAATTTTTGTGCAGCTGAATGAGATAATGAATTTTTACTATTTTTCTACCCACCTTTTGTACCCACTTATGGCAAAATTGGATTGATTTTCCAATAACCACCTTTATCACTTCCTTCTCTAGTTAGTAATCCTAAATCTTTTAGAACATCTATATTATTGTCAATGGCTGAGGCACTTAAGCCCACAAATTGTTCTAATTCTTTTTTAGTTACTTTATGATTATTATTTACTTCTTTAAGAATTTTAACTCTATTTTCAGTTAGTTTTTCTACCCAGTTTTCTACCCACATTGCAAAATCAAATGGCCTTTGTAGTGTAACTGTAAACATTCCGTCAATACTGAATTCTGGTGGTGTTAAACCTTCATCTTTCATTACATCACGAATACGAGCAATACCAGAACCAATTTGCTCTACTAAACGCATTCTTTCAAATAAACCAAAAATTAAAGGATTTCTACTCGCACTTCTTTTTCCAAATTCACTTTTTGGTACAGCACTTACTAAACCACCAGGATTAGATATTTCGACACGATCATTAAAAACTTCAATAGTTATTCTAGCACCTTTATCGTAATAATCTCTATGTGCTAATGAATTGATAATAATTTCTTTAAAAGCTATTTCTGGTATTTCCCATAATTCTTTTCTTGATTTGCCACCTTCTCCTTCAATATCATATCTTACATTAAGCTTTGATTTTATCCAAATCATACTTTTTTGATATTGTTGGTACAGTGTACCGGTCATTATTTTATCATCTATAATGTAACGTTTATCGATACCATCAAAAGCTACACAACGAATTACTGCTTTATCAAAAAACTTTTCTGGAGTGCTTCCGAAAAATAAAACAGTTCCGTTTTTTAATTGATTATCATTTGTTACTAGCTTAAGATTGGCAAACAATTGTTCATCTGATGTTGCATTGACTAATCCTGCTTCAAACCTAAATGTTTTGATATTTTCTTTTGCAATATCTTCGTTTATAGCTGCCTCTTTACAAATAGCATCATCAAAATAAATTTTGTCTGCTTGTTGAAAAAAGTCTCTCATTTCTTCAACAGTAGTAAGTTTTTGAGAATTTGGACCTTGACGTACATAAATTGCCCCTGATAAAACATAGGGTTTATTTTGACCTGATGGCACTTCGATAACTGCTATATTCAAACCATCTACCTCAACACTATAAAACTCACATTTTAAAGTTGGAGATATTTCATTTATAGAATTTTGTATAGCAGAACGTTTACTATTATCTATCGTTACTCCTTTTATGTTATTTGCATCATCAACACCTATTAGAACCACACCACCAGAAGCATTAGCAAAAGCACATACTTCTTCTGTAATTCCTTTTACATTACTTGGAATACTGACTTTGAATTCGGCATTGTAGCCTTCTCCAGAAGCTATTATTGATTTTATTTGGGTTGGATTGAGCATAATTATTAAATGATTTTCAAAAGTAATATAATTTAATTTACACCGATAAAATAAATATCAGGATTTCTATTGATTATTGATTTCAAAATGTATATTATTTTTAATTATTACAATTGAGACATTTGGAATTAATTCTCTGTTTAACAATTGCTCTAACTTTATTTACTTGAGGAATTTGGACTCTTTACATATTTAGATTTGATACTTTAAATTTAAAAATCTATCTTTTTATAAGTAATTACACTTTCACGAATTAGATAAGCTTCAGAAGAACCAATTTCTACCATTTTATTTAAAATGAATATAAAATCTGAAACTAAATTTTGATGATTTTTTATAATCGCAATATGATTGTTAAACAAAACTTGTATAAATTTTTTTGATGATTTGGAATTAAGAAGTAATAGGTTTTCAGGATTCTCTTTTAAGAACTTTGCAATCCAAGTTAATCCGTTTGGTAAAAACACTTTCTCTCCAAAAGTTGAAAACACATTTAAAAGCACCTCAAAATTTGTATTACCAAAGCTTTTTATCATTTCTTCATAAAATGATTTCTTATTAATAAATCCTTTCCAATTATCTGACTTTAATGACCATTTAGTATCAAGAAGTAATTGTTTTTGAAAATAATTTTTATCGGTTAAACTAAATCTTTCAAAAAGACACTTCCAAAGTTCCCAAAACTGTATTGCATATTTATTAATGTCAGATTCATTGTCTAATACAACCACATCATCTAATCTGGTTATTGTGTAATCAAAAATTTCATATACAAATTTGTAAACATCCACTGTATTCCTTGAAATTTCAAAATCAACATCTAGAAATGGATTTATTAAAGTTTCTAAAAGCTTTTTACTAAATTCTAAATCATTGTACAAAAGTACCTCGTTGATATAAAATTGTATTTTTATACTAATTGTAGAATCTAACTTTCTTTTTTTTCTTGAACTACTGAATGTATAATCATTATCATTTTTATGTTTGAAATCATCTAAAATAAGTTCTGTAATTTTTAAAATAAAAGCCTTCTGCAATTCATTTTTAGTATTAACAGGAATCAAAAGTAGAGCAAGTCCCAAATTATGTGGTTTGTATAGATCAAAACTTAAATCATCAAAATTTAAATTGTCAGAATTATTTATCCAATTTAATATAAATTGATGTTCCTTCTGTTTGAAATCTTCTTCTAATGCTTGGTCATTATTGTATACATTTGGTCTTTGAGTAATAAATTTTGAATAGTCTACTAGAAAATACCATTGTTGTAAAATTTCATTAGAGTACAAATTATTAAAGGTTGTTCTAAAATATTCATAAAATTCTTTTTCTTCATATTCTGCTAATGGACATATTAATAGGTATGATAAAATAACTTTAATTTCGTAAAGTGGTTCTTTTTCTAAAATATTGTCAAATAAAAGATGGATTGATTTTATAGTTAAACTAGCTTCTAGAATATTATAGTTTGGTAGATTGCCATAATCCCTAGAAAATTTATTTTTTATAATTTCAATTGTAGTATTTGAAATTGTTTCTAAACACCATTTCTTTTGAGAGGTATCTAATTCTGCTAAAAAATGTTGAAGTCCTAAAACCGACAAAGATACTGGTTTGTCAAACATTGATTTTTCGATTTCTATAGATGAGAAATGTTTATAAATAGCTTCCCATTGTTCAAATGTAATTAGTTCATCTTTTTCAATTGCATTATGAAGTATACCTGAAAAAATCAAAGAACTATCCTCATCTTTTCTTAATTCTGTAAATTCTTGAACAACCTCTTGAACGTCTTTAGAATAAGAGACTTCTAATTGAATTATCCCTTTTTCGTTATCCAAAATTGTTGACTTATATTTTCTGATGTCCATTTCACTAATGGCTTTTTCCCAAAAAACATCATTATTAACATTTTTATAGAAACCATCGAAAATTTTATGAAGTTCATTATTAAGCTCTCTTTCGTAAAATTGATAATAAAAAATAAACTCTCTTAAGCCTCTTGGATATTTTCTTCTGTGTGGAAGTTGATTTGAATCATATCGCTCCTTTTGAGCAAAACTAATTCTTTGATCAACAATTTCTAACGATGAATGTTCGCGTGTACTTCTTTCAACGTCAAATTCATAAAATCTTCTAGTTTTTAAAATAGGTAATATTGTTTCTCCAAATGATTTTGGATGAGCAATAAATACGCTAACAATTACACTACTAATCGAAACTGAATTAGAATTCTTTAAACAATATTCTATAATATTTTGAAATAGTTTTTTATCATCTTCTATATCTGAAATTGCTAACTCGAGAAGATATTTTTCTAGACTCATTAATACACTTTCAAACAAGTGATTTGTAACTGTAATACCTCTATATGCAGACCATAAAAAGCTATTACCATACTGTTCAATCTTTAATCCATCATTTAGAGTTATATCAATTTTCTCTAAATTATCTTTTTGACTAAATTCGGAATCTGCGTATGATTTTGTTATATAATTTGTGAAATCAATAATAAAATTTATTGCTTTAATAGGTTCAAAGACAAGCAAAGTATAAGTAAAAGTTTTATAAATACCTGGTGGGAAAAAATAGAGATAATCTTTTTTAAGACCCCAACAATCATCTCTTTCTTTTTGTATTGGAAAATTAAATTGACTTTTATTTTTAGATTCTTTTTTTGTTTCAAGCGATTTCTTCCATTTTTTATTAGCAATTTTAATTACCAAATCTGGAAAATTGGCAATTACTTTCTGGTTTCTTATCGCACCTAATGTAATTGCAATAACTTTTTTGTAAAAGTCATTTAATTCCCAGAATTCGTCGTCTTTTTTTCTAGTATAACTTCTAATTAATAAGTTTTCAATTTCAGTTTTATTATGAGGTAAGAAATAAAAAAATAAATAGATTAATTCTTTCCAATTTTCTTTTCCAAATGATTTATACCAATATTCGTCATTACTTTCAATCTCTTTAATGAAGCTTGAAACTATACAAATACCTGCTGCAATTTCCTTTGATGAACATTTTGCTTGTTGAAATAAAATTTTATATTCCCAATCAAATAATAACTGTATTACAGAATTTCTAATTATTGAAATCTCTTCTAAATGTACAGCAATAAAATTTAAAAGTTCTTGCCAAATTGAGCCTATTGGAAAAAGAATGTCTTTTGAATTATTATTATCAAACGAATATTCTCTACAAGTTGTTCTAGCTATTAAAATACATCTATTTAGAAAAACTGCATTATTTTGTAAAAGAATTTCTTTAAACTCACTAAAAAAGATTTCACAATTTTCAGCTCTAAAAACTGCGGTTAGTACTTCATCAGTCCAGTATGTTTCAATACTCTTATTATTAAGAGTATCATTTATCAATTGAATTACTTCTTCTGGATTATTAATAATTAAATCCTCAATCCATAATCTAAAAGCTCTTCTAATTGCTGGTTGATTACTTAATTTTTCAAATAAAGATTCACCTTGCAGTAATTTTTTTTGAATTGATTCAATATATCTTATCAATGCCCAATCTTCTAGAATATCGTGAGATGGGGCAAATTCATATTTTATGCCATTTCTCGATATTACATTATCATTAAGTAAAACTTCAATTGTTTCAAAATCATTAAAATCTTCATTTGGTTCAAAAAATAGTTGCATTGATAATGCTCTAGAAATAGCAATATGATTAAACGCTTTCTCTCTTTTTCGAGAAAGCCCATTTTTTACAACAGTTGCATTTTCAATAATTTGACTCCAAAGTTTTTCTTTAAATTCTTTTAAACTAATTTTAGTTGTTTTAAAATTTTCCTGACTAATTGTTAAAAGTCCATATTCCAAATATTTTGGGCTTCTTAATATTTCTTTAATTTCTTTATTTAAAAAAAGATTGTTTAATTGAGGAAATTCTTTTACGATGTTGTCTAATTCTAAATCCGATAAATTTGGAATTTCAATTAAATTTAGTTTTTCAGAATCAACTCCATATTTTTGTGTAATTATATTTACTGCGTATGAACGAGAAGTTATTAATAATTTCAAACCAGTTGTTTCATTTATTATGGTTAATAATTGTTTGAAGGCATTATCAGGATCTCCTTCTAATAGTTTTTCAGCACTGTCTATTATAATTACTTTATTTTGTAAAAGTGACATTGTGCTAAACAACTCTTGAATGTTATGAGATATTTGGACATCACCAAAAACTTGTGCTAAATTGGATTTATTGAATTGGTCAGCCTTAAAAATTATTGGAATTGAATCTATAAATTCATTTTCTAATAATTCTTTCACAATTGCAGATTTACCAACTCCCGGATTACCAGTTATAAACGTAATCGAATAATCATTAAACGATTTTTTTATTTTTAGCCTTGTAGAATCTCTATTAATATGATAATTTCTAATCGTGCTTTTGAATGGTTTTAAAATCAAATTTCCATCGTCAACTAGTTTCTGTAATGAATTATATGCACTTTGAGTATATGATAAGTCAAAATATTTATAGAGGTCATAAGATTTTAAATCTTCATAAGTAACAGAACCACCATTTATGTTTAATTCGGCACATTTAGCTAAAATAGTATTCCATATTTCTATTGGAGAAGTGTTACTATTACTTGTTTTAGAGAGTTTAAGTAAGTCTAATATATTAGCTTGATGTGTACTAGATTGTATAGTGAAATCATATGCTAGCAAATTAAAACATTTTAAAAATTCCCATACTTGTTTCTTTGAAACGTCTACACCATCATTTGCTTCTTTAAGGAGACTAGAAAATTTAGAAATATTTTGTTTTTTAATATCTATTCTTTCTATTTCTGAATAAAAATCAATTTCGTCTTTGTGAGTTTTTGCCCAATCGAGTAATACTATAATTTGATTTTTATCATCATTTGTTAAACTTGATTTGATTAAAAAAAACTTATCTTTTTCAATATTAAAAATTTCAGATTTATTAAAGTCAATCCAAAATGATTTAATAACATCTTTGAATATTTTACTTTTTTCCGTTAATGATATATTGTACTTTATTTGAATAACAACACGATGTTCATTTTGTTCATTTTTTATTTTTAAAAATAAATCATCTGTTTCATATCCTTTTCTTTTACATTGAAAAGCTATTTCATCAATACTTCCATTTTGAAAAGTTGGAACATTTCCTTTCAATATCATTGCAGTTAGAAAAGCACTTTGAATGTAATTTTCATAAACAAAACCCCCACCACCCATTTGAAATACACTCGCTTCTGATGCCATATTTAATAAAAAAATTAATAATTCACCAAATTATAAAATAATTCTTAATTATATGATTTATTCTCTTTTGAATTGTTAACCAAGTTATTAAAACCTTTTATCTGTAATATTCCTTTCAAAACCAATCAAATTAATCATTTCTCTTAATCTGCTTCTAACACGATTACCGTAAAATTTTTCAATCTCACTAGCCGATAAATTAGTTGTTATATGCGTTTGTAATTTTTTAGAAATGAATAGATCATAACGCGATAATAGAATTTCTGCCATTACGTTACATTCGTTTCCGAAATACTTTAGGTTGTTTTCTGTTCCTAAATCGTCAAAGCAATAGTTTCTTGGTTCTGATTGGTATAATTTTCCTTTGCTGTATCGATGTATGACTTCGTAACCGTCTTGAATGAATTCAAAACTTATATCTCTGCATGGTTTTACGGAAAATTTGTGTTCTGTTTTTGCTAAAGATTTCATTAGGTTCATGAGTGATGTTTTGCCACAGCCAATTGGTCCAGAAAGTAGTATTCCTTTGTTGAGGTTAATGTTGTATTGAAAGCAGGTTGGTTCATCTCGAAGGAAATAAGCTATTAGTTTGTAGACGATTGGATAATCGTTTTCGTGGATTTTGAAATGGTTGCCATAGAGTTCTTTTCCTTTGGTTTCTAGCCATTGGGTGATTTCTTGGTAGTTGTAGTGGGTTTTTATTTCTGTTTCCATCTTTTATTTTTTTAACCACATAGATTTCATAGTATTTTGATTGTGAAAAAGAAGTTTTGCTTTGGATAGTTATCATAGTTTTTTTCGCTAAAGCGAAGTTTTTGGAACACAGATTAAACGGATTTAACAGATTAGCACGGATTTTTTAAAATAAAAACACAAAGTTTTCATAAGATTCGTGAATATTTGCCACCCCGCCCTTTGGGCACCCCTCCAAAGGAGGGGAATTATAACGGTTCTGAATAGTCTTTATTTGTTGTGGTGTTGAGTTGTTTTGCTCGGTTTGTCGGTGTTGTGTCGGTGTTGTGCTTGAAATTAGTACTGTTTAACATCCAATTTTGTGCTGCAGCTTGCCAATCTACCATTGGTGTTTTGCCACCAACTAACCAACCCACACTTTTGAAGTAATTGAAAAATTTTTGTGCTTCTTGTTCTGGGAAGTTTTGTTCTTGGAAATAGGTTTTGATTTCTTCTATGGTTGGAGTTGATTTTTGGTTAGGTGAGTTTGCTTCGTTCCTCGCAATGACATTGTCTTTTTGCCAACCTATTTCAGTTTGATTTTTATCGATGTCAGCGAATGTTGAAAACATTTCTTTTTTAGCGGAACTTTTTTCTTTTTTTAAATCGGAGCTATAGATTTCTGAGATTACTTCATTCTTCGTAATGACATTTTTTGCTTGCTCTTCCAAGTTTACAATCTTTAAATCGTTTGTAATGTTTGATATGTTTGTATTGTTTATATAAGATACTAGTGCTTGTTCAGTACTTGTTTCACTACTAGTGCAAGACTTGTCTATTACTTGTTCAGTAACATGTTTAAAAACTGGTTCATTTTTTGGTTTTCTTTCGCTTTTTGGAAAAGGTTTTAAATCTTCTGAAAAGTTGAATAAATACACATGGCTTCCTTTGAATGGATTGTAGGATGGTTCGTAATTTATATAACCTAAACTATGTAAATTCTTTAAGCATTTATGATAGGTAGCTTTTGAACTTATTTTACTTATTCTCATTACCTCATCACGACTTATGCTTATTGGATTTTTAAAACGGTTGCAATTCCAAAACTGAAATAAAGCAATGTATAAACTAACGTGTGTTGGGTTTAAGGTTTTATCTACTGCTACTTTTTCGAAGAAACCGGTTAGGTGTTTTATGTAGTTCATAATGAAGTATTAAGATTGGAGAATTAAGTATTAAGACTTTTGAGATTGCTTCGTTCCTCGCAATGACATTACTTGAATAAAGTAGGTATTGCGTGGACTTTATTTCCGTTTAGAAGTTTTTCTATATCTGCATTATCGTAATACATGATACCACCAACTTTGGTATAAGTTAGTGTTCCATTAATTCTTAAATTTTGTAATGTGCCTGGAGAAATGTTTAACAGCTTTCTGACTTCTTTAGATTTGAGCCACTGTTTTGCTTGTTGCGGTTTGGAATGAATGATTTCTTTTAAATCATTTAGTAATAGACTTCTAAATTCGTTTAAGTCTTCCATTGTGATAACTTGTACTGCCATAACTGATGTTTTAGATTGTTATGGTACAAATTTGTGAACTTTGATTCATTTTAATTCACAACCTATACACAAGTTGTGTACGATTTTTGATGAAATTATAAAGAAGTGTATTGTTTTAAGGTGTTTTGAAGTATTACTTTTTTAGAGTCTGAATTTTAAAACAATCGTTTTTGAAAATATATTGCTATTTTGAAGCAACACACAACCTTAACACAAGTTGTGTATTTATTCTTCTTCTAATAAATGGTTTTCTAAACTTTCTGAAAGTTGGTTTATGAATTTTGAGCGAACTGTCTTTCGGTTTTTAATATCAATATACCATCTATAGACATTCTCTTCTAAATCTTGATTAAACATTTTTCCGAAATTAGTTGCGAGTTCTTTTATATCTGAATTTCCATTATTGATTTTCTTCGATAAATGAAGTGCATAAATTAATTCGACAAGATCTATTTTGTTTCCTGTCCAGTTTAAAGGTTGTTGATTTATTATTTGAGTGTTAGTATTGTTATTTTCTATTTCTTCAATTTTATTTTCAAGGTAATTTGTTAGTAAGTCATTTGCTATCATAATAGCCATACTATAATCATGTGAAGTGCATAATTTTAAATCATAATTAATTAAAGAGCAATCTCTTTTAATTATGTTTTTTTCTACACTTCTTAAAAAATAAGCACTGTCTTTGTAGGAAGCTCTAGCTCTATAATATTCGTAGAATTTCTTGTTTTTGTTGGTGTATTCTTGAATAGTGTTTAGCTCTTCTTCATAGAATTTTATTTTATTTTTTTTTGAAGTAGGTACATTGCTTTCAATATTCAGAATCGTTTTGTAATAAATTAGTTTGGAAATGAATATTGGTTTTAAGTCTTTGAAGAAATAGATTTCCTCTTCAACAGAATTGAATTTATGTTTTTTTAACCATTTAAAAAGTTCTTTACTTTTTTCTTCAATTAGTGAAATTACTTTGGATGCAATTAAAATATTGTCTGAATTTGTATTTTTAATATTTTGGTATTCTTTTTCGAATTCATTGAAAAAAGGCAAACAAAATTGATTCATTTTAACACGATTTAGGTTACTTTATAGTGATTTCTATAAAACTAAAATTTGTTAAAAATATTGTTAAACGGCAGAAATTTTATTTTCTATTTAAGAATTTATTAAATTAACTAACAAATTATTATTTTAATCACATATTAAGAAATTTAAATAAAATGGGGCTGTGACACCTCGTTTTATGTCCTTTTTATAATTTTATATCACTTAAAAAAGATTCCTTATTTTTTACTTATACTTCTTTTTAAAAGTTGTGCATTAACTGCAACGATAATTGTACTTAAACTCATAAAAACAGCTCCAATTGCTGGACCTAAAACAAAACCAGAAGAATATAGCACACCAGCTGCTAATGGAATTGCAATAACGTTATAACCTGTTGCCCAAATAATGTTTTGTATCATCTTATTATAAGTTGCTTTGCCAAATAGAATTAAATTAGCAATATCTTGAGGGTTACTATTCACTAAAATAATATCTGCTGTTTCTGCTGCAACATCTGTACCTGAACCTACAGCAATTCCAACATTTGCTTGAGCCAATGCTGGAGCATCATTAACACCATCTCCTGTCATTGCAACAAACTCTCCTTTGGCTTGCAGTTCTTTTATTATTTCAACTTTTTGATGGGGTAATACTTCAGCATAATAGCCGTCTAAACCTAGTTTATCGCTAACTGCTTTTGCTGTTTGTTCATTGTCTCCCGTAGCCATTAGTACCTTAATATTGTTCTTTTTAAAAACTCTAATTGCTTCAGCGGATTCTGGTCTGATCTCATCTGCCAATGCTATAAAACCTATTAGCTTATTATCAATTAGTATAAAAACTACTGTTTCTGCTGCATCACTGTAAGCATCTTCTGGAATTGAAATATTATTTTCACGCAAATATCCTGGACTTACAACTTTTACATCCTTACCTTCAACTATAGCTTCTACACCTTTGCCTGTAATGGCATTAAATTTTTCGAGTTTAGGAATTATGATGTTATTCTCTTTTACTTTTTTAATAATTCCAACCGCTATTGGATGTTCTGAACTTTGTTCTAAAGCACTTGAAAGTCGTAAAACTTCGTCTGAATTATAATTTTCATCTACTGATTCAATTCGTGTGACCCCAAAATCTCCTTTAGTTAATGTTCCTGTTTTATCAAATAGTAAAACTGATATTTTTCGTGATTCTTCAAAAGCTGTTCTATTTCGAATTAAAAGACCATTTTGAGCAGAAACTGCTGTTGAAATAGCAACAACTAAAGGTATGGCTAGACCAAGTGCATGAGGACAAGCAATTACCATAACCGTAACCATTCTTTCTAAAGCAAAAACAAAAGGAAATCCTAAAAGAAGCCAAGTCGCTAAAGTACCAAATCCGATAGCTAAAGCTATATAGGTTAGCCATTTTGCAGCCCTATCTGATAAGTTTTGCATTTTTGACTTGGTTTTTTGTGCCTCTTCAACCATCGTAATAACCTTATTAAGATAACTGTCTTTTCCTGTATGTTCTACTTTTATCTTTAAAGAACCATTACCGTTTACTGATCCACCAATTACTTTATCGTTTTCCTCTTTTTTTATCGGTTTTGACTCACCAGTAAGCATAGATTCGTTTAAATAACTTGTACCTTCGATAATTATACCATCGGCAGGCACTTTTTCACCTGGTTTTACTAAAATTACATCGTTTTTTAATAACTTATCAAGAGCTATATCTTCAATTTTATCTCCATTAACTTTGTGGGCTTCAGCAGGCATCATACTGACTAAAAGTTGTAATGCTTTAGAGGCTCCTAATACACTTTTCATTTCTATCCAATGTCCAATTAGCATAATGGCTATAAGCGTAGCTAATTCCCAGAAAAAGTCAACTCCTTTTAAACCAAATACAGTTGCCGAACTATAGAAATAAGCAACACTAATTGCCATTGTAATTAGCGTCATCATTCCTGGAGAACCACTTTTTATTTCTGACCAAAATCCTTTTAAAAATGGCCAACCACCATAAAAATATACTATTGTTGAAAGTGCAAAAAGCACATATGAATTACCTGGTAAAAGTAATTCATAATTAAAAAACTCCTGAATCATTGGAGAAAATAACAATATTGGAAATGTAAGTACAAGGATTACCCAAAAACGTTTTTTAAAATCATTAATCATCATTTGATGATGGTTATGACCTGCCATTCCCATAGGAATACTACTATGGTCCATTTTTGAGTGGTCCATATTAGTATGTTCTTCTTGGGTCGTGTTCATTTTTGAATGGTCCATCTTTGAATGGTCTATTTTTTTGTTCTCGTGCTCTTTATGATTTTCCATGTTATTAAATTCTTTAGTTACTTTTGATGTTTTTGATTCAGTTTTTGTATCATTTTTTCATTTAAACTTTCGCTATACATTCCATAAGCGTCTACTAACAAGCCTTTAACTCCATTTTTAGAGGAAATTGCATATAGAATACTATTATCGTCAGTACTACTCATTCCTTCAAAACGGTAGAATTGATCTACCTCGAAATCTTCTGGATGAATTTCAATAGAAAGGGAAGCACATTTTATACAATCCTCATTCAAATTAAAATCTTTAGTATAGCCAAGACTTATTAAATCATTAATTGCCTCTGAAAGTGTGTCGTAATTTCTCATTTTTTAATTATTTATATTCCATTGTAAAGTAGCTTCCATCATTTTCAATAAACTTTTGATAGGTGAGTAAACCATTAGTATCTAACTTTTCAGTTAAATAATAATTTAATTGTTTGACTTTTATACCAAATGCATATGCTTTTATGCTTATTTTTGATGTGATACTCCAACTTGTATTATTGATTTCTTTTTTTCTGTTGTAAATTTTTATTTTACTTTTTGATCCAAAAAAATTCAATAAACCTGAATCGAAACTTATTTCTAAATCCACATTTTCTAATTTTTCGATATTGTATAATTCTTTAAAATTTATTGATTTTGAACTAATTTCGGTTTCTTTTGATTTTGGATTTGCGAAAGGAAAAACAAATAGTACAATACTGAACTTTTCCGGTTCGCATTTATATGTTGTAATGTATTTTTCTTTTACAATTTTATTTACATCAAATAAAGTGGTTGTTACTATTATTTCATAATAATCTTTTTTTTTAGTGATTTTTCCAGCTTCAAAAAGTTGCTTATTTAAAAGAACTCCTTTGTCATTAAAATTCTCTCTTATGATAGTCCTACCTTCTATTTGTTCTAAAAACATGTTGTTTTGAGATTTTGCACTTGTGCAAATAAACAATATGAAAAGACATAAATAGGGTAGAATGGATTTGGTATTACAATTATATTTGTTTTTTATATTTGACATTTTTCTATACATTATCTAAAATATATTTAACTCTTTCTAAAGGAGACACAACAGGCACAAAAACAATTGGAAAACCTAAATCTCTATAAACATCAATTATTAATTGGTGAATCTTTTCTTGATCTTCTTCATTTTCTGTTCTTGCATAGTCTTTTGTAAATGGTAGTCTATCTAAAATGAAAATTTTTTTATAAGAGACTTCTTTTATTGCATTTATTAATTTTTCATCATAATCTAATTCCAAAAATTGATAATAGGCTAAAGCATCTGGAATAGCTCTATCCAAAAAAACAATGTTTTTGGTTTTAATTGAAGCTTCTTGTTCAATTTGCATATCTAAAACTCCTAATTGAAATTTTCTTTTATTATTTCTAATTTCATCAACTGAATGTCCTTCATTTCGCATAGTATCGATATAATGTCTGGCATGTTCAATTGTAGTAGTATATCCTTGTTTCTGAAGTAAATCAATTACTGTTGTTTTACCAGTGCTAGGACCTCCAGTAATAACATACCAATTTTTCTGAATTGTACTATTTGTTTTACTATCCATCATGTTATATATATATATATTATCATTAAACTTCTTCAATACTATAGAGTTGGGGTATTTCAGCATCCCATCCATAGGTTTCTTTTATTCCTTTTTGAACACCTTCTGCACCTTCTTTTTCCCCATGAACAATAAAAATTCGTTCAGGTTTGTTTTTTATTTTACCCATCCAATCCATAAGTTCCGCATGGTCTGCGTGTGCTGAAAGACCTTCAACTTCAGCTACCTGCATTTGTAAAGGGACCCATTTTCCATAGACTTTCAGTTCTTTTTCTCCTTCTAATAATTTTCTTCCACGAGTACCTTCGGCTTGATATCCTACAAAAAGCAATGTGTTATTGGGGTTTTGAGCTTGGGTTTCCAAATAATTCAGCATTCTTCCACCAGTAAGCATTCCACTACCTGCAATTACGATTTTTGGTTTATTATCTGTTCGTAATTCCATAGTTTCTCGATAACTGCTTACTACTGTAAAATGAGAACACATTTCATCGCATTCGTTGTCTTCTAATTTATGCCAATCTTTTGTACGATGAAACAGTTCCAATACGTTAGCCCCCATAGGACTATCCATTATCATTTGTACTTTTGGAATCTTATTCTCTTTAAGCAATTTCCAAAAAATAAACATCATCAATTGGGCACGTTCTACCGAAAAACTGGGAACAAATAAACTACCACCTCTTTTTATGGTTTCATTTACTAATTTTTCAATTTGTGGAATGGCTTCTAATTCTTCTTGATGGAATCTACCCCCATATGTTGATTCTATAAAAAGTACATCCGCTTTTTTTGGTTTCAAAGGTGAATACAATAGTAAATCATTTGTTCTTCCTATATCACCAGAAAAGACAAAACGTTTTCCGTGTACATCCAATTCTATAAATGTAGCCCCTAAAATATGTCCATTATATTGAAACCGAGCCTTAATACCATCGAACAATGGAATCCATTGTGATTGTGGAACACTCTTAAAATGCGGGATTGTTTTTTCCACATCTTTTAAATCGTATAATGGTTCTGCTGGGCTATGCTTTGAATAGCCTTCTTTATTGGCACGTTGAGCTTCCTGCTCTTGGATTTTTGCACTATCATTAAGTATAATTTTTGCAATATCCAAGGTTGGATTAGTTCCATAAATAGGTCCGTTGAAGCCTTGTTTGACTAATCGTGGTAAATATCCTGTATGATCCATGTGACCATGTGTTAGTAATACTATATCAATATCTGACACTTCAACTGGTGGATATTCCCAATTTTTAAGACGCAATTCTTTAAGTCCTTGAAAAAGACCACAATCAATTAATATTTTTTTGTCTCCTGTATCCACCAAATATTTAGAGCCAGTTACAGTGCCTGCTGCTCCTAAAAAGTGAATGTTTATTTTATTATTTTTCATTTTCAATATTATTTAATGATTACTACATAATTCTTTAGAATCGTCAAGTATTTTTTTTTGCCTTGCTTTTGGTATTCCAATTTGATTCAAAATAGTTGGAGTATCGTAAATTTCCTTGCAAAGCACTAAACCTGCGTCTAACAATTTCAATTTTTCTGCTTTGGTGAGAGTAGTTAAAGCAGTTAATGGATGTAGTCCTGATTTGTCAATTCGTTCTTTAAGTCCATTTCCTTTTGGGTAATCCCAACTTGCCAAACCTAAACCTATACAAGTACCATATTGAATTGCATCAGTTGTGAATCTAGTGTTTGTATAAACCCATCCCTTATGAAGTTTTGTATTGTGTCCTGGTTGTTTTTTCCATAGTTTTTCAACATCTAAAAATCTTGACTGGATGTATAAAGGAATTTTTACATTGCAAAATCTGCCTTGGTCACTATGGTATTTGCATTCTATCATATAATGTTCATTATCCTTTTGTGCTATGACATCTATCTCGTGCTGCACACAACTACCTTGTACAATTACACCAACTTCTGTTTTAAATCCTTCGTGCGATAGTAGTTTTCCTATTATTTTTTCAAAAGGAAAACCAGACGGTCCCAATTCCATTAAAGCCTTTTTTAGTTTATACCTTGAAGCACTTACTGTTGACTTACCTTTTAACATTTTAAAAGCCATTTTATATATTTGCTTTGTTGTCATGCCATCTTTAAGAGTGCTTTGAACTTCATTGGCAATTTTAAGAATAAGTGGCTCATCAGCTTTAGCTCGTCTTAATGAATTTTTCAGCTTATCTAAATTGAACTCCTCAATTACTCCAGAGTATTTTACTATGTTGATTATCTTTTTCATTTCGAAATATGTATAGTCATTACGGGTAGCTTAGAATGATTGGTAACACCTTCAGCGATGCTTTTAGAGAATAGACTTAAAAACCCTGTTTTGCCGTGTGTAATCATTGCAATTAAATCTACTGGTTGCTCATTAATAAATGTATTAATGCCAGTTTCCACAGAATCTTCGTTATAGACTGCTTTTGAGTAATTTTCAAAATCTGGGAATTTTTTTAATAATAATTCAATGTTTTTTAAACTACACTCAATACTATTAAAATCTGTTTTTGTATTTATTTGTAATAAGTGAATTTTTGCCTCGCATTTTGTGGCAATTGATAGTGCTTGTTCAAAAGCATCAGATACGTCATCTTCAAAATTTGAAACAAAGACAATATTTTTAAATGGAAATTTTATTTTTTCATCTTTAACAACAATAACTGGAACTTTAGCTTTACGAACAATATCTTCCACATTACAACCTGTTATTTCTCTAATTACTCCTTTTGTACCACTGCTTCCAGTAATGATAAAATCATGTTAAAAATGGCCTGAATGATCTAAAATATCTGCTTGTTCAGCATCATATTGAAGAAAAGTGCGACATTTTACTCCTTCGTGTTCTGCCCTTAATTCTAATTCTCTTAAAGCAGATTTGGCTTTGCCAATTTCTTTTACTGTTTCTGGGAATCTTTCTTCTTTTAATTTATCCAATTTAACCCAGTCTACAGGAGTTTTTAATAAGTGTAAAAAGTGAATTTCCGAATTATATAGTTTAGCCATTTCAATACCCAGTTGTGCTGCTTTTGCACAGTTTTCAGAGAAATTGGTTGGTATAAGTATGTTTTTCATGTTGATTATATTTAAGCAATAGTTATTTTCATGTCCAGATAAACACTTTGTATAGTATTTAATAAATCGACACCTTCTTTAAAAGGTTTTTGAAATGCTTTTCGACCTAGAATTAAACCAGAACCGCCAGCTCTTTTATTAATTACGGCTGTTGTTATTGCTTCTATCAAATCAGATTTGCCATTAGAACCACCTCCAGAATTTATCAATCCTATTTTTCCCATATAACAATTGGCTACTTGCAAACGGCACAAGTCAATAGGGTGTTCTGAGGTAAGCGTTTCGTACATTTCATCATCATATTTTCCAAAACCAATTTCTTTAAATCCGAAATTATTAGTTGGCAACTTCTGTTTTATTATATCTGCTTGAATAGTTACACCCAAATGATTAGCTTGTCCTGTAATATCGGCAGCAGCATGAAAATCTTCTTTTTTAGTTTTAAATGCATCATTACGTGTATAGCACCATAAAATAGTTGCCATTCCTAAATTGTGGGCTTCTTCAAATGCTTCTGCAATTTCTTTGATTTGTCTGTCACTTTCTTCAGATCCGAAATAAATGGTTGCACCTACAGCAACAGCGCCCATATTCCAAGCAGATTTCACTTTGCCAAATAATGTTTGATTATATTTATTAGGATAGGTAAGTAATTCGTTATGATTAATTTTTACAATAAATGGTATTTTATGCGCATATTTTCTTGCATTCAATCCTAAAACGCCAAAAGTGGAAGCTACCGCATTACAACCTCCTTCAATAGCGAGTTTAATTATATTTTCGGGATCAAAATACGCTGGATTTTTATAGAATGAAAATGCGGCACTATGTTCAATTCCTTGGTCGACAGGTAAAATACTTAAATATCCAGTACCACCCAAATTTCCATGATTATACATTTGTGTAAGACTTCGAAGTACTTGTGGATTTCTGTTACTATCTACAAATACGTTGTCAAGACTATTTTTACTTGGTGTTTGCAATTGGTCTTTTGTAATTTTCTCGCAAACGTAGTCTAAATAGTATGCTGCTTTTTCTCCTAAAATTTCCGATATGTTTTTTTCTGTTTTCATTTTAAAAGGATTTAATGAATTCCTAAACTTTCATTTGTTTTAGCAATAGATTTATTTGCATCCATTTCAATTCCGGTAAGTGCTCTAATGGCATCGATAGTTTCGGGAATAACAATCGCTTGGTTATCGACTACATAGGCATAAAACAATTCATCGCCTACAACTTTTAACATATCTTCCCAAAGAGCCACTTCATACATGTCGCCCCATGGTCTTCCCATATCTAGAAACATTTCCTTAATGGTGTTATTAGAAACCAGTCCTTGATCATAGCGTATTAATTTAATACGACTGGATGTTTTAAAAGCTTTTAGCACTTCTTCTTTAGTGGTATGTTTTTTTAACTTTACATTCCAATAGTGCATATGGCTTAAAGTTTCTGGAACTTTTACAGCAGAAGTAATCACATCTAAATCTGGGTCTACACTTTTTGCATCAGGACCTTGATGACTTGGTATTTCTCTTTCGGGTACCATTGTATTCATTATACCTCCTAAATGACTTTCCCATGGGTCTGTAGCTCTTCTTAATAATGTACCTCTCGCATACTCTAGTAAGTCTGCTTTTTTTAAGGTTGTTAATGTTCTTAATATGGAAGTAGTATTACAGGAAACAACCCTTGTTGCATTCAAATTTATTGCTGAATTATAATTGTTTTCGGCACTAAAAGAATGACCAGTGGTTTCATGTTTTTCGCCACCTTGAACAATATATTTGATGCCTATTTCTTTGTAGATTTTTATATTTTGTGCCGCTATATTTTTTGGAGTACAATCCACTACTAAATCTACATTTTTCAAAAGGTCTTGCGTGCTTCCTTTTAATGGAATATTTGCAGTTGTCATTTCCTTTTCGGCTTCGGGTGTTGCGTAATAGATGTTGTATCCTTTTCGTACAGCATTTTGAATACGCCAATCACTAATGATGTCACATACTCCGGAAAGTTTCATGTCTTCTTGTTTGCTTATGGCGTCAGCAACTCTTTTTCCGATAACTCCGTAACCTATAACTGCAATATTTTTCATATAATTTTATTTTTAAATTAATCATTAGTGTCCATTCCCATTTGCATTTCCCCATCATCATCTGTATGCGAAATCATAAAAAAACGTTCCGAAATAATCATTAGAATAATTCCAATTGCTGCTACAATTAGCACCAAAGGATCGTTTATGTATTTTACGTATAAAAATGCTGAAAGAACTACTATATCCATAACGATTGCGATAAGCGGAATGATAGGTATAAAATCTACTTCCTTTTTAAGATGACGGAAAAGTCCCCAATGGATTGCAATATCCATAATTAGATAAAAAATAATTCCAATAGATGCGATTCTCGTTAAATCGAACAAGAATGTTAATAAAATTGCGAGGGAAACTGTGAATATAAGTGCAGGGTTTTTAAAGTTCCCAAGTCTTTTTAAAGAGGGGACTTGTTTCATGTTACTTAACATTTCCAATAGACGAGAGGAAGAAAACACACTTGCAATGACACCTGAAAAGGTTGCAACAATTGCGATGGTTACGGTAATCCAAGTACCCCATTTTCCAAACACAGGTTCTGCTGCTGCAGCTAAAGCGTAATCTTTTGCTTTGATGATTTCAGGAATGCTTAATCCTCCCGCAACGGCAAGTGCTAAGGCAACATAAATAATAGTACAAATAAGAATAGATGCTATTATAGATCGTCCTAGGTTTTTGTTAGGGTTTGCTATATCTCCACCTTGATTTGTAATAGTAGTGAATCCTTTATATGCTAGAATTGCTAATGCTAATGAAGCAACGAAACCAATTCCGATTGGCAATTTTTCAGTATTTTTTGGGATGTAATTTCCAGTAATATCTGGAAATCCTGAAACTATTAAACCTGCAATTGCAAGTAATGCGATACCGAATACTTTTATGACAGCTGTAAAAGTAGCTGTTGTTCCAATGACTTTGTTTCCTAAAATATTCACGATAAATACGATTACCAAAAGAAGTATACCAAGAATGGAAGCAAAACTGGCAAAACGCTCTGGGAATAATCGAAGTGTGTAAGCCCCAAATGTACCCGCTACCAAACTCTGTGAAACGACCATTGAGACGTACATCAATAATGAAAAGACACCAGTTGTAGTTCCTGGACCATACGATTTATTTAAAAATTTGACTACACCACCTGAAGAAGGGAACGCATTTGAGAACTTGACGTAGGAATAAGAACTGAAACCTACGACAATGGCACCTGCGATAAAAGCAATAGGAAATAAATCGCCCACTAGTTCTGCTATTTGTCCCATAAGGACGAATATGCCAGCGCCAATCATCGCACCCGTTCCAAGAGATATTGAACCTATTAGTGAAAGTTTATTGTTTTTATCTTTGGTGTTTTTTATCATAAGACTATTTCTTTGTTTGATTGTTTTTCATATTTTATAACTATTTACAGTTATTACTAATATTACTAACTTATAAATCAAACGAGCTTCACAAATCCAAATAGCATTCCTATTTTATAACATTAATCTGTGCGTTATAAAAAGCTGCAACGCAAGCACCTACAAGCCATCCTAAGATGAACGTTTGTATAATGCCAAAGAATGCATCTAATAATGGTACATCCATTCTTATGATGCTAGAAGTGTCTAGGCCATGTAAAAGGTTGTTGAAGAAAGTAACAGTTCCTTCTTTACCCGCAGTTAACATAACAATTATACATCCTAAATATAGTAGTGCTCCCGTAAAACCGAAAGCAAAACCGAGTTTTTTCACGTTTATTTGTAACATAGTATTTTGGTTTTAAATTAGTTTTCTGATTTTAATAACTTTTTAGATTCTTCATATTCTTCCTTTGATATCTCACCTTTAGCAAAACGTTTTTTTAAAATATCAAGTGGTGAATCTTTTTTTGCTCTCTGTCCTGGAATATTCCATGGAGTTGCGAAAATCCATATTATAAAAATCATCCAAATAATCCACCAAATAAGGTGCATTCCTCCGTAATTTCCATCGTAATCGTGCATAATTTTAAGTTTTAAGTTGTTTTTAGTGATGTTGATGATCTTTATGTTCTTCTTTAGATTTTACGCTAGGTATTTCTTTATTATGTTCTTGTTGCTTTTGCCCATGTTGGGAATGGTTATGACCAGTATGACTATGTGACCCGTGAGGCATAAATAGATGACAGGCAAACATAAAAAGGATAAAAATAAAGAGTGATGAACCGCCTCCAAAACCAAAAGAAGGTGCTAAAAAGATGAAGAGGAGTGGTAATCCACAACCTATAATCATCCATATCCAGTGATTTTTTTTCATTGATTTAAGTTTTAGTTATTAAAAAATTAATGATGTTCTAAATGGTCTTCTTTAGCTGAAGCATCCATATTACCCATCTTGTTCATTCCCTTCATATCCATTCCTTTTTCGCTCATCATCTTTGTGCAAGATTCCATACATTCTTTACTCATCATACCTTTTTCGTTCATCATTTTCATCATATTACCCATCATCTTGCTGTCGTTCATCATTCCGTTCATCATTGTACTATCTTTCATCATCATTTGCATACCTTCTCCTTGCATCATAGAGTCCATCATTTTTTTGTTGCCCTGCATCATTTGCATTGCATGATTATTACCGTGCATATCTTCCATGAATTCCGTCATTAAATCATGGTCTCCAGCAATAGTGCTAAAAATTTCCTTTCTTGAATCAGGGTTATCTAAAATAGCTTTAGTGTCTGTTTTCTGGTTGCAACTGTTAAATGTTAGCAAACCAATTACCGAAAAAATAATTACCAGTGTTTTCATATTATTTGATTTTAATTAATTGTTGTTTTTATTGCGTTTTTTCCTATTTTTCGTTGATTTTTTTTATTGTCCAATTGTTACTTTTATTCCTGATAGCAATTAGGTTATCAGCAATAAATTTTGAGGTAATTACAGGTTTGTCTTTCATATTCTGATTGGCTAGCGTAATGTGTATAGGTTCTTCGCTTAAATATTGACCTGTTTTTCCATCCTTATCAATAACTACTTCGAAGTATTCGTAGCTCACCACGTTTTTCATTAATTCATTTGTACCTAATTTTTCTTTTACCAACTTTAATACAATCGCTGCATTTTTATTGAAATTAGTAGCATTTAGAAACTGAGGCTCAATAACTGTTTTACCCGATTTATCTATGTATCCAAAATATGGGATACCATCTTTTTCTTTGCTGATGAGACATCTTTCATTACTAAAAATTGGATAATTATCATTGTTTATTTCGGTGGAAACCAAATCCTCTCTAAAATTGATGACGATAGCACCTTTTTTATCCATAAATCCCCAATTACTTCCCTTTTTGACTGCTGCAACACTATTGTGATAAGGTGAGATATAATCTATATTCTCTGCAATGTTTTTAATGATTTCGTTCTTTATTTCAGCATTTTTAAGCTTGGTTTTTACATCTTTTTTTTGATTGCAACTGTTTAAACTGAATAGCCCAATTGCTGATAAAATAATTATTAGTGTTTTCATATTGTTTAAATTAATCTAGTATATTGATTTTAAGATTATATTTTTTGAACAACTTCCGTTCTATTTTAGAAAATTACGATAATAACTTTGTGTAAAATATTATATTAATAATCTTTGTATTCTTATTTAATTAAAATAGAGAATATTACATTTAAAATATATAATACAATTTGTGTAAATCGAGTTACTATCTGATTTACCAGTTTTGAATCTAATTATGGAATATATCTCTTTTTAACATCATTGTGATTTCTTCACTTTTAGAAACTTCAACTGCCTCCATAGACTAACTGTCAAAAAATCTTTCTGTCTTTTATTTTCTGATTTTCGGTAACACTACAAGGGTTTTGAATATTGTTGTGACACCATGAATGAGTAGTTAGTGATGAATAAAGAATGAGAATTAAATGTTGCTTCTCTATTGACTACTTTGATGGAGTGCTATGTATTGGTTTTTAACAACATGATTTTTTAATAGGGTTGTCTTCTTTCTGAGGTGCAGTATTTGTGACAGTAGCCATTGTTATAGTGTATTCTCCTGCAGTTGTTAATGCTGCTTGTAACTGTTCAGTAGGAACATGTTTCTCCATTGTTATTGTAGCTACTGGTGGATTTAACGAAACTTTAGCTTTAACACCATTAATAGTATTTAAATTTTTTTCTACTTTGCTACGACAACCATCGCAACTCATTCCGGTAATATTGTAAGAATGTATCATTTTTTTGTTTAAAATTAATACATCAAATATCCGTCTGAAACTAGTATTTTATGTTGTACAACTTTGTATATGTTTGGTATAATTTACAGATTTTCAGGTAGTTTACGTTTTTTAATTTTAAGTTTTTTAAAATGAGTAGCAGTTAAACCTGTAATTTTTTTAAATTGTTTACTTAAATGAGCTACACTACTATAATTAAGTTGATATGCAATTTCGCTCAATGAATGTTCATCGAATATTAATAATTCTTTGGCACGTTCTATTTTTTGAGTAATAAAATAATGTTCAATTGTTGTACCGTTTGCTTCTGTAAAAAGATTACTTAAATAATGATAATTTTGGTTAAGTTGTTCACTAAGATAATTAGATAAATTTATTTTTAAAACTACTTCTGAATGATTTATTAAATCTAAAATTAAGATTTTTATTTTTTCAATGGTTTGGCTTCTTTTGTCGTCCATGAGTTCTAATCCCATTGATTCTAGATTTTTAATCAATTCATCTTTTACCATATAAATAGATTTTTCTTTGAGTGTAATTTCGCCCATATCGATAATGATAGGGTGAAGTCCAAGTTTTTCTAACTCAGATTTTACCATCAATTTACAACGATAACAAACCATGTTTTTGATAAAAATTTTCATAATTTCTTTATTTTTCTAATCGGTTAATCATTTCTTTCATCTGATTAATCTCTTTTTCTTGAGCGATGATGATATCTTCTGCTAATTTTTTGAGTTCAGGATCTTTAAAATCAACATTACTACTCGTCATTATAGCTGATGAATGATGTGGAATCATTGCTTTCATATATTGAATATCTGTAATAAAAGTTTGGGTTCGTAACAGGTATAAAGTTCCAAAAAAAGAAACAGCTGCAAATGCAATTATGCCAAAATTGATTTTACGATTTGGATACATTTTCCACATAAATAATAACATTGATATTGCCATAGTAGTTATCATTAAAGTTGTCATGTAAAATCGAGTAATACTATTAAATATATGGCTAAATGTCTCAACATTTAAAAACATGACCGAATACATTATTACGAATGAAACAGCCATTATTATGGCAAACTTAATATAAGGGTTTTTCTTTGTGTGCATGTTATTTTCTTCCATGTTTTTATTTTTTTATTAAATAGTTGTTTTTATATATTTTTGCTAATCAATTGAATCCTAATATTATTTCATATCTAATTTACTTATCCAATCTATAATTTCGCTTTTTTGTTGATTGGAAAGATTGGCGTTTTTGTGAATAATTGTATATGATGACAGAGGCATTTCATTATCCTCAATTTGGCTTATAATTGACTTTAATTTACTCTTTTTTCTTCTATCTGAATAATTATCCCATTCACTAAAATTTAATTCTGCTTTACCTTCTTCAATGTGATTTTCTAAAAGCCAAGCAACTGGTTGTACTTTATTGTACCAAGGATATGATGTATTGTTGCTATGACAATCATAACATGAAGTTTGAAAGGTATTTTTAATATTTTTTGGTGCATTATTTACGATTATAAAATCGGTCTTGGGTACGTTCTCACTTTGATTGCGTTTTGTGGGAATAAATTGAATTCCCACAAACACAATCAGTAAAACCAATAAACTGATTTTAAAAGATTTCATTTAGTTAATTTGCTTTTTGATACTTCCACATTTTAGCATTTTTGAACCATAATAAGGGTTTTTAATTTCTTTTACTTCACTTAACCAAAGCGCACCTTTGTTGTTATTTGCCATTGGGCAAAAATCTTGATACACCACCTTGTCCGTTCCAAGAAGCGCTACTAAATCAGTGATGTCAGTACTTAAGCCTTCAAAATGTTCTCTTTGGTGGTCGATATCACTTTTTACAATATGCTCAGCATGTTCTTTAGCACTTTCTTCAATTTCCATATATTCTTTATGTGCTTCTTCTGAAAGTTTTGACATATCAAATTTTGAAATTGCGACTAAAAGATTATTGCCTCCTGATGCTGTTTTCTCTTTACTATCTGCAACTAGACCATTTTTGATTTCAAAATAAGCATCTAATATGGCTGCTGTTTCACCATTTTTAGTATTGTTTTGAGTAATTTCTCTTTGACTAGTTTCTTCCCCATTAGAATGGTCATGTCCTTCGTGAGATTCCATTTGCATTTCTTCGTTATGCTTGGTGCCATCCATATTTTCTTGTTCTTTATTTTCTTTACAAGAAATGGTTACGCTTATTAAAGCTACTACTAAAATTCCGATTACTTTTTTCATGATTTTTAAATTTATTTAATTATTAATTTATTTAATTGTTTCTTTTACTTCTCCACATTTTATCATGGATGCTCCAAAATATGGGTTAACTACTTTATTCTCTTTACTTAACCAATTTGCACCTTTATCACTATTAGCCATAGGACAAAACTGAACGTATGCACTCTCATTTAAAGGATTAAAAGCCTTTGTCATTGCTATCATTACATTTGAAATTGGTTCGAATGACATTCTTAATTCCTTAATGTTTTTTATATGTGTAGCATGAAGTGTCTGCTTTTTCAGCTCTGTTTGATAATTCATCCATACTTTATGAGATTCTCCTTTGAATACACTCATGTTTACTTTGCCAAACGATTTTTCCAATTCTAACAAGGCTTTTTTAGCCGAATTAAAATCATCTTTTGTTAAGGCATCTTTTAATTCAAAATAACTTTTATATAAAGGTTGTAATACTTTTTTAGCTTCTGCACTAATAGTGGTTTTTTCTTCTTTTAACACAACTTTTTTGTCATCACTCATTGTCATAGTAGCGTCACCATGATTGTGACCTGTATTTACTTTTCCACCTTCAAGATTCATCATGCTTGGTTTGCCTGCTAATTGTGCAGCAGCATCAACATTGAACGTTCCGTTTGCAACTATTTCTTCACCTATATCTAAACCTTCTTCAATTATGTATTCATTACCCAATAATGGCCCTAAAGTGACTTCTCTTAATTTGAAAGAAATACCTTTTTCGGATTCATTTTTGATGTAGACAATGGAACGTTTTCCTGTCCACATCACAGCCGATTTAGGTACACTTAATGTTGCCTTTTTAGAATCTACTTTCGTTTGTATTGTTCCAGAAACAAACATTTCAGGTTTAAACTTTAACCCTGAATTTGCAACTTCAACTCTAGCTTTTGCAATTCGTGTCATTGGGTTTATAAATGGATCGATAAATGCAATTGTTCCCGAAAAGGTTTCTCCAGGAAAAGATGCTACCGTATAACTCACTTTATTTCCTTTTTTGATATATGCCATATCGGATTCGTATATTTCAAATAGTACCCAAACGGTTGATAAATCTGCAACATCATACAGGGTTTGCCCTTTTTGCAAATAATCTCCAAGCTCTACATTTTTTTTAATAATATAACCTGAAACATCTGCGTAAATAGGAAATTTATCTTGTGTTTTGCCTGATGAAATAATACTATTAATAGTTGCATCTGACACTTTCCAATTTTTCAATTTCGTTTTAACCGATTCGAATAATTGCGGTTGAATGTCTTTTACACTATAAGCTTCAATAAGTTCTTGTTGTGCACTTGCTAATTCTGGTGAATATATGTAAGCAACGACTTGTCCTTTTTTAACGTATTCGCCAACGAATGACACTTGAATTTTTTCAATACGACCGGGAATATGAGAGGATTGACTGTATACAGTTTTTTCATTAACTTCAATTTTACCGTTTAAAGAAATCTCCTTAATTCCATCTGTATTTCCAACTTTATAAGTAGAGACACCTGCAATAATCATTGCTGATTCTGACATACTAATTGCATCTGGATCAGCTGCATCATTATCTGATGCTAATGGTATTAAGTCCATTCCACATATTGGGCAATCACCAGGTTCTGGTTGTCTAATTTGTGGATGCATAGAACATGTCCAAACTTCTGCTTTTGAAGACATTTCTGTTTTTTGTTCTTCTTCATTAGAATTTCCTCCAAATATCAAAGCCCCTAGTAAAACCCCTATAATTAAAGTTACTAACGCTACTATTTTTGTTTTTTTATCTATGTTCATGATTAAAATTGTTTTGCTGTTAAATAATCTAATTCAGCTAATTTTATATAAAATGTACTTATACTTGACAACTGCATTTTTTGGTACTTTAAAAGTTCTTGTTGCATACGCAATACTTCTTCAAAGTCTTTGTTTGCATTGCTATAATATGCTAATAATAGATTTAAACTTTTGGAAAGTGTTGTAACTTGCCCTTCATATAGTTTTAATAAATCACGTTCTTTCTCCAATTCAAAAACAAGTTTATAATAGGTGCCATTCAATTTGTTTTCATACGCTTCCTTTTGAAAAGAATAACTTTCTTGCATCAGCTTTGCCTCATTAGTTGCTGCCTTGTATTTTTTTCTAAAAATTGGCAAACTAAAGGTTACCATAGGCATAATAACATCTTTACCAGAATCGGGAAAATTATTCATTCCTTTACCAACTAAAACATAATCTAGTCCCAAGCCTAATTTAGGTAACCCTTGTTTTCTTGCAACTTCAATAGCTACATCTGAAGCTTGTTTTTTAAGTTCCAATTCTTGCAATAATGGATTTGTGGCAATAGAATCTTTACGATATTGAAACGGTAATTCGATTACTTCTATTTCTTGAGACACCACAATTTTTTCGTCGTACTTTCGATTTAAAATACTATTAAGCCATGATATAAGTGCAGGTTCTTTTTTATTTAAAA
Organism: Flavobacterium gelidilacus DSM 15343; assembly: GCF_000422685.1. Lineage (GTDB taxonomy): Bacteria > Bacteroidota > Bacteroidia > Flavobacteriales > Flavobacteriaceae > Flavobacterium > Flavobacterium gelidilacus. The sequence continues at coordinate 8,762 of NZ_AUGN01000012.1, read as the reverse complement.
TCTCTAGATTAGTTTGTGCATCTTTTATCATAATATCTACACGCAAAACATCTACTAAATTTCCTTTTCCGTTTTCAAATTTTGCATTGGCAATATTTTTGTATGATTCTAGAATTTTGATGTTTTCTTGTTCAATATTTTGAAGCTTAACCAATTCGTATAATGGATAATAAACTGCTGCAACTTGAGAAAATAATTGGTTTTTAGTATTTAAAAAAGCTTGGTATTTACTTTCTGCCATTAAAGTTGCCACATTTTTTTGAGCTTTTAAAGTCCCAAACCAAGGAAACATTTGCGACAGTGAGAATCGCATATTTTGAGGACCAAGTCTTGTTTCTACGGGTGAAATAAAATAACCTATCGAAAGATTTGGATCTGGTAAAGAACTTACTTGCGGTATTCTTTGCATGGAAGCTTCAAACTCTTTATACTTTGCTTTTAGCTCAGGATTATTTTCTGTAGCGATTAAAAAATAATCGTTTATAGATTGACCTTTTGCGCTAAAAGCAAAAAACAAGATTGAAATAATTAATAGTTTACGCATTTCTTTTTTCTTTATTTTTTATTACCGTTTCTCTCCAATATGCTTGTAATACTGGTACAACAAACATGGTCATGATTTGTATTGACATTCCACCGAATGTTGGTATTGCCATTGGTATCATAATATCAGAACCTTTACCCGTTGAGGTTAATACAGGAAGTAAAGCAATAATTGCAACAGCGGCAGTCATCATTGCAGGTCTTACTCTTTTTTTACCAGCTTCAACTACAGCTTCTCTCACATCAGTAACAGTTTGTGGATTTTTTTCTTCAAAGACTTGATGTATGTAAGTTCCCATAATTACACCATCATCTGTTGCAATTCCAAATAAAGCAATAAAACCTACCCAAACTGCTACACTTAAATTGATTGTGTGTATTTGGAATAAATCACGCATGTTTACATCTGCAATTGCAAAATTCATAAACCAATCTTGACCGTATAACCAAAGCATTATAAAACCACCTGCAAACGCGACAAATACACCAGAGAAATGGATAGAAGATGCAATAATGGTTTTGAACTGGAAGTATAGTAATAAGAAGATAACCACTAAACAAATAGGAATTACAATGGAAAGTCTTTTCATTGCTCGAATTTGGTTTTCGTAACTTCCTGAAAATTTATAATTAATACCTTGTGGAACTTTTAATTCGCCCGAATCAATTTTAGATTGAATAGCTTTTTGTGCATCATTCACTACATCAACTTCTGCATAAGTATCATTTTTATCAAATAAAACGAAACCCACTAAAAAAGTATCTTCACTTTTAATGGCTTGTGGTCCTTTTTTGTATTCAAATTGGACTAATTGTCCTAATGGAATTTGTGCTCCAGTAGGGGTTGCTACTAAAATTTTACCTAATGCTTCTGGACTATCTCTTAATTCCCTTGGATAACGAACTCTTATTGGATAACGTTCTCTGCCTTCAACGGTTGATGCTATTTTCATACCTCCAATAGCTGTTTCTATTGTTTGTTGAATATCTTCCACATTTAAGCCAAAACGTGCAATTTTTTCACGGTCAATGTTTAGATGTAAATATGGTTTCCCAACGATTCTGTCCGCAAAAACAGCTTCTTTTTTTACAGAAGGAACTTCTTTAAGTATTGATTCAAGTTTTAATCCAAACTCTTCAATTGTTTTTAAATCTGGACCAAAAACTTTTATACCCATAGGAGCTCTCATACCTGTTTGAAGCATTACTAAACGCGTTTCAATAGGTTGCAGTTTTGGAGCTGATGTAACACCTGGTATTTTTGAAGCATTTACAATTTCATTCCAAATATCATCAGGTGATTTAATAATATCGCGCCAATTTCTATAGAAAGTACCCTCTTCATCTGGAATTAAATTCTTAATTGAAATAGCTTGTTTTAGAGCTTGGTCATGTGTTAGACTATCCCCAGATTTGGTAATAAAACGATTATCATCATCTGTTTTAAAACGCATTCTATGTCCTTTGGTATCCAAAATAAATTCTGGTTTGTAATTGATGATATTCTCATACATAGAAATTGGAGCAGGATCTAAGGCACTTTCTACACGACCTAATTTTCCAACAGCCATATCTACTTCGGGAATATGATTTAGAATCATATCGAGCTGCCCAACCACTTTTCTATTTTGTTCTACACCAGCATGTGGCATTGAGGTTGGCATTAATAAATAACTTCCTTCATTAAGTGTTGGCATAAATTCAGAACCTATTCCTGGGAAAATGTGTGATGGAACAGACCAAACTTTCGAATTTCGAATATTCCAACCTAATTTGTCAAAACCTTTTGCTACCACACCAAAAGTACTATCAAAACCAATCCATACTAAAAGTCCGAAAAGCAAAGTAACCAGAGGCAGCAACATGAACTTCCCTTTGTTTTCTAAACACCATCGAAGTACTCTTTCATAAGAATTGACAATCGTTAAAAGGGCTGACAATATTATCCCTAAAAGAGCAATAACGAATAAATAATTACCAATTACACTTATTTGTGGACCTAATGGCATCCATTCTTCCGTAAGGAAAAAAGAGACTATAAATAAAACTATTACTAAATTAAAATGTTTTGTATAGGGTTGAAATTTTTGAGGAATTTTATGATTGAAAATATCATAAAAGCCCATTAAAGTTAAAGCTAAAGGAAGCCAAATTTTGAAATAAATACTTAATAGAATTCCTCCAGAAATAAACACATATCCCCAAAAACGTTTTACTCTTTTTTTATCAAAATCAATTCCAAAAATATAATTAGCTAAAGAAGGTAGTATGACTAATCCTAATACAAAAGCACCTAACAATGCAAAAGTTTTGGTAAAAGCTAAAGGTCTAAATAACTTACCTTCGGCAGATTCCATTGCAAAAACTGGGATAAAACTCACTACTGTTGTGGCTAAAGCTGTTGAAATTGCTGAAACAACTTCGGTAGTTGCTTCATAAATTACTTGCATTAATTTTGCTCCTTTTACTCCATGATTCTCTGGCATTTCAAGGTGCCGAATTATGTTTTCGACAAAAATAATTCCAACATCCACCATGACTCCAATTGCAATAGCAATTCCGGATAAAGCTACTACATTGGCATCTACACCAGCATATCGCATTACTATAAAAGTTAATAGTACACCAACAGGTAACAAACTTGAAATAATTAAAGAGGCTCTTAAATTAAAAACCAAAAGCAAAACAACAATTATACTAATTAAAACTTCATGAGAAAGAGCTGTTTCTAATGTTCCTATCGTTTCTTGAATTAATTCTGTACGGTCATAAAAAGGAATAATCGTTAATTGACTTTCTACACCATTGGCTAAAGTTTTTTTAGGTAATCCTGAAGCGATTTCGTTAATTTTTGTTTTAACTCCATTAATTACTTCTAATGGGTTAGAACCATAACGAGCAATTACAACACCTCCTACGGCTTCAGCACCACCTTTATCTAAGATTCCTCTTCTTGTTTCTGGCCCTAATGCAACTACACCAATATCTTTAATACGAATAGGCACATTATCTTTAACAGCAACAACTGCTAGCTCAATGTCTTCTACTTTTTTTACATAACCTAAACCTCTAACTAAATATTCGGCTTGGTTTATTTCTATTGTTTTTGCACCAACATCTTTGTTTGATTTTTGTACAGCTGTCATTACCTGCATCAAACTTATATTATATGCCTTTAACGCATCTGGATTAACATCAACTTGGTATTCTTTAACGAAACCTCCAATTGATGCAACTTCAGAAACTCCTTTTACAGCATTTAGTCCGTACTTTATATAGAAATCTTGTGCCGTTCTAATTTCTTGTAAATCCCATCCACCCGTTGGGTTACCCTCTTTATCTCTTCCTTCGACCGTGTACCAGTATACTTGTCCTAGTGCTGTTGCATCTGGACCTAGTGATGGTTTTACATTTTCAGGTAATAAACTGTTGGGTAATGAGTTTAACTTTTCAAGTATTCTGGATCTAGACCAGTAAAATTCAATATCATCATCGAAAATGATATAGATACTTGAAAAACCAAAAATGGAATTACTTCTAATCGATTTTACACCAGGAATTCCTAATAAATAAGTGGTTAATGGATAAGATATTTGGTCTTCAATATCTTGAGGAGATCTGCCTTGCCATTGAGTAAAAACAATTTGTTGGTTTTCACCAATATCAGGAATAGCATCAACCGCAACAGAATCCGATGGAACAAAGGGTACATTCCAATTAAAAGGTGCTGTAGCAATACCCCAAACAATTATAACTGTTAGTATAAGTACAGCTACTAATTTATTTTCTAGAAAATATTTTATTATTTTATTTAACATTTGAATATGTCATTTTAACCAATGAAAAAGTTAATAGCTTACTAATTTATTTTTAGTCAACACTTTCTAAATATTCTTCCAAAGTAGTTGCACAATGGAAGAATAGGTTAGTTATTAATTATTAAAGCACAATTATTCTCTATCATATTGACAACATCCCGGAAGGTTGTCATAATCTTTGTCTTTTGCTTTAAAAAGTTCTGAGTCATATCCAGCTTTAGCTATACGTTTAAGTATTTCATCCTTATTAGTTTTAGTATCATCATAGGTTAAAGTTGCGATTTTAGTTTCTTTATTCCATTCTACTTTTGAAATCCCTTCAATAGTTCCTGCTTTTTCAATAGTCTTTTTACACATTCCACAGTTTCCTGAAATTTTCACAGTTTCAACTTTTTCTATGGTAGCTACAGTTTTAGAATCTTTACTATTTTCTTTTGCAGTTCTATCATATTGGCAACATCCAGGTAAATTATTATAAATAGCGTCAGGTGCTGAAATTTTTTCACTATCATAGCCAGCAGAAGCAATACGCTTCAAAATTTCTTCTTGATTTGTTTTTTTTGCATCATAAATTAATGTTGCTATTTTAGTTTCTTTATTCCAATCTACTGAAGCGATATCTTTAATATTACCTGCTTTTTCAATAGTTTTTTTACACATACCACAGTTTCCAGAAATTTTTACTTCTTCTGTTTTGGTGTTTTTTATTTGTGCATTCATTGTCGTTGATAACAATACAACAATTGCTAACATTACTTTTAATAATGATTTTTTCATTTTATATGATTTTGTATTCAAAAAAATCTTTTTTTGAATTTGTTTTTTAAATAAGTTTTGAATAATTGATTGCTGGAAAAATAAGACAAACATGTAAAATGCATGGAAGTTATATTTTAAGCTGCTTTTAAATATATAGCAATCGCTATAAAATTGACATAAGTATGGCTGTCAAATAGTAATTTTAGCTTATTTTAGGAATAAGCCATATTGAAGAATAACCCTCTGAAAGCGAAGGTATGGTATAATGAAAGTTAACTTTTGTTATAGTTGAAAAGTTAAAAATAGTATTAAATTTTAATTGATTGAAGATTGAAGTAGAACTAGTTGTAAAAGTTGAAGCACAACCACATTTAGAATGACCACAACTTCCTTCACATCCTTTTTCATCAGAATCATTTTCACAGCAACTTCTTTCATGTGTCTTAGTAGTAGTTATTTCTTTTTCGCATGAATCATTACCATTTCCACATGCAATAGCATTATTCGGAATAAGAAATATTCCGAAAAGTACTAAAAATATGAAGTATGATTTTTTCATTGAATGTTATAAAACATATCAAAGTTAATCAAAACAAATTAATAACTATAAAAAAAATGTTAAAATCAATTAGTTATTTGCTTTTTGATTGCATTGACTGAGTTATATTTTTCTTTTAATATTCTCATATCATCACTCACTTTTCTATCTAACACTTTTGCATAATGTTGTGTAGTTCTTAAATTCTTATGACCAAGCATTTTACTAACGCTTTCTATCGGCACACCATTAGTAAGTGTTACGGTAGTTGCAAAAGTATGTCGTGCAATATGAAAGGTTAATTCTTTTTCAATTTCACAAACTCCAGCAATTTCTTTTAAATAAGCGTTCATTTTTTGATTGGATAAAATTGGAAGCAGCTTATCTTCATTTAAACATTGTGGATTATCTGCATATTTATCAATAATCATTTGTGTAACGGGAAGGATTGGAATTTTAGAAGCGGATTCTGTTTTCTGTCTATGCGTAAATATCCATTTCTCGCCATCTATACCAAAGCTTATATGCGACTTTGTCAAGTTTTTGACATCTATGTAAGCCAAACCAGTAAAGCAGCTAAAAAGGAATATATCTCGAACTAAAGACAGTCTTTCAGTTTTAAAGTCTTTTTCAATTATAGACTGAATCTCTGTTTCGTTGAGGTAAACTCGTTCCACTTCTTTAACTTTCGATTTATAGTTTGCGAAAGGATTTTTATCTAGCCAGTTATTGGCCAAACAAATCTTTATTATTTTATTGAAGTTCTTGATGTATTTTACAGCTGTGTTATTAGCGCAATTGCGAACGCTTCTTAACCAGAATTCATAATCGGTAATAAAAGCATGATCAATCTTGGTAATATCAATATCGGAAACATTGTATTTCCATTGCATGAATTCTATAGTATGTTTTAATGAAGTGGTATAACGTTCTAATGTTCCTGGTGCGTACTCTTTACCAACTAATTCTTTTATTTTGTTGTTGTGGTCTTGGAAGATAGGAACGAGCATGCGTTTATTTTCAGATAATCCGAATAATTCATTTTTTAGATTTTCAGAAGAAATACTAATGTCTTTTTTGAAAAGTCTTTTTTCAGCTTCTAAAACTTGGTTTTTTAAATAATCAAGATGACTATTTATTGTCCTAGCATCTTCATTGCAACCCTTTACTTTAGTACCTTCATTAGACCATTTATCAGGATTGATGTATTTATTAGTACTAAACTCAAATCGTTTAGCATTAATTGTAACTCTGGTGTAGATTGGACAAACTCCTAATGTGTTGACTTTTGCTCTCTTTATATAAAAGAGAATTGATACAGATGTGTTCATTATTGGTGACCTTAAAGTTATTACTAAATTTATTCTATTTAATAACTACACACAAGATGTACAATTTTTGAATATGTTGTTGAACATCTTAATGTAGTGGTGCTTTTTGTTGAAAGGAGTCACTTAAATTTTAATTTTTTAGTGACACCTCGAAAGACACCTAAACTTTGAGATTTTATGAATAATTTGATACAACCTAAAAAGAAAAAACCCACTAAATCGTTGAATTTAGTGGGTTTTGTTTCCATTTGCTTTTCAGCTCGCGGAGAAAGAGGGATTGATTACCTAGTTCTATGTAGTTGATATATAAATAATTATATATATTATTTTTTTCAAGTACTCCTAATTGTACCCCTTCAAATCACAGCATTTCTTCACAACTGTGTTGATACCTCAAATTTACTAAAAAAGATTTACAAATTATATTATTATTATTAAAATTTGGTTTGCTAGCTATCTATTTATTAGACAAGTAACGTTCATTTTCTAACTAGATAAGTTTTAAAAATTAACCAACAATTAAATGTTCAACTTGTTCATATTTTAAACTAGTATACTGACAGAACTCTTCAATACTTACAACCTCATTTGGAAGCTTATTAAGGTCTGTTCTAATCTTTTGAAGGACTCTTATACTTTGACGATAACTTTTACCTGTAATGCGTTGTATGTCTTTAGGGTAAATACATACTCTCTTATTTTCACTTTTCATACACTATCTATACTTTTGACTTGGCTTTGACTTACTTTAAAGCCCTGTTTATAAAAACTATTTTGAATTACTAAAATACAAAAAATAATCACTTTTTAGAAAGGGAAATTTACCTAAACATAATTAAAATATTGAGTGACTTTTATGTCGATTTATGACATATGTGTCAATTTGTGACATATGGCACAGTCATACTATGGGTTATAATATAATTTGACTAAAATTTGCATGTAAATCAATTTTAAGAGTTGCAACGTGATGGTGATTGAAGGAGATTTTAACTGATTTATTAATTAAAAATTTGAAGTTATGGCTAGACAGAAAGGCATAATTAAATTAAAAGGTACTATCGGAGATATTACTTTTTACAAAACGCAAGATGGGCACTTGGCTCGTGAAAAAGGTGGAATTGATGCTAGTAGAATCAAAAGTGATCCTGCGTTTCAGAGAACTCGTGAGAATGGTTCTGAATTTGGTAGAGCTGGAAAAGCTGGTAAGCTTTTAAGAACGGCCCTTAGACCGTTACTTTTAAATTCTGCCGATGGTAGAATGGTGAGTAGACTTACTCAAAGAATGGTTAAAGTAATCCAAGCGGATTTGGTGAGTGAGAGAGGTTTAAGAAACGTTATTGATGGAGAGGCTGAATTGTTATTTGGTTTTGAATTCAATATTCGTGGGAAGTTAGGAACTTCTTTGTTTGCTCCTTATGTGGCAAGTATTGACCGTGCGGCTGGAGAGGTTAAAGTGGATATTGCATCATTTGTTCCAGGGAACATGATTGCAGCTCCTAGTGGAACTACTCACTTTAAGATTATATCTGGAGGTGCTGAGGTAGATTTTGAAGCTGAAACTTTTGTGGTTGCGACTTCTGAAACTCCTATCATGCCATGGGACTCTACTCCTACTGCAGTGATTAGTCAGACTAATGTGGTAACGGCTAACTCAACTAAGCCTTTGTTTTTGGCTTTAGGTGTTGAATTTTACCAAGAGATTAATGGACAAATGTATTCATTGAAAAATGGTGCTTTTAATCCATTATCGATGGCTGCAGTTGACAGTGG
>NZ_AUGN01000011.1 GCF_000422685.1 Flavobacterium gelidilacus DSM 15343 | reverse complement strand
AATTGTATCTCCAGTGATAGAAGCCGTTGGTAAAGGAATTACTGTAATAGTAACACAATCCGTAAAAGCTTGAGTACAAACTGGTGTCGAATTTGAAGCAGCACCCACTAAACAATACGTTGATGTTGCAGTAGAACTTACCGAAGCATTTCCTGATCCATCTAATACAATCGTACTAGAAACTCCATCAATCGTGTAAGTAATCGTAGCATTTGCCGTTCCTGCAAAATCTATAGTAGCAGAGGTACCTGAACATATAGAAGGTGTAGTAGTCGAAATTGAAACCGTTGGTAATGGATTAATTGTTACGGTGGCTGTTCCGTTTACAGCTCGTGTACAATTTTCAACTGAAGTTACGTCAACTAAAGAGTAAGTAGCATTTGAAGTTAAAACAGGTGTAGTAACTGTTGCCGAACCTGAACTGTTTAAAACAACAGTTTGTGTAGCTCCTAAATAATCTAAATAACTAACAGTAGCCCCAGGTGTTCCACTAATTGTTACAGTAGCAGTTTGACCAGAGCAAATTGTACTTGCACCAATAGCTGCTGTCGGTAATGCATTTACTATTAAATTAAATGAAGTAGTGCTATATTGGGCAGGATTTGCATTGCTTTCCATGCGGACATAAATCACTTGATTTGGTCCTCCTACGTAGGCTGTAGCTGGCAAAGCTAAATTATTATTTGCATCAGCTCCAGCTTGATCTAAATGATAAGTTATTGTAAAATCAGACGCAGTTAAACCTCCCAAAACTGCTGCATTTTGAGTTGTCAAATTAAACGTTTCAGTTCCATTATTAGTAATATCGTCACAGACAATCATGTCTGGTGGTGAACTAGCTTGACATGGAGAAACTACAGCATCAAATTGAGTAATTTGAGCACAAGTATTTCCAAAGGTCTCAACTCTTACATAAAAAGTTGTTACTGTTGCTGTAGTAGTTTGGAGTGCTGGAATTTGGCTTATATTATCGATGGCATTTTGCATAGTTGCATAAAACAAAACATCATAAGTAAAAGGATCTAAACCATTTAAAATAGTTACAGAATTTTCGCTTAAATCAAAATTGTTGTCACAACTAAACAAATTGTTTGGATTGTTATTAATTACAAAGCCAGGTTGATACTCAACTGTAATACAATCTATTTGAGAACAATTCCCGCCACTTCCAACATTACTAGCATTAACACAATAAACACCTGGGCTGCTAACTGAAAGTGTTGGACCTGTTTCTGAAGTAAGGACATTTCCATCAAGAGTCCATTCAAAGTTATAACTAGCTGGATTTAAACCTGTATCTAACACTCTTATATCTCCAGGACAAGGAGCTAAACCATTGGCAATAGTCATGTCAGAAGTTTCAATGCCAACTCCAACAGGATAAGATAAATTTGCAGTACCAACATTAAAACTACCCGCTTCTATAAAAACAGCTGAATCCCAACCACTATCAGGAAACGTTGGACCATAATCTCCGATTGCTAATTTAATACTATATGAATTATTTGGAATTACATTTGCAAAAGCTGTCATTTCAACAGTATAACCTTTCATATTCATAACTGTCGAAGCTGCAGGAAGACCTACGTTGTAAGTGTCAAAAAAAGTTGGATTAACAGACGGACAAGTTGTATTAAAAGCTGTATCACACACATTAGTAACAGACACAGGTGTAGTAGTACCAGGTATTAATGCAAGATTTGTTGAAATTCCAGTTGTTAAATCTGTAAGTATAAAAGCAAATACATCAGAATAATCGCATTGATATGTACCATATTCATTTGAAGCAAAAATAAAATTAAAACTAAAACTATCTGTTAATGGAGTAAAATTAAATTTAATAAAAGAAACATCCGTAAGGACACCTGTATTACCATTTGCTTGACTAATTGCTAACAATTCTGCATCACCTAAGTTTGAACAGACAGATGAAATATTGTTGCCTGAATATTGACCTGATGAGAAATTAACATTTCCGTTTCTCAAAATCATTCCACCGGCAAAACCAAAGTTTGACCCTGTGTAACCAAAGCTACCAACACCACAAAGACCTTGTGTTTGAAAATTAGATACTTGAGCACAAGGAGAGTTAATTAATATATTTTGAACTATATCTTGAACTGAACCTGCACCACTACCAGCAGCAGCAGGATTTACAGTTATAGCTTGTGAAAAACCAACAAAAGCAGAAAATAATATAAATAATAACGTAATTTTTTTCATCATAAAATGGAATTATACCAGAAAAATTGTTTGTTTTAAAAATCAAATATAAACAAAGAATGCAAATAAGTTTAGTAAATTTGCAAAAAAAACAACTTAATCATGTTAAACATAACTATAAAAGCAACCTCTAATAAAGAAATAATCAAATTTGAATTTGAAGATTTTATTACTAAAAATAAAAGTTTTGAATACAAAAATATTGATGAAACAAAAGACTCTCCTTTAGCTAAACAATTGTTTTATCTGCCTTTTGTAAAGACAATTTACATTTCTGGCAATTTTATTGCTATTGAAAAATACTCTATTGTAGAATGGAAAGATGTGCAAGATGAAGTAGCTGAACAAATACAAACCTATATCACAAATGGTGGGGAAATTGTTATAATTAATCCAGATGACAACAAGAAAATTCCTGTTAGCATTTATGCAGAAACAACTCCAAACCCAAATGTATTAAAATTTGTCAGCAATACCATGTTAACAAAAACTGCATTAGAGTGTAAAAACATTGACGAAACTAAAGCATCTCCATTAGCTAAAGAATTATTTAATTTTCCATTTGTAAAGGAAGTTTTCTTTGACGAAAATTACATTTCTATTTCTAAATATGGCGTAAAAGAATGGGAAGAAATTACTTTAGAAATTCGAACCTTTATAAAAGAATATATTGAATCTGGCAAAACAGTTATTGACGAAAGTTTAATTACAAAAACAGAAACACATCAAAAAAGTCAAGAAGCATATTTTGACAAACTTGATATCACTTCACAACAGATAATTAATATTCTTGAAGAATATGTAAAACCAGCCGTTCAAGCAGATGGAGGAAACATTATGTTTGATTCTTATGATGAAAATGAGAAACGCGTAAAAGTGATTTTACAAGGTGCTTGTAGTGGATGTCCTTCTTCAACATTTACTTTGAAAAATGGAATTGAGAATATGTTGAAAGATATGCTAAAAGATGAAGCTATAATTGTTGAAGCTATAAACGCATAAATCTAAATTAAATTCAAAAAAAAGAGCCAATTTTCATTGGCTCTTTTTTTTATTTAGGTTTATTTGCATGCTCATTAAATTCTTTAAATAGCTCTAATAAATTCATAGTCGCTTTTACTAAGTCATTTGTTTCTAAAAGCAATCCGAAATACAATTTACTATTTTTAGGACTATTTTCTGTAGTTCTAATTCTAGCTATTTGTTTCTGGATAAGTAAAGAAATAGCGTCTAATAGTGTATTTTTTTCGTTTAAAATAGCATCTAAACTTGTAAAATCTTCTTTGCTAAAACTTATTTCTAATCTTTCAAATAAGTTCTTCAAGTCAATATCAATAGATTTTAAATCTCTAACTTGATTAAACTTCAAACTCTTATGGTTATTGTTTATATGCGAATAACTATTCGAAGTGATGTATCCAATTGATTGAACCATATCTTGTAAATATCCCAAAATAAGAATATAGAATTTACTAGCTTCAACTGAAGTTTCATCTAGATTTTTAATAAAATAATAAACGTTGTTCTTTAATTCGTCAACTTCTTTTTCTAGTTTTTTAAGTTTCTTTTTATTCTCTTTCAACTTAGCTAAATCTTGAAGTCCAAGATTATCAACAACATCAGAATAAAGACCATTAGTTTTCTTTATTACTCTAGCAATTTGAGATGAACTTTCAGAAATAATTTCTTGAATAGTTACAATATCCTCTTTATTTAATTGCGTTTCATCTTCTTCTTTTTCTTTTGATTTTTTTGAATGATTTCTAGCACTCTTATACATCAAAATAGTAACCAAAATCATTAAAGCAAAAAAGGCAAAAACTTTACCAAATTGCAAAACAATTGTAATTAAACCAGCTGTTAAAAATGCAGCAAAAGCAGTTATAAACCAACCTCCTATAACGTTAATCACTCCCGCTACTCTAAATACTGCACTTTCTCTATCCCAAGCTCTATCGGCAAAAGACGTACCCATTGCTACCATAAAAGTAACATACGTAGTAGATAAAGGTAGTTTTAATGAAGTACCAATAGCAATAAGAATACTTGCAACCATTAAATTAACAGATGCACGAACCATATCAAATGCAGGAGCATCATTCTTATTGATTTTTACATTTGGTTTTTCAAAACGCTTGTCAATATTTAATTGTATTGTTTTAGGCAAAACATAATTTAATCCTTGACCAACATACATAACACCTCTAACAACGACTCTTGATAAATTATTGGCATCGAATTTCTCAGTTCCCTCACTTTGTCTCGACAAATCCACTCCAGTTGCAATAACATCTTTCGCTTTTTTAGATGTCCAAATAGTGTAAACCATAATTAAGCCTCCTAATAAAAGAAGCCAAAAATTAGCTTTTATTTCGCTTGACGCTAAAGCTCCCATCATCATATTTGCATCACTACCGTTGGCAACATAAATGTGATATGATTCTAAGGCAGCCATTGGCACACCTATAAAGTTAACTAAATCATTTCCTGCAAAAGCTAAAGCCAAAGCAAACGTACCAATAATAATTATAATTTTAAAAATATTGACTTTAAGTGTGATTAAGACTTGAGATAGAATAGTCCAAAAAACGAAACTAACTGCAATAATCATTAATTGGTGATCTGTCATGAATTCTTTCAAGTCTTTTGTCATAAAAGAAGAACTCTTAAGTCCTTTGAAAAGAATAAAAAAAGTAATTGCTGTAATTCCAATTCCTCCAAAAATAGCTCCAAAATATTTAACTTTCTTCTCATATTCAAATGAAAATAATATTCTAGATATATATTGTACAAATCCTCCAATAGAAAAAGATAGCACTACAGATAACAAAATACTTGTAATAATCTCTGTTGCTTTTTCTTGATTAATAAATTGCAATAAAGAACCATCAGCATCACCTGAAACTAGTTTATAAGTACCTAAACAAACTGCTCCTCCAAGTAAAGAGAAAACAATAGAAACGGTTGTAGAAGTTGGCAATCCTAATGAATTGAATATATCAAGTAATAATACATCAGTAACCATAACGGCCAAAAATATTATCATTACATCGTTAAATGTAAACATGGATGGTGTGAATATTCCACTTCTAGCAATCTCCATCATTCCACTAGAGAACAAAGCTCCTAACGCTATTCCAATACTTGCAACAATCATTAATGTTTTAAAAGAAACTGCTTTAGAACCAATACCTGAATTCAAAAAATTTACGGCATCATTTGCAACTCCGACCATTAAATCTACTGAAGCCAAAATTGCTAAAGCAACCAACATTACAATATAAATTTGTTCCATTTAATCTTTAATTTTTAATGTTGCAAAATTCCCCTAACTATTCTGGATTAATGTTAAGCCAATGTTATCAATTTGAAAAAATGCAAAATAATAATTTGTGAATTTAGTTATAAATTGTTATATTTAACCTTCAAGTTTATTTTTTAATTTAAATAAAAAGCAAAATGGCAGTATTAAAAGTAATAGAAATTTTATCAAGCTCAGAAAAAAGCTGGGAAGATGCTACTAAAAAAGCAGTTGCACATGCAGGAAAATCTTTAAAACATATCCGCTCGGTTTATGTTCAAGATCAAAGTGCAGCCGTTAAAAATAATGAAGTTACTGAATTTAGAGTAAACTTGAAAATAACATTTGAAATTGAATAACAATCACTTTCAAATTTAAAAAATGCTCTTATTACTGTAAGGGCATTTTTTTTGTAAAATGTTAAACTATTATTAATATAATCACATTCAACACTTCTTAATTTGACAATTTTATCTTAAAGTATATCTTTGTTAAAATTAAAAAATATTATGCCAGAAAAAGAAATTACCACCTATTTTGATTACATTAAAAATTACGTATTAGAATATTCCCCAAAATTAATTTCCGCTTTAATTATTTTATTTGTTGGACTATGGGCAACGAGTATGATAACAAAACTTATTAAGAAATTAATGAGAAAAAGAGAAATTGAACCTACTCTAGTATTATTTATTGGAAACCTTGTGTTTTGGATATTGAGAATTTTAGTTTTAATTACAGTAATTACTCAATTAGGAATAGGGACAAGTTCATTTGTTGCCATACTTGGTGCTGCTGGTTTAGCTGTTGGTTTAGCCTTGCAAGGTTCATTATCTAATTTTGCTGGTGGTGTTCTAATTATTTTACTAAAACCATTTAGAGTTGGCGATGTAATTGAAGCACAAGGCATAATAGGTACCGTAAAAGAAATTAAAATGTTTTCTACATATATAACTTTACCAGAAAACAAACTAGCTATTATTCCTAATGCAAATTTATCTAACGATAAGATTGTTAACTTTACAGTGAACGGAAATTTACGTGTAGATCTTGAGATTGGTGTTGATTATGGTTCAAACTTCAAACAGGTAAAAGAAGTCGTCTTTAATATATTAGAATCTCATCCATTAATATTAAAAGATCCAAAACCTGCTGTTTTTGTAAAAACACTAAACAATAGTTCAGTCGATTTCGCAATTAGACCTTGGTCAAAATCGGAAGATTATTGGACGGTTCGTGCTGAAGTTTTAGAGGCCTGTAAATTAGCCTTTGATGACGCAGGAATTGAAATTCCATATCCACATCAAGTTGAAATTAAGAAAATTGTAAAATAGATTATTTATTTATTAAAAAATCTTTTAAATAATAAGGTTCAAAATAAGCGACATCTACAAAGTCGCTTTTTTTGTACTTTTCAAACGACAAGAAACTCATTTCATTTGCTGATGGATAAACTTTATCATTATGGTAAACAAATTTATTATCTGTTAGTACATCTTTAAACTTTGCAATTCCATCACCAACCAAATGAATTGTTTCATTTATTTCTGAATATGAATACTCATCAATAATTTCCGCTTCTACTGCTCTTGTTTTTATATAATCTACATTGAAAATAGCCGAATATACTTCCATTCGTCTTGCATCTATCATTGGAATAATTAATCCATTTGTAATAGAAATTTTTCTTGCTAATAACTCAAGTGTGTCAATTGCAATCATTGGAATACTTAAAGCATAACACAATCCTTTAGCAGACGAAACTCCGATTCGCAAACCTGTATAGGACCCTGGCCCTTGACTAACAGCGACTGCTTTTAAAACATTAAATTTTAAATTATTCTCTTTTAATAATTCCTCTATAAAAACATGTAATTTTTCCGCATGAGAAAAGTTTTGCTCTGCAATTTCTTTACATGCAATCGTTTTTCCATCTTTTGCAATGGAAACCGAACAGTTTTTTGTAGCTGTTTCTATATTTAAAATTAAGGCCATAGTTGTTTGTTTCGGTACAAAAATACAACCTTTATATTTAGTTCTAAAAATTTCTAAAAACAAAAAAGCATTTCAAGTTAATGAAATGCTTTTTTGTTTTTTATTGAAATTAGAATTTTTTATTTATCCTTTGCTTTCGCTTTTTTATCATCTGCGTTTTCCAATCGAACTTTATCATTAGATGTTAATTCTTTTGAAACTGTTGTATAAGGACCAACGATAATTTCTTCTCCTGGTTTTAATCCTGAAATAATTTCGATATTTGTATCGTCTTGGATTCCTGTTTTAATAACTCTCAGTTTAGCTACATCTCCAACTTTTACAAAAACACATTCAAATTTTTGATCCGATTTTGGAGCTGTTCCTTTTTTCTCTTGATCTTCTTTTTCTAATTCAGCTAAAATATCTTTTTTAACAGAAGTTGTATCGTCTTTTATAACAACTGCACTAATTGGAACAGCAACAATATCAACTTTAGTTTTTGTTATAATATCAACTGTTGCGGTCATTCCTGGTCTAAAAGGAGAATAATTTACAGCTTTTCCTTCCAATAAATCTTGATATGAATCTTTTTCGATTCTAATTTTAACTTTAAAGTTAGTTACCTGATCAGCTGTTAAAGCTGTACTTGCAGAGTTTGAAATACTTGTAACTGTACCTTTGAATTTTCTTTTCAAATAAGCATCAACTTCAATATCTGCTTCATCACCAATACTTACTTTAACAATATCATTTTCATTTACATCAACTTCCACTTCCATATTGTTTAAATTAGCAATACGAAGAATTTCTGTACCAGCCATTTGTTGTGTTCCTAGAACTCGCTCTCCTAATTCTACAGAAAGTAAAGAAACTGTTCCGTCAGCTGGAGCATAAATTGTTGTTCTCCCTAGGTTATCTCTAGCTTCTGTTAAAGTAGCACTTGCACTTTGTACGTTATAATAGGCAGATTGTTTACCGGCAACAGCCACTTCATAGGCAGAAACAATTCTATCCCATTCTGATTTAGAAATCACTCCTTTATCGAATAACGTTTTATTTCTGTCATAATTAGCTTTAGCTTCTTTAACTTGAGCTTCGGCTTGAGTCAAACCAGCTCTTGTATTAGATACAGAAGCAGCTGTTCTGTTTACTCCAGAAACATATATGTCTGGATTAATTTTTACCAACAAATCTCCTTTTTTAACTTGTTGACCTTCTTTTATTGGCAAAGCAATTACTTCTCCAGAAACTTCAGACGAAATTTTAACTTCAACTTCTGGTTGAATTTTTCCTGTAGCGGAAACAGTTTCAACTATTGTCATCTTATTTGCTTTTGCAACTTCAACAATTTTAGTATCATCGTTTCCTCCTTTTCCAAAGATCATAATTCCTGCAACAACGGCTACAATTATTCCTAATACTATAAAAATGGTTTTTTTTGACATGATTTATTGTTTATTTATTAATGGTATTCCAAAATAGAACTCTAAAATTTTAGTTCTAAAAATGTAATCGTATTTTGTTCTTAATAATTCTGATTGCGCATTGTCAAATGCTATTGATGATTGAGAAAAATCAAAAGTATTTAACAATCCTACTTCATATCTTTCTTTTGAGAATTTAAAAGCCTGACTACGTGCGTTTAATGTCTTTTGAGCAGCTTCGTAACTCTTTTTGGCATTAATTACATCATTATAAGCTTGATAAACGCTAGTTTCTAGATCTAATTCTGCTTGTTGTAACAGATATTCTGAACGTTCTTGATTTATTTTTGCTCTTTGAACTCTTCCTCTTGTGGCTAACCCATTAAGAATTGGAACATTTAACTGTAATCCAATCGCTGTTCCATCAAACAATGATAACTGATCGGCAAAATTAAACGGAGTGCTTTCAGACCAACGTGTGTTATAACCAACAAATGCTGACAATGTAGGCAAATAAGAAGATCTTGAAATAGAAACATCTTTTTTAGCAATATCTACATTTGAAAGGGCAATTTTAATATCATTTACAGATTCTTTTGCTTTGGTTAAAATAGTTTGCTGTGTTTCATTACTCAAATCTGTAATAGGTAAATCTATCTCTTCATCAGAAACATCAAAAGTTGCATAATTCTCAATTAATAACATTTGACTTAGGGCAATTTTAGAAATCAAAAGGGTGTTTTCTGCACTAATAATTTGTTGTAGTTGAGTCGCGTCTGTTGCCTGAAGTTCAAAAATATCTCCAGCTGGTAATGAACCTGCATCAATTAATTGTTGTGTTCTAATTAAATTATCTTTAGTGATAGAATTTTGATTAATTAAAACTTTTAATTGCTCTTTATTAAATAAAATTTGCAGATAAGAATTTGCAACAGAAAGTGCAATATCATCTTTCATTTTATCTAAACGATAAGTATTTGCTATTTGATTTAACTTTGAACGCTGTAGTGTTTTCCAGTTAGCTAAACCATTAAACAAAACAACTCCTGAATTAGCTGAAGCTGAAAATGATTTGAAGGTTTGATTTTGAAACTGGTTTGTCACAGGGTTAATACTTGCTCCAGTATTCATACTGTAAGAAGCATTTGCATTCAAAGTTGGCAAAAATCCTCCAATAGCTTCCATTTTTTCAACATCTGAAGTTTTTAAATCCAACTCCGATTGTTTGATGGAAATATTGTTTTTAATGGCATAATCCACACATTCTTCAAGTGTCCATTTTTTATCTTGAGCGGAAACTTGGATTCCAACCAACAAGAGAAAAAGTATAATTTTTTTTGTTATCATTTTGTATTAATTACATTCTGAATTCTCTTATAAGACCAAATTTTCAATAAAATGTTACAGGAAACAATTAAAATTTTAATTTTACATCAAATTATTCTTTTAATATGAAACATTTCGTGTGCTTATTAGCTGTGTTTTTTGTAATTACATTATTTAATTCTTGTGCAACCACTAAGAAGATTGAAGCTTTAAAACCTTTACCTTCAGACGACAGTCCAATGGTTTACAAAAACAAGACTTCTTTTATTGCTATGCCTGTTGAGATTTCTGTAAATGAAATTGAAAATCAACTTAACAAAAATTTATCGGGTTTAATTTATGAAGACGATAATTTAGAAGACGACAATACGCAAATGAAAATTTGGAAGACAGGAAAAATCAAGTTAACTGAGAAAAATGGAGTTATCACTTCTGAAATTCCTTTAAAAATTTGGTCACAATTTAAATATGGAACAGAGTATTTTGGATTGAATGACACGCGTCAAATTAGTTTAGACGGAACAATCACTTTAGAAAGCAAAGCTCATTTAAACAATTGGAAACTAACCACAACATCAAAACTTAAAGATTTTAACTGGAATGAAAGCCCTAGTATTTTAGTAGCTGGAAAGAAAATTCCGATAACATATATCATTAATCCAACCTTATCGATTTTTAAATCAAAAGTTTCTAAAATGATCGATGATGCTATTGATAAATCTTGCGACTTTAAACCCCAAGTTTTGGAAACTTTAGGAGTTATTAGCAAACCTTTTTTGAGTAGTGATGCTTATGAAACTTGGTTTAAGTTAATTCCGATTGAACTTTACGTAACAGATGCAGCATTAAAAAACGGAAAAATAACCATGGATATGGGTTTAAAATGCGACATGCAAACCATGGTTGGAATGGAACCAAGAAATAATTATGACGCAAGCAAAATAATTTTAAAGCCCGTTGCAAAAATGCCAGATAAAGTTACAGTTTCTGTTGCTGCAGTTTCAACTTATCAAAGTGCTTCAAAGATTATTACTAAGAATTTTAAAGGTCAAGAATTTGCTTCGGGAAGTCGAAAAGTAACCGTTCAACATGTTGAAATTTGGCAAAAAGACAAAAAAATAATTATTGCTTTAGACTTAACAGGAAGTTTGAATGGAACTATTTATTTATCGGGTTATCCTAACTTCAATGCATTATCAAAAGAAATTTATTTTGATGAGTTAAATTATGTTTTAAATACAAAAAGCGTTTTGTTAAAATCTGCAAATTGGTTGTTACAAGGCACCATATTAAATAAGATAAAAGAAAGTTGTCGTTATTCTATTCAAGAAAACTTAGACGAAGGAAAAAAGAACATGGAACCTTATTTGAATAATTATTCCCCAATGAAAGGTGTTTTTGTAAATGGTTCTTTGGATGATTTTAATTTTGAAAAAGTAGAATTAACCAATAAAGCCATCATTGCATTCATTACAACTTCTGGTAAAATGAATATTAAAATTGATGGATTGGAATAAATTCAATGTGGTATAAATTACTTCTTAGCATACTTTAACTTATAAACTGCAAAACCAACTAATGCTACTAAAATATAGGGTATCACCATTAAAAAGACAATTCCGTCATTGACTGCTTCTGCTTGTACTGTGTTTTCGTTATTTTGTAGAGCTGCTCTGCACATGGCACATTGAGCTTGAGAAGCTAGAGGCAATAAGAAAGATGCAAGAAGCAAGAAGATTGGTGTTTTAAACCTAATTTCTTTTCTCTTTTCTCTTTTCTCTTTTCTCTTTTTTATTTTTTCTTTAACTAGCATAATATGGAGCAATCATTAAATAAACTACAACACCTGTTACAGCAACATATAACCAAATTGGAAACGTAATTTTTGCTATTTTTTTGTGTCTATCAAATCTTTGGGCTAAAGCTCTAACATAAGTTATCAAAACCAAAGGAATTATAATGACTGATAAAATAATATGAGATATTAATATTGGATAATATATAAAGCCTAAATCACCACCATATTTTGTAGAGTCTGATGTCATGTGATAAGCAACATACATTACTAAAAACAAAACTGAACAAAGTATGGCTAGCTTCATTAATCTTTCATGTAAAACCCTATTTCCATTTTTGATGGCAATTACTGCCGAAACCAGCAAAATTGCCGTAAATCCATTTATAGATGCATAAATTGGAGGCAAAAACGACAATGGCTCCACATCAAAACCCATTTTACGTAAGTTTACACCAAATAAAATAGCTACAGCTATTGGAATTATAATGGATAAAGCAATTATTAACTTGTTATATTTTGTCTCAATGTTATTTTTTTCCATTCGAAATTTGTTATTGTTATTGAGCTTGGAAATTTATTCTTCCAATAGTTTTTTAATATCTTCTTTTATTGCTTTAATTCCAGCTGGTTCTAATCCGTCATAAAAATAAATTGGATTATTAAAACTGTCTTTTCTACTTCTGATCATTCCTTTTTTGTCGATTAAGGCAAACATACCTGAATGATATAATCCTCCTGGTTCTTTTTCATCTTCACCAGCATTTAATTTGAATCTTTTTTCGGCTAAATCAAAAACATATTTTTTATCACCTCTTAATAAATGCCAATTGTAATGTTTAACACCTAATTCTTTGGCATGTTCTTTCAAAACTTCAACAGTATCGTTATCTGGATCGATGGTAATTGACGCTATTCCGAAATCAGGTTTACCATAAAACTCTTTTTGTAGCTCAAGCATGTTTTGATTCATTATAGGGCAAATTGTTGGACAGGTTGTAAAGAAAAATTCCACAACGTATACTTTACCTAAATAATCTTTGTTAGTAATTGTCTTATTATCTTGATCGGTAAGAGAAAAATCGGGAACTGGTCCCATTTCCATTAAATCTGATTTTTGAAATTTAGCTATTATTTTTGGCACAGCCCAAATTCCGAAAATTAAAATAATGAATGAAATTCCGATATATGATTTATTCTTCATTAGATTTTGCGTTTATTGTTACGTTTTAAAGCCAAACGATATTCCGCAAGTATAACTTTTACATCGTCGCTCATGTTGTTATGCAAATCAGCAGCAGAAATTGTATTATACCCTTCTTTATATTCTTCCTCTCCTTTAAGATCTTTACCTTTTCTTCCTCTAAGATTTAAATCTTTATCAATGATATAGACATTTGAAGTTCCAATAGCTGGATTTAAAGTTTCGGTAAGTTTTAAACTCTTGTGAAAGTTAGCAATAGAATCGTGTGTAGTAAAAACAAAATTCCAACCTGACAAATCAGAAATAGAGCCAAGTTCTGCAATTATAGACTTTATATCATCTTGTGTTCCATCTGGAGCAATCATCACAATTTGAAAATCAGTAAACTCTTTGTTTTTATTATAAATTTTTTGATTTAAGTTGAATAGATTTCCTTTTTCAGTAAGGACATCGTCTCCCAAAAAACCGAGAATTGTAATTTTTTCTTTAAGTTGTACTTTTTGATTTGAAAGAGAATTCCAATTCGGAATTTCATTAACGTTTTTTGTTAATGTTGGAAGATTAACAAATTTGTTTACACCCGTTGCGAAAAACATATAAACAACTAAAGGCAATATGAAAAGGATGATTAATATTATTTTCTTTCCCATTTTAAATACTTATTTTTTGTATAGTACAAAGATAAAAAAATCCCGATGTTTATCGGGATTTAATTTTTATATTAAAATGTTAAAAATTCCATTTTATTGTTCCAGTTTTAAAGATATCGTAAATATAATCTCCTTCTATAAGCAGTATGAAACATAAATATAATATCAAAAAAACCAATGGAGCAACAATTGAAGTTCTTAAGCTTTTTTTCTCACCTTCTAAGTGCATAAATGCCCAAACGATGTAATATGCTTTTACAATTGTAAGAATTATGAACAACCAGTTCAATAAATTCATTTTTAAAAAGTCTGTTTTGAAAAGAAAATCTGGTCTTACAATACCAAATGCAACTTCTATAATTGTTATTACAGAAAGAAGTCCAAATACAAACCAAATTCTTTTAGTGTTAGATTCGTGTGCGTGTGCCATAATTACTATGCTTTATTTTTATTATACTAAATAGAAGAATGTGAATACAAATACCCAAACTAAATCTACAAAGTGCCAATATAATCCTACTTTTTCAACCATTTCATAACTTCCTCTTTTTTCATATGTTCCTAATAAAACATTGAAGAAGATTATAATATTGATTAATACTCCAGTAAATACGTGGAAACCGTGAAAACCTGTAATAAAGAAAAAGAAATTTGCGAATAATTTTTGACCGTATTCATTTCTAATCAAATTAGCTCCTTCGACAACATAATGAGCAGAAGCCATTCTTTTTAGAGACTCTTCTCTCGAAAGCACTACTTTATGCTTATCCACAATTTGTTCTGTTCTAACTAAGATATCTGGATGATTTTTAAAACCTTCCATAACCTCTTCTACAGAATAAGTAGGCAAAGGATCTTCAGAAATAAACCAGAAAGCTTTACTTTTTGTTAATTGCTCTCTTTCCTTAGGTAGATGTGCAGCGAAATCTGCCAATGCAACTCTTTCACCTTCCTTATCCACAAATTGAAGTATTGATCCTCCTTTTGTTTCTATTGCTCCAAATTCACCTTTGATAAAGTTTTTCCATTCCCAAGCTTGAGAACCCAAGAATATTAAACCACCAACAATTGTTAAAAGCATGTAAAATGCGACTTTACCTTTATTTAACTGATGACCTGCATCAACAGCTAATACCATTGTTACAGAAGAAAATATAAGAATAAAAGTCATTAAAGCCACGTAATACATTGGTGCTTCTACACCGTGCAAAAATGGAAAGTGAGTAAAAACCTCATCAGCAATAGGCCAAGTTTCTACAAATTTAAATCTTGAAAACCCGTAAGCAGCAAGAAATGCTGAAAATGTAAGTGCATCAGACACGATGAAAAACCACATCATCAATTTACCATAGGTTCCTCCCATTGGTCCTGGTCCTCCGTCTAAAGCGTGTTCATGTGAAGTAACTGTTGCTTCCATAAATTAATTTATTGTTAAAAAGTGCTCAAATTTATTGTTTTTTTTCTATTTGTAAAAGTAGAAAAATAAAAACAGATAAATCCATATAAAATCCATAAAGTGCCAATACATCGCACTAAGCTCAATACCAAGGGTTTGAGAGGGATTGTATTTTTGTTTAAAATGATTATAAATTACTATTAATAGTGAAATGATTCCTCCTAAAAGATGTGCGATGTGCACAATGACTGCAATATACAAAAATGAAGTGGTAACATTACTTTCACTTCCAGTAAAAAAATACCCATTTGCAACAACCTGTGAAAAACCTTCAAGTTGTAATAAAATGAATGCAATACCTAAAGACAACGTCGTTAACAAAAGAATTGTTGTTAGTTTTCGGTTATCTGATTTCATTGCTTTGTAAGCTCCATAAAAAGTAAAACTACTAATAAATATTACAATTGTACTGTAAATAAATGCACTTGGTAGTTGAAAATCATTTAACCAATCTGGTCTAGATTTGCTAACTACGTATGCACTAGATAATCCAGCAAAAATCATAAAAATACTAATCATTCCAAAAAGGAGTAGCATTTTGTACGTTTTTCCTTTTCTAGCTTCTTGTTCTTCTAATGTCATCATAATTTATTATTTTAAATAAACTTATCTATTACGTAAATAATTTGAAGCAATGTTATATAAGACACACTTACCAACATTAACTTTCTTGCCGCAGTTGCATCCATTTTGTTGTATAATTTGAAAGCGTAAAACAACATCCAAAGTCCTAACAAAAATATGATAACTGCTGCACCTATTGAAATACGAAATTTACCCGTAAATCCTAAAACCGGAATTAAAGACGCAATAATGGTCCAAATTGTGTATAATATAACCTGTAAAGCTGTTTTCTTATCCCTTTTACCTGTTGGTAACATAAAAAAACCTGCTTTTTTATAATCATCGAATAAAAACCAACCAATAGCCCAAAAATGTGGAAATTGCCAAAAGAATTGAATAATAAAAAGAGCTCCCGCTTCAATTCCAAAAGTCCCAGTAGCTGCAACCCATCCTAACATATAAGGAATTGCACCTGGAAAAGCTCCAACAAAAACAGACAAAGGAGTTATTGTTTTTAAAGGTGTGTATAAACTCACATACATGAATATAGAAATAGCTCCAAAAAGTGCTGTTTTTTGATTAACTGAATATAAAATTGCTAATCCTAAAACGGTCAAGATACAACCAAGTATAAAAGCATTGTTTTTTGAAATTGTTCCTGAAGGTAACGGTCGATTTTTAGTCCTATCCATTAAGGCATCTAAATCTTTTTCAATAATTTGGTTGAAAACATTTGAAGCTCCAACCATACAATAACCACCAATTGAAAGCAACAACAAAACTTTTAATGCACTACTATTCCAATGATCAACTCCAAGAGCATATCCTGCTAAGGTTGAAAACATTACACTAATGGTTAAACGGGCTTTTGTAATTGCCGTAAAAACACTGAATAGTGAAGGGTTAGTAAGTGGTTGATTTGATGAACTCAAAATAAAATAATTGTCTTTTTTTATCGAGTGCAAAGATAGTGATAAGATTTTTTATTTATAGCACAAAACACATTGATTTAACATCTGTTTTAATTGAAATAATAATTTCCTAAAAAAAATCGATTAATAATCAAAATACCAATTAAACAAATCTGTTTTTAATCCCGCAGAAAACCAAGTCGTTGTTGAGGATTTTGTAATTAAATCTTCTGTTGTTGGATTAAAATCTCTAAACATTAAATTGGCAAAAACTTTCATGTTTGAAGATGGATTTAGAATATATCCTGCTTGAAAATCTGCAATGATTAAGGTAGTTTTATTTCCTTGCCCTACTATTACTCCTCTATCAAAAGGTCTGTTGTCATCATAATTCAAATAAATATTTCCACCATAGTTGTTATTATTTATACCATCTGTATAATCTAAACCTTGAAAACCATAATTAATTTTAGCTTGCAAAAAATACCTCCCTTTATTATATCTAGCAATTGCGACCAACTCACTTGCATTTGCTCCCCAGTTATGGCCCATACTTTGATTATTGTGACCATAGTTGGTTATCACGTTACTGTGCGCATAAACATAAGGTCTAATTCTATTATATTCTAACTGTAAAGTAAGATTGTCAATTCCAAAAGCGTTATAGTACTTTGCTCCTATTTGATAGGCAAATTTGTTTTTCCAACTCTTATCTCTAGCTTTTACATCACCAATTGAAAATTCATCTAACAAAAATTGCGCGTAAAAATTAATACTGTTGTTAAACTTATATTTAGTTGTTAATCCTAATAAAGCATTTCCAGATCTTGAAGATGATGAAAATTCAACGGCTCTATAAAATATAATAGGATTGACAAAGTTGACGTCAAACCCTCTATCATTGTCATTTCCCCAAACTACACTTTCAAAGAAACCAATATTCATTCGTTTAGAAACATTCCAACTTAAATAATGATTCGCCATGAATTTGGTAGTGTACGTTCTATCAATTGTAGCTTCCGGACGAACATCTTTTAACCACATGTAAGTATTTGTATATTTAATTTTCCAGAACGAAGTATTGATTTTAAAAAATGGATAAGGACTTGTTCCATCACCTTGAAGTAATGAGCGATAACCATCCCCTATAAAATTTCTTCCATAGCCCAATTGCAAATCAACAAATTTACTTGGTGTATATTTTATATTTGCTTCGGCCAACGGAAAATCATATGCATTGTCTTTAAATTGTTTTGCAATTCCAATTCCAGGAATTATGGCAGGATTTCCACCTGAAGGCTTTATGTTATTAGCGTATTCATTATAATAATCTGCAAATAAACCTTGTGATTCATAAATCTGTGTAGAAAAACTTAATTGTTCCCCTAATTGCCCGTTTACAGAAACTCCTCTTGTATTTACGTATGTATAATTGTTATCGCTACCAAAATCTTTCCCTACGTTTAGGTTTAGAATTGGATTTATTGTAAACCAATAACCATCTCCTTGAATAGCTACAAGGTTTTCATTCCATAGCTTTCTACCCCACCATGATTTTTTATCTTTTTTGATTTTTTCGTACTCAGCATCAAAATCATAATATTTAGCAACTTCGGCATAAGAATAAGGTTTTGAAGCTGTATGATTATTACTGCCTACAAGATTTAAATTTTGATCGAAATAAGCGTAATTAGCATGTGTAAAAGGCAAATTATTGTTTCCTTTATAAATACTGTTTTTATATTCTTGAAGTTTTATATCTTCATATTCTGTTAATTCGGCAAACTTCTCCGTTTTTTTATTTTTTTCAATTACCTTATTTTGATTAGCCATACTTACAAAAGTAGAATCTAGTGGAATTGGGATAGTTATAGTATATTTTGCATAAGTTTTTCTTCCTTGATATGTTGCTGGTTTAACCTTTTCTAACAAATCAAAAACACGTTTTGTTTCATTTTTTAAATCTTCAGAATAGGCTTCTGTATAAAGAATTTTAAATTTCCCAATGGTATCGACTTCAAAAAGCGCATAAACCTTGCCATTGTAAGAATTAGCAGATTCAGGAATTTTAAAATTGGATAAGATATGTTTTTGAAGATTTTCGTAAAAACAATCTTTATTGCTTAAGACTTGATTGTCTTCACAACTTTTAAATTGCGGAAAAACTTCATTGTTGTTTTCTTGTGCTAATACAATTTGGCCAACCAACACTAGAAAAAATATAATTCTATATTTCATTTTAATTATTTTAATAACCATTTTTTGAATCTAAACCTTCTACAATTGCTTTTGCTGAAGATGTCCCAATACGTTTCACTCCTAATTTTATCATCTCAATTGCTTCTTCATAATTTCTAACTCCACCAGCAGCTTTTACCGGCAAAGGAAATGAGTTTTCAAGCATTATTTTGATGGCATGGATTGTTGCTCCGTTTGGCAGATTGTTTTGCGTTTGAAAAAATCCCGTAGAAGATTTTACAAAAACATTATCGTATTGATTTTCTTTGAAGTTTGAAATCACCGTATTTTTTATAAGCGTACATAATCCAATAATTTGTGAATCGTTTAAAGCAGCAACTTCAATAATCCACTTTACATTTTTATTGTTTTGCAAACCTAAGGCTGTGCATTTTGCAACTTGTTCTTTTACTAAGTCAATTTTACCTTTTTTGTAAGCTTCATAATTCACTACAAAATCTAAATCATCAGCACCATTATCAATTGCTTTTTGAGCTTCTTTGAGTTTGTACTCTAATGCATTTTGACCTAAAGGAAAATCAATAACCGTTCCGATGGTTACTTTTGAATTTGCTTCATAAATCATTTTTTTTGCCATAGAAACAATTTCGGGACGAATCATAATTAGTTTGAAATTATAATCTATTGCCTCTTGAATACTCTTTTTGTTAATTTCAATGGTTTCAGTTTCTGAAACCGAAGCTTGTTGTGCAGTTTTTAAATAGGTAGAGTCGAGAAATTGCTTAATATTCATGGTTGAAATTCTAATTGGCTATAAAAATAAAAAAATCCCTTTTAAAAAAGGGACTTTATAATCATTATTTACCAATCTTAAACGAGATAGGTATAGTGTAAATAACTTTTACATCTTTTTTACCTTGTTTAGCAGGAATAATCTTTGGTAATTTTTTTACTGCATTTTCTACAGCTATTCTCATGTCATTTGTTGCTCTGTTATTTTCTGCAGATTTTATTGAAGTAAAATTACCATTTTCATCTACAACAAACTGAACAAAAACAGTACCTTCTTTTTTATTATTTAAATCTCTTTCAGGATATTTCAGGTGTTTGAAAATCTCTTTTTTCAACTGTGCATCAAAACAAGATTTTTGATCTGCTTTAGAAACATTTTCACAACTTGGAAATCTTGGCAAAAACTCTACAACAACAAAGGCTTTTTCTTCTTTATTACCAACTCCTGAGTTTTCGTCTATTGGTTCTTCGTTTTTACCAACATCAGTTGAAACAGATGTATTTGAATCTTGATGAGAAGCATCTTTAATTACATCATCGTTAACATCATCTTTTGTTTTTACAAATTGATTGATAACTTTTGGCGGAGCAACAGGTTTTATAATTGTTTTTACGACAGTTTTTTTAACTGTCTCTACAGCCTTTGCTTCTTTTGCTGGACTATATATAAAAGGTTTTTCAAAATCTATTATTCTTTCTTTTTTAAGAGCAAAATTATTCTCTATTGTTTCAAAATTATATTCTAAAACAAATAACACGGATACCATCACAGCAATTAATCCTAATTGAAAATAAATAAAGCTGTTTTTAGATTTGTCTATCATTTTAACATTTGGTTTCATAATAATTTGTTTTAAAAGTTAATTACATAACAATAATCAAATTATGTGCCAAAAAAAATCCCAATCTAACAAGATTGGGATTAAATTAAAAATATATAAATTTTATCTATTTTCTAATTTAAATAAAATAGGTTGTGCATAACTTACACCAACTGCTTTACCTCTTTGTTTACCTGGAGTAAACTTTGGTAACTTTTTGATAATTCTTTCAGCTTCAGCCTCTAATAATTCACTATCTTTTTTACCTGTTCCTTTTAATCTAAGGTTAGTAACATTACCTGATTTATCAATTACGAACAAAACAGTAATACGACCTTGAACACTATTTTCTTTTGCTCTTGAAGGGTATTCAAAATATTTTTTAATATGCTTGTTCATTTGCTCCATAAAACATTCTTTTTGCTGACTTCTAGGCACTTTCTCACAACCTGGAAACAAAGGAACATCTTCTAAAACTGCAAAAGGCACATCAACATCTATATCCTCTACAGTACCAGTAACTTCACCAACATTTGATGCTTTTACGACAACAACTTCTTGTTTTTCGTTTGTTTCTGTAGTTTCAATTTTTTTATCTTCAATAACCACTTTGTCATCAACAATTTGAATTACTTCTGGTGCTGGTGGTGGTGGTGGTGGTGCTTTTTGCACTTGCATTGTTAATGGAATAATTTCATCATCGATAAAATTATCTACCATTTTTGGTTTTTCAACTATAATAACTGGATCTGGAGTTTTAACTTCTATAGCGATATATGTTAAAATAGTAATGGCTGCCAATCCAATTTGGAAATACAACAAACTATTTCGTTTCGCGTCAACGTTAGGATTCTTTTTAGGTTGCATGGTTATTTAATTTAGAGTACGAATATAAATAATAATTTAAACTTTTTAAACTTTAGTAGAAGAAAACTTTTCTAGGATGAAATAATTTAACAAAGCGGCACAAATTATACCTGTTAAATTTGCAATTGCATCATAAATATCACCACTTCTACTTACAGTAAAATACTTCTGAATAACTTCAATAATTATGCCATAAAAAAAAGATAAAGCAATAACTATCAAATATTTAAACCTCATATTTCTTTTAACACTTCTTAATAAAAGAAATGTTAACATAAAATAAAATGAGAAATGAACTAACTTATCAGTATTTTGAATGGTTGTAATTGTATTTTTTTCAAAACTAACTAGACTAAGAATTGTTATCATTACAATCCAAATTAAGGTTAGCCAAATATAATACTTACGCTCCAACTAATACTTTGTATGCATTACTATCTAATAATTGGTCTAATTGAGAAGCATCAGATATCTTAATCTTCACCATCCAACCGTCTCCATAAGGATCACTATTTACTTTTTCTGGTTCACTTTCTAGAGAATCATTAAATTCTATAATTTCACCTGAAACTGGTAAAAACAAGTCAGAAACCGTTTTAACAGCTTCAACTGTACCAAACACTTCATCTTTATCTAAAGTTTGATCTAAAGTTTCAACTTCAACATAAACGATATCACCTAATTCTTTTTGTGCAAATTCTGTAATACCAACTGTTACTACATCACCATCAACACTAACCCATTCGTGGTCTTTTGTGTATTTTAAATTTTCTGGAAAGTTCATTTGTTTTAAATTTTAAGCAAAATTAAATTTTTATAAGTAATAATGTCAATTTTTTTTAATTAATTTCCAAAATTATATCTCAAAGTAAATCCTGCTCTAACTGTTGTGAGTGGAAATGCTGTAGAAATAACTGCTTTTGAAAACTGGTGATCATAATAAAATATGGCTGTAAAGTTTCTAGAGAATGAATAATCCGCAGTGAATTTAATTGACATTAAGTTTTGTCCACCTGATAATTGATTGTTATCATAATCTAAATACCTTACTATTGTTTCATTTCTTCTGATAGAGAAATCGGCCTTTAAGTTTACATCACTTTTAATTACTCCTGTTGGTGTATCGGCTAAAGTTGAACTTATTGTAACATCTTTTATTCTATATCCAACCCCAAAAGTATATTCATTTCCTTTTACTTCAGTTAAAAGGTTATTATCAAAACTCATATTTAAAGTCCTGTCTTTTTTCATTTCAGCCAAGAACTTTAAAGAACCTTTAGTTTCAAAATCAAAACGAACTAAAGGATTAAATTGTTCCGCTAAATTTACATTTGAAATAATTCTTTTAGCATAAATATTTCCATTTTGGTCA
Source organism: Flavobacterium gelidilacus DSM 15343 (assembly GCF_000422685.1). Classification (GTDB taxonomy): domain Bacteria; phylum Bacteroidota; class Bacteroidia; order Flavobacteriales; family Flavobacteriaceae; genus Flavobacterium; species Flavobacterium gelidilacus. The sequence continues at coordinate 133,879 of NZ_AUGN01000011.1, read as the reverse complement.
TTTACTTCTGGATTCAAATTAGATCTAAATTGGTTAATACCATAACTAGCTCTATAACCATGTTGAATTGAGAAACGTTTGAATTTATCCTTAAAGAACTTATAATTCATTAAACCAGTATACTTTACATTCCAATTTGGCAATGGTATTGATTTAAAATCATTAGTTGAAACCTTACTAGCACTTTGACCAGAATAAGCGGCCAAGAAAGAAGGTAATAATACTTGTTGACTATTTTTACCAAATCCTGTTGGATAACCTTCAGCATCATAACTCGGAATTCCGCCTGCTCCATAGTACGCTTCTGCTAAACGTGTTGCAACAACTAAACGGTTGTCTCTAAAGTCTTGAAAAGCTTGAGAAAAAACATCTGTACTTTCACTAAAAGCTGTTTTTATTAAAATAGTTGAAATGTTGTAATTACCAAAGTCATAAGGTGATCTTGGATTATATGTTCCATCAGCTGAAACATCATATTGTTCAGAGAAATTTTCTGCTAAAGTTCTATCAGCGTTTAAATCTATTTTAAAGTCTTTGAATACTTCCATTTGAGCGGTAAGATTCAATTGTTTGTTTTTTACTTGCGTAAAGTTTTGATTGAAATCAGGAAAATTAGTCAAATATCCATTTTTTGCTGCTTCATATCTAATATCTGATTGGCTTCCTAAAACAAATCCAACCGTTGGTCTAGTTGTTCCAAAGAATCCAACTCCAGGTAAAAATCCTGGTAAAACTGTTCCGTTATTTTCAGTATAGTTAACTTGAATGTTTTTTACACTTGTTAAAACCCCAATTAACCCTTTAACAAAGATATTTTGATCATTTGACGCACCAACTTTAGGTTTAGCTACAATTTTTTCACCTGGTTTTGGTGGTGCGGCAGCTTTAGTTTTAGGTGCTTTTTTAACTCCAATTCCAAGCATTTTATAGAAAGAAGCCATGTCAAAAGTTGTATTTAACTTATGAGAATTAGCATTTTGAATTGTATTACCTAATTGATAAATATCTCCTGCCTGAGTTTCGATACTTGCAAAAGCACTAGATGAACGTGTCCAGTTATAATCAGAAGTATATGAATAATTTGATTTAACAAATCCTAAAAATGGTAGTTTATTAATTGGTAATTCATAATTAACTACTAATTGTTGATTGTGTTGATTTGGTGTTCCAGGATTCCAAAAATCATCCCAAATTGAGAATGAATCAATTGGTGCATTATTAGAATCTAAATAATTTTTTACAATGTTATTTGAGTTAGCATTATAAACAAATGAAAGCGATTTTGTCAATTTGTAATTAAACCCGTAGTTGTAATTAAAGAAGAAGTTTCTTCTATACAAAGGGTCTAATTCAATTCCTTGTACATCAACCTGTCTAAATTGTTGCTTATTGTATTGTCTTAAAATGTTTGAACTAAATGCAATACTTGTTGGTAAGAAATTAAAGTTAAAATCTTGTAATGCTTTATAATAATTTCCCTTAGAAAACACTTTTGATTTCTTGAAAGGTTCAATTGCTGAAGGTTTAAATGCATAAGCATAATCAACCGTTGTTTTAACTTGCTTATCGGTTAAACTTTCAATTTCAAAATCATGATGTTGAGTTTCATTATAAGAATAAGAAAGTGTTAAGTTTTCAGGATCATATATGCGTTGTTTTTGATCTGGAGCTCTATCTTTTCTTACACCAATAAAGTTAATACTCTGTCTTTTGGTATAATCAATTGCTCTTTCTTCAATATTATCTCTTTCCGCTTTATCTGGAGTTATATCAAGTAATTGTTGCAATTCAATATCTTGATAAAATGGATCGTATTTTGGTGTGATTTTTTCTTCACCAACCGCATAATTAAATGGCAAATTAATCCCCCATTTGTTAGGCAATAATTTTCCTAAATTGAAATTGGTTACTAAATCATATTGTTTTACATCTTCTCTACTTCTTTCATTTGGACCTTGTTCTAGAGAACCAAAACCAATTGTGCTTAATCTACCTGTAGCAGAAACAGTTGCAAAGTCTGCCATATTTGTATCTAAATTTGCTACAGCAGCATATCCACCTTTATTGTCCATTTCAGACATACGCAATTCATTGAACCAAACTTCACCTCTAATTGGTTGCGAACCATTTTTATTTTTAACACCAATCATTAAGGTTCTTACTAAACCAAAATTAGGATTTCCTTTTATACCTAAAGTTAATTTACTATCAGAAGAACCAATTGCTTCTTCTTCTACATATCCTATTCCGTTGACGTCATAAATAATTGTAGGATCATTTGACAAAGCCAATATTTTTAACTTGGTTAATAATGATAATGGAATATTAATCTCATTATCTGACAACCATACATCTTCTGCAGACCTTGCACTTTGAGAAGACACTTTTAGAGGCATCTCAACTTGATAGAAATTTTGTGTAAAGTCATTTCCAAAACGGATAAACGCTACCATTTCATCATCCTGTAAAGGAGTAGATTCTGGATTTGGCAAAGCTTCAGCGTGTAAAAACATACGCATTTTCTTAAACTGACGCATATCCACATTTACATTTTTGAAAACTGCTCTTGAATCATTTGGTTGTAATCCGTCAACATAATTACCCGAATTAGGATCATAAACTCTTAAGGAAAGAGATTGTTCGTTTTGATTAATGATAGTGTTATTGTTGTACAATTGCTCTCTTTCAACACCTGGAGGAGCCACATAAGGAATAGGTGAACGATTTGCATTTTCTTGTATGTTAATAGCAACAACGTCAAATCCTGTATTATCATCCGTTGGATCAGGATCTGTTTCATCTAAAGTATTTGTATATCTTCTCCATTCGCCTCTTACTAGGTCTAGAGCTCCAAAACGCAAAGTCACATCATCGTTAAATCCAGTTAAGAACATTCTCATAAATCGAATAGAGCGAAAATCTGAAATTGAACCCACAGCATTTGCAGCAGCAGCTTCTAAAATAGGAATTTTATACTGAATCCATCTTGATTTTGCTTGCGTTCCGTCAGGTAATTCGATGTTATCAACTAAACGAGTATCAACTACATAATTTTGTCCTACTTGAGGATTAGAATTAATATCTATTTCAAATTTATAATACGCATTTATGGTATTCATGGTATTATCTCTATTAATATCTTCTACATCAGGAAAAGTTGTGCTTCCTCTATTTGTATCTGTTACATTAACAGGTGAATTACCTTGTGTTCCATTGTAATTTTTATATCTTTCTAAAACACTACCAGTCGCATTTAAATAAAATTGATAATTATCTGCAGCTGGGTCAGGATTTCCTGCAAAAGCTGAAAACTGTGCCGCTTCTTCAGCATCTGATAATCCGTTTAGACCTACATCTTGTACTTGTCTATTACCATCATTTGTATCAAAAGCATAAATTAAAGATTGTGAGGCTGGAGTTTTTCCCCAAGCTGAAGCATTTGTTGCGGTTACTACACCGGCTTCTGGCAATCCGTTTTCATATAATTTTCTTCCGTCTTTTAGAACATCTTCTGATATTTCTCCTAAATTGAATACCAGTTTTCCTTCATTAGTACCTGAATTATCAATTACACCTTGCTCATTATAATATGGATCTAATATCCAAAACTGAATATATTCTACATTCGATTGCTCAAAGTTTGTAGAATTTATGCTTCTCATAATTCCACCCCAATTGTCTTGCTCTGTTCCTCCTGGAAAAGTATTACTTGTAGCCGTAGGATTAAAATTATAAGGACCACGTTCTTTTGGAAAATAGGTTAAATCTAAAGTAGAAACAACTTGTGTTTGACCTTGAGCAATATCAGTTTGAGGATATAATTCTCGACTAAAAATCCTTCTAGTTCTGTTTGTTGATAAATCTTGATTTGAAATTCCTGCTGGTGCTTGTGTATAAAAAACAGGATCAATAGAATACCAAGACATTTTTGCTCTTTTGTATCCATAGGCTAAATCACCTTCGGTTAATTCTCCTCCAAAATCTATTGGTGTACTGGCTAAACTCCAAGCAGAAGCAGAACGCATATCTATTGTTGTTTGTGATCCTTCAAAATCATCTATATATACAGTAGATTCACCATTAAAATTTGAGGTTTTTGAAGCTCCAGGTTTTAAATAGGCTATTTCACCTCTAAAGGATAAATTAGAAGGTACATCTGTATCAATATTTGGTAATTTATTTGCCAATCTTGTTAAGAAAGGCACTTCTGTAGAGAAATTACCGTTTAATCCAAAAATTGTATTATTTACCGAATCTTGATTGTAATCTGTTTTTTGTGTGAAAGGTCTTTCAGACATGTGTAAGATTGTACCTCCAAGTAAGAAGTTTTCATTGAATTTATGCTCTACATTCATTCCCCAAAAACGTCTAGTTTGTTGACCAAAAACAGCGTTGTTTTCTAATGATACTTGAATAGGTGTATTTGAAGCTAGCAAAGAAGTATCTGTAATATAAACTCTTCCTAATTGATAGTTTACTGTGTAATCTATTCCTTCCACAAGAACTCTTCCACCAGCTGTAACTACTACAGAACCTTGAGGCACATTGAATGCTCCAATTGGAATTCCATCTCCAGAAGTTGATTTATATCTACCTCTTAATTGAAATTTATTTTTTTCGCTTTCTTGCAAAGCAGCCGCTTGTGTTTGCTTATATAAATTTCTAAAAACGTATTTATCTTGGTTTTCATTATAAGTCAAATCAACATCATAATCTTCCGTACCTACTTTTAATTTATCAAAAAGTAATTTTCCAAAAGGTTCCACATTGGTGAAAATAATTCTACCATATTGAGCGTCTATTGTTATTCCCGGAATAAAATCGAAGAAACCATCACCTCCTTGTTGAGGGTCATTTGTGTAATTTAATTTATCTAAATTAAGAACTTTTATTAAAGGAGTTTCAGCTACACCAGCAGGCAAAGCTGTTGTACCTACTTGAGTTATATAATTTAAAGGAGAAGGATCTGTATATAAGATGTTGAATTTAAAATCTTCACTTTCTAATTGATAACCACCTGGAATTTGATAAATATTTTTCATCATCAAGTCCCATACTGGTTTATTTACATTCACTAAAGTTCCTTTTAACATTTTTAAAATCAAACTTTGCGTTGAAGGAGTTGCAACACCTGAAGTATTATCTACTTGAGTTGCATCAACACCGTCTGTTCCAAATTCTCCTACTTGATATACATCATCACCAATTGTATATTGATACGAAACGGCCAAAACTTCATCATTTGAAAGTCTTTGGTTTAAAGAAACATATCCTAGTTGAGGGTGAAACGTAAATTCATTAGCACTTAATTTTCTAGCATTTTCTAGTTTGACATAATCTTGTCCTTCAAGCACACCAGACACATTAAAACCAGTTCCTGCAGTAGCAATATCTCTAATTCCGTTATTTAATAAAGAACCAGGTTGTCCGATTTGATTAGGGTTAAATTTATTGTTTTTATTGTCTGTTGGGGTTTGAATAGCTACATTAAAAAAACCAGCAGGAATAGGATTTAATCCTATAATATCAGCATCTGCAATATTATTTAACTGAGCCTCTCCTAAATCTTGAAGTCCAATAATATTTCTTAAATTATTATCTTGCGTATTAACTCTGTTTTGTCTGTTTGTTATCCAAACTTCAATACGAGTAATTTGAATTCTACTATCTACATATGGGTAATTTCTTAATGCATTATCATAGTTGTTTCTAAAATATTGTGATAAGAAATAATGTCTATCATTGTCATATTCTTGAGCAAATAAACTAAAATCTTGGATAGTTGCTCCACCTTCAGCATTTACAGTTTTTGTTTGTGATTTTTGTTCAGAGAAAACTCCAGTTACAGTAGTTTTTCCAAATTGCAATTGTGCTTTAACCCCAAATAAACTTTGAGCACCACGAATAAGGGTACTATTTATTGGCAAACTAACATTACCAACTTCGATTTTCTGAATAATATCGTCTTCTGTTGGGGTATATTCTAATTTTATTAAATTTTGAAAAGCAAAAGTGGATTGTGTATCGTAGTTGACATTTACATTTAAACGTGTTCCTACTTTTCCTTGCAATCCCATACTAATTCTTTGATTGAAATCGAAAGTAAAGTTTTTTCTATTTCTAGGAGAAAGTGCTGGATTATCTTGTTTAGTGAAACGCATTCCTAAGTCCATCTCGACAGAACCTGTAGGTTTTACATCAATTGTATTTCCTCCAAAAATGGTTTCAAATAATTTTGAATTGACATAATATCTTGGCAATAAATCTCTTTTAGCTTCTTCAGAACCTTCTTTTTTTCCATCAACAGCACTCAACTTTTGTTTATAATATTCACGCATTGATTCTCTTAAAACCAATTCTTCATATTGAGCAGGAGTAAGTATTATTGGGTAATTAATATTGAATCCTTCAAAAGTATTAGAATAAATATACCTATCCGTTACAGAATCATAAGTGTAAGCTTCAAGAATACTACTAGGGTTTGATATACCTAAACTACCTTGGCTATAGCCCATTTTAGTTGAATCAATTTCAACTTCTTGTGCAAATGCAAACGGAGCAATCAGTAGTAAAAAAACTGCTGCAACAAACTTAAATAAGTTGTTCAATAAGTTATTCTTTTCCAAGTAATTATAAGTTTTTTAATGCTTGTTTAATGATGTTTTCAACAGTTGCGTTAGGATTTTCATTGATAATTTTATCAATCACTTTTTCTGCATTTTTTCTAATAAACCCTAAAACTTCCAAAGCAGATAACGCTTCTTCTTTATTTGTATTGTAATTAGATGTTGAAACTTCGTCTAAACTGTATGTTTTTAACACTTTATCTTTTAAATCTAAAATAACTCTTTGTGCCGTTTTGGCTCCGATACCTTTAATTGACTGAATTGTTGCCACATCATTTGAGGCAATTGCTTGAATAATATTTGTTGGAGAAAGAGAAGACAACATTGTTCTTGCAATGTTAGCGCCAATTCCTGAAACAGAAATCAACAATTTAAACAATTCTCTTTCTTGCTTTTCAATAAAGCCATATAAACTATGAGAATCTTCTTTTACTTGTAAAAAAGTATAGAGTTTTAAATTTTCGGAATCTGGAAGTAAAGAAAAAGTATGCAAAGAAATATTAATATGATAGCCAACACCGTTGCAATCAATAACAACTTCTGTTGGCGTTTTTTCAACTAATTTTCCTTGAATATGTGTAATCATATAAAACTATTTAACGTTTTGTTTAATTCTTCTTGATTTTTCTTCCTTTTTCTTGAGCGTCTACAACAGCAACTGCTGCCATATTGACCATTTCTTCAACACTTGCCCCTAATTGAAAAATATGAACAGGCTTATCTAAACCCATCATGATTGGACCTATTGAATCTGCTTTGTTTAATTCTTTCAGCATCTTATAAGTAATATTCGCTGCGTCTAAGTTGGGATAAATTAACGTATTTACTTTCTTATTTACTAATTTAGAAAAAGGAAATTTACTTTTCAGCAATTCAGAATTCAGAGCAAAATCAGTTTGAATTTCTCCATCTACTATTAAATCTGGATAATACTTATGTAGGTAAGCAACTGCTTCTCTAATTTTTTTAGAACTTTCATTCTGTGAAGAACCAAAATTTGAGAAAGAAACCATAGCAATAACTGGTTCCATACCAAACATTCTTACTGTTTTGGCTGTCATTAATGCAATTTTAGCTAAATCTTCTGCTGAAGGATTTACATTTATTGCTGTGTCAGATAAAAACATTGGCCCACGAGAAGTCATCATCATGTTGGTAGTGGCAATTCTTGTTACTCCTGGCCCTTTATCAATTAGCTCCATGATAGGTTTAACAACAGAAGGATAACTTCTTGAATAACCCGTAACCATTGCATCAGCTTCACCTTCGTTAACCATCATTGCAGCAAAATAATTGCGCTCGCGCATCCATTTTTCAGCATCTAAAAGCGTAATTCCTCTTCTTTTGCGCGTTTTCCAAAAGGCTTTAGCATATTTATTTCTTCTATCGTTTTCTTCCTTAGTTTTGGGATCAATGATAGTCACATCACCTTCAAAACCAATTTCCTCCATTAATTCTTGGATAATTTCTTTATTTCCAAGTAAAATCGGTATTCCAATTCCTTCTTCAAGGACAATTTGAGCTGCTTTTAACACATCTAGATGATCTGCTTCTGCAAAAATTATTCTTTTTGGATTTGTTTTCGCTCTGTTTATTAGCAGTCGAATCATTTTATTATCAGAACCTAAACGTTCTAATAATTCTTCTTCATACTTTTCCCAATCCGTAATTTCAATTTGAGCAACACCTGAATCCATAGCTGCTTTTGCAACTGCTGGAGCTACAACTGTTATCAATCTTGGATCGAAAGGTTTTGGAATAATATAATCTTTCCCAAAGTTTAATTTAGTTTCACCATAAGCAATATTTACTTGCTCTGGAACTGGTGTTTTTGCTAATTCTGCCAAAGCTTTAACAGCTGCCATTTTCATAGCTTCGTTAATTTTTGTAGCTCTAACATCTAAAGCTCCTCTAAAAATATAAGGAAAACCAAGTACATTGTTAACTTGATTAGGATGATCAGAACGACCAGTTGCCATAATTATATCTTCACGAGCATTTATTGCTACGTTATAATCAATTTCAGGAACTGGATTTGCCATTGCAAAAACAATAGGATTATCATTCATTGTCAACAACATTTCTGCTGTTAATATGTTTCCGGCAGAAAGTCCTAAAAAGACATCTGCGCCATTTAGTGCTTCAGCTAAGTTTATTCCTTTTTTACCGTAAGAATATTTTTTTTGTAATTCCGATAAATCAGCTCTGTCTTTAGACAGCACACCATCTTTATCAAACATAATAATGTTTTCTAGTTTTACACCAAGTAAAACATATAAATTGGCACATGCTAAGGCAGCAGAACCAGCACCAGAAATAACGACTTTTACTTTGCAAATTTCTTTTTCTGCCAATTCAAGTGCATTAAGTAAAGCCGCTGATGAAATAATTGCAGTACCATGTTGATCATCATGCATAACTGGGATTTTTAGTTCTTCAACTAAACGTCTTTCAATTTCAAATGATTCTGGAGCTTTAATGTCTTCCAAATTTATTCCTCCAAAAGTTGGAGCAATATTTTTTACAGTTGCTATAAACTCTTCAATGTCTTTTGTTCCGATTTCAATATCAAATACATCAATATCAGAAAATATTTTGAACAACAAGGCTTTTCCTTCCATCACTGGCTTAGATGCTTCTGGACCAATATCCCCAAGTCCTAAAACAGCTGTTCCGTTTGTAATAACTGCAACTAAATTTCCTTTAGCTGTATATTTATATACATTATTAACATCTTTAGCAATTTCTAAACAAGGTTCTGCTACTCCAGGGGAATAGGCTAATGACAAATCACGCTGTGACGCATACTTTTTTGTTGGTACAACCTGAATTTTACCAGGAGTAGGTTTTGCGTGATATAATAAGGCTTCTCTTCGTTTTGTATCTTTGTGCATATAACAGATTATATATGAACCTACAAAGGTAAAATAAGGATTGAAAGAAAAAAATTTTAATGAAGTTCTTTTAGTTAAAAAAACTTATCTCAATAATGAAAAATGTCCTTTAACAATCCTTCCATTATTTAACTCAATTGTGTACCAATAATCATCTGCTGGTAGTGTTTGTTTATTGTAAGTTCCGTCCCAACCTAAACTTAAGGGATTAATCTGGGTCAATAATTTTCCATAGCGATCAAAAATTCTAATTATGGTCTTTGCATTTAGTTTTGCATCAACACCTTTGATGTTCCAATAATCGTTGTAACTATCTCCGTTTGGGGTGAAGAATTTTGGAGCACCTAACACATTTATTTCTTTATTTTTAATTCCACAGCCTCTTTCATCTTTTACAAAAACAGTATAAATTCCGGGTAAAACATCATTAAATAAATTTGACTCTTGGTAATTAATATTATCTAAACTGTATAAATATTCTCCAATCCCAGAAGCAACTATAACTAATGTATTATTATCGGTTAAATCATAAACTTCTATGTTATCAATTTTTGCAATATTAGATTCATTAACGATAATTGTTCTTGTGTTTTCACAGTTGTTTGAATTTGCGACAGTCACTGAATAATTTCCAGCCTGATTTACTTGTAAAGTATAATCAGTTTCTCCTGGAATAATAGAATTATTTAGATTCCACTGGTAAGTAAAATTAGAAATCTGATTTGCATTGTTTAAACCAGCGTCTAAATTCACAAAGTAATTTGGCAAATTATTACAAACAAATACTTCTTGTCCATTTAATTCAATATTAGGCAACGAAAGTATCTGAAGCGAAATAACACCCGTCGTAAAACAATTTAAATCATTTGAATTAATAACTTTTACAGTAATATTCTGAGTTGAAGACGTGAAAGGATTGGGCAATGGGCTTGAAAGCAACACATTATTTTGATCGTAATACTCAACTAAAACACCTGTTTGGCTTCCTACAATTGTAGCTTGAAATAATGAAGTATCAAAATCGGCAAATTCTGTTGTTTGACTAGGATCATTTTGATTACACAAAGTTGTTAAGCTAGAAGGCACTGCAAAAAACTGAGGCTTATTATTGATAATGAATGCAATAGTTGTGTCAAACGTACATGGATTACCCGTATTACTTGTGAGCGTAACATTTATAGTTTGAGAACTTGTAATAAATGGATTTGGCAATGGACTTGACAGAGAATTATTATTTTCATCGGTATATGATAAATCAAACCCAGTAAGTCCATTTAATAAATCTACTTCTAAATTTGATGTATCAAAATTATAAATCCCATCAGGTGTTTCATCACAACCTAAAATCTGCAACGGCTGCATGCTGTTAAAAACAACCTCAATTGGTTTTATAATAAAACAAGAAGAGGTTATATGATCAATTCTGGCAAAATAAGTTCCTTGAGAAACATTTATTGTTCCTGTTATTTCATTTATATTTAAAGAAGCATCTTGGTTTGAAGCAAAATAAGAAACTGTATATCCTGTGATACTTCCTAAAAATGGAGCAGATAAAGCTAAAAAATCATATGGTTCTAGATTATCAGCACCATCATCACATAAAATAACATCCTCAAAATCATCAAAACTTTGAGTCGAAAAAGGATTCGCAATTGTAGCAGTACCAGACCAATTTAAAGTAAATGGCGAACTTCCAACAGGCCTATCAATCACTATAAAATAACTTTCACCGGCTAAAACATCTAATTGCTTTACAAAGCTATTCCCATCAGCACCTGGACCTTCAGAAATATCAGTAGAACTAGCATTCATTCCTGTATAATTGTTATGCTGATTTGCTGCTTCGGGATTTGTAGTTGAACATCTTATAGGCAATCCTAAATTATTACAATCAGAAACAGGCCCAAAAACCCAAAAATCATAATCTTCAATAATATTAGCACTGTCAGGAATTAAAGTAAATCCTAAAGTCCCAGCTTGAGCTATTGTAACTCTAAGCCATAATGAATTGTTTTCCTGACTTTCACACGACTGTGGAATAATTTCTTGAACACCTGCACCAGAGACATTGTACGAAACACTTTGGTTGTCACAAGCCTGAATATAATTTTGACAATCATTTGGAAGGTTTTGACCAAAAATTGTAAAACTTAACAACGAAAATATGAATATGTAAAATATATTTTTCATAAATTTTAATAATAGTAAGCATCAAATATAAGAAAAATCTAACACAGAATTTTGGGAAAAACTTAAAATCTATTTTTAAATTCTAAAATTGCATTAAAAGGTTTCAATGTAATTAATGGTTTTATTTGGATAGGCTCTCTCTTTTCAATAATTTCAAACTGTTCAACTAATGCAATTATTGAAAGAATCATTTCATACATAGCAAAATTATTCCCAATACACATTCTAGGCCCAGCGCCAAAAGGAAAATAATTATTTGAAAACTTAATTTTTTCATCTAGAAAACGTTCTGGAATAAATTCTAGGGGGTTATTCCAAAAATCTGGATGACGATGAATTTCATAAACTGAAAATAATAAATTAGATCCTTTTGGCAAAGTCAATCCATTAAAGTTTTCCTCTTCTATGTTAACTCTATCGATAAAATAGGCTGGTGGATAAAGTCGCATGGATTCTTCAATTACTAATTTAGTGTAATTAGCATTTTTTATCCAATACATAATTTCATTAGATTCAGATTTTACATTTTGGATTTCTTCGAGAATTTTTAATTGTGAATCAGGATTTCTAGCCAATAATTCGCAAATAAAAGTTAAGGCATTTGAAGTTGTTTCATGACCAGCAGCAAATAAAATTAAAATTTCATCTACCAATTTATTTTCATCCATGCTTGAGCCGTCTTCATATCTTGCATTTAACAACATTTCTAATAAATCGTCGTGTTTGGCTTTACTTTGCTTCCTTTCTTCAACTAACCTTTTAAGAATTGATCTTGAGTTTTGGGTTAAATCTAAGTGTTTTTTAGTTTTTCCAGATAAATTAAACCACCAAACTAAAAAAGGTTGTCTTAACTCTTGAACCAACATATTTTGAGTAGCTTCAGTAGTATTTTGAAGGGAAGTGATATCTGAATTAGATATGTCAATGTTAAAAATAGACTTTACAACAGTTTGAAAGGCTAAATCATTAAAAACTGGAAATATATCTATTGGCTTTCCTGTTTTAATGTTTTTTAATTCTGTTAAAATTGTTTGTTGAATTGTATCTAATAAAAGTATTAATTGACTTTTATGAAAAGCTGGTTGAATTAATTTTCGTTGTTTTTTCCAATGTTCACCTTCAGCAGTTAATAACCCTTTTCCAACATATTTAGCTAAATCTTTAGTTTGAATATCCGATTTAGTATAGTTTTTTTGATTTTTTTGAAGAGCGTGTTGTAAAAGACTTGCATCTCGACAAAAAAGAACAGAATTACCTAAACCAATGTTTAAACGGAAAATATCTCCTAATTTATTAAAATTCACAGCATGAAAAGGCAAAGGATTTTTTAAAATGTTATTTGCATGATTGAGAAATCTAAAAAAAGAAACTTCAGGAATTTTATTGGGTAAACTCATTTAATTATTTTGAATATTTAAAACAATCCTCCTTGTATATTATTTCTAATTTTACCTAAGTGTTTGTATGCTTTGTCTGTAACTTCCCTTCCTCTTGGAGTTCGCATTATAAATCCTTCTTGAATAAGAAAAGGTTCATACACTTCTTCAACAGTTTCACTACTTTCTGAAACAGCAGTAGCTAGAGTTGATAATCCAACGGGGCCACCTTTAAATTTATCAATAATTGTTGACAGAATTTTATTATCCATTTCGTCTAAGCCATGTGCATCTACGTGAAGTGCTTTTAGAGCAAACTGAGCAATTTCAATATCTATGCTTCCGTTACCTTTTATTTGAGCAAAATCTCTTACTCTTCGTAATAAAGCATTTGCTATTCTAGGCGTTCCTCTACTTCTTCCTGCAATTTCAATAGCAGCTTCCATGGTAATTGGCATATTTAAAATTGAAGAACTTCTTTGAACGATTGTGGTTAAAAGTTCCGTATTATAATATTGTAAACGACTTTGAATTCCAAAACGCGCTCTCATTGGTGCTGTTAATAATCCCGAACGAGTTGTTGCACCTACAAGAGTAAATGGATTTAAATTTAATTGAACTGATCTTGCATTAGGTCCGGACTCAATCATTATATCTATTCTAAAGTCTTCCATTGCTGAATACAAATATTCTTCTACAATTGGACTTAAACGATGAATTTCATCAATAAAAAGCACATCTCTTTCTTCGAGGTTTGTAAGCAAGCCTGCTAAATCTCCTGGTTTATCTAAAACTGGACCAGAAGTTATCTTTATACCAACACCCAATTCGTTTGCTAAAATATTAGCCAAAGTTGTTTTTCCTAAACCAGGTGGTCCATGAAACAAAGTGTGATCTAAAGCTTCATCCCTGAGATTTGCAGCTTCAACAAAAATTTTAAGATTTTCTAAAACTTGTTCTTGACCTGTAAAATCATCAAATGAAAGAGGTCTCAACTTTTTTTCAAGGTCAAGTTCTTCTGGTTTAAAATTTAGGTTTGTTGGATCAAGGTTCTCGTTCATTTAGCAAATATAATTAAAGTAAAACAAAAAAACCTTTCCGGTTGGAAAGGTTTTAATTTATAGTATAAAATCTTAATGATGTAATTGTTCTTCTCCTTCTTTCATAGGAATGTTTTGAGGGACAAAATCTTCATCATGACCTGGTTTGCTATAATCATAAGGCCAACGATGTACTTCTGGAATTTCTCCTGGCCAGTTACCATGTATGTGTTCAACTGGTGCAGTCCACTCTAATGTATTCGCTTTCCATGGATTCATTGGTGCTTTTTTACCTTTGAAAATACTGTAAAAGAAGTTCCAAAAGAAAGGAATTTGAAATGCTGCTCCAACTATTGCGAAAACAGTTATAAGTATATTAACATCTGCTAATTCGTCAAATAAAGGAAAAGCTGTGTTTGTATAGTAACGTCTTGGTAAACCTGCCATTCCGATAAAGTGCATTGGAAAGAAAACTCCATAAGCACAAACTGCAGTTACCCAAAAGTGAACGTAACCTAAATTTTTATCCATCATTCTACCAAACATTCTTGGGAACCAATGATAAACTCCAGCAAAGAAACCATATAATGCAGATATACCCATTACTAAGTGAAAGTGAGCAATTACGAAATATGTATCATGAACATTTATATCTAATGTACTATCTCCAAGAATAATTCCTGTTAAACCACCTGTAATAAATGTTGACACAAAACCAATTGAGAATAACATCGCAGGGTTTAACTGTAAATTTCCTTTCCATAAAGTAGTTATCCAGTTGAAAGCTTTAACAGCAGATGGAATTGCAATTAATAATGTTGTAAAAGTAAACACTGAACCTAAGAATGGATTCATTCCTGAGATAAACATGTGATGACCCCAAACAATTGTTGATAAAAATGCAATTGCAATAATAGATGTAATCATAGCCCTGTATCCGAAAATAGGTTTACGAGCGTTTGTTGCAATAATTTCAGAAACAAGTCCCATTGCTGGTAAAATAACAATATAAACTTCTGGATGTCCTAAAAACCAAAACAAGTGTTCGAACAAAACAGGTGAACCACCTTGATAATGTAAAACCTCACCACTTATAAATATATCGGAAAGGAAGAATGATGTTCCAAAACTTCTATCAAAAATTAATAATAAGGCAGCTGAGAATAATACCGGGAATGAAACTACACCAATAATTGCAGTAAGAAAGAAAGCCCAAATAGTAAGAGGCAATCTTGTCATAGACATCCCTTTTGTTCTTAAATTAATTACTGTAACGATATAATTTAAAGACCCCATTAATGAAGATGCAATAAAAATAGCCATTGAAATTAACCATAAAGTCATTCCTAAACCAGAACCTGGTATGGCTTGTGGTAAAGCACTTAATGGTGGGTATATTGTCCAGCCCGCTGAAGCAGGTCCAGTTTCAATAAATAACGAGCTTAACATGATTATACAAGAAACAAAGAACATCCAATATGAAAGCATGTTCATGAATCCTGATGCCATGTCTCTAGCTCCAATCTGTAATGGAATTAGTAAATTACTAAACGTTCCACTTAAACCTGCAGTTAATACAAAGAATACCATTATAGTACCGTGAATTGTAACTAAGGCAAGATAGATATCATTTCTCATCACTCCACCTGGAGCAAAGTTTTCACCTAGGAAAATTTTAAAAATTTCAAAAGATTCTTCTGGCCAAGCTATTTGCATACGGAAAAATAGTGATAAAACTACCCCTACAATTCCCATTAATAAACCTGTAATTAGATATTGCTTAGCAATCATCTTGTGATCTATACTAAAAATATATTTAGTAATAAAAGTTTCTTTATGATGACCGTGTTCGTGTGACATAATTATATTTTTTGAAATCTTCTATATTATTTTATAACTTGAGCTATAACTTTTGTAGAATCTACAATCGTTTCTGTTGCTTTTTCTTTAACTTCTTCAACTTTAGGTGCATTTGCTTCTTTCCATTGAGAAGAAAGCGTAGGTTGTTCAGCTAACCATTTTTTATAATCACTTGGTGAGTCTACCACAATTTTCATTTGCATATTATAATGAGAAGCTCCACAAATTTTGTTACATAACAACAAGTAATCAAAAGTATAAGGATCAAGTGCTGCTTGACCATTTGCAACTAAATCAATACTTTTGTTAGCTCTAATTTTGTTTATTTTATTCACTTTAAAAATGATTGCTTCATTTTGTCTCATTTCTGCAGTTGTAATTGTTGGAACAAAAGCAAACTGAGTTACCATTCCAGGAACACAATTCATTTGTGCTCTAAAGTGTGGCATAAAAGCTGAGTGAAGAACATCTTGGGAACGTATTTTAAATACTACTTTTTTTCCTTTTGGCAAATGTAATTCAGACACAACTTTATCATCTTGTGCATTAGGGTCTTCCAAATCAACACCTACAGTATTTATACCTTCAATATATCTTACATTAGCCTTTCCTAAAGTATTATCATCACCAGCATAACGTGCCTGCCAACCGAATTGTTTAGCATATAATTCAACATACATTACATCTTCCTCATCATCGTAATACATGATTTGATTCCAAGTATATAATCCATATAAAATTAATACAGCTAAAACTATAACAGGTATTATTGTCCAAGCAGCTTCTAATTTATTGTTATCCGCAAAATATAATGCCTTTTGACCTTCTTTACCTCTATATTTAAATGTGTAGTAATGTAATAAAAACTGTGTAACTGTTTGTACAAAGAAAATTAACCACATTGATATTTCCATCAAGTTGTCAACTTCTACTCCATGTTCTGATGCTGGAGTACCTAATACAAATTCACCCCAAGCAATTAAGGAATAGATTGTAAATAAGTAAATGAATCCCAAAAATCCAAACATTAAATAACCATTCACACTATTATCCCTGTCGTTAGCAACTCCAGAATCATCTGTAATTTCACCAACCTGAGTTAAATCAAATATTTTAGTTAACTGCCATACAGCAATTCCAATTAAAACTAAAACAAAAATCACCAATAAACTCGTCATTTGTTTATCTCTTTAAATATTAATAATGAAAATGTTTACTTTCTTCCATAAATGGATATCTTTTAGCAATAAGTGGTGCTTTTGTTAAAGCTGTAAACACTACTAAAATAAATAAACCTGCGAAGAAAAGTATTGATCCTATTTCTGAAGCTCCAATAAACCATTTATCTCCAACAGTAGCTGGCATAATCATATTGAAGAAATCTAAATAATGACCAAATAATATTACTGCACCTGCTCCGATAACAATCCAAGTTAAACGCTTAAAGTCAGCATTCATTAGAATTAGTATTGGGAAAATGAAGTTTAAAGCTAACATACCGAAAAATGGCAAGTTATAATGTTCGATTCTTGTTACATAATACGTCACTTCTTCTGGTATATCTGCATACCAAATTAACATAAATTGCGAGAACCATAAGTAAGTCCAAAAGATACTAAATGCGAACATAAATTTTGCTAAATCTTGTATGTGGCTTTTGTTTACTTCTGGCAAATACCCTTTAGATTTTAAATAGATAGTTATCATTGTTAAAACAGTAATTCCACTTACGAAGAAACTTGCAAAAACATACCATCCAAATAATGTACTGTACCAATGTGGATCAACAGACATGATCCAATCCCATGACATTATAGATTCTGATACTATAAAGAATACTAAAAAAGCAGCAGAAGCTTTGAATAATTTTTTATAATTTGAATCATCAGTAGATTCGTCTTGCGCTAAAGTAAATTTTCTTGCGAAGTGTCTATATAAATTCCATACACCAATAAAGATAATTGCTCTTATCAAGAAGAAAGGAACATTTAAAAAAGCAGTTTTCCCTTGGATTAACTTATCTTCCTTAACCACTTCTGGATCCATCCAAGTGAACATACCATTATGACCAATATGAAAAGAAGCAGCCAATAACAAAACGAAAAATATAATTGAACCCGGTAATAAATATGCCGTTATACCTTCCATAACTCTAAACAAAACTGGAGACCAACCTGCTTGAGAAGCAATTTGTATAGCATAAAATGCTAAAACACCCATTGTTAAAAGGAAAAAGAAAATACCTGCAACATATAGAGCAGACCATGGTTTGTTTTGTAACTGATGATAAACATGTTCAACATGTTCTTTGTGTTCAGCATCAGCATGAACATCTTTTGCATCATGAGCAACAGGTGCGTCGTGAGTTGCATGAGCATCTGAAGAAGCTTCACCGTGTCCACCATGATGGCTTTCGGTCAACATCTTTTCTACTTCTTCAATAGAGCTAGGAGTAGAAATATATCCATACCCAATCCCTATTATTCCTAAAACAATAAGAATAAGTGAAAAAGTTTTTAATTTACTTGAAAAAGTGTACATATCTTTTATTTTCAAAAAAGTGTTTTACAATTATAATTCTGATCTCAATTTTAAAACATAATCAGCTACTTGCCATCTTTCTTCTTGTGAAAGTTGATTTGCATGTGAACCCATTGAGTTTAATCCGTAAGTTACTACGTGGAAAATACTTCCTGAAGTAACTTCTCTATCTTTATAGCTAGGTACTCCTAAAAATTTTTCTCTTTCTACTAGTTTTCCTTTACCGTTTCCTTTTTCACCGTGGCAAATTGCACAATAGATATTATATAATTCTTTTCCTTTTTCTGGATTAGATGATATAGAATCTAAAGGTGATGTCATAGATTTAGACATAGCATAACCTTCAGGTGTATTAGGGATTTCGTATGGAACAAAACCTCTTTTGATAGCACCATCTGGCACTAATTGTCCTTCTTTTCCATTTTTAAATGCATCACTTTCTGAATATGTTTCATATCCAACAGATTCATACATATTTGGGAAAAATTGATAGTTTGGTTTAGCATTATCATGGCAAGAAGTTACCATAATTGACAAACCTACTAGTACTATTATTTTATATAAGCTTTTCATATCTTGTATTAATGCTTTTCTATTACTTTAACTTCAACTGCTCCAGTAGTTTTGAAGAAAGATACTAATTCTTCTTCATTTCCGTGAATTCCAACTTCCATTAAAAAATGATCATCAGTTGTTCTTACGTCAGGATTTTCAGCTTGTTTAAATGGCCATAATTTACTTCTCATGTAAAAGGTAATAACCATTAAGTGAGCGGCAAAAAACACTGTTAATTCAAACATAATTGGAACGAATGCTGGCATATTTTGTAAATAACTAAAACTTGGTTTTCCCCCAATATCTTGAGGCCAATCACTAATCATTATAAAATTCATCATTGCAGTTGCAACAGACAAACCAACCAAACCATATAAGAAAGCAGCAATTGCAATTCTTGTTGGTGCCAATCCCATTGCCTTATCTAATCCGTGTACTGGAAAAGGAGTATAAACCTCTTCTATATGATGATGTGCAGATCTAGTCTTGTGAACTGCATCTAATAATACATCATCATCATTGTATATAGCGTGTATAACTTTACTCATGATATTATTAATGATTATCTGAATTATTATCTTGTTGTGCTCTTGCTCTTTTGAAATTGTCTCCTGAAGTTTTCAAAATTGTTTTAACTTCAGCTTGAGCAATTACTGGGAAACTTCTAGAATATAATAAAAATAATACAAAGAAGAATCCGATAGTTCCAATGAATATACCTGCATCAACAAACGTTGGTTGAAACATTGTCCAAGACGAAGGTAAGTAATCTCTATGTAAAGATGTAACAATAATTACAAAACGCTCAAACCACATTCCAATATTTACTACAATGGAGATTATGAAAGAGAAAGTAATACTTGTTCTTAGTTTTTTAGACCACATAAATTGTGGAGAAAATACATTACAAGACATCATCAACCAATATGACCACCAGTAAGGACCAGTTGCTCTGTTTAAGAATGCGTATTGTTCATACTCTACACCTGAATACCAAGCTATGAATAATTCCGTAATATATGCCGTTCCAACAATAGAACCCGTAATCATAATTACAATATTCATTAATTCGATATGTTGAACTGTAATATATTCTTCTAAGTTTGATACTTTTCGCATAATGATAAGCAAAGTATTTACCATTGCAAATCCAGAGAAAATTGCACCAGCCACGAAATATGGTGGTAAAATTGTTGTGTGCCAACCTGGAACGATAGAAGTTGCAAAGTCAAAAGATACAATTGTATGAACCGAAAGTACAAGAGGTGTAGCCAATCCAGCTAATACTAATGAAACTTCTTCAAAACGTTGCCAGTCTTTTGCCCTACCACTCCATCCAAAAGATACAATTGAGTATATCTTTTTGGTAAAAGGTGTAACAGCTCTATCTCTAATCATTGCGAAATCAGGTAACAAACCAGTCCACCAGAAAACTAATGATACTGAAAGATACGTTGAAATTGCGAATACATCCCAAAGTAAAGGCGAATTAAAGTTAACCCATAATGAACCAAACTGATTTGGAATAGGTAATACCCAGTATCCTAACCATGGACGACCCATGTGAATGATCGGAAATAAACCTGCTTGCATTACTGAGAAAATCGTCATTGCTTCTGCAGAACGGTTAATTGCCATTCTCCATTTTTGACGGAATAATAATAGTACTGCTGAAATTAAGGTTCCTGCGTGACCGATACCAACCCACCAAACGAAGTTTGTGATATCCCATGCCCAACCAACTGTTTTGTTTAATCCCCAAGTACCTATACCTGTAGTTATAGTGTAAGTCATACAACCTAATCCCCAAAGGAATGCAGCAAGTGCGATTGTAAAAACTGTCCACCAAAGTTTGTTTGCTCTACCTTCAACAGGTCTAGCAACATCTACTGTAACATCGTGGTAGGATTTATTTCCTACTACTAAAGGTCTTCTAATGGGTGCTTCGTAATGAGACGACATATCCTTTATATTGTTTCTTGTTAATTAAAAATTTTATTTATCGTTTGTAACCTTCACATGATAAAACACATTTGGTTTTGTTCCAATATGTTCTAGTAAGTGATACATTCTTTTATCTTCTGCTAATTCAGCTATTTGAGATTCTTTATCGTTAACGTCTCCAAAAACCATCGCTCCACTTGAACAAGCAGATGAACAAGCTGTTTGGAATTCTCCGTCTTTGATTTGTCTTCCATCACGTTTAGCGTCAAGAATAGTTTTTTGTGTCATTTGAATACACATAGAACATTTTTCCATAACTCCACGAGAACGGACATTCACATCTGGATTAAGAACCATTCGTCCTAAATCATCGTTCATGTGATAATCAAATTCACTGTTTTTATTATATAAGAACCAGTTAAAACGTCTTACTTTATATGGACAGTTGTTTGCACAATAACGAGTACCAACACATCTGTTGTAAGCCATATGGTTTTGACCTTGACGACTATGAGAAGTTGCGGCAACTGGACAAACAGTTTCACATGGTGCGTGATTACAGTGCTGACACATAATTGGTTGAAACGCTATTTGTGGATTTTCCGAAGGATCTTCCATATCTTTCAATGTACCAATTACACTAGTCAATCCGTGAGCATTCTCTTTTAATTCAACATCACCAGCAAATGTTTCTTCGTGAGAATAATATCTATCAATACGCAACCAGTGCATATCTCTACTTCTTCTTACTTCAGATTTACCAACTACTGGCACATTATTTTCTGCGTGACATGCTATAACACATGCTCCACAACCTGTACAAGCATTTAAGTCAATAGATAAATTAAAATGATGACCTGTTGATCTATCAAATGATTCCCATAAATCTACTGATGTAGCAGGAACTTCCTTGTGATCTAAAGAAACCATAGGAGTTGGATTCCAAACTTCTGAATTTTCTTTTACAAAAGTACTTAATGTAGTTTCCTTGATGATATCACCTCTACCCATTAATGTTTTTTGCAACTGAACACATGCAAATTCATGTTCACCACTAGCTTTTGAAATACTTGCAGATAAATTTGAGTTCAAATTAGCATATAACTCATAAGCATTTACACCTACTTGCATTTCAGACTTCATTGACTCTTTCTTACCATATCCGAATGCTAAACCAACCGTTCCAACAGCTTGACCTGGTTGAATAATTACTGGTACATTTTTCAGTGTAGTATTCCCAACTTTAATATCAGCATAACTTCCGTTAAGACCTCCATTCGCAACATTCCAATTTTCTAATTCTAATTTTTCAGCATCTTTCTTAGAAACAGTAACATAATTATCCCAAGATACTCTTGTAATTGGATCAGGAAATTCTTGCAACCAAGGGTTATTCGCTTGCTGCCCATCACCTAAACCAACTTTAGTATACAATACTAGGTCCATTCCAGATGATTTAGCACTTGCTAATTTAGATGCAGAAGCAGCATAATCTGCAGATGTTGCTGTTAAAGCTGAAGCTTCACTTGCAACAAATCCATCATGCACGGCTTTATTCCATGTTTTTCCATTTAAAGGAGCATTACTCTTTAAATAATCATGGTAAGAAGTTGCATTATCAGTTAACGACAATAATACTTCTTGGAATTGTTTTGTATCAAACAACGGATTAATAGTTGGTTGCTGAATACTATAGTTCCCTCTAGTTATTGCAACATCTCCCCAAGATTCTAAATAATGTGGAGTTGCGGCCGCAATTGAAGCAACTTTTGCTGTTTCATCTTCTTTCATTGAAAATGCAACAGATAATTTTGTTTTCTTTAAACCTTCTACAAACTCTTTTGAATTTGATAAAGTATATACTGGATTAACTCCACTCATTAATAAAGTGTGAACTTTTCCTGCTTTTAAGTCTGAAACTAGTTGATTTACTTCTTTTGCGTTACCTTTTCTTGTAAGAATCGCGTTTGAAGTATTGAAAGCTTCAGAATTTAATTGATTATTAATTGCCAATGTTAGCATTTGAGCATCAACATCATCTAATCCACAAACAAGAACTCCTTTAGAGCCTGCTGCTTTTAATTGTTGAGCTGCTTTTAAAACATCTGCTTCATATTTGTCAATTTTTGATGTACCAACAGATGCACCAGAAACAACATTATATAGTTTAACTAAAGCTTGTTTTTGATTAGCAATAGTTAATGGAATTCTTTTATCTGCTTTTGCACCAGCTAAAGACATATTTGCCTCTATTTGGATATGCTTCGACATTTTTCCGTTTTTAGGAATCCTTCCTTTAGCATAACTTGAATCAAAACCACCACCTTGCCAATCTCCTAAGAAATCTGCACCTACAGATACAATAACATCAGCTTTTGAAAAGTCGTAATTAGCTAAAGCTCTAACACCATAAACTGCTTGAAAAGCATCGAGTGCATTTGACTCAGAAACTGCATCATAAACTACATGCTTAACATTAGGGTATTTAGTTATTAAATTTGCTAACAAAGTATCCGTTGAAGGACTAGCAGAAGTGTTAGTTAAAACCACAACACTTTCTCCTTTTGCTTTTGCGTCTTCAAGACTAGATTTGATTTTTGCATTTACAGCATTCCAATCAGAGTCTTTTTGATCAATTTTTGATTTTTTTAAACGTAGACTATCATATAGTGAAAGAACTGATGCGTGAACTCTTGCGTTAGCTCCAGATCTTGCACCTTCTAAATTGTTATTCTCTACTTTAATAGGACGACCTTCGCGAGTTTTGATTAAAATATTAGCAAAATCAAAACCATCAGCAATCGTTGTTGCGTAGTAATCAGCAACACCTGGAATTATTTGTTCTGGTTGAAGTACATAAGGTATTGACTTTACAACTGGACCTTCACACGCAGCCAAAGATGCAGCTGCAGTACTAAATCCAACGTATTTTAAAAAGTCACGACGAGAAGTTGAAGAAGAAGATAAATTTTCTTTATCTCCTAAAAACTCATCAACTGGTATTTGCTCCACAAACTCGTTGCTTCTTAGCGTCTCAACAATAGAGCTATTTTCGTCTAGCTCTTCAACACTTTTCCAGTATTTTTTGTTTGATGCCATTGTATATAAATATTAGCTTCTTAAATTATTATTAATAGTGACACTTACCACATTCTAAACCACCCATTTGCGCTGCAGTTAACTGCTTAACACCGTATTTCTTAGATAGTTCTTCGTGTATTTTTGTATAGTATTCGTTGTCTTCTACTTTTACATTTGTTTCTCGGTGACAATTAATACACCAACCCATAGTTAAAGGTGCAAATTGTTTTTGAATTTCATATTCCTGAACTGGTCCATGACAAGTTTGACATTCTACTCCAGCAACAGAAACGTGTTGTGAGTGATTGAAATAAACAAAATCAGGTAAATTGTGAATACGCACCCATTTGACTGGACTCGTTTTCCCTGTATATGACTGAGTTGATTCATCCCAACCTACAGCAGTGTATAATTTATCTATTTGCTCATCGTAGAAAGCTTTTGAATATTCTTCTGTAGCAGTTGTTTCAGCAACTTCAGCAATATTTTTATGACAGTTCATACAAACATTTAATGATGGAATATTTGAGTGCTTACTAACTCTTGCGGCAGAATGGCAATATTTACAATCAATACCATTGTCACCAGCATGAATTCTGTGTGAATAATGAATTGGTTGAATTGGCTCATATCCTTGATCAACACCTATTTGCATTAAATATCCATAAGCAAAATAAGCACTAACTAATAAGAACAAGATTGCCGTTACAACCATTAAGAATTGATTTTTGGCAAATGCTTTCCACAAAGGAAGTGATTTCTCTTTTACAGGAGCTTCTATTCCGTTTGCTTTTGCAATTTTATTTAATACATTACCCACTAAGAACAACATAACAACTAACATCATCAACACCAAAGCCAAAGCTCCAAGTATAATGTTATTTGAAATGCCTGATCCTCCTCCTTGAGCTTCAGTTCCTGGCACAGCAGCAGCAACAGCAGCTACTGGCAAAGGCTCAGAAGTATAAGCTAAAATGTTATCAATGTCCGCTGTAGACAATTGAGGAAAAGCTGACATTGCTACTTTTCCATTTTCTTCGTAAACTTTTACTGCTAATGCATCACCCGACTTGATTAAATCAGCACTGTTGTGAATCCATTTATACAGCCATTCTTTTTCATATTTTTCAGCCACATTACGTAGCGCAGGACCCGTAGCTTTGGCGTCCAACTTATGACAAGCTGCACAATTTGCATTGAACAATTCTTTTCCTTTTGCAGCATCACCACCAGTAGCAGGAGCAGCATCAGCAACAGGTGCATCAGCCATAGCTGCATCTTGAGAATAAGAAACTAATGATAAAGATAGCGTTAAAGCTAAACTGAAGAAAATCCTAGAAAACGATTTATGGTTACCCACCTTTTTCATATTTAAAATGATTATCGACTATAATTGGTATAGTTTTAGTTATAAATGTGCTTAATTAATCTGACACCTTTTTTAAAACTCCGACAAAAATACAATAATTGGATTATTATCAAAACCTTAATTTTACCTTAAAATGCAATTTATACTTGTTCTAAATAAAACATTAGTTTTAACAAATACATTTTAAGTGTAAATTTGCATTAAACATTATTCATTATGAAGAAATTAACGACTTACAAATTACTTTTTTTAGTGCTGATATTCAGCTTTATATCGCACAAAAATTTTTCTCAATCCATAGAACAAGACCCGAAAATTGAGGCATTATTAAAAGAAAAAAGAAAAATTAATACCGGAATAACCATAAATGATTTGTACAAAATTCAAATTTTTAATGGCAAAAAAGATGACGCTTTGAAAACATTAAATGAATTTAAAAGCAATTATAAAGAAATTGACGGTACAATCATCTATAATAATCCGACATTTAAAGTTTGGGTTGGCAGTTTCAAAACTAGAATTGAAGCCGAAAATGCTTTACTTGAAATTAAAAAGAAGTATCCCTTGGCTTTATTAATAAAACCCAATAAATAAGAAATGAAAAGAGCCTTTCTTTTATATAGTCTGTTTGTAGCTACATATACATTTTCACAAAACAAAAAAGACACTACTGCGGTAAATCATCTTGAAGAGGTAGTCCTTTCAACAGTTAGACTACCTAAGAAAAAAGAGGCTCTACCTATTCAAGTAGAAACAATCAATTTAAAACAAATTGAGTTTCAAAATTTTCAAAACACAGCCGATTTATTATCAAACTCAGGTACTCTAGTAGTTCAAAAATCCCAGCAAGGAGGAGGAAGTCCAACAATTAGAGGTTTTGAAGCTAGTAGAGTTTTATTGTTAGTTGACGGCATACGAATGAACAACCTAATATACAGGTCTGGGCATTTACAAAATGTAATTTCTGTTGATGAAAACTTACTTGAAAACGTTACTGTTTTTTATGGCCCAACATCAACTCTTTTTGGAAGTGATGCACTTGGTGGGACTATTAATATGACTACCAAAAAAGCAAAATTTATATCGAATCAGGTTGAAAGAATTAGTGGAAATGTTTTAACAAGATATTCCTCTGTAAATGAAGAAAAATCAAGTCATTTTGAATTAAATTATGCCAAAGAAAATTGGGCTTCCTTAACTTCTTTCTCTTATAATGATTTTGGTGACTTGAAAATGGGAAAAAGGAAGAATCATAATGGAAATTTCTTTGGAGAAAGACCTTTTTATATTGAAAATATAAATGGAGTTGATGTTTTAACCGAAAATTCGGATAAATTTATTCAAAAAAATTCCGGTTTTAAGCAGTATAATTTAATGCAAAAAGTTGCTTATAAAAGTCAAAAAGGGTTTGAACATGGTTTAAATTTTCAGTTTTCAAACAGTACAGATATTCCAAGATACGACAGATTAACCGACGCTTCTTCTTCAGGTTTAAAAAATGCTGAATGGTATTATGGACCACAAAAAAGACTTCTAGGTATTTATAGTTTAACAAAAGAAAAAGTTTTTTTGAATAGTGATTTAAAAATAGATTTTGCTTATCAAAACGTAGAAGAAAGTCGTCATAATAGAAGATTTGAAAATTACAACTTACAAAATAGAATTGAGAAAGTTAACATGTATTCTATAAGTATTGATTTGCATAAAGAGTTTACTAAAAGTGATTTATTTTATGGTGTTGAAAGTTATTTAGAAGATTTAAATTCTTCAGCTTTTTCAAACAATATTAATACTGGGGAAATTAAAATAATTGACACACGTTATCCAAACGGAAAAAACAATATGTTAAGAAATGATTTATATGTTTCTTATAATACAATATTGTCAAAACGAACAAATTTCAATATTGGTGCTAGAGCAGGATTCACTATTTTGAACAGTACAATTTCAGATGATACCTTTTTTGCACTTCCTTTTAATGATATAAATCAAAAAAACTTTACTTATAGTGGAACTGCCGGTTTAGTTCATAAGCCTTCTAAAAACATTGATTTAAAAACTAATATTAGTACGGGATTTAGAGTTCCAAATATTGATGATTTAGCTAAAATTTTTGAATCTGGTGGTGGATTTGTAATAGTTCCAAATGCAGATTTGAAGCCTGAAAAAACAATTACAACTGATTTGGGATTGGTTATTAAGTCGAATAATAAACGTTTTCAGATAGAAAACACATATTACTTTACTCGTTTTATCGATGCTATTATTACAGACAATTATCTATATAATGGTCAATCAACCCTAACATATAATGGAAGTCAAAGTCAAGTTTTAGCGAATCAAAACAAAGGTAGAGCTTATGTAACTGGCTTTTCAACTAACATAAAAGGCTATCTAGTTTCTAGTTTACAATACGTAGCTAATTTTAATTACACATTAGGAAGAATTACTAGTGAAGAAGAAAAAACTCCTCTTGATCACATTCCTCCTTATTATGGTAAAGTTGGCTTGAACTATGAAAAAAACTGGGGAAAAATTGAAGCTTACGTTTTATACAACGGTAAAAAACCAATAAGTGATTATTTCTTAAATGGTGAAGACAACGAACAATATGCTCCAAATGGAGGAATGCCCGCTTGGGAAACTTACAACCTAAAAACAGCCTTTACAATCATTCCAAAAGCAACTTTATTTGTAGGCGTTGAAAATATTTTAGATACGCAGTATAGAGTTTTTGCTTCAGGAATAAATGCTCCCGGAAGAAATATTTATGGTGGTTTAAAGTATGATTTTTAAGCAATATTCAAACATGATAAAAAACATTAATTAATTAACAAAAAAAACCCAAGCTTTTAAACTTGGGATTTTTTATTTATATGTTCTGAAACTTATTGAGAATAAACAATTTTATTTCAATTTTTTCTTGACTTCTACTTCTTGGAAAGCTTCGATGATATCTAACTCTTCGATGTCGTTGTAGTTCTTAATTTGCATACCACAATCGTATCCTTTTGACACATCTTTAACATCATCTTTGAAACGTTTTAAAGTTGATAATTCTCCTGTATGAACAACTACACCATCTCTGATTATACGAATTTTAGAATTTCTAAATATTTTTCCATCAGTAACCATACAACCTGCAATTGATCCAATTTTAGAAACTTTAAAGATTTCTCTAATTTCCGCAGTACCTGTAATTTCTTCTTTTAATTCTGGAGAAAGCATTCCTTCCATTGCATCACGTAAGTCATCAATTGCATCATAAATGATTGAGTAGTTACGGATATCAATTTCTTCTTTTTCTGCTAATTGCTTAGCATTTCCTTGTGGACGAACGTTAAATCCGATTATAATTGCGTCAGAAGCAGAAGCTAACAATACGTCAGATTCAGTAATTGCTCCAACACCTTTATGTATAATATTTACTTGAATTTCTTCTGTTGATAATTTAGAGAATGAATCAGAAAGTGCTTCCACAGATCCATCCACATCACCTTTAAGAATAATATTTAATTCTTTAAATTGACCTAAAGCGATACGACGACCAATTTCGGCAAGCGTAATATGCTTTTGAGTACGTACAGATTGTTCTCTTTGTAATTGAGTACGTTTTGCAGCAATTTGTTTTGCTTCTCTTTCGTCTTCATAAACATTGAATTTATCACCTGCTGTTGGTGCACCGTCTAAACCTAAAATAGATACAGGAGTTGATGGACCAGCTTCAGTAATTACATTACCTCTTTCATCATGCATAGCTTTAATCTTACCATGATTTTTACCTGCCAACATATAATCTCCAACACGTAATGTACCTGCTTGTACTAAAATAGTTGAAACATAACCTCTACCTTTATCTAATTGTGCTTCCACGACAGTTCCAATAGCGGCTTTATCTGGGTTTGCTGTTAATTCTAATATTTCAGCTTCTAATAAAACTTTTTCTAAAAGTTCTTTTATACCTGTTCCTTTTTTAGCAGAGATATCTTGAGACTGGTATTTTCCACCCCAATCTTCTACTAATAAATTCATAGCTGCTAACTTTTCTTTTATTTTTTCTGGATTTGCAGTTTCTTTATCTACCTTATTTATAGCAAAGATCATTGGAACTCCAGCTGCTTGAGCGTGACTTATTGCTTCTTTAGTTTGAGGCATTATATCATCATCTGCAGCAATTACAATAATTGCAATATCTGTTATTTGAGCTCCACGAGCACGCATTGCTGTAAAGGCTTCGTGACCTGGTGTATCTAAAAAAGCGATTTTTTGACCACCTTCTAAAGTTACTCCATATGCCCCAATATGTTGTGTAATTCCACCTGATTCACCAGCTATTACATTTGCTGAACGAATATAATCCAATAAAGATGTTTTACCATGATCAACGTGTCCCATTACAGTAACAATTGGAGAACGAGATTGTAAATCTTCTGGTTTATCTTGAACTACTTCTAAATTTTCTTCAATTTCTGAAGTAATAAATTCTACTTCATAACCAAATTCGTCTGCAACAATTGTTAATGTCTCAGCATCTAAACGTTGGTTTTGGGTAACCATGATACCAAGTGTCATACAAGTACCGATTACTTTGGTAACAGGCACATCCATCATTGTTGCAACTTCACCTACAGTAACAAATTCTGTAACTTTAATTGTTTTACTTCCTTCGTCTAATGCTTGTTGTTCATCTTCAGAACGTTGACGGTGAGAATCTCTTTTATCTCTTCTGTATTTGGCAGCTTTAGATTTTCCACCTTTACCTCTACCTTGAAGTCTTTCTAGAGTTTCTTTAATTTGGTTTTTAACGTCTTCTTCAGTAGGCTCTGTTTTTTGAATAACAGGTTTTTTACCGCCTTTGTTAAAACCACCTCTTACAAACTCTTTTTTACCACCTACATTACTAACACCTGGAACTATAGGAGTTCCTGGTTTAGCAATTCTACGGCGTTTATTTTTATTGGCATTGTTATTCGCTCCAGGAGTTCCTGCTGCTTTTACATCACCTGCTTTTTTAACTTCTTTTTTAGGATCTTTCTTTTTAGGTTTAT
Source organism: Flavobacterium gelidilacus DSM 15343 (assembly GCF_000422685.1). Classification (GTDB taxonomy): domain Bacteria; phylum Bacteroidota; class Bacteroidia; order Flavobacteriales; family Flavobacteriaceae; genus Flavobacterium; species Flavobacterium gelidilacus. Next base: position 103,355 of record NZ_AUGN01000011.1, on the reverse strand, counting down.
TGAATTGAGATAAATCAATTGTTTTTCCTGTAAAAGTAGCACCTGCTAATTTAGTATATTGAGTTTCAACTTTTTCCTCTTCTGGCTCAGTTGATGTTTCAACTGGAACTACTGCTTCTTCTTTTTTAGAAATCTCAGCAGCCTTTTCAACTTTAGGAGCTTTTTTCTCAACTTTTGGTTTTTCTAAAACCGGTTTGTTTTCAGCTTTTGGAGTTTCCACTTTAGGAGCTTCTGCTTCTGGAGTTTCAACCTTAGGGGTCTCAACTTTTGGAGCACCAACTTTTGGAGTTTCCACTTTTGACTCTACTGCTTTTTCTTGAGGCTTACCTGATTTTTTTAAATCCAAGTCAATTTTACCAACAGTTTTTGGACCTGAAAGCTCAGCTTTTGCTTTAATCACTTCAAGCTTTTGCTTTTCTTCTTGCAATCTTTTTACTTCAAGTTCTTTTTCGAGTTCTCTTTTAAGGGCTTCTTTTTCTTTACGCTTTTCTTCACCAACTTCAAGAGAGGCAACTTTTTTTCCTTTGTCAGCAGAAAATTGACCACATAAAATATCATATTCCACTTGAGAAATTTTTGCGTTAGGACTTGAATCAATTGAATGATCTTTTTCTTTTAAGTAGTCCACTGCTCTCTCTAAGGAAATATTTAATTCTCTTAAAACTTTGTTTATTCGTATTGCTCTTTCTTCAGACATAAATTAATTTAGTATTTCTTCTGAACTATATTTTTACAAATATAATCTTTTTTTAATCTTTTTTATTAAGCTTAATAGGCTTTAAAACTATCTATCAAACTCTTCTTTTAAGACTCTAACAACCTCTAAAACTGTTTCTTCTTCAAGATCTGTTCTACGAACTAAATCCGCAACATCTTGATCAAGAATACTTTTAGCAGTGTCTAAACCTATTTTTTCAAATTCTAGTATAACCCATTCTTCAATTTCATCAGAGAATTCTCTTAATTCAACATCATCTTCTTCTTCTGTTAAACCTTCTCTAATTACATCTAATTCGTATCCTGTAAGTTGTCCAGCTAATCTAATATTGTGTCCACCACGACCGATTGCTTTTGAAACTTCTTCTACTTTTAAGAACACTTCTGCCGTTTTCTTTTCTTCATTAATTTTAATCGAAGAAACTTTAGCAGGACTTAATGCTCTTGTAATATATAACTGGGTGTTTGTTGTATAATTAATTACATCAATATTTTCGTTACCCAATTCTCTTACAATTCCGTGAATCCTAGAACCTTTCATTCCAACGCAAGCTCCGACTGGATCAATTCTATCATCATAAGAATCTACAGCAACTTTCGCTTTTTCACCTGGAATACGAACTACATTCTTAACAGAAATTAATCCGTCAAAAACTTCTGGAATTTCTTGTTCAAATAATTTTTCTAAAAACAACGGTGCTGTTCTAGACATTATAATTTGAGGTTTATTTCCCTTTAATTCAACACTTTCAATAATACCTCTTACGCTATCTCCTTTTTTGAAATAATCACTTGGGATTTGTTTTTCTTTTGGAAGCACAATTTCGTTACCTTCATCATCCATCAAAATTACAACTTTTGGACGTACGTGATGTACTTCAGCTGTATAAATATCACCTATTAAATCTTTAAATTGCTTGTAAAGATTCGTATTGTCGTGTTCGTGTATTTTTGAAATTAGGTTTTGACGTAAAGCTAAAATAGCTCTTCTTCCTAATTGAATTAATTTTACTTCTTCAGATACATCTTCACCTACTTCAAAATCTGGCTCGATTCTTCTTGCTTCAGATAATGATATTTCAGAATTTTCATCTTCTACTTCTCCATCAGCAACAACGACTCTATTTCTCCATATTTCCATATCTCCTTTATCAGGGTTTATGATTATATCAAAGTTGTCATCTGATCCGTATTTTTTCTTTAATGCGTTTCTAAAAACATCTTCTAAAATAGCCATTAACGTTACTCTGTCTATGAGTTTGTCGTCTTTAAATTCTGAAAACGAATCGATTAATGCAATATTCTCCATGTTGATTCTAAATAATTAAAATGATATTAATACAATTGCTTCTTTTATTTCAGCGTAAGCAATTTCTTTTTTATTGTTAACCGTTTCTTTTCCTTTGCCAATTTTCTTTGGCTCTCTTGATTGCCACTCTAATGTGATTTTTTCATCATCAGCTGCTACAAGCTTGGCTTCAATTTTCTCCATTTCGTTGGTAGTTACCCTTAAGTTTCTACTCACATTTTTTTTGTATTGTCGTATGAAATTTAAAGGAGTAGAAACTCCAGCTGAAGCAACATCAATTGAATATTCAAGCTCATCTTTGTCTAATTCGTGTTCAATCGCACGACTTATAACTATACAATCTTGTAGGTTCACACCATTATCATCATCCAAAGTTATCGAAATTTTGTTGTCTTCTGTAACAACCAAATCAATTAAAAACATTGATGGATTCTGGGATAGAGCCTCATCTAGAAGGACTTTTACTGTTTCTTTAAAACTCATAATTTTATAAAAAGAGGGAAGCATTGCTTCCCTCATTATCTAAACTGTCATACAAATAACGGTGCAAATATACATAATTTTTTAAATAAATAAAACCTTTGATTTATATAATTAATTTTCATACCTTTATGTAAATAAAAAATTACATATAATTAAAAATAATATATACACAATGAAAAAAATTTTAGTACCTACAGATTTTTCTAAAAGCGCAGAACATGCATTAAAAGTTGCAGCACAAATTGCTAAAAAAAATAATGGAGAAATACTATTAATTCATATGCTAGAATTACCAACTTCTGGAAATGACGCTGTTTCAAGCTCGCATGACATCCCTGAATTAATGTTGTTTAAAAATGCAGCTTTAAACAAATTAGAAGAAATTATGAATGCTGATTTTTTAAAAGGCATTAATGTTTCTAAAGTTATTCAATTTGAAATGGCTTTTGATGGGATTCTTAAAAGCGGAAAAGCACATAATGCGGATTTAATAGTTATGGGTTCACATGGGGCAAGCGGTTTTCAAGAAATGTTTATAGGGTCTAACACAGAAAAAGTAGTCAGAAATTCAGATGTTCCTGTTTTGGTAATTAAGAAAGAAGATGACAACTTTAACGCTGACAGTTTTGTTTTTGCATCTGACTTCTCAGACGAAATTAGAGAGCCCTTCAAAAAAGTTGTTGAATTTGCTAATAATTTCAATTCTCACTTGCATTTAGTAATGATAAATACTCCTAACAGTTTTAAATCAACTCATGTTGCCAAAGAAATAATGGATAATTTTACTGCAGGTTTCAAAATCGACAACTATTCAACTCATATTTACAACGATGTAAATGTAGAAAAAGGAATTTTACATTTTGCAAAAAGCATTAAAGCTGACTTAATCGGAATGAGCACACATGGTAGAAAAGGTATTGCGCATTTCTTCAACGGAAGTATTAGCGAAGACTTAGTTAATCACGCAAAAAGAGCCGTTATTACTTTTAAAATCTAATAAAAAAATACAAGCATAAAAAAAGCCCCGATATACTCGGGGCTTTTTTGTTGTCCCACAAGGACTCGAACCTTGAACGACGGTACCAAAAACCGATGTGTTACCATTACACCATGGGACATGGTTTGCTATTGCGAGTGCAAATGTAACACATATTTTATTTAATGCAAATTTTTCTAAAAAAAATATTAAAAAATTAATTTCAGCGTTACTTATAATAAAAAAATAGTTTCTTTGTACAATTGATAAAATAATCTCATTTAAATTTACTTATGACATCATTTAACTTTAATAAATGGAATAATATTCTAGGTTGGTTTGCGTTTGCAGTAGCTCTAGTTACTTATAGCTTAACTGTTGAACCTACTTTAAGTTTCTGGGACTGTGGAGAATACATATCGACAGCTGCTAAACTAGAAATTGGTCATCCACCAGGAGCACCTCTATTTCAAATGCTGGGCTCTTTCTTTGCAATGTTTGCAACAAGTTCAGATAAAATAGCATTAATGGTTAATATGCTGTCCGTTTTTTCGAGTGCATTTACTATTTTATTTATGTTTTGGTCTATGACTATTTTACTTAAAAAAATAGTTCCGAGCACAAATAAAGATGAAAAAAGCAATTTTATCATGATTTTGGGAAGTGCTTTAGTCGCATCTTTAGCTTTTACTTTTACAGATAGTTTTTGGTTTAATGCAACCGAAGCAGAAGTTTATGCAATGGCTTCTTTATTTATTGCTTTATTACTTTGGTTAGCCTTGAGATGGGAACAAGAAATGGATGAACCTAGAGGAAACAGATGGTTAGTCTTAATTTCTTTAGTGATTGGACTTTCTTTTGGCGCTCACTTTATGGCATTACTAACTATTCCATCAATTGGTATTCTATATTACTTTAAAAAATATAAAGAGATCACTCTTAAAAACTTTATTATTGCTAATGTTGTTGTTGTTGTAATTTTGTTCTTTGTATTTAAATTCTTGCTTCCTTATACGCTGTCATTCTTCGGAAAAACAGAAATTTTTATGGTAAACACCTTTGGCTTACCTTTTAATTCAGGTACAATCTTCGCCTTTATCCTAATCATAACTTTCTTTTATTTTGGATTAAACTATACCCGAAAAAAAGGGCATGTTTTTTATAATACTATTTTACTTTGCTTATTATTTATCCTAATTGGTTTTTCAACTTGGATAATGTTACCAATTAGAGCAAATACAGATATTCCAATCAATGAAAATAAACCATCTGATGCCGCCGAGGTCTTAGCTTATTATAACAGAGAGCAATATGGAGAGCAAAAAACATTTTATGGGCCAATGTTTTCAGAAACATATGCAGGAATTGACGAAAACAATCCTTATTTCGATGAAAAACCCAATTATGAGAGAGATTATACCACTGGAGAATATGTAATTACTAATGATTACAAAAACGGAAATCAAAATTTGGATGACAACCACAAAGGATTTATGCCAAGGATGTGGAGCACTGATCATGCTGAAAACTATATGCTTTTTACCGAACCCTTAGAGTTTAGAATAAATCCAGAATATTCGCATGAAGACGAATTAGTTCAAATAGTTTCTGAATTCAGAACAGCTTATGCTCAAGGAAAAGTAGATTTAGAAGACTATTCTGCATTTTTAAAAGGATATGGAGATTATTTGATTATTGAAAAGCCTTCATTTGCCAACAACATGAAGTTTATGTTTGAATACCAATTTGGCTACATGTACTTAAGGTATTTAGGATGGAATTTTGTAGGTCGCCAAAACGATCTTCAAGGAAAATATGATAATGAAAATGGTAATTGGATTAGTGGAATTAAACCATTAGATGAAATTAGACTAGACAATCAGTCTCAATTAACGTCTGACATGAAAAATAATAAAGCTAGAAACACTTATTATTTCTTACCGCTTATATTAGGTATTGTTGGAATGATTTTCCATGCAAAAAAAGACTTAAAAAGCTTCTATGTTCTTTTAGCATTGTTTTTATTTACAAGTTTTGCTTTAAAAATATTTTTGAATGAAAGACCTTTTGAACCACGTGAGCGTGATTATGCAGTTGTAGGTTCCTTTTATGTATTTGCCATGTGGATTGGTTATGGTGTTTATGGAATATATGAAGGATTAAAAAAATTCTTAAGTCCGAAAATTACAATTCCTGTTGTTTTAGCAGCAACTATGTTAGCTGGGCCAGTACTTTTAGCATCAGAAAACTGGGACGATCATGATCGTTCTGGAAAATATACAGCCTTAGCATTAGCAAAAGCATATTTAGATTCATGTGATCCTAATGCGATTTTATTTACTATTGGAGACAACGATACTTTTCCGCTTTGGTATGCACAAGAAATTGAAGGTTACAGAACTGATGTTCGAATAGTAAATACTAGTTTATTAGCAACGGATTGGTACATAGATCAAATGAAAAATAAAGCTTATAAATCCGAACCATTACCAATTTCATTTACCAGAGATCAATATAAAGGTAGCAATAGAGACGGTGTTCTTTTTGTAGAAAAAACGAAAGAGCCATTAGTTCTTGACGAAGTTTTAAAGTTTATTAAACTAGAAGACGAAAGAGCAACTGTAGAAATGAACAGTGGTCAAAGATTGCATTATTATCCTTCTAATAAAATAATTATTCCTGTCGATAGGGAAGCAATTATTAAAAATAATGTCGTAGCAAAACAGTTCCAAGATTCTATTGTTCCTGCAATGTATTTAACCATTAAAGGAAATGCGTTATACAAAAATCGTTTAATAATGCTTGACATTTTAAATGAAAACAATTGGAAACGCCCTATGTATTTTACTGGTGGAAGTTTTGCTGACGAAGATTTCTTATGGTTAAAAGATTATTTAGAATTAGTTGGAAATTGCTATAAAATTGTCCCAATAAAAACACCAAAAAAAGAAGGTGGTAGTCCATTAGATATGGGCATTATTAATAGTGAAAAAATGTATGATATCATTATGAAGCTAGACTGGGGAAACAGTGGAAATCCTGATATGCTTCACGATACAGAGACAAGAAAAAATGCTGTTTCTTATCGTTCAAATATTGCTAGATTAATGGAAGTATTAATTAACGAAGGTAAAAAAGAAAAAGCAGAGAAACTTATTGATTTAGCAATGGCAAAAATGCCAATTGAACAATTTGGCTATTACACTTTGGTTGAACCTTTTGCAACTGGATATTATGAATTAGGCAAAAAAGAGAAAGCGCAACAAATATTAAAAACTTTAATTGGTAAATATCAAGAAAACCTTACTTATTATAGAAGTTTAACCATCAATCAACAAAACAGATTGGTAAATGATATCAGTCTAGATATTGAAAGATATAGAAGTTTATTAGAAATTATTGAAAGCGCAAATGACACTAATTTCTACAATACTGAAAAAATAAAATTCAACAACTACAACAAAATGTTTCAGCGTTTTGAGAGGGATATGTTAAAATAATTTAATAATTCAAAGCCTAATAAGACAAAAACTTATTAGGTTTTTTATTTATATGGTAAAAGTTCCAAAATTCATTAAAAAAATATTTTACAATCAGGTTTGGGATATTCCAAATGCTGAAAATAAAATATATCTAACATTTGATGACGGTCCAACACCTTTAATAACAGAATGGGTTTTAGATATACTTGAAAAGGAAAACATTAAAGCTACATTTTTCTGTATTGGAAATAACATTGAAAAGTATCCTGAAATATTCAAAAAAACAATTAAAGCTGGTCATTCCATAGGAAATCACACATTTAATCATTTAAAAGGATGGAAAACAGCATCAAAAAGATATGTTGAAAATATTGATTTATGCAGTACTATCATTCAACAATCAGCAATCGACAGACATCAATCATTATTATTTCGTCCTCCTTATGGAAAGATAAAACCCAATCAAACTAGATTGCTTAGATTAAAAGGTTTTAAAATAATAATGTGGGATGTTTTAAGTAAAGACTACGATCAAGCCATTTCGCCCGAAAAATGCCTAGAAAACACCAAAAGAACAGCTTCTGGAAGTATTTTAGTTTTTCATGATAGTTTGAAAGCACAGAAAAACCTTGAGTATACTTTACCCAAAGCAATAAAACTTCTAAAAGAAAAAGGATTTGTTTTTGATACGATAAATTAAGCTTGCTCTTTTACGATGCTTATCAAAGTATTAGCATCTAATTCACCGCTTTGTCTCCAAACCATTTGACCCGATTTGTAAATCATCAAAGTAGGCAAACCTTTAATACGAAGTGCTTCTGCAAGTTCTTGATTTTTGTCAATATCAATTTTTATAACTTTGGCTTTATCACCAAGCGCTGCTGCTACATGACGAATTACTTCGTTCATTGCAATTGAAGGCTCATTCCATTCTGTAAAAAAATCTAACAAAACAGGAACTTGAGCATCTATAAGTTCTCCAAATTTTGACATAAATTTGATGTTATTTATAGTAAAAATTTAATTTCACCATACAATTTATTGTACAAATGTAGTATTTTCTATGATATAATATAAAAAATTATCGTTTTTTACGATATGTTTCGAAATCACATAATCGCTTCAATAGATTCTTATTAAAAAACTACAACTTGATTTTACACAATACGTGATAGCAAAAATCAAATCAATTAGTTAAAAATTAAATTATATGATGTAATTAAAAACTGTTCATTCCCAGCCGTAACTTTTTGCACATATATTTCAATATAGTCATTTTTTGCGACATCAACTGTACCTATTATTGACACAGATTGCCTAGCATTTGTTGTTGTTACATCAATTTCTACCTCACTTCCAACCACAACACCTCCATTTTTATATATTGAAAAAATATAACGGCTTCCACCAGTTGCAGTAAAAGATAATGCACCCAATACATTTAATGCTCTTCTATCCTCACCTTTATATATTAAACGATTTTCACTATTGCCGCCAGTACCCTCAGCAGTTCGAAAAAGCCTAATTGAATTAGTATTTACAGGCAACTTAAAAGGAGTTGTATTAGTAATAGTTACTATACTTGAACTCTGATAATACAAATTTCCAGTTGCTGCGTCATCACTTTCTCGAGGAATTCCTGGTGAGCTAACAGACCACGTGTTACTAAAATTATAACCTGTGTAAGTTTGTGCTGCACTATACTCCTTAATATAACCTTCAGTTGCAGTAGTTGTTCCTGAAAACACAGTTCCTTCTAACGTTCCTGTTCCAACAGTTAGACCAGAAGTACTAACATCCATTGCTACATCAGCACCGTCAACAGTACTGAAACCACTTCCTTTTTCGATTAGTCCAAACGTACCGGTAAATTTTTCAAAAGTTCCACTATTTGAGCTTAGCCATGCTTGATTATCTAACAAACAATTACCAATATTAGAATAAGTTATTCCATTTACATTACTTACAAACTGAACAATTCCACCATAATAAAGACCTAAACCAGAAATACTTCCTACACTAGTTGTCATTCCTACTATTATCGTATTCTGAACCAAAAGAGAGGAAGCAGTTGCTATTCCTGGACCGGTAATTTCAAAAGCTTTGGCTCCTTTTAAAGTAACGTTTTTTATACTTCCACCAGTATTACCTTTAAATACAACCCCTCCAGTAAACTGTAAAATATCTTCGTTTGCATCTAATCCCGCAACATACGCATTGTTTAAATCTATAGGTTTGGTTAGAGTTATGGTACCGTTTATTTCATAAAAAGTATTAGTGTTCAACTGATAATTGCCCGAAACAATAGTAGAAGAAGCTATCAAATCTGCTTCAGTCTGTATTCTCGCAAAATTTGTTCTAGTTGCAGATCCACTATTAATTCTAACCCAAGAAGAAGTTGCAGTATTGTAATAATAAAAAGATTTTAAGACAGTATCATAAACAATTAATCCGTCGGCAGGCGAAGATATTGCTGTCCTTTGTGTAGTCGTCATTCTTGGAGTCAAAAGACCCGAAGTTGTAGATGAAATATCTAACATAGAACTAGCAGCTGGAGAAGTAGTTCCAATACCAACTTGTGCATTTACATTTTGCGTTGAAAAGAAAAGCATAAATGAACAAATAATGCTTCTAATCAGTATATAAAAAGTCTTTTTCATCACGATCATATTTAATGTTATCGAGACAAACATACAAACAAAAAACCGATTAAAAGTATATTAATCGGTTAAAGTGCGTTTTCGGTTTTAAAAAAAAATATTTAAAATACAAAAAATCGTGTTGCTAAATATAAAATAAAAATTCAATTGTTTGATTTTCAGATATTTATAAATATTTTAAACAATAAAAATAGTTAACAAAAATTAAAATTATAAAAAATATGGTGGAAATTATACGGTTAAACCTTTATTTTTTAAAGTGATAACCGTAATTTCGGGCATAATACCCACTCTTCCAGGATAAGCATGAAAGCCAAAACCACGATTAACGTATACATATCTGCCCTTATTTTCGTACAACCCTGCCCATTGTTTATACACATATTGCACAGGACTCCATTTTAACCAACCCGGAATTTCTATACCAAATTGGAAACCATGAGTATGTCCAGATAAAGTTAAATGATAATTATTTTCATCATGTTGAACCTCAGCATCCCAATGACTTGGATCATGAGACATTAAAATTTTAAAATCTTCTTTTAACAGACCTTGTGATGCTAACTTTAAATCGCCAGCTTTTTTGAAATGTTTTCCCCAGTTTTCAACACCAACTAAACGAATTGAATCATTCTCTTTTTGAATTTTTATATTTTCATTGAGCAATAATTTAAAATCAATTTGACGATGTAGGTCTTTTATTGCTTCAAAATTATCTTCTTTATCTTTTTCAGAATCCCAATCACTATATTCGCCATAATCATGATTTCCTAGTATTGAATATTTTCCTAAAACTGGATTATGTATTTTTTTAAACGTTTCAATCCAAGGATGCATTTCTTTTGCATGCGTATTTACAATATCACCAGTAAACAAAACCATGTCACTATTTTGTTCATTAATTAAATCGATTGCATATTGTATTTTTTCAGGATTATCAAAACTTCCACTGTGTATATCTGATATTTGAGTTATGGTTGTTCCGTCAAAAGATTCAGGTAAATCTGGAAAAAACAAGGTTTGTTTAATGACTTTAAAATTATATTTCCCTATTGTCATTCCGTATAATAATGATGCAAATGGAATTGTAGCAATCCCTAAAGCAATTTGACTAACAAACCTTCGTCTTGTGGGCATAAATTTTCCTTCATTATTGTCTCCTACAAAATAAACAATAACACCTTTAAAGAATCTAAAAATATCTTCTCCAAATAACATTACACTTATCAATATTTTTGGAACCATAAACAACAAGAATAAACCCATTGTAAATAAAGACTGTTGGGTTTGTCCCACACCTCTATCAAACTGGGTAAATTGATAAATTATATAACCTAAAACAACTAATGTTATAACTATGTAAAAAATTAAGACAGCTTTAGATTTTGAAACTGTTCTTATGGCTTGAAACGAATAAAATTCAATTACAGCAATGATTATAAGCGGAATTAACCAACGAAGCATAATATATTTTTTTACAAAGTAACTAACTCCGCTTTAAATACACTATTTATTTAATCAAATTTAACAAAGTGATATTTAATAAAGTATTGTATTTTTACGTTTTAAAACAAATTTCAGAACCATGTCACAAAAACGTCTATTCCTTCTCGATGCTTATGCTTTAATATTTAGAGGCTATTATGCTTTTATCAAAAATCCAAGAATTAACTCTAAAGGAATGGACACTTCTGCCATAATGGGATTTATGAATTCTTTAATGGATGTGATAAAACGTGAAAAACCAGATCATTTGGCTGTTGCATTTGATAAAGGAGGAAGCGATTTAAGAAACGAAATGTTTCCAGAATATAAAGCCAATCGTGATGCAACTCCAGAAGCCATCAAAATTGCTATCCCATATATCCAAGATTTATTAAAAGCTATGCACATTCCAATTATGGAACAAGCAGGTTTTGAAGCTGATGATTTAATAGGAACACTTGCAAAACAAGCCGAAAAAGAAGGTTTTCAAGTTTTTATGGTAACTCCAGATAAAGATTTTGCTCAATTAGTGTCTGAAAATATTTTCATGTACAAACCCGCAAGAATGGGTAATGGAATTGAAATTTGGGGAGTTCCAGAAGTTCAAGCAAAATTTGAAATAACACATCCTTTACAAGTAATAGACTTTTTAGGTATGATGGGAGATTCTGCCGATAATATTCCGGGATTACCTGGTGTTGGAGAAAAAACAGCCAAAAAATTCTTAGCGCAATATGGCTCTATGGAAAAATTACTAGAAAGCACACATGAACTTAAAGGCAAAATGAAAGAAAACATTGAAGCCAATAAGGAATTAGGATTACTTTCTAAAAAATTAGCCACTATTCTACTCGATTGTCCGGTAATTTTTAATGAAAATGACTTTGAACTATCAAAGCCTGATGTTGAAAAAACAGAAGCTATTTTTCAGGAATTGGAGTTTAGAAGAATGCAAGAACAGTTTGACAAATTATTTAGAGATGGAAGCGATTATGATGAAATAAACACCAACGATATTCCAAACAATGGTGAAACTCCAAAACCAGCTAGAAAAGCAGTACCAAAAAATGATGATCAAATGGATTTATTCGGGTTTTCAGATGATTCTAATGATATTTCTAGTACTTCTTCCTTTTATGCGACTTTAGAAAACACAGAACATTTTTATCAAATAATTCAAGGTGATTTGGCTTTGAAATTATTACTTCAAAATTTACAAAATCAGACTTCTGTGTGTTTTGATACTGAAACTACTGGTTTAGATGCTTTAAATGCTGAATTAGTCGGAATTGCATTTTCATACGAAAAAGGAAAAGGATTTTACGTTCCATTTCCAGAAAATCAAGACGAAGCTTTAGTCCTTATTGAAAAAATAAAACCATTTTTCGAAAATGAAGCAATTGAAAAAATAGGTCAGAACTTAAAATATGATTTAAAAATTCTTTCAAATTATAATATTACAGTAAAAGGTAAATTATTTGACACAATGATTGCTCATTATTTGATTAATCCAGATATGCGTCACAATATGGATATTTTAAGTGAAACCTATTTAAAATATAGTCCAAAAAGTATTGAAGAATTAATTGGAAAAAAAGGAAAAAACCAAAAATCAATGAAAGACGTTCCTTTAGAAGAAGTAAAAGAATATGCTGTTGAAGATGCAGATATTACATATCAATTAAAAGAACACTTTCAGCCTATTTTAGAAAAAGTAGGCACAAAAAAATTATTTGATGAAATCGAAATTCCATTAGTTGAAGTTTTAGCTGATATGGAAAAAGAAGGGATCAATTTAGATGTTGACTTTTTAAAAGCAATGTCAAAAGATTTAGCTGAAGAGAGTAATGCTTTAGAACAAAACATATATGAAACGGTTGGAGAAACCTTCAATTTAGCGTCACCAAAACAATTGGGTGAAGTTTTATTTGACAAGCTAAAAATTGGTGGACCAAAACAAAAGAAAACCAAAACGGGTCAATATGCTACAGGTGAAGAAGTATTAAGTTATTTAGCCAAAGACAACGAAATTGTACGCAATATTTTAGAATGGAGACAATTGGTAAAATTACAAAGTACTTATGTCGATGCTTTACCCAATCAAGTTGATGCAAAAACAAAAAGAGTTCATACAGATTATATGCAAACAGTTGCTGCAACAGGAAGATTGAGTTCTACTAATCCGAATTTACAAAACATTCCTATTCGAACAGAAAGAGGAAGACAAATTAGAAAAGCATTTATTGCGCGTGATGAAAATTATACTTTACTAGCAGCCGATTATTCTCAAATAGAACTTCGAATAATTGCTGCTTTATCTGGTGAAGAAAACATGATTAAAGCGTTTCAAAATAATGAAGATATTCACAAAAGTACCGCTTCGAAAGTATTTAATGTTCCATTAGAAGAAGTTACTAAAGAACAACGTAGCAATGCTAAAACAGTTAATTTCGGAATCATTTATGGTGTTTCCGCTTTTGGATTAAGCAATCAAACTGATTTATCACGAAAAGAAGCTGCTGATTTAATTGAAGCTTATTATCAAAGTTATCCAAAACTAAAGGCTTACATGTCAGAGCAAGTTGATTTTGCAAGAGAAAATGGCTATGTTCAAACGGTTTTAGGCAGAAGAAGATATTTAAAAGACATCAATTCGGCTAACGCAATGGTTCGTGGTGGAGCAGAAAGAAATGCAGTAAATGCACCAATACAAGGAAGTGCTGCAGATATTATCAAAATTGCCATGATTAACATTCACAAGCGGTTAATTGCAGAAAACTGGAAATCAAAAATGTTGTTACAAGTACATGATGAACTTGTTTTTGATGTACATAATAGCGAATTAGAAAAAATTCAACCCATGATAAAAAGTGAAATGGAAAACGCTTTTAAACTAGATGTCCCATTAATTGTTGATTTAGGAATGGGTAAAAATTGGCTTGAAGCACATTGATTTTTTGAAACACTTATATATTAACTTCAAATTTAAAGCAACTAAATAAACAGAAATACATCTAATTAAAAATGTAATTTTATTATATTTAACAAAAAAATAAGCCTTGCAAAGTCTAAAAACGATATTATACTTTTCAATTTTTCGATATCCTTTGACTATTGAAGAAATTCATAGTTACACAAAACATAATGATTTATCAGAAACAAAAGATGAATTAAATTACTTGTTGCAAGAAAAAATCATAACTGATATTGATGGTTTTTTTGTTTATGCAAATGACTTACATAGTGTTACAAAAAGAATAAAAGGCAATCTTGAAGCTAAAAAAGCATTAGTAATTGCCAAAGAAAGAGCCATGTTTATTTCAAAATTTCCTTATGTAAAAGCTGTTGGTGTTTCTGGTTCTTTGTCAAAAGGTTATTATGATAACGAAAGTGATATTGATTTTTTTGTCATAACAAAACATTCCAAACTTTGGCTTTGCAGAACATTTTTAATGCTTTATAAAAAAATATTTCTACTAAATTCGAGAAAATATTTCTGCGTCAACTATTTTGTATCAGAAAAACAATTGGAAATTGAAGAAAAAAATCGATTTACAGCAACCGAATTAAAAACACTTATTCCCTTACAAGGAAAAGAAATTTTTGAAGAATTTTTTAATCAAAACAATTGGATTTCAACCTATTTTTCTAATTTTCAACCAACTCTAGAAAATATTCAAAATATAAAAAAACCTGTTTTCACTAAAACTATAGAATTAACGTTTAGCAATAAGTTTGGAACTTCAATTGATTTTATTTTCAAATCAATTACTTTAAAAAAATGGAATTCAAAATTTCATTATTTAAGCAAAGAAGACTTTAATATTGCTTTAAAATCAACAAATAACATCTCTAAACATCATCCTTCTAATTTTCAGAAAAAAGTCATAATGGCTTTAAATGAAAAAACTGAAGAAGTTCAAAGAAAATTCAAAATCGAATTAACCAAAGAATATGTCTAACATACTTTTTTCGCATTCCTATTATTACAAATTAGACGCAAAGCAATGGAAAAATAAAATGCCATTTCCACCATTGGGAACTTTGTATGCAGCTTCATTAATGAGAAAAAATGCCTTTGATGTAGATTTATTTGATACCAATTTATTAGATTCTCCAAAGGCAATTGTTTCAAAACTAAATTCCAATCAACCAAAATATTTAGTAATTTATGATGATGGCTTCAATTATCTAACCAAAATGTGCTTAACCAATATGCGTGAAGCTTGTTTTGAGATGATTCAAATTGCAAAAAAATATAATTGCAAAGTAATTGTTTGCAGTTCAGATTCAACAGATCATTATGACAAATATCTTGAAAAAGGAGCTGATTTCATCATTCAAGGGGAAGGAGAAATTACTTTATTAGAGTTAATTCAACATTTAGACGAAAATAAAGATATTGCTTCCATAAACGGAATTGTATTCAAAAATAAAGACGAAATAAAAGTTAATCAAAAACGAGCAGTTCTTCAAAATTTAGACGAATTGCCTTTGCCGGCTTGGGATTTGGTTGACATGAATTCCTATAGAGAAGTTTGGAAAGAAAGCGATCAAGAATTCACTTTAAATTTAGCTACAACTCGTGGTTGTCCTTACAAATGTAATTGGTGTGCAAAACCTATTTATGGCAATCGTTACAATGCGCATTCTCCAGAATATATAGTAAAAGAAATTGCTTATTTAAAAAAACAATTTGGAGTATCTCGTTTTTGGATGTGTGATGATATTTTTGGTTTAAAACCCAATTGGGTTCAAGAATTTAATGTCGAGTTAAAAAAAGCAAATCAAAAAATCAGTTATTATATTCAAAGTCGTGTTGATTTGTTATTAAAAGAAGACACTATTGACGCTTTGGCAGAATCTGGTTTAGAAGAAGTTTGGGTTGGTGCAGAAAGTGGTTCGCAAAAGATTTTGGATGCAATGGATAAAGGCACAAAAGTGGAAGAAATTTATGAAGCAACGCATCTTTTACAACAAAAAAATATTAGAGTTGCCTTGTTTCTTCAGTTTGGGTATTTGACCGAAAACCAAGAAGATATTCAGAAAACCATTCAAATGGTTAAAGAGTTGAAACCAGATAATATCGGAATTTCCGTTTCGTATCCTTTACCTGGAACAAAATTTTATGACAAAGTTAAAGATGATTTAAAATTGAAAGCCAATTGGACCGATTCAGACGATTTTGATATGATGTTTCAAGGAACATACAATTCCAATTATTACAAAAAATTACAAAGATTTGTTCACAAGCAATTTAGAAAAAGTCAAGGCATAGATAATTTAAAAAACTTTTCGTTTTCTAAAAACAAAATTAAATCCATATTGAAATTGGGATATTATATTCCTAGTGCTTTTTTGGATAAGATTAAATTGAAAACACTTCAGAATGAAAGCTAGTTTTGATAAAGCAGCAACTACTTATGACCAATCTTTTACAAACACTTTGATTGGTAAACTACAACGCAATTTAGTTTATGAAGTAGTTTCAAAACATTTATATCAAATAAAAAACATTCTTGAAATTAATTGTGGAACTGGTGAAGATGCAATTTGGTTAGCAAAAAAAGGCTTTGAAGTAACTGCAACCGATATTTCAACTGAAATGATTTTCATTGCAAACTCAAAAAAAAATCTCCAAAACCTCAACTTTGTTTATGCTGATATTAATACAATTTCAGAACAATTTTCAGATAAAAAGTTCGATTTAGTTTTTTCAAATTTTGGAGGTCTTAATTGTTTAAATATTGATGAATTATCTGATTTTTTAAATTCAGTTTCAACTATTTTATCAGAAAAAGGAAAGCTTATTTTGGTAATAATGCCAAAAAATACACTTTGGGAAAAAGTCTATTTTATCCTGAAAGGAAAATTCAAAACTGCTTTTAGACGTGCAAAAAAAGTAGTTTTCGCAAATGTTGATGGCATAAGTGTTCCAACATATTACTATAATCCAAAAGATATCGTAAATTTATCCAAAACAAATTTTAATTATTTAGATGTAAAACCTGTTGGATTTTTTATTCCACCATCTTTTTTAGAACCTTTTTTCAAAAACAAGAAAGGTTTTTTAGGGTTGTTGGAAACATTAGAATCAAGAATCAAAAACTGGTCATTTCTATCAAAATATGCAGATCATTATTTAATTGTTTTACAAAAAAAATGAGTTTACTTTTCACACATGCTTACTATTTGTCAGACGACTTGAAAGAGCAAAAGATAATGAAACCTTATCCACCACTAGGTTTACTTTATGTGTCTGCTTATTTGTGGAGTAAAAATATTGCTAATGATGTTTTTGATACTACTTTTTCATCTCTAGAAAAGCAATTGGAATTTATTGAATATAAAAAGCCAAAAGTAATTTGCATATACACCAATTTGATGACAAAAATTGAAGTCCTTAAATTGATTAAAACACTGAAAACCAAAAAATATAACTTTCCAAAAATTGTTCTTGGTGGTCCAGATGTTACTTATAATATAGAAAATTATTTAAAAGCTGGAGCCGACTTTTTAGTCATTGGTGAAGGAGAAGAAACGACTTATGAATTGTATAATGCCATTATTGAAGACGAAAATTATCACAACATAAACGGAATTGCTTTTTTAGAAAACAACGAAGTAATTCAAAACAAACCTAGAGTAAAATTCAAAGAATTAGACGAATTGCCTTTGCCTAATAGAGAAGCAATTAATATGCAACACTATTTAGATACTTGGAAAAACAATCACGGAAAAAGTTCGATGACCATTTCTACACAACGTGGTTGTCCTTATACTTGCAAATGGTGTAGCACAGCTGTTTACGGACAAAGTTACAGACGAAGACCAGCAGAACAAGTTGCAGCAGAAATGAAAATGCTAAAAGAAAACTACAATCCAGATGCTATTTGGTTTGTGGATGATGTTTTTACAGTAAGTCATAAATGGTTGTTGGCCTTTAGAGAAGAAGTTATAAAGCAAGAAGCTATAATTCCGTTTGAATGCATTACTCGTGCAGAACGATTAAACGATGAAATATTAGCCTTATTAAAAGAAGTTGGTTGTTTTAGAATTTGGATTGGCGCCGAAAGTGGTTCACAAAAAGTAATCGACTTAATGGACAGACGTGTTGATGTTTCTGTTGTAAAAGAAGCCATTCAGAAAACCAATGCTCTCGGAATGGAAACAGGAACATTTATAATGCTTGGTTATCCAGGAGAAACGGAAGAAGACATCACAGAAACCATTCAGTATTTGAAAGATGCAAACCCAACTTTATACACTATAACAGTAGCTTATCCAATTAAAGGAACTTCGCTTTATAATGAAGTGGAAAGTAAAATTACAAATCAGTTAGAATGGGAAACCTCAACTGATAGAGAAATCGAATTTGAACGAACTTATTCCAAAAAATTCTATAAATATGCTGTGAGTAAGGTTGTGAATGAAGTGGAATTTAGTAGAAAATTTTCATTGTCAAAATACAAAGCAATAAAGCATAAAGTAAAATCTGTTTTGGCTAGTGGATTAATGGTTTTAAATAGGTAAGTTATGAAACAAAACCCTCATATCGTATTTTTAACTCCAGGATTTGCTGTGTCAGAAGCAGATTCTACTACAATTCCTGCGCAACAGATTTTTCTGAAAGCTCTGCAAAAAAGCATTCCAAATGCAAAACTAACAATTATTGCATTTCATTATCCATTTCAAAAGAAGCAATATAAATGGTTTGGTTTTGATGTAATTCCTTTAAATGGAAAAAACAATAAGCTTAAAAAAATCATTACTTGGTATAAAGTTATTCAAACTTTAAAAAATCTTAATAAAGAGCAAAAAATCACTACAATTCATAGTTTTTGGATTGGAGAATGTGCTTTTATTGGTAATTATTTTTCTAAAAAAAATAAAACACCACATGTAACAACTGCAATGGGGCAAGATGTGAATACGGAAAATTTACTCCCAAAATTAATCAATTTTAAAAACCGTAAAATTGTTTCTCAATCAAAAATTCAACAAGAAATTCTATTAAGAAATCACCATATTAATTCCACAATAATTCCCTGGAATTTAGACATAGACTCTTTTCCAGAAATTAAAGAGAGTACAATTGATATTTTAGGAGTTGGATCACTAAATGAAGTAAAAAATTACAGTTTATTTATTGATATTGTTTCTGATTTAGTGCAAATAAAGCCAAATTTAAAAATTGAAATTATTGGAGATGGTCAACAATTTGAGTTTTTAAAAAATAAAATTGAAACCAGAAAACTAGCAAAAAACATTTCATTATTAGGTTTACTCTCCAGAAATGAAGTACTTCTAAAAATGTCTCAAACTACACTCCTTTTGCATACAAGTACATTTGAAGGTTTTGGTTATGTTTTTGCTGAAGCTTTATATAGTGGAATGAAAATCATTTCTTTTAATGTTGGTACAAGTATGCCTTCTAGCAAATGGAAAATCGCAAATTCAAAAGAAGAAATGATTCAATTTTGCAACGAATATCTTAACCAAAAAAAGTCTTTTAAGCAACGCTTTTTGTTGAATTCCGAAAATGAAACCGTAAGCTCCTATTTAAAATTATATAATGAAAAAAATTATTAAAATAGGGCTTAGTATACTTAGAGGTTTTTCAATTCCATTGATGAACTTCATAATAATAATTACCGGAATTAAATATTTTGGTAAAGAAAATTGGGGAGAATATTTAAATGTTATAATCTGGATTTCATTCATTGTTTTTATTTTAAATTGGGGAAACAAAGATTATTTAATACGAAAATATGGTAAAAACCCTTCCAAAATAAATTCGTTTTTTTTATCCAATTTAATTACACGAAGTTTATTGCTTCCAATTACTCTTTTTTTATTTATTTTTTTTCCTTTCAAAGTTGCAACTTTAGCAGTTTTAATTATAATTTTGAGTCTTCTGTATAATTCATTTGAAAGTTTAATAATATATCATCAAAAATTTGGGCAACAAGTTATTATTGAAGCAATAGGTTTTGGCGTTTTTTTCGGAGCTATTCATTGTACAGTAAATTTTAACATAATAAACATTCTTCAGTTTTATTGCCTAAGTATATTTGTAAAGCTACTTTTAGTAATTGGTTTATTTAAAAAATTTAAAAACCCAATACACATTAAAGTAACATTAAATGAACTACTTTTTAGCTTTCCTTTTTTTGCACTAGGCTTAAGCGGCATGATAAATTCTAAAATCGATTTGTATTTAGTAACTATTTTTTTGCCAAATCAAACACTTTCTTCTTATCAAACAATAACCGCTTCTTTTTTAATGTTACAAGCACTATCTGTTTTTATAACAGCGCCAATTAACAAGTCCTTTTATCGTTCTAATGATAAAATCATTAATAAATTAAAAAAGATTTTAAAAAAAATTACAATTCCAATTACTATTTTAGGCTCATTTTGCATATGGTTCTTATTGGAAAAATATTTAAAATTAGGGCTGTCTAAAACGATTTACTTTTTAAGTTTTTTTGCCAGTATTCCAGCTTTTTATTACATCATTCCAATTTTAAACTTATATAAGCATAAAAAAGAGAAAATAGTATTACATACAAACATTATTATAACCCTTTTTAACGTTACAATGAGTTTTATTTTATTAAAAACAATAGGATTAGAAGGAGTTTTTATTAGCGTTTGTATATCTCAATGGATTTATTTATTAACAATCAAACAATATGAAAATACTGCTTCAAAATTATAGTGAACCTAAAGATTTAAGAGAGTCAAACAAATACAAATTTGATGGAGTTTATGATATAATTCCAAAAAATATAAATAAGTAATTAAATTATTTTTTGCAAACTAACTTTAGAATTGCTAATTTGGATAATAAAGTATTGCCAAGAATTTAATTACATAATCAATGTGTTTTATAAAAAAAATTCAATAAATGCAGTTTAATATATCAAATATTATTGTTTCAGAAAAAAATCTTAATTATAATGGAAAGTATTGGGAATCCCTTTCTTCTGAATTCAAATTACACCTAGAGGAATATCTGAAAAAATTTGAAAAACATCGTTTAGAAATTGGATTGATTCCAACATCTAAGGAAGATTGGCAGGCTTTACCTTTTGGAAATTTTGCAAAAGATTCCTCATGGAAATGGAGAAGAGATAGCTTATCGATTATTAAAAAACAAATTAAAAATAAAACATTTAATTGCACTCTCGAAATTGGTCCTTGGAATGGTTGGCTTTCAAAATATTTAGCAAAAAAATCAAATACAGTTATTGCTTGTGATTATTTTGTTTGTCCAAATGATGGAATTGGAAATATAAACGAATTAGCCGAAAACATTATTCCCATTCAGTGTGATATTGAACAAATTTACACTTCATTTAAACCAAATAGTTTTGATTTTATTGTACTTAATCATAATTTATCTTTTATGAAAAATCCAACAGATTATATTAATCAATTAAAGCCATTATTGACATCAAGAGGAATTATCATCTCAATTGGAACAACCTTTTTTAAAAATCCAGAAAATAAAATTAAATCTAATCAAGAATCTGCTACTAATTACTTCAAAAAACACAATCTTGATTTATTTATACAACCAGTAAAAGGATATTTAGATTTTAATGATAAAATTAAGTTGCAGCATTTAAAATTTATAATAAAACCTTATTCTTCAAAATTACTTCAAAATATATATTCTTTTTTTAATGTTAAATCTCCATATTATTGTTACTTAATTTATAAAAACAATGATTAACTTTTTTACAAACTATAAAAGCAAAAAATTTTATTCTAAATTAATTGATAAAGAAGATTTATGTTTTGATATTGGAGCAAATATTGGTAAAAAGAGTGAATTAATTCTTTCAATTGGTGCAAAAGTAATCGCATTTGAACCGCAATCACAATGTTTTGATAAATTAGAAATACTTAAAAACAAATTTTTGAATTTTGAATTTTATCCTTACGGAATTGGTTCACAAAATGAAGAAAAGGAGCTTCATCTAGCAACTCATATTGAAGTTGCAACTTTTTCAGATGAATTTATTGAGTTTTATTCTAATGAAACTATACAATGGAATAAAAAAGAAATAGTTTCAGTTAAAACTTTAGATAGTATGATTGAAAAATATGGGGTACCAAACTATTGCAAAATTGACACTGAAGGTTATGAATTAAAAATCTTATCTTCGTTAACTTATAAAATTCCGATGATTGAATTTGAATTTACAGAAAGTCATTTTGATGAAACATTAGAAATTATAGATTTATTTGATTCAGAAAAAACAACTTTTAATTTTATATTAAATGAGAATTTAAAATTTAAACTAAAAAAATGGGTTTCAGGAAATGAATTAAAAGAGCAACTAAAAACCCTTTTAAAAAATAAATTACACGGGAATATTTTCGCAAAAACAGATGACTAAAAACAAAACCATACTATTCAACCCAAAAAGTGCTAACGGCAAACATCGAATTCCTAATTCTATCTTACAAGTTGGTGCGTCAATTCATGGAAAATTTGACTATGTTTTTGTAGATGGAAATTTAGAAAAAAATCCGTGGCAAACTATTGAGAATTATTTAAAAACTGGTGAATTCAAATATTTTGGCTCAACGGTTATGCCTGGTCCACAATTGCGAACTGCTATTCCGTTTACTAAAAAAATCAAAGAACAATTTCCAGAAATAATTACAATTTGGGGTGGCTATTTTGCTTCCAATCAATATAAAGTTTGTCTAAATTCTGAAACTGTAGATTATGTTATAAATGGTCCTGGAGACAACACTTTTCCTGAATTATTAAATACTTTAGAAACCAATACTCTTGAAAATTTACCCTCAATTAAAAATCTAATTTTTAAAAATGATAAAGGTGAAATTGTAAAAAATGCAATTGAAGCTTTACTCGATCAAGATAAATTGCCTAAATTTCCGTATAACTATTTAAACTCGTTTTATCCTGTAAAAAATTACTTGGCCAAAACCTTTATGGGAAGTACTACTTTATCTTATCATTCAAGTATGGGTTGTCCTTTTTCTTGTTCGTTTTGTGCCGTTGTTCCTATCTTTAATGCCAAATGGAAAGGAATGTCTGCTGCAAGAATGTATGAAGATGTAAAGTACTTTACAGAAAAACATAATATCGATGCTATTGAATTTCACGATAATAATTTCTTCACATCTAAAAAAAGAGTTTTAGAGTTTTCAGAACTTATTTTAAATGACAACATCAGCTATTGGGGAGAAGGAAGAATTGATACAATCAATATGTACAGCGATGATGATTTAAGATTGATGCGAAAAGCTGGTTGTAAAATGATATTTTTAGGTGCTGAAACAGGCAATGATGCTGTTTTAAAACAAATGAATAAAGGTGGAACTCAGTCGGGACAAATGATTAAAGATTTTGTACTTCGAATGAAAAACGCTGATATAATTCCGGAATTATCTTTTGTATTAGGAATGCCTGCAAAAACTGAAAAAGAAGTTTATGACCAAATTTTATGGGACATTAATTTTATAAAGGAAATTAAAGAAATCAATCCAAATGCTGAAATTATTATTTATCTATTTAGTCCCGTTCCAACAGAAGGTTCTGATTTATACCAACAAATTTTAGATGCAGGATTTTCTTTCCCAGAACGTTTAGAGGATTGGATTTCGCCAAGTTGGGAAAATTTCGACTTACGAAAAAATCCATTAACCCCTTGGTTAAAACCTTATATGATAGATACAATTATGAATTTTGAAACGGTTTTAAACGGCTATTATCCAACTGTTTCAGATTTTAGAATTAAAGGGTATAAAAAATCAATCTTGAAATCAGTTTCAGGAATTAGGTACAAAACAGGTATTTATAAATTTCCTTATGAAATAAAAGCACTACATAAACTTTGGAAATACAGACAACCTGAAATTGAAGGATTTTATTCAGAATAAATGAGAAACCTTTTAAAAAAAATAACGCATCCTTTTCTAAAACTAGGTTTAAAACTTTATTATTCAAAACCAAGAAACTATTGCTATGAAAATGTATGCGTAAAAGTTCATCCAGATGTTTTTCCACCACATTTAACTTTAAGCACAAAAATTCTGTTAGATTTTATAAAACCAATTAACTTATCCAACAAAACGTTTTTAGAATTAGGATGTGGTTCAGGAATTATTTCGCTTTTTGCTGCAAAAAAAGGAGCACAAGTAACTTCAATTGATATAAACATTATTGCTTTAGATTTTTTAAAAGAATCAGCAATCAAAAATCAATTAGAACTTACAATAATAGAATCTAATTTATTCGAAAATCTAACCGAACATTCATTTGATTATGTTATAATAAATCCACCTTATTATCCAAAGAATCCAAAAAACATAAAAGAGCAAGCTTGGTTTTGTGGCACAAATTTTGACTATTTTGAGGCATTATTTACTCAACTTCCAAATTATAAAATAGAAAGTAATTCTATATACATAATACTTTCTGAAGATTGTGAATTAGACAAAATAAAAGCTATTGCAAAAAAAAATAACTTATCAATGAAATGTGTATCCCAAAAAAGCGTTGTAAAGGAAATAAATTATATATTTATAATAGATAAAATTGAATCATGAAAAAAATAGTTTTAATAGCATTATTATTTTTAACTTTTACTGGTTATACACAAGAACGTTTCCAAAGAATCGATAGTTTATTAACCTATTTAAACAACAATAATAAATTCATGGGTTCAGTTTCCTTGCGAGAAGGCAATGAAGTTGTGTTTTCAAAAGCTTATGGTTTTGCTGACGAAGAAAATAAAATTGAAGCAACAAATACTACCAAATATAAAATTGGTTCAATTACTAAAACATTTACTGCAACTATTATTATGCAGTTAATTGAAGAAAAAAAATTGCATTTAGAAAGCAAGTTGACCAAGTTTTATCCAAAAGTTCAAAATGCAGAAAAAATTTCTATTTATGATTTATTACATCATAGAACAGGAATAAAAGATTACATCAATCAAGATTCGCTTTCTGTAGAAGATTTTGCAACTAATGATTTAAAAACGGTTATCTACAACAAAATAAACAATTACGAATCTATTTTTGAACCTGGTTCTAAATTTTTATATAGCAATTCAAATTATTACTTATTAGGTGGAATAATCGAAAAGCTAACAAAAGAATCTTATGCATCAAATGTAGAAAACCGAATAATTAAAAAGCTTGGATTAAAAAACACTTATTATCCGAACGATAAAATAAATTCTTCTAAAAAGGAAAGTTATTCTTATATTTTCAATGGCACTAATTGGGAAAAAGCTCCTGAATGGGGAAATAATGTTGCCTTTGCTGCTGGTGAAATTATGTCTACTCCGGATGATTTAACCGAATTCATGTTTGCTTTATTTAATGGAAAATTAGTCAAAAATACTTCCTTAGAAGCCATGAAAGATTTAAAAGATGGTTACGGAATAGCTTTAATGCAATTTCCGTTTGGAGAAAGAAAGTTTTATGGACACACAGGTGGAATTGAAAATTTTAGAGCTGTTGTTGGTTATTATCCAACTGATAATTTAGGAGTTTCCTTAATTGTGAATGGAGATAATTTTAATCGAAATGACATTATGATTGGAATTTTGAGTATTTACTATAAAATCCCTTTTCCTTTTCCAAATTTTGAAAAAATTGATGATACTGTTTTACAAAAATATGTTGGAACGTATGCTTCCCCAGAAATTCCATTAAAAATAACTGTTTCTACTAAAAACGGAGAATTAATTGCTCAGGCAACAGGTCAACCTTCTTTTCCTTTAACTCCCAAAAGCGATACTGAATTCGTTTTTCAAACTGCTGGAGTTGAAATGGTTTTTGAAGAAAACAAATTCACCTTAAAACAAGGTGGACAGAAATTCAAGTTCACAAAAGAATAATGAATTTAAACCTTAAACTTTCAAGTACACTTATTACAAAAATTAAAGCCCTAACTAATAGTACCTATTTAGATATTATTGGGTTAATCATTGTAATTAGCGTTTCTATTTATTTGGAATATTACAAAACCACTTATAATTTTAGTTATGGCGGAAAAAGTTATATCTTTTATTTAGGATACATATCAATATTGAATACCAGTTTCTCAATGATAGGAAATAGATTAGTAACTAAAAAGAACAACATTGGTAATTTCATTACAACTTGCAATACATTCTTAAGTGGTTCTATTGATTATTTATTAGGAAATGCTGGAGCAATTTTAACTTATCCCGTATCATTTATCGGAAACTATTTAGTTTTCAATACTTGGAAAAAAAGCAGGATTTTAAGAAAAATTGATTTTATATTTTATAGGAATATAGTCATAGGGTTTATATTATCATTCTTACTAAACTATATAGCTTTTCGTTATTTATCAACGAAAGATATAGATTGGAAGTTGTTTTTCGCTATTGCTATTCCAGCAGGATTAACTTTTGGAGGAACATTTAATACGGCAAGGATGTATCCTGACAATTGGTTGTTATGGCAATTTTATAATTTAACGAAAATTATTCAAAACCTTCTTTTGTTAAACATTGCCAATACAGCAAAATATAGTTTTTATTTCTTTAATGCTATAATAGGATATATAACATGGAAAGATGACAGTGAAAAAGAGTTATAATTTTCGTGTTGATTCACGTTGACGTAATTCAGTTTTAATAACAACCGTTTTATATTCTGGAATCTCTTTTTCTGTTTTGTCTTCTAGTCTATCAATTAATAAGTCAGCAGCATTTTTTCCAATTTCTGGCGCGTGTTGACTAACCGTTGACAAACTTGGTGTTAATCTTTTTGACCAAACACCATCTGCAAAACCAATAAAATTTATTTCTTCCGGAATTTTGAAACCCTTTTTTAAGGTTAATCTAAATGCGGTAGTTGTTGCGACTTCATTTAAAGCAAAAATTCCATCAATTTTTTTAGAACACAATAAGTCTTTTAATTTTGATTCAAAAACGTCAATATCATTTTCAATGATTATTAACTCTTCATCTAAAACCTGACCTTTACTTTCAATTGCTTTTTTAAAACCTTCTAATCTTAATTTTCCAACGCTTAAATTATCAATAGTAGAAAGTAAAGCAATTTTTCTACAACCTATTTTAATTAAATGATTTGTAGCATCAAAAGCTGAATCAAAATCATCAACTATTACTTTATCACATTTAATTTCGTCTGCAACTCTATCAAACATAACAATTGGGGTTCCGCTATTTAGAATTTCTTTTAAGTGAGTATATTTTTTTTCTGATTGTGTTTCTTCTGAAAGTGAAATAATAAAACCATCAATTGTTCCATTATTCAACATTTCCATTACCTGTTCTTCTTTCTTTTGAGATTCATTAGAAATACCGGTAATAACATTATAACCTCGCTCTAGCGAACGTTTTTCAATTCCACTAAAAACTTTAGCAAAAAAAGGATTTAATATATTAGGTATAATTACACCAATAGTATTAGTCCTTTGATTTTTTAAATTCTTAGCTATACTATTAGGTTTATAATTTTTTAAAGCAGCAAATTCTTTTATCTTTGTTTTTGTACTTTCACTAATTTCAGAGCTATCACTTAAAGCTTTAGATACTGTCGATACAGAAACACCTAGTTCTTTTGCAATTTGTTTTAATGTGGCTTTTGATTTCATAATATATTAAAAAGGTAAAAATAGTGAATTTTAAAATAACATTTTAATCTTGAGCCGAATAAAATTTGACATTCCTTTTTCATATTATATATCATATTTTATGGCTCATATTATAACTACTTCATTCACAACACAAATAATAATGTAATTCGTGTTTGGTTTTATAATAATTAATTGTACTTTTGCACTCCCTTACCCGAATCATGGGAAGGGAATGGAATGTTTAATTAAAATAAATTATTGTGAACACATTAAGCTACAAAACAGTTTCAGCTAACAAAGCCACCGTTGATAAACAGTGGGTTGTTGTAGATGCTGAAGGGTGTACCTTAGGTCGTTTTTCATCTAAAGTAGCAATACTTTTAAGGGGAAAACACAAACCAGACTTTACACCACACGTTGACTGTGGAGATAACGTAATTGTTATCAACGCAGAAAAAATCAAGCTAACTGGTAACAAGCTAGACGAAAAAACATATATTCGTCACACAGGTTACCCAGGAGGACAAAGAAGTTTAACTGCTAAAGTAATGCAACAAAAAAACCCTGCATTATTAGTAGAAAAAGCTGTAAAAGGAATGCTACCTAAAAATAAATTAGGTGCTGAGTTATTCCGAAATTTAAATGTATTTGTAGGTACTGAGCATACTCATGGAGCTCAAAAACCTAAAACCATTAACCTAAACGATCTTAAATAATGGGAGTTATTCACAAAATCGGTAGAAGAAAATGTGCTGTGGCACGTGTTTACGTTTCAGAAGGAACAGGTAAAATTACCGTAAACAAAAAAGAATTTGCAGTTTACTTCCCAACAGCTACTTTACAATACAAAGTTATGCAACCAATGTCTTTGACAGAAAATGCAACAAACTTTGACGTAAAAGTAAACGTTCATGGAGGTGGTTCAACAGGTCAAGCAGAAGCTGTAAGAATGGCTATTGCAAGAGCAATGTGTGAGGTAGAAGCTGACAACAGAGCTATCTTAAAACCAGAAGGATTACTTACAAGAGATCCTAGAATGGTTGAACGTAAAAAATTCGGTCAGAAAAAAGCAAGAAAAAAATTCCAATTCTCGAAACGTTAATACTGAACTTGTTTCAGTATCTTTCGAAGAGAACTCGATTTATTTCAAGTTGTATCGAATGATTACAAAAGATGTTGAAAATATTTCAGCATAAACAAAATTGAATTTAAAACACAGTTGTCGATATTCCTTTAAGTAAAAAAGGAATTAGTTTAGCATCTAAATTTTCAAGACTAACGCAAGTGACTACTTGAAGATTGCTATAACACGGAACGTAAACTATTACACAATGGCAAACAAAATTGACGTTAAAGAATTATTAGAAGCAGGTGTTCATTTTGGACACATGACTCGTAAGTGGGATCCAAACATGGCTCCTTACATTTATATGGAGCGTAATGGTATACATATCATTAACTTATATAAAACAGCTGCAAAAATTGAAGAAGCTAACGAAGCTTTGAAAAAAATTGCATCTTCAGGTAGAAAAGTACTTTTCGTTGCTACCAAAAAACAAGCTAAAGATATCGTAGCAGAAAAAGCTGCTGCAGCAAACATGCCTTACATCACTGAAAGATGGCCTGGTGGAATGCTAACTAACTTTATCACTATCAGAAAAGCCGTTAAAAAAATGGCAATGATTGACAGAATGAAGAAAGATGGTACATTCATGACGTTATCTAAAAAAGAAAGATTACAAGTTGATCGTCTTAGAGCAAAATTAGAAAAAAACTTAGGTTCTATTTCTGATATGACAAGACTTCCAGCTGCTCTTTTTGTAGTTGATATTAAAGCTGAGCATATCGCAATTAAAGAAGCTCACAAATTAAACATTCCAGTTTTTGCAATGGTTGATACAAATTCTGATCCTCGTGATGTAGATTTTGTTATTCCATCAAATGATGATGCTTCTAAATCAATCGATAAAATTTTATCTTTAGTTACTGGTGCAATTATTGAAGGTTTATCTGAAAGAACTTCTGATGGTGAAGACCAAGAAGAAGGGAAAGATGTAAAAAAAGCTCCAAAAGCCAAAAAAGTTGAAAAAGTAGAGGCTACTGAAACTAAAACTGAAGAAGTTGCTGAGGCGAAAGCTGAAGAAGTTACTGAAGTAGAAGTTAAAGCTGAAGAAACTTCAACAGAAGAATAATATAAAAATTCAGAATTTAAAAAATCCAAATTCCAATAAAGAATCAATTAATTGATAATTTAATAAAGTTGGGATTTGGATTTTTTTATTTAAAGATTTTAAATTTACAATTAAAAAATAAAATATTATGGCAACAATTACTGCTGCAGACGTAAATAAATTAAGAACAATCACTGGCGCAGGTATGATGGACTGCAAAAAAGCATTGGTTGAATCAGAAGGAGATTTTGATCTAGCAATCGAAAACCTTAGAAAAAAAGGACAAAAAGTTGCTGCTAATCGTTCAGATAGAGAATCAACTGAAGGTGCTGCAATTGCTGTAGTAAATGCAGAAAATACAGCTGGTGTTGTTATTACATTAAACTGTGAAACTGACTTCGTTGGAAAAAACGAAAGTTTCGTTAAATTAGCTACAGAATTAGCTAACCAAGCTTTAAAATTCAACACTAAAGAAGAATTATTAGCTTCAGATTTCAACGGAATGACTGTTGCTGATAAATTAATTGAGCAAACTGGAGTTATTGGAGAAAAAATTGAAATCGCTTCTTTCGAAAGATTAGAAGGTGCTTTTATTGGTTCTTACATTCACGCTGGAAACAAAATCGCTACTTTAACTGCATTATCATCAAAAGTTGATGGTGCTGAAGAAGTTGCAAGAAACGTATCTATGCAAGCTGCTGCAATGAACCCAATCGCTTTAAACGAAGCTGGTGTTGATGCTTCAATTATTGAAAAAGAAATCGAAATTGCTAAAGATTTATTAAGAGCAGAAGGAAAACCAGAAGCAATGTTAGATAATATCGCAAAAGGAAAAATCCAACGTTTTTATAAAGACAATACTTTAGTAAACCAAGATTATATTAAAGATGGTTCTATGAGTGTTGCTGCTTATGTAAAATCTGTTGATGCAGGTTTAACTGTAACAGGATTCAAAAGAGTTGCTTTAGGATAATATATTCTAAACTTGCTTGTGCTGAATTTGTTTCAGCATTTCTAAGTTATACAATTTAAAAAACCTTAATTCGTTATAGAATTAAGGTTTTTTTTATTTACACTATGTTTTAAAATTCCATATATTTGATAAATACTATTATATACACTTATTACACATTTTATGTCTAAAAAAATCATTCTGATTGCACTTCTATTTGTTTGTTTTACACAAGCGCAAGAAAAAAAATATCAAAGTCTTTTATGGGAAATTAGTGGAAACGGCCTTCAAAAAAACTCTTACGTTTATGGTTCTATGCATGTTAGCGAAAAAGTTTCGTACCATTTATCGGATGCCTTTTTCAAACATTTGATGGAAGCTGACTTTATTGCCAACGAAAGTGACCCAACAACTTGGTCAGATTTGTACAATATTTTTAGTGGAATGTATGGTAACAATTATGGTTATGGAGCTTTTTACAGCAATTTCTATATCACAAAACCAAAAAAAGAAGATTTATATCCTTTGTTTAGAGGTACTAATTATAACTTAATTGGATTACTATCTAGAACAAACGAAATGAACAAAGATTATCAAGAAGACACTTATCTTGATATGTTTATATATAGAACAGGAAGAAAATATGGCAAAAAAACACTTGGTTTAGAAGATGTAAAATCATCTACTATCAATATAATGAAGGCTGAAGCGAAAGTAAAGCCAAAAGACGTTGAAGAAAACCGTCAAAAACTTAAAAAACTTTTAAAAAACAAAAACTACAACGAAGCCATGATGGATTATTATCGTGAAAAGGATTTAGACATGCTAGATTCATTAACGATTTTATCTTCTTCTGAAACGTATTTAAAGGCTATGTTATACGATAGAAACACAGACATGGTAAAAAGCATGGATTCTATTATGAAAACTGGTAGTTTATTTTCTGCAATTGGTGCAGCACATTTACCAGGAAAAAACGGAGTTATTGAAGCATTAAGAGCAAAAGGTTACACTGTGAAACCAGTTTTTGGCGATTATACAGATGAAGGCAGAAAAACAAAAAAACAAATTGAAGAATATTTTATCAAACCTGAATTTGAAACAAAAACTTCAACGGATGGAATGATTTCGTTACCTCTTTATAAATTGGTTTTAGAAAATGCAGAAAATTTTGAATCTCCAGATTTAGCAAATGGAGGCTATATAAACGTAAAAAGGAGTCTTTTAAAGGATTTTATATCAAAAGACAATACAACATTCAATCATAAATCTTTAGACAGTTTATTCTATGAAAATATTCCTGGAGACATTTTAGATAAAAAATTCTACCAGGAAAAAAACTATATGGTTTATGACATAAAAAGCAAAACCAAAACAAACAACGCACAACGTTATAGATATTACATTACTCCATTAGAAATAATTGCTGTTATTATGGGTGGCGAAGGTGATTATGTGCGCCAATACGAATCGTATGTTTTTGATAATATAACCATAAAAACTAATCAAAATAGCACAGAAAAATTTACTCCTAAAAAAGGTGGTTTTGAGGTAGAAGTTCCTTCCTATTATATCACGCAAGGAAACAAAGATTTCGACAAACAATATGCTGACATTAAATTATTAGCTTATGACGATTCAGAAAAAGCAAATTATTTTTTAGAAGAACAAACACTTGGTGATAATGAGAATTTAGAAGATACAGAATTTGAATTAAAAAGAATTCAGTACGAATTTTATAACCAACACGATTTAGATTCAACAAACACTTTTTTCAACAAAGAAAAAATGAATTTTGTTTCGCAATCTAAAATTGGTGAAAAAGATATTTATTTAAAGTCAGTTATTAATGGCAGCAAATATTATCTTTTGGGAACAGTTGGCGCTTCAAAAAGTAAAACTGATGCATTTTTTAATTCATTTGAGGTAAAAAATCTAAAAGCAGAAGTTGAAACTAAAATTTATGTAGATAGTACAGCAATGTTCTCAGTTGAAATTCCAAAAAAACAAAACGAATATCTTGACTTCAGATTTGATAGAGATTATGACAGCTATCAAAAAAAGGAAAACATATTTAAAATAAAATCCAAAGCTTTTTCATTCATCTCACCAACAGGAAAAGATGTTGAATTATCTTTTTATCAATACCACAAATATGACAGTGAGAAAAATTTAGATTCTGTTTGGAATGAATTTAGAGAACACATTAAATCTGATTTTGCAAGCAACAACTATGATGACTTAGATGATCTTGGAGTAGAAACGGTTGAAAGTGTAGTAGAAATGGCTTCTGGCGATATAATTCCTGCTGATTTAGCAAAAGTAAGCTCTGATAAAAAGAAAAAATTAAGTTATAATATTTCACGTTGGGATGAAGAACTTGGTTTCAATAAAAAAGACAAAAACAAAATTGAATTAATCAACGAAAAATTGACTTCAAACGCAGACAAAACTATTCACGAAATGAATGTTTTGGCTGTTAAGCCTAATTCAAATCAAGCTATAAAATACAAAGCTATTTTTAAAGATGGAGCGTCCTATTTAATGAAAACGCTAGTCGAAAAAGACTATAAAAATGATGACGCTTTTGTAGAAAAAACGTTTAATTCATTCAAACCATTTGACACCATTTTATCAACTTCAGTTTTTGAAAATAAATTCAAATATTTTGTAGAAGATGCTTATAGCGATAATGACACTATTAGATATTCAGCTTTAAAATCCGTTTACTTTTTAGACATTTCAAAGGAAGATTTACCACAAGTGAAAGAATTTTTAAATGGTTTTGAATTCAAACAAGATGAAAACGAAACATTAGTATCACTTTATGAAAAAATTGGTCGAATTAAAGACCCAGCAATTATTCCATATTTAGAGAATATTTATAAGAAAGAAGATGTGACTACATCAATTCAGTTTGCAATTTTAAACGCATTAACAAATCAAAAAAGTAAAGATGCTTACAAAACCATA
This sequence comes from Flavobacterium gelidilacus DSM 15343, assembly GCF_000422685.1. Taxonomy (GTDB): domain Bacteria; phylum Bacteroidota; class Bacteroidia; order Flavobacteriales; family Flavobacteriaceae; genus Flavobacterium; species Flavobacterium gelidilacus. The sequence goes on along the minus strand of NZ_AUGN01000011.1, from coordinate 69,508 downwards.
GCCAAATTACTTGAATATGACTTACCGCTTTCTGACAATGAATATGAAGTTTCTAGTTTGTTTAATAGTTTTGAATATGACATTGAGCATAGTGAAGTATTATTTCCAGATGTGTTTCAGTTTTATAGTGTAAATGAATATCATACACCAATAATTGATTTCACAAATAAATTGATTGAATCTAATTTGGGCAACCCAAAGAAATTAAAATCATACAAGAAAATGCTATTGACAAATGCCAAATTAGAATACAAACGTGTTTTAAGTTGGAAACAAAAACAAAATATTAAAGAGGATAACGATTATGGATACTATGACGATGGAAGCTATGCTCCAACGGAAGAATTGATAAGCTATTTAAATATTCTTTATCCCTTTAAGAAAGAAAAAGCTGTTGCTGAATTATATACAAAAGTTAACAAACTAGATGTTGATAATGTTACTATAGGCTTAGCCAAGATTCAATTGGACAAAAACAACCAAGTTGATAAAAAAACCATTGAGAAATTGCTAGCAAAACCAAAGACTAAATTTGTGGCACTTCAAATATTACATCATACTAAAGAAATAGATGAGTTAAATAAATATACTGAAGATTCAATTGTACTTGCTGCTATGACCTATTTTGATGATCTAAAAAAAGAAAAAGATGATGTTACATTTTTAGAAAAAAGGATCATTAAGCAAAACAAAAAAGAAATTCATTTTTTCTTCTATAAGATTGTAGATATTGATGAAGATTCATACAATAAAAATGCTGAGAAAATTACTGGGATTGCCTTTGTAATGGAAGACGGAAAAATAAATCCGCAGGCATTTAAAAAATTACGTTCTAAAACTTTTATTGAAGAAAAAGAAATTGAGCCTTATATTAGAGCTGTAATTGACGAAAGCATTAACACAAACCATCCTCGTGCAACTTATCAAAAATTAAGTGACACAAACAATATGTATGGTGGCTATGAAGATGAATATTATGGAGATTAAACTGGAAAATGGAAAACAAAAACCGTTGCGCTTGGTGCGAAAAAGATGATTTATATAGAGGTTATCACGATAACGAATGGGGAAAACCTGTTTATGACGATGATAACTTATTTGAATTTCTGATTTTAGAAACATTTCAAGCGGGTTTAAGTTGGTATACAATTTTAGCTAAAAGAGAAAATTTCAGGAAAGCTTTTGATAATTTCGATTATAAAAAAATAGCAGAATACGATGATTCTAAGATTGAAGAATTACTTCAAAATGCTGGAATTATCAGAAATAAATTAAAAGTAAAAGCAACCATTTCAAATGCAATTGCTTTTATGGAAATTCAAAAAGAATTTGAAAGTTTTTCAAAATATATTTGGGGTTTTGTAGATGGAAAACCTATTGACAACAAACCAAAAACGACACAAGAAGTTCCAGCAACTACTCCACTTTCTGATGCTATTAGTAAAGATTTAAAGAAACGTGGTTTTAAATTTGTAGGTTCAACCGTTATGTATGCACACATGCAAGCCACCGGAATGGTAAATGATCATGTGGAAGATTGTTTTACTAGAAATTAACACTAACTTACGGTTTTCATAATTCATTTTAACAAATGAATACTTTTAATTAGTTTTAAATTCCAATATTATGTTTCGTCATAAAGGTAGAAAAAGAACATTTTCGCACAATTTCCGTTTGGCCTCTACACTTTCATTTGTAGCTGGAATCGTTAATATCGTTGGCGTTTTATCCGTATCAACATTAACTACAAATGTGACTGGCCATTTTGCCTTTTTGGCTGAAGAAGTATCGTTAAAAAATTACTTAGAAGCTATACACATTATCTTATATGTTTTATTCTTTCTTTTTGGTGCTTTTATCTGCAACTTACTTGTTGAAATAATTTCGCGAAAAAGGCCCAGAATCTCTCATGCACTTCCAATGTTTATTGAAATTTTAATATTAACAATTATTGGACTTTCAACTGGTTTAAATCCCATATATATTGCCTATGGTTTACTTTTTGCTATGGGATTACAAAATGCCTTAGTAACAAACATATCACAATCCGTTATAAGAACAACACACCTTACTGGCCTTTTTACAGATTTAGGAATAAATTTATCTCAATTGTTTTTCACTAAAAAGAAAATCGAATTGAAACGACTAACTAGAATTATACTCCTAAAAATTTCGATTATTCTATTTTTCTTTTTTGGTGGAGTTTTAGGAGGTTTATTATTTGTGCCTTTTCAACTAAAAGTTTTATTCTTTGCTGTTGGATTATTAGTGGTTGCACTTTTTCTAGATAATGTTGTAGTTTACTATAACCTAACTAAAAGAAAAATCATGACTTCAAAATCTTCATAAAACTCTCTCTAGAAATTTAAAAGCAATTAGTTTTTCTAAAAGATTATTATATGATTTTTAAAACAACATCCTTAACAATAAACTATTAGTCTATAAAAAAAGGGAGCAAATTAATGTTCCCTTTTTTTATTTTTTTTGTATTTATTTCCTTTTTTATAAGGTTTACATTTATATTTAACTTTATGTTGGTGATAATGACTATAAGGCTCTGAGCCTCTATAATCAATTATCACACGCTGTCCATGTCTTACATCATAATCTCTATAATAAGTTGGCAAATTTCTAGATCTTACCCAATTATTATTAGAAAAATAAATATAAACAGAGGAATTTACCTCAAAATAAGTTTCAATCTCTGGGTAATAGTAATATGAAGGAGCAGGTGCTTCTTCATAACGAACGGTTTCTCTAGGAGTTGTGTTAATATTTATACCAACTGAAATATTTTGTGCTTGAGTCTGTAAAGAAAATATAAACAAGCAACTTGCCATTACTATTTTGGCTAAGTTTTGATTTCCGATTTTTAAAGCTTCTGTTTCCATGATATTTACATTTTTTAATGTTATTATCTAGTAGCAAAAACAACTTTTGTGCCAAAAAATAATTCGCCCATTCAAACATAAATAAGTCAATTCAAAAATTTAATAAGAAAAGCTTATTCTATCTACTTAAATCACTATTCAAAATAAGCATAAAGCTATCGCGAGAAATTTCAAAAGCACCTAGTTTTTCTAAATGATCATTATGCACTTGACAATCTAATAAACGATAGTTGTTTACTTTTAGATGTTCAATCAGTTTTACAAAAGCAACTTTTGAAGCATTTGGAACTTTTGAAAACATACTTTCACCACAGAAAATAGTTCCTAAATCAACACCATATAAACCACCAACTAATTCTTCGTTTTCCCAAACCTCAACAGACATGGCTTTACCTTGTTTATGCAATTCACAGTAAGCATTTATCATGTCTTGGGTAATCCAAGTGCCGTTTTGCCCTACTCTTTTTATTTGTTGGCAATTGGTAATTACTTCTTCAAAATTCTGATTAAAGGTAATTTTAAAAATACCGCGATTAATAATATTTCTTAAACTCTTCTTGACTTTATAATCTTGAGGATTTACAACCATTCGTTCAGAAGGTGACCACCAAAGAATAGGTTCATCCGCTTCAAACCAAGGAAAAACACCACTTCTATAAGCCAGAAGCAATCTTTCGGTTGATAAATCTCCACCAACAGCTAAAATACCTTCATATGAAGCTTCGTCAACAGGTGGAAAGTAAAGTTTTTTTGTTACGTAGTACATTATAGGAAATTCCAATATTAAAAATTCCAAATTCCAATATTACAAAATTCACGGTTTGTGAATAATTGCAGTTGGAATTTGGAATTTATTTTTTTGACTTTTACTTTTTATTTTCTAATTAAAAAGGAAGATCGTCATGTTCTTCTTCATTAAAGTTTGAAGCTGGTTCAAAAGCATCAGCAGCAGGCATTGGAGGCGTAGCAGATTGAGGTGCTGCAGCTTGCATTTTTTCAACTCTCCAACCTTTAATCGAATTAAAATATTTTGTTTCACCTTGAGGATTAACCCATTCTCTTCCTCCTAAATTAATAGAAACTTTTACATCTTCACCAACTGAAATTGTATTTAATAAATCCGTTTTATCTTGAATAAATTCAATCATAATACTTTGAGGATATTGCTCATCTGTTGTTACAACTAATTCTCTTTTTTTAAAAGTTGGACTAATTTGTTGTTCTGCACTAATTACTTTTACTTTTCCTGAAATTTCCATATTACTTATTTTTATTGTTTGGCCAAAAGTACTTTCCAAGCACTCAAAGCATCGTTATTATCTAAATATTCTTTTGCCATTTGGTGTTTCTTGCCTTCATCATCCGAACTTAAAACTCCTTTAACCGTAAAATTTTGTTTTACAAAGATAGTAATTTCTTCTTCATTTGGAATAGCTTCTATGTTTCCTAATTTACCTAAATCGTTTCCATCAAAATAAGTACTTTCTTTTACGAATTGAGGAATATTGTCAACTCCTATTCCCAATGTACTTATAGGTTTCTCAACTTCAAACAAACCATCAATTGCTCTGCTGTACCAATTGCCACCTAAACGCGAAACTAAATCAATTTTCTTTTGATCAATTAAACCATTTTCATCTAAAATAGCTTCACTTACGTGAATTTTTAATACTTCACAAATTATTAAATTTCCTGCACCACCTTCTGTTCCTAAAGCAATAATATCATTTACTTTACATTCAAATTGCACTGGACTTTCGGCAACTCTAAAAGGTTTTACAACATCCGATTTTAACATCGTAAAGCCTGATTTGTCAAATTCATTTACACCATCAGCATATTCTGTACTTGACAAAGACATTTGTTGCACCATAGAATAATCAACAATATTAATCACAACTTCTTTTGTTGCCTCACAATTTATTAATGTATGTTTTATAGTGTTATTCCTTACTCTTCTCGCTGGAGAAAAAACCAAAATTGGTGGGTTAGAACTAAAAACATTAAAAAAGCTAAAAGGAGATAAATTGGGATTTCCATTGGCATCAACTGTACTTGCAAACGCTATAGGTCTTGGTGCAATAGCACTTTGTAAATAACCTTGTAATTTTACAGGTGAAACTTCTTTTGGATCAATACTTATCATAAAAACATTTTTACAAATATAATTTTTTAAGATTAAAATCGTTTAAATAAGGTCTTAAATCTTTACTATAATTTTAGTACATTTAACAAAAAATTGCATGCAGTTTACCGAAAGAAGCAACTCAACACGCTGGTTTATTATTATATCTTCCTTTTTAATTGTTCTATTAATTTTATGGAACACTTATAACTTTTTTCAGATTTTTAAAAATGAAGAAAGAAATAAAATGGAATTATGGGCTTTAGCACAAAAAAAAATTAACTCTGATGATTTAAATGCAGATTTAGAATTGCCCTTTGAAATTATTCAGAATCCAAGAATCCCTATAATTGTTACGATTAATGATTCTATAAGTTTAACTGCAAATATAGATGACAAGATAATTAATGATCCTTTAGAATTGAAAGATTATATCGAATCTATTAAACTTCAAAACAAACCTATTATAACCAAAATTTCTGAAACTAAAACCCAATATTTATATTATGGCAATTCAACTTTAATAAATCAGCTTAAATATTATCCAATTGCTCTTTTATTAATCATTATCCTTTTTGGCGCCGTAGTGTACAATTTTTACAGAGCTACAAAAATGTCAACCCAAAACAAATTATGGGCAGGAATGGCAAAAGAAACAGCTCATCAGATAGGAACACCTTTATCTTCGTTAATAGGTTGGCTCGAAATATTGAAATTAGAAAATGTTGAAGAATCTACACTTGAAGAAATTGAGAAAGACATCAATAGGTTACAAACAATTACTGATAGATTTTCAAAAGTTGGCTCAGAACCTATTTTAGAAAACAAGGACATTGTTGAAGAAACAAAAACTTCATTTGATTATTTAAAAGACAGAAGTTCAAAACAAATTAACTTTACATTTATTGCTCCAGATAAAGCCATAAATATTCCTATAAATCCAGCTTTGCATAGTTGGACCATTGAAAATTTAGTCAAAAATGCGATTGATGCAATGAAAGGAAAAGGCCGTCTTACTTTAACAATAGAAGAGAAGGAAGATTATATAAAAATAAAAGTCACAGATTCTGGAAAAGGAATTCCGAAATCCGATTTTTCTAAAGTTTTTGAACCTGGTTTTACGACTAAAAGACGTGGTTGGGGTTTAGGCTTGTCTTTAACTAAAAGAATTGTTCAGGAATATCACAAAGGAAAAATAAAAGTGGCTCATTCTGAAATTGGCAAAGGAACTACTATGCAAATTAGTTATAAGAAAGGGAAACCTATTTCTTAAGTAAGAACATTTTTTTTCGTTCTCTTTCACTTTTAGTCAAATAATCATCTACAAAAACTTTGTGTTTTTTAGCTTCTTCCATTATATCAATTATGCTTCTTTTAAATTTATTTAAATCGTATAAATTATCTTGCCCTACAAAACCTAATTTATATATTTTATCGCTGCAATCTTCAAAAATACTTATTGGTTTTATAATCATTTCTAAAATTTCTTGATCTTCTTTTGCTGGTTTAAATTGTGCGTTTCTGTAGTAAATAAATTCATTTAGTAAACTTATGCCTTCGTTGTATTTGTTTGAAATAGCATTAAGCTCTTTTACATTTTTATTTAAAGAAAAAGTTTCGAGTTGCTTTTTTAAGATTTCAAATCTTTCTTTAGCTAAATTATTTTTGTAACCAGTCTGAATCATTCGTGTTTTTAAATCACTTAGTTGTTCGTTTTCGGTCAGCGTTAAATACGTTTTGATGGTTGCTTTATAATCAAATAATTCTTGATTTTTATCTTGAACTACTTTGTTAGCTAAAAAATCTTGTTCAGTTATAGGATAATTTAAAAATTGCCACATATAATCAAAAGGCATATGTGTTTGTAGCATTTCGAGCGGTTTAGTTTTATAATATTTTGAATTTAATCTGCGAACAAATTTCTTGTTTTGAATGAATCCAGAATCCCAAGTTGGATCAAAAGCATACCAATTTTGATCATTCATTTGAATAGCTGCCCAAGCATGTGATTGATCTGCAATAATGCTATTTTGTTTAGTATATCCTGAAATTATTTGGCAATTATAACCTAAATTTGACGCAATATCCTTAAAAAATTTAGCGTAATGAATACAAACTCCTTTTTTAGAAGTTATAGTTTTTGAAACCATTTCATCATCTGAAATTACTAAATTCACTGTAAACTCATGAGAAATATCATAAGCAACATTTGAAATCACATAATAGTATGCTGCTTTAATTTGTAAATCTTCAGAAGTAAATTTTTCTTGGATAAAAGCTGCAATTTCTGCTGTAGCTTTTTTTTGACTTGAAGGAATAGATTGTATTGTTTTTTCCACATCTGAATAAAAGCTTTTAACTTGAGTATAAGCAACTGTTTGAAAAAATAAAAAATAAATTAAATATTTCATGATAGTAAGTAAAACAAAAAAACACCAAAAAGGTGTTTTTTATTATAAGTTTGAAGCAATTTTTTTAGCAATTTCTTCAAATTCTTCTTTTTCTAGACTAACCTTTCGTTGAAAACGCATATCATCCATGTCTTTCAAAGGAATTAAGTGAACATGAACATGAGGCACTTCTAAACCAACAACTGCCATACCAACTCTTTTGCAATCAATTGATTTTTCTAAAGCCTTAGCAACTTTTTTACTAAATTGCATTAAACCTAAATAATAATCTTCTTCCATATCAAAGATTTTATTAATCTCTTGTTTAGGAATACATAACGTATGTCCTTTTGCATTTGGATTAACATCTAAAAAAGCCAAATAATTTTCATCTTCAGCAATTTTATAACTTGGAATTTCTCCATTTATTATTTTGGTAAAAATAGAAGCCATACTTATAGTTTTATCTTGAAATTTCTACTATTTCGAATTTTAGTATTCCGTTTGGAACTGTAATTTCGGCAATATCTCCAACAGATTTACCAAGTAATCCTTTTCCAATAGGAGAAGTTACTGATATTTTACCTGTTTTTAAATCCGCTTCACTTTCTGCTACTAAAGTATAATTCATTTCCATTCCATTGGTTTGGTTTTTGATTTTTACTTTAGACAAAACTAAAACTTTGGACACATCTAATTGAGATTCATCAATTAAACGTGCATTAGCTACAACTTCTTCCATTTTAGAAATTTTCATTTCAAGAAGACCTTGCGCTTCTTTAGCTGCATCATATTCTGCATTCTCAGATAAATCTCCTTTATCTCTAGCGTCTGCAATATCCTGTGATGCTTTTGGTCTTTGTATATTTTTAAGTTGGTCTAATTCATCCCTAAGGTGTTTTAACCCTTCTGCTGTGTAATAAGATACTGTACTCATAACTTCATCGTTTATAGAAATAGAAAGAATCCCATACGAGTGGGATTCCTATATGCAAATATAACAAATATTTTCATTCCTAAATTTTTTAAGATATAATTTTGACCTTTAGTAATTCAAAAGTATTAAATTTGACTAAAAATAAACCATGAAGAAATATATCTTATTATTACTAATTCCTCTTTTTATGGGTTGTGAAAAAGATAGTGTTGGTAGCAATAATCCTTTTTTGCCAGATTATTCTGTGAATTTGAATATAAATTTAAATTTACCAGCTTATAATGTTTTAAAATTTCCTAGCAATGGTGTTCTAATTACAACAGCAGGTGTAGGAATAAGAGGTGTTTTTGTTTTTAATGTTGGTAGCAATACATATGTTGCTTATGATGCGGCTTGTCCTAATCAAGCATTGAGTGATTGTTCAACCATGACATTAAACGGAATAACCGCAAAATGTCCTTGTGATGATGCTGAATACAATCTATTTACAGGCTTGAGTACTGGAAAAAATTATCCGATGAAATCTTATAGAACCGAAGTAAATGGTAATATAATTAGAGTATATAATTAAATAAAAAGGGAAGTGTTTAACTTCCCTTTTTATTTGCATTTAGAATTTTAAAGTCATTCCGGCTAAGAAATTAATTCCAGCTTGTGGATAAAAACCTGCTCCTTCAATTGTAGATATTGTACCTGGGTTCGAAAAATCATCATCATACGTATAAAAATACCCATTTGATTCATATTCAATATCTAAAATATTATTCACTAGTCCTGAAAAAACTATGGATTTAATTCCCTTGTTAATTTTCCATTCATAGTTTACATTTAAATCATTTATAAAATAAGCTTCTAATTCTGATTTTTTTGCATCAATATTTCCCATATATTGTTTGCCAACATATTTAGATAGTAAAGAAACTTGCAGGGTCTTTATTGGTAAAAAAGTAATGTTTCCACCAGCAATTATATTTGGAGAAAAAGCAATATCAGTATCTCCTAAATTTTTCAAAACACCATCACGTTGAAAGTTGAAATCTTTATTTTTATTTTGACTAATTGTTACATTAGGCTGAAAGAATAGGTTTTCTAGCACTTCAATTTGTGCATCAATTTCAAGTCCAACTCTATAGCTTTTTCCACTATTTGTGAAAATTGGTGAACCCACATCGTTTAAAGCTCCGGTTAAAACCAGCTGATCGGTGTAATCCATAAAAAATGCATTGGTATTTACTTTCAGTTTTTTAGAATTATATTTCCATCCTAGTTCTAAATCTTTCAAACGTTCTGATTTTGTACTTCCGTTTTCATAATCATCTCTTCTTGGTTCTTTGTTTGCAATTCCGAAATAACCATAAAGCATATTAGAATTATTCAATTGATAATTCAATCCTACTTTTGGATTAAAGAAACGAAACGTGTCATTTACATCTTCCTCAAACTTATAACTATCTGCTTGGTAAAAAACCATTCGATATTGCATATCTGCAAAAACACTTAATTTATTAATAACTTCATGTGATATTTTACCGTATACATTTACATCATCTTTGTTTCCAAAATTATCGTAATAACGATTCGCATTTGGAACATAATATTGAGTATCAATTACTTCTCCATAATGTTTTCCTAAATAACGATTTGCAGCACCGCCTATTTGAAAGCTAGTCTTTTTAGAATCATAATTTAAGGATGCTGTAGCTCCAAAAAAGTCATTATCTAACCATCTTTTTCGAACTAAATCTGAAATTGAATTTCCATTAAAATCAGGTAAATTATAATCTGAAAGCGTTTCGTCTTCTTTATATTGTTCAAAATATCCTTTCCCTAAAGTGTAATGCAAAGCAACATTAGAATTCCATTTAGAATTCCACTTCTCTGACCAATGCAATTGAAAATGATTTTGCCAATAGTTATCAGTTTCATTATCATAAAATTGCTCATTTCCATTTTCATCAAAATAGATTCCTGCAACATTATAAGTTCTATCATTTTTTAGCTTTTCCTCATCTTCAAGACCATACCATGCTTGATAGGTTTTTTCTTTTCCTCCAAAAGCCAAAAATTTTATTAATGTATTTTCTTTCACATAATTAGCATTAAAGAAATACCCAAACATGTTAGTTGAAGCTCTATCAATAAAACCATCAGAAGCAATTTGAGACAATCTACCGTTTATTTCAAAATTGTTTTGCAAGCCTGTTCCAAAAGCTAAAGTGTGTTTTCTAGTTCCAAAACTACCAACAGAGTTAGCAATTTCCGCATAAGCTTCTTCTTGATAAGATTTTGTTTCTACATTTAAACTTGCTCCAAAAGCTCCAGCTCCATTTGTAGAAGTTCCAACTCCTCTTTGCAATTGAGCACTTTGTATAGATGAAGCAAAATCGGGCAAATTAACAAAGAAAGTTCCTTGACTCTCGCTATCATTAAATGGAACTCCGTTTAATGTTACGTTAATTCTAGAACCATCAGAACCTCTTACACGCATGTAAGTATAACCTACACCATTTCCGGCATCGGTCGTAGTTACAACAGAAGGCTGATAGTTTAATAAAACTGGAAGGTCTTGTCCAAGATTTCTTTTAGCAATTTCTTCTTTAGAAATATTAGTAAAAGTAATTGGATCTTTTTCTTTTGCTCGAACAGATGTCAATACAACTTCTTTAAGCTGTGTAACTTTAGTTGAATCTGTTTCTACTTCCTGTGAAATGGCAAATGCTGAGTAAAATAAGGTGAATAGACTTAAATAAGTCTTTGTACTTTGTACTTTGTACTTTGTACTTTTTGCAAATAATTGTTTCATTCGTAAATAAATTATACGAATAAAAGGGGTAATTATTCTTTGGTTAAAATTAAAATTGAAAAACTCCAGACACAAGCAAACGTGCACATTTACTTGTGTCTTTTCCCTAAACAGCATTACCTGTTCTAGGTTCTATGGGTATAATCTCAGCTCGTTTTTTAGAGCACCCCTTTGAGACAGTGCAAATATAATTGAAAGTATTAAGATTTGAGTATTAAGTATTAAGATTTTTAAAACTTTTTCTAACCCCATCATTCTTAATACTATAAATCAGGTTTTTTTCTATTTTGTTTAAGTAAGGCTGTAGTTTTTTTAGATTTTAAACGCCTTTCTTTAGAAGCTTTTGTTGCTTTTGTTGCCATTCTTATTTTTGGCTTTGTTAATCCTTTTTCAAGGATCCCTATAAAACGTTTTGTGACAATGGATTTATTTTTTATTTGACTTCTGTCTTCATCACAATTTAAAATCAAAATAAATTCTTGAGTCAATTTTGAAGCTAATTTTTCCTTTAAATAGGTTTTTTCATTTTCAGTCAAGCCATTAGAATTTTCTAAATCAAAATTCAAAACTACTTTAGACGAAACTTTATTTACATTTTGCCCACCTGCTCCACTACTTCTAATAGCTTTGTAATTAAGTTCTTTTAAAAGAATTTCTTTATCCATTTAAGTAATTTTATCTTCTGGTTGATGAGAAGGTTTTAATAAGTCATTTACAGTTTTAACAGGATTAAAAGTAGACAAAGGCACTTCTACAAAAAGAGTAATCCAATTAGCCATTGCTCCATTCCATAGGCCAGGTAATTCAAAAGATTTTACTGGTTTTCCAAACTTATTTTTTTCTACGATAAAACCTGTGTTCTCATCTACAAATTGTGTTAAATCAAACTTTTTGTTTTTATAGTCTTTAATACCACAAACCAAGTCAACTGGGTTAAAATGAGTTGCAAATTCAGCAATTTGCTTTTGTCCTTTATCTTTTAAATTAATTTGAGAAGTTTCAACTATTTGTAATGATGATAATCCGTTTTCGTTTTTAACCCAAAAAGGGCCTCCACCAGGCTCTCCTTCATTTTTAACCATTCCACAAACACGTATTGGTCGGTTTAATTCATTAAAAAAAAACTCAACTTTATACTCCAATTGAAATTTATCAAAACTAATGGGTAATGAAATGTTTAACTTTTCTTTTGCAAAACTTTTAATTTCAGTTATTAATTCTTCCGTAACATTTTTACTCTCTAATTTTTCTAAATAATTAAAAACTTGTTCTTGGGTTTTCATTAACAAACCGCCTAGTACTTTTTTATATTTAATTATATCCACAATATGATTTTGCGAAACATTATCAATGTTTTTTATGAAAATAATATCCGCTTTTAATTGATTTAAATTTTCAATTAATGCACCATGTCCACCTGGCCTAAATAACAAACTACCATCTTCCAATCTGAAAGGTGTGTTATCAAGATTAACCGCTATTGTATCTGTTGACTCTTTTTGATAAGAGTAAGTAACATCAATATTAGACTGATTCTTTGTGATAGTTTCAAAATGTTCTTGATGCTCTTTTGAAATTGTAAAATGAACTTTTGCTTTTTCACCTTCTTTTTTATAAAAAACAGTCTCACTTAAGTGTTCTTCAACTGGAGTTAAAACTGCTTTATCTTTGGTATGAAACGGCAAAATTCCTTTTGGTTTATTCGCAAAATTGAAATATTCAGAAGATAAGAGTGTATTTATAAAAAGATAATCTTTTTCATCTTTTTCAAGTTCATAATAATTTAAATTTAATTGAATGACTTTATTTTTTACTTCGCTGTAAAAAGGAAAATCTTTCATTCCAACAAGAAAAACAGGCAAATCGTGTTCTTGTTTGTGGTTTATGTATGAATTTATTGTTCCTTTTTCAAAACTAAATTCAGTTAAAAATTCAATCAAAAATTTAAACATTCTACTGGCAGCACCGGAAGCAGGAACAAACTTTTTTATAATTTTGTTACTTTTGTTATTGTCAAAAAATTGACATAGTTCTTCAATTTCTTCAGTAGAAAAAACTAAAATACCATCATTAATTGTTGCAGACTTTTCAAGATTTACTTTTGCTATTCCGTTAGTAAAAAACAGAAGTTGTTGTTCTATTTTATCTAACAAAATCCCTTTATCTTGAATTTGTTTTATATCTTTTTTGCTAAGTTTTTCTTCCATTCTAAATAAGCATAAATTGCAATTATTGTAAATATAACATATTGAATACTAGTAAAAGTATATCCCTTGTGAAAATATAAAGGTACAGAAACTATATCCCCAATGATCCAAAGTATCCAATTTTCTATCTTCCTTTTTGCCATTAGCCACATTCCTACAAAGAAAACACCCGTTGTAAATGTGTCTACATAAGCTGTCCAATGTGTAAATTTATTAAAATATTTATAGACTATTACTACAAAAGCCATTGTTATCAAAAAAATAATGATACCATAATAAATTTCTTTCGTAGTAACTCTGGAAATTGGAAATTCAGGTTTATCATCCGTTTTTCTTGTCCAAATATACCAACCATAAATACTCATAGTCGTGTAATAACCATTAATTAACATATCTCCAACCAAACCCCATTTATTAAGTAAATAAACAAAAATAATTGTACTTACAATTCCTGTGGGATAGACCAATATGTTGTTTTTTTTGGCAAGAAGAACACTTGCAAGTCCAAATAAAATTGCAATAATTTCTAAGACAATATCAATTGTTTCATACCCTTTGTATTGTGAAAATAAAAACGCTATCATTCTTCAAAAAAATTAGCGTTGTTTTCAAAAGCAGTTCCTATTACTACTAAATCCGCTCCTGCTTTAAACGCATTTTCAATTCCAATTTTAGATCTAATTCCTCCACCAACAATTAAAGGGATAGTTAATTTTTTAGAAACTTCTTTAATCATATCTAACGGAATTGCTTTTTCGGCACCACTTCCAGCTTCTAAATAAATTAATTTATTTCCCATATATTCTCCTGCTTTTATGGTTTGACAAACATAATCTATATCATTTCTATTTAAAGGTTTTGTTTGACTTATACGTTCAACAGCCGTTTCTTTTCCGCTTGCAATTAAAACATAACCTGTAGAAATAACTTCTAAAGCTGTTTTTTCAAGAATTGGAACTGCACTAACTTGATGTTCAATTAAATAGTCTGGATTTCTACCTGAAATTAAATTTAGAAATAAAACACCATCAGCATATGCTGAAATTTGTGAAGGATTTCCTGGAAATAAAAGGATTGGTAAGTTACAGTTTAATTTAATTTCTTGGATAATTAAATCTATTTGATTTGTTTCAACAAAACTTCCGCCAACAAAAATATGTGTTGCTGGTGATTGATTTATTTTTACAATCAAGTTATCTAATTGCTCTAACTGAACTTTATCAGGATCAATTAAAATAGCAAGTAACTTTTCGTTCCTGTTTTTAGAATTTAGTATTTCTTGATAAATATTTTTCATTAATTATTCTCAAAAGCACAAACAAACATATATCCATCAAAAGAATCAAATTCAATGGTAAATTTTTCTACTTTGTTATTAAATTTTAATTTGGCCGTTGCTACTTTGTCTTCAAAAATAAAGTTGTCTTCAAAAATATGCTTTGGAAAACTTATTCCAGGTTCATTTTTGATTTTAAAAATACTTTCTTTAATTCCCCAAATGACAGTTGCTTTTTCGATTTGCTCTTTAACGTTTAGATTTTCAATATGAGAAATATTCATAAACTTGGGAGCTATTCTAATTATTTTTTCTTTGAGAATTTCAATATCGATTCCAATATTTCTTTCACTAATAGCAATAGCTGAAAAATCATGTGAATGAGAAATTGAAATGTGCATGTCCATTATACTACATCCTTGAGGCTTTAAATTAGGCTTTCCAAATGCATCATAATATAAGTCAAAATCATTGTAATCAATATGTTGCAATAACTTTCTAACAGCTAAAAACCCTTTTTTATGGCTTTCAGATTTCATGGATTCTAATCTTGCAAATGAAGAATCTTTTAATTTTGTATCTTTAGACAACGTATCTAAGTCTTCTGTGATTTTCCACAAATATAATTTAGTGTTGTTAGATAAATAAATAACTTTATGTAGTGGCATTGAATATTTTATTGAATTTCAGTTGATTATACTATTAAACAATTCACAAAATAAGTGAATCAATTTTAAAAATAAAAAGGAATTCCTTACCTTTGCACTTTAAAATTAATAATACAAATATACAATAGATGAGTACAAAAATCGCAAATTATGTACCTTATAAAGTTAAAGATATCACTTTAGCGGACTGGGGAAGAAAAGAAATTGAATTAGCAGAAGCTGAAATGCCAGGATTAATGGCCTTAAGAGAAGAGTATGGTGCAAGCCAACCTTTAAAAGGAGCTAGAATTGCTGGATGTTTACACATGACAATTCAAACTGCAGTTTTAATTGAAACTTTAGTTGCTCTTGGCGCTGATGTTACTTGGTCTTCTTGTAATATCTTTTCAACTCAAGATCATGCTGCTGCTGCTATTGCTGCTGCTGGAATTCCGGTTTACGCATGGAAAGGATTAAATGAAGAAGAATTTGATTGGTGTATTGAACAAACATTATGGTTTGGTGAAGACAGAAAACCATTAAACATGATTCTTGATGATGGTGGAGATTTAACAAATATGGTTTTTGACCGTTTTCCTGAATTAATTGCTGATATTAAAGGATTATCTGAAGAAACTACAACTGGAGTTCACCGTTTATACGAAAGAATGAAAAACGGAACTTTACACATGCCTGCTATAAACGTAAATGATTCAGTTACTAAATCTAAATTCGATAACAAATACGGTTGTAAAGAATCTGCAGTTGATGCAGTAAGAAGAGCAACTGATCTAATGTTAGCTGGAAAAAGAGTTGTGGTTTGTGGATACGGTGATGTTGGAAAAGGAACAGCTGCTTCATTCAAAGGTGCAGGTTCTATTGTAACAGTTACTGAAATTGATCCAATTTGTGCTTTACAAGCTGCAATGGACGGATTTGAAGTTAAAAAACTAAACACAGTTGTAGGTAATGCAGATATTATCATCACAACTACAGGAAATAAAGATATTATTTTAGGTTCTCACTTTGAGCAAATGAAAGATAAAACTATCGTTTGTAACATTGGTCACTTCGATAACGAAATCGACATGGCTTGGTTAAACAAAACACATGGTGCTACTAAAAATGAAATCAAACCACAAGTTGACAAATACACAATTAACGGAAAAGACATCATTATCTTAGCTGAAGGTCGTTTAGTTAACCTTGGTTGCGCTACAGGTCACCCAAGTTTTGTTATGAGTAATTCATTCACAAACCAAACATTAGCTCAATTAGAACTTTGGACTAACACTGCTGCTTATAAAAATGAAGTTTATATGTTACCAAAACATTTAGATGAAAAGGTTGCAGCTCTTCACTTAGCAAAATTAGGTGTTGAATTAGAAGAATTAAGACCAGATCAAGCCGAATATATTGGTGTAGCGGTTGAAGGACCATACAAGCCAGAATATTACAGATACTAATAAATTTTTGCCATGCTGAACTTAATTCAGCATTTCAATTGAAACAAAACCCTTACAGCAATGTGAGGGTTTTCTTTTAGGCAATTGCTAAGGCACCGTGCTATCCATTCTAGTTTTGCAAAACCATTTATCAAAGTTTTGCAAAAGCTGCCACTGCTATCACTATTGCAGTATCGTTTTCAATTCATAAAATATTCCTATCATTGTAATTCTGAATTAATTTCAGCATCAGAAATCTCATGAAAAGATCCTGAAACAAGTTCAGGATAAAAGTAAATAAACAAAAAAATCCCAACTCTTTCGAATTGGGATTTTTATTTTTTTGAAGTTTAATTAATTATGCTTCAAAAGGAACTATAGATACAAATGATTTGTTCTCTCCTTTTTTCTGAAACTTAACTAATCCGTCAACTCTTGCATGTAAAGTATGATCTTTACCCATGTAAACGTTTTCACCCGGATTATGTTTAGAACCTCTTTGTCTTACGATAATGTTTCCAGCAATTGCAGCTTGTCCTCCAAAAATCTTAACGCCTAAACGTTTCGATTCTGATTCTCTACCATTCTTCGAACTACCGACACCTTTCTTGTGAGCCATGATGTTTTGGTTTTATAAGTTAATATTAAAATTAAACAGCTTTACCACCGTTTAATTCGTCTTGTAATTTTTTTAATTCATCCATTTTACCATCAGCAGCTAGTTGAGCTTGTTGTGCCCAAGTACCTGGATCTAAATGTTGTACTTTAGCTTCAGCAGCATCTAAAATTTCTTTTACTTTTTCTGCAGAAGTTTTAGCCAATTTTGCGAAAGTATCAATACCAGCAGCAACTAATACTTCAGCAGCTTTAGGACCAACTCCTTCGATCAATTTCAAATCGTCTCCTTTTTTAGAAGCTTTTGCTTTTGGAGCTTTCGCTTCAGCAGCAGGAGTTTCTACTAATTTTTGAGCTTTAGCTGGAGCTTCTTTTTTTACTTCTTCCTTTTTAGGAGCAGCTTTTTTAGAACCAGTTGCTAAAATTCCTTCAATTACGATTTGAGATAATGATTGTCTATGACCATTTTTCTTTTTGTACCCTTTTCTTCTTTTCTTCTTGAAAACGATTACTTTATCTCCTTTTAAGTGTCTTAACACTTTGGCTTCAACAGAAGCACCTTCTATAGCTGGGGCGCCTAGAGTAACTGTACCATTATCGTCTACTAAAAGAACTTTGTCGAAAGTAACTTTCGAACCTTCATCTTCAGATAAACGGTGTACAAAAACTTTTTGGTCTTTGCTAACTTTAAATTGTTGCCCTGCTATCTCTACGATTGCGTACATAACAATGTGTTTAAATTAATTTTTTTAAGGTTGCAAATATACAACTAATTACTATACACACAATACTTTAGTAGAATTATTTTTTTAAGTCTTTTTTAATAAAAAATTGTAACTTTTTTACGAATTTAGCAACTTATACAAAAACAATAATTTCATTTTATGAAAAAATCATTAATAGCTTTAAGCGCAATGCTTATGATTGGAAGTATTTCTACCGCTCAAAACGTGGCTTTTGAGGAATTTGATTTAGACAACGGCTTACATGTTATTCTACATCAAGATAATTCTGCTCCTGTAATAATTACATCTGTAATGTATCATGTAGGTGCCAAAGACGAACAACCTAACCGTACAGGTTTCGCTCACTTTTTTGAACACCTTTTATTTGAAGGAACTAAAAATATTGAAAGAGGAGAATGGTTTAAAATTGTAACCGCAAATGGTGGTCAGAACAATGCCAACACTTCTGATGATAGAACTTATTATTATGAGGTTTTCCCTTCTAATAATTTAGAATTAGCTTTATGGATGGAATCAGAAAGATTAATGCATCCAGTAATTAACCAAATTGGTGTTGATACACAAAACGAGGTTGTTAAAGAAGAAAAAAGACTTAGAGTTGATAATCAGCCTTATGGAAATTTAATTAAAGCTGTTAAACTAAACTTATTTAAAACACATCCTTATAAATGGACAACAATTGGAGAAATGGAACATTTAGACGCTGCAACTTTAGAAGAGTTTCAGGCCTTTAATAAAAAATTCTATATTCCAAACAACGCTGTATTAGTTGTTGCTGGTCAATTTGAAAAAGGACAAGCTAAAGAATGGGTTCAAAAATACTTTGGTTCAATTCCAAAAGGAGCGACAATCAAGAGAAATAAAGTAGAAGAAGCTCCAATTACTGAAACAATTAATGCTACTTGGGAAGATTCAAACATTCAGAAACCAATGTTTATTCAAACCTACAGAACTCCTTCAATGAAAACTAGAGAAGCTAGAGTTCTTGACATGTTATCTACTTATTTATCAGACGGAAAAAGCTCTATTCTTTACAAAAAAATCGTCGACGATAAAAAAATGGCTCTTCAGATAGGAGCTTTTAACTTTAGTCAAGAAGATTACAGCATGTACATTCTTTTAGGAATTCCTATGGAAGGATTTACACAAGCAGACATCAACAGAGAAATCGATGAAGAAATTGTTAAAGTTCAAACTGACTTAATCTCAGACAAAGATTTAGAAAAATTGAGAAATATTTTCGAAAATCAATACGTAAATAGCAATACTAGTGTTGAAGGAATTGCAAGTAATTTAGCTACTTATTATATGTTATATGGCGATGTAAACTTAATCAATACCGAATTGGATATTTACAAATCTATCACTAAAGAAGAAATTAGAGATGTAGCTAAAAAATATTTGAATACGAATCAAAGATTACTTTTAAACTACATGCCTGCAACTGATAAAACTCAAAAATAAGAACACATATCATGAAAAAATTATTATATATAGTAACTAGTTTGTTCTTTATGACAACAATGACGGCACAAGATAGACCGATGCCAAAATCTGGTCCAGCTCCAAGTATAAATATCAAAAAACCTGAAACTTTTAAACTTAAAAATGGATTAAAAGTTTTAGTGGTTGAAAACTCAAAATTACCAAGAGTTTCTTATACCTTAACGATTGACAATACTCCATATGTTGAAGGCAACAAAAAAGGTGTTGATAATATGTTGAGCGCAATGATTGGAAATGAAACAGAGAAAACTTCTAAAGAAGCATTCAATGAAGAAATTGACTTTTTAGGAGCAAACATTAACTTTTCATCAAGTGGCGCAAGAGGAAGTGGATTGTCTAAATATTCTGAAAGAATTTTAGAATTAATGGCAGAAGGTAGTTTAGAGCCTAAATTTACGCAGGAAGAATTTGATAAGGAAAAATCAAAAATGATTGAGAACCTTAAGTCTGATGAGAAAAACGTAACAGCAAACGCTAGAAGAGTTGAAAACATTTTAGTTTATGGAAAAAATCATCCTAGAGGTGAATATGTTAGCGAAGAAACATTAAACAATGTTTCACTAGCTGATGTAAAACTAAACTACAATATTAATTTCGTTCCAGAAAATGCTTATTTAGTAATTATTGGTGATGTAAAATTAAAAGACATCAAAAAACAAGTTGAAAAAGCGTTTAAAGGCTGGAAAAAAGCAACTGCTCCACAACTTACTTTTACAGAGCCTACAGATTTACAATATAGTCAAATTAACTTTGTAGACATGTCAAATGCGGTTCAGTCTGAAATTGCAGTGATAAATACTTCAAATTTAAAAATGACTGATAAAGAATATTATGCTGCTCTTTTAGCTAACCAAATTCTTGGTGGCGGTGGAGAAGGAAGATTATTCTTAAACTTACGTGAAAAACATGGTTGGACATATGGTTCTTATTCATCAATTGGATCAGGAAAATACACTTCAAAATTTAGAGCTGGTGCTTCTGTAAGAAATTCAGTTACTGATAGTGCAATTGCAGAAATATTGAATGAAGTTAAAAGAATGAGAATGGATTTAGTTTCTGACGAAGATTTAAGAAACGCAAAAGCTAAATACGTTGGAAACTTTGTAATGCAAATCGAAAAACCTGAAACGGTTGCTTTTTATGCACTAAACAAAGAAACTCAAAACTTACCAGATGATTTTTATGAAAAATACATTAAAAACATTAATGCTGTGACTGCAGAAGACATTAAGGCTGCTGCAAACAAATACTTTTTAGCTGACAACTTAAGAATAGTTGTAGTTGGAAAAGCGGCTGATGTTGTTCCAGGATTAGAAAAATCTGGAATTCCAGTTATGTATTTTGATCGTTTTGGAAATAAAGTTGACAAGCCTGTTATCAAAAAAGAAATTCCTAAAGGAGTTACAGCAAAAACAGTACTAGAAAGCTATATAAATGCCATTGGTGGTGAGAAAGCTTTAAAAGCTGTAAAATCTACTGTAATTATATCAAAAGCTACTGTACAAGGACAAGAATTACAACTTACTGCTAAAACTACTAGTGACAACAAAATGTCTTCAGAAATGTCTATGTCTGGAATGACAGTTATGAAAATGGTTGTTACAGAAAAAGGAGCTTATGCAAATCAACAAGGACAAAGAAAAGACTTTGAAGGAGAAAAATTAAAAGAAATGCAAGCAATGGCGTATACTTTTCCTGAGCTTTTATTAACAAACAATAAAGATGTTGTTTTAAAAGGGATTGAAACAATAAATGGCTCAGATGCTTATGCCTTAACAATTGGTAAAAAAACCATGATGTATGATGTAAAATCTGGCTTAAAAGTTGCTGAATCGGTTGAACAAGAACAAGGTGGTCAAACTATGACTCAAGTAACAAACTTTAATGATTATAAAGAAGTTAAAGGAATCAAATTTCCATACAACGTTGTAATGAATGTTGGAATGGAATTAGAATTTGTTACTCAAGATGTAAAAATCAACGAAGGAGTTACTGCTAAAGATTTTGAATAAAGAATCTTCAACATAAATTCAAAAGCCATTCCGTAAAAAGAATGGCTTTTTTTATTTCTATATAAATCAATCCTATTTTTTACTAGAAAAATAAACCCCTAACAAAACAACTAAAGCACCAATTCCTTGGACAAAAGTTAGCGTTTCGTCCATAATAAAATATCCTAAAATTATAGCTACAACAGGAATCAAATACGTCACAGAAGAAGCAAATACTGGAGAAGACAATTGTATTAATTTAAAAAATAGAATGTTAGATAATCCCGTTCCAACAACTCCTAAAATAGCAATAAAACCTAATGAAGTTATAACTTTTGGCTCACTTGAAATCTCATAAAAACCAGAAAAATATAGAACAATTAATGCGGGAAACATCATTATGACAAAATTTCCAGTGCTAATAGTCAACGGTTTTAAATCAGATAAATATTTCTTAATCAAATTGACATTGATACCGTAAAAAATAGAAGCAAACACAATTAACAAAGCATAATAATAATTCTCAGTAGCGTTTTCTCCTTCACCAAAAAGTATCAGCAAAATACAACCTATAAATCCAATAATAACCCCAAAAATTTGCCTACGTTGTACATCGACCTTAAAAAATAAAATACCAAATACCAAAGCAAATAAGGGTGTCAATGAATTCAATATCGAACTAACTGAACCATCAATTTTAGACAAGGCAACCGCAAATAAATAAACGGGTAAAAATGTACCAAACATAGATGTAAGTGCAATATATTTCCATTTGTGTAACGGAATTTTTGGAATTTGTTTGAATCCTACTAAAATTAAAAAAGCAGCAGCAAATAAAATCCTTAAACTTCCCATTTGAATAGGATTCACACCTTGCAAACCTAATTTCATTAGAATAAAAGAACTTCCCCAAACACAGCCTAGAAAGACTAGTAAATACCATTTTTTATTGTTTTCCATATTTATGCTGAATTTAATTCCGTAAGTTAAAATTTATAAAGTGCAAAAATGCGACTTTATTTTGATATTAATATAAATTACACACTAGTTCGTTTGTGATAATTGTAACATTTAAAAAAAACAGAATTTGTATCTTTGTATGACATCTTATAAAATATATCATGAAAATAGTAAAACAAACCCTTTTAGTTGCAACTTTAGCTTTAGCTACAATTAGTTGTAAAAACGATAAAGAAACATCAACCGAAACCAATGTTGTAGAAACAGAAACTATTGCAACAGAAAGCCCTAAAACAATTGCTGCAAACCCTAAAACAGCTTCTTTCGAAATTAAAGGAATGACTTGCGCAGTTGGTTGTGCTAGCTTAATTGAAAGTAAACTAAACAAAGTTGACGGAGTAACAGAAGCAAAAGTTGATTTTGAAACAAAAACAGCAACAGTAACTTATGATGCTGACAAATTAAACCAAGAAAAACTTACCAAAACCGTTGAAGGTGTTGCTGGTGGAGATTTATATAAAGTTTCTAAAGTGAAATCGTAATATTTTGTAAATCTGAAATAGCTTAAGGTTCTAATAATATAAAAAATCATTTCTTTAACTTAGGAGTGATTTTTTTACTCCTTCCACTTAATAGATTCCAACATCTTTTTCATGTCGTTTGTTATATAACTTGAAGCCGGTAAAATAGAATCGTAATTAGGTTTAGTATAAAAATAAACACTTCCTGTAACGAAATTTTTAGTACTGTCAGTAGCGTAAAATAATGCATTCGATGCAGCATCACCTCCAACAGTGTAAAACATACCATATACTTTCTTATCCGGATTTACAAAAGGTTGTTCAGTGATTTCGTCAGCTTTCATAACGTGCAGTTTGTAAGTAAGCTTTTGAGCATCAGTTAATAATTTTTCTAAATCATTATTCACTGTTTTATAACTTAAATAAACTGTTGCTTTCATTTTTGGATAATGCACTTCTATTGCTCCATTATCTTTTGAAAGAATCGTAGAAAAATCATTAATATCTAAAGAAAATGGATATTTTGATTCTTTTGAAATATATGTAGGTGTAGGATAATCTAAACGCAATTGACTTGTTGGTCTAGGAACAGCATCTTCATTACATGATAGCAAACAAATAGCTAATCCAACAAAAGCAAAAAATTTATTCATTTTAATCGGTTTGTAATGGTAACGTAACTTTTACTTGTTTTATTCTTCGTTTGTCAACATTTTCTATGCTAAATTTACAAGTATCAAATACTAATTTGGCATTTTTTCTTGGGAAATTACCAGATATTTCTAATATGAAACCGGCTAAAGTTTCTGCTTCTCCTTTTGCATTTTCAAACTTTTCTTCATTAACATCAACAACTCTATAAAAATCTTTTAAACTTACCTTTCCATCAAAGAGATAATTTTTATCGTCTATTTTCGTGTAACTTATATCTATATCGTCAAATTCATCGCTAATGTCACCTACAATTTCTTCTAGAATATCTTCTAAAGAAACCAATCCAGAAGTTCCACCATATTCATCAACGACAATAGCTAGGTGGTTTTTCATGCCTTGGAATTCTTTCAAAAGATTGTCTAACTTTTTATTTTCAGGAACAAAAAATGGTTCTCTTAATAAAGTTTGCCATTCGTAATCTTTATAATCAATGTATGGAATTAAATCTTTAATAAACAAAACTCCTTCGATATGATCTATTCCTTCTTTGTAAACTGGAATTCGAGAATATCCTTTTTCTATAATTTTTGACATTATTTCTGTAAAACTTTCAGAAAATTCAATAGCAAAAATATCAATTCTAGGACTCATTACTTGTTTAACATCTGTGTTTCCAAAAGTCACAATTCCTTCTAAAATTTTTTGCTCGTCTGAAGTTGTTTCTTTTTGATCTGTTAACTCTAAAGCTTGTGATAATTGGTCAACCGAAAAATTTGTTTTTTGGACACTAAATTTTTTCTCTATAAAGACCGTAATATTTCGCATTGGAACACTAATAGGACTCAAAACTCTATTCAAAAAAGCAATAGGAATACAAACCGTTTTAGAAAAACTCACGTTATTTCTACTGGCGTATATTTTAGGCAAAACTTCCCCAAAAAGTAATATTAAAAAAGTCAAAAGAATTACTTCAACTAAAAACTGAATTGTTGAAGAGGTAATAGCGCTAAATAATTTTTCATTTATGGAAGTAAACAAAATTACAACTCCAATATTTATAAAATTATTAGCTATTAAAATAGTGGCTAATAATTTTTTGGGCCTACCTAAAAGATCAGAGATTAATTTCCCTTTGTGACTATCATTTGCTTCTAGATCATCTAGATTTTTTTGATCCAGAGAAAACAAAGCTACTTCTGAACCTGAAATAAAAGCAGAACACAACAATAAAAAGGCTACTCCAACTAGCCCAAAAACTAAACTAAAATCTATTGTATTTATAAAACTGGAAGGATCTGAGTCCAAATTCGTAGGTATTGGTTAAACATTAAAAAGGTAAATCGTCTTTTTGATTTGGCGCTTCATTTTGTGCGTCAAAATTAGTCTTTTTTGCGCTATCATTTTCATTTGAAGGAAAATTTTGTTTATTAGCATCCGAATCTTTCTTAGTTGATAAAAAAGTAAATTCTGTTACTTGAATTTCTGTAGTATATTTAGTTGAACCGTCTTCAGCTTGCCAATTTCTAGATTTTATTCTTCCTTCAACATAAATTTTATCTCCTTTTGATAAGTATTTTTCACAAATTTCAGCTGCTTTATTGCGAACTACAAGATTATGCCATTCAGTTGAAGTAATTTTTTCACCTGTACTTTTGTTAATATAAATTTCATTCGTGGCTAATGGAAATCTCCCAATACAATTTCCACCATCAAAATAATGCATCTTTACTTCATCACCTAAATGACCTATTAACATAACTTTATTCAACGTTCCGCTCATGGCTTATAATTTTAATTATATCAAATGTACTAAATATTTTAATTAGCTGAAATATCTTTCTATAAAATTATGAATAACTATAGGAAAAGGAAGTTTTTTTAAATCAGAAATCGAAATAGCATTTTCTAAATTAGTTGACAATTTAACTTTAGCAAATTGAATATGTAAAGTTTGATGCGATAATTTATGAATAACATCAAAATTTGATAAGAATGTAATGTTTGCAATATCAGAATATTTGTCACTTATCAAGTTGATGATTTCATCTTCATGAATTATTGAATCTAGTTCAATTACTGGAAATTCATATAAATTTTGCCAGATACCTTTACCTAAACGTTGATTAATTATAGTATTACCATTCAAATCTTCAAAAACGATATAATTAAAGTAACGATTTGTCACTTTTGTTTTTTTAGATTTAATGGGTAAAATGTTTACGGTTTTATTTTGTAAAGCAGCACAACTATCAGACAAAGCACAGTCTGAGCAATTTGGTCTTTTGGGCACACATTGCAAAGCACCAAATTCCATAATGGCCTGGTTGTATATATGTGCGTCTTTTTTAGGAAGTACTTCTTTAGCCAATTCCTGAAAAACTTTTTTGGTTGATGACACAGAAATATCATTGTGAACATTAAAATACCTTGCTAAAACCCTGTAAACATTTCCGTCTAAAACAGCTACATTTTCATTAATTGAGAAAGAAGCAATTGCAGCTGCTGTATATTCACCAATTCCTTTTAATTTAATTAATTCTTTATAGGATGTTGGAAAAACTCCATTTAATTCAACAACTACATATTTTGCTGTAGCATGAAGATTTCTTGCCCGAGAATAATACCCTAAGCCTTGCCAAAGTTTTAATACTTGTTCTTCATTCGCTTTAGCTAAGTCAAAAACAGTGGGGAAATTAGAGATAAAAGCCTCAAAATAAGGCGTTCCTTGTGCTACTCTAGTTTGCTGAAGAATGATTTCTGAAAGCCAAATAGTATAGGAATCGGTAGTATTTCGCCAAGGTAAATCCCTTTTGTTTTGTAAATACCAATAAATTAAAGAGTTAGAAAAAGACATAAAATTTGTTGTTGGCGCAAAATTAACTTTTATTATATTAAAATATAATTGATTATGCTTGAAATATTGTTTTTTTAATTCCTATATTTGCACTCTCAAAAAAATTAGAATAAAATTAATACGCAAGAAAAATGACGAAAGCAGATATCGTAGCAAAAATTTCTGACAGATTAGGACTTGAAAAAGGAGATGTTCAAGCTACTGTAGAGACATTTATGGAAGAAGTAAAAGATTCTTTAGAATCAGGAGACAATGTTTATTTAAGAGGTTTCGGAAGTTTTATCATCAAAACTAGAGCTGAAAAAACGGGAAGAAACATTTCTAAAAACACAACAATAAAGATTCCAGCACACAACATTCCAGCTTTTAAACCAGCTAAGGTGTTTGTAGAAGGAGTTAAAACAAAAACAGAAATAGCAGTATAATTATTTATTAATCTAAACTAACGACATTATGCCAAGCGGTAAAAAAAGAAAAAGACATAAGGTAGCAACGCACAAACGTAAAAAAAGAGCGAGAGCTAACCGTCACAAGAAGAAAAAGTAGTATTTAACTACTTTTTCTTTTTTAGAAAAAAAAGATGTTCTTTGAAAAAAACCAATCGTAAGGATTGGTTATCGGGTAAAAATCCTGTAAAAATTATTGTTTAATCCATCTGTACTAATGGAATTCAGAATTTAGAATTCAGAATTTAGAATATTTCTAACTTCTAACTTCTAATTTCTAACTTTATAAAGTATGGATAAAAATGTACTCTTTTGAACAAAGAATTAATTATTAGATCAAGTTCAGACGCTGTAGATTTTGCCTTATTAAAGGATGGAAAACTAATTGAACTTCACAAAGAAGAAGAAAACAGTAGCGGAATTAATTTTGCTGTTGGCGATATTTTTATTTCAAAAATAAGAAAGCCAGTAGCAGGTTTAAACGCTGCTTTTGTAAACGTAGGTTATGAAAAAGATGCTTTTTTGCATTATCATGATTTAGGTCCAAATCTTCCTTCAATGATGAAGTTTATAAAACTTGTAAGCGCAGGTAAAATAAAAGATTATTCACTCAAAAATTTTCCTTTTGAAAAAGAAATTGACAAAGATGGTAGTATAGCTGATATTATCAGCGCCAATCAGTCACTTCTTGTTCAAGTAGTTAAAGAGCCAATTTCTACAAAAGGCCCACGTATTTCTTCGGAAATTTCGTTAGCTGGTAGATTTGTTGTTTTAGTTCCTTTTTCGGATAGAGTTTCAATTTCTCAAAAAATTGAATCAAAAGAAGAAAAAGAACGATTAAAACGATTGGTTCAATCTATTAAACCAAAAGGATTCGGTGTTATTGTGAGAACAGTAGCCGAAGGCAAAAAAGTAGCTGAACTAAACAAAGATCTTCAAAACCTATTAGACAAATGGTCTAGTATGTGTAAGAAGTTGCAAACAGCGCATCATCCATCAAAAGTATTAGGAGAAGTTAATAAAGCTTCCTCCATCTTGAGAGATGTATTTAATGATACTTTTACTAGTATTCATATAGATGATGAAGAATTGTATTTGCAAACCAAGGACTATTTGCAAGAAATAGCTCCAGATAGAGTGTCTATCGTAAAACACTATCAGTCGAAAGACTTACCTTTATTTGAGAAATATAACGTGGAAAGACAAATTAAAACTTCCTTTGGAAAAACAGTTTCGATGAGTAAAGGAGCTTATTTAATAATCGAACACACAGAAGCATTACACGTAGTGGATGTGAATAGTGGAAATCGATCAAACAAAGCTCGTAACCAAGAAGATACTGCTTTAGAAGTAAACATGATTGCTGCTGCAGAGATTGCACGACAATTGCGTTTACGAGACATGGGTGGAATTATTGTAGTGGATTTCATTGATATGCAAAATCCAGACAACCGCAGAAAGTTATATGATTACTTAAAAGAAGAAATGAGTGACGATAAGGCCAAGCATAAAATCTTGCCTCCTAGCAAATTTGGATTAATTCAAATTACTAGACAAAGAGTTAGACCAGAAGTAAATATCAAAACAAGAGAAGAAGATCCTAATGAAAATGGGGAAATTGAAGCTCCAATTTTGATTATTGATAAAATTGCGTTTAGCCTTGAAAAAATTATTAAAGCCCATAAAAAAGTTGCACTTCATGTACATCCTTTTGTGGCAGCATACCTTGAGAAAGGTTTTCCATCAATACGTTCAAAATGGTTTTTTGAACATAAAAAATGGGTGAAAATTATACCTCGTGACGCTTACACGTATCTTGAATATCATTTCTTTGATGACAAAGGAAAGGCAATCAAGTAAAAATTTAAAAACCGTTCAAATTTAGTTTTGAACGGTTTTTTTTGTTTCAAAAATACCTGAAGTCTACTGGACTTCCTCCTCTTAATCTCAAATCTCGTGACGCTTACACGTATCTTGAATATCATTTCTTTGACGACAAAGGAAAGGCAATCAAGTAATGCTGAAATAAATTCAGCATAAAAAATATTAAACCGCTATTCTTAATTGAGTAGCGATTTTTTTATTGCTCAAATTCAACTTTCCTTCGAATCTCATTTCCTAATTCATCTACTACAGTCACAATATGAAAACCTGTTTTAGCCATAATTGGCATTTCGTGAAACGTTTTTGTACTTCCTAAATACTTATCATCTAAATACCAAAACAATTCTATCTCTCTATTATTATGAGCAATTTTGAAAATAGCTGGTTGTAACTCACTTTCGAAATTTTTGGTTAAAATAATCTTTGTATTCGCTTTTGGGTAAATGAAATCCATTACTTTATCGTCAGTATTTGAGACACAATCTGATCTAAATGGTGGTAAAATCATGTAATTTGGATTATTACTTTTATAATACCATTCCATAACTGGCGGCAAAACAAACCAAGATTTTGAAACCATATTATCTACACTTTCACAAATTGAATTTACTCTAAACTGCTCATTTTTATCTAAATGAATTAATTTATGATAAGGACAATTTTCTGTTTTCTTAGCTGTTTTTGGAATCCATTGCTTTTTTGAAGGACAATTTTCTTGAGCCAAATAACCAGAAATACCACAAACATTGGATTCTTCTAAATCATTAAAAGGAGTTTCAAACCATTTTGATTTTGGCAATAAATGAAAAACATCAAATAAAATTGGTGCTGCACTTTCGACTCCAGTTAATAATGGCCTTCCTTCTCCAGTTGCGTTTCCAACCCAAACTCCAACTACATATTCTTTGGTTACCCCAATTGCCCAAGCATCTCTACTTCCAAAACTTGTTCCTGTTTTCCAAGCAATTTCTAAGGAAGAATCATAAAAACGCCAAGCCTCATCACCTTCTGGACGATTGACTTCTTTCATTGCATTGAAGGTTTGCCAAATGGCTCCAGCTCCAAATACATTTTTTTGTCGCGTTGACTTTCCAAAATCTGTTTTTCTATTGAAATCTAAGTTTAAATCGGTTAATTCATTAGAACGATATTCGTCATTGTTTTTATTGAAATGATTCAACGTGCTTGACATATACGCATAAGAATTGCATAAATCCCATAAGTTTGATTCTGCTCCACCTAAAATTAATGACAATCCGTAATTACTTGGTTGGCGATTTACATCTTTCAATTTTAATTTTTGTAATTGCTCGTAAAACTTATTCACCGAATACTCCTGAAGCATCAAAACAGCTGGAATATTTAAAGAACGAGACAAAGCTTTACTTGCTGGAACTGCTCCATCGTAAGTCAAGTTGTAATTTTGTGGAGAATATCCTGAAATTTGTGTTGGAATATCTGGAACTAATGTGTTTGGTAAAATATCACCATCATCTAACATAGAAGCATACAAAAACGGTTTCAAAATACTTCCTGTACTTCTTGGAGCTGAAATAATATCAACATCTTTTTGATGATTTTTATCGGTTGGACTATTTCCAACATAAGCTATAACATTGCGGGTTTTTACCTCAACAACTAGAACAGAAATATTATAAACTTGATTTTGTTTGTATAAATTATAATATTGCCTTACAATTTCATTTGCTTGTTCTTGAACGTGTGTGTTAATTGTCGTTTTAATCTTTTCACCACGATTTGTTTTGGCTATTTTTTCTAGTAAATGAGGTGCAATTTGTGGTACATCAAAGGGTTTTTGAGGTAGATTTTCTTCAAGTGATAATTCATACGTTTCTTTATCAATTACTTTATTTGTAAATAATTTTTTGAGTAAAAGATTTCTTTTTTTGAGTAATCGTTCCTGATTTTTTCCTGGATAAATTAAACTTGGTGCATTTGGCAAAACAGCTAAAGTTGCTGATTCTGCCCAAGATAATTGATTGGGTTGCAAGCCAAAATATTTCCAAGAAGCCATTTCCAATCCTACAACATTACTTCCAAAAGGTGCGTGAGCTGTATATAATTGTAGAATTTCATCTTTTGAATGTCTGAATTCTAATCGCGTGGATAAAATTAATTCGATTATTTTTTCAAAATAACTTCTACTTTTTCCACTTCTGTGTAAACGAATGACTTGCTGCGTTAAAGTACTTCCCCCACGAACCACTTTATTAGCTTTTCGATTTTGCAAAAAAGCATGATACATAGAAACTGGATTAAATCCAAAATGTTTGTAAAAATGCTGATCTTCAAAAGCAATGATACATTCTTTAAACTTGTTTGGAATACTATCACTTTCAGGAAAACGCCATTGTCCGTCTTTTGCAATTTTTGCTCCTAATAATTGACCTTCGTTACTTTCAATAACAGTTGCGTAATTGTTTTCGAATAATTTTCGAGGTAATGAAAAGTAATAAACTACCATCAAAATAAGGATGATGGTAGCTTTTATTTTATTGTTAAGTATCCATTTTTTTATTCTTTGAAACACTTATTAATCCTTTACAATTTTAACCCATTCTCCTTTTGTTCTTACTATGTAATTGTTGTCATACATAGCTTCACATTGAATGCCTGGAAAATAATAATCTCCTAAATAAGTTGCATTTAAAAGAACCGTAAATGTTCTAGATTCATTTGCTCGAAGTCCAAAATAGAATTGTGTTCTATCATCACGAATATCGATGTAATCAGCCTTATTTTGAGCAAAATCTCCGAAATCTGTGTAACGAGAATTCATAATTTCAAATCCAGACGGAATAATTTGGGATAAAGCTACATTTTCAATATTATCATTAGATTGATTTCTGATAGTAACCTGAGCTACAATTTCAGTTCCTTGTTTGATTTCGTTTAATGAAATTGTATTTCCGTTTCTTGTTTTGAATGTAATGTTTCCGTAAAAATTATTTTGCATCACTTTTTCTTCACCAACAGGTAAAATTCCACTATTTAAAACTCGAACATAAATTGTGTTGTCTTTGTTATTTTTAATTGTGACACTATTTGACCCATTTTTCACAACTAATTTCCTATCGGCAATAGATTTAGTTGAAGTTATGGTTTCAGATTTTCCATTATTTGAAAACGAAGCATTAATTCCTTTTCCACCATTCTTGATAGCAAATTTCGACATGGCATACAAACAATAAGCAGTAGTTTGCGTACTCATATAATTTTTAGAAGAAAGTGAACTTGCAATTTTTGTCGCTAACCCAAATGCTTTTTGATTATCATTTACTAATAAATAAGTTTCTAAAAGCATCGCTTTATTTCTTTCTGAAGAACCATAATAATAGTAATAGTTATCGCTTGAATCATCAACTGAAGTCGCATTTAACAAAGCTAAAGCCGTTTTCTTTTGTCCCGTTAAGGCATAAGTTGCGGCTAATCTTACTTTAGATTCATTTGAAATTCCAGATGTTTCTCTTAAACGATTCATTGAACCCATATCTGGAACACCCGCTAAAGCCAATGTGTACAAACGATAAGCTTGAGCAAAGTCATTATGATATTGCTGATAATATCTCCATTTTTTAGCTTCTGCTTGTTGGTAGGAAATCCATTTTTGTTTGAAAGAAATTGGTAAAACATAGCCTTTTTTCTCTGCTTCTATTAGGAAATGTCCAGCATAAGAAGTTCCCCAATCGTCTGCATTACCATTTCCTGGCCAATACGATAATCCACCATTTACTTGTTGGAAACCTCCTAATTTTTGAATTCCAGCGTTGATGTTTTTTTGCATTTCTGATTTTCTATTGCTATCTAAATCCATAACATCACCCAAATACAATTGAGGAAAAACGCTAGAAGTTGTTTGCTCTACACAACCATGAGGATATTGAATCAAATATTGAATTCGACCATTAAAATCAATTGTTGGAAAAGAAGAAACTTCTAACCTAGCTTTATTACTTCCTTCAACTCCAAAAGTATTCCATTGTATAGTTTTACTTGAATTGGGTTCAATCACCACATCTACAAAATCATTGGTAATTGGATTTGGATTTGTCACATCTAATTCGACTTCATAAGTTGCTTTTTCATTTCCTGATGTGGCAATGACTTCAATTTTTCCGATTCCGAGAATACTTCCAACTTCTAAATCAAAATACACCATTTTTTCATCAGGTGAACTAAAACTCACGTTCTGTTTTGAAGCTGAAACTACACGAATAGCATTATTTGTTTTTATCTGAACCGTTACATTTTTTACATGATTTTCCATGGCGAAAACTGTAATTGGCAACGTAACTTTTTCATTTGGAGAAATTTTTCTTGGCACAGAAGCTAGAACCATTAATGGCTTTCTAACTGGAGTTGTTTTTTCTACACTTCCATAAGCGTTTGTTTTGGCATCACCAGCTACAACCATTGTTCTTACTGAACCTATGTAATTTGGCAATGTAACTGTATGCGATTTTGTTTGTCCTTTTTCTAATTTAAATGGTCCTAAATAAATAACAACTGGTTTAAATCGGTTAGCTTTTTTGGCATTTCCTCCACCTAAATCTTCATCACCACCAATGCTGAAAATTTGGTTTATTTTTCCACCATAAGCACCAATTACATCATCATAAACATCCCAAGTTTTTACCCCTAAAGCTTGTCGAGCATAGAATTTATCCCAAGCATTTGGAGTTTTGAAACGCGTTAAATCTAACAAACCATCATCAACAATTGCTAATGTATAAGTCATTTCTTTACCCTCTTTTTCACTAACTTTTATTGTAGTTTTTGTTTCAGGTTTTAAAACACTTGCCATTGCAATTTGAGGTTGAAGTACGGTATTTTTATCTACAACTTCAATAGGTAATATTCCATACATTCTAATAGGAGTATCATTTAAAGTAGAAGCGTGAGGTTTTAATAAAGTTATATTTACATAAACATTTGGAGCCATTTCAGGTGTTACTGGAATTTCAACTTTAGTTTCACCTTGTGTGGTCATTGCCCAAAATGAAGAAACTACTTTTGAGCCGTTTTCAATTGAAATTAAAGCTCTTCCGCCTTCACTTGATGGAAATGAAACCGTTGCTTTTTCTCCAACGGCATATTTTGTTTTATCAGAAGTAAAAACCAACATATTTGCTGTTGAAGCATCACCCGTTTTCGATTTTCCAGACCAAATTGGCCAATCTATAATTTCAGTTTTACTGGTTGCGTGACCACCTTCATTATCGACTACTCTAATTAAATATCTTCCCCAGTCATTTTCTGAGACTTCAAATTGAACACTCCCTTTTCCTGCAGCATTTGTACTTACATTAAAATTTTTATAAGCCGTTGTGACTTGCGAAGAATTATATCTTGATAAATCATCACCTGAACTGTTCCACCACCAACGCCAATCAACTTTATACACTCGTACTTCAAGATTTTTGACTGCTTTTGGTTTTCCATTTTCATCTACAGAAACGATATCAAAACGATTCATTTTTTCGGTTTCTAACATTCCGTATTTGTTGGGTTCTGGACTTTTTATTCCGACATAAGTCTTGAATGGTGAATAAGTTGCCGTTACAACGTCTGTACTGAAATCACCTCCGTTTTCATAAGCTTTAGTTTGAAAAACTACTTTTAATTTTCCTGGTGCTTGATTATTAATTTTAGGCTGTATGGTAACATTTGTTTTTCCAAAATCATCGACTTTTCCCGAAAACACATTTACTTCTTCAGATGAAAAACTTCTTACATCATCATCAAAATCATACTTTGCATACCCTTTAAAAGCTGTTACCTGTTGCAAAAATTTAGCCTGCATATCAACCTTTAAGTTTTTTGCAATCGCACCATGTAACCAAGCCACTTGAATAGTTCCGTTGTTTGGTTTATTGCCTGATAAATTTCCGTCAGCAAAACTGTTTTTGATTTTTAGACGATTGGGTTTAATGGTTTCAATCTTAATGCTTTTGTAAAAATGAACGCCACCAATTGATATTTTAGCTTCCCAATTTCCTGTAATATCAGAATCTTTGGTAACTACTTTAAACTTATAATGGTTGGTTTCATTATATTTCTGAACTGCGACATACATTGCTTTTCCTTGCGGATTTGATAATTTAAATTTTATAGGATGCGTTTTTTCTAATTTACTTTCGTTGTCATTCAACATAAAAGCAATATGCAACGTATCACCTGGTCGCCAGACTCCTCTTTCTCCATAAATATAACCTTTCAATCCTTTTTGTAATTGCTCTCCTCCAACATCAAAGTTACTTACCGATAGTGATTGCCCTTCATCTAATTTAACATAAGTTGTATTGTTGTCATTCGTCACTATAGCAAAATACGCATATTTAGCAATATCTGCATTTACCAAACCTTGTGCATCCGTTTTTATAGTTGCTAATTTTTGTTGTTGAAAGTTGTATAAATCAATAACAGCTCCAGCGACAGGTTCTGTTGTAATGATGTTATTTACAGCAAAAAAGTAAGAACCGTTTTCTCCTCTTTTGGCAATTACTCCTAGGTCTGTTGCAATTACATTGGTAAAAATTTTGTTATTATAATAGTATGAATTTGAACACGGATCATCTCTTTCATTCCAATTGTAATCGTCATAATAGTAATCATCATAATAATATTGGTTCGAACGCACTTCATCTTCATCTGCAATTTCCTCTTCTTCTTCCTCTATAACTGTTGAAGCACATTTATATAATGAGTATTTCTTTTTATAAGTTAATTCTACTCTATAAATTGAACCTGGATCAACTGCAATTATTTTAGACAAATCTAACGCATAAGCACTCCAATCGCCATAATTTACTAAATTGTTTGTTTTTAAAGTTATAGTTTGTTTTGCAATTGGCTGTGCTACATTCCTGAGGTTTTGACTTCCGTTTAATTCATTATATTGTAAAAATTGTAAGATATTATTTTTATAAATTTGATATACTTTTACATCAACAGCTTTTAGATTAACTGCCTCAAAATTAATTTTTAAGTTATTTGAACTTGGTAAAATTGTTCCACTTTTTACAAATCTAATTTCAGGTTTTACTTGATCAAAAGTAACTTTTTCTGAAAAATCGTATTTCATTTTAAAGCCATCTTCGCTTTGAATGCCTTGAAAAACTTCGACTAACAATTCTCCTTTCAAAGATTCAGTAAAAAATACTTTTAGAAGGTTTCCTGCTGTTGCGAATTTTAAATTTGACGCTGATTCCACTTGGACTAAACCCTCTAAATTTTGACCTTTTTTAATAGGATCAGAAAAATTTATCAATAAAACTTGCGCATTATCTTGTTGGATTTGAGCTAAAATAACTTTAAAATTGTTTTTTCCAGGAATTTCAAAATCAACATCACCTTTTTGATCAATATTCAAAACTGAACCATCCCATAAAATATTGATCTTACTGTCTTCTACTTTACGTTGAATACTATCAATAACAAATTTATATTCTTTTGGATTTGATAAGTCTTTATCAAATTTTATCTTCAAATCTTTATCACCTTGATTGGCTTTAATAATTTTTTTTGCTAACTCTAAATCAATGCCATCACTAAAAGATATTATTCCATTAAGATATTGGTATTCTTTGCTATACGATTGTAGATCAAGTGTTTTTACTAAAAAGTCTTGTTTTATTGTTTTTACTGTAAAATTGAATTCTTCTAATTTACTTGGAACATCTTTTACCTCATCTAAATGAAAAGTAATTTGATATTCTGTATCTTGTTCTAGCTTTTCTGAAGGAATAAAAGCAACTGTATTTGAAGAAAGAGCTACTACTTTTCCAGAAACATTTGGACTTATGGAAAATAAATCACTGTCTAATTCCTCATTTGGCGTCCATTCTTTATTATCAAAAGCTAAAACAACTCTAAAATCGGTCTCCGTAGAAACTAATCCAGAACTAAAATTAAGAATATAATCTTTATACAAATTAAAATCTGAATTG
Organism: Flavobacterium gelidilacus DSM 15343; assembly: GCF_000422685.1. Lineage (GTDB taxonomy): Bacteria > Bacteroidota > Bacteroidia > Flavobacteriales > Flavobacteriaceae > Flavobacterium > Flavobacterium gelidilacus. Next base: position 32,640 of record NZ_AUGN01000011.1, on the reverse strand, counting down.
AAATTTTCTGATTTTTTACCACAAGAGTAACTCACAATTAACAATACGATTAACTGTAAATAGCGATTTAACTTCATACCACTGATTTTTAAAAGATTTATTTTATAAAAAAAACTCTAACATTGAGTTTATTATTGTCTAAAGATATAAAAATTATTTAAAGTTTAACTTACAAAAATTATCTTTTCATTCTAAAAAAAGCTCTAATCAACAGTGAGCAATCTTTTTCTAAAACTCCACTTACAACTTCAGTTTTGGGGTGTAATTGTGTTCCCATTTTTACAAAACCTCTATTTTCATCGGAAGCTCCGTAAACAATTTTTGAAATTTGACTCCAATATAAAGCACCAGCACACATTTGACAAGGTTCTAAAGTAACATAAAGTGTGCAGCCTTTTAAATATTTACCGCCAATGAAATTTGCTGCGCTTGTAATGGCTTGCATTTCAGCATGAGCTGTAACATCGTTAAGCAATTCTGTTAGGTTATGACTTCTTGCAATGACTTTATTATCTATAACAATTATTGCTCCAACAGGAATTTCTCCTTTTTCAAAAGCCGTTTCAGCTTCTTGCAAAGCTTTCTTCATAAAATAATCGTCGGTGAAAATATCTATCATAATAGCAAAAATACAATTTCAAGTTAGTACTTTTGTCAAATGAAGGAAAATTTACTTTCACATATTAACAATCCTAAAGATTTGAAGAAACTTTCTCCAGATCAACTTCCTCATTTGGCTAAAGAATTGCGCGAATTCATCATTGATGTTATTTCACAAAGAGAAGGCCATTTGGGAGCAAGTTTAGGTGTTATAGAATTGACTATTGCTATACATTATATTTTCAATACACCTAAAGATTTATTAGTTTGGGATGTTGGTCATCAAGCTTATGGACACAAAATTTTAACGGGAAGAAGAGATGTTTTTGAAACCAATAGAACTTTAAACGGAATTTCGGGTTTTCCTAAAAGAAGTGAAAGCGAATATGATACTTTTGGTGTTGGACATTCTTCAACTTCAATTTCGGCAGCTTTGGGAATGGCAATTGCTTCTAAACTAAAAGGTGATTTTGAAAAACAACATATTGCCGTAATTGGTGATGCTTCTATAGCAAGTGGAATGGCTTTTGAAGGCTTAAATCACGCTGGAGTTACTGATGCTAATTTATTAGTGATTTTAAATGACAATGCCATTGGAATTGATCCAAGCGTTGGTGCTTTAAAAAATTATTTGACAGCTGTAAAAGAAGGGAAAAATCCAAAACAAAATAATATAATAAAATCCTTAAATTTTGATTATTCAGGACCAATTGACGGTCATGATTTACCAAAATTATTAGCCGAATTAGAGCGACTAAAAAAAATTAAAGGTCCAAAATTCCTTCATGTTATTACACTTAAAGGGAAAGGATTAGAATTAGCTGAAAAAGATCAAGTTAAATATCATGCTCCAGGAAAGTTTGAAGCTAAAACTGGAAAAATTCACCCAAAAAATGAAGAAAATTTACCTCCGAAATTTCAAGATGTATTTGGTTTAACTTTAGTTGAATTAGCTGAAACGAATGAGAAAATAATTGGAATTACACCTGCAATGCCAAGCGGAAGTTCTATGAAATACATGATGGAAGCGTTTCCTGAAAGAGCTTTTGATGTCGGAATTGCAGAACAACATGCTGTAACTTTAGCTGCTGGAATGGCAACGCAAGGCATGGTGGTTTTTTGCAATATTTATTCCACTTTTATGCAGCGTGCTTATGATCAAATTATTCACGATGTGGCTTTGCAAAATTTACCTGTTATTTTTTGTTTAGATAGAGCAGGTTTAGTTGGAGAAGATGGAGCAACACATCATGGTGTTTTTGACATTGCTTATTTAAATTGTATTCCTAATTTAATAATTTATGCCCCAAAAGACGCAATAGAATTAAGAAACATCATGTATACAGCTTCTTTAGGATTAAATCATCCGATTGCAATTCGTTATCCAAGAGGAAGAGGAGAAATTGTGGATTGGAAAAACCCTTTTGAGATTATTGAAATCGGCAAAGCTAAATGTTTGAAAAAAGGTTCTGAAATAGCAATTCTTTCAACTGGAATTATGGCTTCAAATGTAGAAAAAGCTATTGCTGAATTAAATAAAACCAATAAAATATCGCACTATCATTTTCCATTTATAAAACCTATTGACGAAAAGACCTTAAATGAAATTTTTAAAATGCACTCTAAAATAATTACAATTGAAGATGGCGTTATTATTGGAGGATTTGGTAGTTTAATAAATTCGTTTGCTACTTCAAATACTTATACTAACAAAATTGTTAATTTAGGCATTCCTGATACTTTTATTGAACAAGGAAGCGTTGATGAATTACAACAGATTTGCAAAATTGACGTTATATCTATATTAAAAACTATTAGTACTATATAAACATGTTTAAAAAAATAATATTTATCATAGCCTCATTATTTCTATTTCAAATTGGTTTTTCTCAAGTAATAAGAACAAAATTACCTGATACAACATCAAATTGGATATCAAAAAATAAAGTTGGTTTTGATATTTCTCAAATTTCATTTGTAAACTGGAATGCTGGTGGGAACAATTCGATTTCAGGATTATTAAAAGGAAATTTCAAAAGAGATTATAGTATTGATAGACTTAATTGGGATAACGAATTGATTTTTCGATATGGAATAAATAAACAAGAAGGACAAGAGTTGAGAAAGACAGATGATCAATTACAAATTAACTCAACAGTTTCTTTTAGGAATGATACTATCTCAAAATGGTTTTATGCCGGAAAATTTAATTTTAACACACAATTTTACAATGGATATGCTTATCCAAATACCGATGTTTCTATTTCTGCACCTTTTGCACCAGCTTATTTTTTCTTAGGAATTGGTGCTGAATACTTTAACAAAAAAGAACATCTTAGATTTTATTTATCTCCTTTAACTCATAAAACAACTTTAGTTCTTAATCAAAGGCTAGCAAATGAAGGTGCTTTTGGGGTAAACAAAGCAATTTATGATGAAAATGGGAATATAGTTTCTTTAGGAAAAAAATCAAGAACCGAGTTAGGTGTTTTAGTTACTAATGAATGGGAAACAGAAATTTATAAAAACATTATGTTTGAGAATCGCATTTCTTTATATTCTGATTATTTAAACCATTTTGGAAACATAGATGTTAATTGGCAAATACAGTTTGAAATGACAGTAAATGAATATGTAAAAGCAAGTATCGGAACACAATTAATCTACGATGATGATATTAAAACAAAAAAACAAGAAGATAATATGCAAGTAATTTCTGGGCCAAAAATTCAATTGAAACAAATTATGGGAATTGGCATTGTATATGAATTTAAGAAAAAAACCATCACTACTGGGTAATGATGGTTTAAAAATGTTTTTTATTAAGCTAAAGCTTGCTTTAAATCAGCCAATAAATCATCAATATCTTCTACTCCAACGCTTAAACGAACTAAATCATCTGTAATTCCAATTTCTGCTCTTTCTTCTTTGGTTAAAGAACCGTGAGTCATTGTGGCTGAATGATTTGCCAAAGATTCTACTCCGCCTAAAGATTCAGCTAAAGTGAATACTTTTAATTTTTCGAAAAAAGCAACAGCATCTTCCATTTTTCCAGATTTGAAAGTAAAGGAAACCATTCCACCAAAACCACCAATCATTTGTTTTTTAGCAATATCATGATTTGGATGACTTTCTAATCCAGGATAATAAACTCTTTTAACTGCTGAATGTGAGCTTAAGTATTCGGCTACTTTTATTCCATTTTCACAATGACGTTGCATTCTCAAATGTAAGGTTTTGATTCCTCTTAAAATTAAAAAACTATCCATTGGCCCTAATATTCCACCGGTTGCAAATTGAGCAAAATGTAATTTTTCACCAAGTTCTTTATCTTTTACAATTAAAGCACCAGCCATAACATCTGAATGTCCTCCTAAATATTTTGTTGCTGAATGCATTACAATTTCAGCACCTAAATCTAAAGGTTTTTGTAAATAAGGAGTTGCAAAAGTATTGTCAACTGCTAAAAGCAATTTATGTTTTTTTGTAATCTTTGAAATCTCAGCTATATCTACTAATTTCATTAAAGGATTTGTAGGTGTTTCGAGCCAAACTAACTTTGTATTTTCATTTATTAAGGATTCGAATTTTTCTAAATTCGTCATGTCTACAAAATGAAATTTTATTCCAAAGTCTTGATATACTTTAGTAAACATTCTATAAGTTCCACCATATAAATTGTCCGTAGCAACAACTTCATCACCTGGTTTTAGAATTTTCATTACAGCATCTATAGCTGCCAAACCCGAAGCAAAAGCTAAACCTCTTGTTCCGTTTTCTAAACTTGCCAATGAATCTTCTAAAGCCGTTCTAGTTGGATTTGAAGCTCTTGCGTATTCGTAATCACCAATTGGTTTACCTGGACTTGTTTGTGCAAAAGTTGAGGTTTGAAAAATCGGAGTCATTACTGAACCCGTTGATTTTTCGTGATGTTGACCACCGTGTATGGTTTTAGTATTGAATTTCATTTGTAGAATTTTGTTAAAAATAATTATTTTAAAGACAATAACTACCGTATTTTTGCATTCAAATTAAAATTTTAGACCAAATGGATAAAATATACTACTTAGCTTCATGTGATACTTGTAGAAAAATCATTAAATCTTTACCAAAAGGAATTGAATTAGAATTTCAAGACATCAGACAAGATAAAATTACAGTTGAAGAACTAGAACAAATGCGAGAATTAGCAGGAAGCTATGAAGCCTTATTTAGCAAAAGAGCTCAATTATATAAAGAACGAGGTTTAAAAAATCAAAAACTGACTGAAGACGATTACAAAGCCTTAATTTTAGAACATTATACCTTTTTAAGTCGACCAGTTTTTATAATTAAAAATGAAATATTTATAGGAAACACACAACCTAATATTTTAAAATTAATGAAGACTTTAAAAAATGTCTAAAAGGATCTTAGCCTTAATTGGCGCAACATTTGTCGCTTTAATTTATGGTGCAACTTTTATTTTTGCTAAAGAAGTTATGCCTACTTATGTAAAACCTTATGGCTTTATTTTAATAAGAGCCATTGGTGGTGCTTTTTTATTTTGGCTCTTAACCTTTTTTGGTCCGAAAGAAAAAATTGCTTTAAATGATTTTCCAAGAATAATTGCAGCTGCTTTATTTGGTGTTGCGATAAATCAACTGACTTTTTTTAAGGGATTAAGCATGACTTCACCGATTAGTGCATCAGTAATTATGGTTACTGCTCCTATTTTGGTTTTGATTTTATCGGCAATTCTACTAAAAGAAAAAATTAAACTCAAAAAAGTCCTTGGAATATTTATTGGACTTACCGGAACTTCAATTTTAATCCTTTATGGAAAAGATATTGAAAATAGTCCAGATGCTGGTTTTGGCAATTTTTTGGTTTTTATTAATGCTTCTGCTTATGCCGTTTATTTAATCATTATCAAAAAACTGATTACTAAATATCATGCTTTTACGTTTATCAAGTGGATTTATACTTTCGGATTATTGTTTGTAATTCCTTTTGGCTATCAAGAATTTATAGAAATTAATTGGGAAAGCATTCCAACAAACATTTATTATAATATTGGTTTTGTAGTCTTGTTCACAACTTTCTTAGCTTATTTAATTAACCTGATGGCAATGAAAGAACTTAAACCTACAACTTTATCTGTTTTTATTTATTTACAACCTTTATTTGCTTCCATAATTGCAATTAGTCTTCAAAAAGATGAGCTTAATTTTATTAAGGTAATTTCAGCAATTTTAATTTTTGTTGGAGTGTATTTAGTTACTCATAAAAAGAACCTAAAAACTACTGACGAGTAAAAAACTAAAGACTGAACACTTTTTATTATCTTTGAATTCTTTAAAATACACTATGATACAATCAATGACAGGTTTTGGTAAAGCATTTATGCAATTATCAAACAAAAAAATAACAGTAGAAATTAAATCATTAAACAGTAAAGGATTAGACTTAAACGTAAGAACTCCTTCTGTTTATAGAGAAATGGAATTGCAAATTCGCAACACTATCGCACAACGATTAGAACGTGGAAAAATTGATTTTTCATTATATATAGAAGTAACTGGTGAAGAAACTTCTGCTAAAATAAATGTCCCTATTGTAAAAGGTTACATCAATCAAATGAAAGAAGTTATTCCTAATGCGGATGAAACTGAATTAATGAAAATGGCTGTAAGAATGCCTGATTCCTTAAAAACAGAGCGTGAAGAATTAGACAAAACAGAATGGCTTCAAATTGAAAAAGTTATTAATGAAGCTTTAGATAATATTTCAACATTTAGAAGTGATGAAGGTCTTTCCTTAGAAAAAGAATTTGAGTTAAGAATTTCAAACATTGAAAACTTAATGAATGAAGCTGTTTCGTATGATGCAGAAAGAGTTGAAACTGTTAAAACTAGACTTCGCACAGCTTTAGAAGAATTAAAAGCTACAATAGATGAAAATCGTTTTGAACAAGAATTGATTTTTTATCTTGAAAAATATGACATTACTGAAGAAAGAGTTCGTTTAGGAAATCATTTAAACTATTTCTTAGAAACTATGAAAAATGAAGAAGCTCTTGGTAGAAAACTTGGATTCATTACACAAGAAATTGGTAGAGAAGTAAATACAATGGGTTCAAAGTCTAATCATACTGAAATGCAAAAATTAGTGGTGCAAATGAAAGATGAATTGGAAAAAATTAAAGAACAAGTATTGAATGTGCTTTAAAAGCAAATATAAAGATTAAAAATATAAATTTTCAGCATGGAAAGATGCTGAAACAAGTTCAGCATAAAATGACTAAAGGAAAATTATTTGTATTCTCAGCACCATCTGGTTCTGGAAAAACTACCATAGTAAGACACTTATTAGAAAAAGAAGATTTAAATTTAGAATTCTCAATCTCATGCACTACTCGTGAGCCAAGAGGAACAGAAATTCACGGAACAGATTATTACTTCATTTCTTGGGAAGAATTTAAAAATCATATTAAAGCCGAAGACTTTGTAGAATGGGAAGAAGTTTACACGGATAATTTCTACGGAACTTTAAAAGCTGAAATTGAACGAATTTGGGCTTTAGGAAAACACGTAATTTTTGATATTGATGTTGTTGGTGGATTAAGAATCAAACACAAATTTCCGGAAGAAACATTAGCTGTTTTTGTAAAACCACCGAGTGTAGATGAATTAAAACGAAGATTAAAATTACGTTCTACAGAAAGTGAAGACAAAATCAACATGCGTGTAGCAAAAGCTTCTGTCGAATTAGCCACTGCACCACAATTTGACAAAATAATTAAGAATTATGATTTAGATACTGCTAAAGAAGAAGCATATCAGTTGGTTAAGGAGTTTATTTCTAAATAATTTAATGATTGAAAGATTTAAGAATTTAAAATTATTTCAATCTTTCAATCTTTTAATCTTTTAATTAAAATCATGAAAATCGGTTTATATTTCGGAACATTCAATCCAATTCACGTTGGGCACTTGATTATTGCTAATCATATGGCTGAACATTCTGATTTAGATCAAATTTGGATGGTTGTCACACCTCATAATCCACACAAGAAGAAGAATACACTTTTAGATGATTATCATCGTTTAGAAATGGTGCATTTGGCTACAAAAGATTTTCCAAAGATTCAACCTTCAGATATTGAATTCAAATTACCTCAACCAAATTACACGGTAAATACTTTAGCTCATTTATATGAGAAATTTCCACAACACAAATTTTCTTTAATCATGGGTGAAGACAATCTAAATTCACTTCATAAATGGAAAAACTATGAAGTCATTTTAAAGAATCATGACGTTTATGTTTATCCTAGATTGAATTCTGGTGAAATGGATGATCAGTTTGTAAACCATCCAAAAATTCACAGAATTGGTGCGCCAATAGTTGAATTATCTTCTACATTTATTCGAGAAAATATCAAAAACGGTAAAAATATTGTTCCCATGTTACCTAAAGAGGTTTGGGAATATGTAGAACATAATTTGTTTTATAAAAAGTAATGTTAAGCCAAAATATAAGCACCAATCTCTTCTTTCACTTCATCTAAAATCGAATTCAAAGTATCATTCTTTCGAGCTAATAAATAAATTTCTGTAGATGGCATTTTAGAGCTATTCCAAACTAATTGAATTTTGTTTTCTTTTAAATATCGCTTCGCATTAATGTTCCAAACAATAGAAACTCCTGAATTTTCAGCCAAAGTAGCTAGCATTTCTGTTTCAGAAGGAATGATGTAATTAGAAATCATTGAAGGTCTTTTTTTATCAAAAACGTACAACCAAAATAATTTTACATGAGGAATTCTAGCATCAAAATTATACCACTTTTGTTCATTTAACCAATTTTCGATGGTCGTATAATTTTCATTTTTGATTTCTTTCTTAACTTCTTTTAAATCTAAATCGTTACTTGCAACAACGATTTGCTTTATTTTACCTAACTCTTTTTGAATGGTGTCAAAAGTGTCAAATTTTTGGGTTACAATGGCAAAGTCTATTTTTTTATCATTCACTAAATTAAATAATTCTTCATTTTCACCATAAGTAAAATCAATAAAATCGAATTTTAAAATTAGCTTTGTTCCAATACTAGCAAATAAATGTTTTGATATTCCGATAGAAACCAGTCTATTAGAACTAAATGCTTTTTCCCGAAAACCATTTTCCACACTTTCCAAACGATCTAAAGCTTCAATAATTAAATTGTTTAGTAATTTTGCATACTCAGTTGGTTCAACACCTTTTGATTTTCGATTGAATAATTTATAACCTACATGTGCTTCTAACATGGCTATTTGCTGACTAACTGCAGGTTGACTTATAAATAATTCTTTTGCTGCTTGTGAAAAGTTTCCGTTTTTATAAACAGATTTAAAGGTTCGATACCATTCTAAACTTACCATGATATAAATATATTTATCACAAACATAATTTAAATTATTTTTACTGATATCATAAATGATGTAATTTTGTAAAATAAATAACAAATCATGAAACGCATAGCAGTAGCATTAATCGTAATTTTGTCTGTAAGTTGTAAAGACAAAGAAAACACAACAGAAACAACAACACAAGAAAATCAAATAACAAAAAAAGAAACTATGAAAAAGGTATTATTTGTTTTAACTAGTCATGAAGACTTAGGAAACACAGGAGAAAAAACAGGATTTTGGATAGAAGAATTTGCAGCACCTTATTATGAATTAGCAGATAAAGGAGTTGAAATTACAATTGCATCACCAAATGGTGGACAACCACCAATTGATCCAAAAAGTGCTGATCCAAGTTCAGCAACAGAAGACACTAAAAGGTTTGATAGTGATGCTGCATTACAACAAAAATTAGCAAATACAGTTAAATTAGCTGATGTAAATCAAGCGGATTATGACGCTGTATTCTATCCAGGTGGACATGGACCATTATGGGATTTGGCTTCAAGTGATGTCTCAAAATCATTAATTGAATCATTCTACACAAACAACAAACCAGTTGCTTTTGTATGTCATTCTCCGGGAGTATTGAAAGATGTAAAAGTGAATGGTGAATACTTAGTAAAAGGAAAAAAAGTAACAGGTTTTACTAATGAAGAAGAAGAAGCTGTTGGTTTAACTAAAGTAGTCCCTTTCTTATTAGAAGACGCTTTAAAAGCAAACGGAGCCGAATACAGTAAAGGTGAAAATTGGGCACCTTATGCAGTTGAAGATGGTTTATTGATCACAGGTCAAAATCCAGCTTCATCTAAATTAGTAGCTCAAAAATTATTAGATCAATTAAATAAATAAAAAAATGAACAATTTCGAATTATATAATCCAGTAAATTATGTCTTTGGTAAAGGACAAATTGAAAAATTAAAAGACTTAGTACCTGCAAATACAAAAATTCTTATCACTTATGGTGGTGGAAGTATTTTCAAAAATGGCGTTTACGACCAAGTAAAAGCTGCTTTAGCAACACAATTTGAAGAAAATAATATTGTTGAATTTGGTGGAATAGAACCAAATCCAAAATATGAAACTTTAATGAAAGCTGTTGAAATCGTCCGTGAACAAAAAATCGGATTTGTTCTAGCAGTTGGTGGTGGAAGTGTTATTGATGGAACAAAATTTATTTCTGCAGCTGTAAACTACGAAGGTGATGCCGCTGAAATTTTAAGAAAAAGAATTCTTTTCAAAGAAGGTGACAACGTAGTGCCTTTTGGAACAGTTTTAACTTTACCAGCAACAGGTTCAGAAATGAATTCAGGAGCAGTAGTAACTATTAATGAAACACAAGAGAAATTAACTTTGGGCGGAAGTGCTTTATTTCCAAAATTCTCTATTGTTGATCCAACCGTAATTACATCTTTACCAAAAAGACAATTACAAAATGGTGTTGTGGATGCTTTTACACATACAATGGAACAGTATTTGACTTATAGGCATGATGCTATTTTACAAGATAGAATAGCAGAAAGCATTTTACAAACATTAGTAGAAATTGGTCCAGATGTAGTTGAAAATCCAAAAGACTACAAATTGGCTTCTAACTTTGTTTGGTGTGCAACAATGGCTTTAAACGGACTAATTCAAAAAGGTGTTCCAAGTGACTGGGCAACACATATGATTGGTCACGAATTAACAGCTTTGTACAATATTGATCACGCAAGAACATTGGCTATCATAGGTCCAAACTTATATAAAGTAATGTTTGAAACTAAGAAAGATAAATTAGCGCAATACGGAAAACGTGTTTGGAACATCCAAGAAGGTTCAACAGAAGAAATTGCTGAAAAAGCTATTGAAAAAACAGTTGAATTTTTTCATACAATGGGAATGAAAACAAAATTATCTGAAAACACAGATGAAGATTTTTCAAAAACTGCTGACTTCATAGTAAATCGTTTTGAAGAAAGAGGCTGGAAAGCCTTAGGTGAAAAACAAAACATTACTACAGAAAAAGTGAAAGAAATAGTTGAGATGAGTTATTAAATAGATTTTTGGATATTCAGATTTTGGATATTCAGACAAATCAAAAAGCGTTCAGGAATTACTTCTTGAACGCTTTTTTTTAACCCCAAAACAAAAATTAACTTAACCCAACTTAATTTATGTATTCGTAATATTAACAACTTATTACAAACTAAAAACGATATAGTTAATTTAAAATTGCGCTCCAATTTTTAAAATTTTGTTAAACTTTCCCTTAACACTTTTAACAATTGATTTGATAATGCGTTTTAATTTGCTAATTTTGGTTACTTAATCGATTGAGAAATGAATAAAAATCCAAAGTTTGCAGTTATTGGTGGTGGAAGTTGGGCAACAGCAATTGCCAAAATGTTATGTGAAAACCAAACTGAAATTGCATGGTATATGCGTAATGTTTATGCTTTAGAACATTTAAAACATCAAAAACATAACCCTAATTATTTAAGTTCAGTTGAATTTGATATTAAAAAACTTAGGTTAACCAATGATATCAATGAAGCTGTCGCTTTTGCTGATTATGTCATATTTGCTATTCCTTCTGCTTTTTTGAGTGGTGAATTGGAAAAACTTACAGAAAGTTTAAAAGATAAAGTCATTTTTTCTGCTATTAAAGGAATTGTTCCAGAAACTAGTTTAATTGTTGGGGAACATTTTCATAAAAAATATGACATTCCATATGAAAACATCGGTGTAATCACTGGACCTTGTCACGCAGAAGAAGTTGCTTTGGAACGTTTATCTTATTTAACAATTGCTTGTGGTGATTTAGAGAAAGCCAAAATAATGGCAACTAATTTAAGTGGAGATTACATCAAAGCAAAAACTTCTGATGATATTATTGGGACTGAATATGCAGCCATGTTAAAAAATATTTATGCTATCGCTGCCGGAATTGCTCACGGATTAGGTTATGGAGATAACTTTCAATCGGTTTTGATGAGTAACGGAATTCGTGAAATGAAAAAATTTATTCGAAAAGTACATAAAATGAAACGTAATATTAATGATTCTGCTTATTTAGGAGATTTATTGGTAACAGGATATTCTGTGTTTTCTAGAAATAGAATGTTCGGAAACATGATTGGAAAAGGCTACACAGTAAAATCAGCTCAAATGGAGATGAGTATGGTTGCTGAAGGTTATTATGCTACAAATAGCGCCTATAAGTTAAATCAAGAATATGGTGCGAAAACACCAATTATTGATGCAGTTTACCAAATTTTATATGAAGGAAAGGATGCAAAAAAAGTGTTTGCTAAATTGACTGATAAATTAGATTAAGCTGAAAAAGCAAAAAGGTATAAAAATCCCATTTAGAAATTAAGTTATATTCTAAATGGGATTTTTTTAGTAGTCTTATTTAATTGTTATTTCGTCAATAAAAATAAAAGCATCACCGTTGGATGGAAAACCTTGATGCCATTCTGGTAATTTTCCAAAATTGGTTGCAATGACTTTTACATATCTAGCTTTTTGCGATTTAAATTTTAATTCAAAAGGTTTAATTACGGTTTCATATTCTTTTGGATCGACTGCGTTTTCAACTGTTCCTACTTTCTCAAATGTGATATTATCTTCAGAAATATAATACTCTACTTTGGTTGGCATTAAAATCCAAGAACGTGTGTCTTGTAGGTAATTAGATGTGATTGAACTTATTTGACGTGTGGATTGCATATCAACGACACATTCAAAATCTTGGTTTTGAAAACCTTGCCATTCTCCTTTTCTCCAGTTTTCGTTGCCATAAATTCCGTCTAACAAACCTTCATCGCCACCAGCATGATATTGTGGATTGTATTTTGATTTGATATCAATTGTGTAGTTATTTGGCTTTTTGAAGAATTGGGCTGAAATGGTATTGCTGTAACTGTAATGTCTTTTTGCATTTACTCTATACATTTTCCTTGCTTGAATCTTTGTAAATGCATATACTGTGGCAGATTTATCAATTTCAAAGGGAGAAGTATATTTTTTAGCATTACTTTTTATTGTCAAACTATCTTTTAGATTTAAACTTATATCAACCCAATAATATAATTCATCTAAATCTGAATCTATATCTGAAATTAACTCAACTAACATTTTATCTTTGAATGATTTGCTTTCAGCTTTAATAACCGGAACAGTTTCGAACTTATTATTTGAAATCAAAGTTACTGGATGTGTAGTATGTTTCAAATTGTAATGAACAAAAGGAAACTTCATTTCATTTACTTTGAAATTAATATTTTCAACATTATCTAAAGTAATTTTTGTGTTTTTAAAAATAGGCTCAACCACATTAAATGTTTCTTGTCCAGGTGTAACCTGGTATAAACCAATAGAACTCAACACATACCAAGCACTCATTTGTCCGCAATCTTCGTTTCCTATTAAACCATCTGGCGTATTTTTGTAGAATTCGTTTAAGATATAATGTACTTTTTCTTTTGTTTTTTCAGGTTTTCCAATATAATTATACAAATAAGCCATGTGATGACTTGGTTCGTTTCCGTGTGCATATTGTCCGATTAAACCTGTTACATCAACTTGTTCTCTTCCTGTAGTTTTACTTTCAGAATTAAACATTTCATCTAGTTTGGTTTCAAATTTTTCATTTCCACCATAAGCATTAATCATTCCATCAATATCTTGTGGTACAAAAAAAGAATATTGCCAAGCATTTCCTTCGGTATAATTATTATTGACTTCTTTTGGATCGAAAGGTTTGTCCCAACCACCATTTTTCTTTGGACGCATAAAACTAGTATTCCAATCGAAAATGTTTTTCCAATTTTGAGAACGTTTCATAAAATATTCGTAATCCTCTTGTTTGTTTAAAATTTGAGCCATTTGAGCAATACACCAATCGTCGTACGCATATTCGACCGTTTTTGAAACACTTTCGTGATCGTCATCCATAGAAATAAATCCGTTTTCTTTATAAGCTTTTAAGCCTAAAACATCTCTCATCGCTGAAAATTTGCTTGCTTCAAAAGCTTTTTCGTAACCAAAGCCTGTAATTCCTTTTGCCATTGCATCTGCAATTACGGAAACCGAATGATACCCAATCATACAATCGGTTTCGTTTGACGCTAATTCCCAAACAGGTAATCTTCCACCTTGTTCGTATTGTTTTATGAAAGTGTTTATGTAATCTGACGTTCGTTTTTTATCAATCAAAGTATATAAAGGGTGTGCTGCTCTGAAAGTATCCCAAAGTGAAAAAACAGTGTAATAATCAAATCCTTCAGCTGTGTGAATTTCGTTGTCTCTACCGCGATATTTTCCATCTAAATCTTGTGCAATGTTGGGTTGCATCATCGTGTGATATAAAGCGGTGTAGAAAATCGCTAATTTGTCTTTATCATCAGAAGTGACTTCAATCTTTGATAATTCTTTGTTCCATAAAGCTTCCGCATCTTTCTTGACTTTTTCGAAATCCCAATGTTTGATTTCTGAACTGTTTAAATTAGCACCTTCATAACTTGTTGGAGAAAGTGTGACTTTTATATTTATTTTTTCTTCTTTTTTGACTTGTTTAGAAAAACTTAAAGCTAATTCTGTTCCTCTGTATAATTTTTCAGATTTAGTCTCATTTGCTTTAGCTAGATTTATTTCGAAGGGAACATCAAATTCAATGCGAGCATAAACATATTGATTAGTAGCCCAAGCATAACTTCTTCTTAAGATTTCAATTGTTTTGTTATCTATAATTCGAACTTCGCCTTCTAATAATTTATCTCGATGATTCAAATCTAAAATTATATTGGCTTGACCTTGATGATTGAAAGTATATTCATGAAAGCCAACTCTAGTTGAAGTTGTTAAGCGAACATCAATATTGTGTTTGTCTAGTTTTACACTATAAAAACCTGCTGAAGCTTTTTCGTTTTCGTGTGAAAATGTAGAAGAATATACTTTATTATCAAAGGATGGTTCTCCCATTGTTGGCATTAACATGATATCACCAAAATCAGAAACTCCAGTTCCGTTTAGATGTGTGTGCGAAAATCCATAAATCAAATTATCTGAATAATGATAGCCTGAACAACCATCCCAACTTCCATCAATTCGTGTGTCTGGAGAAAGTTGTACCATTCCATAAGGTGTTGTCGCTCCTGGGAAAGTGTGTCCGTGACCACCAGTTCCAATAAATGGATTTACGTGTTTGGTAAAATCTTGGGCAAATGCACTTGTCGTAATGAATAGTATAGAAAAAAGAAAATTCCTCATCTTATAGGTTTTATTTTCTATAAAATTGAGGAATTTTTATGAGGAAAGCAAAAATGTCTTCGACAGGCTCAGACTGACATCTCGGATATTAATTGTTCCTTCATAAAACTATAAAAATCATTTTCATATTTACTTTTATACAAATAGATTAAAAACAAACGACAATTTATTTATCTTTGTTAATCAGTACTATAAAGTCTAATCTAAAATACAAAATATGCAAACTACTTATTATTTGTCTTCTGCTCAAGAAATAAATGCAGATATTTTAGAAGCTATTAAAATTGCATTTAAATCGAAAGCAATAACTATTACTATAGAAGAACAACATTCATCCGAAGTAAATGAAGACACTAAAGAAATGTTAGACTACAGATTAAATGATTATTTAAAAAACCCAACTGAAGTTGAAAATTTTGAGGATTTATTAGATAAAATGTACCATGAAATATAAGATGGTTTACAGACCATTTGTAAAAGAAGATTTGCAAAATGCTGTTGATTATTATAAAAATATTTCACCCAAATTAGCAAAAGAATTTCTTTTTAGAATTAAAGAAGCCAAAAATTACATTTATAATAATCCGGAAGCTGATGACATAATGTATAAGGAAATAAGGATGCATAGTTTATATCAGTTTCCTTATCACATTCATTATTTTGTTGACAACAAAAATGAGCAAATTGTTGTTTTAGCTGTAGCTTTTTCTAAAAGAGAAGATTTAAATTTTATCCGAAGACAATAATTTAAACTGCCATTACACCAATCTTATTAATCGCAGGTAAATCGGTTTGAGCATCTACATTTATGGAATTTGCTTTGAAAATGAATTTCTTATCATACATTTTATTTCCAAT
The DNA here is from genome assembly GCF_000422685.1 of Flavobacterium gelidilacus DSM 15343. GTDB lineage: Bacteria > Bacteroidota > Bacteroidia > Flavobacteriales > Flavobacteriaceae > Flavobacterium > Flavobacterium gelidilacus. The sequence continues at coordinate 16,492 of NZ_AUGN01000011.1, read as the reverse complement.
AAAGTAAGACAAGGAGAATTCATTATTTAGTTGTAAAAGATTGTTTTCTAGAAACTCAACTTTTACAGCTGTTTGTGGCGCAAGTGTAGCAAAAGCGTGACGCAATTGCATCGTGTTTCTGTTTTCACCATCAATTAAACCATAAGCTTTAGAAATAATCATTGCCATTTCTAAAGTTTCATTGGTTGCGTTTAATAAATAAGCATACCAACAATTTTCTTGAAAATCATCGCTAAAATCTTGTATGGCAACTATATGTACGTTTTCTACTTTTGGAATTACTATGTCTGCTTTCATATATGTAAATAAAAAAACCTAACAGCTTTTGAAAACCTGTTAGGTCTAGTAAAATATAAATTATATTGTTGCTTTAAATTGCTCTAAGAATCTAACGTCATTTTCATAAAACATTCTGATGTCTCCAATTTGGTATAAAAGCATTGCAATACGCTCAACTCCCATTCCGAATGCGAAACCTGAATATTCTTCAGAATCAATTCCACAATTTTTCAAAACATTTGGATCAACCATTCCGCAACCACCAATTTCTAACCAACCGGTTCCTTTAGTGATTCGGTAATCTGTTTCTGTTTTTAAACCCCAGTAAATATCGATTTCTGCACTTGGTTCAGTAAATGGAAAATAAGAAGGCCTAAGACGAATTTTAGATTTTCCGAACATTTCTTTCGTGAAGTATAACAAAGTCTGTTTTAAATCAGCAAAAGACACGTCTTTATCTATGTAAAGTCCTTCCACTTGATGGAAAATACAATGTGAACGAGCCGAAACTGCTTCATTACGAAAAACACGACCTGGAGAAATTGTTCTAATAGGTGGTTTATTGTTTTCCATATAACGCACTTGTACAGATGAAGTATGTGTACGCAAAAGCAAATCTGGATTCGTTTGTGTAAAGAAAGTATCTTGCATATCACGTGCTGGGTGATATTCTGGTAAATTTAAGGCTGTGAAATTATGCCAATCATCTTCAATTTCTGGTCCTTCGGAAACGTTGAATCCTAAAGTAGAAAAAATATCAATAATTTGGTTTTTTACAATCGAAATCGGATGACGAGAACCAATAGCAACTGGTTCACCTGGACGCGTTAAATCGCCATAAATTCCTTTTGATTCTTCTTTTGTTTCTAAAACTTCTTGAAGAGAAGCTACTTTTTCTTCGGCAGTAGTTTTCAATTGATTGATAACTTGACCGAATTCCTTTTTCATTTCGTTAGGAACATTTTTAAATTCAGCAAACAATTCTTTAAGTAACCCTTTGCTACCTAAATACTTAATGCGGAATTCTTCTAACTTTTCTTTGTTTTCAGCATTGAATGCTTTGGCTTCTTCAATGTGTAATTTAATCTTGTCTATCATCGTTCATTTTGTAAAGTGCAAATTTAGTGAAAAGGTTTTAGGTTATCGGTTATAGGTTATAGGTTTTTTTTACTGTACACTATTTAATAACTTCTTTTTCTAAAAAATAATTCACAATTGCATCTTTCATTAATACAGATTGTTCACCAGCTTTTAATGTTGGTAATTCTTCTTTTACGTTATAATGAGGCCAGCCTTCAGCATCAAAATAATCGAATTCATAATATCCATAAGGCTCAAGTAAACGACAAATGGCTATATGCATAAGGTTTACTTTTTCATCTTTTTTGAATTCTTGAGTAAATTTTCCTAATTCTTGTACTCCGATTAGGTATATAATGGCATCAAGATCTAGCGTGTCACCATCAGCAAATTTGCTTGATAATAGCGAAACTACTGTTTCCCAACGTTCTTTTAATTGTTCGTCTCTTGACATTTTTTTTGTGATTGTGGGTTATAGGTTATCGGATATAGGTTTGCCCTATTATCTTTTACCAATCTCCAAATTTCTACAAAGATAGTAAGTAGAATTTTGACTTTCAATAATTCTTTTATCTTTGTTCGATTGTATATTATCTAATGTCTTACAATCTTTTGTCTATATGAGTTTTATTGATATAATTTTTGCTGCTTTTTTAGCTTATGCTTTGTATAAAGGAATTAAAAACGGCCTTTTTGTTGAGCTGGCTTCTTTAGTTGCTTTGTTGGCTGGAATATTTGTTGCTTTAAAATTTTCTGATTTTACAAAATCTATTATTGAAAACAATGTTTCTTGGGATCCAAAATATATTGAAATTATTGCTTTTGCTTTAACATTTATTGCAGTTGTAGCTGGAATTCATCTTTTTGCAAAAGTATTGACAAAGATTGCTGATTTTGCTTTTTTAGGTTGGATTAATAAATTAGCTGGAGCCGTTTTTAGTATGCTTAAAACTATTTTGGCTTTGAGTATTGTTATTTTATTGTTTGAAAAAATCAATGTCAATAATATGATTGCTAAAGAAGAAACGTTAGATGATTCTATATTTTATAATCCAATAAAGAAAGTTTCTGAATTTGTTTATCCACAGATTGAAGAATGGTATGAGAAGAGTGTTCAGTATTCAGCTGACAGTGAGCAGGGTTTAGAAAGTAAATAGAAAATTTATTCTTCTATTAAATTTAGAATTTCAATTGTCTCTTTCTTTTCTACTGGATTTTTGATTCTTACAGTAATTTTTTTATAATTCCAGGTATCGTTATTTAGTTCAGCAGAAATATCAAGCATTGCTTTTCCTTTTTTACAAGTTATTTTTATGGTGGAATTTACAATTTTATTGTCATCAGAATAATTGACAGAACCGTTTAAAATTGTCATATTATCAATTGGTTGAATTTCTCCTAAAACTTCATTTACTCTATCGTTTTGCCTTACTTTTTCTAAAGCTAATTCATAAAGTTTTGGATCTGCATAAGCTTTTGAATAATTACCTAAAACTGAACTAAAAGCAATTATTAAAAGAGAAATCGTTAAAAAAAGTACAATTCCAGTTAATGGAATAAACCATTTCCAATTCTTCTTAAACCAACTTTGATTCTCAATTAGAATATTATCCATGATATTTTATTTCTGAAAACTGCCTTCTGCAAACTGAATACTGAGTACTAATCTCTAACTTCCTTAATAGCACTACTCAAAACCCAACCTTCTGTTTTATCTGTTAGATGAATTCTTTTGTAGTTGTCTAATGTTTCTTTTACGTAGACTTTTGTGCCTTCATGAAGTGTGAAAGCGTTGTCAGAATCTTCTTTTGGTTCTGCTTTTACCTCAACAGTATCTTCAAAAATTATGGCTGGCTTGTCTCTTGTTTTGAAATTGGTTAAAAAATTAGCAGATAGAAAAGAAACTATCACTAAAAATAAAGCGACAAATATCGAAACAAACGAAAAACGCTTGATGTTTGATTCTTCTTTATACAAAAACAAAGCAAAACTCAACAAAGTTAGTACTGAAAAAATCACGCTTAACCAAGTCCAAGTGTTGATTGAGAAAATTGATGTTATACTTTTTATGAATTTAGTAAACCCTAATTCGTCAATTACTTTTATGTTGTCGATTGTTCTTTTTTGAGCGAAAGCTAAATTGGTTTTTATAGCTTTATTAGTTGGCTCTAATAACAATGCTTTTTCATAATAATAAATTGAAGGAGCTACTTTATTCAATTTGTAATAAGAATTTCCAAGATTAAAATATAAATCAGCTGATTCTTGTTTCAAGCTTTTTTCGATAAATTCATATTTCTGAATCGCATTTTCGTAATCTCCTTTTTTATACATTTCATTGGCAATCTCAAAAACTTTTTGAGAAGATTCATCGGTTGATTGTCCAAATGAAAATTGGAACAATAGTATAAATATGTAAACTAAATTCTTCATTTTATTAAACTGATTTAGTTTGAGTTAATTCTTTTTCTAATAGTGAAATACTTTCTACGGCTTTTTCAAAATCTAATTTCATGGTATCGTCTGATGAAGGTGCATATCTTGCAAATTCGGCTGATTTCATTGTATTTATAAAATTAGCAACAGATTCTTGAGAAGCATTTTTCTGCACTAGTAATAATTGGATGTTTTCTTTATCCATTTCAGACGTTTCAATATTCAATTTAGCTTTTAAGAAATTATGTAATGCTTTTTCAATAGCCAAATAGAAAGGCACTTTGTTTCCTAATTGTTTTTTAGCTTCCCCTAAATATTTCTTCGCTAATTTGTTATTCATTCGAATTCTGTTTCCGTGTTCATCGCTTACGTATTCGTCTGTTTTACGTTTCACTATGAATAAAATCGGAATAAAACACAACGGCAAGAGCAATAATGAATAATAAATAGTTGATCCAAATGGTGTGCTTTTATTTATAGGTTCAAAACTTGTTTTTCTATTTATGAATTGGAAGGTTTCCGTTTTAGTAATATCTTGTTTTTCAGAATTATTTGAGGCGACTGTTGCTAAACCTGGCCCATCTATAACATCTACAACAAATTCTTCAGAAGTGATAGTTTTGTATGAATTAGATTTCAAATCAAAATAAGAAAACACTAATGGTTTAATTGGATATTTTCCTTTGGCTTGAGGCACAATTGTGTAAGTGTCTGAAATTTTTCCTATCATTCCAGATAAAGGTGTATTGACTTCTTCGTTGTGTTTTGGCTCGAAAACATCGAAAGCTGTTGGTAATTCAAGTTTTGGTAATTCAAATAATTTTAAATTTCCTTTTCCTGAAACTTCAACCACTAAATCTAATGATTCACCAAACTTGACTTGCTTTTTCGAAGGCACTATTTTAAAAGCAAAATCTCCGACAGCGCCTTTAAAATCGATTGGTTTATTAGCTTCTGGCAAAGGCTTTACATTAATTGTTCTTGCACCAGCAGAAATAGTTTTTGAAACGGTTTGAAAAGGACTTTCATAAGGAGAAGTTCTTCTAACGGGTACATTTACATCCATTGTAATTGTTAAAGGATCTAGGTTTTTATTTCCTGATTCTAATGGATATAATATAACTTTTCTCCATTCAACCATTGCATAGTCTTTTCCGTTGTATTTTGCTAAAACTGCTTTTAAGTTTTTCATATCTTGAAACTGACTCCAAAAACCATTGTAAGCTGGATTATCTGTTTCACGAACATTATTTACACCATATCTTGGATCAAAATATACTTTATAAACTACGGTTACAGGTTCATTTACATAAGGATTTTGTTTAGAAATATCAGCCACTAAAAAAACACCTTCTCCAACTTGAGCTAATGGATCATTTGGATCATAAGGCATTTGTACAGCATCAACAATTCTTACAACAACTGGATTTGATTTGTAAATTATTCCTTCATATTCGATTGTTGCCGGCTGAATAGTAAAAGTTCCTTTTGACTTTGGAGTAAGGTAATAATTTAATTGGGTGAAAATTTCTCTTCTACTGTTTACTTTTCCGTTATTAATAGAAATTGAAGTGTTGTTTCCTTTACTAATTGAAGGACCTTCAACTCTAAAAGACTCTAATTTTGGTGGATCAAAGTTATCTCCATCATTGTTAATCATAAAAGTAAGTAGAATCTTTTCGTTTAAAGCATAGGTATCCTTATCTGTTCTTGCTTCAAATTTTACTTGAGCCAAGGCAGTGAATTGGATTAAAATCGCGAAAATTAAAAAAATCTTTTTCATTTTATGCTGAATTTATTTCAGTATCTAATTATTACCAATCTTTATCTGTTTGAACACGGACTCCTTTTTCTTTGCGAGAATTTACTTTTTCTTGAATCTTCTTTTCAGCGTTATTAACTGCTTCTAAGATGTTTTCAATTTTTTGTTTGTCAGCTCCTTGTGGTTTTGGATTTCCTTTATCCTCTTTATCACCTTCTTTATTTTGATCTTTTTTGTCCTTTTTATCTTGTTGATCTTGGTCTTTATTCTTGTCTTGATCTTTATCTTTGTTTTTATCCTTATCATTTCCACCACCACCACTTTTTGGAGGATTTTCCTTTAAGAACTTTTTTGCTAAAGCGTAATTATAACGCGTTTGCTCATCATAAGGATTATTACGCAAAGCATTTTTATAAGATTCAACTGCTCCTTGATAGTTTTTTTCTAACATTAAAGTGTTTCCTAAATTATGAAAAGCCTTATGTTTTTCATCCTTAGTTTTAGCGGAAGTTGTTGCTTCAAAAAACTTGAACTTAGCTTCTCCTGGTTGATTTAGTCTATAAATACTATTTCCCATATTATAATAAGAAGCTGCTTTTACCTTTTTATCGGATGAAGCCGAAACTCTATAATCTGCCTCTGAAGCAATGTATTTCTTTCCTTTGAAAGATTCATTTCCTTTATACAAATCTTTGTGATCTTCTTGTGCAAAAATAAAAGAAGAAACTAATAAAACTATATAAACAATTACTCTATTCATCTCTTTTCTCTTTAAATAAATTTAATTTTTGAAACCAGGCTGTTTTTCTTTCAAACATCAGCAAATCTATAAATAACAGCAGAAATCCTAAACCTAAAAACCATTGATATTGCGATTTAAATTCAGCTATTTGTTGTGTTTCAGATTCGTTTTTTTCAATTGAATTTAAAACAGTTTGCAAATTATCTACAACTGATTTAGTATTATTTCCGTCTAGATATTTTCCTTTAGTTGCTTCTGCAATTAATTTTAGTGATTCAGCATTCATTTTGGTTACAACTATTTCACCGTTTGAATCTTTTTTGTAGCCTAAAACTTTGCCATTTTCTTTGATTGGAATTTGTCCACCTTTAGTTGTTCCAACACTTATTGTTACAATTTTTATACCCTTTTCTTTAGCAATTTCTAGAGCTTCTTTTGAATCATCACCATGGTCTTCCCCGTCAGAAATTAAAATCAATAACTTACTTTGTTGGTCATCATCAAAGAAATTGATCGCTTGATTAATCGCTTGATTTAATGCAGTTCCTTGTGATGAAAGCATATTAGTATTCGCGTTTTGCAAATACATTTTTCCAATACTATAATCCGATGTCATTGGTAAAATAGGATAAGCACTTCCCGCGTAAGCAATTAAACCAATTCTATCTCCTTGTAAATTATTAATAATTTGGTTGATGATTTGTTTTGATTTCTCTAAACGATTTGGAGCAACATCTTCGGCCAACATACTTTTAGAAACATCTAACGCAAAGACAATATCAATTCCGTCACGTTTTATCGTTTCCATTTTTGTTCCTAATCTTGGATTTGCTATAGCAATTATTATAGCACTCAATCCCAAAACGACCAATAAAAACTTAAGAATTGACTTAAAACCAGAATATTCTGGAATCAGTTTTTTTACCAAATCTAAATCACCAAACTCTTTTTGCTTTTTAGTTTTCCAATAAAAATTGAATACGAAAAACACTACCACAATTGGCACTATCAGCAATAAATACAAATATTTTGATTCTTCTAGTTGAAACATTTTATATAAATCCTCTTAAAATTGTGTTTCTTAATAGTACTTCTATCAACAATAAACCACAAGCTACAAGTAGTAATGGTCTAAACAATTCGTTATAATTAGTAAATTTTTTTTCTTTTATTTCTGTCTTTTCAAGCTTATTAATGTTGTCATAAATGGCTTCTAATCTTTCATTACTTGTTGCTCTGTAATAAATTCCGTCTGTTTTTTTTGCAATTTCCTTCATTAAACCTTCGTCAATTTCTACATCCATCATTTGGTATAAAAATTTTCCACTTGGTCCTTTTGCATAAGGAAACATTGCTCTTCCATTTGTTCCTAAACCTATTGTATAGACTTTTATTCCGTATTTTTTGGCAATATCAGCAGCCATTCTTGGGTCAATTGTTCCTGAATTGTTAACACCATCAGTCAATAAAATAATTATTCTGCTTTTGGCTTTACTTTCTCTTAAACGGTTTATAGCAGTTGCCAAACCTACACCAATTCCGGTTCCATCTTGAATTATTGAATCATCATATTCAATAGATTTTATAGCTTGTTGTACAATTAATGCATCTGACGTTACTGGTGTTTTTGTATAACTTTCACCTGCATAAACTACAATTCCGATTCGGTCATTTATTCTATCATTTGCGAATTTTGAGGCTACTTTTTTAAGCGCATCTAAACGGTTTGGTTTTAAATCTTTGGCCAACATACTTCCAGAAACATCTATTGCCATTACAATATCAATTCCACTTGTTGATTTTTGTTTTACTGAAACATCAACTGTTCTTGGTCTTGCTAATGCTAAAATTATTAACGATAAAGCTATCAATCGAACGTAAAACAATAGTGGTTTTACTTTTGACAATAGTGAATGGCTATTTTTGAACGATTTTGTTGAGCTAATTTTTAAACTTGCATCTCTGTTATTTTTGTTATAAAAATACCAACCAATAGCTAATGGGATTGTTAAAAACAACCAGAAAAAATGTGGATTTAAAAAAGTTATATTTCCCATTATAAACTACTTTTTTTAAGTTCAATAGAGTTTCTTACGCGTTCCATCATCTTCTCTGCATCTTTATCACCGTCTTTATAGATTAAAAAGAACTCTTGTGCTGAGTTTGGTTGCGCAAAAATCACAATTTCATAAGCCATTTTATATTCTTTTTTATCTATAGGATTATTTACTGTAAATGTTCCGTAGGCCTTTTTACCTGAAAGCCCTTTTTTTGGTTCATAATCACCAACTTTTACTAAAATATTTTTTGCACCAACAGATTCTAAATATTTAATATCTGCTTCTATAGCAATGTCTTTATCTAAAGCGACAGAATCTTTAAAAGTAGTTGTGTTTAATGTTATGGAGAAGTTATCAATCAAACTTCCATATGTAAATCTTCCAACAGACTTAACAGTTGGTGGTAAATTTTGCTGCACTCTTTCGTCAACAGTACGTTTTAAAACTCTTGGGGTTTCAATTTTTATGGCTGGATCACCATATTCTGATATTACCCATTCTTTTTCTAACAATTCTTTTGAGGTGTGTCCAATATAATTATCTTTCAAATAATCGTAAGCAATTGTTCTAGCAAATACTATTAATGATATAAACAAAAACACAATTACAACTACAATAGAAAGTACAAGACGAATTACTTTATCTTTTTTAGCTTTCTTGATTCTAATTTCTTCTTGAAACAGATTATCTTGTTCTTCTTGGGTTCTTGGAGTTGCTTTATCTAATGACAATAAAAACTCATTTATTATCATTTTACTTTCTTCAATTTCTGAAGCTATTGGTTGTGATTTGGCAAATTTTACTAAATCGGCATTTTTTAATACTTCGTTAAATTGGTTTAATGAAGAAGGACTGATTTTTATATTTCTTTTTCCTGTTTCGGCTCTTAATGCTTTGTATAGTTCATTTGAAGTACTTTCCATAGCAGGAACAGACAGTGATTCTTCTATGTAGACACGAGCAATATCTGTTAATTCAGAATAATACTCTTTTACTTTTCCGTTTTGCCAAAGACTCTTTTTTTCTAGGTTTTCAGAATAGACTAATGCTTTTTCAATTGGAGAAGCGAAACCTTTAGCTTCCTCTTTTTTATTTTTCTGAATTCTTTTTATAATGAAATAAGCTAAAACGCCTAATCCAATAACTAAAAGACCAAATAACACATATTTCCACCAATCACTTGCTGGTTTATTGACTTCTACAATAGGTTTAATATCAAACATGGGTTGCACAATAGTATCAACCTTTACATCATTAACTCTGACTGAAGATGAATCTGAAAAATATTCTTTATTATTAATTCGAACTGCAATGCTAGGTATTTTATAAACTCCAGAATCAAATTGCGTTAATCCGTATTTTTTTATTAATTCTAGTTTGTCATTGTCTTTGATTGTGTCAATTGGGTACGATTCTAAAACTTCTAGACGACCAATGAATTTTCGCTCTGGAAAAACCACATGATCTTTTAGCGTTACTTTTGCTTTTAGAATCAAATTCAATTGAGAACCGATTTTTATTTCTGTAGAATCTACTGAAGAAGTTATCGATTGGGAAAATCCAAACGCTGAAATCAATAAAAACAGTATGTATAATCTTTTTGTCATTTTTTTATTTCTGAAATCTAAATTCAATTATCATCAATCTTGAAACATTATCTAGCCTTGAAGTAACTCAGCAATTTTTTTACGTAATTTTCATCAACTCTTGAGTGAATTACTCCAGCTCCAGATTTTGAGAAAGTAGTTTTGAAATAATCTACATTTTCTCTGTGATTAACTTCGTAATCTAATCGTAATTTTTTTGAATTTGTATTTACATACATTAATTCGTTTGTTTCTGCATCAAGCATTTGAACCAACCCAATATTTGGAATACTTTCTTCTCTTTGGTCAAAAACTCTAATTCCAGTTATATCGTGCTTTTTTGAAACAATTTTTAAAGTTGATTCATAATCTTTCGCCATAAAATCTGAAATCACAAAAACAATTGCTTTTTTCTTCATGATGCTTGATAAGAATTTTAAGGCTTGAGACAAATCGGTTTTCTTGCTTTTTGGCTGAAATTCAATTAATTCTCTAATAATTCTTAACACGTGTGATTTTCCTTTTTTTGGTGGAATAAACAACTCTATTTCGTCTGAAAATAAAATCAACCCTATTTTATCGTTATTATTAGTCGCTGAAAAAGCTAAAGTTGCTCCAATTTCGGCAATAATTTCACTTTTTAATTGGTTTTTAGTTCCAAAACTTTCAGAACCAGAACAATCAACTAATAGCATCATGTTAAGTTCTCGTTCTTCTTCAAAAACTTTTACGTAAGGTTCGTTATATTTTGCTGTTACATTCCAATCAATACTTCTAACATCATCTCCAAATTGGTATTGACGGACTTCAGAAAAAGTCATTCCACGTCCTTTAAAAGAAGTATGATATTCTCCCGAAAAGATATGATCGCTCAATCTTCGGGTCTTGATTTCTATTTTACGTACTTTTTTAAGAATTTCTTTTGTATCCATTTTTTTTGAGTAATCAGTGTTCAGTATTGAGTGATCAGTGATTAGCTTTGTGTTGTACAATTGTCAACAATTCAACTTTTTTAGTAATTTTAAAGTTTTAGCGTGTTATTTTACGTTAAGCAACTGCCAACTAATAACTGAACACTACCAACTAAGGTACTTCAACTTCGTTTACAATTTTATTGATGATATCCACAGAAGTTATATTTTCAGCTTCTGCTTCGTATGTAATTCCAATTCTGTGACGAAGAACATCATGAACAACCGCACGAACATCTTCTGGAATTACATAACCTCTTCGTTTAATAAAAGCATAACATTTTGAGGCCATTGCTAAATTGATACTTCCACGAGGTGAAGCTCCAAAACTGATTAACGGCTTAAGACTTTCTAATTTATATTTTTCTGGATAACGAGTAGCGAAAACAATATCTAAAATGTATTTTTCGATTTTTTCATCCATATAAACTTCTTTCACGGCTTCTTGTGCACGTTTAATTTGTTCTACAGAAACTACTGGATTGATTTTATCATAATTACCCATTAAACTTTGCTTCATAATCACACGTTCGTCTTCCATTTTTGGATAATCAATAACGGTTTTAAGCATAAAACGGTCAACTTGAGCTTCTGGCAAGGGATATGTTCCTTCTTGTTCCACAGGGTTTTGTGTGGCTAATACAAAAAACGGCTTATCTAATTTGAAAGTTGTGTCTCCAATCGTTACTTGCTTTTCTTGCATCGCTTCAAGCAAAGCTGATTGTACTTTTGCTGGAGCACGGTTAATCTCATCTGCTAAGACAAAGTTGGCAAAAATTGGCCCTTTCTTGATAGAAAAAGCATTGTCTTTCATATTATAAATCATAGTTCCAACGACATCAGCTGGTAACAAATCCGGTGTAAACTGAATTCTACTAAAACTTCCTTCAACAGCTTGAGCCAAAGTATTTATTGCTAATGTTTTTGCTAAACCAGGTACACCTTCTAACAAAATATGTCCTTGTCCTAAAAGTCCAATTAACAATCGTTCAATCATATGCTTTTGTCCGACAATTGTTTTATTCATTTCCATTGTAAGCAAATCAATAAAAGCACTTTCTCTTTCAATCTTTTCATTGATCGCTCTAATATCCAAAGTCATTGTGTTTTCTTCCATTTTATTATTAATTTAGTACCGAATTCTCGGGTAAAACTATGTGATTTTTTATAACGTTTCAAAATTGTACTTTTTTTTACTTTTTTGTTGTTAACATTCCGTTAAAAATAATCTGAATAGCCCTTAATTGGGAATGATTTATGATTTAGTTTTATACTTTTAAGAAAAAATTTAAAAATACTATAAATATGACTGCAAAACTTTCGCCAATTGTGGCTGGAGTTATGAATTGGGGTGTTTGGGACAAAAACTTAAACGCTCAAGAAATGACTACTTTAATTCATGCTTTTTTATCTCAAAATATTACTTCATTTGATCATGCTGATATTTATGGTGGTTACACAACGGAAGCCTCTTTTGGAAAAGCTTTTTCACAATCTAGAATTGACAGAAACGCTATTCAACTTATTTCTAAATGTGGAATAAAACTTATTTCTGAAGAAAGAAATTATAAGGTTAAACATTATGATTATTCGGCTGATTACATTATTTGGAGTGCAGAAAATTCATTAAAAAATCTTCAAACTGATTATTTAGATGTGTTTTTATTACACAGACCTAGTCCTTTGCTTCAACCAGATGAAGTTGCAAAAGCAATTGATCAATTAAAATCACAAGGTAAAATTTTATCTTTTGGAGTTTCCAATTTCACCAATTCTCAAACTGAATTATTACAAAAAGTCATTCCTGTTGAATTTAACCAAATTCAATTTTCAGCCACAGATTCTGAAGCAATGCTGAACGGAAGTTTAGATTTTATGCAAAATAATGCTATAAAACCAATGGCATGGAACCCTCTTGGATCAGTATTTAAAGAAGATTCACAACAAACTAGAAGATTAAAAAAAATCTTGACAGATTTAGTTATCAAATATGAGGTTTCTTCGGATTTGTTATTGCTTTCATGGGTTTTGCAACATCCTTCACATATTATTCCAGTAGTTGGAACAACAAATTTAACTAGAATTCCACAATTGAATAATGCTAAAAAAATTAAATTAGATTTAGAAGATTGGTTTGCGATTTGGACAGAAAGCCAAGGAAATGAAGTTCCTTAAAAACTTTCTATGAAAACTATAAAACATGATTAACAAACGCCTGCTTGTCAAAAATTTACTAGCTCACAATGATGAGAACAGTTTTTATGACAAAAAGCGTCAGTTAAACTTACATAGCAAAGAAGGAAAAGCAAAGTTTTTAAAACACATTTGTGCTTTATCTAATTCAAACCCAACAAATTCATCTTTTATTGTTGTGGGTGTTGAAGATGAAACGAATGAAATTGTTGGAGATGATTTTTTTGATGACAGTCGCATTCAAAATTTGGTAAATGCTTATTTAGAAAATCCTCCAAAAATTCAATATGAGAATGTGCCTTTTCCAAATTTGTCCTCAGATAAGGTTGTTGGTCTAGTTACAATTAAGCCTAATGGAAAGGTTTCTAAATTCAAGAAAAACATTTATACAATTCTGGCAAATTCAACTTTTATTCGAGTCGGAAGCAGTACTATGCCTACCCATGAAAAGGTTTCTTTTTCAAAAATTAACACTGAAACTGTAATTAGCATTGAAAATAATTCTAGAAATAGCATTGAACATACCTTAGAAAGTGTTTTACATTTTATAAATATTTCGCACAAAGACTTGCCTTCAGAATACAAAGTTTTTAAGGAACTTTTTGTAGTTTGTTGGGCTGGAAATAAAAAGAAAGTTAAAGACAAAACGTATTATTCAAGAGTTGATATTGAGCTCGTTAACGAACAAGTGAAGTTGTTTTATTCTGCTTTAGATGAAATTAGCATTTCTTTTGACAAGGAATCTTTTATGATTACCGAATACGTTCAATTAGGTTTGAATGACAAAACCAGTTATTATCCTTTAGAAAAATTAAAAATTACATTTTTTGACAATGGTTATTATAAAATGGATTCCGAATTTTTGTTTGAACCACCACAATATAATCGAAAAATGTTGTTTCACATTTACAATTCGACTTTAGCGTTGATTCAGAAAATGATTAAAAAAAATTTATTAAATGATCAGGAAAAAAAAGATGTTGAAAATATTCCTTCTATTTTAATGATTTGTTACTTAAATGGATTTGATGAGGCCAAACAAAAGTTAATTGATGCTAAATTAGTTTTAAAACAATATGAAAATCCCGAAGTTTACATCGCTTTTAAAGAAGCTTTGCGTGTTTTGAGGAAAATGAAATATAATAAAAATGAATAGAAAATTAGTAATAGGTGATATTCACGGTGGATTAAAAGCTTTAATCCAAGTTTTAGAAAGAGCTAATGTTACTCAAAATGATACTTTAATTTTTTTAGGAGATTATGTTGATGGTTGGAGTGAATCGCCTCAAGTTTTAGATTTTCTAATGGCTTTAGATAAAAAACAAAACTGTGTTTTCATAAGAGGAAATCATGATGACCTATTGTTAAATTATCTAAAAAACAATTCCTATAATATAGAGTGGTTTAAACATGGTGGAAAATCTACTATTGAAGCCTACGAAAAGACAGATGAGTCAACTATATATAAACACATCAACTTTCTTGAAAAATTAGTTTCAAATTATTTAGATGAAGAAAACAGATTGTTCATTCACGCAGGTTTCACCAATTTAAAAGGGATTGATTTTGAACACTTTAAACCTTTATTCTATTGGGATAGAACTTTATGGGAATTAGCTTTAGCATTAGACAAAAGCATTCCGTTTGAAAGTGAATTATATCCAAGTCGATTAAAATTATATAAGGAAATTTATATTGGACATACACCAACTACCAAAATTAATCAAACAACTCCTATCCATAAAGCTTGTGTTTGGAATATTGATACTGGTGCAGCATTTACTGGTCCATTAACAATTTTAGATATTGAAACTAAAGAATTTTGGCAAAGTGATTCGTTACCTAGTTTGTATTCTAATGAAAACGGGCGTAATTAAATTTATCTTGCTATCTTTGTAGTATATTTATTCAAACAAAAAACAAATGAAAAAAATTACTACTCTTATTGTTATTTTAATTGCGTTTACTACTAACGCTCAAGTTTTTAGTGGAAAAGGTGACGTGAAGTTTCAAATAGGTGCTAATATGCAAGAAAATGGAACTGGAATTAATGTTACAACTGACTTCGGTTTAGGAGAAAATATGTCTTTTGGTTTTGCTGCTGTATATTTATTGAATGCAGAAAGAATTAATGATGTAAAGCCAGATTTTGAAGATAGGGCAGATCTTAAAGTTCGTTTTAATGCAAACATTGGAAATGTACTAAACATTAGTGATGCTGTTGATATTTACCCTGGATTAAGTTTAGGGTTAAGAAATTTTGGTGGTCACGTTGGTATCCGTTACTTCTTCACAGATGGGTTTGGGGTTTATTCTGAAGCAGGTTTTCCAATTGCAAGTTATAAAACTAATTTAGTTGGTTTTGACAAATATAATAATCAATTTACTTTTAATATTGGAGCTAGTTTCAACATACAATAAAAAACACAATGGATATAGTTACTGAAAAGAGATTAAAAGATAGAAGTGGTTCTGTATGCGAAATTAGTGGTACTGATGAAAATTTAGTGGCTTATTTAATTGAACCAAAAACAGAAGAAACTCCAGAAAACTGCATTTTAATTTCACAAAAATTAAAAGACCAAATTGAAAATCCTGACACAACTGATTCTAACGACTGGAGAGGTCTTAGTGATAGCATGTGGAATGAGAACCTTCCTGTTCAAATTGTATCTTGGAGAATGCACGCAAGATTAAAAAACATGGACATGTTAGAGATGATGTATCTTGATGAAGATGGCTTAGAATGGGCAAAAGCCACTGGTGAAACTGATGATGATGAAGAAAAAATAATTCACAAAGATAGTAATGGACACATTCTAAACGATGGCGATTCTGTTGTTCTAATCAAAGATTTAGACGTGAAAGGTGCTAATTTTACTGCTAAACGTGGAGCAGCTGTTCACAATATTAAATTAGTTTGGGACAACCCAGAACATATTGAAGGAAGAGTTGAAAATCAACACATTGTTATCTTAACACAATATGTAAAGAAGACTAAATAATCACAAATTAATATTCATAAAAAAATCCCTAATTCAATTGAATTAGGGATTTTTAGTTTTGGTTGGGTTGGTTAATTTTATTTTCTGTTCTTATTTCTTAACGATTAAGAATTCCGAACGTCTGTTTTGAGCGTGCTCTTCTTCTGAACAATCATCACAAACCACTTTTGGTTCGCTTTCTCCAAATCCTTGTCCTGTAATTCTATCTTTTGCAATTCCTTTTGAGATAATATACTGAACTGTAGATTTTGCTCTTCTATCTGATAAGTTTAAGTTATATCTATCACTTCCTCTGTTATCCGTATGCGATTTTGCAAATATAACCATGTCTTTGTGCTCTTCTGTCTTCATTACTTCCACTAACTTATCAAGCTCTTC
>NZ_AUGN01000010.1 GCF_000422685.1 Flavobacterium gelidilacus DSM 15343 | reverse complement strand
AACATCACTGAGCAAGGAGCTGAAGAGCTTGATAAGTTAGTGGAAGTAATGAAGACAGAAGAGCACAAAGACATGGTTATATTTGCAAAATCGCATACGGATAACAGAGGAAGTGATAGATATAACTTAAACTTATCAGATAGAAGAGCAAAATCTACAGTTCAGTATATTATCTCAAAAGGAATTGCAAAAGATAGAATTACAGGACAAGGATTTGGAGAAAGCGAACCAAAAGTGGTTTGTGATGATTGTTCAGAAGAAGAGCATGCTCAAAACAGACGTTCGGAATTCTTAATCGTTAAGAAATAAGAACAGAAAATAAAATTAACCAACCCAACCAAAACTAAAAAATCCCTATTTCAATTGAATTAGGGATTTTTTTATGGGGGAAATAAATAATAGTTTTAATTATCAGAAGCAAACCACTCTGCAAAAGAAGATTCGGTTTCTTGTAACCTTAGAGAATGTAATTTTATATTATTTGGAAGCCTTTTTTGTATTTTATCAGCAAAATCAATTACCATGTTTTCACTCGTAGGTTGATATTCAACTAAAATTACATGATGATCTCTTTGTTTTAATTCGTTTGCTAATTCAATATGAGGGGTGTTTTTATTAAAAACAGTTGCATGATCGAAAACATCAACAATTTCTTCTCTTACAATCTTTTTAAGATCGGTAAAATCTATAACCATACCATATTTAACATTGCTAGAATCTGTAATAGGTTTGCCAATTACAGTTACAGAAAGTTTATAACTATGTCCATGAACATTTTTACATTTTCCGTCATAACCATATAAAGCATGTCCGGTTTCAAAGCTAAATTGTTTCGTGATTCTTATATAACTCATGATTCTTTATTAATTTTTATCAGAAATTTTTCTTTTTTTTGCTCTATAATAGAGAAAATAAGCCAGTCCTATTAAAAGAACAAAAGGTAAATAGGTGCCAATAAATAGGCCTACTTCATAACTACTGTCTGGTGCATTTTTTACTTTTTCTTCTATGCTTAGATTTTGTAATAATAAGAATAACTTCATTGTCTTATTTTTTGTAAAGATAAAAAAGGTAATTAAGTTAATTGTGGCAATTCAAATAAATTATTCTTGTATTACAACATTTAATTTTTATTTAAAAAGAGCCTATTTAAAAGATTTTTTTTATTTAAATGGCTCAATATTAGGCATTAATCGATAACTGTAAATTAAATTCGTTAAATTTAAGGATTCAAACGTAAGATAAAATTTATAAAATTACTTAATTGATAGCTTTATTAGAGCTTTTGAATATTGATCAAATTCTGTTTAATAAATACATTCGTAGAGCAAATGAAAAAAATTTATAAAATTTTAATTGTAGAAGACGAAATGATTATTGCTGCTAATATTGCCATGCAATTAAACAACTTAGGATATCAAGTTACTGGCACATTAGCATGAGGTGAGGATGTTATTCTATATATAGAAGAAAATTTACTTGAGGTAGCATACCATACTAAAAAAAATTAAAATTTCAGTAGTTTATTTAAGATCTAATACAGATTATGCAAATTTTAATAGAGCAAAATTAACAAATACTTTTGTGTTTATTTCAAAGCTATTAAAAAAAAAGAGAATTACAAAATACAATCGAATTAACTGTTCAACATTTAATAGAAGTTAGAATCAATAAAAAATAGAATTCAATTACAAAAAAAAGGAGTTCATAAAAAAAGCAACATTTATATAATGTTGCTTTTTTTGTGAACTAGCTCTATTTATTAGTATTTGTTTATCTTTTTAAAGTGAAATGAGATTTGAATTCTTGTCTATTTCCGTTTTCTGTATATTCTATCTTAAACCAATAATCAGTTGAAGGTAGTGGTTGACCATTAAAAGTTCCATCCCAGCCATTTCCATTAGGACTAATTTCTTTTAAAAACTTTCCATATCTATCAAAAATGAATATTTTACCTTGATAAGATTGTAACAAACCATTAATATTCCAATATTCGTTAAAACCATCACCATTTGGTGTAAAATAAGGAGGATAAGTAACCGTTTGAATAGATTGTGAAAATTGTACACCACATTGCTTGATGTCTCTAACTAAAACAGTATAGTTACCATTAGTTAATCCACCAAAAATAGGACTTGGTTGCCAATTAATTCCATTATCAATGCTATATTCATAAATGCCATAACCACCAACAGGAAGCGCTTCAATTGTTGCTGTTCCTGGTGAAAATAAAGGTGTGATTAAAACAGCACTAACACTTACAGGTTCAGATGAAAAGGTTGCTTCTACGCTATCCATATTTTTACATTGAGTGTCAATATTTGTAACTTCAACACTATAAATTCCAGATTGTGTAACTGTGTAAATTGCCGATTGATCTCCAGATGAATTTGTTGTTGGGTTTGCAGGTGTCCAATTATAGCTATAATTTCCAGCAGTTATAGGTGTTGCATTAATAGTTTGTGAGCCAGCACCAGTAATTGCATCTAAACAAACAACAAAGTCTAAACCTAATTCTACATTCGGAATTGGATCTACAGTTAGTTCTACAAATTGGCCCAAACCAAAACATTCATTGTTAATAGCACTATCAATTCTAACCCACACCAATTGATTATTTGCAACTGTATTTCTGTAGTTAGTAGCCGTATTAATTGGGTTTAACCCAGCTGTTGCATCAGCTTCATTTTCGTAATAGGAAACTTGCAAGTTTTGATTAGGAGGAAATTGAGCTAGAATGCCAGTTGTAGCTATATTTAAATCAAAATAATCGAATCCATCGTTTGATGGGTCATTTAAATCTATATAATCATCACATGCATTTAATGGTATACCAGTAACTGGCGTTGTCGTTGAAACTAATAAATTTACTTTAACAATTCTAAAGCAATTAGCCAAGGTTTCAACTCTTGCCCAAACTTCACCATTATTTCCAGAGGTATAATTTGTTTCATTTGTTATTGGAAAGATATTGTTTTGTGCATTTAATTGACTTGTGAAGTAGGTAAAATTTAATGTTGTGTCGTTTGATATTAAAAGGTTTGCAAACGTTAAGTTAAAATCTGTAATTGCATCTGTATCTGTATCACATTGTTTTAAATTTACATTGTTTGTGACTACAGGTAAAGGATTAACTACTAAATTAAAAGAGGTTGTAGCAAAACAATTTGTGGTGTTATTTGTCAGTCTAACATAAACTAATTGCGTTGTAGCATAATAGTTAGTTAATGGACTACTATTGTTGTCTGCATCAATTTGATTGGCATGATAACTTACTGTTATTCCGGATTGTCCATCTAAAACTTCAGCATTTTTTGTGGGTAAACTAAATGTTACAAAACCATTTGCATCATCACCGTCAACATTATTATCACAAATTTCATAAGCTGTAATTGCTACAATAGAAGGAGTAACATTTTTAGTTACAGTTATTGTTGCAAAAATATCTTCACAAATTCCATCACTTGGGATAGTGTAAGTATAAACAACACCTGCATCAATAGCTGGGTCATATAAGCCCGTTCCACTTGCCATCGCTGGAGACCAAGTTCCTCCTGTTGTTACGTTAGTTCCTAATAAAGAAAATAAATCAACTTGAGGATCTGTTGAACAAACTTCAATCGTATTATTTGTTCCTGCGTCTGGTGCTTGTTGAATAGCTACAGTAATATCAACACTAATATTTGCACAAGTCGCAGTATAAGAATAATTATAAGTTCCAGGTAAATCAACATTTGGATCAAAAATATCGGTTCCACTTGCCAAAGCAGGAGTCCATACACCACCAGTTTCAGGATTTCCGTCAATTGCGTCTAATAAATCGGTTGTGCCACTAGAACAAATAGTGACATTAGTATCTCTTGGTTCACTACCAAAACCTGAATAGTAACCACCATATCCTGCAGCACCACTAGCTCCAAAAACACCTACGGCCAAAGGGCCAGTAGATTCAACTACTACATTTCCAGTAAATCCAGGAATTCTGTATGTAACCCAATCCGAAGTTCCTAAAACTGCTTCAGGAGTAGTTGTAGTTGGATTTCCATTAATAGTTACAGTTGAGCTAGCATAAGTAAGTGCAATAATATCACTTGTGTATTGTGTATTTCCTATAGAATTTATGCTCGGAATCAAATCAACACTCTTTTGAAAAAAACAACTTAATGGAGGAATAAAGTTCATTCCCGTAGTTGCAGAACTACCAGAACCAGCTAAAACTTGATATAAATAAATAGGTTTACTACTCGTAATATACATGTTTTTATGATTCGTTCCTTGATAAAAAGTTGGAGGAACTATTAAATAACCTCCCGTATTAATTGTAGTGAATGGAGTTGTACTTCCATTTATAAAAATTTCAGTATTATTTTGAGTTGCAATAACTATAGGAAATTCTGAATCATCTCCACCATTTCCTCGAACAACGATGTATTCTGAGCCAACTTGTTCATAGGACACAATTTGGTCTAAGTTAAAATCTTGTCCGTCTGTAGCGCTTAATGTGCCTCCTAAAGCATTTCCAGTGCTAACTGCTATTGGTTTGTCGGAAGAAATTAGAGCTCCAATAAAGCCATCATAATTAGCAGAGAAATCGGTATAACCAGAGAGCACAACAGATTCTCCTTTGTTTAAAACGAAGTTTTGTGTATCTAAAGTGATATCACCAGAACCTGAAGTAAAAACAACGTTCGTGTTATAATCAGAAACATTAACTGATGTGTTGTCTTCAGTTGCCATAAAACTAGATACAAAATTTCTAATGGTTCCATTTCCTCCTTGAGGTACGCTTCCAACTCTAAAATTTGTACCAATACCAGGAATACCTTTTGCTACTAGAACTTCAGCATGGTTTCCAGCACGTACTTTAAATGTGGCATAAAAATCCTTTGTGGCTTCTAAAATTAATCCCTTATCACTTTTTACAACATTAACATCACTTTGATTTAAAAACATAAGTGATGGTTGACCATTACCGATATTTATAGTTTGAGGATTTCCTTGAGAAATTGTAAAAGGTGATCCGTTAATTGGTGTGCCGTTTCCACTTTTTACAGAAACAGTAAAAGGAGTAGGATTTGGTGTAGATAGATATAAATAATGATCTTCTGCAACGCCATCTCTTGAGTGTAAAGGAGGTAACCAGTGTTTATTACTAAGTTGACCAAACATGAAATTAGTAAAAATAAAAGCTATTAGTAAACTTAAACGCATCGTAATTTTTTTAAGGAAGTAAATGTAAATAAAATAATTAGTATAAGTAAAAATTACACTTTCTTTAAAGAATTTTAACAAAAATTTAATTTATTAGAAAAAGGCTCTTAATTGCACATTTCCAGTATGAATTGCTTTAGAAGTTTCACTTTTTCGACCTTGATAATTAATGTTTATATCTAAATAGGTTGTTAGATTTTTTTGTAACAACAAACGCCAAGTCTGATTTTTTCCAACCTGTAAACCTTCTAACAATTGAAAACCAACAGCTGATAATGCATTTCCTTCAAAAGAATTATTGTAATGAGAAAACTCTCCATTAACACTAAAGCCTTTATCACTATTGAAAGTAAATGATGTTCCAAATCTATTTTGTTTTAAACTTTCAAAATTTCCAATTTGATTTTCTTTGTTTTGATATTCATAAAAAACATCCCAACTCGCATTTTTTGAAAACAAATAGGAAACCTTTGGAAAGGCTTGAAATCCTTGAATTTGAAAATTTCGACTTGGATAATTTTCAGAAAAAGCTTCACTAAAAACCGTTTTTCCTGATAAAGTAAACAGCCAAGTTTTTTGAATTAAATGTTGATATTGTAATTGATGTGATTTAGCTTTATTTTCAACTGAACCAACAGATAGCAAATTTTTAGAATCATTCGTCAAAAAATTATAAGTGATAGAATTTCGCTGTTTTCCTCTATTGAAAAACAAACTATTTCTAAAACTATTGTTTAATCCAATAAGATTTTCATCTGAATTTGAAAATGGATTCAAATCAAAATTATTGCCATCTCTTGCTATTTTCCTATCAATTAAAAACGAACTTTGATTATAAAACAGGGACATAAATTTTAAAAAACCTGTCCTATTTTGCCATTGATTGAAATTAAAAGTCAACGATTGAGAAAACTTATTTTGATGGGTTCGAACAAAAACCTGATTAGGTAAAAAAACGCGAACATATTTGGCTAAATCAACAAAAGGAGCAATTTCAAATTCTTGCAATTCCTGAATTCCATTGTTGTTGTAATCATTCCAAGTGTAAACTCCTTGTCCTGGCTCAACTTCTAAATAAGTGAATTCTTGTTGAGCAATTGTTCCTGATGAGTTTTCATAAATTGTAGATAATTGTATCAATTGATCAAAAAACCTATCGTTATAAATAATTCTTGAATTTAAAGAAGGTTCATCTTTCTTAGCAACATCTTCATATTTTAAAGTTCGATATTTTACAAAAATACTCAAATTACTTTTTTCTGTTTTTACCAATTGTGAATTCAAATAATACGAATTGGAATGGTTTACACGTTGAATAATTCCGTTTTGTAAGCTGTCGTTTTTTCGTTGTAAATAGCCTAATTCTACAAAAACTTTCGTTGAATCACCGCGACCAATAAAGGCTCCATATTCTGCAAATTTTTGACTTAAAGCTGAAAATTCATTGGTTTCAACTAGTTTTTCTGAATTATCTTCAAAGTTAAAACTACTTCCAATCCAGTTTTTCTTGAAATTGTATTTTGCTCTAGTTTGATTTCGAATGAATTTAGTATCAGAATAGCTTCCATCACTTTTCATAGCACTACTCTGATTGAATAGTGTGAAGTTTTTATGGATGTAATTTCCAAAAAGGCTATGTCTTGTTCCAGAAAAATTTTTCGAAAAATCTAATTTCTCCAATTGATATTTAGCAAATCCTTTCTTATTGAAGTTAAAATCCAAACCTGAAATCAATAAACTTTGATTGCCTAAAGGTGTTGTTAAATTCCAATCCCGATTAAATTCTATTGTAAATAGTCGTTCAATGGTTTTAAAATCTTGTTGAATAAATTGAAAATTTGCAAAAGCATCAATTGTGGTTTTTTGAGTCAATAAACGTTGTTTTGCATTTATTTTTCCTGCAATTCCGTTATTGTTGTTGTCATCTAAATTAGAATATAGATTCAAATCATTATTGCTAACACCAATTTCAAAATCAACTTTAGTTTTTTCAGAAGGATTATAACCACCTAAAATAGTTGCAATTTGAATTTTTGTAGGTGCAATTAATCGAACAACAGGTTCGTAATTTCCTTGAGGAATTCCCGCAACAGGTTGAATGTATTCATAAATTTTTCCAATAGCTTGGTTGTTGGCCAAAATATAATTTCCAAGATTGCTTCCAACTAAACTAAAACGAACATTGTATAATTCATCATCAGGATTGTTAGAATATTCATAAACCTCAATTCCAGAAATAATGACTTTTTTATACAAAACTTTATTTTCTGAATAACTATCTAAATAAGCAGAAGGAGCATTCATCAAAGACAAATTATCACCAGCATTTTGCAAAACCGCAACTTGATCTTCTGACAAATTTTGTTGTAACGGTTGATTTTTTACATCATTTTCAGAATATAAAAAACCACCAATATTCCATTTTTCTGTTTCATGAGTTGCACCAGCATACGTTATAAATCGTGTGTAATTTCTATCCGTGTATTGATATTCTACATTGATTCGCATTTCGGAAGTAATTGGAAATAAAGAGGTGAAAATTACTTCACCAGCGTTATAATCGATAATGTAGTCGTTATTTTCTCCACGAGTTAATAAAATTCCGTTTACAAAAACGCGTTCTGAACCAGAAATTACTAAAATATAGAGTTCACCATTATTTCCTCGCAATTTATAAGGTCCTTGATTTCCTTCTTGTCCTGTAAAAGTGCTTCGAGCATATTGTCCACGAACTAAAGCTGCAGATGCAAAAATGTCTGTTTTGTTTTCGTCCGAACCAAAAGTAAAATGTGATGAAATTCCTTGTACTTTTTTATTGAAATTTAAAAATGAAGCTTTTCGATTTTCTAAAAATAAATCTCCAGCTCGAATACTCCATTTGTCCGAAAATAATTCAATGAAGATTTGATCAAATTCATCTAGTTTTTGCGAATAACCACCATCTTGCAATGGAATATTACTGTCTTGAATAGAAGCTCGCAAACTGACTTTATCGGATAATTTTCCAGTAATTTGAAGATCTAAATTTGAATTTACAACCGTGTTTTGATTGTTTCCAATTGTCACTCCTCTTGTAATACTTCCATTTGTATTTAAGCCATCAAAAGGTTTGAAAGTACTTTTGTTTGGATTTTTTATGGTAAAAAGTTGACCAGCTTTATTTGGAACGACTATGTTCTCATCATAAATGGAATAGGTTTTCGTTAAAAATTCAGGAAAAGTTAAGTATTTGACTTCTAAAGTGTCTTTTGAAGAGAAGTTCTCTTTAAAAAATATTTTTCCGGTTTTAAAGTCAACGTTGTAAGCTGAAGAATCAATTTCGATTCCGTTTTTATCTAAAACTTTGAAGAAAGCTTTGTTAATACTGACTTTTTCTAAAGAAATAGTATCTTTTGAAGCAACAAATTTCTTTGATTTATAAGGCATTTTTGTTTCTTGAGCCAAAATGCCCGAAACAACAAACAAACAAATCCATAAAAACCACTTCTTGCCCATAAATACTATAACTCACAATTTTCAAAAGTAGTATAAATTTGGGATTTTTTGCCACTAAAGAGTTTTGCCACAGGTTCACAGGTTCATACTTAAAGAATAATGTGTGAATTTGCCGTAAAACAAAATTATTCCTTAGTCACAACCTGCAAAGTTCCTCTAGAAATCTGTTTCAACAAAATCGTTTTGTTTTTTTCTACAATTTGTAATGCTTCTTCATCAAAATGTCTAACCGTGTAAAGAGACACATTTTCATTGTATGAAACTTTGAATTTTTTTGACAAACTTGTTTTTAAAGGATTAAAGTTTCCATATTTGTCTTCAATACAGACCGAAAAACTAATCGCTGAATTTTGAATTAGATTTACTTTAATTTTATGCTCTGAAAATAATGCGAAAATTTCACTCATGTGATCTTCCATCATAAATGAAAAATCCAAAGATGACAATGAAAGCAATAATTGATTTTTCTTAATGATAAAACAAGGAATAAGTGGATCTAAATCTGCTCCTTTAGAAACTGAAGTGCCCGGCAAAAGCGGATTTATAAATGACTTTACAAACAAAGGGATTTCTTTTCTTTGAAGGGGTTGCAATGTTTTTGGGTGAATTACACTTGCTCCATAAAATGCTAATTCAATAGCTTCACGATACGAAATTTGGTTTAAAAGAATTGCATTTTCAAAGTACCTTGGATCAGCATTCATTACACCTGGAACATCTTTCCAAATAGTTACACTTTCTGCACCTAAACAATAGGCAAAAATAGCAGCTGTGTAATCTGAACCTTCTCTTCCTAAAGTTGTGGTAAAGTTGTTTTCATCTGAACCTAAAAATCCTTGTGTGATGTTTAAGTTTTTCTTTTTAATACCTTTTGAAATTAATTTTTGAGTTTGTTCCCAATCGACATTTCCATCTCTATAATTGTTGTCTGTTTTGATGAAATTTCTAACATCAATCCAATTGTTATTTAAACCTTGTTCATTGAAATAATGACTCACAATTGTTGTAGAAATCAATTCTCCATAACTAATTACTTGATCGTAAACGAAACTATAATTTGGCGATTTATTGCTTCTTAAAAAATATTCTAAATCAGCTAGATGACTATTTATAGCAAAAAAAACATCATTATCTTCATCATCAAATAAATCCATCAAAATTTGATTGTGATATTTTTTTACTTCTTGCAGTGATGCATTAAATTCGGTTGATTTATCAAAGTAGTTTGTAATTACCAATTCAAGAGCATTAGTCATTTTTCCCATGGCCGAAACTACTATCAAAACATCTTCGTGACCAACTGTTTTTAAAACATTTAAAACGTTTTTTACTCCATCAGCATCTTTAACTGACGCACCACCAAACTTAAAAATTTTCATTCTTCAAATTTTTTATAAATTCCAATATTCCAAATTCCAAATTCCAAATGGTTTGCTTTAACAGTGCAAGTTTTGGATTTTGGAGTTTATTTTTTATTTTTTGCTTTTCAAATTCACTAAAAAATTTGAAATAGCTTTTTCATCCATTTGCACAACATACCAATCTTTTAGAATATTTGCTCCAGATTTTTCATAAAAAGCAATAGCATTTTCATTCCAATCTAAAACGTTCCATTCAATTCTTCTAACGTTGTCTTTTTTTCCTTGTTTTATGATTTCGCTATATAGAGCAAATCCAGCACCAGTTCCTCGTTGACTTTCTTTTACAACTAAATCTTCTAAATGAATGGTTTTTCCCTTCCAAGTAGAATATCTGTAATAATATAAAGCTACACCAACAATTTCACCATTTTTTTCTGCTACAAAAGTATGAAATAAAGGGTTTGAAGAAAATCCATCTCTAATTAAATCTTCTTTGGTAACGACAACAGCATCAGGCTCTTTTTCAAAAACAGCTAACTCAATGATTAAATCGAGTACAGCTTGCATATCTTCTTTTGTTCCTTTTCTTATTATCATAATATCAAAATTTAAGCAAAAATAACATTAAGAAAAACATATACCTAAAAATCCTATTTCTTTTCACAAAAAATCCGATATTTGTGCCATTAACACAACTACATCGATTTCGAAATGCAAGAAAAAAACAAAACTTTAGGGGAATACATAATTGAAAATCAAAATGCATTTCAATACTCAACAGGTGAATTATCTAGAATCATTAACTCTATTAGATTAGCGGCTAAAGTTGTTAATTATAAAGTAAATAAAGCTGGTTTAGTTGATATCGTTGGAGCAGCTGGAGAACAAAATATTCAAGGGGAAGACCAACAAAAGTTAGATGTATTTGCCAATGACACATTTATTCAAACTTTAATAAATAGAAACATTGTTTGTGGAATTGCATCTGAAGAAAATGATGATTTTATCACTGTAAACAGTTTAGATGAAAATAATCAAAACAAATATGTTGTGTTAATGGATCCTTTGGATGGATCTTCAAATATTGATGTAAATGTTTCAGTTGGAACAATTTTTTCGGTTTTTAGAAGAGTAACTCCTGTTGGAACTCCTGTTACAAGTGAAGATTTTCTGCAGAAAGGTGTTAATCAAGTTGCTGCGGGTTATGTTGTTTATGGAACTTCAACTATGCTAGTTTATACAACTGGTCATGGAGTAAATGGTTTTACTTTAAATCCAGCAATTGGGACGTTTTATCTTTCACATCCAAATATGCAATTTTCTAAAGATGGAAATATTTACTCTATCAACGAAGGAAATTATGTTCATTTTCCTCAGGGTGTAAAAAATTATTTAAAATATTGTCAAGCTGAAGAAGGTGATAGACCTTATTCTTCAAGATATATTGGAAGTTTGGTTTCGGATTTCCATAGAAATATGATTAAAGGTGGGATATATATTTACCCTACAAGTTCAAAAGCACCAAATGGTAAATTGCGTTTGCTTTACGAATGCAACCCAATGGCTTTCTTGGCAGAACAAGCTGGTGGAAAAGCATCTGATGGGTACAATAGAATTATGGAAATTGAACCAACAGAACTACATCAAAGAGTTTCTTTTTTCTGTGGAAGTTATAACATGGTTGAAAAGGCAGAAGAATTCATGAAGAATTCTTAATTTTCCCCACAAATAACCTTTAAAAACAATATTTAACATCTCAAAGACCATATGTTATAACCATTTTAAGTCAAAGATATTTAATATGTTAATTTTTTTTTACATTTGCAAATCCTAAACAAACGAAAACGTATAGTAAATGTCTAAAAATCAAAACAAAGAAGTTGATGTAAATTCTGCAAACACTAATGAATCAGCTCAACGATTGGAAGCAATTAAGAATCTGATTTTTGGTGAAAATATTCAGCAAATTGATGCAGAATTTAATTCGATTAAAAGTCATATTGAAAAAAGGAAAGAAGAAATCGAAGCTTTAATCGAAGATACTCACAAAGAACTTTCTACTACAATTGATAATTTGTCAACAGATTTAAATATTCGTATTACAGAATTAGAAGATAAGGTTAACGAAAAAACAGACGAATTAAATCATAAAAAAGTAGATAGAAATTTATTAGGTTCATTATTAGTTTCTATGGGAGAAAAGATAATGAAAGATTAATTCTTTCTAAAAAATGACCGATTCAGAAAAATTAGTAAAACTTAAACAGCTGCTTCTTAATGAGGACAGGGATTTTGCGTTACAAATTCTTCAAAAATTAGAATCAGTTGAAAAAACATTAAACGAAGAAGAATTACTTTCTGAAAAAGTTAATCCTATAATTGATAAAAAAATTGAAACTTTTGCAGATGAAATTCCTTCTAAATTAGGACCAACAATTACAGAAGCATTAAAAATTCAAATTAGAGATTCTCAAGATCAAGTTGTAGAGGCATTATTTCCTATTATTGGAAAAATGATTAAAAAATATATTCAGCAAGAAATGAAAAACTTGTCTGAAAGCATAAATAGCCAAGTTCAAAGTACTTTTTCAATAAAAAAATGGAAACGTAAATTCAAATCGTTTTTCACAGGTGTTTCAGAAGAAAGCATTATTCTTTCAGAAATGGCTAAACCAAATGTTGAACAAGTTTTTATTATAGAAAAAGGTTCTGGTTTATTGATTGCAAATGTTTCAAAAAGTCAAGAAAATATTGATAAAGACATGATCGCAGGAATGCTAACTGCCATCAAAAGTTTTGTCGAAGATGCCTTTACAAAAGAAGAACAAAGCTTAGAATTAATTCAATATGAATTATATAATATTTATATTCAAAATATGTCGTCTTATTATGTGGCAGCAGTAATTTCTGGCTCGTTTAACACAGAATTTAAGGATGAGTTAGAAGATAAAATTTTAGATTTTGCTTCAAAACACAAAAAAGAAAAGTTAGTAGAAGACTCAAAAGTCACAAACAAATTAATAGAATCGTTATTTAATGATTAATTCAAAAAAAGTAGTATTAGTAGGTCACTTTGGTGTAGGTAAAACTTCTATCATAAGACGTTTTGTGGATGATGTTTTTACCGATGATTATAAGGTTACCATTGGGGTTCATATTTTAAAAAAGGAAATAGAAGTCAATGGACAAAAGCTAACGTTTGTAATTTGGGATTTAGAAGGGAAAGATGATGTAGAAAAGGTAAGAAAGTCGCATTTAATTGGAACTTCAGGTTTTATGTATGTAATTGATCCTACAAGAAGTTCAACGTATGTTAATATTGAAAGTGAGATCGCTTATTTGAAGTCAAATTATCCATCAGCACAATTGTTAACTATTGCAAACAAGGTAGATTTAATAGATAAAAAAGAATTTAAAAAACAAATAAACTATCCAATAGATTTTTTTACAAGTGCTAAGACAAGTAAAAATGTTGAAGAAATTTTTAATAAATTAGGATTAAATTTTTTAAATAACATATGATTCAAAAAACAATAGATACTTATCTGAATGTAATTATTCAAAAAATTGAGTTTGACTTTAATGGAAAAATTATAACTTCAGACGACACTTTATTTCCTGTAAGTAAAGCCAAAACTATATACGATATTCATCCCTTTTTTGAGGTTTTTAATACAATTATTCAAACAAAAGATATAGAAGAAATTTTCAAAATAATATTATTGCAAATAGGTGATATAAATATTATTGCTGATATTATAGTGTATTCTGGTTCGATTAAGCAAAATCCTTTTTTATTAATTTTTGATAGATCCGAATACTACAAAGAAATTCAAGAAGTAACACAAGATAAAAATGAATTGTTTATTTCTAACTTTCATGAAAATGAGAAAAATATAAAGCTAAACCAAGAAAAAAGTTTTAAGAACAAATTTTTAGCTTCTATTAGTCATGACTTAAGAACGCCTATTTCTGGAGTTTTAGGTTTGTTAGAATTGTTTAGAAAAGAAAACCTTACTTACGAACAGAAAGAATTGTTGTCAACAATTAGTTCTTCCATGTCTCATATGGATAGATTAGTTGGTGATGTTTTTGACTTGTCTAAAATAGAATATGGTGAATTTAAAATAGAAAGTAGTTCGTTCGATTTAGATGAATTAATAAAAAATATTGAACGTGTTTATTTAGAAAAATTCATTTTAAAGAATATTGAATTTCAGGTTGTGATTTCTAATAAAGTCCCAAGTAAATTAATTGGAGATTATAATAGAGTTGTACAAATCATAACTAATCTTGTAGATAACGCTTACAAATATACTAACGAAGGAAAAGTAGTTTTCGAAATTTCATTAGACTACAGAAGAGCTAAAAATGTTAGATTAAAATTTAGTATAAAAGACACAGGAATTGGATTTGAAAAAACAAGCAATAATCAATTCGAAAGTTTCAAAAAATTACATAATCAAGATATTGAAGGTTCTGGTTTAGGATTGTCAATCGTTACTAAATTAATAGAATTAATGAATGGTTCGTTTTCTTTTGATTCAAAAGTAAATGAAGGTTCGAAATTTGAACTAACGTTGCCTTTTGAAGCTGAAATTGAATCTCAAAAATCAAGAAAATCAATTAAAAAATTCACTAAAATTGATATTAAGAATAAGTTTAACGTACTTATAGTTGATGACAATGAAATTAATCAATTGGTTTTGATGAAATTATTAGTAAATCATGGTGGTTTTTACATGGATATTGCAAACAATGGTGAACACGCTATAGAAATGGCTAAAAAAGAAGAATATGATTTAATTTTTATGGATCTTCATATGCCAAAAATGAATGGTTTTGAAGCTATTGAATATATAATGACCAACGATAACTTTAACAACACAAAGATTGTCGCATTAAGTGCTTATGATATTAAAAAAGACAAAGAATTAGGCAAAACATTAAAAGTAGATGATTACATTGTTAAACCTTTTTCTGCAGAAGACATCTTTACTTCAATTTATAAAGTATTAAAAATAAAAAAGGAGCAATAAATAATTGCTCCTTTTTTTATGCTTTATAATTCTTATTTATTCATGTGTTGTATTTCATAAATAAAAGTATCTAAGTCTACATTTAACACTAATAATGACAAAGCTTTGTCAACGATATAGGATACATTACTTGGTGTAAAACCTAATGCCAAAGCAAAACGAGTTAAAATTGCTTTTTGTTTTGGACCCAATACATGATCAGCATAAACCATTCTCGACAAGTCGTATAAACGCTCTAGTCTTTGAACATGTAAATGAGGAGGATTAACAGGGTATTTAGATGGGCTTTCTAAAATCTCATCGTATTCTGCTTGAGAAATTTCTAAACGAATAGCTAATTTATCTAAAAACGCTCTTTCTTCTGTTGTTAATTCGCCATCTGATAAAGCTACTCTAACGATTGATGAAAAATGACCTTTATTTCTGTTTTTGAATTCGTTATCAAATAAATCTGAAAATGACATAGTTTTAATTTTAATTCTGCAAATATACTTTTATTTAGAATTTAAATAAAATTATTTATAAGCTTTTCTTAATCTTTCTAAAAATCTGAAAATAAGTTGTAGTTTTGATATTATTAAACAAATTACTAATGTCAGAATTTTGGTTGTATTTTAAAGTTGGAATCAATCACGTTTTAGATATTAATGCATATGATCACGTTTTGTTTTTAATTGCATTAATGATTCCCTATACTTTTAAAGATTGGAAAAGAGTATTGCTTTTGGTTTCTCTATTTACAATAGGTCACACGATGTCATTGATCTTGTCGGTATATAGCGTGATTTATGTAAACCCAAATGCGATAGAATTTTTAATTCCAATAACAATTATTACTACTGCATTCTATACACTTTTTACAGCAGGAAAAAACACAAAAGGCAACGGAAACTTATCTTTTATGGGTGTAACTACATTGTTCTTTGGTGTAATTCATGGCTTAGGCTTTTCAAATTATTTTAAATCAATTTTGCCAGGAAATGCTTCTGATAAATTAATTCCGTCATTAGAATTTGCATTAGGAATTGAGGCCGCACAACTAATTGCAGTTTTTGCCGTTTTAATCCTAGCTTATATTGTTCAAACTTTCTTTAGATTTTCTAAAAAAGATTGGGCTTTAGTTATGTCAGCTTTTGTAATTGGAGTAGTTTTGCCCATGATAATAGAAAGTGAAATTTGGAATAAATAATATGTCACAAAAAAAAGAGAAATACGATAAAGCTTATTTAAGAATAGCAAAAGAATGGGGTCAATTATCCTATTGCAATCGAAAAAAAGTTGGTGCGATAATTGTTAGAGATAAAATGATTATTTCTGATGGATATAACGGAACACCTTCTGGATTTGAAAATTGTTGCGAAGATGAAGAGAATAATACAAAATGGTATGTACTTCATGCAGAAGCTAATGCAATTTCAAAAGTAGCGCGCTCAACCCAATCTTGTGAAGGTGCAACTTTATACATAACACTTTCTCCATGTAAAGATTGTAGTAAACTAATTCATCAATCCGGAATTAAGAGAGTTGTTTACCATCAAGAATACAAAGATTGTTCAGGCTTAGATTTTTTAAGAAAAGCAGGAGTAGAAGTTGATTTAATTGAAGATTTAACGCAATAAAAGAAATGAAAGTTAATAAAGTATATCTTCCTATTATTATAAGTTTATCAATTGCCATTGGACTTTTGTTAGGAGGTTTTATTACTGCTTTTTTACCAAATGCAAATTTTTCTCGTAATACAAAATCTGAAAAATTAAATAAACTAATCAATCTTATTGACAATGAATATGTTGATGATATCAATACAGATTCTATAGTAGATTTAACGGTTAATGGAATTTTAGAAAACTTGGATCCTCATTCCGTCTACATTGCAAAAAATGAAGTAGAACAAATTAACCAAAGTATGAAAGGTGATTTTGTAGGTATTGGAATTAACTTCTATTTACATAAAGACACCGTAGTTGTTATAAAACCAATAAAAAATGGGCCTTCTGATAAAGCGGGTATAAAATCGGGTGACAGAATATTATTTGCCGATAAATTTCAATTATTTAATAAGAAAGTATCAAACGAAACTTTGTTTGCTAAGTTAAAAGGAGAAGAAGGTTCTAAAGTTGAGTTAACAATATTTCGTAAAGCAACTAATAAAAAATTTAAAGTAAATGTAACTAGAGACATTGTGCCCATAAAAAGTGTTGATATTGCGACATTGATTGATGATAAAACAGGTTATATTAAAGTAAATAGATTTGCTGAAACTACTTTTGATGAATTTCACAAAGCTATTTTAAAATTAAAAAATATTGGTGCAACCGAACTTATTATTGATTTACGAGATAATGGTGGTGGTTATTTAGAAATAGCAACAGAAATGGTTGATGAATTTCTTAAAGATAAAGAATTAATCGTTAAAACCATTAACAAAAAAGGAACTGAAGAAAAAACATTTGCTACAAAAAAAGGAGATTTCGAAACCGGTAAAGTGACTATTTTAATCAACGAAAATAGTGCTTCTGCTAGTGAAGTTTTAGCCGGAGCGATTCAAGACAATGATAGAGGAACAATTGTAGGAAGACGTTCTTTCGGAAAGGGATTAGTTCAAAGGGAAATGCCTCTTGGTGATGGTTCAATGATTCGATTAACAGTCGCAAGATATTATACACCTTCTGGGCGATCTATTCAAAAACCTTATGAAGATAAAGCTGATGGCTATTTTAATGAATTTGAAAAACGTTTTATAAGTGGTGAATTATATGAAAAAGATAGCATAAAAGTAGCCGACAGCTTAAAATTCAAGACTAAAAACGGCAGAATCGTTTTTGGTGGTGGTGGAATTACACCTGATGTTTTTGTGCCTTATGAAGCCAAACACGGAGAAGAAGCTACACTAATGATAATGAAGTCTGGAGTAGTAGATTACTTTGTCTTTGAACAACTAGATAAAGACCGAAAATTTTTCAACAAGCTTTCAAAAGAAGGGTTAAAAAAAGAAATTGTTGGTAATGATAAATACCTAAATAGTTTTAAAGAATATGTAGCACAAAGTGGATTTTTATTAAACTTTTCTACCCAAAAAGAAAAAGTAAAAATCTATTTATATGCAGAATTTATTCGTCAATTATTTGATGATGATTCTTACTACCAAATTATTCTTTCGCAAGATGCAATGGTTAAAAAAGTGATGAAGTAAAAACAATTATTTTCCTAAAGCATCATGAACCTGAACAGGTTTTCCCTCATTCCATAAACTAAGAATATCTGTAGCAACACTTGCGCCACTTCCTGCAGCAATAGCAAGTTGACTTCTTTGTCCTGCTAAAGTTCCCATAACATAAACGCCTTCTTTAACTAAATGGTCGTGATTTTTTAACTGAATTCTGTTTTTTTCAGGAGCAGCTTTTTGATGAGGTTCAATAAAACTTTCTAAACCTTCAATCATAAAAGGACTAGAGGAACCAATTCCAATGGCGATAATTTTGGTTTTGAATGTATTTTTATTGGTAATTAAAGTATAATCGCCAACTTCACCCTGAATTTTTAAAACTTTTTCACCATTAATCTGTTCAACATGTGGATAAAGTTTTTGCAAATGCTCAACACTTTCTGTTAATAAGTCAGAGCCTAACTTTCCTGGCGGAATTCCGTATGCATTATTAAAAACTGCATTTTGCAAAGAAGAAGCTTTTTGATGTGTAATGATTCCAATTTTCTTATCGGTCGCAAAAGGTTTGTTCTTTGCGGAACCTAAAACCAAAGCACAGGAAACACCAGAAACACCACCGCCAATAATTAGTACATCAAACATAATCTAAATTGTTTACTGTTATTTATCCTTAGTTTTTTCTTCAACCATTTTTGATAATCTAAAAATTACCATTAAAAAAATAGCACAGAAACCACAAACAACACCAATTAAGGCAACAGAACTATTTCCCTCAAAGGGACTATCAAAATTAACTTTTGAAAAATTAAAAATGATTAAGGCCAATGCCAATACAATTACAACGTAGCTAAATATTTTCATTATATTTTTTTTTAAATAAACAATCCTTTAATGTTGGCTGCAAATAATTTTACAGCTATAGCTAACAAAATTACGCCAAATATTTTTCTTATAATTCCTATTCCGTTTACACCTAATAAGCGTTCAATTTTCCCCGAAGATTTTAACACACCATAAACCACAATTACATTTATAATTATAGCAATGATAATATTTATTTTGTCATAGGCAGCACGTAATGACAAAATTGTCGTCATTGTTCCTGCACCTGCAATTAACGGAAAAGCAATTGGCACAATCGAAGCAGTCGAAGGATTGTCTTCTTTATGCAAATCAATACCAAGAATCATTTCCAAAGCTAAAAAGAACAATACAAAAGAACCTGCAACAGCAAACGAATTAGCATCAATTCCAATGAGTTTAAGAATTTCTTCTCCAACAAACAAAAAAGCTATCATAATAATAGCTGCAACAATAGTAGCTTTTTCAGATTGAATATGTCCTATTTTACTACGTAAACCAACAATTATAGGAATACTTCC
Source organism: Flavobacterium gelidilacus DSM 15343 (assembly GCF_000422685.1). Classification (GTDB taxonomy): domain Bacteria; phylum Bacteroidota; class Bacteroidia; order Flavobacteriales; family Flavobacteriaceae; genus Flavobacterium; species Flavobacterium gelidilacus. The sequence goes on along the minus strand of NZ_AUGN01000010.1, from coordinate 147,395 downwards.
GATAATGTCAATAACAGCAAAAAGAATCATACTAATCGTAAATATATCTTTCCAATTTATCTTAAAAATAAAATCCAAATCAATCATTGGTGTTAAGTTATGTGCAAAGATAATAATAATGCATCAAGCTAAGTTTGAATTTAACGATACATTATCACTCAAAAGAATAAAAATAGCTTGAAAGATTGAAATGTTTCCAATAACAACAATCAATTACTTATATTTGCCAGCTAAATAAAGTATAATGTTTCAATTAAATAAAACCATCGTTTCTGAAGATATTCTTGAGAAAGAGTTTGTTTGTAATCTTTCTGCTTGTAAAGGAGCATGCTGTGTCGATGGTGACGCTGGTGCGCCTTTAGATCAATCTGAAGTTGAGAAATTGAAAGAAATTTATCCAAAAATAAAGCCTTTTTTAAGAAAAGAAGGAATCAAAGCCATTGAAGAACAAGGGACTTCTGTTGTCGGTCTTGATGGTGAGCCAGAAACTACATTGATTGGAGGAAAAGATTGTGCTTACGTAATTTTTGATAAAAAAACGGCTCTTTGTGGTATAGAACAAGCCTATAATCAGGGAATTATAGATTGGAAAAAACCGGTCTCTTGTCATTTATATCCAGTTCGTGTGAAAGAATATGCTGATTTTTCTGCTGTAAATTATCACAAGTGGCATATTTGTGATGATGCCTGTTCTTTAGGAAAAGAATTAGATGTGCCTGTTTATAAATTTTTGAAAGAAGCACTAATTCGCAAATTTGGACAAGAATGGTATGATGATTTAGAAAAAGTGGCTGCTGAAATGAAGAAGTAAAAACTAATTAATAACGATTTAGTAGTTTTTCTTTGGTTATTTTTTTCCCTTCTTTAAAAGTGTAAATTTTACCTGTAAATTCCGGCTTTTTGATAATAGAATCTTTTAATTCTGTTTTTAAAGAAGTTGCAATCCAATTTAAATGCTCTGTGTTTATTTCAAGAATTAATCCAGGTAATCCATCAAATAAATCTGGCCCTGTTTTTATATTAATTTCTTCAGTAAACCACGCATAAGTTTTTACTTTAAAAATTTTCGAAATTGCTTTTTTACAAACAAGACCATTTATTATTTTGGTTTCTGATGTGATTTTCCATTTTCTATCAATTAAGCTGTCTTTTATATTCAATGTTTCGTCAAATGAATTTAATTTTGAATAAGTAATGTTCTTTTTTAAGTCTTTATAAATGTATTTCTGCATTGATTTGTCAATCCTTATTACTTCATTTTTTTCATAATCTAAATAAGATTCATTGTCCTTAATGGAATCATTAATTTTATATTCAACAATGTCGTTGCTGTATGTTAAAATGTAGAAATAATCTTTTGAAAATGCTTTTTTTGCAAAACCTGGTTGTTCTTTAAGTTTCTTTTCACTAATATTTCGCTGTAACTTGTATTCTATTGTGGTTGTTTGTGAGTATGCAGAAATTAAAAGTGAGTTAATCAAAAATAAAAATAAAGTCTTCATAAAATAAAGTGAGTTAAAATAATAATTAAAGATATGAAATCTAAACTTTAAAAATGAAGCTTTATATTTTTAATTTGCTATGCAATTTGAAATTCAATTCACCTTATTTTTTTTAACATTTTCTTCACAGTTTAAAACGCTCGCATCTAATGTGTTTACTCATAGTTACAAGGATTTACTAGTTAAATTTTATTTTTGTAAATCATTGAATAACAGAATTTTATGATTATGTTTTTAGCAAGTCTTTTTTTACTCTTTGTTAAAAACTTCCCTTGATTGTGGATAAGTTTGACTTTCATTTCAGACAATAAATCGCCAACTTTGTAAACATCAAGAAGTACTCAAACTCACAACCCAAAATATATTATCATGGCAACAGTTGAACCAATTTTACAACCAAATAAAGACAGATTCGTTATTTTTCCTATCAAACATCAAGATCTTTGGGAATGGTATAAAAAACAGGAAGCTTGTATTTGGACAGCTGAAGAAATTGATCTACATACCGATTTAAACGATTGGAATAATAAATTAAATGATGATGAACGTTATTTTATCAAACACGTTTTAGCTTTTTTTGCAGCTTCAGACGGAATTGTAAACGAAAATTTAGCCGAAAACTTTGTAAACGAAGTGCAATATCCAGAAGCAAAATTTTTCTACGGTTTCCAAATCATGATGGAAAACATTCATAGTGAAACCTATTCGCTTTTGATTGATACTTATGTGAAAGATGAAGCGGAGAAACATGAATTATTTCATGCTATTGAAACTTTTCCAGCCATTAAAGAAAAAGCGGATTGGGCTCTAAAATGGATTGAATCTGATTCATTCGCAGAAAGATTAATTGCTTTCGCTGCTGTAGAAGGAATTTTCTTTTCAGGATCTTTTTGTTCAATTTTTTGGTTAAAAAAACGTGGATTAATGCCAGGTTTAACTTTTTCAAACGAATTAATTTCTCGTGATGAAGGAATGCATTGTGATTTTGCTGTGCATTTACATAACCATCACTTAATTAATAAAGTACCAAAAGAACGTATTAAAGAAATTATTGTTGATGCTTTAAATATCGAACGTCAATTTATTACAGAATCATTACCAGCTAGTTTAATTGGAATGAACGCAACCTTGATGACGCAATATTTAGAATTCGTAACGGATAGATTATTAGTAGAATTAGAATGTGAAAGAGTTTTCAATTCTTCAAACCCATTTGATTTTATGGATATGATTTCGCTTCAAGGAAAAACAAATTTCTTTGAAAAACGTGTAGCAGAATACCAAAAAGCTGGTGTAATGAACACAGATAGTGAAGCACAAAAAATTAGTTTCGACGCTGATTTTTAAACTTAGTAGCTCTGCTACTAAGTAATTAAGTTGTTAAGCAACAAAAAAAACAAATAACCCGATTATAGGGAAGGGATTTTCTATTTTCAAGAAACAAAAAAGAGTATGTACGTAGTAAAAAGAGATGGGCACAAAGAACCAGTAAGTTTTGACAAAATCACAGATCGTGTAAAAAAGCTTTGCTATGGTTTAAATGATTTAGTAGACGCTGTAAAAGTAGCAATGCGAGTAATTGAAGGTCTTTATGATGGTGTAAGTACATCAGAATTAGATAATCTTGCCGCAGAAACAGCTGCATCAATGACAATTTCTCATCCAGATTACGCACAACTTGCTGCGCGTATTGCAGTTTCAAATTTACATAAAAACACAACGAAGTCTTTCTCAGAAACGGCAACAGAAATGTTTGAATATGTTAACCCAAGAACAGGAAAAGAAGCACCTCTTTTATCAGAAGAAGTATATAAGGTTATTCAAGAAAATGCTGCTGTTTTAGATTCATATATTATTTACAACAGAGATTTTAATTATGATTATTTCGGTTTCAAAACATTAGAACGTTCGTATTTATTAAAAATAAACGGAAAAATTGTTGAAAGACCTCAACATATGTTAATGCGTGTTTCAATTGGAATTCACCTAAACGATATTGAATCTGCTTTAGAAACTTATGACTTAATGTCTAAGAAATTCTTTACGCATGCAACTCCAACTTTATTCAACGCAGGAACACCAAAACCACAAATGTCATCATGTTTCCTTTTAACCATGAAAGATGATAGTATTGATGGAATTTACGATACTTTAAAACAAACGGCAAGAATATCACAATCTGCAGGTGGAATTGGATTGTCAATTCACAATGTACGTGCAACAGGTTCTTACATTAGAGGAACAAACGGAACTTCAAACGGAATTGTACCAATGTTACGTGTTTTTAATGATACAGCTCGTTACGTAGATCAAGGTGGTGGAAAAAGAAAAGGAAGTTTCGCAATTTATTTAGAAACTTGGCATGCAGATATTTTCGAATTCTTAGATTTGAAAAAAAATACTGGAAAAGAAGAAATGCGTGCAAGAGATTTATTCTTCGCTATGTGGACTTCAGATTTATTCATGAAACGTGTAGAAGAAAATACTACTTGGACTTTAATGTGTCCAAATGAATGTCCAGGTTTATGTGATGTTTATGGAGATGAATTTGAAACACTTTATACTTCATACGAAGCAGCTGGAAAAGGAAGAAAAACTATAAAAGCACGTGAGCTTTGGGAAAAAATTCTTGAATCGCAAATCGAAACAGGAACACCATATATGTTGTATAAAGATGCAGCAAACCGTAAATCAAATCAAAAGAATTTAGGAACAATTCGTTCTTCAAATCTTTGTACTGAGATTATGGAATATACGGCTCCAGATGAAGTAGCAGTATGTAATTTAGCTTCTATTTCACTTCCAATGTTTGTTGATAACGGAAAATTTGATCACGATTTACTTTACACAGTAACTAAAAGAGTTACAAGAAACTTAAATAAAGTAATTGATAGAAATTATTATCCAGTTGAAGAAGCGAAAAATTCAAATATGCGTCACCGTCCAGTTGGATTAGGCGTTCAAGGTTTAGCAGATGCTTTCATTTTACTTAGAATGCCTTTTACAAGTGATGAAGCTAAAAAATTAAACCAAGAAATCTTCGAAACGTTATACTTTGCTGCTGTTACGGCTTCAATGGAAATGGCAATCGAAGAAGGTCCATATTCAACATTTGAAGGTTCTCCAATTTCGCAAGGAGAATTTCAACATAACTTATGGAACATCAATGACGAAGAATTGTCAGGAAGATGGGATTGGGCAAGCTTAAGAAAAGAAGTGATGAAAAATGGAGTTAGAAACTCACTTTTAGTGGCTCCAATGCCAACAGCTTCAACTTCTCAAATTTTAGGTAATAACGAAGCTTTTGAACCTTATACTTCAAATATTTATACAAGAAGAGTGCTTTCAGGTGAATTTATTGTAGTAAACAAACATTTATTACACGATTTAGTTGACTTAGGACTTTGGAATGAGACTTTAAAGCAAGAGTTAATGAGAAATAACGGTTCTGTTCAGAATCTAGATATTCCTCAAGACTTAAAAGAATTATACAAAACCGTTTGGGAACTTTCTATGAAAGATATTATTGATATGTCTCGTCAAAGAGGTTACTTCATTGACCAATCGCAATCGTTGAACTTGTTTATGCAAGATGCAAATTATTCTAAACTGACTTCAATGCACTTTTATGCATGGAAAAGTGGTTTAAAAACTGGAATGTATTATTTAAGAACGAAATCAGCGGTTGATGCAATTAAGTTTACATTAAATAATGATAAAAAAGCAGAACCAGTTCTTGCAGCTGTAGAAAAACCAATGGTTAAACCACAATTAGAAACAATTTCTGTTGTAAACGAACCAGTTGAAATGACAGCTGCCGAATACAAAGCAATGATCGAATTATCAAGAAATGCAGATATTGACGATTGTGAAATGTGTGGTTCTTAAGAAGAATATAGAATAAATTGAAAAGAACAAAACAGCCTTCATTAATTTGAGGGCTGTTTTATTTTTTTAAAGTATATTTGAAATAAGTAATAAAAAAACAATTTATAAATCACTAAAAACCATTCACGAATGAAGTCTAGAAAAAGCATGTTTTTAATCGTTTTTCTTTTTTCACTATCAATTTTTGCTCAAAAAAAACAGCTTTGGGCAAAGTCTTTTCTAAATGAAAAGGCTCCAGAATTAGTTGTTGAGGAATGGATTTCTTCTGAGCCAGATATTAAAGGCAAATTTATTTTAATTGATTTTTGGGCAACTTGGTGTGGTCCATGTATAAGAGCGATTCCAGAATTAAATGCTTTTCATGAAAAGTTTAAAGAGGACTTAGTTGTTATTGGCATAAGTGACGAATCTAAAGAAAAAATAAATAATTTTAAAAAGGTGAAAATAGACTATTACAGCGCTATTGATACAAATGAAACCTTAAAAAACATTTATGAAGTACAAGGAATTCCACATTGTGTTCTAATTGATCCTGATGGAATTGTTAGATGGGAAGGTTTTCCAACTTTAAAAGGAGAAGAGTTGACAGAGAAAGTTATTAGTGAAATAATTGCAAAATATAAATAGTCCTTATTAATTTAAAACTAATAAAAAAACAGCCTTCATTAATTTGTAGGCTGTTTTGCTTTTTTGAAGTATATTTGAAAAAATAAAAATCAAGCAATCATGGCAAAGGAAAAAAAAGGAGTTCATACAGGATTTATTGAACAAGACGCAGACGGAAATTTCTTCTGTGGACCTTATTTATTAGATTATAAGTACACTGTAGCATCATTTAAAATTGGTGATGAGGTGAATCTAAAAACCGTTATCGAAAACCCAAGTGATATTAGTTATGACAAGTATCCAAAAAAGTCAAGAGTATTCTTCTTAGCGAACGATAAAGAGTAAGCTTATGAATACAAAACCACATACTAATATCCGAATTACAAAGGATATGCTCGCATCAAAAAATAAAAGATTAGCCAATTTTGTTGTCGACTACATAATAAGAATCATACTTATGTTTGGAGTAAGTCTATTAGTTGCCATTTATGCACAAATAATAGGTAGTGAAGACATTATTTTTGCTATGGAAAACATTAATAAAGTAACAGAGATTCTTATTGGCTTCTTATTCTTGTTTATTTATTACTTGATTTTTGAAAGCATTAACGGCAGAACAATTGGTAAATACATAACCAATACAAAAGTTTTAATGATTGATGGATCAAAAGCGCAGTCAGATGTGGTTTTAAGAAGAACATTAAGTAGAATTGTTCCTTTTGAGTTTTTGTCATTTTTAGGCAACGGTGATAAAGGATGGCATGACACATGGACTGATACTGTTGTTGTAGATATTAAAAAATATGAAGAAATTAAAAACAGTCAAAACTCTATTTCTCAAATAGGTGTTGAAATTTAAATCTTCAAAGAAATAATTTTTATGAATCAACTGCTTAGAACAACTTCAGAAAATGAAGATTTTAAATACTTAACTAAGTTGTTTGATGAATATTTGGTCGATATTGATGGTGATGAAAAAGATTTTTTTGCGCAATTCAATCAAATTTATATTAAAAATGTAGTGGTTTTTTATGAAAATGAAATTCCATTAGGTTGTGGAGCTTTCAAAGAATTAGATTCAAAAACAGCAGAATTAAAAAGAATGTTTGTTTTGCCAGAAGCAAGAGGAAAACAAATAGCCTCAAAAATTCTAACTGAATTAGAAAGTTGGGCAAAAGAGTCAGGATTTGAATTTTGTGTTCTTGAAACTTCACAAAAATTAGAAAGTGCCATTGCTTTATATAAAAAATTTGGCTACCAAGATATTCCAAATTATGGACAATATATTGGTGTTGAAACAAGTATGTGTATGAAGAAAACGTTTGTAAATTCTGAAATCAAAAATCGTTAATCAAAAATCTTAAATCAAAATGATGAAATGGGAACAACTATTATCACTAAAAAGACAAGGTGATACAAGTAAAAGACTTAGAAAAGAAGAAGATGATACACGTTTAGGTTTTGAGGTAGATTATGATAGAATTATTTTTTCTTCAGCTTTTAGAAGTTTGCAAGATAAAACCCAAGTTATTCCATTATCAAAAACAGATTTTGTTCACAATAGATTGACTCATAGTTTAGAAGTTTCTGTTGTTGGTCGTTCGTTAGGAAGATTAGTTGGAAAAAAAATCATTGAAAAATATCCTTATTTATCAGAAATTCATGGTTATCAAATGAATGATTTTGGTGCAATCGTCGCAGCAGCTTCATTAGCTCACGATATTGGAAATCCACCTTTTGGACATTCTGGTGAAAAAGCCATTGGAGAATATTTCAAAACTGGAAACGGTCAACAATTCAAAGACAAAGTTTCCGATAAAGAATGGCAAGATTTAATAGATTTTGAAGGAAATGCAAATGGGTTTTCAGTACTAACAACATCAAGAGAAGGAGTAGAAGGTTCAATTAGAATTACTTATGCAACTCTTGGTGCTTTTATGAAATATCCGAAAGAAAGTTTACCTAAAAAACCAACTTCAAGAATTTGCGATAAGAAATACGGTTTTTTTCAACAAGACAAAATCTTTTTTAAAGATGTAGCACAAGAATTAGGTTTAATTAAAAACAAAGCAGGAAATGATATTGGTTTTGAACGTCATCCTTTAGCCTACTTAGTAGAAGCAGCAGACGATATTTGCTACACTATTATAGATTTTGAAGACGGAATAAACTTAGGTTTAATTCAAGAAGAATTTGCCTTAGAATATTTAATCAAATTAGTCAAAAACGGAATTGATTCTAAAAAATATAACTCTCTTAACACAAAAGAAGATAGAATAAGTTACTTAAGAGCTTTAGCCATTGGAAGTTTAATTCAAGACGCAGTAAAGATTTTTATCGAAAACGAAGAAGCAATTTTAAAAGGAGAATTTCCTTATGCTTTAATGGATAAAAGTCAATATGCTGCTCAAATGGATGATATAATACAAATTAGTGTTAAAAACGTATATCAAAGTAGAGAAGTAATTGACAAAGAATTAATGGGTTACAAAGTAATTAATACTCTTTTAGATAAGTTCTGTATTGCTTACAACAATAAAATAGAAGGAAAAGCATCAAATTATGATAATTTAATTCTAAAAGTTTTGCCAGAAAGATATCAATTTCAAAAAGAAAACCAATACGATAGATTATTGCATATTTGCCATTTTGTATCTATGCTAACTGACGGAAAAGCTTTACAACTGTACAATACTATAGAATCAAACAAAGGTTAAAAGTCAATTATATCACAAAAAATAATTTTTAGTTATAAGCTAAAAGTATATATTTGTGATTATTAAACTATTAAGAAACTATGAAAAAAACATTACTATTCTTGTTTTTATTTACAATTAGTATAGGATTTTCGCAAGAACCAACTGCAAAAATTCAAAATTATTTAAATAATAACAAGGCAAAATTCGGGTTATCAACACAAGATATATCTGATTGGGTTGTTGAAAGTCAAGGAAATTCTAACGCTACTAAAATTGATGTTTATTACATTAAACAAAGGTATCAAGGAATTGAAATTTTTCAATCAGCCTCTAATGCTTGGGTAAAAAACGGAGAAGTCATTAATTTCTCAAGTTCTTTTATACCAAATATAGCTCAAAAAACAAATACAGTAACACCAAGTGTTTCAGTTTTACAAGCGCTATCAACAGCAAGACAACTGCTTAATGACGATGCAGTTAATTCTGAAATAATTGAAAACACTTCATCAAAAAACTTTAAAATTTCAAATGGAAATTTAACAGATAATCCAGTTTTAGCGGAATTAGTTTACCAAGTTACAAGTGAAAACACATTGAGATTAGCTTGGGATCTGAACTTTTATTCTCAAGATTATAATCATTTATGGAGTGTCAGAATCGACGCTATTACTAATCAAATAGTAGAAAAGCAGGATTGGGTTATTTCATGTTCTTTTGGAGATGCAAATCACACAAATCATAACCATAAAAATGATTTTTTCTTTAGTAAAAAAGGATTTAACGAATTTAATAACACAATGTTAAATCCACAATCTGGTTCTTACAGAGTAATTCCATACAATTATGAAAGTCCAAATCAAATAGCAAGACAATTAATAGCTAATCCTCACAACACAAATGCATCTCCTTACGGATGGCATGATGTGAATGGAATAGCTGGAAATGAATTTACAGATACAAGAGGTAACAATACCTTTGCTCAAGAAGATGCTGATGGAAATAACGGAACAGGTCTAAGTCCATCAGGTGGAGCGTCTTTATTGTTTGACTTTCCTTATGGAGGAACAGGTGCACAACCTTCTACTTATTTAGATGCAGCTACAACAAACTTGTTTTATATGAACAATATAATGCACGATGTTTGGTACCAATACGGGTTCAATGAAATAAATGGAAATTTTCAAAGAAACAATTATGGTAAAGGAGGAACTACTACATTTTCAGGGGATGCAGTTTTTGCTGATTGCCAAGACGGTTCGGGAACCAATAATGCTAATTTTTCAACTCCTGCGGATGGTGCAAACCCAAGAATGCAGATGTTTCTTTGGAATGTTGGACCAACACCAAAATTTTTAACAATTAATTCACCTGCTTCAATTGTTGGTGATTATACTGTTGCTAATAACGCATTTTCTCCCGGAAATGTACCTTTGCCTCCATTGCCAGGCTTTACCTCTGACTTTGTTTTGTATTTAGATGCAGGAGGAACTAGCGAAGCTTGTTCAGCTGCCACTAATGCAGCTCAGTTAAATGGAAAAATAGCAGTTATTAAAAGAGGTAATTGTGACTTTGTTGTAAAAGTTAAAAATGCACAACTTGCTGGTGCTTCAGCTGTAATTGTTTATAATAACGACGCAGCATTACCAAATACTTTGGTTAATATGTCGGGAGCAGATGCAACAATTACAATTCCAGCTATTTTTGTTACATACAATCAAGGAAATGCTATTTTAGCACAAATGGCTCTTGGTACAGTTAACGGAACAATTAAAGCAGACGCTGTAACATTTGTGAATTCTGATGGTGATTTCGATAATGGAATTATTTCTCACGAATATGGTCACGGAATTTCTAATAGATTAACAGGAGGACCTGCAAATTCAAGTTGTTTAAGTAATTATGAAGGAATGGGTGAAGGATGGTCAGATTGGTTTGCTCTTATGATGCAATTAAAAACTGGTGATGTAGGAACAACTCCCAAGTCTATTGCTACATTCGTTCTTAGTCAACCAACTACAGGGGCAGGTTTAAGACAATATCCATATACAACTGATATGTCTGTCAACCCATTAACTTTTATTAATTCTAACGAACCAATACCTACAGATCCATCAAATACAAGTTATAGATATGTTGTTGGTGAATTTTGGGCAACAACATTATGGGATTTATCATGGGCATATATAAATAAGTATGGGTTTGATTCAAATATATACTCAGGAACAGGTGGAAATAACAAAGTTATGCAGTTGGTTTTAGATGGTTTGAAATTACAACCATGTAACCCAGGAATAGTACCTGGAAGAGATGCCTTAATTGCAGCAGACCAAGCAACAACTGGTGGCCAAAATTATTGTTTAATTTGGGAAGTTTTTGCTAGAAGAGGAGTTGGATTAAATGCATCTTCAGGAAGTAACAACAACCCTAATGATCAAGTACAAGATTTTACTCAGCCTTCACCAGGACCAAATTGTGTCTTAAAAGCAAGTCTTTTTAATAATGAAGATATGATTAAAGTTTTTCCTAATCCTTCAAATGGATTGTTAAATATTGCAATTGCTAAATATAGTGGTAACTTAAATATAGAGTTATATGATATTAATGGAAGGAAAGTATTTAATCAAACAATGAATGATTTTAATACTGAAAAATCAATTAATCTTCAATCAATTCAGTCAGGTATTTATTTATTAAAACTTGAAGGAGATGAATTAGCTTTCACTAAAAAGATTATCGTCAACTAAGCATTTGATTTATAAATTTAAAAAAAAGCAGTATTATAGTATGATACTGCTTTTTTATTAAACCACTCTAAACTGATTTTATTAGATTCTATTTATAATAAAAAGCCTTTAACCTTGAAAAATTATTTGCCATATAAGACTCTGTTTAAAAAGTTTTGAGGCTTTACATTACTTTATTAAATAGCTTTGTGAAATAAAAAAAAGCCCTTTAAAAAAGAGCTTAATATATTAAATTTAGATAAACTTTAATTGAAGTAATAAACGTAGCCAAAATTAAAAGTTAATGAATAATCATTAGTTTTGTTTTCAGTATATGTTCTTCTGTCAGGATTTAAACCATCTACCCAGTCTGAGGTATAATACTGTAATCTTGAATCAAATATTAATGAGTTATAATCATCTATTCTATATCTAACCCCAACACTAGAGGTCAATGATGCAACTGGACGACTTTCATTCCTTGTTCCACTTGCATATTTTACTGGGGTTGTAAGTGGTGTTCCAATTGGTCCCAAATCTGATTTTACTTTTGAAGTATAATATCCCATTTGACCACCAAAACTTATGTATGGAGAGAAAGTAGTTCCTCTATTGTAATCATCTGTTTTCCATGGATAAAACTCCATTTGAAGTCCTAAATTTATTGTACTTGTAGAACCATTCATAGCTCTCAATTGGTTTGCCACAATACTTGTTTTTGCGGGGTCTACATATTTGCCGAAATGTTCTAAATCTGCTTTCATGTAAGATGCATCCACTCTAAGTTTAAAATTTTCTCTTAAACTTTTATAGTCTTCAATAAATGAAAAGTAGTAAAAAACACCGACCGAATATCCCATGTTTTTTGAAAAATTTTCAAAATCACCACGTTCTCCATAATCCGATTTAAAAAATACAGGACCAGCCATAATTCCAACTTCTTGATATGTTCTACCAAACTGAGCGTGTGATTTTGCACCAATAAAAAGAAGGAAAAAAAACGGAATAATTAATTTTTTCAACATTTGGGTTTTATTACTTTGAACCACAAATATATAAAAACAATATCCACATTGAAAAATATAAGCCAAAAAAGACTTAAAAAGACTGTAAATTTTAAATATTTGGTAATCTAATCAACTAAATCATATACCAAATTGCTAAAAATCAGTTAAATTTTATTGATAATTATTAAAACTTCAATATTAATATTACAATAAAATGTATATTTGCCAACGATTACGAAAACGTTTTTTCTAATACAAAATCACACTATTATGAGTGCAAATATTTTATCATTTATTGATGCGGTTGCTAAAAGAAACCCAAATGAACCTGAATTTATGCAGGCTGTTAAAGAGGTAGCAGAAACAGTTATCCCTTTTATCGAAGAAAATAAAAAATACCAAAACAAAATGCTTTTAGAGCGTATGGTAGAGTCTGAAAGAATTATTATGTTTAGAGTAGTCTGGACGGATGATGCTGGAAAAACTCAAGTAAATAGAGGTTATAGAATTCAAATGAATTCAGCTATTGGACCATATAAAGGAGGAATTCGTTTCCATCCATCAGTAAACCTAAGTATATTAAAATTCTTAGCTTTCGAACAAACTTTTAAAAATAGTTTAACAACATTACCTATGGGTGGTGGAAAAGGTGGAGCTGATTTTGATCCAAAAGGAAAATCTGAAAATGAAATTATGCGCTTCTGTCAAGCATTTATGACTGAATTGTCTAAACATATTGGTGCAAATACTGATGTACCAGCTGGAGATATTGGTGTAGGAGGAAGAGAAGTTGGTTTTATGTTTGGTCAATATAAAAGACTAAGAAACGAATTTACAGGTGTATTAACAGGTAAAGGAATTTCTTTTGGAGGATCTTTAATTCGTCCAGAAGCAACAGGTTATGGAGATGTTTATTTTGCTCAAAGCATGTTAGCAACTAAAGGAGATAGTTTTAAAGGTAAAACTGTTGTGGTTTCTGGATCAGGAAACGTAGCGCAATATGCAATGCAAAAAGCAACAGAATTAGGTGCGAAAGTTGTTACTGCTTCTGATTCATCTGGATATATTTATGATGCAGACGGAATTGATGCTGAAAGATTAGCACACATTATGCAAATTAAAAATGTTGATTTTTCAAGAATCTCAGAATATGTAAAAAAATATCCTAATGCAAAATTCGTAGAAGGAAAACGTCCTTGGGAAGTTAAATGTGATGTTGCATTACCTTGCGCAACTCAAAACGAATTAAACGATGAAGAAGCAAAAACTTTAGTAGCAAACGGATGTATCTGTGTTGCTGAAGGAGCAAATATGCCTTCAACTCCAGAAGCAATTGAAGTTTTCCATAAAGCAAAAATATTATTTGCTCCAGGTAAAGCGTCAAACGCTGGTGGTGTAGCAACTTCAGGTTTAGAAATGTCTCAAAACTCTCTTCGTCTAGCTTGGACAAGTGAAGAAGTTGATGAAAAATTAAAAAGTATCATGGCAGATATTCACGAAGCATGTGTAAAATATGGTACAGATGCTGACGGTTATGTTGACTACGTGAAAGGTGCAAACATTGCAGGTTTCGTTAAAGTTGCTGATGCGATGCTAGCTCAAGGAGTAGTGTAAATTACTTTTTTTAAATAAATTTTTAAAAGCTCTTCAATTTGAAGAGCTTTTTTTATCATAAAACTTAAATATAAACGTTTGTATTATATTTGCATCAAATAATTCAAATGAGAAAAACATTTTTACTACTATTATTTTCAATTGTCTCTTTTTCACAAACTAATCAGCTTTGGAAAGGATATTATTCTTACAATGAAATTATTGATATTTCCTATGGAAACACAAAAGTTGTAGCTGCAACAGAAAACGCTTTGTTTTCTAAGGATATAGTTAGTAGTGAATTAAATATAAAAAATTCTATTGATGGCTTTAAGCCAGAAACTGTAACTTCAGTTTATTATAGTCAAAATTATAAATTGACGTTAACCGGAAATGATAACGGATTAATAATCATTACAAAAGATGATGGAACAATTATCAACAAAGTTGATATTATTAACGAGGTTCCCGTACCTCCAAACATGAAAACCATTAATCATTTTTTTGAGTTTGATAATAAGGTTTATATTTCCACAAATTATGGCATTACAGTTTTAAAATTAAATAACTTAGAATTTGAAGACACCTATTATATTGGTTCATCGGGAGAAGATTTACCGATATTACAAACTACCGTTTACAACGGAGAGATTTATGCAGCGACTACAAGTCAAGGAATAAAAAAAGCATTAGTTTCTAATCCAAATTTAATCGATTTTAATCAATGGCAAATTTTTGATAATGGAATTTGGAAAGGCATAACTAATTTTAATAATCAATTGGTAGCTTTAAATTCTAATCAATTAGTATATAAACATAATGGTACAAATTTTCAACAAGTTTTTTCATTGCCACAGCAAGGAATAAAATTTACTTCAACCGATGAAAATCTTATAATTACTTGCAATAATCATGTTTATGTTCTAGATATTTTATTCTCAACAATTGCACATGTTACACAAATTCCAGATAATATTAATTTATTTACTTGTGCTATAACAATTGATGATAATTTGTTTATTGGAACCGAAAATAACGGACTTTTTCAAACACAATTGTCTAATCCAATTCTTTTTGATTTACTTTCACCAGATGGACCTGAACAAAATTATATTTTTCGAGTAAAAAAAACATCTAAATATTTATGGGCAGTTTATGGTGGTTATGATAGAACTTATGACCCAAATTTGTCACAAAAAGGAATAAGTAAATTTTCAAATAATGTAGGTTGGGAAATTATACCTTATGATGATTTATTAGGAGTAACAACTCTTAGCAATATAACAGTTAATCCCATTAATGAAGATGAAATTTATGTTGCTTCTCATCACGATGGTTTGTTGAAAATAAATAACGCAGGTATATCTGTTTTTAATGAAACAAATACGGGAGCAAACGGTCTGCAAAATCAACAAATTACTACACCTACTTATGTATCTGTTCGTATAAACGGACCGGCTTTTGACAAAAGTGGAAATCTCTGGATGACAAATGCATATGTAGAAAGACCTCTAAAATCATTAAAAAGTAATGGTACATGGCAATCTATAGATATGTCAAGTGTCTTAGTAGACGCTGTAGCTGAAAGATATGCTCCTTTGGTGATTGATAAAAATAGTACTAAATGGATTCCTTGTTTTAGAGCAAATGGTTTAGTCGCTTTCAACGAAAATTTTAATAACAAGTTTATCGTTATTAAAGATGAAGACGGAAATATACCAAACAATGACATTCGTTGCCTAGCTATAGACAACAGAAACCAACTTTGGATAGGAACTTACAGAGGTCTAAGAACATTGTCTGTAGATAAATTTATCAATGAAAATGAAATAGTTGCAAATTCAATTATAATTGAGGAAGATGGTCTAGCACAAGAGCTTTTTTATCAGCAATCGGTTTTAGATATTGCTGTCGATGGCGCAAATAACAAATGGGTTTCAATAGCCGGAGCTGGTGTTTTTCTAGTTTCTCCTAACGGACAACAGACAATATATCGTTTTACTAAAACAAATTCTCCATTGCCTAGCAACAACATAATAGATTTAGAAATTGATGATGTAACAGGTGAAGTTTTTATGGCAACCGATAAGGGTCTAATTTCTTTTCTAGGAGTAAACACTAAACCAAGCGACGATTTATCAAATGTTTATGTTTATCCAAATCCTGTTCGACCAGAATTTAATGGAACTGTAAAAATCAGCGGATTAATTGACAAAGCAACTATAAAAATCACTGATATTGAAGGAAATCTTGTTCACGAAACTACTTCTGAAGGAGGAACAATTGAATGGGATACAACTGCCTTTGGAAAATATAGAGTTGCATCTGGAGTTTATATGATTTTTATTTCTGCAGAAGATGGCATTGAAACTAAAGTCAAAAAAGTCATGATTATTCGTTAATTATCAAAGTAGAAATGCAAGTTAAAACCAAAGCGATTGTTCTTTCTGTATTAAAGTTTCAAGAGAAAAGTCTTATTGTAAAATGTTTTACACAATCTGATGGTTTAAAAACTTATTTTGTTAGAAGTGCATTTTCTTCTAAAAAAAACAATCAAAAAATCGCTTATTTTCAACCTTTAAATATTCTTGAAATTGAAGCTAATCATAAAAACAAAGGAACTTTAGAGCACTTTAAGGAAATCAAATTAGCTTTCCCTTATCAATCAATAAACACAAATATTTTTAAGAGTACAATAGTCATTTTTCTTTCAGAAGTATTGCATCACAGCATAAAAGAAGAAGAAAAAAATGAAAACTTATTCTCCTTTCTAGAAACAGCTTTTCAATGGTTAGATACACATGATGAAATTTCTAATTTTCACTTAATACTATTGTTGGAGATGACAAAATATTTAGGTTTCTATCCAGACATTTCCGATAGAGAATTGCCCTACTTTGAAACAATTGACGGAGTTTTTTCGCTGTTTCAAGGAACAAGTTGTTTGTCGAAACACGAAACCAGTTTATTAAACAGATTGATAGATTTAAAATTTGATGACATGCAAAATAATTTTGCTTCAGTTGAAAGACAATTATTGCTAAAAATTCTTCTCGATTTTTATGCTGTTCATTTAGACGGATTCAAAAAACCTAAATCTCTTGATGTTTTAAAGGAAGTTTTTTCATAATTTTTGATATTGCCTTTACAAATCTAAAATTATCATAAAAATTTGATGAATTTTAACTAAATCTGTGTTCTTTTTTTCAAAATTCCTTACTTTCGCAAATTGATTTAAGAAAACGACAAAATGAGCACAAAATTTACTGAATATAAAGGACTTGACTTACCAACTGTAGCATCAGAAACCCTTAAATTTTGGAAAGAAAATAAGATATTCGAACAATCGGTAACTTCTCGTGAAGGAAAACAACCATTTGTTTTTTTTGAAGGACCTCCTTCTGCAAACGGATTGCCTGGAATTCACCACGTAATGGCTCGTGCTATTAAAGATATTTTTTGTCGCTATAAAACTCAAAAAGGATTTCAAGTTAAGCGTAAAGCTGGTTGGGACACACACGGTTTACCCGTCGAACTAGGAACTGAAAAAGAATTAGGAATCACCAAAGAAGATATCGGAAAAACTATTTCTGTGTCAGAATATAACGAAGCGTGTAAGAAAACCGTTATGCGTTATACAGATGTTTGGAATGATTTGACTGAAAAAATGGGGTATTGGGTAGACATGGAAGATCCGTATGTTACTTATAAATCTAAATATATGGAAACGGTTTGGTGGCTTTTGAAACAAATCTATAATAAAGATTTGATGTACAAAGGTTACACAATTCAACCTTATTCTCCAAAAGCTGGAACAGGTTTATCTTCTCACGAAGTAAATCAACCAGGAAGTTACAGAGATGTTACTGATACAACAGTTGTAGCTCAATTTAAAGCTATTAATGAATCATTGCCAGATTTCTTAACTGGATTTGGAGATATTCATATTTTAGCTTGGACGACAACTCCTTGGACATTGCCTTCAAACACAGCTTTAACAGTTGGACCAAAAATAGATTATGTTTTGGTTGATACTTTTAATCAATATACTTTTCGACCAACAAAAGTAATTCTAGCTAAAAATCTAGTTGGAAAGCAATTTACAAAAGGGTTTTTCGAATCGTCAGAACCTCATGATTTTGAAAACTTTAAAGAAGGTGATAAGAAAATTCCTTTTCAAGTTTTAACTGAATTTAAAGGTGCAGATTTAGTTGGAATTCGTTACGAACAATTAATGCCCTTAGTTTTACCTAATGATAATCCTGAAGATGCTTTTAGAATAATTTCAGGAGATTTCGTTACAACAGAAGATGGAACAGGAATTGTTCATACTGCACCTACTTTTGGAGCAGATGATGCTAAAGTGGCTAAAGAAGCAACTCCAGAAATACCACCATTGTTAGTAAAAGATGCTAATGATAATTTAGTGCCTTTAGTTGATTTACAAGGAAGATTCATTCAAGGTTTAGGGGATTATTCAGGAAAATACGTTAAAAATGAATACTACAATGATGGTGAAGCACCAGAGCGTTCGGCTGATGTAGAAATCGCAATCCAATTAAAAGAAGAAAACAAAGCCTTTAAGGTTGAAAAATACGTACACAGTTATCCACATTGTTGGAGAACAGACAAACCAATTTTATATTATCCATTAGATTCTTGGTTCATTAAAGTGACTGAAGTTAAAGAGCGTATGTTCGATCTAAACGAAACTATAAACTGGAAACCAAAAGCTACTGGAGAAGGTCGTTTTGGAAATTGGTTAAAAAACGCAAATGACTGGAATTTATCGCGTTCAAGATATTGGGGAATTCCATTGCCAATTTGGAGGAACGAAGAAGGAACAGAAGAAATTTTAGTAGGTTCTATAGAAGAATTATATAACGAAATTGAAAAATCAATAAAAGCTGGTTTCCAAAAAGAAAATCCATTTAAAGGATTTGAAATTGGAAATATGGCCGAATCAAATTATGATTTAGTTGATTTACATAAAAATGTTGTGGACGAAATTGTATTAGTTTCTGCATCAGGAAAACCAATGAAACGCGAAAGTGATTTAATCGATGTTTGGTTTGATTCAGGTTCAATGCCTTACGCTCAATGGCATTATCCATTTGAAAACAAAGAGAAAATTGATGAGAATCAAGATTTTCCAGCAGATTTTATTGCAGAAGGAGTAGATCAAACCCGCGGTTGGTTTTATACGTTACACGCAATTGGAACTTTAGTTTTCGATAAAGTAGCTTATAAAAATGTGGTTTCAAACGGATTGGTTCTTGATAAAGAAGGACAAAAAATGTCTAAACGTTTAGGAAATGCTGTTGATCCATTCACAACTTTAGCAGAATATGGTCCAGATGCAACACGTTGGTACATGATTGCTAATGCAAATCCGTGGGATAATTTAAAATTTGACATAGAAGGAGTTGCAGAAGTTCGTCGTAAATTCTTCGGAACTTTATATAATACATATTCATTTTTCAGTTTATATGCAAATATTGATAATTTCACTTACGCTGAAGCTGAAATTCCTTTAGAAGAAAGACCAGAAATTGACCGTTGGGTTTTATCAGAATTAAATACTTTGGTTAAAGATGTGGATAGTTTCTACGCAGATTACGAACCAACAAAAGTAGCAAGAGCAATTTCTGATTTCGTACAAGAAAACCTAAGTAACTGGTACGTTCGTTTATGTAGAAGAAGATTTTGGAAAGGGGAATATGGAACAGATAAAATAGCAGCTTACCAAACATTGTATACTTGTTTAGTTACTGTTGCAAAATTAGGAGCACCAATTGCACCTTTCTTTATGGATAAACTTTACAGAGATTTAACACAAACAACAAATTCAGAAAACTTTGACAGCGTACATTTGGCAAAATTTCCAGAGTATGTTGAAAAATATGTTGATAAATCGTTGGAAAGCAAAATGTTGAAAGCTCAGACTGTTTCTTCTTTAGTGTTATCACTGCGTAAAAAGGAAATGATTAAAGTACGTCAACCGTTACAAAAAGTAATGATTCCGGTACTTGACGATGCTCAAAAGGCTGAAATTGAAGCTGTTTCTGACCTTATAAAAGCTGAAGTTAATGTCAAAGAAATCTTGTTTTTAGACGATGCTTCTGGAGTTTTGGTGAAGCAAATTAAGCCAAATTTCAAAGCCCTTGGGCCACGTTTCGGAAAAGATATGGGTCTGATTTCCAAAGAGATACAGGCATTTACGGCGAAACAAATTAATGAGATTGATGCAAAAGGAAGCCTAATGATTGAAATTGCAGGAAAAAGCATAAATTTATCCTTAGAAGATGTTGAGATTTCGTCGCAAGATATTCCGGGTTGGTTGGTTGCTAATGCTAATGGTATCACAGTAGCTTTAGACATAACAATTACGGACGAATTAAGAAAAGAAGGAATTGCGAGAGAGTTAGTCAACAGAATTCAAAATATAAGAAAAGATAGTGGTTTAGAAGTTACGGATAAAATAAAAGTGGAGTTAGAAAAAAATGCTGTGTTAGAAGAGGCAGTTCTAGCTAACGAAGATTATATCAAATCTGAAACATTAACAGAAAGTTTGGTTTTTGTAGATCAAGTAAATAATGGCACAGAAATTGAATTTGATGATATTAAAACAACAATATTAATCTCAAAATAACACATTATGATTACCGAAGACAAAATGAGATTTTCAGACTCAGATTTAGCTGAATTTAAGGATTTAATTATAAAGAAAATCGAGAAAGCACAATCAGATTTAGATTTGATAAAAAGTGCTTATATGAATGACTTAAATAATGGAACTGATGATACATCACCAACGTTTAAAGCATTTGAAGAAGGAAGCGAAACAATGTCTAAAGAAGCAAATTCGCAATTGGCCATTCGTCAAGAAAAATTTCTTCGCGATTTAAAGAACGCACTTTTCCGTGTAGAAAACAAAACCTACGGAATTTGCAGAGTAACAGGAAAGTTAATTGCTAAAGAACGTTTAAAATTAGTTCCTCATGCAACTATGAGTATTGAAGCTAAGAATATGCAACGATAAAATAGAATTACTTTATAAAAAAACCTGCAATTGAAATATTGCAGGTTTTTTTTATTCTCTTTCTAGTTAACTTTTAGAAATAAGTTACTTTATAATAAGTACTATTATCCGATTCTATTAACCAAGTACCTTCTTTGTTAATAATGGTGTTAAAAGAAACTTCGTTTTTTGAATTTATTGAATCAATGTATTTTTTAAATTTAGAATCTTTATTATACATAATTAAAGCAGCATAATCAAAAGCTTTATTTTTCATTTTTTCTAATTCCATAAAGGAAAGTAAGAAATCACGTGTACCAGTCATCATTGATGCCCTCTTTATTTGTTCATAATTTAGCTTTGAACTCGAAATCAATTTTCCACTACTGATTTCTATTTCTGAATAATGCATTATATCTTTACCAGTAAATAAACTTGGCCCTGTAGTAAATATTAATTGATTGTTTTGTATTGTTAAGAAAGCATTTAATTTTGAAATTATTTGATCATCATTAAAATCTTTTTTGTCAGAAATCATATTAATTGATTCCCAAATTTTATCACCCTTTTCATTAAATTTAAAAATGTAATAACCTAATGGTTCATTTTTAAAATAACTAGCGCTTCTATCTTTTTTTCCAATTAAACCAAAAACATATACTTCATTAGATAATTCATCTATAATAAAATTATTAATATTTAAATCATCTTCAAAAGCAGGAAATCCATTAGAATTGTATCCTATTTGTCCACCACCATTAAAACAATACATTAAATAATTTGCTTTTATGTTAATGTTGTAATTTAAATCTTTAACTTTTTTCCCTTCGAAATTATAAACAGTTCTATACAAAACCATTGACTTGTAGTCGCTATTTATACTTTTTGTAATTAATTCAAAATTTTCTTTTTTAGGCATAACACTAAAAGTTAAATCTTTAGCGTATTTAACGTTTTCGCCACCTACAAGCCTTGAAATATCTGGTTTTTCTATTTTAAATTTATTAACCTTATTTGTGTTTAAATTCATACTATTTAAATACAAATCATCTTTCTCAAAATTTATTTTTGAAAAAGTTTTTCCTTTTTGATTTTCTATATTAAATTGATAATCATCTATAAAATAATTATAATATTCTTTTACATCATATTTTTTAGAATCTTTACCCTCTTTTATAAATTTATAAGTTGAGCCAGAATAACTCATTTTAGCATAGTCAATAACCCTAAAAGTATTTTCACTATATGAAAAATCTGGATTCATAACTTCAGCATTTTCAAGTAAAACTTTTTTATTTCCTTTGGAATCGTAGCAGACTAATTCATGAATTTCTCTATTGGTTGAAATTCCAATATGTTTTCCTTTTTGGATTACCAATTCATTTTTTTGGCTTAAAAAATTATAACCCAAAGGGACATTGTCTTTTTCAAATTTTTCTTCGATAATTACTTTTTGCGAGAACATAGCAATAGAATTTATTGCTAAAAGAATCAGTAGTATTTTTTTCATAAAATTGTATATTAACCTTACAAAGAAAAAAAAAAAAACGATTTGTCAAAGCTTTCGCACAGAAATATAGATAAAAAATAAAAAAACCTGCAAAAATATTTTACAGGTTTTTTGATATTTAAAAATGTCTTAATACTTAATACTCATTTACTATAAATCAAACTTAATTCCTTGTGCTAACGGCAATTCGTCTGAATAATTTACAGTATTTGTTTGTCTTCTCATATATACTTTCCAAGCATCAGAACCAGACTCACGTCCACCACCAGTTTCTTTTTCACCACCAAAGGCACCACCAATTTCAGCACCAGAAGTTCCGATGTTAACGTTAGCAATTCCACAATCTGAACCTGCGAATGATAAGAATTTTTCTGCTTCTTTTAATTCGTTAGTCATAATTGCTGATGATAATCCTTGTACAACTCCATTTTGTAAATCAATTGCGTTTTCAACTTCACCAGAATATTTCATTAAATATAAAACTGGAGCAAATGTTTCATGCTGTACAATTTTAAAACTATTTTCAGCTTCTATGATTGCAGGTTTTACATAACATCCAGATTCGTATCCTTCACCAGAAAGAACTCCACCTTCAACTAATACTTTTCCACCTTCAGCTTTAGCTGATTCAATTGCAGCTAAATAAGTGTTTACTGATTCTTTGTCAATTAGTGGTCCGATATGATTTTTTTGATCTAATGGATTTCCAATAGTTAATTGACCATAAGCACCAACAATTGCATCTCTAACTTTATCATAAACTGATTCGTGAATGATTAATCTTCTTGTAGAAGTACATCTTTGTCCAGCCGTTCCAACTGCGCCAAATACAGCACCAGGAACAACAACTTTTAAGTCAGCTGTTGGTGTAATAATAATTGCATTGTTTCCACCTAACTCTAATAATGATTTTCCGAAACGCTCCGCAACTTTTGCACCAACAATTCTTCCCATACGAGTTGAACCTGTTGCAGAAATTAATGGAATTCTAGTATCAGTGGTCATCATTTCACCCACTTTATAATCACCGTTAATGATAGAAGAAATACCTTCTGGTAAATTATTGTCTTTTAAAACTTCAGCAATTATATTTTGACAAGCGATTGTACATAAAGGAGCTTTTTCTGAACCTTTCCAAACACAAACATCACCACAAATCCAAGCTAGAGCTGTATTCCAAGCCCAAACTGCTACTGGAAAATTGAATGCAGAAATGATTCCAACAACACCAATTGAATGCCATTGTTCTCTCATTACGTGACCAGGACGTTCTGAAGGAATTGTTTGTCCGTTTAATTGTCTTGATAAACCTACAGCAAAATCACAGATGTCGATCATTTCTTGCACTTCTCCGTAACCTTCTTGTAAAGATTTACCCATTTCGTAAGAAACTAATTTTCCTAATGGTTCTTTTAATTCTCTTAATTTGTTTCCAAACTGACGAACAATTTCTCCTCTTTGTGGAGCTGGCATTGCTCTAAATGTTTTGAAAGCAGCTGTTGCGCTTTGCATTACTTTTTCGTAATCTGCAGCAGTTGTTGTTTTTACTTTTCCTATTAATTGACCATCTACAGGTGAATAACTTTCAATGATTTCTCCGTTTGAAAACCATTCGTTTCCTGTTGAGGTTCCTTCGTTAATGGCTTTTACTCCTAGTTTTTCTAGTGCTTCAACCATTCCGAATTGTTGTGCTATTGTTGACATTGTAACTTTTTTTAGTGATTTTGTTATATTATTAGCAAAAATAAGGCTTTTTTTTGACTTTTTTTGCAATTGTTGTTACACAATAACTTGTGATTTTAAGATTTTGCCCTAGCCCAGATAGAAACGGCATCCTTTTTATTTATTTCCAAAATAAATAAAAAGATATAGTGAATAGCTGGAAATAGCTTCTAAAAATTATTTTACAAATCGTTTGTCAGTTTCCATAACTGTTCCACAATTATCGCAAGTTCGTAATTCTTTTGAACCGTAAAAATGTTTGAAATGCGCTAGAAAATCGACTTCAATATCTTTTAGTTCAAAGTAAACTTCGTATAATTTGTGATTGCAATTGTCACAAAACCAAAGTAAACCATCGGGAATATCTTGTCCCGCACGTTTTCTTTCAACGACTAATCCAATAGAGTTTTCTTCACGAACTGGTGAATGAGGTACTTTTGCAGGTAATAAAAACATGTCACCAGCACCTAATTTCATTGCTTTTTTCTTGCCTTCATCCTGAACATAAACCGTAATATTTCCTTCTAATTGGTAGAATAATTCTTCGGTTTCGTTGTAATGATAATCTTTTCTAGCATTGGGTCCAGCAACAATCATTACGATATAATCACCTGAACTTATATATAGATTTTTGTTTCCAACAGGTGGTTTTAGTAAAGCTCTATTTTCTTCAACCCATTGATTAAGATTGAATGGTTTTTGAATTCCCATAATATTATATTTAGTCTTACGAAGTTACTAAAAATAAAAAAAGGTTAGCGTTAACTAACCTTTAATTTATATGTAAAAGTAAAATTATTTTGTGATTGAAAGCGTGCTTTCTTTGTAGTTTACCTCTACAGTTCCAAGTGTTTTCAATGTGTTTTCTCCAATTACTAAATCAGATGAAATACTATTAGTAATTACAGCAGTTACATTTGATAGTGTGAAACCATTAAACTCAATAGTATCAATTAACAAGGTAGCACCTTCTGGAATTCTTCCGTCAGCTAAAGAATATGCCTGTTGACCAGAATAGTTTTCAGGTTTAACTTTTCCTGTTTTTAGTAAAAATAATGCTTCTTTTCCTGAAATTAATATGTCTTCAACTTCTGCATCATATACAAAGCTAGAATTGTTTTTGTTAACGGTGCATGGAACTTCAATTTGTCCTTCTTTATTTTTTGTAAAAGAGATGCTTTTTTTGTTAGAAACGACATTTGTAACTACTTTTTTAAATGCTCTTTGTTCTCTAATTAGATAAACATAAACTGGAAAGTGATCACTAAATCCGGGAACTCCGTTTGAATTTCTTAAAGGATATCCTTTATATTGTCCTTCTTTTTGAATTAAGAAGTCTTTATTATAAACTCCAGCTTTCCAAAAAGTCCAAGATGAATAATCTTTATTTATGTATGGTTCTGTTAATAAAATTTGATCAAATAAATCCCATGAGTCTCTATAAGCTAAAGATCCAATTCCATTATTTGACATTTCTTCCATGGGGTTAAAAACACCGAATTTTTTTAGATCTTCTTTGTGAGCAACAGCACCAATTTGTTTTTTAATACTCTTGTTATAAGGGCCATCATTCATATCTCCCATTGTAATTACTTTTGCATTAGGATTTATTTTGAATAATGAATCAATTATTTTTCTGTTTAAAGCACCGGCAGCTTCTCTGTATGGGCTACTCTTTTTCTCTCCACCTGAACGAGATGGCCAGTGGTTAACAATAAAACTAACTTCTTCACCATCTAAAAGTCCTGTTACAAGTAATTGGTCTCTTGTGTAAACTCTACTGGATTTTTTATCTATTGATTCAGCGTCGTCTGTTTCTTCATTTTTTTCTTTTTTTGACTTTACATTATCATCCTTATAAACGTATAACGGAACATTATTATAACTAGTAGGAGTAAAATGTAATGGATCATATAAGAATCCAGTGTCTATACCTCTTTTATCAGGAGAGTCAAAATGAACGATTTTATAATTTTTGTCAATTAAACGAGGTTGTTTAACTAAATCTTCTAGCACTCTTCTGTTTTCAATTTCACAAACACCAATTATTGTTGGTGATGCTTTTTGTTGGTCATTAGTTCCAATTTGGGTCAAAACCCTACTTAGATTGTCTAGTTTCTTCTTGTAATTTTTGTAAGTCCATCCTTTTGAAGGTAAATATTCTTCATCATTAATAATAGGATCATTAATCGTGTCAAATAAATTTTCTAAATTATAAAATGCAATGGTGTGTAATTCGAATTTCTTTTCTTGTGAAACCCCTTTATTTACTGAGATTACTAATAAAAAGGCAATAAGGAATTGTTTAATTTTCATAAATGGTATGTTATTTTAATATCAAATTTATTCAAAGACGGTGCCAAAGGTAGATAATATTATTAAAAGTTGTACATTTGCAGACTGTTAAGTGTAGTTCTTAACATAACTTTAATATACGATTTAAACATTATTTTTTTATGAAAAAACTATTATTCGGTATTTTATTATTAATACAAACAATGGTTGTTTTTGGTCAAGAGGCTAGTTTACAGGGTAAAGTGATTGATTCTAAAACTTTAAAGCCACTCCAAAACGTTGTATTGACAATTGAAAGTACTAATCAATCTAAAGTGTCAAATTCTAATGGAATTTTTAAATTTGACCAAGTACCTTCGGGAAATCATTCTTTAATTATCACTTACACGGGTTATACTACTCAAGTGTTTCAACTAGAATTAACAGAAGGAGAATTATTAGATTTGGGAACAGTTGTTATTGAAGAAGACATTACAACAGAAAAACAAATGAGTTTAGTTACCATTACAGAAAATGACTTAGGTGACGACAATAGTGGTTCTGAAAGTACATCAGGATTATTACAAGCTACAAGAGATGTATTTCAACAAGCTGCAGCTTTTAACTGGGGACAAGCTAGATTTAGAGTTCGTGGTTTAGACAATGAATATGGTGTTACCATGATTAATGGCTTAGCTATGAATAAGATTTATGATGGAAGACCACAATGGAGTAACTGGGGTGGATTAAATGATGCTACAAGAAACCAAGAATTTTCAATGGGAACAACTCCAAATGATTATACTTTTGGTAATATATTAGGAACTCAGGAAATTAATACAAGAGCCTCTTTCTACAGACCAGGAAATAGAGTTACTTTCTCAGGAACAAATACAAATTATAGTTGGAGAGCTATGGCTACTCATGCATCTGGATTTAACAAAGATGGTTGGGCATATACGCTTTCTGCTTCAAGAAGATGGGCTCAAGAAGGATATTTTCAAGGAACAGATTACAGTGCAAATTCATTATTTGCTAGTGTTGAGAAAAAAATTAACGAAAAACACAGTTTAAACTTAACTTCGATTTTTGCTCAAAACAGTAGAGGAAAAAGTTCGCCTAATACACAAGAGGTTACCGATTTGATGGGTGTTGATTATAACTCATATTGGGGATACCAAAACGGTAAAAAAAGAAACTCAAGAGATAAAGATATTCAAGAACCAATTGTGATCTTATCTCACTACTGGAAAATTAACGAAAACAATAGGTTAAATACTAATGTTTCTTATCAAACTGGTTCGATAGGTAACACAAGAATTGACTTTACAAACGGAAATAATCCTGACCCAACATATTATAGAAATTTACCAAGTTATTTTTTAAATACATTTGATAATGACGGTAATTATACTCCAAATCAATTAGGAGCAGATAATGCCAGAAATTTCTTTTTAAACAATAGTCAAATTAATTGGAATTCAATTTATATTGCTAATCAAAATAGTTCTTATCCAGGAAGAAGTATCTACGCTTTGTATGAAGATAGAACCGATGATGATCAATTTAGCGCAAATTCAATTTTAACATCAAGCTTATCTGATAATATTAGTTTAAATGCTGGGGTTTCGTTTAAAAAATTAAAATCACATAATTTTCAAAACCTAATTGACTTAATGGGTGGAAGTTATTATTTAGATATTGATCAATTTTATGTTGGAGACGCTTCTCAAACAGATTTAAATAATCCAAACAGACAAGTGGGTGAAGGTGATACTTATGGGTATAACTATAACTTAAATGCTACTGTCGCAGATGCTTTTACACAATTTAAATTTTCTTATAATAAGGTAGATTTTTATTTAGCTCAATCTTTTTCAAAAACAGAATATCAAAGAGAAGGTTTATATAGAAACGGAATTTATGCAAATAACTCTTTTGGAGATAGTGAAAAGGTAAATTTTGAGAACTTTGGTTTCAAAGGTGGATTAACTTATAAAATTACAGGTCGTCATTTGTTAAGTTTCAACGGTGCATATTTAACAAAAGCTCCAAACTTAAGAAATACATTTTCTAATGCTCGTTTAAACAATAACTACACTCCAGATTTAACTAGTGAAAATATTATGAGTTTAGATGCAAGTTATATTATCAGAGCACCTAAATTAAAAGCTAGACTTACTGGTTTCATGACAAAAATTCAAAATACTAGAGAAATCTCTTTCTATTATGCTGAAAATATATCAGACGTTGTTGGTGATGAAGATGCATTTATTAGTGAAATTGTAACAGGAATTAATAAAAAGAATATTGGTCTTGAATTAGGTATTGAGTATCAAATTACATCAACAGTTAAAGTAAATGGTGCTGCTTCTTACGGACAATATATATATGATAACAATCCAAATTTATATATTAATGACGATGCTCAGGCAAGCCCAACAAACCCTAATCCTTTAACTTCTTTTGGTAATGCTTATTTAAAAGATTACAAGCAACCAGGAATGCCTCAACAAGCTTACTCATTAGGTTTAGAATATAGATCACCGAAATTTTGGTGGATTGGAGCTAACGTTAATTATTTAGCAGACAGTTATATTGATGTTTCTAATGTTTTAAGAACAGAAAATTTCACACTTGATAATGCAGGTATTTCTTATGATGGAGCTGATGAAGCAACAGTTAGAAGTCTTTTAAAACAAGAAAAATTTAGTTCTTTTACTTTGGTTAATCTAATTGGTGGAAAATCATGGAGAATTAGCAAGAAAAATAGAAATACAGTTGGTATTTTTGCATCTGTAAATAATATATTTGATATTGAATACAAAACTGGTGGTTTTGAACAATCAAGAAAAGCAACTTTTCCAGATTTACAACAAGATTTAGTAAGTGGTACAAGAACTTTTGGGCCTAAATATTTCTATGGATACGGAAGAACTTATTTCTTAAACTTCTACCTTAATATATAATAAAAAAAGAACTATGAAAAATATATTTATAAAACCAATTGTCTTAATTGCATTAATGACATTAACTTTTACAAGTTGTGTTAAAGAAGATGACTTTGCTATTCCAACTCTTAAACCCGTTATATTTACAGAAAATTTCGAAGAAATTACTGCTGGTAGTGGTTCAAATGAGATAGCAATTGATCTTGAAGGATGGATAAATACTAATACATCTAATACACGTGTTTGGTCTGGTAAATCATTTAGCGGAACTAAATTTGCAGAATTCTCTTCTTTTTACTCTGCTGCTGGATCAACGGATGATGCATGGTTAATAACAAAATCAATTGATTTATCTGCTTCAGACAGTAAGGTAATATCTTTTAGTTCAGTGAATCGCTTTTATAACGGAAGCGTTTTAAAAGTTTATATTTCTGAGGATTATGACGGAACTATTCCAGGAATTACTACTGCTACATGGAATGAATTAAATCCAATTCTTCCAACAAGTAGCGCTCAAAATGATGTAAGAGTATCAAGCGGACCAATGGATATAAGCAGTTATAAAGGAACAAATGTAAGAATTGCTTTCAGATACCAAGGAAGTAAATCTACAAACCCAACAACTACTTTTCAATTAGACGATATCAAAATTTACGAAAATTAAATAGCTATGAAAACAATTAAAAATTTAACATTAGTATCACTTTTGGCAATCTTTTCGGGTTGTGCAAATAGTGATGAGTACAATACACCAGACTTGTCTTCTGAGTGTGTTAGTTTAACTGCTACAAAGACTGTAGCGGATATTACAAATGCTGCTACTTCAACAGCAACATTATATTCAGGAGATGATATAATTGAAGCTTACGTGACTTCAAGTGATGAAGGTGGAAATTTCTACAAATCACTTTCTTTTCAATCAGTTGATGGTACGAAAGGATTTAGTATGACAGTTGATACATACAACTTATTCAATCAATTTGAGCCAGGAAGATTGGTTTATATTAACATGAAAGATCGTTACGTTTCTTCTTACCAAAGTTCTTTTGTTATAGGTAATTTATACAATGGAAACGTTGGAAGAATCAGTGGTGTAGAATATAAAGATGTTTTAAAAAGATCATGTACTAAAGTAGATGAAGATGATATTGTAAAAAATTTAACAGTTGGAAATGCTAAAAACAACCAGTATTTAAATATGTTAATTGAGTTTAATAATGTTCAATTTACAGATGCTTCTTTAGGTAAAACTTTTTATGATCCTTCTGTAAATAGTTTTGGAGGTGCTACCAATCACCTTATTACTGATGAGTTTGGTCAAACTATTATTGTAAGAATTAGTGAATTTGCTAATTTTGCATCAAATTCAATCCCAACTGGAAGTGGAAAAATTAGAGGTGTTTTAACTAAATATAATAGTGATTATCAGTTTATGATTAGAACTATGAATGACGTTAATTTACCAAATGATCGTCTTGATATTGATTTTTATCCTCCAATTGTTGGAAGTGGTATAGTTTTTAACTCAACATTAAACGAGCCTTTCACTTCTTACACAACTACTAATCAACAAAGTTTTCCTAAGTACATCAACGATGCTGCAGAAGGAAGTAGATATTGGCAAAGAAAAGCATTTGGCTCAAACACATACCTTCAAATGTCATCATTTGGTGGTGGAAATACAGAAACAAATAAATCATTATTTATTGTTCCAGTTGA
This sequence comes from Flavobacterium gelidilacus DSM 15343, assembly GCF_000422685.1. Taxonomy (GTDB): domain Bacteria; phylum Bacteroidota; class Bacteroidia; order Flavobacteriales; family Flavobacteriaceae; genus Flavobacterium; species Flavobacterium gelidilacus. The sequence goes on along the minus strand of NZ_AUGN01000010.1, from coordinate 116,180 downwards.
TATGACAGCCGCTAATACTTTATCATTTAAAACAAATGATGGATATAATAATGGTGCAACACTTAAAGTATTTTATACAACGAATTATGTTCCAGGTAGTCAAATTACAACTGCAACTTTAGTTGATATTACTTCAAATTTTACTATTTCTACTGGTAATACAAATGGCTATGGCTCTTCATTTACTAATAGTGGAGTTTATAATATTCCAGCTTCAGTTACTGGAAACGGATTTTTCGTATTCCAATATTTAGGAAACGGAGTTTCTGGACCAACTACAACATTACAATTAGATGATATTGTTATCAATTAATTAGGTCTTAAATCCTAAAATAATAATAAAAAAACGCTCTTATAATAAAGGGCGTTTTTTTATACGATAAAATCTATTACTTTTGTGAAACAAATTTCAAAAAATGTCATTAAAGAAAGCCTATCTCTATATATTTATTGTTCTATTAATTGATCAAATTTCTAAAGTCTATATCAAAACCAACTTTTTCCTAAATGAAGAAGTAAAAGTTTTTGAATGGTTTAGAATTCATTTTATAGAAAATGAAGGAATGGCTTGGGGTGCTGAAATACCAGGAGATTATGGTAAAATAATTCTAACTGTTTTTAGAATTTTTGCTGTTTTTGGAATTGCATGGTGGTTACAAGACTCACTTAAAAAACATAGTTCTAACTACCTAATAATAGCTATTATTTTAATTTTTGCTGGAGCATTAGGAAACATTATTGATTCTGTATTTTATGGCGTTCTCTTTAATGATAGTTATCATCAAGTAGCGACTTTATTTGCAGAAGAAAATTATGGAACATGGTTCCACGGTGAAGTTGTAGATATGTTCTATTTCCCTTTTGTTCAAAATTATCCAATGCCAGAATGGGTTCCTTTTATTGGGGGAAAACCATTTACCTTTTTTAATGCAATTTTCAATGTGGCTGATTTTGCTATTTCTGTTGGAGTTGGAATTCTAATTGTTTTCAATAAGAAAGCTTTTGGAGCAGTTGAAGACTAAAATCTAATTATTTGTTCAGTATTCACACAAAAATCTAATTTAATATCATTTTCAAACACATCTTCAATTAATTCTTCTGTTTCAAAGAACGACAAGCCTATTTTAACAACATTAGGCCTGCATTTTGAAAGAAATTTGTCATAAAAGCCTTTTCCGTAACCAACTCTGTTTCCTTGCTTGTCGTAGGCTAAAAGCGGCACAAAAACAACATCAATCATTTCGGCAGGAACAGACAAACCATTTATGGGTTCAGGAATATTATATTCGTTTTTCTTGATTTTAGTATTATCAGTCAAAAGAATATGATGCATTGAAGTTGTCTCAAAATCTGATCTTGAAATCACAATTTCTTTGTCTTTTGCTTGTAAAATATTTAAAATAAATTCAGAATTGACTTCTTTTTGTTCTTCAATAGGTAAAAAAATATGAAAATAAGTATTGTCCCAAATATCTAATTTCAATAATTGATTGGCAATAGCTAAACTCTTTTCCTCAATTTCTTCAAGTGAAAGTTTTTGTCTTAATTCTTTATACTTAATTCTTAATTCCTTCTTCAACATACATAGTCGCTTTTAATTCGTCTATAAAAATAGTCAAATGTTCGACTTCAACGTGATTCATCACTACAATTTTATACCATTTGTTTTCCCCATGATGCTCTTGAGGAACTAAATGATATTTTTTAGCTAATGCTTTAGGTACATATTCATCTTGAATCGTTACAATATTCATGTATGGTTCTCTGAAGTATTTTACATTCAATTTATCCAATTCATTACATAAAAATTGAGTTCTCATTTGCAAAACACTTGTTTTTTCAAACCAACCAAATGGGCCATAAGTAAATAAAATCATCCAAACAGCAACTGCATTTGCGCCAGAACGACTTCCACAAAGCGTTAAATCCATGCCTTCAACATATTTGGCCTCTTTGGTAATTACGTTTTCAATTAAATTTTTTCTGCAAATAAAAATTCCAGTTCCATAAGGTGCTTGAAGCATTTTGTGAGCGTCAATTGTGATAGAACTTATCTTTGGATTACAAAAATTTATTACTGATTTCTGATTGTTAAACGGATAAACAAATCCACCATAAGCACCATCAATATGTAATTTATAAGTTAATTGATGTTTTTCTAAAAGGGAAGTGTAAGTTTCAGGATTGTCAACCGAACCAAACATTGTTGTTCCCATATTTGAAACCACAATAAAATATTTTTTACCATTTGCTTTCGCGATAAGCAATAATTCTTCTAATTGAATTTCATCAATTGCTCTACTTTCAAAATGAACCGGAACACTAATTCTATCAATTTGCAGTAAATTAGCTCCTTTTGGAATGGAATAATGTGTGTCTTCGGATGCAATAAGAACTATTTCATCTAATTTTGCATCAAAATCATTCATAAATAAATTACGATAAATCCAAAAGGCTTGAATGTTAGCTTCTGTTCCACCTGGAGCAATGTAACCATCAAATTCGTTTGGTTTTGCTTTAAAAATATCAACGGCTAGGACATTTAAAACTTCTCTTTCGATTTCTTGTGTGCCGCTAAAAGCACTTTCAGAATCACCAAAAGTATGACAGCCAATATTGTTTGGATTAGCTACATACGTTTGTAAAGTTGGAGCGTCTTTTAAAAAAGGAGCATCATCATAAAACACTTGTCCATCTAATTTTGAAGCAGGATAACCGAGTGAAATATCTTTAGAGAAGCTTATGTTATTTTGAAGGGCTTGTTCTATTCTGTTTTTTCGTTCTTCTTGCGAAAGTTTTTTCCAATAGTGCATTGTGTTAGTTTTGAGAACAAAACTAACCTTATTTAATGCCTTAAAATATGATAAATGTTAGCTTTGAGTTTCTAATTTTGTAGAAATATGAAAAACTGCATCTCCTTGATAAACAATTGGTGCGTCATTTACATTAATGATATATCCATCATTTGGCGCTTTTAGTTTATGTTCTACTTTTCCAAAAGGATCTGAAATCATAGCCAAAACATCTCCTTTTTTCACAAAACTTCCAACAGTTATTAAACCATGGAACATTCCTGAAAAATTAGCTCTCACCCAATTTGATTTTTCTATGAATAAGGTTTCTTCATTTTTAAGTATAGCTTCTAGTTTAGGATTTAACATATCTAAATGTGCCAAAAAACGTTTTGAACCTTGAATTCCATCTTCAGTTATCATATCATTTAAATCCAAAGATTTTCCTCCTTCAAACAATAACATTTTTACACCTAGCCTTGTAGATGCATTTCTAAAAGAACCAGAAATATTTTTAGAATATAAGGTGAAAGGTGAATTAAAGACCGAAGCCAATTCTTTTAATTCTGGACTATTGGGTGCAATTCTAATTTGCGGTGCATTAAAACGACTTGCTCCACCAGCGTGAAAATCAACAGCATAATCTACTTTTGGGATAATTTCTGAAACCAAAAAATGAGCAAATCTACTAGCTAATGAACCATTTTTGCTACCAGGGAAAACACGATTTAAATCTCGTTTATCTGGAAACTCTCTGGATTGATTAATAAATCCAAAAATATTTATAATTGGAATACAAATTATAGTTCCTATTTTAGGTTTGTTGATTTTTTTTCTTATAATTTGACGTACAATTTCAGTTCCGTTAATTTCATCACCATGCAAACAAGCACTAAATAAAACCGTTGGGCCATCTATTTTTGATCGCTCAATAATTACAGGAACTTTAAGCTTTGTCATGGTGTGTAATTTTGCAATTTCAACATCTATGGTTTTACTTTCTCCAGGCAAAATTGTTTCTCCTAAAAGTTCTATAATTTTATTCTTTTTCATAAATCTATAATAAGTGTTAAAAGTAGTAATTTCAAGAATAGAAAATAGTAGTACAATAAAAATCTATGTAAATTTGTGCATTAAGTGTTACAAAATAAATAAATGAACAACCCATCACTCGAACTTCAAATTCAAACTCTACCTGATAATCCTGGTGTCTATCAATATTTTGATAAAGACGACAAGATTTTATATGTAGGTAAAGCGAAAAACCTAAAAAAGAGAGTTTCGAGTTATTTTAATAAAAACCATGATAATTATAAGACTAGTGTTTTAGTTAAAAAGATAGTTTTGATTAGGCATATTGTAGTCGCAACAGAATCTGATGCTTTGTTGTTGGAAAATAATCTAATTAAAAAACTTCAACCGCGTTATAATATTCTATTAAAAGACGACAAAACTTATCCTTGGATTTGTATTAAAAATGAACCTTTTTCTAGAATTTTCCCAACAAGAAGAGTAACAAAAGACGGTTCAGAATATTATGGCCCTTATACCAACTTTAAAATTGTCAATACAATTTTAGAAATGATCAAAGAATTATATCCATTGCGAACTTGTAATTATGATTTATCTCAAGCTAATATTAAATCAGGAAAATATAAAGTTTGTTTAGAATATCATATTGGCAATTGCAAAGGACCTTGTGAAGGATTAGAATCTTTAGAAAATTATCACAAACAAGTAGAAGCTATTCGTCAAATTTTAAAAGGAAATTTTAAAGACAGTTTAAAAGAATTCAAAATTCAAATGAAAGCTTTTGCTGAAGATATGCAATTTGAAGCCGCTCAAAAAGTCAAAGAAAAAATTGAAGTTTTAGAAAATTATCAAGCAAAATCGACTGTTTTAAATCCGAAATTGTCTAGTATTGATGTGTTTTCTATTGTTTCGGATGAAGCAATGGCATACGTAAATTTCTTGCAAATTTCCCACGGAGCAATTGTACGTTCTCATACAATGGAAATTAAGAAAAAACTTGAGGAAACGGACGAAGAATTATTGGAATTAGCTGTTGTAGAACTTCGCGAACGTTTCAAGTTATTATCACGTGAAATTATTTTGCCTTTTCCATTATCTTTAGGCGAGAATTTAAAAATTACCGTTCCGCAATTAGGAGATAAAAGACAAATTTTAGATTTATCGATTCGAAATGCCAAATACTATCGAATGGATCAGTTGAAACAAATTAAAATTGTAGATCCAGACAGACACACCAATAGAATTATGGCTCAAATGAAGAAAGATTTACGACTTTCTGTTGAGCCAAGACATATAGAATGTTTTGATAATTCCAATATTCAAGGAACAAATCCGGTTGCCGCTTGTGTGGTTTTTAAAGATGGAAAGCCAAGTAAAAAAGATTACCGTCATTTTAATATAAAAACAGTTGAAGGTCCAGATGATTTTGCTTCTATGGAAGAAGTGGTTTACAGAAGATACAAGCGTTTGATGGATGAAAACCAACCTTTGCCTCAGCTAATTATTATTGATGGTGGAAAAGGACAGTTGTCTTCAGCGTTAAAAAGCTTAGATGATTTAGGTTTAAGAGGAAAAATTGCAATAGTCGGAATTGCAAAACGATTAGAAGAATTGTTTTATCCTGGTGATTCTGTTCCGTTATATTTAGATAAAAAATCGGAGAGTTTGAAAATAATTCAATTTTTGAGAAATGAAGCGCATAGATTCGGAATAACGCATCATCGTGATAAACGAAGTAAGGCTGCTTTGACAAACTCATTAGAATCAATTCCTGGAATTGGAGAAAAAACTATGATTACATTACTAAAACATTTCAAGAGTGTTAAAAGATTACAATTAGCATCAGAAAAAGATATTTCTGAGGTCGTAGGACTTTCAAAAGCGAAAAAAATAACCGAATTTTACAAAGTAAAAGAAAATTAATATTTTGAAAATTAACAACATAGAAATAAGAGTAAAGAAAAAAGAGAATAAACTTCTCTTGAAATCTTATGCTTTTATATTTCTCTTTTCTTTCTTCTTTCTTCTCTTTTCTTCTTCAACCAATGCTCAAGATTCTATAAAAAAACCAAAAATCGGATTAGTACTTTCTGGTGGTGGAGCTAAAGGATTGGCTCATATTGGTGTTTTAAAAGTTATAGATTCTCTCAACATTAAAATTGATTATATTGGTGGAACAAGCATGGGCGCAATAATTGGAGGATTATATGCTTCTGGTTATTCTGGAAAAGAAATTGAATATGCTTTCTCTCAAATGGACGTTGAAAAGTTGATTCAAGATTTCGTGCCAAGAAGTTCTAAAGGATTTAATCAAAAAAAGAACGATGAGTTGTATATTTTGACCTTGCCTTTTAAAAATTTTAAGATTTCTTCTCCAAGAGGTTTGTCCAAAGGAATGTATAATTTTAATACTTTATCACAATTAACTTATCATGTAAGAGATATAAAAGATTTTAGTAAATTACCTATTCCTTTTTTTTGTGTAGCAACAGATATTGAAACTGGAGATGAAGTTTTATTAAAAAAAGGCACTTTATCTGAGGCTATGATAGCTAGTGGAGCTTTGCCTACACTTTATAATCCAGTAGAACTTGATGGCAAATTGCTAGTTGATGGGGGTGTTAAAAACAACTATCCTGTAGAAGAACTTAGAAAATTGGGTGCCAATATAATAATTGGTGTTGATGTTCAAGAGGGTTTAAAAGACAGATTAGAATTACAAAGCGTAACAAGTGTTTTAATGCAAATTTCAAACTTTAATACTATTGAAAAAATGCACAATAAAATACTTTTAACCGATGTTTATATTAAACCAGATATAAAAGGCATGTCTGTTCTATCTTTTGACAAAAGTGAGGAAATTATTAAAAAAGGTAAAGAAGCAGCGGTAAATCAAACAGAGAAATTAGTTAAACTTCAATCCAAAAATAACATTCAGAAAGAAAAAATTGAAGTTAATGATTCAATTACTATAAAAAATCTTAGTATTAATAGTCTTAATAATTACACAAGAGCCTATGTTCTCGGTAAGCTAAATTTCAAACAAAACAATAAAATTACTTTTAAAAAATTTGAAAAAGGGATAAATGGACTAAATGCTACAGATAATTTTGGATCAATATTATACAGTTTTGACGACAAAAACAATTTAACATTTAGTTTAAAAGAAAATCAAATAAATACATTTATCAAATTCGGATTGCATTATGATGATTTATACAAAAGTGCATTATTAGTCAATCTTACTCAAAAAAAATTACTTTCTAAAAATGATGTAGCTTCTTTAGATATTGCGCTTGGAGATAATTTTAGATATAATTTTGATTATTATATTGATAATGGTTTTTATTGGAGTTTTGGAATTAATTCAAGATTAAACACATTTAATAAAAACATACAGAACGATTTTAATGATGGAACTACTCTAACAAACTTGGATATTAATTCGATTAATATAGATTTTTCTGATTTTTCAAATCAAATTTTTGTAGAAACAATCTTTAGTAAGTTGTTTTTAATTGGAACTGGAGTAGAATTAAAGCATTTGAAGATTCAATCACCAACCTTACAAAATGTTACCCCCGTTTTTGATAAGAGTGATTATTTTTCAGTGTTTGGAAATATAAAATATGATAGTTTTGATAAAAAATATTTTCCAAAATCTGGTTGGTACATAAATGGAGAAATAAAATCATATTTGTTTTCTTCAAATTTCAATAATAACTTCCAACGTTTTTCAACTTTAAAAGGAGATATAGGTATAGTAAAAACATTTTACAAAAAAATATCGGTTAAACTACAATCAGAATTAGGTTCTATTATAGGGGAAAGAACTATTCCTTATTTTGATTTTATTTTGGGCGGTTACGGATACAATAAAATTAATAATTTCCAACACTTTGTGGGATATGATTATCTAAGTTTATCAGGAAGTAGTTATATAAAAGGCTCGGTAATGTTTGAATATGAGTTGTTTAATAAAAACTATCTTAACTTCACTGCTAATTATGCTAATGTTGGGGATAGAATTTTTGAATCTACAGACTGGTTTTCTCATCCAAAACACTCTGGTTATGCCTTTGGGTATGGTTATGATTCGTTAATTGGACCTATAGAAATTAAACATTCTTGGTCACCCGAGACAAGAGATCATTATACTTGGTTTAGTATTGGGTACTGGTTTTAAATAAAATCAATTATTTTTTCCGATATTTGTAGTAATGAAAAAATGGGACAACTTATTAGCACACTTAAAATTCCTCATCAAGAGAAATCCTGAATGAAGTAAATTCTTTTTGATTGTTCACTAAAGTTATGGATAACCAAACTTTTAAGCTTTTAAACTTTTAAACAAAAAGAAAATGCCACTATATCACACCTTAGGAAAAATTCCACCTAAACGTCATACACAATTTCGCAAACCAAATGGCGATTTATATTATGAACAGTTATTTGGAACAGTAGGATTTGATGGAATGTCAACAAACTCCTATCACGAACAAAGACCAACGCAAGTAAAAGAAATTAAAAAACAATATAGCGTTGCACCAAAAATTGCCAAAGAAAACAATATTCAATCCTACAAATTAAAAGGTTTTCAAGTAAGTCCAGAAAAAGATTTCCTAGAAAGTAGAAAAATTGTGCTTACTAATTCAGATTGCCATATTGTACTTTCTGCACCACAAAATAAAACCACAGAATATTTCTATAAAAATACCGATTCAGATGAAATGATTTTTATTCATAAGGGATCTGGAAAACTCAGAACTATTTATGGAAATATAGATTTCAAATACGGTGATTATTTAATTATCCCAAGAGGAATTATCTATAAAATGGATTTTGATACAGAAGATAATCGCCATTTTATTGTCGAATCTCGTAGACCAATTTATACCCCAAAACGTTATAGAAACTGGTTTGGACAACTTTTAGAACATTCTCCTTTTTGTGAAAGAGATATTCGTCGTCCATATGAATTAGAAACTAATAATGAATCAGGTGAATTTGTTATAAAAGTAAAAAAGAAAGATGAAATTATAGAAATGGTTTATGCTTCTCATCCTTTTGATGTTGTAGGCTACGATGGATATAATTACCCTTATGCTTTCTCTATTCACGATTTCGAACCTATTACCGGAAGAATACATCAACCACCACCAGTTCATCAAACTTTTGAAACCGATGCTTTTGTGATTTGTTCTTTTGTACCAAGATTATACGATTATCATCCAGATTCTATTCCTGCACCGTACAATCATAGTAATATAGATTCTGATGAAGTGCTATATTATGTTGATGGTGATTTTATGAGCAGAAATGATGTCGAACCCGGAAATATTTCCCTTCATCCTGCTGGAATTCCACACGGACCACATCCAGGTGCAACAGAAAGAAGTATCGGGAAAACGGAAACAAAAGAATTAGCCGTTATGGTAGACACTTTTAAACCGTTAATGGTCACAGAAGAAGCTATGAAGATTGCAGATGAAACGTATTTTCAATCGTGGTTAGATAAATAAAAGAATAAAAAACAGAGAGAAAAGAGAAAACACTTTTCAAATTTAAAATATAATAGAATTTCGAAAGAATAACATTAGACAATAAATAGTCTTAATGCTTTCACCTTAATACTAAAATAATGAGTAAAGAAGTAAAATCAGTAAACTACGGTTTAGAAAAAATATTTGAAGGAGCACAAGATTTCCTTCCTTTAATGGGAACAGATTATGTAGAGTTTTATGTAGGTAATGCAAAACAAGCAGCCCATTTCTACAAAACAGCTTTTGGATTTCAATCACATGCTTACGCTGGATTAGAAACTGGTGTTAGAGATAGAGCTTCATACGTATTAAAACAAGACAAAATCCGTTTAGTTTTAACTACTGCTTTAAAAAGTGATTCCCTAATTGGAGAACACGTAAAAAAACATGGTGATGGTGTTAAAATTGTTGCCCTTTGGGTAGAAGATGCTCGTTCAGCTTATGAAGAAACCATGAAAAGAGGTGCAAAATCATATATGGAACCAACCGTTGAAAAGGACGAAAATGGTGAAGTAGTTCGTGCCGGAATTTACACTTATGGCGAAACGATTCATATGTTTGTAGAACGCAAAAACTATAAGGGTGAATTTTTACCAGGTTACAAAAAATGGGAATCAGATTATAATCCAAAACCAACGGGTCTAAAATATATTGACCACATGGTTGGAAATGTAGGATGGAACGAAATGAACACTTGGGTTAAATGGTATGAAGATGTAATGGGATTTGTAAATTTCCTTTCATTTGATGACAAACAAATTACTACAGAGTATTCAGCTTTAATGTCTAAGGTAATGTCTAATGGTAATGGTAGAATCAAATTTCCAATCAACGAACCAGCAGAAGGAAAGAAAAAATCACAAATTGAAGAATATTTAGATTTCTACGAGGGTTCAGGAGTTCAACATATTGCAGTTGCTACCGATGATATTTTAACAACTGTTGCTGATATGCGTTCGAGAGGAATAGAATTCTTGAGTACACCACCTCAAACTTATTATGATGATGTTCCGTTGCGTTTGGAGAAACACAATCATAAACTTCAAGAAGATATCGATAAGTTGATGAGTCTTGGAATAATGATTGATGCAGATGAAGAAGGCTATTTGTTGCAAATTTTCACAAAACCAATTGAAGATAGACCAACTTTATTCTTTGAAATAATTCAACGAATGGGTGCAAAAGGATTTGGTGCAGGAAACTTTAAAGCGCTTTTTGAGTCAATTGAGAGAGAACAAGCATTGAGAGGAACACTATAAAAACACGTTATTTTTTCACATTATCAAAAAAAAACCAATATCTATAATGAAAGTTTAATAGAATGTGTTAAAGTTGAAAAAAGATTAGAGATAATTCAAAAAACACTTACCTTTGCACTCGCAAAAATGAGGGAAGTGGTTTTCTCTTAATTTTTATATAAGTTTTCATAATTTATAGTTTTTTGGTTGGTTAATAGCATAAAAACGCAGTACTTTTTTGGACTGCGTTTTTTTGTTTTGTAAGTTTGGTACAGAAATTGCATTTTCTATGTAAAAGAAAAACAAATGTCATGAAAAAATTTATTTTATTAACCCTCGTATTCATATTTACAAATTCATTTACTCAAAAAGAAGACTCTTTTACAACGGGTGAATATTTTAAGCTAAGGATTCATTACGGCTTAGTTACAGCTGGTTATGCGACTTTAGAAATTAAAGAAGCTACCAGAAATAATAAAAAAGTGCATCATGTAGTTGGGAAAGGGTATACAACCGGACTTACAAAAGCTTTCTTTAAAGTAAGTGATGATTATCAAAGTTTTTTTGATAAAGAAACAGGTAAACCGTACCAGTTTCTAAGAAAAATTGATGAAGGAGGATATAAAAAATACCAAGAAGGATTTTTTAATCAAAACAACAATTCAGTTTTTATAAAAGACTATAAAAACAACACAGAAAAAACATTTAAAGTTCCAGAAAATGTGCAGGATATTGTTTCTTCATTTTATTATTTGAGAAATCATCAAGATATTGACAAACTTAAAGAAGGTGAATCAATCTCAATAGATATGTTTTTTGACGACGAAACAACAAAGTTTAAGCTAAAATATATTGGAAAAGAAGATATAAGTACTAAATTTGGAGAAGTTTCTTGTATGGTATTTAGACCTTTAGTTCAGGCAGGTCGAGTTTTTAAAGAAGAGGAAAGTTTAACTATCTGGGTTTCAGACGATGAAAACAAAATCCCTGTTCGAATTAAAGCTAGTTTAGCTGTTGGTTCAATAAAAGCCGATCTTTACGAATACAAAGGACTAAAACATACGTTTAAAGTCAAAAAATAACATAAATGGAAATAAATCCAGAAATTGAAAAAAAAATTCAACTTTTAGATGAAAAGTTTCAAAAAATAGATCAAAAAACAGAAACGCATTTAGAAGGTCTTCTTTGGTCAAAACCAATAACTTATTGGGATTATATCCAAACAGACGCACTTCTAAATCTTCAAACACAAAGAACAACTTTGCCTGATGAAATGGTCTTCATTATGTATCATCAGGTAAATGAGTTGTTGTTTAAAATGATACTTTGGGAAATGCACCAATTGTGTCATGCTGAAAAACCTCAAACCGATTTCTTTACGGAAAGATTAATGCGAATTTCGCGTTATTTTGATATGCTTACTACATCATTTGATATTATGGGTGATGGAATGGAAGTAGGTCAGTATATGAAATTCAGAAACACTTTAACTCCAGCAAGTGGTTTTCAAAGCGCGCAATACAGATTAATTGAATTTGCTTCAACAGATTTAATAAACCTTATTGATCATCGATTTAGAGCTACAATTGATAGAAATACGCCATTTGAACATGCTTTTGAACATTTATATTGGCAAGCAGCAGGAAAAGATCACACTACAGGTAAAAAATCATTTCTTATTTTAGAATTTGAACGCAAATATAAAGCTGAATTTCTTCGCCATATGGAAGAATACAACACAATAAATATTTGGCAAAAATTCAAACACTTACCAATAAACGATCAAAAAAATCCAGGGTTAATACAAGCAATGCGTCATTTAGACAAAACGGTTAATATTACTTGGGTTATGGGACATCTAAATGCTGCTAAAAAATATATTGGTGGTGGTGAAGCAACTGGTGGTAGTGATTGGCAAAAATACATGCATCCAAAATACCAACGAAGGATATTTTTCCCAGAATTATGGACTGAAGATGAATTAGCAACTTGGGGTGAATAACCTGATAACATAAAAGATTTGAAATACTTATTATATACACTTTTAACTTTAACTTTATTCTCTTGTAAAAAAGAAGAAACTCAACAAGTAAAAAAACCAGTTGAAAAACTAGAGCCAATTATCAAAGATTTTGATATTATTTTTAACGATTATAAGGTCAAAATTGATACTTTAAAATCAGGTGATACATTCAGTACAATTTTAGATGGTTACGATTTAAATAATAATTCTACTTTTCAAGTAACTGAAAAAATTAGAGATTCATTTAATCTTCGTTCTATAAAGGCTGGAAAGCCTTATTATCTTTTTTTAGATAAAAAGAATAACAAGAATTTAGAATATTTTGTTTACGTCAAAAACAGAACAAGTTATTTGGTTGTAGATTTTAGAGATTCAACAGTAGTTGTTCATGAAAAAGTTAGACCATCAACTATTAAAAGAAGAACCATTGCCGCTGAAATTGAAGGTTCATTGTCAGAAACTTTAAGTAAAGAAGGAGTTAGTGCTGGAGTTGCTTCCAATTTGGCTAAGATATTTGAATATTCTATAGATTTCTTTAAAATTCAAAAAGGAGATAAGTTTGCAATAACTATTAACGAACGTTTTATTGAAGACTCAATTTATGATGGAGTTGTAGATGTAGAAGCTTCTTATTTTGAATATAAAGGAAAAAAAATCTATGCATTTCCTTATAGAATATCAGAAAATCAAAAATATCCGGATTATTATGATGAAGAAGGAAAGGGACTTAAAAATATGTTCCTAAAAGCGCCTTTAGATTTCTTTAGAATTTCTTCAAAATTTTCTGGAAGACGTTTTCATCCTGTGCAACAAAGATGGAAGGCACATAACGGAACAGATTATGCAGCACCACATGGAACGCCAATTAAAACGACAGCTTCTGGAGTCGTTGAGCGAACAGGGTACACAGCAGGAAACGGAAATTACGTAAAAGTAAAACATACACCAACCTATTCTACACAATATTTACACATGTCTAAAATTTTAGTAAAAAATGGACAACGTGTTTCGCAAGGTCAAGTAATTGGAAAAGTTGGAAGTACAGGTTTAGCAACTGGTCCACACGTCTGTTATCGTTTTTGGAAAAACGGCGTTCAAGTGGATCCATTACGATTAAATTTACCTAATTCTGAACCGATGGATAAAAAAGAAAAAGTAAAATACATGTCAATAATTACACCTCTAAAAAAAGAATTAGACAGTGTAACGGCATTGAAGTTTAAAGAAAAAGAATAATTATGGCATTGCAAGATACAAATCCGTCAACTACTGAAGCTTGGATTAAACTAAGAGAGCATTATTATGAAATGCAAAACAATTCTATCAAAGAAATGTTTGCTAATGATGCTCAAAGAGCCGAAAAATTTCATATTCAATGGGAAGATTTTTTGGTTGATTATTCAAAAAACAACATAACAAATGAAACATTAGATTTATTGTTAGAATTGGCAAATGAAGTTGGACTAAAACAAGCAATCCAATCCTATTTTTCAGGTGAAAACATAAATCAAACAGAAGATAGAGCGGTGCTTCATACAGCTTTAAGAGCTAATAAAAATGATACAGTTCTAGTAGATGGAAATAATATAATTCCAGAAATATTTGAAGTGAAAGAGAAGGTTAAAAACTTTTCAAATGAAATTATTTCAGGAAACAGAAAAGGATATACAAACAAAGCATTTACCGATGTTGTAAATATAGGAATTGGTGGTTCAGATCTTGGACCAGCAATGGTTGTTGAAGCATTACAATTTTATAGTAATCACTTAAATGTTCATTTTGTTTCTAATGTTGATGGTGATCACGTAAACGAAATCATCAAAAAACTAAATCCAGAAACAACTTTATTCGTAATTGTTTCTAAAACATTTACAACACAAGAAACGCTTTCAAATGCTGAAACTATTAGAGAATGGTTTTTAAAATCGGCAAAACAAGAAGACGTAGCTAAACATTTTGTTGCCGTTTCTACAAATATTGAAAAAGTAACCGCTTTTGGAATTAATCCAGAAAACATTTTTCCAATGTGGGATTGGGTTGGAGGAAGATTTTCACTTTGGTCGGCAGTTGGTTTGTCAATTAGTTTGTCAGTAGGATATGATAATTTCAACGCTTTATTAAAAGGAGCAAATAAAATGGATACTCATTTTAAAGAAACTTCTTTTGAAAATAATATTCCAGTTGTTTTAGCCTTAATAAGTGTTTGGTATAACAACTTTTTTGGTGCAGAAACAGAAGCTTTAATACCTTATACTCAATATTTACAAAAACTAGCTCCATACTTACAACAAGGAATTATGGAAAGCAATGGTAAAAGCATAGGAAGAGATGGAAATCCAGTAAACTATCAAACAGGAACAATTATTTGGGGTGAACCTGGAACAAATTCTCAACACGCTTTTTTTCAATTAATTCATCAAGGAACAAAGTTAATTCCAACAGACTTTATTGGTTACAAAGAATCACTTTATGGAAATAAAGACCATCACGCCAAATTAATGTCAAACTTCTTTGCTCAAACAGAAGCTTTGCTAATGGGAAAATCTGAAAGTCAAGTAAAAGAAGAATTCGTTAAACAAGGAATTACAGAAGACAAAGCTAAATTTTTATTACCATATAAAGTTTTTAGAGGAAACAAACCAACAAATACACTGTTGATAAACAAACTTACGCCAGAATCTTTAGGTTCTTTAATTGCTTTATACGAACACAAAATATTTGTTCAAGGTATTATTTGGAATATTTTTAGCTATGATCAATGGGGGGTTGAATTAGGCAAGCAATTAGCTAATTCAATTTTAGAAGAAATTAATACCAAATCCATAAAAACACATGATAGTTCAACAAAAAACTTGTTAAATTCTTTCATAAAGCATAATTAATGGTTTGCTTGAATTGTTAATCTTTTGTTAACATTAGAATTGATTTTTGAATTTATTTTTGTAAAAATATTTAAAAAACAATCTTAATGAAAAATTTTACTAATGTTTGTCTAATTTTGATAACAATGCTTTCGGCATCTTCGTTATTCGCTCAAACAAAAATTACGGGAATTATTATGGATGGTGAATTTAATGAATCATTAGCAGGAGCGAATGTATTTGTTAAAGGCACACAAGTTGGTACGACTACAGATTTAGACGGAAAGTTTGAATTAACAACTACAGAAACTTCAGGAACTCTAGTGGTTTCTTTCTTAGGTTTTGAAACTAAATCAGTTTCTTTCAATGCTGCTACAAAATCAATTGATTTAGGAAGTATTCAGTTAAATCCTGATGCTAATCAATTAACTGAAGTAGTTTTAGTTGGTAAAGGTATTATTGACTTAGCTGCCGATAGAAAAACACCAATCGCTGTTTCTACTATCAAAGCTGCAGAAATTCAAGCAAAAATTGGAACTGCTGATGTAACTCAACTTCTTGTTAACACACCTTCAGTTTATGTCGCAGGTCAATCAGGAGGTTACGGAGATTCAAGAATTACAGTTCGTGGTTTTCAACAAGACAACACAGCATTTTTATTAAATGGACAACCAATTAATGGAATGGAAGATGGTAAAATGTACTGGTCAAACTGGTCAGGAATGGCTGATATTGCAAATGTTATTCAAATTCAAAGGGGACTAGGTTCTTCAAAATTAGCAATTTCTTCAGTAGGAGGAACAGTTAACTTCGTAACTAAAGCAACTGATAAAAAAGAAGGTGGTTTTACTTCATTTGGTGTTGCTAATAATCAATATTTCAAATCTACTGCTGGTTATAATACTGGTATAATGGAAAATGGTTTTGGAGCTAGTGTTATGCTATCTCATTGGCAAGGAGATGGTTATAATGATGGTACTGAGGGTCAAGGTCAAAACTACTTTATCTCTTTTGGCTATAAAGCAAATGAGAAGCATAGTTTTAATTTCTTGTTAACAGGTGCTCCTCAATATCACGATCAAAATTTTACAAAGGCAATAAGTACATATTTAGAGTACGGAAGAAGATATAACAACAATTGGGGAACTTTAAATGGTGTTTATAGAACAGAAAGAAGAAATTTTTACCACAAACCTGTTGCTAATTTAAACTGGGATTATGAAATAAACGATAAAACTTCATTGTCTACAGTATTATATGCTTCATGGGGACGTGGAGGAGGAACAGGAGGTTACGGGAGAAGTGTTAGAACTTCAACAGGTAACATTGATTTTGATGCTATTTATGCTAATAACCAAACAGCACCAGGTGGAATAGGGAATTTTTCTAATACACCAAGAAATTATGTTGTTCGTTCTTCAATGAATAATCATGCATGGTATGGTATGGTTACTAATTTGAAAAAAGAGCTTAGTGATA
Source organism: Flavobacterium gelidilacus DSM 15343 (assembly GCF_000422685.1). Lineage (GTDB taxonomy): Bacteria > Bacteroidota > Bacteroidia > Flavobacteriales > Flavobacteriaceae > Flavobacterium > Flavobacterium gelidilacus. Next base: position 99,212 of record NZ_AUGN01000010.1, on the reverse strand, counting down.
ACTTATCTTTAAACTTAGGTATTGATTTAAGAACTTATAATGGAGACCACTACAGACAAGTTAGTAGTTATTTGGGATTAAATGGATGGAATGAAAGTAGAAATTTAAGAGATAATACAGATTTACCAACTTCAACTGTAGCTTCTAATACTGTTAATGAAGGATTTTCAACTAATCCTTGGTCTTCATTTTTCAATACTGCTGCAGATAATCAAAAAATAGATTACAATTATAGTGAAACTATTTCTTATGGTGGATTATTCGGACAATTAGAATATGCTAAAGATAATTTTTCAGCATTCTTCCAAGGTTCTCTTTCAAACCAATCACACCAAAGATTTGATTATTATGATTATTTACCAGAATTTAGTGATTCAAAAAAAGTAAGCAATATTGGTTATAATGTAAAAGGTGGAACTAGTTATGTTGTTGCTGAACAACATTCATTTTATGCTAATGCAGGCTTATACTCTCGTCAACCTTACCACGACAATATTTATTTAAATTTCACAAATGCATTAAACCCTTTAACTTCAAATGAAGATGTACTAGGTTTCGAAGCAGGTTACGGATTCAAATCTAGATACTTTAGTGCTAATTTAAACTTATATAGAACTTCTTGGAAAAATAGAGTAACTTCTACTTCTGGAGTTTTAACAGCTGCTACAACGATAGGAACAACAGATTTAAATACAGGAGATTTAGTGTATACATCAAGTCAAAATGATGAACAACTTCACTCTGGTGTTGAGCTTGATTTTGTTTTCAGACCTCTAGAGTCTTTAGATATTAAAGGTTTTGCTTCTGTTGGAAACTGGCAATATAAAGGAAATGCTGTTCAAAGAAAATTTGATGAAAATCAAAACCTTTTAGAACAGACTAATACTGACATCGATGGTGGTAAAGTAGGAGACGCTGCTCAAACAACTTTGGGATTAGGTGTTAAATATAAAATTGTAAAAAACTTCTCTATAGATGCAGATTGGAGAAACTATGATAATTTATATGCAAACGTAGCTGCAAATAAAGAAAATATAGAATTACCAAGTTATGATTTAGTTGATGCCGGAATCTCTTACAGAATGTTAGTAGGAGAAAACAACAAAAATTCGATTGATTTTAGAATTAACATGAATAATGTTTTTAACGAAGTTTATTTATCTGAAATTACTCAATCTTTTTCTTCTGGAAATGTTAATGGTATTTTTCCAGCTAATGATACTGATCCTTCATACAAAGGAATTAATGTTAAAAATAGTGCTTTCTTTGGTTTAGGAAGAACTTGGAATGTTTCTATCAAGTATAATTTCTAAACTTTTTTTAGATACTTTTAATTACAATAAATGCCCTTTTGACAGAAATGTTAAAAGGGTTTTATTTTTTTACTATATTTGTTTTAATCTTAAAACAAACTAATTATGTATCAAACTCTTCAATCCTTACATTCTACTTTAGCTTACATAGCTTTAGCAGTATTATTACTAGCGGTTATCAATGCAATTTATGGGTTATCAAATAAAAAGTTATTTACTACAAAAGACTTAAGATTATCACTTTTTGCTTTAATATTTAGCCATATACAATTATTGATTGGGTTGATTCTTTATTTTGTTTCTGAAAAAGGATTCAAAGCTTTTGAAATTGAAGGAGCTATGAAAAATCCTGAATTAAGACTGACTATGTTAGAACATCCACTAATTAATATTATCGCAATAGCTTTAATTACAATAGGTTGGTCAAAACATAAAAAACAAGAAAGTCAAAACGGAAAATTTAAAAAAATAGCTGTATTTTACACTTTAGGGTTGATATTAATCTTATCAAGATTACCTTGGTCTAGTTGGATGGCATAGTTATTGAATAGCTCATACAAAAATCTTAACCTACATAACAAGCTTCATTTTTAATGGTTGCTTAAAACTTTTATTATGAAAAATAATATATTAATTGGGGTTTTTGTATCGTTTATTGCTTTGTTTAGCTTGACTAATTCAACCAATAAGTTTATTAAATTAAATAAAAGAGTTTCTCCGTACGATACAATTAAAGTTGTTGATACAATTGTAGTCGATACAATAGATTTTGCAGTTGTAATGCATAGAGAAAATGCTCACGCATCCTATTATGCAGACAGGTTTACCGGAAGAAAAACGGCTAGCGGAGCAATTTTTGACAATAATAAACTTACTTGTGCGCACAAAACGCTTCCATTTGGGACTAGGTTAAAAGTTACTTCAATAAAAACAGGTAAATCTGTTATAGTAACTGTTACAGATAGAGGTCCATTTGTAAAAGGAAGACATATAGACCTGTCTAAAAGGGCTTTCATGCAAATAGCTCCGGATAAATACGGAGGTCATATACGAGTTAATATCGAAATTATAAAAGAATAAAAATCAGCGAAAGCTGATTTTTTTTTGCTCTAAAGTTTAACAAAAATTTATGTTCGTTTAGTTCGGTGTTTTGTGAACCAAAATTACCTTTGCAGAAATATTTTACAATGCATGAAGAAAAGCAAGAATTAATAGAAATGTTTGGCATTCATTTCGAGCATCAATACAATATTGCACCACTTGCAGCTAGAATCTTAGGTTTTTTAATAATTGACGGCTGTAAATCAGGATTAACTTTTGAAGAGTTAGTTGGTAAACTGCAAGCTAGCAAAAGTTCAATATCTACAAATTTGAACTTATTACAAAAAATGAACTTAATTGATTATTTCACTCTTTCTGGAGATAGAAAGAAATATTTTAAAGCTGCTCCACTAAGCCAACGTTTAAAAAATTATTTAACATTAATTGATAGTGAAAAACTATTAATTGAACGGGTTATTCAGTATAGAGAAAAAAATATTTCTTGCAATCAAGAAAATGTAAATCTTCAAAACAGTTATGCTTATAAAGAGCATATTCTTAAAGTTGAAGAACTTTTAAATAATTCAATAAATAAATTCAAAGAAATAGAAATCCAAAATCAACAAAGCAAATAATTTTAACCCATGAAAAAGAAGATATATTTTTTAAGCAGCTTAATACTAACAATAAGTTTACTTTCTTGTAACAACAAGCAAGACGAAAAAAAAGAAAGTGCTCCAATGCCTTATAAAGTTGTTCAAGCTTCAAAAGAAAACACCATTTTATTATCAGAATATCCAACAAAATTAGAAGGTATAACAGATATAGATATTCGTCCAAAAGTAGATGGTTATATTGAAAAAATTTACGTTGATGAAGGTCAAGAAGTAAAGAAAGGACAGTTGCTTTTTAAATTAGAAACACAAACAGCAACTCAAGACGCAGCAGCTGCAAAAGCAAAAGTTGATGCTGCTCAAGTTGAAGTCAGTAGGCTTAAACCTCTTGTTGATCGCAAAATCATCAGCGATGTTCAGTTGGCAACAGCTAAGGCAAATCTATCTAGTGCAAAAAGTACTTATCAAAGTATAATAGCAAGAATAAACTATGCTACTATAACAAGTCCAGTAAATGGAGTAGTTGGAACATTGCCTCTTAGAATTGGAAGTTATGTAAGTAGTCAAACAGCTGAACCCTTAACAAGAATTTCAGATATAAGTAAAGTTTACGCTTACTTTTCAGTTAATGAAAAAGAACAATTAGACATCATGATGAATGCTGAAGGAAAAACTTTTCAAGATAAAATTGGAAATATGCCTGCAGTAAATTTAGTTTTAAGTAATGGTTCAGCATATGAAGAATCTGGAAAAATAGAAACTTTCAGTGGTCAAGCTAATTCTCAAACAGGTTCTTTCAATGTAAGAGCAAGTTTTCCAAACCCGAATAGATTATTACGTTCTGGAGGAAGTGGAATTATTCAAATTCCAACTGAATTAAGAGATGTGATTTTAATTCCACAAAATGCAACAATAGAATTACAAGATAAGCGAATAGCCCTAATTGTTGACAAGGAAAACAAAGTAAAATTTGTCCCTATTGAAGTTAGAGCAGTTCCAGGAGGTAAATTCTTTGTTGTTGATAAAGGTTTAAATACAAACGATAGGTTTCTTGTAGAAGGTGTCGGAATTATTACAGAAGGAACACAAATAAAACCAGAAGTAATAGACTTAAAAGAATTAGACAACCCAAAAAAATAATTAAAAACTAACAAACTATGTTTTCAAAATTTATTGACAGACCCGTCTTGTCAACGGTGATTTCTATTATCATCGTAATATTGGGAGTTTTGGGTTTAATAGCACTTCCAGTTTCACAATATCCAGAAATAGCACCACCAACAGTAACAGTAGCTGCAAATTACCAAGGAGCAAGTGCCGAAGTTGTAATGAATTCGGTAGTAATTCCCCTTGAGGAACAAATTAACGGTGTAGAAGACATGTCTTATATGACTTCTACTTCAAATAATGACGGTTCAGCATCTATTAACATTTACTTTAAGTTGGGTACAAATCCTGATTTAGCAGCGGTTAATGTTCAAAATAGAGTGTCCCGTGCTACTCCATTATTGCCTCAAGAAGTTACTAAAGCTGGTGTAACAACATCGAAAAGACAAAGTGATAATATCTTAATTTTCTCTTTATATAGTGAAAACCCTGACTATGATGATACTTTTCTCCAAAATTATGCTAATATCAATATTTTGCCAAAAATTAAACGTGTTGCTGGTGTTGGTGATGCTGTAATATTTAGTCAAAGAGATTACTCCATGCGTATTTGGTTAAAACCAGATGTAATGGCTTCTTATGGACTTGTTCCTTCAGATGTTACTGCTTTATTGGCTGAACAAAATATCGAAGCAGCTCCCGGACAATTAGGAGAAAGTGGTGATCAATCGTTCCAATATGCTTTAAAATATAAAGGAAGATTACAAAGCTCAGAAGAGTTCGAACAAATAGTAATTCGCTCAACGGAAAGTGGAGAAGTCCTTAGATTAAAAGACGTGGCAAGAATTGAACTAGGAGCTGTTAGTTACGCTAGTAGTGCAATTACAAACGGAAATAAATCAGTAGCCATAGCAATTGCTCAAACGGCAGGTTCAAATGCACAAGAAGTTATAGAAGGTTCTTTAAAAGTATTAGAAAATTCATCTATTAATTTTCCTAAAGGAGTAAAGTTTGCTATTTTAATTAACGCAAATGACTTCTTAGAAGAGTCCATTACAAAAGTAATTCATACCTTAATTGAAGCGTTCTTATTGGTATTCTTGGTAGTTTTTGTTTTTTTACAGGACTGGAGATCTACGCTTATTCCAGCGATATCAGTCCCAGTTGCTATTATTGGTACATTCTTTTTCCTAAATTTATTCGGCTTTACCATTAATTTACTTACATTGTTTGCATTGGTACTTGCCGTCGGAATCGTGGTGGATGATGCTATTGTGGTAGTAGAAGCAGTTCATGCTAAAATGGAAGCTGGAGAAAAAGATCCTAAAAAAGCAGCTCATAGTGCTATGAATGATATCAGTAGTGCTATTATTTCAATTACACTTGTAATGTCAGCTGTATTTATTCCAGTTTCATTTATTAGTGGTTCTGCAGGAGTTTTCTACAAACAATTTGGATTAACATTAGCCGTTGCAATTGTATTATCTGCAATTAATGCACTTACACTTTCCCCAGCATTATGTGCCATCTTTTTAAAACCACATAATGAAGAAGAAAAGAAAAAAGGATTTTTACAACGTTTTTACGCTTCATTCAATGTTGCTTTTGAAGTAACAACTGTTAAATACAAAAATTCAGTTGAATTTTTTATCAAACGTAAATGGGTAGCCTTTTTAGGAATCGCAGTTTTTGCAGGTATATTCGTTTTATTATTAAACATTACGCCAAAAGCCTTTGTACCGGGTGAAGACACTGGAGCAATTTTATCTGATGTGTCTCTGCCTCCCGGAACTTCTCTTGAAAGAACAGAAGAAGTATTATTACAAATTGAAAATAAAGTTAAAGATATTCCAGAAATTAAAGAAGTACTTCGTATTTCTGGAAGGAGTTTAATTAGTGGAACAGGTAGTAATTACGGAATGGTAATCGTAAAACTTAAACCTTGGGCCGATCGTCCTGATGCAAATCAAGAGATTACAGCTGTTGTTGGAGAATTATTTAAACGTGCTGCGGTTGTTAAAGATGCAAAAGTATTATTCTTTGCTCGTCCAACGTTAGTAGGATTTGGTTTTACAAATGGATTTGAATTTCAATTGCAAGATCAAAAAGGGGGAACCATAAAAGAATTAAGTGAAGTAAATAATAAATTTTTAGCCGCTTTAAATAGTCGTCCAGAAGTTAAATATGCAGCCACTTCATTTTCTCCAAATTATCCACAATATCGAATTGATTTAAATGTTGCTGCAATTAAAAATTCTGGATTATCAGTAACGGATGTTTTAGGAACAATGCAAGGATATTATGGAGGAGTTTACGCTTCTAACTTTAATAAATTTGGAAAGCAATATCGTGTCATTTATCAATCTGATCCAAAATTTAGAACGGATCCAGAATCACTTAATGCTGTAATGGTTAGGAATAATAAAGGACAAATGGCTCCAATATCACAATTCGTAACTTTAGAAAAGGTTTTTGGTCCACAAGCTATTGATAGATTTAACTTATTCACTTCTGTCAAAATAACGGGTGCTCCAAATGAGGGGTTTAGTACTGGTGACGCAATTAAAGCGGTCCAAGAAGTAGCAAGTGAAAGTTTACCCATTGGTTATGGATATGAATTTTCTGGTATGACTCGTGAAGAAATTAGTGCTGGTGGTCAAACTTTATATATATTCTTATTATGTTTAATTTTTGTATATTTCTTATTAGCAGCGCAATATGAAAGTTATATGTTGCCATTCGCAGTTTTATTATCGTTACCAATAGGTTTAGCAGGAGCTTATATTTTTGCTTATTTCTTTAATGTTAGTGATAATATTTATCTTCAAATTACATTAATTATGCTTATTGGTTTATTAGCCAAAAATGCCATTTTGATAGTCGAGTTTGCAGCTGAATCAAGACGAAAAGGCTGGAGCATTACTCAGGCGGCATTGCAAGGGGCAACAGCTCGTTTGCGACCGATTTTGATGACTTCATTTGCATTTATTCTTGGATTAATGCCATTAATGTTAGCTAGAGGAGCTGGAGCAGTTGGAAATAAAGCGATTGGTACTGGAGCAATTGGCGGAATGTTGATAGGAACCGTTTTAGGAGTTTTTGTAATTCCGGTTTTGTTTATCATTTTCCAAACTTTACAAGAAAAAGTAAGTACCAAGACTATTGAAACAACTAAAGGAGATACTGAAAATTTATAAGCACACATTATGAAAAAACAACATATAATCAAAGGAAGTCTTTTAGTGTTCACCATGTTTGTAGTACAATCGTGTTTTGTAGCTAAAGATTATGAAAAGCCTCAAATAAATACAGATAATTTATATCGAACAGAACAAATTGCTGACAGTACATCTTTAGCAAAAATGTCTTGGGATAAAATTTTTACGGATGAATTGCTTCAAAATCATATAAATGAAGCTGTTCAAAATAATTTAGATATGAAAATTGCCTTGCAAAACATGGCTGCTGCAGAAGCTACCATGAAACAAGGTAAAGCAGGTTATTTTCCAACCGTAAACGGAAATGCTACTTGGACACATCAAGAAATTTCTCAGAACAGTCAGTTTGGACGTTTATTTAGCAGTATTGATCAATACGAATTATCTGCAAAATTATCATGGGAAGCTGATATTTGGGGTAAAATAAGAAGTAATAAAAGGGCATCAGCTGCTAAGTTTTTAGAATCAGCTGTAGCTCGTCAAGCAGTTCAAACCGAATTAGTGGCTAATGTAGCTTCAATATATTATCAATTATTAGCTTTGGATGCTCAAGTTAATGTAGTTACAGCTACCTTAGAAAACAGAAGCACAAGTGTTGAGGTAATAAAAGCGCTAAAAGAAGCCGGAAATGTGAATGAAGTTGCGGTTAAACAAACAGAAGCACAGCAATATGCTGCTCAAATTATTTTAGAAGATTTAAAATATAACGTCAAAGTTTTAGAAAACTCTTTCAATCAATTGTTAGGAAAAGCCCCAAATACAGTTGAAAGAAGTTTGTTTGAAAATCAAAATATAGAGGCAGAAATCAAAACAGGTTTACCTGCATTTTTATTAAGTAAAAGGCCTGATGTTGTAGCTGCTGAATTGAATTTTAGAAATACTTTTGAATTAACAAATGTAGCAAGAAGTTCTTTTTATCCTTCTTTAACTTTAAATGCAACAGGAGGTTTACAAGCTTTAGAGTTGAAAGATTGGTTTAGTACAAAGTCGCTTTTTGCAAGTATTATTACAGGATTAACACAGCCGATTTTTAACCAAAGACAAAATAAAACAAGGTTAGAAGTCGCAAAAGCCAATCAACAAAAAGCCTATTTACAGTTTGAGAAATCATTGTTAGTTGCCGGAAAAGAAGTTTCAGACGCTTTAGCTAATTATGAGAATGAAACGAATAAACTTGTAATCAGAAAAAAACAAGTTGAAGCTTTAAAAACAGCTGCTGATTATTCGGATGAATTGTTACAATACGGAATGGTAAATTACCTTGAAGTACTAACAGCAAAAGATAACGCATTGAATACTGAAATAAACTATATTGACAATAAGTATAAACAACTTAATGCTGTAATTACGCTCTATAAAGCATTAGGTGGTGGAAATTAATAGCAATTTTATGATATTTTTTAAAGAAAAACACCTAACAGGTTTTAAAATCTGTTAGGTGTTTTTATACTATTGCTAAATTACCATTTCAAAAAAGGATTTTTACTCAAATAGGCATTATAATATTTTTCCTCACCAGTAACTTCTTTCCCAAGCCATTTTGGTTTTTCAAAAGATTCATTTTCTGATTGCAATTCTATTTCGGCAATAGTAAGTCCTTTGTTTTCGCCATCAAATACATCTACTTCAAAAGTATGCTTGCCAATTTCAATATCATAACGAATTTTGTCAATTACACCACTTTCACATATTTGTAATAAGCTTTCAGCTTCTTTTACCTCAATTTCTTTTTCCCATTCCATTCTGCTCAAACCACTTTCGTTGCTTTTCCCTTTGATAGTTAAGTAGCCTTTTTGGCCTTTAATACGAACCCTAACTGTCCTTTCTGGAACTGAAGATAAATAACCTTGAACTATTCTGTTTTGTGTTTTAAATTGTTTTAAAAAGACATCAGAATTGACTAAAAATTTGCGTTCGATTTCTATCATTGGTATTGTTTTATTTTATAATTTCGTCAAAATTAAGAAATGATTTTTTAATACAACTAATTCATTCAATTTATGAATGTTAGGCATCAGTTTCAACAAGACAAATCTATTAAAGAATTATTTGAAAATCATTTCGAAAAGAATCTTTATGCTGATGAAAAATTGTTATTTCTTGTTGATTTAATTCATGTTTTCAGACCAAAAAAGCCTAAAGATGTTGAGCAAATTTCACTTCTTGAATTTTTAGAATTTCTACAAGCTAATCCTCAATATATTACTCTATTCAAAAATTATTTTAAAACTATTGTTAGTAAAAATAAGTTTTCTAGACTTTTAACAGATTCAGGAATTTTAAATGACAATCATTTTTTAAGTGAAATTAAAAAAAGAATATTTGATAAGTTTTTACCTTTTCAACCCGAAAAAGGAACACTTCAATTTGTTTTAAATCAGGTTTTTTATTTGAGTTCAGATTCTATTTGGATAAATAAAATTCCTTACAATCAAATTGTTGTAATGTATGAATTATTAGGTTTCAAAGATATTTATGGAAATATAAAAGAAGAAACTCCTTTTTCAGAAATTGTTTTAGCCATGCAGATTCTAGCTCAGAGAATGAGTGGTAGAGCCTTGGAAAATGATGTTATAAAAATGGTACCCGAATATTCTAATTTTGAAAGTCCTTTTCTAGGTTTTGAAAAAGAACTGAATCATTTAGAAGATATTATCCGAACAAATAATTATCATTATATAAATTCTTCTGAATTAGTTTACAAGCAACTTTTAATGCTACATAAACAATGTAATGATTTCGTAGACAAAGCCTTTTTAAACAGTTCTAAATACGGAATTTCATTAACAGTAAATCAAAGTTTACTTCGCATCAGACAGCAGTTAACAAGAATTAAAGAATTATTACCTTTAATTGTGGTTGAAAATGATGAAGATAAAATAAGAAATAGCACATTAATTTTATTAAAGTTAATTCGATATAATTGCTACAAAAACAACATTAGAAAACTGTTTTTAGAGAGCACACAGTTAATTTCTTATGAAATCACTCAACATACTGCAAAATCGGGTTTAAATTACATTACAGATGGTTATAAAGAATATTTTGCCATGTTCTACAAAGCTATTGGTGGTGGATTTATTGTTGGTTTTTTATGTTTGTTTAAACTATTGTTTTCAAAAGTTGATACTTCTGCATTTGGCCATGCTTTTCTTTATAGTTTTAATTATGCTTTTGGTTTTATTGTAATTTTCTTATTGGGATTTACATTAGCTACAAAACAACCAGCAATGACTGCTGCAACTATAGCTCAAACCTTAGATGAAGGAATGAAAAATAAAAATCAAGTGGCTGATAAACATAAACTTTTTGCAAAGCTTTTTGCTCGAATTTTTAGAACTCAATTTATAGCTTTTGTCGGCAATGTATTGTTTGCATTTCCTATTGCTTTATTTTTAATTTGGCTTTTAGACCTTATTTTAGGAACAAATTTAGCTGAATCTAAAGCTGATAAAATAATTAATGATTTAAGCCCAATACATTCATTGGCTTTGCTTCATGCTGCAATAGCTGGTGTTTATTTATTTTTGTCGGGAATAATTTCAGGTAATATTTCAAACAGAAATAAGCATTACCAAGTTGCTTATAGAATTCAAGAAAACCCTTTTCTAAAACAAACATTTGGCATTCAAAAAACAAAAAAAATATCTACTTGGGTTAATGAAAATTGGGCCGGAGTAATTTCGAATATGTGGTTTGGTATTTTTCTTGGAAGCACAGGCTCATTAGGTATTTTCTTTGGTTTAGCACTTGACATAAGACACATTACCTTTGCGAGTGGAAACTTTGCAATTGGCTTATATGGAAATCATTTTTCTATAGATTTTTGGACGTTTTTTTGGTCAATAATCGGAATTGGGTTAATAGGTTTTATAAATTTTATAATTAGTTTTACATTATCAATGTTTTTAGCTCTTCGCTCTAGAAACATACCTTTATCAGAATTGCACTTGCTTAATATATCTATTTTTAATTACTTTAAAAAAGCACCATTAAATTTCTTTTTTCCCTTAAAAGACAAACTAATTTAATAATTTTACAGAAAGCTTAAGTAATGTCAATTCCTCAACGAAAAATTATTCATGTAGATATGGATGCCTTTTATGCATCTGTTGAACAAATGGATTTTCCTGAACTAAAAGGAAAACCATTAGCTGTTGGAGGAAGTGAAAACAGAGGTGTAGTTAGTGCTGCAAGTTATGAAGCTAGAAAATTTGGTGTAAGAAGCGCGATGAGTGGTATACAAGCCAAAAGAAACTGTCCTGAATTAATCTTTGTACCTCCTAGATTTCATCGGTATAAAGAAATATCCAAAAAAATTAGAAAAATTTTCCTCGATTATACAGATTTGGTTGAACCACTTTCGCTTGATGAAGCTTATTTAGACGTAACAGTAAATAAAAAAGATAATCCAAGTGCTTCCTTAATAGCTCAAGAGATTAGACAACGCATTTTTGACGAAATAGGTTTAACCGCGTCAGCCGGAATTTCGGTTAATAAATTTGTGGCTAAAATAGCTTCTGATTATAACAAACCAAATGGACAAAAAACTGTAAATCCAGATGAAGTAGAAGCTTTTTTAGAAGTTTTAGATATTAAGAAGTTTTATGGAATTGGTAAAGTTACAGCTGATAAATTTTATCAATTGGGGATTTTTACTGGTTTTGATTTAAAACAAAAGTCATTAGATTATTTAGAAAAACACTTCAAAAATAGTGCTCAGTATTATTTCAATATTTCTAGAGGAATTCATAATGGTGCTGTGAAAACTAATAGAAAAGTAAAATCTTTTGGTGCAGAAAGAACTTTTAATGAAAACCTTTCTTCTGAAATTTACATGGAAGAACGATTGCTTAATATAGCCATAGAATTAGAAAAACGTCTGCAAAAAAGTAAGATTTCGGGAAGAACAATTACGTTAAAAATTAAATATTCTGATTTCTCACTTCAGACAAGAAGTAAAACTTTACCTTATTACATAAGCGATAAACATTTGTTATTTGATGTAGCTAAAGGTTTATTATACCAAGAAAGGTTAAAGAACTCTGTTAGATTACTTGGAATTTCTGTCAATAACCTAAATAATGAAGAAAAAAAAGCAAAAGACATCCCAAAAAGTGTTTCTGTGCAGTTGCAATTTGATTTCAAATAATGTTTAACAAGAGTTAAAGTTCTTATTTGTTTTTTGTTAATCCAATATTTATACTAATTTTATTCCAAATTTATTATAATCATGGAATTTTTAACATACGATAACGCAGCAGCAAAATATTATTCAGAGCTAGAAATCAAGACATTGCCCTTAGTCTCATGGGATTTTTTTTCGCAAAATTTTTCTAATAATCAAGTAACTATTTTAGATAATTCAGTATTAAATAAATTAGAAACCAAAAACAATTGGGAAACTACTTGGGATTTTAATTATATGTTGCAAAATGAAACGGTAATAGTAGTAACAGATTCAAAATTAAAAATAGTTTTTGCTTCAGAAAATATCAATAAAATGAATGGTTATAACCCTAATGAAGTAATAGGTAAGACTCCAAGAATGTTTCAAGGAAAAGACACAGATGCTTTAGTTTCAAACGAAATAAGATTAGCCATTCAAAATCAAAAACCGTTTGACAAAGTAGTTTTAAATTACCGCAAAGATGGTTCCATTTATAAATGTCACATTCAAGGGCATCCTGTTTTTAACCGAAAAGGAAAATTAATAAACTTTATCGCATTTGAAAAAATTGCGGCTTAAAACAAAACGCACAAAAAAAGGCCTTCAATTGAAGGCCTTTTTTTGTGCGTATTAATTTGTTAATCTCGACTTGAAAGCTTCGCAAATAACCTTAAAAATTCAACATACAACCAAACTAATGTAATCATTAATCCCATTGAAGCAAACCATTCCATGTATTTAGGTGCTCCAGTTTTAGAACCTTTTTCTATCATATCAAAATCTAAAAACAAGTTTAAAGCTGCAACAATTATTACGAAAACACTAATTCCAATACTCATTAATGAGTTTCCTTGATGAATTGGTTGAAAAGTCATAAACATCGAAGCAATCCATGAAATTAAATAGAATGCGAAAATTGCCATAGTAGCACCAATAACAACTGATTTAAAAGTTTCAGTAACTTTTACAATATTGTATTTGTATAAACCAAAACAAACCAAGAAAGTTATAAACGTAGCACTAACGGCCTGAATTACCAATCCAGGATACATTGCTTCAAAAACAGCAGATAACCCACCAATAAATAATCCTTCAAACAAAGCATAAGCAGGCGCGGTGTATGGAGAGGTTGTTGGTTTAAAGGAAGCGATCAAAACTAATATTAGTCCGACAATTCCACCACCAATTGTAAAAATCATTGGGTTGTAGCCATTTCCAACTAACCACCAACTTACAAGAGCAGTTGATAATAACATAAATAACATAGTAAAACTCTTATTGATCGTTCCACTAACTGTCATTGTTTCTTGATGAACTGCAATAGCCTCATCATTTGTTCTACTAGTGTTTTTAAATTTATTTTCTTTCAAAAACGGATTACTAGATTTAAATTCCATATTTTTTTATTTTATGAATCAAATATATAAAAATTATTCAATTTCAGAAACACGAAGTGTATTAACCATTCCTTTATTGGCAATTGGCATTGCGGCTAGATTGACTAAAATGTCACCTTTTTTAACGTATCCTTTTTCTTGAGCAATTTTGTTAATATCTTCTACAGTATCATCAGTGCTTAGGAATTTGTCATAAAAGAAAGCTTTAACACCCCAAAGTAAATTCAATTGTGTTAAAATACGTTCATTAGATGTAAATACTAAAATTTGTGATTTTGGTCTCCAAGCAGAAATTTGAAAAGCCGTATAACCACTATTTGTTAAAGTAGAAATTACTTTTGCATCAATATCATTTGCCATAACAGCAGCATGATAACAGATAGATTTAGTAATAAAACGTTTAGTTCTAACATGAGGAGCATTTAAAGGCACTCGAATAAGAGGAGAATCTTCAACAGCCTCTATAATATTTGTCATTGTTTGAATAACTTGAACCGGATAACTTCCAACAGAAGTTTCACCAGAAAGCATAACAGCATCTGCACCATCCATAACCGAATTAGCAACATCATTAACTTCGGCACGTGTAGGTGTTAAGCTGGTGATCATTGTTTCCATCATTTGAGTAGCAACAATAACTGGAATACGTGCTGTTTTTGCTCTATGAATTAATAATTTTTGAATTAAAGGTACTTCATGAGCTGGAATTTCAACACCCAAATCACCACGAGCTACCATTAAACCATCACAATAAGCAACAATCTTATCAATATTTTCTACAGCTTCTGGTTTTTCAATTTTTGCTATAATTGGAATTTTATGGTCAGAATGTTTTGAAATTAAATCTTGTAATAACATCAAATCTTCTGGTGTTCTTACAAAAGATAAAGCCATCCAATCTACTTTGTTTTCAATAGCAAAAATGGCATCTTTAATATCCTTTTTAGTTAAAGCAGGTAAAGAAACCTTTGTGTTAGGAAGATTTACCCCTTTTTTAGATTTTAGAGGACCACCTTGAATAACTACTGCCTCAACTTCTGTTTTCTTATCAGTTTTTAAAACTTCGAAAATTAGTTTTCCGTCATCTAATAAAATACGTTCCCCCACATTCACATCTTTAGGGAATTCTTTATAGTTCATGTATACTTTAGAAGCGGTTCCTAATATATCTTCAGCAGTTGTAAATGTGATTTTATCACCTGTTGCAACAACTACATCTTCTTTCATAACGCCAACTCTTAATTTTGGCCCTTGTAAATCGGCCAAAATAGATGTTGTATATCCGTGTTCTTTATTCAATTCTCGAATCATTGCAATACGTTCACTTACATCAGTGTAGTCTGCGTGTGAAAAATTAATTCTAAACACGTTTACACCTGCGTCTATCATGTCTTTTAGCACTTCTTTAGTGCTTGTAGCTGGTCCTAAAGTTGCAACTATTTTAGTCTTTTTATTCGTTGGCATATTAAAAAATTAAATTACTTTTTGTTTTTATTTTATTTTTGTCTAATCTGTAAGACATTGAAATTGAGTCTATTTTTGAAATAGTTTGGTTTATTTCATCAATTTTTAAAAAACTATCTTCGGTATCTACTTTTAGTATAAAGTCTACTTTTTTGTATTCAGGAACCATAAACATATATTGCTCATAATTTTCGAATAACGAATTAGTATTATTTTCTACTTTAATAATTGATTTATTTTCTATTAAATTCCAAGAAGTTTCGTTGTCTGAATCAAAATATATAAAACGATCAAATGATCCTTTCATTTTTTTTTCGGTTTTATCAATTGAATCAAAGAAATGAAACTTTGTGCTTAGATTTCTATTCAATAAAAAGGCAAGTTTAGTAACTTCAATTGTAGTATGAATTGCAATTAACTCATATTCAGTAGTTGAAAAATCTTCTAATTGTAATTTAAAAACTGCCATTTACATATAAATAAAGTGTAAATATACAGTATATTAAAGTTAATTGGACGTTAAAATAAATAAGAAATTGTTATTTTTTTAACGAAAACGATGTAGCTAATTGCTAAATTCATTTATTTTCCTGTGATTTTTTCTTGTAATGCAAAATAAGCTCTTTGTGATGCTTTCTCTTCTGCCTTTTTCTTTGAGGTAGCCCTAGCCCTTGAGACTACTTTGTTTTCAATCAATAATTTGACACTAAAAAACTTTTGCCCTTCAATACCATTGTCTTCAATAAAATCAAAATAAAATGATTTTTTTTCTTTCTGACACCATTCTATTAATAAACTTTTATAACTAGTGATTTTTCCTTCTAATTTATCTAAATCTACATAAGGTTTGATGATTTTTTTCTCAATAAATTTTTCACATGTATCGAAACCTTTATCTAAATATATTGCACCAATAAATGCTTCAAATAAGTTTCCATGAATATTTTCGCCAAAATTTGTAGGTGAAACTTTGCTTTCAACAAATTGAATTAAATTAAAATCTCTACCTAATTCATTCAAATGTTCTCTACTAACTATTTTAGAACGTGTTTTTGTTAAATAGCCTTCATCTCCAGTTGGAGCAGTTTTATATAAAAAAGCCGAAATAACACTACCTAAAATGGCATCACCCAGAAACTCTAATCGTTCATAGTTAAACGGATTTCCATTTACATCTATAATATTTGCTGAACGATGTGTAAAAGCTTTTTTATAATATTTTAATGTAACAGGTTTAAAACCAAGGATTTTACTTATTTTTTCAAAAAAAATCCCGTCTTCAAGAGAACGGGATTTTGATACTATTTTTTTTATGAAGTTCATATATAAAGTTAGTCTTCTAATTTTTTAAACAACACACATGCATTGTGACCACCAAAACCAAAAGTATTACTCATGGCAACGTTGATTTCTCTTTTTTGCGCTTTGTTTAAAGTAAGATTTAATTCTGGATCAATTCTTTCATCTACAACTGTATGATTAATTGTTGGAGGAACAATTCCGTGTTTCATGGCTAAAATAGACGCAATAGCCTCAATTCCTCCAGCAGCACCTAATAAGTGGCCTGTCATAGATTTTGTTGAATTAATGTTGATATTTTTAGCATGATCACCAAAAACTGCTTTAATTGCTTTTAGTTCAGCAACATCACCTAACGGAGTAGAAGTTCCATGCGTGTTTATGTGATCAACTTGCTCTGGTTTCATTCTCGCATCACGTAAAGTATTTTCCATAACAGCAATAACACCAATTCCTTCTGGATGTGGTGCAGTTAAATGATATGCATCAGATGACATTCCGCCACCACCAACTTCACAATATATTTTTGCACCACGTGCTTTTGCATGTTCATATTCTTCTAAAACTAATGCACCAGCACCTTCTCCAAGTACAAATCCATCTCTTGTAGCGTCAAAAGGTCTTGAAGCTGTTTCTGGACTTTCATTTCTTGTTGATAAAGCTTGCATTGAGTTAAATCCACCCATTCCAGCTATAGTTACAGCTGCTTCAGAACCACCTGTTATTATGACATCACACATTCCTAAACGAATGTAGTTAAATGCATCAATTATTGCATTTGCCGAAGAGGCACAAGCAGAAACAGTTGTGTAATTTGGCCCCATAAAACCATTTCGCATAGAAATATGAGCGGGAGCAATATCAGCAATCATTTTTGGAATAAAGAAAGGGTTAAAACGTGGTGTTCCATCACCTGCGGCATAACTCATAACTTCATCTTGAAAAGTTTGTAATCCTCCAATACCTGCGCCCCAAATAACTCCAACCCTTTGTTTGTTTACATTGTCAGAAGTAATACCAGCATCGTTTATGGCTTCTTCACTTGCTGCAACAGCATATTGTGCAAATTTATCCATTCTACGTGCTTCTTTGCGATCCATAAAGTCTTCAATATTGAAGTTTTTAATTTCGCAAGCAAACTTTGTTTTGTGCTTTTCTGTATCGTAATAAGTAATTGGTGCAGCACCACTTTTACCACTAATAAGTGCATCCCAATATTCTTGAATGTTATTTCCAATCGGAGTCAACGCTCCTAATCCAGTAACTACTACACGCTTTAATTGCATATATAAAATTTTTGGTTTATATAAAAAAACCCAAAGTGCTTTTAATACTAAACTAAAAGAAACAATGGGTATTACATAGTTTTTATTGTAATGATTGTAATACAATCAATGTTTTCAAACCGATAAAATCAATTAAGATTTAAATTAACTAGCGAATGCTAAAATAATTGCATCCACAAAGAAAAACGTTGTGGATGCTTATAATATTATTTTTTAGCTTCTTCGATGTAAGAAACTGCTTGACCTACAGTAGCAATGTTTTCTGCTTGGTCGTCTGGAATTTGAATATCAAATTCTTTTTCGAACTCCATAATTAGCTCAACAGTATCTAATGAATCTGCTCCTAAATCGTTCGTGAAGCTAGCTTCTGTTACAACTTCGTTTTCGTCAACACCTAATTTGTCTACGATAATCGCTTTTACTCTTGATGCAATGTCTGACATAATCTTTTAATTTTTAATTTAATTTGTTGGCAAAAATAAAAAACTTTATTTTAAAACAACATATTTTTGTTATTATAATAAGTTACGAATTTAAAAAAAAATTTTAACAAAGACCGCTTTTTTTTATTTTTTACCAATTATTATTCTTTTTTTTGTGGAAGAAATCAATGTTCAATGAAAAAAATTGTGCTTTTTGCTTCCGGAAACGGCACTAATGCCGAGGAGATTATAAGGTGTTTTAATAAAAGTAGTTTTGCTACCGTAACCAATGTGCTTACAAACAATTCTGATGCCAAAGTTATAGAAAAGGCAAAAAATCTTGAAGTTAATGTCTTAGTATTCAATAAATCAGAACTTAATGAAGACTTTGTTTTAGGTGAATTAAATAAAATTAAACCCGATTTAATTGTACTTGCTGGCTTTTTATTAAAGTTTCCAGAACACATTATAGAGGCTTTCCCTAATAAAATAATTAATATTCATCCTGCTCTGTTGCCAAATTATGGTGGAAAAGGAATGTATGGGATGAATGTTCACAAAGCTATTTTTGAAAATAAAGATGCTGAAACAGGAATAAGTATTCATTATGTAACCCCAAATTACGATGAAGGTGCAATAATCTTTCAGAAAAGTGTTACAATTTTAGATTGTAAATCACCAGAAGAAATAGCCCAAAAGGTTCACCAATTGGAACATAAATATTTTCCAGAAGTTATTAAAAAACTTATAACTCAAAATTCATAACTCAAAATTTTGTCACACCAAGTACATATATATACAGACGGAGCAGCCAAAGGAAATCCCGGACCAGCTGGTTATGGAGTTGTTATGGAATTAGTAGGGACTCCACATAAAAAAGAATTTTTTGAAGGTTTCAGAATTTCTACTAATAATAGAATGGAACTTTTAGCCGTAATTGTAGGGTTAGAAAAGCTAAAAAATCCAAACATGACTGTTTTAGTTGTTTCTGATTCAAAGTATGTAGTTGATGCTGTAGAAAAAAAATGGGTATTTGGTTGGGAAAAGAAAGGTTTCAAAGACCGAAAAAATCCTGATTTATGGAAACGATTTTTATTAGCCTATCGAAAACATAAAGTTGATTTCAAATGGGTAAAAGGACACAACAATCATCCTCAAAACGAGCGTTGTGATGAATTAGCCGTTATGGCTTCACAACAAAAGAATTTGTCTATTGATATTTTTTATGAAAATATTGAAGGAAAGTTGTTGTAATTAAAAGTTAAACTCCAAATGCATTTTATACTTTTAAACTAAAAATGTATCTTTGCACCTTATTTCAAATTATATATAATGAACAAATTATTAATTGTAGGAACTGTAGCTTTTGACGCTATTGAAACTCCTTTTGGAAAAACCGATAAAATACTTGGTGGAGCTGCAACTTATATTGGACTTTCTGCTTCGTTTTTTAACGTTAAATCGGCCATTGTTTCTGTAGTTGGAGATGACTTTCCACAAGAATATTTAGATTTATTAACCAACAAAAACATAGATATTTCAGGAATTGAAGTTGTAAAAGGTGGAAAAACATTCTTTTGGAGTGGGAAATACCATAACGACTTAAATTCAAGAGATACTTTAGAAACACAATTAAATGTATTAGCGGATTTTAATCCAGTTGTACCAAATGATTATAAAAATGCTGAAGTTGTAATGTTAGGAAACTTACACCCTTTAGTTCAGTCGGGTGTTTTAGATCAAATGACTTCAACTCCAAAATTAATTGTTTTAGACACAATGAACTTTTGGATGGATTGTGCTTTACCAGAATTAATGGATGTAATTAAACGTGTAGACGTTATAACAATTAATGATGAAGAAGCTCGTCAATTATCAGGAGAATATTCTTTAGTAAAAGCAGCAGCAAAGATTCATACAATGGGTCCAAAATATGTTGTAATTAAAAAAGGAGAACACGGAGCTTTACTTTTTGAAGGTAAAAACGTATTCTTCGCACCAGCTTTACCATTAGAGGAAGTATTTGATCCAACAGGAGCAGGTGATACTTTTGCGGGTGGTTTTTCTGGATATATAGCACAAAGCGAAAACGTTTCTTTCGACAATATGAAGAACGGAATTATTTATGGTTCAAACTTAGCTTCATTCTGTGTGGAGAAATTTGGAACAGAAAGAATGGAACAACTTGAAAAAGAAGAGGTTCATTCGCGCTTGCAACAATTTAAAGCGTTAACACAATTTGATATAGAATTATCGTAAATTTATGCCTCGAAGTTTCGAGGCTTTTTTTATTACATTAAACAACAATACAACACACTACAATTATGAGCGATGCTATTAAACACGAATGTGGAATTGCTTTATTAAGACTTTTAAAACCATTAGATTTTTATAAAGAAAAATATGGAACAGCTTTTTACGGCATAGAGAAAATGTATCTCTTGATGGAAAAGCAACATAACCGCGGGCAAGACGGAGCAGGTTTAGCAAGTATTAAATTGGACGTAAATCCTGGAGAAAGATATATTAGTAGAATTCGTTCAAATGATGCGCAACCTATTCAGGATATTTTTGCTCAAATTAATGGAAGAATAAACGAAGAATTAGTTGCTCATCCTGAATATAATACAGCTGAACTTCAAAAACAACATATACCTTATATTGGAGAGTTGTTTTTAGGTCACGTTCGTTACGGAACTTTTGGTAAAAACAGCATCGAAAGTGTTCATCCTTTCTTACGTCAAAACAATTGGATGCATAGAAATCTAATTGTTGCCGGAAACTTTAACATGACCAATGTAAAAGAATTGTTTCAAAGTTTGGTGGAATTAGGGCAACATCCAAAAGAAATGGCTGACACAGTTACTGTGATGGAAAAAATCGGACATTTTTTAGATGAAGATGTAACCGAAATTTATCAAGAATGTAAAGAAAAAGGACTTTCTAAACGTGAAGCTTCTCAAGTTATTATGGAACAATTAGACGTTGCAAAAATATTGCGAAAAGCTTCTAAAAACTGGGATGGTGGTTATGCAATGGCTGGATTATTAGGTCATGGAGATGCATTTGTATTTAGAGATCCAGCCGGAATTCGTCCAGCGTATTATTATGCAGATGATGAAATTGCAGTAGTAGCTTCAGAAAGACCAGTTATTCAAACGGTTTTTAATGTGCCTTTCGAAAAAGTAAAAGAATTAGACCCAGGAAAAGCGATTATTGTTAAAAAGAATGGTTCAATTTCATTAGAAGAAATTATTCCAGCAACAGAAAAGAAAGCTTGTTCGTTTGAGAGAATTTATTTTTCAAGAGGAAGTGATGCCGAAATTTATCAAGAACGTAAAGAATTAGGTAAATTAATTTTACCAGCAGTTTTAGAAGCGATTGATAACGATACAGATAATAGCGTTTTCTCATTTATTCCAAACACAGCAGAAACTTCTTTCTACGGAATGGTTGAAGCTGCTCAAGATTTCTTAAACCAAAGAAAAAATAAATATATCTTAGATAACAGAAAGACGCTAACTAAAGAAAAATTAGAAGAAATACTTTCTGTAAAAATTAGAACGGAAAAAATCGCTATTAAAGATGCTAAATTAAGAACGTTTATTACTGAGGACAGTAGTAGGGATAGTTTAGTGGCTCATGTTTATGATGTGACTTATGGTGTGATAAAACCAACAGATAATTTAGTAATCATTGATGATAGCATTGTAAGGGGAACTACTCTTAAGAAAAGCATCATTAAAATGATGGATAGATTAAATCCAAAAAAAATTGTTGTAGTTTCATCAGCACCACAAATTCGTTATCCAGATTGTTACGGAATTGATATGGCTAAACTAGAAGGCTTAATCGCTTTTAAAGCAACATTAGCATTATTAAAAGAAAGAAATCTATACCATATTGTTGATGAGGTTTACGAAAAATCTAAAAAACAAGAGCTTTTTGCAGACAAAGAAGTAGTCAATTACGTTAAAGAATTATACGCTCCATTTACTGATCAAGAAATTTCAGATAAAATTTCAGAAATGCTAACTTCAAAATCGGTCAATGCACAAGTAAAAATCATTTTTCAAAATGTTGAAAACTTACACAAAGCTTGTCCAAAAAATTTAGGAGATTGGTATTTTACTGGTGATTATCCAACGTTTGGTGGTAATAGGGTAGTAAATAGGGCTTTTTTGAATTTTTACGAAGGAAACGATGCAAGAGCTTATTGAAAATAAAATTGTTAATAACAACAAAAAATACTCGCAGAAAGTTTGTTCATAAAAATATTTTGCATAGATTTGTTTCACCATAGGATTAGTAGGTTAAGTTTATGGTAGATTTGGGGCAAAAAGGGTGGATTTATTTCCACCTTTTTTATTTAGTATAATCAAACAATCTTATATACAAAAAGGGCTGAAGATAATTCTTCAGCCCTTTTACTTTTTAGTAAACTACTGTTTATTTGGCAGCAGTATATCTTTTTGCAACTTCATTCCAGTTAATTACATTAAAGAAAGCTTCAATATAATCAGGTCTTCTGTTTTGATAATGTAAATAGTAAGCATGTTCCCAAACATCCATCCCTAAGATTGGAGTTCCTCCGCAGCCAACACCTGGCATTAAAGTGTTATCTTGATTTGGTGTTCCACAAACTTCTAATTTTCCGTCTTTAACACAAAGCCAAGCCCAACCTGATCCAAATTGAGTTGCCCCAGCTTTTGCAAAAGCATTTTTAAAATCCTCAAAAGATCCAAAGTCTTTATCAATTGCAGCAGCTAAATCTCCAGTTGGTAATCCACCACCGTTTGGCGACATTATTTCCCAAAATAAAGAGTGATTGAAAAATCCACCACCATTATTTCTAACAGCGCCGTTGCTCATGTCTAAATTTTTAAGAATATCTTCAATAGATTTTCCTTCTAATTCAGTTCCTGCAATTGCGTTGTTTAAATTCGTTGTATATCCATTGTGATGTTTTGTATGGTGTATTTCCATAGTTCTAGCATCAATATGTGGTTCTAATGCATCATATGCATAAGGTAATTTTGGTAATTCAAAAGCCATAATATAGTTTTTTAAATAGATTAGTATTATTTTTATTCAAATTTACGAAATAAGCCGTTAAATACATAATACAATTTTCTTATAGTTTTATAAGATTTACATATATGACAGAAAATAAAGCCTCCTTTTCAATCTATAACGCCTCTGCGGGTTCGGGTAAAACCTATACTTTGTCGAAAGAGTATATTAAAATTTTATTAAAATCACCTTCAAATGAAGCTTACAGGAAAATTCTAGCTATAACTTTTACCAACAAAGCAGTAGAAGAAATGAAGTCTAGAATTATTTTCTATTTGTTAGAATTTTCAAAAGAGGAAACTTCAGAAAAAGCCGCTGATTTATTAAAAGATGTTGCAAAAGAAACAGGTTTGAGTATAGCAACAATTAAAGATAAATCAAAAGTTATTATCAAAAGTATCATTCATAATTATACAGCTTTTGATATTTCGACTATTGATAGATTTACGTTAAAGATTATTAAATCATTTTCGCACGAATTAAATATTCCTTTAGATTTTGATATTTCTTTGGAAACCGATTTGTTGATGCAAGAAGCTATTGAAACCGTTATTTCTAAAGCCGGTGAAGATGAAGAATTAACCAAATTACTACTTGATTTCTCAAGAAACAAAACAGATGATGATAAAAATTGGGACATTACTTTTGACTTACTAGCTGCAAGTTCGCTTTTGACCAATGAAGATAGCAAGCACGAATTAAAAGATTATGAAAACAAAACAATTGCTGACTTTGTCGAAACCAAAAAAGTGATTGTCGAACAAATCGAAAAATATAAAAAATTAGCTTCAGCTTTAGCTCAAGAAAGTCTGACTTTAATTAAAGATAACGGAATTGCCATTGAATCCTTTTCAAGAAAGACGTTTCCAAATCATTTAATTAAAATTATGGAAGGAAATCTTCCTCCTTCTGATATAAATAAATTTTCAGAAGTAGAACAGGTTCAAATTAATAAAACAGCAAAAGACAAAGGTTTAATCGAAAGTATTTTGCCCGAGATTTTGCAAAAACTTCAATTAGCTTATAAAGAATATCAAAATATTTTCTTGCTTGAAGCTTTTAATAAAAACATTTATCCTTTATCGTTACTAAATTCAATTAATAAAGAGTTTAGAAAAATTCAAACCGATCAAAATATTTTATCGATTTCTGAATTTAATGAGATAATAAACAAAGAAATCCAAAATCAACCAGCTCCTTTTATATATGAGAAAATGGGTGATCGTTACCGTCATTTTTTTATTGATGAGTTTCAAGATACTTCCGTTTTACAATGGAAAAATTTAATTCCATTAGTTGATAATGCGCTTTCTAGTGAAGAAAATGGTGTTGCAGGAACATTAATGTTAGTTGGTGATCCAAAACAAGCTATTTATCGTTGGCGTGGTGGAAAAGCTGAGCAATTTATTTCTTTGAGTAAAGACGAAAATCCGTTTTCAAATAAAGATAAGGAAACAATAGTTTTAGATACAAATTATAGGAGTTATAGTCAGGTAATTGACTTTAATAATGATTTTTTCAAATTCATTTCAAGTAAATTAGAAAATCCGGATTATGTCGATTTATATTTGAATAATAGCCATCAGAATAAAACAAATAAAAATGGTGGTTACGCTAATATTTCATTCATTGATACATCTGATAATGCTGAGGTAAATGCTGAGGAAGAAGATGATGATAAAAACACAAAATATCTAAAACAAACTTTAGTTACGATTGAAAAAGTCCTAAAAAACGGATTTCAATATAAAGACATGGTTTTGTTGACGCGAACGAAATCAAACGGAGTTTTATTGGCGAATTATTTAACCGAAAATGAAATTCCGATTTTATCTTCTGAAACTTTACTGATTCAAAATGCAACAGAAGTTAAGTTGATTATCAATGTGTTGAAGTATATTAACAATAAATTTGACGCTGATGCAAAGTTCAATATGTTGTATTATGTTGGGAAATATTTGCAATCTTCTGAAGAAATTCATGATTTAATTAACCAAAACCTTCATGTTTCAGAAGAAAATTTAAAAATTGCCTTAGAGAAATATGATGTTTCAATTGATTTTAATGCTTGCAGAAAAAAATCACTTTACGAAGTAGTTGAAATTATTGTTTCTGCCTTTATCAAACAGAAAGCTAATAATTCTTATGTTCAATATTTTCTAGATTTGGTTTTAGAAAGACACATAAAAGCACAATCAAGTATTGCTGATTTTATTGATTATTGGGAAAGAACGGGTTACAAAAAAAGTATTCCTTCACCTGATGGAAATAATGCTATAAAAATCATGACAATTCATAAATCAAAAGGACTTGAATTTCCAGTTGTGATTTACCCTTTTGCAAATGATAATTATTCAAAAAACAATAGAAATAAACTTTGGGTTCCTTTAGAAAATCCAACTATTAATTTTTCTAAAGTGTTAATTGATAATAAAAAAGACGTATTAAGTTATAGTGATGACGCAAGTAGAATTTACCAAGAAAAAAATCAAGAAGAAATATTAGATAACATTAATGTTTTGTATGTTGCTTTTACAAGAGCAGTTGAGCAACTTTATGTAATTTCAGAAATTAAGATTAATAAAGATGGAAGTTTACCTAATACATTGTCTTCAAACATAATTGAATATCTTCAGTTAAATAAAAACTTTAATGAAAATCAACTAGAATATGAATTTGGGAATCCAATGAAAGTTTCTAAAAATGAAGAAGTAATTGCTAACTTAGATGAAATACAAGTTGTTCAAAATAAGATTAAAACAAGTGCTATAAAAATAGCTCAAAAAGAAGCTTTAATGTGGGGAACGATTCAAGCTGAAGCTATCGAATTTGGGAACACATTACATGAAATTTTATCTTATATAAAAACAAGTAAAGATGTAAGTCAAGCGATTGCTATTTCTTTAGAAAAAGGTTTAATTAATCAATCGCAAGTTAATATAATTGAAGAAGTTATATATTCAATAGTAAATAATTCAGAATTAGAAAAATTTTACTCAAAAGAAGCAAAAATTTATAACGAATCTAGCATAATTGATGAAAATAAAAACACTTTTATTCCAGATAGAATTGCAGTTTTTGGGGAAAAAGTTTATCTCTTAGATTATAAAACTGGAGTTCCAAAAGAAAGTCATAAACATCAAATTGAAAAATATGAAGCTGTTTTGCTAAAAATGGGATATATAGTAGAAGAAAAAGCTTTAGTTTATTTAGGAGAGAATTTAAAAATTATACATTTGTAAAAAATAAAGATATGTACGGCAAAATACAACAACACTTACAAGAAGAATTACAAGCAATTCAAGAGAACGGATTGTTTAAAAAAGAGCGAATTATTACTTCGCCACAAGGAGCAGAAATTACAATTTCAACTGGTGAGACAGTTTTAAATTTTTGCGCAAACAATTATTTAGGACTTTCATCACATCCAGAAGTGGTGCAAGCAGCAAAAGATACTTTAGATTCTCATGGTTTCGGAATGTCATCGGTTCGTTTTATTTGTGGAACTCAAGATATTCATAAAACCTTGGAGCAAAAAATTGCAAATTTCTACGGAACGGAAGATACTATATTATATGCAGCCGCATTTGATGCAAATGGTGGAGTTTTCGAACCTTTGTTAGGTGCGGAAGATTGTATTATTTCAGACAGTTTAAATCATGCCTCGATTATAGATGGAGTAAGGTTGTGTAAGGCAGCTCGTTATCGTTATGAGAATAGCAACATGCAAGATTTAGAAGCTCAGTTAATTAAGGCCACAGAAGAAGGAAGAAGATTTAAGTTAATTGTTACTGATGGCGTTTTCTCAATGGATGGATTAGTTGCTCCTTTAGATAAAATTTGTGATTTAGCAGACAAATATGATGCCTTAGTAATGATTGATGAATGTCATGCAACAGGTTTTATAGGAGCAAAAGGTATTGGAACACTAGAAGCTAAAAATGTTATAGGTAGAATAGATATCATAACAGGAACATTAGGAAAAGCACTTGGTGGAGCAATGGGTGGTTATACTACAGCCAAAAAGGAAGTTATCGAAATCTTACGTCAACGCTCTCGACCATATTTGTTTTCAAATTCTTTGGCACCAGCAATCGTAGGAGCTTCAATTAAAGTTTTTGAATTATTAGAAAAAGACACTTCATTAAGAGATAAATTGGAATGGAATACTAATTATTTTAAAAGCGGAATGAAAAAAGCAGGTTTTGATATTATTGATGGAGATTCTGCAATTGTACCAGTTATGTTATATGATGCAAAACTTTCTCAAACAATGGCAGACGAATTACTTAAAAAAGGAATATATGTTATAGGATTCTTTTTTCCTGTAGTTCCAAAAGATAAAGCAAGAATTAGAGTTCAATTATCTGCAGCACACACAAAAGAGCATTTAGATAAGGCCATAAATGCTTTTATAGAAGTAGGAAAAAGCCTAAAAGTGATATAATAACCACAAAAACACGTGTTTTTAAGTATTTTTTATGAATAAAATTTGCAGATATAAATAATCGTGTTAAATTTGTCTAAATTATATAGGTTGTAATTAAAATTAAAATTAAAAAAAAGTATGAAACATCTTAACAAATTATTTGCTGTGGCTTTAATGTTTGCTGGTTTAGCAACACAAGCACAAGACAGCAACAATCCATGGGCAGTGTCTTTTGGTGTGAACGCAGTTGACACAAAATTCAGTGCATCGGAGAAGTTTGAACATCAAATTGCTGAATATTTCAATGTACAAGATCACTGGAACATTCTTCCATCGGTTTCTTATATTGGAGTTTCTAAGCATGTTGGAAACAGTTTTTCTATTGGTTTAACAGGTTCTGTTAACAAAATTGATAGATTCGTTACTAAAGTACCTGGTACAGTTAACTCTCACGTAGTTACTAACCCTGGTGATTTATCTTATTATGCTGGAGATTTAGCTATTAAATATAGCTTTATGGAAATGATTAAATCTAAAGTATTTGATCCATTCGCTCACGTTGGTGGAGGTTATACTTGGATGGGTGATGCTTCTGCAGGAACAGTTAATGGAGGTTTAGGAATAAACTTTTGGTTTACTGACAATGTTGGTTTATCATTACAATCTACTTACAAACATTCATTTGATGACACTAGAACACCAAATGTTGATGTTGCTTCTCACATGCAGCATTTCGCAGGTCTTACTTTCAAATTTGGAGGTAAAGATACTGACGGTGATGGAATATATGACAAAGATGATGCTTGTCCAGAAGTTGCAGGTTTAAAAGAATTCAACGGATGTCCTGATACTGATAAAGATGGTATTATGGATTCTGCTGATGCTTGTCCAGAAGTTGCAGGTTTAAAAGAATTAAACGGATGTCCAGATAGAGACGGAGATGGAATCATCGATTCAGAAGATGCTTGTCCAGACGTTAAAGGTTCAAAAATGATGAAAGGTTGTCCTGATACAGACGGAGACGGTGTAGCTGACAATGTAGATAAATGTCCAGAAGTTAAAGGACCAAAAGATAACGCAGGTTGTCCATGGCCAGATACAGATGGAGATGGTGTTGCAGATAAAGATGACAAATGTCCTACTGTAAAAGGAACTGTTGCTAATAATGGATGTCCTGAAGTATCAGAAGCTACTATGAAACAATTAAATGATTATGCTAAAACAATCTTATTTGATTCAGGTAAATCTACTTTCCAACAACAAACTTTCCCAGTTTTACAAGCTATTACTGCTATCTTAAAAGAGTATCCAAATTCTAAATTCTCTTTAGAAGGACATACTGATAGTGATGGTAGTGAAGAAACTAATCAAGTGTTATCTAGCTCAAGAGCAGAAGCTGTAAAAGCTTACTTAATTGAGAATGGAATTGACGCAAGCAGATTAACTTCTACAGGTTTTGGTGAAAAATACCCAATTGACACTAACAAAACTAGAGCTGGTAAAGCTAACAACAGAAGAGTTGAAGTTAAATTAGTAAAATAATTTAATTCCAAAATATTTTTAAGAAAACGCCTCGTTTATTCGGGGCGTTTTTTTATTTTTATACTATATGAACAATTCAACATTCCTAAGTAAACTAACAGATGAATTAATCAATCAGTTTCCTGATAATTTATCTGATATCACCATAGTTCTACCCAGTAAAAGAGCAAGAGTATTTTTAATTGAAAACATTCAATCAAAACTCTCTAAGCCAATCTTTACACCTAATATAGTTAGTATAGAAGAATTTATTCAAGATATATCAGGTTTGCGAACTATCGACTCTATGGAAGTGTTATTCGAATTCTATAATGTCTATTCTTCAATAACCGAAAAAAAAGATATTCAAGACTTTGAAACCTTTTCTTATTGGGCAAAAACACTTATTCAGGACTTTAATGAAATTGATCGTTATTTGTTAGATCAAAAACACGTTTTTTCCTACTTAAAAGATGTGGAAGCTTTAAAAAGATGGGATTTAGAACTAAATCAAACCACAAAATTAATTGATGCTACTTTAGAGTTTTGGGATAAATTACCTCACTATTATAATTTATTCTACAAGTATCTTTTAGAGAAAGGAATTGGTTATCAGGGTTTGCTATATCGTGAATCAATAAATAATTTAGAAGCTTTTACCAAAGAGATTTCCAAATCAAACAAAATTGTTTTTGCTGGTTTTAACGCTTTAAATCAGGCTGAAGAACGAATTTTTCAACACTTAATGCTTCATGAAAAAGCCTTAGTGTATTGGGATATTGATTACACCATTTTAAAAGATCCATTTCATGATGCGGGTTTATTTATCAGAAAATATAAAAGAGAATGGAAACAATATGCTAATCAATCTTTTAAATGGATTGACACGCATTTTCAACAAGAAAAAAACATCCAAATAATTGGAACACCAAAAACCGTTGGGCAAACCAAAATTGTTGGAAATCTTATGGAAGAACTTCAAGCTAATAATCCTGATTTACAAAATACAGCTATTGTTTTAGGTGATGAAAATTTATTGCTTCCAGTTTTATATAATTTACCTGAAACTGTCGAAAGTTTAAATATTACAATGGGTTATCCAAGTAAAAATAATCCAGCTCAATTGTTGATTTCCAAAATTTTTAAACTTCATACTAACGCAAAACAACGAAACGAGAGACAGTACACTTTATATTACAAAGAAGTTTTAGATATACTGAATCACTCTTTAATTGAGCCTTATAGTGATGCCAAAAAAGTAGAACATGTAATCAAATACAACAACTTTACTTTCTTTTCTAATGATAAGTTATTTGAGTTGTATGAAGAACACAAAACCAATGATGATAATCCATTATTTGAACTAATTTTTTCAAAATGGAATGATGATGCTTCTGAAATTATCAGCAAATTAACTCAAGTTTTACTGACGATAAAATCTCGTTTAACGAATGATAATCAAGAAGATATAATCGCAAAAGCTTTCTTACATTCTATTTACCAAGTTTTAAACCGAATTGCCACCTTTATTGAAAAATACCAAAGCATAACTTCACTTTCAAGTTTGTTTTCTATTTATAAAAATGTAGTGGATTTAGCTGAAGTCTCTTTTGAAGGAAAACCTTTGTCTGGTTTGCAAGTAATGGGAGTTTTAGAAAGTCGTGTTTTAGATTTTGAAAATGTAATCATAACATCAGTTAATGAAGGTAAATTTCCTTCTGGAAAAAGTTCAAATTCGTTTATTCCTTATGATATTAAACGCGAATTAGGATTGCCAACTTTCAGAGAAAAAGATGCGATTTATAGTTATCACTTTTATCATTTATTGTATCGAGCCAAAAATATTTACTTGCTTTATAATTCTGAAAATTCAGACGGAATTGACGCTGGTGAAAAAAGTCGTTTTTTAACCCAATTAGAAATCGATTTCCCACATCACATTAAGAAAAACACAATATACAACGCTCATTTACCAAGTTTGGCTTACGAACCAATAAAAATAGAAAAAACAGATGCTGTTTTAGAAAGATTACAAGACATTGCAACCGGAAAAGGGTTTTCGCCATCATCTTTGACAAGTTATATTCGAAATCCGATTCAGTTTTATACTCAACGAATTTTACGCATTAGAGAAATTGATGAAGTAGAAGAAAATATTGCAGTAAATACTTTAGGAACTGTAATTCACGAAACATTAAAATATTTATACGAACCTTTTGTCGGAAAATATTTATCAGTAAATGATATTGATACAATGTTAAATTTGGTTGAAACCGAAACCATAAAACAATTCAAAGAAATTTACAAAGAAGGTGAAATCAAAAAAGGAAAAAACCTTTTAGCTTTCGAAGTTGCTAAACAAAACGTAGAGCAATTTCTAAAAATGGAAAAGAAAGACATCGAGGAAGGTTCTGCCATTAAAATTTTATTTTTAGAACATACTTTAGAAGGTAAAATTGTAGACAAAAAGTTGCCTTATGAAATAACAATTGCCGGAAACGTTGATAGAATTGAATTAAGAGACAACAAAATCCGAATCATCGATTACAAAACCGGAAAAGTATTGGCAAGTAGCTTAAAAGTAGATGATTTCACCGTTTTGTCTTCTGATATTAAATATGATAAAATCATTCAATTGCTTTGTTATGCTTTGATGTTTGAAAATCAAACTGAATACAAAGAATATTCAGTTGAAGCCGGAATTATTTCTTTCAAAAACATGAAAGCCGGATTTATGCCTTTTGGCTTTGGAAAAGGAAAAAACAGCGATTCTGATATTACAACTCATACTATTGATTCATTTAAAATAGAATTAGTATCTTTAATACAAGAAATTCTAAACCCAGAAATTCCTTTTGAAGAAACTTTGTAATACAGATTTATGGATAAGTTAATTGAGAAAATACAGTTTTATTACGATACAATTTTGCAAAATGCACCAGCTTTTTTAATTGGTCTTGTTGTTTTACTTGTTGGATTTTCAATTGCTAATTTTGGAAAAAAATTCACTCAGAATAAAATTAAATCAAAGGTTAAAAATACACTTTCTGGACTTTTTATAGCACAAATTATTTCTGGAATTATTAAAACTATTACAATTGTAATTTTTTTGGACTTTATAGGTTTTCAGGGAATTACCTCTAAAATATTAGCTGGAGCCGGAATTTTAACCTTTGTAATTGGTTTTGCCTTTAAAGATATTGGAGAAAATTTCTTAGCTGGAATTATTTTGGCATTTAAAAGTCCGTTTAAAGAAAACGACTTAATTGAAAGTGAAAAAGTTATTGGTTATGTAAAAGAGCTCAGAATCAGAGAAACTATTATAAAAACAACGGATGGAAAAGATGTTTTTGTGCCTAATTCTCAAATATTAAAATCACCTTTAATTAATTACACAATAGATGGTTTTTTACGAAATGAATTTATGTTAGGATTAGATTATTCAAGTGATCTTTCAAATGCGATTCAAGTAATAATAGAATCAGTTTCCAAGACAGACGGTGTTTTACTTGGTGCAAAAAAGCCAACTGTTGTTATCGATGAGTTTGCAGCAAGTACAATTAATTTAAAAGTGCTTTTTTGGTTAGATACTTTTAAAAGTTCATCAAAAAGTTATCATTTAGCGATTCGAACACAAGTGATGAAAAACGTATTAGATGCGTTAACCGAAAACGAATTCTCATTGCCTTATAATATTATTGAAGTTAAACAGTATAAGGGTTAAGTAAAACTCAAAAAACCTAATATGACCTTATTCATATGGTTTCTTTCTTTAACTTAAATCACATTTCATCGTTAAAAGTTGCTATTTAAGCAAAAAGGATGATTTGTATATCTCGCTTTTTTTTTGTAAATTAACTGTATAATAAAAAAATTATATATGAAAAAAATAATACTATTATGTACTGTGATACTATTTGTATCATGTGCATCAAAAATGAATTTTCCAGTTTCTAATGTTGCTCCTGCAGCTGAAATTTCAGTAAAAATTAGCAAAGACAATAATGAAAACAAGGAAATTAATTTAAGATCAAAATATTTAACTTCTCCTGAGCGATTAACACCTCCAAGAAAAGCTTACATAGTTTGGATGCAAACTGAAGCAAATGGACTTTTAAATTTAGGACAATTAGAAACAGATGCTTCTAACAAAGGAAGTTTTACAACAGTGACAGCTTATAAACCTTTAGAGATTTTTATAACTGCGGAAGATGATATTGCCATCAAATATCCTACAGGACAAGAAATTTCGAGAATAAAAATTTAAAAATAAAAAAATTAAACTGAAGTCAATTTGATTTCAGTTTTTTTATGTTTTTTTCAAAAAATATTGGAGGACTTTAGTCAATTCTTCTCTATTTTCAATATAACTCATGTGGCCATCATCAAAAGTGACTAATTCTACTTTTGTATTTTCTATTTGAGTTATATTTTCTTTGTAATTCAAAACCGGGTCTTGTTTACCAAGAATTAATAAGATTGGATATGTAGCAAAATGCAGAATAACTTCTCTGTCATTTCTAACTTTCATTCCTTCTAAAGCCGCTACAATTCCTTGTAATGGAGTTTTTAAAGCTTCTTTGCGTACAAGTTCAATATCATCGTTTAAAAGCTCTCTGTTGTTTTCACTGAACAAATTGGCAATAGACATTCTTATGAAAGCAGTATAGTTTTGTTTTACAGCCAAAACAGCTCTATCTCGATTTGCTTTTCGTTCGTCAGAATCAGCTCTTGAAGTCGAATTTAAAAGTACCAAACCTTTCATCATTTCCGGATATAATTCTGCAAAAGCCAAAGCAATATAACCACCCATTGAATGACCAACTAAAACTGCTTTTCTAATTTTTAACTCATGTAAAACATGATGAATCATATCCGCTTGGTCTTCCATCGAATGCACATATCCCAAACAATCGGTTTGACCATGACCTAATAAATCAATACAAACCACACGATTGCGTTTAGCCAATTCCTCAACATGAGCATTCCACATAGTTGAATTTTCTAAAAAACCATGCAATAAAACTACAGTTGTTCCTTTTCCGGTTTCAGAATAAGCGATTTTGGTGTTTTTGTAAAGGGTTTGTTTCAAGGGAGAATTTTATTTAGTACAAAAGTAGATATTTTAACCGCAAAGAGGCAAAGTTTTTCGCAAAGTTCGCAAAGGTTTTTCACAATACTGTCATTCTGAACTTGATTCAGAATCTCATTTCATCGAGTTCGATTTTATAAAGAAATTACTTATCTTTGAGAAAAGCATTTTTAACATTATGAGTAAAATATTAATTACAGGAAACGGTTTTGATTTATTTCATCATTTGCCAACAAAATATGGTCATTTTATGGCTGTAATGAAAACAATAGAAGAAAATAATTTTCATCATAAAGTTCCTTTTGATGAATTTTTTGGAAAAATATTTAAAGAAAAGTATTTCTTCGATTACAATTCTATCATTGAAAATTACAATACTAAAAAAATTGAATTTGAAATTAATAAAGTAATTGAAATAAAAGATTTATTAACAAAAAACAAATGGTATAAGCATTTCAAAACAGTTAATGATTTAAATACTTGGATTGATTTTGAAAATGAAATTGAAAATGTTTTGAATCTACTAGACGATGTAATTAATGATGTTAATAGGCATTTAATTGAAGAGAATATAATGAATTCATTAGAAGATGAGACTTCTTTTACTTATTTTAAAATTAAAGAATTTGAAATTTTAAGAATGAATGGTTATAGTAAAGTTGGCTATTTTTTAGATTCAAATCGATTGAATAAGAGAGATAAAAAAATTGATATTGTTTCTGTATTAGAAGAATTAAGACTTTCATTAGATGAATTTATTACATTATTTAAATTATATCTTGAAAATATAGTATTACCTATTTCAACAAAACGAAAAACTAATTTAACTATTCCATTTGATTTATTGGATAAGATTTATACTTTCAATTATACTCAAACAATTGAAAACTTATATAATTATAAAAAAACTGATGTTGTTTATTTGCATGGTAATATTATTTCAAATAATTTAACATTAGATATAAGTAATGTGCCTGAAATAATTAAAAAAAATAAAGCACATGGATTCACAAAAAAATATCAAAGAATTATAAAAAATTGTAACCAAGAATTTATTGCATTACCTGATATTGATGATAATAATCTAGAAGAAACTATTTTTTACATTATTGGACATTCGTTAGATGAATCAGATAAGTATTATATAATTTCTTTATTTGAATTTTTAAAAAGAGATAAAAATGCAACTTCAAAAATTTATATCTTTTATTATAATGAAGACGATTATCGTTTAAAATTAAATAATTTATTTACAATTATCGATAGTAATATTGTTGATGAAATGAATAAGAAAAAGCGTCTTTGTTTTTTTGAATTAAATGAAGATAGTTTGAAAAATAGCTTTCAAAAAACTATAAAACTTAAGAAAAATAGAAGTATAAATATTAAGCCTCCAATTTATAGATAAAAAAAACGGCTCACTTTCGCAAACCGTTCTATCTGAAAATCTATAATCCGAAAATCTGAATATCTAAATTACGAATTCATTATCGACTCAATCTCATCAATCTCAATAGGAATATTTCTCATCAAATTAAATGGTTCACCCTTACTTTGAATCACAACATCATCTTCTAAACGAATTCCAAAACCTTCTTTTGGAATGTAGATTCCTGGTTCAACTGTGAAAACCATATTTGCTTGCATTGGTTCGTATAATAAACCATAATCATGCGTATCTAATCCCATGTGGTGACTTGTTCCGTGCATGAAATATTTCTTATAAGCTGGCCAATCTTTGTTTTCATTTTGAACATCAGCTTTGTCTAATAAACCTAAACCTAATAATTCAGAAGTCATTAATTTACCAACTTCCACATGATATTCTTTCCATAAAGTACCTGGAACTAATAATTTTGTAGCATCATTTTTTACTCTTAAAACAGCGTTGTAAACAGCAGCTTGTCTTTCAGAATATTTTCCAGAAACTGGAATGGTTCTACTCATATCACTTGAATAATTGGCATATTCTGCACCAACATCTAACAAAATTAAATCACCAGCATTGCATTGTTGGTTGTTTTCAATATAATGTAAAACATTAGCATTGTTTCCAGAAGCAATAATTGGTGTGTAAGCAAAACCTTTTGAACGATTTCTTAAGAATTCATGTGAAAATTCGGCTTCAATTTCATATTCCATTACGTTTGGTTTCACGAAATTTAAAATTCTTCGGAATCCTTTTTCCGTAATATCACAAGCTTGTTGAATCAAATCTAATTCTTCACTTTCCTTAACAGAACGAATGCGTTGCATAATTGGATTCGATTTTTCCACTTTATGAGCTGGATAATTCTCTTTCCATTTTTTAATGAATCTTGCTTCACGAGTTTCAGTTTCAATAGTTGCTCTATAATGTTCATTTGTGTTAATGTACATCGTATCAGCATAAGTCATTAATTCTTTTAATGTCTTGTCGAAATCTTGCAACCAAATCACATTTTTGATTCCAGTAACTTCAAAAGCACGTTCTTTAGTCAGTTTTTCACCTTCCCAAACGGCAATATGATCGTTAGTTTCTTTTAAAAATAAAATCTCACGTTGATTTTCATAAGGAGCGTCAGGAAAAAGTACCAAAATACTTTCTTCTTGATCTGCACCGGTTAAATAAAATATATCTCTATGTTGAGCAAAAGGTAAAGTAGAATCAGCCGAAACGGGATAAATATCGTTTGAATTAAAAACGGCTATTCCGTTAGGCTTCATTTGTGAAGTGAACTTTTTACGGTTTTTTATGAATAAATCGCGGTCTATTTGATGGTATTTCATGTCTTAAGTTTTAATATCCATCAAATTTAAAAAGATAAAATCCAAATCTTGTTAAAACCAATAAAAATTTTCAATTATCTTTAGAATATTACTTACTTTTAGGTCAAATTTTATAAAAATGAAGAAAATACTATTCTTATTCCTATTTATTCAAAGTTTCTCTTTTGCTCAAACTAATTTATTTGAAGAAATAAAATTTCAAAGTATTGGACCAACAATCATGAGTGGAAGAGTTGTTGATTTAGCTGTAAACCCAGATAATTCAACTGAATTTTATGCAGCTTATGCTTCCGGTGGATTGTGGTATACAAATAATAACGGAACAAGTTTTTCTCCAGTTATGGATAATTCTCCAACACAAAATTGTGGTTCGGTTACTGTAGATTGGAAATCAGGAACCATTTGGGTTGGAACAGGTGAAGTTAATGCTTCTCGTTCTTCTTATGCAGGAATCGGAATTTTAAAATCTTCTGACAAAGGAAAGACTTGGGAAAATATTGGTTTGCCAGAAAGTCAACATATTAGTAGAATTTTGGTTAACCCAAAAAATATAAACGAAATTACCGTCGGTGTAGTTGGAAATTTATATTCAAAAAATCAAGAAAGAGGAATTTATAAAACTCTTGATGGTGGAAAAACATGGAAAAAAACTCTTTTCATAAATGATGAAACAGGAATTATAGATGTAGTTGTTAGTCCAGCAAATTTCAATATACAATATGCTGCTGCTTGGCAAAAAGACAGAAAAGCTTGGGATTTTAAAGGAAATGGTCCAAGTTCTGGAATATATAAAAGTACAGATGCAGGAAATTCTTGGACTTTAGTTTCAACTGAATTAAGCGGTTTTCCAAATAATGAAGGTGTTGGAAGAATTGGTCTAGCTCTTTTTAGTGAGAATATCATTTATGCTGTTTTAGACAATCAAAATAATAAGCCTTCCTCAGAAAAAAGCAAAGGTAGTTTGCCAATTATGATGAGTTCTCCAGGTGAAGATTTTGCAAATATTTCAAACAAAGAATTGAATAATGCTTTAAAATCTGCGGGTTTAAGAGAAAAATATAGAGCAGAAAACATCAAAAATTTTGTTGCAGATTCAAAATTAGAACCTAAAGAAGCTTTTAAGGTTTTGCAAGATGCCAACAAAGCTCTTTTTGAAACTGAAGTCATAGGTTGTGAAGTCTATAAATCTATTAATGGTGGAACGTCTTGGACAAAAATGAATCAAAAGTTTATTGATGACTTTTATTATACTTACGGATATTATTTTGCAAATATTAGTGTAGATGCAAATGATGAAAACCGAATTTATATTGGAGCTGTTCCATTATTATTCTCAAAAGATGGTGGAAAAACATTTGAAGTGATTAGTAAAGAAAACGTTCACGCAGATCATCACGTGACTTGGGTTAATCCAAAAAATCCAAATCATATTATTAATGGGAATGATGGAGGCGTAAATATTTCATACGATAATGGAGCACATTGGATAAAATGTAACAATCAAGCAGTTGGGCAATTTTATGCAGTGCAAGTAGATAATGAAGAAAACTACAATGTCTATGGCGGCTTACAAGATAATGGAGTTTGGTTTGGCCCAAATAATTATGTGCACGATAGGTCTTGGCAACAAGAAGGTAAATATCCATACCAAGGTATTATGGGTGGCGATGGTATGCAAATTCAGGTGGATAACCGAAATTCAAACATAGTTTATACTGGCTTTCAATTTGGAAATTATTATAGAATTGACAGAAAAACAGATAAATCAGAACCAATTACACCAAAATCAGCAAAAGACGAAAAGCCACTAAGATTCAATTGGCAAACACCTGTTTTATTGTCTTCTCATAATCAAGATATTGTTTATTTTGGCTCTAATTTCTTGCATCGTTCTATGAAACAAGGGAAAGATTGGGAAAAAATTTCAGACGATCTAACCAAAGGTTTTAAAGAAGGAAACGTAGCTTACGGGACTATTACAACCATTTCAGAAAGTCCTTTTCAATTTGGATTGTTGTATGTTGGTTCAGATGATGGCTTAATGCATATTTCAAAAGATGGTGGAAATTCATGGACTCCTTTGTCTATTTCCGAGAAATCGGAAATCTCTGATGATTTATGGGTTTCAAGAATTATAGCTTCTCAACATAAAAAAGAACGTGTATATGCAACATTAAACGGTTACAGAAATGACGATTTTACAAGTTATGTTTATGTTTCAGATGATTATGGAACAACTTGGACAAACATTTCAAAAGGTTTAACCAATGCAGTAAACGTAATAATGGAAGATTCTGAAAAAGAGAATGTTTTGTATGTTGGAACAGATAATGCTTTATTTATTTCAATGGATAAAGGAACTTCATGGCAAGACTTTTCGTCTGAAATGCCAAATGTTGCCGTTCACGATTTAAAAATTCAGGCTAAAGCTAAAGATTTAATAGTTGGAACTCATGGACGTTCAATTTATAAGGTCAATTTAGAAAAAGTGCAAGCTTTGACAGATGAAGTTCAGGCTAAAAACCTTCATTTGTTTGCAGTAGATAAAATTCAAAAATCAAGACGTTGGGGAAATTCTTGGAGTTCTTGGTCAGAAGCTTTTGAACCTAAAGCTGAAATTTGGATTTATTCAAATCAAGAAAAAGAAAGTGTTTTAAATGTTGTAAATAAAGATAATGTAACTGTTCATTCTGAAAAAATTCAACTCAAAAAAGGATTAAATAAAATTGAATATATTTTGTCAGTGGATGCAAAAACAGCTCAAAAAATCACTAGAAAAGATAAAAAAACCGAAATTAAACCGGCTAAAAACGAAAAGTTATATTTGCCTGTTGGGAATTATTCAATTTCGGTTGAAAACAAATCTACAACTTTAGAAATTTTTGAATCAAAATAATATGAAGAAATTAATAGTACTACATATTGCAATCGTTTCCTTTTTTGGAATGGCTCAAGACAAGAAATCGTATCAATTGTTTGATAAAAATGGTAAAAAAACGACTTATAAAAAGTTGGTTGCATCTTCTTTAAAAAATGATGTGGTGCTTTTTGGTGAATATCATAATAATTCAGTCGCGCATTGGTTGCAACTTGAACTTACAAAAGATTTAGCTGAAAAAACGGATTTAGTTTTAGGTGCAGAAATGCTGGAAGCTGATAATCAAAAGCAAATAAATCAATATTTAAAGAATGAAATCACGCAAAAAGGTTTAGACACTTTAGCTCGATTATGGAATAACTATAAAACCGATTATAAACCTTTAGTAGACTTTGCCAAAGAGAAAAAATTCGACTTTATAGCAACAAATGTTCCAAGAAGATATGCTAGTTTGGTTTTTAAAAAAGACTTAGTCGCTTTAGACTCACTTTCTACTGAAGAAAAATCTTGGATTGCACCTTTACCAATTGAAT
Source organism: Flavobacterium gelidilacus DSM 15343 (assembly GCF_000422685.1). Taxonomy (GTDB): domain Bacteria; phylum Bacteroidota; class Bacteroidia; order Flavobacteriales; family Flavobacteriaceae; genus Flavobacterium; species Flavobacterium gelidilacus. Next base: position 58,586 of record NZ_AUGN01000010.1, on the reverse strand, counting down.
TTGATGTCAATTTGCCAGGTTATCAAGCTATGATGGGAATGCAAGGTGGTCACGCTGGAGATAAAATGCCAAAAGCCCAAGCTATTAAAGATGCAACAATGGCTTATTTTATCAATAAAAACAGAAAAGAAAACAGCGTTTTCATTCATTATAATGGAACTTATCATTCAGATAATTTTGAAGGAATCAATTGGTACTTAAAGAAATACAATGCAGAAACTAAAATTATAACCATTGCAACGGTCGAACAAAAAGATATTTCAAAATTAGAAAAAGAATATTACAATAAAGCCGACTTTATTATCGTTATAGATGAAGATGTAACAAAAACTTATTAGATCCGTATTAATCTATATTTGTATTATGAGAGTAAAACTATTTCTTTTCGGTTTTTTAATAGCGTTGAGTTTTTTCTCATGCCAAAAGGACGATATTTCTACTGAGCCTAATCTAATTATAAAATTCAAATTTGATGCGAATCAAGTTCGATTAAATAATATTGGTGAACCTGCAATAATTCCAGTTGGTAATGCTGCTCAAACACCAATTTTCAATTCTATTTCTGCTCATTATTTTGAGTTAGCGCCAAATGCTTTTACTCAATTAGGTCAGGGAACTGTATTGTATCATGCACCAGAAACAATGACTGGTGGTTCTTCTGCTATTGATTTTAACCAATCTAAAATTGTTGGAGAAGATGAAGTGTTTTTATCAATTCCCTTAAGCCAAGTTACACAAGGTACTTACGAATGGGTAAGAGTATCTTTGTCTTACCAAAATTTTGATGTTTCTATCCGAAATGCGGGTAATGACTATAGTGGAACTTTTGCAAGCTTTGTTGGATTTAATACTTACATAAGTAACCATAGTATTGGTACAAATTTATTTCCAATAAACGGAAATCGCGCTCAAGGTTATTGGGCTTTTGCTTTAAATGATCTTCCGTTTGCTACTTCAGGTCAAGCACCAGCTGGAGCAACAACTGTTCCAAACCCATTAGCAGCTACATCTCCAATTCCTGCTGGTTCATGCGTAGTTACAGGTAAATTTGCCAATAATTTAGTTATAAACGGAAATGAAACAAAAGACGTTGTTGTAACACTTTCACTATCAATCAATAATAGCATCGAATGGACAGAAGTAAATGCTGATGGAAAATATGAACCTTCTGCAGGAGAGAATATTGTTGATATGGGTTTAAGAGGTTTAATTCCTAGTCATAATAAATAATTCAGAATGAAATCAATTGTAAAATTATTATTAATTTTTATTATTTCTACTTCTTGCTTTGGTCAAAAACCAAACAAAAGTCTTTATATCATGTCGTTTTCTAACGAAATAAGTAGTTTTCAAAAACCAATAATTGATTTTAAGAAGTTTGATTTTAAGGCTAATTCAGTTGACTTACAGATTTATAACCCAACAATTGGCTTGTTTGAAAATTATCATTATATAGCTGAAAATCAGTTTGAAAGAGCGGATAAAATGATTTTAAATTATTCAAGAAATCAATTTTTAAATTGGAATCCTACTCCTATCTTAAATTTACTAACAAACAGACGTACAGATTCATTTAACCCTTATGGGGTTTCAAATTTAGGCGAAGCCTTTGCTCTTGGTGTAATTAACACGCTATTACATAAAAACTAATTTAATCTTCAACATTAGTTAAACTCATTTTAAATTGAGTATAAATAAGTCCGAAAAGGTTGTAGTTAATTTTTTTTAGCCTTATTTTTGTTTGATATTTTAAATAAATTTACACAATCAAATAAAATTATGGCAAAATCTGCACTTTTAAAGTCATCTATTGCGAAGAAATACTGGATGGCTCTTACGGGTTTATTTTTATGCTTGTTTTTGACAGGTCACTTAGCAGGAAATCTTCAATTATTGATTCCTGATAATGCATCAGCGTTTAATCAATACGCTTTGTTTATGACTACAAATCCAGCTGTAAAAGTATTATCTTACTTGACTTACATTTCAATTATTTTCCATGCAATTGATGGAATAATGTTGGCAATTCAAAACAAAAAAGCAAGACCAATTGCTTATGCAAAAAACAATCCTTCAGGGAATAGTAGTTTTGCTTCAAGAAATATGGCCGTTTTAGGAACTGTTATTCTAATTTTTATTGTAACACACATGGTTACTTTTTGGGCAAAAATGCATTTTGATAAAAATATGCCTTTGCAAACCTTATCTGTAACAGATGAAGCTTCTGGAATGAAACAAGATTTTTACATCACAACTGGAACTGGTCAAGATAAATTTTTACCAGTAAATCAAGTAGATGGAAAAAATTTAGTTATCGAAGGAAATAAAATTTTTATTGTAAAGCCAATCAAAGTTGAATTTGCTCAAGGTTATAAAGATTTGTATAAAATTACTTTAGACTTTTTTAGAGACGCAAAGTATGGTTTAATATATACATTACTTTATGTATTAGCTATGTTAGCTTTAGGTTTTCACTTATGGCATGGTTTTGCAAGTGCATTTCAATCTTTAGGATTAAATAATCCAAAATTTAATGCAGGAATAAAAATTTTCGGGAGAGCATTTTCGGTCTTAGTACCATTATTATTTGCTATCATTCCTTTATATATTCATTTTTCTAAATAATCAACATCAAATATATTATGAAGTTAGATTCTAAAATACCACAAGGTCCTTTATCAGACAAATGGACCGATTACAAAGATCATTTAAAATTAGTTGCACCAAATAATAGACCAAAAATTGATATTATTGTTGTTGGAACTGGTTTAGCTGGAGCTTCTGCTGCTGCTTCTCTAGGGGAAATGGGTTATAATGTTAAAGCTTTCTGTTTTCAAGATTCTCCACGTCGTGCTCACTCAATTGCAGCACAAGGTGGAATTAATGCAGCTAAAAATTATCAAAATGACGGTGATTCTATTTACCGTTTATTTTACGATACTATTAAAGGAGGAGATTACCGTTCTCGTGAAGCAAACGTTCATCGTTTAGCTGAAGTTTCTGGAAATATCATTGACCAATGTGTTTCTCAAGGTGTTCCTTTTGCACGTGAATATGGTGGAATGTTAGATAACCGTTCGTTTGGTGGTGTACAAGTACAACGTACTTTTTATGCTGCTGGTCAAACAGGACAACAATTATTATTAGGAGCTTATTCTGCCCTATCAAGACAAATCGGATTAGGACATGTTAAAATGTTCAGCAGACACGAAATGCTTGATTTAGTTAAAGTAGATGGAAAAGCTCGTGGAATTATAGCTCGTAACTTAGTTACAGGTGAATTAGAAAGACATTCAGCTCACGCAGTTGTTATTGCTTCAGGTGGATATGGAAATGTATATTTCTTATCAACTAACGCGATGGGAAGTAACGTTACAGCTTCATGGAAAGTTCACAAACAAGGAGCTGCTTTTGCAAACCCATGTTTTGTGCAAATTCACCCAACTTGTATCCCAGTTCATGGAACAAATCAAGCAAAATTAACCCTAATGTCAGAGTCATTACGTAACTCTGGTAGAATTTGGGTTCCAAAGAAAAAAGAAGATGCTGAAGCAGTTAGAAATGGAAGTTTAAAACCAACTCAAATTGCTGAAGAAGATAGAGATTACTATTTGGAAAGAAGATATCCTGCATTTGGAAATCTAGTTCCTAGAGATGTTGCTTCACGTGCAGCAAAAGAAGTTTGTGATGAAGGACTTGGAATTGAAGCAAACGATACCAATGAAGGTGTTTACTTAGATTTCTCTTCAGAAATTAAAAGCAAAGGTAAAGAAGTTGCTTATGCACAAGGAAATCATGACCCTAATGAAGAAGAAACTATCAAGTTAGGTAAGCAATGGATTGAAGAAAAATACGGTAATTTATTCGCTATGTATGAAAAAATTACTGACGAAAATCCATATGAAACTCCAATGAAAATTTATCCAGCGGTTCATTACACAATGGGTGGTGTTTGGGTCGATTATAACTTACAATCTACAATTCCTGGGTGTTTTGTAGCTGGTGAAGCTAATTTCTCAGACCATGGAGCAAACAGATTAGGTGCTTCTGCTTTAATGCAAGGTTTAGCCGATGGTTATTTTGTATTGCCTTATACGGTTTCAAATTATTTAGCAGATGATATTAGAACCGGTAAAATTTCTACTGATTCTCCTGAATTCGCTCAAGCAGAAAGTAATGTGAAAGCAACAATTGATAAGTTCTTAAATAACAACGGTACAAAATCTGTTGACCACTTCCATAAACGTTTAGGTTTAGTAATGTGGAATAAAGTAGGTATGGCTCGTAATGAAAAAGGATTAAAAGAAGCTATTGAAGAAATTGGACAAATTCGTGATGAATTTTACAAAGATGTTTACGTTCCTGGAACTTCAGATGAATTAAATCCTGAATTAGAAAAAGCACTTCGTGTAGCTGATTTCTTAGAGCTAGGACAATTAATGGCAATGGATGCCTTACAAAGAAATGAATCTTGTGGAGGTCACTTTAGAAACGAATATCAAGATGCTGAAGGAGAAACACTTCGAGATGATGAAAAATTCTCTTTTGTAAGTGCATGGGAGTATAAAGGTCAAGATACTACTAAAGCGGAACTTCATAAAGAAGAATTAAAATACGAGTTCATTAAAATTGCCGCTAGAAATTATAAATAAAATACTATGAGTGCAGCTAAAAATATAAATATAACTTTAAAAATCTGGCGTCAAAAAAATGCTGATTCAAAAGGTAACATCGAAACATATAAATTAGATAATGTTTCAACAGCTAGTTCGTTTTTGGAAATGTTAGACCAATTAAATGAACAATTAATTAACGAAAGAAAAGAACCTGTAGCATTCGATCACGATTGTCGTGAAGGAATTTGTGGAATGTGTTCGCTTTACATCAACGGTAGAGCACACGGTCCAGAAACAGGAACAACTACTTGTCAATTACACATGAGAAAATTCAATGACGGTGATACTATCTTTATTGAGCCATGGAGAAGTAAAGCTTTTCCAGTTGTAAAAGATTTAGTTGTTGATAGAAGTGCTTTCGATAGAATTCAACAAGCTGGAGGTTTCGTTTCAGTAAATACTTCAGGAAACACTATCGATGCCAACTCAATTCCAATTCCAAAAGATGATGCAGATAAAGCTTTTATGGCAGCAGCTTGTATTGGTTGTGGTGCTTGTGTAGCAAGTTGTAAAAACGGATCAGCAATGTTATTTGTTGGAGCAAAAGTTTCACAATATGCTTTATTACCTCAAGGTAAAGTTGAAGCAACACAACGTGTTCAAAACATGGTTCGTCAAATGGATGAAGAAGGTTTTGGAAATTGTACAAATACTGGAGCTTGTGAAGTAGAATGTCCAAAAGGAATTTCTTTAGAAAACATTGCTCGTATGAACAGAGAATACTTAAAATCTAGTTTCTAAGAAATCGAGATTTAGATAATAATTAAACGCATTCATTAATTTGGATGCGTTTTTTTTTGTATTTTTAAATCAAACTAATTCCAAATGAAAGTAGTATTATTTCAAACCAATTTAGTATGGGAAAATCCTAAATCAAACAGAACATTTATAGAAGAATATTTTATGAGTGAAGATGATGAATTTGATTTATTTGTGCTTCCTGAAATGTTTACAACTGGTTTTACTATGAATCCAGAAAATGTTGCTGAAACCATGCAAGGGGAAACCATTTATTGGATGAAATCATTAGCTTTAAAGCAAAATTGTGCTGTTTGTGGAAGTTTGGTTGTTTCAGAAAACAATAGGTTTTACAACCGCTTTATTTTTGTTCATCCAAATGGGGAAATTGACTTTTATAACAAAAAACATTTATTTTCATTAGCAGGAGAACATCAAAAATATTCAAAAGGAACAAAAAAAGTAATCATTGATTATAAAGGTTGGAAAATTTGTCCTCAAGTTTGTTATGATTTGCGTTTTCCTGCTTTTTCTCGTAATCATGAAAATTATGATTTATTACTTTATGTTGCCAATTGGCCAAAACCTAGAACAAATGCTTGGGATATTTTGTTAAAAGCTCGTGCAGTAGAAAATTTATGTTACGTTGTTGGTGTTAACCGAATTGGTTTTGATGAAAATAATCACGAGTACATTGGTCATTCACAAGTAATTGACGAATTAGGAAATCAAATCTTAGACGCAGAAGAAAATCTAGGCGTTTTTATCATTGAATTAGACAAAAATAAAATGCTTGAAACTAGAAATAAATTAAATTTTTTGAATGACAAAGATGTGTTTGAAATTAAAATGTAATCAATTTTTCAAATCAAAATCTTGATTAATATCCCAATTGGCTCGAACATCAATTTCTTTTGGAAAATAGATGATTTGCTCTGCTTGTTTTTTGGCTAAAAAATCACCTGTATCCCATTCATTATTCGCATTGTTATCATAAATAATACGAATTGTATACAGCATTGGATCAATTAAATTAAAAGTAAGTGTTGTTTCTTTAGTTGATGTTTTAGAAGCTAAGACTTTTCCTTTACTGTCTAATAATTCTAAAATTAACGGAAAGCGATTTATATTTTTTAGATTAACGCTTAAATTTCCATAATCAGCATATGTTCTTGTACCAAATCTTTGTGTCAAAGTGTCATTTGATTTGCCATAAAAATCAGTTATTGCATTAGGTAAAAGCTCCAAAGCATATTTTTCATTTTCTTCTTTTTTGAACTCAAAAACAAGCTCTTGCTCAAATTCTAGATATTTTGTAGTGAAATCAAGTGCAACAGAATCTTGGTTGATTAATTTCATTTTTAATTTATCAAACCTTGTTAAGGGAGTAGTAGTTTTTAAAGTAAAATTTTCTGTAAATCGTATAGTTCCATTTTGTTTTGAAGTAAGAGATAATGTGTCTGTTTCTTTCAACTCTTTATATTTTGAAACAAATGATTTTGAATAATTGTCATTTTCTACAAAAAATTCAATCGAATCAGATTCTATTTTTGGCACAAATAATTGCACAGAATCTTTTCCCACAACAGGAAACTTAGTCAATTTAACATCAATATTTTTTAAACCATTTTTAGCAGTAACTTTAAGGTTTTTAGTGTTTCCAGTATAAGCCATAAAATACTTATTTGTAGTTTGTTGAATAGGCTTTTCTGCTTTAAAAAGTTCAATTTCTTTAAATAACTCTAATTGATAAGCAATTTCGCTTGGCGTTTTAATAGGTTCTTTTAAAAATCCGATTTTATCCGATTTTGGATCAAATTTGTTATTACCGTTTTTGTCCTTCATAGCAACTACATAATAAGAACCTTCTTTTAAATTTTCTAAAGCAAATACTTTCAAACTGTCTAAAGTATTTGTTACATATAAAGGAGTTTCTTTATAAACAGTAGAATCTTTAAAAGTCTGCGCGTCATACAACATAACAGAAACAAAATTATCTGGCTTTTGATTATAAGCATCTTTAATTTTTCCTACAACAGTCAAAGAATCAATATAAGAACCAGTTGAAAACACATATTTAAATTGTGAATAAGGATTGCCTTCATTATTATCAGTGATACTTTGACCAAAATTGAAGCTGTAAGTAGTGTTTTCTTGTAAAGTGTCTTTTATGTTTATAGAAATAAATTTACTAGCACTTCCTTGAGGAACAATAATCGGTGCTGTCTTCATGGGTGGAGAAATAATCAATTGCTTTGTAATGTCTTTAACTTTTATCAATTCGTTAAAAACAATTTTTATTTCTTTTCCTGTGAAGTTCGTTTTATAATTTTCTGGAGAACTACCAATAATTTTTGGTGCGATTGTATCTTTAAGTCCACCAGAAATAGTTCCTCTTTTAGCACAACCAGTTATAGTTAATAACAGGCTAAAAACAATAAAAAGCACTGTAAAATATATTTTTTGCATAACATCTTAAAATTCAACCACAAAATAACAACTATATTTAAAGGTTACATACTTTTTTTAGAAATTTTTATCATTGTGTGTAAGCAATAGCCAACAAACTGACTTTAGAACCTGGAATTTCCAACAAGGCTTTTGCGCAAGCTTCAATAGTTGCTCCACTGGTAATAACGTCGTCAATAAGTAGATAATGCTTGCCTACATGATGGTCTTTTACCTTAATTTCAAAGTTATTAGATAACATCTCAGCTCTTTTACTCTTGGATTTTTTAGTTTGTGTTTTGGTGTGTTTAATTCTAAATAAAACTTCATTTTCAATTGGTATTTGAAGTTCTTTTGACAAAGCCTCACAAAAAGTCGTAACTTGATTATAACCTCTTTCTTGTAATCTTTTTTTATGAATGGGTGTTGGAATAATGTAATCTACTTTAGGAATTTTATCGGAATTGATAAGTTCATGTGCATAGATACTACCCAAAATTGTGCCTATTTCCTCTTGCTTTCTGTATTTTAAATTGTGAATTAACTCTTGTGCCATGCCTTTAGAATGAAAATACAACATGGCTGTAGCTTGTTCAACAGGTAAAATACCATAAAATTTACTCATAATTTCATTGTTATCTATTACATGATGATAAGTGTAAGGCATGCCATGTCTGCATTTAACGCAAATAACAGATTCGTTGTTCAATAACAAACAGTTGCAACCATTGCATAGTTTTGGAAAGAATAAATTGATTAAAGCTTTTACCATTGAAAAAATTTAAATTAAAGATAAATAATCTTCTTTAATATTCTTATATAATTTTTTTACTTTTGCATCATTATGGCAAAACAAGAAGATTTATTTAAAAACGTAGTTTCGCACGCAAAAGAATACGGATTTATTTTTCCGTCAAGCGAAATATATGATGGTTTGAGTGCAGTTTATGATTACGCTCAAAACGGTGTAGAATTAAAAAAGAATATTAGAGAATATTGGTGGAAAGCCATGGTGCAAATGCATGAAAATATTGTGGGATTAGATTCTTCAATATTTATGCATCCAACAACATGGAAAGCTTCTGGTCACGTTGACGCGTTTTCAGACCCATTAATTGACAACAAAGATTCTAAAAAAAGATATCGTGCAGATGTTTTAATTGAAGATTATGCTGAAAAAATCAACATCAAAGCACAAAAAGAAATAGAAAAAGCAAGAACTCGTTTTGGAGATGCTTTTAACGAAGAGGAATTTGTAACTACAAACGAAAGAGTTAAAGGATATTTAGAACAAAAAAATACGATTTTACAACGTTTAGCGCGTTCTCTTGAAAAAGAAGATTTAGCTGATGTAAAATCATTAATTGAAGAATTAGGAATTGCTTGTCCGGATTCAGGGTCTAAAAACTGGACAGAAGTTCGTCAGTTTAACTTAATGTTTGCGACAAAAATTGGAGCCTCTGCTGATACAGCTATGGATTTATATTTACGTCCAGAAACAGCTCAAGGTATTTTTGTGAATTTCTCAAATGTACAAAAAACAGGTAGAATGAAAATTCCTTTTGGAATTGCTCAAACTGGTAAAGCTTTCAGAAATGAAATAGTTGCAAGACAATTCATCTTTAGAATGCGTGAATTTGAACAAATGGAAATGCAATTTTTTGTAAAGCCAGGTGAAGAAATGATCTATTATGACTTTTGGAAAGAAACTCGATTAAAATGGCATTTATCATTGGGTTTAGGAAAAGAGAATTATCGTTTTCATGATCATGAAAAATTAGCTCATTATGCAAATGCTGCCGCTGATATTGAATTCAACTTTCCATTTGGATTTAAAGAATTAGAAGGAATTCATTCAAGAACCGATTTCGACTTGAAAGCACATGAACAATTTTCTGGAAAAAAATTACAGTTTTTTGATAATGAGACAAATTCAAATTATGTTCCTTATGTGGTTGAAACTTCTGTTGGGCTAGATAGAATGTTTTTAGCGGTTTTTTCACAAGCTTTGCAAGAGGAAACGTTAGAAGACGGTTCAACTAGAACTGTCTTACGCTTACCTTCAGTTTTAGCGCCAACAAAAGCAGCTATTTTGCCTTTAGTTAAGAAAGATGGTTTACCAGAAATCGCAAAAGATATCATTGAAGAACTTAAATGGGATTTCAATGTTACTTATGATGAAAAAGATGCTGTTGGAAGACGTTACCGTCGTCAAGATGCACTTGGAACACCTTTTTGTATTACAGTCGATCATCAAACCTTAGAAGATAGAACCGTAACTATTAGACATAGAGATACCATGAAACAAGAGCGAGTTACTATTACAGATTTAAGACAAATCATTGCAGATGAGGTTTCAATTCGTAATTGGCTAATGAAAATGTAACTTTTGTGCTTACTATATTTTGTAAGACTCGCTATTTAGCGGGTCTTTTTTTTATTTATTAACAAAACAGCTTTTTTAAACAGCTTTTGTTCCTTTTTTTGTAATTTTAAGCATATTATGGTGTTTAAAACTCCTTTTGTCGGTATATGTCATGTAAAAGAATCAAAAGAGACAAAACTAAAAAAATATAAAATTAAATTGTTTGTGTGATTTGACCTTGTTTTGATGTAAATGGACAGTTTATTAACACAATTTGTCACTTGTTAACATTTTTTGTTTAAAAAAGAGAATTACGGTTTTACCTTTTTTAAATGAAAATTAACTAATATTGTTATCAGTAAAATCATCAATTTTACCCTTAAAACTACTATTTCTAAATAATCATTAAGGTTATTGGCATTAGACATATGAAATATAAATATATAATAATTGACAGTGACTATCAAAGTAGCAAGCTTTTGCAAAGTCATGTTTCTGATTTAGGAGATTTTAATTTCTCTGGTTATGTAAATAATGCAGCTGATGGATTGAATCTAATTTTAGAAGAAACACCAGATGTAGTTTTTTTAGGAACAAACCTTGCCGACTCTTCAACTGAAAGTAATTTTTCTTTAGTAAATGAGTTATACAAGTATATGGTAGTTTTGCCAAAAATAGTTGTGGTTTCAAACACTAAGGAAGTTGCTTATGAAGCAATGAAATATGATGTTTATGATTTTATTTTAAAGCCTTTTAAGAAAATTGATATTATAAAAATAATATTAAAATTTAAAAAAGAAAATGGGTTTTCATTATTTTTAAAGGAATCCAAAGCAAGTCAAATTGAAGAAAAACAGCCTGTTCTAAGTCATTTTTATGAAAATCAAAATCATTCAAAACCAGAAATAGAAAATAAATACGATTTTAAATCTAATGGTGTTGAAAAGCAAATAACTAAAGTTGATTTTCAATTTGATACGGAAGAAATAAAGAATGAATTAATAGAAATTGTAAAGCAGAGTTTTGAATCAAATACTGTTACTGTGCAAACAGAACAAGTCGTTGAACAAAAAAATAATATACTTTGCGTAAAGTCGTATGGCGATTATAGGTTTATAGAATTTGATGACATTGTTTATTTAAAAGCTGATAACAATTCAACTGATATTATGTTAGATACTGGAGATAGTGTTACTGCTTTTAAAACCTTAAAATATTTTGAAAGCTCATTACCAAATGATTTTATGCGAATTCATAACAGTCACATTATTAACATAAAATTTGTTTCTAGAATACATTTAGGCAATTCAGACTGTTATTTGAACAAAGGAAAGATAAAACTACCTTTTTCTAAATCTTATAAAGATAATATTAATGCTATTATTGAATTATATGCTTCCAATGAGTCCAAAGACGATTAGATAGTTTAATAATACAATTCAAAAGGGGTAGTTAACTTCCGTTTGTAGCTATAGTACAAATACGTGATGACCACTTACATTTATTCCTAAAAACTTATCTATTTTTACATTGTTCTATTAAAATAAGCAATCTTATGCCTATTCTTGATTGAGCTACGTTCTTACCGATTAGTTTTTATTAATATTTATATATGTCTTAAAAAGGCTGCTTGTACTATTCAGGTAGCCTTTTTGATTTATGTAAAAAAGATAATTTATTATTTAGAACTTTTGATAATAAATAAAATTTTAAAATTTATCTTCTTTAAAAAAAATTATAATCATATTTTCTTTAAACAAGTATTTTAATCTTCCAAAAAAGAATAAAGAACAACAGCTTTTTTCGTTAAAATACAAAAAATGACGTTTACAAACTTTTAAAGTAAGAAAAAACCGAAAAAAAAAGTATTGATTAGCTAATAATTAGTATTAAATTTATTGTTATAAAGAATAAATGTACCCTTTTTCTTATTTAATGCACAAAGATTTGCCTTAAAAACAAATATGACCAATTTTATAATTATTCAAATTTATCTGAGGAGAGTACTTTTAATGAACCAAAAAACAAATATTAAAATTTAAACTTTAATCTTAATTTATTATGAAAAAATTTATTGCAACTTTAGCTATAGTTCTATTTACAGTAGTACTAACTTCTTACAACAACAGTGGTGACGATCAAATTGCTGGAGACACTAATTCAACTCAAATGCAAGAGCCAGGTGGAGTTGTCATTGATTTTTAATAAACATTAATTACCAAGAAAATTTAAAACAAAACCAAACCAAAAAACAAAACCTTATTCATTATGAAAAAATTTATTGCAACTTTAGCTATAGTTCTATTTACAGTAGTACTAACTTCTTACAACAACAATGGTGATGATCAAATCGCTGGAGATACTAATTCTACTCAAATGCAAGAACCAGGCGGAGTAGTTATTGATTTTTAATAAAAATTAAATATATAAAAAAAAAGTCTTTAATGAAAATTAAAGACTTTTTTTTATTTTAGCATCTATGAAATTATTTAAATTAATATTATTTTTTATTTTAACTATTTTTTTGTCCTGTGATAATAAGGCAACTTTTAATACTAACAATGAATTAATTAATGATAGCATAAAAGTAACATACACAGATCTTGAAAATGCTAAATCAGACGCCTTAAAAATATTTTTATTTGAAAAAATTGATTATTTAAATGGCAAGATAACCAATGACTCTATAAGATATAATAATTATGACACGATTATTAAAAAGACTTATAATTTAAATTTATTAAACCAAAATAGATTTATTTTAGATAAAGCTTTAAAAGAATATGACACTAAAAAAGATACGGTAAGAAAATTAAATGCGTATAAAAATCTTGGAAATTATTTCTTAAAAACAAATAAAGTTGATAGTGCATTCATCTTTTTTGATAAAATTGAAAAGTATTATATTTCTAAAAATAATTTTGTAAAAGCAAATGAAATTACCTTAAAAAAGAGTTTAATAAAATATAAGGAAGGTGATTTTTTAGGCTGCGAAACAAGTTTGTTCAAATCTTTACCGATAACAAAAAAAGAAAATAATTATACGCTTTTAAATGTTTCATATACATTGTTAGGTTTATGTAAAATTGAGTTGAAAGAATATGACGAAGCTTTTTACTTTTTAAATTTATCTATAAAAAATGCACAAGATATAGATGCAAAAAAAATGCCAGTTCAAATTGCGTACAATAATATTGCATATTCTTTTCTGAACAAGCGTGATTATAAAAAAGCACTAGAATATTATACTAAAATTTTATTAGACGATAATTTAAAAGATAATAATTATCAAGTTTTTTTATATACAAAACAAAACATAGCTTATTCAAAATTTAAACTAGGAAACACTCAAAATTTTGAAAAGGAATATGAAGAAGTGCTCGAAGGTTATGATCAATTAAATCTTTCTCCAATTCAGCCATTAGTTCAGTTATCTGAATATTATGAAGCTCAAGATGATATTAAAAAAGCTCAAGAATTAGCTATGAATGCTTATAATATATCCATAAAAGAGAAAACTTATAGAGATAAACTAATAGCATTAAAGCAGCTTACTTATGTTTTTCCTGAAAAAGCAAAAGACTATTCTACCGAATATATTAAACTATCTGATAGTATTGCTGCTGTAGATAAAAAAGTGCAAAATACTTTTGCCCGTATTGAATATAGGGTAGATGAATTAAATAATGAAAATCTATTACTAGCTGAGCGAAATAAACAATTGATTTATTATTTTGTAATTGTTGCTTTGTTGTTGTCTATGTTTTATATCTATAGGTGGCAAAAACAAAAACAACGAGAGTTTATTTTGGTTCAAGAGCAACAAAAATCAAATGAAGAAGTATATAGCTTGATGATTAATCAACAATCTCAAATGGACTATGTTAAAGCCCAAGAACAAAAAAGAATTTCTCAAGAATTACATGATGGTATTTTAGGAAAGTTATTTGGAGCTAGAATGAACCTTGATTTCTTAAATGATCAAGAACCAGAACAAATAAAAAATGACAAAGCAAAATATATTCAAGAAATAATTCAGGTAGAAAAACAAATTAGACAAATTTCCCACGAATTAAATGACGAAAAACGACATATCATTAATAATTATCAACTAATGATTGACAGACTAGTTGAAGAAGAAGAAAAGCTTCTAAAAGTCACTATTGACTATACTTATAATAAAAAAGTCCCTTGGGATAGACTTTCAGCTGAAGAAAAAATCAATTTATATAGAATATTTCAAGAGACTTTTCACAATATTTATAAATACGCAAATGCTAAATCAGTTATTTTTTCCTTTTTTCATGAGAATAACAATTTGAAAATTAGTATCTTAGATGATGGAAAAGGTTTTAATCTCAAAAAAGCATCTAAAGGTATAGGCATTAAGAACATGAGAGAAAGAGCAAATCTTATAAATGCAGTTTACACCATCGATTCAGAAATTAAAAAAGGCACAACAACACAAATAATACTAGAACTAAACCCCAACAAAGAATTTTAAATTATGAAAAAACTAACTGTATTTATGGCCGATGATCATCCCTTTATCATTGAAGCATATAATAATACAATAAAAACCTATGAGAATGAATATGAAATTACTGTATTAAAAGCAAGTAACTGCAAAGAAGCATATGAAACATTAAACAGTAGCGATACTCCTCTTATAGATTTGGCTTTTTTAGATGTCAGTATGCCTGCATTTGAAGAAAGAAATGTATTAACAGGTGAAGATGTAGCTAGAATAATTAAAAACAAACAACCTCAGTGTAAAATTATAATGTTAACAATGTTGTCAGATTCTTTAAGGATTTTAAACATTATTAAAAACATCAATCCTAATGGTTTAATAATAAAAAACGATTTAACATTTGAAGAACTTAAAAATGCTTTTGAAAAAATTTTACATGGAGATAATTACTATAGCCAGACAGTCGTTAAATATGTCAGTCAGTCAGTTTCTATAGAAAGTAGCCCAATTGACGAGCTAGACAGACAAATTTTATATCATATTTCTCGAGGAGTTAAAACAAAGAATATTCCTATGTACACTTCTATGTCTCTAAGTACTATTGAAAAAAGAAAATTAAGCTTAAAAGAGCTTTTTAAAGTCAAAGGAGGTTCTGATGAAGACTTAATTAGAGAAGCAAGAGACAGAGGGTTTTTGTAAAAATACGGCAAAACCGTAACACAAAGAGGTTGAAACCGCAGACAACTTATTGTGCTTTGTTGTAATTTAGCATCAGGAAATAACAACAAAATATTTCTCATACGTTCTTATAATATTTTATGTGTCTATTAAATAAACTTTAAGCGTAAATTTTTCGTAATTTTTTTCTGCTTAAAGTTTAAAAACAAAATTTTATAAAACAGATGAAAGTGTAGCCCTGTATTTGCCCCAAGCGAAACTTAACCTACTATGCCTGAATCTGTTTTGTTTTATTTTAAATTAAAAAAGCGCAAACATTTATTGTTTGCGCTTTTTTGTTTTTATTATTTTTTTTAATCTTCTTTCAAGGCATTCCAACCTTTAGCTTTTAAAGCAATTTTAGTGTTTGCCCTTGTAATTAGATGGTTACCTTCTTTTTCATTAACAATATGACCTATTACTGTAAAATTAGGATTTGCCTTAATTTTATCAAAGTCTTCTATTTTAATTGTAAATAATAACTCATAATCTTCACCACCATTTATAGCAATCGTAGTGCTATCAATATTGAACTCTTCACAAACATTGATTAATTGTGGATCAAGTGGAATTTTTTCTTCAAATAAATTACAACCCACATTACTTTGTTTGCAAATATGCATGATTTCAGAAGAAAGTCCGTCCGAAATATCAATCATTGAAGTTGGTTTAACACCTAATTGTGCCAATAATTCTTTAATATCTTTTCTTGCTTCTGGTTTCAATTGGCGTTCAATTAAATAAGTATAAGCATCTAAATCGGGTTGGTTATTTGGATTTACCTGAAAAACTTGCTTTTCACGTTCCAAAACTTGTAAACCCATATAAGCTGCACCTAAATCTCCAGTTACAACTAATAAATCTCCTTCTTTTGCACCATTTCTATAAGCTAAATCTTTTTCATCAGCTTCACCAATAGCAGTTATAGAAATAATCATTCCTTTTTGAGAAGAAGTAGTGTCGCCACCAACAACATCAACATTGTAGATTTTTGCTGCTAATGCAATTCCGTCAAACAATTCTTCTAAAGCTTCTAGTGGGAAACGATTAGAAACCGCAATAGAAACTGTTATCTGAGTCGGAGTAGCATTCATTGCATAAATATCCGAAAGATTCGCTACAACGGCTTTATATCCCAAATGTTTCAAAGGCATATAGCTCAAATCAAAATGAACACCTTCTACTAACAAATCTGTAGAAATTACTGCTTTTTTCTTTTTAAAATCTAAAACGGCAGCATCATCACCAATACTTTTTAGTGTTGATTTTTGTTTTACATCAAATTGCTTAGTTAAATGTTCTATTAATCCAAATTCACCTAATTGTGATAAATCTGTTCTTTGAGGGTTTTTGTCTTCTATCATTTTGCAAAGGTACGAAGTTGAAAGTATTTATTCTAAACAAAAAACCCAACAAAGAATTTGTTGGGTTTTGGAATTTTAATTAGTTTAATTAAGCCTTTTGAAAACTTCTTTTAGCAAAATTAATTCCAAAATAAATAATGGATGTTAAAATCGACATAACTAAAAACATAAAAATAAATTCAACAAAACGCATTAACATAGTTGGTTTAACAACATCACCATCCATAATGTAACCACTTGTAGTAATGAAAAAAGCAATTGCTAAAATGTTTAATATTCTTTTTTTCATAGTTTGATAATTTAATTTTCTTTAAAACGAAAGTTGATTAATTTTAGTATAAAAATAAAAAACCCAACAACTTGCGTCATCGGGTTTGTCTATTTTTTCAATCTTTCAATCTTTTAATCATTTAATTTAAGTACAGCCATAAAAGCTTCTTGAGGAATTTCAACATTACCTACTAAACGCATACGTTTTTTACCTTTTTTCTGTTTTTCTAACAATTTACGCTTACGCGAAATATCTCCACCATAACATTTGGCAGTTACATCTTTACGAAGAGCTTTTATCGTTTCACGAGCAATAACTTTTGCTCCAATTGCAGCTTGAATTGGAATATCAAATTGTTGTCTTGGGATTAATTCTTTCAATTTTTCACACATTTTCTTACCAATGTGATAAGCACTACTTTCGTGAATTAAAGCAGAAAGTGCATCAACTGATGCAGCATTTAATAAAACATCTAATCGTACTAATTTAGACTCACGTAATCCAATAGGTGAATAATCAAATGAAGCATATCCTTTAGAAACTGTTTTTAAACGATCATAAAAATCGAAAACAATTTCAGCTAAAGGCATGTCAAAAGTCAATTCAACGCGTTCCGTTGTTAAATATGTTTGATTGGTAATTACACCACGTTTTTCAATACACAAACTCATTACATTACCAACGAAATCAGCTTTTGTAATGATTGTTGCTTTTATATAAGGCTCTTCAACTCGGTCTAATTTAGAAGGTTCAGGTAAATCCGTAGGATTATTTACAATTAAAATCGTGTTAGGCTCTTTTTTAGTAAAAGCATGATACGAAACGTTGGGAACTGTAGTAATTACAGTCATATCAAACTCTCGTTCTAAACGCTCTTGGATAATTTCCATGTGTAACATTCCTAAGAATCCACAACGAAAACCAAATCCTAAGGCTGCTGAACTTTCTGGTACAAAAACCAGAGAAGCATCATTTAATTGTAATTTTTCCATTGAAGCGCGTAAGTCTTCAAAATCATCTGTATCAACTGGATAAATTCCAGCAAATACCATTGGTTTTACGTCCTCAAAACCTGTAATCATATTAGTTGTTGGTGTTTTTGCATCTGTTACAGTGTCACCAACTTTTACTTCTTTTGCTTCTTTAATTCCGGAAATTAAATAACCAACATCACCTGTTGAAATTTTATCTTTTGGGACTTGATTCAATTTCAAGGTTCCAACTTCATCAGCAAAATATTCATTACCTGTTGCCATGAATTTAATCTTCTGACCTTTTTTAATTTCACCATTTTTTACACGGAAAATTACTTCAATTCCTCTAAAAGGATTGTAGTGTGAATCGAATATTAAGGCTTGTAACGGTTCGTCAACATTTCCTTTTGGAGCTGGAATTTTCTCGATAATGGCTGCTAAAATATCTTCAACACCAAATCCAGTTTTTCCTGAAGCGTGAATAATATCTTCTAATTTACATCCTAATAAATCAATAATGTCATCACTAACTTCCTCTGGATTAGCACTTGGTAAATCAACTTTATTCAAAACCGGAATAATTTCCAAGTCATTTTCTAAAGCTAAATATAAATTAGAAATCGTTTGTGCTTGTATACTTTGTGCTGCATCAACAATCAACAAAGCACCTTCGCAAGCAGCAATAGAACGAGAAACTTCATACGAAAAATCAACGTGACCAGGTGTGTCAATTAAATTTAAAATATAGTCTTCACCTTTGTATTTGTATTCCATTTGAATAGCGTGACTTTTTATGGTAATTCCACGTTCACGTTCCAAATCCATATTGTCTAACAACTGCGCTTTTTCTTCACGAGCAGTTACGGTTTGAGTAGCACCTAACAATCTGTCAGCTAACGTACTTTTTCCGTGATCAATATGCGCTATTATACAAAAATTTCTTATGTTTTTCATTCTCTTTTTCTTTCTTTATGTAGCAATGCGATTGCATTTAATTTGCAAATATAATTCAAAGTTTTGGATATAATATGCTGATTTTTTTTTCCTTAAGATTCAAACCATAATTTTTTAGTATTTTTGCAAAAATATTAGCTAGAAAAATGCCAAAAATCGGAAACATAGTCTTACCAGAATTTCCTTTATTGCTTGCACCTATGGAAGATGTAAGCGATCCCCCTTTTCGTAGATTGTGCAAATTGCATGGGGCTGATTTAATGTATTCTGAATTTATTTCTTCAGAAGGATTAATTCGTGATGCTATAAAAAGTATGAAAAAACTAGATATTTTTGATTACGAAAGGCCAGTTGGAATTCAAATTTTTGGTGGTGATGAAGAAGCAATGGAAATGTCAGCTAGAATTGTTGATACAGTTCAACCTGATTTGGTTGATATAAATTTTGGTTGTCCAGTAAAGAAAGTAGTATGTAAAGGAGCAGGAGCAGGAGTTCTAAAAGATGTGGATTTGATGATTCGTTTAACAAAAGCAGTTATTAAAGGAACTTCTTTACCAGTTACGGTTAAAACTCGTTTGGGTTGGGATGATGCTTCTATAAATATTGATGAGGTTGCGGAAAGATTACAAGATATTGGTGTCCAAGCCTTGTCAATTCATGGAAGAACACGTGCACAAATGTATAAAGGGCATTCGGATTGGAGTCATATTGCAAGAGTAAAAAACAATCAAAGAATTACAATGCCTATTTTTGGAAACGGCGATATCGATTCTCCAGAAAAAGCTTTAGAGTATAAAAACAAATATGGTATTGATGGAATTATGATTGGAAGAGCAGCCATTGGAAACCCTTGGATTTTTAATGAAATCAAGCATTTCATGAAAACGGGAGAACATTTAGGTCAACCTAATATGAATGATAGAATTGATGCTGCAAAAAATCATTTAATTTGGTCAATGGACTGGAAAGGGGAGCATTTAGGAATAATTGAAATGCGTCGTCATTATACTAATTATTTCAAAGGAATTCATTCTTTTAAAGAATATAAACAACGTTTGGTTACTACAGATGATTCAAATGGATTAATGAAAATTTTTGATGAAATTGCAGATGTTTATGCAGATTATCAATTTTCGTAAGCTATTCCACTAATTTTTTCGAAACCGTGCTACTTGCGATCCAAGAAGCAATAATTCCCAATAAATATATTGTTGAAATTACAATCAATATGTTTTTAATTTCAAAAACTACTGGATAAGGTAAAGACTCATTTACCATTACTAAACTGAATTGTTGTTGAATTACTACAATAAGGATTCCGAAAATCAAACCAATTAATCCACCAAAAAAAGTCAGTAAACCACCTTGAAAGAAGAATATTCCACGCAATTGCTTTACTTCAACACCTAAATTATATAAGGTTTTTAAATTTGCTTTTTTATCAATAATCATCATGATTAAAGCTCCAATTAAATTAAATAAGGCAATAATAATCACTAAAGTAAAAATTAGGTAAACAGCAATATTCTCGGTGTTCAACATTTTATAAAGTGAATCATTTAACTGGGCTCTGTTTTTTATAGTTACTTCATTTTTAAAAATTGATTTTAATTCAGCAATTGCTTTTTCTTCATCTGAATTAAGATTGATTTTAAATTCAATATTTGTGACTTGATTTGGTTCAAAACCCAGTAATTCTTGAGCTATTTCAATATCGCAATACACATATTTGTTGTCAATTTCATCATTTAAAGAATAAACACCTACCGGAATTAATGAGGCTCGTTTAAAATCATCTTCACTAGAAATCTGACCTTTCTTAGGTTTTGGAGCTATGACTTCTAATCGATTATTAAAATCTAACAAGCCAATAGAAAGTTTACGCATTATTCCAGCACCAATAATAGCCTGATTTGTTTCTGATTCTATCCAAGAACCTGCATAAAGCTGTTCATTAAATGTTGTGACATCAGAATAGAAAGAATCAACGCCTTTTAAATAGGCAACCTGTTCTTTTTCGTCATATAAAAAGAAAACACGCTCTTCAACTATTTTACTGAATGCTGAAAAGTTTGTCGATTTCTTTAGTTGATTGACTTGTTCCGTAGAAAGTATAAAAGATTTTCCTTTTGAAGCTTCAATTTTTATATCAGGATCAGTTGAGTTGCTAAAACTCAAACTAAATTCCTTTAAACCACTAAAAACTGACATAACAACAAACAAAGCCATAGCGCTAACAATAATACCTAATGAAGCAATACCAGTAATAATATTTATGGCAGTGCTTTTACTAAAACTTAAGGCGTATCTTTTAGCTATGTAAAAAGGAAAATTCAAATTATGATTTTTTTCTTTTTTCTAATAATTCTGGATTTTCAATTGGATTTTCTTTCCCTTTTAATGCATTGTCAATGTTTTCGATATAATCCAAACTGTCATCGATATAAAAAGTAAGGTTAGGGACTTTTCTTAATTGATTTTTCACCCTTTGAGCTAAATCATGCTTGATTAATGGTGTGTTTGTTTTAATTGCTGCTAAAATTTCAGGTGCTTTGTTTGTTGGAAAAACACTTAAATGAACTCTAGCTACAGATAAATCCGTAGTTACATTTACTTTTGATATTGATATAATTAAGTTGCTAATTCCGTTTTTGCGAATCTCTCCTTGTAAAATATCAACTAAGTCATTTTGCAATAATGCACCAATTTTTTTTTGTCTGTTCGTTTCCATTTTGCAAAAATACGATTTTTTTAAAGTCAGATATAATATATGTGATAGGATTTTATTTTATAATTTTACAAAAAACATAAATAATGAGAAAAATTGAACATATCGGAATTGCTGTTAAAGATTTAAAAGCATCAAATCAACTTTTTGAAAAACTTTTTGGAAATCCACCATATAAAGAGGAAGAAGTAGCTTCGGAAGGAGTAAAAACTTCATTTTTTATGAATGGTCCAAATAAAATTGAACTCTTAGAAGCAACAAATGACAATAGTCCAATTGCAAAATTTTTAGAAAAAAAAGGAGAGGGAATTCATCATATTGCTTTTGATGTAGAAGATATTGAAGCAGAAATGATTAGACTACAAGCCGAAGGGTTTATTTTGATTAATAATGTCCCTAAAAAAGGCGCAGACAACAAGCTAGTTGCTTTTCTTCATCCAAAAAGTACAAATGGTGTTTTGATAGAACTTTGTCAGGAAATTAAAGAAAAGTAATATAAGATTTGCAAGCGACTAAAAATAGTAGTAATATTGCACTCTCAAAACCGGTCCTATAGCTCAGTTGGTTAGAGCACCTGACTCATAATCAGGTGGTCCCTGGTTCGAGCCCAGGTGGGACCACAATAAAAAAGCCTTTCGTAATTGAAGGGCTTTTTAATAAAACAAGTTTTTGCATTTAAAAGATAATATGTGTATTTAAGGTTATTTTTATATTATTATTAATTTAAAAATTTTGTTAGTAATTTTTTTTTTTTACTTTTACGCACATGAAATTTACCCCCAATAATTTTTTTATAATCAGCTTTTTAATGGTAGGGTTTTCTGGTATGGCTAAACAAAGTCCACCGCCACCTCCGGCTGGTACACCACCACCTCCGGGTTTTCCTATAGACGGAAGCCTTTTTTTAATGGTGTTGTTTGGAATTATTTTCTCGTTTATTTTTCTTAAAAAACATTCTGCCTTTAATAAAAAAGCTTAATTATTTGTTGTAAACGCCTAATTCAGTTAGTCTTTTAACGTATTTTCCTATAACATCAAACTCTAAATTTACACTATTACCAATTTTTATTGTAGAAAAAATCGTGTTTTCATAAGTGTAAGGAATGATTGCAACACTAAATTCATTTAATTTAGAATTGATAACAGTCAAGCTTGTACCGTTTACTGTTATCGACCCTTTTTCAATAGTAACGTTGCCCAAAGCTTTATCATACTCAAAAGTGAAATACCAACTTCCATCAGCTTCTTTTATATTTTTACAAACTCCAATTTGATCTACATGGCCTTGAACAATATGCCCATCAAGCCTTGAGCCTAATATCATCGCTCTTTCGATATTTACCAAATCGTCTATTTTCCAATTTCCAATTGTTGTTTTTTCAATTGTCTCTTTAATGGCTGTGACTTTATAAAGTTTTTCCTTAATCTCCACAACTGTTAAGCATATGCCATTATGTGCAATACTTTGGTCAATCTTTAATTCATTAGTGATTTTTGATTCAATTGTTAAGTTGAGGTTTTCTTGGTCTTGACTAATGTTTTTTATTATTCCTATTGTTTCTACTATTCCTGTAAACATAACTGATTTAATTTTACTAAATTTGTAGTTCAAAAATAGCATAAATTACTCTTTATAATGGTTAAAATAGCAGAAAATATTATCGTTGGAATATCAATTGGAGATTTAAACGGCATTGGAAGTGAAGTTGTCCTTAAAACATTCGAGGATAACAGAATGTTAGAATTATGTACACCTGTCATTTTTGCCAATGTAAAAATAATGTCCTACTTAAAGAAAGTTTATGAATTAACACTGAATTTTCATGGAATTGATTCTTTAGATCAACTTGTTATTGGAAAAATTAATGTTTTAAATGTTTGGAAAGAACCAGTAAATATTGAATTTGGTAAAAATGATAATGAAGTTGGTAAATTTGCTATAAAATCTTTTTTTGCAGCTACCAAAGCTTTAAAGGAAGACAAAGTTGACGTACTGCTAACAGCACCTATTAATAAATACAATATTCAGTCTGATGAATTTAAATTTCCTGGGCACACAGATTATTTAGCAAAAGAGTTTAATGAAAACGCTCTTATGTTTATGATTCATGAAAATTTGAGAGTTGGATTGTTAACAGATCATGTTCCGGTTAATGATGTTGCAAAGCATTTGAACGAAGAGCTCATATCAAAAAAAGTTAAAATTGTAAATGATACCTTAAAACAAGACTTTAGAATTGAAAAGCCAAAAATTGCTGTTTTAGGACTTAATCCTCATGCTGGTGATAATGGTGTAATTGGCAAAGAAGATGAAGATATTATTAAACCGGCTTTAAAAAAGATTTATGATTCAGGAATTATGGTTTTTGGACCTTATTCGGCAGATAGTTTTTTTGGAAGCAATCAATATAAACAATATGATGCTGTTTTAGCAGTGTATCATGATCAAGGTTTGATTCCGTTTAAGACAATGTCTTTTGGTAGCGGTGTTAATTATACTGCAGGTTTAAGTAAGATTAGGACTTCTCCTGATCATGGAACAGCTTTTGATATCGCTGGAAAAAATAAAGCAAATGAAAGTTCGTTTAGAGAAGCTTTATACTTAGCTATTGATGTGTATAATAAAAGAAATGAATATAAAGAATTGACAAATAATCCTTTAATTGCGAGTAAATAATTAGTTATAAACAAAAAAAAGTTGACAACTAGTTTTATTTTATAAATATTTTATATCTTTGCACTCCTTTAAAAAGGGAAAAACTGTTGAAATGAATAATTTAAAAGAATATTTAATTCAATTCGTTGGGTTAAAACTAGGGAAACACCAGTTTGATTATCAGATAGATAATTCGTTCTTTGGATGCTTTGAGTTTGATGAATATAATACTTCAGATATAAAAGTTGAGATCTTATTAGATAAGAAAAACATGATGCTTGAATTAGAAATTAAGCATAACGGAACCGTAAATGTTCCATGTGATTTAACTAATGAAGATTTTGACTTGCCAATAAAAGGAAAAATAAACTTAATTGTTAAGTTTGGAGATGCTTTTAATGATGAAAATGAGGAAATATTGACATTGCCTCACGGTGAATATGAATTTAATGTTGCTCAATACATATATGAGTCAATTATACTTTCAGTTCCAACGAAAAGAGTTCATCCTGGAGTTAAAGACGGAACACTAGATTCTAAAGCATTAGAAGTTTTGAATAATCTAGCTCCAACAGAAATTAAAGAAGAAGAAAATAAAGATACCGACCCAAGATGGGACGATTTAAAGAAACTATTAACGGATAAATAATATAGTAAAATGGCACATCCAAAGAGAAAAATCTCCAAAACAAGAAGAGATAAGAGAAGAACACATTATAAAGCAACTCCTGCACAAATTGCTACTTGCCCAATAACTGGTGAAGCACATTTATACCACAGAGCTTACTGGCACGAAGGTAAAATGTACTACAGAGGACAAGTTGTAATAGACAAATCTGAAGCAGTAGCTTAATTGTTTTAAAAAATAGAGAAAAACTCTCACAGTGTGAGAGTTTTTTTTTGATTTATTAAATCGTTGATAATTATAATCAAGGATTTAATAGGGTTTAATTTTTTTTTTGTAATTTTCACAACTAATCAAATGGTAACATTTGAAAAGAAAAATTATATTTATGAATAAAATAACAGCCGCAATAACAGCCGTTGGGTCCTATGTTCCAGATTTTGTTATGTCTAATAAAGTGCTAGAAACTTTGGTAGATACTAATGATGAATGGATTACTTCAAGAACAGGAATCAAAGAGCGAAGAATTCTCAAAGAAGAAGGTCAAGGAACATCTTACTTGGCTATAAAAGCAGCACAAAATTTAATTGAAAGAGCTAATATTGACCCTAATGAAATAGATATGGTGATTTTGGCTACTACAACTCCAGATATGCCTGTTGCGGCAACTGGTGTTTATGTTGCCTCTCAAATAGGAGCAACTAATGCGTTTGCATATGATTTACAAGCAGCATGTTCTAGTTTCTTATTTGGAATGTCAACCGCTGCAGCACACATACAATCAGGAAGATATAAAAAAATATTGTTAATTGGAGCTGATAAAATGTCTTCAATCATTGATTATACAGATAGGTCTACTTGTATTATCTTTGGTGATGGTGCAGGTGCAGTTTTGTTTGAGCCTAATGAAGAAGGATTAGGGTTACAAGACGAATTCCTAAGAAGTGATGGTGTTGGAAGAGATTTCTTAAAAATTGAAGCTGGTGGATCTATAATGCCTCCTTCTGAAGAAACGGTAAAAAGCAGGAAACATTTTGTACAACAAGATGGAAAAACAGTTTTTAAATATGCTGTTTCAGGTATGGCTGATGTTAGCGAAAAAATAATGCAACGTAACAATCTTACAAAAGAAGATGTTAATTGGTTAGTAGCCCATCAAGCTAATAGAAGAATTATTGATGCAACAGCCAATAGAATAGGATTAGAACAAGAAAAAGTTTTAGTAAACATTCATAGATATGGAAATACTACTTCTGCGACTTTACCTTTATTATTAAGTGATTTTGAAAGTCAATTAAAAAAAGGGGATAATTTAATATTTGCCGCTTTTGGAGGTGGTTTCACTTGGGGAGCTATCTATCTAAAATGGGCATATAACAAACAATAACAAACTAACTAAATCAAATTTTAATAACATGGATATTAGAGAAATTCAAAATTTAATCAAATTTGTATCAAAATCAGGTGCAACAGAAGTGAAATTGGAAATGGATGATTTCAAAATCACCATCAAAACCACTTTAGAAGGATCAGAGCCTACAACTACTTATGTGCAACAAATGCCTGTATCTCAAGCACCAGCAGCGCCAGCACCAGCAACAACTCCTGTAGCAGTAGTAGAAGTAAACGAAGACTCAAAATACATTACTATAAAGTCTCCAATAATTGGGACATTGTATAGAAAACCTTCTCCAGACAAACCCGTTTTTGTTGAAGTTGGAAGCACAATTTCAAAAGGAGATGTGGTTTGTGTAATTGAAGCAATGAAATTATTCAACGAAATCGAATCAGAAATTTCTGGAAAAATTGTTAAAATTTTAGTAGATGATTCTTCTCCAGTAGAGTTTGATCAACCATTATTTTTAGTAGATCCATCTTAATAAATTATTAATTATGAATTATAAATTGTGATTTGGTTTGTGCCAATCATGATTTAAGAAAAACTCATAACTCATAACTCATAACTCAAATTAGATGTTTAAAAAAATATTAATAGCCAACAGAGGTGAAATTGCATTACGTGTAATTAGAACTTGTAAAGAAATGGGTATAAAAACAGTAGCTGTTTATTCAACTGCTGATGCTGAAAGTTTGCACGTACGTTTCGCAGATGAAGCTGTGTGTATTGGTCCTCCACCAAGTAATCTTTCTTACCTAAAGATGTCAAATATTATAGCAGCTGCAGAAATAACAAATGCAGACGCTATTCATCCAGGATATGGTTTTCTTTCTGAAAATGCTAAATTTTCTAAAATTTGTCAAGAACACGGTATCAAATTTATTGGAGCTTCTCCAGAAATGATTGATAGAATGGGAGACAAAGCCAACGCAAAATCAACTATGATTGAAGCAGGTGTACCTTGTGTACCCGGAAGTGAAGGAATTATTGAAACTTTTGAAGAATGTGAAAAAATAGCTAAAGAAACTGGTTATCCTGTAATGCTTAAAGCTTCTGCAGGTGGTGGTGGAAAAGGTATGCGCGCCATTTGGAAGAAAGAAGATTTAAAAAATGCATGGGAATCAGCTAGACAAGAAAGTAAAGCTGCTTTTGGAAATGATGACATGTACATGGAGAAACTTATTGAAGAGCCTAGACATATTGAAATTCAAGTAGTAGGAGATTCATTCGGTAAAGCTTGTCATTTGTCAGAAAGAGATTGTTCAGTTCAACGTCGTCATCAAAAGTTAACGGAAGAAACACCTTCTCCTTTTATGACAGATGAATTGCGAAATGCAATGGGAGAAGCTGCCGTAAAAGCTGCCGAATACATTAAGTATGAAGGAGCAGGCACAGTAGAATTTCTAGTGGACAAACACAGGAATTTCTTCTTTATGGAAATGAATACTCGTATTCAAGTGGAGCATCCTATAACAGAGCAAGTAATTGATTTTGATTTAATACGCGAACAAATTATGGTAGCTGCTGGAATTCCAATTTCTGGTAAAAACTATTTTCCAATGATGCATTCAATTGAATGTCGTATTAATGCTGAAGATCCTTATAATGATTTTAGACCTTCACCAGGAAAAATCACTACACTTCATACACCAGGTGGACATGGAGTTCGTTTAGACACTCATGTTTATGCTGGATATACAATTCCACCAAATTACGATTCAATGATTGCTAAGTTGATTACAACCGCTCAAACGAGAGAAGAGGCAATCAACAAAATGAAACGTGCTTTAGATGAATTTGTAATTGAAGGTATAAAAACAACAATTCCTTTTCACAGACAATTAATGGATGAGCCAGATTATGTATCTGGAAACTATACTACTAAATTCATGGAATCTTTTGTAATGAAAGATAAAGTTGAAGAATAAGAATAAAAAAACGCTCAATGAAAATTGAGCATTTTTTTTAAGCTTACTTTTATCGTTATTTAGATTTTTTAACTATTCGACTTTAATAGCTTCTACATTCAAAAAGTGTTAATCTTCATACTTAAATTAAAGGGTTTCTTCAAGCCATTTAAAAAACTCGCGTTGCCATACTAAACCGTTTTGGGGTTTTAAAATCCAATGATTCTCTTCTGGGAAAACCATAAATTTACTTTTAATTCCTTTTAATTGTGCTGCTTGAAAAGCTTCTTGACTTTGTCCAATGGGCACACGATAATCAACTCCACCTTGAATGATAAAAATTGGAGTATTCCATTTGTTTATCAAAGTAATTGGATTGAATTCATTATAAGTTTTTTGAGCAATTTTATTCTCATTTTCCCAATAAGCACCACCTGAATCATAATGAGTAAAGAAAACTTCTTCGGTTGTTCCATACATACTTTGTGTGTTGAAAATTCCGGCATGCGAAATGAATGTTTTGAATCTGTTATTGTGAATCCCAGCTAAATAAAAGACTGAATAACCACCGTAACTGGCTCCAATAGCTCCTAATCTTTCTTTATCAACATAACTTTCTTTAGAAACATCATCAATAGCTGATAAATAATCATCCATTACTTGTCCACCCCAATCACCACTAATTTTTTCGTTCCATTCAACTCCGTGACCAGGCATTCCTCTTCTGTTTGGAGCAACTACAACATAACCTTGAGATGCCATAACTTGAAAATTCCATCTAAAAGAATAAAATTGTGTCAATGCACTTTGCGGACCACCTTGACAATATAAAAGTGTTGGATATTTTTTTGAAGCATCAAAATTTGGAGGTAAAATTACCCAAACCAACATTTTTTTCCCATCTGTTGTAGTTACATATCTTCTTTCAGTTGTGCATTTTGAAATTTTAGAATAAATAGCATCATTCACTTTCGTGATTTGATTCCACGCTGAACTTTTCAAATCATAAGAATAAATCTCACTGGCATGATTCATGTCACCACGAGTTACAATGATTTTTGAAGCATCAAAACCTACAAAACTATTAATATCAAAATCTCCTTTTGTGATTTGATTTACACGAATCATAATTTTAGTCAAACCCGGAAAATTAACCTCAAATAATTGTTTAGTTCCATCAATTGCAGCAATAAAATAGACTTTTTTCCCATCTTTACCCCACATGAAACTATCTACAGTTCCGTCCCAATTGCTTGTTAAATTGATATCTAACCCTTTTTGTCGAACGATAATGTCGTTTTTGTCGGCTTCATAGCCATCACGTTTCATTTGTAACCAAGATAAATCTCCATTTGGTGAATATTGTGGAGCAACATCATATCCTAAGTTTTTTTCCGTAAGGTTTTTAGTGGTTTTAGATTCTATGTCGTATTCGTACAAATTTGTATTTGTAGAAGTTGCATAAGCTGTCCCAGCTTTTTTCTTACTTACATAAATAATTTTTTTTCCATCAGGTGAAAAAATATAATCTTCGTCACCACCAAAAGGTTTTTGAGGAGAATCGTAAGGCTCATTTGCCATAATATCTTCATCATTTACAAAAATATGATTGTGATTTCCTTCGTTCCAAGTGTCCCAATGACGATAATCTAAACCTTCATAAATTTGAACATTTGATTTGTCTAATTCAGGATAAAAATCCTTTCCTAAAACCTTATCTATTTTAATTTCTTTATGTGAAATAGTTTTTCCATTAAGGATGTTTTTATCATCTAAAAGAGATTTGTATTCCTTAATATCTTTAGCTTTTCCACCAGAAATGGGAATAGAATAATAAGTTGAATTTAATTTATTTTCAACCATATCAGGTTTTGAAACTTTATATATTATTGCTTTTCCGTCTTTTGAAATACCTAATGCAGAAACTCTACCTAATTTCCATAATGTTTCTGGAGTCATAATTTCCTGGGCTATTCCTGTAGTTGATATCATAAATAATGCAATTAAAACTAAATTTTTCATATAAAATATTCTAAAATTTGAATTGATAAAATTACATAAATAAAGAGAATAAAAAAAGGTCTTCCTTTTGAGAAGACCTTTTAATAAGTAATAAAATATTATTATTGTCTGATAAATCTTTTTACAATTTTAGAATTATTATAGTCAATTTCTAACATATAAGTTCCGACAGGTAAATTAGAAACATCTAAATTATTATTTCTAATTGCTCCATTGTAAACTGTTTGTCCTTGCATATTATATATTTTAACAGCTGTATTTTCTGAAACAGTTGAAATATATAATACAGAACTTGTTGGATTTGGATATAATTTAATGTCAACTATATTATTTTCAGTTGTAGTTGAAACTATTTCTTTTCCTGTTCCACCAATTACGACTGTATAATCTTCCACTTGTCCATAAGAAAATGCTTCACAAGACGTTGGAACGCCGTTGTATTTCATTGCAACTCTCATTCTAGTTGAGCCACTTAAAGCAGTAGCTGGAATGGTAATTGAACCACTCACAGGGGTTGTTGTTGAAGCCGTTTTTGTCCAAACTGTTTCACCAGCATCAGCAAAATCACCATCTTGATTGTAATCAATAAAAACAGCATAACCTTCGCTATATTTAGTGCTTGTCCAAGAAGGTGTTATTGTAATTGTATAACCAGAACTTTTGTTAACACTTGTAGATAAAGAAGTAAAATTCTCATAACCAGCAGTTCCAGTTGATGTATTGTTAATTGTACCAAAAACTACTTTTCCGATTTTTTCATCTGCAGTACTATTTCCTTGTGAAGCACAATAAGTTAAAGCATTTGAAAGAGTTGTTACTGAAACCACATTGCTAGAAGCAGAAGTGTTTCCTGCTGCATCTTTAGCTTTTACAGAAAAAGTATAAGATGTTGAAGCTACTAAACCTGTTATGTTAGCCGAAGTTCCTGCTACGTTTCCTAATAAACTTGCACCACTATAAATATCATATCCAGCTACACCCACATTGTCAGTAGAAGCAGTCCAATTTAAAGTTGTTGTTGTTTGAGTAGTTCCAGAAGCAGTTAAACTTGTTGGAGTTGATGGAGCAGTTGTGTCTCCTGCGTTTGCTAAAGTTGTAATTGATACAGTATTACTTGAAACAGAAATATTACCAGCTGCATCTTTTGCTTTTATAGAAAAAGTGTAAGCAGTTGAAGCCGTTAAACCTGTTACGGCATAAGAAGTTGAAGCCGTTGAACCTAATAAAGTAGCTCCTCTATACACATCATAACTTGTTACACCAACATTGTCTGAAGCTCCAGACCAGCTTAAGTTTGTGGTAGTTTGAGTAGTTCCAGAAGCTGATGCTGTTGGTGCTGTTGGTGCTGCTGTGTCACCAGTTGATCCAGCAGTAATTGTAAAGTTAGCATTAGAAACATCAAAGAAAATATGATTAGTTCCTTTAACCATAATTCTGTTTTGAGTTCCAGCAGTATTTGGAATTGTTACAGCTTGTGAACCATCATTTGGAGTAGAAGCTAATAAAGTTGACCAAGTGTTTCCTGCATTTGTTGAGATTAGAATATCAACATTAGCACAATTAACACCATTTGCAGTCGTACCTGCAACAGTCCAAGTAACTGTTTGTGTGCTTCCGCCTACATAAGAAACAGCAGTGTTTGGAGAACTTACAGTAAAAGGACCAGCAGTTGTATTAACTGTTACTATCATGTCGTCACTATTGTTTCCAGAACCACCAGCTCTATTATCTCTTACAGTTAACCTAAAATTTAATGTTCTTGCCACAGAAGACAATGCCTCAACTGTTAATTCTGATCCAGCAGTTGTAGTAGCTCCTGTTAATACAGAAGACATCCTTGGAAAATATCTTGTTGATGAAGTTGTAGCGGTATAAGATCTAAAATTTACACCAGTAGTTTTTGTTGCGCTTGGCACAGCTGCTGTAGTTTGAGAATCCATTTGCTCCCAATTGTATGTTAAAGAATCTCCGTTTGCATCTGTTCCAACTCCTGTTAACATAAAAGGTGTGCTTTTTGGAATGGTATAATCTAAACCAGCACTTGCCGTTGGAATTGCATTTCCAGTATTGGTGGAAACCGGACAAGTTTTAACTTTAATATTGTTTGTAACTTGTTGAATACTTACAGCATGAAAATAAGCATCGGAATGTGGTTGAACATCTAAAGAAGTTATACCAGCGTAACCCATAATTGTTGAACCTGAACCTGGTTCCATTTGAACTCCTGAACCTTCATTACTATGTGTAAAAGTATGATTTGCTCCAAATTGATGACCTAGTTCATGAGCTACATAGTCTACATCAAAATTATCTCCACTTGGAACGCCATCCGCTGGAGAAGTATAGCCACTTCCTTTGCTTCCGTTTACACAAACACAACCAATACAGCCTGCATTTCCACCACCACCACTTGCGCCAAATAAATGACCTACATCATAATTTGCTTCTCCTATAACAGAGGTTAAAGTTGATTGTAATTGAGCATTCCAATTTGCCATGCTACTTGATACTGAATAAGGATCTGTTGAGGCATTTGTATATATGACCGCATCGTTATTAGCAATTAAAACCATTCTTGCAGAAAAATCTTTTTCAAAAATAGCATTAACTCTAGTCATTGTATTGTTAATTGCTGCTAATGCTAGAGCTTTAGTTCCTCCGAAATAGGTAGTATATTCACCTGTAACTGACATAGCTAATCTGAAAGTTCTTAGTTTTGCATCATCAGCATTTGGTCTTAGTAAACTTGAATCAATTTCTGGTGCTATTTCATCTATCATTGAACACTCAAAAGCTGTGAATGCTTGCTTTTTATCTGATTTTTTATAAACAGAATATGTATTTAAATCTTGTGAATAAGGTTCAATAAAAACCGGAGACTTATCTGCATATAAAGTCATAGATTTAAATCCAAGAGGCGAAATGCTAAAATAAACTGAAGTTG
Source organism: Flavobacterium gelidilacus DSM 15343 (assembly GCF_000422685.1). Classification (GTDB taxonomy): domain Bacteria; phylum Bacteroidota; class Bacteroidia; order Flavobacteriales; family Flavobacteriaceae; genus Flavobacterium; species Flavobacterium gelidilacus. The sequence continues at coordinate 25,324 of NZ_AUGN01000010.1, read as the reverse complement.
AAGGATTATCTATTCCAATTCCAATATATGATTTTATTTCTGGATATTGAGCGGCAAGAGCAGGTTCCATTATTGAGTTTTCATAAATACCGAAACGTTCAAATTCACCATCTGCATTTGGCATAGAGATGATAATATTTGATTTTATATTCAAAGTATTCCTCTGAGGCGAGTGATCTACTAGGTTTTTTAACTCATTTACGTTTAAATCGAAAAGATTTTTTTGAGGCAATTGCATTTTGCTTTCTAACAAAACTACATTGCTTTTTTTAGAAGAATTCCATAAGGAGTTTTTTTCTTGAGCGAAAGAAAAACTCACAACAGCCAACAAGGCTACCGAAAGTAATTTGTGTTTCATATATATTATGAATTTGGGTTAATTAGACGTCAAATTTATTTGAAAGCAGTGTTTGTTTTACATTAAAAAACAAAAGATGTTAACAATTTGACAATATATACGTGAATACCGTAAAAGATTCATAAATTATTCACAGTATGATTGAAATATTGTTAACGGTTAAATTGTTTTTATTTCAGTTAAAGGCAATAATTATATCCATTTAGCTAATATTTTAAAAAAAATATAAGTATTTTCACGTTTTAAATTTAAAAAGTATAAAAATGAGAAAATTAGCTTTGCATTGGCAGATTTTGATTGGTATGGGTTTAGGGGTATTATTTGCCTTTTTATTAGTACAATTTGACTGGGGAAAGCAATTTATTGTCGATTGGATAAAACCTTTTGGTAACATTTTTATTAACTTATTAAAACTTATCGCTGTTCCTTTAATTTTAGGATCTTTAATTAAAGGAGTTTCAGATTTAAAAGATATTTCTAAACTTTCTAAAATGGGAGGAAGAACTATCGGACTTTATATAATGACAACTATTTTAGCGGTTTCTATTGGTTTAGCAATTGTAAATATTATTAAGCCTGGAGAATATATTTCAGAAGAAACACGAACAGAACTTTTAACCAATTTTGCTGGTGATGCAAATTCTAAAATTGAAGCTGCAAACAAGCAAAATGAAGCTGGACCATTACAAGCGTTAGAAGATATAGTGCCAGACAATATAATGAAAGCTACTACAGATAATGGAAACATGTTGCAAGTAATATTTTTTGCTATATTTTTTGGAGTTTGTATGATATTGATTCCAGAAAAAACGGCTAAACCAGTAAAAGATTTTTTTGACGGCTTCAATGAAATTATTCTTAAAATGATTGATTTAATAATGTTAGCTGCTCCTTTTGGGGTTTTTGCATTGTTAGCATCACTAGTTGCAGAATCTCCAAGTTTAGATTTATTTAAAGCTTTAGGAATGTATGGTTTGTCTGTATTAATAGGTTTGACTTTAATGATTGGAGTGTATGTTTTAATCGTAAAAGTATTGGCTAGAAAAGACGCTTCTTTTTTCCTTAATGGAATTGCCCCAGCACAATTATTAGCCTTTTCAACAAGTTCTTCTGCAGCAACTTTACCAGTTACTATGGAAAGAGTAGTAGATAATCTAGGAGTAGATGACGAAGTTGCTAGTTTTGTTTTACCAATTGGTGCTACAATTAATATGGATGGAACTAGTTTATATCAAGCCGTTGCAGCTGTTTTTATTGCTCAAGCTTTTGGTATGGATTTATCACTCGGAGCTCAATTAGGTATTATTGTTACCGCAACCCTAGCCTCAATTGGAAGCGCAGCTGTTCCTGGAGCTGGAATGGTTATGTTGGTTATTGTTTTAGCACAAGCAGGAATTCCTGAAGCAGGTTTAGCCTTAATTTTTGCTATTGATAGGCCATTAGATATGTGTAGAACAACTGTCAATGTTACAGGTGATGCTGCCGTTTCTATGGTAGTAGCAAAATCTGTAAATAAACTCCAATAATGAATTAGTTTTTTATATACATTTACTGAAAAAATATTTATTCGGTGAAGAACAATAAATTATTCATTGCAATACTAATTTCATTAGTATTTGGTGTCTTTTTAGGCGCATTAGTTCATTATTATTTTCCTTCTTATCAAGAAGATTTTTCAAAAAACATTAAGCTTTTAGGAACTGTATTTATACGTATGGTTCAAATGATAATTGCTCCATTAGTTTTTTCAACGTTAGTTGTTGGTATTGCAAAAATGGGTGATTTAAAAATGGTAGGTCGTGTTGGAGGAAAAGCAATGGCTTGGTTCATAACAGCATCTCTAGTTTCATTGTTGTTAGGATTGGTTTTGGTAAACACTTTAAAACCAGGTTTAAATACCAATATTTCTTTAAATGAATTAGATGGTGCTTCTGATTTATTAGAAAAAACACAAACGTTTTCACTAGAAGAATTTATTAAACATTTAGTGCCAAAAAGTCTTTTTGAGGCACTGGCAACTAATGAAATTCTTCAAATTGTAATTTTTTCAATTCTTTTTGGAATCGCATTAGCTTCACTAGGTAAAAAAGGTAAACCTGTAATTAAAATCCTAGACACTTTGTCTCACGTTATTTTAAAAATGGTTACTTATATTATGTGGGTAGCTCCGTTTGGTGTTTTGGGCTCAGTGGCTTCTGCAGTTGCAAAACATGGATTTGGAATTTTTAGTTTATATGCTAACTATTTAATAGCATTTTCAATTGGTATTATAATTCTTTGGATAATATTATTACTTGTAGGTTATTTATTTTTAGGAAAAAGGTTGTTTGTTTTATTACAACGCATCAAAAATCCATTACTTATTGCTTTTTCAACTACAAGTTCAGAAGCAGTTTTTCCAAAATTAGTTGAAGAATTAGAACGATTTGGTTGCCAAAATAAAATAGTTTCCTTTACTTTACCATTAGGTTATTCTTTCAACTTAGATGGCAGTATGATGTACATGACTTTTGCAAGTATTTTTATTGCTCAAGTATATGGAATAGAAATGACGTTAGGAGAACAATTAACTATGTTGTTAGTATTAATGCTAACGAGTAAAGGTGTTGCAGGAGTTCCTAGAGCATCTCTAATAGTGATAGTAGCTACATGTGCAATGTTTGGAATTCCACCGGAAGGAATTGCTTTGATTTTACCAATTGACCATTTTTGTGATATGGCAAGAAGTATGACAAATGTTTTAGGGAATTCATTAGCAACAGCTGTAATTGATAAATGGGAAATAAAAACTGAATTAAATGAATGATTTTCATTGGACAAAACTATTTAATCCTGAATTCTATATCACTATGGAAGTTGGTGGTGTGCCTATCGGAATTTATATGGTTTTGTTCATAGTTTTTGCTGAAACAGGTTTGTTTGCAGGTTTCTTTTTACCAGGTGATAGTTTGTTATTCCTTTCGGGTATTTATAGTAGAGAATTAGTAGAAACTTTCTTTTTTATCCCAAGCGATTTTTCTAATGTTACTATTTTAGCTTTATTAATAGCAGCAGCTGCAACTTTAGGAAATATTTTTGGCTATTGGTTTGGTGCTAGAAGCGGTCAATTTTTATATGCTAAAGAAGATAGTTTTTTCTTTAAGAAAAAATATTTATATCAATCTCAAGAGTTTTTTGAAAAACATGGAGGAAAAGCCATAATTTTTGCGCGTTTTCTTCCAATTATAAGAACATTTGTTCCAATTATAGCAGGAATTGTTCACATGGAAAAAAAGAGATTCATGTTTTATAACGTTTTAAGTTCATTGCTTTGGTCTTTTGTTTTAGTCTTTGCTGGACATTATTTATATGCTATATTTTTAACTGAATTTGGAATAGATTTAAAACAACATATAGAAAAAATCATTCTTATTCTTATTGCTGTTACTACTTTTCCATTAGTAATGAAAGCTATAAAAGCCAAAAAGCAAAAAACAGAAGAATAATCTTTTAATTCTTCAATCTTTTAATCCTTTAATAAAAAACTAAATGCAACTAAGTTATTGGGAATTAAAAAACTGGTTCTCTAATGTTGATTTCACTATCGTTGGAAGTGGAATCGTAGGCTTGCATTGCGCTTTAAACTTAAGAGAAAAATTCCCCAAAAGTAAAATTTTAGTACTCGAAAGAGGAATATTACCTCAAGGAGCAAGTACAAAAAACGCTGGTTTTGCCTGTTTTGGAAGTATTTCAGAAATTATAGATGATTTAAAAACACATTCCGAAGAAGAAGTTATTCAATTGGTTCAAAAAAGAGTTGACGGATTACAATTACTACGAAAAAGATTAGGTGATAATGTTATTGATTACAAACCTTATGGTGGATACGAATTGTTTTTAAAAAATGATGAAGCTTTTTATAATCAATGTGTTTCAAAAATTCCATTCATAAATGATGTTTTAAAACCAATTTTTAAATCGGATGTTTTTGCCAAAGAAGTGGATAGGTTTAATTTTAAGGAGATTTTTGAGTATTTAATTTTCAATCCTTTTGAAGGACAAATTGATACGGGAAATATGATGCAAGCTTTATTAAAAGAAACAATTTCCAATGATATTCTAATTTTAAACCAACAAAACGTTACTTCATTCACTGATAATAATTCATTTGTAGAAGTTGTGACGAATGAAATTTCTTTTAAAACAAATAAACTACTTTTTGCTACAAACGGATTTGCTTCTCAACTCACAAATAATCAAGTAAAACCTGCAAGAGCTCAAGTGTTAATTACAAAACCTATTGAAAAGTTAGACCTAAAAGGAACTTTCCATTTAGATCAAGGTTATTATTATTTTAGAAATATAGGAAATAGAATATTATTTGGAGGTGGAAGAAACCTTGCTTTTGAAGAAGAAACTACAACCGAATTAAATCAAACAGAAATTATTCAAAATAAGTTGGAGCAATTGTTAAAAGATGTAATTTTGCCCAAGCAGCCTTTTGAAATTGAACACCGTTGGAGTGGAATTATGGGTGTTGGAAATCACAAAAAACCAATAGTTGAACAACTGTCAAACAATGTCTATTGTGGTGTTCGTTTAGGTGGAATGGGAGTTGCCATTGGAAGTTTAATTGGTAAAGAATTAGCGGATTTAATTTAATTATATGTTCAAAAAAATAAAACGAATTGTTTGGAAAACCTTTTTGTGGTTCAATATTATAAGTATTCTTTTAGTATTGCTTTTCAAATTTGTGCCTGTACCTTTTACACCTTTAATGGCGATTAGAGCTATTGAACAAAAATTTGAAGGAAAGGAAATGCGTTCTAGTCATGATTGGGTAGCTATTGAAGAAATAGCACCGAATTTACAAAAAGCAGTTATAGCTAGTGAAGACGGAAACTTCTTAACGCACAATGGTTTTGATTTTAAAGCCATTCAAAAAGCTATGGAAAGCAACGAAAAAGGAAAAAAATTAAAAGGAGGAAGCACTATTAGCCAACAAACAGCTAAAAACGTTTTTCTTTGGCAAGGAAGAAGCTACTTAAGAAAAGGATTAGAAGCTTATTATACGGTTCTTATTGAATTAATTTGGAGCAAAGAACGTATCATGGAAGTCTATCTAAATAGCATCGAAATGGGTGATGGAGTTTATGGTGCTCAGGCAGCTTCACAACATTGGTATCATAAAGATGCTAAAAATATAACAAGAATTGAAGCGGCCGGAATTGCTGCTATTTTGCCTAATCCACGTAAATTCAAACCTGTAAATTCTTCAGGCTATATTAACAGAAGAAAAGCTAAGATTAGCAAATATATTGGCTATGTTTCTTTAGATTATTAAGCACTTAATCGACTTAATGTGTTAATGGTCTTGTTTGTACCTAAAAAAAGAATTTCACACAAATTTTTTAATACATTTGTTTCTTAACTGACAAAATAAAACATTAATGAAAAAAACGCTCCTTTTTTCTGCATTATTTGTTATGCAATTCCTTTTTGCTCAACAACAAATAGATTTAACAATAAAATATAGTGTTTCAAATTCTCGCTACGAAGTTTTTGCAAAACCTAATTTCACTCAAAATAATTTTACTTGGGGACCTTCTCAAATTTCAATAGTTGTGCCTGCAAGTTTTCCTGATCAGTCTTTATTGATTACCGCTTTTGCTGGAGGATCTTGGGGTGATAATTCTAAAGTATATGCACCAACAGTTTCGCCAAGTGTTGATTATCATGGAGTTTCGTCAAATGGGCAACAAACAAACCTGGTAGCTAATCAAGAAATACTGGTTTTTTCTTTTCTTCCTCCATCAGGTGCATGTGTTGATGGATTGCGTTTGTTTGTAAATAGTACTGATCCAAATTCCTCTCAACCAGGAATGGCTGGTGGAGATTTTCGTAATTCAATAGATAATGGAGCTTTAACGGATATTTATAATGCAAATTATAACAATAATGGTACTTCATGTACATTATCAAATGCAACTGTTGATTTGTCTGAATTAAATATTGTTGTTTATCCTAATCCAGTGATTTCACAATTAACTATTTCTGGATTAACGACAGCATCAAATAATGTTGAGATTTATGCATATAATGGTAAATTATTAAAATCATTTAACACGAACGAATCAGAATTGAAATTAGATTTTTCTGCATATACTGATGGCGTTTATTTAATAAAAATTCAAAATGCTGACAATAAGTTCACAGTTCAAAAAATTATCAAACAACCATAAGTTGATGTATAAATAAACTAAGAAAGGAGCTAAAATTTAGCTCTTTTTTTTATGCGTGAAAATATATAAACGTAACTTTTTTTGTTGATGTTCGACTAATAAATGAAAAACTAAAACTTTTACGATATGCGAGCACATGAAATAGATTACCATATTTATGGAGAAGAAATGCAATATGTGGAAATAGAATTGGATCCACAGGAAATTGTTGTAGCTGAAGCTGGCAGTTTTATGATGATGGACAATGGCATCAAAATGGAGACTATATTTGGAGATGGAAGTCAACAAGAAGGTGGGATTTTCGGTAAATTATTATCAGCTGGAAAAAGAGTTTTAACAGGTGAAAGTCTCTTTATGACGGCTTATCAAAATGTGGATTACGGAAAGAAGAAAGTTTCTTTTGCTTCACCTTATCCAGGAAAAATTGTACCAATTGATTTAAATAAATATGGTGGAAAATTCGTTTGCCAAAAAGATGCATTTCTTTGTGCAGCAAAAGGTGTTTCTGTTGGAATTGACTTTTCAAGAAAATTAGGTAGAGGTTTATTTGGTGGAGAAGGTTTCATCATGCAAAAACTAGAAGGAGACGGAATGGCTTTCGTTCATGCTGGAGGAACTTTAGCAAGAAGAGAATTACAAGCAGGTGAAGTTTTAAAAGTAGACACAGGTTGTGTCGTTGGATTTACAAAAGATATACAATATGATATTGAATTTGTAGGTGGAATTAAAAACACCATTTTCGGTGGAGAAGGAGTTTTCTTTGCAACGCTTCGTGGTCCTGGAGTAGCTTATATTCAATCGCTACCATTTAGTAGATTAGCAGATAGAATAATTCAATCTGCCCCACAAATGGGTGGAAAGGATAGAGGAGAAGGAAGTTTGCTTGGTGGTTTAGGTAGAATGATAGATGGTGATAATAGGTTTTAATCTTTTACCTAAAAATATAAAAATCCCGTTTAGTAATTAGCTAAACGGGATTTTTTTTAGACCTAACAGGTTTTTAAAAACTATTAGGACTTTTTATTTAATGTAATTATTTTTTCAATTCTCTAACACCCATATTATATAAAGTAAAAGCTTGAATATCAACTTGCTCATTAATAATAGCTTCAGTCGACTTTCCAGCACCGTGACCAGCATTTACATCAATTCTAATTAAGGTTGGATTTGGCCCTGTTTGTTTAGCTTGTAATTCAGCTGCAAACTTGAAACTGTGTGCTGGAACAACTCTATCATCATGATCACCAGTTGTTACCATTGTTGCAGGATATTTTGTGCCTGCTTTTACATTATGAACTGGAGAATATCCTTTTAAGTAATTCAGCATTTCTTTTGAATCTTCTGCTGTTCCATAATCATAAGCCCATCCAGCTCCAGCTGTAAAGGTGTGGTAACGTAACATATCCATTACCCCAACAGCAGGCAAAGCTACTTTCATTAAATCAGGTCTTTGTGTCATTGTTGCTCCAACTAATAAACCACCATTTGAACCACCTTTTATAGCTAAATAATCAGATGAGGTATATTTTTCTTGGATTAAAAATTCAGCAGCTGCTATAAAATCATCAAATACATTTTGCTTTTTCATTTGTGTTCCTGCATCATGCCATTTTTTACCATATTCTCCACCACCACGTAAATTTGCAACAGCATAAACTCCTCCGTTTTCCATCCAAACAGCATTGGCTATGCTAAAACTTGGAGTTAAACTAATGTTGAATCCACCATACGCATATAAGATGGTTGGATTTTTACCGTTCAATTCTGTTCCCTTTTTATAAGTGATAATTATTGGAATTTTCGTTCCATCTTTTGAAGTATAAAAAACTTGTTTTGATTCATAATCTTCTGATTTGAAATCTACTTTTGGTTTTTCATATACTTTAGAAGCTCCAGTTTTTGGATCATAAGAATAAATCGTCCCAGGAGTTGTGTAGTTTGTGAAAGAATAATATAAAGTTGTTTCTTCTTTTTTACCATCAAAACCACCTGCAGAACCAATGCCAGGTAATTTGATGTCACGAACTAATTTTCCGTTATAATCATATTGTTTGATGAATGAAACGGCATCTTTAATGTAATCTGCAAAAATAAACCCACCACCAGTTGAAACCGAAAGAACATTTTCTGTTTCTGGAATAAAATCTACCCAATTTTCCATTTTTGGATTGGCTAAATCAAAGGTCACCACTCGTTTGTTTGGAGCATTGTAATTAGTTGACACATAAAATTTGGTTCCTACATTGTCTACAACACCATTGTCACTATCAAAATTATTGACAATGTTTATGATTTTAGAAGTTGGATTCGATAAATCTTTATAGTACAATTCGTTTCCAGATGTTGATGTTGAAGCCGAAATAATCAAATAATTTTCATCATAAGTTACATAACCACCAACATATCTTCTTTTTTCATTTAGTCCAAAAATCACTTTATCTTCTTTTTGAGAAGTATTCAATTTGTGAAAATATAGTTTGTGTTGGTCTGTTTTTGCAGAAAGTTCACTTCCTTTTGGCTTATCATAACTAGAGTAGTAGAAGCCTTCATTTTTATACCAAGAAATCCCACTGAATTTTACATCAACAATGGTTTCGCCTATTACTTCTTTTGTAACTGCATTTAAAACAATTACTTTTCTCCAATCGCTTCCACCTTCAGAAATAGCATAAGCCACTAACGAACCATCTTTTGAAAAATCAATTCCTCCTAAAGAAGTTGTTCCATCTTTTGAAAATGTATTTGGATCTAAGAAAACTTCTTCTTTTCCATTCTTGTCTTTTCTGTATAAAACAGACTGATTTTGCAAACCATCATTTTTGTAAAAATAAGTATAATTTCCTTCTTTAAATGGAGCAGAAATTTTTTCGTAATTCCATAATTTCTCCAAACGCTCTTTAATTTGTTTTCTAAAAGGGATTTTGTCCAAATAGCCAAAAGTAACTTCATTTTGTGCTTTTACCCAAGCTTTTGTTTCTTCACTATTATCATCTTCTAACCAACGATATGGATCTTGAATGGAATCTCCAAAATAAACATCAACAGTGTCAACTTTTTTGGTTTCAGGATAATTTACGGTCATGTCTAATTCGGGTTTTGGATCTTCTTTGCACGAAAAAACGGAAAGTGCAATAAGAGCAATTGGTATTATTTTTTTCATTTATACTGAATTTAGTATAGCATCTTTTCAATAAGATACTGGTTTTTAATTTTTAGTTGTTTTACAAATTTAATAAATTGATTATTAAAGCTTTGTTAAATTCTAAAATTCATTCCTAAAATAATATTTCTTCCCATATTTGGAATACCATCAGCTTTCAATCTTGATAAATGATTGATGTATTCTTTGTTTAGAAGATTATTAGCATTTAAAGTTAAATCAACAGTTGATTTTCCTAATTTTATTGTTCCACCAAAACCTAAATTTACTAAAGTATAATCATTTGTATTTGTTTCAAAAGAACTTATATTGTTTTGTGCTAATGTATGATTCACTTGCAATGAAGCAAATCCTTTTCTTAACCAATTTTGAATATTAAATTCACCACGAATGTTGTTTTTCCATTGGTTTGCCGGAATTAAAGGCAAATAAGCATCATTGCTCTGTTTACCAGTAACTGACTCAAAACTACTAGTAAAATGCAACCAATCAAAAGGATGTGGATGAAAGTGAATTCCGGTTTCTCCACCAAATAAATAAGCGTTGCTTTGCACGTAATCAAACACAAAATTGTCTTCTAAAGTTTCACCAGTTGGCGTAATAAAAATATAATTATTGATGTGATTGTAGAAACCATTCGCAAAAACTTCAAAATGATCGCTTTTGTATTCTAAATTTAAATCAACCTGAAAGTTTTGTTCGTTTTTTAAGTTTGAATTTCCTATTTCATAACGATTACTTCCTTCGTGAACACCATTTGAAGTCAATTCAGATAAATTTGGAGCTCTAAATCCAGAAGCAACATTTATTCTAGAAGTGAATTTTGAAGTCCAATCGGTTTTATAACCTAAAGCAGCATTAAAACTTTGAAATTTTTTGTTGACAGCCTCAAAATAAACCTCTTCACCAATTTCTCCGTGTCTTTCTGTTTCTATTTTTCTGTTATCAAAACGAATTCCTGCAATAATTGCATGTTGATTTTTTTCATAATTAAAAGTTGTAAAAATTCCAACATCATTAGTAATTGCATTTGGAATCAACAACTCTTCTCCAAAATTTTCATTGGTTTGATGCATTCCTTGAACTCCAACAATAGTTTCAATGTTGGCTATTTTAGGTAAATAATATTTTACATTATAACTCGCAGTTTTTAATTTCATATAAAGGGCAATTTCATCAGCAGCTTCTAATTCCTTTCTGTTGTTGTAACTGTAACCTAAATCAGCCTCTAATTTTGAGTTTTTAAAATATACTTTCTGATTCAAACTTAAAATATGATTGTCAATTTCTTGTTTTGGATATAATGGATTTCTGTTTCCTTCATTAACTAAATCTTCTTCTGGCAAACCCAAATTTAGGTTGTTGTAATTATATCGAAAATCAGTAGAAAAATCAGAATTTGAATAGCCAATTCCAGTTTTAAAATCTTTTTCAATAGAACGTGTGTTGATTACTTTATCATCAGACGGTACTTTATAATCTTCATGCGAAGTATAATTTCCTCTTGCTAAAAATTTCCAATTACTTGGTGATGTTTTTACTCCAAACGATGTTGAAGTTCCATTAGTGTTCGAATAAAATTGTTGTGCTACATTTGTTTTAGTTTCACCAAATGGGGCAAATTTTTCGGGATTGAAATATATAACACCACCAATCGCATCCGAACCATATAATAAAGAAGCTGGACCTTTTATGACTTCTACGCTTTCGATTCCGTTTGCGTTTAAACCCAAACCGTGTTCTTCTCCAAATTGTTGATTTTCTGAACGAATTCCTTGTGTATAAACTAAAACACGACTGCTACTCAAACCACGAATAACAGGTTTTCCAATAGAATTTCCTGTAGAAATATTAGAAATTCCTGGAATAGTTGTTAATCCATCAACCAATGAAGAAGCACCATTTTTTTGCATTTCTTCAGTTGTTTTATGTTCGACTTTCATCACAGTTTGCGATTGTGCTTTATTAAAAATGGAAGAAACAACAACTTCATCTAAATGCTGTTCTTTTTCAATTAGAATAACGGATAAATTAGTTTCATTTTCTGAAATAATTTGGGTGATGGTTTTTTGTTCATAGCCTAATAAATAAAAAGCTAAATCGATTTTTCCTTTTGGAATATCTTTTAATTCAAAGTTTCCATTTTCGTCTGATTGAGTGTATAAATTGGTTCCAATTATTTGAACGGTAACGTTTTCTAAATTGGATTTGTCTTCAGCTTTAATGTTTCCTTTAATGTTGTTTTGACTAAAAGCTATAGTTGATAAAAATGTAAATAATAGTATATATAAATGTTTCATTATGAGTTTTTAAATGATAAATAAGTGTTTTGTATTCTGATATTTAAATCATAATACAAAAGTAATTTGATTGATTATAAAATAATAAATAAAAGGAGTTCTAGCCACAGATTCACAGATTTTAAATTTATCATTAATGAGTAAATTCAAAAAAAGTGTAAGTCAATATAAATTGTAAAATAATTCAAAAAATAATCAGTGAATCAGTGGCTAAAAAAAATATTAAATAAAACTCGGTGGTCCTCTTAAAAAGTAGTGAATACCATTAAACGCTATTACATTTTCTGGAATTGAAAATAAGTAAGTGACGTTTTGATGAAAGGGTATAAATTGAAACGTAAAAATTTCAGGTGAAAGAAAAGCCGCAAATTTGAAATCACAAACCGGACAATTTTCTTTCTCAGAAATTTTGTAAACTAAATTTTTACTAGATTTTGAATGTGAGTGATAATGTTCAGAATCTTGCTTAATAGAGTGAGAAAAAGCATGCACAGATTGATAGCATACAGCAAATAATACTGCTAGCATCAAACCTAAATTCATAAATTGCAATTTCTTCTTCATTGTTGCAAAAGTAATTCTTTTATAACCAATAATAAAAAGAAACCATAAATTAACTATTTTTTTAGGATTTACTAAGTAGTTAACTTGTGGTTTCAGTATGTATAATTTTTTTGATTAGTGTTTATACTAAGCCATTTGCAACTAAATATTCAGCAATTTGAATCGTATTTGTGGCTGCTCCTTTTCTTAAGTTGTCAGCAACAATCCACATGTTTAAAGTGTTTGGTTGGCTTTCATCTCTACGAATTCTACCTACAAAAACATCATCTTTTCCTTGTGCATATAATGGCATCGGATAAGTAAAAGTATCCAAATTATCTTGAACAGTTATGCCTGCAGTATTATGTAAAATTTGACGAATTTCACTTACGTCAAAATCATTTTCGAACTCTACGTTAACCGCTTCACTATGTCCACCAACGATTGGTACACGAACTGCAGTTGCAGTTACAGCAATAGTTTTATCGTTTAATATTTTTTGCGTTTCACGAACTAATTTCATTTCTTCTTTTGTGTATCCGTTTTCTTCAAAAACATCACATTGAGGAATTGCATTTCTGTGAATTTGGTATTTATAAGCCATTTCACCTTTTGTACCAGCATATTCGTTTTCTAATTGTTCAACAGCTTTTACACCTGTTCCAGTTATTGATTGGTAAGTTGAAACAATTACACGTTTGATTTTATATTTATCATGCAAAGGAGCCAACGCCAAAACCATTTGAATAGTCGAACAGTTAGGATTTGCAATAATTTTATCTTCTTTAGTTAATGAGGAAGCATTTATTTCAGGAACCACTAATTTTGTATTTTCATCCATTCTCCAAGCTGATGAATTGTCGATTACAGTTGTGCCAACTTCAGCAAATTTTGGTGCCCAAGCTAATGAAGTTTCTCCACCAGCAGAAAATAAAGCAATATCTGGTTTCATTTCAACAGCCGTTTGTAAACCGACCACGGTGTAATTTTTGCCTTTATATTCGATTTGTTTTCCAACTGATTTTTCAGAGGCTACTGGAATTAATTCCGTTATAGGGAAATTTCTCTCAGCCAAAACTTGTAACATTACTTCGCCAACCATTCCGGTTGCACCAACAACAGCTATTCTCATGATTTTGATAAATTTAGTAATGCAAAAGTAGTCAATAAAATATTGTGTAGTAATTGATTTAATAAATTTCACAAAACTTTATAAAATTTCACTTTTTGTAAAAAAAGCACGTAATCTATATAGAGTATCTCTGCAAATAAGTGAAATAAAAAAAACCCTGAAGCGAGTTCAGGGTTTAGAATATATGATAATTTTAAAATTTATTTTTTCAATAAATCTCTAATTTCAGCTAATAATTCTTCTTGAGATGGTCCAGCAGGAGCAGCAGCAGTTTCAACAGCAGGTTTTTTCATCTTGTTATAAGCTTTTACAAGAATGAACATTACAAATCCTACAATAATTAAATTAACAATTGTGTTAATCCAAGCACCATAACGAACCGCATTCTCAGGAGATGTTTCTACTCCATCAGCTCCAATAACAGCAGGAGATAAAACAGTTTTCATATCTGCAAAATCAACACCGCCAGCAAAATGACCTACTAAAGGCATAACGATATCGTTTACAAATCCATTTACAACTAGACCAACAGCTCCAGCCATAATTACTGCAACAGCAAACTCAATTACGTTCCCTGTCATGATGAAATTCTTAAATTCTTTTAACATAATGTTTAAATTTTAAATTAGTTTTGGTTAAAAATCTAATTACGAAAGTATTAAAAAAATTAACATTTCTTTAATTTTTATAAAAAACCCGTTTTACTCTTTGTGAAATACCGACGAAAACCTCATATGGTATGGTGAATGACATCTCGGCTATCTCAATTACGCTTGGCTTGTCTCCAAAAATAATTACCTTGTCACCAGGACTACAAGAAATTTCTGTTACATCAACCATTAACATGTCCATGCAAATGTTTCCAATAATGACTGCTTTTTCATTGTTTATCATTACATATCCTTTTTCATTTCCCCATAATCTTCTTATTCCATCAGCATAACCAATAGGAATTGTAGCCACTTTTGTTTGCCTTGAAGCTATAAATTTTCTAGAATAACCTACACTTTCTCCCTTTTTAATAATATGAATTTGAGAAACAATACTTTTTAAAGTACTTACATTGAGTAGTTTTTTACTTTCTTCCGAAGAATTTCCTACACCATATAAGCCAATTCCAAGTCTAACCATTTCCATTTGATAACTTGTGTAGTTAAAAATTCCTGATGTATTTAAAATATGGCGAATAGGTTTGTGATTTAATACAGACGTAACTTTTTCATATGCATCTGAAAATAAACTAATTTGATTTAAGGTAAAGTTTTTTAAATCTAAATCATCACTAGCCGCTAAATGCGTAAAAACACTTCGTATGTGAATAAAATTATTGTTCTTTATAATGGCTTTTAATCGTTCAAATTCATTCGGTTCAAAGCCTAATCGATGCATGCCTGTATCAATTTTTAAATGAATGGGATAAGATGAAATATTACGCCTTTGTGCAATTTTTAAAAAAGCATTTAACCCCGTTATAGAATATATTTCAGGTTCTAAGTCATAAGCAATCATTGCATTAAAACTGCTATTTTCAGGATTTAATACCATAATTGGAATAGTAATTCCAGCTTTTCTTAATTCAATTCCTTCATCCGCAAAAGCAACTCCTAAATAATCTACTTTGTGATGTTCTAGTAGTTTTGCAATTTCATAGCCACCGTTTCCATAACCAAAGGCCTTTACCATAACCATAACTTTTGTTGCTGGTTGTAATTTTGATTTATAAAAGTTGAGGTTATAACTTATAGCATCTAAATTAACTTCTAATACAGTTTCGTGGTTTTTCTCTTCCAGAATCACTACGATTTCTTCAAAATTAAAACTTCGAGCACCTTTTACTAATATGGTTTCGTTTTCAAACGAATTCAAATTAAATTGTTGCAAGAACTCTTGTGTTGAAGTAAATGAAATTACATTTTGAATGTCTTTTAAATAACTTCCAATAGTGTCTCCTATGGTTATAACTCTATCTATTTTATTGTTTTGAATTAGTTTTGTAACTTTTTCATACAATTCATTTAAAGGCAATCCACTTTGAAAAATATCCGATAAAATGACGGTCTTTTTTTGATGTAATTTTTGTTGTTCTAAAAAATCTAAGGCTAATTTTAACGATTGATATTCAGAAGAATAAGAATCATCAATCAAAGAACAATTATTAATTCCTTTTTTTACTTGCAAACGCAATTCTAAAGGGTAAAGATTTTCAATGCGTTCAGCAATAATTTTAGGCTCATAATCAAGATATAACAAAGTACAAATACAACTCATTGAGTTTGAAACAGAAGCTTCATCAATAAAAGGTATTTTTATCGTAAATGTGTCAGAATTATAATGTATATCAAAAATAGAAAAACCATTTTCAGTGGAAATTTTTTCAGCAAAAACAGTTGCGTTTTTATCTGTAAAACTCCAAGTAAGTGTTTTTGTCTTTAGTAGCGATTCAATCAAATCGTTTTTTTGAAGAATTACGATTTCAGAAGCGCTGAATAACTTAATTTTTTCTTCAATTTTTTCAATTTCTGAAGAAAATCCTTCATCATGTGCTTTGCCCAAATGCGTAAAAATTCCAATTTTAGGCTGAATAATTCTTTGGAGCTTTTGCATTTCATTTGTGGTCGAAATTCCAGCTTCAAAAATACCTAAATTATGATTTTCATTACATCCAAAAACAGATAATGGAACACCAACTTGTGAATTATAACTTTTCGGACTTCTAACAATAGTATAGTCTTGACTCAATAAAAAGTTTAACCATTCTTTTACAATAGTTTTTCCATTGCTACCGGTTATCCCAATAAAAGGAAAATCAAATTGATTTCTGTAATATATGGCTGTTTTTTGTAATGCTTTTAAAGAATCATCAACCACAAAAAAGTGGGCCTTGTCTTTTAAATTTTCTGGAATTCTTTCAACAATAAAATTGTTAACACCTTTTGTTATTAGGCCTTCAATGTATTGATGAGCGTCATGATTGTTGCCTTGTAAAGCAAAAAAAAGCGTTCCTTGATTATTTTGCAAGGAACGACTGTCAATAGAAATATTTTCGACTGAAAAATCTTCAAATGGAGTATTGAATTTAACTTCAATATTGGATATAATATTTTGTAATGTAAAAGTCAAGTTAATGATTTTCTTTATTTTCTTTCATAGCTTTGTAGAATGCTGCTCTACTCAAAGGTTCATATTCTTCAGTTTCTCCTAGCATAACTAATTTATCACTTTCAGATTTTCTAAAACTGTAGTTAGCCAAATTTCCTGTACGCGTACAAACGGCGTGAACTTTTGTTACATATTCTGCTGTCGCCATTAAGGCAGGCATAGGTCCAAAAGGATTTCCTTTAAAATCCATATCAAGTCCAGCAACAATAACACGAATGCCACTATTAGCGAGATCATTGCAAATGGCTATAATTTCATCGTCAAAAAATTGAGCTTCATCAATACCAACTACATCACAACCTTGTGCCAAAATTCTAATGTTTTCGGCAGCAGGAACAGGTGTAGAACGAATCTCGTTTGAATCATGGGAAACAACCATTTCTTCATGATAGCGAGTGTCTATTGCGGGCTTAAAAATTTCAACTTTTTGTTTGGCAAATTGAGCTCTTTTGAGACGTCTAATTAACTCTTCTGTTTTACCAGAGAACATAGAGCCACAAATTACTTCAATCCAACCAAATTGTTCTTGTTGATTTACGGTGTTTTCGAGAAACATTTTGTATATTTCGGACGATTAATACTAAATTCTTTTATTTTTGTAATCAGAAACAAATTTATCAAAAAAATCATCTATAAACTCTATTCTATTCTATAAAGTTATGAAGAAAAAGCTAGAAGGCGAATTAATAAGCATCGCACACCGAGTTTTAAAACTAAAAAATCGTTCAGAAACTGTGCTTTTACAGCGAGAAGCCAAAAAATTGTATGAACAATTAACGGTTTTGCGCTTTTATGAAGAAAATTTTGAAACCTTAAAAAATGATATTTCTAAAGAGCAATTAGAAGAAAAACTAGAGCAAATGACAATTATTGCTGCTGTTGAGACCACAGATTTAGAAGAAAAAGTAGCTGAAGTAGTTCAATCGGATGTAAATGAAGAACCAATTATTGAGGAAATTGAACAACCCATAGAAGTTCAAGCTGAAGAAATCGTACCGGAAGAACCTGTAAAGGAAGAAATTGTGGCAGAAGAGGTTGTTTCAGAAAAAGTTATTGAAGAAGCAGTTGTTTCTGAAAATGTTACACCAGTTAAAGAAGATGTTTACGCAACCGCAGAAGATATCAATAGAATAGTTTCTGAAATGTCTAATAAAAAGAATGTTTCAGATAGTATTCCTGCAGCTATAGAAACTTTTGAAGTCAAAAAACCAAATGCCTCTCAACAAATTGCATTTGAAGATTTATTAGGGGAATCCTACAAAGACCCTGAATTTGTTAGAGTTGAAGATACTCCGAAAGAAGTGGAACAAGCAGCAGATTTAGTTTTTGAAAGAAAAGAAGAAATTCTAGAAGAAAAAAATGAAGTTGTAGAGAAAGCGGCTGATGTTATTCTTGAAAGAGCTAACGAATTACCAATTCCTGAGAAGAAAGAAGAATTTAGTTTTACTACTCAAAGTACAGATAAACAAGAGGTGAAATCGAAATCGTTAAACGATAGATTAACCAGTGGAATAAGTTTTGGATTAAATGATAGAATTGCTTTTGAGAAAAAGCTGTTTGGAGGAAGTGCCGATGACTTTAATCGTGTTATTTCTCAATTAAATACTTTTGATTCTTTTGATGAAGCAAGCTCATTTATTATTGATTTTGTAAAACCAGATTATAAAAACTGGGAAGGTCAAGAAGAATATGAAACCCGTTTTCTAGAAATTGTAGAGAAAAAATTCAATTAAATCGTATAAAGAATAAAAATGGGAAAATTATTCCTTGTGCCAACACCAATTGGAAACCTTGAAGACATGACTTTTAGAGCGATTAGAGTTCTAAAAGAAGTCGATTTAATTTTAGCGGAAGACACGCGTACTAGTGGAAAATTGATGAAGCATTTCGAGATTGCTACGCACATGCACAGTCATCACATGCACAATGAGCACAAAACTGTTGAAAATATTATCAAAAGATTGGAAGCCGGAGAAAACATTGCTTTAATCAGTGATGCAGGAACACCGGCTATTTCTGATCCAGGTTTTTTACTAACAAGAGCTTGTGTAGAACATAAAATTGAAGTAGAATGTTTACCTGGAGCAACAGCTTTTGTACCAGCTTTGGTCAATAGTGGTTTGCCCAATGATAAATTCGTTTTTGAAGGTTTTTTGCCTGATAAAAAAGGAAGACAAACTCGTTTTTTAGCTTTAGAAAACGAAACTAGAACCATGATTTTTTACGTTTCTCCTCATAAATTAAACAAAACTTTAGCTGATTATGTGCAGTATTTTGGCGCAGATAGACCAATTTCGGTTTCAAGAGAATTATCCAAATTACATGAAGAAACCGTTAGAGGAACAGCTGAAGAAGTTTTAAAACATTTTGAAGCAAAACCTGCAAAAGGTGAGATTGTTGTGGTTGTTGGGGGGAAGAAATAGTGCTCAGTGTTCAGTTTTTTTTAGTAATCAGAAATATTAATTTCAATGAAGATATATAAAAGTATATCAGTTTTTGTTTTTTCTATCATTGCAATTAATACTTTTATTTATTTTGTAATTATTAATTACATTCAAGAATCAGTAAACAATCATACAACTAATGCTGATTATTGTACTATTGCATTACTTTTTCTTGCTCTGTTTTTATGTTTTATTTCTCTCTTATTATTTTTAAGAAAAAAACGAAATGAATCAGTTTATTTCTTGTTTTTATTTGGAATAAACATAATTTTATGGCTTCCGAAAATATTTAGTATTCAATGTAAAGGATGTTCAATGGCTTAATAATAAATTTTAAATAACAATATGTCAACACACAATACAACTACAACCTGGAAAGGAAAAATGCAATTCGAATCAACAAATCCTAGTGGAGAAACCTTATTAATTAACGCTGGAGAAGAAAATGGAGGTGAAGGAGCAGGTTTTAGACCCAAAGCCTTAATGTTGTCTGCCTTAGCAGGATGTTCGGGCTTAGACGTAGCATCTTTAATTGAAAAAATGAAGTTAGAAGTAGATGATTTCAAAATTGAAACAACTGCCAATTTAACAGAAGAAGATCCAAAAACCTATGATGAAGTCACACTTGAATATCATTTCTATGGTTCAAATTTAAACGAAGATCGCTTAAAAAGAGCTGTTGATTTATCGGTTGAAAAATACTGTGGCGTTCTAGAAATGTTCAGAAAGTTTGCAAAAGTTGAGGTGAAAATCTTATTTCATAATAAATAAAAATGACAGTTTTAGAATTAATAGATAAAGTAAAACAAGCTGAAGTTCTAATTTTTTCAGACGTTTTAGAAACAATTGATGGTTCATATAATTTTATACCTACAAAGTTTATAAACGGAAACGTAATTAATGAAGCAAACACAAATAATGGTTCTTGTAAAGTGTTTTCATTTGCAAAAATGCTTAATTTGAGTTCAACTGAAACACTATTTTTGTTTGGGGAACATTATCAAAAAGTCTTAGCAACTCCAAAAGAAGACGATCATCAAAATATTAGAAACTTCATGCAATTTGGTTGGGAAGCTATTTCTTTTGAAGAAAATGCTCTCGACAAAAAAAATAATTAGTTTTTGAATTAAAATTATTTATACATTTGTATTTCAATTATATACGCCATAACAACTGAATTTTAAATTCAGAATTCTAACTTCTAATTTTCACAAAATGAGATGGAACTTAAAATCTAAGCCAGAAAAACAAAAAGTTCAGCAACTGCAAAATGAACTTCAAGTAGATGAAATTATTGCTACTTTATTAGTCCAAAGAGGTATCGAAACCTTTGAACAAGCCAAGACTTTTTTCCGACCTTCTTTAGAAGATTTACACGATCCTTATTTAATGAAAGATATGGATTTGGCCATAAATCGAATCGAAAAAGCCATTATAAACGAAGAAAATATCTTGGTTTTCGGAGATTATGATGTCGATGGAACAACGGCTGTTTCCTTAGTTTCTAGTTATCTAAAAACTATTTATCCAAATGTTGATACTTATATTCCAGATAGGTATGATGAAGGTTACGGAATATCTTTTAAAGGAATAGATTACGCAGAAGACAACGGAATTTCACTAATAATTGCTTTAGATTGCGGTATAAAATCAATCGATCATATTGATTATGCCAATAAAAAAGGAATCGATTTTATAATTTGCGATCATCACCGACCAGGAAATGTTTTACCAAAAGCAATTGCAGTTTTAGATCCCAAACGTGAAGATTGTTTCTATCCTTATGACGAATTATGCGGTTGTGGAGTTGGGTTCAAATTAATTCAAGCTTTAGGTCAAAATAGAAATCAAACGATTCAAGATTTCTTACCTTATTTGGATTTAGTTGCAACAGCAATTGCAGCTGATATTGTTCCAATGACTGGAGAAAATCGTGTTTTAGCTAAATTTGGATTGGAAATTATCAATTCAAATCCTAGACCTGGAATTCAAGCTTTAATTCAAAATATAAAAAAGAAAACATTAACAATTACAGATGTAGTTTTCGTAGTTGCACCAAGAATAAATGCTGCAGGAAGAATAAAACACGGAAATTATGCGGTTCAGTTGTTAACTGAATTTAATCTAGAGCAAGCCACAGAATTTGCTGCAGAAATTGAAGAATTTAACACCGATAGACGAGGTTTAGATAAACAAATTACTAAAGAAGCATTACGTCAAATTCAAGAAAATCAAGAAGAAAATCGTGTTTCAACAGTAGTTTATCAAGAAGATTGGCACAAAGGTGTAATCGGAATTGTAGCTTCAAGATTGATTGAAAAACATTATCGACCTACTGTGGTTTTTACAAAAAGTGGAGATAAATTAGCGGCTTCGGCACGTTCTGTCAAAGATTTTGATGTGTATAATGCTTTAGAAGCTTGTTCGGAACATTTAGAGCAATTTGGAGGACACATGTACGCTGCTGGAATGACTTTGAAAGTGGAAAACTACAAAAATTTCAAAAATGCTTTTGAGAAAATAGTGAAAGAAACCATTCATCCTGATTTGTTAATTCCTGAAATTTCTATTGATGCTGAACTTGATTTTTCAGAAATTAATCCGAAATTTGTACGCATTTTAGATCAGTTTGAACCTTTTGGTCCACAAAACATGCATCCAATTTTCTTAACAAAAAATGTTACTGATACAGGTCATGGAAAACCAATGGGAAAAGAGGATGAGCATTTACGCTTGTTTATAAAACAACAAAATTCAGAAAGAATTGCAGCGATTGGTTTTGGTTTAGGAGATAAATTAGAATTGACTAAAAATTTTAACCCTTTTGATGTGGTTTATTCTATTGAAGAAAATGAATGGAACGGAAATGTAAGTTTACAATTAAGATTACGAGATTTAAGAATTGATAGTTAACTCAAAAGATTTCAGCTTTCACTGAAAATATTATGGCAAAAAAAGATCCTTACGCTGCTTTACGATATAAAGAATTTAATTTTTTCCTTTTCATGCGATTTGCTATGGTTTTTGCTTGGTCGATGCAATTCGTAATTATCGAATGGGAAGTTTATAGTTTAACGAAAGATCCTTTATCATTAGGGATTATAGGTTTAATGGAAATTATTCCAGCTGTTTCTATGGCTTTATTTGCTGGCCATATTGTGGATCAAAGCGAAAAGAAAAAATTATTAGTCAAATGTATTCTTGGTTTTTCGGTAGTAAGTTTAGGATTGTTTTTAATAACTGTTCCACAGTTTACTAAGGATTTATCCTTAAATACAATCTTGTATACTGTTTATGCTTTAGTTTTTTTAGGGGGATTGGTTCGTTCTTTTTTAGGACCAACAATTTTTTCGTTATTGTCTTTAATTGTTCCAAAAAAAGTCTATCCAAATGCTGCAACTTGGAGTAGTTCTACTTGGCAATTAGCCTCAATGTTTGGACCAGCTTTGGCAGGAGTTTCAATCAGTTTTATTGGAGTGCATTGGTCTTTATGTTTAGTGTTTGCTTTTTCAATTATGGCTTTACTTATGTTATCAAAAATTGAAAGAAAACCTATCCTAAATCCTAAAATCGGAGAGCCTATTTTCAAAAGTTTGAAAGAAGGTTTGAATTTTGTCTTTTCTAACAAGAAAATTTTAGGAGCAATTTCTTTAGATATGATTGCAGTTTTATTTGGTGGAGCAGTAGCTTTGTTGCCTATTTTTGCTCAAGATATTTTAAAAGTAGGTTCAGAAGGATTTGGAGTTTTAAGAGCAGCACCGGCTTTAGGTTCTTTCTTGATGATGTTGTTTTCTGCTTATATTTCCTTAAATAGAAAAGCTGGAATCAAATTATTAGGAGCAATTTTTATGTTCGGAATTTGTATTATAGTCTTTGGTTTGTCTGAAGTTTTTTGGATTTCCGTTTTAGCGATGTTTTTAAGTGGTGTTTTTGATGGAGTTTCAGTTGTAATTCGAAATACAATTCTACAATTACACACACCAGATCACATGAGAGGAAGAGTTGCGTCTGTGAATTCAATTTTTGTTGGTTCTTCTAATGAATTAGGTGCTTTTGAAAGTGGATTAACCGCAAAATTAATGGGTGTTGTAAATGCAGTTGTTTTTGGAGGTGTTATGACTTTATTGACTGTTACTTTTACAAGTTTCGCTTTGCCAAATTTCAGAAAACTTGATTTAGAAAAAGACGTAGAGGATTTGGAGAATGAGAATTAATTCTCGAACTTCTTTAATTCAAAAGTTTCCCCATCAAAAACTCCGTAAGTAAAATAGCCAATCCAATCGCCAAGATTTGCGTATTTAGAATTTTCTCCAACATCAATAATCATAGGTAAGTGTCTATGACCAAAAATGAAATAATCATAATGTTTAGTTTCTAATTTGCGTTTGGCATAAAGAACTAACCACTCGTTTTCTTCACCTAAAAATTTTACATCCTCATCTCCAGAAATTAGTTTGTTTTTTACCGATAGATATTGGGCTAATTTTACACCAATATCAGGATGTAGCCAACGAAAAATCCATTTAGAAAACGGATTTGTAAATACACGTTTCATGCGTTTGTAGCCTTTGTCTCCTGGTCCTTTACCATCTCCATGACCAATTAAAAAAGTTTTATTGTTAAATGTAAATTCTTTATTATCATGATAAACAGGAATGTTTAATTCTTTTTCAAAATAATCGTGCATCCATAAATCGTGATTACCAACAAAAAAATATATTGGAATTCCAGAATCTCTTATTTCAGCTAATTTACCTAAAACACGAACAAACCCTTTTGGGACTACAGTTTTGTATTCAAACCAAAAGTCAAATAAATCACCTAAAAGAAAAATAGCATCTGCATCTTTTTTAACTTCATCCAGCCATGCAACAAATTTTTGTTCTCTTGGAAAACTTAATTCAGGTGTTGGTGCTCCAAAATGTTGGTCGGAGGCAAAATATATTTTTGTTTTCAAGTTGTGTGCTTATTTTTTTCTTGTCAAATATATAAAAGTTTTTCATTAAAGCTTGTTCTACAACCTTTAAACACACATTTAAAAATATAACATCTACACTTAAAATTGTTATTTCCACTATTAATTAATTACATTTTGTTAATATTTTCTTAACTTGGGAATCTAAATCAAACCAAACAAATTATAAACAATGAAAAAAATTACTTTACTTTTTGTGATGTTGTTCTTCTCTTTTATTAGTTATTCGCAGCTAATAGAAGATTTTGAAGGAACAACCACCCCAAATTTAACCACAGGAAACTGGGCTTTAACCTCAGGAAACTGGAAGGTTTTTGATAATGGAATAGGAACTGCTCAATCTTGGGGAGTGATTCCGGCACCAAATTCTTGTAATGGGCGTTCTGCTTATTTAAATAGAGAAAATGTTACCGATGGAACTTTTGCAGAAGATTGGTTAGTGACTCCCTTATCTACAGTACCAGCAAATGGTCAATTGCATTTTTCTACAAAACAAACTTTAGCTGCTAATTTTGGGAGTGTTTATACTATAAGAGTATCACTTACTTCTCAAACAAATGCGGGTTCATTTACGACTATTCAGACATGGAATGAAACAGAATTGAATGCTGTTTATGATGTTTGTGAAGAGAAAGTAGTTCAATTTCCAGCGGCTTACGTAGGACAACAAGTTTATGTGGCCTTTGTAATGACAAATGACAATGGTGACCGTTGGATTGTTGATGATGTTAGCATTGTAGAACAATGTTTAGATCCGACAGTTCAAACAGCAACTAACGCAACATTAACAGGAGCAACTTTAGGCTGGGATAATCCAAGTGGAGCTTCTCAATGGGAAGTTGAAATTGTAGGTACAGGAGCAACACCAACAGGAACAGGAACACTAGTTAGTTCTAATCCTTACCCAGTAACGGGCTTAACACAAGGAACATGTTATGATTTTTATGTTAGAGCAAAATGTACATCGGGAACAAATAGTCAATGGGTAGGTCCATTTAACTTTTGTACTGTATCTTTAGGAGAAACTTGTGG
>NZ_AUGN01000009.1 GCF_000422685.1 Flavobacterium gelidilacus DSM 15343 | reverse complement strand
CACAGGAGATTTAATTAGTGGTTTAACATTAGATAGTGGCATACCAGCAGGTTCAGGATATGAGTATCAATGGTCATTAAACGGATCGGCTATATCAGGAGCTATTGATGCTACTTATACAATAAGTACTGTTGCACCAGGAGAGTATTCAGTTGTGGTAACTAGTACATCTCCACAAGGATGTGTATCAGCGCCATCGGGTGTGTTTACAGTTATCCAATCAGGTCCACCGGCTAATATTGAAACTTATGTAACAGGTGCTTTTGAGCAGACGCAAACGATAACGGTTGTCAATGATGGATATGGAGTTTACCAATATCAATTAGAACCAGGAGCGCCATGGCAGTCTAGTGCTGTGTTTAGTAATGTTCCAGCAGGAGTTGTTTATACTATTCAGATTAAAGATGTTAAGACACCAAATCCATGTGCTGGAGATGAGACAGTGGGAGTTCAAGTGATTAATTATCCACATTTCTTTACACCAAATGGCGATGGAATAAATGACACATGGAATATTAGAGGATTAAATGGTCAAGAAACCGCAAAAATTTATATCTTTGACCGCTACGGAAAATTATTGAAACAAATTAGTCCATTAGATAGCGGAGGTTGGAACGGAACATTTAACGGACAACCACTACCAGCAACGGATTATTGGTTCACGGTAGATTTTTATGAAATTACAACAAACGGTATATTAATACCAAAACAATTTAAAGCTCACTTTTCATTAAAACGATAATAGACTTTAAATAATAAGATTAAAAAAAGGCTTTCTCAATTGAGAAAGCCTTTTTGTTTTTATAATAAAACCTAATTGTTTTACTCTAATTCCAGTTAAGTATTAGCAAAAAAAAAGCCCTAAAAGGGCTTTTTTTACATTTGTATATTATTATATCTTATTATAAACTTTTATTGCTTCTTTAAGAATTTTAACCGATTTTACTAAATCTTCTTTTTTAAGAACATAAGCAATTCTAACTTCATCTAACCCAACATTAGGGGAAGAATAAAAACCTGCAGCAGGAGCAACCATTACAGTTTCTCCATCTAAATCATATGATTCTAGTAGCCATTGAGCAAAATCATTAGCACTTTTAATTGGTAATTTAGCAATACAATAAAAAGCCCCTTTTGGGGTAGCAACTTGAACGCCTTCAATTTTTAATAATTCTTCAATTAGTATATCTCGTCTTTCTTTATATTCTTCGATAACTTCATCAAAATAACTTTGTGGCGTATCTAAAGCTGCTTCACTAGCAATTTGTGCATATGTTGGTGGACTTAATCTGGCTTGAGCAAATTTCATGGCTGCTGCCATTACTTCTGTATTTTTAGAAACAATACATCCAATTCTTGCACCACACATACTAAAACGCTTAGAAACGGAATCAATCATTATTGCATGATTTTCTAATCCTTTTACATTCATTACAGAATAATGCTTAAAACCATCATAAGTAAACTCTCTATAAACTTCATCAGCAATCAAAAACAAATCGTGTTTAATTACAATTTGTGCTAGTTGATTTATTTCTTCTTCAGAATATAAATATCCAGTTGGATTTCCTGGGTTACAAATTAAAATGGCTTTGGTTCTTGGTGTAATTAATTTTTCAAAATCTTCAATTGGAGGTAAAGAAAATCCAGTTTCTATACTTGAAATTACAGGAACTACTTTAACACCAGAAGCAACAGAGAAACCATTATAATTAGCGTAAAAAGGTTCAGGAATAATAATTTCATCATCAACATCCATAGTACTTCCTAAAGCAAAAAGTAATGCTTCAGAACCTCCAGTAGTTATGATGATATTTTGTGTATCAATAGGTATATTTTGATTTTTATAATATTTTGAAAGTTTCTCTCTATAGCTTTCAAAACCAGCAGAGTGGCTATATTCTAATACTTCAATATTTGCATTTTTAACAGCATCAAGGGCTACTTGTGGAGTTTTAATGTCAGGTTGACCAATGT
The DNA here is from genome assembly GCF_000422685.1 of Flavobacterium gelidilacus DSM 15343. Taxonomy (GTDB): domain Bacteria; phylum Bacteroidota; class Bacteroidia; order Flavobacteriales; family Flavobacteriaceae; genus Flavobacterium; species Flavobacterium gelidilacus. The sequence goes on along the minus strand of NZ_AUGN01000009.1, from coordinate 192,421 downwards.
TTAGGTGATAAACCTTATTTCCTTTTTTCTTTGCAATTTCTGCATAAGGCACCAATTTTCTTATTGGTGATTCAGGCATTTGTGATCCTTTTTTTGAAATTTTTGGCATCTTAAGTTGTTTTTTAAAGTACAAAATTGCAACTTTTTTTTAAAATAAAACATGAATGTTGATTTTAAAATGCTCATTTATCAAATTACTTTATTAACTTTATAAAAACTAATAGATATATGTATAGAAAAGGGGTTTTGATTTTAATTTTACTTATTTCAAATATAACTATTAGTCAAGTTAATAATAGCTGGTATTCAAATAAAGATAAAATTATTATTCCTTTTGATTTTTCAAATAACTTAATAATTTTAGATGTATTTATAAACGAAGTACCTCTAAAAGTTATTTTAGACACTGGAACAGAAAAAAATATATTATTCAGTTTTCCTAGTAATGATACTATTGAATTATTTAATCCAATTAAAACTAAAATATCTGGTGTTGGAGCTGGTAAAGCGATTGATGCACTAATTTCCTCAAACAATAAATTAAAAATAAAAGAATTTGAAGATAATGATTTTACTGTTTTAATTTTAAATGAGAATAATATAAACTTTATTAGCAAGTTAGGAAAAGAGATAAATGGAATAATTGGTTATACTTTTTTTAAGGATAGATTAATAGAAATCGATTATGACAGAAAGAAAATCATTATACATAAAAACAGGGATTATTTAAAAAAAAGAAAGTTTAAAAAATTTTCAAAACTTAAAATAGATTTAATAAATAATAAGCCATATGTTAAAACTAATTCAACTTTTGATGATGAAAACTTATCCATAAAATTATTATTAGATACAGGTTTAAGTGACGGTTTATGGATTTTTAAAAATGATTCCTTAAAAATACCTGAGCTATTTTTAAATGATTATCTAGGTTTTGGGCTTGCAGGAGAGATACATGGAAAAAGAGCTAGAATTGAAAAACTACAATTTTCAAATTTTGAATTTGAAGAAGTTTTAGTAGCCTATCCAGATTCATTATCTTTTAACAATGTGAATTTAATTTTTGGCAGAAATGGCTCAATTGGTGGTGAATTGTTAAAACGTTTCCATTTATTTATTGATTACAAAGAGCAATTGTTGTATTTAAAAAAAAGTCAGTCCTATAATGACGCTTTTAACTATAATATGTCTGGAATTGAAGTGCAACATTCAGGTATAGAACCCATCAAAGAAGAAATAATATTGAATTCTTCACGTACTGAAGTAAATTTAATGGAATTTTTAAATGATAATTCAAAATATAAATACAACTATAGATTTATATTAAAGCCAATTTTTGTGGTGTCTAATATTAGAAAAAATTCACCTGCAGCAAATTCTGGCATATTGCCAGATGATAAAATAATTAGCATAAATAACAGAAAAGCCCATAATTATACCATTCAAAAAATAACAGACTTATTCCAATCCGAAGACGGAAAAAAGATAAAAATAGAAGTAGAACGAGATGGCAAAATAATAGAAGTCATTTTTTACCTTAAAAAAATCATATAAAAAAAGCCTCAAATTAATGAGGCTTCTTTTTTATTGTTCTAAAATTGATTTCTTTTTTTCAAGAAGATTGACTTCTTTTTTCTCAACAACTGTACCTTTAATTCTCAAGGTAACCATTCCACTAGGAACATTCACTGCATTACTTTCAACCGTAATAGACTTACTAATTGGTCCTGGATTCATATTGTACTGAACTTCAATAAAATCAGATTTCCCAGGCATAATAGGAGCAGATGGTTTAGTCGGAACCGTACATCCACAAGTAGATTTAACATTTTTAATCTCTAAAGGTGCGTCACCAGTATTCGTAAACTCAAATTTACGTTTACCATCATCATCTCCTTTGGTAACGGTTCCATAATTAATTGTTTCTTCTTTAAACTCAATCTTTGGACCTTGAGCAAAGGCAACCGTTGAAATAAACAAAACTGCAATTAAATTAAGTAAATTTTTCATCATATTATTTTTTTAATTATTGTAAAATTAAACACTTTTGCAAAAAATACAAACAAATTAACTTTTTTTATTTTAGCTTATATCGTTACTTTTGCAAATAGTTAATTGCAAAAACAATACCAAACTCAATTCTCTCTATTTTTGGAGCATTAAGGCTTGGGCATTTTTAGAAACCATATTCCTGCTATTCGTTACAATCTTTTCTTTCAAAAAAGGATTTTCACTACTATCAGGGTTAAAGAGTTTTCACAAACCTTTTGTAATGTTATTAGAAATTAAAGTATAAACATAAGAATCTGAAACAAGTTCAGATTAAACAATAAACAATATAAATGATTCCAGCTCAATTCAACGCAAAAGAAGTAGAACAAAAATGGTACGATTACTGGATGAAAAACAAGTATTTTCATTCAAAACCAGACGACAGAACTCCTTATACAATCGTAATTCCTCCACCAAACGTGACAGGAGTACTTCATATGGGACATATGTTGAACAACACCATTCAAGATGTTTTAATTCGTCGTGCTCGTTTAAAAGGGTTCAATGCTTGTTGGGTTCCTGGAACAGATCATGCTTCAATTGCAACTGAAGCAAAAGTTGTAGCCAAACTAAAATCAGAAGGAATTAACAAAGCCGATTTAACGCGTGAAGAATTCCTAAAACACGCTTACGATTGGACTGATAAATATGGAGGAACAATTTTAGAACAACTGAAACAATTAGGATGTTCATGCGATTGGGACAGAACTAAATTCACAATGGATCCAGATATGTCAGCTTCTGTAATCAAATCTTTCGTGGATTTGTATAATAAGGGTATGATTTATCGTGGGTATAGAATGGTAAATTGGGATCCAGAAGCTAAAACAACACTTTCTGATGAAGAAGTAATTCACGAAGAACGTCAAGGAAAATTATATTACATCAATTATAAAGTTGAAGGCACAAAAGATGTTTTAACCATTGCAACAACGCGTCCAGAAACTATTTTTGGAGATACAGCAATTTGCATCAATCCAAATGATGAACGTTTTTCACACTTAAAAGGTAAAAAAGCAATAGTTCCAATTTGCAATAGAGTTATTCCTATTATAGAAGACGAATATGTTGATATAGAATTCGGAACAGGTTGCTTAAAAGTAACACCAGCTCACGATGTTAACGATAAAGAATTAGGAAATAAACACAATCTTGAAATCATCGATATTTTTAATGAAGATGCTTCGTTAAATAGTTTCGGATTACATTTTCAAGGACAAGATAGATTTTTAGCTCGTGAAGAAGTTGCTAAAGAATTAGAAGCATGTGGCCTTTTAGTGAAAACTGAAATCCACATGAATAAAGTTGGAACTTCAGAAAGAACTAAAGCTGTTATTGAACCTAGATTATCAGATCAGTGGTTCTTAAAAATGGAAGATTTAGTTAAACCAGCTATCAAAGCCGTTTTAGAAACCGAAGAAGTTAAATTATATCCAAGTAAATTCAACAATACTTATCGTCATTGGTTAGAAAACATTCGTGATTGGAATATATCGCGTCAACTTTGGTGGGGACAACAAATCCCGGCTTATTTCTACGGAGACGGAAAAGAAGATTTCGTAGTTGCAGAAAATATTGAAGAAGCTTTAATTTTAGCACAAAATAAAACTGCCAACTCAGCACTGACCACTGAACACTTACGTCAGGACGTTGATGCTTTAGATACTTGGTTCTCCTCATGGTTATGGCCAATGGCTGTTTTTGGTGGAATAATGGATCCTGAAAATGAAGAGTTCAATTATTATTATCCTACAAATGATTTAGTAACTGGTCCAGATATTTTGTTTTTCTGGGTTGCTCGTATGATAATTGCAGGTTACGAATACACTGGAAAAAAACCATTCAACAATGTATATTTAACAGGTTTAGTTCGTGATAAACAACGTCGTAAGATGTCAAAATCATTAGGAAATTCTCCTGATCCATTAGAGTTAATTGAAAAATTTGGCGCTGATGGCGTTCGTGTTGGCTTACTTTTAAGTGCTTCAGCAGGAAACGATATCATGTTTGATGAAGAATTATGTAACAACGGTAAAGCTTTCGCAAATAAAATTTGGAATGCCTTCAGATTAATAAAAGGTTGGGAAGTTGCAGATATTCCTCAGCCAGAAGCTTCTAAAATAGCGATTGATTGGTATGAAGCTAAGTTGCAACAAACATTAGCCGAAATCGAACATAACTTTGAAAAATACAGATTGTCTGACGCTTTAATGAATATTTATAAATTAGTTTGGGACGATTTCTGTTCTTGGTTATTAGAAATAATCAAACCAGCTTACCAACAACCAATTGACAAAGCAACTTTTGATAAAGCCATTGAATTGTTAGAAGCTAATTTGAAATTATTACATCCATTTATGCCTTTCTTAACGGAAGAAATTTGGCAATACATTGCAGAAAGAACTCCAGAAGAAGCTTTAATTGTTTCAACTTGGCCAACAATGAAAGATACAAATGCAGATTTAATCGCTGAATTTGATTTTGCTGCAGAAGTTATTTCAGGAATTAGAACGATTCGTAAAGAGAAAAACATTGCTTTCAAAGATGTAATCGATTTAAAAATAATCAACAACGAAAAAGTAGCAACAAATTTTGATGCTGTTATCCTTAAATTAGGAAATATAGAAAGTTTAGAATATGTGACAGAAGCTGTTGAGGGAACATTGACTTACAGAGTAAAATCAAACGAATATTTTATTCCAATTGCTGGAAATATTGATGTAGCTGCCGAAATTGAAAAATTAGAAGCAGAATTAAAATACACACAAGGTTTCTTAAAATCGGTTCAAGGTAAATTGAAAAACGAAAAATTCGTTGCTGGTGCACCAGAACAAGTTATTGCAAACGAAAGAAACAAAGAAGCTGATGCTTTAGCAAAAATTGCTACAATAGAGCAAAGCTTGGCTAGTTTGAAGTAGATCAAAAAATTAAATAGGTTAAAAACTAATAACGAATGAGTAATGAAAAAATAGTTCTTATTGCTTTAAGTATACTTTACATACCTTTGTTTTTATTGGAATTTTTATTTTTTATAAAACTTCTTAAAAGACCTAAAGTGAATTTTAAAATTACTTTTAAATATATAATTATATCATTTATTATTATAATGATTGGTGTTTTTACTTTGAGCTATACTAACTATTTAAATTATGAAAAGCCTATTCCTTTTAAAGACATAAATAGCATTAATTTTAAAAAATTTAAAGGAATAGAACTCTTTCAAAAAGAATTATTTGGTAGTAAATATTTTGCATATGTTGTTACAAGTATAGAAGTTGATCATGAAATAGATAGTGTTTCAATAATTTCATATTTTCATCCATCTAGTTCTTTTGTTTATAATAAAGAGTCAAGGTTTAAAGATATGCTTACACATGAATTATATCATTTTAAAATAACTGAATTATTTGCTAGGAGAGCTAAAGAAAAAATTTCTACATTTGAAAAAATTTCTAAGAAAGAGATCAATATAATTGTTGAAGAAATGGAATATGAGGAAAGGAAATTTCAAATAAAGTATGATTATGATACTCATCATAGTTTTATTTATAATAAACAAATTGAATATCAAAAAACTATAGATAGCTTACTCTTAAAATTAAATAATTTCAAAAAGCCAAAAATTAAAATATATGAAAATTAATAAATTAGTGCTAATTCTTTTTGTTGCATTTATAGGATGTAATAATGAAGATCATAATTTCCCAATGGATAAAAGATTTTGGTCAATTAATGATTATAGAAATGCAGTAACAGAACTAAGGTCTGGTTATAAGGAAGACGAGGAATTACCTAATTTTAATAATTTAGAAACCAGAGCTATTGTCGAGAAATTTACTGACACGGAAAATTTTAATGTAGTGTTACAAGATAATGAATTAGGTATTAAACATAAAAATGAAGTAGCAGGAGATTTTTTTATGGTTTGGAAAGACATGATTAATATTTATAATATTTTAGACAAGAAGGATAAATACACTTATGAACTGGAATATTTAGAAACTTATAAGTTTGGATTAGAATTACAGTTGTCTTATTTCAAATTAGGGAATGAAGAAATACTAAAAAGCGCTGATGATCCTGATTCTGAATCTACGAAAAGAGTATTAGATTCAAATATTAGTACTTTAATTAGTAATTATACTAATTATCTTGATTTAGTTAATAGTGAAAATGCTTTTTCAGAAAATGGAAAAAAAGTATATGCTGAGAGTATTTCAGAGTATTTCTCAAAACTTATTAATAATCATCCAGATTTTGATTATAGTGATTTAAAATCAAAAAATACATTACTTATGTCAAAATCAAATTCTGAAATAATTAAAAATTCTCTAAAAGAAATTAATATTTTAATAGATTCAAAAAAAAGCTATTGATAAAGCTTAAAAATTAATAATCAAAAATCCCGTTTAGTTGTAAAACCAAACGGGATTTTTTTAATAAACTAACCTAATTTATTTTTTATCTCTTCCTTTATATTGTTTAAAAAGAGTTCTTGTAAATTCTTCTTCAGCTTTTTTGAGTTGTAATACTTTTTTGGCACCAATAATTTCTTTAGCTTCTTTAACAAATTTCTTTCTTAAAGTCAATAATTCCTCATCAATAGATTCCATTTCTGAAAGAATAGTTGCTGCTTCTTTATCGTTTAATTTGTCTAAACCTTCATCTTTATATTTCTTCATAATGGTTCTCATTTTGGTATGACGTAAATCAAATTGTTTTTCGTCATAAGCATTGTAAATGGGCCAAAACTTTTCAGCTTCAGAAGAGGTAAGGCTTAATTCTTTAGTAATATAGGCTACTTTTAAAGCTTTTACTTTTTCTATTTTTTCTTTGCTAGGTTGTGCAATCGATACAATCGAAAACAAAACAACCATTAATGTAATAAGTTTTCTCATTTTTTATTCGTTTAAATATAAATCAATATTTTGATAATTTTCTTCTAAATACAATTCAACGGCATCATCATTTAAAGCTAAACTTTCTTCAAGAGATGCAAAATCTTCGTTGGTTAATTCGGTTGCAATTTCATAATTAGTCATTGTAGGTTGCATAGCTAAATAAGTTTCAATGGTTTCGTCCTCAACTGTATTTGTATGTGTTGTTGTATCATTCATTGAAAAATAAACAGGCAAAGCAATTGAGACTAATAATACAGCAGCAATACTTGTCATCCAAACTCTTTTGTTTTGCCATAATGAAATTACTTTTGGCTCTTTTTCAACAACTAATTGATTTAGCATTTTGCTTTCAAATTGTTCAAAATAACCTTCAGGAACTTTAAATCCTGATTCTATTTTTTCATTATTTAGATTAATATTCTTCATATTTATAAGACTGTTTTTTTTGTAAAAGGTTTAATTTGATTTTAAAAACTCTTCGATTTTCTTTGTAGCTATATGGTAACTCGCTTTTAAAGCCCCAACAGAAGTATCTAGAATTTCAGACATTTCTTCATATTTTAATTCTTCAAAATACTTCATTTTAAAAACCAATTGTTGTTTTTCTGGTAATATTGCAATAGCTTTTTGTAATTTTAACTGAATTTCATCACCTTCAAAATAAACATCACTTTCTAAATTATTAATGGCTTTATTTTGAACTTCTTCATTAGAAATACCACTTTTTTTAGCTTTTTGTTGTAAAAATGTCAAGGATTCATTAGTTGCAATTCGATACATCCAAGAATATAATTTACTATCGCCTTTAAAATTCTTCACATTTGAAAACACTTTAATAAACGTATTTTGTAATACATCATCAGTATCATCATGGTTTAAAACAATGTTACGTATATGAAAATATAAAGGCTTCTGATATAATTCCAATAGCTTTTTGAACGCATCATTTTGCGTTTTAGGATTTGATAATTCCGATAAAAAAGCTTTTTCGTCTTGCAAGTTTTAAATCATTTGTTGATAAGACTAAAGATATACAAAAAGGTTTAATATAATTTTTAAAAATCTTTTGTACAATGTACCTTTGGCAAAACAACACTACAATGGTACAAACTGTAATTTTTGATATGGATGGCGTAATTGTCGACACAGAACCCGTTCATCATTATGCTTATTTTCAACATTTTCAACAATTAAACATTGAGGTTTCAGATGAGTTATATAGAACTTATACCGGAAATTCGACTCGAAACGTTTTTCAGAAAATAAAAGCCCAATTTAATTTATCGCATGAAGTTGAAGATTTAATTCAGACCAAAAGAAGTATTTTTAACGATGCTTTCGACACAAAAGAAGATTTATATTTAATTGAAGGCGTAGAAGACTTAATCAAAGATTTACATGCCAACGGAATTCAGTTAATCTTAGCATCATCAGCTTCTAAAGTCACGATTGATAGGGTTTTTAATCGTTTTAACTTGAATCAATACTTCACACATAAAGTTTCAGGAGAAGATTTTCCAAAGTCAAAACCACATCCAGCCATTTTTGAACATGCTGCAAGTTTATCAATTGCTCCAAAAGAGAATTGTATCGTTATAGAAGACAGTACAAACGGAATTGAAGCTTCTGTTGCCGCAAATATTTATTGTGTTGGATATGATAGTTTACATTCGAAAGACCAAGATTTATCTAAAGCTAATATTTTAGTCAAACATTTTAAGGATTTGAATGCTGAAATTATAAAGAATTTGAAATAGTTTTTAATTCCCCTCCAAAGGAATGAAAATATTAACTTCAATCAGGATTTGTATGTTTATCCACAATTCTCTTACTATCTTTTTTAACATCAGCGTTTTTACGCATTCCCCATAAAATATCGCTAGAGTGTTTTCTACTTTTTTCTAAATCTACAATGGGATAAGGATAATTTATGCCTAATTTAAAACTGTATAATTCTTGTTCAATTAAAGTTAATTTCCATGGTTCATGAATAAACGCAGTTGGAATTTCGGCTAATTCAGGAACCCATTTTTTAATAAAAACACCTTCTTCGTCATGTTCAATAGAATTTTTTACTGGATTATAAACTCTCAAAGTATTTATACCAGTAACTCCAGCTTGCATTTGCAATTGAGGATAATGAATTCCGGGTTCAAAATCTAAAAACTGTTTTGCTAAGTGTGGTGAACAATTTTGCCATGGTTGCCATAAATTATGCGTATAAAAAGAAACTACTAAAGCTCTCATTCTAAAATTTAGATAACCAGTTGTATTTAAACATCGCATACAAGCATCAACAATTGGAATACCTGTTTTTCCATCTGTCCAAGAATTATGGTAAAACGGATTTATAGGCTGTAATAAATTACGATAGCCTTTATTGACCGCAATAAATTCCATACTACTTTCCATTTCAAATTTTTGAATGAAATGCGCTTGCCAACGTAATCGTGACACAAAATTAGAAATTTGTCTTTTATGAATTCCTTTTTGAGAGTATTTCCAAGCTTCGTCATAAACTTGTCTAATGGATAAATTTCCCCAAGCAATGTATGGTGACAAGCGACTGCAACCCATTCTAGCTTTTTCTGGTTTAGAAATGTGTTTTGAATAGTTTGCAACACGTTCTTTAAAAAAAGAATTTAGATACCTTAAAGCTGTTGGTGTTCCTCCTTTTTGAAAGGGTGTATTTTTATCAGTAACTAAAGAAGGTTTATTGAATTGGTTTTCAATTTCTTCAATGTCTTTGTATTTGATAAATGAACGACCATTTGCTTCAAGAGGAAAACAATCTTTATCCATATAATCGTACCAATCTTCTTTCCAAGATTTTCTGTTCTTAATACCTCTTATTACAATATTATTTATACTTTCATACCACGGAATTTCGTGTTGATTTAGAAACGAAGTGATTTTTTTATCTCTGTCAAAAGTAATTTTTATGCCAGTTTCTTGGTGCGAATAAACAGCACGAATAGAAATAAGATTTTTTAGTTTTTTGAATATATCAATGGCTTCACCTTCAACAATTAGTATTTGGGTGTGATATTGTAAAAGTTCTTTCTGAAGGCTTTCTAAGGATTGTTTTATAAAATCAAAGTGTCTTTGACTATAATGAATATCTTTTTGAAGAGAAGGCTCAAATATATAAAGTAAAAGTGTCTTTCGTCCAGATGAAATAGCATTATAAAGCACTTCATTATCATTCAAACGTAAATCTCTTTTAAACCAAACAATATTCATTTTTTTTCTTTTTTCAATTTTTTACTTATCCTACAGCTTCTTTATAAGTCTTTAAACAAAGCTCTCTAGCTTCTTTGTGATCGACTATTGGTTTTGGGTAATGCTGAGTTTCTAATTCAGGAACCCATTTTTTGATGTATTTTAAGTCTTTGTCAAATTTCTTAATTTGTTCTGTTGGGTTAAAAATCCTGAAATATGGAGCTGCATCAACACCTGAACCAGCTGCCCATTGCCAATTTCCAACATTGCTGGATTGTTCATAATCTAACAATTTTTGAGCAAAATAGGTTTCGCCCCATTTCCAATCAATTAATAAATGTTTGCATAAAAAACTTGCCACAACCATTCGAACTCGATTGTGCATGTGACCTGTTTTGTTTAGTTCACGCATTCCTGCATCTACAATAGGATAACCTGTTTTTCCGTTACACCATTTTTGAAATAATTCTTCATTGTTTTTCCACTGAATAGCATCGTATTTTGGTCTAAAACTTGAATTTACTGTGTATGGAAAATGCCATAAAATTTGCATAAAAAATTCTCTCCAAATTAATTCTTTTAAGAAAGTTTCATTTTGAAAACTAGCTGCATGATTCACCATTTTTCGAATAGAAATAGCTCCAAATCTTAAGTATGTACCCAACATTGATGTTCCATTTAAAGAGGGGAAATTTCGGGTTTCTTCATAGTTTGAAATCACTTTATCACTAATGTCAAAAGGTGTGAATTTTATGGAAGAAACTTCAAAACCAATATCTTTTAGACTTAAAAAGGGATAAGAGTGGTCTGTAATTTTTTCAAGTTTTTCATCAGAATTGTAGTGATTTAATTTAATTTTAGAAAAAGCTTCTTTCCATTTTTTTGAAAAAGGTGTATAAACTACATAAGGAGTTCCATCGTCTTTTACAACTTCACTTTTTTCAAAAATTACTTGGTCTTTACTAGTTTTGAATTGAATGTCATTTTCTTTGAATAATTGATTCATTTCCTTATCGCGTTTTCTGGCATATGGCTCATAGTCGTGATTGGTATAAACTGTTTTGATCTTATTTTCTTTGATTAATTTTTCAAAAATTGCCTTGGGTTCTCCGTGAAATATAGCTAGTGACTTTCCGTTTTCTTGAAGTTTGGTTTGAATTTTGGATAATAATTCATGTATAAAAGTCACACGAGCATCATCTTTAGGTAATTCAGATAAAATTTTTTCATCAAAAATAAAGATAGGAAGAGTTTTATTTTCATCATTCAAAGCATGAAATAATCCAACATTGTCTTCTAAACGTAAATCTCTTCTAAACCAAAATATATTCATAGCAACAATAATATAAATTACAAAAAGCAAAGTCCAATTTTCACAAAACCTTTTAACTTAAAAAAAAGTTTATCCATTAACCAATAAAGTTGACATTCCGCCATCAACATGAAGAATTTGTCCACTCATCCAACTACTATTTTCACTCAATAAGAAAGTTGCCATTTGAGCAATATCTTCAGGTTGACCAAATCGTTTTAAAGGATGTCTTTGAGAAGATTTTTCTTTTTTGACATCGTTATTTAAGAATTTATCAGCAAGAGGTGTATCTGTTAGGGAAGGAGCAATAACATTGACTCTGATTTTTGGAGCATATTCAGCAGCTAGTGCTTTTGCAAAACCTTCAATTGCACCTTTTGAAGCAGCAACACTTGTGTGAAAAGGCATTCCCATACTTGCAGCCACGCTACTAAATAGGACAATACTTGATTGTTTTGAAGCTGTTAAATTAGGTAAAATGGCTTGAATAACCTTAACTAATCCAATAAAATTGATTTGTAAATCATTTTCAAAGGCTTCTATTTTTAACCCTTTAAAAGGTCTTAAATTAATGCTCCCTGGTAAATAGACTAATCCATCAATAACTTCTGGCAATAGAGATTTGTCTAAAGTGTCTGAAGAAACATCAAACGGAATGTGAGTCACATTTAAATTTGATAAATTTTCATTTGTTCTAGAAGCGACAAATACGTTGTTATTGTTTTGAATTTCTTTAGCTATTGCTAATCCAATTCCGTAAGAACCTCCTATTAATAATATATTTTTCATTTTCTGCTGAATTAATTTACTTCACTAAATTTTACTTTTTTGAATGAGTTAAGTGAACTTTGTTACAGCATCTTTCGATGCCAATTTGTTATTTGTTATTTAAATTCTCCAAACATTTCAATTAACTTCTTTCTTCTGTATTCGAAGATTTCATTTAATTTGGGTTGTACAATAAAGGGTTGCACCATTTGACCTAATATTCCCATTGGAACTTTGTAGTCTACAATATCTTCCATTTCAACGCCACCATTAATTTCTTTTATAAAATGTTTGTGATGCCAAAGAGCATAAGGTCCAAAACGTTGTTCATCTACAAAGAATTTTTTATTTACTACATGAGTGATTTCTGTAACCCATTTGGTTTTAATTCCTAAAACAGGAGTAACGATATATTGAATTAATTGTCCTGGATACATTGGTCTGTCTGCTCCAGAAATAATTTCGAATCCCATATATTCAGGAGTTATAGTTTTTAAATTTCTAGGGTTTGATAAAAATTCCCAAGCTTCGTCTAAAGATATAGGTATATTTTGCTTGGTATGTACAGTATATATTTTCATTATTATTTTTTGTAAAGATAGCTATTGTTTAACTAATTATGAAAAATATCAAACAAAATATTTTAAATTTTAGATAGCTTTAACATTAGTTTGATGAATATTTCTTAAATTCGTAGCATAAAAAAAACAACATATGAAAAAATTATTTTTAGTAGCATTTTTTGCACTCTCTAGTTTAGCGATTACTGCTCAAGTAAAAACGCCACAGGCAAGTCCAAGTTCTAAAGTGGAACAAGTGGTTGGTTTAACTTCGGTTGAAGTTAATTATTCACGTCCAAGTGCTAAAGGAAGAACTGTTTTTGGAGAATTAGTTCCTTATGGTTCAAATTGGAGAACAGGTGCAAACGCAAATACATTGGTTACATTTTCTGAAAATGTAAAAATTGAAGGAAAAGATTTAGCAAAAGGTACTTATTCTTTATACACAACTCCAAAAGCTGATAGTTGGGATGTGATTTTCTATAAAACTACTGATAATTGGGGTTTACCAGAAAAATGGAATGATGCAGATGTTGCTGTTAAAGTTTCAGTTAAGCCAGAATCTACTAACAGACAAATTGAAACATTTACTATTGCATTTGATAATATTACAAATGACAACGCTGTTTTGAGTATACAATGGGAAAAAACTATTGTTCCAATAAAAATTGAAGTTCCTACAAAAGAAGTAGCAATTTCTAGTATTGAAAAAACTTTAGCTGGACCAAAAGCTGGTGATTATTTTTCAGCAGGTCAATATTTTTATAACTCTAATGGAGATATGAATAAAGCTTTAAGTTGGGTAAATCAAGCGATTGATTTAACTGAAAAAGGTAAAGATGTTCCTTTTTGGTATTTACGTCAAAAATCTTTGATTCAAGCAAAATTAAATGATAAAAAAGGAGCTATTGAAACTGCAAAGTTATCTTTAGCTGCTGCAATTAAAGCAGGAAATAAAGACTATGAAAAAATGAATAACGATTCAATTGCTGAATGGTCAAAAAAATAAGAACCTACTTTTAAGTAATAGAAAAAGCCTTTCCTAATCGAAAGGCTTTTTTATGTAATATTATTTGAGTTATTAATCTTTTAGCTCTATGCTTCAGTTAAAGAATCTTTACTATTTAAAAATCGCTGAATACTTAATGATAAAATAATTGTCAACATTGCTCCAATAAAATTCAACCAAAGGAAACTAACTACATCAATATAGAAAATGTAAAATATGGTCAATTGACTAATACAAGCTGCAATGAATATTGATTTTCCTTTTACATAGTTAATATAAAATCCGACAAGAAAAATACCTAATACAGTACCGTAGAATATTGAACCAATGATGTTTACTAATTGAATTAAATTTTCAAATAGCGAACTTATACAAGCAAATCCGATAGCGACTAATCCCCAAAATAAAGTAAAATATTGTGTAGCATAAACATAATGTTTGTCTGATTTACCTTCTTTATTTCTTTTATAAATATCAATAGTTGACGTTGCAGCTAAAGAATTTAAACCAGAAGCACTTGATGACATTGCTGCACTAAATATAACGGCTAATAACAGACCTAAAATTCCTTTTGGCAAATGATGTAATATGAAATATAAAAAGACATAATCTTTGTCATTTGTTTCGGCTTTTGAATCTGATTTAGCAATTAATTCTTTAGCCTCTTCTCGCAATTCTTTTTCTTGAATGGTTAACTTTTGCATGTTTTTTTTCAAGGCTTTGTTATCATACTCAAGATTTAATTGCTCAATATAAATATGATTGATTACATTCTTTTCTTCATTTATAACTTCTAATTTATCTTCAAGTTTTTTGTAATCTTCTTTGTATTTAGAATTTTCAATATTGGTAACATTGGTTGGATTAAAATGCAATGGAGCACTATTAAATTGGTAAAAAACAAAAACCAAAACTCCAGTCAAAAGGATGAAAAACTGCATTGGAACTTTAAGAATTCCGTTCATGATTAATCCCATTTGGCTTTCCTTTACAGATTTTCCAGAAAGATAACGACCCACTTGTGATTGATCTGTTCCAAAATAAGAAAGCATCAAGAAAAATCCACCAGTGATTCCACTCCAAAACGTGTAACGTGTTTCTGGATTATAGGAGAAATCAAGAATATCCATTTTACCGTTAGCACCTGCAATTTTTAAAACATTTCCAAAATCTAATTGTTCAGGTAATTGATTTAGAATAATTACAAACGTTATAACCATTCCACAAAAAATCACAAACATTTGTTGTTTTTGTGTAACATTTACGGCTTTAGTTCCACCCGTTACTGTGTAAATAATAACCAAAATACCGATTATAATATTTAGCATAAACAAATTCCAACCCAATAAAGCCGAAAGAATAATAGCCGGAGCATAAATCGTAATTCCAGTTCCTAAACCTCTTTGAATTAAGAATAAAATTGCGGCTAAAGTCCTTGTGTTTACATCAAAACGTTGTTCTAAATATTCATAAGCTGTGTAAACTTTTAATTTATGATATATTGGTATAAAAGTATAAGCAATTACAACCATAGCCAAAGGTAAACCAAAATAGAATTGTACAAACCCCATTCCATCATGATAGGCTTGCCCGGGTGTAGAAAGAAAGGTAATAGCACTCGCTTGAGTTGCCATAACTGATATTCCAACGGTAAACCAAGGTGTTTCGTTGTTTCCTAAAATATAGTCTTTAACATTAGCACTTCCTTTTGTTTTTATGGCTCCATAAATAACAATAAAAAGTAAGGTAACCGATAAGACAATCCAATCTAAATTTGCCATATTAAGTGAACATTTCCATTAATAAATAAAATACTAATATGTAAAGAGCATTCAGCACCAAAACGATGCTGTAACTCATTTTCCATTTGTTTTTTTCTTTTTTCATATTTATTCTGAACTTGTTTATGCTGAATTTATTTCAGTATTTCAGAATCTTTCGAATCTGAAATTATTTTTTTTTTTAATTTCCCGTTGGCTAAAGCCGAACGGCAATGAATGATTTTAATTTCTTAAATCTATATTCTGATAACTGAATACTATTCTAAACCAATCATGTTAGCCAACAATCTATAAGCACCACTAACACCTTCTGGTAATTCTCTAAAGAAACTTAAACCTGTGTAGATGTAATTTCCTTTTCCGAATTTTGCTATTAATAAAGCTCCTTTTGTTGGTGTTTCACCTTCATCATTTGCTTGTAAAATTGGGGTGAATTCACTTGCATATTCATCAGGGTAATATAAACCTTGTTCTTGTACCCAACCTTCAAAATCTTTAGATGTAATTTTATTGGGTGTATTTAAAACAGCATGATTTGGAGCTAAAAATGTCACTTTTGCGTTTTCATTTGTGACTCTATCTCTTGATATTTTTAAATTATATGGAGCAATATCATTGGTGACTAACCCTCTATTTGTATTGTATTGAACGATTAGATTTCCACCATTATTTACATATTCAAATAAAATTTTATTTTTGAAAGCCAATTCTTCTACAACATTGAAAGCACGAATTCCAACAAGAATAGCATCATAATTTTTAAGTTTTTCAAGTGAAATTTCGGTTGGATTTATCATTGTAACATTAAACCCTAAATTTTCTAAATTTGAACCCACTTCATCACCAGCACCTTTGATGTAACCAATGTTTTTTCCTTTAGTTTGAATATCTAATTTAACTAATTTAGATGTTGAAGGTTGTAAAATTGTTTGTTTGGGAATATGAGGATAATTAATCTCGATAAGTTCTTGATTGAATTTTTTTCCATTCATTGAAACAATTGCTTCTAAGGTTGAAGTTGCTTCATTTTTTGGAGGAAAAACTTTAAAAGTTACAGTTCTTTCGTCATTTTTTTGAGGAATTTCAAAAGCAATTGATGTTGGTTCAATTTTCCAAGTTTTGTCAATGTTTAAAGATAAAGTTCCTTTTGTGTTTTCGGTTTGCGAAATAATTTTAACCTGAATTTCTTTAGGTTGATTGTCGTTAAAAATTGATACTTTGTTTACAATAGAAGTTGTAACTTCTGGTAAAACAGTGAAAGGAATGTAAGTTTCTCCAAATTCAGGATCATTTTTCTTGTAGACAACATTTTTAACGAATTCAATAGTTGTTCCTTCAATATTTACAGAAAAAGTTATAGGAAATTGTAATGTTTCTTCAGGTAAAATTCGAATGGCTTTATTGGAAACTTTATACATTCCAACCGTTGGTGTTTCTTTCAGCCAAAATAAATTAGAATAATCAAAATCAACTGGAATAGAATTACTATCTAACTTTAAACTAATTTTTGAATTGTTTTTTAAAGTTATATTTTTTTCTGAAGCCGTTTTATTTCCATAAGCAACAGCATTTAGAATCATATTTGCATCACTACGATTTATAGCTTCAATATTTAAAGAATAAGTATCAGATTTTGTTACTTTTTCAGTAGAACTAATAGCTTCTAAATATAAACC
The DNA here is from genome assembly GCF_000422685.1 of Flavobacterium gelidilacus DSM 15343. Lineage (GTDB taxonomy): Bacteria > Bacteroidota > Bacteroidia > Flavobacteriales > Flavobacteriaceae > Flavobacterium > Flavobacterium gelidilacus. The sequence continues at coordinate 175,143 of NZ_AUGN01000009.1, read as the reverse complement.
AGAACAGGCTTGAATTAGATTTGAAAGTTCATTTAATTTTATTTTTTTCCAATGTGAATCTTCTGATTTTTGTAGTAATTTATAAGCTTCAACTAATTGTGGAATATGCTTTTCTGGATTTTTGAAATTAAAGTTTTCTTCAATTGGATTTAAAATTTTGCCAATAGCTACACCACCTTTTAAACGATTCCAAGAAGTATCAATTCCCTCAAAAATATTATCTGAAGCAGGTTTTGTCCCTTTTAAAAGTTCTAAATATTCAATTTCATCACCACGAGATCCTGTAGAGCCAAATCCTTGACAACGGTGTTGACTTCGACTTAAAGCAGCAATTTCAAAATTACTTTTTCCTAAAATCGGGAAGAATACATTAGCATTGATGGCAACTAAATTACTTTTATCAGCTTTGTCAAACTCTTCTTGGCCACCATAAAACCAGTAAGAAGTATTAAAAAAGACACGTTTTGGTTTGTTTTTAATTAAGTCATAAGCTTCTAAACTCAACATTGCACTTGCTGTATGATGACCGTGAGTTGTTCCAGGAGAACGATGATCAAAACGATTGATGATGATATCAGGTTGGAAGGTTTCAATAGTTTGAATTACATCATCTAAAACTTCTTGTTTGTTCCAAATAGTAAACGTTTCTGAAGGTACTTTGGAATATCCAAAATCATTGGCACGAGAAAAAAATTGTTGTCCACCATCGATTCTTCGTGCTGCTAAAAGTTCTTGTGTTCTAATTGCTCCAAGTTGTTCTCTTAGTTGAGGTCCAATTAGATTTTGTCCACCATCACCTCGAGTTAATGATAAATAGGCAGTTTGTGCGTGATAATGATTTGAAAAATAAGAAATTAGTCGTGTGTTTTCATCATCTGGATGAGCTGCTAAATATAAAACTGAACCTAAAAAGTTTAGTTTTTTGACTTGTTCAAATATTTCTCCAGTTGAAGGTTTCTTGGGTTGTTGAGCGTTTACAACTAAGAAAGAGAATAAAAATAATAGGACAAACTTGAATCTTGATTGATGCATTTTAACTTTTTTATTGGCAATAGCTTCAAAAATAGCAATTATTAATTTGTCGTGAAGTATTTTTTCAAATTTTGGAATTTCTTTAACAAATAATTAAGAGCAACAACTGCTAAGTTATTGCTCTTAATTATGTGATAAACTAAAATAGCTATTAAGTTATATTTTGAGTTTTTGGTATTACAATAGTAAAATTAAAAGTAATACAATTATTATAATAGCACCAACAGATAAATAAACACCGTTTCCGCTTGACCTTAATTCACTTTTTATTACTCTAACTTCTTTTCTAAGCTCTTTTTTTTCAGCTCTTGATAATTCTGATTTGTCCATTTCTTTAATTTCATCTAAACGGTCAAGCATTACTTGTACTTTAGCAGGAACTTCTGGATTTGGATTTGCTGAAATAGTTTCATTTGCAAATGTTAAAGTAGGAATTAATGTCATAGTTAAGACCATAAGTAAAGTCATAAAAGACATTTTGTTGATAATAGTTTTCATAATTATTGTTTTAAATTAGTTTCAATTATAGTGTAAAGTTGATCAAATTACCCCAAAACATGTTATATAATTTTAGGACATGCTTACATAATTTACATTTACTATTTGTATTCAATGATTTTAGGTTTAGATAAATCAAAATTTTGAAAACCTATGTCATCAGTTTTAAAAGCATTGGTTTTAAAAATGTTTTCGCCAATTCCAGGAATATTTGGAAAAAAGGAAAAGGAGATTTGAAAACTATCAAAAACCAAATAATCATTACTAATTACTAAACCAGCTCCATATTGTGAAAACATTTTGCTTCTCGTAAAGTGATTGTTATCATCACTTAGCATTCCGAAAGTATAACTTAGAAAAGGGTTTAGACGAAATCCTCCTAAATTCCATGGTGAATAGCCTTGCGTTTGAAAGGTTAGAAGTAATTTTTTTGTACCAAATAAAATGTCACTATTAAAGCCTCTAATTCCATAATTATCATTCAGCGTTACTCTATCAAATCTTGAATCAATTCTGTTAGTTCCAATAATTAGTTCAGGTTTAATAAATTGCCTGAATTTCCATTTTTTACGTTCAATTAAATTTGTGAAATAAATCAGTTTTAGGGAAAGTGTAGTTTGTTCTGATGATCTTTTAGAGAAAGTGCCATATTCAATATTTGAGCTCAAATAACCCCAATTATAAAATTTTCCCAAGCTAAATCTTCCTCCATAATAGTAGCGATAGGCATCATTTTTACGTTGATAACCACCTGTTATTCCATAAACAATTCCTGTTGGTATATCTTCAATTACGCCATAATTAAAAACATATTTTTCTTGTTTAAATTGTCTAGATGCAATTCCGATACCTACCAAATATAATTGTTCGTTAGAATAGTAATTTTTATTATCGTATAAAGAAGAAGCTTTTTCTAAATAATTTGTTCTGTAAAAACGTGCTGATGTTATTAAATTTGTAGTTCTATCTCTTTCAGAATTTCCATTGAAAATTTGAAAAGATCTTCCTATCCAATAATCTTGACTATTATATTTAAAATTTTGTTTTTCACTCATAAAAGTAGTGTCAATTGGAATTTCAGTTCTAAATTGTTGACCAATTTTAATTCCACCAGCCCAATTGATATAAGCTGAGAGAAAAGGTCTTTCGATATTCACACTTTTGGTGTAATTTCTATTAAGATCTATATCATAATTTAATGTTGAACTTATATAGCTGTTTTTAAAATTTGGAACTATATAATCTACACTGTATGCGTTGTCATTACTAGTTAAACTTTTTTGGTATGAATTTTTTAATTGATGTCCAAATCCAAGAAAGTTATATTCGTTTAATTCAAAAGTAGATTTATTTGTCGAAGAAGAAAAATTAGGAACAGTACTCCAAGCATCTAAAACCTTAATATGAATATCAATAGAATCTGATTTTTCAGAAATTAAGTTGGCATCAATTTCAACTCTTCTAACATATTTCTGACTTCTTATAATACGTTTAGAGTCTTTTAGTAGTAAAGTGTCTAAAGGTTTATTTTTCTTAAAAAGCAATAAATTTTTAATCGTCCAATTACTAGTTTTATCATGGATAGAGTTTCCTGCTCGTTCTAAATAATTTTTTGGTTTTCTGGCGCTATCTGTTACAGAAAAGCCAAAAGGATCCATCACTTCGATAGTTATATTCCTCACAATTTTACCTTCAAAATTTGCGTAATTTTTTTCAAATTTCTTGACAATTAATGTAGAATCAATAGTTGTTTTTTTTGTGGGTTCAAATACAAGTTTGTGTAAAAATTTTGTAAAACGACCCTTTTCGGAATAGTTTTCAATGTCTTTGTACATTTTTACAGTATCTTTCTCTTTAGGAATTATTTGAGAATTTCCAGAAGCACAAAAGAGAAATACAAATAGAAATAACAATAAAACTCTATTATTATTATTCATTTTTCAAGGTTTTTTTAAAACTGAAAACAGAATTAATTTATTATTAATCTGTAAACTCTTTTACTTCAGAATGATTATCTAAAACTGAGATTCCTTTTTGCATTAGGATGTTATTTGGATAAGTAACAGTTTCCCCTTCTTGTGTTTTTAAAAGAATATAAAATGCTTTAATATCAATGATTTCTCCAGAAATCGGAAAATCTTTATCTAAAATTTTAATATGATCTCCAATTTTAAATGGAAAAGCAAAAAATATAATAATTCCTGCTGTAATATTACTTAATAGCGACCATTGTGCAAATGCAGCAACACCAACGACAGTAAAAATAGAAGAAATAAATAGAAAAAGTTGGTCTTTTTTTACACCCCAAATCACTACAATTGTAATAATAGCCAATAAGCCAATTAGAAAATTTACATATTTAATAACCAAATTTGTTCTGTGTTCTAAGGTTTCGTGAGATTTTGCATATTTTCTTATTCCTTTAGCAAAAAAATAGCGAAGTATAACAACAATAACTAAAACTATTAGTGTTGAAATTTCTTGATGTAAATATTCATTTTGAAATTGATTAAACATATTCTTTTAGTTTAGCATAAAGTTTATCAACGGGTAATCCGACTACGTTTGGATAAGAACCTTCGATTTTTGAAATTCCAATTAAACCAATCCATTCTTGAATTCCGTAGGCACCAGCTTTGTCAAAAGGTTTGTAATTTGTGATGTAATAATCGATTTCCTCTTTGCTCAAATTTACAAAAGTCACTTTAGTAATACTGTGAAAGACTTCTGATTTTAACGAAGTTTTAATACAAACTGATGTAATTACTTCATGTGTTTTTCCAGCCATTGAATTGATCATTTCAAACGCATCATCATAATCTTTTGGTTTACCTAAAGCTTTTTCTTCGTGCCAAACAATAGTGTCACTTGTAATTAAGATTTCGTTTTCAGCTAATTCATTTTCAAAGGCATTTGCTTTTAATTCAGCTAAAAAATCAGTGATTTCATGATGAATTAAGTAATCAGGATAAATTTCTTCGACTTCTTTTAATTGAATTGAGAAATCTAGGCCTAATTCTTTGCAATATTGCTGTCTTCTTGGTGAACCAGAAGCTAAAATTATTTTTTTATTTGGTAGAAAATTATCCAATGTTTGAAATGTGATTTAAGTTATAAGTAATTACGACAATCGATAAAATTCCAGTAATCATAATCACCTTTAAAACAGTGCTTACATGATTGAAATCCTTTTGCGTTTTTGCTTGCCAAATTTTTATAATAAAATACAACATTGGCGCAACTATGAAAGCCAAAGTGTAATATATGACATATTCTAAAGTAACAAAGTTGGCATTTAAATAATAGAGTAGTGCTATTAATGGAATAAAGCTTAATCCAAATACTACTTTCTGCGTTTTTTCTTTTCCTAAATAAATGGGTAAAGTATTCATTCCAGTTTTTAAATCACCTTCATAATCTTCTATATCTTTTACAACTTCTCTAATGAAAGTCAATAAAAAAGCAAAAATGGCATAATCGATAATAATTTGAAATAAAATTCCTAAAAACGGACGGTTTTCATTTGTAATTACTGGATATAAGTCAAAAACTCCAACCAATAAAATACTAAAAGCTACTAGAAAAGAAACCAAGAAATTTCCAGCTAACAAACTTTGTTTAAATTGCGTTGCATAAAGATAAAGAATAAAAGCAACTACAATAAAAATAGCGGCAAAACTTTCTTTAAAAATAATATTAGCTATAAAAAAGCCAATTAAAACGCCAACTATATTCAAAGCAATATAATAATTGTAAGCTCTTGTTTCAGAAATATGTTTACCTACAATTACTTTTTCAGGTTTTGAAATAGAATCTGTTTCTTGATCGACAATATTGTTGATGATGTAACCAGCAGCTGCAATACAAAGCGTTGCAATCATAAGAAGTATAAATTCAACATCGTTTAAAGCAAGCAGTAAACCTTCTTGTTGTTTCAGAAATCCAAAATGGAAAACCGCTTGAACAAGGGCTATAATTAGTAGGTTTTGGTAACGTATTAGTTTTAGGAACTTCATGTTTTGTTTGTTATTGGGAAGCACTTCGACAGGCTCAGTGTGACATTGGGTAATTAATTGTATTTAGAAATAATTTGCGAATTTGTGGTTAATTATTTGAAACACATAGAATCATAGAATTTTATTGTATGAAAAGTCGCTTTGCTCTGTATAGTTAACATAGTTGCTTTGCGAACTTTGCGCAAAACTTTGCGTCTTTGCGGTTAAATTTAATCAAACTTAGCATCAAAATGCTCCATCCATTTGCCTTGTACTTTCATGACTTGTTCGATTACGTCTCTTACGCAACCTTTTCCACCATTGATATGCGAAATGTATTTGCTTATGTTTTTTATTTCTGGAACAGCGTTTTGTGGACAGGTTGGTAATCCTACTAATTTCATGACATGAAAATCAGGAATATCATCACCCATGTACAAAACTTGCTCTGGATTGATGTTGTATAATTCGGTAAATTCTTTGAAAGTTTCTACTTTATTTGGAACCCCTAAATGAATATCCGTGATTCCTAAATTTCTTAATCTGATGCGAACACCTTCGTTGCTTCCACCAGAAATGATGCAAACCGTGTAGCCATTTTCAACAGCAGCTTTCATAGCATAACCATCGCGAATGTTCATTTCTCTTAACATTTCACCAGTTTGGGTTACATGAATTGTTCCATCAGTTAAAACGCCATCTACATCTAAAATAAATGTAGTGATGTCGTTCATTATTTCTTTATAGCTTTTTGACATTTTGTATAGATAAGGTTAGTTGTCTGTATAATTCTTTATAAGTTGGATTTGTTAAAGCTTCCAAATGTTTTTCGATTGTCGGTTCATCATTTCTAATGGCTGGACCAGTTTGTGCATCAACTGGAGCAAGCGTTTTTATCTTATTCGCTGTTTCTTCAATTAAAGGCTGCAAGATAGCAAAAGGAACGTTATTTTCTATGCAAAGTGCATCACCAATTTGATATAAATGATTCACGAAATTAGAAACAAAAACGGCTGAAATATGCAAACTTTTTCGTTGTTCACCAGTAATATTATAAACTGAATTCGATAAACTTTTAGCTAAATTTCCTACTGAATTATAATCTTCAATGTTTTCGGTTTCTAAACAAAACGGAACTTCTTGCATGTTTATTTCCTTGTTTTTTGAAAAGGTTTGCAAAGGATAAAAAACACCACGTTTATTTTTAGGATTTATTACGTTAAAATCCATTGTTCCAGAAGTATGAACAACTAATTTATTGGTAAACGGAATTTGATTAGAAACTTCTTCAATAGCTTTATCACTAACCGAAATTACATAAACATCAGCTTCTTTTAAAGTTGTAAATGAAGTTGTTATTTTGTTAGAATCCATTACATTTTCAAGCGATTTTTTAGAACGAGCATAAACTTGAACTAAATCAATAGCAGTATTGGCTTCCATAGCTTTTATAAGATGCGAAGCAACATTTCCTGAACCTAAAATAACGACTTTAATCATTTGGCTAAATTACTATTTTTTTGAAGAAATTAATAGTTAAGAATAAACTTATGTTTTATACTAAAAAAAAGGCGATTATTTACAAAAAAAGTTTACTTTTGAATATCTATAATTTATTAAATATGAAGAAATTATACTTTTTAGTTGTGTTTGTAGTGAGTTTTGCTGCGCAAGCACAGATTGTTAATATTCCTGATGCTAATTTTAAAGCAGCATTGTTAAGTGCTAGTTACATGGTAAACCCTCCAATTGCTTCATCTCAAATTCCAAATAGTAATTTTCAAGTTTCAAGTTATAATCCTATTGATATAAACAATAATGGTGAAATAGAACAAAGTGAAGCCTTATTAATTAAATACTTAAATGTTTCAGGTTATAATATTACAGATTTGACAGGTATTGAATATTTTGTAAATTTAATTGTGTTAAGTTGCTCTTATAATCAATTAACTAGTTTAGATGTTTCCCAAAATATTAATTTAATAAAACTACAGTGTACCAATAGCCCATTATCAACTCTAAATATTTCTCAAAATTTGGCATTATCTACATTATGGATTAGATACAATCAATTAACCAGTTTAGATGTTTCACAGAATATTAATTTAGAAGTTTTACTATGTACAAATAATCTATTAACTAGTTTAGATGTTAGTCAAAATCCTAATTTAATTCAATTGCAACTTTTTTTCAATCAGATAAGTAACTTAGATGTTTCTCAAAATCCTAATTTAGAAGGTCTATTAATTTATAATAATAGCTTATCAACTTTAGATTTATCCCAAAACTCATTTTTAAATTATTTAAACTGTAATTATAATCAAATAAACACACTTTATATTAAAAATAATAATGCTTATTGGCAGTATTTAAGCTTTTATAGTAATCCAAATCTGCAATATATTTGTGCTGATGATGAAGATATTAATTTAATTCAACAATCTATAATTTCTTATGGTTATAATAACTGCCATGTAAATACTTATTGTTCTTTTAATCCAAATGGAACTTTTTATACAATTGAAGGTAACTCTAAATTAGATTTTGATAATAATGGATGTGATTTAAATGATATTATTTATCCAAATTTAAATTTGTCAATTACTGATGGAACAAATTTTGGTACAATTTTTTCAAATATGTCAGGTAATTATTCAATTCCTATTGAAGATGGAAATCACACAATTACCCCTAATCTCGAAAACCCAACCTATTTCAATATAAGTCCAGCTAGTTTTGTAGCCAATTTTCCAACTCAAACAAGTCCATCAATTCAAGGTTTTTGTGTTACCGCTAATGGAGTTCATCATGATGTTGAGGTGACTTTTATTCCAACAAATCCTGCTCGTCCTGGTTTTGATGCTAATTATACTATTATTTATAAAAATAAAGGAACAGAAGTTGAGAACGGAACGATTGCATTAGATTTTAATGATGCAGTTTTGGATTTGGTTTCTGCAAATCCAACAACCAATAACCAACAACCATCAACTTTAACTTGGAATTATACTAATCTTCAACCTTTTGAAACCAGAACAATTGATGTGGTTTTTAATGTAAATAGTCCAACAGAAACTCCAGCAGTAAATAATGGTGATATTTTAAGTTATTCGGCAAGTATAACTCCCTTAACAACTGATGAATTTGTTTCAGATAATGTTTCCAATATAAGACAAATAGTTGTTGGTTCTTATGATCCAAACGACAAAACTTGTATTGAAGGCACAACAGTTGGTCCAGATATGATTGGTCAATATGTGCATTATGTAATTCGTTTTGAAAACACAGGAACGTATGCAGCAGAAAATGTTGTAGTAAAAGATATGATTGATTTAACTAAATTTGATGTTGCTACTTTAATTCCTTTGCATTCAAGTCATGATTTTGTTACAAGAATTAATGCTGACAAAGTAGAATTCATCTTTGAAGGAATCAATTTACCTTTTGATGACGCAACTAATGATGGTTATGTAGCTTTCAAAATTAAAACGAAATCTAATTTAGTTGTTGGTAATACATTTAGCAATAATGCAAATATCTATTTTGATTATAATTTTCCGATTACTACAAACACATTTACAACAACAATTGCAGCTTTAAAAGTCACAGATTTTGATTTTGGAACACATTTTACATTATATCCAAATCCTGTAAAAGATGTTTTGAATATTCAATCAAAAGATAGAACACCAATTAATTCAATTGAAATTTATAATACATTAGGACAGATTGTTTTAGCTGTACCAAATACAATTTCAACAGTTGATGTTTCAACTTTACAATCAGGAAATTATTTTATAAAAGTCAATACTGATTTGGGAGTTTCTAATACTAAGTTTATAAAAGAATAGACATAAGATAATAGATGAAAGACCGCTTCGCTGCAAGATGAAAGATAATCGAAAGTCTAATAATCAAACAATCTAATAATCCAAAACATGCGTAAATCCTTCATAAAGTATTGTCCCAATTGCAAATCAGAAGATTTTTCTTTTGAAAATGATTTTAAGTTTCATTGTAATTCGTGCGATTTTGTTTTGTATCATAACATTGCAGCTGCTGTAGCGGTAATTATAAAGCATGAGGACAAAATACTCTTCACAGTAAGAAACGTTGATCCAGACAAAGGAAAATGGGATTTACCTGGTGGTTTTATCGATCCAAATGAAAATGCAGAAGAAGCAGCTTGTCGCGAATTAAAAGAAGAATTAGGAATTGATTTACTTCCTAAAGATTTAAAATACATCACGACATCACCAAATAACTATTTGTATAGAAATGTACCTTATCGAACTATGGATATTTTTTATGAATATGAAGTAAATTCCAATCAAATTAGCATCACAGCTGAAGATGAAATTAACGAGTTGATTTGGGTAACAAAAGAAAAAATCCAATTAGATAAAATTGGATTTGTTTCTATTCGAAAAGTTATTGTAGAGAATTACAAGTAATAAAATAACTCATAATTTACATTCATAATTAATAATTAACTCGTTGCCATGCGTTTTAAAATTGCCCATTGTTTCAACGCAGTTCTAGCTTCAACAGCAGGATAACCTAACATGGTTACTTTTGCAGGAACATCACCTGTTACACCAGAGCCAGCACCAATTATGGCACCATCACCAACTGTAATATGATCTTTTAGCGAAGCACTTCCTCCAACTATTACACCATTTCCTAAAGTCACGGAACCAGCTAAACCGCTATTTCCAGCCATAATACAGAATTTACCCATTTTTGAGTTGTGTCCAATTTGTACCAAATTATCAATTTTACAACCATCACCAATTACTGTTGAACTAAATTTTCCTCTATCCACACATGAATTAGCTCCAATTTCAACATAATTTCCGATTACAACATTTCCAATTTGAGGAATTTTTGCTAAACCTCTTTCCGGACAAGGTCTAAAGCCAAATCCATCAGCACCAATAGTTGCATTTGGATGAAAAATACAATGACTTCCTATTTGAGATCGCTCTCTAATAACTGTTCCAGACCAAATTGTAGTATTATTTCCGATAGTACAATCATCTAAAATTGTCACATTTGGGTATAAAATTACATTTTCACCAATTACAGTATTTGGACCAACATAACAGTTCGCACCAATTTTTGTTCCTTTACCAATTGTAGCCGAAGCATCAATAGTAGCGGTTGGATGAATTTCTTGATGAAATTGTGGTGGAGCAGGAGCAAATAATTCCAAAACCTGCGACATTGCTAAATCAGCATTCTTAACTTTAATAAACGCTTTGTTTTCTCCAGGTTCAATAGAAATGTCTTCATTAACAACCGCTACAGAAGCGTTAGAAGTTAGCCATAGTTTTTCATATTTTTTATGACCAATGAAAGTAATTTCGTTTTCTTTGGCAACATCAATTTGTTCTGGTGCTGTAAGCGTTAAATTTGAATTTCCAACGATTGTTCCTTTAAGTACATCATTAATTTCTGCTAAGGAGATATTTTTCATTAAAATTTGAATTGGTTAGTTAGTTTTTCAAAAGTAATGAAATAATTATAGAATAATTGGATTTTGATTTTTTACGAATGGATTTTGCTGCGCAATTTCCAGAAAAGCTCCGGTTTGAAAAAAAGAAATAGCTTAAAAATAATTTATAAGATTGACAATTAGTTTTTACGAATAGATTTTGCTTCGCAATATCCATCAAAGCTCCGCTTTGAAAGTAGTATATAAAAGAAAAATCGCTCAAGTGAACTTGGCGATTTTTCTTTTATATACTACTTATTCGTGACCTCGACTGGATTCAAACCAGTAACCTTCTCAGCCGTAATGAGATGCGCTATTCAGTTGCGCCACGAGGCCATTTTGCAAGTTTGATTAAATACATAAATGTGTTTTTTCAACTTGTTTGCGGGTGCAAATATAGATATAAATGACTAAATTGCAAGTTGAAATGATAAAAAAAAACACATAAATGAATATTGAAAGCTATATACGTGACATTCAGGATTTTCCAAAGCCTGGAATTGGATTTAAAGACATCACACCATTATTACTAAATACTGAAGCTACTCAAGCTTGTTTAGATTTGTTAGTCAGTTCGTTAGCAGGGAAAAAGATTGATAAAGTAGTTGGAGTGGAAAGTCGTGGTTTCTTTTTTGGAATGCTTTTAGCGCAAAGATTAGGTGTTGGATTTATTCCAGTTCGTAAGCCAAAAAAATTGCCTTTTGATACAATTTCGGCTTCTTATGAGTTAGAATATGGTTCAGATATTTTAGAAATGCACACTGATGCAATCACGAAAGGAGAAAATGTTTTAATTCACGATGATGTTTTAGCAACTGGTGGAACGGCAAAAGCGGTTTGTGAATTGGTAGAACAATTAGGTGGAAATATTGTGCAATGTAATTTCTTAATGGAAATAGCTTTCTTAAATGGAAGAGAAAAAATATCCGATTATGAAATTTTTGCTGCTTTAACTTATTAGATAATTAAGGTTTTGAAGTTTTAAAATTGTTTCACAAAGTTTATTTTATTCTCTATGTTTTCTATGAAAAGCGAAGCATCTTTTACAGTAAAATAATTTATGTTTCTATGTGTTAAAAAAAAATTAACGCAAAGATTTAAAGTTTTTCGCAAAGATTAAAAAAAAGTAAATTAACAACGTAAATTATCCGAAAATCCAATAGCTGAAAATCCGAACATCCTACTAAAGGCTTTTTATCGTAATAAAATAACGATAAGCCAATAATGCTTTTTGCCATTTTTTAGCTTTGGTAATATCTAAACCACTTTTTGTAAGGCTTGGTAATAGTAGCTTATTGAGTTTAGCTAGTAATTTGTACATTTTAATTTTTTGGCAAATATAGCTAAAATAAAACCACAAATAAATCCTTTTTTGTTAAGTATTTGTGGTTTAGTAATTAAGGTTTTTTAAATTTATTTTTTTGTTTTCTCCTCGATTTCCTTCTTTCTTATTTCTAATTGTTTTTTCTTTTCTTCGATTAGTTTGCGTCGTTCTTCTATAAGTTCTTCTCTTTTTTTGCGATGTTCTTCTAACTCTTCTTTACTTAATTTTGAATTTTGTTGCGCTTTTAATTCTATTTCTTTTTTGATTTTCTCTTGCAACTCGCTTTCAATATCATTCCAGTTTCCTCCTGAAATAGTTTTCCTGTTTTCTTTTTGTATTTCTAATTTTGCCTTTTCAATTTCTATGGTTTTATTTATTTTATTCACATTAATAGATTGAATTTCATTTTTGTCCAATTTATCTAATTCTTCTTTTGTGACTTCTTCTCCGTTTATGTAAATTTTTGTTTCATCTTCAATTCCTTTAGAATTTTTAGTATAAATTCTGATTTCATTTTTTTTGTTAGATTTATTCACATCCATGGAAGCAATTTCTTTTGGATCTAACTTATCCATTTCTTTTTTTGAAACTTTCTTATCATCTACGTAAATGATGGTTTTGTCTTCATTTTTAAAAGTAGATTTTCCTTCAAAAACTAAAACACCATCTTTTGCTTTTTGACCATATTTTTTAATTCCTTCTTCTTTGCCTAATTCACTAATTGCTCCATCAACTTCAACTGTTGTTCCTTTTGGTATTTCACTTTGTAAGTATTCTTTTCCGTTGATGATGTATAGCTTATTTCTTTCTGAGTTTGGTTTTCCTGTACCAGTATTTATTTTTATTACTCCATTTTTACCTTTTTCACCATAATTATAATTGGATATTAATGGAGAATTCGATAAAATTTCAATTATTTCACTAATTTGCTCTCCTTTAATATTTTTAGCATCTTTAATTGAAATTTCTTTATCATTAAACAAATAAAGTGCTTTTTCATTATTGCTAATAATTTCATTTTTCATCTGAAATCTCATTTCATTTGTATCATAAATATCAAAAGTTGTAGTTACAAATTCATAATCTCTTTTAACTTTTATTTCAGTACCAAATTGATTTGAAAGTTTTTCATCAATAATGTAGCCTTTTAAGTCTGGTTCATTTGTAAATCCAATTTTACCATTTTCAGTGCTAAAATATATTGGTTTAATTGGATTTTTACCATTAATATCTTTAACACCTTTATTGCCTTTATTGTCATTGAAAGAAATTTTAATTGCTATAATTTCTTTATTTTTATTTCGTTTTACATTCGAAATTTTATAATGAATTCCTTGTTCTTTTAATTCTTTGGAATCGGATTGTAATTCAGCATCAGTTGCATTCTTGTCAATATAAAAACCTACTGCAACTGCAACAGCGTCTGTTACTTTATTCTCTGTATTTTTTGAATTTTCTTTAACTTGAGCCACAGTTTCTACTTGAAAAAGCAAGATAAATGCACTTAAAACAGGAAGAATTAAAGCATACTTCCACGATTTTCTTTGATTGGATTGGTTTGTGTTTAACATAACGATTCGTTTTTTGATTAATGATTGATAAAATTGATTGGTAATACTTAATTGGTGTTGATTAGTCACCACTTTTAATAAAGTTTTTTGATAATTTATTCGGTTTTGAGCTATAGATGATGCTTTGTCGTCAGCGATATATTCTAGGTTTTGAAGCATTTCTTTTCTATAAAACCACATAATTGGATTAATCCAAAATAAAGCACAAAATAATTTTCCTAAAAGCACATCAATAGAATGTTTTTCTTTAACGTGAATGTTTTCGTGCGAAATAATATGTTGCAATTCTTCTTCATCAAACATGTTACTATTAAAGACTATATATTTAAAGAATGAAAAAGGATTAGTGTTTTGATTGGTGTCAATAAGAATAGTTTGGTCTGATTTTGTACGTTTTCCAAATTTAATTATTCTAAAAAATGAAAATAATTCAATTATCATTTTAGCTAAAAATACAAACGCAATTATTCCATAAGCATAAATCATAAACGTATTCCAATCAAACGGAGTTTCTTCAATTTGATTCACAATTACATAAGGAATACTTTCAAGAGAAGCTGTTTCATATACAACTGGACTTGGTTCAATCCAAACCGTTTTAGTAAAGGTGATTAAAGGCAAAAGCACAGAAGCCAACAATCCTAAAATCAAAAACCATCTGTTCTTATTGAAGAATGTTTCTTTTCGCAATAAAAAATAATAAGCTAAAAAGAAGGTTACTAGTAAACCATTTGCTTTTAAAAAATAGATAAAAATTGCTTCCATAAGCTTATTTTTTTTCGATTAGTTCTAAAATTTCACGAAGTTCTTTTGCCGAAATTTTTTGTTCTTCAGCAAAAAACGAAACCATATTTTTATAGGAATTATTGAAATAATTTTCAATAGCCGTATTCATAAATTCTTTGCGATAAGCTTCCATCGAAATAATTGGAAAATACTGATGCGTGTTTCCATAAGCAGTGTAGGAAACATATCCTTTTTCTTCTAAATTTCTAATAATTGTAGATAAAGTATTGTAGTGAGGTTTGTCTTCTACAATTTCGGCTAATACATCTTTTACGAAAGCCTTTTTAAGGTTCCATAAAATGTGCATTATTTCCTCTTCTTTATTGGTAAGTTTTTGCATAACTAAAAATTTGTTACACAAACATATAACTATATTTTTAGTTTTACAACTATTTTTATAGTTAAGTAACTATTTTTTAAGTTTTACTTTTAATTCTTTTTCCTCTTTTACCATTTTTAAAGCATAATAACCCAGTAAAACTCCAACAAGACCAAGGCTTCCCATAAAAAACCAATTGGTTTGGTAACTAAATTTTTCTATTATTTGCATTCCGGTTTTGGCACTTAAAATGTGAGCAAAACTAAAACTCATAGAAAAAATTGCCATATATCTTCCTTCATGGCCTTTGGGAGCACGACTCATGGCAAATGAATTGGCAAAAGGAAAAGCAAACATTTCTCCAAATGTCATAAATATCATCATCACAATTAATATTCCAGACCAAAAGTTAACCATCATTAAAAACAAACTTATAGCCATTGCTAAACAGCCATAAACAACAATTTTTAATCTGTTGATGTTATTTTTTTCAATATAATTGACTAATGGCATTTCTAAAAAGAAAACTAAAACACCATTTAATGTAAGGAGTAAACCAGTTTGTAATTCGGTTAAATTAAATTGCTCTTTATGATAAATTGGAATAGTAGTGAATAATTGAAAGAATAAAATTCCTGTAATTAAACACATTCCAAGAAATACCCAAAAAATATGATCTTTAAAAACGGATGCTCTCAAAACTTCTCCAGGATGTTCTTTGTCTTGATAAGGTGATCTTGCTTTTTCTTTTACTAATAAAGCAAAAACAATGATGGCTAGTATACAAGTTGCGCCATCAACCCAAAACAAGCCTTTATAACCAACATACATTATGATTAAACCACCTAAAGCTGGTCCGGCAGCAAACCCTAGATTAATGGCTAATCTGACTAAGGTTAATGATCTGGTCCTGTTTTCTGGTTTTGAGTATGCACCTAGTGAAACAAACATAGCTGGTCTAAACATATCAGCAACGGTCATTATTAGAAACATTGCGATTAATAAACCAACATAACTTGTGACAAACTGCAAACCAAAAAACATTAATCCACTAGTAAATAAACTGAATATCATTATTTTATAAAATCCTATTTTGTCTGATAATTTTCCTCCAAGCCAAGAACCTAACATTGAACCAGCTCCAAAACTTACCAAAACCCATCCAATTTGATTTAAAGTAAAATGTAAATCTTCTTTTAAGTATAATGATAAAAAAGGGAGCACCATTGTTCCTGCACGATTTATGAAGGTAACAAAGGTTAAAATCCAAATTTCTCTTGTAAATCCTCTGAAGTTATCGATATATTTATTGAATGCTTTTTGTATCATATCTTTTGAAAGCACAAAAATACAAAAGACTAAAAGAAATGAATGTAATTTAAAATATATATTTTTGTAAAAAAATTGAAATGAAAAACCTTAGCTATATTTTCCTGTTATTAACTTTAAATCTTTTTGCTCAAGAAGAAAAAGTGCAAACAAGTAAAGAATATCAAGAAGCATTGAATGTTTCATTTGGCGATTCGCTTCATAGTCCATTAACCCAAGAAGACAGATTACATTTTGAAGGATTAGATTTTTTTCCAATAGATGAAAAGTATGTTGTTAAAGCCAAATTTATTAAGCTAAAAAAACAAAAACCTTTTGAAATGCCAACAACAACTGCAAGAAAACCAAAGTATATAAAATATGGTGAATTGCATTTTACGATTGATTCAAAAGAATTAGTTCTAACGGTTTACAGAAATATTGATTTATCGAAGAGAAAAGGTTTTAAAGATTATTTATTCTTACCGTTTTTAGACGAAACAAACGGAATTGAAACCTATGGAGGTGGAAGATTTTTAGATATTAAAGTTCCAAAATCTAAAGAAATAATTATAGATTTTAATAAAGCTTACAATCCATATTGTGCTTATAATCATGAGTATTCTTGTCCAATTGTTCCTTTAGAAAATGAATTAGCTGTCGCGATTAATGCTGGAGTTAAAAAGTTTCACGACTAATGGAATTCATCAATTTACATACACATTCTTACACCAAAGACGATGCTATTTTAGAAGTCGTAAATCAATATCCTTGGGAGTTTGATGAAGCAATTCCTAACTATTCTATTGGAATTCATCCTTGGTATATTGATGAAAACAGATTAAAATCAGACTTAAATATCATTGAAGAAAAGTTAAGACTTAATGAATGTTTAGCTTTAGGTGAATGTGGTTTAGATAAAAGAATCGAAATTCCATTTCAAAAGCAAACAGAAGTTTTTCAACAACAAATAGAATTAGTTCAAAACACATCAAAACCAATAATATTACATTGTGTAGCTTCTTTTCAGGAAGTAATTTCGATTAAAAAAGAAATGAATATTAAAAACCCAATGATTATTCACGGTTTTTCTAAAAACAAACAAGTAGCTAAATCGCTTTTAGATAATGGATTTTATTTGTCATTTGGAAAATATTTACTTCGTAATCCTGAATTGTCTGAAGTATTTGAATATGTTACCAATGACAGATTTTTTCTAGAAACAGACACAATTGAAGATACAATTATTGATGTTTATCAAAAAGCATCAAACATAAAAAATATAAAATTAGAAGATTTAAAAGAAGTTGTGAAAGTAAATTTCAATCAAGTTTTTAAATACGAATAGAATTAGTTGAAAAGAATCTGAAATACTGAAATGAATTCAGCACAAGCAAGTTCAGATTAAACCTTATAACCCAATAAACTTATAACCAAACAGAAAAATGGCACAATGGCAAGAAAGAGCGGAATTACTCTTTAAAGAAGAAGGAATAAACAAGTTAAGAAACGCAAATTTATTAGTAGTTGGACTTGGTGGTGTAGGAAGTTTTGCAGCCGAATTTTTAGTTCGTGCTGGAATAGGAAAAATGACTATCGTTGATGGAGATACAGTTGATATTACGAACATAAACAGACAATTACCTGCTTTACATTCAACCATTGGGAAAACTAAAGTTGATATTGTAGCTAATAGGTTATTAGATATAAACCCTGAATTAGAATTAACAAAAGTTGAAGAATTTCTTTCACCAGAAAGAGCAACAGAAATTGTAACCACTGAATATGATTATGTTTTAGACTGTATTGATAGTGTAACGCCAAAACTGAATTTAATTATTTCGGCCAAACGAAAAAAAGTAAAAGTAATCAGTTGTATGGGTGCAGGTGGAAAGTATGATTCAAGTAAGGTTTTTGTTAAAGATATTAGTAAAACGAAAGATTGTCCTTTAGCTAAAAATATTAGAAAAAGGTTGAAAAAAGTAAAGATAAATAAAGGTGTAAAAGCAGTTTTTTCTACAGAAATTCCAGAACCTACAAGTTTAAAAAAGACTGATGGAGCAAATTATAAAAAATCGTTTTATGGAACTAATAGTTGGATGCCAGCCCAATTTGGATTACAAGCGGCTGAAACTGTTGTTAGGCATTTGTTGAAGGATTAGATTACATTAATTGAAATTATCAATTATTTTCACTGTGTGTAATGCTTGTAAATTTTTTCTAATTTCTAAAGCTTCAGATCTATTATTAGCTATGTAGATTGTAATAGGTCTGTTGTCTTCATCGAAGAAGTTTATTTTTACTTTCTTACCTGACAAAGTTGCTTCAGCTGGATTAAATCCACGGCCTCCAATCTTTTGTTTTACAGTTGTTTCAAATAAAGAAATGTAACTTACTTTTGGAAAATAGTTATAATTAAAGCCAAAATGAAATCCATAAATTGAATTTAGAAACATATAACTTCTCGATTTAAAATTGATTTTAAACCCTTGAGTTGAAATTAAAAATAAACCAATAAAACAAAGTAAAATCCATATAAATATTAATTCTGGACCAAGTTTAATATTAATAAAACACAGCCCAATAATTCCTGAAATTAACATTATATTTCCAGTAATTGTTTTTAACAATGAAACTTTTTCAATATAAATATAGGTATTCAACTATTGTAAGTTTAAATATTATTCCGTTAGAGTAGGAGCCGTTTCAGTAATTGGTTCATTAACAGAATTTGTAAAAACAGGCTTTATTTTTGGAGCAGCAGCGACTTTTATAGGAATATATATATCAGTTATCCATTTTGAAGGCTCTTTTTCATTTGGTGATGAAACTTTATAGGCTTCAACATAACTACCATTTAAATCTATAGATAATTTATTTCTTTCTATATATTTAAATCCTTCTTCCCATGCTTTTCTTATGTGTGAGTGATCTCCTGTAAGGGTGACTTTTACGGCTCTATATTCGAACAATTCTCCTCCAAGAACATCACTACCTTCTGAAGTGATAATTTCTTCTTTTACGGGCAAACAAATTGAAAATTTTGTATTGTTGTTAGTTGTGTTCCAATGATCAAATAAAACAAAAGGAGCTTCAGTATAATTTATTGAATTTTCTTTTGCAAACTTAATTAGTTCAGGAATTTTAATTCTAGAAATTGAACTAAAATTTTTAATGGAGCTACTATCAATTTGCTTGATAAAAAGAGTACCTTCTTTAGTAACTAAACCAAATATTTTTATGTTAAATTTATTTAATTGACTTGTCAAGTACTTATCAATATTTTTTAAACTCTTTTGAATATCGTCTCCTAAATAATTTTGGGCACCACCTTGAAGGACAGAAAAGACTTTTTGTTTTAGTGTCATTGTTCCTTTCATTTCACAAGTAAGTAATGTTCCTTCTTTTGTAGATGTAAATTTCCAAACTAAATTATGAGTAAGATTATCTTGCGTTAATTTTTGAGCAATAGAATCAGAATCATATAGTTTTAATGTTTCATATATTATAGATTCATTTCCATTAGAAATTGTATAAATTTTTGAGTCTTCAGAAAATAATTCTTTGGAAGAAGTTGAATCAATATTGGAATTCCATAAATTCCAGTTGTTGAAATCTTTTACATAATTAAAAACAACATCTTTAGAGGCGCTAATTTCTTTACTTTTTGTAATTGTGTATTCTCCCGGTTGAGTTGCAATAAATACAAAACCCGCAATACCACAAAGAAGTAGAAGTAAAAATATATACTTCAGTATTTTCATTAAAAAAAAGCTTTTTTCATTAATATTTATCAAATATATTAATTATTTTTCAAATAATATTTTAAAATAAATAAAATTGCAACGAAAGATAAAAATCCGACTAAAACCCATTTACTACTGCCTTTGTAGTACAATTTATGTAGCTTAAAATCCTTTTTATATACATAAATCATTGCTATAGTGAAGGTTATAACAAAAAATATTGCAAAATAGAGCTGGTTTGTTGAAAACATAGTGATAATTTTAAGGCAAAAATAACACTTTGAAGCCATAAAAAATATAATTTGCAACAACAAAAATAAAAAATAATCTATAATGAAAAGACAATTAGAAGCGGTAGCTGAATTTCATACTTCTTTTGGATTAGAAGTTTCTAATGAAATGAAAGCAGATTTAGGAATTAGCAAAAATGAATTGCGTTTTAACTTGATGAAAGAAGAAAACGAAGAATATTTAGAAGCTGTTCAAAATAACGATTTGACTGAAATTGCTGATGCATTAGGAGATATGCTATATATTTTATGTGGAACTATTTTAGAACATGGTTTGCAACATAAAATAGAAGCTGTTTTTGAGGAAATTCAACGCAGTAACATGAGTAAGTTAGATCATGACGGTAGACCAATTTATAGAGAAGACGGAAAAGTAATGAAAGGACCAAATTACTTTAAACCTAATTTTGAAACTATTCTTAAATAGTTATAAGTTCTCAGAAATCAGAAGGCAGAAAAAAAGCGATTTTCAAATGAAAATCGCTTTTTTTTAGATTCTAAATTCAACTTTCTGTAAACTAAAATTTGTAAATTGAATACTAAATTTTAACAGTCCAACCAAAAACATCTTCTTCAAGTTTGTTTTGGATATTTGTTAATTTTTGTTTGATTTTTAAAGCCATTGGTTTTTCTAGTTTTGGTAATTCATAATATTCATCTTTATATGAAAAACCAACAATTGGATTTATTACAGCAGCAGTTCCTGCACCAAAAATTTCTTTTAGTGAGCCATTTTTAGCAGCTTCAACTAATTCGTCAACTAATACAGTGCGAACTTCTAGAGCTATATTTTCTTTATTTACTAAATCAATTACACTTTTTCGAGTAATACCATCTAAAATTCTTTCACTTGTTGGAGCAGTAAATAATGTATCATTAATTCTAAAGAATACATTCATTGTTCCAGCTTCTTCTAATTTTGTATGTGTAGCATCATCCGTCCAAATAATTTGTTGATACCCTTTTTCGTTAGCTAATTTTGTTGGATAAAATTGAGCTGAATAATTTCCAGCTGCTTTTGCAGCACCAATTCCACCATTTGCAGCTCTACTAAAATGTTCAGCAATAATAACTTTAACTTCACCAGAATAATATGATTTTGCTGGTGAAAGAATAATCATAAATCTATATTCTTGCGATGGAGCTGCGATTACACCAGTTCCTGTTGCTATCATAAATGGTCTTAGGTATAATGAGTTTCCTAATCCTTTTTGTACCCAATCTTTTTCTAAACGAATCAGTTCTTTTAAACCTTCCATAAATACAAATTCAGGAACTTCTGGCATTGCCATTCTGACTGCACTTTTATTAAAACGTTCAAAATTTTGATCTGGTCTAAACAACCAAATGTCATCATTTACATCTTTGTAAGCTTTCATACCTTCAAAAATAGCTTGACCGTAGTGAAAAACTTTTGCTGATGGATCCATTAAAAATGGTGCGTATGGTTTAATTACAGGCTTTTCCCATTGCCCATCTTTATAATCACAAACTAACATATGATCGGTAAATACATTTCCAAAAGCTAAATTTTGAAAATCTACCGAATCAATTTTTGAAGTTGGTGCTTTTATAATTTCAATATCATTAAGAGTATTTGTAGTCATTTTGAATAATTTAATAGTATAACGAAATCGTTTTAATTTTTTGCAAATTTAAGAATTTGAATGAGTTTTAATTCAGTTTTAGCAAAAATATATGAAAAATATTTTTAACAATAATACTTCTTTTAAACAAAAGTGACTATTTTTGTTCAAATCTAAAAGTAATAATAATGAAAAAAATAGTTTTGGCATCAGCCTTTTTAGTAGCATTAGTTAGTTGTAAAAAAGAAAATGAAGCAGAAGTTGCAGCTACAGAACCACAAGTTGAATATGCAGTATTTGGGGATTCAATTAACACAGATGGAGTTTTAACTTATCAAGAAATGACTTCAAAATTTGGAGATTTAAACCCGGGTGATACAGTAGATTTAAAATTTAGTTCAACAATTAAAAATGTATGCCAAGAGAAAGGTTGTTGGATGAATGTAGCTTTAGATAATGACAAAGAAACGTTCGTAAAATTTAAAGACTATGCTTATTTTGTGCCTATGAATGCAGAAAACAAAGAA
Source organism: Flavobacterium gelidilacus DSM 15343 (assembly GCF_000422685.1). GTDB lineage: Bacteria > Bacteroidota > Bacteroidia > Flavobacteriales > Flavobacteriaceae > Flavobacterium > Flavobacterium gelidilacus. The sequence goes on along the minus strand of NZ_AUGN01000009.1, from coordinate 152,664 downwards.
GTTGTAGTTAGTGGAAAAGCTTATGTTAGTGAAGTAAGTGTTTCTGATTTAAAACATTATGCTGAAGATGCAGGTAAATCTCAAGCTTCAATCGATAGTATTAAAGAGCCAAAGAAAAAATATTTATTCATGGCAGATGGTGTTTTAATTAAGAAATAATGAAAGGTTTACTTTATATCTTTTTAATAGTATTTTTATTTTCATGTAAAGACGAAGATAAAATAGCTGCTGAATCAGAAACTAAAAAAGTTGACGATGGCTTTGAAATGTATGAAATGTCAGAAATGGCCGCTTTGATGGAACAAATGTATGTGGATAACCAGCGTTTGAAAGAAAAAATCATCAAAGGCGATACAATTGGTGAGTTTCCTCAACATTTCTTAAAGATTCATGAATCTGTGATGACTAACAAGCAAGTTAGAGATACTTTTTTCAAGAAACAGGCCAAAATATTTATTGATTCACAAGAATTAATCTATAAAGATCCAAAGAACGCTAAAGAACACTTTAATAATGGAGTTGATGCTTGTATTGCTTGTCATCAACAAAAATGTAGTGGACCAATTCCTAGGATTAAAAAACTATACATAGGAGAAATTCCAAAATAAAAAATAATAATTTCAAAGATTTAAAATTTGAAAAAAGAAATTATCCTAACAAAAGACGGTTCTACTTCAATATTTTTACCCGAATTGAATGAAACTTATCATTCGAAATTTGGAGCGATACAAGAAGCAAAACATGTTTTTATAAAAAGCGGACTTTCATTACTAAATGATAAGTCCGTTTCTATTTTAGAAATCGGTTTTGGAACAGGTTTAAATACATTTATTACTTTTTTAGAAGCAATAAATACTAATCAAAACATAAATTATGTTGGAGTAGAAGCTTATCCTGTTGAAATAGATATTATTGAAAATCTAAATTATGTTTCTGAATTAGAAGCTTTAGCGCATCAATCTATTTTTAATAAAATGCATCAATCTGAATGGGAAGTGGAAAATAAGATAACATCCAATTTTAATTTGACAAAAAGAAAGCAAAAGTTTGAAGATATTTCTGATTCTGAGAAGTATAATCTTATCTATTTTGATGCTTTCGGATTTGATGTTCAACCAGAATTATGGTCAGAAGAAATTTTTCAAAAAATGTATGATGCTCTATTATCAGAAGGAATTTTGGTAACATATGCTTGTAGAACTTCCATAAAAAAAGCTATGTTAAATGCAGGTTTTAGTGTAGAAAAATTACCTGGAGCACCAGGGAAAAGAGAGATGTTGCGAGCAATTAAGAATTAAAGTATTTAATTTTTTTATAATTACCTAAAAATCAGTTATTTATATAATTTAAGATAATTATAACAATAATTTCACATACGCAAACGTTATAGTAATGGTTTATTGAGTAAATTTACCACATGTTCAAGAAAAGTATTAACGCTTAATTTTTTGTATTATGCCCACAAGAATGTTTACGTATACGAAGTCAATTTTAGAGCGAGTAAGTTTTGACCCAATATTATTTTGTAAAGAATTTGAAAAAGCTTTAAAAGTGCTTTTACCTTATGAAATAGAAGAATTAATGAGTTGGGTTATGCAATTCACAAAAGAAAAGCCAGAGTTGAGACAATGTTTAATTTTAATGGAATAATTTATATAAATAAAAAAGGTACGTTTTCACGTACCTTTTTTATTAGGCTTGCTTTTTTGGACTGATTATTTCAACGTCACTAAAGGCTATTGCGCCTCTAACGACCCCAGAAATAACACTTCTCAAAGCATCTATAATATGTATTTTTAATTCATTTTTCGGATAAATTAAACTAACTTCTCTTGCAGGTTTCGGGTCTTTAAAATGTCTTAATTTACTTTTCTTATTTTCATTCAAATCTAATGTGTGTAGGTAAGGCAAAAGTGTTGTACCTAAACCTTCATCAGCTAATTTTATTAAAGTTTCAAAACTCCCACTTTCAATTTGAAAATGATTTTCATTTAAATATTTATTGTTTTTGCAGAGATTCAAAATTCCATCTCTAAAGCAATGCCCATCTTGTAGTAAAAGAATATTTTCTACATCTAAATCACTAATTTCTATTTCTTTTTTAGCTGAAATTGAATTTCCTTCAGGAATATAGGCTACAAAAGGTTCATAATATAAGACAATTTCTTTTAAATTTTCTTCTTCCAAAGGAGTTGCAGCAATAGCACAATCTAAATGGCCGTTTTTTAAACGTTTTATAATTTCTTCTGTAGTTTGCTCTTCTATAATTAAATTTACTTTTGGATGTTTTTTAATAAAATTACTCAAAAACATAGGTAATAGAGTAGGCATTACTGTCGGAATAATTCCAACTCTAAACTCACCACCAATATAACCTTTTTGTTGTTCTACAATATCAGTAATTCTTCCGGCTTCATTGACAATATTTTTTGCTTGATTAACAATTTTTTCACCAATTTCTGTTAATTGAATTGGTTTTTTACTTCTATCAAAAATCTGAACCTTTAATTCTTCTTCTAATTTTTGAATTTGCATACTTAGTGTGGGTTGAGTAACAAAACATTTTTCTGCAGCATTGGTAAAGTTCTTGTGCTCTGCAACAGCTAACACATAAACTAATTGAGTAATTGTCATTGTATAGTTATTTTCGATAAAAATATAAAAACTATCGATATTACTTATACTTAATAGTGTTAAATTTTTAGTAAATTTAGTGATAATTTAAAAGTAAGAAACATGAAAGTAAATAGTTTAGGATTACCAGTTAAAGAAGTAGATGAATTAGCAAATGAGTTGAATACATTATTATCTAATTTTCAAATTTATTATCAAAACTTAAGAGGATTGCATTGGAATATTCGTGGAAAAAGATTTTTTGATTTACATGTTAAGTTTGAAGAGTTATATAATGATTCACAATTAAAAATTGATTTGATTGCTGAGAGGGTTTTAACTTTGGGAGGAACACCATTGCATACTTTTTCGGATTATATAGAAAACAGTAAATTAAAAGTTGGAAAAAATATTTCAAAGGATACAGAAGCTGTGCTTTTAGTTTCAGATTCATTAGTTGAATTGCTGAAAATTGAAAGGGTTATTTTAGAAAAATCAGGAAATATTAATGATGAAGGGACAAATTCTATGATGAGTGATTTTATAGTAGAACAAGAAAAAACAATTTGGATGTTAAAAGCTTGGATGGAAGAAGAAATGTAATTTGCTAGTAAAAAAAAGCCACTTTAAAAGTGGCTTTTTTTTGTGTTTAATTTAGGGTTTACACATTTTTATAAACCATAAATATATTTTATATTTGCCATATGCAATTTTTATCAAAAATAGTATTGTTAATTTTTATTTTGTTTCTAGCTACACCAACTATTGTGTCTGCTATAGACGAAAGTGTTGATACTTCTTACTTTTTTAACTTAGGTGAAGAAGAAAATCATGGTGCCTTTAGCGAAATAAAATCAATACCTACTATTTATTCGATTCCATTAGTAATAGACTTTGAAGGGTTGCAAAAAGTGCAGTATTCTATTTTAAACGATAGAAAAGTAAACTCTATTAAACCTACTATTTTTATTGAGCCTCCTGAATTAGTTTAGATTTTTCTAAAACTTCATAAACATGAAGTATAAAATTTAATTTAATTCAAAAATTCATATATGTTTAAACATTTAAGAAACGATATTCCAGCGAGTATTGTAGTTTTTTTCGTGGCTCTTCCACTTTGTTTAGGAATTGCTTTAGCTAGTGATGCACCTCCTTTATCGGGACTAATAGCTGGAATTATTGGTGGTATTGTTGTTGGTCTTATTAGTAAATCAAAAATTGGAGTTAGTGGACCAGCAGCAGGTTTAGCTGCAATTGTTGCCAGTGCAATTACTTCGTTAGGTAGTTTCGAATTGTTTTTATCTGCTGTAGTTTTATCAGGAATTATTCAATTGCTTTTTGGTGTTCTTAAAATGGGAGTAATCGGTTATTACTTTCCAAATAGTGTCATTAAAGGAATGCTAACAGGAATTGGAATAATTATTATTCTAAAACAAATACCTCACTTTTTTGGTTATGATACAGAAGCAGAAGGAGCAGATAGTTTCGTTGAAAATTCTGGTGAAAATACATTTTCTGCCATTGCTCATATTATTGATAATATCACATTAGGAGCATTGATTATTGGTGTAATAGGACTTGTTATTATTCTTTTTTGGGATAACATTTTATCAAAAAAGCATGGATTTTTTAAAATTATTCAAGGTTCATTAATTGCTGTTTTAGTTGGTACTATTTTACAAATTATTTTTAGTTCAATTACAGATTTAGCTATTAAGGGAAAACATCTTGTAGAAGTTCCTGTGCCAAATAGTATTAGTGATTTTGGTGAATTTTTAAGTTTTCCAGATTTTAGTCAAATTTTTTCTATTGAAATTTTAACAATTGCTTTTACTCTAGCATTAGTAGCTAGTTTAGAAACCTTATTAAGTGTTGAAGCAACCGATAAATTAGATCCAGAAAAAAATATTACACCTACAAATAGAGAATTATTTGCGCAAGGATTTGGAAACATCGCTTCAGGTTTAATTGGAGGTTTACCTGTAACACAAGTAATTGTTAGAAGTTCTGCCAATGTTCAGTCAAATGCAAAAACAAAAATGTCTGCAATTTTGCATGGTATTTTGTTATTAGTATCTGTTTTGGCAATTCCTACGATATTAAATCATATTCCAAAGTCAGTTCTAGCAGCAATTTTAATTGTAGTTGGATTTAAATTAGCGAAACCATCTTTATTTAAGAAAATGTTTTCTTTGGGTTGGACACAATTTTTACCTTTTATAGTAACCGTTGTTATTATCGTTTTTACGAATTTATTATATGGAATCTTTACAGGTTTAGCCATCGGATTTGCAGTTGTTTTGATAAAAAATTATCAAAATTCCGTATTTTTACATAAGAAAGAAACAGAGAATTCAAATGTAGTTGAAATGACTTTCGCTGAAGAAATTTCCTTTTTAAATAAAGCTGCCATTCAGAAAGAACTATTCAGTTTACCTGAAAATTCAAGATTAGAATTAGATATAAGAAAAACAACTTATTTGGATTATGACATTGTAGAAATATTAGAAGACTTTGTTATTCAGGCTAAAAATAAAAACATATTTGTACATTTAAAGTCAGAAAGAGGTACAGTTGATAATCCAACAAGCTTTATTGAGTTTTTCAAATTAAAAAAAGAATCAAATTAAAAGTATATCATCATGAGTGAGTTTTATAAAAAAATAATAGAGAACAATAAAAAATGGGTTGAAGAAAAAACAAAAGTAAGCCCAGAGTTTTTTAACAATTTAGCAGAAGGACAACAACCACCCTTATTATGGATTGGATGTTCAGATAGTCGTGTTCCGGCAAATGAAATTATTGGAGCAGAACCAGGTGAAGTTTTTGTACACAGAAATATTGCAAATATGGTAGTTCATACAGATATGAACATGTTAAGTGTTTTAGATTATGCTGTAAATGCTCTAAAAGTACAACATGTAATTGTATGTGGTCATTATGGTTGTGGTGGTGTTAAAGCTGCAATGGGTAATGATTCTATAGGTGTAATAGACAATTGGATTAGACATATAAAAGACGTTTATCGTTTTCATCATCAAGAGTTAGATGCGATTATAGATGAAAAAGAGCGCTTTAATAAGTTTGTAGAAATAAATGTAAAAGAACAAGTTTTTGATTTAGCTAAGACATCAATTGTACAATCAGCTTGGAAAAACGGACAGAAATTAAGTATTCACGGTTGGGTGTATGGTTTAAATTCAGGTTATATAACTGATTTAGGGGTAAATTTTAGTTGTGACAAAGATTTAGATACTGTCTATAAGTTAAAATTTTAAAGATTACTCTTCTAAATTTTCATTAAAAGCAGAAGGCAATAATTGAGGAATATATTTTATCAAAATAGGTAAAAGTAAACCTCCACCAGGAAGTAAAAAGATAGTTAACGAAGGTATTGTTTTACAAATATCTAATAACTGTTTTTTTACTTTCTTTTTTTCTTCTTTATCTAAATCGGTTGTTGCAGATTTAGCTAAAAGTCTCACTAATTCTTTACTTTCCTTTAATTCTTTAGTTAAACGTTTTCCGTTTCGGGTAATTAATTTAGTAACTGTTTTATTTGACTGTTCATAAAAATGCTTAACTGGATTCGAATAATTAAAATACGGAATTTCATTTCGATATTGTTTGATGTAAGTATCAATATTATTTAAACTAATAACATATTCATTTTCTTCAATATGCAATTCAGAACAAAACTTATGTAAATAATCTTTTTCTATAATACTTAATTCATCATCACTCCACATAGCCATAGTCGCTAAATCCAATAAATAGAGTTTTTCGATAATAGAATCGAATTTTTCAAATTGTTCTAAATCAGCAACTTCTACTTGTTTTCTATAGAATTTAGTATAACGTACTGAATTTTCAAATAGCTTAACCAAAAGGTTGTCGTATTGTGATGGATTTTCCTTTACAGATAATGCATTTGAAACCAAAACAATAGTACTTTCTTCTAACTTTTTTAAATAATTTAAAGGATTATCAAAGGTTTCTAAATATTTTTGGAAAGCCAAAATATCCATAAACAACAAAGCATTTGTAATAATATGCGAAAAGTTTTTAGCAAAAACATTCTCATTAGTTTGAATTCTAGTAGCAATACATTCTTCTAAATTTGGTTTTGATTTAGAAAACAAAGAATTTCCTTTTTGGTATAAAAACGTATAAAATTCAATTGCTTTTTCATTAAAAACTTTTTCATCTTCCGTTTTTGTAACCAACTTAAAAACAGAAAAAAGTGAATTTAATAAAGCAATTTTAGTAATTTCATCACTAGAAAGTAACTTTGTATCGAGTTGTTTGATTAAATTAACCCGAATTACGTAACCATAAATAAAACCAGAAGTTCTTACATCATGATAAAAAGCCAACAAATCGTTATTATACTCTTTATAATTCGATTTGTTTTCTGAGAAAAACTTCTTTATCCAACCGTTTGCTGATGGGTTAATCATGATGTTTTGTAAAATGCAAATGTACTATTATTTCACAGAGATACATAAAGAATATTGCAAAGAGATACTCAAAGAAAATAAACTTTGTGCAACTCTGTAAAAACTTTGCGAAACTCTGTGTAACAAAATCCAATAAATTTCTCTTATACCTAAATCGCTACAAACCATTTTATCGTATATGATTTTATAAAACTAATTAGTAAATTTGAAAAACTAAAGTTTAACCATTAAAAGATTTCCGATTTTTCGGAAAATATATATGAAAATCGTTATATCACCAGCCAAATCCTTAAATTTTGAAAGTGAATTGCCAACAAAAAAGCATACTGAACCTGAATTTTTAAAGGAATCCAAGACCATTCAAAAAACATTAAAAAAGCAAAAGCCAAAACAGCTAATGGATTTAATGTCTATTTCTGAAAAGTTAGCCGATTTGAATTGGGATCGAAACCAAGTTTGGGAAACGCCTTTTACACCAGAAAATGCTCGACCAGCTATTTTTGCTTTCGATGGTGATGTTTACACAGGTTTGGATGCCTATACAATTCCAGCTGAGAAAATGGATGATTTGCAAGATAAACTGCGAATTCTTTCAGGTTTGTACGGTTTGTTGAAGCCTTTGGACTTGATGCAAGCCTATCGTTTAGAAATGGGAACTTCGATAAAAATTGGAACCAAAAAGAATTTATACGAATTCTGGAAAAAAACGATTACTAAAACCTTAAATGAAGAACTAAAAGACGACGAATTATTCCTGAATTTAGCGAGTAACGAATATTTTAGTGCAGTGGACACAAAAACCTTAAAAGCAACTGTAATAACTCCAGAATTTAAAGATTACAAAGACGGAAAACTAAAAATGATTAGTTTCTTTGCCAAAAAAGCAAGGGGTTTAATGGTGCGTTACATCATAGATAAAAATGCAGAAACCATCGAAGATTTAAAAGGATTCAATTACGAAGGTTACGCTTTTGATGCAAATTTGAGTAAAGGAAATATTTTGGTTTTTACTAGGTAGGTTTTTTTGGTAGTATTATAGAATATGTTCTATAAAAATATATCCCTTTAGTATAATTCTAAAGAGATATTTTTATTTCACTAATTTGTATTCTAAATTATTAATAATATCCAAAGCTTCTTCTGCCAAATAATCTGTTAAACCAACTGAACCACTAGTTTGGATTAATTTATTTTTTAAATAATCAGGTAATCCATTTAAAGATTTGTCATCATCAATAATGATAAATTCTTCGTTAATTCTTTTTGGATTAAACCAATTTAAAAGTTCTTCTTTTCTATTTAAGTGATTAACATTTTTAGGAAGTCTCGTAATTTTATTAACTTTTATATTTCTTCTATTAAAAATTTTATTCCATTCTTTTAAAGTGTACTTATATTTATGAGAAGTAGTCAAAACAATATCTGCACTTGATGTAGAAATGATTCTATCAAGCGATTTAACTGCATTTAAACTAAATTCTGGAAAACCATCTTCTAAAATTTCTGGTTTTCTCCAAGAATTTGCAGGAACCATAACACCATCTATGTCTAAATATAATAACATATTGCAAAAATACTAAATTTATTTTGTTATTTCAATTACTTGTTCTAAAGAAATGTTGTTATAGAGTGCATCTAATTCATTCAAACGTAGTATTTTATCTTCTGTGTCCCATTCTTCTTCAACAAATTCAACAATAGACCAATCATATTGATTTGTAGCACTTGTTTTTGAAGATTTAGTTTCTTGTAGTTTCATTTTAGACAATAATGAACTTATATATCTGTGGTGACCGTCAATAATTAATGTATCACAAACTTTTATGTCATCAAACTTAATTCCATTGTTCATTTTTTTGTAAATTCTTTTAATAATTGGAAGGCATAGTTTATTATGACTTGAAAATAATATATAATCAGATTCTTGAATTGCTTTTAAAATTATTTCTTTATTTATTTTTTCCATTTTTATTATCTCTTGAATTATTTACAAAAATCATTTCTTATCATAATTTTCAAATATAACAAAAATAACTAAACCCTAATAAAAACCTCACAAACTACTTCTCACTATTAAAAATCTCTTTCACAGCTTCTTGGTAAGCTCTTGGACTTTGGGCTTTTTTAATCTTTTTAAAAGTCTTTTGAGGGTTGGAAAACGAAGTAGAAAAGTACTCCCAAAAACCTAACATTTTCATTTTAATGGGTGTTGGTCCAGAAAGAGCTGCATCGTATTCTTGGTAAATCGTATCGTGGAATTCGTTAAAAATTTTCCATCTATCTTTTGGGTAATCTGTAGTGTTGTTTTTAATCATGCTTGGCAAAAAAGGATCAGCAATTAAACCACGACCAATCATAAAATGATCAATACTTGGAAAAAGCTCTTGCATTTCTTTAAACTTGGCTACAGAAGTAATATCACCATTATAATACAATTTGTGTTTGGTGTTTTCGGTGCAACGTTGAAAAGCTTCTAAATTGACACCACCTTTATACAATTGTTTGCCAATTCTAGCATGAATAGCAATATTTTTCAAAGGATATTTATCCAAAATCGGAAAAACATCTAAAATTTCTTCTGGATTTTCGTAACCCATTCGCATTTTCATAGAAACAATTACATCAGTTTCATTATGGACGCGATTTAGAATATGGTCAATTTTCATCGGTTCACAAATTAAACCAGAACCCATTCCTTTTTTGGTTACCATTGGATAAGGACAACCTAAATTCCAATTCAGTTCTTTGTAACCCAATTCTTGAATGTATTTTACGACAAACAAAAACTCATCCGCGTCATTAGTCATCACTTGTGGAATCAATTCTAAAGTATCGTTATGTTCCAATTGCAAATCACGTTGATACGAATTTTTAATAACTAATTTTCCGTCTAAACGAATATATGGAGCATAAAAAGTAGCAATGCCGCCAAAATATTTGTGAAAAGCATTTCTAAATCGGAAATCGGTAAAACCTTGTAAAGGTGATGAAAGTAGGGTAGGACTCATGTTCTAAATTGAATGGCAAAGATAGGGTAAATGTCAATGACAATTTCAAGTTCAAAAATCAATTTTAATCTTCTAAAATTTCTTCTTCATCAACACAATAATCGTTATAAAAATAGACGATATCTACTAAATGAATTTCTCTTAATTCATGATTATTAATCTTTTTGATTAAACCAGGACAATCCATAAAATACTCTAATGCTTTCTTTTTCCAACTTCCTAAAACATAGCAGTTGATACAAGTTGGAAATTCATCTGTGGTTCGTTTTACATAATGATTTTCTTCACTAACTTTCTTTGTTATGCCACCACTTCCATAATAGGGTAATATTCCACGACCTGAATTTGAACCAGTTGAATATGTATAAATAGTTTCTAAATATAAAGACACTTTATCTTTGATTAAAACTTCAAGAAGCTTTGGTTTTTTATCATGCTTACTTAATTTTACATATTCGAATGTTTTTTTAATATTGAATCCATAAAATTCAACTTTGGAAACACTTTCAGAATCCCAAGTATCAGGTTTGTCATCCAAAGAAATTCTGAATTTTATTTTTTCATTTTTAATCATTGCAAATCCTTGAATAGAATCACCATCTTTAAAAAAGATTGTTGCTTCTTGGTCTTGTGAAAAACTAAAGAAGGAAGCAAGTAGAATTAAAAGAAAAAAGCTTTTTCGAATTGTAAACATTTAGGATAATTTATTTATCAAAAATAGCCAAATAAATTAGAAGTCTAAGTTATTCCAACTCAATTTTATCTAAAATTAATTGGAACGATTCGTTTTTTTTGTTTCCAATTAAGAAGACAATTTCTTCAAAAGAATCACTTTCAAAATTGGGTAAACTTAGTTTTCGACCTCTAAAAGAAGGATATAAATCACTTAATTTGATTGATACAGTTTCCCATTCACCAGAAGTTTTAAAAGTTGTGATGTATGAATAATAAGCACTCGATTTGTCTTTAATTCTGAATTGGTATTCTTTGCCATCACCTTTTAATCGAATTAGTACTTTGCTGTCTTTTGTTGCCTTAATTTTGTCAAATTGATGACGAACAGACGAAAAGCCACCATTGTTTTCTAGGGAAACTGTGCCTTTAAAAACGCCATTTCCATCTTCATTTATAGAAAATTTCCCTTGAGATTCTCCACCCATTACACCATCATCAATTATTTTCCAATCATTTTTAGAGGAATCTTTATTGAAATCGTAAATCATTGTTGTGTTCATAAATGTTATTAGTAGTAGTATAAATAAATTCATCTTTGTTTATTTTTGTATCATAAAGATAGAACAATAAAGCCTGTTAATCGATTACTTTAACAGGCTTTTATATAACGTTTATTTATTTTGGATTGCTAAATAATCAATCGAACACCACCTAATTCTTCAACTTTGAACGGAAATTTTTCTGTAGGCGAGCCAATAAACATGAAGTTGACAGGAATATTCCATTTTTCGGAAAGTTCTTGAATTAATTTGGGAGTAAATACACCTTCTAAAATCACTAATTCTATATCTATTTCTGGATATTCTCTGTCTAAAAAGTCAATTTCTTGAGCTAAATTTGGTGGTCCAGTTTTTCCTTTTTCTAAAACGGTAACGATTTTTATTTTTTTAGTATGTTCATTTCTTTCAATGTACTGCATTACTTTGTTTAAAGTTGCAATGTTATCTCCTTTTGTAAAAAACACAAACTCTTGTTGATTTATTTTATGTAGAATGCTTTTTATCTTTCTATCTGTTACCACAGAAAATTTACGAATTGGATCAAAAAAAGCATCCAATATTTTTAAAACAGCTTTTAGTAAAATGGTACGATTTAGCATTACAGCAATAAACAAAATAGTTGGTACAAAATAATACGAAAATACCTGAAGATTACTTGGTAAACCTGGTTTAGGAGTCATTGTTATATTACCAATTAAAGCAATAACTACGGCTATAATAGCAATAATTACAGCAATCCAAGAAGCTTTTTCTGGTCTAGGAAGGCTATTTCTTTTAATTTTTAACAGAATGTTTCCAATACCAAATAAGGCCATTACAGATAAAAAGGAAATAGTATAAACACCAGCTAATAAACGCACATCACCATTTGTGATTAATAAAACAGAAACAGAAAGCAATAAAAACATGATTACGATTCTATATGAACTTCCTTTTTTGTTTTTCTTCAGAAAAAAAGGGGGTAAAATTCTATCTAATGTCATACGTTCTAATAATCCTGTAACCCCAACAAAGCTAGTTAAAACGGCACCGCTTAGGACTAAAAAGGCATCAATTGCAATTAAAGAAGCAATCCATTTGCCACCTACTTCTTCTCCCATTTGAATTAATAACGTGTTTTGATAAGCATCACTTTGTAGTAAAGGAATAGCAAAAATAGCCAAAGCAAAAACAGCCATTAACGGATTTATAATGCTTACAATAGACCACATATTTCTCAAAGTTTTTGGAAAAACACCTTTTTCTTGTTCTTCGACAAAGTTGGCTGAACTTTCAAAACCAGAAACCCCTAACATAGAAGCTGCAAAACCTAGAAAAATAGCATTTGAAATACTTCCACTGCTTAATGGAAAATGCCAGTTTTCAAATAACGTAGTAATTCCGTTTTGAAATAAGTAAAAAATAATAAATCCACTTAAAATAGCTAATGACGTTAAATGAAAAATAAAGATTCCAATTGCCACTTTAGCTGATTCTGTAATTCCAATTATAGCTAATAAAGCAAATAGACATAAAAGCACGATTGTAACTGGAATAATAGGCAAAATAGGAACTAAATGATGTAAATAATGGATTCCTTCATTAGCTGAAATTACAGCTGTTGCCATATAAGATAATAATGTCAAAGTAGCTGCTAAAGATGCTGTTCCTTTACTAGTAGTATTTAAAAGTGCATTGTATGCACCACCATTTAGAGGAAGAGCACCGACAACTTCACCATAAATTTTTCGGAATAGAAATAACACGAAAGAAACTATTAGTAAGGTTATCCAAGCATATTGTCCGGCAAAACCAATAGCTAAAGCTGAAACATATAATACTGAAGAACTAATATCATTACCACAAATAGCGGTTGACGCTAATTGACCTAATTTTTTATGGGTTGTACTCATTTATTTTTTTCGTTTTTTCATTGCTTCTCAAATTTACTAATTTTTAAATCAATAAGCGAAAAGTTATGAATATTTAGAATCATAAAAAATAAAACCCCAAAAAATATTTTATTGAATTTGTGATGTTATTAATTAATTTAAATCGCTAAGATTTAATGCTTTTCTCAAAATCATTTCAAAAGAGGCTTCACTAGGTCTTGGCATTGATGCATTATAAATTTTTCCTTTATCATCTATTAAAATGAACCTGGGAATACTATTAACATTATAATCTTTTGAAAAAGCAACTGCATTTTCCAAATGAAATTGTTGCACTGACTTTGATTTGTTTTTAGCATCTAAATACCATGCTTTTTCATCTTTATCACTACTTATTGCTACAAAAACAATATTTTCTTTTTTATATTTTATAGCCATTTTTTCAAAATAAGGAGATTCGTATTTACATGGTCCACACCAAGTTGCCCAAACATCAATAGCTATAAATTTTCCTTTGAACTTAGAAAGATTTAAAAGTGTTCCATTTAAATCTTTTAAAGCTATTTCTCTTGCTTCATTGCCTTTTCCTAATCTTTCAAGCGTTTTAAAATTATTTTCTAAATTGTTTTTTAATTTTACATCAGTAATAGTATTAGCATATGAAGTTATGATGTTTTTGCGTTCATCACTACTTGTAGCATCTTCTAGATTTGTTTTTAAATACGAGTAGAGTAATCGGTTTTTAAATTTACTTTCTTTTAATTTAGATATGTTTTCAATTTCTTTAATTTTTAAATCAATGTCTCTAGTATCATTTTTGCTTATTTCATAAATCAAATAAGTTAAATACAAATCCTGAGAAATTAATGTTTCGTCATCTAATTTTATTTTATTCTTGATTTCTTGAATATTTAAAGGAATTTCTGTTTTAATGGAAGGAAACATACTTTTTCTTTTATCTAAATATTCGTTTAAATAATTCAAATATTCTAGGCTAACAAGCTTTTTTTCAAGTTCAATAAAATCTGATTTTGGAATGTAATTATCACGGGTTTTAAATTTATCTGTACTATTGTATACTTTTTCCCAAGCATTATATAATTCTTTAAAAAATAATTTTGGTTCATCAATTAATTGATTTTGGTCTAAATAATAACTAATTATATTCCAATTGGAATTATTGCCTTTTTTATATTGACTTTCAGCTAATCTGGTTCCATAAAACTTAGTTTCTAATTTATTGCCTAAGTGTTTAATTTTAGTAAAAATACTATCCTTGCTGGACATTATAATATTTACAGCGAATGAGTTATCAATTACAATTTGATACTCATCTAGAGGTAATTTAGATTTTATAGATACTTTAAACTGATTATTGTCAATTGGAATAGCGCAAATTGTATCGCCAATTTTTGGATGAATTAAAAAGGCCTGCTTAAAGAATGAATTACTTTCAATTATTCCTGATAAAGTGGTTGAATCGGTTTCTTTATATTGATTTGGTTTTAAGATATATGAACTCAATAAAAGTGTAAATAGAATTACAAAAAGACTTATAACTACTTTTTTATAAGGGATAATAAATGCTTTTAAGAAGCTTTTGTTTTTATACCATTTAAAACCAATATACATTGTAAATAAGCCTAAAATAACACTCATTATTTCGGTGTATAAAAAATAATTTCCTATATCGCTTCCTTCTTTGTATTCTGATATTTTGTTTACTATTTCTATCGGTGACCAATCTGGAATTAAATTTAAATTTGATAAAATTGTATTAGAAATTAATAAAAAGAAACCAATGAGTAATGACCAAATAAAACTTGGAATTAAAACCGATAATAAATACTGTAAAGAAGTTAAAAAGACACTAGCTACAAAAACTCTGGCTAATAGATTTATTAAGGAATAAAATTCAATTTGAAAACTAACATATTCAGGTATTTCAATAAACAGAGAAAGTAACATAGCTAATAAAACACTTGAAATAAAGAAATTAAAAATTACGATAAAATTAGCAATAAAGAGTACAATTAATTTAGAAAAATAAATTGAAAATTTTTGTAAGGGTTGCGTTTCCATTAAATTCCATCCACCATTTTTATGATCCAATTGTGCAATCTTACTTGCATTTATTATGATTATTAATGGAAGAAAGAAAACAGCTAAAGGATTAATTACTTCATAAACAAAATTAGTTATGAAGTTAAAATCTGCTCCATATTCTGTCTTTTTATCTGAAAAAATATTGAATAAAAAATAGACAATTGGCATAAAAACACCAATTATAAATGATGAAGTATAAATTCCTGTTCCTTTCTTCTTTAGTGTTTCTCCTTTAAAGGCAATATTTAGGTTTGAGATATTTTTTTTCATGTTAGTCTTCAGTTAAATTCATAAACCATTGTTCCAAACCTTCAATAATTTTTAACTCATATAATAAAACGCCATCATTGATAATGCTATTTACAAATGCTGGAATTTCAGAAGTATTATTTAATTCAATTGAGATTTTATTTAATTCTTCTAAAACTACATTTTTATATTTTTCTTCAAGTTTTGGTAACCAATTTTCAGCATTGTCAATCGTAATTTGGATTTTGCAATTATCAAATTTTTTAGATAATTCATCAATTGTTCCTTCAAATTTCAATATACCCTTAGAAATTATTCCAACATGAGTACACATTTTTTCAATTTCACTCAATAAATGACTGGATACAAAAATAGTAACTCCTCTTTCTTTGTTAATCTTTACAAGAAGTTTTCTGACATCAACAATTCCGTTTGGATCAAGACCGTTAACAGGTTCGTCTAAAAATAACAATTCAGGATCGCTTAAAAGAGCCATAGCAATTGCTAAACGTTGTTTCATTCCTAAAGAATATTGTTTAGCCTTTTGTTTTTTTGCATAACTTAAATCAACTAATTCTAATACTTCATCTATTTTAGATAAATCAATTTTTCTTAAAATAGCAATGTATTTTAAGTTGTCATATCCAGACAAATGAAGGTATAAAGCTGGACTTTCAACGAGTGATCCTACCTTTTCAAAAACATAAGGTAATTGTTCATTAATCGAACTTCCAAATAATGAAATTGAATTTGTATCATCAGGAATTATTCCAGTTAACAAACGCATAGTAGTAGATTTTCCTGCTCCATTTGGACCTAAAAAGCCATAGATACTTCCTTTAGGAACATTTATAGATAAATTTTCAAGATTTTTTTTATGTTTTGAATACTGAAAATCTAAATTTGAAGTTTGAATAATATATTCCATTAATATTAAAAATTAGAAGTAAGTAAATGTAAGAAAAAATCCCAAATACAAAAATTGAATTTGGGATTTAAATATAATTTAATTTTAATTAATCAAATTTGAGCGAATTAATAAATTTTTCAATAGTATTCATTGGATTATTGCTTAAAAACTTAATAAAAGCACTTCCAATAATAGCTCCTTTTTGATGTTTTGTAGCTTGTGAAAAAGTTTCATGATCTTTAATTCCGAATCCGACTATTTGAGGATTTTTTAGATTTAAATCTGAAATGCGTTTAAAATAATCCATTTGTTCATTTCCAAAACCAGATTGACTTCCTGTAACGGCTGCAGAACTTACCATATAAATGAAACTATCAGAAACAGCATCAATTTGAGTAATACGTTCGTTTGAAGTTTGTGGAGTAACTAAAAACACATTTTTTAAGCCATATTTTTCAAACAGTGATTTGTATTCAGTTTCATAAACGTACAAAGGTAAATCGGGAATAATTAATCCGTCAATTCCAACTTCTGCACATTTTTGACAAAATTTCTCCATTCCAAATTGCATCATCGGATTAAAATAACCCATGATTACTAAGGGAATTTTTACTGTTTTACGAATGTCTTTCAGTTGTTCAAATAGCAGCGAAGTTGTCATTCCATTTTCAATTGCTTGAGTCGAACTTTCCTGAATAGTTGGTCCGTCAGCCAAAGGATCCGAAAAGGGCAAACCGATTTCAATCATATCGACACCATTTTTTTCCAATTCTTGAATTATAGAAACGGTGTCAATAAGTTTTGGATAACCTGCCGTGAAATAGATGGAAAGCAATTTATTATCTTGTTGTAAAGTTTTATTTATTCTATTCATTTTATATTTTTTTAAACGCTGCAAACTTTTTGAAAAGCCTTTGCGGTTTTGATGGTTAAATTTTTAAAATCCGAAATAATCAATATAAGTGTTCAAATCTTTATCACCTCTTCCTGATAAATTGATTACGACAATATCGGTTGGTTTAAATTGTTTTTTATCCAAAACCGAAAAAGCATGAGCCGTTTCAATTGCCGGAATAATGCCTTCCATTTTCGAAATTTCTAAACCAGACTGCATAGCTTCTTTATCAGTAATTGCGATAAATTCAGCACGATTTGAATCATGTAAATGCGCGTGTAATGGTCCAACTCCAGGATAATCTAAACCAGCAGAAATAGAATAAGGTTCGGTTATTTGACCGTCTTCGGTTTGCATTAATAGGGTTTTACTTCCATGAATAATTCCGATTTTTCCCAAAACAGAAGTTGCTGCACTTTCCCCAGAATCTACTCCATGACCAGCAGCTTCCACAGCAATTAATTTTACCGATTCATCTTCTAAAAATTCGTAGAAAGCTCCAGCTGCATTACTTCCACCACCAACACAAGCAATTACGTAATCTGGGTTTTCTCTGCCTTCTTGTTCTAATAATTGGGTTTTAATCTCTTTAGAAATCACGCTTTGAAATCGTGCCACCATATCTGGATATGGATGAGGTCCAACTACAGAACCAATAATATAAAACGTATCTACTGGATTATTTATCCAATCGCGAATAGCTTCATTGGTTGCGTCTTTTAAGGTTTTTGAACCTGAAGTTGCTGGTCTAACTTCAGCTCCTAACATTTTCATACGAGCTACATTTGGAGCTTGACGTTTGATATCGACTTCACCCATGTAAACAATACATTCTAAACCCATTAAAGCACAAACCGTAGCGGTTGCAACACCATGTTGACCTGCTCCAGTTTCAGCAATGATTCTAGTTTTACCCAAACGTTTTGCCATCAAAATTTGTCCGATAGTGTTATTGACTTTATGCGCACCAGTGTGACACAAATCTTCTCGTTTTAGATAGATTTTTGTGTTGTATTTTTCGGATAATCGTTTGGCAAAATAAAGTGGAGTTGGCCTCCCAACATATTGTTGTAGCAACTGATCACATTCTTCTTGAAAAGAAGGTTCAGCCATAATTTTAAGGTAATTTTCTTTTAATTCTTCTACGTTTGGATATAGCATTTCAGGAATGAATGCACCTCCAAATTTGCCATAAAATCCGTTTTCGTCTACGTTATATTTAGTTTTCATAAAGCAATTTTTTAAATTTTTCTATTTCAATTTTATTTTTTAATCCGGGTTCTGTTTCAAAACGACTATTGATATCAATAGCATAACAATATTTTGATAAGTTAGAACTCAGAAATTCTTGTATTTTATTTGTTTCACTTAAACCAATTCCACCACTTAAAAAGAAAGGTTTTTCTAAATTGTAATTTTCTAAAACTTGCCAATCGAAAGTAGTTCCATTTCCTCCAGGTAATTTTCCTTTAGTGTCGAATAGAAAGCAATCAACAACATTTTCATAGGCTTTTAATCGACTGAAATCAAAATCATTATCTATTGAAAAAGCTTTAATGATTTCTATTTTTTCATTCTTTAAGTTGCCACAAAATTCAGCGGATTCTTTTCCGTGTAGTTGAATGACATCTAATTTAAAAGTTTCAATTTTATTTTGAATTTCTTTCAAAGTTTCATCCACAAAAACACCAACTTTTTTGATACTTGATTCTATTTTTGGAAGTTCTTTTAAATCAAACTTTCGACTTGATTCATCCCAAAAAATAAATCCTAAATAATCTGGTTTTAATGAGGCTATTTCCTGAATATTTTCAAGATATTTCATGCCGCAAATTTTTAGTTTTGTGTTTTTCATTTTAAAGAAACTTTTCTAATGAATTCACTTGCTGCTTCACCAGGATTATCGGTTTTCATAAAATGTTCTCCCATTAAAAAACCTTGATAACCATATTGTTGTAGTTCTTTAACAGCTTCAATAGAACTGATACCACTTTCTGAAACTTTCACAAAATCATCGGGAATTTGATTTGCCAGTTCTTTGCTATAATCCAAACTCACTTCAAAAGTTTTTAAGTTTCTGTTGTTAACACCAATCATGTCTAAACTTGGCATTATTGATTTTTCTAATTCTTCCTGATTGTGAACTTCCAACAAAACTTCTAAAGCTAAACTTTGAGCAAATTCAGATAGATGTTTTATTTCTTCACGAGTTAAAACAGCTGCAATTAATAAAATTACATCAGCTCCATTGGCTTTGGCTTCCACTATTTGATATTCATCAATCACAAATTCTTTTCGCAATAATGGAATATTTACAGCAGCTTTGGCTAATAATAGATCATCTAAACTTCCACCAAAATATTTTCCGTCAGTTAAGACAGAAATTCCACAAGCGCCAGCATTTTGATAGCCCAAAACTACATCTTCAACCGAATGATTATTATTGATTACTGATTTTGAAGGAGAACGACGTTTGTGTTCTGTAATGATTCCTGACAAACTATTTTTTAGCAATTTTGCCATTGAATTCGTTCTTCCATTAAATAAAACGGAAGCTTCTAATTGAGAAACCGGAATGATACTTTTCTTTAAAGTAACTTCTCGTTTTTTGTCGTTTATGATTTTATCTAGGATATTCATGTTACTTACTTATCGCGATTAATTGATTTAATTTTTCAAATGCTTTTCCAGAAATTAAACTCTCTTGAGCTTTTGCTAAAGCATTTTCATAATTTGATTTTTCTATAGTCTGAATTGCAACAGCTGCATTAGCACAAACCACATTATTTTGTTCCACAGAACCTTTTCCTGAAATTACGTTGTAGAAAATTTTAGCAGCTTCATCAATTGTATTTCCACCTTTAATACTTTCTAATTTTATCGCTGGAAAATTAAAGTCAATTGGTTTTAAAATTTGTTCTGAATGATTTGAAATTATCTTCACATCATCCGTTAAAGAAACTTCGTCAAAACCACTTAATCCATGTAAAATGCTGTAATTTGTTGTAGTGTTTTGGTATAAATAAGCATACATTCTAGCTAATTCTAAACTAAAAACACCAACCATTTGATTTTGAGGAAAAGACGGATTTACCATTGGTCCCAACATATTAAAAAACGTTTTGACACCTAGTTCTTTTCGAATTGGTCCTACATTTTTCATAGCTGGATGAAATAATGGTGCGTGTAAAATAGCAATGTTTGTTTCTTCGATTGATCTAGTTAAAAAATCAATGTCATTTGTGAATTTTACTCCCATTTTTTCCATCACATTACTTGAGCCAGAAATAGATGAAACTCCGTAATTCCCATGTTTTGCGACTTTAATTCCTGCTCCAGCAACAATGAATGAAGCTAAAGTTGAAATATTGAAAGTATCTTTTCCATCGCCACCAGTTCCGCATAAATCGATGGTGTTGTAAGCTGAAAAATCTACTGGAATACATAATTCTAACAAAGCTTCTCTAAAACCTGAAAGTTCTTCGATGGTAATGCTTCGCATCATGTAAACGGTTAAGAAAGCTGAAATTTGACTTTGATTGTAATTTCCGGATGATATGTTGACTAATACTTCTTTGGCTTCTGCTTTAGAAAGTATTTCGTGATTGATTAATCTATTTAATATGGTTTTCATTTTTTATGCTGAATTTAGTTCAGCATCTCGCGATGCTAAAATTTATTGACTGAACACTAATTACTGAACACTGAATACTAATTCTTAAGCCAATTTTCTAATATCTTTTTACCGTTTGGAGTCAAGACACTTTCTGGATGATATTGAACACCACGAACATCATACTTAGCATGTTTCATGGACATAATTTGTCCGTTTTCGTCCACACTAGTTACGATTAAATCTTCTGGAAGGTTTTCGTTGGAAACAACCCAAGAATGGTATCTTCCAACTTCCGTTTCTTTTGGTAGATCATTAAAAATAAAATCCTCTTCTGTTTGCGTGACTTTCGTAGCCACACCATGATAGACTTTCTCTAAATTCGTTAATGTTCCTCCAAAAACTTCACCAATGGCTTGTAAGCCTAGGCAAACTCCAAAAATGCTTTTGGTTGAAGCAAATTTCTTTATCACATCTTTCAGTAAACCAGCTTCATCTGGAATTCCTGGTCCAGGTGAAAGTAAAATTTTATCGAATTTTTCTAGTTCATCTAGTTCGAATTCATCGTTCCGAAATACGGTAACTTCGGCATTTAAATCTTCTAAATAATGGACTAAATTATATGTAAAACTATCGTAATTATCTATGACTACTATTTTCATAATTATTTTTTGTTTCATAATTGTTTTTTTTGTTTCATGTTTGAAGGCTCAACTAATCTGAAACCTGAAACTTGAAACTTTTTTTAAATCGTTTCAGCTAAATCTAAGGCTTTTTGCAAAGCACCTAATTTATTATAAACTTCTTGAGTTTCGTTTTCTTCTGATGAATCCGCTACAATTCCGGCTCCAGCTTGAAAGTGTAAAGTATGATTTTTACTTAAAAAGCTTCGAATCATAATTGCGTGATTAAAATTGCCTTCAAAATCCATGAAACCAATTGCACCACCATAAAAACTACGATTTGTTTTCTCAATAGATTCGATTAATTGCATGGCTTTGTGTTTTGGAGCACCAGATAAAGTTCCTGCAGGAAAAGTTTTGGCAACCAATTCCATAAAAGGATGATTGGGTTTTAATTTTCCTGTGACTTTAGAAACTAAATGTATCACGTGCGAGAAAAACTGAACTTCTTTATATTTTTCAACTTTCACTTCATTGCAACTTCTGCTTAAATCATTTCTGGCTAAATCGACCAACATTACGTGTTCGCTGTTTTCTTTTTTGTCTTCATTTAACTTTTTAGCTAAAATGGCATCATCTTCATCATTTCCTGTTCGTTTGAAAGTTCCAGCAATTGGATGAATTTCTGCATGATTATCTTTAATGACCAATTGTGCTTCAGGTGAAGACCCAAATATTTTAAAATTTCCATAATCGAAATAGAATAGGTAAGGAGAAGGATTGATGCTTCTTAAAGCACGATACACATTAAACTCATCACCTTTGAAATCCTGCGAAAAACGTCTAGATAAAACCAGTTGAAAAACATCACCACGTTGGCAATGCTTTTTGGCTAAAGTCACGTAATTTTTAAAATCAGAATCTGTTAAGTTTGACACTACTTCACCATTTTTTGTAAAGTTAAAAGAAGCAAAATTTCTCGATTGTAATAATTGATGAATTTCTTCAATGTTATTTTCATTTTCATACGAATGACAAAAAATATAAGCTTCATTTTTGAAATGGTTTATCGCAATTATATTTTGATAAACCGCATAATAAATTTCAGGAATCTTATTTTCTGTAGATTTTTGAGCAATTTTTATAGTTTCAAAATGTTGAATCGCATCATAAGCTATATAACCAAAAAGACCTTGATTGATGAATTTAAAATTATTTTCATCAGTAATGAATTGTTTTGAAAACTGTTCTATTTCATTCGCTACGTTAACATTTTTATCTATTGGAATGATTTCAGAAAATCCATCAGGAAAATTAGTTTCAATTTTTTGATCTTCAACTTTTATAGAAGCTATTGGATTAAAACAGATGTATGAAAAACTGTTTTCATTTCCATGATAATCTGAACTTTCTAGTAAAATGCTATTTGGAAATTTATCTCTAATCTTTAAGTAAACGCTAACAGGTGTAATCGTATCTGCTAGAATTTGTTTGTAATTTGTTTGTAATTTATATGTTTTCATTTCTGTTTTTTTTATTTTGATGAGATTCTGAACTCCTGAAATAAATTCAGAACGAGTAAATTCAGAATAAAAAAAAAGGCTTGTCGTGATTGACAAGCCTTTTATATGTATTAGTTTAAATTATACTATAGAGGATTCGCTCACGACGTTTGAAGTAAGTTGTTCCACCACCAAGTATTGTTTAAAAATGTGTTCATGTTTTTTATTTCTTATGCAAATATATATAAACTATTTTGTAAAAAACAAATTTTGTGTTAATCTCTTATTACTAAATCGTATTTTTCTAGCAAACCTTTTAAGCCATCTGTTGAAAACTGTGCTTTTTTAAGTTTATTGTTTTCTGGATCAATCACATAATTGTAACTAGTGTGAAAATCTGCTTTATTGGCAATAGTGTTACTAAAAACACTTCTTCTTAAATCGCATTTGTTAAAAATACTTTCGGTTAAATCAGTTTCCATAAAGTCAACGGCAACCATACTACAATTGTCAAAACGCATTTTTTTGAGTTTCAGCTTGTAAAATTGAGCATAATCTAAAATACAATCCTGAAAGTTAAAATGATATAAAACTTGATCTGTCATGGCAAAATTCACACTTGTAAAATTACATTTAATGAATAAAACATCACGAAGAGAAACATAATTGATTCTAGTGTTTTTGAAATTACAATCTGTAAACGTACAATCTACAAAAGTTTCATTTTGAAAAGTACAACTTGTAAAGTCACAATTTATAAATTGACAATCTTCAAATTCTTTGTATTTTATGTCAGCTTCTTCAAAAATTTTGCCTTCATATTTTTCTCCAACTATGTAATCACTCATTTTAATAATTTTGGTAAAAATAAGCATTTTGAAGCGAAGAAGTTGCAATAAAGTTATGTTAAAGTGACTACTATTAAGTATTGAATTGATTAATTTTGAAATTAAATAAGTAGTATATGAAGTTTTCGTTTTCAATTTTATCCTTAATGTTTTTTATGTTTTTTGGACTTACATCTGTAGCTCAAGAAAATGAAATTCCAAAGCCGTTGAAAATATATAAAAGTGCTAATTACGAAGTAAAATCGTTTGATTATGAAGGTTTAGAAGCTTACATGAACGTGAAAAATGACACCACTTATGTTTATAATTTTTGGGCAACTTGGTGTGCACCTTGTGTTAAAGAATTGCCTAGTTTTTTAAAATTACAAGAAGCTTACAAAGACAAACCTTTTAAATTGGTTTTAGTTAGTTTAGATTTTTCAAAATCTATTGAAAAGAGTTTGTTGCCTTTTTTAGAAAAGAAGAAAATGAATGTTGAAGTAATATTGTTAAACGATCCAGATGCCAATAGTTGGATTGAAAAAATAGATAAAGATTGGTCTGGAGCTATTCCAGCCACATTGATTGTTAATAAAAATCAGCGAAAGTTTTACGAACAATCGTTTGAATATGAAGCCTTAGAAAAAGAAGTTAAATCGTTTATAAATTAAAAAAAAAGAAAAATGAAAAAATTTAGAATTGCTCTATTAGGATTAGTTGGTGTATTTATTTTTGCCTTTACAACAAAAGACACTGCAGCAGGTTATGAAATAGGTGATGTTGCCACAGATTTCTCGTTAAAAAACATTGACAACAAAATGGTTTCTTTAAAAGATTATAAAGACGCTAAAGGTTTTGTCGTGATTTTTACAACGAATCATTGTCCTTATGCAAAAGCTTATGAAGAAAGAATCGTTGCTTTAGATAAAAAATACAAGAAATTAGGGTATCCTGTGATAGCTATTAATCCAAATAATCCTGAAAAAAATCAAGATGATAGTTTTGATAAAATGATTGTTAGAGCGAAAGAAAAAGGGTTTACGTTTCCTTATTTATTTGATGAAGGGCAAAAAATATATCCTCAATATGGTGCTACAAAAACACCACATGTTTATATTTTAGAGAAAACAGCTAAAGGCAACATTGTAAAATACATTGGAGCAATTGACGATAATTATGAAGATGAAAAAGCCGTTAAAGTAAAATATGTCGAAGATGCTGTAAATTCACTTTTAAAAGGAAAAGAAGTAGAAGTTAAAACTACTAAAGCTATTGGTTGTTCTATAAAAGCTTAATCCTAAAACATAATAAATTGATTTAAGAACCATGCTTTTTGCGTGGTTTTTATTTTAATAGTAAAACTTTTGCTTATTTTAGCATCATAAAATTTTTAGCATGATTTCAGAAGCACAATTTAATACAGAATTAGATATAATAATTTCAAATGCCATTCGCGAAGACGTTGGTGATGGGGATCATAGTTCCTTAGCTTGTATTCCAAAAGAAGCACAAGGAAAAGCTAAACTTTTGGTAAAAGATAACGGAATTATCGCTGGTGTCGAATTTGCCAAAATGATTTTCAATTACGTAGATTCTGACATGGAAGTAGAAACGTTTATCAATGATGGTGAAAAAGTAAAATACGGAGATATCGTTTTTCATGTTTCTGGAAGATCACAATCGATTTTAAAGGCAGAACGTTTGGTTTTAAATTCAATGCAAAGAATGAGTGCAATTGCAACAAAAACCAAAATGTTTGTAGATTTAATTGGTGATGCAAAAGCAAAAATATTAGATACTAGAAAAACAACTCCAGGCTTTCGAGCTACTGAAAAATGGGCTGTAAAAATTGGTGGTGGAGAAAATCATCGATTTGCTTTGTATGACATGATTATGTTAAAAGACAATCACATTGATTTTGCTGGAGGAATTTCTCAAGCGATTGAAAAAACAAAACAATATCTAAAAGACAATAATAAAGATTTAAAAATTATTGTGGAAGCAAGAGATATGAATGAAGTCGAACAAATTATAGAAGCTGGTGGAGTTTATAGAATATTATTAGATAACTTTGATTTCGAAACAACTAAAAAGGCTGTAGCTTTTATTGGTGATAAATGTCTAACAGAATCATCAGGAAATATCAACGAAAAAACCATTTGCGATTATGCTTTGTGTGGCGTTGATTATATATCTTCTGGCGCTTTAACACATTCAGTTTATAATTTAGATTTGAGCTTAAAGGCTTTATAAATTTATGTCAGAATTAATAGAACAAAAACTCGAAAAAATCCCTGTTGTAAGACAATTAGTTCGTTTTACCAAAGAGATAAAATTTAAGTCCTTAATAGAAGGAATGTCACTTTATGATATCCTTGAGTTATATATTTTAGGAATTTTTAAAGGGGCATTTTCATACAGAGCTAGTGCTATTGCATTTAGTTTTTTTATGGCTTTGTTTCCTTTTGCTTTATTTATTCTGAATTTGATTCCTTACATTCCTATAAAAGACTTTCAAGTAGATTTTATTAATTTTATAGCTCAAAATGTTCCTCCAAATACTTTTGAAGCTATTGATAAAATTATAATGGATATTTTAAACAACAGTTATCAAGGTTTATTATCAAGTGGTTTTATACTTTCTATTTTTTTAATGACTAATGGTGTAAATGCAATTTTAGGAGGATTTGAAATGAGTGAGCATATTACATTAACAAGGAGTTATTTTAAACAATATCTAATTTCATTAGCCTTATCATTGATACTTTCACTACTTTTATTAATAACCGTTGCTGCTATTATTGTTTTTGAAGTCTTTATTCAAAAAATTAAAATTCAAGATTATTTTTCAGATAATATTTCATTAATAGAATGGGGAAGATATGCATTTGTAATTTTAATGATTTTAATTACAACTTCAACCTTATATAAATATGGAACTAAAGAAACGGCTAAAATTAAATTCATTAGTTCAGGAGCTATATTTACTACAATTTTAATTATACTTTCTTCTTACGTATTTGGAATCTACGTAGAGAAGTTTGCTCGATATAATGAATTATATGGTTCAATTGGCACACTTCTTGTTCTTATGTTTTACATATGGATTAACTGTATGGTTCTTTTATTAGGATTCGAATTAAATGCAGCAATTAACAAATTGAAAAGAAAAAATTTATATATTTAACAAAAATTAAAACCAATAAACATGAAAAAGCAGATTTTAGCCTTATTATTAGTAGTTATCGCAACATTCTCAATGAATGCGCAAAAAACAGTTTCTGGAGTAAAAGTGGATGATAAACTTTCTTTAGAAGGTAAAGACTTAACTTTAAACGGTGCAGGAATTAGAGAGAAATTTTGGATGGATCTTTATGTTGGATCTTTATACACAACTAAAAAAACCACTAATGGTCAAGATGTTGTTGATAGTAAAGATGCAGCAGCAATTAAATTGAACATTGTTTCAGGAATGATCACTTCAGAAAAAATGATTTCTGCAATAAATGAAGGATTTGATAATTCAACCAACAAAAACACAGCATCTTTAAAAACTAAAATTGATAAATTTAAAGGATTCTTTAAAGATAAAATTGTAAAAGGAGATGTTTTTATCATTATGTATGATGGAACTGAAGTATCTGTTTACAAAAATGGAGCAAAAAAAGGTTCTATTGATGGATACGATTTCAAAAAAGCTTTATTCGGAATTTGGTTAGGTAAAAAACCAGCTGATGACGATTTAAAAGACGGAATGTTAGGAAAATAATTCCCAACACTTTAAATAATAAATAAACATCTTCAATTTGAAGGTGTTTTTTTTTTGGTAGAACTCCTCTGAATACTATTTAGAGCAAAGCGACTTTTCAAAGCAATAAATTCTATGATACTATGTGTTTTAAAAAATAACAAAAAGAACTTTTAATATGAAGTTGTTTTTTAGCATATCATTTTTGCCATAAAATTACTATATTGCCATATCATTTTGATTTTCAATTCTATGAAAAAACTACTACTCCTAACATTAATAATAAGTAATATAACCTACAGTCAAAGTTTTCAATGGGGGAAACGAGGCGGAGGTGACAATAGCATTTCTTTTAATGAAGATGCTGAACAAGCTTTCAAAGTTGTAACTGATGCTAATAATAATGTGTACACCATTTCAAGAGTCACTAATACAGGCTTAGATGTAGATGGTAATACTAGGCCTTATTACGATAGCCAATTAGAATATGATTATGTATTGAGTAGTTTTGCATGTGATGGTTCTTACAGATGGTCAAAAACAATTGGAGGGTTTGGTTTTGAAAGAATGTTTATGGATACAGATGGTCAAGGGAATATCTATGTGGGAGGCAAATTTGCTAATTGTGTAAATAATACATATTTATCTCAAATTGAAGGTGATGTTGTAATTTCACAAAACCCTCAAGACTGTCGAGTACTCTTTTTAGTAAAGTTTGATTCAGACGGGGTTATGAAATGGTTTAAAAGACCTCAAAGCACAGGTTTAACACCTTCACAAGGAATTAGTCAAAATGCTAACCTTGGACTTCAAGTAGATAACTTAGGAAATAGTTATTGGTTACTGGTTTTACCACAAGGGACTTATGAAAATGGTGCATTTGTAAATACGTTAACTGGTATTAATTTTTTTATTTTAAAGTATGATACTACTGGTACTTTTGTTAGTGCTACTCCTGTAGATTTTTCTGTTAGTGGCTCTTTTGCTCAAAACTTGCGTTTTTACCGTAATGCTCAAACAGGGCAATATTATTTAACAAGTTACAAAGCAAATTCAGGAACTACAAGTGCAACTTTAGGAACTTCAACAGTAGCAGGTTCTTTTTTTATTGCCAGTTTTGGTGTTAATGGTCAAAAGTTATGGCATCAAGAAGATGCTGCTGGAACAAATGGATATCTTTTTGAGTCTCACGACTTAATAACAGATAGTCTTAATAATATTTATTTTGCGGGTAAAATATTTGGAAATAATTCTGCCAATTTTATGGGTTTTACAACATCTTCAATAGGAAATATTCCCTTTATCATTAAATTAAATCCAACTGGGACTTCTATATTATGGTCAACTTATCCAAATGTACCAGGTACGTATCGTGCATGTGGTTTAACTGTTAATGGTAATGAGATAGGTTATGCAGGTATGTGCTTTGGTTCAAATGTAACTTGGGGTACCCAAACTATTTTTGGTTCAAACCCTAATGAAGGTGTAGAAGCTTTACTAGCACGTTTTAATGCTACAACTGGAGATTGCTTAAGTTTGGTTAAAATTCCTGGTAATGTTGGATATGATGATTATGGTACTGCTTTAGCTGTAGATTCTTCTGGCGATTATATTATTGGGGGTCGCATGGGTCAAGAATTATATATAAATAGCTCCACTACGCTAATAAATCAAGGTTCACAATCTGATTTCTTTATTGCAAAGTATGCAACTACTCCATGTTCTACAGCAAGTACAGAAGATTTTGAAAAAGAACAAGGTATAAATTATTACCCTAATCCTGTAAATAACGTATTAACTATCGATATAAAAGAAAATTTAAATTTTACTTTATACAACCTTCAAGGAAGAATCATAAAAAAAGGTAAATTATCTCAATCACAAAACACTATTGATTGTAGTGATTTAGTTTCTGGTTGTTATATGTTAGAGGTTATTGATAATAATGATAAAAAACAAGTGGTTAAGGTTTTAAAAAATTAGAAAAAACTTATATGACTTATTTGGTTCAAATAAATTTTTAAACATATAAGTCATATAAGTTTAAAAAGTTATGAAATCTACATTGTTAAAAAATAATCTACCAACTATTAACTGAACACTGAACACTTTTTTTTACATTTGCTAAATGCAGTTTTTCATAGAAGTCGTTTTACCATTAGCCGTTAATAAAACCTTTACTTATGAGGTTTCAGAAGCAGAATTTCATTACGTTTCCGTTGGAATGCGTGTTGCTGTGCCTTTTGGAAAAACAAAGGTTTATACTTCTTTAGTTATCGGAAAGAATAACAATCCACCACAATTATATACAGCCAAAGAAATTCATCAAATAATTGACGAAAAACCAATTGTTAATGAAATTCAGTTAGCGCATTGGAAATGGATTGCTTCTTATTATATGTGTTCGCTGGGAGAAGTTTTTAAATCTGCTTTGCCTTCAGGATATATGTTGGAAAGTGAAACGATTATCACATCCAAAAAAGACGCTGAAATTGATGAAAATGAATTAAAAGACGATGAATATCTTATTTTTGAAGCTTTAAAATTACAATCATCCATCACAGTTAATGATGTGGTTAAGATCTTAGGAAAGAAAACCGTTTTTCCTGTTTTAAATCGTTTGCTTGAAAAAGGAGCTTTACAACTGGAAGAAGAAATTTCAGAACAATACAAACCCAAACAAGTTCGCTACATAAAACTACAAGATGAATTTCTAAAACAAGAAAATTTAGCCGTTTTAGTTGAAGAGTTATCAAGAGCTAACAAGCAACGTGAATTGGTTTTATCTTATTTTCAGCTTCAAGCTAAAGAAAAGAAACCTATTTCTGTCAAACAATTAATAGAGTTTTCAGGAAGTTCTGCAGCAATAGTTAAAACCTTAATCGATAAAGACATCTTTATTGAATACTTCATCAATCAAGATCGAGTTATTTTTGAAAAAGACGATGATAGTCATTTCACGTTAAGTGAACCACAACAAAAAGCATTCAACCAAATTGAAGAGAGTTTTGTAGATAACGATATTACATTATTACACGGTGTAACTGCTTCTGGAAAAACCGAAATTTACATCAAACTTATAGAAGAACAAATCAATAAAGACAAACAAGTTCTGTTTTTGTTGCCAGAAATTGCTCTTACAACACAATTAGTCCAACGATTAGTCGCTTATTTTGGAAATCAGGTTGCTGTTTTTCATTCTAAATATTCAAATAACGAACGAATTGAAGTTTGGAACCAAGTTTTAGAAAATTCAGAAAAAGCTAAAGTCGTAATTGGTGTTCGAAGTGCTTTGTTTTTACCCTTTTCAAATTTGGGTTTAATCGTAGTTGATGAAGAACACGAACAAACTTATAAGCAAGAAGCACCAGCACCAAGA
Source organism: Flavobacterium gelidilacus DSM 15343 (assembly GCF_000422685.1). Taxonomy (GTDB): domain Bacteria; phylum Bacteroidota; class Bacteroidia; order Flavobacteriales; family Flavobacteriaceae; genus Flavobacterium; species Flavobacterium gelidilacus. The sequence goes on along the minus strand of NZ_AUGN01000009.1, from coordinate 121,625 downwards.
TATCACGCAAGAGATTGTGCAGTGGTTTTAGCCAAACAACATGAAGCAAAAATTTTATTAGGAAGTGCAACACCAAGTTTGGAAACCTATTATAATGTTAAAACCAATAAATACAAATTAGTCGAATTAACAGAACGATACGGAAACGTAGTTTTACCTGAAATAAAGCTTATCGATTTAAAAGATAAATATTTCAGAAAAAGAATGAACGGTCATTTTTCAGATGAATTGATTGAAGGGATTACAAATGCTTTAGAATTAGGAGAACAAGTCATTTTATTTCAAAATAGAAGAGGTTTTTCACCTTATGTGGAATGTATTACTTGTGGTCACGTTCCTAATTGCCCAAGTTGCGATGTTAGTCTGACTTACTACAAACACAAAAACCAATTGCGTTGTCATTATTGTGGCTATTCAATTGCAAATCCAACGCATTGCCATGCTTGTCAATCTGTAGAACTTACTACAAAAGGTTTTGGAACCGAACAAATAGAGTTGGAGTTGAAGGCCATTTTTCCAGATAAAAATATTGGTCGAATGGATCAAGATACTACTCGTGGAAAATTTGGTTACGAAAAAATAATAGATTCTTTCAAAAATAGGGAAGTAGACATATTAGTTGGAACACAAATGTTAGCCAAAGGATTGCACTTTGATAATGTAACGTTAGTCGGAATTCTAAATGCAGACAATTTACTAAATCAACCAGATTTTAGAGCGTATGAAAGAGCTTTTCAAATGATGACACAAGTTGCCGGTCGTTCTGGTCGTTCAGAAAAGAAAGGTTTGGTTATGATTCAGACTTATAATGTGTTTCACAATACGATTCAACAAGTTTTGAGTAACGATTATACTTCGATGTTTAAGGAACAGATTTATGAACGTCAGAACTTTAAATATCCACCTTTTTATAAATTAATCAAACTGACATTAAAGCATAGAGATTACGACAAGTTAAAAGACGGCTCTATGTGGTTGTATAGAGTGTTGGCGCAAAATTTACCAATGCCAATTCTCGGTCCAGAAGAACCAGCAATAAGTCGAATTAGAAACCAATACATAAGAACAATATTAATTAAGATTCCAAAAGAGAAGAATTTGTCTTTAACCAAAAAAACTATTCATAAAGTAATGAATAGTTTTGAAGCGATAGCTTTTTATAGAGCTATAAAAGTTACTATAAATGTAGATAATTATTAAGAAGACTTTTTTAAAGCTTCAACTAAGTTGTCTTTTTTATTTCGACTTAATGGAATTTTAAAGGTGTCAATTTCAGCAAATTTACTGTTAAAAGTTTCTACCTTGTGTATGTTTATGATGTATGATTTGTGTACTCTAATGAATTTATCGGCTGGAAGATCTTTTTCAAAGGCTTTCATTGTTGAAAGAACCAAATGATTATCATCCTCAGTAATTACTTTTACATAATCACCAAAAGCTTCTATCCATCTAATTTTTGATGTAAATATTTTTAGTTTTTTTAAATTACTTTTAATAAAGATAAATTCTTCGTCCTCTTCATTAGTTTCTTTCTGAAGCGTAAATAAATTAAAAGCTTTAGAAACAGCTAAATTAAAGCGTTCTTTTGTTAAGGGTTTATGTAGGTAATCAGTGGCATTGTAATCAAAAGCTTTAAGCGCATACTCTGTTTTTACAGTAATAAAAATTATTTGAGGCTTAACTTTTAACCCATCTAAAAAATCAAAACCATTAATTACAGGCATTTCAATATCTAAAAATACTAAGTCAATATTTTTTGTTGATATGCAGTTTTTGGCATCAGTTGCATTAGAAAATTCGCCAACAAGATGTAAGAATTGATTATCGCTGATAAGTTTGGTTACAGTTATTCGCTGCAAAGCACTATCATCAACAACTATACAGTTTAATTTCATTTATCAAAGTCATGTGTTACTACGGTGTAAATATATTGTTAATCATTATAATACACAAATTTATTCAGAAAAATAAGGCTTATATTTAAACGCAATAAATTTTAAAGAATATTTGTTAGTTTAGTATAAAACACTTACTTTTGCACCCAATTTTATAACAAAATAAATTTAATAGTATGAATCATTATGAAACTGTTTTCATCTTGAATCCCGTTTTATCTGAACAACAGATAAAGGAAACAGTTAGCAAGTTTGAAGATTTTCTTACTTCTAAAGGATCAAAGATGGTAGCCAAAGAGGACTGGGGCTTAAAAAAATTAGCTTACGAAATCCAACACAAAAAAAGTGGTTTTTATCACTTATTTCAATTTGAAGCACCTGCAGATATTCTTGTAGGTTATGAAACAGAATTTAAACGTGACGAAAGAGTTATGCGTTTTTTAACTGTATCATTAGACAAACACGCAATTTCGTGGGCAGAAAGAAGAAGAGATAAATTAAAAGCTAAATCAAACTAATTATGGCATCTTTAGAGCAATCAGCAAAAGGTAAAAAAGAGGGAGATATTAGATATCTTACTCCTTTAAATATAGATACAAACAAACAAAAGAAATATTGTCGTTTTAAAAAATCGGGTATCAAGTATATCGATTATAAAGATGCAGATTTCTTATTGAAATTCGTTAACGAACAAGGTAAAATTTTACCACGTAGATTAACTGGAACTTCATTAAAGTACCAAAGAAAAGTATCTGTAGCAATTAAAAGAGGAAGACATATTGCAATTATGCCATATGTAGCCGATTTAATGAAATAATATTAATAATTAAGTTGTTGGTTTTCAATATAACGAAACCTAACTTCTATTTAAAAAGGACAACAACATGGAACTTATCTTAAAACAAGACGTTCAAAATTTAGGATTTAAAGACGATACAGTAACGGTAAAAAACGGTTACGGACGTAATTTTCTAATTCCTCAAGGATTTGCAATTTTAGCAACTCCTTCAGCTAAAAAAGTATTAGCTGAAAATTTAAAGCAAAAAGCCCACAAAGAGCAAAGATTAGTGGATGATGCAAACAAAATTGCAGAAGCATTAAATGCTTTAGAAATCAAAATTTCTGCAAAAGCAGGTGGAGAAAAATTATTTGGATCTATCACAAGTGCTAACATTGCAGAAGCTTTAGCAAGTAACGGACATTCAATTGATAGAAAATTCATTTCAAGTGGAATCGTTAAACGTACTGGTAAATATTCAGCTAATGTAAGATTACACAGAGATGTAATTGTGGAATTAGCTTATGAAGTTATTGCTGATAAAGCATAATTTTTATAAATATCTATTAAAAGCCTTCCATTTTGGAGGGCTTTTTTTTTATCTTTACATTTCTATTTACACCAATTAATGAAATACGCTAGACTTACAAAAGAACAATTAGAAGAGTTACATCCTGAATTTATAAATTTCCTTGCCACTCAATCTATTGATAAAAAAGAATGGGATGATATAAAAGTAAATAAACCTCAAGTTGCAATGCAAGAAATTGACGTTTTTTCAGATTTAATTTGGGAAAGAGCTTTAACTAATGTGAATTTTATTGATCATTTTTCAACGAATTATATCTTTTTATTTAAATGTGTCGACACAATAGTTTATTCGTTAATTATCAATACAACCAATAAAAAAGTTGATTTCCTTACCAAAGATGGTATTAATTGGTTAAGTGAGCATATGTTTTCGGATAGTGTAGAAATTCAAAAAGGAAAAAAAGATATTTCACAAGATAGAAATCAAGCGCTTTTTAAAATCATAAAAGAAGGAGGAATAATTAGTAAAGGTGAATTATATTCCAAATTAGAACATCTTATCAATAATTAGTTTTATGAACGTTTTAGAAACTATTACAAGGCTTCGTGTCGAATTAAATCAGCACAATTACAATTATTATACATTAGATAATCCAACGATTTCTGATTATGATTTTGATATAAAATTAAAAGAACTTCAAGAATTAGAAGCAAAACATCCTGAATTTTTTGATGAAAATTCTCCTACTTTAAGAGTTGGAGGAACAATAACCAAGAATTTTGAGACGGTTATGCATGAATATAGAATGTATTCTCTTGATAACTCGTATTCTAAAGAAGACTTACAGGATTGGGAAATACGTTGTAAAAAAATAGTTGGCGATGTCGCTATTCAATATACGTGCGAATTAAAATATGATGGTGCATCTATAAGCATTACTTATGAAAATGGCTTACTTAAACGAGCAGTTACTCGTGGTGATGGTTTTCAAGGTGATGATGTAACAAATAACATCAAAACCATAAAAGCTGTTCCGATTAAATTAAAAGGAGATTATCCTGAAAAATTTGATATTCGTGGGGAAATCGTTTTACCTTTTGCAGGATTCGAAAAGATGAATCAAGACTTAATTGAAATCGGAGAAACACCTTATTCAAATCCAAGAAATACTGCTTCTGGAAGTTTAAAATTACAAGACAGTGCTGAGGTTGCAAAACGTCCTTTAGATTGTTTGTTATATTCAATAATTGGAAATAATTTAGATTTAAACACACAAGATGAAGCTTTACAAAAGGCAAGGGATTGGGGTTTTAAAGTGCCAAATCAATCCAAATTAGCTAAAAACTTAGAAGAAGTTTTTCAATTCATTGATTATTGGGATGTTCACCGTCACGATTTACCATATGAAACTGATGGAGTAGTGGTGAAAGTAAATTTAATTCAATACCAAAATGAATTAGATTATACTGCAAAATCACCGCGTTGGGCCATGGCTTATAAATTCAAATCGGAACAAGTCAGTACAATTTTAAACTCAATTTCTTATCAAGTTGGACGAACTGGAGCAATAACACCAGTTGCAAATTTAGAACCTGTACAATTAGCTGGAACTATTGTTAAAAGAGCTTCGTTACACAATGCAGATCAAATTGAAAAATTGGATGTTCGTTTACATGATACAGTTTTTGTAGAAAAAGGAGGGGAAATTATCCCAAAAATTATTGCGGTTGATTTGACACAAAGAAAACCAAATTCAGAACCAACAAAATACATTACTAATTGTCCAGAATGTAATACAGAATTAGTCAGAATAGAAGGAGAAGCGAATCATTATTGTCCAAATTTTTATGGTTGTCCACCACAAATTATTGGAAGAATTCAGCATTATATTTCGCGCAAAGCAATGGATATTGAAGGTCTTGGTGGAGAAACAGTTGCGTTATTGTTCAATGCTGGTTTAGTTTCAAATTATGCTGATTTATATGAATTGCAAAAAGAACAAATTATTCCATTAGAACGAATGGCAGAAAAATCAGCCGAAAACTTGGTTAAAGGTGTTCAGGATTCAAAAAACGTACCTTTCGAAAGGGTTTTATATGCTTTAGGTATTAGATATGTTGGTGAAACAGTAGCCAAAAAATTAGCTAAACATTATAAAAATATTGATGCTATTGCTAAAGCAAGTTTAATGGATTTAGTTTTAGTTGATGAGATCGGTGAAAAAATAGCGCAAAGTGTTGTAATGTTCTTTGAAAATCAAGAAAATAGACTTATTATTGAAAGATTAAAAAATTATGGAGTTCAATTGGAAATTAATGCAGAAAATGATACAAGTGTTTCAGATAAATTAAAAGGAAAAATATTTGTTGTTTCAGGTGTTTTTGAGATTTACTCTAGAGATGATCTTAAAAAAGCTATTGAAGCTAATGGTGGAAAAGTAGGTAGTTCAATTTCTTCTAAAACGGATTATGTTATTGCTGGTGATAATATGGGACCTTCAAAACTAGAAAAAGCTAATAAATTAAATGTTTCAATTATAAATGAATTTCAATTTAATGATTTATTAAATGGATAATGCTCGGCTATTAAATTTATATTTCAGTTTGGTTATATTTCAATTTATTTCAATTTATTTTGAATTAAATCTTTTGCATATTGTTACAAATGTTTTAACGGCTCCTCTTGTTTTATTGATTTATCTTAGAATTACTAAATTTAATTTTAAGTGGTATTTAATAATAATATTAGTCTGTTTATATTTTACTGATCTATTTCATTTGTTAACTGAACCTGATATTGATAATATGTTTTGTGTTTTTTTAAATGCAATTGCTTATTCCACTTTAACTGCATCCATTTTTAAAACAATGGAATTTAAAAAATTAAGAGAGTTAGACTATATATTTTACATATCTTTTTTGGTTGTTTTTTTACTCTTTTTGTATGTTGTTTGGGTAGTAAATGATTTATTGATAGATCAAAACGTAAAATATTATCCACTGTTTTTTCTTTATTCTGTGCTAGTTTTTGTTATGAGTGTTTTATTAACAATTAAATACATTATTAAGCCAAATAGAGTTAATACAAATCTTCAAGTTATTATTGTTTGCTTTGTTGTAAGCGATGTTTTCTATGTTTTCTATGTTTTTTATAGTGAAATACATGTGTTGAAATACATGGTTTTTCTGCCACAATTATTAGTTTACTATTTTTTACTTAGTTATGAATTAAATAGAAATAAAATATTTGAAATTAAATAACAATGTTTTTTGTTTGATCTGCATATTTTTCATCTTTTGAGAAATAAAAATCTATTCTTCCAAGATTAATACCATAACAGCCAACTTGATTAATTAAGACATCTTTACCATCAGTATTTTTTTCAATTACGGGTTTGTCTAAAAAAGTATGGGTATGACCACCAATAATTAAATCAATATCTTTTGTTTGTTGGGCTAAAAGGACATCGCAAATTTTATTAGGTTCACTTTTGTATTTAAAACCAAGATGTGAAAGGCAAATAATCAAATCACATTTTTCAACTTCTTTTAATTGACGAACTATATCTTTTGTAATATCTACAGGATTGTTGTAAACCGTTTCTTTGTAAAGTTTTTTATCAACCAATCCTTCTAATTCTACTCCTAAACCAAAAACACCAATTTTTAAACCAGCTTTTTTAAAGGTTTTATAAGGTTTTACAATGCCGTCTAAAATGGTATTTTTAAAATCATAATTAGCCGATACGAAATCAAATTTTGCATGAGGTAGTTGCGAATAAAAACCATCAATTCCATTATCAAAATCATGATTTCCTAAAGTGGCTAAATCATATTGCATCATGCTCATTATTTTGAACTCCAATTCACCACCATAATAGTTAAAATAAGGTGTTCCTTGAAAAATATCACCAGCATCTAGTAGCAATACATTATCTTCTTCTTTTCTAATTTTGTCAATTACCGTAGCTCTTCGGGCAGCACCAGCTTGATTCGGATTTCTTGGGTCATCTGCAGGAAATGGATCAATATGACTATGCGTATCATTAGTATGAAGGATAGTTAGCTTTTTGATGGAATCAACAGAATCAAAACTGGTTAAAGACAATCCTCCAAAAGTCAATAGACTCGAAGTAGCTGCTGTATTTTTTATGAATGCTCTTCTTTTCATTTATGCTGCATTTATATCAGCATCTTATGTTGCTGAAAATTATATAAATAGTATGTTATTTTGTAATTCTAATTGTCTTCAATTAGGATTTTTTCTGAATACATTTCTAGTGTGTCAACTTTGTTAAAATAATCAATAAGTAGATTTCTTATTTTATAATCTAAATCATATTTTTCTTGACTTTCCACAAAAAAAGTCATATTGTCTCCTCCGTTAGCTAAATAATCAGATGTTGCTACATAGTAGATTCTTGAGTTATCAATAGGTTCATTGTTGATTTCAAGTTTTGTGATTTCAAGGTTTTTGTTTACACATATTTTTAAACCATGTAACGGGTGTGGTTTTCTTTCTTTAATGAAATAATCAGCTAATTCCTTTATTTTTAAACCTGACAAACCAACAACAATTACACTATTTTCAAATGGCATAACATTATAAGCAGTCCTTGTGGTTACATTGCCTTTAGGTATAATGGAACGAATTCCACCATGGTTTAAAAGACAAATATCAATAGATTTATCTGTTCTTTTTTCAAAGATTGGATTGGCTAGATTACTTGTAATATTTGCTAAAAATGACCCAATATTTGTTTCCCATTTTCCATTGCTTTTTTCTAAAGTTTCCGGACAATATGCTAAAACACTATCTAAATCTTTTGTGATATGTGTTCTGTAAGGTGCTATAAATTTTTCAATTTTAGCATCTGTATCATTCTTTTCATTTATGTTTATTTTCGAACCTATAACTTCGTAATTATAATAGCTTTTTGATTTACAAGAAACTAGACTTATAAATGTTAATAATATAACAAAATAGGCTGAAAATGCGTTAATCTTTTTTACTTTTACCCTCATAATGTGAGATGAATAATTTAATTTTGTATTTGGTAAAAATACTATGTTTTATAGAACTATTAAAGATTTTTTGGTAAAAAAGAATGTTAATAAATTGTTAGCTTCAGGTTTACCAGCAGTTAACAAAGAACCAGTAAAAACAATTGGTGTTCTTGTTGATGGAATTCATTTTTTGGATAAAGATAAATTGATAAATGAATTTAAAAAATATGCCGACGGACAATTTAAAGTGAACTTATTGGTTTACAGGAAAAAGCCAAAGAAAGACGAAAGTATAGAATATCCTTATTTTACAAAAAATGATGTAGGTTTTACTGGAAGTTTTTCTAAAGGAGAAATTGATAATTTTACAGTTTTTCCTTTTGATTTATTGGTTAGTTATTACGATATGAGTAATGCTGATTTAGAGTTGATTACAGCTTCATCAAAAGCTAAATTTAAGGTAGGATTTGCGTCAGTAAATAAAGATTTAAACCATTTTTTTATTAACACTTTTGTAGAAAAACACATTGATTTTACTCAAGTTTTGTTTGATTATTTAAAAATTTTAAAAAAGATATAATATGCAAATGTTTGTAGGAACTGGTGTTGCATTAGTCACACCATTTAAAAAAGATTTTTCAGTTGATACTGATGCTTTAGCTCAAATTGTGGATTTCGTAATTGATGGTGGAGTTGAATATTTAGTTGTTTTAGGTACAACTGCAGAATCGGCAACATTAAATAAAACAGAAAAAGATTTAGTTATAAAAACTATTAAAGAAGCCAATGCAGGAAGATTACCTTTGGTTTTAGGTGTAGGAGGAAATAATACTTTGGAAGTTGTTGAAGAATTACAAACTAGAGATTTTACTGGTTTTTCAGCAGTTTTGTCAGTTTCACCATACTATAATAAACCAACACAAGAAGGAATATATCAGCATTTTAAAAAGGTTGCAGAAGCATCGCCACTTCCAATAATTTTATATAATGTTCCTGGAAGAACAGGAAGTAATATGTTGCCATCAACAGTTTTAAGATTAGCAAATGATTTTAAAAATGTAATTGCTTTAAAAGAAGCAGCTGGAGACATTGTTCAAGCCATGAAATTAATCCAACACAAACCAAAAGATTTTCTAGTGATTTCTGGAGATGATATGATTACATTACCAATGGTTTTAGCTGGTGGAGCAGGAGTTATTTCTGTAATTGGGCAAGGTTTTCCAAAAGAATTTTCTGAATTGGTTCGATTAGGATTGCAAAGAAAAGTGAATGAAGCATATGAATTGCATTACAAATTAGCCGATTCAATTGATATGATTTTTGAACAAGGCAATCCAGCCGGAATTAAAGAAGTCTTTAAATCTAGAGGTTTGTCAGAAAACACAGTTAGATTACCTTTAGTCAGTGTAGATGATAACTTGGCTAAAAGATTAGATGATTTTACCAAAAACATAAGCTAAAAAAGATTTTTATACTCCATAAATATTCCCTAAATTTGCCGACTGCTTTTTATGGTCTATCAATTTAGAACTTAATAAGTTAAAAAAACATTGATGAATAAAATAATTTACATACTTCTTATTGCATTTGCTTTTGGCTCATGTAGTGAATATCAAAAAGCATTAAAATCTGATGATTTAGCTGTTAAAACAAAATTAGCAGCTGATTATTATGAAAGTGGAAAGTACAAAAAAACGATTGCTTTATTAGAACAAGCTAGTCCTTCTTTAAGAGGAAAGCCTAATGCCGAAAGAATATTTTACATACTTTCAAAATCGTATTACGAAACAGAGCAGTATTATTTAGCTGGTTATGCATTTGAAAGTTTTGCTTCTAATTATCCAAAGAGTGAAAAGAGAGAAGAAGCAGCGTTTTTAGGAGCAAAATGTTTTTATACTAAATCACCAAGATATAGCTTAGATCAAACAGATACATACAAAGCATTAGAGAAATTACAAAGCTTTATTGATACTTATCCAAAATCAGATTATATGCCAATGGCAAATGTCTTGGTTAAAGAATTAACAGATAAATTAGAAAAAAAAGCATTTGAAAATGCTAAACAATATAACTCAATTGCTGAATATTATAGAGATTTTAATGCACCAATAAAAGTATTAGATAATTTTTTAGCTGATTACCCTGGAACAAAGTATAAAGAAGATGCTCTTTATTATAAATTTGATACATTGTATCAATATGCATTAAACAGTATTGATTCAAAAAAACAAGAACGTTTGACTAATGCTAAACTAGCTTATGAAACGCTATTGAAATTTAGAAGTGATACTAAATACAAAGAAACTGCTGATAAACAATTAGTAGAAATTGAAAGAGAATTAACGCTATATTCAAATAATTAAGATGGATTTAAAGAAAACAACTGCTCCAGTAAACACAGTTACTTACAACAAGAATGAAATTGAAGCTCCAACAGGAAATGTGTATGAAGCTATTACAATTATCTCAAAAAGAGCTAATCAAATCAATGCTGACATTAAAAAAGAGTTAATCGAAAAGTTAGAAGAATTTGCAACTTACAATGACAGTTTAGAAGAAATCTTCGAAAACAAAGAACAAATTGAGGTTTCAAAATTTTACGAAAAATTACCAAAAGCACACGCTTTAGCTGTTCAAGAATGGTTAGAAGGTAAAATCTATTACAGAGATTCAAAAAATCAATAAAAATATGTCTGTTTTAAGCGGTAAAAAAATCTTACTAGGTATTTCTGGTGGAATTGCTGCCTATAAAACAGCGTCTTTAGTTAGACTCTTCATAAAAGCAGGTGCTCAAGTGCAAGTTGTAATGACACCTGCTTCTAAAGATTTTGTCACTCCTTTGACATTATCGACTTTATCCAAAAATCCAGTTTATTCTAGTTTTTACAATGAAGAAGACGAAAATGCATTGTGGAACAACCATGTTGATTTAGGTCTCTGGGCAGATTATATGGTCATTGCACCAGCAACTGCCAATACATTATCAAAAATGGCTAATGGAACTTGTGATAATCTATTATTAGCTACATATCTTTCTGCAAAATGTCCTGTTTATTTTGCTCCAGCAATGGATTTAGATATGTATAAACATCCTTCAACTTTAGCTAGTTTTGAAAAATTAGCTAGTTTTAAAAACACAATAATTCCTGCTGAAAGCGGTGAATTAGCTAGTGGATTATCCGGAGAAGGAAGAATGGCTGAGCCTGAAAATATCATTTCATTTTTAGAAAAAGACATTGAAAGCAAATTGCCTTTAAAAGGGAAAATAATACTAATTACAGCCGGTCCAACTTATGAATCCATTGATCCTGTTCGTTTTATAGGAAATCATTCTTCTGGAAAAATGGGTTATGATATTGCTTTCGCAGCAGTTCAATTAGGTGCTAAAGTAATTTTAGTTTCTGGTCCTTCCAATCAAACTATAAACCATCATTTGGTTGAATTGATAAAAGTAACTTCAGCTCAAGAAATGTATGATGCTTGTCATCTTAACTTTTCGAATGTTCACGTAGCTATTGCTGCTGCTGCTGTTGCGGATTATCGTCCAAAAAATGTGGCTTCCCAAAAAATAAAAAAGAACGATTCTACGTTAACTATAGAGTTAGAGAAGACAAAAGATATTTTAGCTTCTTTAGGAGTACAAAAGAAAAATCAATTTTTAATAGGTTTTGCATTAGAAACTGAAAACGAAATTGAAAACGCAAAAGCGAAAATTCAGAAAAAAAACTTAGATTTGATAGTTCTTAATTCATTAAATGATGAAGGAGCAGGTTTTGGAAAACCAACAAATAAAGTTACTTTTATTGATAAAAATTTTTCAATAGAACCAGTAGAATTAAAATCTAAAGAAGAAGTTGCACAAGATATTATCGAAAAGGTAGTGCATTATTTTCAAAAAATAAAATACATAAAATGAAGAAATTAACATTTATAGTTGCCTTTTTAATCCTAGTTTGTAACGCTAATGCGCAAGAGTTAAAAGCTACTGTTACGATTAATTATGATAGAGTAACGAATGTTAATACTCAAATATTTAAAACCCTTCAAACGCAAATGACGGAGTTTTTAAATAACACAAAATTTACCAATCAAGAATATGAGCAAAACGAGAAAATTGAATGTTCTTTTTTCTTAAATATTGCTTCTTATGATTCAAATAATTTTGGAGCGACACTACAATTACAATCTTCAAGACCAATATTTAACTCTAGTTATACTTCGCCAATTGTTAATTTTAACGATAATGATGTGAATTTTAGATATATTGAATATGAGAATTTTATTTACGATCCAAATAGTTATACTTCAAATTTAATTTCAATTTTGGCTTATTATGCTAATGTTGTTATAGGATTAGACAAAGATTCATTTGAAGAAATGGGTGGTACAAAACAATTAGAAATTGCGTCTGGAATCATGAATTTAGCACAATCAAGTGGTTATGGTGGTTGGAGTCAATCAGATGCAAAATACAATAACAGATATTATATTATTTCAGATATATTGTCTAGTACTTATTCTCCTTACAGAAAAGCATTATACGAATACCATTTAAAAGGATTAGATTTAATGGCTGAAGATCAAAAAGCAGCTAAAGAAAAAATACTTGAAGCCATAAAAACCATTTCTCAAATTAATAAGGTAAGACCAAATGCTTTGTTAACTAGAACTTTTTTTGATGCAAAATCAGATGAAATCGTTAGCGTTTTTTCTGGTGGACCAACAATGCCAAACAATGAATTATTAGAAATATTAAATAAAATTTCGCCTCTTAATTCAAGTAAATGGAATAAAATTAGATAAGCGTTTTTAAGTCTTATCTTTTTGCTTAAATTTGAAGCTTATTTACAAACTACATGCTTCAATCGTTATATATTAAAAATTATGCCCTTATAGAATCGTTAGAGATTAATTTCTCTACAAATTTTTCAATTATTACTGGTGAAACGGGTGCAGGAAAATCTATTTTATTAGGTGCTTTAGGATTGGTTTTAGGAAATAGAGCTGACTTAGCTTCACTTAAGGACAAAGAACAGAAATGCATTATTGAAGCCCATTTTTCTGTTTTAAATTATAATTTAAAGGAATTGTTTGAATCTTTGAATTTAGATTATGATGACAATACAATAATTAGAAGAGAAATTCTTCCAACAGGAAAATCAAGAGCATTTGTAAATGATAGTCCAGTTAATTTAAATGAACTTCAAGAATTAGGTAATTATTTAATAGACATTCATTCGCAATTTCAAACAAGAAATATAATTAACGAAGAATATCAAATTGATTTGTTAGATAAAGTAGCTACTAATGAAACCAATATTCAAACATTTCAAACAGAATTAAAAAAACATAAAGCTTTTCAATCCGAATTAAAGAAAATTATAGCCGAAAAAGAAACTTTAGGAAAAGAACAAGAATATAATTTATTTCTATTTGAAGAATTAGAGAAAGCAAAATTAAAAATTGGTGAACAAGAAGAACTTGAAACAGAGTCAGAAAAACTAAATAATATTGAATTTTTAAAGGAGAATATCAGTAAAGTTATAGCTATTTCGAACCAAGAAGAAATTGGCCTTTTAGCTAATTTGAAAGAAGTAAAATCTAGTTTACAGAAAGTAGCTTCAATTTCATCTGAGTTTAATGATTTGCATGAAAGAATTACCGTTTCATTAATCGAAATTGAAGATATTATTGCAGAAAATGAATCTCTAGCCGAAAAACTAATTGATGATCCAAGCAGAACGGAATTAGTGAACAATAAACTGCAAGTCATTTATGATTTACAAAAGAAGCATCAAGCTAATTCTATTGAAGAGTTACTTCAAATTCAAGAAAATCTAGAACAAAAAGTAGTCAAATTTGATGATATTGACTCTTTGATTAAAAAGTTGGAAAGTCAAATTTCAACTTCAAAAGAAACTTTAGACAAACAAGCTTCAATAATAACACAAACAAGACAAAAAGCATCTAAAATATTCATTGCACAAATCACTCAAATTATCACACAATTAGGAATGCCAGATGCACAATTTGAGTTTGAAATTACGCCAACAGAAACGTATAATAAATTTGGAAAAGATCAAATAAACTTATTGTTTTCAGCTAATAAGGGTTCAAAATTAGAACCAATAAAAAAGGTAGCTTCTGGTGGAGAGATGTCGAGAATAATGTTGTCAATCAAAGCTGTTTTAACTGATTATTCAAAATTACCAACTATAATTTTTGACGAAATTGACACAGGAGTTTCAGGTGAAATTGCTTTAAAAATGGCTGAAATTATGAAAATAATGAGCAATAAAATGCAAGTTTTTGCCATTACACATTTACCTCAAATTGCTTCAAAAGGAAATCAGCATTACAAAGTGTTTAAAGTGACACAAAACAACGATACAACTTCAGAGATTAAGCTGTTAACAGATGACGAAAGAGTAGTGGAAATTGCTGAAATGCTGTCAGGTAAAGATATTTCTGAATCAGCAATCAATCACGCAAAAGCATTGTTGAATTAATATATTCATTTATATTTGTCTATCAAATTAAATTTCACAACATATAAACTAAATAACAAAAAAATAAAAAGATGATAATTGAACCAAGAATGAGAGGATTTATTTGTTTAACAGCTCATCCAAAAGGCTGTGAACAAAATGTAAAAAATCAAATTGAATATATAAAATCAAAAGGAAAAATTGATGGTGCAAAAAAAGTATTAGTAATTGGAGCTTCAACCGGATTTGGTTTAGCATCAAGAATCTCAAGTGCTTTTGGTTCAGATGCTGGTACAATTGGAGTTTTCTTTGAAAAACCACCATCAGAAGGTAAAACAGCTTCACCAGGTTGGTATAATTCAGCTGCTTTTGAACGAGAAGCAACTAAAGCAGGTTTGTATGCAAAGAGTATTAATGGAGATGCCTTTTCAGATGAAGTAAAAAGACAAACATTAGACATGATTAAAGCTGATTTAGGTCAAGTTGATTTAGTTATTTATAGTTTAGCTTCACCAGTAAGAATGCATCCTAAAACAGGAGTTTTACACCGTTCAACTCTAAAACCAATTGGACAAAACTTTACCAACAAAACAGTAGATTTTCACACAGGAAATGTAACACAAGTTTCAATTGATCCGGCTAATGAAGAAGATATTGAAAACACAGTAACCGTAATGGGTGGAGAAGATTGGGCAATGTGGATGGAAGCTTTAAAAAGCGAAAATTTATTAGCTGATGGAGCAACAACTATTGCTTATTCATATATTGGCCCATCATTAACAGAACCAGTTTATAGAAAAGGAACCATTGGTCGTGCAAAAGATCATTTAGAAGCTACTGCTTTTGAGATTACAGATAATTTAAAAGACCTTAACGGGAAAGCTTATGTTTCTGTAAATAAAGCATTAGTTACTCAAGCAAGTTCGGCAATTCCAGTTATACCTTTATATATATCGTTATTGTATAAATTAATGAAAGAAGAAGGAATTCATGAAGGTTGTATTGAACAAATCCAACGTTTATATGCCGATAGAGTTTTCTCAGGAAAAGATATTCCTTTAGATGAAGCAGGAAGAATAAGAATTGATGATTGGGAAATGAGAAAAGATATTCAAGATGAAATTGCAGTGTTATGGGAAAAAGCTACAACAGAAAACTTATCTGAAATCGGAGATTTAGCTGGTTATAAACAAGACTTTTTAAATCTATTTGGCTTTGGCTTTGAAGGTGTAGATTATTTAGCTGATGTTAATGAAATGGTACAAGTGCCAAGTATTTAATTTAGTATATTTCATGAAAATATAAAACTCACAACAACTGTTGTGAGTTTTTTTATTTATGTTATTTTAACTATTTAAATCTATTTTGTGATAAAGCTTTAAAAGGCTTATTTTTTTTAAATTCATGATTTGATTAGAGTTTTTTTATGCCTTAATTTGACCTAACTAACAATTAATCATTCACAGAAAATGAAAAAAATTACTTTATTAATTTTAGCATTATTTGCCTTTGTTCAGGTAAATGCGCAATTATGGACTATAAATTCGTGCTCCAATTTAGGCTCAACGACTTATGGGCCAATGAATACGCTTGCAACTGCTAATTCAAATAGTAGAAAAGCAGTTATTTATCCTTCATCTCAATTGACAAATCTTACAGGTCAAGTGTTAAATTCTATGTACTTTCAAAGAAGTACAACTACAGGAACAATAGCAGGAACACCAAATTTTAAAATTTATTTAAAAGAGGTTGCTGCAACAGATTGGGGTGCTTCTGCAATAGATTGGGCAACAACAATTACTGGTGCTACTTTAGTTTATGATTCAAATCCAGCTGCCGCAACGGGTAGTGATGCTGGATGGAAATCATTTCAATTTGCAACTAATTTCACTTACAGCGGAACACAAAATTTAGCTGTATTTATGGAATATTATAATGCTACTGCAAGTACATCAATTTCATGGAATTATGAATATACTGCACCTTGTTCAACAACAACAAATAGCAATACTACTAAATATAATAATAATACAACAGGTACTTTAGCTACTTCACTTGCATCAACAGACTTTAGAAGACCATTAATTGGTTTTGATTTTGTAGTTTCTTGTAATGCTCCTAATAGTTTAGTTACTTCTAATTTAGGAACAACTTTTGTTGATGTTGCTTGGACAGAAAATGCTGTTCAACCTCAAAACGGTTATGAATATTATTATTCAACCTCAAATACAGCTCCATTACCTGCTACAGTTCCTACAGGAACAACAGCTACTGGAGTTACTACAACTTCATTAACTTCATTAACGCCAGCTACAACCTATTATATGTGGGTTAGAGGTAATTGTGGTGCATCTGATAAAAGTATATGGGCAGGTCCAATTTCTTTCACAACATTATGTGTGGATGTTGCAGCCTTTGTAGAAAATTTTGATACATCATCAACAGGTTCAGGTAATTTGCCTGTATGTTGGAGTAAAGCAGGAACATCTGCAAATGTATATAATACTACTGCTTCGGTAGCTCCAATGTCACCAGCTAATAAATTATATATGAATATTAGTGCTACGACTACTGCCTTTGCAATCATGCCTCCAGTATCAAATTTACAAGCCAATACGCATAGACTAAGATTTAAAACATATTGTACTACTGCAAATAAAGTTATAAGTGTTGGTTATTTTACAACACCAGGGGATGCAACTACTTATGTTGAATTAGAACCATTTCAAATGCCAAGTACAGTTGTAGCAAATACACAAGAATTTACAGTAATTCCTACTGGAGTTCCAGCAGGTATTACTCAATTAGTATTTAATTTAGTAGCAGGTGCTACAACAACGGCATATATTGATGATGTAAAATGGGAAGTGAATTCATCTTGTGTTGAACCTTCTGCTTTAACAGCAACAATGATTACTAATTCAAGTGCAACTTTAGGTTGGACAAATGGTGGATCGGAAACTATTTGGGATATTCAATATGGTTTAACTGGTTTTTCATTAGGTTCTGGAACTATCCTTAATGGCGTAACAACTAATCCATATGTTTTAAATGGTTTAATTGGTAGTACTTCATATCAGTTTTATGTTAGAGGAGTTTGTTCAGGGCCAGAGAATAGTTCTTGGTTTGGTCCATTTTTGTTTAAAACACAATGTGATGATGTGACTGATTATTTTGAAAATTTTGAGGCTTATCCATCATCAACTACTAGTTTGCCTGATTGTTGGAGTAGAGGAGGAACATCGACTAGTACTTATATCACAACTGGTGCTGTTGCTCCGATGTCTCCAACCAAAAGACTTTATATGTTTGCTAGTGGGACAACTCCTACTGAAGGTTATGCAGTTTTGCCAGCTGTTTCAAACTTACAGGCAAATACACATAGACTAAAATTTAAAGCTTACGCAACAACATTAAATAGGTTTATGGTTATAGGTTATTTAACCGACCCTACTGATATGAATACTTTTATTCAATTAGAAGAAATTTATTTACCGGGAACAACTGTAGCTACAACTCAAGAATTTACCGTTATTCCTGGAGTATTGCCTGTGGGAGTCAAACATTTATGTATTAAAAACCCTGGTTTCCCAGCATCATCAACTACTTTTTATGTTGACGATGTAGCTTGGGAACCAATTCCTTCTTGTGTAGAACCTAGTTTTTTAGTATCAACTATGATTACAAACAATACAGCAAGTATTGGATGGACTGAAGGGGCTACTGCTACTCAATGGGAAATTGAGTATGGAACAACAGGTTTTGCGCAAGGAACAGGTACTGTTATTGCAGCACCAACAAATCCATTTATATTGACAAGTTTAACATCTAATACTTCTTATGACTTTTATGTAAGAGCAGTATGTTCTTCATCTGATTCAAGTACTTGGACTGGTCCATCTGCATTTAAAACACAATGTGATGATGTTACAGATTATACTGAGAATTTTGATTCTTTCCCTACAGGTTCTGCAAATCCAATAGCAGATTGTTGGTCAAGAGGAGGTACAGGTTCTGCATATTTAACAACAGGTGCTGTTTCTCCAATGTCTCCAGCAAATAGACTATATATGTTTGCAAGTGGAACAGCAAACCCACCAACAGAAGCATATGCAATTTTACCTGCTGTATCTAATTTACAAGCAAATACACATAGACTAAGGTTTAAAGGATATGCAACATTAGCAAATAGAGTTTTACAAGTTGGATATTTAACTGATCCAAGTGATGTTAGTACTTTTGTATTATTACAAGATGTTACTTTAGCATCAACTGTAATTGCAAATACTCAAGAATATGTTGTTGTTCCAACTGGAATTCCAGCTGGTGTTAAACATTTAGCATTAAAGAATCCTGGATTTACAGCGTCTTCGGCTTCAATGTATTTAGATGATTTTGCTTGGGAATTATTACCAGTAATAGCACCATCATGTACAATAAATATTGTTGCTACTCCAGATGCAGCATGTGGAAACTTTGCAACTTCTATTGCATGGGATGCAGCACCATTAACAGATGGGTATAAATTAACAATTGGAACAACTTCAGGAGGTATTGATGTTTTAAATAATGTTGATGTAGGAAATGTGACTTCTTATTCAATTGTAGGAACATTTAATACGACTTATTATTATAAAGTAGTGCCATTTAATTCAGTTGGTGATGCAACAGGATGTGTTGAACAAAGTTTTACAACTTTTGTAACTGGCTGTACTTGTTCTCCAATATATACAACAGGAATTTCAAGTAATGATTTAATTTCCAATGTTGTTATAACAGGTACTACGTTGTCAAATAATTCAGGAACCGCTTCTACTGGTCCATATTATACATATTTTACTGGTCAACCTAATTATACTGCTACTTTACAACCTGGAGTTACTTATGACTTAGTTGTTACTATTGGTTCTTTTGGCAGTCAAAATGTAGCTGTTTGGATCGATTTTAATGATGATTTAACTTTCTCTGCTTCAGAGAGAATGGGCTTTACTACAACATCAATTCTGGCAAATGGGTCAGGAACTATTCAATTACCAATTCCTTGTTCAGCTCAAGCTGGATTACACAAAATGAGAGTAAGAGATGTTTGGAATACAACAGGCTCTTTAATTGATCCATGTGCATCATATGGTTATGGAGAGGCAGAAGATTACGATATTACTATTAATGCTTTAACAACACCTTCTGGTTCTGCTACTCAAAGTATTTCTGTAAGTAATGCTGCTGATGCGACAATTGAAGATTTGGTAGTAACACCAATGACTGTTTCTTGGTACTTGTCACAAGCTGATGCTTTAGCAAATACTAATGTATTAACAGCCGGGACTCAATTAATAGATAATACAACATATTATGCAGTAAATTTCGAAAATGGATGTTCTAGTGCGCCATTTGCTGTTACAGTTGCAGTTGTGTTAGGTGTTAATGGATTTGATGCCACAAGTTTTGTTGCTTATCCAAATCCAGTTAATGATATTTTAAATTTATCTTACACTTCAAATATTAATTCTGTTAAAGTAATTAACTTATTAGGACAAGTGATTTTATCTAAAAATGTTGAAAATACTTCCACACAGTTAGATTTGTCTAGCTTAAATGATGGAGCTTATATTGTTAATGTTACTATTGGTAATATAGTTAAAACAATAAAAGTTATTAAAAACTAAAGATTTATTTTTTAGAATTTATACTAAACAGTTGCAATTTTTTTGCAACTGTTTTTTTTTAACAATAATATGAAAATATGTGATTTCGTTATCTAAAAAGCATTTTTTTACGGTTTTTTTTTGATTTTTTTGATTTTATTTAGTATTTTGGCTATCTACAAATTTTTTAATCAAAACAAACCACATGAAAAAAATTACTATTTGGCTCTTTGCCTTTTTTGCGTTCACACAGGTGAACGCCCAATTATGGACTATTAATTCTTGTTCAAACCTTGGTACAACCACTTATGGACCAATGTATAGCCAATCAACAATTAATTCTAATAACAGAACAGCTGTTATTTATCCTGCATCTCAATTAAGTACACTAAATGGTCAAGTATTGAATTCAATGTATTTTCAAAGAAGTACAGCTACTGGGTCAATGGCAGGAACACCAAATTTTAAGATATACTTAAAAGAGGTTACAGCAACAGATTGGGGAGCAACAGCAATTGATTGGGCTACAGAAACTACAGGTGCAACTTTAGTATATGATTCAAACCCTGCTTCAGCAGTAGGTAGTGATGCTGGATGGAAATCTTTTCCATTTGCAACGAATTTTACATATACTGGTACACAAAATCTTGCTGTCTTTTTTGAATATAGCAATACAACTGCAAGTTCATCAATTTCTTGGAATTATGAATATATTGCTCCTTGTATTGATACAGCAAATAGTAATACTACTAAATATAACAACAATACAACAGGAACACTTTCAGCATCTTTGGCTTCAACAAATTATAGAAGACCATTAATTGGTTTTGATTTTGTAGTTTCTTGTAATGCTCCTAATAGTTTAGTTACTTCTAATTTAGGAACAACTTTTGTTGATGTTGCTTGGACAGAAAATGCAGTTCAACCTCAAAACGGATATGAATATTATTATTCAACTTCAAATACGGCTCCATTACCTGCTACAGTTCCAACTGGAACAACAGGTACTGGAATTGCTACAGTTTCATTAACTTCATTAGCGCCAGCTACAACTTACTATATGTGGGTTAGAGGTAATTGTGGTACATCTGATAAAAGTATATGGGCAGGTCCTATGACATTTACTACATTATGTGTTGATGTTGCTGCTTACGTAGAAAACTTTGATACTACACCAACAGGTACAGGAAATTTACCAGTATGCTGGAGTAAAGTAGGTACTTCTAATAATGTATATGTAAATACTGGTTCTAATTCTCCAATGTCACCTGCAAATAGGCTGTATATGAACATAAGTGCAACAACAACTGCCTATGCAGTAATGCCACCAGTATCTAATTTACAAGCCAATACGCATAGATTAAAATTTAAGACCTATTGTACGACTGCAAATAAAGTGTTGAGTGTTGGTTATTTTACAATACCAGGAAACGAATCAACTTATGTAGAGCTGCAACCATTTCAAATTCCTAGTAATAGTGTTGCAGATACACAAGAATTTACAGTTATACCCACTGGGGTTCCTGCTGGAGTAACTCAACTAGTTTTTAATTTAGTTGCAGGTGCTTTTACAACAGCATACATTGATGATGTAAAATGGGAAGTAAATTCAGCATGTGTTGAACCTTCTGCTTTAACGGCAACAGCGATAACAAACAACAGTGCAACTCTTGGTTGGACAAATGGAGGGTCAGAGACTGTTTGGGATATCCAATATGGTTTAACAGGTTTTTCATTAGGTTCAGGAACGATGGTTAATGGACTTACAAATAACCCATATTCTTTATCAGGCTTAACGGCTAATACTTCATACCAGTTTTATGTTAGAGGCGTTTGTACTGGACCAGTAAACAGTTCTTGGTTTGGACCATTTACATTTAAAACACAATGTGATAATGTAACAAATTATATAGAAAACTTTGAACCTTATGCTACTGGGGCTGCAAATCCATTGCCAGATTGTTGGAGTAGATTAGGAACAGGATTTACATACATTACTACTGGTTCTGTATCTCCAATGTCTCCTGCAAAAAGACTTTACTTGAGTGCAAGTGGAACAACGCCAACGCAAGCATGTGCTGTTTTGCCTGGAGTTTCTAATTTACAAGCAAATACGCATAGGTTAAAGTTTAAAGCCTACGCTACAAGTGCAAATGAATTTATATCTGTAGGATACTTAACAGATCCATCAGATATTACAACTTTTATTCAATTAACAGAAGTATTTCTTCCATCAACAGCGGCAGCGACTGCTCAAGAGTTTACAATTGTTCCAACTGGAGTTCCAGCTGGAGTTAATCACTTAGCAATTTTGAACCCTGGAAGTCCTGCAGGAACTACTGTGGCTTATGTTGATGATGTAATTTGGGAAGCTATTCCAGCTTGTCCAGAACC
This sequence comes from Flavobacterium gelidilacus DSM 15343, assembly GCF_000422685.1. Classification (GTDB taxonomy): domain Bacteria; phylum Bacteroidota; class Bacteroidia; order Flavobacteriales; family Flavobacteriaceae; genus Flavobacterium; species Flavobacterium gelidilacus. Next base: position 98,887 of record NZ_AUGN01000009.1, on the reverse strand, counting down.
AACGTCACTAACGAGTTCAAATGTAACATCAAACTCAGCAGTATTAGGTTGGACAGAAATGGGTACATCTACGACTTGGAACATTGAATATGGTCCAGTAGGATTTACTCAAGGAACTGGAGGAACATTAGTTTCTGGAGTAACAACAAACCCATATACACTATCAGCATTAACTCCTTCTACAGTTTATGATTATTATGTTCAAGCTGATTGTGGAGGAACTGCGGGTACAAGTTTTTGGATAGGACCTCACACATTTACAACTCTTTGTACAGCTTTTGTTGCACCATATCTAGAAAACTTTGATGGTTTGGCTTTAGTGTCACCTTATACTGCTTTACCTTTATGTTGGGAAACACAAGTTGGTCCAGATTTTTGGGATGTTACAAATGATGTAACAAACACAGGAAATACTTATTCACCAGATATAGGTGATCATACGACAACTACTGCAAATTATATGTGGATTGATGCCTCAAGCAATATCACTGCAAACGAAATGGTTACTCCTTTAATTGATATTAGTGGATTAACTTCTCCATATGCAGGTTTTTGGTTTTTATCAGAAAACACAACTAATGCAATTAATCATACAATTGCTTTAGATGTATGGGATGGTGCCACATGGTTAAATATTGCGACTGAAACAGGTAATTTTACAGGTTGGGTAGAAGTTGCAGCAGTTGTTCCATCAACAGTGCCTTCTACAACTAAATTTCGTATTTATGCGATTGCAAATCCAGCAGGAACAACTTCAGATTATTACTATAATGATTTAGGTGTTGATGATTTCTTTGTAATGGAAGCTCCTACATGTCTTGCTCCAACATCTTTAATAGCTACTAATATTACTGCAAATTCTGTAGATTTAGGTTGGACTGAAAACGGTTCATCTACAATATGGGACATAGAATGGGGAACAACTGGTTTTACACCAACAGGTACACCAACTATTACAGGAACTACTACTAATCCATACAGTTTAACAGGATTAGTTGCAGATACATCTTATAGCTTTTATGTTAGAGCTGATTGTGGATCAACTAATGGACAAAGTATTTGGTCTGGACCATTTAATTTTACAACTTTAATTTCATGTCCAGCACCAACAGTTTTAACAGCAACTACTATCACATCAACAAGTGCCTTGTTAGGTTGGACAGAAAATGGTTCTGCGACAACTTGGAATGTTGAGTACGGTCCAGTTGGATTTACTCAAGGTTCAGGTGGAACTTTAGTTTCAGGAACAACTACAAATCCATATGCATTAACAGCATTAACCCCAGCAACAGTATATGATTTTTATGTACAAGCTGATTGTGGAGGAACATCAGGAATGAGTACTTGGTCAGGTCCTTTTACTTTTACATCACAATGTGTAACATTTAACGCTCCTTATACAGAAGGTTTTGAAACCGGTGGAAGTATACCCACTTGTTGGACGATGAGTGGTGGAGAAAATTGGCAGTTTTCTAATGCTCCTGGATTTAATCACATTGGTAATAATGGGACAATAACAGGAAATACAGCTACCAATAATTATTTTGCATGGGTAGATGATTCAACTCCTGATTTTTCTGACGTTACTTTATCGTCTCCTCTAATTAATGTTTCTACATTGACTACTCCAAGACTTACTTTTTATGAGTTAAGTGATAATGAAGGACAACAAAATTCTACATTAACTGTTGAAGTTTGGGATGGTGCTGTTTGGAATAATATGGCAGTATATAACTCTAACACTGTTGGTGGTTGGGAAAAGAAAACTATAAGTTTAAGTTCTTTAACAATTACAGGTGATATTCAGGTTAGATTTATTTATGCTGGAAGTACAACTGGTTTTTATGATGATATTGCCATTGATGATGTAACAATTGAAGAATCTCCTTCTACACCACCAGTATGTGCTGCAAATATAGTTGCAACACCAAATGCGACATGTGGAAACGAGGCTACAGTTATTTCTTGGGATGCAACAGCATTAGCAGACGGGTATTATCTTACTATTGGTACTACATCAGGAGGAAATGATGTTTTAGATAATGTAGATATTGGTGCAGCACCAACTTACTCTCATATTGGATTAGTTAATACAACTTATTATTATACGGTTACACCATTTAACGCTTCAGGATCTGCTACAGGTTGTTCAGAATTAAGTTATATTACTGTTGCCACAGGTTGTTATTGTCCTTCAATTCCAACTTCAAATGATAATTCCGGTATAACTAATGTTCAACTAGGTACAACTGACTTTCCTAATGGAGATGTAACTTATTTTGATCATTCAGCGACTTCAGTATCATTTGCTCAAGGTGCTAACTCGAATGTTCAAATTTCATTTGCAACAGGATATACATATAATACATACATTTACATTGATTTTAACGATAATTATATTTTTGAAGCTTCAGAAATCGTTTATTCAGGTGAATCTTTAGCAGCAAATCCTTCAGTACTAGACGCCTCGTTCTTGATGCCAACTGCAGCTGTATTAGGAGCGCATAAAATGCGTCTTGTAACAGCGGATGTTTTAACAACTGCAGATCCTTGTTATTCTGGTTCATATGGAGTAACATTAGACTTCACTGTAAATATTACACCATTGTTATCAGTTAACGGATTTGATTCTGCAAGTTTTGTAGCTTATCCAAACCCAGTTAGAGATGTATTAAATTTATCTTACTCTACAGAAATAGCTTCTGTTAAAGTAATTAATTTATTAGGTCAAGTTGTTTTATCTAAAAAAGTTGAAAATACTTCAACTCAAATTGATATGGCAAGCTTAACTGCTGGTACATATATTATTAATATTACAATTGATGATATAGTTAAATCAATAAAAGTTATTAAGCAATAAGTAGAAAAATAATTTTATATTTTAAACTGCTCCAAATTTGGAGCAGTTTTTTTTTGTTTTATAATGCGTTGTTATTATTTTTTGATTAAATTCGTAAATGTTTAACTTAAAATTAACAAATACATGAAAAAAATTACATCTAAACTAATGTTGCCGTTGATTATCCTTTTAGGGTTCTTCTCGACAACATTTGTATCAATTAATGCACAATGCATACGTCCAGACGCGTTTGGTAATGTTGTGTCTAATAATTCCGGTTTACTCCAAGGAATTACTACTTGTGCTTTTAGTACGGCAGAATATTCAACTGTTACAGGTTTAACTTTGGGTGAAGATTATGTCTTTGCTGGACAAGTGGGTACTACCTATGGAGCAGGAACTCATGTTTATGTAACAATAACGGATCTGTCAAATACCGTTATTCAACATGGGGTGTCTCCTCAAACAGTTACAAATGTAGCTGTAGCTGGAGTTAGAATTCACCTTTCAGATGATGCTGCTTGTGCTGGTTCAGCTGTTTGTCATAATACTTCTGTATTATTGATAACTAGTTGTATTGTGCCTTCAGGGTTAAGTTCAACAAATGTTACAACAACTACAGCCGATATTTCTTGGACTGCACCAGTTAATGTGCCTTCAGGGGGTTATGATTATTATTATTCAACCACTGCTACTGCACCAATTGCAACTACAACTCCAAATGGTACTATTACTACTGGAACAACTGCGAATTTAACAGCATTAAATCCATCTACACAATATTATTATTGGGTAAGATCAAATTGTGGAACAGAAACTTCTTCATGGTCTGCATCAGGTACTTTTTCAACAGCTTGTGTGGCTATAACTGTACCTTCTATTGAAACTTTTGCAACTTTTATACCTGCTTGTTGGTCAAAAGCAAGTGGTGGAGATATTACAGCTGGCCCAGCAACTCCGGATGCAGGAGCTTGGCTTGCAGATGGTTTTGCAAACGTAGGAACAACAGGAGCAGTAAAGTATAATTTTTATACATCAAACACCAATGATTGGTTTATTTCACCTCAATATGTTATTCCTGCTACAGGTTATGAAATAAAATTTGATGCTGCAGCAACTCAATATGCAAGTACAGCAGCACCAACAACACCATGGGAAGCTGATGATGTGGTTGAAGTTTTAATTTCTACAGGAACAGCTAACTGGTCTGTATTATATACATTTGATGCAACTCATGCGCCTTCAAATACAGGTTCTATTAATATTATTGATATAAGTGCTTTTGCTGGTCAAACTGTAAAATTTGCATTCAGAATGGTAGAAGGAATAGACAATGGTAATGCAGATATAGAATTTTTCGTTGATAATTTCCAAGTTAGACTTACGCCAAGTTGTCCAGAACCAAATGGTTTAGCAGTTAGTGCAATTACAACTACTTCAGCACAATTAGCTTGGATGGAAATGGGTACTTCAACTCTTTGGAATGTAGAATATGGACCAGCAGGTTATGTTCAAGGTAGTGGAACAAGTGTAATAGGAGTAACAACTAATCCATATGTTTTAAGTGGATTAACTCCTAATACGCAATATGATTACTATGTTCAAGCAGATTGTACATCTAGTACAAGTTATTGGACTGGACCGTTTTCTTTTGTTACAGCATGTGTTCCTTTTGGTAGTTTTACGGAAAATTTTGATACAACACCAAGTGGGGGTTTAACTAATTGTTGGTATAAAGTTGTTAATTCAACTGATGCTTTTGCTAGGGTTTCAATTCAAGATAATCTAGCTTTTACAGAGCCAAATAGTGCAGAACTTTATAATTCAGGTGATGCTACTGTAACTTTACTTTTAGTAACTCCAAATTTAACGGATTTACCTAATGGAACTCATAGACTAAAATTTAGAGTTAGTGGAGGTACAAATTATACTATGGAAGTTGGAACAATGTCAGATCCAACAGATGCATCAACTTATAATGCAGTAGAGCCATTTCAGGCTCCAAATGGTTTCAATGAATATATTGTAGATTTTTCAACAGTTACCACTACTGATCATTATATTGCATTTAAGCATGGAAGTACTGCAACTTTTCAAACAATAAAAATTGATAATGTAGTTTGGGAACCAGTTCCAGCTTCAGTTCCTTCTTGTGCAGCTAATATAGTTGTGACACCAGATGCTGCTTGTGGTAATTATGCTACTTCTTTTGTTTGGGATCCAACTGTTGGAGCTGATGGTTATAGAATAACTATTGGAACAACTACAGGAGGAAATCAAGTTGTTGATAACCTAGATTTAGGAAATGTTACTTCATATTCATATACAGGAAACTTTAATACTACTTATTATTATACATTAACTCCTTATAATGCTATCGGAAATGCAGTAAGTTGTACAGAACAAAGTTTTACAACTTTTGCAACAGGATGTTACTGTCCGTCAGTTCCAACTTCGAATGATGGTTTAGGTATTACAAATGTGCAATTAGGAACTACAGCTTTTCCTACTACTGATGTAACGTATTTTAGTCATGCAGCAACGACTGTAACTTTACCTCAAGGATTAAATGCAAATGTTCAAATTTCATTTGCAACAGGTTATACATATAACACTTATATCTGGATTGATTTTAACGATAATCTTACATTTGAAGCATCAGAAATTGTTTATACAGGAGAATCGTTATCTACTAATCCAACTGTTTTAAATGCCTCTTTTGTAATGCCTGCAGCAGCTGCATTAGGAACTCATAGAATGCGATTAGTGTCTGCTGACTTTTTACCAGCATCTGATCCATGTTATTCTGGATCATATGGAGTTACCTTAGATTTTTCAGTAAATATAATAGTCTCTACGTGTACACCTGCCAGTGCTACAACTACAATAGTACCAGATTGTACTAATAATCAATATTCTGTAAGCGTAAATGTAACTGACTTAGGAAGTGGTTCTCCAGTTTTAAGTTATGGATCAACTACATTACCTATTACTGCAATAGGAGTAGTAACAGCAGGACCTTTTGCAAGTGGATCTTCAAATGCTTTAACTATTTTACATGGTTCTGACACAACTTGTGATTTACCATTAGGGAATTTCACTTATGCATGTCCTCCTGTAAATGATGAATGTGCAAACCCTACGGTATTAACTCCTGGTGGAATATTCGCAACAAATCAAGTTACAGGAACAAATGTTGCAGCAACTAGTTCAACACAAACTGCTCCTACTTGTGCTTTCTATCAAGGTGGTGATGTTTGGTATTCTGCAGTGGTACCTGCTTCAGGTAGTTTAACATTCGAAGTGAATCCAACTACAGGTGGATTGACAGATACTGCTGGAGCTGTTTATAGTGGAACTTGTAGTTCTTTAACTGAAATAGCTTGTAATGATTCTTCAAGTGCAAGTGGTGATCATCCCTTAATTATTGTTACAGGTCAAACTCCAGGAAGTGTTTTATATTTCAGAGTTTGGGAATATGGAAATGATGTTTTTGGAACATTTTTAGTTTCAGCTTATGATGGTTCCTTATCAGCTTCTAGTTTTGATAATGCTAGTTTTGTAGCGTATCCAAACCCAGTTGTAGATGTTTTAAATTTATCTTACTCTTCAGAAATATCTTCTGTTAAAGTGATTAATTTATTAGGTCAAGAGGTTATTTCAAGAAAAGTTAACAATACAACTTCTCAAATTGATATGTCAAGTTTGACAGCTGGTGCTTATATTGTAAACGTTACCGTTGGTGATGTTGTTAAAACAATAAAAGTGATTAAGCAGTAATTAATTTACTATTTAGTATAAATTAAGTTAAAAGACAGCTGTAAATTTATTTTACAGCTGTTTTTTTTTAATTTAAATTCATTTTTGCTTATATTAGCATATTATTAACAAACAATTATAATATTTATGAAAAAAATTACTTTAATGATTGTGCTTCTAATAGTCTCATGGCAAATGAATGCACAATTCGGTTGTACTTCCGCAGTTGTTTTAACCAATGGTTTTACAGCGACAGGAATTACAACACCAGGAAATGCAGGTCCTGAAGATTGGAATGACAATCCAACAGATACTGCTCCCACTAGCGGTTTTTATTGGGATGACGATGTATATACTTATACATATACTTCTGGTTCAAATCCAGAAGAGATTTCTATGACTATCTTCTCTGTAAACTCATGGAATGGAATTGGAATTTTTGCAAATTGTTCTGGAACAGTTTTATCTGGACACATAACTTCTGTTGGACTAACAGGGGCCAATACTTCAAAAACAGTTACAGCAAACATTGCAGCAAATCAAACTGTTTACATAGCAATTGGTCAATGGGGTACGCCAAATGGATTAAACTTTAATGTAACTAGTTTTACAGCAACTCCATTAGTGAATCCACCAGCATGTGTCGTATTATCTTCACCAGCTAATATGGCTGTTAATGTTTCCTCATCAAATATTTCATGGCCAGCTGCTGCTGGTGCTGCAACAAACTATGCTATATCGGTTGGAACTACTTCAGGAGGTACAGATGTTTTAAACAATGTTTCTGTAGGAAATGTTTTGACTTATAACTTAGGTGTTTTAAGTTCAGCTACTACATATTATGTTACTGTAACACCATCAAATTCAAATGGTTCAGCGACATCTTGTGCCGAGACTTCTTTTACAACTTGTGGAGAAGTTACAGCATTTTTTGAAAATTTTGATTCATATACATCGACTGGAACAACTAGTGCCATGCAAAATTGCTGGTCTAAAGGAGGTAACGGAAATACTTATGTAACAACTGGAGCTTTGGCTCCAATGTCACCATCTAATAGACTTTATATGTTTGCCAGTGGTACTACACCTACAGAGGGTTATGCAATTTTACCTGCTGTTTCAAATTTACAAGCTAATACACATAGATTAAAATTCAAAGCTTTTTCTTCATCAGGAACTAATAGATTTTTAGTTGTTGGATATTTAACTGATCCAGCGGACGTTACAACTTTTGTACAACTAGAAGAAATAACAATTCCTGGAACAGTCGTTGGAAATACTCAAGAAATTGTAGTCATACCTACTGGAATTCCTGTAGGAGTTAAGTACCTATCTATAAAAAACTCTGGCTTTCCTGGGGGTTCTACTACAGCTTATTTAGACGATGTTGCTTGGGAAGCTATTCCCGCTTGTTCAAACCCAACAAATGTTTCTGCAACTGCTGTTACATCAAGTGGAGCAACAATAAATTGGACTGGGAATGCTAGTGATGTTTCTTGGGAGATTGAATATGGTGCTCCAGGTTTTACTATAGGAACAGGAACAACAGTGGCTGCAAGTACAAATCCTTTTACTTTATCGGGTTTAATGCCTCAAACTAGTTATCAATTTTATGTAAGAGCTATTTGTGCAGGTCCTTCAACTAGTACAAATTCTTTATCAGGATCATTTTTAACCTCATGTGTTCCAATATCAACATTTCCTTGGAATGAAAATTTTGATTCTTTAACAGGAACATTAGGAACAACTAACTTTCCACCTTGTTGGTTAAAGGAAAATGGTGATTGGGCATCTGCAAATGCTACAACTTACAATACAGCAAATTCAGGCTCAAATTATTTAAGAGACTCTTGGTCTGCTACAAATGAATTTATCTGGACTGGTGGTTTTAATCTTGTTGCTGGTACTTCTTATGACTTTTCTTCTTTTATTCAAGGGGACGGTTTTACTGGTTGGACTGTAGATTATTTATACAATACTTCTCAATCTTCAACAGGTGCGACTCAGTTAGGATCTACTTACGCTGTTCCAGGAACTGGAACTATAGCAATACAGCCTTATGCTAAAGTAACAAGAACATTTGTTCCTACAACAAGTGGAGTTTATTATTTTGCCTTAAGAGTAAATCAACCTTCTTTTAGTCCTTGGTACGTTGCTTTTGATGATTTTGAATTAAAAATAACTCCAACGGTATTGCCTAGTTGCTCTACAAATTTAGTAGCTACTCCAAATTCATGTGGTAATTTTGCAAATCAATTATCTTGGGACTCTAATGCTTTAGCTTCTGGTTATTTCATTACAATTGGAACAACTTCAGGAGGAACTGATATTGCTAACAATGTTGATATTTCAAATAATTCATATTCTTTTGTTGGGCAGATAAATACTCAATATTTTTGGAAAGTTGTTCCTTATAATGGAACGGGATCTGCTACAGGATGTGTGGAACAAAATTTCACAACATCTTCAACAGGTTGTTATTGTCCTTCTGTACCAACTGTACTTGATAATTCAGGTATAACAAATGTTCAATTAGGGTCAACAGATTTTCCAACAAATGTTGTTACTTATTTTGATCATTCAGCAACTCAAGTGACTTTGCCACAAGGATTAAATACAAATGTTCAAATATCATTTGCAACTGGTTATACATATAACACTTATATCTGGATTGATTTGAATGACAATTATATATTTGATGCTTCTGAATTAGTTTATACAGGAGAATCGTTATCTGCAAACCCAACCGTTTTAAATGCCTCTTTTGTAATGCCAGCAACAGCTGCAATTGGAGTACATAAAATGCGAATTGTTACGGCTGATGCTTTAGCTACAGCTGACCCATGTTATTCAGGATCATATGGAGTTACCTTAGATTTCTCAGTAAATATAATAGTTTCTTCATGTACACCTGCTAGTGCAACAGCTACAATAGTACCAGATTGTACTAATAATCAATATTCAGTAAATGTTGATGTAACTAACTTAGGAAGTGGTTCTCCAGTTTTAAGTTATGGGACAACTACATTACCTATTACTGCAACAGGAGTAGTAACAGCAGGACCTTTTACAAGTGGTTCTTCAAATACGTTAACTATTTTACATGGTTCAGACATAACTTGTGATTTACCATTAGGGAATTTCACTTATGCATGTCCTCCAGTAAATGATGAATGTGCAAACCCTACAGTATTAACTCCTGGTGGAATATTCGCAACAAATCAAGTTACAGGAACAAATGTTGCAGCAACTAGTTCAACACAAACTGCTCCTACTTGTGCTTCCTACCAAGGTGGTGATGTTTGGTATTCTGCAGTGGTTCCTGCTTCAGGTAGTTTAACATTCGAAGTAAATCCTACTACAGGTGGATTAACTGATACAGGTGGATCTGTTTATAGTGGAACTTGTAGTTCTTTAACAGAAATAGCTTGTAATGATTCTTCAAGTGCAAGTGGTGACCATCCCTTAATTATTGTTACAGGTCAAACTCCAGGAAGTGTTTTATATTTTAGAGTTTGGGAATATGGAAATGATGTTTTTGGAACGTTTTTAGTTTCTGCTTATGATGGTTCCTTATCAACTTCAAGTTTTGATAATGCTAGCTTTGTAGCTTATCCAAACCCAGTCGTAGATGTTTTAAACTTATCTTACTCTTCAGAAATCACTTCTGTTAAAGTAATTAATTTACTAGGACAAGAAGTTATTTCAAGAAAAGTAAATAATACTACTTCTCAAATTGATATGACTAGTTTAACTGCAGGAGCTTATATTGTAAACGTTACCGTTGGTGATGTTGTTAAAACAATAAAAGTGATTAAGCAATAAGCATAATTAAAATTTTTAAATTAAACTGCTCCTTAGTTGGAGCAGTTTTTTTTGTATCTAATTTTTTAATACATTTGAACTGTTAAACAACGATCTATGAAAAAAATTACGCTATTTCTATTTTGTCTTATTTCGCTAAATATATATTCTCAGGTTTCAATTTCTGAAGATTTTAATGCTTCAACATCTTTGCCTTCAGGCTGGACAGCAAGCAGATATACTGGTTCTGCTTCGCAAGCATGTAATGGGAATTCTTTTAGAAGTAGTTTGTATTCTGGTACAACTTCATCTACTGGATGGTTGTCAAGTCCTAATTATACATCCGTTTCAAACGGACAAAATGTTATAATAACTTTTGACTATAAAGTAGTGAATTTTTCTGCAGCAACAGTGGCAACTCCGGCAGGATGGGGAAACTTACAAGTACAAACATCTCAAGACAATGGAAGTACTTGGTTAACACAATTCACCATTAATGATTCAAATCATGTTGTTAGTAATAGTTGTGCAAATAAATCATTTGCAATTCCAGCGGCTTCAGTTCCAAATGCTTCAGATTTTAAATTAAGATTTCTTTCAACTTGGACAGCTGGAGATTATTATTTTTATATTGATAACGTTAACGCATCCCAATCTGCTTCCGTACCAAATTGTAATGCCGTAATGACAACACCAACAAATTTAGCTACTAACGTAAGTGAAACTACAAACTTAAATTGGTCAGCAGCATCAGGATTCCCAACTGGTTATATTTTAAAGGTTGGAACAACAACTAGTGGAACTCAAATCGTTAATAATGTAAATGTTGGAAATGTTACTTTTTATGATTTACCAATTTTATCTTATTCAACAACTTATTATGTTACTATAACACCTTATAATGGAAATGGAAATGCAATGGGCTGTACTCAATATTCATTTACAACAAATGCAGCTCCACCTATAGGTAATGTATGTGGAAATCCAATATTAATAACTTCTTTACCTTATAATACAACTGATAACACTGCTAACTACGGTGATGATTATTCTGGAGGGCAAGGATCAAATTGTGGAAGTAATTCTCAATTTTATTTAGATGGTGATGATGTAATTTATAAATATACTGCAACTACTACTGGATTTATTAATATTAATCTAACACCGTCAACAGGTTCAGATGTGTACTCTGGTATTTTTGTTTATGGAAGTTGTGCTGACATTGGTTCTAATTGTTTAGCTGGTGTTGCAAATGGAACAGCTACGGTTAGAACAATTAGTCAATTTCCAGTTACAAATGGACAATCCTATTATATTGTGATTTCTACATTTCCAGCACCTCAATCCGTTGCTTATTCTTTAAATATTCAAGCAGCGACCTGTACTAATCCAATAGCAACTTATACTATTACTCCAGATTGTTCAGGTGGTAATACACAGTTTTTTATAAACACGAATGTGACTAGTTTTGGTTCTGCAACATCTGTTACTGTTTCAGATAATTTAGGAAGTACACCAGTTAGTTTAAATGCAATAGGAAATGTTCAATTAGGTCCATTTCAAAACGCAACATCAGTTTTGGTTTCTGTAACCAATAATCAAGATTCTTCATGTGTTTTAATTAGTCCGTTTCTAACACAATCAAGTTGTCCACCAAATAACGATACTTGTAATGGAGCAATTAATTTGGTTCCAGGAACAACTTTTTCTCAAAACGAAATTACATCAGCTAATTTTGGAGCATTGGCATCGACAGTTCCAAATCCTGGCTGTACTGGTTCTGTATTTTTAGATGTTTGGTACAAAGTAACTATTCCATCAACTGGAAATATTATAGTCGAAACTAAACAAGAACCTGGTGGCTTAACAGATACAGGATTAGCTTTGTATTCGGGAAGTTGTTCTGCTTTAAGTTTATTGCAATGTGATAATGATAGTGGTTCAGACCCTTTTCATGCTAGAATTGCTTTAACAGGAAGAACACCTGGAGAAATAATTTATGTTAGAGTTTGGGATTTTGGAGGAAATGATTTCTCTTTATTTCGAATTTCTGCTTATGATGGAACGTTGAGTTTAAATGATTTTGAGAAAAGTAATTTGACATCATATCCAAATCCAGTAAAAGATTATTTTAAGATAAATTATTCATCAAGAATTTCTTTAATAAAGATTACTAATACTTTGGGTCAAGAAGTTTTTAATCAAAAAATAAATGATAAGGAAGCTACTTTAGATTTATCAAAATTAGCTGCTGGAAATTATATAGTTACATTAGAAATTGATGATTTTACAAAGACTATCAAAATAGTTAAACAATAACAAGCAAGACCACTTTTTTTAAAGTGGTTTTTTTTTAGAATTAAAGTATCTTTGTCAAATGAATTTTTCGTTTATCATACCCGTTTACAACCGTCCTGAAGAAACTAAAGAGCTTTTAGATAGTTTAGCTATTCAGTCTGATTTAGATTTTGAAGTGGTTATTATTGAAGATGGTTCAAAGAACACTTCAGAGGAAGTTGTAAAGATGTTTTCCTCAAAATTAAATATTAAGTATTTATTTAAAGAAAATACTGGACCAGGAGATTCAAGAAATTATGGTATGAAAAGAGCTTCTGGTGCTTATTTTATCATTTTGGATTCTGATTGTATTCTTCCAATTTCCTATTTTGAAAATGTAAAAAAAGGGTTGAAGCAAAATTATGTGGATTGTTTTGGTGGACCAGATAAGGCTTTAGATAGTTTTTCTGATGTACAAAAAGCAATTAATTATGCTATGACATCATTTTTTACTACGGGAGGAATTCGAGGTGGAAGTGAAAAGGTAGAAAAATTTCAACCTAGAAGTTTTAATATGGGTTTATCCAAAAAAGCATTTGATGAATCTAATGGTTTTGGAAACATTCATCCAGGAGAAGATCCAGATTTATCGATTAGACTTTGGAAAAAAGGGTATAAGACTACGTTAATTAAAGAGGCGTTTGTTTATCATAAACGAAGAATAGATTGGAATAAGTTTTTTATTCAAGTCAATAAATTTGGAAAAGCAAGGCCAATCTTAGATTCATGGTATCCTGAATATTCAAAAATAACGTTTTGGTTTCCTTCATTATTTTTGGTTGGAACCTTATTTGCTATTATATTTTCTTTTTTTCAATTTTACTTGCCAATTTCATTACTTTTTGCATACTTTTTGATGCTATTCATTGATAGTACAATCAAAAATAAAAGTGTTAAGGTTGGAATGTTATCAGTTATAGCAACTTTTATTCAGTTTTATGGATATGGAAAAGGATATTTACTTTCATTTGTTAAGGTAAAGTTACTGAAGCAAGAACCCAAAAAAGCTTTTCCAGAATTATTTTTTAAATAATATGACTATGACAAAAATTATAGGTTTAACAGGAGGAATTGGTAGTGGAAAAACTACTGTTGCAAATTATTTAATAGCTAAAGGAATTCCTGTTTACATAGCAGATCTTGAAGCTAGAAAAATTACTGAATCTAAAAAAGTCATAAATCAGATAGAAAAGGTATTTGGAGTTGATGTTATTGAAAATAATAAAGTGAATCGTACCATTTTAGCTACTATTGTTTTTAAGGATAAAGAAAAATTAGCGCAACTCAACGCAATTATTCATCCAGAAGTTAAAAAGCATTTTAAAAAGTGGTTAAAAAGTAAGGTAGACTTCAAGTTTGTGGTAAAAGAATCTGCAATTTTGTTCGAATCAGGTTCTTATAAAGATTGTGAAGTAATTATTTTAGTAACAGCACCATTAGAAACACGAATAGAAAGAACAATGAAACGTGACAATGTAGATAGGGAAAGTGTTTTGCAACGAATTAACAATCAAATGCCTGAAGAAGAAAAAAAAATAAAAAGCGATTATATAATTCAAAATACTTCCCTAAAAGACACTCATATTCAGTTAGATGAACTGTTAAATTATTTATAATAACTTAATTTAGGGTCATTTTGTTAATGTTTGGTTAATATATATTCATTAATTATGTTAAAATACTAAATTTGTATAGATGAACAAAGCAAGATTTAGATTATTGGTTTTTTTTATGAGTGTTTCATTAATAGGGCTAATAGTAATTAAGTTTTATTGGATAAACCTGTTGCTACAAAAAAACAACGAACAGTTTAAGCAACATGTTCAGCAAGTTATTGGAAATGTATCACAAAAAATTAACGATAGAGAGTTTTACACTTTTTATCAAAGTTTTAATAAAATGACTGACATTTTAGGAAAACCACCTAAGCAAAGTGATATCAGAAATTTTTATTATATCTCAAAGAATGACAAAACTAATGAGACAGTATTTTATTCAAATTCAATAATTCCCCAAGATTTTGATATTAAGGGAACGTTCTTTGACAGTAAAGCAGATACTTCATCCATAAAATCATACATTGCAGAACGTAAAATAGAAGTATATAATGCAGATGGAATTGATAATTCTTCTATTGGGTTAAGAAACACTCCAAATGTCACAATTGAAAACAAAGGAAATTTAGATATTCTAGACAGAGCACAATTTGAAATAATATTTAAAGATGTAATCGCTCAAAAATCACTTTATGATCGATTGTCAAAAGATGATTTAGAGCGAATTTTGTTTAATGAACTCAACAAATATGAGGTAAAAACACCTTTTGAGTTTAGTGTTTATAATAATGGATTAGCAACGAAGTTAAAATCAGAGAATTTCAATTACGATAAGAACAATACTTATGGAGTACCTATTTTTCAAGATTTAGATGGCAATAGTCGTTATCAATTATTAGTGACTTTCCCTCAAAAAAATAAGTATGTTTTATCATCAATTTTTTGGGTTGTTGCTTTGTCATTAATGTTGACTTTGATTATTATTATGACTTATGTGAGTGCTTTAAAACAATTAATCACACAAAAGCAAATTTCTGAAATCAAGACAGATTTCATCAATAATATGACTCACGAACTTAAAACACCTATAGCTACTATTAATCTAGCTTTAGATGCAATAAAAAATCCGAAAGTCATTGATGATAAAGAGAAAGTGCAACGTTATTTGCAAATGATTAAAGATGAAAATAAACGCATGCATGCTCAAGTAGAAAATGTATTGCGTATTTCAAAATTAGAGAAGAAAGAATTAGATATTATTAAAGATCCTCATGATATTCATGAAATTATTGAAGATGCAGTAGAACATATTGCTTTAATTATTGAAGATAGAGAAGGAGAGATAACAACAGATTTTCAAGCAACAAGAATAACAGCTTTATTAAATGATTCGCATTTTACAAACGTAATTGTTAACATATTGGATAATGCTATAAAATATTCCGTTGAACGACCAATTATTAATATTCATACCGAAAATCTGCGTGATTTTATTCTAATTAAAATAAAGGATAACGGAATAGGAATGAGTAAATCAGCTCAAAAAAGAGTGTTCGAAAAGTTTTTTAGAGAGCATACAGGAGATGTTCATAATGTAAAAGGACATGGATTAGGATTATCATACGTTAAGCAAATTATAGATGACCACAATGGTTATATTTCGGTAGAAAGTGAAAAAGGAAAGGGAAGTACTTTTACAATTAAATTACCAATTATTAATTAAAAAAGAAAAATAAAAAATACTATGGAAACAGCAAAAAAAATATTACTAGTAGAAGATGATCCAAATTTTGGAGCAATATTAAAAGATTATTTAATGTTAAATGATTTTGAAGTAACGCATGCTAAAAATGGAATGGAAGGTTTTGAAAAATTCAAAAAAGACACATATGATTTATGTATTTTGGATGTAATGATGCCTTATAAAGATGGTTATACTTTAGCTAGAGAAATTCGTGAAAAAAATCAAGATGTGCCGATTGTTTTTTTAACGGCAAAATCTATGAAAGAAGATGTGTTAAAAGGATATAAAGTTGGAGCAGATGATTACTTAAATAAGCCTTTTGATAGTGAAGTTTTATTGATGAAAATAAAAGCAATTATTCAAAGAAAAAGTGCAGAAACTAAACCAGATTCTACTGTTTTTGAATTTACAATTGGTAAATTTCATTTAAACTCTAAATTAAGGCAACTTTCGTTTGATGGTCAAGAACCTTCAAAATTATCTCCAAAAGAATGTGAATTACTTAAAATGCTAGCTTTACATGTTGATGATGTTATGCCAAGAGAATTAGCACTAACAAAAATATGGAGAGACGATAACTACTTCACTTCAAGAAGTATGGATGTTTACATTGCTAAACTCCGTAAATACTTAAAACCAGATGAAAATGTAGAAATACTAAATATTCATGGTGAAGGATTTAGATTGGTTATAAAGAAATAAATGACCCTGTAATATTGAAAGCTCTAAGAAATTAGGGCTTTTTTTATTCAATTATATTTGAACGAAAACGATTTCACGTTATCTATTTTTGGCTTAAATAGTTAATTTGCAATTAAAATGGTATTTCTTTTAAATAGTAATAATTATTTAAGATTTTTTTTTAATAAATTTAAGTAATTTAGCTAATAATACTAAAAATTTGATCTATGAATACTTCATTTGCAGAAATTCCAGAAGAATACAAAATAAAAGAGTTAATACATCAAAAAAGTTATTTGGTATCAGGCGACTTAAAAACTTGGGAAGGAGAAACTACAGAAGTTTTTTCTACCATATCATCTACTTCAGTATATAAACCAACATTATTAGGTAGTATTCCAAATCTAGGTAAAAAGGAAGCTTTGGAAGCATTAGATTCAGCTTGTTTGGCTTATGATAAAGGGCAAGGTTTATGGCCAACAATGAAAGTTATAGACCGAATAAAATGTATGGACACGTTTGTAAAAATGATGAAAACCAAACGTAACGAAATCGTAAAACTTTTAATGTGGGAAATTGGCAAAAATTTACCCGATTCTGAAAAAGAATTTGATAGAACTATCGAATACATTTATGATACTATCGAAGATTATAAAAACATGGACAGGGATAGTGCCAAATTCAGTAAAAGTGACGGTATAAATGCTCATATTAGACGTGGACCGTTAGGAGTTGTACTTTGTTTAGGACCTTATAATTATCCTTTAAATGAAACTTTTTGCTTGCTTATTCCTGCATTAATTATGGGGAACACAGCGATTTTTAAACCTGCAAAACATGGAGTTTTACTAATAACACCATTACTAGAAGCTTTTCAAAAGAGTTTTCCAAAAGGAGTAATTAATATTGTATTTGGTAGAGGTAGAACAGTTGCCTCACCAATCATGGAAACAGGAAAAGTTGATGTTTTAGCTTTAATTGGGAATAGTGTTTCTGCAAATGCATTGCAATCTATTCATCCTAAAAAAAACAGGTTAAGACTGGTATTAGGTTTAGAAGCTAAAAATCCTGCTATTGTTTTGCCTGATGCTGATTTAGACTTAGCTATTGACGAATGTATTGCTGGAACGTTATCTTTTAATGGGCAACGTTGTACTGCTTTAAAAGTGCTTTATGTACACAAAGATATTATAGAAGAATTTAATAAACGTTTTTCAGCTAGGGTAGATGCTTTAAAGTTTGGCAATCCATGGGAAGCAGGTGTTAAATTAACTCCTTTACCTGAAAAAGAAAAACCAGCTTATATTCAAGAATTAATTGATGATGCAATTAATTTAGGAGCAAAAATCATAAATGATAAAGGTGGAAATATTACAGATAATTATATTTTTCCAGCTGTAATGTATCCCGTAAATAAAGAAATGCGTTTGTATAAAGAAGAGCAATTTGGACCAATAATTCCGATTTTGTCTTTTACTGATATTGAAGAACCTTTAGACGATATGGCAGAATCAAATTATGGACAACAAGTCAGCGTATTTGGAAAAAACACAAATACACTTGCACCATTAATTGACACTTTAGTGAATTTAGTCTGTAGAGTTAATTTAAATAGTTCGTGTCAAAGAGGACCAGATGTTTATCCTTTTACAGGAAGAAAAGATTCAGCATACGGAACATTAAGTGTTCATGATGCACTTCGTACGTTTTCAATAAGAACATTTGTCGCTTCCAAGGATAATGAATATAATAATGAAATTTTAAATGAATTATTAGACAAAAAAGCCTCAAACTTTATAAGTACAGATTATATTTTGTAAAATCTAAAGCTCTAAGAAATTAGGGCTTTTTTTATATGAATTATTGAAATTTTATTCCTAAACTTACTTGAAATCTATTTGCTTTTCCAAAATAGTCTTCATATTCTTTGTTAGTATTTATATTTAAATTTGTAAATATATAATTGAAGCCTACAAAAGTAGAAAACGTTTTAGTAAAGTTATAATTCAGCATAGTTCCTAGCCTTATCTCTGTTCCTTCTTGAACGCCAAATTTTCTACCACTGGATTTATAATTATTTCTCACATATCCATAACCGATATTGGGAATTAATTTAAGGTTATTGTAAACAGTAATATCATAATCAATTTCACCATAAATTACCGAGAAATTCATATAATCAATAGCTCCAATATTCGAAAAATTTGTGACTCTATATTGAGAAAATTCATAACCCATATTAAAGCTAAATTCTTCGAATGAAACCAAAGATAAGTTTGCATTTACACCTATATTAGAATTAAAATCATTAGCTAACGAATGATTTCCTGTTTGAAAAGGTAAAACTAAATTAAATCTAAAATAATTTTCAAAACTAACTTTTTTTACTTGGTTGCTTTCTTGGCAATAAAAGCTTTGACTTATTAAAAGCAAAACTAAAAGTATATTATTTTTCATTGATAAGCTTTTAGTAAGTTAAGGTATAATTAATAGGTTGATCTGTTATACTTAGATTGACTATGTTTTCTTCTAAAGTCATTGTTGTATAATTAAAAACAGAATATTTTAAAGTGAAATTTTGATTTTTAAATAATGAAAAATATGTTTGTAAATCATAATAATTTTCAAGATCTAAATCTGGATTTAAATTTTCATTTTGAGTGTAAACTTGACCAATAACTTCAATTTTCCTTAATTCTTTATTTTGAGTTACTTGATTTAATTCAATATCAAAATTAGTGATTTCGTCATATTTAGCTAACTTGATTTCATCTAATACCAGTTTGTAATCAACAAAATTTTCTGGTTTTATATTAAAAATATTTTTACTCAAATAGCCAGTAACATTATTGTTTTCACTGTTTAAAGAAAGAGAAAAATTTTGAACATCTGGTTTTGGAAAAATCATTTTGATAAAACCATTTTTGTCAGAAATTGAACTTGAAATAGTTTCTCCATTACTATTTCCATAGAATAAAGTTTTACTTTCATTAGTACTTACATAAATAGAAAATTCTTCATTTGCAATAGCATTTCCATTAGAATCAACTAGTTTAGTTTCAATAATATATCTTGTTTCCAAATCATATGGAATACTGCAAGAATAGAAAGAGAAGACAAAAAACAAAACAATACAATTTTTCATACAAAAGTTTATTTAATGATAGATGATAAAAAAACTATTTAGTTGCGTTATTGAATAATTTTTTTTTATTTCCACTCAATTTTCAAAGCATAAGCAATTTTGTCTTCTTTTGAAATAGTAAATACACTTTCGTTTTCGATTGATGACTTGCTTATTTCAGCTTCATCATTTAAATTAAGTTCACGCATAAAGTTCATGTCAAAGGCTTTGACTTTACTTAATAATAAATTTTTAGGGTTTTCAAAATCCAAACACCATTCTAAATATTTTACATTGTTAGCATGATTTACAACATCTAAATCTGAGAAAAGTACTTTTTTATTTCCTACAACGTTTAAATCTGAACCAATTGTTATTTTATCAGTATTTTTTTGAGTAGCATCACTTTCAAATTTTTCAAAATGATTGTGTGGTAAGACTAAACTATCTGGTTTCCTTGTTTTGGTATTGATAACAACCCAAAAAGTTTCGCAACCTATAATCTTTTCTTCATTTAAATAAAACTCAACACAACGAATAGAGCGTGAATTTTCTAAAGTTTTTATCCAAGTTTTAACAACAACTTTATCACGCCATTTGGGTAATTTAGCTATTTCTAATCTCATTCTGCTTACAACCCAAGCTTGGTTTTTTGTTTGCATATCAGAATAACTGATTCCACCTAAATCGGCATGATTTCCTGCAACAATTTGGATAAAATTACATAAATCAGTGTATTTTAATAAACCATTTGGATAGCAGTTTAAAAACGATAATTCGAATTCTTGTTCGTATATTGATGTAAAATTAGGGCTAATTGGCATTTTTTATTTTAATGAAATCTATTGAACTATAAAAGTAATAGAATTTTGATTATTATTGCTAAAAGTTGTGTAAATATCAAGTGCGTTATCACCACAATTTAAACCTGTTTCTCTAAAGGTTGAAATTGAAGAAAGAATTATTTTAAAATTACCTGTTTCAAGTAATTTGATTCCAACTCTACTTTTTAAAAAATCTCCATCTTTTTCATAAACAAAAGTATTGCAGTTATTGTTTGATCCAATAGTAACTTCAGACGAAGATTCATCTATACAAAGATAAGTATCTGTGCTGTATAAAGATGATTTATAAAACTGAAAACCTAATGCGTAATCCAATGGATAACTAAGTAAATCTATAGTTTCATTGGGATTTTCAAAAAGTTGATTTTTTTCTAAACTAGAATTTAGCCATATAATATCACCAACAATATAATTAGTTTGAAGGTTTTCTACTGTGATTAAATTTGGCTTTGATTTTTGCTTTATTGCTGGTTCACATGGTTCTCCAGGCTCACATTGAAAAGCCATAAACGGAATAATTAAAAATAAAAGTAGAGCTTTTTTCATGTCAAGTTTTTTTAAAGATTCCATTTTTCGAAAAAGGTTGCTTTAATCAATTGTTTTGTTAATAAATTCTATAATTTTTGAAGTTTCCGTTTGAAAATCAAACCAAATGGTCTTTTCATTACGCTTAAACCAAGTCAATTGACGTTTGGCAAATCTTCGAGTATTCATTTTGATTTGTTCGATGGCAAAGTCTAAAGTTGTTTTACCATCAAAATAATCAAATAATTCTCTATAACCTACAGTTTGTAAGGCATTTAGTTCTTTGTTTGGATAAACATTTTTTGCTTCTTCTAGTAAACCTTCGTTCATCATAATAGCAACTCTTTGATTAATTCTGTTGTACATGATTTCTCGATCAGCTTCTAATCCAATGACAATTGGAATAAAATTACGTTGATTTTTTTTCTGATTTAAAAAGGAAGAATAGGGCAAATTTGAAGCCAAACAAACTTCTACAAAGCGCATCATTCGTTGCGGATTTTGCAAGGTTTGAGGATTTTCTTTTAAAAGAGTAGAGTAGTAGATGTTATCTAATTCTTTAAGTTTTTGTTGAAGAAATTCCAAACCTTTTTCTTCATATTGAATTCTTACGTTTTCACGAATTTCGCTTGGAACTTCAGGAAAATCGTCAAAACCTTGTAAAATAGCATTGACATATAAACCAGAACCACCAACAACAATTTGAACGTTATTTTCTTTGAATAATTCGTCTAATTTGGAAGTAGCTTCTTTTTCAAAATCACCAACAGTATAATTTTCAAAAATTGATTTGTTTTGAATAAAATGATGGTTAGAAGCAGCTAATTCTATCTCATTTGGAACTGCTGTGCCTATTTTCATTTCCTTAAAAAACTGACGACTATCGCACGAAAGAATATCACAACCAAAATGTTGAGCCAATTTAATACTTAAAGCAGTTTTTCCAATTGCTGTCGGACCAACAATCACGATTAGATAGTTTTTCAATTTAGTCTACTTTTGAAATTGTTTTAAAAATTGATTTCCAATTACTTTGTTTTCCGTAATCTTTTCCTAATCTAACAATTATAGTTTCAGTCTTTGGATTTACATAAATGTATTGTCCTAAAATTCCTTGGGCAAAATAACTCATTTCATCTTTGTCAGCAATCCACCATTGATTTTGATAATAAGAAACACCACTTAAATTATTCTCTGATTTTGATGTCTTTTCAACCCATTCTTTTGAAATAATTTGCTTGCCATTCCAGTTACCATTATTTAAAAATAACCTTCCTAATTTTGCATAATCAATCGCAACCGAGTTTAAACAACAAAATGTTTTTTCAACACCTCCTTTTTTATCTAAACTCCAACTCGCATTATATTCCATTCCAAGAGGTTTCCAGATTTTTTCTTCAAGATATTCGCTGATTTTTCTCCCTTTTAAACTAGCCTCCAAAACTAATCCTAAAATTTGAGAATCACCACTGCTATAACTAAATGTATTGATATTACCTTCTTCTAATTTTAATTTAGAAATTTCTTTTTTAAGATTTCTACCATAATAAATACTGGCAGCATTACCAAAAGGATTATAGTAACTTTCATTAAATTTAATTCCAGAAGTCATGTTTAACAAATTACTAATTGTAACTTTTTCAAAACCATTTTTTTTTAATTCTGGTAAGTAATTTGTAATAGGTTCGTCAACGGATTTAATAAATCCATCATCAATAGCACAACCAATTAGCATTGAAATAACTGATTTTGCCATAGAAAAGGAAGGAACTACTTTTTCTTTATCATAACCATCAAAATATTTTTCATAAATAACAGTGTCTTTTCTAATAACTAGAAAAGCAACTGTTTTATTGATTTCTAAATATTCATCAAACGTGTATACTTTTTCTTTTCCTTTTATATTTAAAGTAACTTTTTTTGCAATTTGATCTCTTACTTTATATTCAAAATTAAAAGGTTTTTCTGGTTTTTCAATATCTCTTTTTGGAAATTTTTTGTGATCATTTATATCAGCAAAATTATAAATTACAAAACGACCTAATTTGCAAGATGATATAAAGAATAGGGTCAATAAAAGAAGTAGAATAGATTTTTTAGTCATTTTTTTTCTTTATTAGTTGTCAATTTCATTTCCACAATGATAACAAAACTCAGCATTGTCTCGATGATCTTCGGTTCCGCAGTTACCACAAGGGTTTTTTCGACTTGTGTTTTTAGTTTTATTAGCAAGTTCTGCAGAAACTATTCCTGTTGGAACGGCAATGATTCCATATCCTAAAATCATTACTAATGTGGCAATAATTTGTCCAATTGTCGTAGCCGGTGCAATATCTCCATAACCTACTGTAGTTAGTGTAACGATACACCAATAAATACTCCTTGGGATACTGGTAAAACCATTTTCTGGTCCTTCGATTACATACATTAATGCTCCTAGTAAAACAGATATCACCAGAATAAAATATATAAAAACTATAATTTTTGACTGACTTGCTTTAAGAGCTAATTTTAAATTGGAAGCTTGTCCAGTAAAATGAGCTAAATTTAATATTCTGAATAATCTTAATAATCGTAGAGCTCTAACAATGGATAGAATTTTTGTTTGAGGGAAAAAGAACGACAAATACATTGGTAAAATTGAAATTAAATCTATAATTCCGTAAAAGCTTAATATGTATTTTAATGGTTTATTGATTGAAATTATACGAAGAATATATTCAATCGTAAAAAAAACAGTAATAATCCATTCAGAATAATACAGAAAATCATGATATTTTGCATCTAATTCTTTTACAGATTCTAGCATTACTAAAACCACACTTAAAAGAATTACAGCTAAAAGAATTAAATCAAAAAGTTTTCCTGCAAAAGTATTAGTTCCATAAATAACTACATGAACTCGTTTTTGAAACCTTTCCCAATTTGAATTAGTTGCTTCCATAGTAACAAATATAAGATTTTTAAAATTTCACAATTTTAAGGTTCTTGTTTTTTCGCATATAAGATTGAATAATAGAACGTGTATCTCTATTATTTTGCATTGGAATAATTAGATTTTTTAGAATTTCTATATTGTTAATTTGGTAGTTTAAATCATAAAAACAATAACCTTTATAAACTCCATGTTCAATTAGAATAGCACTTCTTTCAGAATTTGTTCTACCTCTATCTATGATAACCATGTTGTTGCTTTCGAACGAATTATTCTTGATAAAATCATGAACCCTAATGTTATATTCTTCTGGGTTTTCTTTTCCAATACAAGCACCAAAGCATTGTTTTATATCATATTGAAAACAACTTTTTTTAGTATCATAAATGCCATTTACTTTTTGACACAAATTATATTTTTCGGTAATTCTAAACAAAGCGTTTTTTCCTTCTTCTAGCGAAACGAATGATGTAATTTCTTTTTTTCTTCCATCAGTTTTGCTAACTTTTAAAGCTATATAACCTTCTTTTGTTATTTCAGAATACAAAGCCCAATTGAATAAGGTTTTGCGTTGCGCTCTATTATAAATAGGTTTGTTTATTTTGATTTCTTCACTTTCTTTTAATAAAGCAATTAATTCAGAACCTGTTTCTTCATAAGTTACAGCATAAACCTGCTTTTGAATTTTGATTGATTTAGAAATTTTTGAAGTAAAGTGTTGGTTAATTCTGTTCTTAATGTTTTTACTTTTTCCAATATAAATTAAATCACCTTTTTCGTTATGAATGTAATAGATTCCAACTTTGTTAGGTAAACTTTCAACAATATCAAGAAGTTTTGGAGCCATTCCTGGTTTAACTTCTGTTTTGATGTAGCTTTTTACGATTTCTTTTGTGGAATCTTTTGAAAGTAAAAGTTTAAATAATTTTACAGTTGCTAAAGCATCACCGCTTGCACGATGTCTATCAGTAACTGGAATTCCAAGCGAACGAACTAATTTTCCCAAACTATAAGAAGCTTGATCAGGAATTAGTTTTTTAGATAATTCAACTGTACAAATTGTTGGACGAATGAATTTATAACCCAAACGATCAAATTCGGTTCTTAAAATTCTATAATCAAATGATGAATTGTGAGCCACAATAATACATCCTTCAGTAATTTCAATAATTCTTCTGGCTACTTCATGAAATTTTGGAGCAGAACGTAGCATGGCATTGTTAATTCCAGTTAATTTAACTACAAAAGGTTGAATCGCTTTTTCGGGATTAACAAGACTTATGAATTGATCAACTACTTCATGTCCATTGTATTTGTAAATAGCAATTTCTGTAATTCCTTCTTCATTAAATTGTCCACCAGTGGTTTCTATGTCGAGTATGCAATAAATAGTTTAAAAGTTTATTAGGTTATGAGTTTAAAGGGGTAAAGTTAAATCTTTTTCTTTATTCTTTTCTCTATTTTCTACTACCAAAGATACTACTTCCTATTCGAATCATTGTACTTTCACATTCAATTGCTAGTTTATAATCTCCTGACATTCCCATTGAAAGAGTCTTCAGTTGAATTTGATCAGAATTTACTTTATCAAAAATAGATTTTAAATGTAGAAATTCTTTTTTAATCTGAGTTTGATTTTCTGTAAAAGTTGCCATTCCCATTAAACCAACAATTTTGATGTTCTCAAACTTGCTCTTGTTTTGCTGAACTTGTTTCAGTATCTCATCCAATTCATTTTCATCTAAACCAAATTTTGTTTCTTCTTCGGCAATATGCATTTGTAATAAAACATCAATTACCCGATTGTGTTTTTTGGCTTGTTTGTTAATTTCTTTAAATAACTTCAAACTATCTACACCATGAACTAAACTAACATATTCAGCCATATATTTGACTTTATTAGTTTGAACGTGTCCAATCATGTGCCATTGAATATCTTTTGGCATTTCTTCCCATTTTTCGGTCATTTCTTGGATTTTATTTTCTCCAAAAATGCGTTGACCAGCATTGTAAGCTTCCATCAAATCACTCACAGGTTTTGTTTTAGAAACGGCAACAAGTGTTACGTTTGATAGTAATTGAGATTTTATATTGGTAAGGTTGTTTTTTATTGACATTTTGTATTTTTATGGAACACATATTTAAGAAATTTCAAAAATTTTTATAATTTCTTAAATCTGTGTTCCTATTTTGTTTTCTAGATCTAAAGTTCATAAACCATCAAACCACTTCTAAACTTCGGTTCAATATAAGTACTCTTTGGAGGCATAATTAAATTATTGTCTGCAAAGTCTTTAATTTCATTAATGTTTGAAGGATAAAGCATAAAACCAACTTCAAATTCTCCTTCATCGACCACTAATTTTATAGCTGTAATAGATTGTTTACCAGAAATATAATCAATGCGTTCGTCGTTTCTTAAATCTTCAATTCCTAATATAGGATTTAATACTTTATTGTATAATATTTGTGCGTCTAAATTTTCTAAAATACTGGTTTCATTATTATTTATCTTGTAAAATAGAGCATAGAAGTTTCCGTCTAAATACATTCCGAACTCAAACTTATCTTGTGGTTTCCACAATTCTTGTTCTTTGATTTTAATGATAAAATGTTCTTCTAATTTTTTTAAGAATTCATCTTTCGAATTTCCATTTAAATCACGAACAATTCTGTTGTATTCGTAAATTTTAACATTACTTTCTGGAATTAAAAAGCTCATAAAATAACGTAAATTTTTATTTCCTGAATGTTTGTCTTCTTCAAAAAGTAATTCTGCTGAAGCCGAACGATGATGTCCATCAGCAATATATAAATCGGGAATATTTTCGAAATGTTCTTGTAACCAATTTATATCGTGTTCTGTTTCAATTTTCCAAAGGGAATGTTTCTCTTTGTTAGTTGTTGTAAATTGATATAAAGGTTCGCTTTGTTTTTTTAGTAAAATCCATGTGTTTAATTCAACACTATCTGGATAAGTTATTAAAACAGGCTCCGTGTTAAATCCTGTTTGATGTAAATAATCTTTAAACATTTCTACACGATATTGTAAGGTGTCTTCGTGTTTTTTAATGATATCATTTTGATAATCCTCTACTGAAGTTCCTGCGATTATTCCAGTAAATTTGTCATATTTAGTTTTGATTTCATAAACATAAAAAACAGGATTTTCTTCTTGAATTAATGTTTTTTCGGTCTTAAAATCTTGATATTTTAAAGCAACACCTTTAAAACGTTTATCCAAAGTAATTTTTTGAGCATTTACATAAGCGGGATTTATAACATGCAAGAAAGAATACGGATTAAAATTTAATGATGCAGCTAATTCAGCAGCGCTATAATCATCGTAATTTCTACACGAAACCAATCCAACTTTATCAGATGCAGGACGAACGGCTTTGAAAGGGATAATTTTTGACATATTTAAGTGTTCAGTTGGCAGTTTTAAGTGTTCAGTAACTGCCAACTAATTACTGACCACTGACCACTATTTTAAAAATTGTTTTGAAACTTTCTCTGCTTTTCTACTTTCAGCATAATCATAAAAACCTTCACCAGATTTTGCCCCTAATTTTCCAGCCATTACCATATTCACTAATAAAGGACAAGGAGCGTATTTTGGATTTTTAAAACCATCATACATTACATTTAAGATTGAAAGACAAACGTCTAATCCAATAAAATCGGCTAATTGTAACGGTCCCATTGGATGAGCCATTCCTAATTTCATTACAGTATCAATTTCTTCAACACCAGCAACACCGTTGTATAAAGTTTCGATAGCTTCGTTAATCATTGGCATTAAAATTCTATTTGCCACAAAACCAGGATAATCGTTAACTTCTGTTGGAGTTTTACCTAATTTTACTGATAAATCCATAATGATTTTAGTTACTTCATCAGAAGTTGAATAACCACGAATAATTTCGACCAATTTCATAATTGGCACAGGATTCATAAAATGCATTCCAATAACACGTTCTGGATGAACTACTTGTGCAGCAATTTGCGTAATAGAAATTGAAGAAGTGTTTGATGCGAAAATCACATTATGATCACAAGTATCACTTAATTCTTTAAAAATTTTCATTTTTAACCCCACATTTTCTGTGGCAGCTTCAACTACTAAATCACAACCCACAACACCATCTTTAATGTCAGTGTAAGTAATGATGTTTGATATAGTTTTGTGTTTATCGTCTTCAGAGATTGTTCCTTTAGAAACCATTCTGTCAAGGTTGTTAGCAATAGTTGCCATTCCTTTTTCTAACGATTTTTCAGAAATATCGATTAATTTTACAGTAAATCCTGATTGAGCAAAGGTGTGAGCAATTCCGTTTCCCATTGTTCCAGCTCCAATTACAGCTATTTGTTTCATTGTATAAATTTTGTTTTTTTAGTTTTATTTGTTTCAGATAGTTTTCTAAAACTGATTATTTTTCGTTCATCGAGTCGATAATCATGTAAGCTACTCTTAAAGCCTCTGTTCCATCTTCTAATGTAACAATTGGTGTTGTATTATTATTGATTGCATCTGCAAAAGATTCCAATTCATCTAAAATAGCATTGTTTGGAGAAACTTCTGGATTATCAAAATAAATTTGTTTTTTCTCACCTTCAGCATTTTGTAAAATCATATCAAAATCACCAGGAACTTCTGGAGCTTCTTTCATTTTTACAACTTCACATATTTTCTCTAAATAATCAACTGAGATATAAGCATCTTTTTGAAAGAAACGAGATTTTCTCATATTCTTCATCGAAATTCTACTTGAAGTAATGTTGGCAACACAACCATTTTCAAATTCAACTCGAGCATTTGCAATATCTGGAGATTGACTTAAAACAGAAACGCCACTTGCGTGAACTGCTTTTACTTTTGACTTTACTACACTCAAAATGGCATCAATATCGTGAATCATTAAATCTAAAACCACAGGAACGTCTGTGCCTCTTGGATTAAATTCAGCCAAACGATGCGTTTCAATAAACATTGGACTTTCGATTTGATTTTTAACAGCTATAAAAGCTGGATTGAATCGTTCTACGTGTCCAACTTGACCTTTTACATTATATTCTTTGGACAAAGCTATAATTTCTTCTGCTTCTTCAACAGTTGTAGAAATTGGTTTTTCTATAAAAACATGTTTACCACTTTTGATTGAAACTTTAGCACATTTATAATGAGAGAGAGTTGGAGTTACAATATCAACTACATCAACTGCATGAATTAATTTAGCAATAGTATCGAACTGTTTATAACCAAATTCGGCTGCAACTTTTTTTCCGTTTTCTTGATTTTCATCATAAAAACCAACTAATTCATATTTTTCAGATTGTTGTAATAATCGTAAATGTATTTTTCCAAGATGACCAGCACCTAAAACTCCGACTTTTATCATAAAAATTAAATTTTATCAAAAGTACTATTTTAGTTTAAAGATTAAAAGTTTATAGGTTTAAAAGTTTCGTAAATTTCAATTTGAAAATTAATTTTTAAAAGGTATTTTTACCACTCAAATTATAACCCAAGTTGAAAAACACATCCAAACATCAAGGACTTCGAAATCAATTAGCTAAACTACTTGAAGAAAAAGGAATTACAGATAAAAATGTTTTAGAAGCTATAAAAATTATTCCAAGACATTTATTTTTGAATTCAAGTTTTGAGGATTTTGCTTATCAAGATAAAGCCTTTCCAATTGCAGCTGATCAAACGATTTCACAACCTTATACTGTAGCTTTTCAAAGTCAACTTTTAGAAGTAAAAAAGGATGATACTATTCTTGAAATAGGAACAGGAAGTGGTTATCAAACAGCTGTTTTATGTATAATGGGAGCAAAAGTTTATACTATAGAAAGGCAAAATGAATTATTCAAAAAAACATCTCTTTTATTACCTAAATTAGGAATTAGACCAAAAAAAGTAATTTTTGGAGATGGTTATAAAGGTTTGCCTGAATTTGCCCCTTTTGACAGTATAATTGTAACTGCTGGAGCACCTTTTATTCCACAACCATTAATGGCTCAATTGAAAATAGGAGGTAGGTTGGTTATTCCTTTAGGAGAAGAGCACCAAATTATGACCATGCTAATTAGAAAGAATGAAACCCAATTTGAAAAACATGAATTTGGTGAATTTAGATTTGTGCCGCTTTTAGAAGATAAAAATTAAAAAACGAATTCATTTTATTAAATTCGCTTTTAATTATTGTTTGATTATAGAGATATATCTTTCTAAACTTTCTTTTTCGGTTTGAGCTATAAATAGTAGAAAATCTTCCTTATTGTTTGAAGTTTGAGCAATCTCTAAAGTTTTGTAATAACTCATTCTTGTGTCATAATCTCCTTTTATGTTAGCGATAACATAACCGTGTTGTAGAAGAATAAGATTCATTACTAATCTAGAAGTTCTGCCATTTCCATCAATGAAAGGATGAATTGTAACTAATCTTTCGTGCATTTCTGCGGCTAGAATTATTGGATGCATTTTATTTTTATTTTCTAAAAACCAAATAAAATAATCTTCCATAGCTTTTGCAACTAAAAAAGGTTGAGGTGGCATATGGGAACTTCCTTTAATCATCACTTGTACACTTCTATATTTTCCAGCATCTTCTGGAATAATTCCACGAAGGATAAGATTATGAATAGATAATACTTCTCTTTCATTTAAAGAAAAATTTCGTTCTAATAATTGCTTAATATATCCAATAGCTTCTTGATGATTTATAGCTTCAAGATGTTCGCGCATACTTTTTCCTGAAACAGTTAATCCTTCATTTACAACTAAATCTGTTTCTCTTAATGTTAAAGTATTTCCTTCAATTTTATTGCTTTCAAAAGTATATTCTAATTCTAAAGCTTGTGCAATTCTAAAACTATCAAATTGACGAAAATTATCTAATTCTTTTTTTAATATATCAATATCTAGAAGAATAGACTGAAGATTTTTTGAAAGAGGTTTTCTTTTGAAAGCTGCATTATAAATCGCTTCTTCTTCTGCTAATTGTAAAGCTTTTAAGCCAAATTCTGCTTCGTCTTTAATTTCATATAAAATCCTAGCTTTTATCCATTCTATTATAAGAGTTTCATACTCAATTTCTAACACTTCGGATAGTTTTTTTATTTGCTCTTTGGTTGGTTTTCTAGAACCACTTTCGAATTTACTTATTAATGCTTGGTCAATACCAATGAGTTGTGCTAACTCACGAGTTTTTAGATTTTTTTGCTCTCTAGCACTTTTTAATAAAGTATTCATTTTAATGACTTTTTATTTCTTGACAAATTTAGTCATAAATTTTAATAAAAAAAACCTAAAACGATTTTTTTATTCGATCGATATCTCTTTTAGAGTCATTCTCTTTCAAAGTTTCACGTTTGTCGTAGTTTTTCTTTCCTTTAGCTAAAGCAATTTCTAATTTAGCTAACCCTTTTTCGTTAGTATATAGTTTTAATGGAACAATTGTTAAACCCTTATTTTGACTATCTTTTTCTAACTTCTTCAATTCTTTTCTATTCAGTAATAGTTTACGTTCACTTTTAGATTTGTGATTGTAATGTGTTCCGTATTGATATTCTTCAATATGTGAATTGATAATGAAAAGTTCATTGTTATGAAATTCACAAAAACTTTCTGCAATAGATGCTTTTCCCAATCGAATTGATTTTATTTCAGTTCCAGTTAGAACAATACCAGCATTATACTTGTCTAATATTTCATAGTCAAATTTAGCTCTCTTGTTAAATATGTTAATGGTTTTTTGCATGAGAATGCAAATGTAAGGTAAAACATTAAAAATGCAATTTTTTTTGATCTTTAAAATAATTTTTAAACAATGATTTTTATCATTTAATGAGCTCTTTGTTGTTGATAAATTTGTCCTGTAATTTAAAAACATAAAAAAATGAAAAAATTAATTTTAATCGCAGTAGTTTCATTATTCAGTCTTTCTTTATTTGCTCAAGAAGGTTTACAAGGTACTTGGTTTGCAACATCTCAATTTGGTTATACTCAAACGAAAAATGGAGATGCAAAAGCAACTAACTTAACAATTTTGCCAATAGTTGGTAAATTTGTAACTCCATCGGTAGCCGTTGGTTTAGGTATTGGAACAATAAATGTAAAAAATGAAGATGCCTTGGGAACAAATGCAAAAACTAACTTATTTGTTGCACAACCTTTAGTTAGAAAGTATTGGAATATTGTTGGTAATTTTTATTTCTTCGGTCAAGTTGCAGCTCCTATTATTTCTGGAAAAGAAAAAGAAAGTGACTTAAAGATTAGTCAATATGGACTTACTGCTTCTGGTGGATTTGATTTCTTTGTAACAAAAAACTTTTCTGTTGAATTCTCTTATAATTTAGCTAATTTTAGTTTAACAACTTTAGATCCAGCTGTTGGAGAGAAAACTACTATCACAGATTTCTCTTTAGCTCATGTAGCTAATGTTGAGTCAACTTATAATGGGGCTATGGCAGGAAGTAATCCAACATTAACAACACCATTATCTTTTGGATTTAAATTCCTTTTCTAAAGAAATTATATTGTAATTTTATTAAAAAAAAACTCATTAATTTGGGTTTTTTTTATTTAGTTAAAAAACACATATTTTGATTTTAAATTAAAAAAGCATTAATTTCGTAATCCAGAAAATTCCAAACATTTTTTTGGGATAAAAAAAAGTATATGAAATTTAAATTATCAATTAGTTTATTGTTGTTTTTTAATCTTGTAATTTCTCAAACACCTTGTTCTTCTGGTATGGCAGGAATATACCCTTGCAATAATATAGATTTAATGTCTAATATGACTAAAACTCAATTAGGAGGTTTATTAAATTCAGAATTTAATGATATATGGGGTTGGACCGATCCATTAAATAATAATGAATATGCTATTATAGGTTTAACTAGCCATACAGCATTTGTAAATATAACTAATCCAACTTCTCCAATATATTTAGGAAAGTTGCCTACTGCTTCATCAAACAGTATATGGAGAGATATGAAAGTATATAATAATCATGTCTTTATTGTAAGTGAAGCTTCTAATCATGGTATGCAAGTATTTGACTTGACTAGGTTAAGAAATGTAACTACACCTCAAACCTTTACAATGGACGCGCATTATACAGGTTTTGGTAATTGTCATAATATTGCAATTAATGAAGCAACTGGTTTTGCTTATGCTATTGGAACAGGGACTTACAATGGTGGACCACATATTATAAATATACAAAACCCTACATCTCCAGTTTTAGCAGGTGGTTATAGTGCTCAGAATTATTGTCATGATGCTCATATTGTAATCTATAACGGACCAGATACACAACATGTTGGTAAAGAAATATTTTTTGGAGCCAATGAAGATAAAGTAGTGGTTGTTGATGTTTCTAACAAATCCAATCCAATTCTACTCTCAACATTTACTTATTCTAATACATCATATACACATCAAGGATGGTTAACTGATAATCATAAATATTTTATGGTAGGAGATGAGCTTGATGAGTCTAACTTTGGGTTTAATACAAAAACAATTTTAATTGATATGACTGATTTAGATTTGCCGGTTTTAAAATCAAATTACTTTGGTGCAACTCCTGCAATAGATCACAATGGGTATACAAAAGGGAACGAATTTTATTTAGCCAATTATAGAGCTGGTCTTAGATTAATGGATATTACAAATATTAACTCAGGAACTATGACTGAAATAGGATATTTTGATACATATCCAACAAGTAACTCAAATTCATTTAATGGAGCTTGGAGTGTTTATCCCTATTTTGCAAGTGGAAATATAATTATAAGTGATATTGAACGAGGTTTATTTGTAGTAAGAAAAGGAGGTGCATTGTCAAATCAAAGTTTCAATCATCAAACTTTTTCTTTATTTCCAAATCCATCAAAAGAATTTTCAAAAATAACTTCTAATGAGATTATCAATTCTGTAGCCATATTTAATAATTTAGGACAAAAAGTTAAGGCATTTGAAAAAATAAATTCAAATGATTTTGAAATTAACACTGCACAGTTTACTTCTGGTTTGTACCTAATTGTTGTTAACGGAATTATTTCTAAAAAATTAATAATTGAGTAATGAGAAAATTAATACTAGTATTTTCAATCTTATTTATAGTTTCATGTAACAAAGAAGAGAATTTAAGCTTTAATGATGAAACTGTTTTTAGCGGAAAAAAAGTTTGGTCCAAATCTATAGGAGGTTCTAATTTTGAAGAAATTCACGGTGTAATTGCTACAAAAGATGGAGGATTTGTTGTTGTAGGTGATACTAAAAGTAGTGATGGAGATATAACTGACAAAAAATATGCTTTAGAAGATATTTGGTTATCTAAATATAATGCAGAAGGTAATTTATTATGGAGCAAAACTTATGGTGGTTCTGAAGATGATTTAGGGTATAGTGTAATTGAAAATACTGACGGAACTCTTGTGATTGCAGGTTATAGTAAAAGTAGTGATGGGGAAGTGCCAAGTAATTTAGGGATGCATGATTTCTTTATATTTAAAACAGATTCTGAAGGCAATTTAATTTGGGCCAAAAGTCATGGCTTTATGAGTCATGATCACGCACACAAAATAATAAACACATCAGATGGTGGATATTTTGTAGTTGGTTATGTCGATTATGCTGGAATAGGAAAAAGTAATAAAGGAGTTTTACATGGTGTAGGGGAGTTTTATGGAATAAAATTAGATGCAAACGGCAATAAACTTTGGGATAAATATTTTGGAGGTACTCAAAACGATAGAGTTTTTGATGTTGTCCAAGCAAATGATGGTGGATTTGTTATGGTAGGTTACTCAGAAAGTAGTGATTTTGATGTCAATGATAATCATGGAAGTTATGATTATTGGGTTGTTAAAATAAATACAAATGGAGATTTAGTTTGGAAAAAATCATATGGTGGTTCAGAATTAGATCAAGCTTACGGAATTGCAAAAAACTTAAACAACACTTACTTAATTACAGGTACATCTAATAGTATGGATGGAGACATTTCTTCAAACAAAGGAGCTAATGATGTTTGGATAATTAATATAGATGATAATGGTGCATTATTATGGGAAAAATCTTTTGGTGGTTCAGGATTTGATACTTCAAACTCTATTCGAATGATTTCTAATGGAAACTTTTTAATTTCTGGTCACACAAGGAGTATGGATGGTCAAATTACCGAAAATAAAGGAGAAAATGATTTTTGGGCCTTCACAATAAGCCCAAATGGAAAAATGTTATGGCAAAAGACTTTTGGTGGTTCTAATTTTGATTTTGGCTATGATGCTGTAGAACTAAAAGATAAAGGATTTGTAATAGTTGGACAAACTGAAAGCAATGATTTAGATGTTCCAATAAATAAAGGACTTAGCGATTTGTTAATCATCAAAGTTCGTTAATTTAAAAGCCCTTTTTCTAGGGCTTTTTTTTGTTAATAAAAATAGTTATGGAATCATAAATAATTTACTTTTGAATTATAAAAAATATTATATTCGTATTAATTAACCTAATAGATTATAATATGCGTAAAAATTATTTTAAAATTTTAGTTTTTTCATTATTTGTGGTGGCTTCGTGTACTAATGATGCAAATATTGAAGTAGAAAAGTCAACCATCAATTTTGATAAGGATCCTCTTTCTACAAAGCTTATTAACGAATCAATAAATGAATCTGTAAAAGCTACAGGAAAATTTTATTGGAAAAATGCTTCGCTTCAAATGCTTTGGAGTGCGACACAACACGGTAATAAATTAGTTACAATCGGGTTTGGAACAGGTGCAAATGATTTTGACAAAACTAAATCACCAAAATCAAATCAAATTGAAACTGAATTATTAAATCTAATAGCTAATTCAGAAAAAACAGAAATTGAGAAAATTTTAGTTTATAAAGATGAATTTTTAAATTTAATCGATGTAGTTATAAATGAGCCAGAAACATTAGAGTTATTAAGAAGAAACCCTAATACAAGATATATTGAACCTGCGGATTACAAATATTTTCAATTTGAATCAGAAAATAATGCATATCGATCATCAAGTTCTGGAGGTTCGGGTTGTGGATTTGATACTGCTACATTAAGTGTAGCAGATTATACAACCGTTACTCCAAATGCAAAAGCACCTTGGACATTCTATAAACACAATATTCCAAGTGCTTGGAGTTATAGTTCTGGAGCCGGAATTACAGTTGGAGTTATAGATACAGGAATTTCACCAAATCAAACTTTAATGGGAAGTAGCTTTAATAACGGACTTTCTTCGGGAAGAAGTATTCAAAAATATGGAACTTATGTAGATTCTATTTGGCCATGGAGTTCATCTACTGATGGACCAAATGATCAATGTGGTCATGGAACAAGTATGGCTTCAACAGTTGCAGCTCCAAGAAATAATACTGGAATGCCTGTTGGAGTTGCTTACAACGCAAATTTAATTACTTATAGAGCAGCTTCAAATGTTGTTTTAGATGGTTATCATGAACAAAAAGGAGTTCAAAATGCTTTTACAGGTTTAGGAAATAATTCAAATGTAAAAATTATTTCTATGTCAATGGGACACATTTTTTCTGTAGGTAGAATAGAAGATGGTGTTAGGTATGCTTATGCAAGAGGAAAATTGATTTTTTGTGCTGGAGGAACATCTACAAGTTTTACAACATTTGTTGGAGTTATATTTCCAGCTTGGATGTCAGAAACAGTTGCTGTTACAGGTTTAAAAGATACTACCAATTATCAGAAATGTGATGTTTGTCACTCAGGTTCTGAAATCGATTTTACAGTTGTAATGGAACGATCTTCTACAGGAAATACATCACCAGTTTTAAGTTATTATACTAATCAATCAAATTATGTTGGTGGGTCTTCTGTTGCCACAGCAACAACGGCAGGAATTGCAGCTTTAGTTTGGTCAAAACATCCAACTTGGACAAGAGATCAAGTGTTTACAAAAATGAAACAATCTGCTGCTTATTATCCAAATAAAAATTCACAATTTGGCTACGGAAATGTAAATGCTTTATTAGCAGTTCAATAACAATATTTTGTAATTAACAGAATACAAAATCAAAAAAAAAATATTTAAATAGGTATTTTGTCGGTTGAAATTTAACCTTTATCGATTATATTAAAAACAATAAGATTTAGAAGATATTTCTTATTAGATTTAAAATCTATAATCACTCAAAGTTAAAATTAATGATGAAATATATATTTATCTTATTATTTTTAGTACTATTTTTAAAATCGTGTTCTTACAGTAAACAAGTAATTGTAAATAATGAGAAATTAGATACTATTCAGCTAAAAAATCAAATGATAAGTAATGGCGCATTTATTATGCCCGATAAAAGTGAGGATGAATAGATTTAAATAGTAATATAGAGTTACAAAAAAAGGATTGTTTTATACAATCCTTTTTTTCTTTTTCTTTTTTTTGAATGTTTTAGTAAAATAACATCAATCTTTTTTAAGGAATTTCAATACTAAAATTAGCTTTAAATATATCCTTTGGATTTAAAATTTGAACATCTTTTTTGGTATAAATATTCCCATTAGATATTTTTTCGTCAGCGTGACCATACCAAGGCTCAATACATAAAAAAGGAGCATTTTGTTTGGTCCAAATTCCTAAAAAAGGAAAACTTTCAAAATCAATTTTCAAATAAGGATTATTTTCTTTTAAAATAGATACTTCATTTGATTTTAAATGGTTAAAAACCAAAGCATCATTTTCAAATAATGAATAGGATAATGGAATGTTTCCGATACGACTTTCTACAAAAGTTGTTTTACCATTAAATAGTTCATTTTCTAAATGATGTGTTTCAAAATTTTCATCTTTATTGAATTGCAAACTATAATCTTCAAAATTACCAGTTATAGCAAATGCAGGATGAGCACCAATATTAAAAGGCATTGAGTTTTCGGAATGGTTTATTACTTCATATAAAATAGTCAGTTTACTTTCGACTAAAGTATATCTAATTTGTAATTCAAATTCAAAAGGAAACATTTTTAAAGTTTCTTCACTTTCCTTTAATGAAAAAACGACTTCATTTTCTTTTTGGTGAATTACTTCAAAATCATAATTTCTTGCAAAACCATGTCTTGGAAGTTTATATTCTTTTTCATTTAAAGTGTAGGAATCATTTTTTAATCGACCTACAATTGGAAATAGAATAGGAGAAGTCTTGTTCCAAAACTGTTCATCTATTGTCCAAATATAATTGGTTTTGTCTTTTGTGAATTCAAATAACTCAGCACCATTACTATTAATTGATGCACTATAGTTGTTATCTTTAATCGTAATTATCATTGTGTTTTTTTAAAATTTCGTTTTAATAAGGAATAGATAACACTATCAATAAATTGCCCATTATAAAAGAAGTTCTCAATTAAATGTCCTTCTTTAATGAAACCATTTTTTTGCAATACTTTTTCAGAAGCTATGTTTTCTGGATCAATTGTAGCTTCTATAGAATTAAATCCCATTTCATTAAACGCATAATTAAGTAATGTTTTAACTGCTTCCGTAACATATCCTTTATTATGATGTTCCGGTAGAATCATGTAACCTAATTCTGTTCTGTAATTTTCAGGTTGTGATCTAAAGAAACCCATAATTCCTATGCATTTATCGTTGTCTTTTTCGGTAACTGCCCAGTTGATATCTGAGTTTGCATCAATATTATCATTAATCATTTTAATATGTGATAAAGCATCATCAATAGTTTTAGCTAATGGTCTTGGGATGTATTTCATGGTTTCTGGATTACTTCTTAATTCAAAAACTT
The DNA here is from genome assembly GCF_000422685.1 of Flavobacterium gelidilacus DSM 15343. Lineage (GTDB taxonomy): Bacteria > Bacteroidota > Bacteroidia > Flavobacteriales > Flavobacteriaceae > Flavobacterium > Flavobacterium gelidilacus. The sequence goes on along the minus strand of NZ_AUGN01000009.1, from coordinate 59,918 downwards.
CATTAACATCACTATCAGTTAATCTTCTAAAACGTAAACGTTCAGATGTCAAAATGGGAAATGGGTTAAAATTTAGTGTAAGCATTAACAAATATTTTAAGGTGTGAATATACAAATTAAGGTAATAGTGTAACAAAAAATTCGTTTATTTGACTAATAAACTAAACAAAAAACTTTTACCATGAAAAACTTTTTCTCAAAAGCTATTACAGTTGTAGCTTTATGTATTGGGTTTTCTAGTATTCAAGCGCAAGAAGCAAAAGAAACTAAAGAAAACAAATACAGTTATGTAGATGCATTTGCACCTAATTTTTACACTAAAAACGGAACAGAGTATCGTTCTGCAAGTGGTCAACCAGGGCCAAAATATTGGCAAAACAGTGCAAATTACAAATTAACAGCTAATTTAAATGAAGCAGCTAAACAAATAGATGGTTCAGTTGAAATGACTTATGTCAATAATAGTCCAGATCAACTGGCTTTTATTTGGATGTATTTAGATCAAAACTTATTTGCTAAAGATTCTCGTGGAAACGCAGTTGTTCCTGTTAGCGGTTCTAGAAATGGAGCTAAAGGGGAAGAATTTGATGGGGGACAAAAAGTTTCTAAAGTAATGGTTGACGGAAAAGCCGTTAAATATGAAATTACAGATACAAGAATGAAAATTTACTTAAATAATGCTTTAAAGCCAAACGGTGGAAAAGCAAAAGTTAGTATGGATTTTTCATTTGTTTCTCCAGAATATGGTTCGGATAGAATGGGATATTTACCTACTAAGAATGGAACAATTTTCACTATTGCACAATGGTACCCAAAAGTAGCAGTTTATGATGATGTGAGAGGATGGAACACGCAACCTTATCTGGGAGCAGGAGAATTCTATTGTGAATATGGAAACTTTGAAATTTCTATTACAGTACCTTCAAATCATTTTGTGGTTTGTTCAGGTGATATTACAAACGCTTCTCAAGTTATGAGTTCTTCAGAACAAGCTAATTGGGCAAAAGCTAAAGAAAGTGAAGCTACAGTTATGGTTCGTTCTTCTGATGATTTAGCTAAACTTTCTGCTAATGGAACAAAAACATGGAAGTTTAAAATGACTAATTCACGTGATGTAGCTTGGGCTTCGTCTAGTGCATTTATTATTGATGCAGCTCGTATCAACTTACCAAGTGGTAAAAAAGCTATGGCAATTTCTGCTTATCCAGTTGAAAGTGAAGGTCAAAAAGCTTGGAGTCGTTCTACGGAATATACTAAAGCAAGTATTGAAGGTTACTCAAAAAGATGGTTCGAATATCCTTATCCAGCAGCTATAAATGTTGCAGGTAATGAAGGTGGAATGGAATATCCTGGAATTGTATTTTGTAAATATACTTCTAAAGGTTCAAGTTTATGGGGTGTTACTGACCACGAATTTGGTCATGCGTGGTTCCCAATGATTGTGGGTTCAAACGAAAGACAATTTGCTTGGATGGATGAAGGGTTTAATACTTTTATCAATGGTGTAAGTGCTGAAGACTTTAATGCGGGTGAATATAAAGATAGAAAATTTAATATGCACAGAATGGCAGAGATGATGACTAGTCCTTCATTAGAGCCTGTTTATACTGCTCCAGATGGATTAAAAGAACGTAATCTTGGTGTTTTAGCTTATATGAAACCCGGAACTGCTTTAGACTTACTTCGTAATGAAGTTTTGGGACAAGAGCGTTTTGATAAAGCTTTTAGAACTTATGTAGAAAGATGGGCTTTTAAACACCCAACACCAGATGATTTCTTTAGAACAATAGAAAACGCTTCAGGAGAAGATTTAGGATGGTTCTGGAGAGGTTGGATTACTAATAACTGGAGATTAGATCAAGGTATAAATGGGGTTAAATACAATAAAAATGATCCTAAAAATGGGGCTGTAATTTCAATTGAGAACTTTGAAAAAATGGCAATGCCTGTTACTTTAGAAATCGAAATGGTTTCTGGTAAAAAAGAAATAGTAAAATTACCTGTTGAAGTATGGCAACGAAATACTTCATGGTCATTTAGTCATGACTCAACTGAAGAGATTGCAAAAATAACGATTGATCCAGAAAATTTATTGCCAGATACAAATGACACTAATAATGTATGGAAATCGGAAGGATTTGTAGCGCCAAAACCTGGTAAATATGCAGCTTATGTTGGGGATTATTCTAGTCAACAAATTCCTGTAAAAGTTGGTATTTCTGAAGATGGAGATAAAATGATCATGACTGGAAATGGTCAAGAAATGGAAGTGGAAGATAAAGGTAATGGAACATTTGTTGAAACTTCTCAAGGATTAGAAATTAAATTTAATGAAGACAAGAAAAGTTTTAAACTAAATGTACAAGGTCAAAGTTTTGACTTTACAAGAGATTAAGTTTTAAAAAACATATTTATAAAAAAGGACTTCTATTTAGAAGTCCTTTTTTTGTAGCACTTAAATTCTATAACTAATTGATGAAATCTTATAAAATGTAATAGAACATGTGATTGTATGTTTGTAGTGTTATTACTAATTAAATATAACATTATGAAAAAGATAAGTTTATTGCTTGTAGGATTGGCTTTTATATCGTGTAAAAATACAGATAAGTCAGATGCGGATTTTGCTAAAGAAGCCACTATAGATTCACTAAAAATTGAATATGCAAAACAAAGAGTAATTGACTCTATGAATAACGTGATGGTTATACAACAAGCACAACAAAAAGAGGTTGTTATTGTAAATCAAACTGCTGCGACTCCAGCAAAGAAAAAATGGAGTGGAGCAGCTAAAGGAGCCGTTATTGGAGCTGGAGTTGGAGCTGTAACTGGAGCAATTGTTAGCAAGAAAAAAGGTACTGGAGCTATTATTGGTGGTTTAGCAGGAGCAGGAGTTGGTGCTGGTACAGGAGCTATAATAGATGGTAAGAAAGAATAAAAAACATATATTTAAGGTTGGTTAGTTAAGATTATTTTTAATAAAAAGTAATTTACTAAAAACCCCTTCAGTGCAAGCTAAAGGGGTTTTGTTTTTATAGTAATTTAAAGATGTTTTACAAAGATTTTTATAATGAAAAGATATTCTTTAATAGCGTGAAATTATGTACATGAAGTTAAATAATTGTCTTTTTACTTTTTAAAATTTAGTATATTTTATTTTTGAAAATAAAATAGATTTTTCATCTTATTTACTAAATAGTCACTTATTTTTTTTATTGCTTCTCTACAAGTAAATATATATCACTTTCTAACAAAATAAAAACAACTTTACCTTCTTTTGATCCTACTTGAATGCCTAAAATTGAATAATTATCTTTAGGTGTTCCAACTTTTATTTGATTTTTTAATGAAATTAACTTCCAATTGGTGTTTTTAAACATTCCAACCATCATTGACATTAATTTAGAAGATTTGGTTGTTGAAAATTTAAAGCTACCATTTTCGTTGAAAACAAAAGTTCCATTAGCAAAGCCATTATAAAGATCTCTAGTTTTATCATGATTAGCCATCTCTGACGGAAGAACTTCAGATACTTTCCAAGTTCCAGTTATAAATTCGTTTGTGATGCTTTGAGCAAAATTGAAAGTTGTAATAAAAAGAAATACAATTATTAATAATTTTTTTTTCATACGATGATTTAAAAAAAGCGAATATATCAAAAAATATTATGTTATGGTTAAGGAATTTTATACCAAAAAATATTTTTCAAAGAATACTAAACTTATCCTAAAGTTTTTTGAAAAGTCTTCAAATAACCTTAATTTTAAGAATTAATAAAAAACAATAAAAATATATGCAAATACAAATTAACACAGACAACCACATTGAAAACAGTGAAAGATTAACTAACTTTTTTTCAAACGAAGTGAGTAATGAATTAGAACGTTTTGATAATTTAATAACTCGAGTAGAAGTACATTTTGGAGATGAAAATAGCGAAAAGTTTGGTAAAAATGATAAACGATGTCTTATTGAAGTTAGAATAGCTAAAAAAGAGCCTATTGCAGTTACAGATCATGCAGATACTATAGAAAAAGCATTTCATAACGCTATTGGTAAAGTTAAAAGAGTCTTAAGTTCTGCTCATGAAAAAATGAGAGAAAATCATTAATTTTTTTAGTCAAGATTTTAACTGATTCTTTCGAAAAAAAATTAGTTTGATTTTAGAAATTAAAAATAATTTTAAACCACTAAAATATAGAAAAGATTTTCGCTTTAAAGCTTAATGAAAGGTTATAGTTTATTGGTTTTTTTGTTTTAAATGTTTAATTTTTCCTGTCAAGAAAAATAATATAATAATTGTTTAACATTTTTTTAATAAAGTTAAACAAAAAAATATTTATATTTGCTTAACATTTATAACTTAAAACACAAAAAAAGATGAATTTAGTAAAAAAAATTAGCATGTTTTCATTTGCAGCATTAGTAATGACTTCATGTGGAGACGGAAAAAAAACAGAAGAAGAAGTTGTTGCAACTGACTCAACAGAAGTAGTGATTGAAGAAGCAGAAATGGTTCAACCAACAACAATTGTTGATGTAGCAGTCGGAAACGAAAATTTCTCAACTTTAGTAGCAGCAGTAAAAGCAGCTGGATTAGTTGAAACATTAAGTAGTGAAGGACCATTTACAGTATTTGCTCCAACAAACGAAGCTTTTAGTAAATTACCAGCTGGAACAGTTGATAACTTATTAAAACCAGAAAATGTAGAAAAATTGAAAAGCGTTTTAACGTATCACGTTGTTGCAGGTAAATTTGAAGCTGCAGCTGTAATTGATGCAATTAACAAAAACAACGGTAAATTTACTGTAACTACTGTACAAGGTGGTAAAATTGATTTAAGCTTAAAAGATGGTAAAGTAGTCTTGACTGATGCAAACGGAAATAGTTCTACTGTTGCAATGGCCGACGTTGCTGCTTCAAATGGAGTTATTCACGCAATTGATACAGTTGTAATGCCAAAATAATTTGAATTAGTAATTTGGTTAATTATTATTCTTAAGAAGCTGCCCACAATTGGGCGGCTTTTTTTATGTTTTGAAGAAATCACTCTTAAAGTTAGTTTTTTAAGGAATGAGTTAGTCTTATTATTAATTGGCGGGAATGTAAATATCAAATTGAGTACCTTTATCAATTTCACTATTTGCTGTGATGATTCCATTATGATTATCTATAATTTTTCTTACAATAGTTAATCCAATTCCTGTTCCTTCATAATCACTCTTTTCATTTAAGCGCTGAAAAACTTCGAAAATTCTATATTTAAATTGAGGATCAAACCCAATACCGTTATCACTAACACTGATATGATAATAATCTTCTTTTAAAATAAATTCATTTGCAGTTAACGCATTATACTTTACAAAAGAACCTTTGATTATAATGTGTGGATTAACATCTGGTTTGCAGAATTTAATAGCGTTACTAATAAGATTTTGTAATAATTGATTAAACTGAGATTTGATAACCTTAAGTTCACAAGTTTGCTGTAGCTCAATAGTAGCTTTCTTTTTTTTTAACTCATTATCAAGTGTAATCATTACCTCACCAACAATCTTGCTAAGTTCGCTGTTTTCGTAATTCATTTCAGTTTTAATTGTTCGAGAATATGCAATTAAATCATTAATAAGAGTTTGCATATGTAATGCCGAAAGTTGTAAACGTTCAAAATAGAACATTCCTTTTAGTGACAAATTATCCTTTTCCTCAGATAGAATTCTACTTGAAAAAGTTTGTATTTTTCTCAAAGGTTCTTGCAAGTCGTGGCTTGATATAAACGTAAACGCCTCTAATTCTTTATTTGCTGTTAATAATTCTGCGGCACGCTTTTCTTTTTCTTTGTTTTGAAATTCTAATTCTTTATTGGCTACAATTAATTCAGCTGCACGTTTTTCCTTTTCTTTGTTTTGATAGGCTAGCTCAATATTAGCAATCAATAATTCAGCTGCACGATTTTCTTTTTCTTGATTTTGATATGCCAACTCTTTATTTGCAATAACCAATTCAGCCGCACGTTTTTCTTTTTCTTGATTTTGATAGGCAAGTTCAATATTAGCAATCAACAATTCTGAAGCACGGTTTTCTTTTTCTTGATTTTGATAAGCAAGTTCTATATTAGCAATTAACAATTCTGAAGCACGTTTTTCTTTTTCACTAAGTTGAAAAGCGAGTTCTTTACTATTAAGTAACAATTCAGCAGCACGTTTTTCCTTTTCAAGAAGTTGAATGGCTAGTTTTTTATTTGCAATAATTAAATTCATAACATAGTTTTATTTGTTTTTCAATCTGAGAAAAAATACTTGAATAGAAATGAATTATTTTTTTTTAAAGTCGTTAAAGATACTGCAAGTAATGATATGTTTTATTTTTTAGTGTAAATTTAAAAAAGTATATAAACTAAACGCAATCATCAAAATGCTAAATAAAATGATATTGATGATATAAACTAAACTACTCTTAAAAAATGAAAGAAAAAATTTATCACCATAAAAGAGGCGATGGGCTGGAAAAAAGTAATAAAACATATAAACAAACCCCAAAACCTTTAAGCCAAAATGTAGCCATCCAATATTTGGATAGATTTCTGCCAGGGGTTTTAGTTTATCAATAAAGAAAAGCACTAATGCCATCAAAAGTAAAAAAGAAAAATAATGCAAAGTAAAGATGCCATGGTCAAAATAAAACCAGCGCTTTTTATCATGAAAAAGATATAAAATAAAAGCAAAAACGGGTAGATATAAGAATAGTACTTTAGGGAAATTCTTACTGAATGATAATTTAAAATCCGTAAAAATCTCTTTTTCTGTTCGTTCTTCTTCAACACTGAGCCATTTCTTTAGAAACCAATATTTAGTTGTGTTCTCTTGTAAGTTTTCTGAACCATTCTTTTGAAGTGAATCTAATTCTGCTAAATTTTTATAGCCTAGTTTAAAAAGACCTTTATCGTTATTCTCTTTAGAGTGAATTTCTTTTGGATATGTCACATCAGACTCTTTTATAATCTTCATGATCGTATCATTATTTTTCTGTGTAATTAGCCCAATTTTGGTTAACCCATTAATACCTTTTTCTTGAATATGTAGGGAATCAATAGAAGGAATATTATTTTCTTTTAGTAGTGTTACTTGCTGTTTATTCTCGTTTTTTGTGCTTGATTTAGCAAACAAGGATAAAGAAATGAAAGTGATAAAACTGATAAAAATATAGAGACGAAAAGGGTCTAAATAACGCAACCGTTTGCCAGAAATATAAGCTTTAGATAAGGCAGCTGGTTTGAAAAACAAATAAAAGATTGTTTTCCAAAATTTGTTATCATAATGGGTAAAATCTTTCAGAAAATGACTAAAAATATGCCTAAAGCTTTTTCGTGTTTCAATATTTTCTTGTCCGCATTTGGGACAAAAACGCTCATGTACTTCACTATCACAATTTTGACAAATCTTATCTTGCCGTGTCGGTTTTATAGCCATGATCTTAATTTACAGTGTTTATTGTTTTAAGTAAAAGTAGACTAATAAACTGAGTTCATAAAGTATGATTAAACCTTATCTTATTTATAGTTTTAAAATACTTAATTCTTTGTTTCCCTATTAAAAAAATTATGTAGTCTAGAAAATAAATTTAAGTTAATTTATATGAACTATACAGATAAAATAAAACACCCTGCATTCAATTTAAATGCAGGGTGTTTTTTAGTTAAATTATGTAAGCAAAATCGATATCATATTAATACTACATACTTATTCTGAAAAATAATTTATTTATTTCTAAAAACTAATTGACCGTCGAAAGCATCTAATAATATTATACTATCAGTTGTAATTTTTCCGGATAAAATATCTTTAGATAATTCATTTAAAACTTCTCTTTGAATAACTCTTTTAACTGGTCTTGCTCCATATTGTGGATCAAATCCTTTTTCAGCTAAGTAATCTATAGCTTCTGGTGTAGCATCAAGAGTTATTTGTTGATGAGCTAACATTTTAGTTACTCCTTTTAACTGAATGCCGACAATTTCTCTAATATTTGCATTAGTTAAAGGTGTGAACAATACAATTTCATCAATACGGTTTATAAATTCAGGTCGAACAGTTTGTTTTAATAAACCAAGAACTTCAACTTTTGCAGATTCTGTTGCTGCTTCAATACTGCCTTTTAAATTATCAAATTTCTCTTGGATAATATCGCTTCCCATATTAGAAGTCATGATGATAATTGTATTTTTAAAATCGGCAGTTCTTCCTTTGTTATCCGTTAAACGACCTTCATCTAATAATTGCAATAAGATATTAAAGGTATCTGGATGTGCTTTTTCAATTTCGTCTAACAAAATCACAGAATAAGGTTTTCTTCGAACAGCTTCTGTCAATTGTCCTCCTTCATCATAGCCTACATATCCTGGAGGTGCACCCACTAAACGACTCACACTATGGCGTTCTTGGTATTCACTCATGTCAATTCGCGTTAAAGCACTTTCATCATCGAATAAATATTCAGCTAAAGCTTTGGCTAACTCGGTTTTTCCGACACCAGTTGTTCCTAAGAATAAGAACGAACCAATTGGTTTTTTCATGTCTTGTAAACCAGCACGACTTCTTCGAACCGCATCACTAACTGCTACAATAGCTTCTTGTTGACCAACAACACGTTTGTGTAATTCGTTTTCTAAATTCAATAGTTTTTCTCGTTCACCTTGAAGCATTTTCATTACTGGAATACCAGTCCATTTGGCTACAACTTCCGCAATATCTTCACGAGTAACTTCTTCTTTTATTAAGGAGTTTTCGGATTGATTTTCGGCTAATTGAACTTGTAAAGCATCTAGATTTTCTTGAGCTTCTTTGATTTTTCCGTAACGAATTTCGGCTACTTTTCCGTAATCACCATTTCGTTCGGCTTGTTCAGCTTCTTGTTTTAAATCTTCAATATCTTGTTTTACACTTTGAATGTTATCTACAACGTCTTTTTCAGCTTTCCATCTGCTGTACATTTCGTTGCGTTCTTCCTTTAAGTTGGCTAAATCTAAACCAAGTCCTTTTAGTTTTGTTTCGTCATTTTCTCTTTTTATGGCTTCAATTTCGATTTCCAACTGCATAATTTTTCTATCCAAAACATCTAATTCTTCTGGTTTTGAATTGATTTCCATACGCAATTTAGAAGCTGCTTCATCCATTAAGTCAATTGCTTTATCAGGAAGAAAACGATTGGTGATGTATCGTTGTGATAATTCGACAGCTGCAATAATTGCATCATCTTGAATTCGGACTTTATGATGCGTTTCGTATTTTTCTTTGATTCCACGTAAAATTGAAATGGCACTTTCAGTATCAGGTTCGTCCACAATTATTTTTTGGAAACGTCTTTCTAAGGCTTTGTCTTTTTCAAAATATTTTTGATATTCATCTAAAGTAGTTGCGCCAATGGCACGAAGTTCTCCACGCGCTAAAGCAGGTTTTAGAATATTGGCTGCATCCATTGCACCTTCACCGCCACCAGCACCTACTAAAGTGTGAATTTCATCAATAAATAAGACAATATCACCTTCAGCAGAAGTTACTTCTTTAACTACGGCTTTTAAACGTTCTTCAAATTCTCCTTTGAATTTTGCACCAGCGATTAAAGCACCCATATCTAAAGAAAAAACGATTTTATCTTTTAGATTTTCAGGCACATCACCATCTACAATTCTGTGTGCTAAACCTTCTGCAATAGCTGTTTTACCAACACCAGGTTCACCCACTAACATTGGGTTGTTTTTAGTTCTTCTTGTTAAGATTTGTAATACTCTACGAATTTCTTCATCACGACCAATTACTGGATCTAGTTTTCCGCTTTTGGCTAATTCGTTTAAGTTTTTTGCATATTTATTTAAGGCATTATACGTTTCTTCAGCAGAAGCTGAGGTAACTCGTTCTCCTTTTCTTAATTCGGCAATAGCACTTTCTAACCCTTTTTCAGTCACACCTTGGTCTTTTAAAATTTGAGCAACTTTACTTTTTGATTTGAAAATAGCTACTATTAAATGTTCGATGGAAACATATTCATCTTTCATTTTTTTAGCAATAGCAATGGCTTCGTTTAGCATATAAGATGCATCACGAGACAATTGAATTTCGCCACCTGTTACTTTTGGAAAACTTTGTAATGTACTGTCTAATACTTTTTTGAAAAGGTCAACATTTACATTTAGTTTTTTTAAAATAAATGGTGTAACATTTTCATCAACTTCTAATAAACCTTTAAAAATGTGTTCATTTTCTATTTGTTGATGGCCTAGACTCTGTGCAATTTGCTGAGCTTGTTGCAAAGCTTCTTGCGATTTAATGGTTAAATTATTTAAGTTCATATATTTTTATTTTTTAATCTGTTAGATTACTTACAAATGAATAAGCTAATTTGTTTTATATTTGCAATGTACAATTCAATAAATGTACCTTAACAAAGGTAGCGACAAAATGACTGATTTTAACTGATAATTATCATGTTGAGCGGTCAAAATGTCTTAAATAACGACAAAAATGGGATTTTTAGATAAAATATTCGGAGGAAGCGCTCCAGAAGAAAAGAATGAAAATAAAGTAGAACCGAAGTTTTATACTTTAGATGATGTAAAATTATTGGATGAAGTGGATGCAATTTCACAAACAAAACCGGTGGTACTTTTTAAACACAGTACACGTTGTAGTATTAGTCGTTTTGCTTTAAAAAGATTTGATGCTGAATTTAATTATGATGAAAATAAAATTGATTGGTATTTATTGGATTTATTAAATCATAGAGATATTTCAAATGAAATGGCTCATCGTTATAATGTGCAACATCAATCTCCACAGATTATTGTAGTTAGAAATGGTAAAGCTGTTTTTACTTCCACTCATGATGGAATAGATGCTCATGATTTGAAGCAGTTTTTATAGTATAATATGTTTATCATTAATATTTTAAGTTTGTTTTGATTTTTAAAAATTAATTAAGTTAAAAAAATAAAAAGATATTAGTTTTCTTAATATATTTGTCATAATTTAATGATTCATTTTATGAAAACAAAACTACTACTAGTTTTTATTTTAGCCTCTTCTGTTCTTACAGCTCAAAATTTTATAACTACTTGGAAAACAGACAACTTAGGTGTTTCTGCTTCAAATGAAGTTACTATTCCCACAATTGGATTGGGTTATAGTTATAATGTGGATTGGGAAAATGATGGTGTTTTTGATGATATGGCAGTCACTGGTAATATAACTCATTCTTATTCTGCACCAGGAACGTATACAATAGCAATTTCTGGAAATTTCCCAAGAATTTACTTTAATAATTCTGGGGATAGACAAAAAATACTATCAGTGGAGCAATGGGGTAGTGTTCAATGGACTTCAATGTTAAATGCTTTTTATGGTTGCTCTAATTTGATTGTGAATGCTGCGGATACACCAGACTTAAGTCTAGTTACTAACATGTCTGGAATGTTTAGAAATGCCTTTTCTTTAAATCAAGATATTGGTTCTTGGAATACTAGTACAGTTACAAATATGAGTAGTATGTTTCTTTCAGCCTTATTATTTAATCAAGATATAAGTTCATGGAATACATCTAATGTTACAAATATGAGTAGTATGTTCCAATCAGCAACATCATTCAATCAAAATATAGGTTCTTGGAATACAGGTAATGTTATAAATATGTCTTCTATGTTTCTTTTGGCTAGCTCTTTTAATCAAGATATTAGTTCATGGAATACTTCTAATGTTACATTTATGAATGGAATGTTTCAATCTGCAACATTATTTGATCAAAATATTAGTTCATGGAATACTTCCAATGTTAAAACGATGAATAGCATGTTTCAATCAGCAACTTTATTCAATCAGAATATTGGTTCTTGGAATACAGGTGAAGTTATAAACATGAGTAATATGTTTCTTTCTGCAATATCCTTTAATCAAGATATTGGTTCATGGAATACTTCAAATGTTACAAATATGTCTACAATGTTCCGTTTAGCGACTTCTTTTAATCAAAATATTGGTTCATGGAATACTGTTAATGTTACAAATATGTCTTCCATGTTTAATACTGCAAGTTCTTTTAATCAGAATATTGGTTCTTGGAATACTGCTAATGTTACAAACATGAGTAGTATGTTCCTATCATCACCATTTAATCAAAATATAGGTTCTTGGAATGTTGGTAATGTTATAAATATGACTTCAATGTTTAATTCGGCAACATCTTTTAATCAGAATATTGGTTCATGGAATACCTCTAATGTAACATTAATGAATAGTATGTTTCAATCTGCTACATCTTTTAATCAGAATATTGCAAATTGGAATGTAGGAAATGTTACAAACATGTCTTCTATGTTTAGATTAGCAAATATTTTTAATCAAAATATTGGTTTATGGAATACTTCTAATGTTACAAACATGAGTAGTATGTTTCTTTCCGCTTCACAATTCAATCAAAATATTGGTTCATGGAATGTTAGTAACGTAGTTAATATGGCATCAATGCTTGCTGGTGTCACACTTTCTACCACTAATTATGATTCATTGTTAATAGGATGGAATTCACTCACTTTAAAACCAGATGTAATTTTTAGCGCTGGAAATAGCAAGTATTGTAATGGAGCTCTTGCAAAACAAAATATAATTAGTACTAATAATTGGACTATTACTGATGGTGGACTTGATTCAACTTGTGTTTTATCTTCTCTAGACTTTTTTAAAAATAAGTTTTCTGTTGTCATAACAAAAAATAATACAATTGAGTTTTTAAGTTCTGATATCGAAATAGATACTATAGAGATTTATGATTTGTCGGGTAGATTATTGTTTGTAAATAGGTTAATTAATAATACCGAATATAGTATTGATAATTCATTTAACGGGATGATTTTATTAATAAGAACAACAATGATTAATGGAAATAGTGAATTAAAAAAACTTTTCAATAATTAGTTCTATAATAAATAAATAATAAACGCTTTCAGATACTGAAAGCGTTTATTATTTATTATTTCCTAAATCTATTTCGACTAATAATATCTTTCAATTTAGCTTTTAAGTCTTCGCCAGAATCAAAAACCATTTGTTCGTTGCTTGGAAATTGAACAGCTCTTTGGTCAAAGAAGTGATAATAATCGGTTTCACAAGCTCGTTTATCGCCATTAAAAGTTGAATAAATGTTTTCAAATACAAATTCGCTTGCTAAAGGAAAAGACTCAATTAACTGATTGTTTCTATAATCAACATAATCCACTTTTGCAGTTACTTGTACTGATTTGAATTGTCTAAATTCGTAAATATTGACTTTAACAGTTTTAAAATTATCTACTTTTATGGGATTGCCTAAACTGTCTTTTACTACGTTTCCGTTATTATCTAAAAGTGTTTTTGTTCCATCTTTAATTTGTTTTTCCTTGATAAATTCTTTCTCTTTAATTTGTTCTGGAGAAATATTTATTTGACGAAAGTTTACTAACATGCCAAAATCATATGTAATATTTTTTTGTTTATTATTGTGATAGACGGTCCATTTATCATTCAAGCCATAAGTCCCAAAATTCAATAAATCATCTTGTAAACGAACAGGAATTACCATATTTGTTTCATTTTTTGTATAAACGTGAACAAAATCGGTTCCTTTAAATTGGGCTTCATCTATTTTTTTTCGAACATCTTTAAAGTTAGGATTCAACTTATCTAAATATATCAAATCATCATAAGCTTGACGAAAATCTATTTTATTTTTAGATTCTAATAATTTTATAGAATTTGCATACAAATAACTTGATAAACCATTTTTACTTGAAATGATATCATCTGTATAATCAGTTCTATTAAAAGTTGCATTTCTTCCTTCTTTAATTAATTTTAGAGGTAATATTTGATTAACTTTATCTTGTCTAGATTGCAACCCTAAATATAAGTTATATACTTTTTCGAAATTTGACGCACTAGCTTCTTTAACTAGTCTATCAATTTGAGTTAAATCGCGATCATTTGCCTTTGCATACACTTCTTGTAACAAATAGACATAATCTTGTTTTCCTTTAGCGTCTTTATTTTTACTTAATTTAGATATGGCTTTATTGATTGCTGTATCATAATTTCCGTTGCTAATTAATTTTTCAATATTTCCAGATCCACAGGCAATTAGTAATAATGTTAATGCTAGTAAAGTAATTTTTTTCATAAGTAGAGGTTTTAGCAAATATATTATATTTTTGTATTTATCCTAAATTAATTTTAGTAGCTATTTCCTGCTGTTCACTATATCTTTTTTTATAGTTTTTGTCAAAACAATCAAAAAAGGATACCGTTTCCATCAGGGCTATTTATATAGTCTATCCAAAAAAAATGCCATTCTTTTAAGAATAGCACTTTAATTGAATTAATTTATTTTTATTTTATTTCAAAAGCTGGTAATATTTTTCCAACACATTCCCCAAAACCGATTCTTACTTCCTTATTTTGGCAATAACCTCTCATAATTACTGTATCATTATCATTGATAAATTTACGTTCAGAACCATCATTTAACTTAATTGGATTTTTTCCGCCCCAAGATAATTCTAACATAGAACCAAAACTATCAGGTGTTGGTCCAGAAATTGTTCCAGAACCCATCATATCACCCGAATTTACTCTACAACCATTCACCGTATGATGTGCCAATTGTTGAGCCATTGTCCAATACATATATTTAAAGTTAGATTTGCTAATAACAGTTTCAGAACTATTTTCAGGTTGTAAAGAAACTTCAAGATTTATATCAAATGTATGTTTGTCTTTTTGTTGAAGATATTTCATTGGAGCTGGAGATTGCTCACAACTTTCAGTTTTAAAGGGTTCTAAAGCATCCATAGTTACAATCCAAGGAGAAATCGTTGAAGCAAAGTTTTTAGCTAGGAAAGGACCTAATGGTACATATTCCCATTTTTGAATATCTCTTGCACTCCAATCATTAAATAAAACCATTCCGAAGATATAGTCTTCAGCTTCATCAATTGGAACAGGTTCTCCTAAAACATTTGCATCTGTAGTAATAAAAGCCATTTCTAACTCAAAATCTACTAACTTAGATGGACCAAAAACTGGTCCTGTTGCATCTGCTGGCATAGTTTGACCATTTGGTCTTCTAATATTTTTTCCACTTGGTACAATTGTGGAACTTCTTCCATGATACCCTACGGGGATATGTAACCAGTTTGGCAACAAAGCGTTTTCAGGATCACGGAACATCTTTCCAACGTTAGTTGCATGTTCTTTTGAACTATAAAAATCCGTATAATCACCAATTTGAACTGGTAATTGCATTTCTATATCATCCATTTTAAAAATAACGACATCTCTTTGTTTTTTGTTGTCTCTTAGCGATGAATTGTTTTCGTCAAAAATTTCAGCTAATCTATTTCTAACAAGCCTCCATGTTTTTTTTCCATCTGAAATAAAATCGTTCAGCGTATCTTGCATAAACATATCGTCTGTTAAGTCGATACCATTAAAGTAACCTAATTGTTGAAGGGCACCCATATCAATGGCACAATCTCCAATTCGGGTTCCTATAGTAATTACATCTTCTTTTGTAATAAAAACTCCAAAAGGAATATTTTGAATAGGGAAGTCGCTATTTTTAGGAACTTCAATCCAAGATTTTCTATTTGGGTCGTTTGCATTATTTGGCATAAGTATATTGTTGATTTGTTGTTGAAAAATTATTAACCAAATATAAACTTTACTATTAATTTAACAAACGAATTTTGTAATTTTGAAGAAACTTTAACGAAAATTCAACCCAATGCAACGCGACGAACAAATTTTTGACCTTATTCTAGAAGAACAAGACAGACAAATACACGGAATTGAATTAATTGCTTCAGAAAACTTTGTCAGTGACCAAGTGATGGAAGCTGCTGGTTCTGTACTTACTAATAAATATGCTGAAGGTTATCCTGGTAAGCGTTATTATGGTGGTTGTGAAGTAGTAGATATAGTTGAACAAATTGCTATTGATAGAGCTAAAGCTTTGTTTGGAGCAGAATACGCAAACGTGCAACCGCATAGTGGTTCTCAAGCGAATACTGCTGTATTTTTTGCTTGTCTAAAACCAGGAGATAAAATATTAGGTTTTGATTTATCTCACGGAGGACATTTAACACACGGTTCACCAGTTAACTTTTCAGGAAGATTATACGACCCTGTTTTTTACGGTGTTGAAAAAGAAACTGGAATTTTAAACTATGATAAAATTCAAGAAATAGCTACAAAAGAGCAACCAAAAATGATAATTGCTGGTGCTTCTGCTTATTCAAGAGATATGGATTTTGCAAGATTTAGAGAAATTGCGGATTCTGTTGGAGCATTATTATTAGCTGATATTTCTCACCCTTCTGGTTTAATTGCAAAAGGTTTACTAAACGATCCTGTTCCTCATTGTCATATAATTACAACAACAACCCATAAAACATTACGTGGACCAAGAGGCGGAATGATTATGATGGGTAAAGATTTTGAAAATCCTTGGGGTTTAAAAACACCAAAAGGAGAAATTAGAATGATGAGTCATCTTTTAGATATGGCTGTTTTTCCAGGAAATCAAGGTGGACCTTTGATGCATATTATTGCAGCCAAAGCGGTTGCCTTTGGAGAAGCTTTAACAGATGAGTTCTTTAGATACTCAATGCAAGTGCAAAAAAATGCTAAAGCAATGGCAGAAGCATTTGTTAAAAGAGATTATGATATTATTTCAGGTGGAACAGATAACCACATGATGTTAATCGATTTAAGAAATAAAAATATTACAGGAAAAGAAGCAGAAAATGCATTAGTAAAAGCTGAAATTACAGTAAACAAAAATATGGTTCCGTTTGATGATAAATCACCATTTGTAACTTCAGGTATTCGCGTTGGAACACCAGCAATTACAACGCGAGGTATGGTCGAAAGTGACATGGAGACGATTGTTGCTTTAATTGATAAAGTATTAACAAATCATACAGATGAAGATATTATTGAGCAAGTTGCAGATGAAGTAAACCAATTAATGGGAGAAAGAGCGATGTTTGTTTTTTAGTATTTTAAACTACAAAAAAAAAGTCACTTTAGTTTTTTTATGAATTAAAGTGATTTTTTTATGCACAAGTCTTAAAACTCTATTAATAAACCAATTTTAACAGCTGAATCTTTTTTCAATTAATTATCTTTGCAGACGAATAAAAAATATCTTTTTTACTGAATACTTCTCGTTATGAACAAATCTATATTTTCAATACTTTTTTCTACTCGATTAATGGCCTTTTTATTTATTGCTTTTGCCGCTTCAATGGCAGCTGGAACATTTATAGAAGATGCATACAACACGGATGTTGCTAGAAAAATCATCTACAATTCTTGGTGGTTTTCTACTATAATGGTGTTTTTTGTCATTAATTTTATTGGAAACATTAAGCGTTATCAATTATATAAAAAAGAAAAATGGGCAACATTGACGCTTCATTTATCTTTTATTTTAATTTTAATAGGTGCTTTTGTAACAAGATATATTAGTTATGAAGGAATGATGCCCATTAGAGAAGGAGAAACTTCTTCAGTATTTTATTCTGACAAAACGTATATAACTGCATTTGTTGATGGTGATTACAAAGGAGAAATGAAGCGAAAAACATTTTCTAAAGATGTTTTGTTGACTCCCATTAATTCAATTTTTGCTAATAATAATTTTTCTATAAGTGATAATTTTAGTGGAGTTCCTTTTGAAATAGAATATAAAGATTTCGTTATGAATACTTTAGAAACCTTTGTAGCCGATGAAAAAGGACAATTCTATATCAAATTAGTCGAATCTAGTTCAGGTTCTCGACACGAACATTATCTAAAAGAAGGAGAAGTTCAAAATATTCATAACATACTTTTTGCATTCAATAAATTTACTGATGGGGCTATAAATTTGACTAAAGTGGATGATGCCTATACAATTCAAGCTCCTTTTGAAGGAGATTTTATGCGAATGGCTGATAAGTTTCAGGGTGCAGTGACAAAGGATTCTGTTCAACCTTTAATGCTTCGTTCATTATATAATCTTGGTGGAAGTCAGTTTGTATTACCAGAACCAGCTATCAAAGGAAATTTGGCAAACAAATCAAATAATGATTACAAAGACAAATCATCTGATGATGCTTTAACGGTTACAATTAAAGCTCAAGGAAAAGAAGAACAAGTTACTTTAGTGGGTTCAAAAGGCAAACAAGGAGTTCCTCAAAATGTAAAAGTAGGAGATTTAGATTTTACTTTATTTTATGGAAGTAAAGTATACGAATTACCATTTTCTATTAAGTTAGATGCTTTTGTTGCTGACAAATATCCAGGAACAGAAAAGAGTTATTCGGCTTTTAAAAGTATATTAGAAATTAAAGATAAACGCGAAAATAAAGTAATTAAAGACAGTGTTTATATGAATAATATATTAGATTATGACGGTCATAGATTTTTTCAAGCCGGATTTGATCCTGACGAAAAAGGAACCAACTTATCAGTAAATCACGATTTTTGGGGAACTTGGATTACTTATATTGGTTATTTCTTATTGTATTTTGGTCTAATGGCAATTTTATTTGACAAAAACACACGTTTTGCAGATGTAAAACGCAAATTAGAAAACATCAAATTAAAGAAATCTAAATTGCTTACTATTGGATTTTTATTGTTTTCGTTTATAGGATTCTCTCAACATGATCACAATGAGAATACAAGTAATACAACACAACCAGATGTTACAAAAACATTAGAGTTTTTAAAAAAATATAATGTTTCTAAAGAACAAGCAAGTGAATTTGGAAAAATTGTGATTCAAGATGCAGGTGGAAGAATGAAACCTATCAATACTTTTTCATCTGAATTGCTTCGTAAAGTTTCAAAAAATGATACTTATGAAGGTATGAATTCTGATCAAGTATTACTTTCTATGACACAGTTTCCTGAATATTGGTATCAAGTTCCGATTATTTATTTAAAAAGAGGAAATGATAGCATTAGAAAAATTGCAGGAATTGATAAAGATGCCCAATATGCAGCATTAATTAACTTTTTTGATGAGAAAGGAAATTATAAATTAGTTCCTCAACTTGAAAAAGCAAATACAAATGCTATTCCCAATCAATTTGAAAAAGATTTTTTAGATATCGACAAAAAAGTAAACCTGTTATATTCAGCAATAGGGGGTCAAATCTTAAAAGTATTTCCTATTCCAAATGATGTTAATAATAAATGGGTTTCCTATTTAGAAATCGATAAACCAACAAGTACTGCTTTAGATACTATAAAAAATGTATTGCCTTTCTATTTAAATTCCATAAATAAATCATCGCAAACTAACGATTATACTTTACCTAATAGTCTTTTAATCGGTTTAAGTAAGTATCAAAAATTATATGGTGCAAAAGTCATGTTATCTGACAAAAAAATTGAATCAGAAATACTCTATAATAAATATGATATCTTTAAAAAGTTGCATTATTGGTATATGTTAGCAGGAATTTTAATGTTGATGTTTACCATAATTGGAATGTTTAAGTCCAAAAAATGGCTAAATTATACCATAAATGGATTTCATGTTTTAATAGGGTTGTTTTTTGTTTTACATACAATTGGATTGATTATTCGTTGGTATATTTCAGGCCATGCACCATGGAGTGATGCATACGAAAGTATGATTTATGTAGCTTGGGCGACCATGTTTTTTGGATTGACTTTTGATATAAAATCTAAATTAACCGTTGCTTCAACAGCATTTGTGGTTTCAATGATTCTGATGGTAGCACATTGGAATTGGATGGATCCATCCATTGGAAACCTACAGCCTGTTTTAAATTCATATTGGTTAATGATTCATGTGGCTGTAATTGTAGCTAGTTATGGACCTTTTACTTTAGCTATGATGCTTGGATTAGTTGCTTTATTCTTAATGATTTTCACAACAGAGAAGAACAAAGAACGAATGAAATTAAGTATTCAGGAAATTACTTATATCAACGAATTAGCTTTAACCGTTGGATTAGTAATGTTGACTATTGGAAACTTTCTTGGTGGCCAATGGGCAAACGAAAGTTGGGGAAGATATTGGGGATGGGATCCAAAAGAAACCTGGGCTTTAATTAGTATTATGATTTATGCTTTTGTGATTCATGCTAGATTTGTGCCTGCTTTAAGAGGATTATGGGTTTATAACTTTATGAGTGTTTTAGCTTTTGCATCAATCTTAATGACTTATTTTGGTGTCAATTTCCATTTAAGTGGAATGCATTCATATGCTTCAGGAGAAAAACAAAACGTGACATATTATTTTTATATTTTAGCAGGAGTATTAGTAATTGCATTTTTTGCCTTAGCTAAATATCGAAAGTTCTATAGGAAATAAGTATTAAAGATTTCTTAAAAAATTCATTAGCTAAGTCTTTTTTTGTAAATTTGACTTATATGATTAAAATGAATTACATACTTTTTATTCTATTTTTCGGTTTTTTATTAAAACCAGTAGATTTTTATGGATGTAATTCTTCAAATCAAACTACAACTAATAAAGCTTGTTGTGGATTAACTAAAGATTCTCAACAAGAAAATAATCAAGCTGAAAAGTCTTGTTGTAAAAAAAACAATTCTAAAAAGAAATCATGTGATGGCAGTTGTAATAATACAAATTGTAGTTTTGCACCAGGATTTTCAAGTATAATGCCTTTCCTTTCATTTAGAATTAACTCTTCAATAGAAAGAATTGTTTCTAAAAAAGTAAATTTTTTCTATTTAGAAAAAAATATTCCTACACACTATTTTAGTATTTGGTGTCCTCCTAAAATAAGCTAAATGTTTTTGTATAGCCAACCTTATGGCTTATTCTCATTGGATTTATAACTAATGAGCGAATAGTTTATTTAAAATAATTTAAAAAAATCACAAAATGAAATCAATAAAAAACATATTGATGCTGACTGTTATGTTAGTGTCATTCACATCAAGTTATGCGCAAATTAAGAACGCTTCAACACAAGAAGTTAAAATTTATGGAAACTGTGGCATGTGCGAAAAAACAATTGAAAAATCAGGAAATCTCAAAAATATTTCTTCAGTTGATTGGGATAAAGAAACAAAAATGGCAACCATAACTTTTGATAAAAAGGCAACTAATAAAGATGATATATTAAAGAGAATAGCTTTATCAGGTTATGATAGTGATTTTTTTTTAGCTCCTGATGCTGCATACAATAAGCTTCCCGGTTGTTGCCAATATGAAAGAGAGGCTAAAACTCCAGTGAAAAAGCAAATGAAAGCTAATATGGAAGAAAAGATGAAAGCAAATCATGATGAAATGAAATCTACTGAAACACAAAATATAAGTCAATTAGAAACAATTTATGAAAACTATTTTGCAGTGAAAGATGCATTAGTAGAAACAGATGGTAAAGAAGCATCTGCAAAAGCTAAGGAATTATTGACTTTATTAGATGTAGTTAAAATGGGTGATTTAGAAATGGATGTTCACATGGTTTGGATGAAAGTCATGAAAGATTTAAAAGAAGATGCAACTAAAATTTCTCAAAGTAATGATATTAAAAAACAAAGAGATGCATTTGATACACTTTCTGAAAATATCTATAAATTAATTAAAGTTTCTAAAGCCGAAACAACAGTTTATTTTCAACATTGTCCAATGGCAAATGATGGAAAAGGTGCTAATTGGTTGAGTAAAGAAAATGAAGTTAAAAACCCTTACTACGGTTCTAAGATGCTAAGCTGTGGAAAAGTGGTTGAAACTATCAAATAGATTTCATTATGAGATTGTTATGTGAATTATATAACAATCTCATTTAATCTTTAAACTAGTTTTTATTTACTTTTTTTATATTTAATCAACTACAAAAACAGAATCAATATGGAAACAAATCACACTAATAAGAATCAAAACCCATATCCAAAATTTGTATTAATAATGGCTGTATCTTTTGTCATTATGTATTTGGTAATGTTTTTAAATGTTGCTGAATTCGATCATGTCCTAAACAGTTTAACTCGTGTTTATATGACAACTTTAATGATAGCTACCATGGCAATTAGTATGTTGTTATTTATGTGGAAAATGTATCCTAGTCGTAAAATTAATTTAGGAATTATTGCTTTTGCTGCTTTTACATTTTTTGGAACGCTTTATTTATTGCGAACACAAACTCCAATTAGTGATGTACAATGGATGAAAGCTATGATTCCACACCATTCTTCAGCAATTATGACAAGTAGTAATGCTGATTTTAAAGATGCTGAAGTTCAGAAATTAGCTGATGATATTATCAATGCTCAAGAAAAGGAAATCAAACAAATGAAAGAAATGATCAATCGTTTAGAAAACAAATAAAATGACACATAAATATACTATCAACGGAATGACTTGTTCAGGTTGTGAAAATAAAGTTCAAACGGATTTGTCTAAAGTTAAAAACATAACAAAAGTTGAAGTTTCTAAAGAAAAAAGTGAAGCTATAATTGAAATGTCAAAACATGTTGAACTTGATGATCTACAAAATGCTTTAGGTGGAAAAGATAGTAAATATCAAATTTCAATACCAAATACTTCAACAGAGATACTACCAAAAACCAGTTGTTGTTCAACTGAGAAAAAAGAACACAAACACGAAGGCCATAAGTACCAAAATAAAGCTGGAAAATACTATTGCCCGATGCATTGCGAAGGCGACAAAGTCTATGACAAAGCTGGTGATTGTCCTGTTTGTGGAATGGATTTGGTAAAAGAACCAACTCATAATATTTCAACTCAATATACTTGTCCAATGCACCCTGAAATAATTCGAGATGAACCAGGAAGTTGCCCTATTTGTGGAATGGACTTAGTACCCATGGAACCAACTGATTCCGAAGAAGATAAAACATATGATAAGCTTTGGCATAAAATGAAAATTGCGATGCTTTTCAGTATTCCAGTTTTTATTATTTCTATGTCTGATATGATTCCAAATAATCCTTTATATCAATTGATGGATTTAGAAAAATGGAATTGGATTCAATTTCTATTAACTATTCCAGTTGTTTTTTATGCTTGTTGGATGTTTTTTCAACGAGCTTGGAAATCCATAATTAATTGGAATTTAAACATGTTCACCTTAATCGGAATTGGAACAGGAGTTGCTTTTGTATTTAGTATTTTCGGAATGCTTTTTCCAAGTATATTTCCAGAACAATTTAAAACTGAAAGCGGAACGGTTCATTTGTATTTTGAAGCAACAGCTGTAGTATTAACGTTGGTTTTATTAGGTCAATTGTTAGAAGCAAAAGCACACAGCAGAACCAGTGGAGCAATCAAAGAATTATTGAAATTAGCACCAACGGAAGCAACTTTAGTGGTTGATGGACAAGAGAAAGTAATTTCCATACATGATATTAAAAAAGGAGATATACTTCGAGTAAAACCTGGTGAAAAAGTGCCTGTTGATGGGAAAATTAAAGAAGGAAATAGTACCATCGATGAATCCATGATTTCGGGTGAACCAATTCCTGTTGATAAAAAAGTAGATGATGAAGTAAGTTCTGGAACTATAAATGGAACCCAATCCTTTTTAATGATTGCTGAAAAAGTAGGTTCAGAAACACTATTATCACAAATCGTTCAAATGGTTAGTGAGGCTAGTCGTTCAAGAGCACCTATTCAGAATTTAGTGGATAAAGTAGCTAAATACTTTGTACCCATTGTTGTTCTTGTTTCTGTTATTACCTTTTTTGCTTGGTGGGTATTTGGACCAGAACCTAAATTGGTTTACGGATTTGTAAATGCTATTGCTGTTCTAATCATTGCTTGTCCTTGTGCATTAGGTTTAGCAACTCCAATGTCAGTTATGGTTGGAGTAGGTAAAGGAGCCAAATTAGGAGTCTTAATCAAAAACGCGGAAGCCATTGAAAAAATGGACAAGATTGATGTGTTAATCACAGATAAAACAGGAACATTAACAGAAGGAAAACCATCAGTAGAGAAAATTGTAGTAAAAAATGAAGATGAAAAAGAAGTTTTAGGAAAAATAGCTTCTTTAAATCAAAATAGTGAACATCCTTTGGCTACAGCGGTTGTGAACTTTGCTAAATCAAAAGAGGTTTCTTTTTCTAAAGTAGAGAACTTTGAATCCGTTACCGGAAAAGGAGTTGTTGGCTTCATTGGAAAGGAGAAAATAAGTTTAGGAAATAAGAAATTATTAGAACAAGAAAAAATTGATATTTCAAGTATTGAGCAAGAGGTAATTTCGGAACAAAAATTGGGTAAAACGGTTTCCTATATTGCTATTGATAATAGAGTAGTAGGTTATATCACGATTACTGATGCTATTAAAAAGACAAGTTTTGAAGCTATTCAAGAATTAAAGCGTCAAGATGTAGAAGTTATCATGTTAACGGGTGATAATGAAAATACAGCCAAAGCCGTTGCTTCTGAATTAAATCTTACGAATTTTAAAGCAAGTTGTTTGCCACAAGACAAATTAGAATACATAAAAAAACTTCAAGCTCAAGGAAAAATTGTAGCTATGGCTGGTGATGGTATAAATGATGCTCCAGCATTAGCTCAATCTGATATAGGAATTGCCATGGGAACAGGAACTGATGTTGCCATTGAAAGTGCAAAAATCACTCTTGTAAAAGGAGATTTACAAGGAATTGTAAAAGCAAAAAATTTAAGTCATGCAGTAATGAAAAACATCAAACAAAATCTGTTTTTCGCATTCATTTACAATTCTATTGGAATTCCAATTGCTGCAGGAGTATTGTTTCCAGTTTTTGGATTGTTACTTTCTCCAATGATTGCAGCTTTAGCCATGAGTTTTAGTTCCGTTTCAGTAATTGCAAATGCCTTGCGATTGCGAACTATAAAAATTTAAAAGAATGAATAAAATATATTATTTACTAGTTACACTATTAATATCGACCACAATTTTTAGTCAAAATGTCGTGCGATATGATTTACATGTTAGAGATTCCATCGTAAATTTTTCAGGTAAAGAAAAAAGAGCGATTGCAGTCAACGGTCAAATTCCAATGCCGACTTTGACATTCACAGAAGGTGATATTGCCGAAATTCATGTGTATAATCATTTGGATGAAGGAACTTCTTTACATTGGCATGGATTGTACTTGCCTAATAAAGAAGACGGAGTTCCATATTTAACTCAAATGCCAATCGAACCCGGAACAGAACATGTGTATCGTTTTCCAATTATTCAATCAGGAACACATTGGTATCATAGTCACAGCGGTTTGCAAGAGCAAATCGGAATGTACGGTTCATTAATTCTAAAGAAAAAAGTTGTTGACCCAGCGTTTCGAAAAGGAATCGATGATGTACCACAAGTTCCTATTATTTTGAGTGAATGGACCGATTACAAACCAGAAAATGTTCATAGAATGTTGCATAACGCTTCAGACTGGTTTGCCATAAAAAAAGGAACTACTCAAAGTTATGCGGAAGCACTAAAAGCAGGACATTTTAAAACAAAATTAACTAATGAATGGAAACGTATGTTAGCTATGGATGTTAGTGATGTTTATTATGATAAGTTTTTAATAAATGGACAGAATGAAAGTCAACTTTCCCAATTTAAAGCTGGAGATAAAGTTCGATTGCGAATTTCAAATGGTGGAGCATCTTCTTATTTTTGGTTAAAATATGCAGGAGGGAAAATGACAGTTGTTGCTAATGATGGAAACGATGTAGAACCTGTTGAAGTTGACCGTTTAATCATTGGAGTTTCAGAAACCTATGATGTAATTGTAACGATTCCAGCAGAGAATACTTCTTATGAATTTTTGGCAACTCCAGAAGATAGAACTAAATCAACTTCAATTTATATTGGTGAAGGAATCAAACAATTGACTACTCCAATGCCAAAATTAAAGTATTTTGAAGGCATGAAGATGATGAACAACATGATGAATATGGACGGAACTATGGACGATATGGGAATGGACATGAGTTTACAAAAAATAGACATGAATACGGTTATGTATCCTGAAATTTCCGGAAGTGCAATGAAAATGGATGAGGATAAAGACATGGATCATTCTAAACACTCAATGTCTTCAACAAAATCAGATATTGTGACTTTGAATTATTCGATGCTAAAATCACCAACAAAAACAACTTTACCAAAAGATGCACCAGTTCGTGAGCTTCGTTTTGAATTAACAGGAAACATGAACCGTTATGTTTGGAGTATGGATAATGTGGTACTTTCTGAAACCGACAAAATTTTGATTAAGAAAGGAGAAAATGTTCGCATTACTTTATACAATAATTCCATGATGCGTCATCCAATGCACTTACACGGTCACGATTTTAGAGTTCTGAATGGACAAGGAGAATTTGCACCATTAAAAAATGTACTAGACATTATGCCAATGGAAATGGATGTAATTGAATTTGAAGCTAATGCTGATGGTGATTGGTTTTTTCATTGTCATATTTTGTATCACATGATGGCTGGAATGAATCGTGTTTTTAGTTATGAAGATTCAAAACCAAACCCATATCTACCTAATAAAGCAGAAGCTTATAAAAAATTACAAGCAGAAAGCAATCAGTTTCATTTAATGGCAGAAAATGATTTTGCAACCAATGGAAATGATGGTAAAGCTATGTTACAAAATACACGATGGAGTTTTGGTACTGAATGGCGTTTGGGATATCATGATGATCATGGTTATGAATCAGAAACACACATTGGTAGGTATATTGGAAGAAATCAATGGTTTATGCCTTTTATCGGTTTTGATGCTCGTTATAGAAAATTAGACCATGGAGAAATAGAAGAAAATTTATTTGGACAAAAAAGTACAAAAGACAAACGTATTCAAGCAAGTTTAGGTTTTGCTTATACATTACCTATGTTAGTTATATTTCAAGCTGAAGCTTATCATGATGGAAATGTAAGACTGCAACTTATGCGTGAAGATATTCCTCTTTCAAAACGATTACGAATGGCTTTTATGGTAAATACAGACAAAGAATATATGGTAGGTTTAAAATATATAATTGGTAAAAACATGGGAATAACAACCCATTATGACAGTGATATGGGATTAGGTTTTGGTATTAATGTCAATTATTGATTCTTCTTTGTTAACCCTTTATTTTTAAGAATTTCTCTTCTTTCTTTATGTTTCATATAAGTATAGTGATGTTGTACGGTGTTTATAAAGCTCAAAATCATTCCAATTCCTGCTACAATATAAAGAATAGTAAATAACTTTCCTTCATCTGTTTTGGGAGCAAAATCACCAAATCCAATGGTAGTTAGTGTTACAACCGAAAAATATAGAGAATCTATATAAGACCAACCTTCAAGATAATGGTATACTAAAGTTCCTGTTATAATAATAAGGATAGTTGTAATAAGTAAATCCCTATACTCATCATCTTTGATAAATGATATTAAAGTTCTTATGAAAAACATAAATATATTTTAATAATTAGTTTTGATAATTGTAAATTTAAGAAATTTTTAACAAACTAAAGAAATAATAGCGGTTGTTAATATTATTTATATAAAAGGACTTTTTTTTTAGCTTAAAATACTAAAATATTTTTATCTTGCTAAAAAGATTTTTTTATGAATTATGTAGTTATAATTACTATTTGTGCTTTACTGCTATTGGCTTATGCCTTTACAGTAACATCAAATAAAACACAAATTCCGTCAGTGATATTATTAATATTAATGGGCTGGCTTGTTAAGCAAGGAACAGGTATTTTAGACATTGTTATTCCTGATTTAAATCCATTATTACCTTTCTTTGGTACTGTTGGACTAATATTGATTGTTTTAGAAGGTTCACTAGAACTCCAATTTAATAAAAAAAAGTTACCCTTTATTGGAAAAACCTTGGTAACAGCTATTGTTCCTTTGTTTGTAACGGCATTTATAGTTGGTCATTTTTTCTATTATTTTTTAGATGCAGATTACAAACAAGGATTGATTAATGCCATTCCATTATGTATTATTAGTAGTGCCATTGCAATTTCAAGTGTTGGTAATTTAAGCTCATTTAATAAAGAATTTGCTATTTATGAAAGTAGTTTGTCTGATATTTTAGGAGTTTTGTTCTTTAATTTTTTAGTTTTAAATGATGTAATTAATTTAGAAACGGTTGGTAATTTTGGATTACAAATTTTAATCATGTTGATCATTTCATTTATTGCAACTGCTTTTTTAGCCTTTTTATTGAGTAGAATTGACCATCATGTAAAATTTGCGCCAATTGTCCTTTTAATTATTCTAATATATGCAGTATCAGAAATTTATCATTTACCAGCTTTAATTTTTATAATGATTTTTGGCCTAATTATGGGTAATTTTGATGAATTAGAACGCTTTAGTTTTATTAAATTTCTAAACCCTAAAGCCTTAGATAAAGAAGTTTTTAAATTTAAGGAGTTAACCATTGAAGCGGCTTTTTTAGTTCGTTCTTTGTTCTTTATATTATTTGGTTTTTTAATTGAAACTGCAGATGTTTTAAATCCAAATACATTCGAATTAGCATTAGGAATAGTTGTACTTATTTACCTAATAAGAGCTATACAGTTAAAAATATATAAAATGGAATTAATGCCATTATTATTTGTAGCGCCAAGAGGTTTGATAACTATTTTGCTTTTTATTGGAATTCCTAGTGCATTAAAAATTGATTTGGTAAATAGAGCCTTAATTATTCAAGTAATTGTATTAACAGCTTTAATAATGATGTTTGGTTTAATGTTCAATAAAAATACCTCAGAATCAAAAAAAGAGAATGATTCTAATTTAAAAATTGATATAGACGTTCCCTTATAAAAGTAAAAACCGTCAAGAAACTTATCTTGACGGTTTATACAAACTAAATTAAATCAAACTTTACTACTTTAGAAAGCGTACTTGTTTTCCGCAATCAATTTAGCAGCAATTTTTTCACGAAGACCAATTACATTTGGCATATTCGCATATTTTGTAAATCGTTTTAGCCCCATCAACATCATACGTTGTTCATCACCTTCAGCAAAAGAAACAATTCCTTCTTTTCCTTTTTGGTTAATGATATCTACTGCATGATATAAATATAATTGAGCCATTGCAATTTGTTCTTGTACTTTGTCAGCACCTTCTTTTTTAGCTAATTTTTCAGTTCTAAGAATAGTACTTTCAGCCATATAAACTTCAATTAAAATATCTGAAGCAGCCATTAATAATTGTTGGTGATCTTCTAATTCTTGTCCGTATTTTTGAACAGCTGCACCAGCAACCATTAAGAATACTTTTTTCAGTTTAGCAATCATTTCTTTTTCTTCAGCAAATAATTCAGAATAATCTGGAACATCAAAAGAAGGAATTCCCATTAATTCTTCACCTACTGCCATAGCTGGTCCTAATAAATCAACATGACCTTTCATTGCTTTTTTAACTAACATTCCAACAGATAACATTCTGTTGATTTCGTTAGTTCCTTCGTATATTCTTGCAATACGAGCATCTCTCCAAGCACTTTCCATTGGTGCATCTTCTGAGAATCCCATTCCACCAAAAATTTGAATTCCTTCATCGGTACAAGATTGTACATCTTCAGAAACGGCAACTTTTAAGATTGAACATTCAATAGCAAATTCTTCAACACCTTTTAATTCAGCCTCTTGATGAGAATTTCCTTCAGTAACTCTAATGTTAATTCTGTTTTCAATATCATGAGCAGCTCTATAAGTTGCACTTTCACCAGCATAAGAATTTGTTGCCATTTCTGCTAATTTAGCTTGAATAGCTCCAAAACTAGAAATAGGAACATTAAATTGAACTCTTTCATTAGCATATTGAACAGCTGTAGAAATTGTTCTACGTTGTGCTTCTAAACAAGCTGCTGCTAATTTAATACGTCCAACGTTTAATGCATTCATAGCAATTTTAAAACCTTCACCTTGTCCTGCTAACATATTTTCAACCGGAACTTTTGTATCGTTAAAATATACTTGTCGAGTAGAAGAAGAGCGTATTCCTAATTTATGTTCTTCATCACCTAATGAAATTCCGTTTGAAGGATCATTTTCAACGATGAATCCTGTAATATTTTTATCATCACCAATTCTAGCAAATACAATAAAAACTTGACAGAAACCTGCGTTTGAAATCCACATTTTACCACCAGTAATGCTATAATATTTTCCATCTTCCGATAAAACAGCTTTTGTTTTTCCTGAATTGGCATCAGAACCTGCACCTGGTTCCGTTAAGCAATAAGCTCCAAACCATTCACCAGTAGCCAATTTAGGGACATATTTTTGTTTTTGTTCTTCTGTTCCATATAAAGTAATTGGCATAGTTCCAATTCCAGTATGAGCCCCAAAAGCTGTTGAAAATGAACCTGTTGCACCAGAAATGTAATCACAAACTAAAACGGTATTTGTAAAACCCATTCCCATTCCACCATAAGCTTCAGGAACAGCTATACTTAAGTAACCTAATTCACCCGCTTTTTTCATTACCTCTTCAGTAAGTGCGTAATCTTTCTTTTCAAAACGCTCTTTATTTGGCCATAATTCTTTGTCTACGAATTCGATAACCGAATCACGCATCATAATTTGCTCTTCTGAAAAATCTTCTGGTGTGAAGATGTCTTCACATTTTGTTTCTTTTACAAGGAATTGTCCTCCTCTGATAATATCTGCCATGACTTATAATTTGTTATATTATATTATTATTTTGAACATAGATTTAAGAAATTAATAAAATTTTAAAAACTTCTCTGATTCCTTAAATCTGTATTCCTTTATTTTTTACTTTAAAAATTCGTAAATTCCTGCTGTACCTTGACCAGTTCCAACACACATAGTTACCATTCCGTATTTCGCATTTCCACGTTTACGCATTTCGTCAAATAACTGAACTGATAATTTTGCACCTGTACAGCCAAGTGGGTGACCTAATGCAATTGCTCCACCATTAACGTTTACGATATCAGGATTTAAACCTAATTCACGAGTAACCGCTAATGATTGCGATGCGAAAGCTTCGTTTAATTCAATTAAATCAATGTCTGATTGTTTTAAACCAGCTTGTTTTAATACTTTTGGAATTGCTTTAACTGGTCCCATTCCCATGATTCTTGGTTCAACACCTGCAGAAGCAAAATTTACTAATCTTGCAATAGGTTCAAGGTTTAATTCTTTAACCATTTCTTCACTCATTACTAATACAAAAGCTGCACCATCACTCATTTGAGAGGAGTTTCCAGCAGTTACACTTCCATCAGCTGCAAATACAGGACGTAATCTAGCTAATGCTTCAACTGAAGTTCCAGCTCTTGGACCTTCATCTTTATTTACAACGTAAGAACGTGTTTCTTTTTTACCGTTTTCATTTACGAAAGTTTCATTCACAGTAATAGGAACAATTTGTTCATCAAATCTACCTTCAGCTTGTGCTTTTAAGGCTTTCATGTGTGATTTAAAAGCAAATTCATCTTGATCTTCACGAGAAACTTTAAATTGGTTGGCAACAGCCTCTGCCGTTAAACCCATTCCCCAATAATAATCTTCGTGACCGTCTTTTGATAATTTATAATCTGGAGTTGGTCTGTATCCACCCATCGGAATAAAACTCATGCTTTCTGCACCACCTGCGATGATACAATTAGCCATTCCTGATTGGATTTTAGCAGTTGCCATTC
Source organism: Flavobacterium gelidilacus DSM 15343 (assembly GCF_000422685.1). Lineage (GTDB taxonomy): Bacteria > Bacteroidota > Bacteroidia > Flavobacteriales > Flavobacteriaceae > Flavobacterium > Flavobacterium gelidilacus. The sequence goes on along the minus strand of NZ_AUGN01000009.1, from coordinate 28,190 downwards.
CGATAGTTTCAATTCCAGATGCACAGTATCTATTTACTGTTACACCAGGTACATCTTCAACTTTTAATCCCATTAAGGAAATTAAACGTGCCATATTTAAACCTTGTTCGGCTTCTGGCATTGCATTACCAACCATGACATCGTCAATACGAGTTTTGTCAAAGTTTGGTAACTCATTCATCATGTGTTCTATTGTTTCAGCAGCCAGTTCATCTGATCTTTTGAAACGAAAAACGCCTTTTGGTGCTTTTCCTACGGCTGTACGATAAGCCTTTACTATATATGCAGTTTTCATATTTTTATTTTTTATTTTGGAACACAGATTTAATAAATTAGAGAAATTTTAAAAATTTTAATTATTTCTTAAATCTGTGTTCCTTTTTAATATTAGAATATTGATTAATATTAATTTCTCAACGGTTTTCCTTTAGTTAACATGTGCTGAATTCTTTCTAACGATTTTCTTTCACCTGTTAGTGATAAAAAGGCTTCTCTTTCTAAATCTAATAAATATTGTTCTGTTACTAGAGTTGGTTCAGATAAATCGCCACCAGCCATAACGTAAGCCAATTTGTTTGCAATTTTTTTATCGTGTTCTGAAATATATTTACCAGCTTCCATACTATCAGTTCCAACTAAGAACATACCTAAAGCTTGTTTTCCTAAAACTTTTATATCTTTTCTTCTTGGCGCTTGAGTGTATCCTTGTTCTGCCATTTGCATTGCTACTTGTTTTGCAGTTGCAATTTGACGGTCTTTATTTACAACCACAATGTCTCTTCCTTTAATAAGAACTCCGTTATCAAAACCTTCGTAAGCAGAAGTTGCAACTTTAGCCATACCAACTGTTAAGAAATATTCTTGTAAAACATTTAATTCAACGTCATTTTTACGGAAAAGATCAGAAGCTCTTAAAGCCATTTCTTTAGAACCACCACCACCAGGAATTACACCTACTCCAAATTCTACTAAACCAATATAAGTTTCAGCAGCGGCAACAGCTCTATCTGCGTGCATTGTAAGTTCACAACCACCACCAAGTGTCATTCCGTGAGGAGCAGCAATAACTGGAATAGCTGAATAACGACAACGCATCATAGTGTCCTGGAACATTTTGATAGCCATGTTTAATTCGTCATATTCTTGCTCAACAGCCATCATGAAAATCATTCCTAAATTAGCTCCAACAGAGAAATTTGAACCTTGATTTCCGATTACTAAACCGTTGTATTCTTTTTCTGCAATGTCAATAGCTTTGTTTATTCCTTGCAAAACTCCAGCTCCTATTGAGTTCATTTTTGAAGTAAATTCTAAATTGATAATTCCATCGCCTAAATCAGTAATGATAGAATCGCTGTTGTTCCATATTTTTTTGCTTTCGCGTATGTTATTTAAGATGATAAAGGCATCTTGACCCGGAATTTTTTCTACTTTTTTATTAGTGATAGAGTAGAAGTAAGTTGCACCTTCTTTTATGGAGTAAAAAGAAGTCACTCCAGAAGCTAACATATCATTAACCCATGCAGCAGGAGTATAACCTTCCGCTTTCATTAATTCGATTCCTTTTTCAACTCCGATTGCGTCCCAAATTTCGAAAGGACCATTTTCCCAACCGAAACCAGCTTTCATAGCATCGTCAATTTTGTAAAAATCTTCTGTGATTTCTGGAATACGGTTAGAACAATATTGGAACATTGAAGCGAAGTTTTTTCTGTAGAATTCACCTGCTTTGTCTTTTCCTTTTACTAAAACTTTGAATCTGTCAATTGGTTTGTCAATTGTTTTTGTTAATTCTAAAGTTGCGAATGAAGCTTTTTTACTAGCTCTATATTCTAAAGTATCTAAATCTAAGGTAAGAATTTCTTTACCTTCTTTTTTATAGAAACCTTGACCCGATTTACTTCCAAGCCATTGGTTTTTCATCATTTTATTTACAAATTCAGGAAGCTTAAACAATTCATGTGATTCGTCGTTTGGACAATTTTCATAAATTCCGTTAGCTACGTGAACTAAAGTATCTAAACCAACTACATCAACTGTTCTAAAAGTAGCTGATTTTGGACGACCGATAACTGGACCAGTCAATTTATCCACTTCTTCAACGGTTAATCCCATTTCTTTTACTTGGTGGAATAAACTTTGGATTCCGAAGATTCCGATTCTATTTCCAATAAAAGCTGGAGTATCTTTGGCTAGAACTGAAGTTTTTCCTAAGAATTTTTCACCATAACCATTCAAGAAATCTAATACATCTTGAGAAGTTTTTGGACCAGGGATTATTTCAAATAATTTTAAGTAACGTGCTGGATTGAAGAAATGCGTTCCACAAAAATGTTTTTGAAAATCTTCACTTCTTCCTTCGCTCATAAAGTGAATTGGAATTCCAGAAGTATTAGAAGTTATTAAAGTTCCAGGTTTTCTGAATTTTTCAACTTGTTCGAAAACTAGTTTTTTGATATCTAGTCTTTCAACTACTACTTCAATGATCCAATCTACATCAGCTATTTTTTTCATATCATCAGTAGTATTACCAGTAGTAATTCTATCAGCAAAACTTGAATGATAAATAGGAGATGGTTTCGATTTTAAAGCGTTCATTAAATGGTCGTTTACTAAACGATTTCTAACAGCTTTACTCTCTAAAGTTAATCCTTTTTTTTGTTCAGCATCTGTTAATTCTCTTGGAACGATGTCTAATAATAAGACTTCGACACCAATATTGGCAAAATGACAAGCAATTCCGCTTCCCATAATTCCTGAACCAATAACAGCTACTTTTTTAATATTACGTTTCATATGTTGTTAATATTTGTTTTTTTACTTGTCATATGTTATCGCTTTTTTATTTGTATTTGCTTTAGCAAATTTTTTATAGTTGCGATTTCATATATGTATAAATGTTATTTTTTTTGTAATTCTTGTTCTAAAAATATTTTTTTATCGGAAATTAAATCGTTAATTATTTCAGCAACTTCCATAAAGTGTTGTAATTTTTCTGGGGAAACAACATCTTTAATTGTTTCATTAAATCTTACAACTGTTGATTTTGATAGATCTCTTTTTTCTTGACCAAAAGGAGTTAGGTGGATGATCACTCCACGTCCGTCGTTTGGGTTTTTCTTTCGAATGATTAACCCCTTTTCTTCCATTGATTTTAATGTTCTTGTAAGACTAGTCGCTTCCATTCCCATTTTTGGACCTAATGCTGTAGAAGAAGTTCCTTTTTCTTTATCAATACTTAAAAGAGCAAATCCTGTAGCCATTGTGGCTTCATACTTTGAAGCTTCTTCATTATACATACGAGCGACAGCTTGCCAAGTTGCACGAAGTGCATAATCTATTGTTTTATCCTTCATAAATATTGAATTGAAACTCAAAGATAAAAAAAAATACTATGCGCGCATAGTATTTTAGAAAAAATTACAATTATTTTTCAATATTAATTATTTTTTAATAAAAAAATAATCATTTCATAATATAATGTCTTATTTTTTGTCATATTGTGGGAAAATTGATTAAAACAACAAAGCTCTTCTAATTTAGAAGAGCTTTGTTTGATTATTTTTCACCATATATTTTAGTGTACAGGTCTTTATATATACCAATGATTATTTTTCTTTTTAGTTTCATTGTTGGTGTTAAATGTCCTCCTTCGATACTCCAAATATCTGGAGTTAATTCAAATCTTTTGATTTTTTCCCAATTTCCAAAGTGTTCATTTACATCATTCACTTCTTCTTGTATTCTTGCGATTACATTTTCGTTGGAAGAGATTTCTTTATTGGTTGATCCAATTGAGAGTTTTTTTCTTACAGCCCATTCCTTGATAAATTCAAAATTAGGTTGTATAAAAGCTGCAGGCATTTTCTCACCATCACCAATAACCATAATTTGCTCAATAAATCTAGACTCTTTAAAGCTGTTTTCAAGAATTTGTGGAGCTACATATTTACCTCCAGATGTTTTGAACATTTCTTTTTTACGATCAGTAATTTTTAAGAAACCATCAGAATCAATTTCACCAATATCACCAGTATGAAAATAACCATCGTTTGTAAGCACTTCTTTTGTTTTTTCTTCTTCTTTGAAATAACCAACCATAACGTTTGGTCCTTTACAAAGAATTTCACCGTCTTCAGCTATTTTTACCTCGACGCCATCTAGAACTTTCCCGACAGATCCAACTCTAAAACCACCATTTCTCATGTCATTAACAGAAATTACAGGTGAGGTTTCGGTCAAACCATATCCTTCCATAACAGGAATATTTGCCGCACAGAAAACTTTTGAAAGTCTCGTCTGTAAAGCAGCACTTCCGCAAACTAATAATTCTAGTTCACCACCAAGACCTTCTTGCCATTTGGAGAAAATTAATTTACGAGCTATTTTTAATTGGAATTCATACCAAGCACCATTTTCGCCATAAGGTTTATAGTTCATACCTAAGTCTAAAGCCCAGAAGAATAATTTTTTCTTGATTCCAGTTAGAGCATCACCTTTAGCATAAATTTTATCATAAACTTTTTCTAACAATCGAGGAACAACTGACATCACATGTGGATGTACTTCTTTTAAATTGTCACTAATCTTTTCAATACTTTCGGCAAAGTAGATTGAAATACCATAGTATTGATATAAATAAGTAAGCATTCTTTCAAAAATGTGACAAATAGGCAAGAAGCTTAAGGCTCTTGTATCTCCAGCTCTTAAAGGTACTCTTGGAGCACTCATTAATACATCTGAAACAATGTTTTGATGCGTTAGCATAACACCTTTTGGTCTTCCGGTAGTTCCAGAGGTATATATTAATGTTGCTAAATCGGTTGTAACAATAGCATCTTTCCTAGCTTCGACTTGGTCTTGATTATCTTTGTTTTCTCCTAAAGTTAAAATTTCTTTCCAGTTTTTACAACCATCTATTTCGTTAAAAGAATAGACTTCTTTTAATTTTGGAACATTTTTTTGAATGGCTTTAACTTTTTGATACACTTCATCATCAGATACAAAGCAGTAAATTGACTCAGAATGATTCAAAATATATTCATAATCTTCTTCTGAAATCGTTGGATAAATAGGTACATTTTGAGCACCAGTTTGTAAAATACCAACATCACAGATATGCCATTCTGTTCTGTTTGAAGAAGAAATAACAGCAATTTTATCATTTACATTTACTCCTAAACGTAATAAACCTCTAGAAATAGCATTCGCTTTATCTAAATATTCTTGTGTTGAAGTTTTTATCCACTCGTCACCATATTTAGTAACTAATGAATCAGATAAACTATATTTTTCTAATTGGTGATAAGGAAAGTCAAACAATCTAGTAATTGTATTCATATTTTTGCATAATTAAGTGAATGCAAATTATGAAAATTTAATTAATTAACCAATTTTTTATGAATATGATAATCTGTTTATTTTATCTTATTGAAAACAAGAATATTATGCATGCATACTAAAATAAAAATACCCTTTAAATTAAGTTTTTAAAGGGTGTAATTTGTATTATTTTTCTTCAATCCATTGTTTTGCATTCACAAAAGCTTCAATCCAAGGCGAAACTTGGTCGTTTCTGTCTTTTGGATAATTTGCCCAATTCCAAGGGAAAGTTGAACGCTCAATATGTGGCATCATTACTAAATGTCTTCCTGTTGTGTCACACATCATTGCTGTGTTGTAATCAGAACCATTAGGATTTGCAGGATAACCTTCGTAAGCATATTTAGCTACAATATTATATTGATCTTCTGTATTTGGTAAATTAAATTTTCCTTCACCATGTGATATCCAAACTCCTAAAGTACTTCCAGCTAGAGTTTTTAGCATTACTGAGTTATTTTCTTGAATGGTTACAGATGTAAATCCACTTTCATGTTTATGTGAATCGTTGTGTTTCATTTTTCCATGAACTTCGTGTTCTGGATTGATGACTTCTAATTCCATAAATAATTGGCAACCGTTACAAATTCCAACAGAAAGTGTGTCTTCTCTTTTGAAGAAGTTTTTTAAAGCTATGTTTGCTTTTTCGTTGTATAAAAATGCTCCAGCCCAACCTTTTGCACTTCCTAAAACATCTGAATTAGAAAAACCACCAACAGCACCAATAAACTGAATGTCTTCTAATGTTTCTCTTCCTGATATTAAATCAGTCATGTGAACATCTTTTACATCAAATCCAGCCAAATACATAGCATTAGCCATTTCTCGTTCAGAATTACTTCCTTTTTCACGTATAATAGCTGCTTTTGGTCTTGGTTTTGTTTCATTTAGTACTGGATTTGTTCCAGTGAAATGAGCTGGGAATGTATATTTTAAAGGTTGATTGGCAAAATTTTCAAAACGTTCTAATGATTTTCCGTTTTTAGTTTGTCTTTGATCTAATAAGAATGAAGTTTCAAACCACATTTCTCTATATTTAGGAATATTTAATGTTGTTTGTTGTCCGTTTTGTGATATATTTAATGAATTACCTTCTATTGTTGTTCCGAGTTTAAAATATTCAATATCAGCTAAAGCTTTTTCAAAAACTAAATCATCATTGGCTTGAAGAACAATACCAATGTTTTCAGAAAATAAAATTTTAACTAAATCTTTTTCTGAAAAACTATCGAATGAAATGTATGCTCCAAGATTTTCATCTGCGAAACACATTTCTAAGAGAGTAGTAATTAATCCACCACTTCCAATATCATGACCAGCAGCAATTTGGTTGTCTTTAATTAAATCTTGAATTGCATTAAAAGCTTTTTTAAAGAAAGAAGCATCTTTGATAGTTGGCACATCATTTCCAATTTTATTCAAAGTTTGTGCGAATGAACTTCCTGCTAATTTGAAGGCATCCTGAGATAAATTAATATAATAAATTGACCCTTTATTTTTTTGAAGAACTGGTTCAACTACTTTTGTGATATCATTACAGTTTCCTGCAGCAGATATGATGACAGTTCCAGGAGCTATTACTTCTTCATTAGCATATTTTTGCTTCATAGAAAGCGAATCTTTTCCTGTTGGAATATTAATTCCTAACTCAATAGCAAAATCAGAACAAGCTTGAACTGCTTCGTATAATCGAGCATCTTCACCTTCATTTTTACATGCCCACATCCAGTTGGCAGAAAGTGAAACACTTTTTAAATTTTCTTTTAAAGGAGCAAAAACAATATTAGATAAAGCTTCAGCAATAGCAGTTCTACTTCCAGCAGTTGGATTAACCAAAGCAGAAATAGGAGAGTGGCCTATTGAAGTTGCAATTCCTTCTTTTCCTTTGTAATCCAGAGCCATGACTCCAACATTGTTTAAAGGCAATTGAATTGGTCCAGCACATTGTTGTTTGGCAACTTTTCCACCAACACAACGATCTACTTTATTTGTTAACCAATCTTTACAAGCAACAGCTTCTAGTTTTAGTAATTCTTCTAAATATTGTGGAATAGCATCTGGAAAATAATGTAAATCTGCATATTTTCTGTCGATAGTTTTATCATCCATGATAGTTTTTGGAGAACTTCCAAACATGTCCTCTAAAGCAAAATCCATTGGTTTAGCACCAGTAGTTTTACTTTCAAAGGTGAATCTATGATTATCCGTCACATCACCAACTTGATACATTGGAGAACGTTCTCTGTCGGCAATTTTTTGTAAAGTATCTATGTCTTTTTGACCGATAACTAATCCCATTCTTTCTTGAGATTCATTACCAATTATTTCTTTAGCAGAAAGCGTTGGGTCTCCAACAGGTAATTTATCTAAATCGATTAAACCTCCAGTTTCTTCTACTAATTCAGACAAACAATTTAAGTGACCACCAGCTCCATGATCATGAATTGATACAATAGGATTTGTTTCACTTTCAATTAAACCACGAATTGCATTTGCTGCACGTTTTTGCATTTCTGGATTAGATCGTTGAATGGCATTTAATTCAATTCCAGAACCGAATGCACCAGTGTCAGCTGAAGAAACAGCGGCACCACCCATACCAATTCTGTAGTTTTCACCACCAAGAATTACTATTTTATCACCAGGAGTTGGTTTTTCTTTTTGGGCTTGAGAAGCTTTTCCATAACCAATTCCACCAGCTTGCATAATTACTTTATCGTACCCTAATTTTCTACCATCTTCTTCATGTTCAAAAGTTAAGATTGAACCTGTAATTAAAGGTTGTCCAAATTTGTTTCCAAAATCAGATGCTCCGTTTGAAGCTTTGACTAAAATATCCATTGGTGTTTGGTACAACCATTTTCTTTCTGGCATACCATTTTCGTATGTTCTGTTGTTTGTTAAACGCGAATATGATGTCATGTAAACAGCAGTACCTGCTAACGGTAAAGAACCTTGACCACCCGCTAATCTATCGCGAATTTCTCCACCAGCACCAGTTGCAGCTCCATTGAAAGGTTCAACTGTGGTTGGGAAATTATGTGTTTCTGCTTTTATAGAAATTACTGATTCAAAATCTGTTTTTTGATAAAAATCTGGTTTGTCAGCACTTTTTGGTGCAAATTGTTCTACAACAGGACCTTTTATAAATGCTACGTTATCTTTATAAGCTGAAACAATATCATTAGGATTTTCAGCAGCAGTCTTTTTAATTAACTTGAATAAAGAGGTGTCTTTTTCAATGCCATCAATAATAAATGTTCCGTTGAAAATTTTATGTCTACAATGTTCTGAATTCACTTGTGAGAATCCAAACACTTCAGAATCGGTTAGTTTTCTATTTAATTTTTCAGCTAAATTTTCAAGATATGTTACTTCTTCATCATTTAATGCTAAACCTTCTTGTTTGTTATATTTTGCAATATCTTCAATTTCAATAATAGATTCAGGCAGAATGTTAACTGTATAAATGTCTTGATTTAGTTCATTATATTTTTGAGATAACATTGGGTCAAATTCAGAGAAATTTTCAGTTGTTTTAAAGAATTCTTCAATTCTAATAATATCTGAAATTCCCATATTTTGAGTAATTTCAACAGCGTTTGTACTCCAAGGTGTAATCATTGCAGCTCTAGGTCCAACAAAAAAATCCGCAAGAACGGATTTATCTATTTTATGAGCGTCACCAAATAACCAATTTAATTTAGAAATAGTTTCTGCTGAAAGGTCGTTTTGCGTTTGTACGGCAAAAACAGTATCACTTTCGTTTCCGAAGAAATGAATCATTTTGTTGTTGTTTGTGTTGTTATTGCAAATTTAGTTTAAAAAGTAGAATTAGCAAAGTCGCATTAAAATACTTTTTAACTATTTTTATTGGAAAGTGTTAAAATAAAAAGGCTTCCTTTTTTGGAGGAAGCCTTTAATAATTAATTGATAATTATTCTTTTTGTTTTAGTATTAGAATCCGTTGTAATTTTTATTAAATAAATTCCGGTTTGTAAGTGGTTTATATTTAATGTTGATTGATAATTATCATTTTTAGAATAAACTATTTTTCCTAAAGTTGAATAAATTTCAATTGAATATTTTTTTACATTTTCCATTTCAATTGAAAAGATTCCATTTGATGGATTTGGATATAATTTAAAATCAAATTCGCTAATTATAGAATTAGTGTCTTTAGTAGAACTTGCTTGTTTATTTCCAATTCCACCACAAGTATCAGAAGCATAAGAAGTCCAATCACTTGATTTATTGAAAGTTGCTTTAGGAACGGCCACATTTGTGTTTCTTCTTAAAGTTTCATTTGCAGCAAAATCAGCTGTTCCACCATTAAAAGTTCCAATGATGTCAATTAAAGTTCCGTTTTTAAATAAACCAACTGCATCATTTCCATTAAAGGTTAATTCTGTTGCAGTTGTTGATATATTAGCAGTTGTTTTTGAATAACAAGTTGAAGCAATTGAACTATTTACTAAGACAAACTTTGCACCATTTGTTAAAGTACCAGTTAAAGAAATTCCTGTACTCCATGAGCCAGCACCATTGGTTTGTTTTTTAACAACATAAGATGATAAACTTATTGAACTACCTGTGTTATTAGCGATTTCTAATGCTTTATTATTTGATGAACCCTCTAAATATTCAGAAAAGTATAAATCTGTTACTAAAGAAGTTGAAGTTGTTGTAGCGTTTATTGTTGAACTATTGCTAGAATAATTTCCTACAGCATCTTTTGCTTTTACATAAAAAGAATAGGTTGTTCCACTAGATAAACCCGTTATAGTTGTAGATGTTGAAGTTACTGTTGCTTTTAAGTTTCCATTCATATAAACATCATAACCAATAACACCAATATTGTCCGTAGAAGCAGACCAATTTAATTGTAAAGAAGAAGTTGTACTATTTGATGCTAAAAGATTTAATGGAGTAGAAGGAGCTGTTGTATCTGCTACAGGACTTGTTCCTCCCCAAATTTGACCAACATATTCTGGGTGATCAATATATGGGTTTCTATTATTTTGACGAGTATAAATAGCATTATTTCTAGCAATTTCTCTTGCACTTACAGGGTCTTGATTATGCCAAGAAATTAACATATTTAAAAATGAAGTTGTAAACACTTGATTACTTGTTCCATTAAACATAGCATAAGGATAATTGGCAATTGTATTTTCATAACGTGTTGCAAAGTAAAAATACATTCTAGCAATATCACCTTTGAATTCATCTATAGGTTCAAAAACAGTTCCATTATAACCAGAAACAGCGCTTAATCCTAATTTACTTCCATTTAAAGAAGTCCATGTCGCAGTAGAAACATCTCCATGAGGATAATTAGAACGCATACCATTTACTTTTCCATCTGTTGGTGGGATATGATGTGCATCTGAAACCATTGGTGCAGCTGAATTAAATACGGATTGAGGAATCATATGTTCTCTATTGTAGCAATTTCCTTCTGTGCTATAATTTCCACATTGATTTGTACTGTAACTATAAGTGTAAGGATCAGATCCATTTGGATTTTCTGAATATACATCCATAATTGAATTGTCATTTTCGTACTGCTTATCTCTGTCAGAAGTGGAGTAGGTTGTCCACAAACCAGCATAACCTTTGTCGGAATGTCCTTTGATTTTGTTGTAAAGTTGGGTTTTTAAAGTGTAACCTGTTCCTGTTGCTGTACTGTAGTAACCAGAAGGAATCTGAGCCATTGCTAAAAAAGGCAAGACAAATGCCAATAGCGTTAATTTAGTTTTCATAAGTTTATTAATTTGGGTTTTATAAATATATAAAAAAATGATTTCACTATTACGTAGATTAGTAAACTTAAATGAAACTTAAACATTTAGTAATAAAACAAAAAAAAACTGCCCGTTTTAGGACAGTTTTAGAATTTAGATTATAGAAAGGTTATCTTTTTTTAGAAAGAATTTCCATGTTTTTGAATTCAGTTCCGTCAGAATTTACTTCAAACATTTCCATTTTTTGATTTTTATCATCAATGTAAGTAATAACTTCTTTTACTTTTTTCTCTTTTCCAGTTACAGGGTCAACCATATTACCAGAAAAAGTGATTGATTTAGAAGCTTCATCATATTGACCACGAGAAACCAGCATTCCTGTTCCCATGTTATCAATCCAAATAGTTATGAATTCTTTTGAAGCATTGTCATAAGCTGTCAGTCCTCTTCCTTCAAAAGACATTCCAAACATTTCTCCTTTAAAAGTTCCTTCTTGGTATTTTCCTTCAAGAATCATTTTGTAAGTGGCTACTGATTTTGCTTTTTGAGGTTCTGGACTATCAGGCATCCAAAAAGTCATTTCAGCATCCCAAGTTCCAGTGTCTTTAGCTAACATTTCGTGAGCTTTTGATGGAGTTGCATAATCAGTCCAGGCTTTTGCTATTGCTGCAGAATCTAAAGGTGTTTCAACAATTGCTTCATCAACAACTACTTCATCTGGTGTTGGAACCGTTTCAGTTTCCTCTACTTCTAGCTTTTTACATGAAGAAATACTTAGTGTAAGTGCCAATATTGATAAAATAATTTTTTTCATACTATATTTGTTATAAGGTTAGTTAGTCAAAGATAATAAAATTATAAGCTCCCATGTCAGTTGAGCCAGTTCTTGGATTGTTTAGGATATCGTTAAAAGTTGAAAATGTATTATTTGCTACAGCTTTAGCAGCAGAATTACTTCCAATTATTAATTCATTATTCGTTGGATCTTTAAAATCAGGTTTGTTTTGTGAAGAATTTGATGCTCTAATACAGTTTTCAAAACGTGTACTTGAAAAATTATAAAGTTCATTTCCTGTAAACTGATTACTTGCATCAATAAATTTAATTAGACAATTGGTATATTTAAAATTGAAAATACTTCCTTTCTTTTTATGAGAAATTCCTAAATTACTTGAACCATATACAATACAATTAATAAAATCTGCTTTTACTAATTCTTCAATTGTATCACCGTTTGAAGTTTCAATATAATCATCTAACAATATACAAGTCTGATTTGGACTAGGCCAATAATTGGAAAATGTACAATGTGTAAATTCATAGCTACCTCCAAAACTTCCTGCAAAAGAAGCTTCACCACAATTATTTAGAACCACATTTTTACCAGTGATGTTTCCAGTTCTAGCTAAAATTCCAACATTGGAACAATTATATATTTGAGTATTTTCTATCGTAAGAGTTGGAGTAGAAGTCCCATCATTTCCTGTAACTAATAACCCAACAGTTGCATTTTTAAGGGTTAAATTTTTAATGGAATTATTTGTACTTCCTTGTGTTAACCAAATTGTTCCCCATTGTCCAGGTACATCAGTGTAAGTTGGTTCAAGTCTATCTCCTTCAAAAATGACTTCGTTTTCTAAGTTTTCTGTTGTAGATGTTGAACCGTTTATATGTAATGAAGCATTATTGGCTACAATTAAACCTGATTCAGCATGAAAATGTATTCTAGCTCCAGCTAAAACGGTTAATGTTTTATTAGAAGGAACAGCAGCATAACCATAGACTACATAAGGTTTTGTGTTGTTCCAAATTAATTCATTGCCATTAACAGGGTCAGTTTCATCTAAAAAGAAGCCATAAATTTCATCTTCCCCAATTGGTAATGTTTCAGTTGTTCCATCACTAAATTTTTTAGGATAAAGAAAATAAGCATCTTGAATTAAGGTAACCAATTCTACTTTTTGCTGACTTGTTCCAATTCCAAATTCGATAAAATCTGTATATAAAAAATCTGTAGGATTTGCAGCAGCAACATCACTTGTAACTTCAATAAAAACGAACATGCTATCTTTTGCCAGCATTTCAATATTTGAGAATTCTTTTCCTGGAATTCCATCCACCATTAAACGATACTTTGAACTTCCCCCTTTGTTTAATCGAATACTCGGAATAGAAATATTTTTGTTACTTTTATTATATACTTTTAAGGTATAAGTACTTGAACCAATATTTGTAAAAACAGTATCCAAATAAACTGTGTCTTTTGAAAATTCTAATCCACCAGAACTTGTTTCAAAATCAAAATCGCTTCTGCAAGAAGTTAACGAAGCTATAAGTACAACAAAAAGTAATCCTATATATTGACGCATAAATAAATTGAATTTCCGTAAAAGTAATTATTAATTTTAAAACGCTATTTATGGAAACGAAAAAAAAGTATTTTTAGTCTCAATTAACAATCTATTATAAAAAGTTTTTAGGCATAAGATTTAAAAAATGAGTAATTTTGTAATAAATAAGTAAACCATGTTTGATAAAGATAAGATGCTTCAATTGTGTAACGATTGGTCAAAAAACACGTTGATGGAAACGTTAGAAATTGAATATATTGATGCTGGAGAAGATTTTTTAACGGCTAAAATGCCAGTAAATAGTAGAGTTCATCAGCCAATGGGATTGTTACATGGTGGTGCAAGTGTAGCTTTAGCAGAAAGCGTAGGAAGTGCAGCTTCATTATTATTTGTAAATCCTGAAAAATCTGAAGTTAGAGGCATTGAGATTTCTGCCAATCATTTGAAAGCTAAACGTGACGGAATGGTTTATGCAACGGCTAAAATTGTTCATAAAGGAAGAAGCATTCATTTATGGGAAATTAGAATTACGGATGAAAGCAATAATTTGGTTAGTTTATGTAAATTAACGAACATGATTTTACCAAGAAAAGTACGTTAAATGGATATTTTTGAAAAAGCAAAAAGTCAGTTTTTAAATAATTTACCTTTTGTTTTATTTGCTAGGCCTAATGAAAATCTACTGAATGCTTTTTTTCAGAGTGATGATGAATTACATAAATTTATTAATCAAAGTGGATTTGTATTTACATCTTTTGATGGTTTAACAAAAATCGTTTTACCTAAAGAGAATTCAGCATATTTTGAAGAAGAAATTAATTTCAATTTAAGTTTTAAATCCGCATCAATCCAGATACCAACATTGAATGAAGATAAAATTCATTTTGAAAATTTAGTAAATAATTCAGTTGAAGCTATTAAATCAGGTAATTTTGAAAAATTAGTAGTTTCAAGAAAAATCGATTTTTCGGCTGGAATTGATGTGTTTGAAACGTATCAAAATTTATTAAAAACTTATCCAACAGCATTTAGATACTTTTTTTTTCATCCAAAAGTTGGAATTTGGATTGGAGCAACACCAGAACAGTTAATTAAAATTAATAACGATAAGTTTGAAACGGTTGCTTTAGCAGGAACGCAATTATACTCGAATGAAGTGCATTGGACATCAAAAGAAATTCAAGAGCAACAATTTGTGACGGACTATATTATTTCCAATTGTGAAGAATTAGCTTCAGCTATTGAAGTTTCTGAATCATTTACAGTACAAGCGGGAAAATTAGCGCACATAAAGACTAAAATTTTCGGAACTATTTCTAAGGAAAATGAAGTAGCCTTAATTTCAAAATTACATCCAACACCTGCTGTTTGTGGTTTGCCCAAAGAAAAAGCGAAAGAATTTATCTTGAAAAATGAAAAGTATGATAGAAAATTTTATGCCGGATATTTAGGAGAATGGAATATAAATGAAACTACCAATTTATTCGTTAACTTGCGATGTATGGAAATTGGTAAAAAGAATTCAATTTATGTAGGTTGTGGTATTACAGAAGATAGTGTAGCCGAAAATGAATTTATTGAAACTCAAAATAAGTCAGAAACCATTAAAAATATAATAATAACTAAAGCATGAAATTAGATATATTAGCATTTGGAGCACATCCAGATGATGTTGAATTAGGAGCAGCAGGAACTATTGCTAAAGAAGTTTCTTTGGGTAAAAAAGTCGGAATTATCGATTTAACTCGAGGTGAATTGGGTTCACGAGGTTCTGCCGAAATTAGAGATGAAGAAGCTAAAAAAGGAGCAGAGATCTTAGGAGTTTCGCTTAGAGAAAATTTACGTTTTAGAGATGGTTTTTTTTTAAATGATGAAAAACATCAACTAGAAATCATCAAAATGATTCGAAAATACAAGCCTGAAATTGTTTTATGTAATGCAATTGATGACCGACATATTGATCACGGAAAAGGAAGTAAACTAGTAAGTGATGCTTGTTTTTTATCAGGATTAATTAAAATAGAAACATCATTAGATGGAGAAAAACAAGAACATTGGCGACCGAAGCAAGTTTACCATTATATGCAGTGGAAAAACCTTGAACCAGATTTTGTAGTTGATGTAACCGGATTTATGGATATTAAAACACAATCTGTTTTAGCGTATAGTTCTCAATTTTATGACCCAAATTCAAATGAACCTATAACTCCGATAACTTCAAAAAACTTCTTAGACTCTATAAAATATCGCGCAGAAGACTTAGGAAGATTAGTTGGTGTTGATTTTGCAGAAGGATTTACAACCGAAAGATATTTGGCAATCAATAGTTTAAGTGATTTGAAATAAAATTCTCTTTTTTTTGTTTGTAAAATAGAAAAACAGTAGTATATTTGCACTCGTTAAATAAATGGTGATTGTAGCTCAGTTGGTTAGAGCATCGGTTTGTGGTACCGAGGGTCGCCGGTTCGAACCCGGTCATTCACCCTTCTTTTAAGCTCCAAAGAAATTTGGAGCTTTTTTTATTTATACAATTTCCTAAATAGAATATTCTTTTTTAAGCAATTAATGCTAATTAAAAAAAAGCACTCAATTGAGTGCTAGATTAATTATTCACCATTTAAATCGGCTATCATTCTTTTATCTCTGTTGGCTATTTCCCAAGCATCAGCAAAAGCAAGTTGAGCTCTTTTTGTCATTAATTCATAATTAATTTTGTCTGGAGTATCACTTGGTTTATGATAATCAGCGTGTACACCATTAAAAAAGAAGATTGCTGGAACACCATTTTTAGCAAAGTTATAATGGTCAGAACGAAAATAAATTCTTTCAGGATCTTTTCTATCATTGTATTTATAGTCAAGATTTAAACCTACATATTTGGTATTCATTTCTTCATTAATTTGATGTAATTCTGTACTTAATCTATCAGAACCAATCACATAAATATAATTAGGATTTTCTTCATGAGCTGGATCAACTCTACCAATCATATCAATATTAATATCAACAACTGTATTTTTTAGTGGAAATAATGGATTTTCAGAATAATATCTTGAACCGTGTAATCCTTTTTCTTCTGCAGTAACGTGTAAGAATAGAATAGAACGTCTTGGACCATATCCTTCTTTTTTTGCTTGAGCAAATGCTTGTGCCATTTCTAACAATGCAACAGTTCCAGAACCATCATCATCAGCTCCATTATATATTTCATCGTTTTTTGTACCAACATGGTCATAATGAGCTGAAATAACTACGATTTCATCTGGAAATTCGCTTCCTGGAATGAATGCCCAAATATTTTCAGAATCAGCACCTTTATTTCCGAATTTCTTAGTCATGAAAGCTGCTGGAACTTTTTGGTAATAACTGCTTGCTCCTTTTGGAAATGTTATACCAAGACTTTTATAATAGTTGATGATATATTCACCTGCCTTTTTTTGTCCAGCAGAACCTGTATCTCTTCCTTCCATTTCTTCACCTGCAACAATATATAAATGTTTACTCAAATCTGTTTTATCGATTAAGTTAATGTATGAGCTAACGTCTACAGCTTTTTTATTGCCTATTGTAGAGCTTGTTCCACAACTCAATAAAATCAGTCCAACTATGCAATACGCAATTATTCTTTTCATTTTTATTATTTTTTACGAGAATTTATTAATTCAAAAATAAGATTTTTAATTTTAAAATATTCAATTATATTATTATTAGTGTCATTTTTATAATTATTGTTTCAAAATTAATTCTTTAAAATTAAAAGTTTAATTTTGTAAAAAAAACAATTCAATGTTTAAATTAAAACTTCCTACTGACCCTAGATGGGCAAGAATTGCGGAATCAAATATAGAAGAAGTCTTAACTGACCATGCTTGGTGCGAACAAAAAGCTGCTTCTAATTGTATTAGTTTGATCACAATGTTGCCAGAACATACCCATATAATTACTGAATTAATAAAAATTGCTCAAGAAGAAATGGATCATTTTGAACAAGTTCATGAAATTATTAAATCAAAAGGTTGGATTTTAGGAAGAGAACGCAAAGACCATTATGTGAATGAATTGTATAAATTCATGCATAAAGGAGGAAGTAGACAAACACATTTAGTCGAACGTTTGTTATTTTCTGCAATGATTGAAGCAAGAAGTTGTGAAAGATTCAAAGTATTATCAGATACAATAGATGATGAAAAAATGGCTAAATTTTACAAAGACTTAATGATTAGTGAAGCCAATCATTATACTGTTTTTATCAACTTTGCAAATGAAATTGGAGAAGGAATGGATGTTAAAAAACGTTGGGAAGAATGGTTAGCTTATGAAGCTGAAATTATTAAAAGTTACGGAAAATCAGAGGCAATTCATGGATAATTTACGAGTTGGAATTTGGAATTTTATTATTTGAATTTTTCTCCTCAATCCATTTACTCATGTACATAGTGCTTTTTAGAGTATGATGATTTAATATTTGTCCCATAAAATTATTAGCACGATGATTTACTATATTTGATAGTAAGTTTTTAATTTTATCCATAAATTCACTTTTAAAATTTTTCTTATTGAAACAATCATTGATTATTGCGATACCATTTAATTGAGATTTTTTCCAAATTATTTCATTTGAATATAGCTCTATTGCTTTTTCTGCAAAATCATCTGGATTATCTTCAATAAAACCATTCCATTCTTTATTGTCTCGCATGGCTTCAGCACCAATGGTTGATGTTATGTTTGGAGTTCCATATAGCATTGATTCTAATAATTTTCCTTTAATTCCGGCACCAAAAGGAATAGGAGCAAGCAATATTTTATTTTTTTTAAATACAGAAGCACTATTTTCTGCTCTTCCTTTTATAATGAAACCTTCTTTTGAATTATGTAATTGTTTGGCTTTTTCAGGAATATAAGCACCATAAATATGTAATTCAGCTTGAGGTAATTGTTTTCTGATTTTGGGCCAAATTGAATTTTTTAATTGCAATACAGTTTCCCAATTTGGTTTATGATGAAAATTTCCGATGGAAAAAAAATGTTCTCTTTCTTCAAATTTTGGATAATCATCTAAAATAGTTTTATTTAATTCATCATACATCATTGGAATATAATGTAATAATTCAGGTGGAATATTAAATGAATCAACTAATAAATCATGTTCATATTTTGAAATAATTAAAGTTAAATCACATCTATATATTGAAGCAATTTCACGTTTAGCGATTTCATTTTGAAGATGTTTTGTTTCACATTTTATATTTTGTTTGAAACATTGTAATCTGGCTTCTCTTAAAAAATGTAAATCTTCTGTATCTAATATTTTTATAGCATTTGGACAACTTTGAGTAACACGCCATCCAAATTGTTCTTCAGTCATAAATCTATCAAATAGAACAAACTTTGGGTTTTGTAGTTTTATAAAATCATCAAAAGAATTATTATTTAATTCAATTGAAACTGTTTCAACGCCTAATTCACTTAAATCAAAAGTAAATTCAGAAGTGGATGATATTGAAGTAAATACAATTTCATATTCAATTTTTTTGAATAGTTCAATTAATTGCATCATTCTTTGTCCAGCAGCAGTAGATTTTGGTTCAGGCCAAACAGAGCCTATAATAACAATTTTTTTCATAAATTATAACTTATGGCAAAGGTATAAAATAAAAAATTGTCTTATAAAAATATGATTTTTAAATAGATAAGTTCAAAGCAAAAAAAATATTTTAAATTATATTAAAAAAGGTTTGTAGAAATAAAAAATGATACTATATTTGCACTCGCAATACGGAAGTAGTGTAAGTCTTATTGGAGAAATGGCAGAGCGGTCGAATGCGGCAGTCTTGAAAACTGTTGACTGTAACAGGTCCGGGGGTTCGAATCCCTCTTTCTCCGCTGGTTAATTCAAGAAACCTATCAAAACCCTTTAAATCTTATGATTTAGAGGGTTTTTTAATTTCCACCCTATCCAAATTATTTATTTTTTCTCATCTTAAAGGTGTACAATTCGGGGTACCTATAAATTTGGATATAACAGGTGCCCCTACCTTTGTGAACCCCTTTAAAAACAGCTAGTTCAGAAAATGAACATCTTGTTTTGTGTTGATAGAATTTTTAATTTTATACTAACATAAAGGTCACCAATTATGATTGAAACAATTTCAGTTCTCTTTTATCTTAAAAGAGCGAAAGCCAATGCACAAGGGCTAGCACCAATTTTTCAAAGAATTACCATTAAAGGAAAAAGGCTTGATAACAGCACCGGAAAGTTTATAGACCCCTCCAAATGGCATCCAGAAACGTCAAAAATGAGGGGTACTTCAGAGGAAGCTCGTTTAATAAATAGTCATCTGGAGCATTTAAAAGTAAAAATATTTACTGCTGAAAAATATTTAATTGCAAGTGACTTAGAAGTTAATGTTGAAAACATCAAAAAAAGCCTGGAAGGCACTACTAAACGAAAGCGATTTCTTGTACCAATTTTCGAAGAACACAATAAAAAGATAAAAGAATTACTCGGTATAGAGTATGCACCTGGAACATATGAACGTTATCAAACATCATTAAAACATACCAAGGATTTCCTAAATTGGAAATACAAAGTTTCAGATTTTGACATCGAAAACATTAATCATGCATTTATTACCGATTATGAATTTTATCTACGTAGTGTAAGGAAATGTGCCAATAACACAGCAGTCAAATACATTAAGAACTTCAATAAAATCATTAAAATATGTTTGGCCAATCATTGGCTGGATAGAAATCCATTTGCAAACTACAAATCAAAAGTTAAAGAAGTGGAAAGAGTCTATTTATCTGAAGATGAAATTCAGAGCATAATTAGCAAAGAATTTAAAACTGAAAGATTGTCGCTAGTTCGTGATATTTTTCTTTTTAGCTGCTTCACTGGTTTGGCTTACATAGATGTCAGAAACCTCACAAAATCTCATATTAGTATTGGTATTGATGGTGATAAATGGATTTTCACGCACAGACAGAAAACAGAATCTGCTTCTAAAATCCCAATTCTCCCAGTAACGCAAATGATTATTGACAAGTATGCAGATCATCCTCAATGTTTAAATGAAGACAAGTTACTTCCAGTTTTAAGTAATCAAAAAATGAATGCCTATTTGAAAGAAATTGCAGCAGTATGCGGAATTGAAAAAGAGCTAACCTTTCACATAGCTCGACACACTTTTGCTACAACTGTCACACTTACGAATGGTGTTCCAATAGAAAGTGTTAGTAAAATGCTTGGACATAAAAATTTGAGAACAACCCAACATTATGCGAAAGTCTTAGATAAGAAAGTTAGCGAAGACATGAAAATATTACGAGATAAATTCTCACTTACACCAATCCAAGAGAAGAAAATAATATAAAAATGGTAAAGCAACCTTATAGTTGCTTTACAAAAGATAATTAGTAATCCTTAAATTTTAAAACTATGAATTATGTTAACCATTTAAACGGCTTTTTTAACAAAGCTTATGCAGACAAACGCATGAAACCAAACCACATTTCGCTTTACTTAATGCTTTTTAACAATTGGAATACGAACCGGTTCAATAATCCTACAAGCATCCCAAAAGAAAAGATAATGATGTCATGTAAAATAAGATCAAATACAACGTATTACAAATGTATGAAAGAACTAGAAGCTTACGGATTTATTGAGCATTTGCCTACAAATAATCCACACATGAATTCTAATGTTACGATGATTGATTTTTCAGAATCGGGTAAAGCTGGTATAAAATTTATACAGGTTAATTTTTCAAAATTTGAACAAGATGACACTAACAACACATCAAAAAATAGCTATGCTACTGAACACGTTGATGAACTTGCAAATATTATATATAATAATAAAACAAAAATAAACAATTTAAACAAAATAGATTGCTATAATGGCACCCAAGCAAATTTTAATTCTGATTTAAATTTAAATTTTAAAAATAAAAATGGCCTAAATGCTGTTCCAAAAAAAGAAGAAAAAAGTTCCGCGAAAAAAGAAGAAAAATACATAAGCAATGCTGAAATACCTGCTCTCGAAGCTGTTGTTTCATATTTCATTTTCAAGCTAAGTACAGAAACCGAAGGCAATAGATTTTTTAATTATTATGCTAGTATTGATTGGTTAATTGGAGGTAAAACCAAGATGCGAGATTGGAAAGCGTTAGCACGTAACTGGATCATGAACCAAGGGAAATACAATTTCAAAAATGCAAATACTCAAAAAGCTTCAGGAAACCCAAGTGTTGAAAATAACAAAAACTATAACGAACCATTATAGAAAAATAAAAAAATAGGACTGCTGTCAGCGGTCCTATTTTAAACTGTTTTGTTAAGAAGCTTTCTTCTCAAGAACAACCTCTTTGCTATAATTAAAGGCAGGTAATTGCTCTATCGATTCTTCATTTAAAACCTGTCGAACCTCATCCAGAAACTCAGCTTCACTATGAGGCATTAATTGTACAGCTAGTTCCAAAATATTAGCAACATCAATCGCTGGATTTTCTACTAACGAAGAAACATAAGGTTCCTCCGATTGGAGCACAGCACTACAGACTTTCATCAAATCGGCAATAGTTCCACACAAACAAGCGTAATTAGCAAAGTTGACCGTTATTTGCCAAGTTGCTTCCTTTTTAGGATGCACTTTCAAAGTAGTCATAAGCCAATCCGACTTCCTACGCAATACATCAATTGTACTTTCCATAATTTTAAATTTATAAATTAATAACACAAATAATTTTGAATACTTCACTAATCACTAATCACTAATCACTAATCAATCCATCAACCCAACCGGCATAGTCAAAAACAAATTCTCCACCATAAAATCATCCTCAGCCTCCACAACATCTGCAGGTTGTAAAACAGCTTCTCTAATTTTATCCAAAAGATCAGCTTCCTCATAAGGCAACAAATCCAAAATGAGACTAAGTACGCCACTAATATTAGTTGCAGGTTCTGGAATTCTATTAGAGCAACCATCAGCCTCTAAAGCTAATAGGCATACTTTAACGATATCGGCAATCAGAAAACACACATCTGAATATCCAGAAAGATTAAGCTGTAATACATCTCTTTTTTTAGCAACATTCGCAGATTCAAGCAAGACAAAATGTTGAGCAGCAAGTTCTCGAAAAGCTGGAGACAAGGGTGGAATTTGATTTTTCATAAGTTAAGTTTTTATAGGTTTATAATTCTAAACGATTAAGTTCAATCATAGCCAAAGTTTCGGCTTCTTTCAAAAACGACTGACAAGAATCTAACAACCAAATAAAGTGTTGCTCATTAGCATGCAAATCTATCCAATGATTAAGCATAGAAGGGGACGCACATAGCATTTTATAACGTTTTTGAGCAAGACTCGTTTCTGTCTTAAACACTTGAGAAGGCAACGCAGTAAAAGAACCACACAAATCCAAAAGATATACAAGACTAAATGTAGTAGGAGTGTAACCCAAAAACACACGGATCAAACCCAAAGCTAGTTGATGCAAAGCACTGTGTAATAAAGCTATTTTACAAAGCTCAACGTCTAACTGATCACTAACTGTAACAGCGTGCATATTAAATTGGGCAACTCTAACACATTTATGCCAAAAAGCAGTAGTAGCCTTGGTATCTCGGGTTCTAGCAACGTGCAATAAATAGGGTGGAGCAGTGGTATCAAGACACAAACGTTGTCCATCACGAAGAACCTGATTAAAAAACCACTGCTGCCCAACTTGCTTTGTCCCCAAATCTTTTACCTTATGAACCAGTACAGTAGCAGTAATAGCGTGTCCAGAGCCAGCAGCAATGGATTGAGCTATATCAGAACCACCATTAGGAAGCAACTGCTGAGAAAACACAACCAAATAATAATGATGCCGAACTAGCCCAACATCAAAAGCATCAAGTAAATAATTACATTCCCTTTTAGTTTGGTGTCGATAACCAAAAACATAAACTGAACAAGGAGAAACTAATTGCTGAATCTGTTCCAAAACAAACTCAGTCTCAAGTGGAGGTAAAGTAAATGATTCCATAAGTCTTAATTTTAAGGCAATTTACTAAGCCTTAAACCCGTACCATACCAAATCCAATAGTAAGAAACCAAAAACCATTGGTTTTTTACCACTACTGGAATATTTACAAATGTTGTTCTTATTCAAAGTGTTAGTAAAATGCCTGGACATAAAAATTTAAGAATTACACAACATTGTGCTAAAGTCCTGTTTAGAAAAGTGTGTGAGGTCATGAAAATAGCAATGAACACTTTTAATAGGGTTGTTATCTTTCATTTCACAAATTTTAAGAAAAATGTTATTTCTTGGTTAAATCTAAGGTTTTTGTGGATATTTTGTCGTTTAAAAGTACAAAACAAAGGACAAAGTGAAAACCGCAAAACATAAAAGGTTAAACCGTAATTAACATTTTATTAATAAGCCTATATTTATAAAAATCTTTTAACTACTTGATTTTATTTTCATTATAACCAAAAACTCTTATTTATGAAAAAAAATACTATCCTTATTTTGTTCTTTTTATTTTCCTTTATTTATGTTTCCGCTCAAGAAAAGATTAAACATAGTTGTGGTTCTGATGTTATACATTTGAAACTATTGAAAGAAGACGATTCTTATAAGGAAAAATTTGAAAAAAATAATTTGGCTTGGTCTAAATTTATAAAGAAAAGAGAATCTAACAACAATAAAAATGCTCAAACTTTATTAAATCATCAAGAGACATTAACTGTTGTTTTTCATGATGTAAAAAATGATCCTAACGAATCTTTTCTAATAGGTAGTACTGGAAGTTATCAGTACATAGTTGATAAATTGAATCTAATTTATGACGGTACTAACCTTGGTGGTAAAGCTCAAACAAATGATACACAAATTCAATTTTGTTTAGCATTACAAGATAAAAATGTTAATCCTTACATTGGCAACATTACACACCATTCTACAAGTTTAGGAAGCATAGACAAAGATAATATAAATCATATTGACCAAATTGTAACTAATTCAGGTGCTACATCAAAATTTCCGACAAAAAACTATATCAATGTATACATTGTGGATGAAATAATTGGTAGTGTAACTGGTTTTGCTTTTCTGCCTTCTGCACATGGTAAGTCTTATGATGGTATATTTATTGAAAGAGAATATTTAGTTAATAATCCTTCATTGGATATTAATATGAATGTATTAGCACATGAAATGGGACATTACTTAGGTCTTTTTCATGTTTTTGGAATTTGTGATCCAGCTACAATTCTTACTTTTCCCCAATGTTCATGTGATAATTCTAATCCAATTTTCAACGGAGATATGGTGGCGGATACCCAACCAATGGAATTAAACTTCACCTGTTCACCAGCTCCTACTTCATGTGGTTCAACGATTCCAGATGATAAGTCAAACTACATGGATTATGGTGATTTCACATGTCAAAATAAATTCACTCCAGGTCAAATAGATCGAATGCATTTTATGATAGATAGTGAATTTGGTGCCAGAAATTCATTATTAGAAACAAAGTCATGTGACATTTGTACTGGTTTGTTTAACTGTAACTTTACAATACAAATTCCAAATGCAATAATTGCAAATGAAGTTGTGGTTAATACTCCTTTAATTTTTAATGTAAACACAAATTGTTCAAACAATCCATCAATTACATACAATTGGGAACTATTTAATTTAGATACAAATACTCTTGTTTTAACAGTTAGTCTGCAAACATTTAATCAAACAATAACAGTCGTTGGCAATTACAAATTAACTTTGAAAGCTAGTCTTACTTCTAATCCAAATTGTGTAGAGGTAGCAAATCCCTTTTATTTTAAAGTTATTCCAGAGCAAGGAAATAGCGGTCCGGGTTCCGGGACAGATTATTGTAAAACTCTACCGGATTTAAATTTTAGTAATTTTGAAAGAGTTCAATATGAAAAAGGATGGAGTTTAGGTACAGGTTCAAGTCTTACAAATTATACATGGCCATCAACAGAAAGATATGTTGAAACTGATGCTGGATTTGAACCAAACAGTTTTGAAATTATTGATCAATCCACTTTTAGTGATGTTAACTTTCCCTCAGCAGCAAATGTGCCTTTTGGAGTCAATAAAATTTTAAGAGTTGGTCGAGTAATCAATCAAACCAACGTATTGCCT
Source organism: Flavobacterium gelidilacus DSM 15343 (assembly GCF_000422685.1). GTDB lineage: Bacteria > Bacteroidota > Bacteroidia > Flavobacteriales > Flavobacteriaceae > Flavobacterium > Flavobacterium gelidilacus. The sequence continues at coordinate 2,540 of NZ_AUGN01000009.1, read as the reverse complement.
GATGGAGCAGCTTATTATGTAAAAGTAAAGTTTAAGCCAACTCCTGACAATTGTAAATTTTTAGTCCATTATTTAGGAATGAAACAAGTTACAACTACTCCTGAAACAGCCAGTTTGGGCCTACTAGTACAGTTATCTTATGAATCGCCCCTGCATCCTGGTTATATTAAACATATTGGTCAATCAGAATGGGGTAATAAATGGGAGGGAACAAGCAATTTAGGGGCAACAACATCACTGTACAATGAATTTAACAAAATATCATCAAATGGAGATTTTACTTCACCAAATATTGTCTATGGTCTCAAGGATTATAAAACTACGGTTCAATGGAAAACAAAATTATTGGATTTCAGTGAATTTGCGATATTAAATCAAGGTACAAATCAAAATTTTGAAGTTACTTTAACCTTTTTTGTAAGGTCAAATGACCAATCAGCAGGAACGCAGCAAGCCTATGCTTATTATGGAATTCAATGTTTGGGAGGTGGCCTGCCTGATAATGTTGATTTCAACGTTTCTAATTTTGATTTACCATGTCAATTTCCTGAGAATTCTCAAGAATGTGTCGATCAAACTTTAACTTACCCAAGTTATTTTCCAAGTGGTAGTCAGGCATATAATACGTTTAATTCTAACAACTATGCATTAGGTAATTATACAAGAGAATACTCCGATGATGATGTTACTTATTTCCCTTATACATCGGTATATTTACCCAGGTTTTGCAAAGGTAATAATTCGTATCCATACAGATATTTCAAGATAACCTATACAACATTAACACAAACGATTGTCAAAAAATTCAGAATTACAAATCAATTTTTTCATAATGAACCTCCTTGTTCACCAGCTGTAGATATTGGAGGTGTTAATAACTCTGCCTCTAATTTAAACACTTATTTTTGCTCAGGGAATGCAAATTTCACAACAGGAATATCGTTTACAAGCCCTTGTTTTTCTTCACTAACGCAACCTGGTGGAGTATATACATTTAGATGGTTAATCAACGGTACTGAAGAGGTTGCTTTAGGTACTGATGCGGTAGTTAATTATACTGCTTTAAATACTTATTTAAATTCTGTATTAAAACAAAATATATGCAATTTTGATTTAAAGCGAGAAGTGCAATATATTGATCCATATTGCGGTAGTAAATGTCTTGTCCTGAAATAGGTTGACCTTTTTTAGTGATTTTTATTGATTCAAATTTAGTTAAAAGTAATTGAACAATTGCTGTTTTTTTTAGTAAAAATACAAACTCTGTTACGCAGCCTTTTTGGCATAGGATTTATAGATTTGTTTGTTGTATTGTGTATGTACAGTTTGTGGTGTTTTTAAGTCTAAAGACCAGTGTAAACGTTCGTTGTTATATGTTTTTACGGCTTGTGCTACCATTTTTTGAGCAATTTGTATGTTTTTAATATTGTGTTTTAAACCAAATTCGTATTTTAATATTCCGTTAATTCTTTCAGCTACTGCATTTTCATAGGGATCATATTTTTGAGTTGTACTTAATATAAAACCTTTGTTTTCAGCGAATTCAGAAAAGTCAGGACAACAATATTGTATTCCTCTGTCGGAATGATGAATGATATTTTTATGGTTATGAATACAATTTTTATAAGCCATTTGTAATGCATCTTTCACAAGAGCCACTTTCATATTGTTGTCTAATTTCCAACCCATTATTTTTTTAGAATAGACATCAGTTACCAAAGCCAAATAGGAGTGACCACCATCAATTTTGATATAAGTAATATCGCTTACAAAGACTTGTTCTGCGTGGATTAACGGTGTTTCTTTAAGTAGGTTAGGGGATTTGTAAAAGAAGTGTTTAGAGTCTGTTGTGATGTGAAAACGTTTTGTTTTCTTAACCAACATACCATAACTTCTCATTAAGTCAAATAACGCATCTCTACCCATTTTGATATTGTTTTTAATTAATTCGTCTTGTATATGTTGATGAAGTTTTTTAATGCCAGTTTGAGGCATTTTAACCCTTATTTTATGAACTAACTCAAAGATTACTTTATGTTGTTGCTCTTTTAAGTAATTTGCTTTAATTCTTTGGTAAAAGGCTTGTTTAGTAATCCCAAAACATTGATAGAGCCATTTTATTTTAAACGGTTTCTTTTTCTTGTTTCTATCTCTTTTGCTAATGTTTTGGGTAACAACTTTTTTGACAATTCTTTTCCTGTAATGTCTTGAAAGTCAATAATTATGTCTTGCTGAAGTTCTTTAATGAATTCTAGTTCTTCAACCTTTTCACGCAGTTTTTTTAGTTCATCGTTTTTGCTCATAACTTTAGATTTAGATTCAAAGTTACTTAATTTTTTTAACCAATAGTCAATAGAACTTCGAGATACATTGTATTTATTGGAAGCGTGATTAACAGATATTTGTCCGTTATTAATTTGGTCAATGATGGAAAGTTTGAGATCAAAGCTTATTTTTTGATACTCTTTTTTTCGGCAGGGTTGTTTTTTCTGTGATGTCATAAGTGTGCTAAAAGTGTTTAATTTTTAGTCAACCTATTT
>NZ_KE383905.1:193064-328178 GCF_000422685.1 Flavobacterium gelidilacus DSM 15343 | reverse complement strand
GCTGCTAAGCCTGAGATCGTTGTGCTTGTTGTACTTCCTGTGATTCCTCCTGGGTTGATTGTCCAACTTCCTGATGGTAATCCACTTAATACAACACTTCCTGTAGCAGTTGCACAGGTTGGTTGTGTGATGGTTCCAACTGTTGGTGCACTTGGTGTAGCTGGTTGTGCGTTAACTGTTCTGGGAGCTGAAGCTGCTGTTGTACAAGCTCCAAATGTAGCTGTAACAGTATATGTTCCAGCTGGAGCTGTAACTGTATTTCCTGAAACGACAACTCCAGTTGAAGGACTTATAGCGTATGTATATGCAGCATTATAATTGGTAATAACAAAGCTACCTGTAGCAGTAGAACATGTTGGCTGAGTTACTGCACTAAGAACAGCTGTAGGTGGACAAGGAACTGGACTAACGGAAGATATGTTATTTGCAGTATTAGTATCAGGCTGATTAGAAGAAGTTATTTGTGCTGTATTTGTATAGCTTCCAGTATTTAAAACTGTAGCAGTAATTTGTAACTGATAAGATTGTCCATTAGTAAGATTTCCAATAGACCATAGTCCAGTTAATTGATTGTATGTTGTCCCTGCTGGAACAACAGAAGAAACATAAGTATACCCAGATGGTAATAAATCATTGACTGAAACACCCGCTGCATTACTTGGTCCATTATTTAATGCAGTAATATTGAAAACAACATTAGACCCTATAGTCGGGTTTGCATTATTTACTGTTTTGTTAACTGAAATATCTCCACACAAAGTCACTTGAACTGGTGCAGATTGAAACGGAACACTACATGTTAAGGTCGAGGAAACAGTATATGAACCTGTAGTAGTTGTCGTGTAGGTATTTGAAGTTGCACCAGCTATGGGATTTCCATCTAAAAACCATTGATAGGGAGCAAAACCTGGTGAAGTTGATAGAGTCGCCGATTGAGATGAACACTGAGAACCTGAAATATAACTTGCTAAAGGCGCCACAGGAATTTCGGTGTAACTCGAAAACACTGCTGACATTGAAAACCCACCACCTTGCTGTATAATAACAACAGTCATTTTAGCAGTACTTGTTAGTGATATGTAATTAGGGTTGCTTAATTCTGTATTGTTAAAATCAATTAAATACCATCCTGTCGAACCTAATTGTCTTCTAGCTCCCGCTAATGTCTCAATATTGGAACCGTTATAATCTACTAAAGTAGTTGCATCTTGAAGTAATATATATCCAGAGTAAGGTAAATTCGCATTAGTATAATTTCTAAACTTATATGTTTCCACAAAATTAGAACCTCCACAAGCAGATACTGGTGCAAGAGTTGCAATGTCAACTTCACAACCGGAAGCAGATCCAGAATAAGCAATTACATTTTTAGTACTAACTATTCTAGAAGCAGAAAATACCGTACCATTACCGTTAATAAAAGTATAGAAATCACCAGCATTGGCTAATGTTTGATTTATAGATGAAATAAATGCACCTGTGTCAGAGAAAGTGCTTATAGTTATAGTTGTATTAGGAAGTGTAGCAACAACTGTTGTTTGTTCTGCTGTACTATTTCCTTGACCTCTAACCAAAAAATACTCCGTACCCAAAACTGTATTTGGTGCAATCTGATCTAAAGTACCGTCTCCACACCCTCCAGGAGTATCTATCCTAGCTCCAGTATTCATTACTACTGGTAATGTAGTTGTAACTAATGACCCTAAAGTTGCTTCAAATAAATAACTTTGACCTGCATTTAGAGTAACCGTTGTGATATTATTTATCTGAACAGAGGTATTGTCTTGTGTTGCCAAAATGGAATAAATTGGTCGTCTAAACCCAAATCCACCAAAATTTCCTAAATCACCATTTCTGTAATATCCTACACGAAATGTTGTTCCTTTTCCTGCATCACCAAAACTAGTTAGAGAAGCATTTCCCTTTATATTATTACCATCAGCTCCACCTCCTAATTGATCTGAGGCAACATTTCTAATATTAACTGAAACAGGAGTTGGTGCATTTATAATTAAACCCGCAGCATTTATAACGGTATTTAAAGTATGATAAGGTAAACTTGTTGGAGTACCAGTAAATCTATAAACAGCGGGCGTTCCCTTAATGGTAGTTAAAGTAGTTACTAATGTACCGTCACTTCTTGATATTGTTACACTAACATTACTTGTAGAGTTAGTAGCAATAACAATTTCATTAGCATTTGTATAATATTGCCAAGGTGCTGGAGCTACATAATGTTGTGTGTAAAATTGAGCATTCGCTCCGAGATTAAATAAAATAAAAAAGCATAAAAATAAATACTTTACATATTTTGCTGAATTCGAAAAAAACAAGTTTTGGGGCTCTTTGTTTTTCATAGATATGGAATTATTATATTTCGTTTAAATAGTATATAAAATTAAATACTATCTAGATGTCTATTGTTTTAAAAAAAGTAAAGTAGGTGTTTACTAGTTCTAGGTAAATATTATTAATTTTTATTAATACCCAACAAATAGTTTTGTTAAATATTTTTTATACGTAACGCAAATGTATATGAAAAATGTTAATAACTAATTATTTAATCGTTGAATAACAATATGGTTACGATGAAAGGTTCTTTTATATCGATAAAAAAGACATAATCTGTCTTTTATTTAAAATGAATTGACTGTTAAACAAATAACACACTTACTTAGGCATTAGATAATAAAATTATTTATATGGTAATATTAATATCCATTTTAATAAATTTGCACCTTTAATAATATTATGAGTTTAGAAAAAGAAATTTTAAAAAGAAGAACATTCGGAATTATTTCACATCCTGATGCAGGTAAAACTACGTTAACAGAAAAACTTTTGTTATTTGGAGGAGCTATTCAGGAAGCTGGTGCCGTAAAAAACAATAAAATAAAAAAAGGAGCTACTTCTGACTTTATGGAAATTGAGCGTCAAAGAGGAATTTCCGTTGCGACTTCTGTCTTAGCGTTTATCTATAAAGACAAAAAAATAAATATTTTAGATACACCTGGTCACAAAGATTTTGCAGAAGACACTTTTAGAACCTTAACTGCAGTAGATAGTGTAATTGTAGTTATTGACGTTGCTAAAGGAGTTGAGGAACAAACCGAAAAATTAGTTGAAGTTTGTAGAATGCGTAAAATTCCAATAATTGTTTTTATCAACAAATTAGATAGAGAAGGAAAAGATGCGTTTGATTTACTAGATGAAGTAGAACAAAAACTAAACTTAACCGTAACACCTTTAAGTTTTCCTATTGGAATGGGTTATGATTTCAAAGGAATTTATAACATCTGGGAAAAAAATATTAATTTATTTTCAGGTGACAGCAGAAAAGACATCGAAGAAACTATTGCAATTTCTGATTTAAGCAATCCAGAATTAGATACATTAATCGGTTCAAAACCGGCCGAAAGACTAAGAGAAGAAATAGAATTAATTAGTGAAGTATATCCAGATTTTAATAGAGAAGATTATTTGAAAGGAGATTTACAACCTGTTTTCTTTGGTTCAGCTTTAAACAACTTTGGCGTAAGAGAATTACTTGACTGTTTTATTGACATTGCTCCTTCTCCTCGACCTAAGGAATCTGACACTCGATTAGTGAATCCAAATGAAAAAACGTTGAGTGGATTTGTATTTAAAATTCATGCTAATATGGATCCTAAACATAGAGACAGATTAGCATTTATTAAAATTGTTTCTGGAACATTCGAAAGAAACAAAGCATACCATCACATGAGGTTGAATAAGAATTTGAAATTCTCAAGTCCGAATGCTTTTTTTGCAGAAAAGAAAGAGATTGTTGATATTTCTTATGCTGGTGATATTGTCGGATTACATGATACAGGAAACTTTAAAATTGGCGACACCTTAACAGAAGGTGAACTAATGAACTTTAAAGGAATTCCAAGTTTTTCACCAGAACATTTTAGATACATTAACAATGCTGACCCCTTAAAATCGAAACAATTAGAAAAAGGAATTGACCAATTAATGGATGAAGGTGTTGCCCAATTATTTACTTTGGATATGAATGGAAGAAAAATAATTGGAACAGTTGGAGCCTTACAGTATGAGGTTATTCAATACAGACTTGAACACGAATATGGTGCAAAATGTACTTATGAAAATTTTCCTGCTTATAAAGCTTGTTGGGTAAAACCAACGGATCCAAAAAATGAAGAGTTTGCTGAATTTAAAAGAATCAAACAAAAATTCTTAGCTACCGATAAATATGGACAATTAGTATTTTTGGCCGATTCTGAGTTCTCAATTCAAATGACAAAACAGAAATTTCCATCAGTTAATTTATTTTACACCTCTGAGATTGATTAATATTTTTTTTGAAAGCATAAAAAAACCACATTTAGTAGATGTGGTTTTTTTGTTTTTTATGAAACAATTTTAAGAATAATTTTTAAATTGAATTATAGATAATAGCTCAAAATCTTAAATTAATCACTTCAAATAGACTACATTATCAAAAAAAACTACCATTAATCCGTTTAATATGTCATAAGTCGATTTTTTGCTTTTTAGTAACGGTATTTTAATACTGTATGCTTAAAAAATTTCTATATTCGCATTGTTAAAACACAAAAAATATGAGAAATTACGAAAAAATTAGCATATTTATTTTTATGCTATTGTTTAACTTGGTAACATTTGCACAACCAGGAGATGACACTGCTGATGGTGACTTAGAAGGCCCAGACGCAGTACCTTTAAACAACAAAATAATACTATTAGCAATTGTTGGAATTGTTTTTGTATTTTACAAACTAAAAGCATCAACTAAAACTACTGAATTAAACTAATAACTTAATTCAAAACATACTATAAAACTTTAAATTGTATAATTTATTATATCATTTAGAGTTTTCTGTGTTATACCTATATCGCAATGCAATTACCTATGCTTTTCAGCACATCCAAAGTAAGTAAAAAAAAAGGATCATCCATTAAGTAATCTCTTGTTTATAAATACTCAATCGAATGTATTTTATTCAACTTTATAACACACTATTCCAACAACACATAGTTACATCACTAGATTGATTTTATAAGTTATTAAATAAATTAATTATTGATGTCATATTCTAATGCTATCAGCCTTAAAAACACATTTAACAACTACATAAATCAACTTGCTACATTATATCATATAAAAAAACAGTTGCTAAAAATTAGCAACTGTTTTTTTATTGTAATCTAAATGAAATTTAGTTTAGTTAATCACTTTTTTAGTAATTACATTACCGTATTGGTTTGTAACTTGAACAAGTAACACTTCATTTGATTTTGAAATATTTAAAACAACTTCCGAATCATTCAAATTAGCTTTTTCTAACAATAATCTACCTCTAACATCAAATACTTTAACATTAGATAATAAATCAGAACCAGCGTTAATTACGATACCGTTTGTTTGAGTATAAACAACAAGGTTATTACTTGTAAAATTATCTGTGTTTAATACGGTACTTTGATAAACAACTTCAAATCTATTTAAGAAATCTCCAATTGCAGTTGCAAAAGCATAATCTCCATTAGTTAAGTTTGTAATTGTATTTGTTAAATTATCTTTTAAGAAAACATCTTGTGCGTTATTAGCAAACAAGCCATCTACATTACTTAAAGCAATTGTAAAATTACCTGAAACTGCTGTTTTAAACGCTAAAGGAACAACATCTGTATCAACAAAAGTTCCTTTACCTTGAATAATGTATGAAGAATCATTTCCAATTATAGAAGTTAATGTAGCGCCATTAGTTGGTTGGCTAAAAATTCTACCATCTATTCTACTATCTACTCCAGAAGTTGCAGTTGACATATAACCAATTAAGGTTTGACAAAATAAACCATCTGTATTAGTTAGATCTAACCAAATTCTACTTTTATCAACTGTATTACTTGATTTTAAAAATAAATTATCATTATCAGCAACACGCATTGAATTCGTAAAATTCAAACTCGTTGAAGTTGATTTTGCAATAAAACCTTGTCCAACTTGAATTGCAGAACTTGGAATTAAAGCAGAGTTACCTCCAGTATTAGCAACTCCACCAGCATTAGTATAAGTTGCATAAGATGGGTTAGCTGAATTATTTTCTTTTCTCCAAAAGTACAAAGCTTCTGAAATTGCATTATCAGCCATAAATGAATCCGCATCTAAAGTTGAAGGATAAGGATTACCAACGGCATTATAAGTATCATTAGCCACAGCTACAGAAAAATCTCCATTATGAGGAAGACCTGTAAAAACTGAAGACCAAATAGCTGGTGTTGTGGGGTGATTATTTGGTGTTCTAATTAAAAATCCTGTTCCCACAGAAAAACTAGTTGTAGAAGGCGAAGCTACTAAAGCATATAAGTTAGTTCCTGCATCATAAGTATAAAAACGATTAGATAAAGTTGCAGGTGAAAAAGCCTGTAACAATTGCCCATCTACTGGTGAAGACCAAAGCACATAATCTAGACGTTTTAATTCAGAAGTTTCACGGTTAACTGTTATATCACCAACGTTTACATTCACTGAAACATCATTTATTTGCAAAAGGTTACCATTACTTTCAACTAGTAAAGCAGAAGCCGATGCATTATTTATAACCTCATTTATAACAAACACATTAGTTCCTGAATTAATTACCAACGAACCAGCTGTAGCTATAGTTAATTTCTTAGTCGTTATTTCTCCGTAAGTAGTCGTATCGTAAGCATCTGCAATAGTAGCTTCTATTTGTTCTGTTGGACCTGTTACATTTGACCATGCTAATGAAGACCAAACACAAGTATCGTCTGCAGTAGTCACATCTATAACAGTACTATTAGCCGAAGTACTTGAACCAAGAACTGATCTAACTCTGTAATAATATTGAGTATTACCTTCTAATCCTGTTACATCATAGGAAGTAACATTACCAACATTCAAATCTTCATAAGGCTGAATAAAAGCACTTGTTGTACTAGTAACAATAATATCATCTATTCTACTTGTTCCACCACCTGCAACTGTTCCATTATTTACACTAGTATTGGAAGTCATTATCCATCGAACAGAAACATTAGACTGATTATCACAAGCACTTGGCAAAGTTAAACTGGCTACTCCTGTTGAAAAATTATTAGCAACTACTACATCTGTTCCAGTATCTGTCCATGAACCAACTCCAACTTTATATTGAATCTTAAAGTCTTTAGGTCCACTATTTGAAGAACGTTGAGCAGAAGATAAGGCTATATTTGAAAAACCTGTAGCATCAAAATCAATTTGCCAATATTTAGTACCATCTCCAGATTGCCATGCGTTTGCAGAGGCAGACTCAGTTGAATTTCCAGCAGAGCTTATAATTGTTCCGCCATTAGTTGTCAACGTTTGAGCAGCATTAGATGGTGTACTAACATCCGGAGTAACTACTGTCCCATCAGTTGGGAAAGTCCATTCAGCTACAGAAACAGTACTTCCAGAAAAAGTTGGTGATGTACTCACATCTAATCGATAACTAGTAGCATCAGCAACTGCCTCCCAATTCGCAGTAAAGCCATCTACTAAAATAGAAGTAGCAGCCGTTGTGTTGGGAATACCTAATGCGGTAATTGTTGCAGTTAAAGTTGGTTGCGAAACACTATAATTGGCAGCTTTAGCACCTGTTAAAGAGTACCCGCTTACATTAACAACAATTCCTGCAGCTGGTGTAGCACTTGCAAATGCAGCCGTTGGAGATCCTGTTAGGATTACAACTGTTTCATCTCCAACAACAACACCAACCAAACTAGGTGTTCCTGTTAAAGTAGCATCTGTAGTTCCGTCTTCTACTTTATCATTGGCAGTTAAACCTGATATTGTTAAATTCTTTACATTCACTGTTAAGCTTTGATCTACTGAAGAAGCTGCTGTATAATTGGCATCACCAGCTTGTGAAGCAGTAATTGTAGCAGTACCTTGACCAACAATTGTAACTGTATTTCCAGAAATTGAAGCAACAGCAGGATCTGAACTCATATATGAAATAGTCAAGCCCGAACTTGAAGAACCCGTCAATGCAAAAGGCGCATCACCATAAGTTACAGGTGAAAGCGCTGCAAAAGTAATAGTTTGACTAGCTTTATTGATTGTAATAGTAATAGCAGCAGGAGCACTTGTTCCTCCAGCATTTGAAGCCGTAAAATTCGTATTAAAAGTACCAACTTCAGTTGGTGTTCCAGAAATTACACCCGTTGCAGTATCTAAACTTAAACCAGTAGGCAAAGTTCCACTTGATAAAGCGTAAGCTGTCGGTGAGTTTGAGGCTATTATAGAATAACTTAGAGAGACATTATATGTTCCAGAAGTAGAACCAGAAGTTACTACCGGAGGAAGTGGCGCTGTAGTAGTATCTGATGCTGTTGCACCAAAACCTGTTTCTACATTACTACCATTTCTAGCTTTAGTTTGAAAAGTATATGATGTTGAAGAACTTAAACCAGTCACGGTTACCGTTGCCCAAGTTGCAGCAGTTTGCCAAACGGCAGTTGCCCCTAATGAACCATTAGCTTGAACATATAAACCACCTGTTTCCTGAATGGCATATTCTGTATTTGAAGGATTAGAATTTTCTGTAGTTGTATTAACTGCAACATCAAGCGTGTTTTGTGTAGGATTGGAAACAACTAAAACACCAGGTGTCGCTGCTAAAGTATAGAAATTCAATTCTGAACCATATGATGTTCCAATCGAATTCGTTGCAAAAGAACGGTAAAAATATTGTGTATTTAATGACAAACCTGTTAAAGAGCTTGTATAGGTACCTGTTCCAGTACCATCTGATGTACCAGAAGTTGGTACAGCTGTTGTACCAAAATAAACACCTCTTGAAGTTACAGCTGCTCCACCGTCTGCTGTTACATTACCACCAGAACTAGCAGAATTTGTAGTTATAGAAGATATCATTGTGGTTGTTACTGATGGCATAACAGGACCACTTGACCAAGATAAACTTACGTTATCTAAAGCTATACCATCTCTTGACCCAGAACCTGAAATTTCATAATAATGCCATCTAAGCCAAACCGTACTTGCTTGATTATCTATACCCGAAATATCAATATTAGTATAAGGAGACACAACATTTTCAGCAATCGTTCCAGAAGCATAACCACCTCCAGAAACTGCAGTAAAACCTGAAGTTGCAGAAGTTGTACTAATTTCCAAATCAAAACCATTACTTCTTCCTTGTTCCCTTATTTTAACTATATCATAAGAAATTTTCAAACTTGTTTTTCCAGTCGTATTAGTTATTGCTAAAACAATACTTCCAGGCAGAAAATTACTTCCACTACCAACCAAACCAATTCGATTAGTGTAATTATAATTTGCCCCAGTACCTGACGCAGAATTTCCTACCGTCATAGCAGCATCTTGTGTCGTATTATTGTACGATATCCAGCCAGTTGGATAAGTAGTTCCAAAAGGCCCTGGTGTTGTGTTAAAGTCTTGTGTGTAAGGAGAAGTACCTGGCAAAGTTAATTGCCCTATAGAAATATTGCTCGCAAACAACATTGCAATAAATAAAAATTTCGTTAATCTTTTAAGTAAAAGTAATTTCATAAATTATTTTTTAATTTTCCACAAATCTAAAACATTCTTAAAAAGAAATAGCTTTTTAATATTACAAAATTGTTAAATCAAAAAAAATCCGCCATTGGGCGGATTTTTTATAACTTTTATCTATAAAACATTAGTTAACAACCTTCTTGGTAACAACTGCACCCTCTGTATTTGCCACTTGTACTAATAAAACTTCATTAGATGAAGCCACATTTAAGACAACTTCTGAAGCATTAACATTAGCTTTTTCTGCTAATAATCTTCCTCTAATATCAAATATTTTTACAGAAGCAATTGTAGACTGTCCTGCGTTAATTATAACATTAGAATTATTAGTGTAAACCACAACATTGTTTGAAGAAAAATTATTTACATTTAACACTGAGCTTTGGTATACAATTTCAAATCTATTTAAGAAATCACCAGCTGTTGTTGTAAATGTATAATCACCAGTAGTTAAATTAGTAATTGTATTTGTTAAGTTATCTTTTAAGAAAATATCTTGAGCATTATTTGCAAACAATCCGTCTACATTGCTTAAAGATATTGTAAAGTTTCCAGCAACTGCCGTTTTAAAAGCTAAAGAAACAACATCTGTGTTAACAAAATCTCCTTTACCTTGAATTATGTATGATGAATCACCTCCAATAATAGAAGTTAAAGTAGCACCGTTAGCTGGTTGGCTAAAAATTCTACCATCTATTCCGCTGTCCACTCCAGAAGTTGCAGTTGGCATATAAGCGATTAAGGTTTGACAGAATAAACCTGTTGTATTCGTTAAATCTAACCAAAGTCTACTTTTATCTACTGTGTTGCTTGATTTTAAAAACAAGTCATCGTTATCAGCTACACGCATTGAATTTGTAAAATTCAAACTTGTTGAAGTTGATTTAGCAATGAAACCTTGACCTACTTGGATAGCATATGTTGGCACTAAAGCAGAACCTCCTGCCGTATTAGCAACACCTCCTGAAAGAGTATAAGTAGCATAAGAAGGATTAGCAGAATTATTTGTTTTTCTCCAGAAATACAAAGCTTCTGAAATTGCATTATCATAAATAAAAGCATCACCATCTAAAGTAGATGGATAAGGATTTCCAACTGCATTGTATGTATTAGCAGTAACTGCTACTGAAAGATTACCATTATTTGGATATCCTGTAAACGTGGTAGCCCAAATTGTTGGTGTAACTGGATGTGTATCTGAAGTTCTTATTAAATATCCATTTCCTTTTCCAAAAAATGTTGTTGAAGGAGATGAAACAGCAGCATATAAATTTGTAGCTGAATTATATGTATAAAAACGATTTGGCAAAGTTGATGGAGAAAAAGATTGTAAATATTGATAATCTACTGGAGAAGACCATAAAACATAATCTAAATACACTAACGGAGAAGTCTCACGATTAACTGTCATATTTCCAACATTAACATTTACTGGAACATCTTGAATTTGCAATAAATTACCATTACTTTCAACCAATAAATCAGCAGCTGTAGCATTATTAATAACTTCATTAATAACATATACATTTGTACCTGCATTAATAACTAAAGAACCTGACGAAGCGATTGTTAATTTTTTTGCAGCAAATTCACCATCTGTATCTGTACTGTATGCACCAGCTATAGTAGCTTCTGTAAATTCATCTGGACCAACTACGTTTGACCAAGAACTTCCGTCCCATACACAAGAAGGTAAAAAACCTGTAACTTTTAAATTATCAATAGCCACACCTACAAGATCGTTTGTACCTGCAACTGAGAATTTAATTTTTACAAGTGATCCACCATAAGAGCTTATATCAAAAGGAGATTGATCACTCGCAATAGTAGAAGAAGTTGGCGTTCTAGTCCCTAAAACTGTCCATGTAGCACCATTATCAATAGAAATTGAAACGGTAATTACATATTCTGCAGCTACACCAGAACCTTGTTTTTTTGCTTTAAAATTTAACATTTCACCTGTGTAAGCATCGAAATCCATAACTGGAGAAATGGTGTTAGATGTAACTTTTAACAATCTGATATCCGAAGTACCTGTTACATCCGTATCGGTCCATGTTGTATTAAACCCTGCAACATTAACTCGCATTGGAGTAATATCAATTTGACTATAAGTTATAATTGACGTTACTAATAACAATCCCGTAAATAATTTTTTAGCAAAAAGTTTACCTTTTAAAGAATTGGTAATTAATTGTAAAGATTTTTTCATAATAATATTTTATTTAAAACAGATAATTTCAACATATTTATTTAATTGTTTGTGTCTAAAAAACAATTAAATAAAATCACTATGTTTACTTAGATGCAAATTTAAAATATTAAACATAATTAACCTTAAGATAACTTAGTTATTCGTTTAAAGACAAAAAAAAACGTTAATAATCAACTATTTAAAAGATATTTGACTAATAACGCTTTTTTTATTTATAAAAGTATACTTACAACTTTAGATCCACATAAAATTAAGCTTGACCTGTTGGACCAAAATTAAGTGGAATTTGAGGAGCATCACCTTCTTTAATTTCTCCATGAGCTTGTTCAAATCGTTGAATGTTTTCAGCCAAAGCTTTTAGTAATCTTTTAGCGTGTTGTGGTGTTAAAACTATTCTTGATTTTACTTTTGCTTTTGGCACACCAGGCATCATAGTCACGAAGTCTACAACAAACTCTGTATTAGAATGGTTGATGATGGCTAAGTTAGAATAAATTCCTTCAGCTATTTTTTCATCTAGTTCGATGTTTATTTGGTTTTGTGCGTTGTTGTCGTTCATAATGTTAAGTTTTTTTTAAACATATAAGTCATGTGAGTTTTTTTTACCACATAGATTACATAGTTGATTATTATTATTTTAGTCGCTTTGCTCTTTTTTAACAGAACATAGAAGTGTTTTTTTTAATGTTTTGAGATGGTCTTCGATAGGCTCAGACTGACATCTCGAATTGAATTGCATTATTGCAAAACAAGTTAAAACAAAAAACCATGAGTTTATCAGAAGATATGTACTCATGGTTTTTTTATTCTATATAAAGCTATTTTTTAATAGTTATATGTTTCTTTTGAAGAAACCAATTCATTGTATTCTTCACTTGAACCTACAATCATATCATCATAATCTCTCATACCTGTACCTGCTGGAATTCTATGTCCAACAATTACATTTTCTTTAAGACCTTCTAATGTATCAATTTTACCTGCTACTGCAGCTTCATTTAATACTTTAGTTGTCTCTTGGAAAGAGGCAGCCGAAATAAATGATTTCGTTTGAAGTGATGCTCTAGTAATACCTTGAAGTACTGGTGTTGCCGTTGCCGGAACTACATCTCTAGCTTCAACTAAGTTCTTATCATTACGTTTTAACAACGAATTCTCATCTCTTAATTGTCTAATTGAAATAATTTGACCTGCTTTTAAGTTTTCAGAATCACCTGCATCTTCAACGAATTTCATAGCATATAACTTGTCATTTTCGAAGATAAAATCACTTGTGTGAACTAATTGATCTTCTAGCATTAAAGTATCTCCTGGATCTTGAATTCTAACTTTACGCATCATTTGACGTATTACTACTTCAAAGTGCTTATCATTAATTTTCACCCCTTGAAGACGATATACTTCTTGAATTTCATTAACTAAATACTGTTGAACAGCAGCTGGCCCTTTAATTCTTAAAATATCTTCTGGAGTAATTGCTCCGTCAGAAAGAGAAGTTCCTGCTTTAACAAAGTCATTTTCTTGAACTAGAATCTGATTATTAAGTTTAACTAAATATTTCTTTACTTCACCAAATTTAGATTCAATAGCAATTTCTCTATTTCCTCTTTTGATTTTTCCGAATGTAACTACACCGTCAATCTCAGACACTACAGCCGGGTTTGAAGGATTACGAGCTTCTAACAACTCAGTAATTCTTGGTAAACCTCCTGTAATATCACTTGATTTAGAAGAACGACGAGGAATTTTTACAAGAATTTTTCCTGCTTTAATTTTCTCTCCGTTATCTACCATAAGGTGAGCTCCAACTGGTAAGTTATAAGAACGAACTAATTCTCCGTCTTTAGCATAAATCAATAAAGTAGGAATTAATTTCTTACTTCTTGAATCAGAAATTACTTTTTCTTGGAAACCAGTTTGTTCATCGACTTCAACCATGAACGAATGTCCTTGTTCGATATCTTCGTATTCAACTTTACCTGTAAATTCTGAAATTATAACTCCATTATAAGGATCCCATTTACAAATAACTGTTCCTTTATCCACTACATCACCATCTTTAACAAAGATAGTAGATCCGTAAGGAATGTTATGTGAGTTTAAAAGTATTCCTGTTTTAGGTTCAATTAATTTAAGTTCTGTTGAACGAGAAATTACAATATCAATTGCATTTCCTTCAGCATCTTCCCCTTTAACTGTTTTTAAGTCATCTAATTCTAAACGACCTGAGAACTTAGTTAGGATACTTGATTCTTCAGAAAGTCCACCGGCAACTCCACCAACGTGGAATGTACGAAGCGTTAACTGTGTACCTGGCTCTCCAATAGATTGAGCAGCGATAACTCCAACTGCTTCACCTCTTTGAGTCATTTTACCAGTAGCTAAGTTTCTTCCGTAACATTTAGCACAGATTCCCTTTTTAGCTTCACAAGTTAATGGTGAACGAACTTCAACACTTTCGATAGGTGATTCTTCGATTTTCTTCACATGAGAAGCAACAATTTCTTCACCAGCATGAACAATAACGTCAGTTGTTAAAGGATCGATTACATCTTGTAATGCAACACGTCCTAGAATTCTATCCCCTAAAGTTTCAACAATTTCCTCATTTTTCTTTAAAGGAGAAACATCAATTCCTCTTAATGTACCACAATCTACAGAGTTTACAATAACATCTTGAGATACATCATGTAATCTACGTGTTAAGTATCCTGCATCGGCAGTTTTAAGAGCAGTATCCGCAAGACCTTTACGTGCACCGTGAGTAGAAATAAAGTACTCAAGGATTGAAAGACCTTCCTTAAAGTTAGAAAGAATTGGATTTTCAATAATTTCACCACCACCAGCAGTTGATTTTTTAGGCTTAGCCATCAAACCACGCATACCAGTTAACTGACGAATTTGTTCTTTAGAACCCCTTGCTCCAGAATCAAGCATCATATACACCGAGTTGAAACCTTGTTGGTCTTCTCTAATGTTTTTCATTGCTAGCTCTGTTAATTGAGCATTTGCAGAAGTCCAGATATCAATAACTTGGTTGTAACGTTCGTTATTGGTAATAAGACCCATGTTATAGTTTACTGAAATCGCATCAACTTGAACACGAGCATCAGCAATTAATTGTCCTTTTTGTTCAGGAATTCTAATATCACCTAGAGAGAAAGATAAACCTCCTCTAAATGCGAATTTATACCCCATATTCTTGATATTATCTAAGAATTCAGCAGTTACCGGAACATTTGTTGCATTAAGGATTTTACCAATAATATCTCTTAAAGATTTTTTAGTTAAAACCTCATTTATATAACCTGCAGCTTCTGGAACAACTTCATTAAATAAAACTCTACCTGCAGTAGTTTGAATAATTTTATAAACTAATTCTCCTTCTTCATTAAAGTCTTTTGCTCTAATTCTAACTCTTGCATTTAATTCTAATTTCTCTTCGTTTAATGCAATGTTAACTTCTTCTGCTGAATAGAATGTTAAACCTTCTCCTTTAATTTTCACTTCTGGAGTTGATAAACGTTCTTTTGTCATGTAATATAAACCAAGTACCATGTCCTGAGAAGGTACAGTAATTGGAGCACCATTTGCAGGGTTCAAGATATTATGAGAAGCCAACATTAATAATTGACATTCTAAAATAGCTTCTGGTCCTAATGGTAAATGCACAGCCATCTGATCCCCATCAAAATCGGCATTGAAGGCAGTACACACTAACGGGTGTAATTGAATTGCTTTTCCTTCAATTAATTTTGGTTGGAACGCTTGAATACCAAGTCTGTGTAATGTAGGAGCACGGTTAAGCATAACCGGGTGACCTTTAATTACATTTTCTAAAATATCCCAAACAACTGGCTCTTTTTTATCTATAATTTTCTTTGCAGATTTTACTGTTTTAACGATTCCTCTTTCTATCAATTTACGGATAACGAAAGGTTTGTATAATTCAGCTGCCATATCTTTTGGCAATCCACATTCAAATAATTTTAATTCAGGTCCAACAACAATTACCGAACGAGCAGAATAATCCACACGCTTACCAAGTAAGTTTTGACGGAAACGCCCTTGTTTACCTTTTAAGGAATCAGATAAAGATTTTAAAGGTCTGTTAGATTCAGTTTTTACAGCTGAAGCTTTACGCGTGTTATCAAATAATGAATCTACAGATTCTTGTAACATACGTTTTTCGTTTCTTAAGATAACTTCCGGAGCTTTAATTTCCATAAGTCTTTTTAAACGATTGTTACGGATGATTACTCTTCTGTATAAATCATTTAAATCTGAAGTTGCGAATCGACCACCATCAAGAGGCACAAGAGGACGTAATTCTGGTGGTATAACCGGAATTGCTTTTAAGATCATCCATTGTGGAAGATTTTCTCTGTTCTTGTTTGATTCTCTAAACGCTTCTACAATTACAAGACGTTTTAAAGCTTCGGTCTTACGTTGTTTAGACGTTTCTGTGTTAGCAGCATGTCTTAATTCGTAAGATAATGTTTCTAAATCTATACGAGCTAATAAGTCCATAATACATTCAGCACCCATTTTGGCGATGAATTTATTTGGGTCATTATCATCTAGATATTGATTTTCCATAGGAAGTGTATCTAAAATATTTAGATATTCTTCTTCTGTTAAAAAGTCTAATCTTTTTAATTCTTCACCTTCTGGTCCTTTAGCAATACCTGTTTGAATAACTACATATCTTTCGTAGTAGATAATCATATCTAATTTCTTAGATGGTAAACCTAAAATATAACCAATTTTATTTGGTAAAGAACGGAAATACCAGATATGAGCAATTGGCACAACAAGGTTGATGTGTCCTACTCTATCTCTACGTACTTTCTTTTCCGTAACTTCAACACCACAACGGTCACATACGATACCTTTGTAGCGAATTCTTTTATATTTTCCACAAGCACACTCATAATCTTTAACTGGACCGAAAATACGCTCACAGAAAAGACCATCTCTTTCTGGTTTGTGTGTACGATAGTTGATGGTTTCTGGTTTTAAAACCTCACCTCTTGATTCTGCCAAAATTGATTCTGGAGAAGCAAGTCCTATCGAGATTTTACTAAATCTCTTGATTGGAGCATTTTTATTGTCTCTATTTCTATTGTTCATCATAGTCGTAACATTTAAAAAGTGTTCAGTGTTCAGCAAACAGTGTTTGGAAATTTCCAAACACTGTTACTGCCAACTATTTTTTATTCTTCTAATCTAATGTCTAATCCAAGTCCTTTTAATTCATGCATTAATACATTGAATGATTCAGGTAATCCTGGTTCTGGCATAACTTCACCTTTAACGATTGATTCGTAAGTTTTAGCTCTACCAATAACATCATCAGATTTAACCGTCAAGATTTCTCTTAGTGTACTTGAAGCACCATATGCTTCAAGTGCCCAAACCTCCATCTCTCCAAAACGCTGACCTCCAAATTGTGCTTTACCACCAAGAGGTTGTTGCGTAATAAGTGAGTATGGTCCGATAGAACGAGCGTGCATTTTATCGTCAACCATATGTCCAAGTTTCAACATGTAGATTACTCCAACTGTTGCTGCTTGATGGAAACGTTCTCCAGTTCCACCATCATATAAATATGTATGACCGAATTGAGGAATTCCTGCTTCATCTGTTAACTCGTTAATTTGGTCTATAGTTGCTCCATCAAAAATTGGTGTAGCAAATTTTCTATTTAATTTTTGACCAGCCCATCCAAGAACTGTTTCATAAATCTGACCAATATTCATACGAGAAGGTACTCCAAGAGGATTCAATACAATATCAACAGGTGTTCCGTCTTCAAGGAATGGCATATCCTCATGACGAACGATACGAGCCACAATACCTTTATTTCCGTGACGACCTGCCATCTTATCTCCCACTTTAAGTTTACGTTTCTTAGCGATATAAACTTTAGCAAGTTTTAAGATTCCAGCTGGTAATTCATCCCCAACTGTGATCGTAAATTTCTCTCTTCTTAACCAACCTTGTAAATCGTTTAATTTGATTTTGTAGTTATGAATTAAGTCGTTTACTAATGAATTTGTATTATCATCCGTTGTCCATTGACCTTTTGTCAAGTGAGCAAAATCATCAACAGCGAATAACATTTTTTGAGTGAATTTTTTACCTTTTGGTAAAACTTCTTCCCCTAAATCATTCATTACACCTTGAGATGTTTTTCCGTTAACAATGGTAAATAATTTTTCGATAAGCTTCTCTTTCAACTCGTTTGATTTAACATCAAATTCAGTTTCAAGTTTGTCAATATCTTCTTTATCTTTAGTACGTTTACGTTTATCTTTAACTGCTTTTGCAAACAATTTTTTATCTAAAACAACACCATGTAATGAAGGTGAAGCTTTTAACGAAGCATCTTTTACATCACCGGCTTTATCTCCAAAGATTGCTCTTAGTAGTTTTTCTTCAGGTGTTGGATCAGATTCTCCTTTTGGTGTGATTTTTCCGATAAGAATGTCACCAGGCTTAACCTCTGCTCCAATTCTAATCATTCCATTTTCATCTAAGTCTTTTGTTGCTTCTTCAGAAACATTAGGAATATCATTAGTCAACTCTTCGTTACCTAATTTAGTATCTCTAACCTCTAAAGTATAGTCATCAATATGAATAGATGTAAATATATCATCACGAACTACTTTTTCTGAAATTACAATTGCATCCTCAAAGTTGTATCCTTTCCATGGCATAAATGCTACTTTAAGATTTCTTCCTAAGGCTAATTCTCCATTTTGAGTAGCGTATCCTTCACAAAGTACTTGACCTTTTACAACTCTATCCCCTTTTCTTACAATAGGTTTTAAGTTAATAGATGTACTTTGATTGGTTTTTCTAAATTTAATTAAGTTGTATGATTTCTCATCAGAATCAAAACTTACAAGTCTTTCTTCTTCTGTTCTGTCATATTTAATAGTAATAGAGTTTGCATCAACATATTCAACAACACCATTACCTTCTGCATTAATAAGTACACGAGAATCTGAAGCTACTTGTCTTTCTAATCCAGTTCCAACAATAGGAGCTTCTGGACGTAATAAAGGCACAGCTTGACGCATCATGTTTGATCCCATCAAGGCTCTATTCGCATCATCATGTTCCAAGAAAGGAATTAATGAAGCCGAAATAGATGCAATTTGATTTGGAGCAACGTCAGCATAATGAATAGCAGATGGTTCCACAACTGGGAAATCTCCTTCTTCACGAGCAATTACTCTATCTGCTAAAATTTTACCAGTAGCATCAATATCAATATTTGCTTGAGAAATCATCATTCCTTCTTCTTCCTCAGCACTTAAATAAATAGGTTCGTCTGTAATATTAATTACACCGTTATCCACTTTACGATAAGGAGTTTCGATGAATCCCATTCCGTTAACTTTAGCATAAACACCAAGTGACGAAATAAGACCAATGTTTGGTCCCTCAGGAGTTTCAATTGGACACAAACGACCGTAATGCGTGTAGTGAACATCTCGAACCTCAAATCCAGCTCTTTCTCTTGATAAACCACCAGGTCCTAGTGCAGATAATCTACGCTTGTGTGTAATCTCAGCTAATGGATTCGTTTGATCCATAAATTGAGATAACTGATTAGTTCCGAAGAATGAGTTAATTACAGATGATAATGTTTTAGCATTAATCAAATCAATAGGTGTAAATACTTCGTTATCTCTAACGTTCATTCTTTCACGAATTGTTCTTGCCATACGAGCAAGTCCAACACCAAACTGCTGAGATAGTTGTTCTCCAACTGTTCTTACACGTCTGTTTGATAAGTGATCAATATCATCAATATCTGCTTTCGCGTTTATTAATTCAATTAAATACTTAACAATAGTAATGATATCTTCTTTGGTAAGCACTTGCTTTTCCATAGGAGTATCAAGACCTAATTTTTTGTTTATTCTGTAACGTCCAACTTCACCTAAGTTATATCTTTGGTCAGAGAAAAACAATTTATCGATAATTCCACGTGCTGTTTCCTCATCAGGCGGTTCAGCGTTACGTAGTTGTCTATATATATGTTCTACAGCTTCTTTTTCAGAGTTTGTAGGGTCTTTTTGTAAGGTATTGTGAATAATAGCATAATCTGCTTGATTGCTATCTTCTTTGTGTAATAAAACAGTTTTTACATCAGCAGTGATAATTTCTTCAACATTATCCTTGTCAAGAATAGTATCACGATCTAATATAATTTCATTACGCTCGATAGAAACTACTTCACCAGTATCTTCATCTACGAAATCTTCATGCCATGTGTTTAATACACGAGCAGCTAATTTTCTACCGATATATTTTTTGATACCTGTTTTCGAAACTTTAATTTCTTCAGCAAGGTCGAAAATTTCAAGGATATCCTTGTCTCTTTCGAATCCGATTGCTCTAAATAAAGTAGTTACAGGTAATTTTTTCTTTCTATCAATGTACGCATACATTACGTTGTTAATATCCGTAGCAAATTCAATCCAAGAACCCTTGAAAGGAATAACTCTAGCAGAATACAACTTTGTTCCATTTGCGTGAAAAGACTGTCCAAAGAAAACACCAGGAGATCTATGTAATTGAGAAACTACAACTCTTTCTGCTCCATTGATAACAAAAGTACCGCTAGGCGTCATATATGGTATTGTTCCTAAATAGACATCTTGAACAATAGTTTCAAAATCTTCGTGTTCAGGGTCAGTACAATATAATTTAAGTCTAGCTTTAAGAGGTACACTGTAAGTTAACCCTCTATCAATACATTCTTCAATGGTATAACGTGGTGGATCTACAAAATAATCAAGAAACTCCAAAACGAAGTTATTTCTTGTATCTGTAATTGGAAAGTTCTCCATGAAGGTGTTATATAACCCTTCGTTGCCTCTTTCGTCTGATTTAGTTTCTAATTGAAAAAAATCTTGGAATGACTTCACTTGAATATCTAGAAAATCTGGATAGTCAGGGATGTTCTTGGTAGAAGCAAAATTTAATCTTTCAGTCTGATTAGCAATCATCAATGAATAAATTTATGATTTAAAAAAAGTAAATTTTTTGTGTTAAAAACACGGTATATTTTATACTTCCTTATTGCAAATAATCAAAACATCTTTAAAAATAAACCAGGAAAGGTAGTTTTTTTTCTTTCTTCGTTTTTGATTATTTTATTATATAAAAAACAACAAATTCTTTATATGCAAAATGGTTTAGACCTTTGGGATTGCTCCCAAGGTCTAAACCCAGCTTAATTGTCTATGTTTTAATTAAACAAGCTCAACAACAGCTCCAGCTTCTTCTAAAGATTTTTTAAGACCTTCAGCCTCATCCTTAGATACACCTTCTTTGATGTTTGAAGGAGCTCCATCCACTAAATCTTTAGCTTCTTTAAGTCCTAAACCTGTTAATTCTTTAACTGCTTTTACAACAGCTAATTTAGAAGCACCAGCTTCTTTAAGTACTACTGTGAATTCTGTTTTTTCTTCAGCTGCTTCACCAGCACCAGCACCACCAGAAACTACAACTGCTGCTGCAGCTGGTTCGATACCATACTCATCTTTTAATATTGTAGCTAATTCATTAACTTCTTTAACTGTTAAGTTAACTAATTGCTCTGCGAATTGTTTTAAATCTGCCATTTTTTCTATCGTTTAAAATGTTTTGTAAAAATATAATTTATTAATGTGCGCTTGTTTATTCAGCAGCTTCTTCTTTGTTTTGATTTTGAAGAGCAGCTATTACTCGTTGAGCAGGTGATTGAAGTAATCCAATGATTTCTCCGATCATTTCTGTTCTAGATTTCATAGCAGCTAAACTATCAAGATTTTCATCACCGATATAAATATCTTCAGTGATGTAAGCTCCTTTTAAAATTGGTTTTAAACCTTTTTTACGAAAATCTTTAATAATTTTTGCTGGAGCATTTGCTACATCAGCAATCATTATAGAAGTATTTCCTTTTAAAACTGTTGGTAATTCACCAAAATTAATTTCTGAAGATTCCATTGCTTTTGCAAGTAATGTATTCTTCACAACTTCTAATTTAATTCCAGCTTTAAAACAAGCTCTTCTTAAACTAGTTGTAGTATCTGCGTTTAGTCCAGAAATGTCTGTTAAATAAATAACATTAACACCCTCTAACTGTGCAGTTAAATTTTCAATCGCGATTGATTTTTCTTCTTTAGTCATACTATAAAGTTTTAACTACCAATTATACTGCTTTAGGATCTAAAGCAATTGCAGGGCTCATAGTACTAGATAAGTAAATAGACTTAACATATACACCTTTAGCCGCAGTTGGTTTCATTTTGATTAATGTTTGTATAATTTCATGTGCGTTATCATAAATTTTATCAGCATCGAAAGACACTTTTCCAATTCCAGCATGCACGATACCAGTTTTATCAACTTTAAAGTCAATTTTACCAGCTTTTACTTCTTCAACAGCTTTAGCCACATCCATAGTAACTGTACCTGTTTTTGGGTTAGGCATTAAACCTCTTGGACCTAAAATACGACCTAAAGGACCTAATTTTCCCATAACCGCTGGCATAGTGATAATTACATCAATATCAGTCCAACCGTCTTTAATTTTTTGAAGATAATCATCTAAACCTACATGGTCAGCTCCAGCTGCTCTAGCTTCTTCTTCTTTATCTGGAGTTACAAGAGCTAACACTCTTACATCTTTACCAGTTCCATGAGGTAATGTTACAACTCCTCTTACCATTTGATTCGCTTTTCTAGGATCTACTCCTAAACGAACAGCGATATCTACAGACTCATCAAATTTAGCTGAAGAAAGTACTTTTATTAACGCCGAAGCATCTTTTAAAGAATATAATTTGTTCTTATCAACTTTTGATGCTGCTTCTTTTTGTTTTTTTGTCAATTTTGCCATTGTCTAATTCTTTATTGGATTAAAAAGGAGCCGTTCCTGAAACTGTTATACCCATAGATCTAGCTGTTCCTGCAATCATACTCATCGCAGATTCGATTGTGAATGCATTTAAATCTTGCATTTTATCTTCAGCGATTGATTTAATTTGATCCCAAGTAACACTAGCTACTTTTTTACGGTTAGGCTCTCCTGAACCAGACTTTAATTTTGCTGCTTCTAATAATTGAACCGCAGCAGGTGGCGTTTTAATAACGAAGTCAAAAGACTTGTCTTTATAAACGGTAATTTGTACAGGACAAATTTTGCCAGCTTTATCTTGAGTTCTAGCATTAAATTGCTTACAGAACTCCATGATATTAACACCAGCAGCTCCCAGAGCAGGTCCTACCGGTGGCGATGGGTTCGCGGCACCTCCCTTAACTTGTAGTTTAACTACTTTACTAATCTCTTTAGCCATTGTTTTTAAATTTTTAACATCTTTCTTGGAAGCGATAGATGTTGTTTATTATAAATGTAACAAATATTATACTTTTTCAACTTGCATAAAACTTAACTCTAATGGTGTTTTTCTTCCGAAAATCTTAACCATAACTTCAAGTTTACGCTTTTCATCATTAACCTTTTCAATTGTCCCATTGAAACCATTGAAAGGTCCGTCAATTACTTTTACTGTTTCACCAGATGCAAAAGGAATTGCGACGTTGTCAGCATTTACAGCTAATTCGTCAACTTTACCTAACATTCTGTTTACTTCAGACTGACGTAATGGAACTGCATCACCCCCTTTAGTTTCACCCAAAAAACCAATAACATTTGTTATCGATTTAATTATATGAGGAATTTCACCAGTAAGGTTAGCTTCTACCATTATATAACCTGGAAAATAAACTTTTTCTTTACTAATTTTTTTTCCGTCTTTTACTTGAACTACTTTTTCAGTTGGAACAAGAACTTGGGAAACATAATCAGACAATCCAAGTCTATTAATTTCAGTTTCAATATAGTTTTTAACTTTATTTTCCTGACCACTTACAGCTCTTACTACATACCATTTCTTTATGTTATTATCTGACATAGGAATATATTATGATTTTAAAAAACTGTAAATATTTTTAACAACTACTTCGAATACTTGATCAATACCAAATGTCAAAAGAGCAAACAAAACAGAAAATACAGCCACTATAATTGTAAGCCTTTGTAATTCTGCCCAACCTGTCCAAGTCACATTTGTTTTCAATTCACCAAACGCCTCAGTAATATAATTAACAACTTTTGTCATTTTTTTTTATTTTATGGCACGGGCGGAGGGATTCGAACCCCCATCAACGGTTTTGGAGACCGCTATTCTACCCTTGAACTACGCCCGTTTGTTTATAAAACCAGTGTCATTTTAAAAAAGACACTGGCTTATAAAATAATTAATTGTTTGTCTTAGTCTAAGATTTCAGTAACCTGACCAGCACCAACAGTTCTACCACCTTCACGAACTGCAAAACGTAAACCAACAGATAATGCAATTGGACTTAATAAATTAACTTCAATAGTTAAGTTATCTCCAGGCATAACCATTTCTACACCAGCTGGTAAAGTAATAGTTCCTGTTACGTCAGTTGTACGAACGTAAAATTGTGGACGATAGTTATTATGGAATGGAGTATGACGTCCACCTTCTTCTTTTTTCAAGATATAAACTTCAGCTTTGAAATGAGCGTGTGGCTTAACAGATCCTGGCTTAACAATTACCATTCCTCTTTTGATATCTTCTTTAGCAATACCTCTTAACAAGATACCTGCGTTATCTCCAGCCTCACCTCTATCAAGGATTTGACGGAACATTTCGATACCAGTAATAGTAGAAGCTAATTTCTCAGCACCCATACCAATGATTTCTACTGCATCTCCTGTGTTTGCAATACCAGTTTCGATACGACCTGTAGCAACAGTTCCACGACCAGTAATTGTAAATACATCTTCAACAGGCATTAAGAAAGGCTTGTCAATTTCACGTGGAGGCATTTCGATCCAGTTATCAACAGCTTCCATCAATTCTAAGATAGTAGCTACCCATTTCGGATCTCCGTTTAATCCACCTAATGCAGAACCTTGAATTACAGGTCCATTATCACCATCATATTGATAGAAAGATAATAAATCTCTAATTTCCATTTCTACTAATTCTAATAATTCAGCATCATCAACCATATCCACTTTATTCATGAATACAACCATACGAGGAATACCTACCTGACGTCCTAAAAGGATGTGTTCTCTTGTTTGTGGCATTGGACCATCTGTAGCAGCAACTACTAAGATAGCTCCATCCATTTGTGCAGCACCAGTAACCATGTTCTTTACGTAATCCGCGTGACCTGGACAGTCAACGTGAGCGTAATGACGATTAGCCGTTGCATATTCAACATGTGAAGTATTAATAGTAATACCTCTTTCTTTTTCTTCTGGTGCGTTATCAATTTGATCAAACGATTTTGCTTCAGAGTATCCAGCATCTGCTAATACTTTTGTAATTGCAGCTGTTAATGTAGTTTTACCGTGATCTACGTGTCCAATTGTACCAATGTTTAAGTGTGGTTTGGAACGATCAAAATTTCCTTTTGCCATGATTTAATAATTTAATCTTAGTTATTTATTTATTTATAGTGTTCAATTTATTCACATTTTTTGAGCCAATGTCGGGAATTGAACCCGAGACCTCTTCCTTACCAAGGAAGCACTCTACCCCTGAGCTACACCGGCTTATGTGAGTTCAGAAGTTAAAACTTAGAATTTAGAAATACCAAACCTTCGTTTTTAATTCTTTTGTGGGGAGAGCAGGATTCGAACCTGCGAAGTTTTCACAGCAGATTTACAGTCTGCCCTCGTTGGCCGCTTGAGTATCTCCCCAACTTTTAAATATTTCAATAAACCTTAAATTGATTTTACAAAAACCAAAATATTACCCTAAAATATAGAGCCAGTGGAGGGACTCGAACCCACGACCTGCTGATTACAAATCAGCTGCTCTAGCCAGCTGAGCTACACCGGCTTATTTAATAAAAAAAGTCCGCTATTTCTAACGGACTGCAAATGTATGGAAATATTTGTTTAATCAAAATGTTTTTTGCAAATATTTTTATTTTATACGTGAGCTCTTAATTTTTCTTTTCTTTTTACCAAAACTCGCTCTAATGAATTTGTACATAAATCAACCGCTTCTTCAAAAGTTTTTGCTGTTTTTTTAACCATTAAATCATCTCCGGGCACGTTAATTCGCACTTCCGCAATTTTGTTCTCCTTGTCGCTTGTATTCTCTACTTTTAAAAACACATCTGATGAAACAATTTTATCGTAGAATTTCTCTAATTTATCTAACTTTTCCTGTGTAAAGTCAACAAGTTTTCTGTCAACATTAAAATTCACCGCTTGAACATTTACTTTCATAATTCAAATTTATTAAGGTTATACAATATTATTTATTCCTAGGATGCGCATCTTTGTAAACTCGTTGTAATTCTGTCAGGCTACTATGTGTGTAAATTTGTGTAGAAGACAAACTAGCGTGACCCAACAATTCTTTAACCGAATTTAGATCAGCACCATTGTTTAATAAATGAGTCGCAAATGTATGCCTAAGAACATGGGGGCTTTTTTTTATCTTTTCAGATATAGTACTAAAGTAGGAATTAATCATGCGATACACAAATGTTTCAGAAAGAATTTTTCCTTTTTTTGACAAAATTAACACATCCGTATTTTGAATGATTTCCAGCTTATCTTTTTGCAAATTATACTGATTAATTAAATCAATTGTACAATCTAATAACGGTATAATTCTTTCTTTATTTCTTTTTCCTAAGACCTTTAACGTTTTATTGTATTTGTCTAAATTATTTGTTTTTAAATTAATCAGTTCTGCTCGACGTATTCCTGTGGTGTAGAATAATTCGACTACTAGCTTATTTCTTATAGACTCAAAATCATCTTCAATAAATCCCATTTCTAAAACACTACTTAATTCTTTTTCTGAAAAAGGAATCTGAACTTTTTTGGGAACTTTTAAGGATTTATGTTTCGAGAGTGGACTAAACTCAATTTGTTTAATCTTAAGTAAAAATCTATAGTATGACTTTAAAGAGGAAATTTTTCGGTTAATAGATTTATTTGCAATACCGTTTTCTACCAAAACAACAATCCAACTTCTTACTTGGGAGTAATTAATTTGCTCTAAAGGAAGTTTTTCGTGATTTTCTTCTAAATAGTTTTGAAATGATTTGATATCATCTAAATAGGCACGCAAAGTTAGAGAAGAATAGTTTTTCTCTTTTTGAAGATAATCCTGATAAGCTTGCAAATTAGTAACCATAAAAAAAACCGTTAGCTACAAAGTTACACTTTATAAACTAACGGTTATTATCTTGACATTAAAAAAAATTAATTTTCTAATGCGTCTTTCATGTTCTGAATATAAGCAGCTTTTTGAATTTTTGCTCTATTTACTACAGATGGTTTGTGAAACGCTTGACGCGATCTTAATTGACGAACAGTTCCTGTTTTATCAAATTTTCTCTTGTAGCGCTTTAAAGCTCTATCTATATTTTCTCCGTCTTTAATTGGTATAATTAACATAATTTTGACACCTCCTCTCGTTAAGGGTGCAAATGTAATTATTAATTATGACTAATGAGTCATGAATTACGAATTATTTCAATAAATGATTTTTGAATTGAAAAAACACTCGCTTAGCCCTGATAGGAACGGCATCCTTTTTGTTTTTTTTCTTTAAAAAAATAAAAAGATATAGTGGATAGCTGGATTAGCTTCAAATAAAAAGCCAAGATACAATTTCTAATATCTTGGCCTTCTAATTTATTCTTATATTGAAACCTACTTTACAGCTGGCTTGTAATCTTTATTATCTATAATCATTTTTGATAGGATTTCTTTTAGGATTTCTGAAGTTCCTCCTCCAATTGGTCCTAAACGACTATCTCTTGACATTCTAGCCAATGGATATTCTTCCATGTAACCGTAGCCACCTAGCATTTGAAGACAACTGTATATTGTTTCATCAGCAACTTTTGTTGATTTAAGCTTTGCCATAGTTGCTTCTTTTACAACATATTCTTTTTTATCTAAACGAGCAACTGCTGCGTAATTAAATACTTTACAATGCTCAACATCTGTTGCGTGTTCTACTATTGTATGACGCAATGCTTGAAATTTGTTGATAGTTCTACCAAATGCTTCACGTTGCGACATGTAGTCAATTGCATATTCGATTGCAAATTCTGCTCTTGAATGCGCATTTACAGCCATAATTAAGCGTTCGAAAGCAAAATGCTGCATGATGTATGGAAATCCTTTTCCTTCTTCACCCATTAGGTTTTCTAGAGGAATTTCTACATTATCAAAAGCAATTTCTGCTGTATCTGAAGCTCTCCAGCCTAATTTATCTAATTTAGTTGCTGAAACTCCAGTAGTTTTTGTATCAACTAGAAACATACTTATTCCTTTGTTTCCTAAATCTGGACTTGTTTTAGCGGCAACTACATAATAATCTGCATAAACACCATTAGTAATAAATGTTTTAGAACCATTTAAAACGTATTTATCTCCTTTTTTAACAGCAGTTGTTCGCATTCCTGCCACATCACTACCGCCAAAAGGTTCAGTCACACATAAAGCTCCTATTTTATCCCCTAAAATACTTGGTGCTAAATAGTCTTGTTTAATTCTTTCATCTCCTTCTGCATTTAAGTGAGTCATTGCTAAATAAGCATGCGCCCACATTGCAGCTGCAAAACCACCAGAATTAATTTTTTGAAGTTCTTCTAAAAAAATCACAGTGTAAAATAAATCTAAATTCATTCCACCATAAGCTTCAGGATAATTAATTCCGAAGAAACCCATTTCTCCAAATTTTTTCCAGATAAAACGTTCTATGGTTCCTGTTTTTTCCCATTTATCTACATGAGGAACAACTTCTTTTTTTAAAAAGTCTCGAAGACTAGACCTAAACATTTCATGTTCTTCTGTGAAGTATAATGAATTCATATATTGTTATTATTTTATTAAATTAGCGTCTTTATATTTTAGAATTCCAAATATAAGGCTATTATTTTTATTTTTTCGTTAGGCATTCCCTTAATTTTTGTTAAATCCTCAATATTCTTTATATCATCATTAGCACTTCGATAAATAACAATTTGTCTTGCCAAATTATAATCAAAATAAGGAAATTTAGACAATTCTTTTATAGATAAGTTATTGATGTCTACTTTCTTAATTGTTGGATTTTGTCCGATAAAAAATCTCTTTTGAATATCCTCATAAGCTTCTGGCGAAACACCCCAAACGTATTGCAATTGTTCAATTGAGGCAAAAGCACCAAATTTCTCTTTTTCTTGAAGAACGATATCGGAAATTTTATCACCAATACCATAAACCTCCATGATATCTTCTTTAGAAGCAGTGTTTATATCTTTGATAACAGTGGCTTTCTTTTCTGGAAATTTTTTAAAGTTGACATTTGAATAATCCTTATAGTTTGAATTATTTTTGTTAGTAACCCAGTCAGGGAATTTAAAATTAGGCGAAATTTTGTTTAGCAGTTCATTTGAAACTTTTGTGACTTGTTGAAACTCTTTTGCAGAATTTACATATTTGTCTAGTGCTCTAAATTTATGAAGCCTATCAATTTCATCAACTGACATTCCTAAAACTGACCCTTTATAATCCGTAATGAAATTTGGATTAAAAGGTTTGATTTCATATTTCTTGTCGTTATTAATTTGTTTCAAACTATCAATCTCACTTTGCATAGCTAACCATTGAAGCTCATCATTAGATGGCTTTGGTGTTTTTGGTGAAAAATCAAAAAAATACCAACCAATTTGAAATAAAGTCACGATCAGTAACAACAAAAAAATCCCACTTCTGTGTTCTCTTGAAAACATGAAGTAGGATTTTATATTTTGCATTCTTCCTAAATTTATTTTTTAGGTTCTTGTCTAACTAGTTCGTCATCATTTTCTGAAAACGAATCAGGCTCTTGTTTTGGCGGAATAGTTAAAACTTTATAGAAAAAGTAAGCTGCAAAGCTAACCACTATTCCTTGTGCACAAACCATTGTTATTATTGCTGTTGTGTTCATAATTATTCTTTCCCTTCTTTAATTCGTTTTTTATAAGCTAAATATACAACTAATGAAATGAATAAGAACAATGATAAAAGTAACATTCTTCCTAAAAATTTATAAAATGTATCGTTTGTAAAATCTCCTGTAGCGATTTTATCATTTGCCGAAATTTCATCGCCAACTTTAACTGTTGTTACCTGATTTTTTGAAGCCTCAAATTTATACTCTTTAAAATCTTGGAAGCTAACATCTTTGACCTTTTCGGCTTCTTTATCAAAAACCTGTTTCTTATTTTCGAAAGACAGTTTAATATAGTTAGCACTAACTTCTTCTACTTTACCTTTTTGAGTTCCAGTAGCATCAAAGTTTTCCGCATAATAAGAATCTGTAAACCATTCTTTGTTGTTTGTGTCTGCATCGTTTACTTTGTCAATCCAATCTGGAATACTCGTTACAAGCACAGAACCTAAAAGTAACGGAGTTACTATTAAAATTATATATTTATAGATGCCTGGTATTTTAATATCAGCCCCTCTATTGATTTCTGCCCATCCTTTTTTAATTCCAAAAATATAAGAGAATAAAATAGTTTCAAGGAATGCGAAAACCACTAAACTTACTGTTCCTGCCCAATAATCATACTGATCAAACAAACCTTGTTTATAAAAGATAACAGTTGGTAATCCCATTAACAAAGCTAAACCTCCAAAAGACCAAGCTCCTTTAATTTTACTCCAGTTAAACTCATCTTGCATGAATCCCATCCAAGGTGTTCCCATTGCTAATGAAGAAGTAATACCTGCAAAGAACAATAGTCCAAACCAGAAAACTCCAGCAAATATTGAAAGGACATCACCCCATTGTTGAAATAAATAAGGCATTGTTTGGAAAGCCATACCAAAACCTGCGTTTTGAAGTACCCAATCCAATCCTAAATAACCTGCTGCAATTGGAATTACAATTAAACTACCTAATACTACTTCAACAAATTCGTTCATAAAACCAGCCGAAACTGCATTAAGAGCGATATCATCTTTTTCTCTAATATAGGAAGCATAACATTGTATAGTTCCCATTCCCACAGATAATGTGAAGAAAATTTGCCCTGCCGCTGCCAGCCAGACTTTTGGATTAGTTAAGGAGTCAAATTGTGGTGTCCATAAGAAATTTAAACCATCCCATGCATTTGCATCAGGAAAAATTTCTGAAGCACCTGTTGTCCCAAGAGTTAATCCACGTACAGCCAAAACAACTCCAAACATAATTAATAAAGGCATTCCGATTTTTGCTACTTTTTCAATACCACCTAAACCTTTAGAAAGGATAAAAGTATTTAACAACAAACAGAAAATATAAAAAACAACAGCTTCGTATGGAATACCTGTTGTAGACTGAGCAACATCAACATATGAGTTAAAGAAACCTGCTACATCAGCTTGACTCATTCCGTTAAAAGTACCAATTAATGTATGATATACATAAGACATGGTCCATGACTCTATGTAACAATAATAAGCTGCTACAGCTATGTTAGTAAAAATTCCGAAAACACCAATGTATTTCCAGATTCTTCCTTTTGCCATTGTATTAAGAATGTAAGGTGTACTATGGTTTCCTTTACTTCCACCATATCTACCTGTTGACCATTCAATAAAAAGTAAAGGAATACCCATTACTAGAAAACAAACTAAGTAAGGTATTATAAATGCTCCACCCCCATTTTGGACTGCTTGAACCGGAAATCTTAAGAAATTTCCAAGACCAACTGCATTTCCAGCCATTGCTAATATAAGGCCGACTCGCGAGCCCCAAGAATCTGCTTTTGTAGACATAAAATATTTTTGGTTAGTTATTAGTTTTTCAAAGATAATAAAACCAATTAAAAAACAAAGAAATTATTGAAGTTTACAAATCAAACACCGAAGATCTTTTGGTATAAATCATGTCTTTTAGTTTTAACCAAAAAGCAAAAGTTAAATAGACACCAAACCATAAACCTGCTGTGATGAATGATATATAGATAAAAAACAAACGAACATTAGTAGCTTTCATACCAAGACTATCTGCTAAACGAGAAGCTACAAAAAAGCCGTTTTTTTCAAAAAAATGTAGTATATTTCTAATCATTGTTCTTATTCTTAGCTCAAAGATAAATTATTTTTTTAACAATGTTAGTCCAATTTCGCATTGTAAACATTTTTTATTGCTACAATATTCATTTTTTAATTGCAATAATGCTTGAGATTCAAAGGCATTTTTTGATTTAATTTTAAAGAAATCAAATTTCTCTATAATACTATTTTTTTCTGGCTTTACGGTTTGAATTAAATCAATCAATTCTTCTATACTATCTTTTCCGTTAGCCTTTGCATATAGAAACTTTAATGGGATTATTGTATTTATGATGATTAAGTCTATGAATGAATTGCTGATTGTTTTTGACTTGATTTTACTTTGAGAATCAAAATTATAATGACTAGTCCAATAACTAGATGTTGCATTATTGAAAATTTTATAAATTTCTCCTGTCGTTTTGGCTAAAATCAATTCTAAAAACAAAGTTTGCTTACTATGGTATAACATTGCTAATTGTGCTAATCGAATTGTTGGGAAATTATCTGGTCTTAATTTAAAAAACTGAATTTGCGTTATGTGCGAAGCTTCTAATTGGTATTTATGCGATAAAAAATGCCAGCGCTTTTGCAAATCAATTAAATAATTATCTTGTTTTTCATCATTCAACATTTGACCCTTTCCAAAAAACAATGCTTCTAGATTTTCAACTTCGAAAGATTCTTTTTTAAGTATAGAAAACGGAATTGACTTAGCTAAATCAAGAAAAGACTGACCGTTGATGTTAAGACCAAAATTTTTCGCTAACATACAAAAGAGTGTAGCTTCCCAATCAGAATGATTTTCTTTTAGCAAGATTTCAAAAGGTATTGCTTTGTTTTCCAAACGCTCAAAAAACAATCGTTCTTGCCAATTTGTTAGTACTATTTCTTTTATAGTAGCAATATCTTTTTCGCAAAATATCCAAGATTTTGGCGTTACTAATGCGTTGTACTTTGATATTTCTTCTTGAGAAACCAGTTTCATTAATTCTAAAACTGGGATTGTTGCATTATTTTTTCTATAAATATCGACATCATGTTCCCAAACTACATGAAGAATAACACTATCATAATTTACATCTTTTTCATGATTGTGTAAATACCAATCCGAAGATTTTATATGAATTTCTACATTTCCTGCCCATTTTTGATTGCCTATTATTAGTTGAGCATTGAAAAAATCTGGTCCTTCTTGTTGTAAATAATCCCCAACATTGACAAGGGTTAAACTTTCTCCTTGTGTTGTTATTAGGTTTGAAAAATCAAACTTTTTGTTTTGCCAAATGTAGTGTAGAAAATCTTCTTTCATTATTTAAAATTGAAAGTACTAATATATAAAAAATCCTAATTGAAAAAATATCAATTAGGATTTATATAAATTTATTTAAAAGGACAAATTAGTCTATGTAACCCATTTTTTTCATCCATTCGTCGTTGTACATTTTTCCAACATAACGGCTTCCGTGATCGTGAAATAAAACAACTACTACATCTTCTGCCTTGAAATGCTCTTTTAATTGCAATACACCTTTAATTGCAGCACCAGCAGAATTTCCTAAAAACATTCCTTCTTCTTTAGAAAGTCTTTGTGTATAAACCGCAGCATCTTTATCAGTCACTTTTGTAAAACCATCTATGATTGAGAAATCTACATTTAAGGGCAAAATATCTTCTCCGATTCCTTCTGTTACGTAAGGGTATATTTCTTTTTCGTCAAAAATTCCAGTTTCGTGGTATTTTTTAAACACTGAACCATAGGTGTCAATTCCCCAAATTTTTACGTTTGGATTTTGTTCTTTTAAATATTTACCTACTCCAGAAATTGTTCCCCCAGTTCCAACTCCAACTACAAAATGAGTAACTTTTCCGTCTGTTTGTTCCCAAATTTCTGGACCTGTACTTTTGTAATGTGCTTTTGCATTACTTGGATTGTCATATTGATTTACATACCAAGAATTTGGAGTTTCTTCACCTAATCGTTTTGAAACTGAATAATACGAACGTGGATCTGTTGGCTCAACATTAGTTGGACAAACTACTACTTCTGCTCCAACAGCCTTTAATATATCCACTTTTTCTTTGGATTGTTTGTCAGCCATTACAAAAATACATTTGTAGCCTTTTATAATAGCTGCAAGTGCTAATCCCATTCCAGTGTTACCAGAAGTTCCTTCGATAATTGTTCCACCTGGCTTTAGTCTTCCATCTGCTTCGGCGTCTTCAATCATCTGAAGAGCCATTCTATCTTTTACAGAATTTCCAGGATTAAATGTTTCGTATTTAGCTAATACAAGACAAGGTAATTCTGCTGTAAGTTTATTTAACTTTACCATTGGTGTGTTACCAATAGTCTCTAATATGTTTTCTGCGTAATTCATATTGAATTGTACTTGTTTTAAATTTTTGTGATTGCAAAGATATGGCTTTGAGATAGCATAGCAAAATAACTTTACTATTTGTTGCTCTAACGCTTTTTTAAGAGACCTTAGTAGAAAACAATACAAATAGAGCTCTAACCCTGATTGTAGTGCAACGAAAAGCAGGAATTACATATAATGATAAGCCTGATGTGCTGTTTCAAAAAAAATTATTGGAAGAAATTCCAAACTAAACCAAAGCGAACAATAAAATCGCGATAAGGGTAATTAGGTGCTGAGTAAAAGTTATATCCTGTAAACGAAGAATTAAAATGTTCTGCTTTTAAGAAAATTCTAGTTTGACGAACTTTTGCATTAATAAAAAAATCTAAAGTAGGAAACCCACCAATTTTGGTTTGGTTTTGCACGTAAAATTCAGCTAACAAAGGATTGTAATCATTTGCATAGTATTCCGTAAAGTAATTTAAGGTAATTCCGGTTTGAATTTGCATGGCCTTTTTGAAAATCTTGTCTGTGTAATAAAACGTATTTCTTGTTACAATTTGTGGAACATTTATAACATTACTAGATTGATCTACATTTTGATATAAAATAGTATTATCTAAAGCAAACTTCCAGAATTTTATTTCCTTTTTAGCTTGAAATGATATATAGTTTATAGTGTTTTCAAATTGTTTTGGCTTGACTTTTAATACTGCAATATCGTTGGCTTCATTTTCGAAGTACAAATGGTCGTTTATGATTTTATAATTAAAAGACAAATCAATCCATTTTGTATTTGCTGTGATTTTAAATTGATTTAATTTTTCGTTTTTAAAATTATTATACCAATTATAATCCACATAATTACTTTGATATAAAGTATAATTTAAAGCCGGAAGACTATTTAGTTTTTGGTATTCGAAGGCAAAATTATAATCGTCATTCAATATATAAGTTGCATTTGCTTCTATATTTGAAATAGATTGATCTGTAATTGCATTAGACACTAATAATTTTGCGACTAAATTTTTAGCAAAATATGTGTAAGTTCCACCGATATTATTAATTCTGTCATTAATAGCATTTGGAACTGTGCTATTTCCAGAATTATCATAAACAACGCTATTATAATAATAGTTGTATTTATTATCATCTACAAAAAACTCAACGTTTCCATAGTCTTTTGTTTTGTAGGCTACACCAAGTTTATTATATAAATGATTGTATCTTGTTTTATTGTAAATAGAATTTGAAAATGAGTTACCAAATCTAGAACTTACAGTTTTCTGGTCATATTCAAAAAATTTATATTCCTGATTAAACTGATGTGTAAAAACAACACTATTGGGATTGTTTTTAGATAGTTTAAAGGATTGATCTATTAAAAACCTATTACCTTTTAAAAGATTTTTTGCGTCTCTAAAATATACATCTAATTGAGCTCTGTCATCGTAAGGTGCTTCGCTACTTTCAAAATCCGCATTAGATGTTATACCTCCATTTTCTTGGTTTAAAATATCTTGACCTGTGAAGTGCGCATTTAAAACATAACGTTTATCTTTTGTAAAATAACTTGAAGTAAATCTAAAATTACCAGAACTTGACAAATTATTAATATATTTTCCTAAAGATCTAATTCCTTTATAAGCTATTGAAAAGTTTAAATTTGGTTTTGTATTTATTGTTAGGAAAGCATCTAGAGATTGTCCTTGTTCCATAACCGTTTTAAAATACAAATCCGTTAAAGGTGTAGGAACAGAATAGTACTTAATATCGTCAACTTCTAAATAATTAAAGTGTTTAGCTTTAAAACCAAAATTTGGAAAAGTGGTATTATCAATTAAACCAAAATTTAAAGTATTATAAGTTTGACCTTCATTAGCAAAAGGTAGTAAACCAAATATATCTTTTCTTAACATATTGAATTTATACTCTTTTTGTATGCTTAAAGTTGTGTCTAGAAAAGTTGTGTCTTTTTCTAAAGTATATATTTTATATAGATCAATGGGAGGCTTTTCCTTTTTAGGTAATGCTTCAAGTCCATCGATATTATCTTCTTGTGAAAAAGAAAATAAGCTTAATAAAAAAAAGAATAGTAAAAATATATTTTTCATTTGCATAAATAAGAGCAAATGTAATAATTTAAAACAAAAAAAGACTGCTTAAAAAAGCAGTCTTTAAAAATTTATAATTTAATTATAATTAAATTTTATTTTTTTTTGATTTTAACTTGAAGTTAGCAAGTTTTCCAGATGCTAAAACATTACCAGTAGTATAGTCTTGAAGGACATACGTAGTACCCGTTTTAATTAATCTTGCAACTGGGAAATATGAATTTGGATTACCTTGTACGGCACCACCAGCAGAAAACTTCCAATTGTTGTCAATATTCACTTCTTTAACCCAAACACCAGGCTTAGCCATAGTAATTTTAGTTTTAAAGAAAAAATCTACAGCAGGGACAGCATTTCCAGTAGTTGTATACAAACTTGGAACAATAACATAAGTACCATCAGGAGTTGTAGAACTCATAGTAATAGACTCTGGGCAACTACTATAACTATCAAAAAGAACACTAGTTTCAAACTCATCATAAATTTCTAAGTCAAAATCTAAATCACAAAATGCGTGAGTTCTTGCAGGATCTGCATTATCAGTATAGGTTGGTTCTACTAAAGTACCAAAAGTATCGTAATAATTTTGACTGAAATCAAAAACTGTAACAAAATCATTAGATGTTTTATTAGCAATAGTTATGTTAATCATATCTGAACCTTCAGCAACTGCACCTCTAGCATAAGAATCTGAATACATTCTTAATTGTAAAGTTTCAGTACCTTCAGGCAATAAATCAAATATTGGTGTAATGTCAAAACTAGCAGTAGTCTCATAAGCTGGTACAGTAACAATATGACCAATTGGTCCAAAACCTTCACCAGCTTCTGTCTCAGAACCTGAACACATATAATCTCTAAAAGAAGCATCTCCTCCAACTATTTCTAATTTAAAAGTCAACGACTGATTTATAGCTCTATCAGATGTTAAAGTTATTGTAGCTGTCTCACCTTCTACTAATGAAAAATTAGTTTGATTAGCTGTAACAACTGGTTTTACATATTTAACATCTCCAGTTTCATTTTCAACTTCATTACAAGAAGTAAAGAATATTGATAATGCTAAAACTGATAAAAATGTTTTATAGTTAATTATTTTTTTCATAATATAATATTAAAGTTTAGTGTATGTTGTTGTTTTTCTATCAAAGAAAATTCCAGAACTTTCTTCAGTAGTATTAAAAACTTGCAACTGATTAAATACAATTTGATTAGTTGTACTGTTATAACTAGCATCACTTGCTTTACATAAATAACTACTAGAAAAATCCCAACCTAAAACTGTTATATCACCACAAATGTCATTAAACTGCATTGGAATCGGACTTCCTCCAGCAGAAACTCCTGGGAAAGCAACTTCAAAATTATTAACACTTGTAGATGTTATTGGAGTACTAGGTGCTGAAAAACCAGCAGTACTTACCCAGCTATAGTTACCTAATTGAATTTGAGATTGACATCCAACAAAAACAATTTTTAGCGTACTAAATTGTTGACCAACAACTGTATTATTGTTTGCTGAAACTAATTTCAGAACTAATTCAGACTTAGCTATTGGATTTAATTGACCAGTATTTACCAACAATGGAAAATTAACAAATGTTCCACCTGCTGGAATAGTAAGTGTATTAACAGTGCTAGCAAAATTAAATTCCACACCTTCTGTAGCATCACTAGAATCAAAATCTATTGCATATTCAACATCTACATCAGTTGATAAAGGCTCACCATTTGTTCCAATTAAATTAATTGGGAAACTAACTAAAACTTGTCCTTCATCAGCAAAATAAGAGACTGTCTCTAAAGACTTTGCAAATCCAACAATTTTATCGCCAGAGTTTAATTGGTGATCAATTCTAATATCATCATCTGTACAAGAAAATAATACTGAACCAATAGCCAATAATGTTATTATATTTTTCATATTTTTCATATTTTAAATTTTTAATATTTAATATTAGTACACAAACCAGAAAGAACCAGTAGTGAAAACATCTCCTTGTGCAGGAACATTTGCTGAGTTACTTGTGTATTCTGAAGTTGGATATAATAAACGTCTTGGTCTATTAGCTTGAGTTGCTCCTAATATTGAACCAGGAATAGAATCAATTAAACCAGTTCTTGTATACTCAATAAATACTTCTAACACATTATTTGTTCCTTGTAATGCAATATTTTTTTGATACATGATAGCCTCGATTTTTTGAGCATATGTACCATTAGTATATCCTCTACCAGGAAAATTTGTATTTACATTACTAATATAAGTTGCTACACCTGATGTAGCACCTAATTGAGCACAAGAAGCTTGAATTGCTGAGTCAAATAAACCTTGAGCATTTCCAGCTAAATAACCTCTATGAACAGCTTCAGCTTGTAACAATAAACTCTCTGCCAAAGAAATCATGTAAGCATCTTGAGAAGGTCCCGACAAAACGCCTGGTCCAAAAGAAGACAACGCTGCAGGAGCGGTTCCGCCATTAACAACCGAACTATCTCCTTGTAAAACTCCTACTACTAAACCTCCAACTAAAGTAAATAGTCTATCTTTTCTTGGATCTTGAGTATTATTTAAATTATCTGCATTTCTTTTAGAAGCTTTGTACTGTCTGTAAAAAGCAGTTACAGTTTCATTATCTGCACCATACATAATGTTCCAAAATGGATTTCTAGTATCAGTACGAGTGTCTGTGTAACCAGGGTTTAATGCAGCATCTACATCTAAGAAAGATGCACCAGCTAAAGAAAGAAACTTATCTGCAACGTAAGTTGTAGTTTCAGTATCTGTACCAGCTTCTGCTAAATCAATTTGACGCATTAACAATCTTAATTTCATTGTATTAGCAAATTGTTTCCATCTTCCCATGTCTCCACCAAATACAGCATCTTCTGTACCAACAGCTTTAGCTGATGGTGAATTATCAATTAAGTTTATTGCATCATCTAATTGCACGTATAAATCACGATAAACAGACTTAGCATTGTCGTAAGACGGAGTAATATCTTCAACACCTAAATGAGCTTGAGTATAAGGAATATCACCATACATATCCACTAATATCTGAAAGTAAAAAGTCTTGCAAATTTTAGCAATAGCTACATGGTTTTCATAATTAGGGAATTCAGTATTAATGATATTAGTTAAGTTAGCAGTACTACGCATAGGAGTATTCCATATAGCTGCATAAAAATTATTATCAATTGAATAAGAAAACTCAGCTGGATTAGTTACCGCAAATGAATTTACGTCATACCCCCAGTTATTCATAAATAAATTTCCTAGAAAATTCATTGATGTCGTTACGTTTGCGTAAGAACTTGTTTGAGCAGCTGCAAGAGCCAAATCTGGAGTTACATCTGTGTCTTTAGCATTATTTGGAGATTCGTTAATATCCAAATAATTATCACAAGATGCAAAACTTAGAAAAGCGAACAGTGCTAAAATTTTTATTTTTTTCATATCTATTTTTTTTTAAAATGTTGCGTTTAATGTAAATGCCATAGTTCTGGTTGTAGGGTATCTACCAATGTTAGAAAAACCTTTACCATTTCCATTAGAGAAAGAAGATTCAGGATCAGCATAACCTCTATTTTCTTTAGCTAAGAAAACGAACGGGTTTCTAGCAGAAACACTAAAACGTAAAGAAGAAAGACCTATTCTTTTAACAGTCTCACTTGGCAGACCATAACTTAAAGCTATCTCTCTAATTTTTAAAGCAGTAGCATCTAAAACCATATTTTCAGCTATATCAGCATATTCGTCTTGAAAATAAGACAAATAAGAAGAATAACTATTTCCACCAGTAACTACATTAGTATTTGCAGTATAAACACCTGGAGACGATTCAACTGATGAGTTTGGATAAATAAATCCAGTTCTACCATTTATAGCAGACTCATATAAGTGACCTGACCATGACAACCAGTCTTTAGTTTCTGAATAAAACTGATGACCTGTTCTATAGTCCATTACCAAAGATAATTTAACTCCTTTAAAACTAACAGAAGTACTGTAGTTAAGAATATAATCAGGAGTAGATTTTCCTAAAATTTTCAATCCTTCAGCACGTAATGGATTTCCATTAGCACCGATGATAACTCTACCTTGATCATCTCTTTGATAAGCTGTACCTTTAATTACAGGAAATTCTTCGCCTTTAATAGCAAAAATACTAGCTTCAGCACCTGTTACTAAGGCAACTTCATCAGCTTGATCAGAAACTTCATCAACAATTGCTTTATAAGTTGTGTAACCTAATCTATTTTCCCAAACTAAACCTAAGTTGTTAAAACTTGATTTTGCAATTGGAGTAAAACCTAAATCAATTTCAAAACCTTTATTAGTCATTTTACCAATATTAGTTTGTAAACTTGACAAACCAGAAGATGCAGAAGCATTAACACTAGTAATAAGGTCAGTTGTAGTAGTTTGATAACCAGCAAAATCTAAAGTTAATCTATCTTTTAAGAACCCTAAATTAAAACC
The DNA here is from genome assembly GCF_000422685.1 of Flavobacterium gelidilacus DSM 15343. Classification (GTDB taxonomy): domain Bacteria; phylum Bacteroidota; class Bacteroidia; order Flavobacteriales; family Flavobacteriaceae; genus Flavobacterium; species Flavobacterium gelidilacus. The sequence goes on along the minus strand of NZ_KE383905.1, from coordinate 287,244 downwards.
TCCTTCTAAAGTTGTTTGAAATTCTGGCTTAATACCATTATCTGTAACAACTGTATTTTGTACAAAAGAGTTGTTATTTCCATAAGGGTAACCTGCTCCACCAACAAAAAGATTATTTAAATCATAAGCTCCTACAGTAGATCTATTACCTACTCTAATGTAGTTAGCATATACTTTAGCATATTTTAAACCTTTATCACTTCTAATTCCTTCAAATGCTTTTGTTGGAATAAATGAAAGACCAACAGAAGGATAGAAATATTTATTACCTTCAGTACTTCCAATTAACTCAGAAATCATATCATAACGACCAGTTAATGTTAAGTACAAATAATCATTATAATCAAAATCTAAATTTGTAAAGAAAGAAGCCGATCTAGCTCTAGTTTGAAAGTTAGTTCCAGTTGAAGCATTAACATTCTCAACATTATCAATAGTGTATAAACCAGGGATAGTTAAATTCGTTCCTCCAACAGTAGTTCTTTTAAAGAATCTATCAGTAATATTATTACCTACAGTACCATTAAAACCAATTTTATCCGTTAATTTATAATTGAAATTAGCTGTGAAATCTCCGTAGAAATCTCTTTGCCCTGAATTATATTGAGAAAATGATGAAACTGTACCAGCATTACCACCTCCTAATTGAATATCATCTACATATTCGTTAATATAGTTATATCCATTGTTTTGGAAAGTTCTAATATTAGCGATATAGTTTAATTTAATATGCTTATTTACCTCATATCCAAGAGTAGCACTACCTGTCATATAATCAGATCTATCAATGAATCTTTCATTTTCAGCTCTCCAATAAGGATTTCTGTAATAAGACGTCCAAGCTCCTTCATTTCCAGAATTTTTAAATTTTTCAACAGGAATATTTGTAGCTGCTTGTAAAAGCTCTTCCAAGATATTAGATGTTGTTTGTTCTGTTTTAGAAGTAATGTAATTAACGTTTCCATCTAAAGTCCACTTACCAATTTTCTTACCACCTCTTATAATAAAAGACGATCTATCTAATTTATCTCCATCAACTACATAGTCTGTATTTTGCTTGTTAGCAGTAATACTTACATATCCTTTTTCAAGAGAACCTCCACTAATACTAACTCCATTTTGGAATAATGTACCAGTTTTAAAGAATTCATTAATGTTTTTGTCAATTGGAGAATATGGAGCCATGAAATAAGTACCATCAGCCTGAACTTGACCTACTGTTCTCACAACACCGTCAAATTCTGCACCCCAAGCACCATTTTCATAAGTTACGTGTTGACCACTCCAACCTTGACCATAACGTTCTTGACGTGTTGGCATAAAAGAAATATTCTCAAAAGCAATAGAAGAAGTTAGAGAAACACTCACTTTTTCTTCGCCATTACCTCTTTTTGTTGTTACAACAATAACACCATTAACCCCTCTATCTCCGTATAAAGCAGCTCCTTGAGCACCTTTAATAACGTTCATAGATTCGATTGATTCTGGAGCTAAGTTTTGTAAAACTGTAGCAGAAGAAATTGCATTATCAATAACAATTAACGCTTCATTACTACCAGTAATAGAACGGTTACCTCTTAACACAATTGAGTTAGTTTGGTTAACTCCATTACTAGTTGTTGTAATTTGCAATCCTGACACTTTACCAGCAAGCGCTTGTACAGCATTTGGATTGGCTGCTTGATTCAACTCTTCAGCTTTAACAACTTGGTAAGTTGAAGTTACAGCATCAGCTTTTCTAGCAACACCCACGATACCTGTTAATACAATCTCGTCTCCTACGAAACCTTCTTGTAAAACGACATCATAAACATTGGCAGCACCAACGGTCATAAATGACTTTCTCTTTCCTGCGAAAGAAAATTCCAAAATCTCACCTTGTTTTGCAGAAATTGCATAATTTCCATCAAAATCTGTAGTTACCCCACGGTTTGAACCCTGAACAACAACAGTTGCACCAGCTAATGTTCCTAATTCATCAGAAACATTACCCGTAACAGTTTTCTCTTGTGCAAACGAAAACTGCATTGTAAACGCTACTAAAAGCGTAAAAATCCATTTGAACTTCGATCTCATATTAATTTTATTTGAGTTAGTTATTCAGCAAACTTCTTAATAATTTCTTAAATAAACAAATTTTATTAACTAATAATTAGTTTTTAATTATGTTAAAATTTTTTACTCCAAAACTAACTTTGTGGTTGCAACACATTTAAAAGATACAGAATAATGCAAAAGGTTGCGTTAAAAATTATATTTTTATCAAAAAAAAGTAATGTTAAAATTTAACTTTTCGGAATTTGAATATGAATGCGGCACAGATGAAGCCGGAAGAGGCTGTCTTGCTGGACCTGTAACAGCAGCAGCCGTTATTCTGTCTAAAAATTTTAAAAATGAGCTATTAAATGATTCTAAACAATTATCAGAAAAAAAAAGAGATTTACTTAAACCAATAATTGAAAAAGAAGTTTTATCTTTTGCTGTAACTCATCTACAACCAAAAATTATTGATGAAATAAACATACTAAACGCATCCATAAAAGCAATGCAAGAAAGTATTTTGAAATTAAACCCTAGTCCTTCATATATTATTGTAGACGGAAACAGGTTCAAACCTATAAATAATATTCCTTTTTCTACAATTATTAAAGGTGACAGCAAATATATGAGCATTGCAGCAGCTTCTGTTTTAGCTAAAACATATAGGGATAAATATATGGATATAATTCACGAAGAATTTCCTATGTATAATTGGAAGAAAAATAAAGGTTATCCCACAAAAGAACACAGAGAAGCTATTAGAAAATATGGCCCAACCAAATACCACAGAATGACTTTTAGGTTACTACCTGAACAACTAAAGCTAGAAATTTGATTAAAAAAATGATTGAAGATTGGAAATTAACGCTTTTTGATTTAAGAAATAATAAACTCTGCTTCAAATAAGTTAGAAAAATGATTTAGAATCTTATTTTTAACTTCTTGCTCGTTTACTTTTTCTACACCAAGTTCAACGTTTAAAGAAGTAACCGCTTTTCCTTTTATACCACATGGAATTATATTATCGAAATACCCTAAATCTGCATTTACATTTAGGGCAAATCCATGCATGGTTACCCAACGACTTGCTCTAACACCCATGGCACAAATTTTTCTAGCAAATGGCGTACCTACTCCAAGCCAAACTCCTGTTTCACCTTCACTTCTGGAGGATTCTACATTATATTCTGCTAGAGTTAAGATAATAGCTTCTTCTAGAAAACGTAAATATTTATGAATATCTGTAAAAAAATTTTCTAAATCTATAATAGGATAACCTACAATTTGGCCAGGCCCATGATATGTAATATCTCCTCCTCTATTTATCTTGTAAAAAGTTGCCCCTTTATCGGCTAATTGTTTTTCTGACAAAAGTAGGTTGGATAAATCACCACTTTTTCCTAAAGTATAAACATGAGGATGTTCCACATAAAGAAAATAGTTTGGGGTTTCATCACTTCTTTCTTCTCTTCTGTTTTTGATTTTTAAATCAACAATTCCTTTGAAAAGCTCTTCTTGATAATCCCAAGTATCTTTATAATCTTTGTGACCTAAGTCTTGTAATTGAATCTTTTTGTTCATTATTGTTGAAATTCTACTTCAAAATTTAATGAAGTTGGGTTTTCCATATAATCTTTTAATGGATATTCTATAGTAATAGTTTTTCTATCTTCGCTATAAAGAGCATTTGCAACGGATACTTTCTTAACTGGCTTAGGAAATTCATACACAATTTTAAAACTTGACTGCATATAAAACATGGATAAAGATTCCTTTAATTGAGCACCTAACTCATCTCCGTCTTCATCTTCTGAAGTAGATTCTGTTTTTTCTTCTTGTTTTTCAATTTTAGACACTATTTTTTTAAATGTTTTTCCATCGTAAAAAAAAGAAGTTGACGAATTATCTATTAACTCATCTGAAGTCATTCCTATTCCACCAGCTTGTTTTCCTGCAGGAGAAACGCTTTTCATAGTTTCTACAGGAGACATAACATCTTGCAATTCTTTTACAGAAGCAAAATCCGTAAACATAGTATAGTTCATGATTCCTTTTTCTTCATCCATTACCATACGCATACTGAATTTTTCCATTTTCTTTATTTTCTCTTGTTCGGCTAATGGAAGTTTTGCTATACTATCTTGTTTACCTGCAAACATTTCTTTAAAAGTAAAAGTGCTATCAATTACTTTCTTCGCAACGCTTTCTTTATTGCTTTTTTTCTTTTTCTTGCTCGAACCTTCATCTTTCATTGCGCTTCCCATCATTGACATCATTTTTGATCCGTCAATATCATATGAAAATTTACCAGTTCCATCTTCATTGATAATCATTTTTTCCGTTATCGAACAACTAGTCAATGAAACTACAAAAAGCAACAAGGCTACATATTTAATCTTATTCATGATTTCTGATTTATAAAAGTTTACAAATATACAAATGATTTCTCGAATAGTTTATAAATATCGAGGCATCTCCCGATTAATCGGGAATAGAATGGATGGCAGGAATGACATAGCTAAATAAGCCCAAACTTTTGCTTCAAAAATCAAAAAACAACACTTTGAAACTCTGAAACTAATACTTATCTTTGCAAGCTTAAAATAAAATATATGCAACTTTCGGAACAAGAAATCATTAGAAGAGAAAAACTGAATACACTTCGTGGTCTAGGCATTAATCCTTATCCTGCAGATTTATATCCTGTAGACACTACTTCAAAACAAGTTAAAGAAGAATACTTAGAAGATAAAAAGGTTGTTCTAGCGGGTCGTGTAATGAGTACTCGTATTCAAGGGAAAGCTTCGTTTGCCGAATTGCAAGATAGTGAGGGTAGAATTCAGATTTATGTAAATAGAGATGAAATTTGTCCAGGTGAAGACAAGACATTATATAATGATGTTTTTAAAAAACTAATTGATTTAGGTGATTTCATAGGAATTGAAGGAACAATGTTTACTACTCAAGTGGGTGAAAAAACCATTAAGGTTACAAATTTGACTTTGTTAAGCAAAACACTTCGTCCGTTACCATTGCCAAAAACAGATACTGAAGGAAATGTACACGATGCTTTTGTGGATCCTGAATTGCGTTACAGAATGCGTTATGTAGATTTAGTAGTAAACCCAAAAGTAAAAGAGGTTTTTGTTAAAAGAACTAAACTTTTTACTGCAATGCGTAATTTTTTCAACAACGCAGGATATTTAGAAGTAGAAACTCCGATTTTACAAGCTATTCCGGGTGGAGCAGCAGCAAGACCATTTATTTCTCATCATAATGCTTTAGACATTCCTTTGTACATGAGAATTGCTAATGAATTATATCTGAAAAGATTAATTGTTGGTGGTTTTGATGGTGTTTATGAGTTTTCTAAAAACTTTAGAAATGAAGGAATGGACAGAACCCATAATCCGGAATTTACAGCCATGGAAATATATGTAGCTTATAAAGACTACAATTGGATGATGGAATTTACCGAAAACTTATTAGAACATTGTGCAAATGAAGTAAACGGAACAACGGATGCCACTTTTGGTGAACATAAAGTAAGCTTTAAAGCTCCATATGCAAGAGTTACAATGACTGATGCCATTAAAAACTTTACAGGTTTTGACATTACTGGAAAATCGGAAAAAGAATTATTTGATGCTGCGCAATCTATGGGAATTGCAGTAGATGAAACAATGGGGAAAGGAAAATTAATTGATGAGATTTTCGGTGAAAAATGTGAAGGAAACTTTATTCAGCCTACATTTATTACAGATTACCCTAAAGAAATGTCTCCACTTTGTAAAGAACATAGAGATAACCCTGAATTAACAGAGCGTTTTGAATTGATGGTTTGTGGAAAAGAAATTGCAAATGCGTATTCTGAATTAAATGATCCAATTGATCAGAGAGGTCGTTTTGAAAATCAAATGGCTTTGGCTGCAAAAGGAGATGATGAAGCAACTGGAATTATTGATGAAGATTTCTTAAGAGCATTAGAGTATGGAATGCCTCCAACTTCTGGATTAGGAATTGGAATGGATCGATTAATTATGTTCTTAACGAATAATCAATCCATACAAGAAGTGTTGTTTTTTCCTCAAATGCGTCCAGAGAAAAAACAAGTGGAATTATCAGAAGAAGAAAAAATGATAATTGACTTACTATCAAAAAACGAAAATGCAATGGATTTAGCAGAATTGAAAACCAAATCAGCTTTAAGCGGAAAAAAATGGGATGCAGCCATGAAAGGTTTAGCAAAACACAACATGACTTCAGTTAGAGTTGAAGGTGATGGTAAAATTGTAGAGTTGAAAAATTAAAGACTAATAGCGTTTAACTATTTTTAGCCACAGATTCACAGATTTATAATAAAAAATCCGTGAATCTGTGGCTAATTAATTATAAAAAATAATTTTTTGTTAATAAATTAAACCTTTTCATATTATCAACGTCTTATCATCAAACTTTAAAAAATTATAGACATGAAAAAATTATTTGTAGTAGCATTATTAGTTGTTGGATTAACAACATTTGCTCAAGAAAAGGGAAAAAGAGGAGACTTTAAAGAAATGACTCCTGAAAAAAGAACTGAAATACAAGTTAAGAAAATGACAAAAGATCTTGATTTGAATGAAAAACAACAAAAAGAAGTTAAAGAACTTTTAAATGCTCAAAAAGAAGACCGAGCTGAAATGATGGAGAAAAGAAAAGAGATAAAAGAAACTGCTGAAAAAGCCACCAAAGAGCAAAGAGCAGAAATGAAAGCAAAAATGGATAAGAAAAAAGAAGCTATTGATGCAAAAATGAAATCTATTTTAACAGACGACCAATATAAAAAATGGGAAGCAACTAAAGAAGAAAAAAAAGAAAAAATGGGTGACCGAAAAGAAAAAATGAAAGAAAGAAGAGCAAATAAATCAGAATAATTAAATAAAAAGTGGCTGTAATATTTTGAAATTAAAAAAAATTAGTTAGATTTGACTTTCAAAATCAAAACAACCAACCACCATGAAAAAAATAATTACACTTTTTGTATTTATATTTGCACTTTCTTTTAACGCAAATGCACAAGAAGGAAAAACTGCTCTAGAACTAGGAACAGTAGATGCTCAAGCATTAGCTCAATATCTAGAAATTAGCGGACCAATTGTAAAAGATTTACAAAATTTATTTGTTGAGAAACATCAAGTTTTATTAACAGAAGGAGTATCTCAAGAAAGAATTAATATTATGACTGAGATCATTGAGCATAAATTAGCTGCTACTTTAGATGCTTCTGAAATGGAAAAATTAAAAGCAGATCAAGTACTTTATAAAAAACTGATTAAAAATTAGAAATTTTTAATTCATCATTTTAAAATAAAATCCGTTTAGTCAAAAAGCTAAACGGATTTTTTTTATAAACTATCTGCTACTTTATTGACTGCATTTATTGTAAAGTCTAAATCTTCATAAGACAAAGCGTCAGTAATAAACCAACTTTCGTAAGCTGATGGAGCAATATAAACTCCTTCTTTTAACAAACCATGAAAGAACTTTTTAAAACTTTCATTGTCTCCTTTTTTGGCTGTTTCAAAATCATACACTTCGTTTTTATCGAAATGCACTGATATCATTGAACCGACTCTGTTTATGGTAAATTCAATGTTCTTATCTGATAAAACTTTATGAATTCCTTTATGCAAGTAAGCCGTTTTTTCTTTTAATCTTGTGTAGATTTCTTTATCTGAATTTAATTCTTTTAGCATTTCATATCCTGCAGCCATCGCTAAAGGATTCCCTGACAATGTTCCTGCTTGATATACAGGACCAATTGGTGCTAAATAATCCATGATTTCTGTTTTTGCAGCAAAAGCTCCAACGGGCAAACCACCACCAATTACTTTTCCGAAACAAACTATATCTGCTTTGATATTATATAATTCTTGCGCACCACCTTTTGCTAATCGAAATCCGGTCATTACCTCGTCAAGTATGAACAATGTGTCTGATTCATCACAAAGTAATCGTAATGCTTCTAAAAAACCCTCTTTAGGAGTTATACAACCCATGTTTCCGGCAACGGGTTCAATAATTATAGCTGCTATTTCATTTTTATTAGCTTCAAATAATGTTTTAACGCTATCAATATCATTGTATTTGGCCAATAAAGTATCTTTTGCAGTTCCTTCTGTTACTCCTGGACTATTTGGTGAACCAAAAGTAATAGCTCCACTTCCTGCTTGAATTAAAAACGAATCTGAATGTCCGTGATAACATCCTGCAAATTTTATTATTTTATCTCTTTTGGTATATCCACGAGCTAAACGAACTGCACTCATGCAAGCTTCTGTACCTGAATTCACAAAACGAATTTTATCAATATTTGGCACCATAGAAACGGCTAATTCAGCAATTTTTGTTTCAAGCTCCGTTGGCATTCCAAATGAGGTTCCTAATTTTGCTCTTTCAGTAATTGCATTTATTACTGGTTCGTGAGCATGACCTAAAATCATTGGTCCCCAAGAATTGATATAATCAATTAATTTATTACCGTCTTCATCAAATAAGTAAGGTCCTTTTGCACTTTTTACAAATATTGGAGTTCCACCAACTGATTTGAATGCTCTAACCGGTGAATTTACACCACCTGGAATTACTTTATTAGCTTCAACAAACAACTCACTGCTTCTTTTGTATAACATTATTTTATCTTTAAAATCTGACCAATAGAAATGGCATTGTCAGAAATATTATTTTTACTTTTTAAATCATCCACCGAAATACTATATTTTTTTGAAATTGAATATAAAGTATCTCCCTGAACCACTGCATATTCTGAACCACTAATTTCTTTTTTAGGCGTTTCATAAACAACCGCTTCATTATCTGATATACCTAAAGTTTCGTTGTCAAATCTATATAATTTATACCTTTCAATGATAGTAATAAGTTTTGCTGGATATTTTGGATCTGTTGCATAACCCGCGTCTTTTAAACCTTGAGCCCAACTTTTATAATCATTTTCTCTTAAATCAAATAAAAACTTATATCGGCTTCTTGTAGTTAAAAAAAGGGAGTGATCTCTATAGGATTCTGCGGGATGATTGTATTTTCTAAAACATTCTTGCGATTCATCATCATCATGATGTACGCTTGCTCCTTCCCAACCAACATGGCATTTTATACCAAAATGATTGTTTGCTTTTTTACACAACTCCCCTTTTCCTGCACCAGATTCTAAAATACCTTGAGCTAAAGTAATACTTGCCGGAATTTTATAGTTAATCATATTACTAATGGCAGTGTTTTTAAACCAAGAAATATACTCTTCTACGTTTTCAAAAGAAACCACCACAAAAGAAGTTGCTTCTAACTTTTCTTGTTCATTTTTATTTACTTTATTTTTTGTAGCTACAGTAGTTTTTCTAGTTGGCTTTTTTGAGCTTGTTGTTCTAATTTTTTGTGAACCACAACTTACTAAAAACAGTGAGCAAATAGCGATTAGGGCGATTTTAAATTTCATTTGTAATTATTATTTCTCTTTTTTGTTTTTTTAACAATTCATTCATGCCTTGAATCCCTTGAATTCCACCAGTATGAATGGCTAAAATCTTACTTCCTTTTGAAAAATAATTGTTTTGTATTAAATCATTAATTCCAAACATCATTTTTCCTGTATAGATTGGGTCTAATGGTATATTATATTCTAAATAAAATTCATTTATAAAACGAATTAATTCTTCAGTTATTTTACCATAACCTCCAAAATGATAGTCGGAAATTAAATTCCAATTAGATTTCTTTACAAAGTTACTAATCTCATTTGAAATAAAATCACCTTTTAAAGAAGGAAAACCAACAACTTGTTGACCATTAAAACTTGAATTAATAATTCCCGAAATTGTACCACCAGTACCAATTGAACAACAAATATGTGTAAAAATATCATCTTCATTTGTTAATATCTCTTCACATCCTTTTATGGCTAAATCATTTGTTCCTCCTTCTGGCAAAAGGTAAAATGAACCAAATTCACTTTTTAAATTAGTTATAAAGTCTTTATTGTTTTTATTTCTATACTCTTCTCTTGAAACAAATTTGAATTGCATACCAAGTTCTTGTGCTTTTTTTAAGGTTGGATTTTCATCAATTTTACCTTCTAATTCTTCTCCTCTAATTATGCCTATTGTTTTAAAATTACTTTCAGATCCAGCACTTGCAACAGCTAAAATATTATTAGAAAACGCACCTCCAAAAGTCAATAAAGTGGATTCATTCTTGTTTTTTGCTTCAATTAAATTATACTTAAGTTTTCTAAATTTATTTCCAGAAATCAAAGGGTGAATCAAGTCTTCGCGCCTAATATAGAGCTCTACGTCAGGATTATTGATGGCTATTTTTTGAGTATTAATTTTCATTTCTACAAAATTACAAATCCAAAGGCTATAAACAAAAAAAGCAGCCTATAGATTTTTATAGACTGCTTTACTTATACTTTATAGATAAATCTATTTTCTAGAATGCTTTATTATAATTTTATGACTTAAACTTTGATTATTACTTGCTACTAATTTAACAATATAAATACCATCACTAATTGAACTTGTTGGGAATTGATAAATTGTATTTGCCCCTAATTTTTCTTTTTGAAAGACAACTTTGCCTCCAATATCAAAAAGAGAAACATGTTGTAAGTCAATCAACTCTGTATTTTCAACAGTTAAAGTTTCAAGATCGTTATTTTGATAAATTGCAAAATTTTCTTCAAGGCTTCCAACTGTACTCAATGCATTTGCTGTGAAAGTTATTTCAAAACGATCAAGATAATTTCCAGTTTGCAAAACGGTTTCAAAAAAACCATTCTTAATATCATAGTAAATATCAGATACTTTGTCGTGAAGATAAATCTCATTTGACAAATCAAAATTAATTAACTCAGAAACTGTTACTTTAAAACTACAATTTGCATCCGTTACGAAAGCTAGTGGTATCTTTTTATAAGTTCCAAAAGGCATTGTAGTTATTATAAATTTTTCATTGTTTACGATAGGAAAATAAGAATCTTTAGGAAAATTATCTGAAGATGAAGCATCCATAGCTAAATCATAACCGTCTGTGGAGTTGTTATTAAAAACAACTGCCGATTCTTTAGTAAATTGATTGTTTATAATAGTGTGTAATTTAAACTGTGGTGCTGGTAATTTTGAGAAATTCTGATAATCGATTCCTGCAACATTTGGAATTTCGTCCCAATTATCTGAAACTGAAGAAGCACTTGCGTTTTTTTCAAATTGGGAATTTTGAATTACTCCTTCTTTAACAAAACTTCGATATAAATTTTTCATTACAGCATTTCCAGAAACGACTCCTTGTATCATAAAACCCTGACCGATAGGTGTAAACATTCTTTTGTAAGTAGAACCACTAGATAGTCCCGAAGTATTTGGTGTTCCGTTTGCGTTGTATGTATCCCATGTAGCAGCTACATATGTACCTGGAGAGGTAACTAATGGACCGGTAGGTGAATAAGTCCCATAACCTCCCTCATAATCAGCTAAATAATGTGAATTTGCTGTTTTTTTCTGCTCCCAAAAATAAGCCTTCCCGTCAATTACTTGTGTTATCCCTCCAGTGTAGCTATATGTTCCTGTTCCATAATTAATTGTATAACCACTGTTTTCAAGTAAAAAAAGGTTTAAATTAATCGAAGATGGATATGGATTTCCCGCTAAAGTATTGTTTGCATAATTAGCACCAGCAACACTTCCAACAGGAATTAAAATTGTACCATCGTTAGGCTTTCCTCTAAAATCATAACGTTGATTGCTGAGTGGATTATTAGACACACCATCTCCAAGTGAGCCCGAAACTGGATGAGCAATTGTATTATCCGATCCTGAAACTCCTTTCATAGTAAAACCAAGACCAGGTTCAACCGTTCCAGTACTATTTACACTTATCCAACCATTTGAACCACTTGTATTGTATGCATTAGAAGCAATATATTTCCAAACCCAATATGGAGCAATCGACAAAGAAGAATTTGTAGACACACCATTGTAATTATTTAAAGGAAGAATAGTTGCTGCAACAGAAGAAGTCACAGTTGTTGCTCTATGTAATTGATTGATTGAAAAATTACTATTTATTGCAGTAAGATTAGAATTACCAACTGGGGAGCACCAGTAATTATATCCAAAATTATTTGAAGTTCCTTCCTGATAAACAGACACTAATCCCGTTCCAACATTTGCACCAGCAGTTGTTCTACCTTGTACTAATTGCCCTCCTTTACGAAGATAAATAGCCCCATTGCCATTTAAATTCAAATCTTGTTTAACAAAAAAAACATTATCATTATTGAAAATATAACTCCCATTATTCACGTACAATTGAGAATAACTTGTATATCCAAACACAAAAAAAACTATTAAGAGAGCTAATTTTTTCATTTTCATTAGTTTAAAAATCATTTACAAAACAAATGTATAGAAAAATTTGTTTAGAAAAAACCATTCGTCGAATTATTTTGTAGTTTAATCGATAAAAAAAGGGTATTAGCACCCGTTTTTTTGTAGATAAAAAATTATAAATTACTTTTGTTTTGATTTAGGAAATTATAGACTGCAAACTCAGACACATAAAATATTATTTAGGACAAATTATGTCTTTTTGATTATTAATGCTTTTTGAAGTAATAGCCTATTGTTTCTTTTAACAGACAATTAATTTATTATGAAAAATAGTTACCCAAATCTTAATTTTATAAATAAGCTAAATTCTTATTATAAATATTTGCATCATAAAAAAACTTCTTTTTTTGTTTTTATAGTAACATTATTAAGTTATTTAAATGCCTTTGCACAACTTAGCGACTGTGGAAATGGTGCTGCAGGGCAATTAACTGTTAGTATTGATTGTAATCCAACAACATTTAACTCAAACAATAATTCAGACTATTGGAACTCTGCAGCAGGTTGCAATAGCTCTGATGTTGATGATGCTTGGGGTTGGTTTGATGCAGTTAGTACCTCGACAACCATAACATATAACAGTTCTAGTGATGCAATCCTTCATTTGTTTTCTGGTAATTGTTCCACAGGTATGACTGCACTAGCATGTTCAGATTCAACATTCTCTGGAGACGAAACTATTACTTACGCTACAACTATTGGAACACGATACCGTATTAGAATTCAAGCATACAACTCTAACAATTCTATAACAGGTACCATATGTATTACAAGGCCTTGTTCCCACCCTATAACTTACTGCACTAATAACTTCACAAATGGTGTTTACCCAATTACTAATGTAAATTTTGCAGGTATTAATAACACAACATCAGGAAATATAAACGGCAATCCAAGCCAAGAGGTGTTTTGCGACACAGGAAATGCAATTAGAGGTAATGCTTACACTGTTTCAGTTCTAGGTAATACTGGAGGAAATAATAATTTTTATGTAACTGCGCATTTTGACTGGAATCACAATGGAAATTTCAATGATGCAGGAGAAAGATTTGTAATTGGTACTTTGTTTGCCAATACAGGTGCTGGAACACCTGTTACGGCAATTATTAATATACCTACAACGGCTCTAACTGGGCAAACAAGCATGCGAGTAATATCAAGGTATTTCTCTAACACTACAAGTTGTAATTCCAATGGTTATGGTCAAGCTGAAGATTATTTAGTAAATATAACATCATCGGCTTCATATTGTAATCCAGAAACTACATCTACAGCAAGTGGATTATATATAAATAGTGTGAATTTTGTTGGAACTTTAAATGACACTTCAAACCCATCTACTTATCCGACTAGCGCTCCATTTGGTTACCAAAACTTTACTGGATTAGCGAATAAAGCAATACAAGCACAAGGCGAAGGAATCAACATAACAGCTAGATCGAATGGAACAGTTAATTCTAGAGGTACTTGGAAAGCTTGGGTAGATTGGAACAAAAATGGAATATTTGAACCTGCAACTGAAGAAGTTTATAACATACAAGGTTTTGCCGGTGCAGATGCAACTTTTGGCTTTGTAGTACCAGCAACAGCAACACCCGGAGATTATAGATTGAGAATAAGAGTAAATAACGGAACTAATACTAATGGTAATGAAAATTTCGGATATGATTTTACACCTTGCGATGTTTTTGTGAGTGGAGCAAATTCATATTATGGAGAAGCAGAAGATTATTCATTTACAGTAATTGCAAATTGTGACGCAAACATCACATCTGTTACAGGTGGAGAAAATTGTGGTTCTGGAAGCATTACATTAAATGTAACAGGAACACCTTCTACTACTGGTTATAAATGGTATACAAGCCAAAATGCAACAACAGCAATAGCAACAACAACAAGTGGAACTTGGAGTACTCCCTCTTTAACAGCTACAACAACTTATTGGGTAACTGCAAGAAATGCAACTTGTGAATCAGTTTACAAAACAGCCATCATAGCTAAAGTTAATCCAACACCAACTATAACATTTACTCCAAACGATCCTGTAATTTGTGGAGACAACACTATTATTGCTTTGAAAGCAGGAGGAGATAAAGAAACTGTTTATTTAATCAATGAAAAATTTGAAAACGGAAATTTAGGTCTGTTTTCTAATATAAACAACGATTCTAATAATGGAACCGTTAAAAACATAACAAGCTGGAAAAATCAAACTAGTACATTGGTTCCAGATACAAATGTTTGGTTTCCTGCAATATCCTCAGGTTTTGGAACAAACAAATTTGCTTTAGCTTATTCTGATGCAAAAGCACCAAATTATCCAAACAACACCATAGATAATAGTTTAACATTAACAAATAATGTGAATACTACAAATTTTTTAAATCTTACTTTAAAACTTAAATTATTTTATTCAAGATACTTTGAAGATGGAAACGTTGTACCTGGTTATGATGAATTTGTTAATATTGAAGTTTCTACTAATGGTGGATCTACTTATACAACGTTACAAAATTTCACAAGTGATATTGGTATAGGTACAAAATTTGCAGAATTATCATACAACTTATCTGCATACATTAGTGTTACTAACTTAAAAATACGAATTAGACATCGTTCATATGCAGGATCAGGGTGGTTGCCTGATGGTGTGGCAATTGATGACGTAGAACTTTTTGGTGAAAAACCACTAAACACTTCATTCAACTATAATACTTCTGTTGTTGACGCATACACTGATTTAGCATGTACATTACCGTATACTACAGGATCACCTGCTACGATAATTTATATTAAACCAACTGTAACTCAACTGGAAAATGCTAGTTTTAATATACCAGTATCAACAACTTTATCTAACGGCTGTATTGCAAATGGCTCTGTTACAGTTACAAATAATACCAAATTATTTACACCAAGTGCTGCTAATTCCGATTGGAATACAGCAGCAAATTGGAAACCTGTAGGAGTTCCAACATCATCAAACTGTATTGTTATTTACAAAGATGTAAATATAACTGGGCCTAATAACACAGAAAAAGGTTTAAATCTTATAGTTAAAGCTGGTAAAAAATTGAATATAGCCTCAAACAATTCTCTAGTAATAACTGACTTTATAAATGTTGAAAACACTGGTACTTTACAAATTGAGAATAACTCTAATTTAGTACAAATCAACAATGTTACTAATATTGGAAATATAATCTACAAAAGAACTGCAAACAATATTGAAGGCGGAGACTACGTATATTGGTCTTCTCCTGTTATTAATCAATCTTTAAATTCTATTTACACTTCCCCTTCTCAAGGTCCAAAATATAAATGGGAAACCTTATTAAATAATAATAATGGTACTGGACCTAATATCAGTCAAGGATATTGGGTAAATGCAAGTGGGAATACTATGGAAGCTGCAAAAGGTTATATTGTAAGAGGTTCTTCCTCTTTTGGTATGGCAGCTACAAATTTAAACAGTACTTTTACTGGTGTACCTAATAACGGAATCATCAGCAAAACTGTTAACAGAGGAACTTATACAGGCTCAGGATACACAGGAGCAAACGGTATAGCAGTAACTAAATTTGACGACAATCATAATTTAATTGGTAATCCTTACCCCTCTGCTATTAATGCACTACAATTCTTAAGTGATAATAGCGCAGTAATTGAAGGAAATGTAAAATTATGGACACATAGCACTAATCCAGGTACAAGCATAACAAATCCTTTTTATGGTTCTTATACTTATAATTATACTGCAAATGACTATATGACTATAAACTTTACAGGATCAACTACTCCGACGGCTTCAAACATCATTAAAGCAGGACAAGCTTTCTTTGTAGTTATGTTAGATGGGCCAACAGGAAGTGGAACTGTAAATTTCAACAACGGACAAAGAAGAAATAGCAGTGATATACCTTATGCTAACGACAATTTCTTCAGGTCATCTAACCAACAAAACGTAAACTTTGATGAATTAGAAAGACATAGAATCTGGTTAGACATTTTTGACCAAAACAACGCATCTGAAAGAACACTAGTAGGATATGCTCAAGGAGCAACTATGAACCTTGACAGTGCTTATGACGCTCTTGCAAATCCTTTAGACATGGGCATTTATTCAATGATTAACAATGAATCTTATGTAATACAAGGTAGAAGTTTACCATTTGATGATAATGACCAAGTAGCTATTGGATTTAATGTGCCAAACCCTGGAACATACAAAATAGCAATTAACACAGCTGACGGATTATTCTTAGGAACTCAAAATGTATACCTAAAAGATGAATTATTAAATATTTATCACGATTTAAAATTAGCTCCTTATTCATTTACTGCAACAACTGGGGTTTACAACAACAGATTCAAGTTAGTTTATAAAAATACTGTTCTTAGTAACGTAACCTTTAATGAAAATGAAATACAAATTGCTAAAAACAACAACATAATTGATATTGTATCAGGAAATGAGACAATGGAAAATGTAAAAATATTTGACATTAGAGGTAGATTACTCGTTGAAAAAACAAACATCAATAGTAATTCATTATCAATTGACATGAATAATGTTGAAGACCAAGTTTTAATTGTAAACATACATACAATTGAAGGAATAAAAGTTACAAGAAAAATTCTTTAAAATTATTAAAACAATAAAATTCAGAAAGGCCTTTGCTTTAAATAGCAAAGGTCTTTTTTTTTTAAATTTTAAATAAATTAAACGCTAAAAATTAAATTCTAAAAATAAGTAATAAATATTCCAAAAAATATTAAAATTTCTTAAAAAAACCATTCGTCTACAAAAAACGTACATTCAACAATACAAAAAGTATACTCATCATATTTCAAATAAAAAAATTAAAATTTTAAATTACTTTTGCAAAAGTTTTAGAAATATCAGACACTATACTTAGAAACACAAAATAATGATAACGACAAAATATGTCATCATTAATTTCATGATTCTTTGTCAAATGTTTATAATCTAATTAAAAAAAAGACACTTACTTTATTATGGAAAAAGTTTCCCCAAATCTAATCCTTAATGTAGTTTCAAAAAAAATTTGTAAACTACTATTTTTATTACTAATCTCATCGGTTAGTTTTTCACAAGCTGACGCATGCTCAATAACAACAACTACAGGACAATTAACTGTCGGAACCAGTTGCAACTATACTAGTTTTAACACAAACGGACTGAGTACAAATTATTGGACCAGTCCTTCTGGATGTGGAGCAGATAATGTAGATGATGCATGGGGTTGGTTTACTGCCACAAGTACTACAACAGTCATAAAGTACAACCCAACAGGCAACAGAAATGCTGTATTACACTTATTCTCAGGATCATGCAGTTCTAATATGACTGCTTTAAATTGTTCAAATATTGGAGGGAATGGTGTAGAAGAAATAATTACACAAACTACAACTATAGGTCAAAAATACGTTATTAGAGTTCAAAGAGATGGAAATAATGGAAACATGTCTGGTTCTATTTGTGTGTATGGAATTAATTGCCCAACAACTGCAGGAACTATATCAGGTAATCAATATCTTTGTACTTACGGAACATCAACAGCTACTTTTTCATCTACACAATCTGGTGGAGTTTGGTCTAGTAGTAATAATGGCATAGCTTCAGTTAACGCTTCAACAGGACTTGTTACAGCTCTAGGTTTTGGTACTGCAACAATAACTTACACTATTGGAGGATCAAGCTGTCCTACATATACAGCTACAAGAATAGTTTATGTATCAAATGGGCCTGCTTCTGGACCTTTATCATTAACAGGATCTACTGTTCAATGTGTGAGTTCTACTACTACATATACAGTCACACCTGACCCCTACTCAAGTTCATACACTTGGTCTTATCAAGGAAATGGGGCTATAATTACACCAGCAGTAGATGGGTTATCCGCATCAGTAACGTTTAGTGGCACTGCAACTTCAGGAAATATTAGAGTTCAATCTACAAACGGATGTGGAATTAGCAATGGAGGACAATACCTTTATGTTACAATTACACCTCTTCCTTCTACTCCAAGTACAAATAATGCATATAGTGCTACATGCACTGGTTTTGTTGCACAATGGGGCTATTCTAATAATGCAACTAGTTATATCATTGATGTATCTTTAAACAATACTTTTACATCAATTTTATCACAATATAACGGCTTCAATGTAGGTAATAATTTAAATTATAGCTTCAACGATCTGAATCCAGGAACTACCTACTATTACAGAGTAAGAGCATCTAACGCTTGTGGAACTAGCAGCAACTCAAGC
Source organism: Flavobacterium gelidilacus DSM 15343 (assembly GCF_000422685.1). Classification (GTDB taxonomy): domain Bacteria; phylum Bacteroidota; class Bacteroidia; order Flavobacteriales; family Flavobacteriaceae; genus Flavobacterium; species Flavobacterium gelidilacus. The sequence goes on along the minus strand of NZ_KE383905.1, from coordinate 268,462 downwards.
ACAATGAACTATGCTACTGCTACTGGAGCTTCAAATCCAGGAAATCCATCAAGTAATTCTCCACAATGCAATAGTGTTACTTTAACTAGAAGTGGAACACCTCCTACAAATGTTACTTGGTATTGGCAAACAACAGCTTCTGGAACATCAACCGCAAATAGCGGTGCAACTTACAATGTTACTACTTCAGGAACATATTACATAAGAGCTAGAAATTCTAACGGTTGTTGGAGTAATGGAGCAGGTAATGTAACAGTAAATATAGCATCTCCTACAACAATTACTACTAGTCCTTTAAACACCTCGATAATCCCTGGTGCCAATACTTCTTTCACAGTTGTGGCTTCTAACAGTCCAACTAGTTATACTTGGCAAGTAAGTACTAATGGAGGCACAACATGGACAAACATAACAAATGGAGGTGTTTATTCAAATGCTACAACTTCCAACTTAAATATAACAAGTGCAACATTAGCTATGAATGGATACAGATATAGAGCTTCTGCAACTAATGCTTGCGGAACATCAGCATATTCTAATTCAGCCACTTTAACCGTTACTTTGACTTATTGTACGCCAACTACTCAGACAAGAAACATAGTTTATATTAACAGAATAGATTTTGTTGGAACTTTAAACGATATTAGTAATACTTCTACCTTTTCAAGCAATGGATTCGAAGACTTTACAAGCTTACCAAATAAAGCAATACAAGCTCAAGGTGAAGGAGTTAATATTATTTTAAACAATATAAATGTTAATAACACAAATACAGGAGGAAGAGTTAAAGCTTGGATAGATTGGAATAAAGATGGCGTTTTTAGTCAAAACAGTACAGAAGAAATATACAATCCTGGACCTTACGCTGGTGCAAATTTAACTTTTGGATTTATTATACCATCAACTACTCAACCAGGCCAATATAGAATACGTTTTAGAGTTTATAATAATAGCAATAATGGGTTTGGCTATGACTTTAATCCATGTGAAAGTTTTACAGGAAACAATTATAGTGATGTCGAAGATTATTTATTTGAAGTAGTACCAAGCTGTAGTGCTAATATTGTTTCAGTAACAGAAGGTGCTAGCTGTGGTAGTGGTCCAGTAACAATATCTGCAATAGGAACAAGCAACACCATATCATACAGATGGTATGTGTCAGAAACAAGTACAACTCCAATTGCTGGAGCAACGGGAAGCACTTATACCACTCCATCACTTACAACTACTACAACTTACTATGTTACAGCTTTCAATGGCTCATGTGAATCAGTTGTAAAAACTCCTGTTGTAGCAAATATAACAACTACACCTACCATTAGTATAACGCCTCAAAACCCAGTTATATGTGGAGAAAATGCAGTTATTTCAATTGTTGCAGGAGGTGATAAAGAAACTGTCACATTAGTAAATGAAGATTTTGAAAACAATACTTTGGGAACGTTTAATAATTCAAACAATGATCCAAATGATAATACTGTTGATACCAAAACAGCTTGGCAAATAAAATCCAGTTCATTTATTCCTACTGGTGGTATTGTATGGTATCCAGCAATTTCATCGGGTATTGGAAACAATAAATTCGCCCTAGCAACTTCAGACATCAATCCAATTGCAGGAAACACTATAGAAAACTCTTTAACTTTAATAAATTCAGTAAACACAAATAATTTTATCAATTTAAGATTAAAGTTGAAAATGTTTTACTCAAGAGAACTTTCAGATAATGACACTTCTTATGAAGAGTACGTTAAACTTCAGGTATCAACAAACAACGGAACAAATTGGACAGATGTAGCCAATATACTAACTGACATAGGAATTGGTACAAGGTTTGCCACATTAAATTATGATTTAAGTTCTTATGTAAACAATACAAACCTTAAAATAAGAATAGTACATCGTGCCTATTCATCATCAAGTATGTGGTTAGCTGGTGGAGTAGCAGTCGACGATATTAAATTATATGGCGAAAAAACATTATCAACTTCGTTTAATTATAATACTAACGTAGTAGATGCTTTTATGGATTATGCTTGCACAATACCATATATATCTGGATCACCTGCAACTACAATTTACATAAGACCTACAGTTTCACAATTAGAAAACGCAGCTTTTATTATTCCTGTTTCAACAACTTTATCTAATGGCTGTGTAGTGAATGGAAACGTTAACGTAACTAACAACACTAAATTATTCACACCAAGTGCTTCCAACTCAGACTGGAACAACGCGTCAAATTGGAAACCAGTAGGTGTACCAACTGCCTCAAATTGTATTGTCATTTATGAAAATACAAATATGTCAAATACTGCTGTAGTTGGAAAAGGACTAAACTTAACTGTAAAACCAGGCAAAACATTAAACATTGCTACTGACAATTCATTAGTAATAACAGATTTTATTAAAGTTGAAAACACAGGAACTTTACAAATTGAAAATAATGCTAACTTAGTGCAAATAAACAATGTTACAAATACAGGTAACATTATTTACAAAAGAACAGCTGCAGGAATTAAAGGGTCTGATTATGTATATTGGTCTTCACCGGTTAACAATCAAGCAATTAGCACTATTTACACAACACCTGCTCCAGGCCCTAAATATGAATGGAGTACATTAATCAATAATGGAAACGGAACAGGAGGGAATATAAGTCAAGGAAATTGGGTGAGTCCAACAGCTACAATGGCTACTGGTAAAGGCTATATCATAAGAGGCTCTTCTTCTTTTGGAATGGCGGCCACAAGCTTAAATAGCTCTTTTATAGGACGACCTAATAACGGAAATATTGGGGCTACAGTAAACAGAGGTACTTATCAAGGTGCTGATTACAATGGTGCTAACGGAACATTAATCACAAGTCTAGATGATAACCATAATTTAATTGGAAATCCTTATCCATCCGCTATAAATGCCTATCAATTTATTAATGATAACAGCGGAGTGATAAAAGGTACTATAAAACTATGGAAACATGGTATTAATCCTGGATTAAACAATGGAGGAACTATAACAAATCCTTTTTACGGCAATTATTCTTATAATTATAGTGCATCAGATTATATGGTAATGACACTTTCTGGTAATACTGAACCAGCAGGCTCAAATATTATTAAAGCAGGGCAAGCATTTTTTGTGGAAATGCAAGACGGCCCACAAGGAAGTGGAACTGTATATTTCGACAATAAACAAAGAAGAGATAGTGCAGGAACACCATATGCAAATGACAATTTCTTTAAAAATGCTAATCAAGAAAATGATGATTTAGATAATTTAGAAAGACATAGAATATGGTTAGACATCTTAGATACAAACAATACATCAGAAAGAGCTTTAGTTGGTTATATTGAAGGAGCAACTATGGATGATGACAATAATTATGATGCAATTGCCGATCCATTAACAATGGGGATTTATTCTTTAATAAACAACAAACCATTTATAATTCAAGGTAGAAGCTTACCATTTGATGATAACGACCAAGTAGCTATTGGATTTAATGTACCAAGTCCTGGAACATACAAAATAGCAATCAACAAAGCTGATGGTTTATTTTTAGGAACTCAAGATGTTTACTTAAAAGATGAAGAATTAAACATTTATCACGATTTAAAAACAACTCCTTATACTTTCATTGCAACTGCTGGAAATCACAATAACAGATTTAAATTAGTTTACAAAACAGCATCAGTACTAAGCAATGTGACATTTAATGAAAATGAAGTTCAAATTACAAAAAACAAAAATATTGTAGATATAATTTCAGGAAATGAAACTATGGAGAATGTAAAAATATTTGACATTAGAGGAAGATTAATTGATGAAAAAACAAACATCAAAAGTAATTCAATCTCAATTGACATGAATAACGCTAAAGATCAAGTGTTAATTGTAAATATCATTACTTCTGAAGGAATTAAAGTAACAAAGAAAATTCTTTAAGACTTTAGAAATTTAAGAAAATTCCAAAAAGACCTTTGCTTTAAATAGTAAAGGTTTTTTTCGTTTTGATAAGCTTCTCGTTCAAAAGAAATATTCAAATAAGCTTCTTTCCAATTTCTATATTGAACAAATCGTATTAAATATTCTATGCCATACCAAAGAAAAAAAGGGAAAACTAACATCTCAATTTGTTGCCTTATATGAATTTTTTCATGATTTAAAAGCACCAAATTCTGCTTGTCTTCTCTATAAGAAAGTACAATAAAAGGAAAAATTGTAATTCCTCTCACCCATTTTGGGGTTAAATATTTAAAAACTAATACAAACATATCATACAAAGTTGCTAAATTTGTAGATATGAACAATACAATTGATCCAAATAATTTAATTGAAGGTGAAGATTTCTACTACACACCTGAAGGATACAAGTGTTTTACCGAAAAATACCATCTCAAAAGAGGCTATTGTTGCAAAAGCGGATGCAGACACTGTGCTTATGGATATGATAAAAAAACAGGAAATATTAAAAATGATACTTCGATTAATCGAATTTTCGAAAAATCAAATAATCAAATAAAAGAAAAAATGACTTTCAAAGAACAAATACAACAAGGAATTCCAAATGATTTACCAAATGTAAAACCATATGAAACGGAAATAAATCATGCCCCAAAAAGAAAAGAAATTCTTTCTGAAGCTGAAGTTAAATTAGCCTTACAAAATGCCTTGCGTTACTTTGAACCAAAACATCACGCTATTCTACTTCCTGAATTTAAAGAAGAATTAGAGAAATATGGTCGTATCTACATGTATCGTTTTCGTCCAGATTACGAAATGAAAGCGCGTCCAGTATCTGAATATCCAGGAAAAAGCGAGCAAGCAAAAGCTATTATGTTAATGATTCAAAATAATTTGGATTATGCTGTCGCTCAACATCCTCACGAATTAATTACTTATGGTGGAAATGGTGCTGTGTTCCAAAATTGGGCACAATACCTTTTAACCATGAAGTATTTGTCTGAAATGACAGACGAACAAACACTAACCATGTATTCTGGCCATCCAATGGGTTTATACCCAAGTCACAAAGAGGCACCAAGAGTTGTAGTTACAAACGGAATGGTTATTCCGAATTATTCAAAACCGGATGATTGGGAAAAAATGAACGCTTTAGGTGTTTCGCAATACGGACAAATGACAGCAGGTAGTTATATGTACATTGGCCCACAAGGAATTGTACACGGAACAACAATCACAGTTTTAAACGGATTCAGAAAAATTAAAAAATCGCCAAAAGGAGGTTTATTTGTAACATCAGGATTAGGAGGAATGTCGGGTGCACAACCAAAAGCAGGAAACATTGCAGGTTGTGTAACCGTTTGTGCAGAAGTAAATCCAAAAATAACTCACATTCGTCATTCACAAGGTTGGATTAACGAAGTCGTTGAAGATATTGACAAATTAGTACCAAGAGTAAAAATAGCTTTAGAGAACAAAGAAGTAGTTTCAATTGCTTATTTGGGAAATATAGTAGATGTTTGGGAACGTTTTGACAAAGAAAATCTACATATTGATTTAGGTTCCGACCAAACTTCTCTTCATAATCCTTGGGCTGGTGGCTACTACCCTATCGGATTCACTTTTGAAGAATCTAACGAAATGATGGCAAACAATCCATCAAAATTTAAAGAAGAAGTTCAAAAAACGTTAAGAAGACACGCAAATGCCATAAACAAACACACCGAAAAAGGAACGTATTTCTTCGATTATGGAAACGCTTTTCTATTAGAAGCTTCACGAGCTGGTGCTGATGTTTTTGCTGAAAATCATATAGACTTTAAGTACAATAGTTACGTTCAAGACATAATGGGGCCAATGTGTTTCGATTATGGATTTGGACCTTTCCGCTGGGTTTGTGCTTCAGGAAAACCAGAAGATTTGGCTAAAACAGATAAAATTGCTTGTAATGTTTTAGAAGAAATGATGAAAAATTCTCCAGAAGAAATTCAGCAACAAATGGCCGATAATATTCAATGGATTAAAGGTGCTCAAGAAAATAAATTAGTCGTTGGATCACAAGCACGAATCCTTTATGCAGATTCAGAAGGAAGAATAAAAATTGCAGAAGCTTTCAACCAAGCCATTGCAAAAGGAGAAATTGAAACTATAATTTTAGGAAGAGATCATCACGATGTTTCTGGGACAGATTCACCTTATAGAGAAACTTCTAACATTTATGACGGTTCGCGTTTTACAGCTGACATGGCTATTCAAAATGTAATCGGAGATAGTTTTAGAGGGGCGACTTGGGTTTCTATTCATAATGGTGGTGGTGTTGGATGGGGAGAAGTTATAAATGGTGGATTTGGTATGGTTCTTGATGGTAGTAAAGAGGCTTCAAGACGCTTAGCATCAATGCTTTTCTGGGATGTCAACAACGGAATCTCAAGAAGAAATTGGGCAAGAAATGAAGGAGCTATTTTTGCTATAAAAAGAGCGATGGCCACGCAACCTTTATTAAAAGTCACCATCCCTAATATAGTTAATGATGATTTATTTAAATAATAGATATTTCTATTAATCGAGCAATCAAAAAATTAAAAAGCTATGAAAACACTAAAATTAATTCCCTTATTTATGCTCTTTGTACTAGCTTCATGCAGTTCAGTTAGAGTAAATGCAGATTATGATAAAAAAGTAGATTTCAATCAGTACAAAACTTATGCGTACATAAAGGCAAGTATTGACAAAGTCGAAATTTCTGATTTAGACAAAAAAAGAATTCTACGTTCTATTGATGAAGCTATGAGTGCAAAAGGTTTTTCAAAATCTGAAAACCCAAATATGCTAATTAGCATTTTTACCAAAGAAAGTGAACGCGTTAATGTATACAACAACAACATGTGGGGAATGGGCTTCGGTTGGGGTTGGAACAATTGGGGAATGATGGGAATGGGAATGAATTCTGTTTACACAACTCCGGAAGGAACTTTATTCATCGATATGTTTGACGGAAAGACCAAAGAAATGATTTGGCAAGGTGAAGGAAGTGGTTATTTAACAAAAGATACCAATAAAAAAGACGCAAGAATTAAAGAATTTGTAGATAAAATTTTAGAACAATATCCACCTATAATTAAGTAATTTAAGTATTTAATTAAAACAAATATCGAAAACCGTAATTTCATATAATAATGAGATTACGGTTTTTATTATTGTCAAACTGATATTTTTTTAAAATTATAGCTTAATAATCATACATTTGCAAAAATTCAAAAAACAATGGCAATAGAGAGAAAATTATTCCTCAAAGCTTTAAAATTTACAGGAATATCAATAGGTAGTGTTTTAGCAATATTAGTTATTGTACCTATTCTTTTTGCTGACACAATAACCGAAAAAGTCAAATTGTTTGCCAATGAAAATTTGGAAGGTGAATTAAATTTTAAAGATTCTAATTTATCCTTTTTCAACCATTTTCCATCTTTAACCTTGACTTTAGAGGAATTTTCATTGAATGGTTCTGCTCCATTTGAAAAACAATCTTTAATTACGGCTAAAGAAATTGGTTTTGGCATTGATATTCCAAGCATGCTTTTTGGAAGTGAAGCACAAATTGACAAAATTTTCATAGAAAACGCCAAAATTAACGTTCAGGTAAATAAAAAAGGAGAAGCAAACTACAATGTCTATAAATCAGGTGAAACAGCTGTTACAGACAACAGTTCAGCTTCTTTAAATTTAAAAAATATTCAAATTCTAAATAGTGAACTTGTTTACAACGATGTTTCAACGAAAATGTTGATAGAGGCTAAAGGATTTAATTATAAAGGAAAGGGTAATCTTTTGGATGTTAATTTTAGCCTGACAACTTCTGCAAGCATTGAAAACTTAAACTTCACTTACGATTCTAATGAATATTTAAAAAACAAAGCTGTAAAAGCTGATTTAATTACGAAAATAAACACCAATTCCTTAGCGTTTGTGTTCGAAAAAAACGACCTAATCATTAACAAATTACCTGTTGAATTTAAAGGATATTTTAATTTCTTATCAAATGGTTATGATATGGATTTCAATTTAAAAACCGAAAATAGTAATTTGGATGACTTATTTACAGCTTTACCAGCCGAATACATTTCATGGAAAAGTCAAACTGTAATGAAAGGAACAACTTCAGCTTCCTTTTCATTAAAAGGAAAATATATTGCTGCTGAAAATATTAATCCAGAAGTTCGTTTTAAAATTAATATCAGAGATGGTTTTGTGAAAAATGGGAAAGCTCCATTTGCTGTTGAAAATATCTATTTAAATTTAGACACAAAACTTCCAAATCTTGATATTAATCGACTTTCTGTCCAACTAGATTCTTTGTATTTTGATGTAAATCAAAACAAATTAAGTGCTATTTTAAAATCTGAAGGTTTTGGAAACAAGATCAAAATCAACACAAAAATTAAATCAAAATTAGATTTAAAGACACTTTCTGATGCGCTTCAAATTCCGAATTTGCAATTAACTGGAAATCTTGATACTGATATAGTTTCAAACGGAACTTATAGTGCTGATGAACAAAAATTTCCTGTGACTAAAGGATATTTTAATGTAACTAATAGTTCTTTAAAAACGAGTTACTATCCAAAACCAATTGAAAAAATCAACATTAAAGCTAATTTAAATTGTCCAACTTCTGAATTTAAAGATGCTTCTTTTGTAATTTCACCTGCAACTTTTAGTTTTGAAAACGAACCTTTTACCTTAAATGCTAATTTTAAAGATTTCTCTGATTTGAACTATGATATTCAAGCTAAAGGAACAATAAATTTAGCTCCTGTTTATAAAGTATTTGCTCAAAAAGGCTTAGATATAAATGGAATTATTAAAGCTGACCTTTCTTTAGCAGGAAAACAAAGCGATGCAACTAAAGGAAAATATCAAAATTTAAAAAACAGCGGAACACTTGATTTAACAAACATACAAACCACAAGTGAATTACTTCCAAAACCGTTTTTAATTGAAAAAGGGCTATTTACCTTTAATCAAGAAAAGATGAATTTTGCTGATTTTAGAGGAAAATATGGACAATCTGATATTACTATGAATGGTTATGTTTTGAATGTGATTAATTTTTATTTGTCTGATAAAGAAACCTTAAAAGGGAACTTATCTTTTACATCAAATTATTTGAATATTAATGAATTGATGCCAACGGAAACTACAACTACAGAAGAAACCACAACTTCAAGTACAGTTTCTGGTGTAATTGAAATTCCAACAAATTTGGATTTAACCATTCAAACTAAAGCTAAAAAAGTCAAGTACGATGACATTATCATTGAAAATTTAGGAGGAATTATTCAAATGCAAAGAGGAATGGCTTCTTTAAAAAATGGTACTTTAGGAATAATTGGTGCAACTGCCAAAATGAATGGAACTTATAAAAATGAAGGCAAAGAAAAAGCTTATTTTGACTACACCATAAAAGCCAAAGATTTTGATGTAAAACGAGCTTATAACGAAATTAAATTATTTAAGGAAATTGTAACCGCAGCAGAAAATGCAGAAGGAATCGTTTCTTTAGATTACGCCATAAAAGGAGTTTTAAACAACCAAATGGAACCCGTAATGCCTTCACTAGAAGGAAAAGGAACACTTTCTGTGAAACATGTCAAAATGAAAGGTTTCAAATTACTAAACACGGTTGCTTCAAGAACAGAAAATCCAGATATTAAAGATCCTGATATCACAAAAGTTGATATAAAATCAACCATCAAAAATAATTTATTAACGATTGAACGCTTTAAATTCAAAGTTTCAGGATTTCGTTTGCGTTTTGAGGGACAAAGCAGTTTAGATGGAAATCTTAATTTAAAAATGCGTGTTGGATTACCACCTTTAGGAATAATTGGAATTCCCATAAAAGTGACAGGAAATCAAGATAATCCTCAAATTAATATTGGAAAAAAATCAGAAGATTTAGAAGAAACTATTTATGAAGATGGTGTAACTCCTATAAATGCACCCGTTAAAAGTGATAGTATTCCAAAGGTAATTAGTCCGGTTGAGAAAGTGGAATAAGTTTAAAAAAGGATAATAAGCTTAAAATCAACTATATTTACATCTTATTACAAGATCTTATGAATAAAAAAATATTTCTTTCAGTTAGTTGCTTTGTACTTATAAACCTTTTACTTTCATGCAGTGCTACCAACACACTTACGCTAAATGTAACAGAACCTGCTCCTGTTCTTTTAAATAAAAACACAACTAAAATAGGCATCATAAACAGAACTATTCCTACTAAGAAACAAGAAGTTCTAGATGCTATTGACAAGATACTAACTATTGAAGGTAAAGAATTAGATAAAATTGGAAGCAATTCCGAAATTATAAGTTTAAAAGAAGAATTATTAAAAAACAGCAACCTCACTAACGTAGTAATTTTAGATAGTATTGCTTCAAAAACATTTAGTATTGATCGTTTTTCAGACGAATTGCCTTGGGAAAAAATTGAAGAAATTTGTTCTAAAAAAAATCTAGATGCTATTTACGAATTATCCTTTTTCGATACAGATTCTGATGTAGCTTATAAAACATATACTACAGAAATAAAAAACAACTTAGGACTCAAAATTCCTGCAATTGAACATGAAGTATCAGTAACTACTTTAATAAAATCAGGTTGGAGAATTTACGACAATAACGATAAATTAATTTTAGATGTATTTGCCGATTCAAAAACTTTGAATTTAAAAGGAAGAGGTATTAATCCTGTCAAAGCTTTTGAAACTATTAAAACTCGTAAAGATGCGGTCATATCTGTTAGTAAAGATTTGGGAATAGCTTATGCCAATCGAATTCTTCCCTATAACATAAGAGTCACTAGAGATTATTATGTAAAAGGAACCAATAATTTTGAAATAGGCAAAAGAAGAGCTCAAGCTGGAGAATGGGATAGTGCTGCCGAATTATGGCTACTTGAAACCAATAACAAAAAAGCAAAAATTGCAGGAAGAGCTTGTTACAATATGGGAATTATTAGTGAAATAAACGGAGATATTAACACTGCCTTAAAATGGGTAACGAAATCTTACACCGATTATAACGACAATAACGCTTTACACTACATCAATATTTTAAAAAACAGAAAAGCTAAAAATGAGCAACTTGAAAGGGAAACAAATTAAAAAATCACTATTTCCTCTTTTTATACGCAGTAAATTTTTGCACTTTTACACTTATGAAATGGTGTTGCGGTAATTTATTTTATAAATATTTACACGTAACATCTTTTATTTCAGAGATTAATCATTCTGAACTAACTTGTCCTAAGTTTATTTCACTATTTTAGAATTTCAATTTCTGTGACAATTTTTACAATACTATTTATTTTGTCACGCTTTTGTGACTTTTTTATTTAAAATTGTTTTTTAATCACAGTTTTGTGACTTTATTATTTGAAAATATTATTTTGTCACAAATTAATTCACAAGCTTATCTTTCTGAAATTACTTGTACTAATTTGTTTTAGAATTTCAGATTTTTTAATCAGAATCTTGTCATTCTGAACTTGATTCAGAATCTTAAAAATCTATATCGTAAAATATTTTGGAAACCCTATAGATTACAAATCTAAATAGTTCTTTTGAAAACAATTCCCTAGCCCAGATTGCAATGGAAAGCTTTTTGTGGAAGAATGCTATTTTTTGTTGGCATAAAAAAGCGACCAAAGGAAGCTCTTTTTATGCCTTACAAAAAAAGTATTGTTTGCAAAAACTTGTAATGGAAAGCTGGAAATAGCTTCACGAAAAGTAAGCAGTGTTCAGTATTTAGTTTGCAGTAACTAAACACTAATAGTTAAACAACTCATCAATCTTAGCTTTTACTTTATCTACATTCGGAATCATAGTGAACTCCAAAGTGCTGTTTAAAGGAATCGCTGGCATATTTTCGGAACCAATCACCATAACAGGAGCATCAAGATGTTTGAAACATTTTTCTTGAATTAAACCGGCCAAACTACGTGCAAAGGAATTATTGGTTGGTTCTTCGGTTACGACTAAACACTTTTTAGTTTTTCTTACGGATTTTAAAATTGCTTCTTCATCTAAAGGATACAATGTTCGTAAATCGATAATTTCTACTTGGTTTTTTATGTCTGCCGAAGCATTCAAAGCCCAATGAACTCCCATTCCGTAAGTTATGATTGAAATGGTTTCTGTTGTTTCTTGTTCCCAAACTTCTTGAACGATATTTGCTTTTCCGAAAGGCAACATATAATCTTCGCTTGGTTCGTTGACTCTTGCAGCATCTGTTCCTTTAACTTTACTCCAATACAAACCTTTGTGTTCTAAAAATACCACCGGATTTGGATCGTAATAAGCGGCTTTCAACAAACCTTTTAAATCAGCACCATTACTTGGATAAGCGATTTTGATTCCGCGAATATTCGTTAAAACACTTTCTACAGATGAAGAATGATATGGTCCACCACTTCCGTATGCTCCAATTGGCACACGTAAAATCATGCTTACTGGCCATTTCCCGTTCGATAAATAACACGAACGACTGACTTCTGTAAACAACTGATTTAAACCAGGCCAAATATAATCAGCAAACTGAACCTCAACAATTGGTTTTAAACCTACAGCTGACATTCCAACCGTTGAACCCACAATAAAAGCTTCTTGAATGGGTGTATTGAAAACTCTTTCGTCTCCGAATTTTTGTGCTAATGTGGCCGCTTCTCTAAAAACTCCTCCTAATCGTCCACCAACGTCTTGTCCGTATAACAAACTTTCGGGATGTTTTCTCATGATTTCTTCGACTGCAAACAAAGCACAATCAACCATTACGACTTTTTCTTCGCGCTCTGGATTTCGTTCTCCAACTTCTTCTGTTATTGGTGTTGGAGCAAAATCGTTTGTGAATAAATCTTCTGGTTTTGGATCTTCTGCTAATTGAGCTTTTTCAAAATCAGCCTGAACTTTAGTTTTTGCTTCTTGTTCTATATCTGAAATCTGAACATCCGAAAATCCATTATCTTTTAATTGTTGAATTAAAACAGGATAAGGATCACGAGATTGTGCTTCTTCCAAATCATCACGATACCATTCCATTCGAACTCCAGAGGTATGGTGATTCAATAATGGAACTTTAGCGTGAACTAAAAATGGTCTTCTTTCTGCGCGAATCGTTGCAATTACTTTTTCTAATGCTTCATAACTTTCAGTAAAATTGGCGCCATCAATTGAAATAGCTTCAATTCCGTGAAAACCTTTTGCATATTCAAAAGCATTTTGAGCTCTCGTTTCTGCTGCATTGGCTGAAATATCCCAACCATTATCTTGTACCAAATATAAAATGGGCAATTGTTTTAAAGCTGCCATTTGTAAAGCTTCGGCAATTTCTCCTTCTGTTACGGACGCATCTCCAAGCGAACAAACTACGAAAGGTTTATCGGCTAAATCATCAGCAATATTTGTTTTTTCTTTATACCAAAAACCCATGGCTGCTCCAGTTGCTGGGATTGCTTGCATTCCGGTTGCTGAAGATTGATGTGGGATTTTTGGTTTATCAACATCATTCAAACTTGGGTGACAGTAATACGTTCTTCCTCCAGAAAAAGGATCGTCTTTTTTTGCCATTAATTGCAGCATCAAATCGTATGGTTGCATTCCAATTCCAAGCAACATGGCATCATCACGATAATATGGAAATGCATAATCTTGTGGCAATAATTGCATCGCAACAGCAATCTGAATCGCTTCATGACCACGTGAAGTTGCATGTACGTATTTTGAGACAATTTTGAAATTTTCTTCATACAATTCGGTCATGGCTTTTGCAGTTGCCATGGTTGAAAATGCTTTTTTTAGTATATCTTTATTTACCATCTTATCAGTGTAATCTATTTTTTTTGGAACACAGATTTAAGAAATTAAACAGATTTTTAAAATTTCTCTAATTTCTTAAATCTGTGTTCCTGAATTTTTATTTTGCTTCTACAATCCAACCGAATTTATCTTGTTCTTTTTGAACTTTAATTGCGTTTAAAGTATCGTTTATCATGTTTGAAACTGGATTTTCAGCGGGTAATTTTAAAGTAAAATCTTCGTTTCCTATTTCTTCAATCATTGCGATTCCGACTGCTGTTCCTGCTCCGAAAGCTTCTTCTAAAGTTCCATTTAATGACGCTTCCTTGATTTCTGATAATTTGATTGGTCTTTCAGTTACTTCAAAACCTTTATCTTTTAACAAAGTAATTACACTCATTCTTGTGATTCCAGCTAAGATCGAACCTGATAAATCTGGTGTAATGAATTTTCCATCAATTTTGAAGAAAATATTCATTGTTCCAACTTCTTGAATATATTCAAAATCTTGTGAATCTAACCATAAAACTTGATCGTATCCTTTTTCTTTTGCTAATTCAGTTGGGCGAATAGCTGCTGCGTAATTTCCTGCTGCTTTGGCTTCTCCTGTTCCACCATTTACAGCACGAACGTATTTCTTTTCAGCGTATAATTTAATTTTTTTACTGAAAAATGGTCCAGCTGGTGAACCCATAATGATAAATTTAAAACTTGTTGCCGCACGCATTCCGATAAAAGGTTCATCAGCGTACATGAAAGGCCTTAAATATAAAGCACTTCCTTCTTTGGTTGGAATCCAATCTTTTTCTACAGCTGTGAATTGTTTTAAAGCTTCTACAAATAAATCTTCTGGAAATTGTGGCATTCCCATTCTGTCTGCACTAAAATTTAAACGTTTAGCATTTTCATCAGGACGAAATAACAAAGGTGTTCCGTCTTGACCTTTAGTAGCTTTCATTCCTTCAAAAATAGCTTGTCCGTAATGCAAAGCCATTGCTGCTGGATGCGTTGGAATTAAAGATAAAGGTTCAATTCTTGGGTTTTGCCATGCACCATTTTCATAATCACAAATAAACATATGATCCGAAAAATTGAAACCCATTGTAATATTATCAAAATCAATTTTACTGACTTTTGATTCTTTAATTTTTGTAACTTTTATGTTGTAAGACATTTTAGCTTATAATTTATATTGTTGTATTTGTATCAAATTGTTCTAAATAATCTCCGATTTTTCTCAAGAATGAACCTCCTAAAAACCCATCAACCACTCTATGGTCGAATGACAAGGAAAGGTACATCATACTTCTAATCGCAATTTCGTCTCCCTTCTCAGATGTGATAACTTCTGGACGTTTTTTGATGATTCCCAAAGCTAAAATCGCAACTTCAGGTTGGTTTATGATTGGTGTTCCCATTAAACTTCCGAAAGTTCCAACGTTTGAAATTGTGAATGTACTTCCTTGCGTTTGTTCTGGTTTTAGTTTGTTGTTTCTTGCGCTTTCTGCTAAATTATTTACTTCTTTAGCTATCTCAATGACATTTTTTTCATTAGCATTTTTCACTACCGAAACAATTAAATTTCCTGATGGTAATGCGGTTGCCATTCCGATGTTGATATCTTTATGTACGATTATGTTTTTTTCATCGACAGAAACATTGATCAAAGGAAAATCTTCAACAGCTTTTGCCACTGCTTCAATAAAAATTGGAGTAAACGTTAGTTTTTCGTTATACTTTTCTTGAAACTTATTTTTGTTTTCGTTTCTCCAATTCACCAAATTCGTCACATCAACTTCGATATAAGAAGTCACGTGAGGCGAGGTTTGTTTAGAATAAACCATGTGATCCGCAATCATTTTGCGCATACGATCCATTTCAACAATACTATCTTTTCCTTCAACGTAATTGATTTTAGGTTTTGGATAGGATGAAGTTGTCGGTTGTCGGTTGTCAGTTATTGGTTTAGATTGGAGTGGATATTTTCTGTTTTTTAAATAATTGAAAACATCACTTTTTTGAATTCGACCATCTGTTCCTGAACCTGGAATACTTTGTACTTCTTCTAACGAAAGATTTTCTTTTTGAGCAATACTTACAATCAATGGAGAAAGAAATGCATCTGGATTGCTTTTTAGTTGCTTAAACTCAGTATTTGATTGTTTTGTAACTTCTGGTTGTACCTCAACTTTAATATTCGTAACTTCTTGTTTCTCGCTTTTAGATTTTTGTTTTCCATCAGCATCAATTAAAGCTAAAACTGTTCCAACAGCAACAACATCGTCTTTTTGAAAACGAATTTCGGTTATAGTTCCTGAAACTGGTGAAGGCACTTCGCTATCCACTTTATCGGTTGCAACTTCTAAAATAGTTTCTTCTGCATCGACAAAATCTCCTACGTTTTTCAACCAGGAAATTATCGTAGCTTCGGATATGCTTTCACCCATTTTGGGCATTTTGAATTCTATTATCATTTTTATTTTGTTGAGACGTTGCAATGCAACGTCTTTTTTAATTCTGTTTTTTTGAATCGTTGCGGTGCAACGTTTCTACTAATGTTTTGTAAAACGCTTCTTGTGTTGGACGATTGGCTGGAATTTCTCGCAAAGGTTCCACTGCTTTTAAACTTTCATAACATTCTGCTGGAAGTTTTTGATACAACGCAGTTCCTTTTGTTTTCCATTCAATCATTTCATCGGAAACGTCTTTTATAATTGTGGCTGGATTTCCAACTACAATCTTTCTGTTCGGAATTTGCATTCCGGCTTTTACGAAAGCTAATGCTCCAATAATACATTCATCTCCAACATTTACGTCATCCATAATTACAGCGTTCATTCCGACCATTGAATTTGCTCCAATGTTGGCTCCATGAATTATAGCTCCGTGACCAATATGTGCTCCAGCTTTCAAAACCATTGATTTTCCTGGAAACATATGAATAGTACAATTTTCTTGTACGTTGCAACCGTCTTCAATAATAATTTCGCCCCAATCTCCACGAATGGCTGCACCTGGACCAACATATACGTTTTTTCCAATAATGACATTACCCGTAACTGCTGCTTGCGGATGAATGAAACTACTTTCGTGTATTACTGGGATAAATCCTTTGAATTCGTAAATCATATTTTAGTGATTAGTGAAGAGTAATTAGTGATTAGTGATTAGCTATTTGAACTTCTTCAACGTTTCTTTTGTAAAATCAGACAAGACTAATCTTCCACTAATGGCTGCTCTTTCTGCTAAAAGGTTATCCCAATCTTCTGTTCCTCTCCAGAATACTTTTTTCATTTCTTGCATCGCTTCTGGATTGTAGGTGCATAAATGCTCTGCGAATTTTTGAGTTTCTGAATCTAATTCTTCGATACTTTCAAATGTATTTGCGAATAATCCTTTTTCTTTTGCCCAATTTGCTTCATAGAATGTGTTAGCATCAATTGCTATTTGTGACATTGCTGAAACTCCCATTTTTCTTTCGATGGCTGGTGCTACTACGAATGGTCCGATTCCGACATTTAGTTCTGATAATTTTATGGCTGCAAATTTTGTTGCCATACAATAATCGGTTGCTGCTGCAATTCCAACTCCTCCTCCAACGGTTTTTCCTTGTACTCTTCCAATGATGAATTTTGGACATTTGCGCATCGCATTGATTACGTTTGCAAATCCTGAAAAGAATACTTTTCCTGTTGAAGCATCATTGATTGAGATTAGTTCTTGAAAACTTGCTCCTGCACAAAAAGTTCTGTCGCCGCCACTTTTTAGGATGATTACTTTTACTTCATTGTTGTTTCCAACTTCTGTGATTGTGTTGGCTAATTTTGCTAATATATCGCTCGGCAATGAGTTGTGTTCTGGATGAAAGAACTCAATTATGGCGATGTTGTTTTTTATTTCTTGTTTTACGTATGCTTGTGACATGTTTTTATTTTTTAACCGCAAAGTGCGCAAGGTTTTACGCAAGGTTCGCAATGATTTTTATTTCTCGCAAAGACGCTAAGGCGCAAAGCTTTTATTTTTTATTCTTTTTTTGAACGCGGATTACACAGATTTTACTGATTATCGCGGATTTTCTTTTTTACTCTAAATTCATAGCCCTGATAGTAGCGGCATCCTTTTGCTTTTTTTCTTTAAAAAGGAAAAGATATAGCGAATAGCAGGATTAGCTTCTAATTATACTATATCAAATCGAACTGTTCGAAGTGATGATTAAGATGCTTTCGTTCAAGCAAATAATTTTCATATTTATTTAATATTCCGAAAACCATGTTTTTTACTTTTGCCTCTGGATTTTCCTTGAAATACAATTTATAAGCTTCTCTTGATTCGAAAAACTTAGCTTTTGCTGTTTCAAAATCGGGATGAACTAAAACTTCTACTTCTCCTTTTTTCATCGTTGGAAAAGACGTTCCCATTGGGAATTTATCGTAAGTATATAATGAATTATGTACTTTGTCTAATATCTTTTCTGGTGTTGCGATTTCAAAATCTTGAATTTCTCCTGACATTATTTTATAACCGTGTTCTAAATGTTCCAACAAATGTTGAGGCGTTAAAATTCCCCATTTTGGTTTAGTATTTTCGGTTAATTTGTTTAGGCATTCAGTGATTTTTTCATCTGTCATTTCTACAAATGTTTCTTGTTTTTTCTGAACCATTGTTAGAATTGTTGCAACTGCTACTAATTCATCTTCAGCATCAAAAACCTCAACGAACCATTTTACAATTCCACTTGGATGTTCGGCTGAAGCTACGTCTCTATCGACTTTTTGCTTACACGTTAAACGTACATAAACTGTATCGTTGTGATATAATGGACGTAAGAAACGGCAATCTTCTAAACCATAATTTGCGGCAACTGGACCTTTGTTTGGGTAAACGAATAATCCTGCAGCAGCTGAAATAATGAAATAACCGTGAGCTGTTCTTTTTTCGAAAATACTTCCGTCAAGTGATGTAATATCGGTGTGTGCGTAGAAATGATCCCAAGTTAAATTGGCAAAATTGATGATATCTGTATCTGTAAATGTTCGTTTGTGTGTTTTTAACGACATTCCTGGTTGAATATCTTCCCAATGGTATTTGAAAGGATGTTCTGGTGACTCTTTATAAGCCGAATTTGCTTGATAAATTCCTGTGATTTCGGTTAAAGTTGTTGGTGAACCTTGAATGGCACAACGCTGCATGTAATGCTTGATGCCTCGAACACCACCCATTTCTTCTCCTCCACCAGCACGACCTGGACCACCGTGAACCAACATGGGTAATGGTGAACCGTGACCTGTACTTTGTTTTGCCATATCGCGATTTCCGACTAAAATTCGACCGTGATGTGATGCTGCTCCGACAACATAATTTCTTGCAATAACATCATCATTGGTAAAAATGGAAGAAACCAATGAACCTTTACCCATTTTAGATAAAGTGATTGCGTCTTCTAAATTTTTGTAAGGCATAATCGTTGAAACTGGTCCGAATGCTTCTATTTCGTGACAAGCTGTATTTGTAAACGGATTATTTTCTCGCATTAAAATCGGTTTTAAGAACGAACCGTTTTTAGCGTTTGCTCCGATGGCTTGAACCTCATCAAAGTTTCCGTATACCATTTGGGCTGTTTGAGCGATTTTGTTTACTTGCGATTTTACGCTTTCGACTTGGGTTTTGTTTACCAAAGCTCCCATTCGAACTTCTTTTAATCTTGGATCACCAATCGTGACTTTATCTAATTGTGATGCCAATGCTTTTTGGACATCATCTATTAATTCTTCTGGAACGATAACTCTTCGAATTGCCGTACATTTTTGTCCGACTTTTACGGTCATTTCGTTTTTGACTTCTCTTACGAATAAATCAAATTCTGGTGTTCCTGGAACTGCATCTTTTCCTAAAATTGAACAATTTAAAGAATCGGCTTCCATTGTGAATGGCACAGATTCTTCGACTAATCTTGGATTATTTTTTAGAATTTTTCCTGTATGTGCAGAACCAGTAAACGTTACAACATCTTGTGAATTTACAGTGTCTAAAATTGAAGTTGTTCTCCCTGAAAGTAATTGTAAAGCTCCTTCTGGTAATATTTTTGAGGCTATAATTTCTCTCACAACTGCTTCGGTTAAGAAAGCAGTTTGTGGTGCAGGTAAAACTACTGCTGGCATTCCTGCCATCCAATTGCAAGCACATTTTTCTAACATTCCCCAAATTGGGAAGTTGAATGCATTAATATGAACTGCAACTCCTTCTTTTGGAACCAAAATATGATGTGCCATAAATCGTCCGCCTTTTGATAAATCGATGGCATCACCTTCTACATCAAATGATTGGTTTGGGAATAATTTACGTAACGATGCATTGGCAAAAAGATTTCCGAATCCACCTTCAATGTCAATCCAACTATCTATTCTTGTTGCTCCTGTTCGGTAACTCAATTCGTAGAAAGCTTCTTTCTTTTTGGTAAGATACAAGGCTAATGATTTAATCATATTTCCTCTTTCTTGAAAAGTCATTTTGCGAAGTTTTTCGCCACCTTTTGTTCTTCCGTATTCTAAAACGTTTGGAATATCTAATCCTTCTGTTGAAGAAAACGCTATTATTTCTCCGGTTATGGCGTCGAACATTGGAGTTCCTTCTCCTTGTCCTTCTTGCCAGCTTCCGTTTATGTAGTTTTGTAGTTTGCTCATAGTTACCTATATATCGTTCCTACGGAACTTATTTAACCGCGAATTCGCGAATTATTATTTTTTTGCCACGGATTACTCAGATTATCACGGAATTTTTACTTCTAAAATCTAAAATCGTTAATCCTCAATCTTAAATTTTAAACTCTTTCTATAATTGCCGCGTAACCTTGCCCAACGCCGATGCACATTGTGATTAATGCGTATCTTTTTTGAGTTAGTTGTAATTCTAATGCTGCTGAATAGGCAATTCTTGCTCCTGTTACTCCTAATGGATGTCCGATTGCGATGGAGCCACCGTTTGGATTTACTCTTGCGTCATCGTCTTTTAATCCTAATTCGCGTAAACAAGCTATACTTTGTGAAGCAAAGGCTTCGTTTAATTCAATGATGTCGATTTGGTCTAAAGTTAGATTAGCTTTTGCTAATGCTTTTTTTGTAGCTTCCACTGGACCAATTCCCATTATTCTTGGTTCTACTCCAATTACTGCTGAACTTACTATTCGAGCAATTGGTTTTAAATTATATTTTTCTACAGCTTCTGCTGATGCGATAATTGTTGCTGCTGCTCCATCGTTTAAACCTGATGAATTTCCAGCGGTTACGCTTCCGTCTTTTTTGAAAGCTGCACGTAATTTTCCTAAAACTTCTAAAGAAGAATTTGGTTTGATGAATTCGTCTTTTGAGAAAACTATTGGATCCCCTTTTCTTTGTGGAATTTCTACTGCTACAATTTCTTTAGCTAATCTTCCTGAATTTTGAGCAGCCGTTGCTTTCATTTGACTTTTGAAAGCGAAAGTATCTTGATCTTCTCTTGAAATTGAATATTTTTCTACTAAATTTTCGGCAGTTTCTCCCATTCCTTCTGTCCCGAACATGCTGTTCATTTTTGGATTGACAAAACGCCATCCGAAACTTGAATCATACATTTTTGAATCAGTTCCATAAGCAGAAGATGGTTTTGAAACTACTAATGGTCCGCGAGTCATGTTTTCAACTCCACCAGCTATAAATAAGTGTCCGTCACCAGCTTTTATGGCACGATTTGCATGAATTATTGCTGATAATCCTGAACTACACAATCTATTTACTGTTTCTCCGGGAACTGAATATGGCAATCCTGCTAAAAGTAATGACATTCTCGCAACATTACGATTGTCTTCTCCGGCTTGATTGGCACAACCCATTATTACGTCATCGTACGCTTCTTTTGGAATATTTGGATTGTTTTCAACAACAGTTTTGATTACCAATGCTCCTAAATCGTCTGGACGAACTGGTGATAAACTTCCTTGATAACTTCCTATTGGTGTACGTATTCCGTCTATTATGTATGCTTCCATATTTTTGTTTATGCTTTTGTTGGAACGCGGTTGACACAGATTTAACTGATTTTCGCGGATTTTCTTATTTATTCTATTTTCTATTCAATACATTTGTCTTCTAGCCCTAATTGGAGAGGAAATCCTTTTTTGCAAAAAAAGATTGGAACGGAAAGCAGGAATTACATTTCCTAAAATGCCCGAGCCATTTGCTTCAAAATATTTTATTCTTCCCAGTCTTTTTGAGTGCGATAAACTACACCTTTGAAAAGTGCTACCATTTCGTTGCCACGTTTTACTTCTATGATATTGAAACCTAATTTGTTGTTTACTTTTTCTATTACGGATTCGGCAACCAAATAATCTCCTTCGTTTACTGCTTCTATGTGATTTATGGATGTTTCTATGGAAACTGCAAATTTTCCGTGGGTGTTAGCTGCGAATCCGAAGGCTGTGTCGGCTAAGGAATATGTGATTCCACCGTGTGCTTTTTGCATGCTGTTTAGCATTTCTGGACGGACTGTCATCGCTACTTTGCAACGACCGATTTCGCATTCTAAAATCTCGATTCCAAGCCATTGGCTGTAGGCATCTTGAGACAACATTTTGTATGGTATTTTGCTTCCTTCCATATTGATTGAAGATTGAAGATTAACGATTTTTGATTTCATAATTTTAAACCCGATTTCAAAAATCATCATCCGTTAATCATTAATTAAAGAATTTTTTATTTTCATTTTTCATTTTTCTTAAAATCGGACTACATCTGTATCTGTCTTCGTGGTATTCGTTGTATAAATTGTCTAGTTTTTCGACACACCAATGGATTCCGATTTCGTCTGCCCAAGCTAATAGTCCCTTTGGGTAATTCACTCCTTTGGTCATTGCGTTGTCGATATCTTTTGCTGAAGCGATGTTTAAAAATAAAGCGTCTGCTGCTTCGTTAATTAGCATTACTAGAACTCTTTCGAATATTTGTTTTGCTTTTTCTTTGTCTTCATTCGGTTTCGTAATTATTGCATTTTCTGCGTAATTATAAAAACCTTTACCCGATTTTCTTCCTAAATAACCAGCTTCAACTAATCGTTTTTGGGTTAAAGAAGGTTTGTATCTTGGATCGAAATAAAAGGCTGTAAAAACGGTTTCTGTTACTACGTAATTTACATCGTGACCAATAAAATCCATTAATTCAAAGGCTCCCATTTTGAAACCCCCGATTTCTTTTAAACTCCAGTCAATTGTCGCCATATCAGCTAAACCTTCTTCTAGAATGCGTAAACTTTCGCTGTAAAATGGTCTTGCTACACGATTTACAATAAATCCAGGTGTGTCTTTTGCAACCGCTACTACTTTTTTCCAATCGGAAATAATTTGTACCGTTTTATTTAAGACTTCTTCGCTGGTTTGAATTGCAGGCACAACTTCTACCAATTGCATTAATGGTGCTGGATTGAAAAAATGAATTCCGATTACGCGTTCTGGTTTTTGGCAAGAAGCTGCAATGGAAGTTATGGATAATGACGATGTATTTGAGGCTAATATTGTGTTTTCTGAGACTAAAGTTTCTAGTTCTGCAAACACTTTTCGCTTGACTTCAAGGTTTTCGACTATGGCTTCGATTACTAAATCTGAATCAGATAAATCAGCTAATGTATTTACGTAGGATATATTATTTTGAATTCGGTTTTTTTCACCTGCATCAATTTTTTCTTTTTCGATTAATCGGTTTAAAACCTTTTCTAAACTAATCTTACTTTTGATTAAAGCTTCGTTGTTTAGGTCGAATATTTTTACATGACAACCAGAAGTTGCTGCAACTTGTGCTATGCCACTTCCCATTGTTCCACTTCCAATAACTGATATCTTCATGCTACCTATATTTCGTTCCTGCGGAACTTTAGTTTCCTTTGAATTCTGGTTTTCTTTTTTCTACGAATGCTGTTACACCTTCGTTGTAATCGTTTGATGAGCTTGCTTCGATTTGTAAATCGCTTTCTAAAGCTAATTGTTGCTCTAAATTGTTTGTTGAGGATTGGTTTAATAATCTTTTGGTTAATCCTAATGCTTTTGTTGGCATATTTGCTAAAGTCAGTGCCATTTTATTGACTTCTTCTTCAAAAGTTTCTTGTGGAAATACTTTGTAAATCATTCCTAAATCCAAAGCTTCTTGAGCTGAAACTTTATCTCCTAACATCATTAACGCAGTTGCTTTTTGGAAACCAATTAATCTTGGTAAAAAGAACGTTCCAGCACTATCAGGAACTAATCCGATTTTACTGAAGGCTTGAATAAAATTAGCACTTTCTATAGCAACAACAATATCACAAGCCAAGGCAATGTTTGCTCCAGCTCCAGCAGCAACGCCATTTACGGCTGCAATAACTGGTTTTTCAATGTTTCTTATTTTTAGGATGATTGGATTGTAATGTTCTTCTAAAATTTTTCTAAAACCTGGATTTAAATCTGGATCTGTAACTTCTTTTAAATCTTGTCCCGCACAAAATGCTTTTCCGTTTCCAGAAATTACGATAGCTCTTACGTTTGAATCACTAGCACAATTATCTAGTTTTCCTTGCATTGATAATGCCATTTCGCGATTGAAGCTATTAAACACTTCAGGACGATTTAATGTTATGAATGCTATTTTATTTTCAATTTTTAGTTCAATTGAATTACTCATATCTTATTTATGTTTCTCGCAAAGTCGCAGAGTCGCAAAGACTAAAAACCGCAAATTCGCATATTTTATTTTAAACATTTGAAGTAGTCGAAAGGTTCTAAACAGTCTTCGCATTGAAAAAATGCTTTGCATGCTGTTGAGCCAAATTGACTAACTAATTTTGTATTGAATGAACCACATTGTGGACATTTAACTACTTTTTTATTTCCCAGAAGTGCCTCTTTATCTGCTGATTCTGATAACGGTGAAGCAATTCCGTATTTTTCTAATGCTTTTCTCCCTTTTGGTGTTATCCAATCGGTTGTCCAAGCTGGTGATAATATTAATTCGACTTTAGCTTTGTATCCTTTGTCTTTGAAGGCTTTTATTATATCTTCTTCAATGACATCCATTGCTGGACAACCGCTATAGGTTGGTGTAATTTCAATCTCGACTATATCATCAAGTATTTTTGCAGAACGCACAACACCCATTTCCATAATCGATAAGACTGGAATTTCTGGATCGGAAACTTTTTCTAGTATTTCGAAAAGTTTTGGGTCGATATTTTGTGTTGTTTCTGTCATTTTTTAACCGCAAATTACTTCGTCAGTTCGGCCTTTGGTCTCGGGTCGCGAATTATTTTTTTTGGAACACGGATTACACAGATTTGACTGATTATCACGGATTCCTTATTTTTTACTGAATACTGCTACTGCAAACTGATTACTTTTCTACCAATTCATATTTGGATAAGCTAGCTGCATATATTGCATTTGTGCTAACAAATAACCCATGTGTTCGCTGTGGATTCCTTGTTTTCCTCCTTTTTGGAAATATTTTATATCTGGAGTTTGTAATGTTGCTTCTTCAAGAATTTCATTAACTTTTTTGTAAAATAATTCTTTTAACAAGCTTACATCTACTCCTATTCCTTCTGAAATCATTACTTTATCAGCGTCTGTTGTGTGGAATAATTCATCTGTGAATTCCCATAAATCATTGATTGCTGTTTGAACTTTGTTATGACTTTCTTCTGTTCCGTCTCCTAAACGTTTCATCCAATCTGACGAAAAACGTGTGTGATAAGAAACTTCTTTGATGCTTTTTTTAGCGATTGCAGCTAATGTTTCGTCTTTACTATTTTGTAATTCTGAAAGCAACAGTAAATGATAAATATCAAACAAAAATTGTCTTGTAATTTGATATGCGAAATCTTTATTTGGTTGTTCTACAAGTAATACGTTTTTGTATTCACGTTCTTTTCGCAAGAAAGCGATTGAATCTTCAGTAACGTCTTCACCTTGTAATTTAGCTGCGTATTGGAAATAACTTCTCACTTGTCCGAATAAGTCAAGTGAAATATTGGTCATTGCAATATCGGTTTCTAAACTTGGTCCGTGTCCGCAAAGTTCACCCAAACGCTGTCCTAAAATTAGAGAATTGTCTGCAATTCCGTATATGTATTGAATTAAATTGTTGTTCATTTTTTCTTTATTAAACCATTAAGAAATTAAGGTTCATTTGGTAAAACAAACCTACAAGGTTTTGAAAACCTTGCAGGTTAAGAATTACATATGTTTTAGTTCGTCTGGAAGTTCGTAAAAAGTTGGATGACGGTATATTTTGTCTGAAGCTGGTTCAAAAAATTCTGCATTATCATCAGGATTTGATGCAGTTATTTCAGTAGATGGAACAACCCAAATACTTACACCTTCCATTCGTCTTGTGTAAACATCACGTGCGTTTTCCAAAGCCATTGTTGCATCACTTGCATGAAGCGAACCACAATGACGGTGTTCTAATCCGTTTTTACTTCTTATAAATACTTCCCAAAGAGGCCAATTCTTCATAGTGTTCAGTTTTTAGTGCTCAGTATTCAGTTAATAGTATTCTGCATAACTGCCTACTAATTACTGATCACTGAATACTGTTCTATATTGCTTGTTTTACTACTTTATTTTCTTGTTTTTCTGCGTAAGCCATAGCTGCATCGCGAACCCATTTTCCGTTTTCCCAAGCGTTAACTCTTGCAGAAATACGTTCTTTGTTACATGGTCCGTGGCCTTTGACTACTTGCCAGAATTCATCCCAATTCATTTCACCGAAATCGTAGGATTGTTTTTCTTCGTTCCATTTTAAATCTGGATCTGGGATTGTTAAACCAATCATTTCTGCTTGAGGAACGGTTTGATCTATAAATTGTTGACGTAAATCATCGTTACTTTTTCTTTTCAATTTCCACTTCATCGATTGTTCTGTGTGAATCGATTCCGCATCTAAAGGTCCAAGCATCATTAAAGATGGCCACCACCAGCGGTTTAAAGCGTCTTGAGCCATTTCTTTTTGTTCTTGTGAACCTTCGGCTAAAGTCATTATGATTTGAAAGCCTTGTCTTTGATGGAAACTTTCTTCTTTACACACGCGAACCATTGCTCTTGCGTAAGGTCCGAATGATGTGGAACATAAAGGCACTTGATTGATAATGGCTGCACCATCTACCAACCAACCGATTGCTCCCATATCTGCCCAAGTTAAGGTTGGATAATTGAAAATACTTGAATATTTTGCTTTTCCTGAATGCAATTGTTCGTATAATTCTTCGCGAGAAATCCCTAAAGTTTCTGTAGCAGAATAAAGGTATAAACCATGACCTGCTTCATCTTGAATTTTAGCTAATAAAGCTACTTTTCTTTTTAAAGATGGTGCTCGAGATATCCAATTTCCTTCTGGCAACATTCCGACTATTTCAGAATGTGCGTGTTGGGACATTTGGCGAATGTGTGTTTGACGGTATTTTTCCGGCATCCAATCTTTTGGTTCGATTTTTTCGTCGCGTGCAATTTTTGCATCGAACATTTCTTCTAGGTTTTTTACTTCTCTATCTGACATACTTTTTTGAATTAGTGTTCAGTGTTCAGTCGCCGTACTATTTTACGTTGCAGTAACTTTGAACGATTAATATTTTTTCTTTTTAAACCATTAAGATATTATGGTTTATTAAGATATTGTTGTTTGTTATTTTATTATTATTCAATACATTTCTCTACTAGCCCTGATTGGAGAGGAAATCCTTTTTTGAAAAAAAAGATTGGAACGGAAAGCAGGAAAACGGACAACTAAAATGCCCAAGCCATTTGCTCCTGACTTCGACAAGCTCAGCCTGAGATTATACTCCGAAATCTACTACTACTTTATCGGTTGTTGGTACAGCTTGACAACTTAACACCAATCCTCTTGCTACTTCGTGTGCGTCTAATGCGTAATTTACTTTCATTTCAACTTCTCCTTCTAAAACCATGCATTTACATGTGCTGCAAACGCCTCCTTTGCATGCGAAAGGTAAATCGGCACCAGCTGCTAATGCTCCGTCTAGAATGTTATCGTAAGAATCTTCCATGATGAAATGAAACTCTTTTCCTCCATCTATAATGGTTACATCAGTTCCGTT
Organism: Flavobacterium gelidilacus DSM 15343; assembly: GCF_000422685.1. Lineage (GTDB taxonomy): Bacteria > Bacteroidota > Bacteroidia > Flavobacteriales > Flavobacteriaceae > Flavobacterium > Flavobacterium gelidilacus. Next base: position 240,530 of record NZ_KE383905.1, on the reverse strand, counting down.
TACTTTGTGTTCTACGATTTTTTGAATTCTTTTTTTATCTTCATCTGAAATTCCGGATGTAAATAATTCGTAGTGAATTTTTTCTTTATCTAATCCTGCAGTGGCTAATTCATCGCGCAACAAGAAAATCATATCTTCTGGTCCGCAAATAAAACATTCGTCAACATTGGTAATATCTATAATTTTTTCTGTAAGAACTTGTATTTTTTCTTTGGTAAACCTTCCGTTGAACAATTCTGAAAAACGGTGCTCTTTAGTCAGGAAATGAAAAATTTCAAAACGACCGAAGTATCTGTTTTTCAGCTGTTCTATTTCTTCTTTAAAGATAATTGATTTTACGCTTCTATTCAAATAAAACAGTTTAAAAGTACTATTTGGTTCTTGTGCTAAATGTGTTTTTATGATAGAAAGTATTGGTGTGATTCCACTTCCTGCAGCAAAAACGATATAATTTTTGGCTTTTTCTGGATGTATATCAACATTAAATTTTCCGCTTGGAGCCATTATTTCAAGATTATCTCCTTTTTTAAGCGTATCATTTATGAACGATGAAAACAAACCTCCAGGAATTTTCTTAACCGCTACTTGCCATTTATTTTCTACTGGACTTGAGCATAATGAATACGAACGACGAATATCTTCGCCGTCAATTATTGTTTTCAAGGTTAAATGTTGTCCGGGTTTGTATTGAAATTCAGAAACTAATTCCTCTGGAATTTGAAAAGTAACCACAGAACAATCTCTTGTTTCCTTAAAGATATCTTGGACTTGTATGTTGTAAAATTTTGCCATTCAAATAATTTAATCTTTCAACTAACACTTGTTAGTTTGTTATGCAAATTTAGTGAAAATATTTATTAGTTACGAAAACGTTGTAAATTTTTAACTTTTGTTAATTTAATATCTTGTAAAGACTCATATTCGCAAAGTTTTAATTTACATTATAATTCCATTTAACAAAACTTCAGACATATTGTTTTTTAAAGAACTTTCTGTAAATCCTTTTTTCTTTCCGTACCACAAATAAAGCGTTCGAAGTGTTGAAAGCATCGAAAAAATAATAACTTCTGGATTTATATTTTTGATTTCATTTGATGCAATTCCGGATTTTATGATGTTTCTGAAGTTCTCTTCATAATCTTCACGCATTTTTATAAAATAAGTTAATTCTTTGTCTGTTAAATGCATCCAATCGTTGTTTAAACATGCTAATGCTTCTGGATTTCTTATCGTAATATCAATATGCAATTGGATTACTTTTTCTAATTTTTGAATCGTTGTTGTTTTAGAAAGTACAATTTCGTTGATTGTCTTGGTAAATTCTTCTGCGATTTCAATCACAATTAAAACTAAAATTTCTTGCTTGGATTTGATATGATTATATAAACTTGCGGCTTTTATGTCTAAAGCTTGAGCAATGTCACGCATTGTTACGGCACTATAGCCTTTTTCTTTGAAAAGTTTTGCTGCACAATTTATGATTTCGGTTTTTCTGTCTAAGGGTTTCATTATTTCAAAAATAGTAAAATGAATTGATTGAAGTAACTTTTGTTACAAAACTATAATAAGTAAATTGTAAATTTGATTCAAATTAAAACATAAAGGTATGGGTTTATTAGATTTACTAGGTTTTGGAAATAAAACAAACGATGTGCAAGAATATGTTGCAAAAGGTGCAATTATTTTAGATGTAAGAACTTCTGAAGAATTTAAAGACGGACATATTAAAGGTTCTAAAAATATAGCTTTACAAGTTTTAAACGGAAAAATAGCAGAAATTAAAAAATGGAATAAACCAGTTATAGCCTGTTGTAGATCTGGAATGCGAAGTGGTCAAGCTACTTCAATTTTGAAGCAAAACGGAATTGACTGCATAAACGGTGGTGGTTGGACAAGTTTACAAAATAAATTATAAAACGAAAAAGGCTTCATTATTTTGAAGCCTTTTTTTTATAGTTTTAATTCAAAATCATTTTCTGATTTTATTTCTTGACCATCGTATTTTAAAGTCCAACCCATAGAATTTGTTAAGACTAGCATTTTTGATAATTCTGATAATAATCGATTTTTTGCATTTGATTTTAAAGAAGATTTTTCTATTTTTTTTGCTAAATTCGCTCTTGCTGTTTTGTTGATTTTATTATAATCTTCACCTGTAAACTCGTTGAATGTTGATGATTCAGTATTATAATATTTATAATCTGGACTAATTTTTATTTCTTCTTTTGGAATATTTGTAATCGTTAAAATTTTGTTTTCTGCATCAATATCATATTTAACTTGACTTAAATCAAAACCAACCGTCACATCTGCGTTTATAACTACTAATGCTTTTTTATCAAAAGTCAAACCAGGAATGTAGGTTTCTTTTTTGTCTTTGTAAGTCAAAACTTCTGCAAAATGTCCTTCTGTGACAACTAATTTTCCAACGTTTTTAATTTGTTGCTGAATAAGATTTGTATCGTATTCTATTGTTGAAGAATTATCTTCTTTTGTGAAATAATTGAAAATCCAAAACAAAATAAACCCAAGAAATAAGACTAAAATCCATTTTCTGACTTCTGATAATTTTCCGAAAAAACTGTATTTTGAATAAGTTTCGCTCATGTTAAAACTCAATTTGAGAATAATTTGATGTTAAGGTATTGATTTTTTTATTCAAATTAGCCAAAAACTTTTGATGGCTTTCTGAATTTGGATTAAATGATCGATGTAATAATGATTTTTGAATCGAATCAACATCTTCCATAACTTTTTGACTTTCATCTGAAATATAATTTTCTGAAAATCGTTCCCAAATATAATCAATAGCAACTTGATTGGGATGCAACATATCTGAAGCATAAAAACGATAATCTCTTAATTCGTCCATCATGATTTCGTAAGACGGGAAATAGGTTATAGATTTTAGGTTTTGGGTTGAATGTAATGCTGAAATTAAATGTGATTTACTTAATGTATTTTCTACAAAACCATCTTTTATATGACGAACTGGTGAAATGGTGAAAATAAATTGACAAGTTGGATTTGCTTTTTGGATTAAATCAATGCTGTTTTGTATTGATTTTTCGATAGTTTCTGTGGAAAGTAATTCTTTTTTAAATTGTTTTTGTGGTACTTTATGACAATTGGCTACAATTTCGTTGGATTCGATGTTTCTGTAAACCCATGATGTTCCGTAAGTTATTGTTAAATGTGTTGTTTGAATTAAAAGATTGAAAGATTGAAAGATTGAAAAATTTAACAACTTCAAAAACTCTTCTTTATTTGGGTTTGATAATTCGGAATGTACTTCATAACAATGCCATAAATCGTTGTGAAAGAATATGTCTTTTTCGGTGAATTCTATTTTATTTACAACTCTATTTATTAATTTTTCAATTGAAACTGGATTGAAGATTATTCCAAAAGGATTTGTTGTGATTTGGAATTTAAAATATTGGAATTTCTCACTCATATTTTCTGCAAAACACGAACCTAAAGCCAGAATCTTACTTTCATAAGTTATTGGGTTTTTAGATGTTTCTATTGGTATTTTTGTGGTGAATTGCATGTTTTTTTTCTCGCAAAGTCGCAAAGACGCAGAGTTATAAGTTATTTACTATTCTGGTTATTCCTGTTTTAATTAATGGTTCATTAAAATTAATTAATAATCCTAATTTCAGATTTGTTATTTTAAGGTAAGTTAACACTTGTTTTGGGTGAACGGAAGCTATTTGTTCGACAGATTTCACTTCTATAATTACTTTATTTTCGACAATTAAGTCAGCTCGAAAGCCAATATTCATTTTTTTTTCATCCCAAAACACAGGCAATGCTTTCTGTCTTTCAACTTTTAAACCCCTGTTAATCAATTCATAATTTAAAATTGTTTCGTAAACAGATTCCAACAATCCTGGCCCTAATTGTGTGTGAATTTTGTAACAAACATCCACAATAATTTTAGAAATTTCATTTTCTGACATAACTTTAAATTTATTTTTCTCGCAAAGTCGCAGAGTCGCAAAGTTTTTTGTAAATCAACAAACAGCAACAGTATGTTTTATACTCTGCGACTTAGCGTCTTTGCGAGATAATTTATTTCAGAAATTCAACTGCCTTCTCTAACGCCTGTTTAATGCCAGCAATGTTTTTTCCTTTTCCAGACGCGAAGAAAGGTTGTCCACCACCGTTTCCATCGATTTGTTTTCCTAATTCACGAATTACGTTTCCTGCGTTTAATGCTTTTTCTGCTACCAATTCTTTAGAAATATAACAATGGATATTTGGTAAATTATCTTCAATTGAAGCTAAGAACACAAACGAATTCGGTTTTGAACTTCCAATTGCCATTGCTAAATCTTTTGTAGCACTCATTGATAAATCCACTTGTTTTGACAAGAAGTTGATTCCGTTTATTTCTTGAAAATCTTTAACTAAATTATTTTTTAAACCGTCAACTTTATCTTTTACTAATTGTTCTACTTGTTTTTTTAATTTCGAATTATCTTCTTGCAACGAAGTAACCGATTTTAAAATATCTTGAGGGTTTTTCAACGTTTCTTTTATTTCAGCTAACGTATTTTCTTGATTTGCGAAATAGTCTTTTACGGCATCACCTGTTATAGCTTCAATTCTACGAATTCCTGCTGCAACTGCTCCTTCTGATATAATTTTGAAATACCAAATATTTGCTGTGTTTTGTACGTGAATTCCACCACAAAGCTCCATTGAATCACCAAATTTTATGGCACGAACATTATCACCATATTTTTCTCCAAATAAAGCCATTGCTCCTTCGTCTAAAGCTTGTTGAATTGGAATACTTCTTCTTTCAATCAAAGGCAATTGCTCTTGAATTCTTTGGTTTACAAAATCTTCTACTTGTTTGATTTCTTCATCAGTTACTTTTGAAAAGTGTGAAAAGTCAAAACGCAAATAATTTGGATTCACTAAGGAACCTTTTTGTTCAACGTGAGTTCCTAAAATCGTTCTCAAAGCCAAATGCATTAAATGCGTAGCCGAGTGATTTTTTGAAGAAGATAATCTCAAATCTGTATTTACTTTAGCTACAAAACTAGCTGAAACATTTTCAGGTAATTTTTTTGCAATATGTAATATTAAGTTGTTTTCTTTTTTAGTGTCGATGATTTCAATTGACTCATTTGCTGAAACCAATATTCCTTTATCACCAACTTGTCCACCACCTTCTGGATAAAAAGGTGTTGCGTCTAAAACGATTTGGTATAAAACACCGTCTTTTTTTGAATCTACTTTACGAATTCTTGTGATTTTTACATCATTTTCTGTTTGGTCGTAACCAACGAAAGTTTCCGTATTTCCTTCAACTAATATTTTCCAGTCGTCTGTTGAAACCTCAGAAGCAGCACGCGAACGATTTTTCTGTTCTTGCATAGCTTTTTCAAATCCAGCTTCGTCTAAATCAAAACCTCTTTCTCTTAAAATTAAAGCTGTCAAGTCAATTGGAAATCCGAAAGTATCATATAATTCAAATGCTTTTGCACCGTCAACTTGTTTTCCTTTTGTATCAGCAATTACATTATCCAATAATTGTAAACCTTGATCTAAAGTTCTTAAGAAAGATGCTTCTTCTTCACGAATTACATTAGTAACTAAACTTTGCTGTTTTCTGATTTCTGGGAAAAATTCTCCCATTTGATTCGCCAAAACAGCAACTAATTGATTAATGAATGGCTCTTTTGTTCCTAAAAACGTGAATCCATAACGAATAGCACGACGCAAAATTCTACGAATCACATAACCTGCTCCAGTGTTTGAAGGCAATTGTCCGTCTGCAATAGAAAAAGCTACAGCACGAACGTGATCCACAATTACACGAATAGCAATATTGGTTTTGTTTTGTTCTTCTGATATGTTTTTTACTTCGTTTGAAGTGTATTTTAATCCAGTAATTTGTTCTACTTTTTCGATAAGTGGTGTAAAAACATCTGTATCGTAATTAGAAGTCACATTTTGCATAGCCATACATAAACGTTCAAATCCCATTCCGGTATCCACGTGTTGTGCTGGTAATTTTTCTAAAGAACCATCCGCTTTACGGTTGAATTCCATAAATACATTGTTCCAAATTTCCACAACTTGTGGATGATCTTCATTTACTAATGAAAATCCTGAAACAGCAGCTCTTTCTTCATCTGTACGTAAATCAATATGGATTTCAGAACATGGACCACAAGGACCTTGATCGCCCATTTCCCAAAAATTATCTTTTTTATTCCCTTTTATAATTCGGTCTTCATTTACATATTGTTTCCACAAGTCAAAAGCTTCTTGGTCAAACGGAACATTTTCTGATTCATTACCTTCAAAAACAGATATATAGATTCTATCTTTATCTAATTTTAATACTTCTGTTAAAAATTCCCAAGACCAATTAATTGCGTCTTTCTTGAAATAATCTCCAAAAGACCAGTTTCCTAGCATTTCAAACATAGTGTGATGATAAGTGTCAAAACCTACATCTTCTAAATCATTATGTTTTCCTGAAACACGAAGGCATTTTTGCGTATCGGCAATTCGGTTACTTTTTGGGGTGGCATTTCCTAAAAAATATTCTTTAAACTGAGCCATTCCAGAATTATTGAACATTAACGTTGGATCATCTTTAAGCACAATTGGTGCAGATGGAACGATTAAATGTCCTTTTGATTCAAAAAATTGTAAAAATTGCTTTCTAATGTCTTGTGATTTCATTTTTGGTAATTAGATTTTTATATCTTTTTGCTGTTAGATATTATATTCATTTGCAAATTTGAGAAAAGTTTTACTTTAAAAAATGGATTAGAATGAAACATTTCTTAAATTTGTTCGTATAACTACTGTCTAACATTTTAATTAGGCACAAAAATACTATATTTTATATAATGTCGAAGGTAAAATATTATTACGATCCAGAAAATTTATCCTATAAGAAGATTAGCCCAAGAAGATGGAAAAAAATCGGCTATGCTTTTTTGTTTCTTTTGTCTGCTGCTTTATTTGGTTTTTTGAGTTTTATTGTATTAATTAACAGTAGCTTTCTTGAAACTCCCAAAGACAAATTTCAGGCAAGAGAGATTCAAAATTTAAATATAAATTACAAGATTTTAAACAAAAAAATTGATCAAATAGAAGAGGTTTTGGGGGCTGTTGAAGATAGAGATAATAATATTTATCGTGTTTATTTTAATAGTGAACCTATTCCTATGGAACAACGAAAAGAAGGATTTGGTGGAGTAAATAGATATAAAGAATTACAAGGATATAACAATTCTGATTTAGTAATAAACACTACAAAGCGGGTTGATATACTAACAAAAGCATTAGTAATTCAGTCCAAATCATTAGATGAAATTATTGGTTTAGCTAAAGGAAAAGAAAAACTATTAGCTTCAATTCCTGCTATTCAACCCGTTAAAAACGAACAATTGAAACGTATGGCTTCTGGATTTGGTTATAGAAGTGACCCTTTTACAAAAGCAAGAAAATTTCATTCTGGTATGGATTTTTCATCACCAACAGGAACTCCAATTTACGCAACAGGAGATGGAGTTGTTTTAAAAGCTGACAATTCATTATCGGGTTATGGAAATCACATTGAAGTAAATCACGGATTTGGCTATGTAACTTTATATGCACATTTAAGCAAATATAATGTTAGAGCAGGACAAAGAGTGAAACGTGGAGATGTTATTGGCTATGTTGGAAGTACAGGACGAAGTGAAGCCCCTCATTTGCATTATGAAGTTATAAAAGATGGTCAAAAAATAAATCCGTTAAATTTTTACTACGGAAGTATTTCGGCAGAAGAATACATCAATATTTCAAAAATTGCCAATCAAGAGAATCAATCGCTTGATTAACTTTAACAGTATTAAGTATTAAGACATAAATTATGCACGTAGATTTACCAGCAGGAAAATTATATTATAGTATTGGTGAAGTGGCTAAAGCTTTTGATGTAAACACATCATTAATTCGTTTTTGGGATAAAGAATTTGATGTTTTAAAACCTAAAAAAAATGCAAAAGGAAATAGAAAATTCACACCAGAAGATGTAAAAAATTTACAATTGATTTACCATTTGGTAAAAGAAAGGGGGTTTACATTAGATGGAGCAAAAACACATTTAAAAGAAAATCAAAAGAAGACTTTAGATAAATTTGAGATTATTTCAAAATTAGAATCTATAAAGAACGAGTTGAAAAAATTTAAAGGAGAATTATAGATTTTGGATTTTCAGATAATAGATTTTCGGATTTCAGAATCTCAAAACAATTGAAACTTTTTAAACAATTTGAAACATTAAACAATAAAAATAGACTAATAACTAAACATTAACAGCATCTGAAATAAATTCAGATTAAAAAAACAAGAACTTATGAAAAAATGGTTAATTCCCGTAATAATTATAGCTGTAATCGTAATTGCGTCATACAGTTGGGCAAAAGGTGTAAATAATACCGCAGTGACTTTAAACGAAAGTATTTCAGAAGCTTGGGGAAATGTTGAAACATCTTACCAAAGAAGAAACGACTTAATTGGAAATTTAGTTAAAACCGTAAAAGGTGCTGCTGATTTTGAAAAATCAACTTTAGAAGCAGTAATAAATGCAAGAAGTAGAGCAACTGGAGTAACAATTGACCCAACTAATATTACACCAGAACAATTAAACCAATTTAATCAAGCACAAGGTGGTTTAAGCTCTGCGCTATCTCGTTTATTAGTAACTGTTGAAAAATATCCTGACTTAAAAGCAAATCAGAATTTCTTAAAATTACAAGATGAATTGGCTAGTACAGAAAACCAAATTTTAACCGCTAGAACTCGTTTCAATGAGGCTGTAAAACCTTATAACAATCACATTAAAGTATTCCCAAACAACTTATTAGCAGGAATGTTTGGCTTTACAGAAAAAGCTTATTTCAAAGCTGTTGAAGGAGCAGATGTAGCACCAGAAGTTGAATTTGATTTCAATAATAAACCACAATAAACATGTCAAAAACCGAAGACTTTTTAACTTCTAAACAAGAAGAGAAAATAGTTGAAGCTATACGAATTGCCGAACAAAATACATCGGGTGAAATTCGCGTACATATTGAAGAAAAATCAGAAAAACCTCCTATCGAAAGAGCTACGGAGGTTTTTAACACTTTAAAAATGTATGAAACCGAAGCCAGAAATGGCGTTTTGTTTTATATAAATGTATCTGGAAATCAATTTGCAATTATAGGTGACGAAGGCATTAACAAAGTTGTTCCAACTGATTTTTGGGAAAGTACAAAAGAAATAGTTTTGACAAATTTTGCTCTAAAAAAAAATAAAAAAGGTTTGGTAAAAGGTATTAGAAAAGCAGGAAAACAATTGAAAAAATATTTTCCTTATCAAGCAGATGATACAAACGAATTATCAAACGAAATTTCAAAAGGATAATGATAAACTTAGTATACAAAATTATTCAATTTGTAATATTTGCATCCTTAATGTTAATGTCATTTTTGGGGTTTTCGCAATATAAAATTCCGGACATTCCAAAATTTCAAACTTCTGTTTATGATTATGCTGATGTTTTAAATGTTAACGAAGAAAAAGCTTTAGAAGACAAATTAGTACATTTTTCAGACTCAACAACTACTCAAATAGTAGTTATAACAATAGAAAGCTTAAAAGGAGAAGATATTGGTATTCTTACGCCAAGATGGGGACAAGAATGGGGAATTGGAGGAACAGAAAAAAATGATAATGGTATAATAATCCTATTAGCCAAAGAAGAACGAAAAATATGGATTTCTTCCGGATATGGGCTAGAACAATATATGACAGCCGGCACAACGGGAGAAATTATCAGAAATGTCATATTACCAGAATTCAAAGCTGGAAGTTATTACAACGGATTAGATGCAGGAACAACAGCTATTTTTGAAGTAATTAAAGGAACATACAAAGGAAGTCGTATTCAAAACAAAAAAGACAACCCATTTCCTTTCATAGTATTTTTTATTATCTTGATTATTATTTTCATTTTAATTGCAAAAAACAAAAACAATGGTGGTGGTAATAATGGAACAGGTAAATTTGGTGGCCCAGGCATATTAGACATGATAATCCTAAGTAGCTTAGGAAGAAGCGGTGGTGGCTTTGGCGGTGGATCTTCTGGTGGTGGCTTTGGTGGCGGTGGATTCGGAGGCGGATTTGGCGGTGGTGGATTCTCAGGAGGTGGCGCTGGTGGAAGCTGGTAAATCCAAAATTAGAAGTTAGTAAGCTAAAATAAATGTATGGTTTTAATTTATTCAATAGTTATTATTTTTCTTATTTCTTTAGGAATCTACTATTACATTAGGAAAGACAGACAACGAGATAAAAACAATTTAGCAATAGATTGGAAAAACTTCTTAAAATCTGAATCTCAAAATAACATAAAAGGCATAATAACATATGGAGATAAATTAATATGGAACAAATATCTTCTAAACGAACAGCTTGATAAAATAATTGATGTCGTAAATTCTAGAGTAGCAAATTTTCCTGAATTGAAAAAATTAGAAAATAATGCTTTCAATAAAAAATTGCATTATAATCGAATTTTACATTAAAACAGCAATAATCAAATTATAAAATAAAAAAACTCGTCTAGTTAATTAACTAGACGAGTTTTTTATTATCCAATTTTAAAACAAATTAATCAAAGAATATTCCGTTATCATTTTTCTTTTTGCCACCAAATTTTTCTAACTTATAGGTTAAAGAAAACATTACATATTGTTGTAAAACGGTGTTTTCTGAATCTGTGATTGAAGTTGGAGATATACTTCTTGTTGCATTTACATTTTGATTTAACACATCATACACTTTTACCTTCGCAAGTAATTGATCTTTAAAGAAATTATATCCTAAACTAATATTCCATAAGTAAAAGTCTTTTTGAAATCCACCTGTTATATTCGAGTTATAATTATATCCAAAATCATTTCCTAGCACAACATTCTTTGGCCAATAACTTGTGGTTTCTAATTTGAATATATGTCTAAAATTATCTGTTCTATCAATAACATAATTATCGAACTTAGTAATATTATAATTGTATCTATAAGAAGGTGAAATAGTAATCTTATCTTCAATTATGTATGAAAAATTAACCCTTGGATTTAAACTTAATGCTTTAGATTCATACAACGCTGCATTTGTTAAACCTTGATTAAAATTGTAATTCATCCAAATTCCATAACCATATTTAATAGTTCTTTTTTCTTTTTTATAGGATTTATTAACGCTAAAACCAGCAAAAGCATTGTATGATTTATCTACATTTTCATAAGTTGTGGTCGCTTTAAAATCGGAATCATAAACAGTTGAACTTACTACGTCATTTTTTCTAACATTACCCCCAAAATAAGTATAAAAGCCAGAACGAGTGGCATAATCATAATTATTAAAATTCATATACGAACTGTATTCTTCAGTAGGTTTTAGACTTGCATTTCCTATTATGGTATTTAATGGATTGGCCAAGTTTTCAAAAGGCAATAATTGATTTGCATTAGGTAAAGAAGCTTCATAATTAAAATTAGCATAAATAGATTTTGATTTTGCTACTTTATAACTCATATAACTACTTATTTTTGGAAAAACATAATTGTTTTTTAATGTTGTAATTGTTCCTAAATAATTTGATTGATTATTATACCCTAAAAAATCAGCTCCAACATTTAAATTACCACTAATTTTATTTTTATTTAATTGCAATCCGACTGTTGAACCAAATTTACTATTCTTTGAGTCAATAGTATTTGACAACAAATCATTAAAAACATCATATTGATTAGAAACACTATTAAAATTATAAGTGTTTTGAGAATCAGTACCTTTATTAGTATCTAAATAATTTTGGAAATTAAATGTTAGTGAATCATTTACAGGTTCACTATACCCCAATTCAATTCTGTATTTATTATTAATTTCTTCATTAAATATATTCTGATTTCTACTATCATTTGTGTTTCCAGATTGATAAAAAACAGTATTCGTAATTGTGTTTAACTTGTTTTTATTGTTAGAATTTTCATTATTGAATTCAAAATTAACAGATCTTCCTTTTTTCTTAAATGATTTATTAAAATAAAGATTGTTTTTAAAGCTACTATTATTTGTTTCTCTAAAATCTGAACCATCAGACTCGTTTAACAAAGCATCATCTCCATCAAATGATTTCGAAAAACTTTCGCTTTGTGTCTTTCCATCACTTTTAGAAAAAGATGGACTCAAATAAATAGTTGCTGTTGAATCGATTTTAATTTCAAATTCTGATGAAAAATTATGACCAACAACATCATTTTTAAAGGATGATTCAGCATCTGTTTTAGTTGTTCCTGTTGGTAATAAATTTGTTCGTTTTGTTCTGTTTTTATTTTCTGTGATGGCAGTGTTTAGATAATAGCTAAAATTTGGATCAACTTTTTTATTAAACCATTCATCTGCATAATTAATTCCAACTAAGTTAGAACGAGTAATTCCTGTGTTTCCACCAAACTGCATTCCATTTATACTAAAAGCACCACTATCGGAATTTGCCCAAACTGATCGATTTCTTCCTCCTCCCATATTGTCAAAAATCTCATTCATAGAGAAACCAACAGAATTAATATTATTTGAAGAACTTAAAACACTAACTTTCTGAGCATCCTTAAAATAATTAAACAACAAACTAGATTCATAACGTTTATCTGTTCCTAATCCAACAGTAGCTTTACCAAACATTCCTTTATTTTTATCTTCCTGAATGGTTAAATTTATTGTGCTTTCATTTGAAGTTGAAGCTTTCCCTGATAATTCTTCTGCTTTAGTTTTAGTATCAGTTACTTGCACTTTATCAATCATATCTGCTGGTAAATTTTGAGTAGCAATTTTTCCGTCTTTACCAAAGAAAGGTTTTCCGTTGACTAAAATATTATTTACTTCTTTCCCGTTGACTGTAATTTTTCCTTCTTCGTCAATTTCTACACCTGGTAATTGTTTTAGTAATTTTTCAACATTTGCATCTGGACTAACTTTAAAAGAACCAGCATTAAACTCTAAAGTATCTTTTTTTATTTGAATTGGTGGGATTTCACCTTTAACTACTATTTCATTTAATTGTGAAGTTTGCTGAAACATTTCGATTGTTCCAAAATCCTTATCTGCTAAGATATTATCAATTTTCTTATTATAATTCTGAAAACCGTTGTAAGAAACTTTAAAATTTACTGGTGATTCTGTTTTTCTTGATTTTAAATAAAAATTTCCGCTTTTATCAGAAATTGTATAATCAATAATGGTAGAATCTTTTACACTAGTAAGATAAATTGTTGCTGATTCTAGAGGTGATTTCGAATCGCTGTCAATTATTTTTCCTGAGAGTTGAAAAGTATTTTGACTAAAGCCAAGGCATGCAAATAATAAAGTTGCAATTAGAGTAATTTTTTTTAACATAAAAATTTGATTGATGATTGATTTTCTTAATAACTGACAAATAAAAAATTTATTGCACTCATAGAAAAATTCTTACCAAGATTTTAACAAGATTTTATAAAAAAAGCACCCTTTTGGGTGCTTTTCAATTATTTCTGTCTAAAATAAATTTCGATTGGAACTCCTTCAAAATTAAACTCTTCTCTTAATTTGTTTTCTATAAAACGTTTGTAAGGGTCTTTAACATATTGAGGCAAGTTACAGAAGAACACAAACTGTGGTGTTGGCGTAGGCAACTGCATACAATATTTAATCTTTACATATTTACCTTTTAATGCTGGTGGCGGATTATGTTCAATAATCGGCAACATAATATCATTAAATTTAGAAGTCTGAATTCTGTGTTTTCTATTTTCAAAAACATTTACAGCCACTTCTAAAGCTTTAATTAAACGTTGTTTGTTTAAGGCTGAAACAAAAAGAATTGGCACATTTGTAAAAGGCAATAATTCTTCACGAATTTTTCTTTCGTAATCTCTTGTAGTCATCGTGTCTTTCTCGACTAAATCCCATTTGTTTACTAGAATTACAATTCCTTTTCTGTTTTTTTCTGCCAACCAAAAAATACTTTGGTCTTGACCTTCAAACCCACGAGTTGCATCAATCATTAAGATACAAACATCACTATTTTCAATAGCACGAACAGAACGCATTACTGAATAAAATTCTAAATCTTCTTTTACTTTTGCTTTTCTTCTAATTCCGGCTGTATCAACTAAATTAAATTCAAAGCCAAAACGATTGTATTTTGTATCAATGGCATCACGAGTTGTTCCTGCAATATCAGTTACTACAAATCTATCCTCACCAATTAAGGCATTAATAAATGATGATTTACCTGCATTTGGTCTTCCAACCACACAAAAACGTGGCAATGGATTTTCCTCTTCAGTTACTTCTGGCATTTCAGGTAAAATATTTACTAATTCATCTAGTAATTCACCTGTTCCACTTCCTGTCATTCCAGAAATAGCAAAATATTCACCTAATCCTAAGTTATAAAACTCTAAAGCATCATTAGTTCTCATGGCATTATCTACCTTATTAACAACTAATAAAACTGGTTTTTTTACTTTACGCAATAACTTAGCAACTTCATCATCCATTGGAGTAATTCCTTCTTCCACATCAACCACAAAAATTATGGCATCAGCTTCGTCAATAGCTAATTCTACTTGTTTTCTTATTTCTGCTTCAAAAATATCATCAGAGCCTTTAATGTACCCACCAGTATCAATTACAGAAAATTCTTTTCCATTCCACTCACTTTTACCGTAATTTCTATCACGAGTAACTCCACTAACAGAATCTACAATCGCTTCTCTACGCTGTATTAATCGGTTAAAAAAAGTTGATTTTCCTACATTTGGCCTACCTACAATGGCAACAATATTATTCATAACTTATATTTGAAAGTGCAAAAGTACGTTTTTTTAACTAACCTTTAGTTATACAACAAAATAATACTTTTACGTTAATAAAATAAATTGTAATTTAGTAATCCGAAACTAAAATCCATTTATGGAACCAGACAAAGAATTAAAACTAAGATATAGATTTGATAAAGTAGTTTCAAAACCCATTGAAGCTATAATTGCAAGTTGTGAAAAACTTAAAAACAAAGTTGAGCCTGATTATAGAATAAAAATAACCGAACAATACATACGTTTTTCAATAGGAATGTTACTTAGAGAAAAATATTCTCCAAATCTAAAAATTGCTTTAGAAAAAATGGAAGATGGCAATACTTTCATAAAAGGAACTTATGGGCCAGATCCTGTGTTGTGGACACTTTTTATGTTTCTCCACTTTATAGTTGCAGGCGTTTTTTTTATTTTCATGGTCATTGTCTATTCAAAATGGTCTCTTAATGAACCGTTCAAATTTGATTTAATGATCATGTTTTCCATGACTATTATTTGGTTTTTACTCTATTTCATTGCCCGATTAAACAGAAGTAGAGGACTTTCTCAAATGCATGAATTGGAAAAATTATTCAAAAAAATCATTGAATAAATATGGATTTCGACTTCAATAAAAAGTACACGCTTGAAAATGAAAGCGTTATTTTAAGACCTTTAGAATTTTCAGATGTAGAAAATTTAATACACTTTTCAATCAACGAACCTGAACTTTGGCGCTATTCCTTACTACCAGCAAGTAATGAAAATGAATTGAAAAATTACCTTAAAGTTGCCCTTGAAAAAAGAAAAAATAGAGTTGATTATCCATTCATAGTTTTTGATAAGAAAACCAATTCATATGCTGGAAGCACACGTTTTTATGATATTCAGCTTTCAAACAAAACGCTACAACTAGGCTACACTTGGTATGGCAAAGATTTTCAAGGTACTGGATTAAATAAAAACTGTAAATATTTATTATTAGAATTTGCTTTCGAAAAAATGAATATGGAACGTGTTGAATTTAGAGCAGACAATACCAATAAAAAAAGCATTGCTGCCATGCAAAGTATCGGCTGTCAAATAGAAGGAGTCTTAAGAAGTAATGGGGTTAGACCCAATGGAGAAAGACGTGATAGTATTATTTTAAGTATTCTAAAACAAGAATGGGACAATAGTGTTAAAGAAAATATCTTAAAAAGATTATAATTAAATATTTTTAAGTAATTTAGTTTAACAATTGTTAATTATACTTATAGAAATGGAAATAGAAAACACAATTGCATTACGACCAAGCTTTAGCAAAGATGTTGACAAATCAATGGAAGAAATTCTTGAAAATGCCGCTAAAATTAAACTTGAAGTCAAAGAGAATTATAGTATTAAAATTTCAGATCCTCATATTTTCTTTTTTATTACGTTAGCCAAAAGAAAATATTATTCACCTCATTTACAAATAGAATTAACTGCTAACGAAGACAAAACCACAAACATAAAAGGCTTATATGGACCCGATCAGACAGTTTGGACTTTCTTTATGTTTTTACATTTTATAATTGCAGGAATCTTTTTGATCTTTTCTATGATAGCCTATTCACATTGGAGATTAAAACAATCCACAACTTTAGATTTTATTATAATGGGATTGATGGTACTTTTTTGGTTTGCTTTATATTTTCAGGCAAGAATAAATAGAAAAAAATGCCAACCTCAAATGCACAAACTTGATGCATTAATGGATAGAGTTATAGAGTTCTGATTTATAAAAAAAACACTAACTTTCGGTTAGTGTTTTTTTATATAAATGATAATTCAGTATTATTTTTGATTGTAGCCAAATCTTCTTAATTGAAAACTACTGCTTCGCCAATCTTTATTAACTTTAACGTATAATTCAATATGAATTTGTTTTCCAAAGAATTTTTCTAAATCAGCACGAGATTGCATTCCTACTTTTTTAAGTGCACCACCTTTATGTCCGATAATGATTCCTTTTTGAGTTTCTCTTTCAACCATAATTACAGAACGAATACGAATTATATTTTCATCTTCTAAAAACTCTTCCGTTTCAATTTCTACAGCATACGGAATTTCTTTTTCATAATTCAAAAGGATTTTTTCACGAATAGTTTCATTCACAAAAAAGCGTTCTGGCTTATCTGTTAAAGCATCTTTTGGATAATAAGCTGGTGAAACAGGCAATAATTCTTTAATCATGTTAAATACAGTTTCAACATTAAAATTCTCTAATGCCGAAATTGGAATTACAGTTGCATTTGGTACTTTTTCTTTCCAAAAATCTACTTGCTCTTCTAATTGTTCCTGATTTGATTTGTCTATTTTATTTAATAATAATAAAACTGGTATTTTTGAATATATAATTTTATTAAAAAAAGCTTCATCTTTTAAGTCCTTCTCTCCTATTTCGACCATATAAATTAAAACATCAGCATCTTCAAAAGCACTTTTCACAAAGTTCATCATTGAGTTTTGTAATTCATAGGCTGGCTTAATAATTCCTGGAGTATCAGAAAAAATAATTTGAAAATCATCTCCATTAACGATTCCCAAAATACGATGACGAGTAGTTTGTGCCTTACTTGTGATGATTGATAAACGCTCTCCTACTAAGGCATTCATTAAAGTTGATTTCCCTACATTAGGGTTACCGATGATATTTACAAAACCTGCTTTGTGATCCATTATATACTTATTATTTTTGCAAAGGTAGTCATATCAACGCAATAGATAAAATAAAAACATTATTTAAAAAAAGATTTGTTTATTCAATTTATCGTTGTACTTTTGCACTCACAAATCGCGGGATAGAGCAGTAGGCAGCTCGTCGGGCTCATAACCCGAAGGTCACAGGTTCGAGTCCTGTTCCCGCTACTAGGTTAATTTTATTGAAATTACAAACGCACATCGCGGGATAGAGCAGTAGGCAGCTCGTCGGGCTCATAACCCGAAGGTCACAGGTTCGAGTCCTGTTCCCGCTACTAAGAAACTTCATAGAAATATGAAGTTTTTTTTTGTTTTATAACGAACGAAAAGGTTGTAGAAGATTTCAAAAAGAAATGTTTAATAGTAATTTGGGACAAATAATGCCATACAAAATGTTGGTTTTAGACATGGATGACACCTTGTTGACAGATGACCATAAAATATCTGCACTAAATAAAGAAATGATTCTAAAAGCTCAAAAACAAGGAATTCATGTGATTTTGGCTTCAGGAAGACCAACTTCAGCAATGACTGTCTTTGCAAAAGAATTAGAAATGGATTTAAATAATTCTTACATAATATCATTTAACGGCGGAATAATTAGCAGCGTTAAAGATGATGAAGTTCTCTTTAAACAAACTTTATCAAAAGAACAGATTCATGAATTATATAATTTTAGTATAAAAAGTAAAACAGATATTATTACTTATATAAATAATGAAATTGTAAGTGAAAAAGATTCTGAATATATTGAAATTGAGAAAAATATAACAGGCTTAACGCATAACAAAGTAACTAGTTTTCTTGAGGCTGTTACAACAAATGCAGTAAAATGCATTCTTCTAGAAGAGCCAAGTTACTTAAAGAAAGTAGAAGTAGAATTAAAAGTCGCAATGCCTCATTTGAGCATTACTATGTCAAAACCATTTTTCTTAGAAGTAGCTCAACACGGAATCGACAAAGCAGAAAGCTTAAAATTATTAGCTAAAAAACTAAACATTAGTCAAAGTGAAATTATAGCTGTCGGAAACGCAGAAAACGACTTAACCATGATTGAATATGCTGGCTTAGGTGTTTGGGTAGATAACGTTACACCTGAACTTAGAGATAAAGCAGACGTAATTGTTGCTTCAAACAACAACAATGGTGTAGCTGAAGTAATTCAGAAGTATATTTTAACTTAAGGTCAAATCTGGTTAATCAGCAACAGCAAACCAAAAGTTTTAAACTACATTAAATAATAAAAATCATATTTCTTTCAGAATATAAAAATATTAAACTACATTTGCACCCAATTTGAATAAAAACCTGAAAGTCATCAAATTAAGCATGACTTTTTATATTGCTTTACATATGAATACTAAAAAAATTGCTGAGTACAGAAAATTATTAAACGTAGACAAAAACGTTACTCTAAAAGAGTTAAAAACTATTTACAGAAACAATATGAAGGAAGATCATCCTGATACTATTGCTGATGCAGATGAGAGATTAATTGCTGAAGAAAAAAGTAAAAACGTTATTGAAGCGTATCACTTTTTAGTTAGTATTGCTCCAGAAACGCAAGAAAAAGTAAAAGATGCTTATGAAGCGACTATAAAAAACTTCAATATTGGAGATTTTTATATGGACAAAACCGTTTTATACATTCAATTTCTTGATGGTTCTAAGTTTGAATACTTTGGTGTTCCAAGAAACACTTATGTAAAAATGGTTAATGCTGAATCACCAAGTCGTTTTGCAAGAAGACATGTTTATACAAACTTTTTATACAGAAGTTCTAGTAAATTAGTTGCTGCAGAATAATTAACATAAATACACTTTAAAACCCATCATAGAAATATGATGGGTTTTTTTAGCTCTAATTTTAACAATTGTTTATCTAATTATTTAATTTTCTATCTTTGATATACTAACCAATAAATTATATTAAATATGGAAATTAACTTCTTAGCGATTCTGGTGGCTGCCTTATCAAGTTTTGTTGTGGGGTTTATTTGGTACAATCCAAAAGTATTTGGAACAATTTGGATGAATGAAATTGGAATGACTGATGAAAAAGCAAGACAAGGCAACATGTTGAAAATATTTGGATTTACATTTATTTTCGCTTTTATGTTTGCCTTTATGATGCAAGTATTAACTATACATCAATTTGGCGCAATGGGAATGATTGGTGGTGACGCTTCAAAAGCACTTCCATCATACAATGCATTTATGGCTGATTATATGGATGCCTTTAGAACTTACAAGCACGGTGCTTTTCACGGATTTATTTCAGGACTATTCTTAGGCTTACCAATTGTTGCAACCAATGCACTATTTGAACAAAAATCATGGAAATATGTTTTTATAACTTCGGGTTATTGGGTTGTTGTAATGACAATTATGGGAGCAATAGTTTGCGGTTGGAAATAAGTAAAAATAAAAAAAGGGAAGCATTAAAAAACACTTCCCTTTTAATAACCAATGAAATAACTACTCTTTAATTGACAAAGTGACCGGATTTTCTCTTAGGCTTTTATTAGCAACAATTATAGTCGTCTCTTTATCACCTAATAAAATTTTATCTTTATTTTTGTTTTTATACATCTGTAATTTAAATCTATCTAGATTAACTAATGATGCATCAGTAAAATCAACAAAATTATTTAATGATAAGTTTAATGCTGATAGCTTAGTTAATTTCTCAAGAGAAGGAATCGTCCCTTTTAATTGATTATCAAATAAACTTAAATTTTCTAATTTAGTTAAACTCGCTATATTTTCATCTAACTCACCTTCAAAAAGGTTACTGTTTAAAAGCAATTCTTTCAAGTTTTTTAAATTATATAAACCTTGTGGTAAAGCTCCTTCAAAGTTGTTATTAAACAAAGATAAAACTTCAAGGTTTTTAAGTCCACCAATGTTGTTTGGTAAATTTCCTGAAAATTTATTCATAAAAAGTTCCAAACTAACTAAGCTAGTTGCTAAACTTATACTTTCTGGCAAATGCCCTGTAAAGCTATTAAATGAAATATTTATATGCTTTATAGTTGGAATTTTAAATAATTCTGAAGGAAATTGACCTTTTAAATTATTCTTAAAAACATTAAAACTTTCTAAATATTTTAAATCTTGAATAGAACTTGGAATTGTTCCTACTAAATTATTAGAAGACAAATTCAAACCTACAATTTTACCTTCAACAAGGGTAACACCATACCAAGTTGAAACTGGTTTATTAAAATCCCATTTATTAGTCCAATTATCACCATTAGTTGCAGTGTACAAATCTAAAAGTGCATTTTTTTCATTTATTGAAACAGATGCAAATATTGATGATGACATCAATAAAACAATCATTAAGAATAGTTTGTTAGTTTTCATGATTTATAAATTAAGGGACATTTATCATGCTAAAGTACTAGTCTAAATTTTAACTTAAAAACGATTCTTCTTATATTTTACAAAATTATTAAAGAAATGCGGTTAAACCGTAAATATTTATACAATATTCACACCAATTACGGTTAAACCGTAAACAATCATCAGTTTTTATCTTAAGAATAATAAAAATTCCTTAAAATAATTAACTATGAGAAACGGTTGTTTTATATTTGAAAAAAAGAAAAAGCTATTAAAACATTTAAAATATATAATTCAGTAAACAGCCTTCCAACTGAATGGAATTTAATTGCACAAAAAAATATTTTTCTATCAACTTCTTATTTGTTGGTTTTAGAGAAATCAGCTCCAACTAATATGCAATGTAATTATGTTGGAATCTTTAAAAACGAGGAACTTGTAGGAATTAGTTTGACACAATTTTTAAATTTAAACTTACTAGAATCCTTTGGAGAAAGAGATAATTGTATAAAAACTTCTGTTCGGAATTTTGTCTTTAAAAATTATTGTTCTCATGTTTTATTTATTGGAAATAATATGCTTACTGGACAAAATGCTTTTGCTAAATCAGATAAGATTTCAACTAATGAAATCATTGAAGTTTTAGAATTAGCTGTTGAAAATTTAAAAATTCAGTTTAAACAACAAAAAACCAAAGTTCATTTGACTGTTTTTAAAGATTTTGATACTGAGATTTCAATCGAACTTATTCCGGTTTTAAAAGGTTATTACAAATTTACTACGCAACCCAATATGTTATTTTCTATCCCTAAAGATTGGAAAACAGAACAAGATTACATAAATGCTTTAAGTAAAAAATACAGAGACCAATACAAAAGAGCTAGAAAGAAAATGGTTGATGTTGAAAAGCGAAAACTATCTTGTGAAGAGATTAAAAAATATGAGAATACAATTAATGAATTATATCATCATGTAGCTAAAAATGCTCCTTTTAATACCTTTTTTTTAGCAGATAATCACTTTTGTGAATTTAAGAAAACAGTTGATGATAATTTCTTGTTCTATGGTTATTTTTTGAATGACAAAATGATTGGCTTTAACACATTAGTCAAAAATGGTGATGCAATGGATACTTATTTTTTAGGCTATGATGACACCATTCAACGTGAAAAAATGTTGTATTTGAACATGTTGTATGATATGATTGCTTATTCGATTAAAAAAGAATTTAAAGAAATTATATTTGCTAGAACAGCTTTAGAAATTAAAAGCTCAGTTGGAGCTCAACCTGAAGAAATGTTTGGTTTCTTGAAACATTCAAATCCATTAATTGACAAAGGAATTAGTCAGTTATTTTGCTATTTAGAACCTAAAACCGAATGGAAAGAACGCAATCCTTTTAAGTAAATCTATTCCTGTTTTTTAGTATTATCAATCTTGCTTAAAATCCAAATCCCATAAAAGCCTAGAAACAACTCAGCTAAAACTCCAAATTTATAGCCAAATGTTGGAATGCCATCTGAAAACATACTTATGGTTCTGCCAAGTCCTAAACCTAACATAAAAACAATATTAGTTATTATTGCCGTTTTTAAAATTTGTGGTTTTAAAATTCCGTAAATCCAAAGCATTGAAAACCCTAAATACAAACCCATAATAGCTTTGTAAAAATTAAATTCGTCAATAGTTTTTGGATACAATTCAAACTGCAAATCGGATTTAAAACCATAAAGTATCCCTGTTGGAATTACTATTAATGATGAAATCAAAAGATGAATGTTTTTAGAAGTAATCATATATTATCAAATTTTATTTGAAACTGCTATTTTCATATGGTTTGGTAATATTGTAATATCTAATTTATTTTCTTCTCCATAATATTCTCCATCGCTTTGAAAACTAACTTTTCTTGAAGTTGTTATTGTTGCTTTACTAGTACAATAAGTATCAATTTCTTCAGAGTCATCAGTCATATTACCTGTAATAATTTTACCGATTGTAAATAAATCAAGCGTCTTAATTACAATAATTTCGAATTTACCATCATTTATTAATCCATTAGGATTTATAGTTACACCTGTTCCATACTTTTGAGAATTGGCAATAACAATCATTTGCGACACACATTCAATTGTTTTATCATCAAATTCAATAACAGCCTTAAAAGGCACTTCTGACTCACTCAAAGTTGGAAGAACTTTTAAAGCATAGCCTAATTTTCCTCTCATTGTACCATTTTCATAATTCTTTATAAGCAGAGCATTTAATCCAATATCACTTAAATGAAGGCTTTTTTTATTGTTTATTTCGACCATATCTATCTCAATAAAGTCTTTTTGAAAGGCAACTTTTATACTTTCTTCTAAAGTTGTTGGCAAATTTAAATCAATAGCTAAGCCATTTGCAGAACCAGCTGGAATTATTCCAAAAATTATATCTTCTTTTTCCAATGCTTCTCCAACCATTTTTATGGTACCATCACCACCAGCTATAATTATTCTTTCTGGTTTGATCGCTAAGAATAATTTATTAATTTCACTTTCATCATTTGTTCCAGTAGTTTCATAAACAATAATTTCAATCGCCAAATCATTTGCAAACGCAATGGTTTTTTCAGAAATTTCAGTTTTATCTAAATCTCCAGAAATTGGATTTATAACTAAAATATATATCTTTTTTGCTGTCATAAAAAGTATAATAAATAATTTGTAATTTGTGAAACCTAAACTCAAATGTATAAAAATTAATGGAACCTTTGTTGAAATTATATCGTGGCTACGCAAATGACCAAGAATTAATCATTATGGGTCACGTTTTTAAACCTACAAATCAGACTGATTATGATTTTCAGAAGAAAAATTTTAAAAATGCTAGATCAATAATTAAGCTTTTTCAATTGAAAACAAAATCAAATGAAGATGTTTATTTAGAAATAAATGGAAAAACAATTCATTCAAAAACCTTAGAAGACGGATATTTTAAGTTTTGTATTCCTTTAAAAAACAAAGCAGATTTTGGCTGGATTAAGTACAGTGTTTTTATCAAGCATAATGAAAAAGTAATCAAAGCTAGTTCTACTTACATTAGACCAACTGTCGGAAAATTTGGTTTTATATCTGATATAGATGATACTTTTTTAATTTCACACACAAGAAATCCTTTAAAAAAGATTTATGTTTTACTTTTTAAAAATGTGAACAATCGAAAAATTTATGAAGACGTTGTGTCACATTATAAAGTTTTACAAACTGCAGGTAGAGCTGATAAAGAAGAAGAAAACGCCTTCTTTTATGTATCTAGTAGCGAATGGAATTTATATGGATTAATTACTCAATTTGCAAGAATTCATGATTTACCTAAAGCTGTTTTGCTCTTAAAAAACATCAAAACGAGTTTAACACAATTATTCTTTACAGGAAGAGGAAGCCACAACCATAAATTTGATAAAATCAAACATGTTTTAGAGTTTTATCCTGACTTGAAGTACGTATTATTAGGTGATGATTCGCAACAAGATCCAAAACTATATGAATCTATATGTAAAATTTTTCCTTTACATATAAAAGCAGTTTACATTAGACAAGTTGGAAATTCAAAAAAAAGCAAAACCCTTCAGATAATGAAAAACATAACTAGTTTAGAGGTTGAAACTTGTTATTTCGAATCTAGTCAAGAAGCTATTCGACATTCAAAAAAAATTGGTTTGGTTGATTAATTCATTTTATCAATATCTGCTTGAACAATTTCCCAATCTTCTAAAAGTTTATCTAGTTCTTTTTTCTTTTTTTCGTAAGCCATGAAAAATGCAGCATTTTCGATTAACTTATTATAATTAGAAGCCAATTCTTTATCGTCTTTTTGAATGTTAATTTCTAACTCTTTGATTTGACTTTCAATTTTACTTAGACGGTTTTGAAGCGATTTACCTTTCTTTTGATCTTCGTAAGAAACTTTATTATTGGTTTTTGGCTCTTCTTTTTTGGCAACATCCTTTTTTTCGACTTCACGCATATTTTCCATGTTGCGTTGTTCTAAGAAATAGTTAATATCACCTAAATATTCTTTGATTTTTTGATCTTTGAATTCGTAAACTAAGTTAGACATTCCTTGCAAGAAATCTCTATCGTGAGAAACCAAAAGTAACGTTCCTTCAAATTTTTGTAAGGCTGCTTTTAAAACATTTTTAGATTTTATGTCTAGGTGATTTGTTGGCTCATCCATTACCAAGACATTGATAGGCTGTAACAATAATTTACATAAAGCCAAACGATTTCGTTCACCACCAGAAAGCACTTTTACTTTCTTTTCTACATCATCTCCACCAAATAAAAACGAACCTAACATGTCACGAACTTTAGCACGATTGGTATCAGTTGCAGCGTCTTCCATTGTTCTTAATAATGTAATTTCACCATCTAAATATTCCGCTTGATTTTGAGCAAAATAACCTAACTGCACATTGTGACCTAGTTTAATTGTTCCTTCATATTTGAATTCGTTAACAATTGCTTTAATGAAAGTCGATTTTCCTTGACCATTTTGACCCACGAAAGCGATTTTACTTCCACGTTCCACTAATAATGAAATGTCTTTTAGAATCGTTTTATCACCATAAGCTTTAGTAACATTTTCGGCCTCAATCACAACTCTTCCTGGAACTTGCGAAACTGGAAATGAGATATTCATTACTGAATTATCGTCTTCATCAACTTCAATTCGCTCTACTTTATCAAGTTTTTTGATTAGCGATTGTGCCATTGATGCTTTAGAAGCTTTTGCTCTAAATTTTTCAATTAACTTTTCTGTTTCCTCAATCTTTTTAGATTGATTTTTTTGTGTAGCCAATTGCTTTTCACGAATTTCGTGACGTAGCTCAAGATATTGCGAATAAGGTTTATTAAAATCGTATGCTTTTCCTAATGAAATTTCTATGGTTCGGTTTGTAACGTTATCTAAAAACATTTTATCATGCGAAACAATAACAACAACTCCAGCAAAATTTCTTAAAAAACCTTCTAACCAAATAATACTTTCAATATCCAAGTGATTGGTTGGCTCATCTAATAATAAAATATCGTTAGTTTGAAGTAAAAGTTTAGCTAATTCAATACGCATTCTCCATCCACCTGAAAAAGTAGACGTAAGATTATTGAAATCTTCCCGTTTGAAACCTAAACCTAAAAGTATTTTTTCAGTATTTCCAACATAATTATATCCACCTAAGATTTCATATAGATGTGTCAAATCACTTAATTCTTCAATTAATTCGGAATAACCTTGACTTTCATAATCTGTTCTAGTCAATAATTGATGATTTATTTCATCAATACGGAATTCAGTTTTTTTAATTTCTTCAAAAGCCTGATAAGCTTCTTCCAGAACTGTTCTTCCTTCTTCAAAATCAATATCTTGACGAAGAAAACCCATTTTAACTTCTTTTTCGGTTGCGATTACACCAGAATCTGGTTTAAAATCACCTGCTAAAATTTTTAACATAGTTGATTTTCCTGCACCATTTTTTCCGACAAGTCCTACTCTATCTCCTGCACCTAATCTAAAAGTGACTTCTTCAAATAAAAATGTTCCACCAAAGGAAACCGATAAATTGTGTATGTTTAGCATTATATATTGTTACAATTGTTACAAAGATAATCCCTTCTTATCGTATCTTTGAATAAAATTTTTGCAAATGTTAAAAAAAGGATCCAAACTAAATAGTATTTTAACAGGAAGTTGTCCAAAATGTTCTGAAGAAAGTATGTATTTGGACAAAAACCCATTCAATTTAAGAAATATTTACAAAATGCACGAAAAATGCAGTCATTGTAATTTAAAATACAATCTTGAACCTTCTTTTTTTTATGGGGCAATGTATGTTAGTTACGGCTTAGGTGTCGCGTTTTCGGTAGCTGCATTTATAATATCTTATGTTTTTTTTAGCAGTACAATTATAACGGCTTTTATAGCAATTGTGATTACTTTGATAGTGTTAATGCCCATAAATATGCGATTAGCACGAAACATCTGGATTAACATGTTTATTTCGTATGATAAAGATTGGAAGGAAAAGAAAATAGATGAAAGAAAATAGATAAAAGACCGCTTCTCTGAAAGATGAAAGATATATTAGAAGTTAATATTCATTTTTTTATAGATTCTTTGAATATTTATTTCGTTTGCTAATGGGACATTATCAATTATATTTTTGAATAATTGTGTTGATAAATATGGCGCAAGCATTACGCCCCTTGTACCTAAACCATTTAAAACATGTACACTTTTATAGTTGTGGTGAGAACCCACTAAAGGTCTTCTGTCTTTAACGGTTGGCCTAACACCTGCAAAATGTTTAATAATTTCAAAATCGCAAGTAATTAAATCTTTTAGGTTTTCTACTAATTCATTTTTACCTTCTTCGGTTGGATTGTTTGTTTTGTCTTTCCAATCGTAAGTTGCTCCTACTTTATATAAATCTTCTCCTATAGGAAAAATGAAAATATTTGATTTCACTACAACTTCTAACTTTAAATTAGGCGCTTTAATGATAAGTAATTCACCTTTTGTGCCGTCTAATGGTAAGTTACTAAAAAATGGATTAGAATGTAGTCCAAAGCCTTCTGCAAAAATGATGTGTTTTGCTTGAATATCTTTATACTCAACAAAATCATCTTTAAATTTTATTTTATCATAATCAAATCTTTCAGAAGAGTACAGATTTAACTTGGACAGATAATCCGAATAATGTTTTATTAGAGAAGCAATGTCTAAATAACCAGTTTCTAATACTTCCCCAAAACCGAAAGAAGACACAATATTTTGCAATTTGTCAGTTACCAAGTTTGGTGACAAAAAAGCGGATAAATTGGGCTTATCAGCGGCTTGAAACCAGTTATTTTGCTCTTCAATTGAGGCTAATCTTCTATAAATTGGAATTTTATAATCAAATGTAAAACTTAGTTTTTCTTCCATTGATTTATATAGAGGGAAAGCAATTTCTAATTGTTCTTTAGCTTTCCAGACTTCACTAAATCTTTTTAAAACTACAGGATTATATAATCCACCAGCAATTTTTGAAGAAGGCTGAGAATTATCATCAAAAACATAAACAGATTTATTGTTTTGAATTGCAATTTCTGTAAAACAAATTCCGGCTAAACCATTCCCTACTATAATAAAATCTATCATGGTGTAAAAGTAAAAAACTCTTACCAAATAAATGGTAAGAGTTTTTATATAATTTAAAGTTTAAATGAATTTAGTAACTCCACATATCTTGTTCGAAGTTTCTAATTTTTTCTTTTATTCTTTCTGATTCTAATAATTGCATTTGAGCATTTTCTTTCATGTACTCACTAATTTTTCTATCTCCTTGTACATTTTCTTCTTGATAAATAGTAGCACTAAATCTACGTGCATTTAACAAATGGTCAAATGAAATTGGAGCAGAAGAATTAATACCATTGAAAGCATAGTTTTCATGTAAAACGTCTCTAACAGAAGGGAAAAATACCCAAAATAAATCGATATAATCTTTTTCTTCTTGACCCATAGTATAAACATCTGGGATAATTGGGCAAATACCTAACATACGGTATTTTAATTCTCCTTGTCTTTTGTCAAAGTACCATCTTCCAACAATTCTGTAACCATCAACATCAATAGCTTTAAGTTCAGTTCTTTTGATATATTCATCAGATAAAGTTTGACCAGCATTTATCTGATCAATTCCAACATCTGTTGTGTCAATTTTAACCAAAGAAGCTTCGATGTCTTTAAGAGTTTTTTTGGTAGTAAAATAACTTGAGTCATAAACCTCTGTTATCTTTCCATCACGAATTCCTGAAACTAAAACGCTATATAATGATTTTCTGTTATCACCTAAAGACTCATCAATAGGATAATACATAGGAAAATTTACTCTTTCATCAAGATCAATAATTTCCCATACTGTTTTTCCAAACAAAACGTCTCTATCGTCTACATATCCATAAGGTAGCGGTTTATCATTATCAGAATTCATTTGAGCATCTGATTTCTTACCTATCTGATCTGGAGTTTTAGCATTTAAAAGGTTAGACTGAGCCGAAACTGTCATCGTACCAAATGTTAATAATGCTAAAAATAAATTTTTGTAATTCATTATATAAAATATTAGTTTTTAATAAAACTCAAATATTGTAAAATTATTGTATTTCGTATGTACAAGTTGATGTAGCTTTTGGTATTTGACCAATACCTGTAAATGTTGCTTTAATATTACTAATCACTACAACATCACCACGCTTAGCTTTTCTAATAGCAGCTTTAGCTCTTCCGTCCATTCTATTTCCACTAACTTTAATAGTAGCTTCTCCTGGTACTTTTATAGTAAACTCAGTTACACTAACAGAAACAGGGAAATCAAAATCTTCAAGTTCAGCAGATACTGTACTCACTTCTAAATTTGAAGTTTGTCCACTAGCAGCAGTTTCACCTCTAATTTTACCTGTTGGATTTGGTAAACCTTTAATTCTAAATGCTTTTTTGTCTGAAACTGTTGAACCATCAGGTAACTTAGCTGAAGCTGTAATTATAACTTCAGTACCAGAACTTGGTCTTAATATGTATTTTCCGTTACTTCCACCTGACATTCCAGATGCACTTGCAGTAACATTACTACTAGCAACTCCAGGAAAGGTAACTGTAATAGGGTTTTCAACACCTCTGTAAACCACATTCATTTTATCAGCAGAAATAGTAGCTGAATTTGGACGTGGAACTACAACATAAGTACCATTAAATTTTAATGGAATTGTTTTACCATCTTCAATGAAAGTAAACTCACCACCAATTTTTTGCTCTCCAACAGCACCTGCTGTTAAATTAATTTTAGCTTGACCAGTTGCTGGATCTAAAACAGCACCAGTTACTTTTTCTGGTTTAGTGTTTTCGTCATAACGACCTAAAACAACTTTACCTGTAACTTTTTCACCTTGGAAATAAGCATTTTTATCTAAAACTACAATAGCTTGATAATTACTATAAGAAGCAGCTTGTACAGCAGCTTTACCAAGAGCAACACTTATTACATCTGACTCAGCTTTATTTGAATCATTTTGCCATGCTGATAATTTTGCTAATGAAGCAATAGCAGGAAAACCTTTAAAGTGATAATCTAAATATTTAATTTTTAAACCTTCTTTATTAGTTACTTCAGATAAATCAAATTTAGTTGTAATTTCATTTAATATAGGTTGAAATTTCTTTTCTGAACCTAAAGCAGCTTTCATTTCTGTTTTGTAGGTTTCAATTGCAGCAATAACTTCATTACCTCTTTTAGTATACCCTTCACCTGTAAACCAACTGTTGTTTAAGTTATCCGCCTTATCCATAGATTCGTATGGTAACTTTCCATCTTCTGGCTCAACACCTACTAAAACTTCAGCTTTTAATGTTGCCACAAAAGAATTGAATTTTTTAGTTGCCGCTTCAACTTTATGAGCAATTAAAGCAGCTTTTTCGAACTCACCTTTCGCCTCAACTGCTTTCGCATCAAGAGCCGTTAACATTTGTTCATTTGTACTAGTTGAAGTAGCGTTTGCCGCCTCAAATTTTTCATTCATCAATCCAAATGCTGAAAGCACTTCTTTTGACATATTCATTGCTAGCATTGCGATGAAAACCAAGTACATTAGGTTAATCATCTTCTGTCTAGGGGTTAATTTTCCTCCTGCCATTTTGTGTTGTGTTAATTAGTTTTAATTAATAAATTTTATTTAATTGATAAAACCAATTATCCTCTATTACTCATTGCTGTTAACATTCCACCATAAACTGAATTTAATGATGCTATGTTAGAAGTCATACTTTGCATTTGCTCTTTTAATTTAGATGCATTATCTGCAATCTCTTTGTTAGCTTCAGCATTTCTGTTAGCACTTTCTAATTGTAATCTATATAAACTATTTAAAGACTCTAATTGAGAAGCTGCCATAGACATTTCTTCGCTATATTTCTTTTGAGATGCTATTGAATCTACAGTTGGTGCAATATTTTTTGCTGCTCCTTCGAAATTTTTAATACTATTTGTTAAGCTAGACATTAATTCACCATCAATTTTAGCATCTTTTAACATAGAGTCTAATTTTTGAGATAACAATCCTTGAGCTTCTGCTGGATTTTCTTGTTTTGCTTTTTTAGAAGAAACTTGTCCTCCTGCTAATTCTGGATAAACTAAAGACCAATCAAGTTCTTGTGGTGGTGTTTCAAAAGCAGATAGTGCAAAAATTGCCGCTTCTGTAACCAATCCTATTGTTAACATTACAGTTCCTGTAAGTGGTCCAATTTCAAAGTGAGCAATTTTGAATAACGCTCCAATGATTACAATCGCAGCACCCATACCGTAGGCGAAATTCATGATTTTTGGTGATAATAAAGCCATAATAATTTTAAATTTAGTTAAGTTTTTTTGTTAATTTAGTTTAGTTTAATATATAGTTTGATTAATATTCTTATTGACCTGTAACTTTAGTTCCCATATAATCTTGTACAGTTCTGAAACCGATATAACTTCTTGCAGAATCTGCATATTCGAAGTCACGTGTTGCATTTTGCAAGTTGTAAGCAACATCTTTCCACGAACCACCACGAATAACTTTACGTTGGTTTTTTCTATCTGAAACATTTGGATTCATAGTAGAAACAAACTCATAAGCACCTGGATCGTAAGAAGTCTCTGTCCATTCAGAAACGTTTCCAGCCATATTATACAAGTTGAAGTTATTAGCCTCCATTGATTTAGCTTCAACAGTATACAAAGCACCGTCAGCAGCATAATCACCTCTATTTGGTTTAAAGTTAGCTAAGAAACATCCTCTATCGCTATGAGCATAAGGACCTCCCCAAGGAAAAGTTGCAGATTCTATACCTCCACGAGCAGCATATTCCCACTCTGCTTCAATTGGCAATCTAAATTGATTTATTAAATCTCTACCTTTTTTTGATTTGATATAAGAATTCTTTTTTAAAGTTCTCCAAGCACAAAATGCTTTCGCTTGCTTCCAAGTTACTCCTACTACTGGATAATCACTGTAAGCTTGGTGCCAGAAATAATCATTATGCATTGGCTCATTGTAAGAATAAGCAAAATCTTTAATCCAAACAGTTGTATCAGGATAAATTTCAACTGGTTCTGTTTTCTTCAAAAACGATTTTCTTCCTTTTTGTTTTACCGCTTCATTTAAGTCAACTTCTGTATATCTAAATTTCAATTTAGCAACATCCATAGTTCTTAAACCATTGTAAGACTCTGCAGCTGGCAAATACATTGAATCCATAACCTCAACATAATACTCATCTGGGTATCTTTGTGGGTCTTGAATTAACTTAGCTTTTTTATTTAACTTTCTACCTGCAAATGGGTCATCATTCGTACCAATACTGTAATAGTTTTCATACATATACTTGTCGTAAGGCGACATATTTGCTGGATCAGCATCATTAAAAGCAAATTCACCAATACCGCCACTTCCAGGTGCTTGACCCATCTCGTCTGCTAATATTGCCAATCTTGTTCTTATAGTTGAATCCTTTACCCATTCGATAAATTGACGGTATTCTGAGTTTGTAATCTCTGTTTCATCCATGTAGAAAGAACGTACTGTTACAGTTTTAGTTGGCGCATCTTGCATGTTAGCAGGATCATCATCGGATTTACCCATGATAAATGCTCCACCAGGAACTAATGTCATACCATATGGCTTTTCAGGATGCCATTTTTTTCCTTTAACTCCTACAAGTTCTCCTTTGTCACTTCCTCCACAACTTGCAAGGATTGAAACAAACAACGAAAATACTATGAACTTCTTCATATTAAATTTGGGTTAAAATTTTTAATTTTTTCAGGGCGTAAACCTATTTATTTTATTTGACAAAAACAATACTTTATTAAAAAAATCACAAAATTTCTTTAAAACACATCATTTATTGTCAATTAACGCTATTATTGAATAATTATTGTATTAAATACAATTTTTTCTTTGCGCTTTCCACCATCTATTTGGAATCTCTTGCTGTGTGGCAAGAATATAATCCTCGTATGAACATGGTAATAACGTATTTCTCTTTAATTTATTGTTCGAATCGGTGTATGGAATTTCAATCCACCATCTCTCCGAATAATTACTTTTATAAAAAATAAGATCTTCTTCTTCAACTGGAACAATATATTTTATAAAATTTTCTCTTGTTCCTATTGGGTATTCTTTAGACCTGTAATGATAACCTTCTACAAAATACCACATTATTTGTGAAATCAAAACGGATTCTTCTTTTGTATTATTATGGTTAAATATACCAAAAGATGAAATCTTATCACTAATTCCAGAATATCTTGCTAATATACATATTTCTTTTCCATTAAAACCGTTTGGAACAAAAGGATTTTTATTTCCTGAATCACTAGACTTAACAGACATCATATCAATACTAACAACATCAGCGTCCCTAAACACTGGTTCTGCGATAGTTGTATTATGAGAAACCTCTCCTAATCTGTAAGCATCAAAATATAATTTTTCAATTAAATCTATTTCTTCTTGCGAATTATAATAGGTTTGATAACCGATATTACAATAATTAAATAGGTTATTAGGCTCATCAACTATCATTTTCGACAAATAAGAATCAGCTAAACCTTTATTTTGAATGTTTTCGAAATCAAATTTACTATCAACAGCAACAAGATTTACCATTTGATCTAGATTGTCATATGCCCTATACATGGCATAAGATATATCTTGACTACCTCCAATTATAACTGGTATGATTCTTTTTTTAATTAATTCAGCACAAATTATTTTTACAACATAGTAAGTATCTTCAACTGTACTTCCCGCCAAAACATCACCTAAATCATATATATTCGCGTTCCAATTTCCAGGAAACAAATTATAAAATTGCAACCTAACTTCATTTAAATCTTCTAAGTTAGATATAGAATTAGACCCTCTATTATCTAAAACACCAATAAATGCAATTGAATCTTCTTTTAATATAGGCGTTTCTTGATTTGTGTTTAAAATAACTTTTTTACCTAATGCCTGATTAGACACTCTATGAATATCTATAACTAAATCGTCTGATAAAGGTTGTAAAAAATCAAACATCATATATTATTTCTTTTTTGCGGTAGTTTTTTTAGCAGGTGCTTTCTTTTTAGCAGGAGCTTTTTTCTTTGCAGGAGCTTTCTTTTCAATCATATCTTTAACTTCTTCCAAAGTCATGGCAGCTGCATCAATATCCTTACTTAGTTCAATTTTAACTTTCCCTTTCAAGATAACACTTCTACCCCATCTTGCTTTTTCCACACGAATTCCTTCTTCTTTCCAATCGTGAATTATCTTATCAATCTCTTTTTGAATTTTATCTTTTATCAATTCATTCATGTCTGATTGCGATAATTTATCAAAATTATATTTTTTGTTCACATTTATAAACAATCCATTCCATTTGATAAAAGGACCAAAACGACCAACACCTTTTTGAATAGGCAATGCATCATATGTCCCAACTGGAGCATCAGCTTCTTCTTTTTCAGCAATTAATTCTTTTGCCCTATCGAACGTAACATCTAAGGGATCTTCTCCTTTTGGCAGGGAAACAAACATTGTTCCAAATCGAACATAAGGACCATAGCGGCCATTGTTAACTTCTACTTCTTCATCTTTATAAGTTCCTAAATTTTTAGGCAATAAAAATAATTTTAAAGCATCTTCTAAATTTATGGTTCCGATATTTTGATCTGGACTTAAACTTGCGAATTGTTTTTCTTCATCTTCTGCATCTCCAATTTGAGCCATTGGACCAAATTTTCCTAAACGAACAGAAATTGGTTTTCCTGTTTTTGGATCAGTTCCTAAAATTCGTTCTCCACTTTCTCTATCTGCATTTTCCTCAACATCAACAACATTTGGATGGAATTTCGAATAAAATTCATTCATCATGTTTGTCCAATCGATATTTCCTTCAGCAATTTCGTCAAAATCTTGCTCTACTTTTGCTGTAAAGTTATAATCTAAAATAGTTGAGAAATTTTTAACCAAGAAGTCATTTACAATTGTACCAATATCAGTTGGAACCATTTTTCCTTTGTCAGAACCTGTCGTTTCTGTAAGTACTTTTGATTTAACTTCGTTACTTAATAAAGTAAATTGCGTATATTTTCTTTCTGCTCCTTCTGAACTTCCTTTCTCAACATAATTTCTGTTGATAATTGTTGAAATAGTTGGTGCATATGTAGAAGGACGTCCGATTCCTAATTCTTCTAATTTCTTAACCAATGATGCTTCTGTATATCTTGCAGGTGGACG
Source organism: Flavobacterium gelidilacus DSM 15343 (assembly GCF_000422685.1). Taxonomy (GTDB): domain Bacteria; phylum Bacteroidota; class Bacteroidia; order Flavobacteriales; family Flavobacteriaceae; genus Flavobacterium; species Flavobacterium gelidilacus. Next base: position 205,204 of record NZ_KE383905.1, on the reverse strand, counting down.
AGAAAAACGCTCTGTAGCTTGAATATAAGAATTTGTAAGTTTTTCATTTACTTTCATTGCAGGAAGCAATCCATCTTGTTCTTCATCATCATCGTCATTTCCTTCTAAATACACTTTTAGAAATCCTTCGAATTTGATAACTTCTCCACTTGCAGTAAAAGTTTCATTATGGTTATTTGCTTCAATTTTTACATTTGTACGCTCTAATTGCGCATCACTCATCTGTGAAGCTAAAGTTCTTTTCCAAATTAAATCGTATAATCTAGCTTGATCTCTTTCTACATTTACAGTATGTTGTGACATATCCGTTGGACGAATTGCCTCGTGAGCTTCTTGTGCTCCTTTACTTTTATTAGTAAAACTTCTTGGCTTACTAAATTCTTTACCATAAGAACGTGTAATTTCATCTTCTGCCGCTTTCATAGCATCTTGTGAAAGATTAACACTGTCAGTTCTCATATAAGTAATTAAACCGGCTTCATATAAACGTTGAGCAATTTGCATTGTGATTCCAACAGGTAAATATAATTTACGAGCAGCCTCTTGTTGCAAAGTCGAAGTTGTGAAAGGTGCAGCTGGAGTTTTCTTTGTTGGTTTAGTTTCTAAATCTGCGACTTTGAAATTTGTACCAATATTTTTCTTTAAAAAATCTTCTGCTTCTTGTTTTGTATTGAAGTTTTTAGGCAATTTAGCTTTAAAACTTTTTCCAGCTTCTGTATTGAATTCTGCTGTTATACTATAGGTTCCAACTGAATTAAATTCTTGTATTTCTCTTTCACGTTCTACTATTAATCGAACAGAAACAGATTGTACACGACCAGCAGACAAACCTCCTTTTACTTTTTTCCAAAGCACTGGTGAAAGTTCATACCCAACTAATCTATCTAAAACCCTACGTGCTTGTTGTGCATTTACCAAGTCATAATTAATATCTCTTGGATTTTCAATAGCTTTTAGAATAGCAGTTTTTGTAATTTCATGAAAAACAATACGTTTTGTTTTGCTTTTATCTAACTTTAATTCTTCTGACAAATGCCAAGAAATAGCTTCTCCTTCTCGGTCTTCATCGGAAGCCAACCAAACCATGTCGGCATTTTTAGCAAGTGTTTTTAGTTTACTTACAAGGGCTTTTTTATCGGAAGAAACTTCATATTTTGGTTTAAAACCATTCTCTACATCTACTCCTATTTCCTTTGATGGCAAGTCGGCAATATGCCCATAACTTGATTCCACTTGAAAATCTTTCCCTAGAAATTTCTCGATTGTTTTTGCCTTTGCAGGTGACTCAACGATTACTAAATTCTTTGCCATTCTGATTTTTTATTTGTCGCAAAAGTATGTGTTTTTTTTAAATTTTGATGTTTTGAGGATTTTTTTTATTTATTTGTGATAAAAATGTAAGGATACAAAGTTGATTTTTAATACTCAGATTTAAGAAATTGAAATAATTTTACTTTGTTAATGTTTGAAATTGATTTTCGCACAGATTTTACAAATTTTCACAAATTATTAAATACAAATTGTAATTATTGATTTCTTTAATTGAAATTGATTTTTGAAATTGATATTGATACTGCGTGAAGGATTGTAGTGGAGCTCTCCCGATTTTTATCGGGAAGCGGGAACGGAAAGCCTGACCTGAAAGGGCACGCCCAAAACAAAAAAAGTGTTAAACTAAATCTGTCAACTTGTCATATTTTATTTTTTAGTATTATCTTTGCCTTCCTATATAATAAGGAAAATGATTTTATGGAAAAAGTTATAGACGAAAGCAAGCAAGGAACTAACTTGATAATTGATAAAAAAGAAGGAAATTCAAAAAAACTTTTTATTGAAAGTTATGGATGTGCTATGAATTTTTCAGACAGTGAAATTGTAGCTTCAATTCTTAATGAACAAGGCTACGATACAACTCAAGTTCTGGAAGAAGCAGATTTAGTACTTGTGAACACATGTTCAATTAGAGATAAAGCGGAACAAACAATTAGAAAACGTTTAGAAAAATATAACGCAGTAAAACGTGATGTAAATCCAAAAATGAAAGTTGGAGTACTAGGTTGTATGGCTGAACGATTAAAAGAACAATTTTTAGAACAAGAAAAAATTGTTGATTTAGTGGTTGGACCAGATGCTTACAAAGATTTACCAAATTTATTAGCAGAAGTTGAAGATGGTCGAGATGCCATAAATGTTATATTATCAAAGGAAGAAACTTACGGAGATATTTCTCCCGTTAGATTAAACAGCAATGGTGTAACTGCATTTGTTTCAATCACTCGTGGTTGTGATAATATGTGCACCTTTTGTGTTGTCCCTTTCACAAGAGGAAGAGAACGCAGTAGAGAACCACAAAGTATTATTCATGAAATTCAAGATTTATGGGATAAAGGCTTTAAAGAAGTTTGTCTTTTAGGTCAAAATGTGGATAGTTATTTATGGTATGGTGGAGGCTTGAAGAAAGATTTTGTAAAAGCATCTGAAATGGAAAAAGCAACTTCGGTTGACTTTGCTCAATTGCTTGAAATGTGTGCTATTGCATTTCCGAAAATGCGCTTTAGATTTTCTACATCTAACCCACAAGACATGCACGAAGAGGTTTTACATGTAATAGCTAATCATCATAATGTTTGTAATTATGTTCATTTACCAGTTCAAAGTGGAAGCACTCGAATATTAAAAGAAATGAACCGTCAACATACGCGTGAAGAATACATGACATTGGTTGATAAAATAAAAGCTATCATTCCAAACGTAACAATTTCTCAAGATTTAATCGCTGGTTTCCCAACAGAAACTGAAGAAGATCATAAAGATACTTTAAGCTTAATGGAATATGTTCAATATGATTTTGGTTATATGTTTTCTTATTCTGAAAGACCAGGAACACTTGCTGCAAGAAAACTAGAAGATGATGTTCCTGAAGAAGTTAAGAAAAGAAGATTACAAGAAATAGTTGATTTACAACAAAAAATTAGTGAAACAAGAACAAAACGATTCGTAGGAGAAATTGTCGAAGTTCTGATTGAAAAAGCATCCAAAAAATCAGACCAAGAATGGAGTGGAAAAAACTCTGAAAACATGGTGACTGTTTTTCCAAAAGAAAATTATAAAGTTGGAGAATTTGTTCTTGTAAAAATTAAAGATTGTACTGGCGCTACTTTAAAAGGTGATGCAGTTGGGTATAGTGAGTTTATGTAGGATGTTTTAACCACGAATTTCACGAATTAGCACGAATTTTAAATTTGTTTTTATGAGTCTATATAAACAAGATGAATATTATCGAATAATTGGATTATGCATGGAAGTTCACAATGAACTTGGAGGAGGATTATTAGAGGTCGTTTACAAAGAAGCCCTTGAAATTGAATTCAGAAATAACAACATTCCTTTCGAAAGAGAAAAAGAATTTGTTATTATTTATAAAGGTCAAAAATTACAAAAGAAATTTTATGCAGATTTTGTAGTTTATGATGAAATTATATTGGAAGTTAAAGCAATTAAATCACTAGTTGATGATAATATTTCTCAAACTTTAAATTATATGAATATCACAAAAAGTGGTTTAGGAATTTTAGCAAATTTTAGCCCTAAAACATTACAGCATAAAAGGATTGTTCTGTAAGTATTCAAATAAAAATTAGTAAAATAAAATAATTAGTGCCAATTCGTGAAATTCGTGGCAAAAAAAAAGATTCTGAAATAAATTCAGCATAAATATGGAAAGCATACAAAACATAAAACAACGCTTTGAAATTATTGGGAATGATCCAAAACTGAATCGCGCCATTGAAAAAGCTATCCAAGTAGCACCAACCGATATATCCGTTTTAATAACTGGTGAAAGTGGTGTTGGTAAAGAAAGTATGCCAAAAATAATCCATTCGCTTTCACAAAGAAAGCATGGAAAATATATTGCCGTAAACTGCGGGGCAATTCCAGAAGGAACAATAGATAGTGAATTATTTGGTCACGAAAAAGGTTCGTTTACTGGAGCAACAGGTGCTCGTGATGGTTATTTTGAAGTTGCTGATAATGGGACAATTTTTTTAGATGAAGTTGGAGAATTACCTTTAACAACACAAGTCAGATTACTTCGTGTTTTAGAAAATGGTGAATTTATTAAAGTAGGCTCTTCAAAGGTTCAAAAAACTAATGTTAGAATTGTTGCAGCAACAAACGTAAATATGTTTGAAGCTATTGAAAAAGGAAAATTTAGAGAAGACTTGTATTATAGATTAAGTACAGTTGAAATATTATTACCCCCTCTAAGAGACAGAAAAGACGATATTCATTTATTATTTCGCAAATTTGCTTCAGATTTTGCTCATAAATACAACATGCCACCAATAAAGTTGGACGAAAATGCGGCTCAATATTTAATAAAATACCGTTGGAATGGAAATATTCGTCAGTTAAGAAACATAGCTGAACAAATTTCAGTTTTAGAAACTAACAGAGAAATTTCATTACAAACAATCCATTCTTACTTACCAGAAGGCGGCTCAAATTTACCCGCTTTAGTAAAGGATAAAAAAGCAGAAAACGACTTCAGTAACGAAAGAGAAATTTTATACAAAGTACTTTTTGATATGAAAGGTGATTTGTCTGATTTAAAAAAACTCACGCTTGACTTAATCAAAAATGGAAATTCTAACGTTCAGGAAGCTAACAAAGGTTTGATTCAGAAAATTTATGGAAAATCCGAAGAAAACAAAACTTCTTTTGATGAAGAACCAAGATTAGAAATGATTCCTTCAAAAACACATCAAAACCAAGAACAGTATGAAGACATTGATGATGATGATGACGAAAATTACCTTTTTGCAGAAGCAATAGAAGAAGAAGAAACCTTGAGTTTAGAAGCAAAAGAAATAGAATTAATTAAAAAATCTTTAGAAAGAAACAAAGGAAAAAGGAAAGCTGCAGCTGATGAATTAGGGATTTCTGAAAGAACTTTATATAGAAAAATTAAGCAATACGACCTTTAAAAATCAGATTTTAAAATGAAAAAAATATATTATATAACATTAATTCTTGTTTCAATTTTATTGAATGGCTGTGGTGCTTATAATTTTACTGGTGCAAAACCTATTGAAGCCAAAACGTTTCAAGTAAATTATTTTGCGAATAATGCAGATTTAATTCAACCAGGAATTGAAAGAACTTTTACCTTAAAATTACAAGATTTAATCCAAAATCAAACCAATTTAAATCTAACAAACACTGGAGGTGAATTACTTTTTGAAGGAGAAATAACTGAATACAGAATTACTCCAATGACTGCAACTGCAGATCAAGCAGCTGCACAAAACAGATTGACAATTTCTATAAATGTTAGATATACCAACAGAAACAAAGAAGAAGACGATTTTGAAAAACGTTTTTCTTTCTATGATGATTTTGATGGAAATGCTCAATTAACAGGTTCACAATTAACAAAATCATTAGACGTAATTTTTGATAGAATTACACAAGACATCTTTAATGAAGCATTAGCTAAATGGTAAAAAAATAATTCAAATTGAACATAAGTAAAATAACATATCTATTAAACAATCCTGATGCTGTTGATGAAAATCAAAGTATGGCATTGGAAACTATTTTAAACCAATACCCTTATTTTCAAGGCATACGTGCTTTGTATTTAAAAGGTTTGTACAACTTAAATAGTTATAGATATAATTTTGAATTAAAAAAAACTGCTGCACACACAACGGATAGAACTATTTTATTTGATTTTGTAACTTCTGAAAATTTCAAAACAGTTAATACAGATTTAATTGAAAAACAACAAAAAGAAATAAATGAAATTTTTGTGGAAAGTTTTGAAATCTTAAATCCAAAAGCGTTACAAAATAATATTGAAGTAGAAGAATTTAAAGCTTCTAATGAAAAAAGTGTAGAGCCTTTATCCGAAATTGAAGAAAAACTAGACATAAATAAACCTTTACATTTTGATTCTCAAGAAAAACATTCGTTTTCAGAATGGCTACAATTGACAAAATTTGCACCAATTGAAAGAGGAATTGAAGAAAATGAAGAAAATTTTCCAGAAGAAAAAAAGAAAAAATTAGACATTATAGACAAGTTTATTGAAAGCAATCCAAAAATTGGACCTCTTAAAGAAACGTCTATAAACACTGTCATTATTGAAAAGGTTATACAAGAACCTACGCATTTAATGACTGAAACATTAGCCAGAATTTACTTGGAACAAAAGAAATATAAGAAAGCAATTCAAGCTTATGAGATATTAATTTTGAAATATCCAGAAAAAAGTATTTTCTTTGCAAACCGAATAAAAGATATAAAGGATTTACAACAAAATAATTAATTATGGGATTTACAGGTTTTTTAATAGCAATTACAATAGTATGTTTTCTATTAATATTAGCAATTATGGTACAAAATCCTAAAGGTGGAGGATTATCTTCTTCTTTTGGAGGTACACAACAAATAGGTGGTGTTCAAAAAACTACAGACTTTTTAGATAAAAGTACTTGGTATTTAGGAATAGCATTAATCGTTTTAATTTTCTTATCTACTTTAAGTTTTGAAAATGGTGGTGTTAACGGTTCAAAAATCGTAAGCGAAAGCGAAATAACTGCACCAGTAGTACCAACTACACCAGCAACAAATGCTCAACCAGCTGCTGCAACTCAAGCAAACGACACTACTAAATAAACTTTAGTAACATTATAAAAAAATGCCAGCCTGTCAGTGCTGGCTTTTTTTATTGGCAAAAATGGCATAAATATAGCATTGGCATAATTTCTGAAATCAGAAAGAAAGAACATTTAATAAATTAAAAACACAAAATATGTCATTAAACATAAAGCCACTTTCAGATCGAGTAGTAATTGAGCCTATGGCTGCAGAAACTACAACCGCTTCAGGATTAATTATTCCAGACACTGCAAAAGAAAAACCTCAAAAAGGAACAGTTGTAGCAGTTGGAAACGGCAAAAAAGATTACACAATGACTGTAAAAGTTGGTGATACAGTACTATACGGTAAATACGCTGGTACAGAATTAAAGTACGAAGGCATTGATTATCTAATCATGAAAGAAGAGGAAATTTACGCAATTATTTAATTAGAGTATTAAGACAAAAGTATTAAGAATTAAAATTAATAAATTGCCGCTTGGCTTTAGTCAACGGATAAAATAAAAAAATAAAATGGCAAAAGATATTAAATTCGACATTGATGCACGTGATGGGTTAAAAAGAGGTGTTGACGCATTAGCAAATGCAGTTAAAGTAACACTAGGACCAAAAGGAAGAAATGTAATTATTAGCAAATCGTTTGGTGGACCGACAATTACAAAAGACGGTGTTACCGTAGCGAAAGAAATTGAACTAGCTGATCCATTAGAAAACATGGGAGCTCAAATGGTTAAAGAAGTAGCTTCAAAAACTAATGATTTAGCTGGAGACGGAACAACAACTGCAACAGTTTTAGCGCAAGCAATCGTAAAAGAAGGTTTGAAAAACGTAGCAGCTGGAGCAAATCCAATGGATTTAAAAAGAGGAATCGACAAAGCCGTTGAAGCAATAGTTGAAGATTTAACCAAACAATCACAGACAGTTGGAAATTCATCTGAAAAAATAAAACAAATAGCATCTATTTCAGCGAATAATGACGAAACTATAGGTGAACTAATAGCACAAGCATTTGAAAAAGTTGGAAAAGAAGGTGTAATCACTGTTGAAGAAGCAAAAGGAACTGATACATATGTTGATATTGTTGAAGGAATGCAATTTGACAGAGGTTATTTATCACCGTACTTCGTTACAGATGCAGATAAAATGATTGCCGAATTAAATAATCCTTACATTTTATTATTCGACAAAAAAATATCAAACTTACAAGAGTTATTACCTATTCTTGAACCAGTTGCACAATCTGGTAAACCTTTATTAATTATTGCTGAAGATGTTGATGGCCAAGCCTTAGCAACTTTAGTAGTAAACAAATTAAGAGGTGGATTAAAAATTGCTGCTGTAAAAGCTCCAGGTTTTGGAGACAGAAGAAAAGCAATGCTAGAAGACATCGCGATCTTAACTGGTGGAACTGTAATTGCTGAAGAAAGTGGTTATTCCTTAGAAAACGCTACTTTAGAGATGTTAGGAACGGCTGAAAATGTTTCAATAGACAAAGACAACACTACGATTGTAAATGGTGCAGGTTCTAAAGAAAACATTAAAGCTAGAGTAAACCAAATAAAAGCTCAAGTTGAAACTACAACTTCAGATTATGATAAAGAAAAATTGCAAGAACGTTTAGCTAAATTAGCTGGTGGTGTTGCTGTTTTATATGTTGGTGCTGCTTCTGAAGTAGAAATGAAAGAGAAAAAAGACAGAGTTGATGATGCCTTACACGCAACAAGAGCTGCTGTTGAAGAAGGAATTGTTGCTGGTGGTGGAGTAGCTTTAGTTAGAGCAAAAGCGGCTTTATCAAAATTAAAAGCAGAAAATGCTGATGAAGCAACAGGAATTCAAATTGTAAACAGAGCAATCGAAGCTCCATTAAGAACAATTGTAGAAAATGCAGGTGGAGAAGGTTCTGTAGTAATAGCAAAAGTATTAGACGGAAAAGGAGATTTTGGTTTCAATGCTAAAACGGGTGAATACGTTCAAATGCTTAAAGCGGGAATTATTGATCCTAAAAAAGTAACCCGTGTAGCTTTAGAAAATGCTGCTTCAGTGTCTGGAATGATTCTAACTACAGAGTGTGCTTTAATTGATATTAAAGAAGACTCTCCTACTATGCCAATGGGTGGTGGAATGCCAGGAATGATGTAATATTTTATACAAACAAAATAATTTTAATCCGATAAGTTTTTCTTGTCGGATTTTTTTTATATTTATACAAAAAATATCACCATGTGTAAAAATTATTTCCTACTAGCTTTTGCATTTCTTTTTTTGACCTCGAATGCTCAAGAACAAGACAATCATCAAGTTATTATTAAATCTATAAATGATTATTACAGCTTAGCAACTGAAAACATTCATTTGCATTTTAATAAAAGTAGTTACTTATCGAATGAAACTATTTGGTTTAAAGGTTATATAATTGATAAAAAATCAAATGGTTTAAATTACGAAACAACTAATATTTATGTAAGAATATTAGATCAAAATAAAAATGAAATTGTTTCAAAATTATTTTTAGCCAATAGTGGAATTATTATTGGTGATTTAAAACTGGATAATAAATTCACTTCTGGAACATATTATATTCATACCTATACAAATTTTATGAATAATTTTGAAGAAGACGAATCTTCAATTTTTCCAATAGAAATAATCAACACTAAAGACAAGTCTTCAATTAATAATAACAATACAATTGATAAAGAATCAATTATTGTTACTGTCGAAGGTGATAAGCTTTTATTTCAATGCGACAATACTGTTGGAGTACAAATTAAAAATTGTTCTGGAGAAGGAATTAAAGCAAACAACATTAAAGTTTTTGATTCAAAGAACAATATGGTCAATCAATTTTCAACAAACGAGCAAGGTTATGGGAAGTTTGATCTCCTAAAAACTAAAAACGAACAATATAAAATAGTAGTAGAACAAAATGAAACTACAGTTGAAAAAAATCTCCCTTTAGTTATATCAGAAGGTATAACTATGAGTGTTAATAATTATTCTGATGATAATAATTTCTTAATAAAAGTTAAGACAAATTCATACACTTTTGAAAAAATCAAAGACGTCAACTTTACTTTAGTTATCCAAAAAAACAATCAAGTAGCTTTAGCTGATTTTTATTTTGAAAACCCAACTAAAGACATCATTTTAGAAAAAAGTAACCTCTTTAAAGGGTTAAATATAATTCGAATTGTAGACCAAAACAACAATTTATTTTGTGAAAGAATAATCTACAATCACGTAGAAAACAATTCAAAAATTATTTTAGAAAAAAGTAAAATAAACAATGATTCTTTACTTATTAAAGGTCATTTAAAAAATAAAATAGCAAATTTTAGTATTAGTATTCTTCCTAAGGAAACAACATCTTCCTTTGAAAGTAATGCTATCACATCTCAACTAAATTTCAACAATTACTTAACAAGTAAAATAGAAAATTACTCTTATTATTTCAAAGATTTTAATCGAAATAAACAGTTTGAATTAGATTTAGTTTTATTAAATCAAAATAACATAAAATATAGCTGGAAAGACATTGTTACTAAAAAACCGACCATTAAATACCCTTTTGACATTGGCTTAACAATCGAAGGCTCTTCAGTTGGTGACATTAAAAACAAAGAAAACTATAACGTTCTTTTATCCTCAAACATAAATAGAATAAATCTTCAGACTAGTCTTGATAACAAAAATAATTTCAAATTTGAAAACATAGTTGCTATTGATTCCACTTCTTTCTTTATTTCATTATTAAAAAACAATTCGAAATATGAAAATATTAATTTAAACACTAAGGTTTCAAATAATGAAAATAAATTTTTAAAACCTATATCTAACAATTTTTTTAAATGCAGTACTAATAAATATATTGCTTTAGCAGAATACAATTCAGACTATCCTTATGTCGAAACTACGAACCAACTTAACGAAGTTGTTTTAACAGAAAGTGTTGACGAGAAGTTTTTATATACTGAAAATTACGAAAACAGAACAGGTACAACTGGTATGAAAATCGACGATTCAACTGCACAACAATACCAAGATGTTTTAAGCTACATAAGTACGCAAGGTTTTGATGTAAAAATCGACCCAAGAACCAATAAAGTTGTTATTGCAGCTAAAACAGCGAATTCTTTTCAAGGCTCCCTAGTTCCAGTAATATATTTAGATGGTTCTCCTTTAAGCACTTTTGAAGTTCTTCTAAATTTATCCCTTAAAGACATAGAAGAAATATATTTAAATAAAAGAGGTTACGGACAAGGCATGACTGCTGCTAGTGGTACAATAAGAATTTACACAAAAAAACGATTTGGCACTACAAAAGAAGCTAGTAAAAATTCAAAAACATTTCTAGTTAAAAATGGTTTCCAAAAAGAAATTTCTTTTAAAAATCCACAATATATGAGCTACACAAATCTATCATTTAGAAAACACGGAACAATTTATTGGATACCTTCTATTTATACAGATGAAAATGGTGATTTTGAGTTTAAAATTCCAACTTTAGACCAAAAATCAATACTACTTAATGTTCAAGGAATTGATAATGAAGGTAATTTTTATTATGAAAATATTGAAATCGAACTAAACTAAAACTATTTATTTTATAACTTATGTACAAAAACTATTTCCTACTGGCTTTTACATTTCTTTTTTTGACCTCAAATGCTCAAGAACAAGACAAACACAAAACAATTACTAAATCTATAAATGACTATTACAGTTTAGCAAGTGAAAATATTCATTTACACTTTAACAAAAGTGTTTACTTAACCAATGAAACCATTTGGTTTAAAGGTTATGTAATTGATAAAAAATCAAACGGATTAAATTACTCAACCACCAATGTTTATGTTAGAGTTTTAGATAGTGACAAAAACGAAGTTGTTTCAAAACTATTTTTATGCAGTAATGGAATTATAATCGGCCATATAAAACTTAACGAAACCTATTCTTCTGGAACATACTATATTCACACTTACACAAATTTCATGAATAATTTTGAAGAAGATGAATCTTCAATTTTTCCAATTGAAATATTTAACACTAAAGACAGTCCCAAAACCAGCAATAACAACTCCTTAGACAACGAGTCAATTACTTTCGGCATTGAAGGTGGAAAGTTATTATTTGATTGTGATAATACAGTTGGTGTTCAAATAAAAGGCTGTAGTGGAAAAGGAGTAAAATTGAATAACATTAAAGTTTATGATTCAAAAAACATTTTAATCAATCAATTTGCAACAAACGAACAAGGTTATGGAAAGTTTGATATTTTAAAAACAAAAAATGAACAATACAAAATTGTAGTAGAGCAAAACACAAGCAATATTGAAAAAAATCTACCTTTTGTAACAACCGAAGGTGTTTCAATAAGTGTCAATAATTATTCTGATGAAAAGAAAACATTTATTAAAATACATACTAACAAATTCACTTTTAACAAAAATAAAGACAAAAAATTCACTTTAT
>NZ_KE383905.1:0-192859 GCF_000422685.1 Flavobacterium gelidilacus DSM 15343 | reverse complement strand
CTTTTGAAAAAAATGCCATCACGTCCGAGTTAAATTTTAATAATTATTTATTAAACAAATTAGAGGATAACTCCTATTATTTTAAAGATTTTGACCGATTTAAACAATACGAATTAGATTTATTTTTATTAAATCAAAAAACTTCAAAATATGACTGGAATAATATCCTAACAAAAACGCCATCAATTAAATATCCCTTCGATGTTGGCTTAACTATCGAAGGCACGTTAAGTCAAACACTATCAAATAAAGATAAGTATAGTATAAATCTATCTTCAATCGCTAACGGAATTAAACTATCTGAAAAAATAGATAACAAAAACAACTTTGTATTTGAAAACATAATAGCAATTGATTCCGCATCATTTTATATCTCTTTGCTAAATAACAAATCTGAATATGAAAGTATAAAACTGCATTCAAAAATTTCTAATAATAGAAATAAATTTTTAAAACCTTTACCTATTTTAAAAACAAGATGTGAAAACAAAGTTTTTTCCTCTTCAGAGGAATTTAATCTCGATTTTCCTTATTCAGTAAACACAAATATTCTTAGAGAAGTAGTGCTAACTGAGAAAGTAGTTGAAAAATTAGAATATACTAAACATTATTACAACAGAACAGGTGCTAAAGGTTATAAAATAGATGAAAACAAAGCAGCCACTTATATCGATATATTAGGCTTTTTACAAGCTCATGGTTATAGTGTAAGTAATATAGGAGGAAATGTTAGCATATCAAATATAACAGCAGGTAATTCTTTTGGTAAAGGAACATCTATTTCTTTCTTTATAGATGATGTTCCAATTGGAAGTTTAGATTTTTTATCAAACATGAGTTTATACGACATTGATGAAATCTATTTAAACAAAAGAGGTTTTGGCACAGGAATGACAGCACCTAACGGAACTATTAGAATGTATACAAAAATTAAAGTGGGAAGAATTAAAACCGAAGTAATTAATTCTAAATCTATTACTATAAAAGATGGATTTCAAAAAGAAAAACCTTTTAAAAACCCCATTTACTCTTATTATGAAAATCAGGCCTTTAAAAAATATGGCACTATAAACTGGATTCCTTCTATTTACACAGATGATAATGGTGATTTTGAGTTTAAAATTCCAACATTAGGACAAAAATCAATACTGCTTAATATTCAAGGCATAGACAATGAAGGTAATTTTTATTATGAAAATATTGAAATCGAAGTAAACTAAAAATAATTATTTATAAATTTATGTATAAAACCTATTTACTGCTAGCTTTTACATTTCTTTTTTTGACTACAAATGCTCAAGAACAAGACAACCACAAAACAATTACTAAATCTATAAATGATTATTATAGTTTAGCTAGTGAAAATATTCATTTACACTTTAACAAAAGTATTTACTTAACCAATGAAACCATTTGGTTTAAAGGTTATGTAATTGATAAAAAATCAAATGGATTAAATTATTCAACTACCAATGTCTATGTTAGAGTTTTAGATAGTGACAAAAATGAACTTGTCTCAAAACTATTTTTAGCTAGTAATGGACTAATAATTGGTCATCTAAAACTCGATGAAACCTTTTCTTCAGGTAATTACTATATTCACACGTATACAAATTTCATGAATAATTTTGAAGAAGATGAATCATCACTTTTTCCAATTGAAATAGTAAATACTAAAGACAGTCCACAAAAAAATAATAATAATTTCTTGGACAACGAGTCTATTAACTTAGCTATAGAAGGCGGAAAATTATTGTTCGATTGTGATAATACAATTGGTGTTCAAATAAAAAACTGCATTGGTAAAGGTGTAAAATTGAATAACATTAAAGTATATGATTCCAAAAATATGCTAATCAATCAATTTGCAACAAATGAACAAGGTTATGGAAAGTTTGACATTTTAAAAACAAAAAACGAGCAATACAAAATTGTAATAGAGCAAAACACTGGCAATATTGAAAAAAATCTGCCTTTTGTAATAACTGAAGGTGTCTCAATGAATGTCAATAATTATTCTGATGAAAAGAAAACATTTATTAAAATACATACTAACAAATTCACTTTTAACAAAAATAAAGACAAAAAATTCACTTTATTAATTCAGCAAAACGATCAAGTAAACTTAAAGGACTTCATTTTCAAAAGTTTATCAAACGATATCATAATAGATAAAACTAGTTTATTTAAAGGTATTAATATCATAAGAGTGTTAGATGAAAATAATAAGGCTTTAGCCGAAAGAATTATATACAATCATATAAAAAATAAAACAGCTATTGTTTTAGAAAAGAGTATTATTTCAAAAGATACTTTATTAATAAAAGGACTTTTAAAAGACAAAATTGCCAATTTTAGCATTAGTGTGCTTCCGGCAGAAACCATTTCTTCTTTTGAAAAAAATGCCATCACGTCCGAGTTAAATTTTAATAATTATTTATTAAACAAATTAGAGGATAACTCCTATTATTTTAAAGATTTTGACAGATTTAAACAATACGAATTAGATTTATTTTTATTAAATCAAAATGCAAAAAAATATGACTGGAATAATATCCTAACAAAAAAACCATCAATTAATTATCCATTCGATGCTGGTCTAACTATTGAAGGAACTTTAAATCAAACAATAACAAACAAAGACAATTATAAATTAAATATATCTTCTTTTGCAAACGGAATTAATTTTTCTGGAGAAATAGATGATAAAAATAATTTTAAATTTGAAAACATAGTTGCTGTAGATTCTACAACTTTTTTCATTTCCCTTTTAAATAAAAAATCTGAATACGAAAAAATAAACCTTTATTCTACTGTATCTAATAATAAAAATAAGTTTTTAAAGAACCTACCAATAATAAAAACAAAATGTAAAAATATAAGTTTTACTCCATTAACGGAATTTAATTCTGATTTTCCATATCCAAACAATACAACTTTACTTAGAGAAGTTGTTCTGACTGATAAAGTAGAAGAGAGGAATTTTTTACAAAAAGGAGCTTCACAAGGTTATAAAATCAGTAAAGATGATGCTGACTTATACCATAATGTAGCTGTATTTACGCAATCACATGGTTTTGATGTAACTTTTGTAGGAACACAGTTGACAATAGTTGGAAGACCTGGAGGAAGTAACGGTCGCAGGCCAGTAATATACATAAATGACTTTCCTTTATACAATTATGATGAATTAGTTAACATTAATTTACATGACATTGATGATATATATATAAACAAAAGAACATTTGTACCAGGCATACCTGAACCTACAGGAGTAATTAGAATATATACTAAATCAAAAACTGGGAAAATGAAAGAAGAGGTAATTAATTCTAAATCAATTATAATTTCCAACGGCTTTCAAAAAGAAATAGCATATAAAAATCCACAATACATTACCTACTCTAATCTTTCTTTTAGAAAGTACGGAACCATAGATTGGATTCCTAACATTTTTACAGATGAAAATGGTGAATTCGAATTTAAAATCCCAACATTAGAACAAAAATCCATACTGCTTAACATTCAAGGCTTAGACAACGAAGGTAATTTTTATTATGAAAACATTGAAATCGAAGTAAACTAAAAATAATTATTTATAAATTTATGTACAAAAACTATTTCCTACTAGCTTTTTCATTTCTTTTTTTGACCTCGAATGCTCAAGAACAAGACAATCATAGTTTAATTACTAAATCCGTTACGGAATATTATAGCTTAGCGAGTGAAAGCATTCACTTACATTTTAACAAAAGCATCTATTTAACCAACGAAACCATATGGTTTAAAGGTTATGTAATTGATAAAAAATCAAATGGATTAAATTATTCAACAACTAACGTCTATGTTAGAATTTTAGACGAAGACAAAAACGAAATTGTTTCAAAACTATTTTTAACTAGTAACGGAATAATAATTGGGCATTTAGAGCTTGACGAATCCTATGCTTCTGGCACATATTTTATTCACACTTACACAAACTTCATGAATAATTTTGAAGAAGATGAATCTTCCATTTTTCCAGTTGAAATAATTAACACCAAAGACAGTCCAAAAACAAACAACAACAACTCCTTAGATAATGAATCGATTAGTCTTGGTATTGAAGGAGGAAAATTAGTATTTGAATGTGACAATACAGTTGGTGTTCAAATAAAAGACTGTAAAGGAAAGGGAGTGAAATTGAACAATATTAAAGTTTATGATTCAAAAAATATTTTAATAAATCAATTTGCAACAAATGAACAAGGTTATGGAAAGTTTGATATTTTAAAAACAAAAAGCGAACAATATAAAATTGTAATAGAACAAACGAACGGCAATATTGAAAAAAACCTTCCTATAGTTACTACTGAAGGCATTTCAATGAGTGTAAACAACTATTCTGATGAAAACAAAGTGTTCATAAAAATAAAAACTAACAATTATACTTTCAACAAAAATAAAGACAAAAACTACACATTAGTAATTCAAAAAAACGATAAAGTAAATTTAATAGATTTCTATTTTAAAAGTTTGTCAAATGATATAATTATAGACAAAGCAGGTTTATTTAAAGGAATTAATATCATTAGAATTTTAGATGAAAATAATAATGCAGTTGCAGAAAGAACGATTTATAATCATGTAAAAAACACATCAACTATTGTTTTAGAAAAGGGCAGCATAATAAATGACACACTATTGATGAAAGGACAATTAAAAGATAGAATTGCTAACTTTAGTATTAGTGTACTACCGACAGAAACTATTTCAACTTTTGAAGAAAATTCAATCACATCTCAGTTAAATTTCAATGCTTATTTGATAAGTAAATTAGAAAATAATTCTTATTATTTTAAAGACTTTAACCGCAAAAAACAATTTGAATTAGATTTAGTTTTATTAAATCAAATCACTCCAAAATATGAGTGGAACAACATCTTAACAAAAATACCATCAATAAAATACCCTTTCGATATTGGTTTAACAATCGAAGGAACGATAAATCAAACTATTTCTAATAAGGATAAATACAACATCGTTTTATCATCCATAGCAAACGGAATTAACCTTACTGGAAAAATAGATGATAAAAATAATTTTAAATTTGAAAATATCGTTGCAATAGATTCAACTTCATTTTTCATTTCTATATTGGATAACAAATCTAATTATGAAGCTTTTAAATTAAATTCGAAAGTAACTAATAATAAAAATAGATTCTTAAAGTTGGGACATGCAATAATCACAAAATGTACAAACAAAAGCTTCACACCTCTAACTGAATTTAATGCTGATTTTCCTTATATGGAAAACACTACCGTTTTAAGAGATGTGATTTTGGTTGACAAGGTCGAGGCAAAACTAGAGAACACAACTAACTTTCTTAATAGAGCAGGATCGCAAGGCTATAAAATTGACCAAAATAAATCAGATTTATATTATGATGTAATTGGTTTTATTCAATCCCACGGTTTTGATGCAAAAACAGTTGGAGGCTCTGTGTCGATAACAAGTAGAACATCAAATTCATTTAAAGGCACTCTAACACCTGCAATTTTTTTAGATGATGTTCCATTGGGAAGTTTAGATTTACTATTGAATATGAATTTAAGTACAATTGATGAAATTTATATAAACAAAAGAGGTTTTGGAACAGGAATGTCTTCTCCTAGCGGAACTATTAGAATATATACAAAAAAACAATTTGGTGGCATCGCAAATGAGAAAATTAATTCAAAATCATTAACCATAAAAGACGGTTTCCAAAAGGAGTTACCATTTAAAAACCCAAAGTATTCTTATTATGAAAATCAGGCCTTTAAAAAATATGGCACTATAAACTGGATTCCAAATTTATATACAAATACAAGCGGTGATTTTGAGTTTACTATTCCGATTCTAAATCAAAAAAGCGTCTTGGTAAACATACAAGGAATTGACAATGAAGGTAATTTTTATTATGAAAATATTGTAATTGATGTAAATTAAAAAAATCCCGATAAGCATTTTCTTATCGGGATTTTTATTTTGAATTTATTTCAGTAGCTATTTCCAGCTATTCACTATATCTTTTTGTCTCGTTCTAAAGAAAGAGACAAAAAGGATGTCGTTTCTATCTGGGCTAGGGTTTTACGTTAGAAATCAAATTATTTTGTCCAATCAAAATTGGTTACATAAGTCAAACGAACTGTAGGATTACTTTCTTGAATGGTATTTCCGAAATTCCAAATATTTTGATGGATGTAGGCCAATTGAACTTGATGATTGCTATTTAAATTATACCCTAAACCACCAATAATTCTGTTCTGATTAAATAAAGTTTTCCCAGCATTTGCTCCAATGTTTAAGAAAGCTTCATCACCAAGAATACCAAACAACTTGGTTTTATCATTCTCTTTAGTCAAAGCATAATTCAATAAAAACATATAACGCAATCTGTTTCTATAATCATAATGATCTATTTCATATTGATTAGTAGCCACGTCTTTAACAGCTACACCAACAAACCTGTTTTCATCTCTTAGACGATGAGTAAATTTAAAATTTCCTTTTGAATGTATGTAAGTTCCTTGAATCCAAAAGTGGTCTTCTGGAATCTCGGTTTTATTAATTGGAAAATCACCATAAGAATAGGTATTATAATGTGAGTAACCCAAACTTCCAATAATTTTTTTTGTAAACTGATAATCTAAAGAAGGACGAATAAACCATTGTTGTTTTTCGTTTAATCCATCCGTATAACGCATTGTTGCTTCTAAGGTAAAAGAAGCTTTTTCAGAAATCATGTTTTTTCCAACATAATGAAACCAAACATTATTGTTTTGTGTTTTTAATTGTGCAAATGCAACGCTAAAAAACAACATAAAACCAAGAACTAAAAAAGTTCTACTATTAAAATTTTTCATTTTTTTATTTATTAAACGCTAAAGGTTAGAAGTACTTAAAAATATTAAATACTTCTTCCTTTAACTAACTAACTGAATATTATAATTATTTATTTTTTCTACTTGATAATGGATGATCTGAAAGTGACGTGTGGTCTTCTAGTCCAACAATTTGAACCGTACTATTATCGTGGGCTTCATAATCATTTTTAAAATGCTCTAAATTTTCCATTACAGAGTGATCTACTAATTTAGTTTTCTTCAAATCAATAGTGACATTAAATCCAGGAGGAATAGCATCTAACTTTCTTTTTACACCTAAGTAATTAGTAAAAATTGCTGCTTTATCAATTTCAACTAAATATTCATTTCCCTCAAAAGAAACTAAAGTTGGTGCTTTAAAGAAAGAAGAAATTGGAGTTCCGTTAAACAAATGAATTATCATTTTTAAAACAATACCAGCTGCAATTCCAACTAATAAATCTTCAAATAAAGTAAAGAAAATAGTTACTAAGAAAATAGCCAATTGTTCTTTTCCAATTTGAAAAGTATGAATGAATTCTTTAGGATGAGCTAATTTAACACCTACTGTAATTAACATGGCTGCTAAAGCTGCATTTGGAATCATTTCTAATACAGGTGAAGCAACTAAAACAAACAATAAGATAAAAACCCCATGAAAAAAGTTAGCCCAACGTGTTTGAGCACCATTATTTACATTTGACGAAGAACGAGCCACTTCAGAAATCATTGGTATACCACCTAAAAATGCTGCAAATGTATTTCCGATTCCAACAGCAATTAAATCTTTATTCATGTCAGATTTGCGTTTGAATGGATCCATCAAATCAATAGCTTTAACTGTTAAAAGAGACTCCAAAGAACCTACTAAAGCAAACATGATTACATATTTTACAAAAATTCCCGTATGAGAAATACCATCAAAACTTGCATTAAGTCCTAATGAATCCACAAAATTTCCAATTTTAACTAAAGCATAAGCTGGTTCAGTTTCTTTAAAGTGCATAAACAATTCACATGGAATTGCAAACAACAACACTACTAAAGGAGCAGGAATCATTTTTATACTTTTATTTTTAATATATGGCCAACCCATCATAATGGCTAAACTTACAATTCCAATTAAACTAGCTTTTGGATCTAAATTCATAATGAAATTTGGAATATTAGCCAATAATTCTAAAGGTCCTTTTCCTTTTCCTAAAGCTGGATTATCGTTTAATAAAACCGGAATTTGTTTAGCAATAATTATAATTCCAATTGCCGCTAACATTCCATGAATAGCAGAAAGCGGAAAGAAATCGGCTAATTTTCCTAATTTAAAAACTCCAAATAAAATTTGAACTACACCAGCAACAACCATTGCTCCTAAAGCTAATTTCCAACCCAATATATCATCTCCTTGACCAAACTCGGCCACAGAACCAGCAACAATAACAATTAAACCAGCAGCTGGTCCTTTAATCGTTAATCTTGAACCCATTATAAAACTCACAAAAATACCACCAATTATAGCTGTTAATAAACCCATAACAGGAGGGAAAGCTGATGCTTTCGCAATACCCAAACTTAAAGGCAATGCCAACAAGAAAACGATAAAACCCGAAATAGCATCTGCTTTAAAATTCTCTCTCAATCCTGCTAAACCATCAGCAGGTATGTATTTTTTAATACTTTTATTCATCTTATTTTATGATTATTAGATTTCGGATAATAGATTTTTAAATTACAATCTAATCCCTATTGATTTTTGAAATTGTTATTGAATTGATTTTGTATTATGAAGAACGATAAGGTAATTCATGATAGGTTTTGATGTGAGGACCAAGAAATAATCGAGTATAAATTCGAATTCCGGCAATTCCTGAAACGATAAAACTTGAAGCTATAAAGAAAGCTAGCATCACTTGATTACTTTCAATATGACTAAAGATTAAATCTTCCCCAATGAATGTGGTTGTAATCGGAAAACCAGTTACACCTAGAGCTGCTAATAAAAAGAAAAAAGCAAATTTTGGATGTTCATAGACATGACCTAAATACTGATTTAAATTTACGTTAAATTCCATCTTTTTTAACTTTAATAATGCCAAGTAACCCACTATTCCGGCCAAAATAATTCCTGATAAATAGACCAGTAATTCTGTAAAATCTACTTTTTCATTAAATACTATTGCTAGAGCAATCCAAAAGTGATTAAGCACTATAAGAATCCAAGCCACAAAAGGACTTTTTCTTTCAGAAAAGGCTTTGAAAACAAATAGTAATCCAATGAAAGCAAATAGTTCAGGTAAAATATTTAGCAACCTTAAAGGAATTGATGCTTTGAATTCAAAAAGCAAAACACCTAAAAGAAATGTTGGAATAAATACTAAAATCAAACGTTTTAAATTTAAAAAGTCTAATGATTTTCCTAAAGTTTTTAAAGGTCTCCAAAGCACAAAATTCATAAATTGCTCCAATTTGAATTCTTTTAGACTCCATATATAAAGTGCATATTCTATACGTTTTGGAAACGTATTTTTGATACCTTTTGCTTTGGGTTGAAAATTGTAAAATTGCTCACGAATCATATAACTTACTACTGATGGTGAAACCAATAATTGATAAGTTCTTAAAAAAGCATTTCCAGCAAAATGAAACAAAGCTAAAGTCTCTAAGCCTAATGCAACTTCAATAAAAATTAAGCCAATTTGAGAAATAGAACTATAAGCAACTTGACTTTTTACAGACGATTGTACTTTGGCCATATAAGCAGCCATTATGCTTGTGGTTAATCCCATTAAACCAATTGCAATTCGCATAGAAGTTTGATGTTCCCAAAAAGGAAAAGTACGCAACATCAAGAAAACACCTAAATGCACAGAAAGTGAACCATAGAAAATAGCACTAGATGGTGTTGGTCCTTCCATTGCCCGAGGTAACCAAGACGAAAACGGAATTTGAGCCGATTTTGCAGCTGCAGCTAAAGCTAACGAAAGTGCAATAAATGTTCCTATTAAAGTATGATTTTGCAAATGTTCATTAACCAATTCAAAGTTATTCATTTTCATGAAGGTTATATTTTCATGAAATAAATGGTGACTTGCCCACATCGCTAATATCATTCCGATATCTCCAATTCTATAAATTGAAAACACTTTGAAGGCATTTTTAACAGGTAAATAACGCTCTCTATAAAAAGCAATTAACAAGAAAGATGAAATTCCAATGATTTCCCAACCAATGAAAAGGGTTTCAAAATTTCCTGATAAAATGGCTAAATTATACCCAAAAAAGAAAAACAACACCGTGTTAAAAAAACGTTTGTATCCTTTTTCTCTGTGTAAATAATAACGACTATAAGTAGTGATCATTGAAGTTAAAAGTGCTCCAATAAACAAATACACAGCCGATATTTTATCAAAATAAAAATCAATAAAAAACTCGTAATGATCTGTTTTTAATAATGTAGCTTCGTTTAAGTTTAAATGATTTGCACCATCATAGATCCAAAAAACAATAAATATAATTAAAGCAATTAATTGTATAAAAACGGTTCCAAATGCTACCCAAGAAATTAAAGATTCTTTTCTTTCTGGCAACAATAAACTTATGATAAAACCTAGTAAAGGTAAGGCTATAAAAAACTGTAATAACTCATTCATAATTTCTTAATTTAATATTCCAATTGGAAGGTTATCAATAGTAGTTTCAGCTAATTTTAATTCATCTGAAATTGTAATTGTTTCTTGTTGAATTGGATTATATTTTTCGAAATTTCCTTCTTGAAAATGATATAATTCTAAAGTTTCAGGATGCACAACAACTAATTTTACCCATTCGTTTATAAACCATTCATAAGTTGCTGGACTTTTAGTAATAGCATATTTTACTTTTTCAGGAAAATGCTCCACTATAACTAACAATCGAATAGGATCATGCACTTCAATCATCTGACTGGGTAAACCTGGTCGTAAATCACCGTCAATTCCATTTGCAACACCAATTAGTCCCATGACATTATGAGGTAATTTACTTCCTGCACCTAATTTTTGATTGTCAACTCTAGAAAAATAATATTCCAAATTAATTCCACCACCAACTGGAGCAACTGCACCTAAAATGCCTGCTAAATAATCACCTGAAGGATCAATGGTATAATCGTATGAATTCATAAAAGAACGTCTGTCTAAAAACATATGTTTAGATAAACTTCTTCTTCCGACGATACACATGGCGTTAGTAGCATGATTTAATTCTGGACGTGGTTCAAATAAAGAAACCGAACGTCTTTTAATGCTTTCATGTACTTTTTTAAGGGATTGAGTAGAATCTACGGTATCAAACCTACGAGAGCGCTCTTTAGCATTATTATCTAAAGCAGCTTCAAAGACTATTGCATTTTGTTGGTGTAATATATTATTACTTTCTGACAAACTTTCTTCTTGATAAAATGTAATTTCATCTCGAGTTGTGTCGTGTAAAGCAGGTAAAAACTGTGTTTCATTTGGAATCACAATACCTCTTTGTACTAAAATTTTTCTAACTTCTGGATGATTAATCGCAAAACAAGCAACAGTTGCGTTAACCGAACTTGGTCTTCCACAACAAGCACCACAGTCATAACCTGCATAATGTGTATTATTTACACTTGTTGCACCATGACCCACTAAATAAATTATTGAAGCAAAATTTTCGATTAAACCATTACTTTTCAACAAACCTTCTACTCTATTTGCCATTTCTTCCACAGTGAAACCAACTTGCAAGTTGTCGACTCTATCTGCACTATCTTTATTTTCAATATGCAGTTTAGATTTCTTATTTAAATGCTTAAAGGATGAACTTGTAGCAGGTGTCATTCTTGGCTGAAAAATATTTAAAAATAGTTTTACAGCTGCTGAAAAACCTAACGTTTGCGAAATAATCCATCCAAAAAATAATGAATGTGAACGTTTGTGGTAATGAAAATCTTTAGCGTGTTTTTTCTTTCTTGGTTGTTCTTTTACCAAAAAAGCAGGAGTCATTGGTGCTGGACAAAGTTTTGTGAAAAACTTGCCATCAACCGGTTGATAATAGAATTCGAAATTAAAAAAAGCAGCCGTTCCAAATGTTATAGCATTTTTATCTAAATGTTCGATATGTCTTCTAAAAGAACATTCTCGATCATCCATGCAAAAGAAAGCCTGAAAACTTGGTATAACTTTTTCATTGGATGGTTTATGATGCTTAACAGTTGCTAACACTTGATCATATAAAGACCATTCAAAAGCCTGTTGCCATAACGATAAAACTTCAAAATGTTCATCAACCTCAACTGATCTAAATAAATCTTGAGGTTCTGATTGAATTCTACTAGCTAATGGTGCCCAATTTTCATTAAACTTCTGATCTAATGTATCAATTTCAAGAAGTAATTCGAAAATTATAAGTTCTTCTAAAGTGATTGATTTTTTATCTAAAAGTGAAGTTGGATTACTTTCTAAAGTCGCCACCATTCCACTCCAACCAGGATGCGAAAACTGTTGATCAAAAATATAGGTTTCATAAAAACGTTCATCACCAACTACAATTTTTAATAAATCTGTAATTGTAGCTTTCTCTTCTAGTAATCTCTTAGCACGTTTTGTGCTGAAAAATCCCGAAAAACTAGTACGTTCTAATTCACGAATTGAGGATAAAAATCCTTTGTCATGAATAGGAAAAGACCACATGGCAATTCCTTGGTCTAAATAACTACAAAGCACTCTAAACAAAGTACTATGTGTAGATTTATCTAAATTTATGGCATATTGTGATTTCCAATGCGAACGTAAACTTCCAATTCTTGAACTTATAGATTCATCATACTCTTTTTTAAGTATTTTATCTAACCATAATGAAACATTTTCGTTTCCTTTATTTTTAGTTATAACTTGATTTAAAACAGAAGCACTAATTTCTTTTTTGTGAAATCTATTTCTAAAATCTCCAACAGACAAATAGGTTTTATAGCCAAATATTTTCGAAGATTCTTGCAATGCATCAAAAAAATTTCTGTCTTGAAAAGCATGCAATGTATTGTGATGTACGAAATCTTTCAACGGATTTTGCGCTGGTAAATAGTGTTTTAAGTGATGGAGAACATGTTGTTCGTCAAAACTTGAATGGGAATTATTCATTTTAAAATGAAAAAAAGGTTAATACATAAGTGATTCATTTGTAGTACTTACAAACGAAGTAAAAAAATATGTATTAAATAAAATGCAGTTTCCAATTGCAAAACAAATCATACAAAGGAAGTTTCTGATTTGTTTTATGGGAATTACTGGCGATTGAATTTATTCCAAAACCATGTTTTAATTCAAGAAAATTATCTTGAAAAGAATAATCATGACAAAAGTTTAATTCGATTTCAAACTCAGTTTTTTCTGACTCATTATACACCAAATCTTTGTCTTCTATATTTGAAGAAGTGAATATTGGAGATTGTTTATGATCAAAATTAGAAACTATAGTTTTAGTCTCTGATATAAAAGAATTTTGATTTTGAGCTATAGAATACCATACAAGCATTAATGCTAACATTGGTAATATAAAAACTAGCTTTTTAAAACTGCATTTAATTATATTCACTATTCCTTTTAAATAAGAATCAAATGTATAACAAAAAACCAGTATGGAAATTAATATTGACTTAATTTTATTAAAAAAGTCCCAAATCTACATTTGGGACTTTTTTAATACTTCATTTATAATCTTTCGTACTGACAACAACTGTGCATTTCGTCATAAACTTTATCAGAAGCCCTGACTAAGTCTGTATCGTGACCAACATTTGCAATAGCTTTTGCAACATCTTCTTTTGTGCATTTATTTTCATCGATAATTACATGAACGTCTTGACAATCCACATGCCATTCTGCACTCTTAACTCCTTTTACAGAAAAAGCTGCTTTTTCGATACGTTTTTCACACATTTCACAATTACCTAAAGCTTTTATGATTACTTCTTTGTTTTTGCTTTTCTTAACGACTTTATCTTGGGCATTCATTGAAAACCCAACAAAAGAAAGCAATAGTACTAAAATTAATTTTTTCATCTTATTATTATTTATTGTTATTATTTTTTTTCTGAAAATCCGAAAATCAAATATCTGAAAATCAAAAAAACTCTATTTTATTTTAAATCGTAAACCTGCATAATACATTTGACCAAAAACAGGTCCATAGATCATACTACTATCAAAATAAGCGCCAAAAGGATCATTTGCTCCAACAATTGCATTATTTTGTTTGTAATTTCCAATATTTTCTCCTCCAACATATAGTTCAAACGTACTAGAAAATGTTCTTGTTATTTGGGCATTTACAACTCCGAAAGCTTCTCCAAATTCACCTAAACGATATTGAGGTAAATTACTTGAAGTATTTGGCAAACGTTGTTTTCCTAACCAATTGTAAGTGGCATCAAATTTCCATTGTTGCCCCTTGTCTAAAATATGAGTTTCATAGGCTAAATTAGCAAAAAATCTGTTTTTAGCTTGTAAGGCTTTTTGAAGATTTCCAACAATATAATCAGTGTTAACATCATAATATTTATAAGCCGTTTTAAAGTTTAAATGCTTTTTTAATTCAATATTAAATTCAGCTTGAAAAGAATTAGCTACACTATTACCTTTTAAATTATAAAACACTACTTGTTGAGGACTAAAATCGACATCTACAACTGCTTGATTTTGAAAATCGGTTCTGTAATAATCTAAAACAACTCCAGAATCTCTTCCAAATAATTTGAAATTTTGGATAAAACTTAATCCATAATTCCATGCAATTTCTGGATTTAAACCATATAATGTTCCTTCAGTATTTAAGATTGAAAAACTCCTGCTTGAAGCAAAAAGTTGTTGATTTTCAGCAAAAATATTGGCTGCTCTTTTTCCTCTACCAATTGAAGTTCTCAAAACAGCATCTTTCCAAGGATTATATCTGATATGCAATCTTGGTGTAACAAACGTTCCTAAACGGTTGTGATTGTCAACACGAATTCCGGCAACAACTTGAAAATTATCTAAATTATCATAATCATACTCAAAAAAAGCTCCTACAGAATTATCAATTCTAGAAAAATCTTGAGCAAAGTTTACAGCAACAAACTCTTTATATTTATCGTAAGTAAAGTTAATTCCAGTGGTGAATTTATTTTTAGTATTTGTAATTATCGAACTGAAAAGCAAATTAGAATAAAGACTTTTTTGATCAATATCATATTGATTTAAACCAAAATAAGATTCTTGAGTATGTGATTGAAAGGAGTTTTGAAAACCAATACTTTGATAAGGCATATCTGGAAAAACATAACCTGTCTTATTTGAAATTTCAAATTTTTCTGTATTGATTTCGCTACCCCAAGCATTTGTAGTTAGTTTATCCGTATCAGGATTAAAAGCAACTTGACCCGCTTGTTTATCATCATTCATATAACGAAGATTTAAGAAACTCACTATACCTGTTTCTGCATCATTATATTGCCAACGGTTTAGGATATTGATTTGTTTTCCGATTGGATTGTCCAAAAAACCATCGTTATTATTGTCATTTTTACCTAATCTAGTATTTCCGTGTAAAAATAAAGTTGTACTTAACTTATCTGAATATTTAGTATTAAAATGAGTGTTTAATTCGTAGCGTTGACTTGCATCAGCGTAAGCATTTACAAAAAAAGGATCATCATTTGATGGTTTTAAAATTTCATAATTAATTTGCCCTGAAATACTTTCATATCCATTAATTACACTTCCTGCACCTTTTGTAATTTGAATGCTTTCAACCCAAGTTCCAGGCACAAAAGATAATCCATATGCTTGTGAAGCTCCACGAACAGATGGAATGTTTTCTTCAGCAATTAAAATATATGGACTTGTTAATCCTAACATCTTAATTTGTTTGTTTCCAGTAACCGCATCAGAATAATTTACATCAATTGATGGGTTTGTTGAAAAGCTTTCAGAAATATTACAACAAGCTGCTTTTAACAACTCTCTTTGCCCCATAGTTTGCACATTGGTTGCTTTAAATAAAGAATGTTCAGTACTTTTTAGAGATTTTGAAAGAACAACTTCATTTAATTCTTCAACTGCTTTTAGTTTAATGGTTAAGAATGAATCATCAATTACTTCAATTTTTTTGGTATTATAACCAATATAGCTAACTACCAAGCTTGTTGTTTCTTGTGATTTTTTTATGGTGAATTCACCGTTTTCATTGGTAACTACACCAATATTTGTATTGAGCCAATAGACATTTGCTCCTAGCAAAGTCACATTATTTTCATCTACTATTTTCCCTTTGATTTCTTCATTTTGAGCTTGAGTAATCGAAGAGACTAACAATAGTAAATACATTATTTTTTTATACATAAATAGTTATTTAACGTTATTTAATCAATTCTAATTTGATAAAAACATTAAATATTATGCATAAAGAACCAACTGGCAATAAAGTTTATAAAGTGGTGGCGCATTGGATTCGCAATAAAAAGCTGGATTTTCAATAGATGAAATCAACAGTGTTTTATCAGCAAATTCAACTGTAGAATTAGTACTTAAGAGAGCGTTACTAGTTTCAAATTTTAAAGATTTTGTTAGAAAATTATCATTCTTTTTTTCAAGTTTGATGATTTTATTGGAACAACAACTATCATGAGAATCCTCAATAGCACAACAGGAAACAACGGGTTCACTACAAGGTTCTTCAAAATTTGAATTCAATGAAACGGAAGCAATCGTATCGTTACAGTAATGTACTGTAAAACTATAACCAATGTTAGCCATAAAGACCACAAAAGCTAGTAGTAAACTGATATGTTTTTTAAATTTCATCCATGCAAAAATAAGTATTCTAATTCAATTTGACGTTAAAACTTTCTAAATTTCAATGATTTGTTCTAAAAGCGGCACAATACAATCAAAACCATAGGTTTCATTAAGCTTAATTCGAAGTTCATCGGCAGCAGCATTTTCACCATGAATTAAAAATACTTTTTGTGGTTTATTTTCTAATTCACTCAGCCAATTAATCAAATCTTTTTGATCACCATGAGCTGACAAACCTTCAACCATTATAATGTTAGCATTTACTGGATAATATTTTCCATAGAATTTAATTTCTTTTGCACCTTCTAGCAATTTTCTTCCTCGAGTTCCTTCAGCTTGATAACCAACCATAAGAACAGTGTTTTTTTCATCTACTATATATCGTTCTAAATAAGAAAGCACTCTTCCACCAGTTATCATGCCACTTGCGGCAATAATGACTTTTGGTTTTTCATTATAAATAGTTTCAATTGTATCTTTGTAAGAAGAAATCATGGTAAACATTTTACACATTTCTTCACATTGATGTGGATTTAGTTTATGCCATTTCGTGTTTTGCAGAAAAACATCGAGAACACTTATTCCCATTGGTGTATCAATAACATAAGGCATATTTGGAATTCGATTTTGCTCTTTTAATTGCCAAAGTAAATACATAATAGTTTGCGCTCGTTCCACAGCAAAACTTGGAATCACAACATTTCCTCCTTTTTGAAAAGTATTGTTTATGATTTGTTCTAATTCAAACATTACGTCATTGTTAGGATGCAACCTGTTTCCATATGTACTTTCCATAAAAACAAAATCGGCTTTTTTAGGTTTTACTGGAGAATAAAGCAAAACATCATCATCTTGACCAATATCGCCTGAAAAAACCAAAATTTTACCATCAATATGCAATTCTATGGAACAAGCTCCAATAATATGGCTTGAATAAAAGAATTTGAAATAAATATCATCTGTCAATTTAACTTCTAAATCTTTGTCTACAATTCTAAAAAACGGAATTACTTTTTCTGCATCTTTAACAGTGTATAAAGGTTTTGCAGGGTTGTGTTTAGAATAATTTTCCTTATTAGCTCTTTCAGCTTCTTCTTCCTGAATCTTTGCACTGTCTAAAAGAATTAATTGAGAAATTTGTTTGGTAGGACTAGTACAAAATATCTTTCCTAGAAAACCATCATTTACTAATTTTGGCAACCAACCACAATGATCTAAATGACCGTGGGTTAACAATACAAAATCAATCGTTGAAGGCAATACCGATAAAGGTTGCCAATTTAATTCGCGCAAAGGTTTTAACCCTTGAAACAAGCCACAATCAATTAAAATTCTGGTTTCATTATGTTCAACCACAAATTTCGAACCTGTTACTGTTCCTGCAGCGCCTAAAAAGTAAATTTTCATCTTTTAATGTTTTAGAATATTACACAATTGATTGGTTTCTTTTAATACATTTTTAATTCGGGTTTGACTTAAACCAATTTTATTCAACCATTCTTTATTAGTTAACAACTCTTTTGCTGTAATAATATTTTGAGTCAATAATTTATCTTTTTCCAAAAGCGTCAAAGTTGTTAATGCCGTAACCGGATAAATATGATAAAAATCAACTTTGTTTTTTAGGCTATTTCCGACAGGATAATTCCAACTTAATAATTCCATATTCGAACAGGTTGCAAATTGAATGGCATCTTCTGTAAATCTATTGTTGGTAACAATCCTACATTTTGATATTTTTGTATTTTGATTAAACAAACTATACTCGTTAACTGCCAAATCATTAAACCTAGATAAAATATACATAGGAACTTTTACATCAGTTTTTGCATCTTGACTACTGTGGAACTTGCATTCTACCATACTAATTTTTTCGTCTTTTCTAAGTAAAACATCAAGTTCATGAGAAACACATTTTCCGTTTAAAGTTAGATTAGTCATGGTTTCAAAACCTTCCATTTGAAAAAGTTTTGCTATAAATTTTTCAAAATAAAATCCAGCTGGACCAAGAGCCATAATTGCGCTTCTTAAATTATATTTTGCTGCATGAACATTGTCTATTTTCTTCAACAATTGAAAAGCCATTTTATAAATTTTCTTTGTTGGAATCCCGTCATACAACTGTTTTTCGATTGTTTCTAGAACACGATTAACATCAGCTTCACAAGCACCTGATTTAAATAAAGATTTTTTGAGTTTATCTTTTTCAAATGTAACAACTTCACCAGAATACTTAGTAACTTTCATGACACCAAATTTTACACTTAAAGGTAGTGAAAAAAAATGTTATTCGGCTTTTTTCTGAAAGTAAAATGCTGGAATTAAAAGCAATAACAAAACAGGCTGAATTAAAAATCGTCGTACATAGAACAATAGCAAATAATCAGGCTTATCTGATCCAAAAACTAAAAATGAAAACACTATTATTAATACACCAAATAATATCAAATACAAAAACGATGCGATTTTGACATGCATT
Source organism: Flavobacterium gelidilacus DSM 15343 (assembly GCF_000422685.1). Classification (GTDB taxonomy): domain Bacteria; phylum Bacteroidota; class Bacteroidia; order Flavobacteriales; family Flavobacteriaceae; genus Flavobacterium; species Flavobacterium gelidilacus. The sequence goes on along the minus strand of NZ_KE383905.1, from coordinate 173,654 downwards.
TTATTTTGAAAAAGTAAATAAATGATACTTATGGAAAGTGATGAATTGACAAAATATCTTAAAAAAAGATTCAATAGCAATTTGAAACTCTCAAAATTCGGCAACGATTTATTTTGATAATCTGATTTAAAAAATTGTAAAAAAGGATCATAAAACAACTTATCTTCAAAAAACCTGATGCAAATAATAAAGAATAAAGCAACAAAAATTCCAATATATCTAATGATTTTATTTTGCATATTTAGAGAATTTTGTAACCCAAATTATCCATAAAATAAAAACTACTCCATAAATAAATAAAGGAAACATTGTTCCATGTAAAAATTCTTGATAATCAGGATAATAATAAATAGCCCAAACCAACAAACCAATTCGAATTATATTTAAAACATACACAAGAATAGCTCCAACAATAATATATAATAATGTTTTAATCCGATTAGATGCAAATGCAAATATAAAAGCAGCAAATAATACAATAACACTAACGGCATTGCAACCTTCTATAATTCTGGCCACATATTTTCCATTATAAATTACCTTCATTGAAGATTCGGATTTATTCGGAATCACATAATAATCTTCCTTAAAAAAGTGCATTAAATATGTCGTATGTTCAGAAACCATTTTTGTAATTGAATCTAACTCAAATTTTGAAACATCAAACTGATTTAGAAATTGATTATAAATGAAAGCAAAAACGAAATAGAATAAAACGAACTTTATTAAAAAAGTAAAAAAGGGTTTGTATTGAATAAATATGTTTTTCAAGTTGCTTTTTTTTCAAAAATATACATTTTAATTGAATGTAAATAACTTTTAAAACATTCAATACATTTATAAAATATAGTTAAAATAAAATCAATAAGTTTTTTGATGTGAATTCTATTAAATACTTTTGTAAAAAAAGAAAATGAACTTTGAAGCTTTAAAACCATCTATTGTCGAATTCGTTGAAAACGACTCCTTAACAAAAGATGAAAAATTAAAAAATATTTGCCAATACTTACAAGACAACATATCCTATTATAATTGGGTTGGCTTTTATTTTGCAAATCATGATACTAAAACCTTACATCTTGGACCTTATGTTGGTGCAGAAACAGATCATACTGTAATTCCTTTTGGGAAAGGAATCTGTGGACAAGTAGCTGAATCTAACGCTAATTTTGTAGTACCGGATGTTGCAGCTCAAGATAATTATATAGCTTGTAGTTTTACTGTAAAATCAGAAATTGTTGTTCCATTATTTGTTGACGGAAAAAACATTGGACAAATTGATATTGATTCACATGTAATTGACCCTTTCACAGAAGCAGACGAGCGTTTTTTAGAGTTTGTAAATGAGGAAGTTGCAAAATTATTTTAAAGCAACGAAAATAATTCATAACTCATAATTCATAATTCATAATTATGTTTATCTTTGCACCCGAATTACTACCATATAATTCATACATAATAATCATTTAAAGCAATATTAGCATGTACTTAACTAAAGAAGTAAAAGCAGAAATCTTCGCTAAACACGGAGGAAAAGCAGAAAACACAGGATCTGCAGAAGGACAAATCGCGTTATTCACACACAGAATTTCACATTTAACAGAACACTTGAAAAAAAATCGTCATGATTATAACACAGAGCGTTCACTAGTTCTTTTGGTAGGAAAAAGAAGAAGTCTTCTTGATTACTTAATTAAGAAAGACATTTTGAGATATCGTGAGATTATCAAAGAATTAAACATCAGAAAATAAATTATACTAGGGGCTTTGTGCCCCTTTTATTTTACGTTTTATATTAGAAAAAGTTTGGTTTTTCATTGGGTTTCATACAACTACACACACAACTACAACACAACTTACCCATTGTTTAATTAAGAATTAAAAAATTATGATTCCACAATTATTTGTAGAAACTATCGATTTAGGTGATGGAAGAAACATCACAATCGAAACAGGACGTTTAGCTAAACAAGCTGACGGTTCTGTAGTAATTAGAATTGGAAAAACTGTTATTTTAGGTACAGTTGTTTCTTCTAGAAAAGCAAGCCCAGGCATTGACTTTTTACCTTTAACAGTAGATTATCGCGAGAAATTTGCTGCTGCAGGTCGTTTTCCTGGAGGTTTCTTTAAAAGAGAAGCAAGACCAAGTGATAGCGAAGTATTAACAATGAGATTAGTTGACCGTGTTTTACGTCCACTTTTCCCAGATGATTACCATGCAGAAGTGCAAGTTATGATTCAGTTAATGTCTTACGATGAAGACGTTATGCCAGATGCATTAGCAGGTTTAGCAGCATCAGCAGCTCTTGCTTTATCTGACATTCCTTTTGAAACTTTAATTTCTGAAGCTAGAGTTGGAAGAATTGATGGTAAATTCATCATCAATCCAAGTCGTGCACAATTAGAATTATCAGATATTGATATGATGATTGGAGCTTCTATGGATTCTATCGCAATGGTAGAAGGAGAAATGAAAGAAATTTCAGAAGCTGAAATGCTTGAAGCAATTAAATTTGCTCATGAGCACATCAAAAACCAAATTTCTGCTCAACTACGTTTACAAGCTGCTTTTGGAAAAAAAGAAGTTCGTACATACGAAGGAGAAAGAGAAGACGAAGCTATTTACGCTAAAGTAAAAGAAGCATCTTACGATAAAATTTACGCCATTGCAAGTAAAGGTTCTGCAAAACATGAACGTTCGGTTGCATTTGACGAGGTTAAAGAAGAAGTTAAAGCTTTATTCACAGAAGAAGAATTGGCAGAAAATGGAGATTTAGTTTCTAAATATTTCAAAAAAACCAATAAAGAAGCTGTTCGTAATGTAACTTTAGATTTAGGAACACGTTTAGACGGAAGAAAAACTACAGAAATCAGACCAATTTGGTGTGAAGTAGATTACTTACCTTCTGTTCATGGTTCTGCATTGTTTACACGTGGAGAAACGCAAGCTTTGGCAACTGCAACTTTAGGAACTTCTAGAGAGGCAAACCAAATTGATTCGCCTTCACAACAAGGAGAAGAAAAATTCTATTTACATTATAATTTCCCACCATTTTCAACTGGAGAAGCTCGTCCTTTAAGAGGAACTTCAAGAAGAGAAGTTGGTCACGGAAACTTAGCACAACGTGCTTTAAAAAATATGATTCCTGCTGATTGTCCTTACACAATACGTGTTGTTTCAGAAGTTTTAGAATCTAACGGTTCTTCTTCTATGGCAACAGTTTGTGCTGGAACATTATCATTAATGGATGCTGGAGTTCAAATGATTCGTCCTGTTTCTGGTATTGCAATGGGATTAATTACTGATGGAGATCGTTATGCTGTTTTATCTGATATTTTAGGTGATGAAGATCATTTAGGAGATATGGATTTCAAAGTAACTGGAACTTCAGAAGGAATTACAGCATGTCAAATGGACATCAAAATTGACGGATTAAAATACGAAATCATGGAAGCTGCATTAGCTCAAGCTCGTGACGGACGTTTACATATCTTAGGAAAATTAACGGAAACATTATCTCAACCAAGAGTAGATGTGAAAGCGCATTCTCCAAAAATTATTACAAGAAGAATTCCTAATGCTTTTATTGGAGCATTAATTGGACCTGGTGGAAAAGTGATTCAAGAATTACAAAAAACTACGGGTTGTACAATTGTTATCAATGAAGACCCACTTACGGAAGAAGGAATTGTTGAAATTTTAGGAACTGACCCAGCTGGAATTGCTGCTGTTATGGCGAAGATTGATTCAATCATCTTCAAACCAACAGTTGGAGAAGCTTATGAAGTAAAAGTAATTAAAATGTTAGATTTTGGAGCAGTTGTAGAATATACTGACGCACCAGGAAACGAAGTTTTATTACACGTATCTGAATTAGCTTGGGAAAGAACTGAAAACGTTACTGATGTAGTAAACATGGGTGATGTATTCATGGTAAAATACTTCGGTGTTGATCCAAAAACAAGAAAAGAGAAAGTTTCAAGAAAAGCTTTATTACCTAGACCTCCTAGAGAAGAAAGACCAATTGAGAAAAAAGAATAACAAGCCTCAAGGTTAGTTTTATTATTTAATTCATAAAAAAATCCCGTTTCATTAATTTGAAATGGGATTTTTTTGCGTTTTCGGTAAAATCTTACATTAAATGTTTGTTATGTAAATATTTTTCATACATTTATAAAAAGTTAATTTCATGAAATCTATACAATTAGTCTTATTATTCAGCAGTTTATTTTTAACCTCTTTTTTCGGCTTATTTGCACAAGAAAAAGAAGATTATTTAATAACATATGACAGCATTATAGGCAAAGAAAACTTAGCCATAACAAATGGTTTATTTCATTATAACAATTATAGAGTTAACGACAATAAAGATATTTATTTTATTAATGAAAAATATGTTACTGGCTCATTAAATTACTTAGGGCAAGCATATTATAATTTATCCTTAAAATACGACTCTTACAATGACGAAATAGTTTATAGGTCTTCTGGAAATTCAGAAAAAACAGGAATAAATTTAATAAAATCGAATGTAAATTCTTTTAAAATTCATGGATTAAATTTTGTTAATTTAGATAAGTTAGATAGCGAGAAAAATGACTTTATTAAAGGATTTTATGAAGAAAAAATAAAAAACAACACCTTATCATTTTACATAAAACATTCCAAAAGCAAAAGAGAAGTATTTACAGGTAAAAGTATTTTTGTGGAATTTAGTGATGAAGCTGAGTTTGTTTTACAGAAAGATCAAAAGTTCAACAAAATAAACTCTAAAAAAAGTATTATTAATGTGTTTCCTGATAAAAAGAAAAGCATTAATGAGTATTACAAAAAAAATTCAGAATTAAAAAAGAAAGATAAAACTCTGTTCTTTAATAATTTACTTCAAAATATTAGCCAATAATTTTTATTAAAAATATGAAAAAAATATTAATCCTTTTCTTTTTTGTTCTATCGCAAGTTGTTTTTTCTCAAGTAGAAAAGCCAACTTTCACTGTTGAATTTAAAGATTCTAAAATTTCAGATGTAATTAAATATATTGAATCAGAAACAAAATATAAGTTTTTCTATAACGACGAATGGATTACTGAAAATAACATAATTATATCTAAAAATTATGCAGGTGCTAGTTTAGATGAAATTATAAAAGACACCTTTAGAGAAACAAATTTAAACTTTTTCATAGACAGTAATAAAATCATTCTTACCAAAAACAGCATCATTTATGATAAAATTCCTGAAACAATTACTACTACAACTACAGTAAAAACTGAAACAATTAGCAACAATAATGACCCAGTATTTTATCAACAATATCAAAATAAAAAAAGTAGTTCTATTGTACTGATTGGTAAGGAATCAAAAAATAGTTCCCAAAGTTCGTATGTCTTGTCTGGAATAATAAAAAATGAAAAAACAGGAGAACCAATATCTAATATTGTTGTAAGAACTTCTGACAAATTAAAAAATGCTGTTACTGATGATAATGGAAAATATTCCATTAGCGTACCTGCTGGTTTAAATGAAATAGAAATTGTTTCTTTAAATTATTTAGGCGAATTTAAAAAAGTAATGATGTATAACCATGGAAATTTGAATTTTTCAGTAACCGAAAAAATCAACCAACTTGATGAAATTGTACTGACTGGAAAAGAAAAACAAAACATCAACAGTGTAACTAGTGGTGTTACAACCATTACATCTGAAGAAATCAAAAATGTTCCAATGGTTCTTGGTGAAAGAGACATCTTAAAAGTTGCTACAATAATTCCAGGAATTAAAAGTGTTGGAGAAGGTTCTTCTGGATTTAATGTACGTGGAGGAAAAGAAGATCAGAATTTATTTTTATTAGACGATGCTGTTTTATACAATCCAGCTCACTTTTTTGGTTTTTTCTCATCAATAAATGCATACACTATAAAAAGTGCAGACATTTACAAAGGAAGTATTCCATCTCAATTTGGAGGAAGATTATCTTCTGTATTTGATATTTCGACAAAAAATGGAAATTTAGAAAAACTTACTGGAGAAGGTGGAATTGGCCCAGTAACATCTAACATAACCGTAAGTACACCAGTAGTTAAAAACAAATCTAGCCTTTTAGTTGGTGGAAGAGCAACCTATTCAGGCTGGATATTGCGTTCATTAAAAGATTCTCAACTACAAAACAGCAAAGCTTCTTTTTATGATGGAATTGCAAAATACAATCATATAATAGATGATAAAAACGAACTTGAAACTACTCTTTATTATAGTGATGATGAATTTAGCATATCATCAGATTCAATTTATCATTACAATAATACTTTAGCAACTGTTAAATGGAAGCACAAAGTAAATGATAAAACAAATTTTACGGCAAATCTTTCAAATAGTCAGTACAAATTTGACATTGATTATAATAATGGTTTGTCAAACTCTTTTAAATACGGTTATAAAATTAATGACTCACAATTGCAATTAAAATTCAACACAAACTTAAGTGAAACCCATAAATTTAATTACGGAATTTCAACCAAACATTACAAGTTAGATCCAGGAGAAATTAGACCCTTAGGAGATCAGTCTTTAATAATAGCTAAAAGAGTAGATAGAGAAAAAGCATTAGAATCTGGCATTTTTATTAATGATCAAATTAAAGTTAATGACCGATTTACTGTTAATGTTGGAGCAAGATATTCTTATTTTGTATCTTTAGGTGAATCTAGTCAAAATGTTTATGAAAATGGCCTTCCAATTAGTGAAGCTACAATTGTAGAAACAAAGACATATAAAAACAATGAAACCATAAAAACTTATGGTGGATTTGAGCCACGTATTTCTGCTCGCTTCAAACTTACAGAAGACATGTCTATTAAAGGTGGTTATGACAAAACATACCAATATTTACATCTTTTATCTAGCAACACAACACAATCTCCTTTAGACACTTGGAAAACCTCTGATTTAAATGTAAAACCACAATCAGCATCTCAATATTCACTAGGATTTTATAAAAATTTTAAAGACAATATATATGAAGTAAGTGTTGAAGGGTATTATAAAAAACTAAACAATATTCTAGATTACAAAGTTGGTGCAGAATTAGTATTAAACACAAATGTAGAAACAGAATTATTACAAGGAAAAGGAAAGGCTTATGGTGTAGAGTTTTTGCTTAAAAAACAATCTGGAAGGCTAAACGGATGGATTGGTTATACGTATTCTAGAACTTTTATAAAACTAGACGGACAATTTAATGAGCAAAAAGTAAACAATGGTGAATATTTTGCTGCTAATTATGACAAACCTCATGATTTTAGTGCCATTTTAAACTATAGATTTACTAAACGTTATAGTTTTTCTGCTAATTTTATTTATCAAACAGGTAGACCAATTACATATCCTGTTGGAACATACCAATATGGAAACGCAAATTATACTTTGTATAGTGATAGAAATAAATTTAGAATTCCAGATTATTATAGAATGGATATTGGTTTAAATATTGAAGGAAATCATAAATTAAAAAAATTAGCCCATAGTTTTTGGAACATATCTATTTATAATGTTTTAGGAAGGAACAATCCGTATTCTGTCTTTTTTGTAACGGATGAAGGAAAAATCAAAGCATACAAAACATCTATATTCGCAATTCCAATTCCAACTATTACTTATAATTTTAAATTTTAAGAAATGAAGAAATTTGTAGCTTACATAACATTAGGTCTTTTTACAATTTTTATAAGTTGTACAGAACCTTATGCCATTCAAAATAATACTTTTGAGGATGTATTAGTTATAGAAGCTACTGTTACAAACGAATTAAAAAAACAAGAAATAAAAATTACTCGAACTTTTCAATTAGAAGAAAAAGATCCAATTTTTGAAACTAATGCAACGGTCTATATTACAGACGATTTAGGAAATCAATTTAATTTTGAAGAAGAAGACGGAAAATATATTTCTGAATTTGAATTTCATGCAATTCCAAGTAGACAATATCAATTATTTGTAAATACGAGTAATGGAAAAGAATATACATCGACTAGAGAAAAATTAACCACTGAATCTAATCCAATTAGTATAGCTGCAAATTTAAAAACACAATTTGGTGTAGATGGTGTTGAAATAACTGTAAATTCATTTGACCCAACACACAGCTCAAATTATTATAGATTTACTTATGAAGAAACCTATAAAATAGTAACCCCATATTGGACAACCGATCAATTAAATTTATATTACAACACAATGACTTATAATGTAACTGATTGGATAACACAAAAGAGTTTTGATAGTTCCGTTTGCTATAATACTGAATATTCTAAAGAGATAATTCAAGAAAACACATCAGGTATTTCTGAAGACAAAATCACAAACAAACCCATTAGATTTATTCCTAAAAACAACTCTATTATAGCTTATCGATATAGTATTTTAGTAAAACAATACATTCAAAGTTTAGAGGCTTACACTTTTTACAAAAAATTAAATGACTTGTCTAGCACAAATAGTACGTTATCTCCAGTTCAAACTGGTTATATTAATGGCAACATCAAAAACACAGCTATTAACTCAGAAAGAGTAATGGGCTTCTTTGAAGTTTCAAATGTATCTAGTAAAAGAATATTTTTTAACTATAATGACTTCTTTGAAGGAGAATCTGAACAAAATTATCCTTTTGAATGTCCAACTACTTTATATTATAAATTTTATTCAATAACAAATTGCGAACCAGACCCTCCTGAAAAAGTTACACACCCTTATTGTGAATTTGGAAAATATAAGCTATACAAAGATTATCAGTATAACTCAGTAATATTTTATACCTTTTTAGAAGGGTATTATTACACAACCCGTCCCATTTGCGGAGAATGCAATAGATTGTGGTCAACAGAAGTACCAACTTTCTGGGAGTAAAACATAAATTATGAAAAAAACACTATATATACTAGTCATCTTAGTTACAACTTTAAGTTGTACAGAACCTTATGCCATTCAAAATAATACTTTTGAAGATGTATTAGTTATTGAAGCAACGGTAACAAACGAACTTAAAAAACAAGAAATAAAAATTACTCGAACTTTTCAATTAGAAGAAAAAGAGCCAACTTTTGAAACTAACGCAACAGTTTATATTACAGACGATTTAGGAAATCAATATAATTTTGAAGAAGAAAACGGAAAATATATTTCTGAATTCGAATTTCAGGCTTTTCCAGAAAGACAATACCAACTTTTTGTTAATACAAGTAATGGTAAACAATATAATTCAACACGAGAAAAACTTACTACTCATTCTCCAATAACAGAAATAAATGCTAATCGAGTAAACTTATTTGGAGTTGAAGGAATTGAAATAACAACTAATTCTTTTGACCCTACAAAAACGTCAAATTATTATCGTTTTGAATATGAAGAAACCTATAAGATTGTTACTCCATATTGGACATCTGATAGTTTAAATTTTAATTATAACACAACTACATTTGATGTTGCTATTACTACTACAACAAAAAGCTATGATAGTTCTATTTGTTATAACACAGTAAATTCTAATGAAATTCTCCTTAAAAACAATACAGCAGTTTCTGAAGATAGAATTGAAAATTTTCCGGTCCGATTCATTCCTCAAAAAAACACAATAATTGCCTATCGCTACAGTATATTGGTTAAACAATATATTCAAAACTTAGAAGCCTATACTTTTTATAAAACATTAAAAGATTTTTCTGGAACAAATAGTGTCTTATCACCAAATCAACCCGGATTTATAAATGGTAATATTAAAAATAGTGACAACAATGCTGAAAGAGTAATTGGTTTTTTTGATATCTCTACTATTTCAAGCAAAAGATTATTTTTTAATTATAATGATTTCTTTGATGGAGAAGCAGAACCAAATTATCCCTTTGACTGTCCAATTGAACAGTATTATGCTTTTTATCCAGTTGTAGACTGCGAAAAAACACCTCCTCCAAAAACTACACCACCATATTGCAGATGGGGAAAATATGCTTTATTTAAACATTATCAGTATAATTTACAAATTTATTTTGAATTTTTAGACGGCAATTATTTAACAACAAGACCAATTTGCGGAGAATGCAATAGATTATGGTCAACAGAAGTCCCTCCTTTTTGGGAATAAAATTTAAATTATGAAAAAAATAGTATTACTATTACTAGTTATTACAGCTGTAAGTTGCACAGAACCTTATGCCCTTCAAACAAATACATTTGAGGATGTAATTGTTATTGAAGCAACTATTACTAACGAACTAAAAAAACAAGAAATAAAAATAAGCAGAACCTTTCAATTAGAAGAAAAGGAACCTCAACTTGAAACAAATGCAACTGTTTACATTACTGATGATTTAGGAAATCAATACAACTTTAATGAAACAAACGGAAAATATATTTCTGAATTTGAATTTCAAGCAATTTCTGAAAGGCAATACCAACTTTTCGTAAAAACAAGTAATGGTAAACAATACATCTCAACTAGAGAAAAACTTACAACAATAAACAACTTAAGTTCAGTTGAGGCTACTGTTAAGAATAAGTTTGGCGTTAATGGTGTTGACATAACAGCCAATAGTTATGATCCAACTGGGACTTCTAAATACTATAGATATGAATATGAAGAAACTTATAAAATTATCGTTCCATATTGGTCTGCAGATAGTTTGAAAGTCATTCAAACCTTTTCTGGGAATACTTTTGCTCAAACGCTAAGAAATGGTGAATCTAAAACATGTTTCAAAACTGAATTGTCTAATGAAATAACACTAGTAAACACAACTCTTTTAGCTGAGGACAAAATAGAAGATTACTCCATTCGATTTATTAATCAAGAAAACTATAGTATCGCAAACAGATATAGCATACTAGTGAGACAGTATGTTCAAAATTTATCATCTTATACTTTTTATAATACTTTAAAAAAGATTTCAGCTTCAGGAAATGTTTTATCACCCAGTCAGCCGGGTTTCGTTAATGGAAATATTATAGAGAACGGAAACCCTAATGAAAAAATTATTGGCTTTTTCGATGTTTCTTCTGTTTCTGAAAAAAGAATATTTTTTAATTATGAAGACCTTTTTCCTGGAGAACCAAAGCCAAATTACCCATATGATTGTGAAGTCCTAACATATGACAAAACAAAGCTTGGAACAGTTTCTGAAACCCCAATTGATGGATATAAATACCTCCTATTATTAACACAAAGTGGACAAATCATACTTTATCAAAATGAAGACCCTATATTCAAGATGGTTTTACCTGAATGCGGTGATTGCAGAACTTTAGGCTCTAATGTAGTTCCAAGTTTTTGGCAATAAAATTTAAATTATGAAAAAAATAGTGTTTTTATTTTTCTTTATGATTGCGACAATTAGTTGTACAGAACCTTATGCCCTGCAGACAAACACGTTTGAAGACGTTATTGTTATTGAAGCAACTATTACAAATGAACTAAAAAAACAAGAAATAAAAATCACTAGAACATTTCAATATGAAGAGAGAGAACCGAGCATTGAAACTAACGCGACTGTTTATGTAATTGACGATTTAGGCAATCAATTCAATTTTACAGAAACTAATGGAAAATACATATCAGAATTTGATTTTCAAGCTTTTTCTGATAGAGAATATCAACTTTTCATAATTACTAGCAATGGAAAACAATATACTTCAACAAGAGAAAAACTTACAACAGTTAATAATTTAACTTCAATAGAAGCAACTGTTAAAAACAAATTTGGAGTAAATGGTGTAGACATTACGGCTAATAGTTTTGACCCAACTAATTCATCAAAATATTACAGATATGAATATGAAGAAACATATCGTTTTTCAGTTCCATATTGGGCATCAGATAGTTTAATTATTAATACAGATCCAGAAGTACCGTTAGAGTTCTTTAAAGCGTCAAGAAGTAGTCCCTCTAAAACTTGTTTTAAAACCGATAAGTCGACTGAAATAATATTAGAAAACACAACTGTTTATGGAGAAGATATAGTCAATGATTTTTCTGTACGATTCATAAGTCAAGATAATTTTATAATTGCGGATAGATATAGTATTTTAATTAAACAATATGTTCAAAATTTAGCTTCTCATACTTTTTACAATACATTAAAAAAAACATCGTCAAGTGGTAGTGTATTAACACCAACTCAGCCAGGATTTTTTAGTGGGAATATCTCTTCTATCGAAAACAAAAATGAAAAAGTAATTGGTTTTTTTGATGTTTCAACAATATCTGAAAAAAGAATATTTTTTAACTTTGATGATCTGTTTCCTGGAGCAAAAAAACCGGACTATTTTATTGATTGTGAGAGTATATTGTTTGACACAAGTCCAACTAATATTGCATGGAATAATTTGGATAGAATGAAGGATAGAATGTCACCAAATAAGATAATAATATTGTACATAGACGACGACCCTCTTTATTACATGGTAAAACCAGAATGTGGAGATTGTAGAGAAGTTGGTTCAAATGTAGCACCTGCTTTTTGGCAATAAAAAAAATAAAAAAAATATAAATGAAAAAAATAATTCTTCTTGCTTTACTTTCTATTTGTTCTGTAAATAGCTGGACACAAACGAACATAAACTCAAAAGATGCAAATACTTTTGATTCTTCGGTAAATGAATCAATTTATTTACATATAAACAATCCAACTATACTTGTTGGTGAATCAATATTTTACAAGCTATACTGTTTAAATTCTATTAATCATACTTATAGTACAATAAGCAAAATTGCCTACGTAGAAATTTTTGACGCTACCGGAACTAGTATTTCTAAACAAAAACTTCTTTTAAAAGATGGTGTTGCCCAAGGTGATATTTTCATTGCAACTTCTGCAAATTCTGGAGCATACAAACTAATTGCATACACAAATTGGATGATGAATTTTTCAAAATCTAATATGTTTGAAACTGATATTACTATCATAAATCCATTTCAAAGTAAGATTTTAATTCCTCAATTTAGCACTACTCCATTAGTTAAAAACGAAAACAATCTTCAAATCAATTTAAATAAGAAAAATTATAACTTAAGAGAAGAAGTAAAATTATCCGTAACTTCTAAAATCAACAAAGGAGATTACTCCATATCAGTTAGAAAAGTAAATGATTCTACTGAAAAGACGACAATTAGTTCTGTAAAATTTTTGTCTACTATAAAAGATACTAAAAGTTTAAATCTAAATGTTAATTCATTACCAGAAGTAAGAGGTGAAGTAATTTCTGGAAAAATAACTTCGGTTGATGCTAATAATACCATTGAAAACAAAACCATCTCATTATCAATTCCTGGAAAATCATTTGAATTCAAACTAACAAACACAAATAATAAGGGAGAATTTATATTTATTTTAGATGAATTACCCAACAGAGCAAAAGTTATACTTCAAGTTGTTGATGACAGTAGAAAAAATTATACTATTGAAGTAACAAATCAAGTAATAGATTATTCAAAATTCCAATTCCAGCCAACGCAAGAAGCTTCAAGTGAATTAAAAAAAACAATTGAAAAACGTTCAATAGCGAATCAAATTGAAAATGCTTACTTTTCTATAAAAAAAGACACAATAAAAGACGAACCAAGTAACAAGCCTTTTTATTTTCCGCTTGAAAAAACAATTTCATTAGATGATTATACTAGATTTTCTAGTCTAAAAGAAACAATTGTAGAAATACTTCCTAATACATTTTATAAAGAAAAAGATGGAATCTACACCATAAACTTGAGAGATAAATTATCAAATGGTGTTGATAGTGGATATACTTTAATTTTAGTTGATGGTTTATTAATACAAGATGTAAAAGAGCTTTTTGAATATAACACAAAAAACATCGACAAGGTAGATTACATCACTGAAAAATACGTTTATGGCTCAAAGATTTATAATGGTCTTATTAATTTTATAACCAAAGAATTTGACTATGACTTAAAAGAAACTGGAGATTTTATTTTAAAAACCGAAATACAAAGACCTTTAATTACAAAATACTATTACAAACAAAATTATTCAGATGTTTCAAAATTTGAAAGAGTTCCAGATTATAGATATCAATTACTTTGGAATCCAAGTATAGATTTGGAAAATGACAAAGAAATATCTTTTTTTACTTCTGATATAAAAGGAACGTTTGAAGTAAATATTGAAGGTTTTTCAGAAAATGGCAAACCAGTTTCTAGTTTAGAATATTTTGAAGTAAAATAAAAACTTCTTCATTAATAGAAAAGGTCAATTTCAAATAAAAGAAATTGACCTTTTTATTTTTATTTTAATTACTTTTATCAAAATTGTTACTTTCGATCAAAATCTTATACTTCACAGAACATAAATTATACTATGCAAAAAAACCTACAAAACTTAAAAGCCAATTTTGGAACTTTACCCGTTTTTTTAACAGCTATTTCTACAATACTTGGAGCAGTTATGTTCTTACGTTTTGGTTATGCCGTTGGAGAAGTTGGATTTGCAGGTACTCTGTTAATTATATTTGTTGCTCACATGGTAACTATACCAACAGCCATGGCTTTGGCAGAAATTGCCACCAACCAAAAAGTTGAAGGTGGTGGTGAATATTTTATTATCTCACGTTCATTTGGTGTAAACATTGGAGCTTCTATCGGTATTGCATTATACCTTTCTCAAGCTATTAGTGTAGCCTTCTACATCATTGCATTTGCCGAATCTTTTGAAGCAATTAAGCCTTGGGTAGAATCTGAATTTGGATATACAATTTATGATAATAGATTATTTAGTGTTCCTGCTTTATTATTATTAATCGGTCTTATGGTTACAAAAGGTGCTGATTTAGGTATGAAAGCATTATATGTTGTTGTAGCTATATTATTTGTTTCATTAGTAATGTTCTTTTTCGGAACTACAGATTACTCAACCACATTCGACAGTTCGTTATTATTCAAAAATGTAGATTCAAAAGTTGGAATATTTGCTGTTTTTGCTATTATATTTCCAGCTTTTACAGGTATGACAGCTGGTGTAGGTTTATCCGGAGATTTAAAAGACCCAAAAAAATCTATTCCAATGGGTACTTTAGCAGCAACTATTATTGGAATGGTAATTTATGTTTTTATCGCTTTAAAACTTTCTTACTCTGCTTCACCAGACGATTTAATCAACGACCAATTAGTAATGAGTAAAATTGCTTATTGGGGACCAATTATTCCTTTAGGATTAGCTGCAGCAACGATTTCGTCTGCACTAGGATCATTCATGGTTGCTCCAAGAACTTTACAAGCTATTGGTAGCGATGATGTTTTTCCAAGAGATTCTGTAAACAAATGGGTTGCCAAAGGAACACCAAATAAGAACGAACCAAGAAACGCTACAATTCTAACCAGTGTAATTGCATTGATTTTTGTTATGATGGGTGATGTAAATGCCGTTGCCGAAGTAATTTCGATGTTTTTTATGGTAACATACGGTTCTTTATGCTTAATATCATTTATGCAACATTTTGCAGCGGATCCAGCTTATCGTCCTTCGTTTAAATCGAAATGGTACTTGTCTTTAATGGGTGCGATTTTGTGTGTATACTTAATGTTTAAAATCAATACGGTTTATGCTATTGCCTCTATTTTATTGATGGTTGGAATTTACTTCTACATCACACACAAAAATGAATCAAAAAAAGGAATGGCTAATATATTTCAAGGAGTAATTCATCAATTTAGTAGAAACTTGCAAGTATTTCTTCAAAAAACGGACAAAGAAAAATCTGATGATTATTGGCGTCCAGGTGTTTTATGTTTATCTAAAGATTCTTTTGAACGATTGACAGCCTTTGAAATGATGAAATGGATTTCTGACCGATATGGTTTTGGAACTTATATTCATTATGAAAAAGATTATTTTTCTAAACATTCTAAAGAAGTGGCTGATGAAAAATTAGAAAAACTAATTAAAATAGCGAACAATACTAATTCAAATGTATTTTTAGAAACAATAATTTCTCCTTCTAATACAAATGCAATTGTTCAAGCTATTCAACAACCGGGAATTTCTGGACATTCAAACAATATGATGATGTTCGAATTTAAAAAAGGAACAACGGAATGGTTAGAAGATGTAATTGACAACTATAAACTTATACAAAGTGCAAATTATGATTTATGCATTTTGGCTAGTTCTGATAAAGGATTTGGGTATAAAAACGAGATTCATGTTTGGATTAAGAAAGAAGATTACGAAAATGCCAATTTAATGATTCTTCTTTCTTACATAATTTTAGGCCACAAAGACTGGAAAGGTGCTGAAATTAAAATATTCGCAGCCGTAAACAAAGAAAATATTGACGAAGAAAAAGCAAATTTAATAGAATTAACATCTTCTGGAAGATTGCCAATTTCTTCTAAAAACATAATTGTTATTCCAATTGACGAAACAGTAGACAAAATTGAATTAATAAATGAAACTTCAAAATATGCTGATTTGACTATTTTAGGTTTTCACGAAAGTTCTATCAAATCAAAAGGAATTGAAGCTTTTAATTTATACGATAAACTTGGAACTATTTTATTTGTCAATACTTTAAAAGGAAAACAGATTAAATAATAAATCAGTTAGTATTGAATTGAAATAAAAAAAGCCTCATTCGTTAAAATGAGGCTTTTTTAACAGAGTAAAATTACTACTCTTCTTCGTCTTCTGTAAGCTGACATTCTCCTTCAAATTCTGAAGCTACTAATTCATCTTTATCTAACCAATATTCAGAAGTTATGAATGTAAAATTATGAGCGTCTTTTTTATTTAATTCCCATAAAATATCTTCAGCTTGTTCAAAGGATTCTTCTGTATTCATTTGATCAGAAAACAATCTTTTGATTACATTTCTATCTGAAATTCCGTTGTTAAAAGATTTTAAAACGATCTCTTTTGTAATCTCATCTTCAAAACCATCTAAAGAAGTAATTGAAAAATCTACAACTGTTGCTTTACAATTCAAGAATTTTCCGTTGTAAGCTTTAAACAACAACTGATTAACGCTATATAAATGATAATGCAAATCTATTTCTGGATATTCTTCACACACTTTATCAATCAACATATCATTTGATATTTGTGCAATTTGACCTTCGTTTAAATTTTCAGAAAGTTTGTAGGCTAAAACAATTTCTGCAGCTTCATTAGGTTCAAAATCTGCAATGGCCATAAAAAGCATTTCTCTTAAATTTTCAGGCTTAATAGTGTTTGCATCTGGAAAATTAAATAACTGTAAAAGATTAACATAATCTTGATTTGTCCAGTAATTTTCAATTTCTTCAACTGTTGTTGCTTTATTTAATATAATATTGAATTTCATTTTTTTTGTTTTATTTTAAGGGTTTTTATTCTTTAAATTTAGGATAATATAACGATTTATATTTAACTTAAAAACCGCAGTTTGCAAAATTAACACAGAATTAACTGCAAAAACTTTATAAAATGCGGTGAAATAAAATTAAACTTTGAAGTAATTCTAATTATTTTTTTTAATTGAGTCTTTTACAATTGTTGCTTTTTGAATGGTTTTATCAACTTTTGCTGTATCACTTTTAATAATTTCCGTAGTAACGTTACCAGTTTCTGTATCAAGAGTTACTTTTCTAGTTATCTTAACAGGTTCTATGTTTTGTTTTTCAATTGTTGTCTTTTTAGTTGAAGTAGTATTTTTTTCTAGCAACTTTTTTTCTAAGATTTCTATTCTTTTATTCAATAACTCTATTTCGTTAGAACTACTTTTTTCTTTTGAAAGTGGATCAGTTTTATCTAAAATTTTGTCAATAAGCATTTCTAATTCTTCTGGAGACATTTTTATTAACTCTTTAGGCTGACTTGCATCAACTTTAGTAGCTTTGACTTCTTTTATAATTACTTTTTGAACTTCTAAAGTATCTTTTACATCAGTAACTACTACTGTTGTTTTTGAAATATTTTCTACTTTTTTAATTTCTTCAATAGCGTTAACCGTTTCCTTTTTCTGTTTTAAAACTTCAACAGCTTTTGCAACATCATTATTGGCTTTTGCAATTTCTAATTCTATCTGCAAAGAATCTAGTTTAGTTTGATAACCTTTCTTTAATTCGGTTAACAATTTATCATTTTCCTCTTTTTGAAGAGCTGTTTTTTTAGTATATTTTTTTTGACTTTCTTCATCTTGTATTACTAAAGCATCATTAACTTGATCGTTATAAACATCATTCGGGCTTTTAGATTTTTTACCAAAAGTCAATTTTAAACCTGCATTATACATAATATGCGTTTGTAATTTATCTGGAGAAGACAAATCTTCTACATTACTACCAGAAGTAACCATTCCTCTTGCACCACCAGTAATCAAAATATTTTTACTCAACGGAATATTTAATCCTAAACCAGCAGAAGCAAATTCTTGACTATCAAAGTTAAATCCGTTTTTACCTTCATAATCTTTAAGTGTATTTAAATATCCACCACCTAAAATTAAATAAGGTGTAACACCGTTTCCATCATTTAATCTTGCTCTAAACTCTAATCCGTACATAGAAAATCTATCTAAATTAATAGAAATTTGATCATCTTGAGTAGGTCTAAAGAAAAAAGCCCTAACTCCAGTATATTGATTAAAATCTAAACCAACATAACCTCCAATTAAATAAGTATCTCTAAAATTAGATTTATCATCAAAAGCAATATAGTTTATACTTGGTTCAAAAATTATTTGTAACCCTTTAAAACCACCTTTAAACTTGTTAAGGTATGCTTTGTCTAGTTCTGTTAACGTTCCAGGTTTCCTTCCTCCTAAGTATAACTGTAACCCAGCATTTGCTGACCAATTATACAATCTTTCCGTTGAAAAATCACTGTCAGAAACTCCTAACGCAGTTTTATTTCCATCAGTTAATAAATTTTTTCCAGAATTAAAGTTAAAAGCGGTGTTTTTACCTTCTAGTGTAAATACAATTCTATCAGTTATCTTGGTTTTAATTCCGATTGCTGCATTAGCATAAACTTGATCAAAATCTGTATTGTTATCTAATTCAATATTCTGAATTCCAGTTCCAATTGTAATATAGGGACTTAATCTTCCATTTCCAATATTAGCTTTAATTTCTCCACCCCAACGTGTTAACTTTAAATCTTGTGCTACAAACATATCTTCTGAAAAACCTGCAATTCCAAAATCATTAAAATTTGTTTTTAAATTTAAAGATTGAGCATAAATAGCTCTTAATTCAATGTATTCACCAAAACCAAAACCAAGCTTTCCTCCTACTAAAGCTCCATCATTTAATCCTGATTTATTATCCCAGAAAGTGTAGTCTGCAAATGGTGACACTGTAAAACTTATGTCTTTTACTTGTGAATTTGCGACATTGCAAAAGATTAATAAATATAATAAAGTTAACTTGATTTTCATTTTTTGTTTTTATTTAATTAATATGTAATTACTTTTCTTGAATCATCAATAACAGCATTAATAATTGCAGCATTTATTGAGTAATAAGTTTTAAATTATTTATTACAATAGCTGCATTTAGAATTCTAAGTTGTTGAATAAGATTAGGATTTTTAATTTCTTTATGTTCTTCTGAAAAAAAAAATACAATTCTATTTAAAATTTGAAATCATTGGCATAGTAAGAAATAATCGTAAGCCAAAATCTACTTTAGAATTAAACAATTCCGTTCTGATAAGATACAAAAAAACATTGACAATTAGTAAACAGTATTAAAAAAAATTATTTTATTATATTTTTTTGATTATATTGTTGGAATACGAATTATTAAAAAAATCAAAGTTTATTTTAATAAAACAGCACTTTTTTAATTACAATGTGTCTAAAAATTATTTATTATGAAATTTAAAAATATAATCAGCTTAATAATTCTTTTTTGTTCTTTTTTGGGAAATAGTCAATCAAAAGTAACAGAAGGAGAAATACTAATTTCAGAAGAAAATCTAATTAATTTAATTCAGAAAATCAGAGACAAGAGAGATGCTAATTACTTGTTATCGCAAAAAACTAATATTGTAACTACTATAAAATCGGAAGTAGATTTAACGGAAGTAAATTCAAAACTTATAGCTTTGGAATCTGAATTAAAGTATTTAACAAAAATACTTGAATCAAAAAGCATTTCTAAAGAAACAAGTACAGAATTTTATATTATTGAAAATCCAGAAAAAGAAATTCAAATTAAGGAAAAAATAGTTAACAGAACTGATACTGTTTATAGACCTTCTGAAACTATCTACAAGACGCAAGAAGTTTACAAAAATCCAACTGAAATTTATAAATCTGAAAAGGCCCTTGTTGTAAGAGACAACGATAAAAGTCCTAAAATAGCTAAAAATAAAGAACCAATAAATACTAAAACTACAATTGCACCTGTAGTTGCAAATAGTAGCGACTCAAAAGATTCTTATGTTAAAGCGATAGAACGATTAGAAAGAAAAATAGACTCGCTATTTGCAACAAATAAAGCTATTAAGGAAATAGTTTATGTAAACAACAATCAAAAACCTAATGAGCTAAACACTAAAACAGATACGGTTTATATAATGAAAAATAATATTTCTAATTACGATCTATTGAAAAGCAAATTTAGTGATTTTCAAGAAAAAGTATATTTTAATAACAATTCAAGTAAGATAGAAATATTTGAAAATATTGATTCAATAATTTCATTATTAAATTCTAATGAAAATTTAGATTTATACTTAAAAGGCTTTGCAAGCAATAGAGGAAATGCAACATATAATCAGGCATTATCATTTAAAAGAACAGAAGTAATAAAGCGTTATTTGATTTCAAAGGGAATTCATCCTAGCAGGATTTTATCGCAATTTCACGGCATTGATTATGAAAGTATAAACGAAAAAGAAGCTAGACGTGTAGAGTTAAGTTTTATTATTAGAAAATAACCTTGCTTTGCCTTCTAAAATTCTGTTAAACATGCCTTCTATATTATTGAACCTAATTTCAGCTCCTACTTAATACTTTTTCATCACAACAAAATAGAAAATTTTATTCTTAATTAAAAAAAAATATCTTTTTTGTAACTTTTTTGAAACACTTGCGTATAACTACTGTACACAAATAAAAAAGTACTGTAAAAAGAATGAGACAACTAAAAATCACCAAGCAGGTAACGAATCGTGAAACTGCTTCCTTAGACAAATATTTACAAGAAATTGGAAAAGTTGACCTAATTACTGCTGATGAAGAAGTAGAATTAGCACAACGTATAAAAGCTGGTGACCAACGTGCACTAGAAAAACTTACAAAAGCAAATTTACGTTTCGTAGTATCTGTTGCTAAACAATATCAAAACCAAGGATTAACATTACCCGATTTAATTAACGAAGGAAACTTAGGTTTAATTAAAGCAGCTCAACGTTTCGATGAAACGCGTGGATTTAAATTTATATCATATGCGGTTTGGTGGATTCGTCAATCGATCTTACAAGCTTTGGCAGAACAATCTCGTATTGTACGTTTGCCTTTAAATAAAATTGGTTCTATCAACAAAATCAACAAAATGTATGCTTTGTTAGAGCAATCTAATGAAAGACCACCTTCTGCTGAAGAAATTGCAAAAGAACTAGACATGACCGTTAATGATGTAAAAGAGTCAATGAAAAACTCGGGTCGTCATTTATCAATGGATGCACCTCTTGTAGAAGGAGAAGATTCTAACCTTTATGACGTTTTACGTTCAGGTGAATCTCCAAATCCAGATAGAGAATTAATTCACGAATCATTACAAACAGAAATAGAAAGAGCTTTAGAAACATTAACACCAAGAGAAGCTGATGTGGTTCGTTTATATTTTGGTTTAAGCGACCAACACCCAATGACTCTTGAAGAAATTGGTGAGACTTTTGACTTAACGCGTGAGCGTGTTCGTCAAATTAAAGAAAAAGCTATTAGAAGATTAAAACACACTTCAAGAAGTAAAATATTAAAAACTTATTTAGGATAAACCCTAATTACAGCGAACAATAGTCTTAGACTATTCGTTTTTTGATTGATGATTGAAACTCCGGCTGATTACCGGAGTTTTATTTTTTAAGAATAAAACTCCAGTCGATTCGCTAAAGCTCGGGTTTCCGGAGTTTTATTTTTTAGGAATAAACCAGTACAACTTCGGTCTATTCACAAAGTCTTAATGAAAATAAAACAATAATTTAATTCTAGAATATTGAAAATTAGTATCTTTAATTTTTAAAATATCATAAAAATGAAAAAAATTATCGTATTAATTTCTTTGCTTTCTATTATCGCTTGTAAAAAAGAGGAAGCGAATAGCGAACCAGGAATAATGGACGCTATTGAGGGAGTTCAAAATCTTAACAAAGCAACTGATGCTATGAAAGATTATGAAAAAAAGATAGAAGAACTAAAAAAACTAGAGCCCGTTTCAAATGAAGTTTATAAACAAACTTTAAATGAAAGTTTAGGCGATCTAAAGAGAACAAGTTTCAGTGCAGGAAACACTGCAGCAATGGGCTTAAGTTCTGGTGAAGCAGCTTATAGCGATGAATCGGGTAAAACAGTTAAAGTCTCTATTTTTGATGGTGCTGGAGAAATGGGAAGTGCTGTGGTACAAATGACCTATTTAACATTATCAATGGAATCAGAATCCATTCAAAACACAACTACAAAAAAAACAGAAACAGTTGACGGTATAAAATGCTTAACAGAGGATGATACAAATCCTAACAACAAACATTCAAGCATTACGTTTATACACAAAGATCGGTTTAACGTAACTTTAGAAGGTAGTCAAATGGGATTAGACGAATTAAAATCATACATGAAAAAAATTGATTTATCTAAATTAGAATAACTCTTTTTAAAATTAAACAGAATCTACTAAAGCTTCTTTGTTCAATTGCAAAGAAGCTTTTTGTTTTAATTAAACACCGACAAACTTCTAACCTCAAAACTTTTAACCCCATAACCTTTCACCCTTTTAAACTAAAAACTATCTTTGCACAAACAACAACACAACAATGAAATCGTAGATTCACGAATTCTAAAAAAACAACAACTACTAATGAGTAAAAACACTTTAATTGCTCCTTCAGTTCTAGCGGCTGATTTTGCTAACTTACAACGAGACATTGAAATGATAAACAACAGTGAAGCTGATTGGTTTCATATTGATATTATGGACGGTGTTTTTGTACCAAACATTTCCTTTGGAATGCCTGTTTTAGGAGCTATTGCTAAACATGCAAAAAAAACTATCGATGTTCATTTAATGATTGTTGATCCTGATAGATATATCTCAACGTTTAAAAAACTAGGCGCAGATATTTTAACGGTACATTATGAAGCTTGTCCACATTTACACAGAACGCTTCAAGCCATTAAAGCAGAAGGCATGCAGGCTGGAGTTGCTCTAAATCCTCACACTAATGTTTCGTTATTAGAAGATATCATAAAAGACATTGACTTAGTTTGTATCATGAGTGTAAACCCAGGATTTGGAGGACAATCATTTATTGAAAATACCTATAAAAAAATAAAACAATTAAAAGAATTAATCACAAGAAATAACGCTTCAACAAAAATTGAAATTGACGGTGGTGTTACTGATAAAAATGCTAAAAAATTAGTTGACGCTGGAGCTGATGTATTAGTGGCTGGAAGTTATGTTTTTAGTGCTGAAAACCCAACAGCAACAATAGCAGATTTGAAGAAAATCACTCAATAACAAAAAACAAAAAAACGCACAAAAATTAATTTGTGCGCTTTTTATATCAAAATTTAAAATTATTTCTTAATAATTTTTGACTTATATAATACATTTTTTGATTCATCTAATACGGAAACAAAATAGACACCAGAAGCCAAATCTGAAATAGTATAACTATCTGAAACTTTAGAAGATTTTACTTCTTGTCCTTGTAAACTATAAATAGTGATATTTTTTGCCAAACTAATCATGTCATTAGGGATTGTGATAACAAAATCAGATTGAACAGGATTTGGTGAAATTTTAAATTCGTTAGCATCTGCAAATTTATCATTACTTAAAACCACAGAATACTGCACATTAAATGCCAAATCTTGAGGAAAATCTGGAGCTGTAGCAGGATTTCCTGCATCAATTAAACTTGACCAAGTATTAGTTGTAGCAACATTTTGTTTTGCATTCCATCCGGCAATCCCACGAACTCCAGAAATTGTTACAGGTGGAAAAAACAAAGTACCATCGTTTGTTGGATGACCTTGATAAACAACCCAATAAGTTCCTGAAGGTAGAGATGCTGTTAAACTTGCTCTAACTTTCCATAATTTTCTTGTAGTTCCTGTTGCAGTAACTGCTGGAACAGCCGAATTAAAAATTCTATACATTAAAGCGTCATTACTATTAGCCGCATCATAAACATTAGTAGCAGCAGTACCCGCAACAATATTAGATGTTAAAATTGAAGGGTCGTTGTCATAAACAAGCACACGTAATCCGTCAATAGGTGGTGTAGTTCCGGCATAACCCGTTTGATAACAATAGAAATCAAATCCAGTTACATTCCATGACTGTCCAGTTGGAACTGTAAAGTCATCTGCTAATTGAAAACTAGTAGTTCCTGCTGTATTGTAATTACCACTAAACCCAGAATTAGTATTTGACTCTGTAGTATTACCTGTCTCATTTTGACACTCACTCCAAGTATAACCTGTTGGAGCAGCGACTGCACTATTAGAAGTGCTTCCTGTTGATAAAGCACCATTAATATAAGGCTGTGCAATTAACAATTGCAAAGTTGTAGCAAAAAAACCGGCCACAACAAAAAGAGTAGTTTTTTTATTCATAATTATATTTTTAAATTTTAATAAAATTATGAATAAAAACAATACAAAATTCAAAAAATTAACGTTTTGAAGAATAATTTAATATTGTTCAATTAAATACTTTATCAAATCCGTTGTTGTAACGATACCAACCAGTAAATCTCCTTCACAAACAGGTAATGCATGAAACTCTTTGTTCGATAAAATTTCTGCAGCTTCTTTTATAGTGGTTTCTGGAGAAATAGTTACTAGATTTTTAGCCATAACTTGTTCAACAGTAAACATATTATAAACAGTTGCATCAATTACTTCATCTTCATCAACGGCATCAACAAAAGAAATCCTTAACAAATCGGTATAACTCAACATTCCAATTATTTTGCTACCATTAACTACAGGAATATGTCTTATTTTGTTTTTCTTAAATAAAGATTCAGCTTTGGTTAAATCATCTTGCAGATTTAATTTCACTACGTTTTTGGTCATTAAGGTTGACACTTGCACTCTTTGTTTCATAACATTCACATTTTAAAGGATTAATAAAATAAAGTTACCTTTAAATTTACGAAATAAACATGACAATTGTTAGCTTTAAACTTTAAAATCTATTCAGAAAAATTAATCATCGAACGCACTTTTTCATAAAGTTCAGGAAATTCTCTTTTAAATTGAGTGGGAGTTTCAAAAAAATGTTCTAGAATTACAGCAATAAATTCAAACTTATTGGTGTAAGCATAAATTCTAAAATAATTAGACTCAATTAAACGTTTATAATTATTAGGTCTTTTTATTTGCTCCATTATTTCTTGATACGTTACAGCAAAAATGGTTGCCGAAGTATCTTTCTTTAAACTTCCTTGAAAGTGCAACACATGCGAAAATTCATGTAAACCTAAATTAAGGTTGTCATTAGTAATTTCAAAGCCTTGTAAAAAATGGTTCCAAGAAAAAACTATAGCTTTCATTCTTGGATTAAATTCTCCTTTATGGTAATTATCATTACTTTTTGAATAATAAATATCTGGATAAACGATAATCTTATCAATAATAGTAAAGAGATAAGTCCGCATTCCAAAGGTCAACATTATTGCTGTAGAAGCTATTAATATTTTTACTTGATCCGTAATTACTAAACCATCTCTTCCATAAAAAGGATATACTTCAATAAAAGAAGCTACACGGTGTTCAAAATATTTTTTTAATCTTGGACTAAGTTTTTGGTAAAAATCAAACTCACTTTCAAGAATCTTCAATTGTGGTTTGGTCAATTTTTTAGGATAAGGATAAAAGTGAACATAAATAGGCTTTCTAAAGAAAAAAGCATAAGCAGGTTCTACGATTGAACGAAACAAAACAAAGCTTACATACAGCACTAAAAGAAATGTGAAAAAATAAATCAAAGACAATGTTTTTAAAGTAAAACGAATATAGAAAATTGTATAATAATAATCCAACTTATTCATTTTAAAATTTAGTCCTTTTTATTTTTTACATACTTATCTATTATATATGGTGTAACTTCTTTTAAAACTTGCTCTGTTTCTGGATGTTTACCCAGTTGATTAAAAAATTCAGGCTTACCATTTACTTTACAATAAAAAACTATTGGCTTTTTGCCTTTAAAGAAAATAAAATTAGAATCAACTTCTATTTTTTTTAATTTAAATTGATGTTCATCTATTGGGACAACATAATTAAAACTTACAATTCCTTTAACATCACAATCCACTTGCTCATAATGATCCACTTGCCATTGCATACATTGTTTTGTTGGCGAAACTATTTCTTTAGCTGTATAACCAACAGAAAATAATCCTACCGCAGATAATATAGCAATTCCTATTTTCTTCTTTAAACTTGAATTAGATTTATTCACCAAATTTATTGTTTCCTTTTCTAATACAATTATCTCATTTTCATTAAAGTCAATACTATCAGTTTCTAAGTCAGATTTATTAAACTTCAAATAAGGTCTGGGTTGATAATCTACTAAGATTGCAGCAAGATTTATTCCTTCTGTACTTGATAAATCTGTTTCTCCTTTTAAAAAAGTTTCAATAGGCCTAAACTTATCTGTATTTGCCTTTAACTTATTTAAAGCTACATGTTCAAATTCAAATCCAAAAAAAAGTGCAAAAGTCTTTAAATCTTCTTTTGAAGAATTGTTTTTCATACGTTGAATACACAAATCTCTCAATAAAGCTCTAGAAGGATTTAATAAAAAACTGGCAAATTCACCTTTTCTTTCAACTTTGAATTTTTGCTTAACCCCTTCTTTATAATTTAATAAACTGTCTTTTTTTCGATACATATTCGGAATTTTAGGAACTATTAGGAATACTAGGAATCTTAGGAATTCCTTATAAACACTGACACAAAAACCCCATTCCTTTGTCTCAGAATTAGTTCTTGTTCTATTTCGCGATAAGAACAAATGTACAAAACTACTTCTAAAGAAGTGATGCTAATCAGATTAGAATTTTTATTCGGGAAGTATAATTTGACTTTTCTGTTTTAGCGCACTACTTCCCAAAACACATTTTTTTAACAGCATAGCTGAATAACTAAGTATTCGAAAAAGCTCGAACAGCTATGTCTTTGTTTAACCTCAAAATTTTAATAATATGAAAAAATTATATGTATTAGTAGCAATTATATTTACGTCTGTTTTAGGTGTTTCTTGTACGGCAGAAAGTGTAACTGAAGAAATACCAACACAGTATGCAGAAGGAGATACAGGTGGGCAAAATGGAAATCTTCCAACACCTCCACCTCCACCTCCAACAAATCCTTAATTTAAATTGATAATTTAAATAAATTTAATAATTTCGGGAAATGAAATTCACTATGAACCATTTCCCGCTTTTATTTATAATTTTTATTTTAAGTTCTTGTGAAAAAGAAACTAAAACAAATGCACCGAATAGCTTAACTTATACTGACTATATAGAAAAAGCTAATAATAAAGTTTCAACTTTAGAATTAGACAGTGCTTACTTTTACTTCAACCAAGCAAAATTATCTTGTAAGGATAATGAAAAAGAAATGAAAATATATGCCTTACTTGGTATGGCAAATATTCAAAAAACCAATTGTGACTTTGTTGGTTTAGAAGAAACAGCTACAGAAGCCTTTGGTATTGATAACGAAACAAATTATAAAGAATATCTAAATAACTTTTTAGGTATTGCTTATAATGAACAAGCCGATTATGAAAATGCTTTACTTTATTATAATAAAACGCTCGATAATTCAAAAAATGAAACTAATCGACTTACTATTAAAAACAACATTGCGGTAAATTATTTAGATCAAAAAGAATATGTAAAATCAATTGATGTTTTAGAAAAGTTACTAAAAAATGATTCTTTAAAAATTTATCCAAGTGAATACGCTAGAGTAACAGATAATCTTGGATTTGCTTATTTTAAAATCAAAAAAGACTCCTTAGCAAAAGAATATCTTTATGCTAGTTTAAACAAAAGAGACAGTATCAATGATGATTACGATAAAATTGCGTCTTATATACACCTATCAAATTTTTACGAAGAAAACAATCCAGTTTTATCAAAAGAGTTTGCAAATAAAGCGCTGCAATCAGCCACAATTGTCAATAGTCCAGATGACAAGTTAGAAGCACTTGATTTGTTAATAAAAAACGCTACAAACAAAAAGGCCGTTAAACATTTTGCTACTTATTCACACATTAATGATAGCATTACAAAAATAAGACAATCAGCCAAAAACCAATATTCAAAAATAAAATACGATTCTAAAATTACTTTAGAGAAAAACGAGAAATTGAAAGTTGAGAAAGAATTTATTATCTATTTATTTATCGGATTTGGAATTATCGCCCTTTTAATTTATTTCTTAATTCGTTTTAAAAACAAAAACAAACTTCAAAAATCTACTTATGAAGCGGAAACTCGAATTTCAAAAAAGCTTCATGATGAACTAGCCAACGATGTTTACAACACCATGACTTTTGCCGAAACACAAGATTTGTCTGATTTAAACAAAAAGGAACATTTCTTAAATCAAATTGAAAATATTTACAACCGTACAAGAAATATTTCTTTAGAAAATAGTGAAATCGATACGAGCGAAAACTTTAAAGAAAACTTATCCTTATTACTTTCAGGTTTTAATAGTGAAGATACAAACGTAATCATCAAAAATTTTGAAGCCATAAATTGGGCGAAGACTAAAAAAATAACCAAGATTACAGTTTATAGAGTTCTTCAAGAACTGTTGGTTAACATGAAAAAACATAGCCAGAGCAATTTGGTTTTAATTGGTTTTGAAGACAAAGGCAAAACATACGAGATTAATTATTCGGATAATGGTATAGGAAGCAGTAAATCATTAAAATTTAAAAATGGTTTGCAGAATGTGGAAAACCGTATAAAAAACATAAATGGAAGCTTTACTTTTGAAACAGAATCCCAAAAAGGATTTAAAGCTAAAATTGTTTTTCCAAAATAAAACCGTTTATCTATGTTTTCAAAAGTATTAGTAGCAGAAGATTTAGACAGCATTAACATTGCTGTTGCGACAACTTTAGACGAATTGAATATCGTTGAAGTAGACAGTGTAAAATATTGTGATGATGCCTTATTAAAAATCAAAAAAGCGCTAAATGACAACGAACCTTATCAACTATTGATAACCGATTTGTCCTTCATAGAAGACTTTAGACCCAACCAATTAAATTCGGGCGAAGAACTAATAACAGCCGTAAAAAAAATACAACCCAACATAAAAGTGATTGTTTTTTCAGTAGAAGAGAAACCAGTGCGCATCAAATCTCTTTTTGAAAACCAAAACATCAACGCCTTTGTTTTAAAGGGAAGAAACAGTTTACCCGAACTAAAAAAAGCTCTGAAAAAAGTTTTTGAAAGCGACGAAAAATACATTGCCGCAAACCTAGCCTACATTTTTCAAGATAAAATCACACACCAAATTGACGATTACGACATCCAATTAATACAACACTTAGCTTTAGGTGTAGCACAAGATAAAATGGACATTACGTTTAAAAAACTAGGCATTGAACCTAATAGTAAATCTACTATTGAAAAAAGAATAGGCAAATTAAAAGACTATTTTAAAGCAAATAATACAGTACACTTAATTGCAATTGCAAAAGACCTAGGTTTAATATAAACCTTTTACCCATTACCAATTACCTATTACAAAAAAAACGCTCCTTTACGGTTTCCCGTAAAATCAAACGTTTTTGTTGTCTTAAATTTGTCAAAGAATTCAAAAGGGAACATTATGAAACGTTATTACCTAGATCTTATTCCAAAAACAAATCAAGATCATGAACTGCACAATGAATTTTGTCTTTACATGCCCGTTATTATAAATGCACAATATATTGGAGATTTTTCTGAGGACAAAAAAGCCTTAGAAGAAGCTTTAAAGAGTTATCCAAATGCCAATGGATGCAAATATTGTTGCTCTGCAGCTCATATTCATTATGAAGTAGAGTAACTAATACTTAATTGATGGTTTGTTAATTAGGTTGGATTGCAAAAAACTCTAAAGTGACAGGAAGCTTTGGAGTTTTGCAATCCTTTTTTTATTCAAAAAAAATCAACTACAAAAAATTAGCTTAAACTTCAATTACCTAAAACCAATACAACAAACTATTGTTTATGAAAAAAATAGTCAGATTTCTGAGCATCTGTTTTTACCATAGGTTTATCACCATAAAAAACTGTGATGAAGCTAAAAAAAGAAACCTTAAATTCAGTCACAATAATAATCAAAACACAACAAAGACAAATAAAACCATCAGTTTTTGGCACGATGAATATGGCATCCAATATACAATCAATGAACATTATAATACTAAAAGTATTTAAGCGGATAAATAATCTTTTAACGAACTTACGGTTTCCCGTAAGGAATTGAATTTAAAATGGTCAAAGTTTGAAAAGTAATTTAATTACAACAATACGTTTAAACGTCAACAAGAACTTCATGATAACAATTGTCATTTTACTATTCTTACTTGCAATTTACATTGAAAGTTATTATTGTCATGTTTGACTATATTATAAAGAGTTCATCACAAGTATAATTATTCTAGACCTGTAAAAGAAAAAAAAACATTAAAGATTTAAAGAAACAATAAAAAAGAGTTTTATTAAACTTGCACTTTAAATATTTTTTCAACCACTCATTATAATAGCATTTGGAAGAACAATTTGTAATATTGTTGATGGTATTGGTTTACTTTTATCATTAATTAAAATCAATAACAAATGAAATCACTAATAACCTTACTATTCCTAATCAGCATAAACTTTCAAAGCTATGTTGCTACAGATGTTTACATTTGTGATTCAAAAGGGGCTAAAAAATACCACTATTCTAAAACCTGTAGAGGTTTATCTACTTGTAAACATGAGATAGTTAAAACAAGTAAATCTGCCGCTCAAAATCTTGGACTTACTCTTTGTGGATGGGAAGATTAAAAGTATTTTAGCCTAATGAAGAAAATATTTGTCCTCTTTTTCCTGATTATTTATACTAGCCTATTTTCACAAATAAAAGTAATCTCTTGGAATGTTGAAAATTTAGGCAAATCTAAATCAGATTCCACAATAACTTACATTGCTACTACTTTAAAAGATTTTGATGTTGTGGCTTTACAAGAAGTTGTTGCGGGTTATGGTGGCGGACAAGCTGTAGCCAAACTAGCAGACGAACTAAACCGAAAAGGTTCAAAATGGGACTATGTTATAAGTGATCCAACAACTAGTAGTGCTTACAAAACTGAACGATATGCTTTCTTATGGAAAACCAGCAAGGTCAAAAAAATTGGTGAAGCTTGGTTAGAAAAAAAGTACAGTCAAGAAATAGACAGAGAGCCTTATTATTGCACTTTTAAATATAACGAAAAGGCAGTAACCTTAGTTAATTTTCACGCCATTACAAAAAGCAAACAACCAGAAACTGAAATCAAATACTTCAAATTTTTACCTTCAGAATATCCCTTATTAAATTTATTATTTATAGGTGATTTCAATTGTCCACAATCGCATACAGTTTTCAACCCTTTAAAGAAAATGGGATTTGCTTCAGCATTTATAAATCAAAAGACAACTTTAAAAAAAGAATGTAAAAAAGAGATTTGCTTAGCTTCAGAATTTGATAATATTTGGTACAACACAGCCAAAATAAAAGTCACCAAATTTGATGTTATTCATTTTTACAAAGACTTTGAAAGTTTGAAACTAGCTGGAGAAATTTCAGACCACATTCCAATTTGGGTAGAAATTAATTTAAACTAAAAACTGCTTCCAAAACATGAAAGCAGTTCTTAATTTATTTAAAGTTCTTGCAATTATTTCCATCCACCACCTAAAGCGTGATAAATATTTACAACAGCACTCATTTGTTGCATTTTAGTTTCAATTAAGTCAAATTTTGACTCTAAAGCATCACGTTGTGTTAACAATACTTCCATATAATCCGCTCTAGCAGATCTAAAAAGATCGTTAGAAATATCAACAGACATATTTAATGCATCCACTTGTTTTGATTTAAAATCATAGGTTTTAGCCATATTATCAATTTTAGACAATTGGTTAGCAACTTCTATATATGCATTCAAAATAGTTTTTTCATAATTATAAACCGCTTGAATTTGTTTCGCATTAGCAGTATAATAAGTCGCTTTTATGGCATTTCTATTAATAAGTGGTGCTATTAAATCTCCAGTTAAAGAATACAATAAAGATTCAGGAGTTTTAAATAAATACTTAGAATTAAAAGCTTGAAGACCAATTCCAGCTGAAACCCCTAACGAAGGATAAAATCTGGCTTTAGCCACTTTAATATCTAGCTTAGCCGCAACTAATTCCATTTCAGCTTGTTTTACGTCAGGTCTATTATCTAACAATTGTGATGGAATTCCAGCATTAATAAGCATCGGAATAATATCATTAAACGTTTGAGAACTTCTTGCAACATGTTGCGGAAATCTACCTATTAAGAAATTAATTCTGTTTTCAGCTTCCACAATTTGTTGCTGAATACTAAACTGCATACTTTTAGTATTAAACACTTGTGCTTCAAATCTTTTTACAGCAAGTTCAGTAACTCTAGCAGATTCTTTCTGTAGTTTCACAACTTTAAGAGCGTTATTTTGAATTTCAATATTCTGTTTAACAATCTCAAGTTGACTATCTAAGGCTAACAACTCATAATAAGAATGAGCTACTTCCGAAACTAAATTAGTAACTAAGAAATTCTTCCCTTCTACAGAAGCTAAATATCTACTAACTGCTGATTTCTTAGCATTGTGTAATTTGTTCCAGATATCTAATTCCCATGTAGCATAAGCACCAATCATGTAATCTTGCAAAGGCTCGGGAAATTCAACACCAGGTTTAATTTCTGTATTAGCATCATTTGCACCTTGACTAGTATATCGACCTACTTTTTCAACTCCTGCTCCACTTCTAACTCCTAAAAAAGGCAAATATTCTCCTTTTCTAGCTCGAACTTCATTTCTTGAAATTTCTATTTCTTGCAAAGTAATATTCAATTCCTGATTGTTTTGCAGAGCTGTTGTAATTAAAGTATCTAAATATTTATCCGTAAAATAATCTTTCCACTTTAATTGCACAGAATTAAGCGTATCCTTTAAGTCGTTAAAACTCAAAGGAACTTCTTTGCTTTCTGTACGTTGCATTAGATTAGGTGTCTTACAGCCTGTAAAAGTCAAGCCAATAAAGACAAAAGCTATGTATATATATTTATGTTTATTCATGATTATTTTCTTGTTCTTCATTATGTGAAAAGTGATCTATTTGATGTACAAATTCTTCTGTTAAAGAACTATCGTCTTCATCTTTAATTAATTTTCTTCCGTCAGCTAATGAACCAAATATAAAGTATAGACCAGGCACGATTATTACACCGAATATTGTTCCAAACAACATTCCTCCTAATGCTGCAGAACCTAAAGTTCTATTACCAATTGCTCCAGCTCCAGTCGCCAACATTAAAGGAATTAATCCAGCAATAAAAGCAAATGAAGTCATTAAAATAGGTCTAAAACGCACCCTAGCACCTTCAATAGCTGCGTCTAAAATTGACAATCCTTCATGATGTTTTTGAACGGCAAATTCGACAATCAATACAGCATTCTTACCGAGTAATCCGACTAACATTATCAGTCCAATTTGAGCATAAATATCATTTTGAAGTCCCATTAATTTTAACAACAAAAATGATCCAAATACTCCAACAGGTAAAGAAAGAACAACCGCTAAAGGAATAATAAAACTCTCGTATTGCGCTGCTAAAACGAAGTAAACAAATGCTAATACAATCAAGAAAATATAAATAGATTCATTTCCTCTACTCGCTTCATCATAAGAAAGTCCTTCCCAAGCAATATCATATCCTTTTGGCAAAGTTTCTTTAGCCACTTGTTGAACAGCTGCAATAGCTTCTGCAGTAGTATATCCTTTAGCAGGAAGGCCTTGAATAGCTGCAGAATTATACATGTTAAAACGAGTAATTTCATTTGGTCCTTGCGTCTTTTTCAATTTCATAAACGCTGAATAAGGAACCATTTCATCTCTATCGTTTTTGATGTATAGATTCAAAACATCTGAAGGCAACCTTCTAAATTTAGGATCTGACTGAACATATACTTTAAAGAAACGTTCAAACTTAATGAAACCTTGTTCGTATGTACTTCCAATTAAAATATCAAGATTTTCCATGGCTTTCCCGATAGAAACCCCTTTTTGCATAGCTAATTCATTGTCAATTTCTAATTCATATTGAGGATAATTAGCTGCGAAGAAAGAGAACAATCCAGATAATTCTTTACGTTTTTCTAAATTCTCCATGAAGCTTTTGTTGATTTTATCAAAATCTTTGTAATCAACTGTAGTACTTTTATCTAACAAACGCATAGAAAAACCTCCTGAAGATCCAAATCCTGGAATTGCTGGTGGTTCAAAAAATTCAATTTTAGCACCTAAATTTTTGGATTTTTCTTCTAATTCTTCCATGATTTCAGTCACTTTATGCTCTCTATCTGACCATGGTTTTAGGTTGATAAGACAAGTTCCTGCATTTGAACCACGACCTTCCGTCATAATTTCATATCCTGCTAAAGAAGAAACCGATTCCACACCATCTACATCTTCACAAATCTTTTGAAGTCTTTGCGAAACTTGGTTGGTTGTTTCTAAAGTAGAACCCGGTGGCGTTTGAATAATTGCATAAATTGTCCCTTGATCTTCACCAGGAATAAATCCAGAAGGAAGAGTTTTGTTTACTAAAAAGGTTCCTGCACAAAACGCTAATAATATAAAAAATGTTAACCATCTTCTGCTTACTATAGATTTTAATAGCGTAACATATTTGCCTGTAACTTTATCAAATACGCGATTAAAACCATCTAAAGATTTAGTCAATATATTTTGTTTCTTAGGTTTTCCATGATTGTTTTTAAGCAACATAGCACATAAAACAGGTGTCAATGTAAGAGCAATAATTGCAGAAATCACAATAGAACTTGCCATAGTAATAGAGAACTGACGATAAAAAGTTCCTACGGGTCCTGACATAAATGAAATAGGTACGAAAACTGAAACCATTACTGCAGTAATAGCGATAATAGCACCACTAATTTCACTTAAAACTTTCTTAACAGCCATATATGGTGTTATATGTGGAAATTCTTCGAACTTGGCATGCACTGCCTCGACGACGACAATTGCATCATCGACAACAATACCAATGGCTAAAACAAGAGCAAATAGTGTTACAATATTTATTGTAATTCCAAAAAACTGAATCACGAAGAAAGCACCAATCAACGAAACAGGTACAGCCAAAATCGGAATTAAAGTAGAACGCCAATCACCAAGGAAAATAAACACTACTAAAGCTACCAATAAAAAGGCATCTCGTAAAGTATCAATTACTTGTTCAATAGAAGCGTCTAAGAATTTAGAAACGTCATAACTAATTTTATAATCTAATCCTGGAGGAAAGGTTTCTTTCATTTCCTCTAATTTTTCTTTTACCTTATCAATTACTTCATTGGCATTACTTCCATAATTTTGTTTTAATACAATTGAAGCCGAAGGATGACCGTCTAGATTAGAATAAATATCAAAAAACTCACTTCCTAATTCTGCTCGTCCAATATCTTTTAAACGTATACTTTCTCCATTTGAGTTAGCACGAATTATTACATTCTCATATTGTTCAGGCTCACTAAACCTACCTTTATAAGTCAAAACATACTCTAAAGATTGCGCTTGAATTCCCGAACTTTGTCCTAAACGACCAGGTCGCCCCACAATACTTTGTTCTTTTAAAGCATCCATTACTTCTTCCGTAGAAACATTGTAAGCTCTCATTCTATCTGGATTTAACCAAACACGCATGGCATAGGTTCTACTACCTAATATTTGTGATCTTGCTACTCCTTTGATCCTATTAATTTCAGGAAGCATTTTTACGTTAGCATAGTTGTACAGAAATTTTTCATCCATGTCTTTACCTTTAGCGTATAAGTTGACATACATCAACATACTTGGCTGAATAGGTGTGATTACAACTCCTTCACGCTGTACTAATTCGGGCAAAAGTGGCATAACCTGATCGACTCTAGTTTTCACCCTTACTACAGCTTGATTAGGGTCTGTTCCTGGTTCAAAAATAATCCTAAGTGTTGCTTCTCCAGCACTAGTTGCATCAGTGGCCATGTAACGCATATCTTGCACACCATTAATCGCGTTTTCTAAGGTAATAAGCGTTGATTTCACTAATACATCAGCACTTGCTCCAGGATAAGCAATAAATATATTAACAGTTGTTGGTGCAATATCAGGAAACTGCGATGTAGGCAATTTCATGATGGAAAGCGAACCCATAAAAACAATAACAATCGAAATTACTATTGCAAAAACGGGTCTATGTATAAATTTACTAAACATGTTTTATCTTTTTTAAATTATTCAATTATTCTGCATAAAGCTCTAAATGAGACAAAACGGATTCAGGTTTCTCTAACTTGTAGTTTATTTTTTGATTCTCTTTCACAAGACGTAATCCTTCAAGAAGTATTTTATCAGATGTCTTTAAACCACTTTTTATGATGAAAAGATGTTCTAATTCAGCAGCAAGAACAATCTCTCTAGATTTAATCTCATTGTTCTTATCAATTACATAAACATATTTTTTATCAAGTACTTCAAAAGTTGCTTTTTGAGGAATTAACATTGCATTTTCATAAGGTAATGTTACATGAATATTACCCGTTTCACCATGTCTTAAAAGTGCTTTTGGATTTGGAAAAGTAGCTCTAAAAGAAATATTTCCTGTTTCATTATTGAAATCAGCTTCAATAGTTTCTACTATTCCTGGATAATCAAAATATTTATTATTAGCCATTAACAGGCTAACATTTGTTTTAGTTTTATCCGTTTGTTTTGCTTTGAAGTCTAAATATTCTGCTTCAGGTACATTATAATACACCCACATTTTACTATTGTCTGAAAGGTTGGTAAGCAAATCACCTTCATCTACCAAACTTCCTAATTTTACTTGAAATCTATCGATAATTCCATCAAAAGGAGCTCTAATTTCTGTAAATTGCAAATGAACTGAAGCCAATGATAATTCTGCATTAGCCTTATCTAATTTCGCTTTAGCCATGGCTAATTCATTTGGCGCAACAACATCACTATCGGCAAGTCTTTTGGTGTTTTTGTATTCAATTTGTGCAAAATCAGCTTCAGCCTTTGCTTTTTGCATTTCTGCTTTATAAAGGTTTGGCATAATTTGAAACAAGATTTGTCCTTGCTTAACAAATTGACCTTCGTCTACATAAATTTTCTGTAAATATCCTTTTTCAAGAGCTCTTAGTTCAATGTGACGAATTGACTGAATTTGTGCAACATAATCTTTTGTAACAACAGTGTCTTTTACAATTGGGTTTGTTACTAAAAACTCTGTTTTTTCTTCTTTTTCTTTTTCTTCTTTTTTGCAGCTTGTATGCAACAACAATGCACAAACACTCATAAGCATGAGAATTCTTTTCATAGTAAATTTGTTTTAAAACGGTCTGTTTTTTTGATATATAATAAGAAAGTGTATAACAAATGCACGCAAAGAAATATCCATGGGAATTCAACCAATGTGATTAGGAGCATTTTTAAACTATTGAAATAGTAATTTGGTAATTATACTTTACCTAAAGGAAAAGATATCATATTCTAAAGACACAAAATACGATTTGAAACTTATTAGAAAGTTTATTTTCAAAAAACTGATTATGAAAAACACGTTTTTTGATGTTGTTACACAAGTAACCTAATTGTTCTGCATAAAGCACTGAACTAAAAAAAGTACTACTTACAATTTCTCTTTTTTCAGAAATTGATTCTTCTTCTTCAGTTAATTCATTATCCGTTGCGCGGATTTTATTATTTTCTTTTTCAAATGCTGCATGAACTGTTTGAAAGTTTAAAAATAAATTATCATTGCTTATTTCAGAAGTATTCTTTTCAGTTGGATTAAGGTCGTTGTTAGCATCTTTACTATTGGCAAATAAAGAACTCGTCCCTATAAAAAGGATTATATAAAATGAAAATAGATATTTCATAACATTCTTAATCATGCGACAAAATTAAAGCATTCTTTTCATTTAGCCATTTAATATTTGTTTAATAAAGTGTTAAAATTAATGTTGAATTATTTACAGTTGAAACTATTGAACTCCTTTCCAACAAGTAGAAGTTATAAAAAAGGTGTTTTGAAAGTTTTAGAAGGTTTTTAAAAAGAAAATCCAATCAATTAGTATATTTGATTGGATTTATTTCAAGTGACCTCGGCAGGGTTCGAACCTGCAACCAACGGAGCCGAAATCCGTCATTCTATCCAGTTGAACTACGAAGCCTTTTTTTTAGAAAATAAATGAAAGAGAAAAGATTACTCTAATCTCTTTATTCTCAATTAAACTAAAAGTTTTTTAACTACAGTTGAAATTGTTTTTCCATCTGAGTTTCCACCTAATTGTTTTGAAGCCATTCCCATTACTTGACCCATTGATGCCATTCCTGAGAAATTACCATCTGCAATGATTTTAGCTACAGCTGCTTCAACTTCTGCTTCTGACATTTGTGCTGGCAAGAATTTTTCAATTACAGCTATTTGAGCTAATTCTGGTTCAGCTAAATCGTTTCTGTTTTGTTCTGCAAAAATAGCAGCACTGTCTTTACGTTGCTTTACTAATTTTTGTAAAATTTTTATTTCATCTTCTTCGGATAATCCTTCTGCTGAACCTGAAGTTTGTGCTAATAATATTTCTGATTTTACAGCTCTTAATGCTTCTAATGCAACAGTATCTTTTGCTCTCATAGCATCTTTCATACTGTCCATAATTTTTGTTGATAAACTCATTGTGTTTGTTTTTATTTGTTGTAAGTTATATGTTGTTTGTTGTCAGAAAATCTAATATCTGAAAATCCGACATTTAAAAATACCCCAGATTGCAATGAAAAGCCTTTTTGTGGCTTGTTTGATTTTTTCTTGTGAAAAAAGAGCGACTTTATGAAGCTCCTTTTTTTGCTTAGAAAAAACAAATAAGTGCAAAAAGCTTGTAATGAAAAGCTGGAAATAGGTTCTAATTAAAAACTAGAACAAAGGTAATTAAAAAACCCGTATTGTTATTGAAAACGATACGGGTTTTTAGGTTAAGTTTACGGAGCATTAGTCTACGTTGTCATGCAAGAAGGAATTGTTAGAACGCAATTGGGGATCGTCGTTACTATCATTTCCTAGAGACATTCTAGACTTATTATTGTTTAATTCTGGTGACTCTAAATCAACTCCCATTCTTTTGTAGGCAGGTTGTCTTTCGATTTCATCTATACGAGAATTTGTATTGAATTTATAATTGAATTCTTTCATTTTACGTTTGCGTTCTTCTGTACGTAGACGTAAAGTTTCTTCAATAGTTAACTCTGTTAAATCTCTATTTTCTAGACTTGAAATTGACTCTTCTGTTTCTTTAGCTTCAACAGTATTTATTTTAATATCTAATTCTGGATTTATTGGTTCTGAAACCTGTGTTGGTTTAGCAGTCAATAATTCGTTTTCTTTTTCTAAATATTCTTCTAATGAATGTTTAATGATTCCGTTTTTTTCTACTTCTGTAACAGGAATAAATTCAACGTGCTCATTTACTACAATTTCTTTTGCATCATCCGTAAGATTGAAAATAATTTGATTATCATTTACTTCTTTTTTATCTTCAAACATATCTAAAGAAAAAAGTAAATCATCTTCTTTTGCTTTTACAAATTCTGGCTCAACCACTTCGATTTCTCTGATTGGTTTTGGCATTGATGTAATTTCGAAAACTGGTTCTTCTTTAGTTTGTGGAGAAATAATTTCGAAGGTAACTCCAATGTTTTTTATAGCTTCGGTTGTAGCAATTAATTCATTTTCTTGAGCTACAATTGCATTGAATTCTTCTTTAGCTTCTTCTAAAGTGAAAACAATTTTCTCTTCAGCTTCTTCATAAACTACAGTTTCTTCTTGTGACGTTATTGATGAAGTTGACTCAGTTTTAATTGGATTAACAACTTCTGCTTCAACTTCTATATTAAAATTTGTCTTATCAAGTAAATTTTTAACGACTTTTTGTTCGTCATCTAATGAATGGATAATTCTATTTGGTTCTGTGTTTACAATTCCGTGTTGTTGTTCTGCATTGAAACCAGTTGCAATAATTGTTACAGAAACTGCATCTTCTAATGAATCATCTTCACCAACTCCCATAATAATATTAGCGTTGAAACCTGCTTCAGTTTGAATGAAGTCATTGATTTCTCCGATTTCATCAATTGTAATTTCTTGCGAACCTGAAACAATTAGCAGCAATACATTTTTGGCACCTGTAATTTTATTATCATTTAACAATGGCGAATCTAATGCGCTTTTAATAGCGATTTTCGCTCTATCATCTCCAGAAGCTACAGCAGAACCCATAATAGCTGTACCACTATTAGAAAGAACTGTTTTAGCATCTTTAAGGTCAATATTTTGGGTGTAGTGATGTGTAATTACCTCTGCAATTCCTCTTGAAGCAGTTGCTAAAACTTCATCTGCTTTTGAGAATCCAGCTTTGAAACCTAAATTACCATATACTTCTCTTAATTTATTGTTGTTGATTACGATAAGTGAATCCACTTGTTTACGCAATCTTTCGACTCCTTGCAAAGCTTGTTCTTGTCGTACCTTTCCTTCAAATTGAAAAGGAATTGTTACGATACCAACTGTAAGAATATCTCTTTCTTTTGCCAATTGAGCGATAACTGGTGCAGCACCTGTTCCGGTTCCTCCACCCATACCAGCTGTGATGAAAATCATTTTTGTGTTAGTATCTAACATTTTTTCGATTTCATCAATACTTTCAATAGCAGATTGTTGTCCTACTTCTGGATTAGCTCCAGCACCAAGACCTTCTGTAAGGTTTACACCTAATTGTATTTTATTCGGCACAGGACTATTTGCGAGTGCTTGAGAATCTGTATTACAGATAATAAAGTCAACTCCTTTTATGCCTTGCTTAAACATGTGGTTGATTGCGTTGCTTCCACCGCCACCAACACCTATTACCTTAATTACGTTCGATTGATTTTTAGGTAAATCAAATGAAATGTTTCCAAATTCTGATTCGTTGCTCATATTTTTGGGTTTTAATTTTTTCTTATTTTATTCTTTTGCACCAATTTTCATCAAATACTGCAAAATTTCTACTCAGCGTTATCTAAAAATTCTTTAATTTTTTCAATATATTTATCAAAGAATGATCTTTTAACTTTTCCCTCTGTACTCTCTGTGTCGTTATTTGATGTCACCATTTCATTGTCAACAATCTCTTCTTCGACAATTACTTCTGTTTGTTTAACAACTTCTGCTTTTTTCATTTCTACTAATGGTGTAGCGCTTTTAGTATTATTTCTAATACTATTCATTACTAAACCAACAGCTGTTGCGTATAATGGACTAGATATTTCTTCGTCAGAATCTCCAGCTAAATGCTCATTTGGATAACCAATACGAGTGTCCATTCCTGTTATATATTCTACTAATTGTTTGATGTGCTTTAATTCGGCACCACCACCCGTTAAAACTATACCAGCGATCAATTTTTTCTTATTGTCTTCGTGACCATATTCTTTAATCTCAGCATAAACTTGCTCAATAATTTCCACAACTCTAGCGTGAATAA
This sequence comes from Flavobacterium gelidilacus DSM 15343, assembly GCF_000422685.1. Taxonomy (GTDB): domain Bacteria; phylum Bacteroidota; class Bacteroidia; order Flavobacteriales; family Flavobacteriaceae; genus Flavobacterium; species Flavobacterium gelidilacus. Next base: position 131,550 of record NZ_KE383905.1, on the reverse strand, counting down.
TTTTTGATAAATTTTTAAGTGAAATCTCTTTCGGTTCACGTCCTCTTAATCCAGGAATAGAAACAATTTCGTTGTCTTTATTTTCTCCAGGCCAAGCTGAACCAAATTTTACTTTTAGTAATTCTGCCTGTTTTTCGATGATTGAACAACCTTCTTTGATATCTTCCGTAATAACATTTCCTCCGAAAGGAATTACGGCAGTATGACGAATAATTCCGTCTTTAAAAATCGCTAAATCTGTTGTTCCACCACCTATATCTATTAAAGCTACACCAGCTTCTTTTTCTTCTTGACTTAAAACCGCGTCAGCCGAAGCTAATGGCTCTAGGGTTAATCCTGACAAATCTAGTCCAGCACTTTTGATGCATCTTCCTACATTTCTAATTGAAGCAGCTTGACCAACAACCACGTGAAAACTAGATTCAACTCTTGAACCGTACATTCCAACTGGTTCTTTTATTTCGGCTTGACCGTCTATTCTGAATTCTTGAGGCAAAACATGGATAATTTCTTCTCCAGGCAACATGGCCAATTTATGTACTTGACCAATTAATTGATCTATATCTGCATCACCAATTACTTCTTCAGCATTTGGCCTACTGATGTAATCGCTGTGTTGAATACTACGAATATGTTGACCTGCAATTCCAACCACAACATCGTTAATTTTATAGTCTGAATTTGCTTCTGCTTCTTGAACGGCTTGTTGGATAGACTGAATAGTTTGCGTGATATTATTCACCACACCACGATGTACACCCAAACTTTTTGATTTTCCTATTCCTAGAATCTCAAGTTTACCGTATTCGTTTTGGCGACCAATCATTGCAACAATTTTTGTTGTTCCGATGTCTAATCCTACTGCTATGTTATCTTTTCCCATACCCAAATTATTTAGCACAAATTACCTGTTCTGTAAAAATCAAATTGATTGACTTATACCTTTTAATCAATGTATCTTTTGTTGCGTGTTGTAAAAACGCTTTGTAATTTTTGAATTTGGTTTCCATGTTGGCTTCTGTTCCAAAAATCACTTTATAGTCATAATTCCTTACAGAAAAAATAATATTCCCTTTCTGTGTTTTTTTTATATCAACTATATTATGTTTTAGCATTTCGTCATTTTCAATAAAATTAAAAAGACTAACTAGCTGTTTTACTTCCTTAGCACTAATTACACCATAATATACAGGTACTCTTGGTGTGAAATTTTCTGACAAAGGAACTTTATTTCCTTTATCATCTAAATAGTAAGAACCATTTTCGTTAAAAACTCTAATTATAGGTTTTTTCTGTTTTATTTTTGCATTAAGAAATCCATCAATCGAACAAAAAACCTCAGAATTATCTACGTATTTATTGGCATTCAACAAACTTTCTAGCTTGTTCAAATCTACCCTTTCTTTTTTTACTTTGGAAGTACCTTGAAAATTTTGTATTAACAAGTTATTAACCATCGTTTCATTTAAAAACGGATAATCATCTGCATTGAAAGCAATATTTATCTTCTGTATTTTTCGCTCTTGGTTTTTGGTTCCAGAGAAAGAATACAAGAAAATCATTAGCACTACAATGAGAACTAAACGTATATTATTCCAATTCAATTTTTTCACTTAAAGTCATTTTTATTTCTGAAACCATTTCCCCTAAATCACCAGCACCAATAGTTACAAAAACTGTTGCGTTTGATTTAGTTAATTGATCCTTTATTTCTTCTTTTTGAACTAATTTTTTATTGTTATTCTCTATTTTATTTAATAACCAAGTTGAAGTTATGCCTTCTATTGGCAACTCACGAGCTGGATAAATTTCCATTAACAGAACTTCATCAAACTTTGACAAGCTTTTTGCAAAATCATCTGCAAAATCTTTTGTTCTACTAAATAAATGTGGTTGAAAAACGGCACAAACTTTTTGGTTTGGAAACAATTCGCGAACTGCTTGATGCACTGCATTTATTTCTGTTGGGTGATGTGCATAATCGTCTATGTATGTTAATTTCTCTTCCCTAATTTGAAAAGAAAAACGCCTTCTTATTCCTTTAAAAGAAGCTAATGCTTTTTTAATTTTATCCGTTTCAACACCATATCTTTTTGCCATTGACAAAGCCATAAGCGCGTTAGATAAATTATGATGTCCGGGCAATCCAAATTGGATATTTTCGATTAATTCATTTTCAAATTTGGCATCAAATACATAATATCCATTTTCAATTTTTATGTTTTTTGCTATTATTTTAGCATCATCGTCTATTCCGACTGAAACACCATCAAGAACCAAACCATTTGCATAAAACAAATTGGATTTATCTTCAACTTTAGCTGCAAATTCTCTAAAACTTTCTTCAATAGCAGAAGCATCACCATAAATATCTAAATGATCAGCATCCATCGAAGTAATACAAGCAATATTTGGATGAAGATGTAAAAACGAACGGTCAAATTCATCAGCTTCCACTACTGTTATTGTTTTTCCGTTTCCGACAAGATTTGAGTTGTAATTTTCTACAATTCCACCTAAAAATGAGGTTACATCTAAACCACTATCAAATAAAATATGCGCCAAAATACTTGATGTTGTAGTTTTTCCATGCGTTCCTGCAACTGCGAAACAAAAAGTGTCTTTTGTAATTAACCCAAGTACTTCTGCACGTTTTTTAACCGTGTAATTTCTTTCGTTGAAATAATTCCATTCAGAATGTAAAACCGGAACAGCTGGTGTAATAACGACCAACGTATTTTCTACATAATAATCTTTTGGAATTAAATCGATGTTATCTTCAAAATGAACTTCAATACCTTCTTGTTGTAATTCTTTTGTTAGTTGCGTTTGTGTTTTATCATAGCCACTTACATTTTTTCCAATATTTTTAAAATAGCGAGCCAAAGCACTCATTCCGATGCCTCCGATGCCTATGAAATAGATGTTATGTATTTGGTTTATGTTCATATTTTGTTATTCTTTCGTTGGCTAAAACCAAACGGCAATGATTTATAATATAGCCTAATTTAATAGCTTTTCAATCTCCTTAACAATATCTTTTGTAGCGTTTGGTAAGGCTAGCTTTTTTATATTTTGACTTAAAGTCTTTTGTTTTTCTTCATCTGAAATCATTTCTTTAAAAATAGTTTCAAAATCATTATCTAGATTTGATTCTTTGATTAAAATCGCACCGTTTTTATCACAAATTGCATTTGCATTTTTGGTTTGATGATCTTCAGCTACATTTGGTGAAGGAATGAAAATTGTTGGTTTTCCTATGATACATAATTCAGAAACTGATGATGCACCAGAACGTGAAATTATAAAATCTGCTGCTGCATAAACCAAATCCATTCTATCAATAAACGAAACTACTTGAACATTTGCAGCACTAAGATTATGATATTGATCGTGATATAGCTTTCCACATTGCCAAATTACTTGAACATCACACTTTAAAAAAAATTCTAATTCTTGCGCTATTAATTGGTTGATTCTTCTAGCTCCTAAACTTCCACCTAGAACCAATACTGTTTTTTTAGTTTTATCTAAATTGAAATAAGCTATGGCTTCCGTTCTATTTTTGTCAACCGAAATTAAATCTTGACGAACAGGATTGCCGGTTAATTTGGTCTTCTCTTTTGGAAAAAAACGCTCTAAATTTTCATAAGCCACGCAAATTGAACTTGCTTTTTTAGCCAACAACTTATTTGTAATTCCAGGATAAGAATTCTGTTCTTGAACTAATGTTGGAATATTTAAAACAGTAGCCATTTTTAGTACAGCACCAGATGCAAAACCTCCAGTTCCGATTACCACATCTGGTTTAAATTTTTTTAAAATTAAGAATGACTTCCATAAACTAGAACTTAGTTTAAATGGAAACAGTGCGTTTTTTAACGTCAATTTTCGTTGTAAACCTGCAATCCAAAGACCTTTTATTTTATAGCCTGCTTGAGGCACTTTCTGCATTTCCATTTTGTCTTTTGCCCCTACAAACAGGAATTCAGCATCTGGAAATTTATTTTTTAATTCATCGGCAATAGCGATTGCAGGATAGATATGTCCACCTGTCCCACCGCCACTTATTATGAATTTTTTGACACTCATTATTATTGATTTAATATGGGTTCTAAAGGATTTTTACTTGATTCTTTCTTTAACTCTTTTTGTTCATCTTCCCTTTCGTCTTCTAGCTCAATTTCTTTATCTATTATTCTTTGTAAAGCTTCATTTCGTTTTTCAGATTCTTGCAAATCAGCTGCAACTTCTTCGTCCTTTTTACTCACACTTAAGATAACTCCAATGGCTGCACAAGTCATCCAAATAGAAGTTCCCCCACTACTTATTAAAGGCAATGTTTGTCCGGTTACAGGCAACAACTCAACTGCAACACCCATATTGATTAAAGCTTGGAATATAATTGGAAACCCCAAACCTATAATTAACAATTTACCATAAAATGATGAAGCTTTATGTGCACAAACGATAAATCTAAAGAACAACAACATATAAACGAACAATATGCCTAGTCCGCCAATAAGTCCGTATTCTTCTACAATAATTGCATAAATAAAATCAGAAGATGATTGAGGCAAAAAGTTTTTCTGAACACTTTTCCCTGGACCAAGTCCATAAATTCTTCCTGAAGCAATTGCAATTTTTGCTTTATCAATTTGGTAATTATCTTCATCCGTTTTATTGCTTGAGAAACGTTCGATACGACTTTCCCAAGTTTTAACTCGATTTGGCATTGCATCCGGAAATGCTTTTGCCATTACTATAAACAAAGTCAACATCACTATTCCAGCACCAATAATTGCCGCTAGGTATTTTATAGGATATTGTCCAATAAAAACCAACATACAAACCATTGCGAAAATTAAGGCTGTGGTTGAAAAATTAGCTGGTAAAATTAAAATCAAGACCAAAAAAACAGGCATCCATAATTCAATCAATGAAGATTTGAAAGTGAATTCTTTTTCTTTGATTTTTGCTAAATATTTGGCTACATATACCATTAAAACAATAAATGCTAATGAAGAAGTTTGAAAACTCAATCCAACAAAAGGAATACTTATCCAACGGCTTGCATTTGCACCACCAATGGTTGTTCCTTGAAACATAGTATAAATCAACAAAACAACAACTAAAGGCATCAACAACATTGACAAGGCTTTAGTGTAATGATAGGGCATTTTATGCACAAAATAAATGATACAAAACCCTAAAAACAAATGACCCAAATGTTTTACTAGATAACCCAATGTAGAGCCTTTACCTATTACATAGACAAGATTTGTACTTGCACTATATACAGGCATAAATGAAATAAGAGCTAGTAAAAAAACTAATGCCCAAATTCCTTTGTCTCCTTTTAAGTTATTAATAAATTCGTTCATTATAATCCTCTTACAGCGCTTTTAAATTTATTTCCTCTGTCTTCATAATTTTCAAACAAATCAAAACTTGCACAAGCAGGTGACAATAAAACTGTATCTCCTCTTTCTGCAATTTTTTGAGCTACTTTTACAGCTTGTTCCATAGAATTCGTTTCAACCATAATATCAACAATATTATTGAAAGAATCGATAATTTTTTTGTTATCAACACCTAAACAAATGATAGCTTTCACTTTTTCATTTACTAAAGCTGTTAACTCAGAATAGTCGTTTCCTTTATCAACTCCACCGACAATCCATACAGTTGGAGTTTCCATACTTTCTAGGGCAAAAAAGGTGGCATTAACGTTGGTCGCTTTTGAATCGTTGATGTATTGAACATTTTCAATCTTTAGCACTTTTTCTAAACGATGTTCTACTCCTTGGAAGTTTGACAAACTCTCTCTGATTGTTTGTTTTCTAATGTTCATTAACTGTGCAATAGTTGTAGCAGCCATTGCGTTCTTGACATTATGCATTCCGTCTAGTGATAAATTTGTTGTTGACATATTGATTTGTTTGTTGTTTGTGATATTATAAAGGGTTTTGTTTTCTAAATAGCTTCCTTCTTCGACTTTGTGTTTTAATGAAAAAGGTAATTTTTTTGCTTTTATTTTATTATTCTTTAGCCATATTGAAATAGCTTCATCGTCATCATCATATATTAAATAATCGTCTTCTGTTTGGTTTAAAGTCACTCTAAATTTTGACTCAATGTATAATCCATAATCATAATTATATCTGTCTAAATGATCTGGACTTATGTTTGTTATAACTGCAATATGTGGTTTGTAAGTAACAATTCCGTCTAACTGAAAACTGCTTAATTCTAATACATATACATCTACTTTATCTTCTGCTACTTGCCAAGCAAAACTCTTTCCAATATTTCCTGCTAAACCGACATTTAAACCCCCTTGTTTTAATAAGTGATAAGTCAATAATGTTGTTGTTGTTTTTCCATTACTTCCTGTAATACCAATTGTAATAGCATCTGTATATTGATAGGCAAATTCAATTTCTGAAATAACTGGAATACCTTTTTCTATTAGCTTTTTAACTATTGGTGCTTTTTCAGGAATACCTGGACTTTTCATAACGATGTCTGCATTCAGAATTAATTCTTCTGTATGCTTTTCATCTTCCCAATTAATTTTATTTAGGCCAAGAACTTCTTTATAGTTACTTTTTATTTTTCCGAAATCGGATACAAAAACATCATATCCTTTTTTCTTTCCAAGAATTGCTGTTCCTACACCACTTTCTCCACCACCAAGTATTACAAGTCTTTTCATGTTATCTTAGTTTTAAGGTTACAATAGCTAGAATTGAAAGCATAATGGCAACAATCCAAAATCGCGTTACAATTTTACTTTCGTGATATCCTTTTTTTTGATAATGATGATGTAATGGTGACATGAGAAAAACTCTTCTACCTTCACCAAATCGTTTTTTAGTGTATTTGAAATAACTAACCTGTATGATTACTGATAAATTTTCAGCAAAAAAGATGGCACATAAAATAGGAAGCAATAATTCTTTTCTAACAGAAATAGCTAAAACCGCAATGATTCCACCAATAGTTAGACTTCCTGTATCACCCATAAAAACTGATGCTGGATAGGAGTTGTACCATAAAAAACCGATTAAAGCTCCAATAAATGAAGCTATATAAACAGTCATTTCACCCGAATTTGGGATATACATTATATTTAGATAATCTGATAAAATGATATTACCCGAAACGAATGTAAAAATACCAAGTGCTATTACTGAGATGGCTGAAGTTCCCGCAGCTAGACCATCGATTCCGTCTGTAAGATTTGCTCCATTTGAAACGGCAGTGATAATAAAAATAACAACTGGAATAAAGATTATCCAAGCCCAATTCTCGTAACCATCACCCATGAAGCTTAATACTTCTGCATAATCAAACTCATTGTTTTTGAAAAATGGTATAGTTGTAGCCGTAGACTTTTCTTCCAGCATTGATTTTAAAGCTGTGTTTGAAGCAGTGATTCTAGTTTCAGCTGTATCTTTTCGAACCGTAACACCTTCATTGAAATACAAAACACTTCCCACAATTAATCCTAAACCAACTTGACCAATAACTTTGAAAATTCCTTTTAAACCTTGTTTGTCTTTTTTGAAAATTTTGATGTAATCATCTATGAAACCAATAGTTCCCATCCAAAGAGTTGTAACAATTAGTAAAATCACATAAATATTATCCAATTTAGCTAGTAATAGAACCGGTACAAGTGTTGCTATAATTATAATAATTCCACCCATTGTTGGTGTACCTGCTTTTTCTTTTTGACCTTCTAAACCTAACTCTCTTACTGTTTCTCCAACTTGTTGATTGCGTAAAAAATTGATGATTCTTTTACCAAAAACTGTAGAGATTAACAATGACAAAATAATAGCCAATGCAGATCGAAAAGTGATAAACTGAAACAGACCTGCTCCTGGAACATCAAAATTATTTTCTAAATAATGGAAAAGATAATATAGCATCTATTATTTGTTTAGTTGGGTTAATAACTCGGTTACTATTTTTAAATCATCAAAATCTTGTCTAACACCATTTATTTCTTGGTAGTTTTCGTGACCTTTTCCTGCAATTAGGATTATATCGTTTTCATTTGCCATAATACAAGCGGTTTTTATAGCTTGCTTTCTATCCACAATTGAAACTGTTTTCTTAAAATTCTGAGGTTCAACCCCTTTTTCCATGTCTTCGATAATAGCTTCAGGAACTTCTGTTCTTGGATTATCTGAAGTCAAAATAGCTTTATCGCTCATTCTAGAAGCGACTTCTGCCATTATGGGTCGTTTTGTTTTATCTCTATCTCCACCGCAACCTACAACTGTAATTAATTGTTCGTTTTTAGTTCTGATTTCTGAAATGGTCTGCAAAACATTTTCAAGTGCATCAGGTGTGTGAGCATAATCGACTATGGCTGTGATTTTTGATTTTGAAATGATAAATTGAAATCTTCCAGCTACACTTACTAATTCACTTAACAAGCGTAATGCTTCAATTTTTTCTATTCCCAATTCAATAGCTACTCCATAAATAGCTAACATATTATAGGCATTGAAGTTTCCGATAAGTTTTACCCAAACTTCGTTGTCATTAATTTTTAACAACAAACCTGTTAATTGACTTTCTAATATTTGTGCTTTATAATCTGCATAAGACTTTAAAGCATAAGACAATTTTCTAGCTTTTGTATTTTGAAGCATTACACTTCCGTTTTTATCATCAACATTCGTTAAAGCAAAGGCACTTTTAGACAAACCATCAAAAAAAGCTTTTTTTACATCTCTATATTCAGCAAATGAGCTATGATAATCTAAATGATCGTGAGATAAATTGGTAAAAACTCCACCTTCAAACTTCAACCCTTCTGTACGTTTTTGGTGAATTCCATGTGAGCTTACTTCCATAAAACAAAATTCACAACCCTCATTAACCATTTCGTTTAAGTAATGATTGATTGTTAGCGAATCTGGAGTTGTATGAGTTGCCTTATATTCATGTTCATCTACAAGGATTTTTACGGTTGAAAGTAATCCAACTTTGTAACCAGCTTTTTTAAATAATTGATATAGTAATGAAGCAACTGTTGTTTTTCCGTTTGTTCCTGTAATTCCGACTAATCTTAACTGTGAAGAAGGATTTTCGTAAAAATTGTTTGCTAAAAAGGCTAAAGCTTCGTTGGTGTTTTTTACTTGAATGTAAGTCACACCATTGATTATTCTTTCAGGAAATTCTTCACATACTACTGCGATTGCTCCTTGATTTACTGCTTTTTCAATATAATTATGTCCATCAGAAACCGAACCTCTTATAGCTACAAATACATCATTCAATGAGATTTTTCTTGAATCAAAATCTATTGAATTTATAGCTACATCTGTTGAACCTTTTACGGCTTCAATGGCTACTTTGTATAATATGTCTTTTAAAATTTTCACGATAATTCTAATGTTATAACTTGATTTTTATTGAATCTTTGCCCTTTGTCTACTGATTGTCTTACAACTTTTCCACTTCCAATTACTTTTACTTTTAACCCAAGATTTTCCAAAAGAACAATAGCATCCATAACGGGCATTCCTTTTACATTTGGCATTATATTCTCACTTGTTTTTACATCATATAATTTAGCATATGATTTTTCTTGGCTTGGAATTTTATTATCTAGTTGCTTAACCTCATTTGTCGAAGGAGCATCGGTATATATTTTTTGTGCAATACGTTTAAAAACTGGTCCAGCAACATCAGCACCATAATAACCTGATTCTACATTTGGTTTATGCACAACTACAATGCAAGAATATTTTGGCTCGTCAGCAGGAAAATACCCAACAAAAGAAGAAGCGTAATAAAGTTTAGATTTATCTCTATAATTCATTTGAACGGTTCCTGTTTTTCCGGCCATCGAAAAATTTGGCGAATACAATTTTGAACCCGTTCCTTTTTTAACCACATTCGACAAAATTGCTCTTACCTTTTTTAGGGTTTCATCAGAACATATTTTTTCATTGATTACTTCTGTTTCAAATTTTTGAATTGATTTATTCCATTCTTTAATTTCCTTTACAAAAAAGGGCTTAATCATTTTTCCATCGTTAGCTATAGCATTGTAAAGTGATAAAGTTTGCAACGGAGTTACTGACACATTATAGCCATATGCCATCCAAGGCAAAGTTGTTCCACTCCAACCTTTCTTTCCTGGTTGTGGGATAAATGGCTTTCCTTCTCCAATAAATTGCAATCCCAAAGGCTTATTTAGACCATAACTATTAATTCTATTTACAAATTCGCTTGGATTATCTTTATAATTGTCATAAACTGCTTGCACTAGAACGGTATTTGACGAAAGTTCAAATCCTCTAGCTAAAGAAATTTTTCCATAACCTCCTTTATGAGAATCACGAACTGATTTTCCATAATACTTCACAACTCCACCTTGCGTATCGTATACCTTGCTAGTATCTACTTTTTTATCATCCAATAAAGCAATTAAATCTACCAACTTGAAGGTAGAGCCCGGTTCTGTTGATTCAGCTACAGCATAATTTTGAGTTTCGTAATAAGTTCCGTCTTCATCTCTTCCTAGATTTGAAATTGCTTTTACTTCACCCGTTTTTGTTTCCATTACTACTACACAACCGTGATCTGCTTGGTAATATTCTAATTGTTTTAACAAAGCATGATGGGCTATATCTTGGATATAAACATCTATTGTTGAAATAATATCATAACCATCTTGAGGCTCCAATTCATTAACATCACTAATTGGTTTCCATTGGTTTTTTGCGATTTTCTGCATCATTCTATGGCCATTACTTCCGTCTAGATATTTTTTAAAGGCATATTCAATTCCTTTCCCATTTGTTGATCCGTCAGCATTTAATCTTTCATAACCAATAGTTCTTTCAGCAATTTTTCCGATTGGATGCTCGCGAACGGTTTTCTGTTCCGTAATGATTCCTCCTTTATAAGTCCCTTTGTTAAACAATGGAAATCCTTTAATCTTCATATACTCGGTATAGCTTAATTTTCTAGCTATTAATAAGTATCTATTTTGTGAAGCTCTTGCTCTTCTTAATTCTGTTAAAATTTGACCTGCCGGTTTTTGTAAAAGAATAGATAATGAATCTGCAAGCATGCTTACGTTTTCTTCAAAATCCTCCTTTTTTGGAGCTATTGCATCAAAACGAACTGTATATTCTGGAATTGATGTGGCTAATAAACTTCCGTCAGAAGAATAAATATTTCCTTTGTTCGAAGGAATCTGAAAATTTTTAACCGTTAAATCTTTAGCCAATTGACGGTAATAGGGCCCATCAACCCATTGAATATTGGTTAACTTAATAACAACGAGAACAGCTATCACAAACATGATACCTGCAACCAAATACATTCTTAATGAATTATTTTTTTCCTCTATTGCCATATTTTATCAACTATACTTTTTTCTTCTGTTTTTAAAACTTTTATTTTTTGGGGCGAAACTTCAGAAGGTCTTATGCCTCTAGCTTCCATTTTTGTTGTAATTGTAGATTCCATTTTAAGCTTCATTAAATCAGAACGAGTGTCTACAAATTTTGATCGCAGTTCTTTAACTTCGTTGGTCAACTCAGTAATTCTATAATTCTTAGCGTCATATCTATGATTATTTGCAATCATTATCATGGCTAAAACAATTAGAAACACAATAAACTTCCAGTTCTTTAACGAGTCATCACTCACCAAAAATTTTGCTTTTAACAAACTGTAAATATTTGCTTTCATGTATGTAAAAGTTTATTTTTTATAGATATGATATCGCTTTTTATTCTTGAAGGTTTTCTTTACAAAAACTTGTTATTTATTGCGAAAACATATTGTTATTTTTTTTCGGCTACTCTTAATTTTGCACTTCTTGCTCTATTATTAATCGCAATCTCTTCTTTAGACGGAATTATTAACTTTTCGATTGTTTTGAAGGGCACTTCAAAATTTCCGAAGAAATCTTTTTCAGGTTCTCCTTCAAACATTCCATTTTTTACAAATCGCTTTACAAGCCTATCTTCTAAAGAATGATATGAAATCACACTTAATCTTCCACCTGGTTTAAGAATTTCTAGAGATTGAGTTAAAAATTCTTTTAAAGCTTCCATTTCTTGATTTACTTCTATTCGAATTGCTTGATAAATTTGAGCTAATATTTTATTGCTTTTATGACCTGGCAAAAAGCGGCTTAAAATTTCTTTTAATTGTTCAGAATTTTTAATTGGAGTTTCTTTTCTTGCATTTACAATAACATTTGCCATTGCTCCAGCATTTTTTAATTCCCCGAATTCTAACAAAACACTTTTTAAAGCAGCTTCTTCATATTCGTTAATAACGTGATATGCTGAAAGCTCTCCTTTCTGATTCATTCGCATATCTAATTCCGCTTCAAAACGAGTTGAAAATCCTCTTTCTGCTACATCAAATTGATGTGATGAAACGCCTAAATCAGCTAAAATTCCATCTACTTGTTTTATTCCGTGAAAACGCAAGAACCTTTTTATAAATCTAAAATTTTCATTTATTAATTTGAATCTGTTATCATCAAGCGCATTTTCCAAAGCATCTAAATCTTGATCGAAAGCAAATAATTTCCCATTTACTCCTAGTCTTGAAATCATTTCTCTTGAATGACCACCACCTCCAAAAGTAACATCAACATATACCCCATCTGGATGAATATTTAATCCATCAACCGTCTCCTTCAATAATACTGGATTATGATATTCCATCTTCGTTTTCATTTTGGCCACCCATTACCTCTTCTGCTAAATCAGCAAAATCGTCAGTAGCATTTTCAATTGCGTTTTCATATAAAGTTTTATCCCAAATTTCAATAATATTCACAGCTGAAGACAACACCAAATCTTTTTCAATTTGACCAAAAACAATTAAGTCTTTTGGAATCAACAACCTTCCAGTAGCATCAATTTCCACAACTTTTACACCTGCAGTAAATCTTCTAATGAAATCATTGTTCTTTTTTACAAATCGATTCAACTTGTTGATCTTAGCCATCATTATATTCCACTCACTCATTGGAAACAATTCTAAACAAGGCTGAAAAACAGAACGCTTCAATACAAAACCATCCTCTAAAGAAGTAAACTGTTTCTTTAGTGACGCTGGTATCATAAGCCTTCCTTTGGCATCTACCTTACATTCATATGTTCCAATTAGTGTATTCACAATGGGATTTTGACTTTAATAATGACAAAAATAGAAATTTTTTACCACTATTTACCACTATCTACCACTTTGTTGATAAGTTTATAGTTGTTTTGACTAAAAAATGGGATGAAATGAAAATTTGAAAAATTTGAAAAACTTGACAACTCGACCAAATACTTAGCTTCTACGATTATTAAATAAAAGTTAAAACCTATACTTTGAAGTTATGAACCAAATTTTCAATTTGTTAATAAGCTAACTATTAAATATTTGTCATTAAATTTTGTAGGAAAATAACAAATATTTCTAACTATTATTTTTTTGTTTAACTGTTTTTAAAAGTCTTATATTTGCACATATTTCTAATACGAAATTTTTTTATGTTAAAAAAAGAAAAAAAATATACCTACTATGAAGTTGGTGAAGGAACACCAGTAATAGTGCTTCATGGCTTAATGGGCGGCTTGAGTAACTTTGATGGTGTAACCAATTTTTTACCCTCAAAAGGCTATAAAGTAATTATTCCTTTATTGCCTATTTACAGTCAAAGTATCTTAAAAACCAATGTAAAAGCATTTTCAAAATTTGTTCATGATTTTATTATTCACAAAAAACTAGATAAAGTTATATTATTGGGAAATTCACTTGGTGGCCATATCGCTTTATATCATACAAAAATGTATCCTGAATTAATGAAAGGCTTAGTGATTACAGGAAGTTCTGGATTATATGAAAGTGCAATGGGAGAAAGTTATCCTAAACGTGGAGATTATGAATACATTAAGAAGAAAGCTGAAGATGTTTTTTATGATCCAAAAATTGCCACAAAAGAAATAATTGATGAAGTATTTGCAACTGTTAATGATAGAATTAAATTAATTAAAACATTAACTATTGCTAAAAGTGCCATTCGCCATAATATGGCAGCAGATTTGCCTAAAATGGAAACTCCAACTTGTATTATTTGGGGAAAAAACGATAAAGTGACACCTCCAAATGTAGCCGAAGAATTTGATAAATTATTGCCAAATTCTGAATTATTTTGGATTGACAAATGTGGCCATGCAGCCATGATGGAAAGACCAGAAGAATTTAATGACATTTTATTAAACTGGCTACAAAAACACAACTTATAACATTATTCCCCTTTAATTGGGGAATTTTATTTTACATACAATGAAAATCAATACAGCCGAATTTATAATAAGTAACTCAGAAGTTATTAAATGTCCGAATGAACCTTTACCAGAATATGCGTTCATTGGTCGTTCTAATGTTGGGAAATCATCTTTGATAAACATGTTGACAGAGCGAAAAAAATTGGCAAAAACTTCTGCTAGACCAGGAAAAACTCAGCTAATCAACCATTTTAAAATCAATAATAATTGGTATTTAGTTGATTTACCAGGTTATGGTTATGCTAAGGTGTCAAAGAAAACCAAAGCTGTTTTTCAACAGTTTATTACAGATTATTTTGAAAAAAGAGAGCAATTAGTATGTGCTTTTGTTTTGATTGATATTCGTTTAGAAGCACAAAAAATAGATTTGGAATTCATTACTTATTTAGGAGAAACCGAAGTTCCTTTTTGTATCATTTTTACTAAAGCTGATAAAATTGGGAAAACTAAAGTCGATTCACATATTGCCGCTTATAAAAAGAAATTATTAGCCAATAACTGGGCTGAAATGCCTCAATATTTTACAACTTCATCTACAGAAGGACTTGGTAGAGAAGGTGTTTTAGAGTTTATTGATGATGTAAATCAGGATATGTTTAAAAACATGAATGAATTTTAATTTATGAAAAAAATAATATTACTTCTATTTGCTTTTATGTTCATTCAAAAAAGTATTGCTCAAGACACTATTGCTAGTGTTGAAAAGTCAAATTTTGGAATTCAAACTGGACTTATTGGATTATGGGGTCATAATGAATACAAATTAAGTAATCCAATTAGTTTAAGAAGTGAAATTGGAATTCAATTAGGTTTTTCCACTGGTTATGACAAAACATATACTACCATATTTCCATCATTGAGTATTGAACCTCGTTGGTATTATAACCTAAACAAAAGATTACGCAAAGGAAAAAACATTAAAAAAAATAGTGGTAATTATTTTTCCATCTATTCTATTTACAACTCAAATCAAACTTTATATTCAAGCAACGAAAACATAGATTACGTATCTACATTTGCCATTCTTCCAAAATGGGGAATTAAAAGAACCTACAACAACCATTTAACTTTTGAAACAAGTTTTGGTTTAGGCCCAAATTTCTACCCTAAAGACTTTAATGGAAAAAGGCAAGATATTTATGTAGATTTGAGTTTAAGAATAGGTTATACTTTTTAAGTTTTATTTAGTCAACTCTAATTTTTCTGCAAAATAATCGCAAAAATCTTTCATTGTTGCTGTCATTTTTTCGTCTGCTGTTGCTCTATTATAAGTGTCGGCCATAGCGACTAATGTTTGGTGAAAAAATTGTTTCATTTCATCTACCGGCATATCTTTTGTCCATAAATCGATTCTTAAAGATTCTTTGGCTTTATTATCCCAAATAGCCAACATAATTGCTTTCGTTTCTTCTAATTCAACACCACCATCTTGTGCTGTCCATCTTAATTTTTCTGGAATTTTATTTTCGTCTAATTCTACTAAGAATTTTATTTCTGATTTTTTATTTGCCATTACTTTTTTGGTTTGTATTTTGATTCTTCAAATATTTTTTTTGCATCCATTGCCAGTAATTCTTGTAATTTAACATCTGGATGATTTTCTGCATAACTTCTAACGATTTGCCAACCAACCCAAGCACCAACTCTTCCTGGTGATTCATTGTCGATTTCTAAATAAAATTTAGAGAATGGAGCTTCGTTCATAAAACGCTGTTCATTTTTTGGGTTTGTGTCATACAATAATTTATTCTCAATAAAATTACTCCATATTTCAGACTCATTCTCTTGACACCATCTATATTTATCTTCTGTGTAAGCAATTTTATCAAAATCAGATACATCTGGAATTAATAAATCTTTCATATACAATTCCTTTCCTTTATAAATCATCAAAGAAAGTAATGTTCTATTTTTTGGTGGAGCAATTTTACCATAAGAAAAACTACTAACAATGTCTGGTAAAATTTGAGATTCTTCAAATTCAATTCTTTTGTATTCTGGAAATGTTTCATAAAAACGATGTTCATTTCCTAAATAACAATCTAACGAAATAAATAAATAATCATCTACAAAAATAGCTTTAGCATCTACGTCAACTTCAGTAATGACAGTAATTACTCTAGGTATTTTCTTTTCGGGAAAATAATATTTAACATGTTTTAATAAATCTTCAATTTGAGGCTCCAATTTCTCCAATGAAACATATTTTTTTTGCACCTCATTAAATAATTCTCTTGAAATTGGATCTTTCATTTTATTTATCCAAACAGTATCTGCATATATTTCTGGGAACAAAAATGGATATTCAGCTTTAAGTTTTGGCAAATCTTGAGGCTCAGAAGTATAAAATTTTTGATCAAAACGTTCAATTTTAAAACTCACAGGAATTGCTGAAACATCAACTTCTTGTTTTGTTTCTTTTTTACACGAAACAATTGTTAAAGCTAATATAAATAGAAAGAAATACTTCTTCATAGTAAAAAAATTTATATTTTTATGGAAAATAAATCAAGTTGCAAATATACGTTTAATAGTATAAATTATTCTTAAAAATCATGATAGATTCAACACAATTTCAAGCAGAAAAAATTAACAATCATATAGTGAAATGGTTACTTGACTATGCTACTAACGCAAAAGTCAAGGGTTTTGTTGTTGGAATATCAGGAGGAATTGATAGTGCACTAACTTCTACCCTATGTGCGCAAACAGGTCTACCAACATTATGCGTAGAAATGCCCATACATCAAGCAGAAAGCCATGTTAATCGAGCAAATGAGCATATTAATCAATTAAAAAAACGATTTCCAAATGCAACCAATTCAAGAGTTGACTTAACGCCAACTTTTGAAACCTTTAAAAACGATGTACCAACCTCGGATAACGAAGCGGCTTATAATTTATCTTTAGCTAACACAAGAGCTAGATTGCGAATGACTACATTATATTATTTAGCCGGAATTCATGGCTATTTAGTAGCTGGAACTGGTAATAAGGTAGAAGATTTTGGTGTTGGGTTTTACACAAAATATGGTGATGGAGGCGTTGATTTGAGTCCGATTGCTGATTTACTTAAAAGTGAAGTTCGACAATTAGCTAAATACGTTAAAGTTCCAGATAGTATTTTAGTGGCAAAACCCACTGATGGGCTTTTTGGAGACGACAGAAGTGATGAAGATCAAATTGGTGCAAGTTACGATGAATTGGAATGGGCTATGGAACAAATTGAAAGTGGCAAAACCGAAAACGACTTTACAGACAGAAAATTAAAAGTTTTTACGATTTTTAAAAGATTGAATTTTCTTAACCAACACAAGATGAGACCTATTCCTGTATGTAAAATCCCACAGGACTTAAAATAACAGTGTGTTAACTTGTTAATTATTATTATAATTTCATATCTTTACTTACACATATAATAAATAAAATGATTAAAATCTGCGTCGCTGATAAGAATCCTGTAATCTATCAAGGCATAAAATCATATCTAAAAGATTCTGTTGATTTTGATGTTATAGGAAATGTGTCTTCTTTAGAAGACTTACACGAACTATTGGACAATAAAGTTGTTCATTTAGTTATAATGGATATTGAACTAACTGGCCTTTCTAGTATTAGGGATGTCAAAATTTTAGTCAAAGATTATTCTACCACAAAATTCTTTATTTTCTCAAATGTTTCTGAAACTCTTTATGCTAACAATGCATTAAAAGTTGGTGTAAGAGGATATTTAGAAAAAAACACAAGCATGAAGGATTTTGCAGCTGCTATAAAATCAGTAGATATGGGAAATATTTACACTAGTGAAGCTGTAAAAAAATTAAACCAAAACGAATCTAAAAATAGCGAACGATTACACAAAAAGTTATCTGCTAGAGAGATCGAGGTTTTAAAATATTTAGCTGACGGTAAAAAGAATAAAGAAATTGCTAAAACTTTAGGGTTAGACGAAAAAACCATTAGTACATACAAACTGCGTTTATTACATAAATTAAATGTTACTAATTTAATTGACTTGATAAATAAAGCAAAAATATTTCAATTGGTTTAATGATGTCTACTCATTACCCGTCCTAGTTTTTTAGAAAACACGTTGGTTAGTCCTAAATAATCTCTTACCATAGATAAAATTTCGGTATTATCATCTTGTTTCTTTTCAACTATGTCAGATTTGAGTTCGTCAATAATTTTATTTACTAAATACCATCTTAAGGTTAAAATTGTTTCTGTTACGAATTGAGGAACGGTCTGCTCTTTGAGTTTCACAACTATTTGCTGACCTTCCCAATTATGGATAACTTCTCTTTCTTCATTCATTAAGATTGATGTGACTTCTTGCGCAATTTCTTCTGGAATTTGTTGCAAATAATGTTCTATGTCAAACTTTTCAATTCTGTTGTAATAAGCTATTATATCGTTATAAATAGCACTAAATATTGGATTTGCTAATTTAACCTCATCTTCTTGTAAACTCAGATAAATGCGTTGATATACTTTGTATTTATTAATTTCTTTGTGCTCATATAATTCACCTTCTTCGTCAGCCTGATGAGTAATGTCTTCAAAATCTTCTTCAAGATCACCGTACAGTAACAAAATTTGAATAATTTGATGTTCTAATACATATTGAATATCAACTTTGGTAGTTTGTGCAGCTGTATCATTTTTAACAACGTCGAAAGCTTTTTGATCAGATTTATATTGTTTGTTGGCATTAGAAACATCTTTTTTAACTAATTGTGCCAAAGTATTAAACAAAACATCTTCAGAAATATCCATTATTCGAGCACATTCTTGAATATAGATTTCTCGTTTAATTCTATCTGGAATTTTTGAAATACTTACAACCATATCACGAATCAAATCGGCTTTCTTGATAGGATCATTTTTTGCATCCAACATCAATAAGGAAGCTTTAAACTGAATGAAGTCTTTAGCATTCTCTTCTAAATAAAGTACTAAATCATCATAAGAAGTTTTTTTGGCAAAACTATCTGGATCTTCACCATCAGGAAACGTACAAACCTTTACGTTCATTCCAGCTTCCAAAATTAAATCAATTCCACGAACAGAAGCACGCAAACCCGCAGCATCACCATCAAAAAGAACAGTAATGTTTGGCGTTAAACGATTTATCAATCGAATTTGATCTGGAGTTAAAGCTGTTCCAGAAGAAGAAACTACATTCTCAATTCCGGTTTGATTGAATTGAATAACATCGGTATAACCTTCTACTAAATAACAGTTATTTTGTTTTGCAATAGCTTGTTTAGCGTGATAAATTCCGTAAAGGACTTTACTTTTATGGTAAATATCACTTTCGGGTGAATTTAAATACTTGGCTGCTTTTTTATCATTCGTTAAAATTCGACCACCAAATCCTAATACCCTTCCACTCATACTCTGAATAGGAAACATCACACGACCTTTAAATCGGTCAAATTGCTTATCTTCTTTAACTATTGAAAGTCCGGTTTTGTCTAAATAATCTAATTTATAACCTTTACCTAAAGCTTCTTTTGTAAAAGCGTCCCAACTTTCTGGAGAATATCCTAAATTGAATTTTTTTATAGTATCAGAAGTGAAACCCCTTTCTTTGAAATAACTTAAACCAATTGCTTTTCCTTCATCATTATTCCATAAAATATCCTGAAAATATTTACTGGCAAATTCAGAAACCAAATACATACTTTCTTTTTCATTAGCAATAGCCAAATCATCATCTGTCTGAACGGTTTCTTCTAATTCAATATTATATTTTTTGGCTAAATAACGAATGGCTTCTGGATAAGTAAAATGTTCGTGTTCCATTAAGAATGAAACTACATTTCCACCTTTTCCACTGGAGAAATCCTTCCATATTTGCTTTACTGGAGAAACCATAAACGAAGGAGATTTTTCATCTACAAAAGGACTTAATCCTTTTAGATTACTTCCTGCGCGTTTAAGATTTACGAAATCACCAATTACCTCCTCTACTCGAGCAGTTTCAAAAACAGTTTCTATGGAAGCTTGTGCAATCAATTTTTTTTAGTTTGAAAGTCTCAAAGGTACAAAGATTCTAAGTTTTATTATTTTATTTATGCATATAAGTTATAAAACAAAAAACCTACAAGATTATAAAAACCTTGTAGGAAAGTATAAAACTAAACTCAAATTTAATTAAAATCGAAACGAAGTCCTAATGAAATGTTGTTTTGATCAAGTGCGTTATTTTTGAATAATGGATTGATATCGTATTTTACATATAAACTAGTTTCTTTATACCCTAAATATGCACTTAATCCATAAATAAAATTAGAAGCATTGAAATCGTCTTTTGTTTTTTGTTTTACTTCTTTATTATCCACATCATATTTGACTATTTGCTTTGTTTTTACTCTAAAACCACCATAACCTCCAATTCCTAATCTTAATGATTGATGTGTCTTAAAATACGTTTTATCATTTTTTGTGGAACTTCCAGATAAATCAAACTCTAAATGCAAAGGAGCAACTAAATATACATTTCTTAAACGAGAGTCTTTAATAGAAATGCTATTTTGAGCAGGGTCAATTGTATTGCTCATTAAAACAGTTTGCTCTCCTTCTTTTTCAAAAAATCTATTTTCTGTTGGACGAAGATTATTATACATAACTGAAAAACCATACTTAAAATGCAACAAATTATTTTCTTTTAATATTCTTGTATTGTAGGTTATTCCCCATTCATAAAAATGTGAGCCCCAAAATCTGTAGTCTGAATTTTCTAAATCTTGTCCTTTGGTAATTAAATTATTTAATCCTAATGCAAAGACAAATTGAGAAGTTGTTCTTCGCTCTTTGTATTCTTTATACTTATTTTTAATAGTGTCATTTTCATATTTAAGAACTAATCTTTTCCCAATCCTTACAGATGTTGTATCAGTTTCATACATGATTTTTCCATCTACCTTATCCTGAACCAATTGATTTAGTTTTTCTTCTTCAATTGCTACTTTTGTTTCAATATTTGAAGCACGTTCTTCTGCTATTTTTAATTTTAATTCGTCCGCTTTTTCTTTGGTGATCTTTCCTTCAATAATTTGTTTATCTAAAGCTTCAATTTCGACTTTTAGTGCCTTTTTTTCTTCTTTGGTAATTATTTCTATTTGATTTCCAATTTCTTTGGCTCGTTCTTCAAAGGTTTTTTCTTGTGCGAATGTCTTTCCCACAAATGAAACTAACATAATAATAGTGTAAAAAATAATTTTTTGCATGATTTTCGTTTTTTGATTAATGATTGATTTTTGATGATTATTATAATTCGTCTTCATAATTTCTATTTGCTAAAACTGTTTTTATAGCATTATAATTTTTATTTAGACGCTCTAAAGCGTTTTCTCTAAATGATTGGTAAATTTCTGTTTCTGCGTTTGACAATAATGAATTTGGGTTTACAGAAATTCTTTTTTTAATGTTTTTAATTTCTTTAGCTGAACTTTTAGTTTCATATTTTGTGTTACTAACTTCTGCTAATAATTTTTCGGCTGAAGTGTATTTATTTTCACTTGTCACTGGTTGATCATTTGTTCCAGTAAAAGAAACCTTATTGTTATTGTTTTCTTTTGATTGATTGATGACTGAAACCTCTTGATTATTGATTGCTAATTCCTGAATATTAATTTTTGAAGTATTTGAAAGCTTATGTATTTGATTCGAATTACTATTATTACTAACTAAAACTTCTTGTCTAACTTCTCTATTTTCTATTTTATCTTTTCCAGTTTCTGTTTTCTCTTGATTATTTTCTGAATGCTGAATTCTGAATTCTGAATTTTCTTCAACAATTATTGAATCTTCTTTGGAAGGAATCAGAACTTCACTTTGATTATAAAAATAATATCCAATTGAAGCAAGCACAATAAATGATGCTGCAATATTTATCCAAAAAAATCCCTTTTTCTTTGGTTTTTCTTCAACACTTAACATAGCATCGAGTCTATCCCAAGAATTTAAACTGGGTTTTATCTCGCGATTGCTTATTTTTTGTTGAACTTGTTTTTCAAAATTATTTAGTCCCATTTTGATTATTCTTTAGTTTGTTAATTTGCTCTTGCAATAATTTGCGTGCGTGAGCTAATTGTGATTTTGATGTTCCTTCATTAATCTTTAACATCTTTGCTATTTCGTTGTGTTTATATCCTTCCATTATATAAAGATTGAAAACCATTTTGCAACCTTCTGGCAAATTATCAATCAACAATTGAATATCGTCTGTTGAAAAATCTTGCTCTTCTGAAAAATCATTCGGTAAAACTGTTTCTTCTATATTCTGATGATTAAAATTGTTCTTCTTGACTCGCAAATAATCAATACATTCATTCACCATGATTCTTCTTATCCAACCTTCAAAACTTCCATTATGCTCAAACTTTTTAATGTTGGTAAATACTTTCATAAAAGCAGTTATCATAACATCTTCAGCATGATGCACATCTTTAATATATTGTCGGCAAACACTTAACATCTTAGGTGAAAAATTAGCATACAACTGGTGTTGTGCTTGTCGGTTATTTTCGACAGCCAATTGAATTAAGTTTTTTTCTTTTTGATGTAATTGTATTACTTTCATTTTTTGAATTTAGAATTCAGAAATTAGAAGTTTGAATACCTTCTATTAACATAGACGAGAATGAATTTGAAATGGTTGTAAATGAAAAATAAAATCCAATATTTAAAATTCTAAATTCCAATGTGTTTCTTATTAAAGTTCAATTGTTATTCGTTAATCTTTTGGAATTTGGAATTTATTTTTTGGAATTTTTAAAATCTATTTCTTTCTCTCAATAACGTAGTTAACCATTAAAACTAAAGAAGCTTTATAATCTGATTCGGGAAAATCTTGTAGTAGTTGAAGTGCTTCTAGTTGAAATTGCACCATTTTTTGCTCCGCGTAAACCAATCCGTTTTTGTCTTTAACAAATTGGATTACTTCTTTGACTCTTGTTTTGTCTTTATTATGATTTTTGACTGAATTAATTACCCATTTTTTTTCTTTTGAAGAACAATTATTCAAAGCATAAATTAAAGGCAAAGTCATTTTTTGTTCTTTGATGTCAATACCTGTTGGTTTTCCAATGGCATCATCTGTGTAATCGAATAAATCATCTTTAATTTGAAAAGCCATTCCGATTAATTCACCAAATTTTCGCATTTTTTCGACAACTTCAGTATTTTCTGGAGCAACAGAACAAGCTCCTAATGAACAACAGGCAGCAATAAGTGTAGCTGTTTTTTGTCGAATAATTTCGTAGTAAATGTCTTCAGTAATATCTAATCTTCGTGCTTTTTCAATCTGAAGCAATTCACCTTCACTCATTTCGCGAACTGCAACCGAAATTATTTTTAATAAATCAAAATCGTTATTATCAATAGAAAGTAATAATCCTTTTGAAAGCAAATAATCTCCCACTAAAACCGCAATTTTATTTTTCCAAAGTGCATTAATAGAGAAAAAACCTCTTCGTTTGTTGCTATCATCCACTACATCATCATGAACAAGAGTTGCAGTATGAATTAATTCAATAACTGAAGCACCGCGATAAGTCCGTTCGTTTACTTGACCTTGAGAAACCATTTTAGCGGTTAAGAAAACAAACATAGGTCGCATTTGTTTTCCTTTTCGATTTACAATATAATAAGTAATTCTGTTTAATAAAGCGACTTTTGAAGACATTGATTCGTGAAACTTCTTTTCAAAAAGTTTCATTTCTCTAGTAATAGGTTGCTTTATCTGTTCGACTATTTTCATATTAAGAACAAAAATAGACTATTTGATTGAAGCTAAAAAGGAAATTAATATACTTCACTTAAATTTATGATTTGTTAGCTAATTGTCCGCAAGCTGCATCAATATCTTTTCCACGACTTCTTCTGACTTTTACAGTAATCTTATTTTTTTCTAATGCAACAATATAATCATTTGTTGCTTGCTCAGAAGCTTGTTGAAATTCTCCATCATCAATTGGGTTATATTCTATCAAATTGACTTTACAAGGAACGTATTTACAGAATTTCACTAAGGCATCGATAGAGGCTTTATCATCGTTAATTCCTTTCCAAACGACATATTCGTAAGTAATAGCACTTTTTGTTTTTTTGTACCAATATTCTAAGGCTTCACGCAATTCGGTTAAAGGAAAGTTTTTGGTAAAAGGCATGATTTTATTTCGAATCTCTTCTATTCCTGAATGAAGTGAAACAGCTAATTTGACTTTTGTTTCGTCATCAGCCATTTTTTTTATCATTTTTGAAACTCCAGAAGTAGAAATTGTTATTCTTTTTGGTGACATTCCTAACCCTTCTTTTGAAGTAATCATTTCTATAGACTTCATTACGTTAGGGTAATTCATCAAAGGTTCACCCATTCCCATAAAAACAATGTTTGATAAAGGTCTGTCAAAATACAAACGACTTTCATTATCTATTGCAGCGACTTGATCATAAATCTCATCTGGTTGTAAATTACGCATGCGTTTTAAACGAGCCGTTGCACAAAAATTACAATCCAAACTACAACCCACTTGACTTGACACACAAGCAGTAGTTCTAGTTTTAGTTGGAATAAGAACACTTTCAACAACTAAATCATCATGCAAACGAACAGCATTTTTAACCGTTCCGTCTTCACTACGCTGAATAGTATCAACTTTTATATGATTAATTACGAAATTTGCTTCTAACATAGCACGTGTTTCTTTTGAAACATTGGTCATGTCTTCAAAAGTATGAGCTCGTTTGCTCCACAACCATTCGTAAACTTGATTTCCTCGAAAAGCCTTATCTCCGTTTTTTTCGAAAAACTCACGAAGTTGTTCTTTTGTTAAAGCTCTAATATCCTTTTTTTTCGTTTGCATGGTGCAAAGTTAGGAATTTTGAAATTAGAATTCAGAAATTAGAAGTAGAAGTGTTGGAATTTGTATTTTTGCACCTAACTATTTTTTTAATTATGCACTTTATATCAGAAAATTTAGAAAATTACGTAGCTAATCACAGTCAAAATGAACCTCAACTTTTGAAAGAATTAGATATTGAAACGCATCAAAAAATTATGCAACCGAGAATGCTTAGTGGTCATTTTCAAGGAAGAGTTTTGAGTATGTTGTCTAAAATTATTCATCCAAAACATATTTTAGAAATTGGAACTTACACTGGTTATGCTGCTTTATGTTTAGCCGAAGGTTTGCAAAAAGAAGGAACATTAGATACTATTGATATTAATGAAGAATTAGTTGAAATTCAGGAAAAATATTTTGGCTTATCTGATTTCAAAAATCAAATTATTTCACATTTAGGAGATGCTATGGAAATTATTCCGGCTTTAAATAAAAAATTTGATTTGGTTTTTATTGATGCTGATAAAGAAAACTACATCAATTATTACCACATGATTGTCCCAATGATGAATATAGGTGGAATTATCTTATCTGATAACGTTTTATGGAGCGGAAAAGTCTTGGAAGAGTTAAATCCAAAAGACACAAGTACAAAAGTTTTAATTGAATACAATAAACTGATCAATGAAGACCCAAGAGTTGAAACCGTTTTATTGCCCATTCGCGATGGACTAACCGTTACAAGAGTACTATAGCTTATTTATAAAAAAATTTATTCATAAATAAAGTATATAATTTATAAAAGATAATTGCATTTATAATTCCAAAGGCATAACCTGTTAGTATATCCAATGGAAAGTGCAATCCTAAGTAAATTCTACTGTAAGCAAAAATTAAAGGAAATAAAAATAACAGATAAGTATGCTTATAATATTTTCTAATAATTAAGAAAATAAAAAGTGTTGCGCCCATTGAGTTTGAAGCATGACCTGAGAAGAAACTAAATGAATTTCTATGAATAACAACTCTAATTATATCTTTAATTTCAGGATCATTGCAAGGTCTTAAACGCTCAAATCCACTTTTAAACAAATTAGTAATCTGATCTGTAAAAGTGATAAAAAGAGCCAAGAAAACGATTATAATTCCGAAGTTTTTCCAGCCAACTTTCTTTTGAATTAAATAGAAAATTCCAACAAACAAAGGTGACCAATAAATTTGTTTTGTGATTATACTCCAAAAATCATCATAAGGAGCACTTCCTAAACCGTTTAAAAAAACAAAGAGTTCTTTATCTAATTTTAATAATTCTTCCAAAGTTATAGTTGTCTTTTTATAGGTCCAGATAAATTCTCAATATCTTCTTTTACTTTTTCTATTGGAGTCGTAATGTCAGACGCTATATTTTCCATAGGATTTACTGCTTTAGCGATTCCTTCTTTTGCTTTTTTAATTTCGTCAGAAATTCCTCCCGTAAGTGAATTTACATCAACTCCGCTTTCTGTTGCACTTCTTTGTATTTCACTTTTAATTTCATTAGATGCATTTTTTAGTTGTGCCATTGTTTTTCCCAAAAATCGAGCGACATCTGGAATTCCTTTGGAACCAAAAATCATAATTGAAATTAATATAATGAAGAAAAGTTCTCCTCCTCCTATTCCAAACATGGTATTGAATTTTATTTACTGTGCAAAGTTACAAAGAAAAAAAGAACCTTTGCCAAAGTTTGAAATTTTGACAAAGGTTTAACTTATTTTGTTGAAGAATTATACTTATTTCTTTTCTAATTCATCAAATTTAGATTTTGCTGCTTCTTTAGGCCATGTGTTGTTTTCCACATCAATATCAGCCGTCTCTAATTTTGGATCTAATTGAATTTTTACAATTTTTTTATCTGTTGCAAAAACACGTTTAGCAGCATCATTATTCATTCTCCAAATTTGAGCTGGGAATTTTTGAGTTTCTGTAGTTCCGTCTTCAAATTGTAATTCAACAATAATCGGCATAATCATTCCTCCTGGTTTTTCGAATTCAACTTCATAGAAAAATTTAGGAGATTTTAATTCGCGTTTTTCGTCTGCTGTATAATGCTCATTAACATAATCAGCTAACATTTTGACATCTTTAATTTCAAATGCTTTTTTATTCTTAGCGTTAAATTCCTTGTGATTTGCATCAACAAGATAAATAAATGGTCCTTCATTATAAGTAAAACGTCCAGTTCTCATTTTATAATCCTTCATTTCTGAAGTTGGTTCCATAGAAACATAATATTCTTTTACTTCTTTAATTCCTAAATCAACATAATCTGTTGAATAGAACCATCCTCTAAAAAACCAATCTAAATCTACTGCAGAAGCATCTTCCATTGTTCTAAAGAAATCTTCTGGAGTTGGATGTTTAAATTTCCAACGTTGCGCGTAAGTTTTGAAGGCATGATCAAATAATTCATGTCCCATAACTGTTTCACGAAGAATATTTAAACCTGTTGCTGGTTTTCCGTATGCGTTCGAACCAAATTGAAAAATATTTTCAGAGTTAGACATAATTGGAGCAATGAATTTTTGATTTCCTTTCATGTAAGGTACAATTTTAGCTGCTGGACCTCTATCTGTTGGGAAATTTGCATCAAACTCTAATTCTGTTAAATATTCTAAGAAAGTATTCAAACCTTCATCCATCCAAGTCCATTGTCTTTCATCTGAATTAACAATCATTGGAAAATAGTTATGACCAACTTCGTGAATAATTACACCTAACATTCCGTATTTAGTTCTGTCTGTATAAGTTCCGTCTTTTTCTGGACGACCAAAATTCCAACAAATCATTGGGTATTCCATTCCTTGATCTTGTGCTGAAACTGAAACAGCTTTTGGATAAGGATAATCAAACGTATGTTTTGAGTAAGTAACTAAAGTTTGAGCTACAGCTTTAGTTGAAAAATCACCCCAAAGTGGATTCGATTCTTTTGGATAAATTGAGATTGCCATTGGTTTAACCGTTTCTAATTGAACAGCCATTGCATCTAACATAAATTTACGTGAAGTAGAGAATCCAAAATCACGCACATTTTTTGCTTTAAAGTGCCAAGTTTTCTTTTTGTCTGAAAAACCTTTTTCTGCTGCTTCTGCTTCTGCTTGAGTAACAATGATTACTGGTTTATCAAAAGTGTTTTCTGCTTTTTCCCATCTTTTGATTTGTTCTGCAGAATAAACATCTTTTCTATTTTGAAGTTCTCCAGTTGCTTCCATTTTATGATCAGCAGGAACTGTTATGCTAACATCATAATCTCCAAAAACAAGAGCGAATTCACCTCTTCCCCAAAACTGCATATTTTGCCAACCTTCTACATCGTTATAAACAGCCATTCTTGGAAAGAATTGCGCCATTACATATAAGCGATTTCCATCTTCAAATTCTTCATAACCAGAACGACCACCATCAACTCTATAATTATTAATATTGTACCACCATTTAATTGAAAAAGTTACTTTTTCTTTATTTTTTAATGGTTTGTCTAAATCAATACGCATCATTGTGTTATTGATTATATATTTCATTGGATTTCCTTTAGCATCTTTTACATATTCTAAATTATGTCCTCCATCAAAACCTTTCTCCATAAATTCTTTAGCAAATTTATCTTCTGTTAAAGCTGGACTTATTCTTTCGTTACCAACTAAAGGAGTTTGAGAAGTACGAGAACGCATGTTTTGATCTAACTGAATCCACAAATAATCTAATGATTCTGGAGCATTATTTGTATAAGTTATAGTTTCTGTTCCGTATAATTTTGCATTTTTATCATCTACCTCAACATTGATTTTATAATCCGCTTGTTGTTGATAGTAAGCTGGTCCAGGTGCACCAGAAGCTGTTCTAAACATATTAGGCGTTGCTAATAAGTCATACATTTGACGAAATTTATTTTCGTTGTAATGTCCTTGTTCTTTCTTTTTGTCTTCTTGTTTTTCTTGGGCGTTAATTGTCCCAAAAAAGGTAAGAAAAGCACAAAAAATTAAAGTTAATTTAGTTTTCATTAGGTTAGTTATAGTTAGTAATTAAAATTCTATTTCTTCTTTTGTATTGCTATTAGTAAACAAAAAACTTTTTTTGTTACTGTTTATGTTAATATGAAGCAAATTTTGTTGCTCAGAAAACTGCTCTATTAAGATTGAATTATAAATATTTAAAGATTTTATTTTTCCTGAATAGCTTATTTTATGATAGCAAATAAGCACATCATCTTCATATTCTTTTGCTAAAAGAACCATTTCTTGAGGCTTATTGTTTACTGAGATTTTAAATTTCTCTTTAAAATAAGCAACAATTAAAGCTTCAGATTCTTTATTTTCTTTAGATGTTGCTAAATTAAGCTTTTTCTTAAATTTAGTTTCTAAAGCCTTTTCTACGTCATCAATAAAAACTCTTGATGTAATTTGAAACTCTTTCTTATCTTGTTTGTAATCCACTTGATAAACTCCAATATAGAACTTGTGCGTTGAAAATGAAGTAAACGACAATGATAAAAAAAGCAAAACAGTTATAATAATAAACCTTTTCATTTAGCAAATATAAAATTTTATTCTTCTTTTTGTTGTTTTTTAAAAGCTTCTGCTTTAGAAATTAAATATTCTATTAATTTTAAATGGTTTTCTGGTTTTAAAAACTCGACCAATTCACTTGCTGAAGTTTCTGAAAAAGCTAAAAACATTGGAATATCTTCATTTTTAATTTTTAATTGATTGACAAAAAAATGATTCGAAAATTGTTCTTTCATGTGCTCGCCAAAAGGTTTTGATGCTACGTCTTTTAGTCGTCTTTCATTAAAAGCTTTTTCAGAAGCCGATATTTTTTTCTTATCACTTCCCACTAATTCTTTGATTCCTTTGCCGATAAAACCAAAAATTGCTAAAAAATTTACTGGCGTTTGAGCTAAAGTTGTTGGCATCGCTGTATTAATCACTCGAGTATCCCTTATATCA
Organism: Flavobacterium gelidilacus DSM 15343; assembly: GCF_000422685.1. Taxonomy (GTDB): domain Bacteria; phylum Bacteroidota; class Bacteroidia; order Flavobacteriales; family Flavobacteriaceae; genus Flavobacterium; species Flavobacterium gelidilacus. Next base: position 101,367 of record NZ_KE383905.1, on the reverse strand, counting down.
TTAGGTTTTAATTTTTTTAAATCTCCCATTGAAATTGCAAAACCATACGTTTTTATTTTATCTGTATCTACTTCTAAAACTCCAGTTAAAGTGTAAGGAGAAACTTCAACTTCATTAAGCTCATTAATTTTTGTTCTTAAATATATTTCTAAAACCTCTTTGTCTAAATCTGTTTTTTGAACTATATACTTTGTGGACAAGTAAGCTAAACCTTGAATTACTAAAGTGTCTTTTTCTCTAATCTTTATTGAAAACTTTCCATCTACATCTGTTATTGATCCAATATTAGAAGAAACGTTAAAAATTGTGATATTTTCAACTTCAAGAGAATCAGATTTTATTTTCCCAACTATTAAATCTCTTTCTTTAACTTGAGAAAATGAAATAAATGAAACCAATAAAAAGGTATAAAGTAGTTTATTTTTCATCTTTGTCTTCTTTAATTTGTTGGGATAGATTTTCTTTTCTGTCTTCAACTTTTAACGGAATCTCTTTTAAATTTAAAAAATCAACAGCCAATTGGTGTAATAAAAAAGTAGCTCGTGTTTTATTTTTAGCTTTCATTGCATTTGAAAAAGGAACATCTTCAACAACATAATAAATAAATCCATCTACATATTCTTCAGGGATATGTAAGGTTTTAATCAAATATTCATTATCAAAGTAATCTAATGTTTTCTCTTGTAGAATTTCTTTTCTTTCGATAATAAGCTCCTTTTTAAGCATGTTGGTTCTTCCACTAACTTGATTGATTAAACCATCAACGCTCATTCCTCCAAGTGGAATTAACAATGGACTATACCATTTTAGGGTTCCCGCTGCCTTAAGATTTCTTTCCGCTTTTGTGTAGGTTTTGGGTGCTTTCTGAAGAATTCCCAAGGAAACTGCATTTATATCAGGATATTCGGTTAAAACAACTTCTTTAAGATATTCGGTTGATGGTGCAATTGGAATTAAAACCAACTTTTCAGTAATTTCTTCTTTTGTCACAACATGCTTTTTCTTTTCTAAAAAAACCGCACTAAATAATAATGTATCTGAAACTTTTGCTTTAATCGTAAAATAACCTTGATTATCTGAAACTGTTCCAGCAATATTGGAAATATTTATAATATGAACACCGCCTAAATCTTTAATTTCGGACACAATTTTACCTTTAATTATAGAATCATTTTGAGCTATAATTAATAAAGGAAAAATTAAAATAAATAGAAGTAGTTTTTTATGCATAAATTTTGATTAATTTCTTTGGTAAATATAATTGATTGAAATCATAACAAAATCTAAAAGGATTATAAACTTATGTTAAGGCAAAAATGTAAATTTGTAATTATATGACAGATTTAATTCAATTATAAATGAAAAAAATAATTATTGCAAGCACATCGACTCTTCACAATGGTGGATATTTAGATTATTTACTTCCAACACTAAAACTACATTTTGAAGAAGTGAAAAATTTACTTTTCGTTCCTTATGCAAGACCAAGCGGCTTATCTCATAGTGAATATACTGAAAAAGTAAGTGAGACTTTTGCGAAAATCAACATAAATGTAAAAGGTATTCATGAATTTAAAAATCCAATTGAGGCTATTGAAAATGCAGAAGCTATTTTTGTAGGCGGTGGAAATACGTTTGTCCTAGTAAATGAGCTATACAAAAACAATATTTTAGATAGTATAGAAAAAGTAGTTAAAAACGGAACACCCTATTTAGGAACAAGCGCTGGAAGCAATATTTGTGGACTAACCATGGGAACAACAAATGATATGCCTGTAACTTATCCACCAAGTTTTAGAACATTAGGTTTGGTTTCATTTAACATCAATCCCCATTATCTAGATCCAGATACAAATTCGACTCATATGGGTGAAACTCGTGAAACTCGAATCAAAGAATTTCATTTTTATAATCCACAATCAGTTTTAGGATTGAGAGAAGGAAGTTGGTTAGAAGTGAATGGAGATTCAATAAAACTTAAAGGGAGTTTAACAGCCCGTTTATTTAAACCAAATGAAAAACCAATTGAAATTGAAACAGAAACAGAATTAAGTAATTTAAAATAAGAAAAATAATTTTAAACCATTTAGAAGTTTAGAAATATTAAGCTTTTCATGTTTAAATGAATCTTAATACCTAAATGGTTTAAAAGAAAAAAAGTCTAACCTTGTGAGATTAGACTTTTAATAAAGAGCGAAAGACGAGGCTTCCCGAAAAAATCGGGATAAACTTCTTGACTCTTTTTTGCATAAAAAAACCTCAAACACTTGTTTGAGGTTTTTTTGGAGCGAAAGACGAGGCTCGAACTCGCGACAACCAGCTTGGAAGGCTGGAGCTCTACCAACTGAGCTACTTTCGCATTACCATGGTGCAAATATACAGCAAATCTTTTTTTATTTGCAAACTTTTAATGAAATATTTTACTGTTTTTTTATCTTAAATTTACATTAATTTAATTTTTCAACTTAACCAATTAATAAACAAAACTTTAGAAATTGATAACGATTAAAGAAATTGACAAAAAAAACACATATCCTGTTAGACATTTAGTATTAAGAAAGGGAAAACCTATTGAAACTTGTTATTTTGAAGATGATGAAAAAGATTCAACAAGGCATTTTGGCCTTATTATAGATGAAAAAGTAGTCGGAGTTGTTTCACTATTCGAACAAAAAAATGAAAATTTTAATGAAATCAAACAATATCAAATTAGAGGAATGGCTGTTTTAGATGAATATCAACAAAAAGGATATGGAAAATTATTAATTCAAAAAGTTGAAACATATTGTTTAAACATAAATGCAAGCCTAATTTGGTTTAACGCAAGAGAAAAGGCAAAAGACTTCTATCAAAAATTGAATTACACAACAAATGGCAAACCTTTTGATATAAAAAACATCGGATTACATTATATTATGTTTAAGAAATTGATATAGCATTTTTTAATCTTTAGAAATAAAACTATATTTGAGATATATGAGTAAAAAATACTTCCTTTTTATACTTTTAACGATTGTTTGTTTACTAAGCTGTAAAGAAAAAAAAACGCCTATAAAAGAGTCAAATTTCATTGTGGATCAAGATTCTATTAACCATATTATCAAGCCTGAATTTTTAGAAAAAGAGAATGATTTCATCAACGAGCTTTATGCTTCTTTTGGTAATAAAATAATTTGGAATGATGATAAAAACAGAAAAACATTAATTGCCTTTATAAAAAATAGTGAACAAGACGGATTATTCCCTGAAGATTATCATTTAAAAGAAATAGATTATTTTGAGAAAAACAGAACTAAAATAAATTATAGTGATTATCAAACTTTTGATTTATTACTGTCAAACGGATTTAAAAACCTAGCTGATCATTTGCATAAAGGAAAATTGAATCCAAGAGATTTGTACAATGATTGGGACTTACCTTATAAAAGTCCAATTAAAATTGAAAAAATAATAGAAGCTATCCAAAAGAATGAAATCAATGATTTATTAATTGATGTTACTGTAAAGAACAAACTATACCTAGACTTAAAAGAAGGATTGAAGTCTATACTAAAGAAATCAGACTACAATTTTCCGAAAACAATTGTTGAAACTAAAATTGTACCGAATGATTCATCAAAAACGATTCAAGTTATTAAACAAAAATTAGTTTATTGGGATGATTTAGCTTCCAACAACGGAACTTCTATTTATGATGCTGAAACCATAAAAGCTGTGAAAAAATTTCAACAGCGTAATAGTTTATCCGCAGATGGAGTAATAGGAAAAGGAACTGTCGAAGCATTAAATTATTCAAAAGAAAAACGAATTGAACAACTAAAAGCTAACTTAGAACGATGGAAATGGTTTCCAGAAGATTTCGGAGAAAATTATATTTCGATAAATATTCCAGAATACAAACTTCATTTTGTGTTTGAAAATGATACTATAGAAACTAAGCGAATTGTAGTTGGAAAACCATCTAGAAAAACACCTATATTAACTTCAAAAATTAACAATTTAGTTTTTAATCCAACATGGACTGTTCCTCCAACTATTTTAAAAGAAGATTTGGTTCCTTCAGCTTCGAAAAATCTTAGTTATTTTACTCGTAATCGAATTACAATATTAAATAATAAAAAAGACACTATTAAACCAAAAGATTGGGATTATGAAAATTACAAACGATACAGATATGTTCAAAGGCCTGGCTACAATAACTCGCTTGGTTTAGTTAAATTTAATTTTCCAAATAAGTATATGGTGTATTTGCATGATACTAATCATAGGGAATATTTTTCACGTTCAAACAGAGCTTTAAGTTCAGGTTGTGTTCGTATTGAAGAACCTTTACCTTTTGCAAAGATAATGTTGATGAAAGATGATGAAGAATTTTGGAAAGAATCTGAAATTGACACTATAATCAAAAAAGCAAAAACCAAAGTTGTTCCAATAAAGATTAATGTGAAAGTATTTCAACTATATTATACATGCTGGGTTGATAAAAAAGAAATTATTTTTTGTCCAGATGTTTATAAATTAGATGAAGAACTTTACGAAAAATTAAGATACAAATCCCTTGACAAGACCTGATTTTCTTGAAGGATGATAAATAAATAAAACCGATTTATTCTTAATTTTAGAAATAATTTTGCTTGTTAAATTATTTGGCAAAGCTGGACAACCCTGACTTCTTCCTAATCTACCATTATTTCTTGCAAAAGTTTCACTTACATAATCAGCACCGTGAATTACGATTGCTCTTTCCCTAGCGTTGTCGTTTACACCTTTTTCGATTCCATCCAGTTTTAAAGAAGATCCGTGTTTTCCTGTATAAATTTCAGCAGTTAAATAAAAACCAAGACTACTTTGATGAGATTCTGATTTATTTGAAAAGTTTGTTGCAAATTCTTGACCAGAATTCATTCCGTGAGCAACTAGTGTGTGAAATAAAACTTCATTAGAATCCATATCTATAACCCACAATCTTTTTTGGTTTGAAGACAAACTAAAGTCAATTATAGTTAGAATACTATTCTCTAATTTATTTTGAGATTTTAAATTTTCATAGCCTTCAAAAGCTACTTCAAAACTTTCAAGCGAAGGTACTGTTGTGGAGTTTTCTTCTATCAAAGAAAATTTTTTTTCTGTTTTTGAAAGTGTTTTGTTTTCAGCTAAGTGCAAAACAACTTCATGCGTAGTGGAATTTATTGCTTTATCTTTAGTAGGTTTAATTGAAAAAAAACAGAAAAAAACAATAATATAAATTTTGTAAATCATTGATAACTAGTAATTAATATTTGTATTGGGGATGGCAAATGTATAATTTTTTTTAAATAATCCAAACTAAATGTAATAAATTATGAAAACCTTAATTCATTTTGTCGGTAAAACACGTCATTATAACGGATTTTTATTTACTTTAGTATAAATTTATTAACTTTTATTTATCATTGTAGCCCCAACTCTATACTAATGCCTCAAAGACTTATTTATTTTTATGTACTTCTTTTTAGTACATATATACTTAATGCACAAACTTCTACTAAAAAAGTCGCCAAAACTCATAGAGTTAATAGCCATATTTCTATTGATGGAAAACTAAATGAAGAGGAATGGAAAAACGCAATACCTTCAACAGATTTTATAATGTTTTATCCTGACAATGGTAAAGAAGAAAATCCTACTAAAAAAACTGAAGTTAAAATAATCTATGATGACGATGCTATTTATGTTGGAGCAATCATGTATGACAATCCAGAAAACATACTACAAGAAATAAAACTTAGAGATGAATTTGGAACTTCAGATCATTTTGGAGTGTTTTTCAATGGCTTTAATGACAATCAATTAGAGTATCGCTTTTTTATTAGTGCCGCTGGTGTTCAATTAGATGCAATTGCAACTTCTGCCGGAGAAGATTATTCTTGGGATGCTATTTGGGATTGTAAAGTAAAAATCACAGAAAACAGTTGGATTGCTGAATTTAAAATACCCTACGCTGCTTTGCGTTTCTCGGAAAGCGAAAAACAAACTTGGGGTTTAAACATGTATCGCGATATTAAAAAAGAGAACACAAGTTATTGCTGGAATTTTATTGACATTAAATTAAACAATGAAGTTGTTCAAGCTGGAATTCTTGAAGGAATTGAAAACATAAAACCTCCAACTCGATTATTCTTTATTCCTTATACTTCTTATTATCATAACAATAATGATAGCGGATCTGACAATAAATTCAAAATTGGTATGGATATAAAGTATGGAATAAATGACTCCTTTACATTAGATGCTATTCTCGTACCTGATTTTGGCCAGACAACTTTCGACAATGTCAATCTAGTTTTAGGTCCCTTTGAACAACAATTTAATGAAAACAGACCTTTTTTTACAGAAGGAACAGATTTGTTTAATAAAGGGGATTTGTTTTATTCACGAAGAATTGGTGGAACTCCAACTTTAGAACCAACTCTTACTTCTAATGAAGAAATTACAGAATATCCAACTACAACCAACCTATTAAATGCCACAAAAATATCTGGAAGAACATCTAAAGGTTTAGGTATTGGATTTTTAAACGCAATTACTGAAAATACTTATGCTACAATATTTAATACTCCAGCAAATCAAACTAGAAAAGAACTAGTTGAACCTATTACAAACTTCAATGTTTTTGTTTTAGACCAACGATTTAGAAAAAATTCTTCAGTTTCATTTATCAACACTAGCGTTGTTAGAAATGGTGAAGGAAGAGATGCAAATGTTTCTGGATTAGTCTTTGATTTAAATACTGAAACAAATAGCTACAAATTATCAGGTGATAGTAAGTTTAGTTATGTAAACAATATAGATGAAATTAAAAGAGGGACAAATTCATCCATATTTATAGGTGATACTAAAGGAAAATACCAATATGGTTTTGGTTCTGGATATATTTCAAAAGACTATGACCACAATGATCTTGGCATTATTTTTAGAAATAATTACTACTCATTCAATGCAAATGCAAGTTATCGAGCTTTAAAAAGAACAAAAACATTTAATAACATAAGACTTAAAACAGATTTAAATTCAGAGTTTGAAAACTCTACTGGAAAACTACAAATCGGAACAATAAGCGTTTCTTCTCTTTTATATAATTTAAGAAATGATATTTTTCAGTTTACTATAGAAGGTAGTCCTTTTGAAACTTTTGACTTTTATTTTCCAGGGATTGATGGAAGGTTTAATTACAATCCAAAATACATTGACTTTACTTCTATAATTTCATCCAATAAAAATAGAAAATATTCTTTTGACTTAACGAGTAACTTTATTAAGCACGATCAACCTGGTCGCAAAAGCTACACACTTACTTTAGGGCAAGAATATCGTTTTAGTGATAAATTTTATATTCGTTATACAGCGAGAGGCATAAAGAATAGGAACGACATAGGACTAGTGGATTATGATAATAATGATATTATCTACGCAAGGAGAAACGTCAACACATTAGAACAGCAATTTACTAGTAAATACTCAATTAATAATGTGATGAACTTTAATTTAAAAGTCAGATATTATTGGGCTTATGCTATAAACAACAAGTTTCTTACTTTGAGAGAAGACGGTTATTTTGATGACAACTTAACTTATAACTTAAACAAAAATATTAATAGAAACATTTGGAATTTTGATTTTTCTTATACTTGGTGGTTTGCTCCTGGTAGTTTGGTTTCGGTTTTATACAGAAATAATTCAAGTTTAGGAGAAAGAACTTTTAACACTAATCTGGGAGATAACTTTAAAAATGTTTTATCTAATAACCCTAACAACACAATTTCAATTAGTTTTAGATATTATATTGATTATAATCAAGCTAAAAATGTTTTCAAACACAGTGAATAAAATCTTAATCTTTTCTTAAAAGAAGTTCAAAAAAAAAAATAAAAGTATTTTTGCAAAAATCTTCTTTCATGAAATCACAAATCATTGTTTTATTATTAATCTTTTCTAATTTTTCTATTGGACAAGAAAATAAAGTAATACCAAAAAAACAACTTCAAGCTGCTTATGTTTCTAGTTCTATTTCTATTGATGGTGAATTAAATGAAGAAGATTGGAAAAATGCATCTATTGCAAGTGATTTTATTTCATTTGAACCCAAGAATGGAACACCAATACCACAAGAATTAAAATCTGAAGTTAAGGTGATTTATGATAATGATGCAGTTTACATAGGAGCTATTCTTTATGACAGTGAACCAACAAAAATTTTAAAAGAAATTACGGAAAGAGATAATTTTGGAACAAGTGACATATTTGGTGTTTTTATAAATGGTTATAATGATGGACAGCAAGATTTTCAGTTCTATGTTTCTGCTGCAAATGGTCAAGCTGATTGTAATTTTACATCACAAGATGGAGAAGACTACTCATGGAATGCAATTTGGGACAGTAAAGTAAAAATAACAGATGATGGCTGGGTTGTTGAAATTAAGATTCCTTATGCTGCACTTCGATTTCCAAGTACAAATATTCAAACTTGGGGAATAAATTTTTTTAGAGAAGTAAGACGAAGCAGGCAAAAATACACTTGGAATCACATCGATAATGAAATTGGTGCTTTTTCTCAACAAGCTGGAGTATTAAATGGTATTCAAAAAATAACTCCACCTACTCGATTATTCTTAATTCCATATGCGTCTTCCTATATAAACTCAACTAAAGACGGAACTACTTTTACTCAAAAAGGTGGTTTAGATGTAAAATACGGATTAAATGATGCTTTTACTTTAGATGCTATTTTAGTACCCGATTTTGGACAAACAAAATTTGATAATGTTGTTTTAAACCTTGGTCCTTTTGAACAACAGTTTAATGAAAATAGACCTTTTTTTACGGAAGGAACAGATATGTTTAGCAAAGGTGGCTTGCTATATTCTAGAAGAATTGGAGCATCTCCTGAATTTTATCCTGATTTAGCAGACAATGAAACAATAGATGAATATCCGAGTGCTGTAAACTTATTAAATGCTGTAAAAATATCTGGCAGAAATAATGATGGGCTTGGTATTGGTTTTTTAAATGCAATTACTAAAAAAACAGTTGTAAATGTTAGAAACATAGATGATAACACTTCGCGTGAAGCTATTGTTTCTCCTTTGACCAATTACAATGTAACTGTTTTTGACCAACGTTTTAATCAAAACTCATCAGTAACTTTTATTAATACAAATGTTACAAGAGATGGTGATTTTAGAGATGCAAATGTTTCTGGATTACTCTTTGATTTAAATACAAAAGCAAACACTTATAATTTAGCAGGAAAAATAACAATGAGTAGTGTTTATGATTTAAAAAACACTAGTGGTATTAGTTCTTCCATTTATGTAGCCGAAACTGCTGGAAAAATTAGGTATAGTTTAGGTGCTGATTATGTTTCAAAAGAATTTGACAACAACGATTTAGGTATTAATTTTTTGACTAATTATTATGATGTGTTTTCAAGTGCTAGTTATCGTATTTTAAATCCAACTAAAATTTTTAATTCTTTTAGAGTTAATCTGAACAGCTATTTAGAATTCAACAATACTTCTAATTATATTCAAGACAATAATTTTAATGTTAATATTAACTCATCAACAAAGAAAAACCACTATTTTGGATTTGGTTTTAACGCAAGACCATTTAAAAGTTATGATTACTATGAAGCACGAATCAACAATCGTTATTTTATAATTCCAGAATACTATGGTAGTTGGTTTAATATTTCAACTAACTATAATAACAAATTTGCTTTAGATTTAAATGTAGAATATAACAAACTAAATGAACCTGGCAGAGAAAATTATAACTTTTATGTTAGTCCAAGATATAGGTTTAGTGACAAGTTTTCATTAATTTATGCTATTAGTCCGAGTTTTCAAAAAAATAATATTGGATGGGTTGACTATTTATCATCCACAGAGGACATCATTTTAGCTAGGAGAGACAGAAATACAGTAAACAATACACTTACTGGAAAATACTCAGTAAATAGTCAAATGAATTTTAGTTTATCCGTTCGTCATTATTGGTCCTTTGCAGAAAATAACAAATTTTACAACTTGCAAGAGAATGGTCTATTACTTGAAAACTATACTTATAACGCCAATAAAAACTCTAATTTTAATACTTGGAATTTAGATTTATCTTATTCTTGGTGGTTTGCACCTGGCAGTCAAGCAACAGTTTTATATCGAAACAACGCTGCTGATTTTAATCGAGTTATTGACAAAAGTTACGGTAGTAATTTAAACAATGTGTTTGCAGATAATTTAAATCACACTTTTTCTGTAAGTATTCGTTATTTTATTGACTACAATCAAGCTAAAAATTGGCTGTAATTTCTTATTTAACTAAAACGATTTCGAATATTATTTGATTTTTTCAAACCTCAAGGCCTTCAATTTCTTATATTTGTAGAAACAACTAAGGCAATGAATAAAAAAGTAATCTTAATGATTTTAGATGGTTGGGGAAAATCTCCTGACCCAAAAGTTTCTGCAATAGACAACGCAAATACTCCTTTTATAGATAGTTTATATACAAAATACCCTAATGCTCAATTGAGGACAGATGGTTTAAACGTGGGTTTACCTGAAGGTCAAATGGGAAATTCAGAAGTAGGTCACATGAATCTTGGAGCAGGAAGAATTGTATATCAAGATTTAGCTAAAATAAATTTAGCTGTAGCTAATCACACTCTAAACCAAGAAAAAGTATTACAAGATGCATTTCAATATGCTAAAGCCAATAACAAAGCGGTTCATTTATTGGGCTTGCTTTCAGATGGTGGTGTTCATTCCCACACTTCTCATCTTCGAGGGATAATTGATGCTACAGAAGATTTTGGATTAGAAAAGGTTTTTATTCATGCATTTACAGATGGTCGTGATGTTGACCCAAAATCTGGAGCATTGTATCTTGAAGATTTATACAATTATATTGACACTAAAAAAGCTAAATTAGCTTCAGTAATAGGTCGCTATTATGCAATGGATAGAGATAAACGTTGGGAAAGAGTCAAATTAGCATATGATTTATTAGTAAACGGAAAAGGAAAACGCACGAAAGATGCAGCTTTAGCTATTTTAGAAAGTTATAAAAATAAAATAACCGATGAATTTGTTGAGCCAATGGTAATGGTAGACGAAAAAAACGAGCCTATTGCTACAATAAAAGATGAAGATGTCGTAATTTTCTTTAATTTTAGAACTGATAGAGGACGTGAATTAACCGAAGCTTTATCCCAAAAAGACTTTCACGAACAAAACATGCATAAATTGAATCTGTATTATGTTACAATGACCAATTATGATGATACCTATTCCAATGTTCATGTAATTTATGATAAAGACAATATCACCGAAACGCTTGGTGAAGTTTTAGAAAAAGCCAATAAAAAACAAATTCGAATTGCTGAAACAGAAAAATATCCACACGTTACTTTCTTCTTTTCTGGTGGACGTGAAAAGCCTTTTGTGGGTGAAACTAGAATATTAAAAAACTCACCAAAAGTAGCTACATACGATTTGCAACCAGAAATGAGTGCCTTTGAATTAAAAGACGCTTTAATTCCGGAACTTAAAAAAGGTGATGCTGATTTTGTATGTCTAAACTTTGCTAATGGCGATATGGTTGGACACACTGGAGTTATGGAAGCTGCAATTAAAGCTTGTGAAGCAGTTGATATTTGTGTAAAAGAAGTAGTAGAAACTGCTCTAGAAAATAATTACACCACAATTATTATTGCAGATCATGGAAATTGTGAAACCATGATTAATCCAGATGGAAGTCCAAATACTGCTCACACAACTAATCCAGTACCAATTATTTTGGTTGACAAAGAATTAAAAAATATTAACAACGGTGTCTTAGGTGACCTAGCTCCAACAATATTAGAATTGATGGGAATACAAAAACCAGAAGCTATGACCTGTAAATCTTTACTATAATGAAAAAAATAATCCTACTTATATTACCTTTCTTATTTATTAATTGTAGTCCAACCGGAAAAATCATAACAAGTAACAATGAAAAAATGTTAATCGGAAAAGCTACAAAAATCGATTTAGAAAAGGCTCCATTTGATTCATGGTACACTTCAGGGTTTAACGAGTACAAACCAAAAGAAGAAGTTACAAATCAATTAAAAGATAAAGTAACCAATATTACAATAACTATATTTATGGGAACTTGGTGTGAAGACAGTCAAAATCAAGTTCCAGATTTCTATAAAGTTCTAGAAGCATGTCAATTTAAGGAAAGAGGCATCACTTTAATTGCAATGGACAGAAACAAAACAACTCCAGAAAATCTTGAAAGTGGTTTAAACATTACAAATGTTCCTACTTTTATTTTTTATGAAAAAGGAGTAGAAATTAATAGAATTGTAGAATCTCCAAAAGTGAGTTTAGAACAAGATATGTTAGATATTCTCTCTGGAAAAGACTACAAACCTAATTACTCTGAATAATTACAAAACAAAAAAAGCCATAAAATCCTGATAAACTCAGGATTTTTTTTTGAACAATTCTTAATCAAAAGTTAAACTTTTACATAGCAATAGTAATACTATTATATTTGCAGAGTAAAACTTATAATTATGAAAAAGAATATAGCTTTTAAATTGGTACTCTTTATTTTGATGTTCTCTATTAACGGATATTCTCAAACAGAAACCATCAAGGACAGCCTTACAGAAAACAATATAGAGAACGCATTGCTTCATCCTGAAGAAGTAATAAGATTAAATTTATCTAATCAAGATATTGATTTTAATAAAATTGACTTTTCTAAATTTGTTAATCTTGAATATTTAAATTTAGAGAATGACCATCTATCTGAGATTCCGAATGGTATAATTTTATTAAAAAAAATAAAAACATTAAATCTAAGTGGTAATGATTTTAAAAACTTACCTATTTCATTTGAAAACTTAACTACACTTGAAGAATTATATTTAAATAATGAAGTTAATTTTAAGTTTGAAAGAAATATTGAAGTATTATCAAAATTACCAAATTTAAAGAAATTACATTTAGAAAATGATAAATTGAGCAAACTGCCAGCTAAAATAACGCTTTTAAAAAACTTAGAATATTTATATATAAATGACAATCAGTTTAAAAAATTTCCGCTAGAAATACAAGGATTACAAAATTTACAATATCTAGATTTGAAAAAAAACTTTATCAAACAAGAAGATATTGATATATTAGAATTAAATTTCGGTTTTCAAATTAAACTATAATTCACTTCTGATTCAATTTTTAAAAAAAAATAATAAAATGCAAAATTTATTCAGTAATTTCAAAATTACAATTAATGATAAATTATACGTCAAAGATCCTGAAACATCAGATTTAGGCAAACGAATTATACAAAACAGTATCTTGTTAATTGAGGAAATTGGGTTTGAATCTTTTACATTTAAAAAATTAGGAGATAAAATTCAATCTAATGAGAGCTCAATATATCGTTATTTTGAAAACAAGCACAAACTACTCGTTTATCTATCTTGTTGGTATTGGTCATGGGTTGAGTATAACCTGGTTTTTGCTACCAATAACATTTCAAATCCTATTGAAAAACTAGTTAAAGGCATCAAATTAATCACTCAAAAAATTGAAGACGACCAAAAAACACCACATATTGATGAATCAATTCTAAATAAAATCATAATTTCAGAATTCACCAAAACACTTTTAACCAAAGAAGTTGATGAAGATAACAAAGAAGGTTTCTTTTTGGTTTATAAAAGAGTAATTTACAGAATTATTGAAATGATTGAAGAAGCAAATCCAAAATATCCTTATGCAAAGAGTTTAGCCTCAACAATCGTAGAAGGAACTTTACATCAGAATTATTTAAAAGAACATTTTAAGACAATTACAAATCTATCTGATGAAGATTGTATCACAGAATTTTATTTAGACATCATAAAAAAAGTATTGTAAATGAAGCCCATTGAAAGATTTAAAAGCTTAATAAAAGCTGATAAAAAAGATGTATATCAATTGTTAATATATTCAATTATTGGTGGATTGATAAGTTTATCGATTCCGTTAGGAATACAAGCCATTATAAATTTTATACAAGCAGGAAAAGTTAGTACTTCTTGGATCGTATTGGTAATTATAGTTGTAACTGGTGTAGCCTTTGTTGGTATTCTAAAAATTATGCAATTTAGAATAACAGAAAACATACAACAAAAGATTTTTGTTCGATCTTCATTTGAGTTTGCTTTTCGTTTTCCGAAAATAAAATTCGAACAACTTTATAATTTTTCACCACCAGAATTAGCGAATCGTTTTTTTGACACTATAAATGTTCAAAAAGGATTTTCAAAATTAATTTTGGAGGTTTCTACAGCTGCTTTACAAATTATTTTTGGAATCTTGTTACTGTCATTATATCATCCCTTCTTTATCTTTTTTGGAATAATATTATTGATATTACTTTACATGATTTTTAGAATTAATTTTGATTCAGGTTTAAAAACAAGTTTAAAAGAATCTAAATATAAGTACAAAGTTGCACACTGGTTGCAAGAAATTGCCCGTAATAATTTGAGTTTTAAAAATGGTAAATTATTTGAATTCTCGCTTAACAAAAATGATTACTTAGTAAACGAATATTTACAATATAGAGAAAGTCACTTTAGAGTACTAAGAAGACAATTTATACAACTAACCGGTTTTAAAGTATTAATTTCTGCAGGATTATTAATAATTGGTGGAATATTAGTATTAAGTCAACAAATGAATATTGGTCAATTTGTAGCAGCAGAAATTGTTATCATTACAATAATTGCAGCTGTTGAAAAACTATTTTATGGCTTAGAATTATTTTATGATGTCATAACTTCTTTAGAAAAATTAGGTACAGTTGTAGATTTAGAATTAGAAAAAGAAAAAATCACAACCAATTACACTTTAGACATTGATGAAATTAACATTAGCACAGAGCAATTAACCTTTCAATTTCCTGATGCAGATTTACCTGTTTTAAAAGACATAAATCTGACAATAAATCATGGAGATCGAATATTAATTCAAGGAGAAAATGGTTCAGGAAAAACGACTTTAATTCGATTACTATCAAGATTAATTGAACCATCGACTGGAACCATCTTTATAAACAACACTAACTACAAAAAGTTTTCATTTGAAGAATATAGATCAAAAACAGGAGTTATTACGCTAAACGATTCTACATTTGAAGGGACAATTTATGAAAACATAACTTGTAGTTGTCCAACAGTATCAATGAATGATGTTAACGAAATTTTAGAAAAATTAGAATTAACAAACTTAATTAAATCATTGCCTTTAGGTTTAGAAACAACTTTACTTTCAGAAGGAAAACAAATAAATTCATCAGCTGTTCAAAAAATATTACTAGCGAGAGTGTTAATCACAAAACCTAAAATTTTATTTTTAGAAGAACCAGTTGATAAACTAGATAAATTAACTGCAGGAAAAGTAATCGATATGCTTACTGACAAATCTAATCCTTGGACACTTGTAGTAATTTCAAAAAGCAAATATTGGAAAGAAAAATGCAACAAAATAATAACACTAGACAAAGGTCAAATTAAATCTATTAAATAATTTATTATGTTAAATATAACCAAGAACAGAATAGATGAATGGGTTGATTTGAGTAAATACAAATCAACCAAAGTACTTAAAGACAATAATGGGTATTTAATGATTAAAAGAACCATCTGGGCATGTGTCATTTGCCTACTTATATTTCTTTTTCTTCCTTGGACACAAAACGTTTCTGGAACAGGTGAAGTTACTACTTTAAAACCCAATCAAAGACCACAAACTATTCAAACTGGTATTGCTGGTAGGATTGAAAAATGGTATGTTAATGAAGGTGATTATGTAAACAAAGGAGATACAATTTTATTTATATCAGAAATCAAAGAAGATTACCTAGATCCGAATTTAGTTGAAAATACAGGAAACCAAGTTACAGCTAAACAAGGTGCTGCCAATTCTTATGCTTCAAAGGTTCAAGCTCTTGAAAGTCAAATTGGAGCAATTGGAAGCGAAAGAGCTTTAAAATACAAACAAGCTCAAAACAAGTTAAAACAATCTTTTTTAAAAGTACAAAGTGATAGTATTGATCTAGAAGCTGTAAAAACGCAATTAATTATTGCTAAAACACAATTTAATCGTGCTATAAATCTTAACAAAGAAGGTTTAAAACCTTTAACTGATGTGGAAGAAAAACGTGTAAAATTACAAGATACAGAAGCAAAAATAATTACACAAGAAAACAAATACATTACAGCTCAAAATGAAGTTCTTAATGCAAGGATGGAACTAAATAGAATTTTAGCCGAATATTCAGAAAAAACAGCAAAAGCTCAGAGTGATAAGCAAACCGCTTTAAGCTCACAATTTGACACAGAAGCACAGGTTAATAAATTAAAAAATCAATACACTAATTACCAAATTAGAAATGGAATGTACTATATTCTTGCCCCTCAGAACGGATATATCAACAGAGCTTTACAATCTGGTTTAGGAGAAACTGTTAAAGAAGGAACACCAGTTGTTAGTATAATGCCTTCGAATTTCGATATTGCTGTTGAAACTTATATTTCACCGGTAGATTTTCCATTAATCAATAAAGGTGAAAAAGTCAGAGTTTGGTTTGACGGCTGGCCCTCAATCGTATTTAGTGGTTGGCCTGGTGCTTCATACGGAACATTTGGTGGTGTAATTGTAGCTAAAGAAAATTTCATAAGTGAAAATGGAAAATACAGAGTACTAATCGCTCCTGATCCTTCAGAAAAAGAATGGCCTAAAAAATTAAGTATTGGTGCCGGAACACAAACTATTGCTTTATTAGATTCTGTTCCAATTTGGTTTGAGATTTGGAGAACTCTAAATGGTTTTCCTCCAAATTATTATACAACAGAAAAATCAGTTACAGAAAAAAAATAACAATGAACAAAAAAATTATTTACCTATTGCTGTTCTTTGCTGCTTCTTTATTTGCACAGGAAAAGAACTTAAAAGAGTTTTCATACAATGAATACTTAGGATATGTAAAAAAGTTTCATCCTTTAGTAAAACAAGCTAATTTAAAACTAAACGAAGCTCAAGCTTTACTAATGCAATCACGCGGTGCTTTTGATCCAAAATTAGAAGCTGAATATACAAAAAAACAATTTTCTGACAAAAATTACTATTCTATTTTTAATGGAAGTTTTAAAATACCAACTTGGTACGGTATAGAAATTAAAGCAGCTTTTGATAATAATGAAGGTATTTACGTTAATCCAGATATGACTTTACCTAATAGTGGTTTAACTTCATTAGGAATAACTGTTCCAATAGGCCAAGGTTTATTTATAAACCAAAGAATGGCTGATTTAAAAAATGCCAAATTGCAACAAACCGTAAATGAAGCTGAAAGAAATATAGAAGCCACTGATGTTTTACATAAAGCATCTTTGGCCTATTTTGAATGGAAGAAAAATTTTAGCGAAGTAGTACTTTATCAAGATTATTTAAAAAATGCTACAACACGTTACAAAGGTGTTTTAAAATTAATTGAGCAAGGAGACAAACCGGCTATTGACAGTACTGAAGCTGGAATAACAGTAAAATCTAGAAGATTAAATTTAGAAAGTTCAAAATTAAAATTGCAAAAATCTCGATTAGAATTGTCTAATTATTTGTGGTTAGAAAATAATGTTCCAATTGAGTTAGATGAAAATCTACTTCCAGAAATGACACTTTCAAATACAATTAAGGAAACTTTAGAAATTAATAATTTAATTAATTTTGAAATTAATAACCATCCAAAAATAAATTCCTTATCTACTAAAATTGATATTTTAAAAACGGAACAAAAATTAAGTGCAAACATGTTATTGCCTAAATTAGACTTGAGCTACAATTACATTTCTGAACCTAGCGCTTTTGATAATTATAGATTTGAAGATTATAAGGTTGGTGTAAATTTTTCATTCCCAATCTTTTTACGAAAGGAAAGGGCAAAACTAAAATTAGCTAAATTAAAAGTCCAAGATTCTGAATTTATGCTTGCATCTGAACGTGTTAGTTTGAAAAATAAAATTGAAGCACAACAAGTTGAAATTACTTCTTTAGAAAAACAAATAAGTATAAATACAGAATTAGTTGAAAGCTATAACACTATGCTTTCTGGAGAAGAACGTCTATTTACTTTAGGTGAAAGCTCGATATTTTTAATAAATTCTAGAGAAAATAGCTTAGTTAGCTCACAAATTAACGTCTTAAAATTAGAAAACGAATTCTATAATTCGATTGTTAATTTGTATAAAACGATTGCAAATCCTAATTTATAGAATTAAAAAATAAAAGCACTTCGACAAGCTCAGTGTGACAATTGTTTAATTAATTGATAATACGTAAATATGAATCTATTATTTTTAAATTTAAAAAGTTGCCAATTCAAATCCGAGATGTCAGTCTGAGCCTTTCAAAGACATTTTTAAGCAAAAAAAAATCCCGAAATACATCGGGATTTTTCTTTGTTTTTAAAAGAAATATTAAAAACGACCTCCACCTCTATTGTTGTCTCTGTCGTTATAACCACCTCTTCCACCACCACCTGTGTTTCCACCGCGGTTATTGTTAAAGCTTCTTCTTTCTCCTTCTGGTTTTGGCTCTGATTTGTTAACTACAATAGTTCTTCCATCAATTGAACCTCCGTTTAACTCATCAATTGCTTTTTGAGCTTCTTCATCATTTGGCATCTCTACGAAACCAAATCCTTTACTTCTACCTGTGAATTTATCAGAAATGATTTTTACTGAATCAACAGCACCATACTCTTCAAAATAACCTCTTAAATCTGCTTCCTCAATACTGAATGGAAGACTTCCTACGAAAATGTTCATCTAAAAATTGTTTTATTGGTACAAAGATAATCTTTTAAATAATACAAAAATCATTTATACTACTTTATTTTTTAAAATATTAATATGCATATTTTTATTTATTCATTTGTAATCATTTGAATTACATACAATTTACCGTTTCATAATATTCCTTTTCTATCCTTTCTTGATGTGTTGGATGCGCAATTCTAACCAACTCTTTTATTCTTTGTTTTAATGATTTTCCATATAAATCTGCAATTCCGTTTTCTGTTATGATAAACTGAACATGCGAACGCGTTGTCACAACTCCAGCTCCTTGTTTTAAAAACGGAACAATTCTACTTTCACCTCTTTTTGTAATTGATGGTAATGCAATAATAGCTTTTCCTCCTTCACTTAATGAGGCACCGCGAATAAAATCCATTTGACCACCAACACCAGAATACATTGTACTACCAATAGAATCGGCACAAACCTGACCCGTTAAATCAACTTCAATTGCAGAATTAATAGCTACCATATTATGATTCTTTCTAATTCTTGCTGTATCATTAACAATTGAAGACTCTTTCATTTCTATAAATGGATTGTCGTCTACAAAATCATACAATCTTTTAGAACCCATTAAAAACGTAGCCAAAGCTCTTCCTCTAAATGATCCTTTATAATTACAATTGATAACGTCTTTTTCAATTAAGTCTATTACTCCATCAGAAAACATTTCTGTATGTAACCCTAAATCTTTATGATTTGTCAATTTACTTAATGCAGCGTTTGGAATAGAACCAATTCCCATTTGAAGCGTACTTTTATTTTCAATTAAAGACGCAATATAAGAGCCTATTTTTTCTTCTACAGCTGAAAACGGTTTGACATCATGTCCATAAATTGGAACATTAACATCTACTAAATAATCTATTTCAGATTCGTGAAGAATTCCGTCACCAAAAGTTCTTGGCATTTGTGGATTTACTTGTGCAATAACTATTCTAGCATTTTCTATAGCAGCAATTGATGCTTCTACTGAAACTCCAAGAGAACAATAGCCATGTTTATCTGGTGGTGAAACATGAATAAAGGCTACATCCAAAGGCAAAACGTTTTTTCTAAACAATCTTGGTAATTCACTTAAAAAAACTGGAGTATATGAACCATTTCCTGCTTTTAGGGTGTGACGAACATTAGCTCCTATAAAAAAAGAATTAACGTGAAAACTTTCTGCGAATTCTGGATTTGCATAACGTGCTTCTCCTTCTGTATGAAGATGACATATCTCTACGTTTCTTAATTCTGATGCTCTTTCTGTTAAAGCATTTGCTAATATGGTTGGAGTTGCAGCTGCTGCTTGTAAATAAACTCTATCTCCAGATTTTACTACTTTTACAGCTTCTGCTGCTGTGACATATTTTGACATACCTAATAATTTTGCACAAAGATAAGGTTGAAAAAGTAGTTAGAAAATGACATTTCTCATCTTTAACGATTAGTTATTAAATGTTTATAGTCCTAGCCCAGATGAGAACGACATCCTTTTTTGCCTCGTTCTTAAAACGAGGCAAAAAAGATATAGTGGACAGCTGGAAATAGCTTCTAAAAAAGTAAAAAATAAATTGAATAGAAAATTGTACTTTTGCATTTCTGAAATAGTCATGATTTTCAATATATAATTATAAATCTATATTCACTCATGACATTCAATAAGACTTTTACAAACAATAAATAGCTACATATTAAATTTAGAATATGATAATTATAAAAACCCTTGAAGAAATAGAAATAATGCGCGAAAGTGCATTAATTGTTTCGAAAACTCTTGGTCTAATTGCCAAAGAGATTAAACCCGGAGTAACCACTTTATATTTAGATAAATTAGCCGAAGAATTTATACGTGATCATGGTGCTGAACCAGCATTTTTAGGAATGTATGGTTTTCCGAATAGTTTATGTATGAGCCCAAACACGCAAGTAGTTCATGGTATTCCAAATGACACTCCGTTGGTTGATGGTGATATTATTTCGGTAGATTGTGGTGCTTTAAAAAACGGCTTTTATGGTGATCATGCATATACATTTGAAGTAGGTGAAGTTGATGAAGCGACGAAAAAATTATTACAAATCACTAAAGAATCATTATACGAAGGCATTAGAGCTACTAAAGTCGGAAATCGCGTAGAAGATATCGGAAATGCAGTTCAAGTTTATTGTGAAGCGCATGGTTATGGTGTAGTTCGTGAATTATGCGGACATGGTTTAGGAAGAAAAATGCACGAAGACCCAGAAGTTCCAAATTACGGAAAACGTGGTCGTGGGAAAAAATTAGTCAACGGAATGGTAATTGCGATCGAACCTATGATTAATTTAGGCACAAAAAACATCAAACAACATAAAGACGGTTGGACAATTACAACTGCAGATAATAAACCTAGTGCTCATTTTGAACATGATGTTGCTATTGTTGACGGAAAACCTGAATTACTTTCTACGTTTGCATATATTTATGAAGCTTTAGGAATTGTTAGTAATGAAGAAGATGGCTTGCGTCAGAAAGCTTTAGTATTATAAGTTACTTTTTAATTTAAACCATAAAGTATAAAAAATAGATTTCCGTTTTCACGGAAAATAAATATGAAAAAAATATTCAAATTCATTCTTAATACAATTCCAAGACCAATCTTAATTCGACTGAGTATAGTGGTTCGACCAATTTTAGCTTTTTTACTGAGAGGAAATCGTTTCACCGATCCAATCGACGGAAAAAGTTTTAGTATGTTTTTACCCTATGGTTATGGAACACAACGAAATAATGTATTATCACCAAGTACACTTTCTTTGGAAAGACATCGTTTACTATGGTTGTATTTACAGAATGAAACTAATTTTTTTACTTCGGAAACCAAACTTAAGGTCTTGCATTTTGCTCCGGAACAAGAATTTTATAAGCGTTTTAAAAAGCAATCAAATATAGAATATACTACAACTGATTTACTTTCACCTTTGGCTGATGTAAAAGCAGATATATGTAATTTACCTTTTGAAGACAATCACTATGATATTGTTTTATGCAATCATGTTTTGGAACATATTCCAGATGACACTAAAGCGATGCAAGAATTATATCGCGTTCTAAAACCAAGTGGAATGGGGATTTTTCAGATTCCTCAAGATTTATCTCGTGCTGTTACTTTTTCTGATGATTCTATTACTGACCAAAAAGAACGTTCCAAAATATTTGGACAATATGATCACGTACGTGTTTACGGAAGAGATTATTTTGACAAATTAAGAAGCATTGGTTTTAAGGTTGAAGAAGTAGATTATACAAATACCATTTCACCTGAATTAGTTGAGAAATATTGTTTAGCCAAAGGAGAAATTATTCCAGTTTGTTATAAGTAATTTATTGGACTAAACTCTTGAAATTTTCTGTTTTGAATTGTTGTACTTTATTATTTTCATCTATGTATATCAATAATACAAATAGATCTTTGTGTTTTTGGACAAATTCAATTCCTTGCTTGATGTCATAAACCATAAAAGCAGTTGCATAACCATCAGCCATCATACAAGTTGGTGCTAAAACGGTTGCACTTAAAACATTTCCTTTTTGAGGCTTTCCTGTTTTTGGATTTATAGTATGAACAAATTTTTCACCTGTAATCGAATCTGTTACAACTTTTCTATAATTTCCTGAAGTTGCCATTCCAAGATTTTCGATTTTGACTTTTGCTATTAAAGTTCTTTCTTCTGGACTTTGTAACGGATCATCAATTCCGATTATCCAATTTTTGTTATCAATTATGTTTTTTCCGAAACCTATTAATTCACCACCAATTTCTACAATTCCGTTTTCAATACCTTTTGACTTTAAGAAATCTGCAACCACATCGACTGAATAACCTTGAGCAATTGCATTAAAGTCGAAATAGGTTTCTTTGTGAAGTTTTGAAATAGTTTTGTTTGCATTTAATTTCACTTTATCAAATCCTACAAAATTCAATAAACTATCAACTTGTGTCTGATTTAAATCTTTTCTTTGATGACTTGGCCCAAAACCATAAGCATTCACTAAAACGCCAATTGTTGGGTCAAAAAGTCCGTTTGTTTCTTTAAAAATTTGATTGGAAGCTTTGAATGTTTCCACAAAAAAATCGTCTACAATTACAGTTGAATCACCAGCATTAATTTTAGAAATCTTTGAGTCATCACGATAAGTCGAAAGAGACATATCAAAAGCTAACAATATAGAATCAATTTGTGCTTTTGACACTACTTCTTCATTTGCAATATATTTTATATTGTAAGTACTTCCTTGAGCTTCTCCTTGCAGGATTTGAAATATTGGTTCACTTTTTTTACAAGAAGCAAACAAAATTATTATTCCGATAAAACTAACTAAGTTCTTTATATCCATTATAATTGATTATGTAATCTGTTGATGTGTAAATTGGTTTTTCAAAGTCTTCTGCATTTGCTATTCCAACTCCAGCAAATAAAACTTTAGCATTTTTCTTTTTGGCATGATTTAGAAATGTATCTATAAAAAGCTCATTTGGTTCGTCTGGATTTATTGGATACGGAACTGCTTGAACCATTACAAAATGTAATGTATTTTGCGTATCAACACAAACAAATTGAGGATGTTTTTTTAGTTGACTATTGATTGCGATGAATTCAAACCCTTTTTTTTCAAGGTCTCTGCCAACATGATTCATTGCAATTTGGTGTAATTCTTGTTCTGAAAGCTCTTCCATAAAGCAAAGATAATAAAATTGAAAATGTAAAATTTAGAACAAATCATAAAATAAAAAAAACCGACTCATTTCTGAATCGGTTTTGTGTTTTTTAGATTATCCTCCAAAGTCATCAAATCTAATATTATCCGGATCTAAACCAAAGTCTTCACCCATTTTTTGAACAGCTTGGTTCATCATTGGTGGCCCACAAAAATATAATTCAATATCTTCTGGTTCTTCATGTTTAGATAAATAATTATCAATTACTACATTATGAATGAAACCAACAAAACCGTCACCTTCACCATCAATAGATTCTTTAATTTTCCAGTTATCTTCTGGAGCTGGTTCAGAAAGGGCTAAATAGAATTTAAAGTTAGGGAAATCTTTCTCTAAGGCTCTAAAGTGTTCTGTATAGAATAACTCTCTTTTAGAACGTCCACCATACCAATAAGTAACTTTTCTTCCTGTTTTTACAGTACGGAATAAGTGATATAAATGAGAACGCATTGGAGCCATACCGGCACCACCACCTACGTATAACATTTCTGCTTCTGATTCATTGATAAAGAATTCTCCATAAGGACCTGAAACAACTACAGGATCACCAGATTTCATTGAGAAAATATAAGATGAAGCAACTCCTGGATTTACTTTTGCCCAACCATTTGCATTTCTATCCCAAGGTGGAGTAGCAATACGAACGTTTAACATAATTTTTCTTCCTTCAGCTGGATAAGAAGCCATTGAATAAGCTCTTTCAACCAATTCATCGTTTTTCATTACCAATGGCCATAAATTAAATTTATCCCATTCAGCTTTAAATTTTTCAGGGTCACCAGGATGTTCTTCTGGATGAGCTGTTATATCAATATCAGCATATTTTATTTCACATTCTGGAATTTCAATTTGAATATATCCACCTGCTTCATAATGCATATCATCTGGTAATTCAACGATGAATTCTTTAATAAATGAGGCTACATTATAGTTTGAATATACTTTTGCTTCGAATTTTTTAATTCCAAATACTTCTTCTGGAACTTCAATAACCATATCATTCTTAACTTTAACTTGACAACCAAGTCTCCAACCATCTGCAAGTTCTTTTCTAGAAAAATGTGGCACCTCTGTTGGCAAAGCTTCTCCACCACCTTCAGTTACAATACATTTACATTGAATACAAGTTCCACCACCACCACAAGCTGATGGTAAGAAGATTTTATTGTTTCCTAATGTAGACAACAAAGTACTTCCTGATTCAACTTCAATATCA
Organism: Flavobacterium gelidilacus DSM 15343; assembly: GCF_000422685.1. Lineage (GTDB taxonomy): Bacteria > Bacteroidota > Bacteroidia > Flavobacteriales > Flavobacteriaceae > Flavobacterium > Flavobacterium gelidilacus. Next base: position 76,460 of record NZ_KE383905.1, on the reverse strand, counting down.
CTTTCGCCATTAATTTTAATATGAACTGGCCCTGATGGTAATAATTTTGCTTTTGCACCCAATAACATTCCCACTAAAAGGAATACTATCGTTAAAAAAACTAATACACTTAATACTATTTCCATAATCTTTTCTTTTTCTGATTATATTTTAATACCCATAAAACTCATAAAACCAAGTGCCATTAATCCAGTGATTATGAAAGTAATTCCTAATCCTTTTAATGGAGCTGGTACGTTTGAATAAGTTATTTTTTCTCTAATAGCAGCAATTGCAACAATAGCTAAAAGCCATCCAATTCCTGACCCAAAACCATAAGTTACTGCTTGTGATATTCCTGTAAATGCTTTTTGTTGCATAAATAATGAACCTCCTAAGATAGCACAGTTCACAGCGATTAATGGTAAGAAAATACCTAAAGCACTATATAAAGCTGGGGCAAATTTCTCTACTACCATTTCTACTAACTGAACCATAGAAGCGATTACAGCAATAAACATAATAAAACTTAAGAAACTTAAATCTATTGAAGCATAATCACTTCCCAACCATGCTAATGCTCCTGGTTTTAAAAGATAATTATCTAACAAATAGTTAATTGGAACTGTAATTGCTAATACAAACACTACAGCAACTCCTAAACCAACGGCTGTCTTAACAGTTTTTGATACTGCTAAGTAAGAACACATTCCAAGAAAATACGCGAAAATCATATTTTCAATGAAGATACTTTTTACAAATAAACTTGCTAATTCTTGCATTTTTATATTTTTTTAATAGCTAAGCTATATTAGTTTTCTATTAATTTACGGTTTCTTGCACGTTGAGCCCAGATGATTAGTCCTACAACAATTAAAGCCATTGGAGACAACAACATTAATCCGTTGTTTTCATAACCATGAGCATATAAACCAGTAGAATCTGCAAGTGTTGCACCTTTGTGACCTAAAACTTCTATTCCTAATAATTTACCAGAGCCTAACAACTCTCTAAAGAAAGCCACTAATATCAAGATCAGCCCATATCCTAAACCGTTTCCGATTCCATCAACAAAAGATTTACCGGGAGGATTTGCTAAAGCGAAAGCCTCTAAACGTCCCATAACAATACAGTTTGTAATAATTAATCCTACGAATACGGATAATTCTTTACTAACATCATATGCGTAAGCTTTCAATACTTGATCTACTAAAATTACTAAAGCAGCAACAACAACCAACTGAACGATAATACGAATACGATTTGGTATTAAGTTTCTCATTAAAGAAACTATTAAGTTACTAAAACCCGTAACAACCATTACAGACAATGCCATTACAATAGCTGGCTTTAATTGAACTGTAATTGCAAGTGCAGAACAAATACCCAATACTTGAACTGTAATTGGATTATTGTCGTCTAATGGATCAACCAATAATGATTTAATACTATTTTTTTCTGCCATGACTTATTTTTTTAATTTATCAAAATAACTTTGGTAATGTGCTAATCGCTCTGCAATCATTTCTGAAACACCATTACTAGTAATAGTAGCTCCAGATATTGCATCAACATCATTTGGAGTAGCATTTGCTTTTACAACTTCAACACCAACAATTTTACCTGATTCATTTCTAATTTTTTTACCTACAAAACGATCTTGAAACCATTTTTGAGTAATTTCTGCCCCAAGACCCGGAGTTTCACCTTTATGATCAAACACAGTACCCTTTACAGTATTCATGTCAGAATCTAAAGCTACATAACCCCAAATTGCATCCCATAAACCAGCACCTCTTAAAGGGATGATGTAGAAACTTTTTCCGTCTTGTTCTGCAACATATAAAGGATAAGTTTGTTTATCTACAGGTTTTGCTAATTCTTCTTTTAAGTCTACTTTAAAAGCATTAACATCTGACTTTTCTGAACCATCTTCACTTAATGAAAGTTGTTGTTTAACAACTTCACCAAACTTAGCAGTTGCAGCTTCTCTATCTACATCAACTCCTACCGAGGCAAGAATATTTTGCATTTTTTCTTTCTTTACATTTTCATCTTGTGCTGGTTTTAAGGAAGTCGCGGTAAAAGCTAATAAAGCTCCAACAACAATAACCATAATTCCGGCAAACAAAAATGTATATCCATTACTATTTCTATCCATGATTAAGCGGTTTTAAGTTGGTTAACATTTGCTCTTTTCTTTCTTCTGTTAACATTAGATTGAATTACGTAATGATCTATAGTAGGAGCAAAAACATTTAACAATAATATTGCTAACATTATTCCTTCTGGATAAGCAGGATTAAAGACTCTAATTAGTATTCCAAAAACACCAATTAAAAACCCATAAATTAGTTTTCCTGTATTAGTCTGAGCTCCAGAAACTGGATCTGTTGCCATAAAAACAACACCAAAGGCTAATCCACCAACAACTAAATGATTAAGACCAAAGCTCATAAGAGCATTTGCTCCCCAAGCTTCAAATCCAAGTGCCATAATTGCTGCTCCGATAAATCCACTAACTATAATTCTCCAACTAGCTACTCCAGTAATGATTAAAATTGCAGCTCCAACAAGAATCCATAAAGTTGACGTTTCTGCAACAGAACCTGGAATATAACCTCCAAACATATCCATTGTATTGTAACCAACTTCTTTACCTGCTGCTAATTTACCTAAGATAGTTTCTCCTGAAATTCCATCGACAGTAGTCGCATCGGCAACCCAAACTTTATCACCTGACATAAATGTAGGATAAGCAAAGAATGCAAATGCTCTTGCTACAAGCGCAGGATTCAAGATATTCATTCCTGTACCACCAAAAGCCTCTTTACCAATTACAACTGCGAACACTACAGAAAGTGCTAACATCCACAAAGGTAAATCAATTGGCATAATCATCGGAATCAACAAACCAGTTACTAAGTAACCTTCATTAACTTCATGACCTCTATATATTGCAAATACGAATTCGATCGCTAAACCAACTCCGTAAGAAACAATAATCATTGGTAATATTTTCCATAATCCAAATAAGAATAATGGCATAAATGTCATATCCGAACCTTCGATTTGAGAAAAATGTTGTAATCCTGCATTATACATTCCAAAAATCAAAGCTGGAACTAATGCTAAAATCACAGTAATCATTGTTCTCTTCAAATCTACCGCATCACGAATATGAGCACCTTTGTGCGTAGTGTGATTAGGTACATATAAAAATGTATCTAATGCATTAATAGCTGGTGCAAATTTTTCAAACTTCTCACCTTTACCAAAAGGCTTTTTAATTTGATCTATTTTATCTCTTAAAAATTTCATATCTATCCTACTTCTTTTATCATTAAATTTAAAGCTTTACGAATAATCACTTGAGCTTCTAATTTAGATGTGTTAGTATAATCAATCAATGCAAAATCTTCTGGGGCTACTTCGTATATCCCAAGATTTTCCATTTTATCTATGTCATTTGCAATACAAGCTTTCAATAACTGCATTGGATAAATATCCAATGGCATTACATTTTCCATTTCACCTGTAACAACTAAAGCTCTTTCCTCACCATTTAAATTAGTATTAGGAGCATATTTTTTTCCCGGCATTAACCACGACAACCCTGTACGTTGAGCACTATGAATACTTGGACTTGCAAATGGCATCCATCCAAACATTCTATATTCATTACCTTCAGGAATAACCGTTACAGTGTTGCTGTAAAAACCTAGAAATCCATTTTGAGTAACTTTATTACCAGTAAAAATATCTCCAGAAATAATTCTAACATTATCACCTTTAATTTTTCCTGCAACTAAATCGCTTATCTGAGCACCTGAAATAAGAGTGTAATATTGGGCATCTTTAACTTCTGAACCCGAAAGCGCAATAGTTTTCGTTGCATTGAATTTTCCGGTTAAGAAAAACTCTCCAATAGTTGCAACATCCTGAGGAGCTACAGTCCAAACTCGATCACCAGCATTAATTGGGTCAATTTTAGAAATCTGAACACCAACATTACCTGCTGGATGTGGTCCAAATACTTTATGTATTGAAACGCCACTAATGTTTTCTAGAGCCGATTTCTCTTTGCCTTTTAAAGATAGATGGACTTTTCCAGAAGTCAATTTTGCTAATGCATCGATTCCTGCCTGAAATGCTTCTGTTTTATTTTCTAAAACAAAATCTACATCTGCAGTTAAAGGTGCTGAAGCATAAGCTGAAACAAAAATTGCTTTTGGGGTGTCTGCTGAATTAGCAATAACATCATAAGGACGTTGATTGATAAATGGCCAACAACCTGAAGCCAACAATTGTTCTTTTACTTCTTGTGAAGATAAATCTTTTAGGTTTTTTTTGCTATGCTCTAAGTGAATGTCTTGAGAATCTGCTGTGATAAGAATTTGTAAAATAACTCTTTTTTCACCGCGTTTGATTTCTTGGATTGTTCCACTAACTGGAGAAACAAATTTTACTGACTCATCATTTTTTGAGTAGAAAATTATTTCACCTGCTTTAACTTTTGCCCCCTCTTTAACAACCATTTTTGGTGTCACTCCGTTAAAATCAGAAGGATTAATAGCATAGACTTTCGAGCGAGAAACTACAGAAACTACTTTTTCTGCATCTCCCTTCAATTTAAGGTCTAAACCTTTTTTAATTCGAATGTCTTTTGACATGTGTATTGAAGATATGGTTAGTACTATTTTATAAAACGTGCAAATTTAATCATTTACCAATATGCTTACCAAATATTTAGCCATGTGATTTTACTATTTAAAATAATTCTAAATAATCGTTTTTTAGGATTCAAGCATAATTATTGCAAAGTTATTTTTAGATTTACTAAATTTACAGAATACTATACATAGTTTTATGACAAAATTACTTCCCTTACTGCTGATTATAACTGGTTTTACATCCGTTTTTTCTCAATCGCCAATTGAACAAGAAATTTCTCCACCTTATAACATCAAAGCCGTTTCATTTCATCAAAGAGACTCAGTTGCTATTCCGTTCTTTAGATTAGGTGATGGTTTTGAGCTTCAATTTGATGACTTATTTGGGAATGAAGCTGACTATTACTACACAATAACCCAATATAGTTACGATTGGAAACCAACTAACTTAGCTAAAGTTGAATATTTACAAGGAATGGACAACCAACGTATAATTACATACGAAAATTCATTCAATACTTTGCAATTATATTCTCACTACGTTCAAAAATTCCCAAATCGTTTTAATCAAATTACAAAAAGCGGTAATTACATTGTTAAAATATTTAATGATGACAAAGAAATTGTTTTTTCAAGAAAATTCATCATTTATGAAGACATCGTTTCAGCTCCAGCTGTTGTTAGAAAATCAAGGAACATTCAAACTGTTCAAGAAAAACAAAACTTAGACTTCACCATAAATTTAGGAGAAACAATTTATCAAAATCCGAAGCAAAATATTAAAATAAGTATTTTTCAAAATGCCAAATGGGACACAGCAAAACACAACATCGCTCCACAATATACAATTGGCAATGAGTTGGTTTACAGATATAATGAAGAAACCCAATTTTGGGGTGGAAATGAATTTTGGAATTATGAAAACAGCACTATAAGAGCAACAAGTAACTCTGTCTTAAAATATACTGCTGGAGACATATACAACACTCATCTTTACGTAAATCATGAAAGAAAAAACAAGATTTACACCTATTTTCCAGACATAAACGGAAGGTTTTTAGTTTATAATAGAGGAGCGGAAAACTCAGCCATTCAAGCTGATTACACATGGGTTTATTTTACATTAGACGCAGCCACCACCTTTACAAATAACAACATTTACGTTGGCGGAATGTTTAACAACTATGCTAAAATAGATGAATACAAAATGGAATACAACAAAGAAAGTGGTTTCTATGAAAAAGCAATTTTAGTAAAACAAGGTTTTGTAAATTTCGAATATACTTTAACTGACAAAAACGGAAAAGTTGATAGTGAAAACGCCATTGACGGAAACTTCTTTCAAACAGAAAACCAATACAACATCATAGTCTACTATAGAGGTAATAATGACAGATATGACAGAGTGATTGGAAACGGATCAACTACATCAAAAGTTATTAAGAATTAATGTCCAAAAGAAAATCAAGACAATATAGAGGAAAAAGTTGTTTGAATTGTGAGACAGCATTAGACATTAGCGAAAAATATTGCCATCAATGTGGACAATTAAATTCGACCAAAAAATTAACAATTAAAGATTTTTTTGAAGAATTTCTTTCGAACTTTTATGCTTATGATTCTCGTTTAAGGAATTCTATAGTCTCTCTTTTTACGAAACCAGGAAATTTAGCCAAAGAATTTAATGAAGGAAAACGTCAAAAATACGCAAATCCTTTTCGGTTGTTTTTGAGTGTTTCGATCGTGTTGTTTATCGTAATTAATTTCAATAATTCTAAAGAGGATGCATTACAAGGCTGGGATGATCAAAAATTTGAAGAAAACACTGTAACAGAAAAACAAACAGATAGTTTAAAATATGATTTATTAGGAACTGATTTAAATCTTAATATCACTAGTAAAAAGCATCAAATTAAATTTCACAAAGACTCTATCTACACAAAAAAACAATTAGAGAATGACAAAAGTCATATAGAATACACTATTACATCATTTAGAAATTTTCATTTAAAATATCCTGAAAAATCTACAGAAAAAAGTTTAATTGAACTTGGCTTTGAAAACGACTTTTATAATCGCTTTTTATTTGACAAAACAAAGTTTTTTAAATCCAATGAAATAGGCTCTGAAGTTTTAGACTATTTTTTTCAAAAACTACCATTATTAATTTTTGTTTCATTACCAATTTTAACTTTAATGTTTTGGCTAGTATTTTATTCAAAATCTAAAAACTACACTGAACATTTAGTATTTACATATACTTTCTATACTTTTTTATTTTTAGGGTTAATTGTATTTAATTTAACTGATTATATTTCTTCAAGATCTGCTCGTTTTTTGCAAACTATATCATTTTCAATACTTTTCCCGTTTTATTTATATAAATCTTTAAGAAACTTTTATCAAAATAGTCGTTGGAAAACTATTTTTAAATTTGTACTTTTGAATATCTTATTTATTCCGTTTGCAATATTTTGCTTACTATTTATTTTATTTTTAGGAATGCTATTTTTTTAAACATGGTAACACAAATAACAAGAGGTATTAAAATTTCGGTTTTGACTAGTTTTGAAGGTACTTACTTCAAAAACTATAAGTTGCATTTTGCCTTTTCTTATGAGATTACTATTGAAAACCAAAGTAAAGATTCTGTACAACTAAACTCACGTCATTGGGAGATTTTTGACTCTTTGAACAAAAAAGAAACTGTAGATGGCGAAGGTGTTGTTGGAAAAAAACCAGTTCTAAAACCAGGTGAATCTCATGTTTACTCTTCAGGTTGTTTATTAACTTCTCCAATTGGAGCCATGAAAGGTCATTTTAATATGATTAATTTCACTACAACAAGAAGTTTTAAAGTTGAAATTCCCACTTTTAAACTAAGTGCAACTTTTGCATTAAATTAGTTGAGATTCGATCTCAAAATAATTTGTATCTTTTCTAACATACTTTTTAAAAAATCATTTGTATTTTTGCATTCAATTAAATTTTCTACAAAAAAAGTAGCAAAATTTCATAAAAGTTTAATAATCTAATAATTATATTATGCCAAAAGGATTCTTTCATGTCCCAAAAGCGGTTAACGAACCCGTAAAATCTTACGCTCCAAATTCTCCAGAAAAAGCAGCTGTTTTAGCAGCTTATAAGAAAATGTGGAACGAAACTATAGATGTTCCTATGTATATTGGTTCTGAAGAAGTTCGAACTAACAATACAAAAACAATGTCAGCTCCTCACGATCACCAACATATTGTAGGGAAATATCATTTAGCTGAAAAATCTCATGTAGACAAAGCTATCGCATCTGCATTAGAAGCTAGAAAAAAATGGTCTCAAATGCCATGGGAACACAGAGCAGCCATCTTTTTAAAAGCAGCTGAATTAATTGCTGGTCCATACAGAGCTAGAATTAATGCTGCAACAATGATTGCACAATCAAAAAATATTTTTCAAGCAGAAATTGATGCTTCTTGTGAGTTGATTGACTTTTTACGTTACAACGTAGAATTCATGACACAAATTTATAACGACCAACCAACATCAAATTCTGAAGTTTGGAATAAAGTTGAATATCGTCCTTTAGAAGGATTTGTATATGCAATTACACCTTTTAACTTTACTGCAATAGCTGCAAATTTACCTGCAAGTGCTGCTTTAATGGGAAATACTGTAGTTTGGAAACCAAGTGATAGTCAAGTTTTCTCTGCAAAAATCATTATTGATATTTTCAAAGAAGCTGGAGTTCCTGATGGAGTTATCAATGTAGTTTTTGGAGATCCAGTTATGATTTCAGATACTATTTTTGATCATCCAGATTTTGCTGGAGTTCATTACACTGGTTCAACTTATGTTTTCAAAGAAATTTACAAAAAAATTGGAAACAACATTCATACATATAAAACTTATCCAAGAATTGTTGGAGAAACAGGTGGAAAAGATTTCATCGTAGCTCATGCATCAGCAAATCCAAAACAAGTTACAACTGGAATTGTTCGTGGAGCTTTTGAATTTCAAGGACAAAAATGTTCAGCAGCTTCTAGAGCTTACATTCCTCAAAGTATGTGGCCAGCAGTTAAAGAGCAATTAGTTAGTGATGTAAATTCAATGAAAATGGGTTCTCCAGAAGATTTTGGAAACTTTATTACTGCTGTTATTCACGAAGGTTCATTTGATAAATTAGCTAGTTTTATTGACCAAGCTAAAAAAGATTCAGATGCTGAAATTTTAGTAGGTGGAAATTACGATAAATCTAAAGGATATTTTATTGAGCCAACAGTTATTGTAACAACAAATCCAAAGTATGCAACAATGGAAACAGAACTTTTTGGACCAGTAATTACAATTTATGTATATGAAGATGCAAAATGGTCAGAAACTTTAAAATTAGTAGACGAAACATCAGAATATGCTTTAACTGGAGCTATTTTTAGTCAAGATAGATATGCAACTGTAGAAGCAACAAATGCTTTAGAAAATGCAGCTGGAAATTTCTACATAAACGACAAGCCAACCGGAGCAGTTGTTGGAATGCAACCATTTGGTGGAGCAAGAGCTTCAGGAACCAATGACAAAGCTGGTTCTATGCAAAACTTATTGCGTTGGGTTTCTCCAAGAACTATTAAAGAAACTTTCGTTACACCAGAAGATTATAGATATCCGTTTTTGGGAGAATAGTTTTTTAAGCAAGAAGTTTGAAATATAAAAAAGAGATTGTAAAATTACAATCTCTTTTTTATATTTTGTGTATGATAAAATTTAATAAAAAAACCTAAAATGAAAAAAACGATACTTTTATTTTTAATTCTATTTTGCAATACAATTTTTTCACAAGAAAAAGAAGCAGAAAAAAAGTTTGTTTATCCAAATAGATCATCTTTGCAAAAAATAATTGACTCGCATAAAGGGAGTGTTATATATTTAGACTTTTGGGCAAGTTGGTGTAAGCCTTGTCGAAAAGAAATTAAAAAAATGCCAGGAATTAAAGAATTTTTCAAAGATAAATCTGTTTCATTTATTTATATTTCAATAGAAGGTGAAAAAATAAAATGTGCAGAAGCTATTGAAAAAGACGGTGTCATTGAAGAAAATTATTTAATGTACGAATTATTGAATGACACAGGCAATATTGAATTAGACAAAATAAATGCAATTCCACATTATTTCATCTTTAATAAAAAAGGGGAAATGGTAAATTCAAATGCACCAAGCCCTTCTCAGGAAAGCAAATTAATTAAAGAATTAAACAAATATTTAGATGAATAATGTTAAAATTTCGTGCCTTTTACGCTTTAAACTTCAAAGGCAAATGAACCACTTTCTTAGTTTCAAAAAAATCTTCTTTAAAATAATCTGATAAATTATATTCAGTTGCTTTTGGAAAGTCTTTTAATTCTTCAGTTAAATCACCTCCTTTTAAATATAAAATTCCGTTTTTGAGTTCGTGTTTGTTCTGTTTTTTGATTTTATCTTTAATCCAATTTACAAAATCAGGCATATTCGTTACGGCTCGACTTACGATAAAATCGAAATCACCTTTTACGTTTTCAGCACGCATTTGTTCCGCTTTTACGTTTTTTAAGTCTAAAGTATTTGCCACTTCATTAACCACTTTTATTTTTTTGGCAATAACATCAATCAAATAAAAACGCGTTTCTGGAAACATAATTGCTAATGGAATTCCAGGAAAACCACCACCAGTTCCAACATCTAAAATATAAGTTCCTTTTTCAAACTGCTGAACTTTAGCTATTCCAAGAGAATGTAGAATATGTCTAGTATACAGTTCGTCTATATCTTTTCTAGAAATCACATTTATTTTAGAGTTCCAATCTTCATATAAGGCTTGTAGTTTTTCAAATTGTTCGATTTGAATTGGAGTTAAGTTTGGAAACTGACGAATTATTTCTTCCATTTTTTAAATTTTTAACAAAAATACCTATTTTAGTGAACAAAATAACAAATGTTTAGTAATCAATACAAAATTTAATAATTATCTTTGTATAAAATTAGAACACACGTTAGTCTGTAAACTTAAATAATTTAGAATCAGATTACAAAAAATAAATTAATACAAAATAAATGAATACAAATTCACCAACATTTTCAAATAACGACTCTATGAAGTTCTTTAGAACTTTAAACAAGAGAGTTAATGAATATTTCAAAGAAAATAAAATACAAAAAACTGGAAACTGGAAGTTACATTTAAAAACAATTGTAATGTTTACCATTTTCTTAGCACCTTATTTTTTCTTATTGACGATGCAAATGCCAATTTGGGCTTATCTTTTAGTAAACATCGTTATTGGAGTTGGAATGGCTGGTGTTGGAATGAACGTAATGCACGATGGAAACCACGGTTCATATTCCTCAAAAGGCTGGTTAAACAAGATTATGGGTGGAAGTATCTATATTTTAGCCGGAAATGTATACAACTGGCAAGTACAACACAATGTTTTACATCATACTTACACTAATATTCATGGACACGATGAAGACTTAGATGCTGGTAGAGTAATGCGTTTTACAAAACAAGCCGATTGGAAATACTTCCATAAATTCCAACATATTTACTCTGTATTTTTATATGGATTGTTGACTTTCAATTGGGCAATTACTACAGATTTTCTTCAAATGAAACGTTATTTAAAAAGAAAATTATCATATGGAGAATTCAAAAAACCTTCAGTAAGATGGACAACTTTAGTGATTACAAAAGTGATTTACTTTTCAATCTGGTTAGTAATTCCAATGGTAATCGGAATTGTTTGGTGGAAAGTTTTATTAGGATTTGTAGTAATGCATTACACAGCTGGAGTTATTTTAAGTGTAGTTTTTCAATTAGCACACGTTGTTGAAGATACAATTACACCTTCCCCAAGCGAAGACATGACAATGGAAAACACTTGGGCAATTCACCAATTATTTACCACAGCTAATTTTGCACCTAAAAACTGGTTAGTAAATTATTATACTGGTGGACTAAACCATCAAATTGAACACCATATTTTTCCGCACATCAGTCATATTCATTATGATAAGATTGCGAAAATTGTGAAAGAAACCGCGCAAGAATATGATTTGCCTTATTATGAATTCAAAACCATGAGAGCTGCACTTTATTCACACTTTAAACATCTAAAAGAATTAGGTCAAAAACCTCAACTAGTATAAAAATTCAAGACGCGATTAATTTCGCGTCTCTTTATTTAACATCAACAACACAATGAACAATCCACTTTCAGACAGAATTAACAAATTATCGACCTCTCAAACTTTAGCTATGGCAGCTTTAGCAAGAGAATTAAAATCACAAGGTAAAGACATCATCAGTTTAAGTCTAGGTGAACCAGATTTCAACACACCTGATTTTATAAAAGAAGCTGCAAAAAAAGCAATTGATGAAAATTATTCTACTTATTCTCCAGTTGATGGTTATATGGATTTAAAAGAAGCAATTTGCAGAAAATTCAAAAGAGACAACGATTTAGAGTATAAACCTTCTAATGTTGTAGTTTCTACAGGTGCAAAACAATCGTTATATAACATTGCGCAAGTTATGCTAAACGATGGTGATGAAGTAATTTTACCAGCTCCTTATTGGGTTTCTTATTATGAAATCGTAAAGATGGCTGGAGGAATTCCTGTTGAAGTGCCAACAACTATCGAAAGTGATTTTAAAATCACACCAGAACAATTAGAAAAAGCAATTACACCAAAAACAAAAATGATTTGGTATAGTTCACCTTGTAATCCAAGTGGTTCCGTTTTTAATCGTGAGGAATTAACAGCTTTATCGAACGTAATTCTAAAACAAAAACAAGATATTTACGTAGTTTCAGATGAAATTTACGAACACATTAATTTTTCAGGTACATTTTGCAGTATAGCATCTATTCCAGGCATGTTTGAAAGAACAATTACCGTAAACGGAGTAGCAAAAGCATTCGCAATGACAGGTTGGAGAATTGGTTATATTGGAGCCTCAGAAATCATCGCAAAAGCTTGTACAAAAATGCAAGGACAAGTAACTTCTGGAGCCAATTCAATTGCACAAAGAGCTACAATTGCAGCTGTTGATGCAGATCCAAAAGTATTAAACGAAATGGTTTCAGCTTTCAAAAGCAGAAGAAATTTAGTAGTCGGATTAATTCAAGAAATTCCAGGATTAAAAATAAATTCACCAGAAGGAGCATTTTATGTTTTCCCAGATGTATCTCATTATTTCGGAAAAACCTTAAAAGGAACAGAAATCAAAGATGCAAACGATTTTGCCATGTATTTACTTTCAGAAGCAAACGTAGCAACAGTAACCGGAGAAGCTTTTGGAAACCCAAACTGCATTCGATTCTCTTACGCAACAAGCGAAGAATTATTAACAGAAGCAATGCGAAGAATTAAAGACGCATTAGCATAAACCTTTTTGCCTCAAGGAAACTTGGGGCTTTTTTTATAAAATAATTTGGGCGTTACCTTTCAGGTCAGGCTTTCGGCACTCGCTTTTTTCATTGTATTTACATACAATAAAAAAGACCTCAAACAAAGCCTCTATCCTTAACGCAAACCCGTTTTCAAAATTCAACATTCGTTAATCGAACTTCAAACTTCAAAAAATGAACAAAAAAATACTACTATTAGGTTCTGGTGAACTAGGAAAAGAATTTGTAATTGCCGCACAAAGGATCGGTCAAACCGTAATTGCCGTTGATAGTTACGAAAACGCTCCAGCGATGCAAGTCGCACATGGTTTTGAGGTCATCAACATGCTTGATGGTTCAGAATTAGACAGAATTGTAGCCAAACACCAACCCGATTTTATTGTTCCAGAAATTGAAGCTATTCGCACTGAACGTTTTTATGATTATGAAAAACAAGGAATAACTGTTGTGCCTTCTGCAAAAGCGGCAAATTTCACTATGAATCGAAAAGCAATTCGCGATTTAGCAGCCAAAGAATTAGGATTAAAAACTGCTACTTATCGTTACGCAACAACTGCTTCTGAATTACAAAAAGCTGTTGAAGAAGTTGGAATGCCTTGTGTTGTAAAACCATTAATGAGTTCGTCTGGAAAAGGACAATCCACTATAAAAACCAACGAAGACATTGAAAAAGCTTGGAATTACGCTATAGAAGGTTCTCGTGGTGATGTTGTAGAAATAATTGTAGAAGCATTTGTAAATTTTCATTCAGAAATAACATTATTAACTGTTACTCAAAATAATAATACAACATTGTTTTGTGCTCCAATTGGTCACAGACAAGAACGCGGTGATTATCAAGAAAGTTGGCAACCTGCAAGAGTTTCAGACAAAGATTTATTAGAAGCTCAAGATATGGCTAAAAAAGTCACAGAAGCACTTGGTGGCGCTGGACTTTTCGGTGTAGAGTTTTTCTTAACCAACGAAGGAGTTTACTTTTCTGAATTATCTCCAAGACCACACGATACTGGAATGGTGACTTTAGCTAACACACAAAATTTCAATGAATTTGAATTACATCTTCGTGCAATTTTAAGCTTACCAATCGCGGAAATTACTTTAGAAAAAAACGGAGCAAGTGCTGTAATTTTAGCTTCAGAAAATTCAAATAATCCAACATTTACTGGAGTTGAAAACGTGGCTTGTTTACCAAAAACCGATTTTAGATTGTTTGGAAAACCAACATCAAGACCTTACAGAAGAATGGGAGTTGTTTTATCCTATGATACTTTAGAAACTCCAATGGAAGACATTGTGGAACGAGCAAAAGAAACAGCAAAATTAGTAACTGTGAATAAATAGAAAAATTTATACGTTTTCTTGATTCAACTTTTTAATCACTTTTGCAGGATTTCCAACAGCCATTGAATTATCAGGAATATCTTTTGTTACCACAGAACCAGCACCAATAACGCATCCATTTCCGATCTTCACACCTGGACATATGGTTGCGTTTCCTCCTATCCAACAATCATTACCTATTGAAACTGGTTTTGAAATTTCCTTCAGTCTACGTTCTTTTGCATTTAATGGATGTGTCGCTGTATAAATATGGACACCTGGACCAATTAGGACATTGTCTCCAATTTTAACAATCATTTCATCTAGAACTACACAATTCACATTAAAATAAACGTTTTCTCCACAATGAATGTTATAACCATAATCACAAATAAATGGTGGTTCAATATATAGTCGTTTGTGTGAGTTCGGCATCAAAACATGAAGAATATTTCTTGCATTACCATTCATAACATATTCTGTTACATTCAAACGATGAAGAAGTTTTTTTGCACGTAAACGTTCAGCGACAAGTTCTTTATCATCTGCCAAATAGCTTTCACCTGCTAACATTTTCTCTTTTTCTGTTTTCATGAATCAAATATACCATTTCTATAAATTATATAGTACTTTTGACTTAATGGAATTAATTATACAAAATATAGAAAAAATAGTCTCACTTTCTGAACAAGAAAAAGAATTGATTTTGTCAAAAATTGAAATCAGAAAGTATAAAGCCAAAACTGTTTTATTAAATGATGGTGAAGTTTCCAAATATTCCTATTTTGTAAATTCAGGCATTTTAAGAAGCTTCAATATCAATGATAATATTGCAGAACATGTTTTACACTTTGCTTGCGAAGGCTGGTGGATTGGTGACATGTACAGCTTGCTTTCTCAAAAACCAGGAAATCTATTTATTGAAGTTAATGAAGAGGCAGAAGTCGTTTTACTTTCTAAAGAAAATCAAGAAGAATTATATTTAAGAATTCCAAAATTAGAACGCTTTTTTAGAATTCTGACCGAAAATTCACTTGTAGCGCATCAAGAACGTTTAATGGATAATTTAAGTTTATCAGCCGAGGAGCGTTTTGAAAAATTTTGTTCAAAATATCCAACATTAATTCAACGTGTTCCTCAAAAACAAATTGCTTCCTATATTGGTGTTACACCTGAATTTTTCAGCAAAATGAAAGCTAAAATGTTGAAGAAATAATTTCTTAATCTAGGTTAAGTGCTCTTACTTTACTCATGATGTAAATTTGTATCATAATAATTACTAAATTTATATCATTATGAAAAATACAGTTTTACATAAAGCAAATACACGTGGAAATGCCAATCACGGTTGGTTAAATGCTTTTCATAGTTTCAGTTTTGGAAGTTGGTATAATCCAGAAAGAGTACAATTTGGAACATTGAGAGTTTTAAATGACGACACAATTGCAGCCGGAATGGGTTTTGGAGAACATCCTCATGATAATATGGAAATCATCACTATTCCATTAGAAGGTGATTTAGCTCATAAAGATAGTATGGGAAATGCAGAAACAATTAAAACAGGTGACATACAAGTAATGAGTGCTGGAACAGGAGTTCGACATTCTGAATTTAACCCAAATGCTGATTTACAAACTAAATTATTTCAAATTTGGTTGTTTCCCAATAAGCAAAATGTAACGCCACGTTACCAACAAATCACTTTAGACAAATCCTTACAAAAAAATAATTTTGCACAAATTTTATCCCCAAATGAAAGTGACGAAGGTGTATGGATACATCAAGATGCTTGGTTTTATTTAAGTGATTTTGACAAGGATTTTTCTAAAAATCTTTCGCTAAAAAAAGAAGGAAACGGATTTTACGTCATGAATATTGAAGGTGAAATTGAAGTAAATGGTGAAAAACTAGCACAAAGAGATGCAATTGGAATTTGGGAAACTTCTGAATTAGAAATAAAAGCAAATACAAAAGCAAAATTTTTAATAATGGAAATTCCAATGGAAGTTTAAGAATGTGCTCAGTGTTCAGTTAGGAGTATTCACTCGTAGTTTAAATTAAAAAAAATGGAAGTACAATTAAATACAAACGAAAAAAATGGTTTTTTCTATATAGAAGTAAATGGAAAAACAGAAGCTAAAATGACTTTTGTATTTGCAGGTGAAGATAAAATCATAATTGACCACACAGAAGTAAACGACGGGAATAATGGAAAAGGTTTTGGTAAAATGATGGTTGCAAAAGCTGTTGAATTTGCTAGAGAAAAGAATTTAAAAATACTTCCGCTTTGTCCGTTTGTAAAAAGTGTGATTGAAAAAACACCTGAATTTCAGGATACTTTATAACTTAAATATAGTAGCTATGAATCCAAAAGACATTACAAAAGAATATACAAACGGTGAAGTTACTGTTGTATGGCAATCTGGAAAATGTACACATTCTGGAAATTGCGTAAAAAACAATCCTGATGTATTTAAGCCCAAAGAAAAACCTTGGATTAAAATTGATGCCTCGACTTCAGAAAAAATAATTGAAACAGTTAAAAAATGTCCTTCTGGAGCTTTATCATACTATAAAAACAAAACCAATGACTAAAAAAATAATTGCCTTTGGAGGATCATCCAGTAAAAATTCGATCAATAAAAAATTTGCAACATATACGGCAAACTTATTTCAAAATACAACTGCAGAAATTATAGATTTGAATGATTTTGAAATGCCCTTATATTCTGTTGATATAGAAGAAAATGGTTTTCCAGAGGAAGCCCAAAATTTTTTAGATAAAATTAATGAAGCCGATTTACTGGTAGTTTCTTTAGCCGAACACAATGGAGCTTACACAGTTGCTTTCAAAAATATTTTAGATTGGTGTTCAAGAATTGATGGTAAAGTATTTCAAAACAAAAAAATGCTCTTGATGGCAACTTCACCTGGAGCTCGTGGTGGAGGTTTTGTTTTAGATATGGCTAAAACTAGATTTCCAATACATAAAGCAGATCTAGTGGGCACATTTTCTTTTCCAAGTTTCTACGATAATTTTGATGATAAAAAAGGGATTACCGATGAAACTTTAAAAAACGACTTATTAAAAATTGTTAAATCTATTAATTTCTAGTGCGTTCTTAATCTAGGTTAAGTGATGAGTTACTAATCTGATTGTAAGTTTGTAGTGTTATTAAAAATTAATTAAAAACATACATATTATGGCAATTACAAAATGGGCAATTGACCCAACACATTCAGAAATTGGTTTTAAAGTAAAGCACATGATGTTTACTAATGTTTCAGGTAAATTTGATACTTACGAAGGAGCTATCGAAACAGAAGAAAATGATTTTTCAACAGCAAAAATTTCTTTTTCAGCTGCTATTGATTCTGTTGACACAAGAAATACTGACAGAGATAACCATTTAAAAAGCGGTGATTTTTTTGATGCAGAAAACCATCCTAAACTAACTTTCACAGGAAAATCGTTTGCTAAGGTGAATGAGAATAAATATAATTTAACTGGAGATTTAACTATTAAAGGTGTTACAAAAGAAATTAATCTTCCAGTAGAGTTTAGTGGATTAATGCAAGATCCATGGGGTAACACTAAAGTTGGATTAAACATTGAAGGAAAAATAAACAGAAAAGAATGGGGTTTAAACTGGAATGCAGCTTTAGAAACTGGTGGGGTTTTAGTAGGTGAAGAAGTAAAACTTATCATTGATTTACAATTGGCAAAAGCTTAATTTTTTTTCAAAAAAGATATAACCTTACAGATTTTACTATTTGTAAGGTTTTTTTATGCTTAAAAATGTTTAATTTTGCTTAGGTTTAATTTTTCAATCTTTAAATCATTCAATCTTTAAATTAAAAACATGAAAGCATACATATTTCCTGGTCAAGGAGCACAATTCTCAGGAATGGGTAAAGACTTATACGAAAATTCGGCCTTAGCCAAAGAATTATTTGAAAAAGCAAACGATATTCTAGGTTTCAGAATCACAGACATCATGTTTGAAGGAACAGCGGAAGAATTAAAAGAAACCAAAGTTACACAACCAGCCGTTTTTTTACATTCAGTTATCTTAGCAAAAACCTTAGAAGACTTCAAACCAGAAATGGTTGCTGGACATTCCTTGGGTGAATTTTCAGCATTAGTAGCAAACGGTGCTTTATCGTTTGAAGATGGTCTAAAATTAGTTTCTCAACGTGCTTTAGCTATGCAAAAAGCTTGTGAAATTAAACCTTCAACAATGGCAGCAGTTTTGAACTTAGATGACAAAATCGTAGAAGACATTTGTGCTTCTATTGATGGAGTTGTTGTGGCTGCAAACTATAACTGTCCAGGTCAGTTAGTGATTTCCGGAGAATACAAAGCTGTTGAAGAAGCTTGTGAAAAAATGAAAGAAGCTGGAGCAAAAAGAGCTTTAATTTTACCAGTTGGAGGAGCATTTCATTCGCCAATGATGGAGCCTGCTAGAGAAGAATTAGCAGCAGCTATTGAAGCAACTACTTTCTCTACTCCTATTTGTCCGGTTTATCAAAACGTTACGGCGAATGCGGTTTCTGATGCTGAAGAAATTAAGAAAAATCTAATAATTCAATTAACGGCTCCAGTTCGTTGGACACAATCGGTAAATCAAATGATTGCTGACGGTGCAACTAGTTTTACAGAAGTTGGACCAGGAAAAGTTTTGGTTGGATTGGTTAAGAAAATAAATAATGATGCTGAGACGTTTTCGGCATAAATTTATATAATAGAATACAAAAAGCCTCATGTTTACAAAAATTTGAGGTTTTTTGTATTTAATTAAAAATTACTTGTTTAATATATTTATTTCTGTTCTAAAAATTTATTTAATTTTGTTAGTAGTTACCATCACGTTTATCTTTCCAATCTTTTAAAATTTCTAAAACTTCAGCTTCATCTTTTGGCCAAATCTGACAACTAAAAGAATATACTTCTTCATTTTTGTTTTTTGATTCATTGTCAGAATATTGATACTTAATTTCATTGTGAAATATGAATTCTATGACAACAAAATCTTTATAGACATTATATTTATATTTATTAAATTCACTCCAATCTATATTAGAATAAACCTTCTTATAGTTAACAAAACCTTTTGTATCTGATGTTGATATAAAAGTAGTTATTGAAATTTTTTGAGAAACTTTTGTGGGTTCATCTTCGTATAATTCTAAACTCACCACCTTATCTAGATATTTTTGAATTGGCGGTATATTATCTGATAGTTTGCCATCAAAAAACTTAATAGTTTCTACTAATTTTCCAGTTTCGTCATAAAATTTCCATTCTCCAGCTTCATTTCCTTCAATATATTTTCCTATTGATTTTAGTTTTCCATTTTCATGATAATATTTCCATTCTCCTGTTTCAATTTCATCAATATATTTTCCTATTGATTGTAATTGTCCATTTTTATAATATTCTTTTTCTTCTATTCCTTTAGTTTGACTTACAGCCAAAATTGAAATAAAAAGACAAAAAAACAACGGTAAAAATTTATTTGTTTTCATAATTTTAAAGTTTATTTAATTAAATATTGGTTTTTCATTGTATGAATCAGATGTGTCTAAATAAATATCGCAGTTAGGCATTCTTTCTTTTAAGACAAATGCTTTTTCCAATATATTTTCTTCCTTTTCTTCTGAATCTAGAAACACTTCTTTTAGATTTTGATTGTTTAAAGAATCGTATAAATCTGTTAAAGTAATTTTGGTTTTAGTAACATCTAAACTTTCAAGTTTATCCATCTGATTAAAAAACGGAATACTTGCTTTGGTAATATTTTGATGTTGCCTTAGAACTAAATATTTAAGCTCTTTGAATTTTGTCATATACTCAACAGCTTTATCCGTAATTAAAGAAGCTTTTAAATAAACATCTACAATTGTAGTAACTCGCAAAGTGAAAAAATAAAAAAAATCATCACCTTCACTATTATCAACTGACCAAATCTGTTGCCAATTTTCGTGAAGTTGAGAAGGCTTATCAAAATGATAATGGCTTTGCCAAAATTTTTTTTCTTCTTTGGTGAATTTCATATTGGAAATAGGCTGGTCAATTATAAATCTTAAAGTTCAACTTACTTTTTTAATAGTAGAGACTAATTTAATTCTTGTTTAAGACATGTATTTCTGATGATATCAATATTAAAATTATAACTGAAAGTGCAAAATTCACCAGTACCATTCGCAGTAACAGAATGAACTCCTTCATTTAACGAAATTGAAAATGAAGATGCGCTAGAAGTTCCGCAATTTGGAACTACATTTCTAGTTTCTGATAAAGTACCCACGTATGAGCCATCAACATAAAAATTCAATCCACCATTACAGAAAAAAATGGGATTAGCATTAGATGTCCAAAAAACTACCGAACCATTACCCGGCATTTGATTATTAGACTCTTCTACAAAACCTATATTTTCTATATACGATTCTTCATTACAGCCATGAACTACAACAAGAAAAGAAAATATGACAATAAGTTTAAATAATTTTTTCATTTTTTTTTATTTAAAATTAATTAAGGAGCAGATGGATCTAAAATAGTCCATTTTTTTCCAAGAAAAAAAGAGTAAAAATCTTTGTTTTTTATTTCCCAAAAATCGTATTTTTTTTCTCCAGCTATAAAATAATTTTTAGCATAGCCGCCCCCAAAAGTAAAACCACCTAAAAACTGCACTTCTAAAGAAAATGAAATTATAGGTTTATCTGTAAAGTTCTCTTTGTAAAAGCTTGGTTTTTCAGCCAAAGCCATTAACAAAATATGACCAGAGCTATCTTCGTCTCCAATATCAATTTTGATTCCCGCACCTAATTTCAGAACACTATAATTAAAAGATCCAATCCCTTGTTTATTTGACGGTGTAATTATCTCATAACCGTTGTTGATATCATTTACATCGTAATCAATTTCTCGTTCAGCAGTATGAAACTCATAAGCTGCTAAAGTAGCTATTTTAACTCTTTTTAATCCAAAATCAAGATTGAGTTTCCCACCGTATTTGATATAACCTATACTCTCTCCCGGACTTGGAGTAATACCTATTCCGCCAAAAAAGCCTGTGTTTAAATCAAAAAACTTGGTTTTCATCCACATTACTTCAAGACCAAAAATTGGATTAAAACTTATAAAGTCGTCAATTTCTGTTCTTGGAGGATAATTATCAGAAGTGACATTCATAAGAATTGGCATCATTGAATATTCTAACCAAGTAAATACATTTATAACTGCAAATTTTCTACCACCTACTAAGTTTCCTTCATTGTTAAATATAAGATCATTAGCAATTGAATGCGTTTGACCAGCTATAGCTGCTTCATTGCGATATTTTTCATCGGCTCCATTTAATCTATACTGCAACTCTATTTCCTTAAAATTGTTTTCGATGGAATAAGGATCTTCTAATCGCATTATTGTAAAAGCCATCTCTGCTTTCTTTTTATTATCATCCATTCTATTAGCTCTAACCATGCTTTTTATGAATGCTCTGTTTTCTTTTCTAATTTTTTCACCTCTGGGTGATATTTTATTTAGCATTTTAGAAAAATCAATTTCTTTATTAATAGATTCTATTTTATTTACTGTAAACTTATAATTTTGAGAATTTAAATCAACATAAAACAAAGTTTTGAAATAAAGTTCTTTGGCAGCTTCGTATAAATTTCTCTGTTGCATCATTAATACCATAACGTTCTCATGGTTAGATTCTCTTTGATTTTCATATAAATCATCTGCAATAACCTGAATATAAGTATTATTATCCCACCATTCTTTTTTAAGCTTACTTGCTTCGCTAATTTTTTCGTTATATGCAACAGCTTCTTCATATTTAGCCGATGCAATTCCTGCTGCCTTTATAAACTCTTCACGATCATTTTTCATGAAAGAGTGCATACTTTGAATCCTATTATAATCAGAATCTCTTCTTAAACTTCTCTCTTCTTTTACAATTTTATCTTCTTGTGTTTCAATTCTTTCTTTCTCAATTCTTTTATCGTCCCAATATTTTTTTATTTTATCATTAGCTTCTTTTCTTTCTTTTTGATCTAAATCTCTGGAAATACTATCCATTTGTTTATTAATAAAATCTTTTTCAGCTTTTCTTTCGATCTCCTCTTGTTTATAAATGTTATCTGAAATTTCTTTTTGAGATTTGATATTCTCTTTTTGTATTCTGTCAATTTCTTTTTTAAGTTCATTCTCTTTATTTTCAAAATCTCTTTGTTTTTGATCCTTTTTATATTTGACAATACTTTTATTATTTTGAGCCAATCCATTATTTGTACCGGTATTTATGGCTTCATCATAAAAATTTTCTGCTTCATCCAAATCACCTCTATTTTCAGCTTCACTACCTCTTTTAATTAAATCATCAAAAAGGTCTTTTTTATCTTTTTCTTTTATTTTTTTATTAATTGACTCAAGACCCTTTATTGCTATTTGATTACTTTTATCTAAGACTAAGACCTTTTCATATTTTTGTTTAGCCAAAAGTGAATTATTGTATAATTGATCATTTTGAGCTTCTGTAATTAGCTTATCTATATCAGCAGTCTTCTTTTCATCACGTAATTTTATTTCAATTATACTATTAAGTTCCCCAGTATTTTCATAAGAAACATTAATTACATTGACATTTGATATATAATAATTTTCAGGATCTTTTTCAGAATTTGATTTTGCATTACATACAACATCGGCATCCGCTGATAATACACCTCCTAAATTATTAGAAATAATCATCGGTCTAACTTTTTTTATAAAGCCATTAGGACCGTAAATGCTCATTTCAATTGTAGGTGAGTGGGCTTTAATTTTTCTTATAGCATTACTTCCTTCTATGTCAGTAAAAGAATATTCTCTACCATTGTATTGGTAGGCTAAATCTGAACTACATTGTGAAGCCTTAACTAAATAAATATCGCCAACCGCATAAATAAATTTATATTTAAATGTAATATAAACTGGTTTTAAACCATTCCTATTTCCGCTAGGAGAATAAATCAAATCAATTGTTTTAGGAGAATTATTTTGACTATATGAAAAAAAACTGTGTACAATTAGAATTAAAAGTATATACTTCTTCATAATATAAAATTTGACGTTATTATTAAATAAGTTTTAAATATGAGCTATAAAAAGCACCCTATTATTTAATTTTATCTATTCTGTTTTTAAGCTTGGCACTATTAATAAAATCTGCTTTTTCTATGCTAGTATTAGCAATATTTAGGAATAGATTATCTATGTTTAAATCTTTTGTTGCATTTTTCATAACAATTTTATTAAAATAATTGCTAGATAAGTTAATATTAGTATTTTCTAGATTTAAAATACTTGTGTTAATTTTCAAAGTCTTAATTTCTAGATCCGTAAACCCTTCTCCTTTTAACCCATCAATTGTATTTAATTCATCTTGTCTGTAAATAATGTTATCCTTTTTGAACCTGAGAGTTCCGAACTTAACTTGATGTTTTATGTTTTTAATTTTATAATGTAAAATAAGCTCTTTGGTTTGAATATTTTTTGCAAAATGATATTCAATGTCAAATTGAATATCCATGGGACCAACGATTTGAGTTTGAGGAAGAGTTAACATATAAGTTTCAATTTTTGAAATTGATATATTAAGATTTGATTGTGCTATGGAAATAGAACTATAAATTATTAAAAAAAATGCAACTAGTATTTTCATAATTACTATTTATTAAATTTTGCTTTATCCACTTTTTCACCTTCAACTCTTTTTGGTTCTGGTTTTTTATTTCTTTAATTTAACGTTTTCAACAACCATTATTCTTGTACAAGTTTGAAATAATAAAACACTAAATTGGGTTCTAAATCCCTAAAAACAAGTTCGTTTTTATTTAGTTTTATGATTTTTAAGTTATTCTTTTCAGCATTAGACCATTCAATCATCAAAACTTTATCTTTCAAAAGATATTCGCCAGACAATTCCGTTTTTGCACGATTACTAATGGCTTGTGATTTAATTTCGAGCACACTTTGGTTATAAAAACTGGCTAGTTCTTCAACTTGTTTATTTATAGCTTCTAATTCTATGTGAATAACAGGTTCTTCTTTAACTAATTTTTGGAGTACAACGGTTCTAAAAAGGGTTTTTAATTCGTCTTCATCACCACTAAATGCTTCAAATTTTTTATTTGCTAATGAAATTCTATCTAATTCCCAATGACCTAGAAGAAGTTCCTTATTCTGCGCATTAAGTGAAGAACAACATAAAAAACAAAATAAAGTGAATCTGAAAATAGGTTTTGAGAGAATGTATAGAGCTAATTTTTTCATATTAAATTTTGATAAAACTTATAATATTAGTATCCAAAAAATTAGATATTTAACAAATTTCAGTAATAATCATTTTATAAACAATACCTATTAATAGGTATTTTAATTACAGTAAACCATTTGAAGTAAACTTATTTATTAATTCAGAAACGTTTTTGCAAGCTGCTTTTTTATTAATATTTTTTCGGTGTGTCTTTACAGTATGAAGACTAATGTTTAAATTATTGGCTATTTCAGCATTAGTATTTCCTTCAGAAACAAGTTTGATAATTTCTATTTCTCTTTTTGAAAACGAACTTATACCCTTAGAAGTAAAATCAACTTTTATATCTGTATAAGAAGGATTTCCATTCAAGCCAATTAAAGAAATAGTGTTGCTATTTTTAGACGTAATATGACTTATATTGGTGTGAATATTAAGTGATTTACCAAAACCCCCATTTTCATCTGTAGTTAAAACGATAGCTTGATGATTCAGCAGGCAATATTCTCCATTTTTTAATTTACTTCTAAAAGAATAATTAGATTTATAATTCATGACATTATCCTTTCCTATAATTTCATATAAAAATTTTAAATTAGTTTCTTCTGCTTTTGCCACAAAAATTAAATCTTCTGGATGAATAGTACTTAAAACATCATCAAAAGAAACGGTTTCAGGATCAAATCCATGAATATCCCTTATAGAAGAACTAACATTAGAAATTGACATATCAAAAAAATCAACAACATAAAAATAAAAAGGTCCAATATTTATTAATGAATTAACTATTTCATTAAAATTAATAATTGGCAAAAAAGTGCTTTGCTTAGAAGTCTTATTTTCTATCTCCCACAATTGTTTAAGTTTATTTTGTTGCTCTTCCATACACAAAAAATTATTACGTTTTAAATCATTTTTTTTTTGCAAACAAGTTATTCTACATTCAGTTTATTTATCTTATTTTTCTATCACTAAACACATTTTCTAAAGTCTTTTTCCTTTTCTAACATATTTAAATCTTAAAAAAATAATTTTTCAAACTTAAATTAAATGTAATGCTAAATTTTTAAATAAATCTCAAAAAATTAACAAAAAATCATCCTATAAATTTAGTTACCTTTGTAACAAAGAACACATTCTCTATGAATTTAGATTTACGAACGGTAAACGTTACAAGATATATAACACCACTTCGAGAAGGTGGTTCTTTACCTGCCTTAGCGGAAGCTGATGACGATTTTAAATACGTTTTAAAATTTCGTGGTGCAGGACATGGTGTAAAAGCATTGATTGCCGAATTTTTAGGAGGCCAAATTGCGAAATATTTAGAATTACCTGTTCCTGAATTGGTTTTTGCTAATTTAGATGAAGCTTTTGGAAGAACTGAAGCCGATGAAGAAATTCAAGATTTATTGAAATTTAGTCAAGGTTTAAATTTAGGATTACATTTTTTATCTGGCGCTTTGACTTATGATGCAGCAGCTAATGATTGTGATGCTTACCTAGCTTCTAAAATTGTTTGGTTAGATGCTTTTATCATAAATGTTGACAGAACTTTTAAAAACACCAATTTATTGATTTGGAAAAAAGAACTTTGGTTGATTGATCATGGAGCTTCATTTTATTTTCATCATTCATGGACGAATTGGGAAGCTACGGCAAAAACTCCTTTTGCGTTGATAAAAGATCATGTTTTATTACCTAAAGCTTCAAAATTAGACGAAGTACACAAAGAGTTTACTTCAAAATTAAATGATACAATATTAAAAGAAATTGTAAATCAAATTCCGGATGATTGGTTGCAATGGGAAGACCAAAATATTTCTCCTTTAGAAATCAAAGAAGTATATTTTCAATTTTTATCGATTCGATTACAGAATGCTGAATTATTTTTAAAACAAGCGCAAGATGCACGAAAAACACTTATATGAATATGCTGTGATTCGCGTTATTCCAAGAGTCGAACGCGAAGAATTTATAAATGTTGGCTTAATGCTGTATTGCAAACGTCAAAAATATTTACGCATTCAACACCAAATTCCATCTGAAAAAATTAAAGCTTTTTGTACTGAATTTGATTTAGAACTGCTAAAAGTCAATCTTGATGCTTTAGTAAATATCTGTGAAGGAAAAAAAGAAGGTGGACCAATAGCACAATTTGAAAAAGACGAACGTTTTAGATGGATTTCAGCCATTAAAAGTTCTAGCATTCAAACTTCAAGACCACATTCTGGTTTTAGTGTTGATTTAAATCAAACTTTCGAAAAACTTTATAATGAATTAGTAGAATAAAATATGAATAAAAATTTAGAAGAGTTACTTAAAGAGCAACAAAACATAAAAGTGATTGATTCGTCTATAGATTACAAAGATTATGTAGCATTAGATTTATCAGCAACTCACACAGATCAATTAGATTTAAATTTAACTGACGCAATTGTTTTTGAAGAATTTATTGAAAATCATTTATCAAACAATAATGCAAAAGTTGCTTTTGGTGGTTATTTAGAGACTAGAAACTTATACAGAAGAAGTGAGGTTTTTAAAAATGAAATTACAGATGAACGCAACATTCATATTGGTTTAGATTTATGGATAAAAGCCGGAACTAGTGTTTTAGCTGCTTTAGATGGAAAAATTCATAGTTTTCAAGACAATACAGCTTTGGGCGATTATGGTCCAACTATAATTTTAGAACACACTATTGAAAACATAACTTTTTACACACTTTATGGTCATTTAAGTTCAGAAAGTTTAAAGGGAAAAGCAGTTGGTCAAATTGTAAAAAAAGGAAATCTAATTGCATTTCTTGGAGCTCCACCAATAAATGGAGATTATGCTCCACATTTACATTTTCAAATCATTAAAGATTTACAAGAAAAATCAGGAGATTATCCAGGTGTTTGTAGCAAAAAAGAGGTTAGTTTTTATACAAATAATTGTACAGATCCAAATTTCTTATTAAAGATTGAATAGTTTTTTATATATTTGATAACCAAATTATTAATAATTTCAAAAACATTAATTTATGAAAAAAGCAATTTTAGCATTAGCATTCGTTTCAACATTAGCCTTTGTATCTTGTAAAGAATCTACTGAAGATAAGATAGAAGACGCTACGGAAGCAGTTGGAACTGAGATGGAAAACACAACTGAAAATGCTGTTGATGCTATGGATTCTACTGCAACTAAAGTTGGAAACGACATGGAAGAAGGTGCAGAGAATATGGAAAAAAAGATGGATGAAGCCGTAAAATAATCTTCATTTAAAATTAAAAACCCCCAAATAATTTAAAATTATTTGGGGGTTTCTATTTGTATTAACTTCTTATTTTCTGTTCCCATTTCCAGGCACTTGCTAAAGATTCTTCTAAAGTAGATTGTGCTTTCCAACCTAGAATATTATTTGCTTTATCTGTGTTGGCATAAGCTTCCGTGATATCACCTTCTCTTCTTCCAACAATTTGATAATTTAATTTTTGATTTGAAACTTTTTCAAAAGCAGTTATCACTTCTAAAACAGAACTTCCTGTTCCTGTTCCTAAATTAAAGGTTTCAACTTTTTCAATATTTTTTTTATCCAATAGGCGTTTCATTGCGATAACATGTGCTTTTGCTAAATCCACAACGTGAATATAATCGCGAACAGCTGTTCCATCAGAAGTAGGATAATCATCTCCATAAACCGATAATTTTTCACGTAAACCAAAAGCAGTTTGTGTAATAAAAGGCACTAAATTTTGTGGAACTCCTAAAGGTAACTCTCCAATTTCAGCGGTTGGATGAGATCCAATTGGATTAAAATAACGCAATAAAATTGAATTCACGTTTGTTACTTTAGCAACATCTGTAATTATTTCTTCACCAATTTGCTTTGTATTTCCATAAGGTGACATTGCAGGTTGAATTGATGCATTTTCTGTAATTGGCATTTTTTCGGCTTGACCGTAAACTGTACAAGATGAGCTAAAAATGAAGTTAGCTTTTTCTAATTTTGTTAATTCTTGCAAAACATATACCAATGCATTGATATTGTTTTCATAGTACAGTAAAGGATTTTCTACACTTTCACCAACAGCTTTTGAAGCTGCAAAATGAATAACTCCAGCCACATCATTATGTCTAGCAAAAAAATCTTGAACCGCTGATTTTTCTCTTAAATCAAACTTTTCGAAAATTGGTTTTTTTCCTGTGATATTAAAAATTCCGTCTAAAACCTTTTCAGAGGAATTAGATAAATTATCGATAGCAACAACTTCAAAACCTTCATTCTGCAATTCTACTACTGTGTGTGAACCTATAAAACCTAATCCTCCTGTTACTACTATTTTCATACTTTCGATTTCTCGATTATTCGATTATTCGATTATTCGAACGATCTAAAAATCGAATTATACAAATTCTAAAATTGAATCTGTTATAAATTTAATTTGTTCATCATCTAATTCAGTATGCATTGGCAATGCAATAACTTCTTTACATAATTGATTTGTTATTGGAAAATCTTCTTCATTGTATCTAGTATCAGCGTAAGCTTTTTGACTGTGTAATGGAATTGGATAATAAATGGCACAAGGAATATCTTTACCTTGTAAATGAGCCAATAAACCATCTCTTTTTCCATTTGTAATTCGGATTACATATTGATGAAAAACATGACAGTCACAAGTGTCACAAATCATTGGAACTACAATATTTTTATTAACTCCTAAAGCCATTGAATATTTTCTTGAAGCTTCTTGACGTGCTTTATTATATTCGTCTAAACGAGATAATTTTGCTTTTAAAACTCCAGCTTGCATACTGTCTAAACGCGAATTTACTCCAACTACATCATGATGATATCTTTCATACATTCCGTGATTTACAATTCCTCTTAATTTATGAGCTAAAGCATCATCATTTGTAAAAATTGCACCACCATCGCCATAACATCCTAAATTTTTAGACGGAAAAAATGAAGTTGCACCAACATGACCAATAGTTCCAACTTTAGTTTTAGAACCATCTTTTGAGGTAAAATCTGCTCCTATAGCTTGTGCATTATCTTCAATTACATATAAATTGTGTTCTTTTGCAATTTCCATAATAGCATCCATATTTACCGCACGTCCAAATAAATGAACTGGAACAATGGCTTTAGTTTTTGGAGTAATAGCTTTTTTAATAGCTTCAAGCGAAATATTCATGTTATTCATGTCAACATCTACTAAAACTGGAGTTAATTGCAATAACGCAATAACTTCAACAGTTGCAGCAAAAGTAAAATCAGCTGTAATAACTTCGTCACCTGGTTTCAAATCTAATCCCATCATCGCAATTTGCAAAGCATCTGTACCATTAGCACAAGGAATTACATGTTTAACACCTAAATATTTTTCTAAATCAGCTTGAAATTGATGAACCAAAGGTCCGTTTATGTATGTATTTGTATCTAAAACTTCTTGAATTGAAGCGTTAACTTCATCCTTTATTTTTTCATATTGACTTTTAAGGTCAACCATTTGTAGTTTTTTCATCGTAATAAAAATTAAGTGATACAAAAGTAAGAAATTCTGCCTTACAATTTAAAGTATCACAAAAGAAACGTATTTTTAACCCATCAAAAAAGATTAAATGTATTTTATTTATAATTTCATTACGTTTTTAGCCTCACAAATTGTCAAAATCATAGCTCTTTTTAGTCCAAAAATGAAGCTTTTTGTTGAGGGTAGAAAGTCAGTTTTTTCAACCTTACGAAATAAAATCAATGCTGATGACAAAACGATTTGGTTTCACGCTGCTTCTTTGGGCGAATACGAACAAGGCCTACCTGTAATTGAAAAAATTAAAGAAAAATTCCCTTTACATAAAATTGTGGTTACATTTTTTTCTCCTTCTGGATATGAAGTTAGAAAAAACAATACAGTTGCAGATGTAACCGTTTATTTACCATTAGACACAAAATCTAATGCTAAACAATTTTTAGAATTAGTACATCCAGAACTAGTTTTCTTTATTAAATACGAATATTGGCCTAATTACTTGAATGAACTGAAAAAGAGATCCCAAAGCATTGGGATTAAAACGTATTTAATTTCAGGAATTTTACGAGAAAATCAAGCCTTTTTTAAATGGTATGGTGGATTTTATAGAAATGCTTTAAAAACATTTGATTACTTTTTTGTTCAGAATGAAAGTTCCAAAAAATTATTACAAAGTATTGGTTTCAATAATGTAAAAGTCTCAGGTGACACAAGATTTGACAGAGTAGTTTCTATTTTAGAAAGAGATAATTCATTAAATTTTATTGAACAATTTAAAGACAATAAAACAACCATTGTAATTGGAAGTTCTTGGCCCAAAGATGAAAATTTATTAATTGAATACATTAATAATTCATCAGAAAATATAAAATTCATTATTGCACCACATAACATCAAACAAGAGCAAATTCAGGAATTAAAAAATTCAATCAAGAAAAAAACCATACTGTTTTCTGAAAAAGAAAATCAAAATTTATCAAAATTCAATGTATTTATTATTGACACAATCGGAATTCTAACCAAAATCTATGCTTACGCAGACATTGCTTATGTTGGTGGAGGATTTGGGAATCCTGGTGTACATAATATTTTAGAACCTGCAACTTTTGGAGTTCCGATTATTATTGGTCCAAATTATTCGCATTTTGCAGAAGCAACTGCTTTAGTAAATATGGAAGGTTGCGTTTCAATTCAAAATCAAACGCAATTAAACGAAGCTTTGAATATATTACTTCAAAATGAAGATGAACGCTATGAGAAAGGTCATATTTGCAGCACTTTTATTCAAATGAATAAAGGAGCGTCAGACATTATCATGAAACATATTCTTAATGAAAACCTAAATTAATTTCAACAAAAAATCAAAAACCGTAACTTGCAATCCTTATCAAAACTATACTTATGAAATTTATTAAATTATTTGTACTTCTTTTTGTTGTACATCTTCAAGCCCAACAAGGTGGAATGTGGATTCCTTCTTTATTAAACGGGATGAATGAAACTGAAATGAAATCGCTTGGAATGAAAATTTCGGCAAAAGACATTTATGATGTTAACAATTCTAGTTTAAAAGATGCTGTTCCTCATTTTAATGGTGGTTGTACATCTGAAGTAATCTCTCCAAAAGGATTAATCTTAACCAATCATCATTGTGGTTATGGAGCTATTCAAAATCATTCAACAGTTGATCACGATTACCTTCAAGATGGATTTTGGGCTTATAAAATGGAAGATGAATTACCTAACAAAGGAATGGTCGTGACTTTTGTTGTTAGAATTGAAGATGTTACCTCAAAAATTATGGAAGGAGTTGATGCTTTAAATGATGAAGCTCAAAAACAAAAAAAAATCCAAGAAAACACTCAGCATTATAGTGAGACTTTACCCAAAGAATCTTGGCAAGAAAACAAAATCAAAACTTTTTTTGATGGAAATCAATACCTTTTATTTGTAACGGAAACTTATAAAGATGTTCGTTTAGTAGGAGCTCCACCAAGTTCAATAGGGAAATTTGGTTCAGACACAGACAATTGGGTTTGGCCACGTCATACTGGAGATTTTTCATTATTCAGAATTTACGCTGATAAAAATAACCGTCCAGCAGAATATTCAACAGATAACGTTCCATACAAACCAAAACATTTTTTACCAATTTCTACAAAAGGAATCAAAGAAAATGATTTCACGATGGTATTAGGTTATCCTGGAAGAACACAAGAATACTTACCGTCTTATGCTGTAGAACAAATTATTAATGATTTAAATCCAGCAAAAATTGAAATTCGTGATGCTGCATTAAAAGTCCAAGATGGTTTTATGCGAAAAGATCAAGCTATTAAAATTCAATATGCTTCAAAGTTTGCAAGTGTGGCTAATTATTGGAAAAAATGGATTGGTGAAACTAAAGGTTTAAAGAAATCAAATGCTGTAGGAATTAAACAAAAATTCGAAGCTGACTTCAACAACAGAGTCATTAAAGCAGGAAAACAAAATGAATACGGAAATTTACTTTCAGAATTTGAGAAGAATTATAAAGAAATTAAAGATTATGCCGTTGCAAGAGATTACTTTAGTGAAGTAGTTCTGAGAAATACTGAATTATTGAGCTTTGGCTTCAAATTATATCAATTGGAACAAGTTTATACTTCTAAAGGAGAACAATCGTTTAATGATAGAAAAAACAACTTAATTACAGGTTTTGAAGACTCTTACAAAGATTTTAACGCACAAGTAGACGAAAAGGTTTTTGAGCAATTAATTCAATTATATGCCACAAAATCTCCAAAACAGTTTTTACCTAGTTCATTAGAAAATATAAATGCGAGTACATTATCTAAAGAAATTTATTCAACTTCAAGTTTAACTAGTTATGCAAAACTTAAAGAATTATTAAATGGTGATGCAAAATCAGTACTTGAAAAACTTAATAATGATAAAGGTTTTCAGTTAATAAAATCTTTAGCTGATACATATTATGCTAAAATCGCACCAACTTATAGCGAACTTGATTTGAAAAATTCAGCTTTACAAAGAACTTACATGAAAGCTATTGTTGAATTATTTCCAAACGATAGAATTTTTCCTGATGCCAATAGTACTTTACGTGTGACTTATGGCCAAGTAAAAGGATACGCTCCACAAGATGCAATTTATTATGAACCTATTACTTATTTAGATGGTGTAATGGAGAAATATATTCCTGGAGATTATGAATTTGATGTGCCACAAAAATTAATTGACTTGTACAATAAGAAAGATTATGGAAGTTATGCTCAAAACGGTAAATTACCGGTTTGTTTTATTGCAACCAATCATACAACAGGTGGAAACTCAGGAAGTCCAGCAATTGATGCAAAAGGAAACCTGATTGGATTAAACTTTGACAGGGTTTGGGAAGGAACAATGAGTGATATTTATTATTCTCCAGATATCTGTAGAAACATTATGGTAGACATTAGATATGTATTATTTATCATTGATAAGTATGCTAATGCTCAGAATATTATCTCAGAATTAAAGCTTGTAAAAAAATAAGTTTAAAATAATATTTTTGGCACGAAAATTGTAAATACATACTCCGGAATTCAAGGATTAAAAAAATTTTGAAAAAAATAACAAAAAATAATTTGTCATATCAAAAAATTTATATCTTTGCTCCGAATTAATAATTAACCCTTTATAATAAAAAAGATGAAAAAAGTTGTATTAAGTTTAGCATTAGTTGCTATGATGTTCGTATCTTGTAAAGAAACTGAAGCTAATGTAGAAGAAACTACTCCAGCTACTGAAGAAGTTGTTACTGAAACTGTTGAAACTGTTGAAGTTGCTCCTGACACTACTGTTGCTGTTGAAGTTACTACTGAAGAAGTTGCTAAGTAATTAGAAGCTATCTAAAAAAAATAAAGTCTCACAATGTGAGGCTTTTTTTTTAGATTTATTTTTATTTTACGTAATCCATTTACTACAATTAATTTTTGAAAATATCCAATTCTAGAGAAAAATCTAAAATCTCAGATTGATTACCATACTTAACAATCTCATTAATGCTTTTTTGCATCATCAATTGCGTTGAAAATTTCCTACTCACTGCAATCTCTTCATTCTGCAAAACAATTTTAAAATAAAACTTTCCTTTCATTGATTTAAATTGCATAAAAAAACAATCTTCTAATCTAATTTTTAGACTCTCTATCTCATTTTCGCATTCAAATCTTAATTCAAAATCTTTACTAATAAAAATAGGCTTACCTTTTCTAGATACAAATTCATATTTATATAAGTCGTTTATTCTTTTAGTAATGACGAATGTCCCCATAATTGTTTTTAATAATGAAATAGCAAGCTACTATTTTAATATCAGGAATAAAAAGGTTAAAAAAAAAGTATTGAAGATGTTATAAACAAAAAAAGCTCCAAACATAGTTTGAAGCTTTTAGTACTCAAGGCGGGACTTGAACCCGCACGGGCATTACTACCCACTGGATTTTAAGTCCAGCGTGTCTACCAATTCCACCACTCAAGCATTTGGTTTAATAAAAAACCATTGGTATAATATTGAGCGAAAAACGGGGCTCGAACCCGCGACCTCGACCTTGGCAAGGTCGCGCTCTACCAGCTGAGCTATTTTCGCGTTTATGATAAAACTCAAAAAAGACTAGATTTAGTAGAACATAATCACACTCAATTAGGAGTCTATTTTCACTTTTATTTTTAAGAACTTCGCCATACTTGTTCCGTATTGCGGTTGCAAATGTACACTATAAATTTAATTTTGCAAACCTTTTTTAATAAAAATTTTCAAAAAACAAATAACCTATTGACAGTGATTTATTTACAAATGAAATTATTTTACAATCATTCGTTTTATTTCATTCAATTTCATCAAAGCTTCAACGGGAGTCAATGTATTTATGTCTAAATTCATAATTTGATCTTTAATTTCCTCTAATAATGGGTCATCTAAATTGAAAAAACTTAATTGCAACTCATCATTTGCGTCTTTAATATTTAATAATTCACTCGAAGAATGATTTTTCTCCAACTTCTTCAATAAATTTTGCGCTTTCTGAATCACGATTTGAGGCATTCCAGCCATTTTTGCTACATGAATACCAAAACTATGAGCACTTCCTCCTTTAACCAATTTACGAATAAACAAAACAGTATCTTTCAACTCTTTCACAGAAACATTAAAATTCTGAATTCTATTGAACGTGACTTCCATTTCGTTCAATTCATGATAGTGTGTTGCAAATAGTGTTTTTGGCTTATTTGGATGTTCGTGCAAAAATTCAGCAATTGCCCATGCAATCGAAATTCCGTCATAAGTTGAAGTTCCTCTTCCAATTTCGTCTAACAAAATCAAACTTCTTTCTGAAAGATTATTCAAAATTGAGGCCGTTTCATTCATTTCGACCATAAAAGTCGACTCACCCATTGAAATATTATCACTTGCTCCTACTCTAGTGAAGATTTTATCTACTACTCCCATTCTAACAGCTTCTGCCGGAACAAAACTTCCCATTTGAGCCAACAGCACAATTAAAGCGGTTTGACGTAAAATAGCAGACTTTCCAGACATATTTGGACCCGTAATCATTATAATTTGCTGGGTTTCTCTATCCAAAAAGACATTGTTAGAAATATAAGGAATACCAACAGGCAGTTGTTTCTCAATAACAGGGTGACGACCTTCTGTAATTTCTAAATCAAAACTTTCGTCTAAAACAGGTTGAACATATTTCTGTTCTATGGCTAATTGGGTAAATGAATTCAAACAATCTAACTGCGCAATTAAATTAGCATTTAACTGAACAGGTTTAATATAAGTTGCCATCCACTGAATTAATTGCTCAAACAAATGATTTTCTAGCACCTGAATTTTTTCTTCAGCCCCTAAAATTTTAGCTTCGTATTCTTTTAATTCTTCGGTAATATATCTTTCTGCACTGACTAAAGTTTGTTTTCTAATCCATTCTTCAGGCACTTTGTCTTTGTGTGTGTTTCTGACTTCAATATAATAGCCAAAAACATTATTGAAGGAAACTTTTAGCGATGTGATTCCCGTTTTTTCGCTTTCACGAAGTTCTAAATCATCTAAAAATCCTTTTCCTTTGGATGAAATGGCTCTTAATTCATCTAATTCTTCATTTACACCTTTAGCAATTGCATTTCCTTTATTTATGGCAACTGGTGCTTCTTGATTTAAGGTTGTTTTTATTTTCTCTCGAAGTAATTCGCAAGCGTGTAAACTATCACCAATAACTTTTAAGGATTCGTTATTTGAAGCTAAAGCCAATGTTTTTATTGGAATAATAGCATCTAATGAATCTTTCAAATAAACAACTTCTCTTGGTGAAATTTTTCCAGTGGCTACTTTAGAAATCAAACGCTCTAAATCTGAAATCTGCTTAATTTGTGTTTGAATTTGTTTTAAAATATCTTGATTTTCTTTCAAGTAAGCCACAACTTCATGACGATTTTTTATTTTAATAGCTTCTTTTAAAGGCAGTGCTAACCAACGTTTCAATAAACGCGAACCCATTGGAGATAATGTCTTATCAATCACATCCAAAAGTGTTACTGCATTTTGATTCGTAGAGTGATATAATTCTAAATTACGAATAGTAAACCGATCCATCCAAACATAAGCATCTTCTGCAATTCGTTGAATAGAAGTTATGTGTTGAATTTTATTATGTTGTGTTTCTGATAAATAATATAAAATGGCTCCAGATGAAATAATTCCTTCTTGCAGTTCTTCTATTCCAAATCCTTTTAAAGAGTTGGTTTGAAAATGATTTGTTAAACTTTCAAAAGCATAATCTTGTTTAAAAATCCAATCTTCTAAAAAGAAAGTATGATAATCTTCGCCAAAAACTTCCTTAAATTTTAATTTGAATTGCTTCGGAATTAAAACTTCACTTGGTTGAAAATTTTGCAATAATTTATCAATGTATTCTTCATTTCCTTGAGCCGTTAAAAATTCACCTGTAGAAACATCTAAAAATGAAATTCCAATTGAGATTTTTCCAAAATGTAATGCTGCCAAAAAGTTATTTGATTTGGATTGCAAAACCTCATCATTCATTGAAACTCCAGGTGTAATTAATTCGGTCACACCTCGTTTCACAATGGTTTTAGTCATTTTTGGATCTTCTAGTTGATCGCAAATCGCTACACGAAGTCCAGCTTTGACTAATTTAGGCAAATAAGTATTTATAGAATGATGTGGAAAACCAGCCAAAGCCGTTTCGGTTTCTGAACCAGCTCCACGTTTTGTTAAAGTTATTCCTAAAATTCTAGCGGCACGAACAGCATCTTCTCCAAAAGTTTCATAAAAATCTCCTACACGAAACAACAAACAAGCATCTGGATATTTTGCCTTGATGCCATTGTATTGCTTCATTAAAGGAGTTTCTTTCTTTTCTGTAGGTGCTGATTTTTTAGCCACAATTTTATTTTTGATTGAATGCGAAGTTACGAAAATCAATGACAATTTCAATTTCAATGTCAATGTCAAAAATCAATATCAAAAATAAGATGAAATATTTTAACGCAAAGAAGCAAAGTTTTACGCAAAGTTCATCAAAGCATTAAACTACTTTTCGATATTGTTTCTAATTTCATTCAATTGACTTTCGTTTAAATAGAAATTATTATAAAATACGCCTTTTATTTCTTTTAACGTTTCTAATTTTTCTAATGGATTTTCGCCAAGTAAAATGAAATCTGCGTTTTTACCTATTTCTATTGTTCCATAGTTTTCATTGAACAGTTTTGCAAAATTTAACGTTGATGATTTTAAAATATCATAATTAGATAAGCCTGATTTTTTATATAATTTCATTTCTTCAAATAAAGCAAAACCTGAAATCATATATTTTGAACTTGCATCTGGACTTATAATTAAATCAATTCCTAAATCATTTAATTTTTTGACTACTGAAAAACGTTCTTCCATTGATTTTTTTTCGCTTTCGATTTCTACTTCAAGAGCTGCTTTTCCGGTCTTTTCTCTGTACAGATTTGTTTTTTCAACCCATTCTTTTTTGGTTTCCTCTTTTACAAATTGCATTCCGTCTTGATTGATTAAATAATCAGTATCATATTGACCTGAACCAATATCATACCATAACAAAGTTGGACAAACAACCATTTTTTTGTCTTGAATATATTTAATTCGCGAATCGAATTTTTCTGGTTCTCCGATTAATCCACCCAAATGTTCGAAAGATTTATAGTTTGAATTAAAAAAAGCTTCATCAGAAATATGAATGCCTTTTGGATTATCTAAAAAATGTCCAGCCAAAGAAATATTCTGACTTTTACAAACACTATCTAATTGTTTAAAAAGCGTTTCACTTTTGATGCTTAAAATTTTTATAAAATCGAAATTGTAGTCTTTTGCACTTTTAACAAAGTCATTCATTTGCTCGATTGTTAAATCATATTGACGACTAATTGGTGGTGCAGAAATATATAATTTTGGATAATAAGAAGTTTCAGCATTATACTTTTCTCTCCATTTAACGTGATTCCAATCACCTCTCATGGAACGTAATTTTGTGATTCCGTTTATGATGTTTAATTGCATAACTTTTTCCATTTCTTTTTCAGTTTCTGGAAAATGCACGTGAGCATCACTTAATGAAGGCATCAAATACATACCTTTGCCATCAATTATTTTTACAGTTTTATTTTTTGATTTTTTTGATTTAGAAATTTCAATGATTTTTCCGTCTTTGATTTTTACATCTTGATTTTTAAGCACAAGATTTGAATTCATTGGAACTACATTTACGTTTTTAACAACATAATCAACTTCATTTGTTTGAGCAACAACTATTGAAGTTATTAAAACGATTGCAAAAGAAAATATTTTTTTCATAGTTTATCTGTTTTTTAATTTTTCGATTTGATATGGATACATTTCATAATAAATCTGATCTTCGTTTATCGTATAACCAGCTTCTAAGTCTGCTTTTGCTTCTTTAAATAAAGCATCAGTTACTTCTTTTGATTCATCATTTCTATACATTGCAAGTGCCTTGTAATATTTTACATCAGAAAACTGTGGATATTGTTTTAAAGCTCTATCAAAAACCGTAATTGCTTCCTTAAATTTTTGTTGCTCATGCAATGAAATTCCGTAATAAAATAAATCTAAATGATGTGCTTCACCATGCTTTTTTGCTTGTTCATCTGTATCTTTTTTGAAAATACTTTCTGCTTTTTTGAAATCATTTAATTGTAAATAACTTAAAGCAATATGAAAATCATACGAATGATCCATTACATAAGAATTTCCAACTCTTGCTTTGCATTTTTCAAAATCTACAATAGCTTCTTTGTAGGTTTTCGCAAAAATACATTTAATAAAAGCTCTATAATCTAACCATCTTGCTTCATCATATTTAACGGCTTTGTCTAGAAAAACCATTCCAGCTTCATACTTTCTTGCTTTAAATAAGGGCATTGCTTTTTGTTGCCACAAATAAGCTATTGTTGAATCTTTTTCTAAACCTTTATCCAAACATTCTTGCCATTTATCCATTGCATAATTATAATTGTACTTGGTTGCACAATTGGTTAAATGTTCATCAATAATGGCTTGTTGTTTTTCTTTGTCAACTTTTGGCAAATTTGAATTTTGTGAGTTGCAGCTTTGAGTGAACAAAACAAATAGTAAAAATAAGTATTTCATAATTTTTAATTTTGAGCAATATATAAAACTCCTTTTTTGCTTACTGTTATTGATTTGTTAATAATTGTTATTAAGAATTTTAAACTAAAAACTATCTTTGTCAAATGAAAAAATTAGCTAACGAAGAATTAAATAGAATAAGCAAAGAAGAATTTAAAGAAGCAGATAAAACTCCCATTATTGTTATTTTAGATGATATTAGAAGTTTACATAATATAGGTTCTGTTTTTAGAACTTGTGATGCTTTTTTAGTTGAAAAAATATATTTATGTGGAATTACAGCTGTTCCACCAAACAAAGAAATTCATAAAACGGCTCTAGGTGCAACAGACACAGTCACCTGGGAATATGCCAAAGACGTTTTAGAAGTCATTGAAAAATTAAAAGCTGAACAAGTTGAAATTTATTCGATTGAACAGGTAGAAAATTCGATAATGTTGAATGATTTTCAGCCTAAAACTGATAAAAAATATGCTTTAATTTTTGGAAATGAAGTAAAAGGTGTGCAACAAGAAGCTATTAATTTGAGCGATGGTGTAATTGAAATTCCACAATTAGGGAGTAAGCATTCTTTGAATATTTCGGTTAGTGCTGGAATTGTGATTTGGGATTTGTTTCAGAAAATGAATTGATTTTTTGGAACACAGATTTGAGAAATTTGAGAAATCAGAAAAAATAATCTGTGTAAATTTCTTTAATTTCTTAAATCTGTGAACGCTTAATTTAGTCTGTTATTAATCTCACCCAACAAATAAATGTAATCATTTTGTTTTTTGATAAAATCTAAATCAGAAATATCAACAACTAAAACATTCAAATCCGTTTGAGTTTTAATATAATCTAAATAACCACGATTGATTTTTTCTAAGTATTCTGCTGGAATTTCTTGTTCGTAATTTCGACCTCTTTTTTTTATATTCGCTAAAAGTCTTTCTGTGTTTTGGTATAAATACACATATAAATCAGGTTTTGGCATTTCTTTGTGAATGATGTCAAACATGGTTTTGTACAAGCGAAATTCATCTTCATGCAAAGTCACTTTTGCAAAAATTAGTGACTTAAAAATATGATAATCTGCAACGATAAAGTCTTTAAATAAATCAAATTGAGCCAAATCATCTGTCAGTTGTTGGTATCTATCTGCTAAAAATGACATTTCTAACGGAAAAGCATAACGATTCTGATCTTTATAAAATTTTGGTAAAAAGGGATTATCGGCAAAACGTTCTAAAACTAATTTTGCATTACAATCTTCAGCTATCTTGGTAGCCAAAGTTGTTTTTCCTGCACCAATATTCCCTTCAATAGCAATATAATTGAAATTTTGTAACTTCAACTTTTCGATTGGTGAAACTAATTTTTTAACTAATTTACATTCACTTTCATCTTTACAAGCTTGAATTAATTCAGAAATAGATTTTTTGAATTTTGGATGAATCCAATTCAGACTTAAATCTTGCATCGGCAATAACACAAACATCCTATTCTGCATTTGATTGTGTGGAATTTGCAAATTTTCAGTTTCAACAAGGTCTTCATTCAAAGAAATAATATCTATATCAATGGTTCTTGCCTGATAACCTTCTTGTTTTCCTCTTACTCTTCCTAATTGTTTTTCAAGTTTTAAGATTTGAGTAAGGATTTTTTGTGGTGATTTTGTGGTATGAATTACAATAGCACAATTGAAAAAAGGTTCACTTTGAAAACCCCAAGCTGGTGTTTCATAAACATTTGAAACTTTTACAACGGTTGCAATCTCATTATGAATGGAAGAAATACATAATTCAATAGCTTCTAATCTATTTCCTATATTACTTCCAAGCGATAAAACTATTTGGTTTTGTGAATTCATACTTGGCAAAATAACAAACATTTTTTGGCTTATGTCTGATGATTTTTATTTTTTTTTAAAGTTGTAACAATATTGCCAAAACTGACACTTATATATACATTAATTAATATTTTAAAAATGAGATTTTTAAGCAACGTTTTATCAACTATAGTCGGCATATTTTTATTTTCATTTCTTTTTTTCTTTTTTATTTTAGTTATCGGAGCTATTGCCGGAAGTGGTGATGGAAAACCCGAATTAAAGAAAAACTCAGTTATTGAATTAGATTTGTCAGAAATCAGCCTAGATTACAATGGAACTTTTGAACCAAGTCCGTTTGAAGCTTTATTAGAAAGCAAACAAAAAGCAAGTGTAATTGAAGTAATTGACGCTATTGAAGCAGCAAAAACAGACAAAGACATTAAAGGAATTTCCATATTAAAAAACAACTCTGCTCTAGGTTTAGCACAAAGTAAAGCCATTAGAAACAAATTAGAAGAATTTAAAAAAGCAGGAAAATTTGTTTATGCTTATTCTGATGTCTTAAGTCAGAAAGATTATTATTTAAATTCGGTTGCCGATCAAGTTTATTTAAATCCAGTCGGTGAATTAGATTTTAAAGGATTAGCTTCTGAAGTAATTTACATGAAAGATTTACAAGAAAAATCAGGTGTGAAATTTGAAGTTATTCGTCACGGAAAATATAAAAGTGCCGTGGAACCATTCTTAGCACAAGAAATGAGTCCAGAAAACAGAGAACAAATAACCGTTTTATTACAGTCAATCTGGGAAACTATTGTAACTGACATTTCGAAAAGTAGAAATATTGATATTGTAACTTTAAATACTATTGCAGATAACTTAGGAGCGAGAACACCAAAACTAGCCCTTGAAACTAAATTAATTGACAAAATTGGATATGAAGATGAATATCACGATTTAATCAGTAAAAAATTAGCTGTCAAGAAAGGTGAAGAATACAATAAAATTTCTATTTCTGATTATGCTGGAATTGCCGATTCACCTGCAACAAATTTTAAAGCTGACAATACCATTGCTGTTATTTATGCACAAGGAGAAATTCAAGGTGGTGAAGGAAGTGTAAATATTATTGGTGAAGGTTCAATAAATCGTTCTTTAAAAGAAGCACGAGAAGATAATGATGTAAAAGCAATTGTTTTAAGAGTTGATAGCCCGGGTGGAAGTGCATTAACTTCTGAATTAATTTGGAGAGAAATTGAATTAACCAAAAAAATAAAACCAGTTATAGTTTCAATGGGTAATGTTGCCGCTTCTGGTGGGTATTATATCGCTTGTAATTCTGATTATATTTTTGCTGAACCTAATACAATAACTGGTTCAATTGGAGTTTTTGGGATGTTACCAAACATGACGGAACTTGGAAAAAACATCGGAATTAATGCCGAACAAGTTAAAACACACAAAAACGCTAGTGGTTACAGTATCTTTGAGCCTTTAAATGAAGAGTATAAAGCAGTGGTGCTTGAAGGTGTTGAAGATGTTTATGAAACTTTTCTGCAACGCGTAGCAGATGGAAGAAAAATGACAACTGAACAAGTAGATGCTATTGCCCAAGGAAGAATTTGGACAGGAACTGATGCTGTAAAAAACGGTTTAGTAGATAAATTAGGAAGCTTAAACGATGCCATTAAATATGCTGCAACTTTAGCTAAAATCAAAGAATTTAGAACACAAAACTATCCAGAATATGAAAGTAGTTTTGAAGACATTTTAGCAAGCATGTCTGGAATTTCAATTTTTAAAACTAAAGAAAGTTTATTGAAAGAGCAATTAGGAACCGAAGGCTACATGCTTTTAGAAAAAATAAAAAGAGTACAAAACATAAAAGGTGTTCAAGCGATGATGCCTTTTGAATTAGATATAAAATAATTTTTTTTTTTTGATATTCGGATA
Organism: Flavobacterium gelidilacus DSM 15343; assembly: GCF_000422685.1. Classification (GTDB taxonomy): domain Bacteria; phylum Bacteroidota; class Bacteroidia; order Flavobacteriales; family Flavobacteriaceae; genus Flavobacterium; species Flavobacterium gelidilacus. The sequence goes on along the minus strand of NZ_KE383905.1, from coordinate 32,743 downwards.
TTAGATTTTCAGAAAAAAATCATTTAAAAAACCATTAAACTAAAAATTTAGTGGTTTTTTTATTTAATTTATTTTGTTTAATTATATTTGTTTTAAATTAAACAAAAAATGAATACTAAAGACAAACTTTTAGCACAAAAAATTTATTTTATTCTTGGTGGTCTTTTCATTGCCTCTTTAGTTGTATCTAATTTAATCTTCCAAAAGTTTTTTTATTGGCATCCATTTGGAGAAGTCACAATTTTGGGCGCCAAACTTTTTGAAATTTCTGTCGGAATTATTCCATACCCAATTACATTTTTAGTCACAGACATTATTTCAGAAATTTATGGAAAGAAAAAAGCAAATCAAGTTGTTACTACTGGTATTTTTGCATCTATCTTTTCTTTGCTAATTATTTTTATCGCCAATGAAGTCCCAGCTATTGAAAGTTCTCCTATAACTAATGAATTATTCAGTAAGGTTTTTGGACAAACTGCTTTAGCCGTTTTGGCTTCCATGACTGCGTATCTATTTGCTCAATATATAGACATTCGAGTATATCATTTTTGGAAAAAACTGACCAAAGGAAAAATGCTCTGGTTGCGTAATAATTTTTCCACAATAACATCACAAGCTATTGACACTTTTTCGGTGTTATTTTTACTTTGCTCTTTTAATATACTCCCATGGGAAATATTTGGTAAGCTATTTATTAGTGGTTTTGCTTTCAAAGTTATTATTGCACTATTTGACACTCCTTTTATGTATCTGGCTGTATATCTTTTTAGAAAGAAATTTAAGTTAAACCCTAATGACGAACTTCTTATCGATTAATTTAAATTCTGAAAAACTTTATTAAAATCTTAATACATTCTTTTTCAATTTGGTATTACTTTTGCTTTAGATTAATACTTAATAAAAGTCACTTTATAAATTGAACCTTATGCTTAAGAAAATTTTAAAAATCACAGGAATTACTTTACTAGTTGTAATTATTGGATTAGTTGCAGCACCTTTTATCTTTAAAGATAAAATTAAAGAAATGATTGCTAAAACATTAAACGAAAGTGTTGATGCAAAAGTTGCTTTTGAAGATGTAGATTTAAGTTTACTTAAAAGTTTTCCTAAAGCTAATGTTACTATTAGTAAATTAAGCATTATCAATAAAGCTCCTTTTGAAGGCGATACTTTGTTTTATAGTGGTGAAACGAATCTAAAAATGAGCATCAAAGAATTATTCAAAGACGCTTCTGAAACCATAAATTTAGAAAGTATTTCTTCTGAAAACGGAATAGTAAACATCATTTTCAACAAAGATGGAGTTGGAAACTATGATATTGCCTTAAAAGATGACAAACCAGCTGATGAAAGCGATAGCAAACCTTTTGCTTTAAACATACAAGATTATAAAGTTGAGAATCTTCGTTTTACTTATTTAGATCAAGGTTCAGATATAAAAATGGTTTTAGACAGTATTAATCACTCTGGAACAGGAAACTTTGCTGCACAAAAATTAGACTTAGACACAAAAACAACAGCTAAACTTTCCCTTGAAATGGAGAAAAATAAATACATGAAAAATGTAGCTGTTTCATTAGATGCTGTTTTAGGGATTGATATGGATAAAATGAAGTTTGATTTCAAAGACAATAAAGCTTTAATCAATCAATTGCCATTAGAATTTGATGGTTCCCTTCAAATGGTTGATGATGGTCAATTATATAATTTGACATTTAAAACGCCAACCTCTTCCTTTAAAAACTTTTTAGGATTAGTTCCAGAAGCTTATTCAGGTGATATTAATAAAGTACAAACATCTGGTGATTTTACGGTAAACGGTAAAGTAAACGGAAAATTAACAGAAACTACAATTCCTAAATTCAACATTAAAATTGCTTCAAACAATGCAATGTTCAAGTATCCTGATTTACCAAAAGCAGTAAAAAATATTGTAATTGATACAGATATTGTTAATGAAACTGGTTTAATGAATGACACTTACGTGAATTTAGATAAATTATCATTTTCTATTGATCAAGACGTTTTTAATATAAAAGCAAACATCAGAAATTTTGAAAACGCTTTAGTAAATGCAGAATTAAAAGGAACAATCAATTTAGCTAATGTTACAAAAGCCTATCCAGTTCAATTAGACCAACCTTTATCAGGAATATTAAAAGCTGATGTTGTGACTAAATTTGATATGAAATCTGTTGAAACTTCTCAATATCAAAACATTCAAAATTCAGGAAACATGTCAATTACTGGTTTTAATTATACAGGTCCAGAAATGGCAAAACCGTTTTTAATTAATAAGGCAGACATCACTTTTAACACTAGTAAAATTCAATTAAATCAATTTGATGCAAAAACAGGAAGTTCTGATTTGAATGTAACTGGTGCCTTAGACAATTTCTACGGATTTATGTTTAAAAATCAAGTATTGAAAGGAAATTTTAATATGAATTCAAATAATTTAATGGTTTCAGATTTTATGGAGCCTACCACTACAACAACCACTGAAGGGAAAAAAGCAACAGAAGCAGTTAAAATTCCAGCCTTTTTAGATTGTACAATTTCGGCAAAAGCTAATAATGTAGTCTATGATAATTTGATTTTAAAAGATGTTTCAGGAAACTTGGTAATAAAAGATGAAGCCATTGCCTTAAACAATTTAAAAATGTCAATATTTGGTGGAAACATTGGCATGAATGGAACTGTTTCTACTAAAGGTAAAGTTCCAACATTTAAAATGGATTTAGGTTTAAATCAAGTTAATATAGCTGAATCATTTACACAATTAGATATGTTGGCTAAAATTGCTCCAATTGCTGGTGTGATAAACGGAAAATTAAATTCAACTATAAAATTATCTGGTAATTTGACAAATGATATGACTCCAGATTTAAAAACTCTTTCAGGTGATTTAATTGGACAATTATTATCAACCACAGTTAATGATAAAAACTCAAAATTACTTTCTACTTTAACCTCTAATTTGAACTTTATCAATTTAGATAAATTAAACTTAAATGACGTAAAAGCTGCATTAACGTTTAATGATGGAAAAGTAACGGTTAAACCATTCGATATAAAATATCAAGATATAAAAGTAACTGTTGGCGGAACTCATGGGTTTGATCAAAACATAAATTATGATTTAAAATTCGATGTTCCAGTAAAATATTTAGGAACAGAAGTTAATAATTTGATAGCTAAATTAACTCCTACTGATGCTAAGAAATTAGAAAGCATTCCTGTTAATGGAATTATGAATGGAAGTTTTGCTGCACCAAAATTCACAACCGACTTAAAAATGGCTACAACTAATTTAGTCACACAATTGGTTAAACAACAAAAAGACAAATACATCAACCAAGGATTAAGTCAATTGGGCGCTGCTGCTGGTCTTCCAACCAAAACAGATTCTACAGGAACGGTAATACCAAAAACCAAAGAAGAAGTTAAGGAAGAAGTAAAAACAAAAGCTACTGAAGTTGTAAAAGACAAAGTAAAAGATGGTTTAAACAACCTATTCAATAAAAAGAAAAAAGACGAGTAGATTTTTAAAATAGTAAGTAAATTAAAAACCCTTTTCAATCAAATGAAAAGGGTTTTTAATTTTTTACAAACTAATTCTTACTACATAACCTTCATTACTTCGCACATTAAAAACTGTTCCATCTTCAAACAAGAGATATTGTCCTTTAATTCCGGATACTCTTACTGTGAATGATGGTGTTTTATCTAAATTTAGACTACAAATTAAAAATAAATACGATTTTTCTTGCTTATGTGGTTTTTTTTTTTTGTTTAGCACGTATAAACTTTTAAACTTTATACATTATGAAAAAACTAGTATTAGTAGCAGCCTTAATGGTTGCATCGTTTTCATTTGCGAATGAAAAACAAAAGAAATTGTTGTAGAAAACAATACTCAAACGGCTTCAGTAGAAACTCAACAAACAGAGACAGTGTTTTTAACAATTGATGAGTTACTAAGATATTGTTGGACCAATACATATATATGGCATACAGGTCAATACGAATGGGGAATGGATGGGCAGCATGAAATTATTATAGTAGAGACACATACAACATGTCTGACGGTATAATTTAAATAGTTCTGTAATTAAAAACTACAGAACTATATATTTTAAAAACCTAAATCTAAAATTAATCTTTAATAAAATGAAAACTTTAAAAATTTTATTTGTAACTATGTTTTTTTGCTCATTTACAAATGCTCAAACAATAATTGTAAATTATGAAGAAAAAAACATTATTAGTGCTGAACGTTTAGAAAAAATGCCTGAATATGCAAGGGAAAAATATACGGAAGTGTTTAATTACGAATTAATATATTCAAACAGTAAATCAATTTACAAATCCATAGAAAGTAAGAATGATAATATTACAACCGAAAATCAAAAAATTACAGAAAAACAAACAGAAGATTTAATTGAAAAAAATATTATAATTACAAAAATTACAAATAAAAAGTCAGAAAAACTTATATATGTAGATCATTTAAAAAAAGAAATGCTCTTTGTTTGGCCAAGTGGAAGTGACAATATGTTTGGAAAAGACAGTTTACAAAAATGGAAATGGAATATCACAGATGATATTAAAGCAATTGATGGTTTTGTTTGTAGAAAAGCAACATCTAATTGGCTTGGTTATGATTTTACAGCTTGGTACACAGATGAAATTAGCATTAACATTGGTCCTGAAAAATTTGAAGGGTTACCAGGTTTAATACTTTATGTGTATTCCCCAAATTTTGAATGGAAAGCGGTTAGAATAAGCCAAACGGATAATGATACAGAAATAGTAAGTCCAAATTTTGATGGCAAAAAAACTAATACATTATCTGAAATAAATGATATTTTTATAAATAAGATGAAAAATTACACCCCAACTAAAACCATAACACAAGACGGCAATACAACAATTACAAGAGAAAAAATTATTATTAAATAAATGATAAAATATATTAATTATTATAATAATTTCTCGTGTTCATTTTTCTTACAGTCAAAATATAACGGGCTTTGTAAAAGATAATTTACCAATGAACGAAGGTGTTTTATTTATATTTAGACTACAAATTAAAAATAAATACGATTTTTCTTGTGTATGTCGTTTTTTTTTTTTTTGTTTAGCATGTATAAACTTTTAAACTTTATACATTATGAAAAAATTATTAGTAGTAGCAGCTTTAATGGTTGCATCGTTTTCATTTGCGAATGAAAAAACAACAGAAATTGTTTTAGAAAACGTTGTTCAAACAGTTTCAGTAGAAACTCAACAAACTGAAACAATGACATTAACTACTGAAGAGCTATTAACTTATTGTTGGACAACTGTTACGATGACAGAAATTGGCTCACCATATGAAAATGATATGGGACAACAAGTCCAAGATTATTTAGTTCATACAAGAACTAGTTGTATGACAGTATAATAATTAGAGTTGCTTTATAAATTAAAGCAACTCTTAAATTTAAATAAAATGAAAAAACACATTATTATTATCATTTTCTTCATATTTTACATGCATACAAATGCACAAACTTTTATTATACAATATTCTGAAAGACCTATAATAAGTGCTGAAAGTTTAGAAAAAATACCAGAACCATTTAGAGAAAAAAGAAAAGAAGCAAAAAATTTTTCTTTAATGTACTCAAATGGATTGTCGTTATATAAAGCAGAAAATGTTAATGAAAAAGAATTAATTTCAAAGAAAGAATCAGAAAAAACTAATGAAGAATTAGGTACTGTTGAAGTTAAAACTGAAATTTATAAAAGCACAATTAAAAAATCTGAAAAATTATATTTTAAAAATTATTTAGAAAAAGAAATGTTATTTATTTGGCCAAGTGGTCAAGAAAATCTATCAGGCAGAGATAGCTTACAAAATTGGAATTGGGAAATTACAGAAGAGACAAAAATTATTGAAGGATTTAAGTGTAAAAAAGCAATTTCAAATTGGCATAATTTCGAATCTACAGCTTGGTTTACTGAAGATATTAGTATTTCAATTGGTCCAGAAAAATATGATGGTTTACCTGGATTAATACTTTATGTCTATACTCAATATTATGAATGGAAAGCAGTTAAAATAAATCAAATCGATAACAATTCAAAAATTGATGCTCCAATCTTTAATGATAAAAAAACATACACTATAAACGAAGTAAATGATATTTTTAATAAGAAATTGAAAAATCAAACACCTTCAATAACAACTACACAGGAAGGTAATACTACAATAACAACAGAAAAAATTATTATTAAATAAATGAAAAAAAAGTTATTAATTATAATAATAATTTCTTGTTTTCATTTTTCTTACAGTCAAAATATAACGGGTTTTGTAAAAGATAGTTTGCAAAACCCAGTTATATTAGCTAATGTTCAAATAGAACAAAACAATAAATTTACACAAACAGATGCAAATGGTTATTTTAGTCTAAAAGTTGAAAATCTAAATTTTCCTGTTATCATTAAAGTTTCTCATTTATCTTTCGAAAAAAAAGAAATTTCTACAGAAAATTTTGAACCTTTAAAAATAATTTTACAATCAAAAACAAATAATCTCAAAGAAGTAATTTTAAGCAGTAAATCTTATGATGTCATAGAAAAAAAAGACACCATAAAATATAATTTAAAACAATTACTAAATGGTTCAGAAGTTAAACTAAAAGATGTTTTAGAAAAGTTACCAGGCATATCTATTGATGATAATGGAAAAATTCGTTACAACGGTAAACAGGTTAACAATTTATTAATTGATGGTGATGAATTCTTTAAAGACAATCATCAATTAGCAACTGAAAATCTTACTGCTGAAATGATAGAGAAAATTGAGGTTTTAAAAAATTATCAAAAATTTTCTACAGTAAATGGCTTTGAAAGTAGTGGTGTAACAGCATTAAATGTTGGTTTAAATGATAAGTTTAAAAATATTTTTAAAGGTAATTCTGAAAACGAATTAGGTTATAAAAAACAATATAAAACACATAACAATTTTTTTAATTTTGGAAAAAAAATAAAATTTAATCTTTTAACCGACTTAAACAATACTAATTATTCTGTTATTTCCGTAACTGATTATATTGCTCTTAAAAAAAATATTGGAAAAAAAATAATTGGAGAAACTAACTCTTCTGGTTTAATTTTAGAAAATGAATTACCTCCTTTTTTATTTTCAAATGACGATGCTAAAACGAAAGATTTAAAAAATTACACACTTAATTATACAAACAAGATTAATTCAAAAAAAAGAATTGAATTTGTTTCCATTTTTAATAAATTAAATATTTTACAAGAAACAAATAAAGTTCAAACATTTTTTCAAGAAAATAGTCCAAATATTTTAAAAACAGAAAAAAATGATGGAAGCTCTTTGTTCTTTTCAAATACTTTTACCTTCGAAAACAAAATTGACAAAAATTCTTTTTTTAATTTAAATGCATATTTGCTTTATAGTAAAAATAAACAGACAGATAATTTATTAAATTCATTTGCTACTTTTCAAAATTCATTTTTAAACAGTAATAAAATTGATAATATACTTATAGGATACAATACATCTTTTAAGAAAAAAATTTCTGAAAAAACGCTTTTTGAAACTATTTTCTTTAATGATTTTGAAAGCAATTCTAACAACAGGAATATAAATTCTAATGAAACATTGAGTCAATTTAATATCTTTAGTAATAATTTAGAACAAAACACTAATTACTCAATATTTAGTTTAGGGATTAAATCCACCTTAACTTTCAAAAGAAAAAAGGGTAGTTATACTATAAACTTCAAATCAATTTTTGACAATGAAAACTTAAATAATTATAGTTTAGAAAATTTACAATATAATTTTGATACAAGATTTTATAAAACAAATAACTCATTGGCTTTTAAGTATAATTATACTTCAAACGAAAAATTTAAATATAATTTAGGTTTAGATTTTATTAATTACAACTATAATGTCTCGAATAAATTAAATCAAACTGTAAATGATATTTTACCTAATATTAATTTAACTTATAAGTTTAATTCAAAATTAAGTGCAACTTTAGGTTATAATGCAACAATTAACAATCCATCAATCTATAACTTTTTAGATGGTGACATCGTACAAGATTATCGTACAATATTAATTGCTAATACTTTAATTAATGAAAAACTTAAGTCTAAAAATATTCAATTTAATTTATCTTACACAAATAGTAAGTCAAATATATTTTCGATTTTAAATATAGTTTCAACTACTAATAATAAAGTGATTGGTAAGAATTTCACAAATTCGAACCTATTAACTTTAGAGAAATTTGATTATTTAAATACTGATAAATCAACCTTTTCGTTATTTGTTTTTGACAAAAAGTTTTATTCAGTTCCTTATGGTGTTAATATCGAATCATTAAATTCTATTTCAACAAAAAATACAATTGTAAATAATATTAATTCAACGAATAATTCATCTCAAAATAAAATTAATTTAGGATATAAATCATATTTTAAATCAAATGATTTTAATTTCAATATTGGTGTAGAATATTTAAATAGTGTTACCAAAAATAATTATTTTAACACAGAAAATGAGTTTCAAAGAATAAGCCCAACTTTAAAATTAAATGGTGTTGTTTTAGAAGACAAAGTTAATTGGAACATAAATTCAAATTATTATTCATACAAAACGTCTTCACTTATAAATAACAACATTTTCGATTTAGGATTTAAAATTTCTTATAGAAAAAACAACATTGATTATTACATCAAAGGAAATAATATTTTAAATATTAGACAAAATAACATTAAAAACAGTATAAATTATAATCAAGTTTATGTAGAAGAAATTTTATTAAACTCTTTATCTGGTTATATAAATTTAGGTTTAAATTTTTCTTTTTAACTACAAACTAATCCTAACCACATAACCTTCATTACTTCTCACATTAAAAACTGTTCCATCTTCAAACAAGAGATATTGTCCTTTAATTCCGGATACTCTTCCTGTGAATGATGGTGTTTTATCTAAATTTAAGCTTTTGACTTTTGTTGGATATTCTAAAACTGGATAATGTAAATCTAACAATTCAACTTTAGGCATAAAAAAAGGTTTTGCTTCTGTTGGCAACCATTGTTCAGCTTTTAATCGTTCGGCTAATAAATCAACTTGAGGCACATCATTTTTTAGCATTTTTTGCCAAGCGGTTTTATCTGCAAAATGATTTTTTAAAGCAACTTCGGTAATTCCAGCCAAATAACGATTTGGAACCTCAACAATTGGAACAGCTTGCAATGCACCTTGATCAATCCATCGTGTAGGCACTTGAGTTTTTCTGGTCACACCAACTTTTACTTCACTTGACAAGGCTAAATAGACAATGTGAGGTTGCAATTGCACCTTTTTTTCATAAACTAAATCTCTATCTTCTATTTCTAAATGCGCTGTACTTAATTCAGGTCGCATAATCCAATCACCTACTGATGCACTACTCATAAAGCAATCATAACAAAATCCTTGACGAAAAATTTTCTTTTGTTTCCCACAATTCAAACATTTAAACCCTTGAAAAACGATTTCAGTTTCTTTTCCAATTAACTGATTTACATTCAAAAAACTATTTTCAAAGACCAAAAAGTACTGAATTGGCTTTCCTATTTCTGTTTGCATTTTGGTAAGTACACCTTCGTATGTCATTCTCGTAAAGATTTTGGATTAAAGTATTATATTCAACAAAATTTGTTATTTTTGGTAAAGTTATAATTCGTATTTCGTAATTCATAATTCACAGTTTAAAAATATGGCGTTTCCGATCATAAATTCTATTGCTTCTTTTATTTTAAAAAAACGGATTCATCAAATGGAATTGTTTTTAAAATATCCGCACGAAGTACAAGAAGAGTTGCTTTTCAGTTTATTAAAACAAGCTGAAAACACTTTTATTGGAAAACAATACGAATTCAATTCTATCACAAATTACAAAACCTTTTCTGAAAGAGTTCCGGTTTCAACTTACGAAGAATTAGAACCTTTAATTGAACGAACTCGAAAAGGAGAACAAAATATTTTTTGGAATACACCTATAAAATGGTTTGCCAAATCTAGCGGAACAACTAATGCTAAAAGTAAGTTTATTCCTGTTAGTAGTGAATCTTTAGAAGGTTGTCATTACAAAGCTAGTAAAGATTTATTGTGTTTGTATTTAAACAACAATGAAGATTCTCAAATGTTTACGGGGAAAAGTCTTCGTCTAGGAGGAAGCAAGCAATTGTATGAAGATAACAATACTTTTTTTGGAGATTTATCGGCTATTTTAATTGACAATATGCCTATTTGGGCTGAATTTAGTTCAACACCAAGCAGTACAATTTCATTAATGGGTGATTGGGAAAACAAAATGCCAGCCATAATTAATGAAACGATAAATGAAAATGTAACTAGTTTAGCTGGAGTTCCTAGTTGGATGATGGTTTTACTAAACAAAACACTGGAACAAACTGGAAAACAAAATATGTTGGACATTTGGCCAAACGCTGAAGTTTATTTTCATGGCGGTGTAAATTTTGATCCTTACAGAGAACAATATAAAAAGCTGTTTCCAAAAGACAATTTTCAGTACTACGAAATCTACAATGCCTCGGAAGGATTTTTTGCCTTACAAGATTTAAATAATTCTAACGATTTGTTATTAATGTTAGATTACGGAATATTTTATGAATTTATTCCAATGGATACTTTTGGACAACCAACTCAAAGAATTATTCGATTAAATGAAGTTGAATTAAACAAAAATTACGCAGTTGTAATTACGACAAATTCAGGTTTATGGCGTTATATGATTGGTGATACAATTAGATTCACAAGTTTAAATCCTTATCGAATTAGAGTAACAGGAAGAACAAAACATCATTTAAATGTTTTTGGTGAAGAGTTGATGGTTGAGAATACCGAAATGGCTTTAACAGCTACTTGTAAAGAATTAAATTGTGAAATTATAGATTACACTGTTGCACCAATTTTCATGAAAGATAAAAAACAAGGGGCTCATGAATGGATGGTTGAGTTTAAAAAACTACCCGAAAACATGGTGACTTTTGGCGAAGTTTTGGATAGAAACCTTCAAAGTTTAAATTCAGATTATGAAGCTAAACGCCACAATAACATGACATTAAATCCGTTAGTATTAAATGTAGCTAAAACTGGTTTATTTTATGATTGGCTAAAAGAAAATGATAAATTAGGTGGTCAACATAAAATTCCAAGACTTTCTAACGACCGAAATTATATGGAACAATTATTGCGAATGCAATTTGTGAATGTTTAAAAAATCTATTATGAAAAAAATAATTGCTTTATTCTTACTTACTTTATTTTTAGTTTCATGCTCTAGTACACCAAGATATGGTTGTAATCCTAGAAGATGTGATGTAAGCCAGGTTCAACAATAAAATAAAAAAGTTTTGTAACATTTTTGATATTGATTAGTCTTATAAACAATCATCAATCAAATCAAAAATCAAATGAAACTAATTAAAAAGACATTTAATCGAAAATGTTCTAGCACTGCTGCATTTTCAAGTTCTATTCAGAAACTTACTTTAACTGCATTGTTTTTATTCAGCAATTTCATATTTGCGCAAGAAACTTCAAAAACAATTACTGTTAAATCTTCCAACGAAAAAGTTCAATGTAGTAATGACACTACAGATCGTTTTTACACATTAGAAAGAAAACTTAACAACGAAGTTCTTTACAACAAATACTTCAATAAAATTGGTTGTGAGTTTACTATTACTGAAAATTTAGAACCAGGAAATTATACGCTAACAATTTTTACTTACGAATACGACCAAGAAGTTATTGCATTTGAAATTACTGCAAACAGCAAATCAATTACGCTAAACGATGTAGTTCTTGTAGAAAAATTAAACACATTGAAAGAAGTTGTACTTACTGATAGAAAAAAATACATTAAAGTTGAATCCGACAAAACCACAATTAATGTAAAAGATAACCCTTTGGTTAGTTCTGGAACAGCTTTAGATGCGATTAAAAAAATGCCTGGAGTAGTTGCTTCGCCAACTGGTGGATTTTCTTTAAATGGAAAACCAATTGTCATTTATATCGACGATGCTCCAAATTCTTTAAGTGGAAATGATTTAAAAAATTACCTTTCTTCACTTCCTGCAAAAGCCATTGACAATATTGAATTAATTTACAATCCTGGAGCTGCGTTTGATGCTAATGCTAGTGGTTCAGTAATAAATTTAGTTACAAGTTCTGTTCGTTTAAAAGGAATAAATGCTAATTTCAATATCAATTATAATTTCAACAAATACCAAAAACCAAGTCCACAAATTCTTTTAAACGGAAAAGAAAAAAACTTGAGCTGGCAAACTATGATTGGTTATAACTATATAGATAGCGAACAAAAATCGGAAAATGGTCAAACTTTTACTTCCTTTAATCCAAGTGAAACTATTATACAAGAACGACTGACTTTTTCTACCAATCGTAATTTTTATTCAAGAATTGGGACAAATTATAAGCTCTCCAAAAAATCAAATTTATTATTGAATTACAATGCTACTTTAAGCAATAATAGAAATGAATTTGATGCACAAACTTATGGATCAAGCATTCCAGATTATTTTAACGAAGGAATTTCTAAAAACAAATCAAGCAATCACGAAGTTAGTTTGCAATACAAAACTAAACTTGATACACTTGGAAGAAAGTTAGACATTATTGGGTTTTCTAATGTATTTTCAAACAATCCAAATTCGTTTTCAAAAGCTACAGAGAATAATACAAATAGTACTTTCATCACAAAGAATAACTTTGATTTATTAAATTATTATTTAAAATATGACTTCACAATTCCATTTCAAAAGTATAATTTCACCTTAACTACTGGTGGAAAATTCAATCACTTGGATGTAAATAATATTGGAAAATACAATTTAAACAACCCTATAACAAGTAATATTGATTTTGATTATAAGGAATCTAACTTAGCTTTTTATACTGAAGCTAGAAAGAAAATTAATAAATTTAATTTCACTTTAGGACTGCGTTTAGAAGATTTTAATATTAATAGAACTGGAATAGTTGAAAACACTGCTAGTAAAGTTGAATTTTCGAACACTAATTTATTTCCAAATGTAAGTGCATTGTATCAATTGAGTGAAGAAATAAACATTTCCTCTTCTTATGCGAGAAAAATTAGACAGCCTAATTACAATACTTTAGATCCAAACGGAAGTAGTTTTGATCAATATAACACTTCTGGTGGTAATTTACTTTTAAATCCAGTATTTTTTGACAATTATGATTTTAAAATCACGGCTTTAGATTATGTGCAAGTTGGAACAAATTATAGTGTTGCCAAAGATCAAAATTTCTTTGTTTTTAGTGCAGAACCAAATGAATTAGTTAGTTCAAACACTTTTAGACAATTTGACCGTGTTAAGACTTTTAGTGCCTATGCTAACTTCCCAATTCCATTAGATTATTTCTTTAAAGGAAAAGACGTTTTTATGGAACGTTTGAACAATATTGACCGAATGAATTACATATATTTAAGTGTAAATTATATCAAAACAACCATTGAAGGTTATGAATTTCCATTTAAACAAAAACCTATTTGGAATTATGCAGCTGAAGCTCAAATCTTATTGCCTTGGGATATTAGAAACAGCATGACTTACTATATTTTACCTCCAGGAAATTGGGAAATCTATGATGTCACAAAACCTATTCAGCAGTTTGATATTTCGTTCCAAAAAGAATTTTTAGATAAAAAATTAAAAGTCGGAATTCATGCTATTGATTTGTTCAATCAAAATAGTATAACTGCTCAAATTGCTGCACCAAACTTAAACACTAATTTCTATGAAAAGAATGATAGTAGAGTTTTTAGAATTTCGTTAAGCTACAATTTCGGAAATCTTAAATTAGATAAAGAAAACACAAACATTGAAACTGAGAAAGTTAAAAGTGGTGGCGGATTTGTGAAATAAGAAATCAAAAAAAATCCCGATCTAAAATTTAAATCGGGATTTTTAATTTTTATGAAACAGCTTTCAATCGCTGCAATAAATTTTTATTTAAACTTTGCTCTGCATATTCTTTAGTCACTAGTAGTGTTTTATCTTCAGAACCTGGCAAATCAAACATAGCATCTGTTAAAATAGCTTCACATAAAGAACGCAAACCTCTTGCTCCTAGCTTATATTCCAAAGCTTTTGAAACAATAAATTCCAAAGCACCTTCTTCAACTTCTAATGCAACATCATCCATTTCAAACAATTTTTTATATTGTTTTACTAATGCGTTTTTAGGTTCAGTCAGAATGCTTCTCAAAGTTGCTGCGTCTAATGGATCCATATGAGTAAGAACTGGCAAACGACCAATAATTTCTGGAATCAAGCCAAAATCTTTTACATCTTTAGGAATAATATATTGCAATAGGTTCTCTTTATCAACATTATCTGTGTTGATAGAAGAACTATACCCAACGGCTTGATGATTTAATCGTTTTGAAATTACACGTTCAATTCCGTCAAAAGCACCACCTGCAATAAATAAAATATTTTGAGTATTTACCTCAACGAATTTTTGGTCTGGATGCTTTCTTCCTCCTTTTGGTGGCACATTTACAACTGTTCCTTCTAAAAGTTTCAACAAAGCCTGTTGAACACCTTCTCCAGAAACATCTCTTGTAATAGACGGGTTGTCACTCTTGCGAGCAATTTTATCAATCTCATCAATAAAAACGATTCCTCTTTCTGCTTTTTCAACATCATAATCCGCTGCTTGAAGCAAACGCGTTAAAATACTTTCAACATCTTCTCCTACATAACCCGCTTCCGTTAAAACTGTAGCGTCAACAATAGCTAAAGGAACATTTAACATTCTAGCAATAGTTTTAGCCACTAGTGTTTTTCCTGTTCCAGTTCTTCCAACCATTAAGATGTTACTTTTTTCAATTTCAACATCATCTTCTGATGGCTTTTGCATTAATCTTTTGTAGTGATTATATACAGCAACACTCATGACTCTTTTAGTTTGATCTTGTCCAATAACATAATCATCCAAAAATGCTTTTATTTCCCTTGGTTTATGCAATACTAAATCTGATAACAATTCTGATTTACCAGTTTGTTTGATTTCTTCAATTACAATTCCGTGAGCTTGTTCAATACATCTATCACAAATATGTGCATCGATACCAGCAATTAATAAATTAGTTTCTGGCTTTTTTCTTCCACAAAATGAACATTCTAATACTTCTTTTGCCATTTTTTTTAATTTAGATTTTAGAATTTAAAACTTCTAAAATCTGATTTTTTTATTTTCTTTCTAATACTTCATCAATCATACCATATTCTTTAGCTTCAGCAGCAACCATCCAATAATCACGTTCTGAGTCTTTATACACTTTATCAAAATCTTGTTTTGAATGTTGTGCAATAATATGATATAATTCGTCTTTTAATTTCAACATTTCACGCAAGTTAATTTCCATATCAGAAGCCACTCCAGAAGAACCACCACTTGGTTGGTGAATCATTACACGTGAATGAGGCAATGCACTTCTTTTTCCATCTGCACCTGCACACAATAAAACAGCTCCCATTGAAGCAGCCATTCCTGTACAAATTGTAGCTACGTCTGGTTTAATAAATTGCATAGTATCATAAATTCCTAATCCAGCATAAACGCTTCCACCAGGTGAGTTGATATATATTTGAATATCTTTAGAAGCATCAGTACTTTCTAAAAACAATAATTGTGCTTGAACGATGTTAGCAATTTGATCATCAACACCTGTTCCTAAAAAGATAATTCTATCCATCATTAAACGTGAAAAAACGTCTAATTGAGAAACATTTAATTGACGCTCTTCCATAATGTAAGGTGTCATTCCTGTTGGTGTGATTTGTTTTACGATTTTATCATAATACAAATTATTTATTCCTTGATGCTTTGTCGCAAACTTTCTAAATTCTTTTCCGTAGTTCATATTATTATTGAATAATTAAATTAAAGTTAAAACAGATTCTGAGATTAATTCAGAATAAAAAACGCCAAACAAAAAAGTTTGACGTTCAAAGATAATTATTTTTTATGAGAAATTATTCTCCGTACATTTCTTTAATAAAGTCTTGGTAAGAAACTTCTTTTGTTTTAGCAGGAACTTTCTCTTTGTAAAGATTAATCATTTTTTCGCTCATAATTTGTTCAGACAAACGTTTGATTTCATCTTGGTTTGATAAAACTCTAGCAACAACTCCGTCAACCTCTTCGTCAGTTGGATTAACTTGACCAAATTGAGCCATTTGTTTTTTGATTAAACTAGCAGTAAATGTTTTTAAATCTTCAAAAGTTGTTTGAAGTTTGTTTTCAACGATAACTTTTCCTTCAATCAATTGGTAACGTAATCCTTTTTCTGATTTTTCGTATTCTTCTTCAGCTTGTTCTGCCGTTAAAGGATTTTCACCAGCATTTTGAATCCATTTTTTCAGGAAAGCTGCTGGTAAATCAAATTTAGTGTTCTCAATTAAAGACTCCGTAACATCATTTAAGTATTTTTGATCGGCTTGTTGTGTAAATTGACCTTCAGCGTCTTCTTTAATTTTTGCTTTTAATTCTTCAACTGATTTTACATTTCCTTCTCCAAATAATTTATCAAATAATTCTTGGTTTAATTCTGCTAATTCAGTTGCGTTGATTTCTTCAATTGTAAAGTTTACATCAACATCTAAACCATGAACATCTTCATGAGAAACTTTTAAATAATCCATTAATTTATGGTCATCATCAAAAAGTCCTTTTGTATTTAAGACAACTACATCCCCAACTTTTTTTCCGATAAATGCTTTTGCAGTTTTTTTATCTTTAAAGATATCTAAAGCAAAAGTTGCTCTGTTTTCAATTCCTTTTTCCTCATTAGAGAAAGTTCCTGAAACGTCAAAACCTTCTTCAAGTTTATCTTTAGGCATTAATTTACCATATTGTTTCTGAATTCTTTCTATTTGCTCTTTCAACATAGCTTCATCCGCTATAATTATATATTGAGTTACATTAGTTTTTGAAGTTAAATCGACTTTAAAATCAGGAGCTAATCCTAATTCAAATTCAAATTTGAAATCTTCTTTATCCCAATCAAAATCTTCTGTTACTTTTGGAAGAGGATTTCCTAAAATATCTAATTTTTCTTTAACAAGGTAGTCGTTTAAAGACTTTTGTAAAAACTTATTTACTTCATCTAACAAAACTGCTTTACCGTATTGCTTTTGAATAACACTCATTGGCACAGCACCTTTTCTGAATCCTGGGATATTTGAGTTTTTTCTATAATCTTCTAAAATTTTAGCTACTTTATCTGAATAATCTCCTTTTGTAACTGCTACAGTTACTATTGCATTTAATGCATCAACGTTCTCTCTTGTAATGTTCATTTTTACTTTTTTTTCCTAATAAAATTGGGTTGCAAAATTATAAAAATTTTGCAACCCAAACAAGTTTTTAATTAATTGAAATTCATAGACATAAAAACTTTAGCTTTTCTCTACGAAAATATTATTCAGAATAGACTGACCTAATGACAATAGCAAACTAAATAACAAGGCATACCAAAAACCTGAAACTCCAAATCCGTCGATAAGCTTATCACAAATTAAAATTATTACAGCATTAATTACTAATAGAAAAAGTCCTAGAGTTATAATTGTAACAGGAATTGTAAGAAATATCAATATTGGTTTTAAAAATGTGTTTAATAGTGCTAA
This sequence comes from Flavobacterium gelidilacus DSM 15343, assembly GCF_000422685.1. Classification (GTDB taxonomy): domain Bacteria; phylum Bacteroidota; class Bacteroidia; order Flavobacteriales; family Flavobacteriaceae; genus Flavobacterium; species Flavobacterium gelidilacus. Next base: position 14,944 of record NZ_KE383905.1, on the reverse strand, counting down.
GACAACTGCAACAATTAAAGCAGTTGTAAAACTATCAACAGCAATACCCGGTAAAAAATGTGCTAATACAAAAACTACTACCGTAGAGATCAAAAGCCTAATAAGTAAATTCATAAGTATATTATTTAATTTTAAAGATAAAAAAAGACACCAAAAATGGTGCCCTTTTTAAAATATATATTTTTTTAAATCTTTTAATTTGTAGCCACTACATTAATTCCAGGGAAATAAGAAGGGTTTAAAAACGGCATGTTAGATTTGTAATGAGCGTTAATTACCTTAATAATTTCATTAGCAATAACAGCATAACCTCTTGAGTTTGGGTGAACACCATCTAGAGAAAACAATACTTTATTTTCTGTAGCAGCACCACTAAAATAATTTGCAGTATAGATTTGACCGTTAACCGAACGTAAACCGTTTACCAAAACACCTAAAATAGCATTCATATCTGCAACTGCAAGATTTTTAGAAGCTGCAATAGATTTAATAGCTGCATTATATGCATTAGTTGCATTTGCAATTGCTAATTGCTCTGAAGGAATTAAGATATGTTGATCTTGAAGTGGATAAGTAACTCCATATTTATCTAAAGGAGCAGGTACACCTGTAGGAGCAGTTCCTATAACTCCACTAGTTGTTAACAACACTAAGTCATCTGCAGTAGCTTGACGTGCTTGACCAAAAACACTTCCATAAAAAGCAGCAGTTGCAGCCCCTAGTGTAGGTGTGAAAGCAGCAGTCAATTGAGCTGATAAATTTGTTAAAGACTCATCTTTGATTAGCAAAGGATTTCCAGCTGTAGCACTCAACAAGTTAATTCTTGAACCTGCACCGAAAGCTGTTAAAGCTTGTTTTAATGGCCCATATAATTGAGCATTTAACGCAGTAATATTTGATGCTCCACCAACTGCTGCTGCAGTTACAGGATTATAAGGAACTGTTGTAAAGAAAGGAATAGAAGTTACACTTGGAATAGTAGCAACTACACCTTTAGCACCATTTTGAGATAAACCCGTCACAGCACCAAAAGCAGGACTTGTTCCTCCGTTAACGATTAAACTATAAACTCCAGCAAAAACCGTTGGATCAGTGATATCGTTTGGTCCATATGTTTGAGGATTAAAGTTCCCTGTTTGATCTACTCCAACTCCACCAGTAGTTGCATATGACAATACATCATTTGCTCCTATCCAGTTTGTAAAAAATGTTGGATTTTTAGTCATTGCGTCTCCTAATACAGTTGCTGTATTTGATGTTGCATGTCTCACATAGTAAGGATTTGCTGCAGGAAAATTTGCAGGATTACCATAGCCAGGAACTAATAAATGAAACGATTTAGCTCCAGGAACACCCATATTATTATATGCTGTAGCTTGTGGAGTTAATGTAATGGTAGAAGTTCCAGCGATGTTTTCTGGAGCACTTGTTGCAAAGTTAATTACTCTACGAGTACCAAACCCAGGAATCCCAGAGATTCCTCCTAAATTATTCACATCTTCTTCATAAGAAGGTTGCGTAAAAACACCACCACCAACAGTTGCAAATTGTTGTGACAATAAATTTGGAAAGGAATTTGCCTGACCACTTTTATACATTGTCCCATCCATGTAACCAGCTGTTAATGAGTTTCCAACAGCAACATAAGAAGAAAAATCTGCTTCTCCAGCTGTATAATTTGCATCTACTGCATTTTCAAATTCTGGTTCACAAGAAACTAATCCTGCCATTGCCAAAACTGATAAGTATATAAATTTATTTTTCATTTTTATTAAAATTTTTGATTAGAAGCTGTAAGTTACACCTACGCCTGGTGAAAAAACTGACGATTTATAAGTACCTCCGAAATCAGGGTTTGCAGTACCAGAAACAGGATCAGTAGAATAATCATATGAATTGTCTATTTCGTCAAAATGCAAATACAATAACGATAAGTCAATTCCGAATTTTGGATTTAACTGATAAGTCAAACCTCCTGTATATCCCATAGATTCATTTCTTGGTGTTTCAGGTGCAAAATAACCGTTTTGTACTGGACTTTCGTCAAAATACCAACCTGCTCTGAAAGTAAATTTATCATTGGCAACATATTGAGTACCTACTCTATATGTACTGGTGTTTTTATAGTTTCTTGGATTTATTGACTCTGTTCCATTTCCGAATTTCACATCCAAATCAGTGTAAACGTTCCACATAGTATAGTTATAGTCAAAAGCAACTAACCATTTATCAGTAACTTGATAAGACAAACCTGAAGTAATTTCAGCTGGCAACGGTAAGTCAGCATTAAAAGTTGTGTTAGGAATTTGGTTAAAATCTGGTAAATCTGCATAAGTTGCATCACCATCTCTTGCCTCCATGATTATTTCTGATCGGTAGTTAAACCCTAATCTTAATTTACTAGTTGGATTAAACATAAAACCTACATTATAACCCCACGCTGTAATTCCAGTTGAATCTAATGTTACATCAGAACCACTTCCATTAGCAGATAATAAAGGATTTAATGATAAGTTTCTATTAAAATTTACTGAACCAGTAGCTAAAATTGGTCCTCCACCAAAACTAAATTCATCTCCTACTCTTATAGAAAAAGTTGGCTGAATAAAAATAGCTTTTAAATCAATATTATTTACCAAATGTGCCCCTTGCCAATCTTGATCCCATTCCACTGAACTTCCATAAGGAGTATAAACAGCCAAACCAGCAGTTAACCAATCCGTTACTTTATAAGTAGCATAAACATTAAATGGAGTCCCAACATTGTCGGAAGAAGCTTTCCAATTATACTCTGAATTTTGAAATCTTGTTTTAGAAAACAATGCACTTCCACCAACTGACAAATTAAATTTATCTTTTAGATAAGCCATCCCTGCAGGATTAAAAAAAGCTGTTTCAGCACTATTTACTATAGCAACACCAGTATGCCCCATAGCTAATTGTTTTTGTCCTTGGATACTTACTCTATATCCTCCTGCAAAAACAGTAGAGCTAGCCAAAGCAAAAATTGTTAAAGAAAGTAATTTTCTCATAATTAAATTTAAGTTAGTTTTTTGAATTTGTTAAAATCAATACCTCAAAATTAATACAAATTATGAATTTTACAATTTTTTTAACAAAAAAATTATGCATGCATAATAAATTTGCCTTTTTATTTAAGGAAATTTATGGTTTCAGCATAAAAATCCTTAGGGTTTTCAGCATGTAACCAATGTCCCGCATTTGAAATTGTTACAATTTTTACATCTGGAAAATGATAACGAATAGTTTCAAAATCAGAATCTAAAATATAATTTGAATTTGAACCTCTTAAAAACAAAGTAGGTTTTTCAAATGTATTATCGATTGGCAAAGCTTTACCTATTTCTTCTATTTTTTTATTAAAAACAGCTAAGTTAAATCTAAAGGCTAATTGTTCCTTTTCTTTCCAATATAGACTTTTTAACAAGAATTGCCTTGTGCCAAAATCTGTAATATAATTGGAAACAATTTCTTCTACCTCACTTCTGCTTGGTTGTTTAGAAAAATCTACTGCATTTAATCCTTCTAAAATAGGCTGATGATGTTGTGGATAAAACTTGGGTCCAATATCCGCAATTATTAGTTTTTCAACTAAATCTGGAAATAAAGTCGCTAAAAGCATGGCCGTTTTTCCACCCATTGAATGACCAAGTAAAATAATGTTTTCTAGCTTATGAAAATCACAGTATTCTTTTACATCATTTGCCATTAATTCATAACTAAAATCGTCTGAATGAAAACTTTTTCCGTGATTCCTTAGGTCTAACATGTGAACTTGAAATCCATCTTCTGCAAATTGAGAACCTAAAGTTTTCCAATTGTCTGACATGCCCAAAAACCCATGAAGAATTACAAATGGTTTTCCATTACCTTCTATTCGTGAATTTAATATCATTATTTTATTTTTTATCGATTGTGCGTTAAGGATTGTAGCGGCATCCTTTTTTGAAAAAAAAGATATAGCGAAAAGCCTGACCTCGTTTTTTTCTAACGAGGTAACGCCCAAAAATTATTTCATTTTATTAAGATACATGTTAACTACATTGTCAAAACCTAAATACAAAGATTCTGCAACTAAAGCGTGACCAATTGAAACTTCCAATAAATCTGGAATATTTTGTTTAAAAAACTGAATATTATCTAAACTTAAATCGTGACCTGCATTAATTCCTAAACCTAATTCATTCGCCCTTAAAGCAGATTCAACATAAGGTTCAATTCCTTTTTTGTTTCCTAAACCATATTGATGCGCAAATGCTTCTGTGTACAATTCGATTCTATCGGCACCAGTTTCTTTTGCTCCTTCTATCATTTCAATAGTTGGATCGACGAAAATTGAAGTACGAATTCCATTGTTTTTAAATTCCTGAATAATTTCTTTTAGAAAATCTTTGTGTTTAATTGTGTTCCAGCCAGCATTTGAAGTTAAAGCATCATCCGCATCTGGAACCAAAGTAACTTGAGTTGGTTTGATTTCTAAAACCATATTCATAAATTTCTTTACAGGATTTCCTTCAATATTATATTCGGTGTAAACTACATTTTTTAAATCGTAAGCATCTTGATATTTGATATGTCGTTCATCTGGTCTAGGATGAATAGTGATTCCTTGTGCACCAAATTGTTGTAAATCTTTAGCAACTTGAAGTAAATTTGGTACATTTCCACCTCGAGAATTTCTTAAAGTTGCAATTTTATTAATATTAACTGATAACTTTGTCATAACTTTGTTTTTTAACTTGTACAAAAATACAAAGTCTAATAGGTTTAGTCTTGTATTTTTTGATTATTTTGCAAAAGAAATTAAACTATATGCACAATTTAACAAATTACATAAATTTTGACATTAAACCTCTAAAAACAACTCAAACTATTGCAGATGCCCAAGATTTGTTTTTAGAAATACCTTATTCACATTTTCCAGTGACTGAGAACAATGTGTATGTTGGTTGTCTTAGAAAAGAAGACGCTGAAGTTCTCAATGAAAACACATTGATTAGTGAAAACAAATTTGACTTTGAACGTTTTTTTGTGCGAGACACAATGATTTGGCTCGATGTTTTAGAAGAATTTGCCAAGAATGAATGCAATATCATGCCTGTTTTAAATGTAAAAAACGCATATATTGGTTATTATGAAATAGAAGATGTTATTAAATTTTTTCAGGATAGTCCGTTTTTAAAAGAAGAAGGAGGAATAATTGTGGTTCAAAAACCTAAATCTGATTATTCAATTAGTCAAATAAGTCAAATTGTTGAAGGAAATGGCGGTAAACTTTTAGGTTTATTTATTTCAAACATCAATGATCAATTAGTTGAAGTAACGCTGAAAATTTCTCAAAGTTATATGAACGAAATCCTTCAAGGATTTAGAAGATATGAATATGTAATTATATCTGAACATCAAGAAGATTCCTATTTAGAGAATTTAAAAGAGCGCTCAGATTATTTAGACAAATACCTAAATATTTAATAATGAAAATAGCTTTATTTGGAAAACACTACCAAAGCGACACCATTGAAATAATTTGTCAGGTTATTGATGTTCTAGAGAAAAATGGAGCAGAAATTTGTATTGAAAAAAAATACTATGATTCTATAAAAGAAGAGTTTGAATTATTAAATGAATATGAAACTTTTAAAAAACATGATGATTTAAATGAATCAATAGATTTTCTAATCAGTATTGGTGGTGATGGTACAATTTTAAGAGCAGCAACTTTAGTTAGAGACAAAAATATTCCAATTGTTGGTGTAAATGCTGGTAGATTAGGTTTTTTAGCAACCGTTCAAGTAGAGAACATTAATACTTTTTTACCCAAATTGTTTACTAACGATTTTAAAATTTCAAAAAGAACATTGATTAGTTTAAAATGTTCTCCTCCAAATGAAGATTTAAGAGATATTAATTTTGCATTAAATGAAGTCACAGTTTCAAGAAAAGACACAACTTCGATGATTACCATTGAGACTTTTTTAAATGAAGAATATTTAAATTCATATTGGGCAGACGGCTTAATTATTGCAACTCCAACAGGCTCGACAGGTTATTCTCTAAGTTGTGGTGGACCTGTATTAATGCCAGAAAATTCTAGTTTTGTAATTACTCCGATTGCTCCTCATAACCTAACAGCTAGACCTTTGGTCATTCCGGATAACATTGAGATTAGATTAAACATTTCTGGAAGAGAAGATCAATTTTTAGTTTCATTAGATTCGAGAATTACAACAGTAACAAAAGAAACTTCTTTAACAATAAAAAAAGCTCCTTTCGAAATCAAAATGGTTGATTTTTTTGAAGAAGGTTTCTTAAAAACTATACGAAAAAAACTACTTTGGGGTGAAGATAAAAGAAATTAAAACTCTTTTAGACCTATAATATATTACTTTCCGATTTTTTGCGTTACTAATATTGAGTAAAAAGTTGCTTCTTTATGAAGTTAAAACATCAATATTGTTATATTTGCAATCTGAAAAAATGAAAAAACTAGCTTTAATTATATTATTTACAGCATTTAGTACTACTTCCAAAGCACAAATACATGAGGTTGGTGTGTTTCTTGGAGGCACAAATTATGTTGGTGATGTAGGTAAAACTACATACATCGACCCAAATGAGGTTGCTTTTGGTTTTATTTACAAATGGAACAAGAGTATTAGACACTCTTATAGATTTAGTTACATGCAAGGAGGAATTAAAGGAAATGATTTAGACTCCAAAGTTCCAAGTAGGAATTTAAGAGAATATAGTTTTACAAATACCATTAAAGAGGTTTCGGCCGGAATTGAATTTAATTTTTTTCCGTTTGATTTACATCAATTTGATATGCAATATACCCCTTATGTTTTTACGGGTGTAAATTATTTTTGGCATAATAATTTTGAAAGTGACAATATTAATGCTGGAAAAGGATTTGATTCTGGAAGATCATTTTCTATTCCAATGGTTTTAGGTTTTAAAGCAAGAGTTGCTCATTCTTTTATTATAGGAATAGAAGCTGGAGCGAGATATACTTTATCTGACAATTTAGACGGAAGCAATTCCCCAAACGACAATTATGAAAGTATTCGTTTTGGAAATTTAAATAGTAATGATTGGTATATGTTTACTGGAGCAACATTAACCTATACGTTTGGTGAAAACCCATGTTTTTGCCCACAAGGAAAATAAATGAATTATTTAGAACAAATAAACGACAAAAGACTTCCCAACCATTTAGCAATTATAATGGATGGAAATGGTCGTTGGGCTAAACAAAAAGGGTTCCTAAGAGCAATAGGTCATGAAAACGGATCAAAATCTGTAAAGGTCACTGTTGAATCTTGTGCCAAGTTAGGAATTCCAAACCTTACACTATATGCCTTTTCAACAGAAAACTGGAATAGACCAAAATTAGAAGTAGACACATTAATGAAATTATTAATTTCTTCCTTGAAAAAAGAAGAAGCTACATTAATGAATAACAATATAAAACTTAATGCAATTGGTAATTTAACAACCTTACCAAAAAAAGTTTTCAAAGAACTGCAAGAAGTAATAGAAAAAACAAAGAATAACAATAGAATGACATTGACTTTAGCTTTAAGCTATGGATCTAGAGAAGAAATCATTCAAGTTGTTAAAAATATTAGCAATAAAGTTAAAAATAATATAATTTCTGAATCAGCTATTGACGAATCAATTATTAATGAGCATCTTTACACGCATAATTTACCAGATGTAGATTTAGTAATCAGAACAAGTGGCGAACATAGGATCAGTAATTTTTTGTTATGGCAAATAGCCTATGCCGAATTTTACTTTACCGATGTATTATGGCCTGATTTTACAGAAAACAATTTGTATGAAGCAATTATTAGTTACCAAAAAAGAGAACGTAGATTTGGAAAAACAAGTGAACAATTATAAAAGAAATTCTCTTTTAAACAAAAATATCAAGTACAGCGCGATATTATTTTTATTTTTAGGCCTATTCAAAATTTCTGCACAAGAAAGTGATTTTGAAAATGGTAAATCTTATATTTTAGCAGATATAGAAGTTACAGGAAAAGTAAATTATAACCCTCAGACTATAATCACATTTGCTGGTTTGGAAAAAGGGCAAAGTATAATTGTACCAGGTGAAGAAATTAGTACTGCTATCAAAAAGTTATGGAAACTAGGATATTTCAATGATATTAATGTTTATGTTAATAAAATTCAAAATGATAGTATTTATTTAGAATTAAACATCAACGAATTACCAAAACTTGCTGATGTAAAAATAACAGGAGTTAAAAAAGGAAAAAAAGAAGAACTAATTAAAGACAACGATCTTAAAAAAGGAAAAATTGTCAATGAAAACCTTATTACTACAACAAAAAATTACATTCAAAATAAGTACAAAAAAGATGGTTTTTACAATACAAAAGTAATTGTAAATACATTTCCAGACTCAACAGATACAAATGTTGATTTACTTATTAAAATAGATAAAGGTGAAAAAGTAAAAATCAAGAAGATAAATTTTGAAGGAAATGAGCAGTTTTCTGATAAAAAATTAAGAAAAGCCTTTAAAAACACCAAACAACAAAATCCAATTAGAATATTTAAAGCTTCAAAATTCATAAAAGAAAAATATGAAGAAGACTTAACAAGTGTTATTACTAAATACAAAGAAAAAGGATACAGAGATGCTAGAATCATTAGTGACACTGTAACCTATAATAAAGATAAAAACAAATTATTTATTGATGTAAAATTAGAAGAAGGAAGAAAATATTACTTTGGTGATATTCGATTCTTAGGTAATACAATTTACACAGAAGAATATTTGAGAAGAATGATAAGCATCAATAGAGGTGATGTATATAATGGTGTTTTGCTTCAAAAAAGAATTGAAGACAAAACAAATCCTGATGCAGAAGACATTACAAACCTATACCAAAACAATGGTTATTTATTTTCAAACATCAACACAGTTGAAGTTAAAACAGAAAATGATACTATTGATTTTGAAATAAGAATAAGTGAAGGTCCTTTAGCTTATTTTAATAAAATAACAGTTGTTGGAAACGAAAAAACTAACGACCATGTCATTTACAGAGAAATTCTAACAAAACCAGGAAAAAAATATAGTAAAGATGCTTTAATTAGAACCATAAGAGAACTTGGCCAACTAGGCTTTTTTGATCCAGAAGCAATTGATCCTAAATTTAAAAATGTGGATGCAGCAGCTGGAACAGTTGATATTGAATATAACGTTGTAGAAAAGGGAGCTAGTCAGATTCAACTACAAGGTGGTTATGGTGGTGGTGGTTTTATTGGAACTTTAGGATTATCATTCAATAACTTTTCTATCAGAAATATTTTCAACAAAGAAGCATACAAACCTTTACCAATGGGAGACGGACAAAAAATGTCTCTTAATTTACAAGCAAGTTCATATTTTAGAACCTATAGTTTAAGTTTTCAAGAGCCTTGGTATGGAGGAAAGAAACCTGTTAGTTTCTCTACTTCATTATCTCAAAGTAAACAATTTTTATACAACTATTCTACTAGAGATGTAGACAAATCGCAAAGTTTTACAATTACATCGTTGTCAGTAGGTATAGCAAAAAGGCTTACTGTTCCTGATGATTATTTTACGCTTTCTCAAGCAGTATCTTTTCAATATTACAAACTTAACAATTATAATTCTGGATTATTTACCTTCGGAAATGGTGCATCTAGAAATTTAGCATACACTATCGGATTAAGCAGAAATAGTAAGGGTATAAATCCTATTTATCCAACTTATGGATCAGAATTTAGTGTTTCTGCAAAATTCACACCACCTTATTCGCTTATAAATGGTGTTGATTATGCTAATTTAGGAGATTTAGCAGAAAACAAGTATGTTTATGACGGATTAGGATATATATATACTGATGATTCTGGGGCAGAAGTTTTAGTAAACAATGGAGATCTTTTAACTGAATTACCTTCAACTTCAAATCCTACTCCATCTAAAGCATACACAACTGAAGATGCTGTTGCAGATCCTGCCAAAGTAGACCAAATAAAATACAAATGGTTAGAGTACTATAAAGTTAAGTTTAAAGCAGATTGGTATACTAAAATTTACGATAAATTAGTATTACGTTCGCTAGGAGAATTTGGTTTTATGGGAGCATATAATCAAGATAGAGGCTTAGTACCATTTGAACGTTTTTACTTAGGAGGAGACGGACTTGCGAACTATTCTTTAGATGGTAGAGAAACAATTCAATTACGTGGATATCCAAATAATTCATTATCTTCGAATGATGGAGGTACTATTTACAATAAATTTTCGTTAGAGTTAAGATATCCTATTACTTTAAAAGCTAGTGCTTCTATATATGCATTAACATTTTTAGAGGCTGGAGCTGCATTTAATGATTTCAAATCTTACAATCCTTTTAGCGTTCAACGTTCAGCTGGAGTTGGTTTGAGAGTGTTTATGCCAGCTTTTGGTTTATTAGGAATAGATTTTGCACATGGATTTGATGCAATTCCAGGTGCAACGCAAAAAAGCGGATGGCAAACACACTTTATTATAGGTCAACAGTTTTAATTTTTGACTTAAATAATTTAAATATAGTAATATGAAAAAAATAGTTTTATTATTTTTATTTTTAAGTACAACAATTGCTTTTTCTCAATCTAGAGGAATAAGAATTGGCTTTATTGATATGGAATATATTCTTGAAAAAGTTCCAAATTATGCTGAAGCCAAAAACCAACTAGAAATTAAAGCTCAAAAATGGAAACAAGAAATTGAAGCCAAAAAAAATGAAATAAATAAGTTAAAAGAAGATTTAAAAATAGAAAGACCTCTTTTAACTAAAGAATTAATCGAAGAAAGAGAAGAAGAAATAAATTACCTTGATACTGAATTATTAGAATACCAACAAAATAGATTTGGACCTAAAGGAGATTTAATTATACAAAAATCCGTACTTGTAAAACCAATTCAAGACCAAGTTTTTACAATTATTCAAGACATAGCTGAACAAAAAAAATACGATTTTATATTTGACAAATCTTCAGATATGACAATGCTTTTTGCAGCGCAACGTTATGACATCAGTGACCAAGTTGTTCGGCAACTAGTTAGAGCTGAAAAAAGAGAACAGCTAACATCTAAACAATTAAAAGAACAAGAATCTAGAGATGCTCTAGAAGATATGCAAGATGAAAACCCTGAAATGGCAGCACGTCAAAAAGCATTGGATGAAAAAAGAGCAGCTCGTGAAAAATTGATTGAAGACAAGAAAGCAGCCTATGAAGCAAGAAAAAAAGAAGCGGCTGATAGAAGACAAAAATTAATTGAAGAAAGGGAAGCTAAAAAAAATGGCACGTTAATTGAAGAAGATAATAAAACAACAACTGGTGATGATAAGACTGCAACAGAAGGAGATAAAAAAACTTCAACCGAAGCAGACAAGTTAACTCCAGAAGAAGTAAGACAAAAAGCTTTAGACGATCGAAATAAAAAAATAGAAGATCGAAAAAAAGCAGCTGAAGACAGAAGAGCTAAAATTTTAGAAGAAAGAGAAGCTGCCAAGGCAAAAAAAGAAGAAGAAAATAAAACCGGAGAATAAGAATAAATTAAAATTAAACACAAAACAATGAAACAATTAAAATCAATTTTTATCGCAGTAGCATTTTTAGTTAGTGCACAATTTGTAACTGCTCAAACAAAACTAGCGCATATTGATGTAAGTGAACTAATGACTAATATGCCTGCAATGAAGACCGCTCAAGCTCAACTTGAGAAAATTCAAAAATCTTACGATGGCGAGTATAACACTATGGTACAAGAATATCAAACTAAAATGAAAAAATACCAAGGTGATGCTGAAACTAATGCAGTATCTGATGCAATTAATGAAACAAGAGCAAAAGAAATGCAAGACATGGCTGGACGTATTCAAGGATACAGAGAAACAGCTACAAAAGAATTACAACAAAAAGAATTAGACCTTGTAAAACCAATTATGGAAAAAGCGCAACAAGCAATCCAAAAAGTGGCACGTGCAAAAGGTTATGAATATGTATTGGATGCTTCTAACGGAAGTGGAGTCTTAATGGCAGACGGTCCAAACTTATTAGCTGAAGTTAAAAAAGAATTAGGTTTCTAATAAAAACTCTATTAAAAAATTAAAAACTGCATTATGGTAAAACATATTGCGGTTTTTTTTTATTTTTGAGGTATGAAAAAAAATAATCCCATTGGTCTTTTTGATTCTGGAATAGGTGGAACTTCAATTTGGAAAGAAATTAACAAACTTCTTCCTTTAGAAAATTCTATATATCTAGCAGATAGCAAAAATGCTCCTTATGGGTTAAAAAGTAAAGACGAAATTATTGTTTTAAGTAAAAAAAATACCGAAATATTATTAAATAGAAATTGTAAAATTATTGTTGTTGCCTGTAATACAGCCACTACAAATGCAATTAAAGAGTTAAGATCAACGTATGATGTCCCATTTATAGGAATTGAGCCTGCTATCAAGCCTGCTGCTAATAATTCTCTAACACATACTATTGGAATTTTAGCCACAAAAGGAACGCTTAATAGCGATCTGTTTCATAAAACTTCATCCTTATTCGAAAATGTAAAGATCGTTGAACAAATAGGCTATGGATTAGTTCAATTAATAGAAAACGGAGACATTGACACGCCAGAAATGTTTAATCTATTAAAAAGCTATTTAAATCCAATGATTGAACAAAATATAGATTTTTTAGTTTTAGGATGTAGTCATTATCCTTATTTGATTCCTCAAATTAAAAAAATTCTTCCTTCTAAAATAAAAATAATTGATTCTGGTGAAGCTGTCGCTATACAAACCAAAAAGATTTTAAATCAGAATGGCTTATTGAACAATTCTAACACGGAAATTAAAAATACTTTTTTCACAAATTCTAATCCAAAGGTCTTAACCGAAATTTTAAATAACCAATACAAAGTTATTGAAGAAGATTTTTAACCTTATTCTTCGTTTTTAAACCACCCAGAATACATTACATAATTATTCGAGATACGTTCTATTTCACCAGCAAAATCGCTTTGATCAATATCTTTTACTTTCTTGGCAGGAACACCAGCATAAATACAACCTGATTTTATAATAGTATTTTGAGTTACAACCGCTCCAGCTGCAACGATTGAATTACTTTCAACCACACAATTATCCATAACTATTGCTCCCATACCTATTAAAACATTATCATGAATTGTACAACCATGCACAATTGCATTATGTCCTATTGAAACATTATTCCCAATTATTGTTGGGTGTTTTTGATAAGTACAATGAATAATAGCTCCATCTTGAATGTTTACTTTATTTCCGATTTTAATAAAATTAACATCGCCTCTAATTACAGCATTAAACCAAACACTGCATTTTTCACCAAAAGAAACATCACCAACAATTGTAGCATTTTCAGCTACATAGCAATCAGAAGGAATATTAGGTGTTTTACCGTTTATTGTTTTTATTATCATGTCAAAAAAAATCCCGTTCATAATAATAAACGGGACTATATATTTTAATAAATTAAATTTAGTTTACAGCAGGACAGTTACAATCAAATCTACTGTTTTTACAGAAGATATCTAGTCCTAAAGTAATTTGATGAAACCCTCCTTTATCAAATTTAACATTACCTGTTAAATGTGAATAAGTATAAGCAAACATAAATTTCTTATAATTTAAACCTAAAATTGGTGTTATGTATTGTAGTTTTTGTTCACCTACACTTGTTCCGTCAACATAGTTTGCACCATCAAAACTTCTTCTATAAGACAATCCAGCCCATACTCTACCAAAATCTAAATTTTTATAAAGTTTTAAGTTTAAATCAATTGTTTTTTCTTTTGTTTGATCTACTAATTGAAATAATGTTGAAGGCTCTAATAATAGGCCATTATCTCCAACATTAAATACATAACCAACACTCCATAGATATTTTCTCAAATTGTCTGTTTCAATATCTGTATACAATTCTCTCTTACTAGCTATAACATTTTTAACTGTAAAGTGAGTATATAGATCTAGATAGAAATAAGAAGCACCTAAGTCTACATTAAAATAAGAATCCTTTTGAACTATTCCTCCATTTACAATTGGATCATACGAAGGGTTTGACAAATAGAATGAAGTTTCATCTAAGTTACTTTGAATTAAACCTGCGTTCATACCAAATGATAATTGATTTAGATCTAAAGTACTTCTTGAGAATCTCAAATGATGTGCGTAACTTAATTTCGCTCCTGTTTGTGTATGATAACCGTTTCTATCGTTAAAAACTATTGCTCCTATTCCTGAACGCTCTCCTACCGAAGTATTAAAACTCAATGTCTGTAAAGCAGGTGCTTCATCTTGACCAAACCATTGTTGACGAGCTGTCATTCTAACTTTGCCACAATCTGCTGCTCCTGCCATTGACGGATGCAACAAATAAAGGTTATCTGATAGATAATCAGAATAAACTGCAATTCCTTCTTGTGAGAATGAAAATTGTGTAATAAACACTAATAATAGTAGGTATCCTCTTTTAAAATTCATAATATATTATCGTTTTAATGAAAAGTGAGCTTTAAATTGTTTTGGTATTAATATACCGTTTGTTGTAATTTCATAAAAATCTACCGTGAACCAATAATCCGTTGCTGGTAGTGGTTGTCCGTTAAATGTTCCGTTCCAACCTCCGCTATCTAATGGACTAATTTGTTTCAATAATTTTCCGTAGCGGTCAAAGATATAAATTTTTGCGGTTTCTTGACCATTTAATCCTCTAATATTCCATGTGTCATTTATTCCATCGCCATTTGGTGTAAAGAAATGTGGATAATTAATCACTTGAACTCCCACTGTCTCATCTCCAGCACATGGATTTGGTGTCTTAA
>NZ_KE383904.1:10256-418451 GCF_000422685.1 Flavobacterium gelidilacus DSM 15343 | reverse complement strand
TGGCACATTTATAAGTGCAACAGCTTTTGACCTGCAAGTGTCGTCCTACATTAGTAGCGAAGTTAGATGGTATCGCAATTCTTACAATGGGTATTATTATGCAGTTCATGCTTATAATAGTAATAGTTCAAATACTATTACAGCTGGGGGTAATACCCTTTCAAATGCTTTTTCTAAAATTATTTGTTTTAATGCATCAGGGCAATACCAATGGCATAGAGAAACCATAGGAACTTCAATTAATATTACTAGTATTGATTTTGACTCACAAAATAACGTTTATCTATCTGGTTTAACAAATAATTATATTTCGGGCAGTTTTTTAGGTTGGACTTTACCGGGTACAAATACTGGGTCAGCTGCTTTTGTAATGAAATGTAATCCTGATGTTTCTTCTTTCAATTGGCTATCTTACTATGATCCTTCAGGAAACTTTCTAGATGGTAATCTTCTTTACACTCCAACGAAAATTTATGTGTCGGGTAGTTTTAATGGAGCTTCTGTAACTTGGGGTACACAATCTGTAACTGGCCCTGGTTCAAATAACGCACGTGACCCATTATTAGTTACTCTTGATCCTACAACTGGCACTTGTACTTCTCTAAATCGTTTAGTAGGGAATAACGGCTTTGATGATGGTTTTACAAAAATGACACTAGACAATAATGGAGACCTTTTATTAGGTGGATATATGGGGTACCAACTTACCGATAGTAACAACGTAAATTACTACAGCAATGGGGGTAACAGTGATTTTTTCATAACTAAGTTTGCCACACAAGCATGCACTCCATTAGCAAATGAAACTTTTCAATCACAAAACATAAACCTATACCCAAACCCAGCAAATAACGTAGTAGAACTCCAAAACATAAACCAAGAATACAACTATGATTTGTACTCAATAACTGGTGTTTGTGTCCAAAAAGGAACAGTAAGCCTAGAAAACAATCGTATAACAATTGATAATTTAAGTACTGGTATCTATATACTGCAACTAAATGATAAAAACGGAAAACTAAGCAGTTATAAATTGATTAAAGACTAAAAAACAATCACAAAAAAACAGGAAAAAACATCTTTTTTATGATAGTTTAAATTTATGTTTAATTACGTTTAGTTTTATAATAGAAGAGATTCCTTCGGAATGTAAACAGTCTACTGAGAACTCAGAACTAAGATCAAAACAAAAACAAATAAAAAACGAACATTTAAGCCTATTTTTAAAACCCAACCCCTTTACTATACCTTTACTATACCTTTACTATACCTTTACTATGCCTTTACTATATCTTGAATAAGACTTTACCAAGCTATACTATGTCAAAAACTACAATTCAATATATACTTCAACTAATCCCTATATACCTTATTTCTCTTCACTTCTCACTTCTCACTCTTCACTTCTCACTCTTCACTTCTCACTAATAAGCAACCAACTCCAACAAATGTTGTTCAAATCTAACCTTTTGCAAATACTAATCTTCAATAGCTTTTATAATTTCTTTCTGTGCTCTTGGAGAAACAAGAATTTTATAAGCCATACTTATCTTTAAGCGCTTTAATTGATTGTTCAGAAGTTAAATAATCACTTTTATCTTCAGCCAAACGATCTTCTAAAATTCCTTTCATTTCTTCGGAAAGTTCATAATTTTCTTCCTCTTCTACAGTAATTACAATAGCTTTAGATTTAAAGTTTGCTTTAATTGCATCTAAAATATCAGATGTAATATCTACAGCCGATGATAAATGATAAGTAGTATACATATTATTTGTTTAAAATTATCAAAACAAATTTAATGAAAATTACTCAAAATCTAACATACGAAAATCCAATATCTAAAAATCAAAAAATCCGTAAAAAAATAGTTGTCCATTCCATAACTTTGTTATAACTTTAGGTATATAATGAAGACTATGATAGAAATTGATATTGAAGCTGAAAACAAAGCGATTGCGAAAGAATACAAAGAACTTTTACGCATTAGTTATCAAACCCTTACAGCCGAAGACAAGAAGCTAATTCGTAAAGCTTTTGACGTTGCTGTTGATGCTCATAAAGACCAAAGACGAAAATCTGGAGAAGCTTATATATTCCATCCTATTGCTGTAGCTAAAATTGTGGCTTCAGAAATTGGTTTGGGAGCAACCTCTATTGCTGCTGCTCTTATGCACGATGTAGTTGAAGATACTGAAATTACAGTCAAGGAAATTGAAAAAATGTTTAATCCTAAAATCGCACAATTAGTCGAAGGATTAACCAAAATTGCTCAAGTAAAAACGGACCAAAGTGGTTCCATGCAAGCGGAAAATTTTCGTAAAATGCTTTTGACGCTTAATGAAGACGTGCGAGTAATCTTAATCAAAATTGCGGATAGATTGCACAACATGCAAACCATGGACAGCATGGTAGATCATAAACAGGCCAAAATTGCATCTGAAACACTATATATTTATGCTCCTCTTGCCCATCGTTTAGGTCTATATAATATCAAAACACAATTAGAAGATTTAGGGTTAAAATATACTGAACCCGAAGTTTTTAATGACATTGTAAGTAAAATAAAAGAAACCAAAGAAGAACAAGACGAATACATTAAAGCTATTTCGGATGTGCTTAGCGAATCTTTGAATAAAGAAGGGATAGAGTTTTCTTTAAAAGGAAGACCAAAATCAATCTATTCTATTCGTAGAAAAATGAAAGTGCAAGGAGTAACATTTGATGAAGTTTATGACAAGTTTGCACTTCGAATTATATATAAATCCAATCCTCAAGAAGAAAAATTCCTAGCCTGGAAAATTTATTCAATTGTAACAGATCATTACCGACCAAGTCCAAGCAGATTACGAGATTGGATTTCATCCCCAAAATCAAGCGGCTATGAAGCACTTCACATTACTGTAATGGGACCAAAAGGACGTTGGGTAGAAATTCAAGTGCGTAGTGAACGTATGGACGAAATTGCTGAAAAGGGCTATGCTGCACATCACAAATACAAAGGTGTTGGTAGTGAAGAACATAGTTTAGAAATTTGGCTAAATCAATTAAAAGAAGCTATTGAAAATCATTCTTCAAACAATGCAGTAGATTTTGTTGAAGAGTTCAAACTGAATTTGTATGCCAAAGAAATTTATATTTTTACACCAAAAGGTGACATAAAATCCTTACCAAAAGGAGCAACTTCGTTGGATTTTGCTTTTAGTATACATTCCGAAATTGGTTGCAAAACAAGAGGAACGCGTGTTAATGGAAAATTAGTACCCTTAAATCATGTTCTTAATAGCGGTGATCAAGTCGAAATTATTACATCTGAAAATCAAAAACCAACTTCACAATGGATTGAGTACGTTACAACATCGAGAGCAAAAAATAAAATTAGAAACGTTTTAAACGAAAGTACCAAAAAAATTGCCGAAGACGGAAAAGAAATTCTAACTCGAAAATTGCGTCATTTAAAAATCACGTTAAATGAAACAACGGTTAATGAAATGGTAAACTATTTTAAATTACACACAAGTTTAGATTTATTTTACAAGATAGGCTCAGGATCAATTGACAACCAAAAACTTAAAGACTTCGCATCACAGAAAAACAATACTCTTGTTAATTTTTTCAAGAAAACAATTACACGAACACCAAGCGTTAAGCCTGAAAAAATAAAAGAAAATGAGCTAAATAAAAAATACGATATGCTTGTTTTTGGTTTAGAACAAGACAAATTAGAATATAAACTTTCTACATGTTGCAACCCTATTCCTGGAGACCCAGTTTTTGGTTTTATAACCATTAATGAAGGTATAAAAGTGCATAAAAAAGATTGTCCAAACGCCATAAGCATGCAATCCAATTATGCTTATCGAATTATTCAAGCCAAGTGGATCGATTCTAGCCAAGAAGAATTTAGAGCAATGCTTAACATTACTGGTATGGATACAATGGGACTTACCAATGCCTTAACAAAAGTAATCTCGAACCAAATGCACGTTAATATCCAAAACATTTCATTAAGCAGTGATGCTGGAATTTTCAATGGAAAAATAACAGTGGTTGTGGCTAATAATACTATCCTGAAAAAATTAATAGAAAATATTAAAAAAGTGGACGGAATTGAAAAAATAACTAGAATTTATAAGAATTAAAATTCTATTGTTAATAAAATTGGAAAACGTATTTAACACAGAAAACAAAATCAAAAAAATAAAAAGTATCTTTGCCATTATATGATGGTTAACCTTATGGAAAACAACACTAATCAAGAAGTAGTTAAAAACGTATTTACCAAGTATTTAGAAGAAAAAGCACATCGCAAAACTCCTGAACGCTTTGCTATACTTCAAGAAATTTACGAATCAAAAGAACATTTTGATATAGAATCTCTGTACATCAAAATGAAAAATAAAAATTATCGTGTAAGTAGAGCAACGCTTTATAACACTATAGAATTACTACTGGAATGTGGCTTAGTGCGTCGTCATCAATTTGGACAGAATCAAGCACATTATGAAAAATCATATTTCGACAAACAACACGATCACATTATCATGACAGATTCAGGTGAAGTTATCGAATTTTGTGACCCAAGAATTCAACAAATTAAAGAAACCATGGAAGAAATTTTTGGAATTAATATCCAAACACATTCGCTTTATTTTTACGCAACAAAAAAACAATAACGTACAATCGTTGTATTGCAACGATTCAACAAAACAAAAAAAATGACCGTAGATTTATTACTAGGATTACAATGGGGTGACGAAGGAAAAGGAAAAATCGTTGATGTACTTACTTCAAAATATGATATTATTGCTCGTTTTCAAGGTGGACCAAATGCTGGACATACTTTAGAATTTGACGGAATAAAACATGTTTTAAGAACTATTCCTTCTGGAATTTTTCATAAAAACGCAAAAAATATAATAGGAAACGGTGTAGTAATTGACCCAGTAGTTTTTCATAAAGAAATTGAAGGTTTAGCTAAATTCGATATGGATGTGACTTCTAAATTATTCATTTCAAGAAAAGCTCACCTTATTTTACCAACACATAGATTGCTTGATGCAGCTTCTGAAGCTTCAAAAGGAAAAGCAAAAATTGGTTCTACTTTAAAAGGAATTGGACCAACTTACATGGACAAAACTGGAAGAAACGGAATTCGTGTCGGTGATATTGAATTAGAAGATTTCAAATTGCGTTATAGAGCTTTAGCTGACAAACACGAGTCAATGATTGCTTTCTATGATGTAGATTTACAATACAACCTTCAAGAAATGGAAGACGAATTTTTCGCTTCTATTGAAGAACTAAAAAAATTAACTTTTATTGATTCTGAAGAATATTTAAACAAATCATTAAAAGAAGGAAAAACAATCTTAGCAGAAGGTGCGCAAGGTTCGTTATTAGATGTTGATTTTGGAACTTATCCATTTGTAACATCATCAAACACAACTGCTGCAGGTGCTTGTACTGGATTAGGAATTGCTCCAAATAGAGTCAAAGAAGTTTACGGAATCTTCAAAGCATATACAACTCGTGTAGGAAGTGGACCATTCCCAACTGAATTATTTGACGAAGTTGGAAGTGCAATGGCAAAAATCGGAAACGAATTCGGTTCTGTAACAGGAAGAGCAAGAAGATGTGGTTGGTTAGATTTAGTTGCACTTAAATATGCTGTTCAAGTAAATGGTGTGACAGAATTATACATGATGAAAGGGGATGTTTTATCAGGTTTTGACACTTTAAAAATCTGTACAGCCTATAAATACAAAGGAAAAGAAATCAGTCATTTACCTTATAATATTGAACCAGAAAACGTTGAACCTGTTTACACAGAAATAAAAGGTTGGCAAGCAGATTTAACAAAAATGACAACTTACGATGAATTACCTAAAGAATTAAAAGACTATATAGAATTCATCGAAAAAGAAGTTGAAGTACCTATAAAAGTGGTTTCAGTTGGACCAGATAGAACACAAACGATTACAAAATAATTAGATTTTTAAATTAAATTAAACCGTAGTTTTCACGTAAATTTGTGATTCTGCGGTTTTTTTTATACTCATACTTATAAAACTTTCTTAATTGAAATCAGCTTTTGTACTTTTTAATTAAATTTGACATAAAATAAATAGCATTGAAAAATTACATCTACATATTTTTACTTTTTATTCTGACAAGTAATTCTCTTTTTGCACAGAATGAGACCAATAATTCAGGTAAAATTGTTATTGAGTATTCTGATTTTATAGATAAAAATCAAAACGAAATTCCTGGAGCAATTGTCTTTACGGGAAATGTACGTGTACTTCACAATGGAGTAAAAATAAGCTGTAACAAAGCCTATCACTTTACAGCAGAAAATTACGTAAAAGCCTTTGGAAATGTTCAACTAGTTCAGGGTGACACTATTTTCATGAATAGCCGTTATGCGGAATATAATGGAGATAAAGAATTTGCTTTTGCCACTGGTGATGTAAACATGCGTTCTCCTGATTCAAATTTGGTAACTGATACTGTTTATTTTGACAGAAAATCTCAACAAGCCTTTTACAATAGTTATGGGACAATCACTAATAAAGACAATATCCTAAAAAGCAAATCAGGAAGATATTATTTGGATGAGAAAAAATATTCATTCAAAACGGCCGTTTCAGTTGTAAACCCAAGAAGCACAATCAAGACAAATCATTTGGATTACTATGATAATTCTGGACATGCTTATGTTTATGGACCTTCAACTATTACAAGCAAAACGGATTATATTTATACAGAAAATGGCTTCTACGACACCACAAATGATATCGGAAAACTCAAAAAAAACTCTCACATTCTCTACAACAGTAGACGAATTGAAGGAGATGATATTTTCTATGATCGAAAGAAAAACTTTTCCAAATTAGTCAACAATGTAAAAATTACAGATACAGTTAATAATTTGGTTGCAAAAGGACACTATGCTGAAGTTTATAGAAATACGTTAACCAAAAACGACTCAATGTTTATTACTAAAAAGGCATTGATTATTACCAAAACCGAAAATGATTCTATGTACATGCATGGAAAACGTATTTTGGTAACTGGACCACCAGAAAATCGAATTATTAGAGCTTATAACAATGTAAGATTCTTTAATTTAGACATGAGTGGAAAATGTGATTCTCTTCATTCGAGTAATAAAAATGCTTTAACTAAAATGATTGGAAAGCCAATTTTATGGAGCAACAAAAGCCAAATGACAGGAGATATAATGCACATTATTGGCAATAACGAATCAGAAAAAGTAGATTCTTTAAAAGTACTAAATAATGCTTTTCTGATTCAAAAAGATACTTTAAGTGAAAACGGATACAATCAGGTTAAGGGACAAAACCTATATGGAAAATTTAGAGAAAACAAACTTTATGAAGTAGATATTGTTAAAAATTGTGAAGCCATATCATATTTATATAATGAAGAGGATGAATTGGTTGGAATAAACAAAAGTGTTTGCAGTAGAATCAATTTAGAATTAGTAGAAAACAAAATCGAAACCATAACTTTCTTTAATAAAACTGACGGTTACATTTATCCAGAAGAAGAATTTCCTGAAAATGCCAGAAGACTTCGAGGTTTTCTCTGGCGTGGTGATGAAGAAATAAAATCAAAAGAAGACATTTTTCCTCAAGACGAACTCGATTTAGACGAAAAAATTCAAACTGAGACTAAAGCTAAAGAATTAATTGAAGACAAACCAATGGAAATTCTTAAAGAAACTTTAGAATTTGACAAAAAGAAACCTAAAAAGAAAAAATAGGAATACATCCGATAAAAGATTTTCAGACAACAGATAATAAACCACAAAAATGCTTTCCGATTTTTTCAAATACCAAGCACAAACGACTCCTCACCCTTTAGCAATGGAAATTTCTCATGCTAAAGGTTCTTATATTTATAATACAAAAGGAACTAAATTTCTTGATTTCGTAGCTGGAGTTTCAGCAAATACACTTGGACATCAAAATAAAAGAGTAAATGATGCCATAAAAACTCAATTGGATAAGTATTCACATGTAATGGTTTATGGTGAATATGCTCAATCACCAGCTGTTGAATTGTGTAAATTATTAGCAGAAAACCTACCTTATCCATTAACAAAAACTTATTTAGTAAATTCTGGAACAGAAGCTATTGAAGGTGCTTTAAAACTCGCTAGAAGAGTCACAGGACGAAGTCAATTGATCTCTTGTCACAACGCTTATCATGGAAATACTATGGGAAGTTTGAGTGTAATGGGTTTTGAAGAACGCAAACAAATATTTAGACCTTTAATTCCAGATGTAGATTTTATTACATTTAATAATGAAGCTGATTTAGAAAAAATAACTACAAAAACTGCCGGAATTCTTTTAGAAACCATTCAAGGTGGTGCTGGATTTATTCAACCACATAATGATTTTCTTAAAAAAGTCAGACAACGTTGTGATGAAGTTGGAGCAATTATGATTTTAGATGAAATCCAACCTGGTTTTGGTCGAACAGGAAAATTATTTGGATTTCAAAACTATGATGTTATTCCAGATGTAGTTGTCATGGGAAAAGGAATGGGAAGTGGAATGCCTGTTGGTGCTTTTACAGCTTCAGAAAAAATGATGGATTTACTAAGCCATAACCCAAAATTAGGACACATAACAACTTTTGGAGGTCATCCCATTATTGCTGCAGCATGTTTAGCTACTTTACAAGAATTAACTGAAACCGATTTAATGCAACAAGCCTTAGAAAAAGAACAATTAATTCGAAAATTATTGGTTCATCCTTTAATTACCGAAATTCGTGGAAAAGGCTTAATGTTAGCTGCCATGACAAAAAGTCCTGAAATAACAGACAAAGTCATACTACGCTGTCAAGACAAAGGTTTAATTTTATTTTGGTTATTGTTTGAAGGTTGTGCTATACGCATCACTCCACCACTTACAATTTCAAACGAAGAAATTAAAGAAGGTTGTGGCATTATTCTTGAAGTTCTTAATGAAATTGACGCTGAATAAAAGGCAACTATTGGAAAATCAAAAAATGAAAAACCTTTACTTGTTAATTTTTAGCGGTTTAACTATTGAAATTGTTAATTAAATTGTTTAAAACAATAAAAGCTAAAAATCAGATTAGCCTTTAATTTAGTTAATTTTAAATAGGATAAATATTCAAAACCAAAAGCTATGAATTTGAGTCACGAAGAAGAAAACAACCAAGGCTTATCCTTATCCAAATTTGAATCAATGCTTAAAACTAACAAGGTTTTATTTTTTGATTCTGAAGAGTTTGAAGAAATAATTCTTCATTACATGGATACAGGAAGGCTAAATCTTGCCAAAAAAGCACTTAAACTTGCCTTAGAGCAACATCCAAAATCTACTGGATTAAAGTTAGTTCAAGTAGAAATATTAATTTTTGATGATAAAGTTGAATTAGCAGATAAATTATTGAATGAACTATATGCTATTGAACCTACAAACGAAGAAATTTATATACAAAAAGCAAATATTTTTTCTAAAAAAGATGAGCACGAAAAAGCTATAGAATCTTTAAAAACTGCTCTTAAGTATACAGATGATTTTGCAGATGTATATTCAATGATTGGAATGGAATATCTTTTTATGGATAATTTAGAATTAGCCAAAGAAAATTTCATCAAATGTTTAAACGAAGACACTGAAGATTATTCATCACTATATAATGTAGTTTACTGCTTTGATTTCTTGGATCAAAACCAAGAAGCTATTTTATATTTAGACCAATTCATCAACAGAAATCCATATAGCGAAGTAGCTTGGCATCAATTAGGCCGTCAATATTATGCTTTAAAAAACTTTGAAAAAGCAGTTTGGGCTTTTGAATATGCCACCTTAATTGACGATTCATTTTTAGGGGCTTATTTAGAAAAAGCAAAAGCTCTTGAAAAATTAAAAAAATACCAAGAAGCCATTGATTGTTACAAAATTACTATGGAATTAGATGATGTAACTTCTTTTGTACTTCTGCGTGTAGCCAAATGTTATGAAAAATTAGGCAATAACAAAGAAGCATTAAAATTTTATTCAAAAACTGTTCACGAAGATCCTTTATTAGATAAAGCTTGGATTGCCATTACAGACTTTTACATTAGACAATTTGACTATAAAAAGGCTTTGTATTATGTAAATAAAGCTATTGGAATTGAAGGTGATAATAAATTATATTGGAAGCGTTTTGCCTCTATAAATAGAGCTTTAAAATCGTATGAAGAAGCTGAATATGGGTATAGAAGAGCATTTGAATTAGGCGATACTGATTTAGATACTTATATCTTTTGGGCAGATTCATTGCAGTATGTTGGTGATTATCAAATTGCCATTGAAGCATTATTACATGGTGTAGAAAATCATCCAGACCATTATGAAATTGAATACCGTTTAGCTGGTTTATATTACATTCTAAATCAGACTAAAAAAGGGAAGTTTCATTTAGTTAATGCCTTGCAAAGTAATTACAAAAATCACAGTATTTTAGAAAATAATTTTCCGATAATTTGGAATAAAAAATCAATTCAAAATCAAATTATTAAATTTAGAAATTAGTTTATACTTTGATTTAGCTTATTTCATACCATGAGAAAAATTTTTCCCGATTACTTAATCATTACACTAAAAGGAATTGCCATGGGAGCAGCAGATGTTGTTCCAGGAGTTTCTGGTGGTACAATTGCTTTTATTTCAGGAATATATCAAGAATTAATTGACAGCATAAACGGAATTAACCTTTCTCTTTTAAAAACACTAAAAAAAGAAGGCTTAAAAGCAGCATGGAAAAAAGCAAATGCTTCTTTTTTACTTTCATTGGTTATCGGAATTGGAATAAGTGTCCTAACTTTTTCAAAAATAATAACACATCTATTAGCTTCTAAACCTATTATGGTTTGGTCCTTTTTCTTCGGATTAATTATTGCAAGTATTTTACTTATTTGGAAACAAATAACTAAGTGGGAAATAGTTTCAATTGTAGCTTTAATTATTGGCGTTATTTTGACATATTACATTACAATTGCAAGACCAGTAAGCAGTCCAGAAAGTTATCCTTATCTTTTTTTATCTGGTTTTATTGCCATAATAGCTATGATTTTACCCGGAATTTCTGGAGCTTTTATATTATTATTGATGGGTTCTTATGAAACCGTAATTAGCACAATAAACCAATTTAGAGAAGGTTTAACCCAAATGAATATGGAGTTACTTTCAACTGCAATGATGAAACTTGGAGTCTTTGCAATTGGCGCAATTATTGGTTTAAAGTCTTTTTCAAAAATTCTACATTGGATGTTTGAACGCCATAAAAACACTACTTTAGCTTTATTAATTGGATTTATGATTGGCTCACTAAACAAAGTTTGGCCATGGAAAGAAGTGTTAGAAACTCGCATAAACAGTCACGGAGAAACAGTCCCTTTTTTAGAAAAAAGTATTTTACCCCAAGAATTTAATGGTGATGCGCAAGTTTTAACTTCAATCCTTTTAGCTGTTTTTGGATTTCTTGTAATTTACGGAATGGAAAAAATTGCCGCTCGATTAGGAAAAAATTAATGATTTAAAGATGAAAAAGAAAGTAAAAAAACAGAAAAAATATGGTTTAGTCGGTAAAGACATAAGCTATTCTTTTTCTAAAAAACACTTTACTGAAAAATTCACAGCTTATCATTTTGATAACTGCGAATATTTAAACTTTGACTTACCTTCTATTAAAGAATTTCCTGAAATTTTTGCTAAAAACAAAGGATTGAAAGGCTTAAATGTAACTATTCCTTACAAAGAAGAAGTTATTCCATACTTAGATTCTTTATCCAAAAACGCAAAAAAAATTGGTTCTGTCAACACCATCGTTATCAATAAACAAAAAAAACTAATTGGCTATAACACTGATTTTTATGGTTTTAAAAAATCGTTAAAACCTTTATTAGAATCACATCATACAAAAGCATTAATTTTAGGAACTGGTGGAGCAAGTAAAGGGATTGCTTTTGCTTTAAAAAAACTAAATATTGAATATGATTTCGTCTCAAGAAATCCAAATGAATTTCAAATATCTTATGATGAAATTGATGCTGCTTTATTTGAAGAATATTCTATAATTATAAACACAACTCCAGTTGGAACCTTCCCAAACATTGAAGATTATCCAAAATTTGATTACAGCTTATTATCAAAGAAACACATTGCCTTTGATTTAGTGTATAATCCTGAAGAATCTATGTTCTTAAAAAAGGCAAAAGAACAAGGAGCTACAACAAAAAATGGATATGATATGTTGGTTTTTCAGGCAGAAAAATCATGGAAAATCTGGAATAAAAAATAATTTATTTCAATTTAAAAATTAAAAAACAATCTCGAAACTTCTGGTTGTTACTCTTTAATGTTTAATCTTTAGCTTTTTCTTTTGAAATTTCCTTGTGAGTTAGTATCTTCGAAGCATAATAGTAACTTATACATGAATCATGTTAGAAGAAAAGAATGATAACCTGCAAAATGCAGATGGAGACAATGAGCAAGAATTAATACAAGAAACTACTGAAATTCAAGATGTTATTGAAGAGGAAGTAGTTCAAGTAGAACAAGAAGTTCAACCTGTTGCAGAAGAAGCAACTGAAGAGGCTGTTACTGAAAAAACTACTTCGAACGCTGCAATGGATGAAATCGACAATTCAAATGCAGAAGAAAGCGAAGATGACACAATAAAAGACAGACATGAAATTCCTTTATTGGATTATGATCCAATGTCTATGGAAGCACTTACTGAAGAGCTAGAAAAATTAGTTTCTAATGAAAAAGTAATGGCCATCAAAGATCATGTTGAAGAAATTAGAAAAGCATTTATGTCTCATTTTCATGATTTGTTGGAAGAGAAACGTGAAGAATATAGTGAGCAAAACGAAGGAAATACAGAAGGTTTTGAATTTCATTCGCCAATAAAAAATAAATTTGATGCTATTTTTGATGATTACCGTTCAAAAAAATCAAAACACTACAACCAACTTCAAAATAATTTAAAAAATAATTTTGAAGTAAGAAATATAATAATTGAAGACCTAAAAAACCTTATTGATTCTACTGATGATTCTATTGGTGATATGTTCAAAAAAATGAACGAAATCA
Organism: Flavobacterium gelidilacus DSM 15343; assembly: GCF_000422685.1. GTDB lineage: Bacteria > Bacteroidota > Bacteroidia > Flavobacteriales > Flavobacteriaceae > Flavobacterium > Flavobacterium gelidilacus. Next base: position 405,296 of record NZ_KE383904.1, on the reverse strand, counting down.
GAGAACGTTGGAACAATGCTGGTTCTATTCCAAGAGATAAGTATAATATTATTTGGAATAATTATCATTTTCATGTGGAACGTTTTTATGATTTGATTCATTTAGACAAAGAAGCTCGTGATCAAGATTTTAGAAATAATCTAGAGCAAAAACAACAGTTAATTGTTCGTGCAAAAGATTTGTTGGCCGAACCAGATGTAATGAAAGCTTTTAGAGAATTGCAATTATTACATAGAATTTGGAAAGAAGAAGTTGGTCCAGTTGATAGAGAACATAGAGATGCAGTTTGGAATGAATTTAGTGAAATTACTAAACAAATGCATGACAAACGTGAAGCATTAAATGCAAACGCTCATGTTCGTGAATTAGAACATTTTGAAGCTAAACAAAAAATTATTGAAAGTATTAATGCTTTATCTTCTGAAGCAGTTAGCGGTCATAAAGGTTGGCAGAACCAAATGAAAAAAATGGAAGCTTTACGCGAAACTTTTTTCAAAGCTGGAAAAGTACCTTCAGAATTAAACGAAGAAACTTGGGCGAAATTTAAAACAGCTGTTCGTGATTTCAATAAAAATAAAAATGCTTTTTACAAAGAAATTAAGCATGACCAACAAGATAATTTAAATAAAAAATTGGCTTTAGTTGAAAAAGCAAAGGCACTAAAAGATAGTGAAGATTTTAAAGCAACTACTCCAATAATGAAGCAAATTCAAGAAGAATGGAAGAAAATTGGTCATGTGCCAAGAAAACATTCTGATTCTGTATGGAAAGACTTTAAATCAGCTTGTAATGCTTATTTTGACAGATTACACAAAGTTCAAAACGAAGAAAACAAAGAAGAAGTTGAAGCGTTTGAAAACAAGAAAACCTTTTTAGACGAAATTAAGTCGTTTGAATTAGTTGGTGATCACAAAAAAGATTTAGATGCTATAAAAGAAAACATTGAAAAATGGAAATCATTTGGAAGAGTTCCTTTTAACAAAAGACACATTGAAGGTAAATTTAATAAAATCTTAGATGCTCTTTTTGAAAAATTAAGTTTATCTAAAAAAGATACTGAATTAATGAAGTTTGAAAATCGTTTAGAGCATTTAGCTGAAAACGAAGACAATAGAGCTTTAGAAAAAGAATCGTATTTTTTACGTAAAAGAATTGATGAAGTTCAAAGTGAAATTTTACAATTAGAGAATAACATTCAATTTATTACTTCAAGTTCAAAAAAGGGAGAAAATCCATTTATAAAAGAAGTACATAAAAATATCGATAAGCATAAAGAAGATTTAAAAATCTGGAAAGAAAAACTTTCAAGGTTAAATCAATTATAAAATTAAAATCCCGATTCGTTCGGGATTTTTTATTTCTTAAAACTATATTCTCGTTCTACTAAACAAATTCGGGTTGTTTAAGATTCGTACCAAGTACTCCTTCCCGTTTCTTGAGCTACAAGATGGTCCATGTTTTGTTTCCATTTTTTGATGGATTCCAAATCTTTCCAATACGAAACGGTTATTCCAATTTCACTTCGAGCCGATTCAACACTTAAAAACCCTTCTTGTTCTTTCGCTAAAGTTTCCATTTTTTTAGCCATAGCTAAATAACCTTCATCTATTTCGGTACGTTCTGAAGTAAAAATTACTGCGTAGTACATTTTTTTTATTGAATTGTTAAACTGCAATCTATTTTCTGCCAACTGAATACTGAGCACTGAACACTAAAGTTTCTTTGCTTCTTCCCAAAAAACATCCATTTCTGACAAAGACATATCTGATAAATTTTTACCTAATTCACCTGCTTTACTTTCCAAATACATAAAACGTTTCATGAATTTTTTATTCGTTCGTTCTAAAGCGTCTTCTGGATTAATTTTTAAGAAACGAGCATAATTAATCATGGAAAACAAAACATCGCCAAATTCGGCTTCCATTTTGTCTTGATTGCCGGATTCAACTTCAACTTGTAGTTCATTTAACTCTTCTTGCACTTTATCCCAAACCTGATGACTTTCTTCCCAATCAAATCCAACACCTTTAACTTTATCTTGAATGCGACTTGCTTTTACCAAAGCTGGTAAACTTTTAGGAACACCTTCTAAAACTGATTTTCTACCTTCTTTTAGCTTAAGTTTTTCCCAATTGCGTTTGACTTCTTCTTCATCTTCCACTACTACATCACCATAAATATGTGGATGTCTATCAATTAATTTATCACAAATTGAATTCGCTACATCAGCAATATCAAAATCATTAGTTTCACTTCCTATTTTTGAATAAAACACAATGTGTAACAACAAATCACCCAGCTCTTTTTTAATTTCTGGCAAATCATTATCCAAAATTGCATCCCCTAATTCATATGTTTCTTCAATGGTTAAATGACGAAGACTTTCTAACGTTTGCTTTTTATCCCACGGACATTTTTCGCGCAACTCATCCATAATATCTAACAAACGATTAAAAGCTGCTAATTGATTTTCTCTGTTATTCATGTTTTTTTTTAATTGTTATTGAAATTGAATTTCCTATTGCCTTTGAATTAACGTAAAATTATGGAAATATTTTTAGAAGTGAATTAAAATTGGGTTTAATACTAAATAACTATTTTTAAGATTAATAGTATATTTGGGTTAAATATAGTGCCAACAAGTTTAGGATAAAATCTTAAATTAATTTTTAAAATATATTCAATTATGTCAATGTGGGAAATTAATGAGTTATTAAAAAATAGTATTGCAGTAATAAACAACGCTAATTTAGATATCAATTTGAAAAAAAATCTAATTTGGAATTTAGAAAATCTTCCAGAAAAATATCAATTTGATGCAGGTGGATTTGCTAAGACTGAAAATGATTCTGATTTTTGTTATGAAGCTATGAATCCTTATAAGTTTGGTTTATTGGTTTGCATTGAAGCTGAAAAACAATCCAAAACACATTTTATTTATGATTGGTCGACTTTTCTCCTAAATTATTGGAATGAGTATTTTTCTGAATCTACTAAATTAGATGATTTAAAAAAGAATTACCTATCTCTTTTGAAAGTTAGATTTCATAACTATAATTTTGAAAACTACAAACCAATTCATGCTTCTTTGACCCTATATAAAAATGGAAATGAATGGTTTACTGAAGAACAAAACAAATTGATTAAGTGGTTTTGTTTTGAATGATATTAAAACAAAAAAGTCCAAACATACATTTGGACTTTTTTTATATCTTTTTAAAAAAAAACTTATTCTGAAGCTTCTTCTGGTTTTTCTTGTGCTGTTAAAGCTTCAATAGAAATCATTCCTTTTGACTGCAATAAATTGTACCAGTTCATTACTTTTTTAATATCTGAAGTATAAACTCTATCTTCATCAAATTCTGGTAAAATTTCTCTAAAATATGCTTTTAAATTTTCATCTGTTTCCTTGTGAGAAATAGCTGGACCTTCGTTTTCTTTTGTTGCAATTGCTTTAAAAATTTCTGCTAAACGAACTTCTTCGTTGTACGTATAAACAGCAATTTCAGATAACAAACTCACGTTTGCTCTTAATCCCACAGTGATTTTTTTTCCATCTAATAAAGATTCAGCTACAAATCCTGTGCGGGTTTGTAATTTTAAATCATATAATCCTGGCTTTCCAGAAATAGCTAATATTTTTTGTAAACTCATTTTAATGTAATTATTGGGTGGCAAATATATATTTTAAATTTTAAATTCCAATTATTAAACTCCAAATTCCAATTAATATTGTTTTATAAAAATAAGTTAGATTTTGGGATTTCAAAAATTTGGAATTTCTTAATTATCTTCCTTTTTTACTAAAAAATTTCATTCTATAATCAGGAAATGCTTTGCCTTCCATAATGTTTTTTAATTTTTTAGCAATCAACTTTTTCTTTAATGAAGAAACGTGATCTGTAAATAATATTCCTTCAATATGATCATATTCATGCTGAATCACGCGAGCAATTAATCCGTTATAAACTTCGGTTTTCTTGTTGAAATCTTCATCAAAATATTCAATCGTAATTGTATCATGACGAGAAACATCCTCACGAACATCTGGAATACTTAAACAACCTTCGTTAAAAGTCCACATTGTTCCTTCTTCTTTAAGGATTTTTGCATTAATGAATGTTTGCTTAAATACTTTTAATTCTGCAGCTTCTTCTTTAGAAAGATCATCACTGTCTGCAAAAGGTGAAGTATCAACAATAAAAATACGAATTGGCATTCCAACTTGTGGCGCTGCTAATCCAACACCAAAAGCGTTATTCATAGTTTCGTACATATTGGCAATAACTTCCTTTAAATTTGGATAATCATTAGCAATTTCTTCGCAATGTTTTCTTAAAACAGCTTCGCCATAACCATATATTGGTAAAATCATTTTTTTAATTATTTAAGTAATAAAACTTATTTGGTGCAAAAATAGTATTTTGATTTCAGTATAAAAAGTTTAATTGTTGAACTTTTATCTAAAAAATCATCATCCTTAAACCTGACATCCCTATTTTACTTCCTATTCATATAATCTTGTAGCATGATCGTAGCTGCTATTTCGTCAATTAATGCTTTATTTTTTCTTTGATTTTTCTTTAAACCACTATCAATCATAGTTTGAAATGCCATTTTTGAAGTAAAACGTTCATCTATTCTATCCAAAGGCATCTCTGGAAACGTTATTTTAAATGTCTTGATGAATTTTTCTATAATTGCTGCACTTTCAGAAGGAGTTCCATCCATTTGTTTTGGCTCACCTACTATTACTTTTTCGACCTTCTCTTTAGAAAAATAGTCTTTTAAAAAAGCAATTAGGGTTTCTGAAGGAACAGTGGTTAAACCTGAAGCAATGATTTGCATTTCATCTGTTATTGCAATTCCTGTTCGTTTCATTCCGTAATCTATGGCTAGAATTCTTGGCATTTATTATTTTTTTGTAAAGATACTAAATTGTTGTTTAAACCAGACAGGTTTTGAAAACCTGTCTGGTTTAGCATGAAAAACAAATTACTTTAACAAACCTTAGCCATTCGTTTCTAGAATAAATTTATTTTATATTTGTGAAAAAATTATAAAATGCAAAACTTACAATCAATTATAGAACAAGCTTGGGAAAACCGTGCTTTATTACAAGAAACTGAAACTACTACTGCCATAAGGGAAGTTATTGAATTATTAGATAACGGAAAATTACGTGTAGCTGAACCAACTGAAAATGGTTGGCAAGTGAACGAATGGGTTAAAAAAGCTGTAGTTATGTATTTCCCAATTCAGAAAATGGAAACATGGGAATCTGGTATTTTTGAATACCATGACAAAATGGAATTAAAACGTAATTATGCCGAAAAAGGTATTCGAGTTGTTCCTCCGGCTGTAGCTCGTTATGGTGCTTATATTTCTAAAGGTGTAATTTTAATGCCAAGTTATGTAAATATTGGTGCTTATGTAGATGAAGGAACTATGGTTGATACATGGGCAACTGTAGGAAGTTGTGCTCAAATTGGTAAAAACGTACATCTTTCTGGTGGCGTTGGAATTGGTGGTGTTTTAGAACCTTTACAAGCTGCTCCAGTTATCATTGAAGATGGTGCTTTCATCGGTTCAAGATGTATTGTGGTTGAAGGTGTTCGCGTGGAAAAAGAAGCAGTTTTAGGAGCAAATGTTGTGTTGACTGGTTCTACAAAAATTATTGACGTTACTGGTGATGAACCTATTGAATATAAAGGAGTTGTTCCTGCACGTTGTGTAGTGATTCCTGGAAGTTATACTAAGAAATTTGCTGCTGGTGAATTTCAAGTTCCTTGTGCTTTAATCATAGGAAAACGCAAGCCTTCTACTGATTTAAAAACTTCATTGAATGATGCTTTGCGCGAATATGATGTAGCGGTTTAAACATAAATTCCAAATTTTAAAATTCCAAATCTCAATCATTACTATTGAGATTTGGAATTTTATGTTTTTACAAGTAAATATATTGTTAATTAATTGTAAATATTTTAGTATTTCATACATTTGCCGAAATATTTCATCCATGAGAAATTACTTTCAAAGTATAATCCTTTTCTTCAAACGCTTTTTATTAATAGTCATTATCTATCAATTATGTAGACTTCTATTTTTATTCTTTAATAGGAATGCATTTAATGGATTGACTTTAAAAACATTTTTAGGTGGTTTACACTTTGATTTATCAGCTATAGCCTATATCAATATTATCTTTGCTATTTTGCATTTTGTTCCAGGAAAATTCAAATATAAATCGGGTTATCAAAAAGGACTGAAAATTGGATTTTTTGCTGTGAACCTACTATTTATTTTAACGAATTTTGTTGATTTTGAATATTACAAATTTACAGGAAGAAGAAGTTCATTTGGAATGATAACTGCATCTGGAATGGAAAATGAAATTGGAGGATTAATCTTTTCGTTTTTAGCTGAATTTTGGTTTTTACCAATTATTGCTTTTGTTTTAGCAATCTTATTTTGGAAAGCCATTCCGAATATTAAACTTATCTTTTCTGAAGAAAAATCTAAATTTTTAGTTGCAAAACAAATTAGTCTTTTCATATTCTTGCTAGGATTTGTGTTTTTATTAGGTCGTGGTGGATTTCAAAAAAAGCCATTAAAAGTAGTTGATGCTGTAAATTATGGTTCAATTAGTCATTCTGCTTTAGTGTTGAATACTCCTTTTTGTATACTGAAAACTATTGGTAAAAAAGAAACTCTTGAATCTCCAAAATTTTATTCAGAAAGTGAATTAAATTCAATATTCAATCCAGTTGTTGCAACAAATCCAACAGAAAACCAAACCAAACAAAATGTTGTTGTAATCATTTTAGAAAGTTTTGGAAGAGAAAATATCCAACATGGACAAACTCCTTTTTTAGATTCATTAATTACAAAATCATTATTTTTTGAAAACGGTTTTGCCAATGGAAAATTATCTATTGATGCTGTTCCTTCAACACTTTCGAGTATTCCAAGTTTGATGAGTTCTTCATTAATTACTTCAAGTTATTCAATTAATGAAATTTATGGCTTACCTAAAATTTTAAAAGATAATGGGTATAACACTGAATTTTTTCATGGTGCTTTCAATGGAAGTCAAAACTTTGACCAATATTGTAAAGTCGCTGGATTTGATGCTTATTATGGTAAAAACGAATATGATGGCTCAGAAGCTTTTGATGGGAGATGGGGTATTTTTGATGAAGAATTTTTTCAGTTTTATTGCCAAAAAATGTCGAGTTTCAAACAACCTTTTTTTACTTCAATTTTCAGTATTTCATCCCATAATCCATATACCATTCCAGAAAAATATAAAGGAAAATTTCCAAAAGGAACTACTAAAATCCAGGAAAGTATTGCTTATTCTGATTACGCACTAAACCATTTTTTTAAAACGGCAGGTAAACAAGATTGGTTTAAAAACACAATATTTGTAATAACAGCAGATCACACTTCTTCTGAACCAACGGAAGAAAAATTTAAGACAAATGTTGGAAAATTTAGAGTTCCTATTTTGTTTTATAATCCAGGAAATCCAACTTTTGGAGGTATAAGTTATAGAAATATGCAACAAATTGATATTATGCCATCACTTATTGATTTATTACATATCAAAACCAATATGGTTACTTTTGGGAAGTCGTATCAATCTGACAAAGATTTTGTAGTGTATTATTTGGATAATATTTACCATTATATTCAAGGTGATTATTACATGGCATTTGATGGAAAAAAGGCTTTAGCTTTGTATAACTTCAAGAAAGATGAATTGATGAAAACCAATTTACTTTCAACTGAAAAAGAAAAAGCATTGACTATGGAACGTTTTATTAAAGCTTATGTACAATCGTTTAACGAACGAATTATCAATAACAAATTAACGATTCATTAATCTTTCTTGACGTTGTAATTTCAATAATTTCGCATATTTCATATGTGAAAAGAAACCTTGAATTAGAGCAATTGTGATTCCATCTATTCCGTTAAAAATTCCTTTTTTCAAGAAATAACATCTAATAAATGCTGTTAATCCATTGATTACGGGTTTGGCTGCTCCTACTCTTTTTCCTTGATCAAAAAGTTGCTGTGCATGCCAAGTTGAATATTGATTTTTCTTGGCTACAATTTGTTCCAAAGAATCCCAACCATAATGCAAAATATGAACCGGAACTCTCTTTTCGTTAGTTGTTACAATTGATTGATGTACTTTAGCTCCAGAAGGTCTTGCAGTTACCTTATTAAAAAAACGTACTTTATGATCTGGATACCAACCTGAAAAATCGATTAATTCATCTCCTAAAAAATTCTTTACTCGAAACGAAAAAGCGTCATGATTTCCAATTAAATATTTTTCTTCTAAAATAAATTTTTCGGCATCTTTATCTAAAAATTCATCAGCATCTAAATTTAAAATCCAGTCATTTTTGCAATAAGGTAAACCATGAGTTCGTTGTGGACCATCCCCTAAAAAAGCTTGAGAAATTACTTTTGCTCCTTTAGATTCTGCTATTTCAACTGTTCTGTCTTTACTTAACGAGTCTACAATTATGACTTCATCACAAACTTTGAACAATGCATCAATACATTTTCCAATGTTTTTTTCTTCATTAAATGTAATAACTAAACCACTGATTGCCATAATTTGAATTTTATAAGTACAAAAATACAGTTTTTATTTAAAGTTTTTATGTTTGATATTACTTATGTACTTTAGCACTTTAATTTATAAAAATGAAAATTTTAATCATTCAACAAAAACGAATTGGTGATGTTTTAACCAGTTCAATATTAGCCAATAGTCTTAAAGATTATTATCCAAACGCAAGTATTGATTATATGTGCTATGCCAATTGTGTGGATGTTTTAAAAGAAAATAAAGCAATTTCTAACATAATTGTTTTAGAGCAAAATGTTAGAAAAAACTATTTATCGTTATTTAAATTCATTTTTAAAATTAGAAGTCAAAAATATGATGTTGTTATTGATGCCTACAGTAAATTAGAAACGAATTTAATTACCCTTTTTTCTGGTGCAAAATATAAAATATCATATAACAAAGGCTATTCAAAGGCCTTTTACAATCACAATATCAAACGTTTACCAAACGGTACAAAAAGCAACTATGGTTTAGCTATTGAAAACAGATTGGCTTTATTGAGACCATTAATTCAAGAAGAAATTACAGATTTTAAACCAAAAATTTTTCTTTCAAATCAAGAAATTGAAGTAGCTAAAAAAACCATTTTAGAAGCCAACATTCCTCAAAATCAACCCTTGTACATGATTGGGATTTTGGGAAGTGAATGGTACAAAACGTATCCATTGGAACATATGGCTGAATTATTAGATTATACAGTTGAAAAAACTAATGCTTCGTTACTGTTCAATTATATTCCAAATCAAAAGGAAGATGCTTTAAAACTTTATAATTTATGTAATGAGAAAACACAACAAGCAATTTTCTTTGATATTTATGGAAAAAGTCTTCGTGAATTTTTAGGATTATTATCACAATGTAATGCTTTGATTGGAAATGAAGGTGGTTCTGTAAATATGGCAAAAGCTTTGTTTGTTCCAACCTTTTCTTTGTTTTCTCCAAGTGTTGATAAAGAAACTTGGCAGATTTTTGAAGACGAAAAGAACATTTCAATTCATTTAAAAGATTTGAAACCAGAAATTTATGCAGAACATGATGAAAAATATATCAAAGAACATACTTTTAAATATTTTGAAGAATATCCAATTGCGTTAATTAAAGAGAAAATGGATGAGTTTTTTGGGGAGATTAAAGCTTAAACTCCTTTACTTAATTATAATAAATTATTTATTTTGAAAATATTTTTTTGCAGTTTTAAAATATTGATCATAGAAATCTTTTTTTGAGCTTAAGTTCTTTATTTCCGTTGAAAAAAAATCCATTAATATTTTTTTATATTCCGAAGTATCTGTTAAACAATCTTGGTTATCTGAATCAAATACAATTACTGTAGCAAAAATTTCCTCTCTACTTTCAACTCCACCTGTAACAACTGAAAACAACTCATCGTTAGAATCTAAAAGTTTTATATTATGCCATATTAATAATAAATCTGTATCGTTATCTACCCAAACTTCATTATCCCATTTCCCATATTTATCATACATAAGTTTTTGTGAATACATAGCCGAATACACTGCATTGAATCGTAATTCATTTAAATAAATTGAATCATTATTATTAACAGAAAGAACTTTAATTATTTCAAAATTTTTAAAGCCATTTTTATAAATATAAGGTATGTTTGGATTTGCAGTTTTTTGCTTAACTCCTACTTCATCATTATTCTCATTTACTGTTTTTAGATTTGAACAGCTTAAAAAGACAATAAAACTTACAGCAATTAAAATTATTTTTTTCATATTTATAATTTTTATTTATACTGAGAAATTCCCTTTTCAATGGCAGTTATATTGTGCTTTTTATTGTAAGCTCTAATAGCAAAATTTTTCTCCCAAGTTTGTTTGGTTGCATAACCTCTTTTGTGCTCTAAATGCAAACAAATAGCTTGGTAACGAATTTGTTTTGCCAAAACTCCAAAATTAAATAAGCGCTCTCCTACTTCTCTATCTAAACCACCATATTGCATTTCTTCATTGAAACCATTTACTGCCATTAAATCGCTTTTAAAACAAGATGTATTGTGACCGTTAAAGGTTTTCTTAGTTGGAGTTATCCAATTCATAAAAATAGCGAAGTATTTATTATGCGTTAATTTTGTCAACTTAAAACTACTTTTTACTCCGTTTTGAATTAACCACGATGTTGAAAAGCAATTTTGTGATTTTATATCTTCAAACGAAATAGCTTTAGAAGTTTTCATTGGTAATTTGAAATAACCACCAGAAAGAAAATAGCCTTTTTCTTGAAATTTTAAATGTTGCTGCACAAAATCTTTCCTTGGAATACAATCACCATCCGTGAATAATAGATAATCTGAATTCGTTTTAAGAATAGCTTTATTTAGAATTTTACATTTTTGAAAACCATTATCTTCTTGCCAAATATGAAGTATTGGATACTTAAATTTAGATTTAAAAGATTCTATAACTTCTTTAGTTTTAATAGTAGAGCCATCATCAGCAACAACAACTTCAAAATCATTCTCGGTTTGTTGGCAATAGCCTTCGAGAACTTTTGATAGCCATTCTTCTGAATTGTAAGTAGTAATAATTACGGATAACTTCATGAAAACTATTAAGAATGGAAAATTACTATTTTTTCCAAAACTTTAACCTCTTTTTTATCCTTTTTTTTCGGTAAAAACGATATTGAAAATCTTTAGTAAGATTCCACATAGTTGAAAAAACCTTATCTTCATCTACTCCAGAAAGTTTTGCATATTCGTTACTCATAGTAGCAACCATGTCTTCTTTTGGAGTAATTTTAGACAAGTTTTTCATACGAGTTTCAAAATCCATTTTATCATGGAATTTCATTCGATTTAAATCTACTAAATAGAAATCATACTTTCTTTCAGGTCTTTTGATAATCAAAGTGTTTCCTGGTGAATGATCTAAAAACTCAATTCCTTTTTCGTGCATCAAAAAAGTAAATTGTGTAAACTGACGCAAAATATTTTCTGCATCTGGATAATCGGTTTCAACTAATTCACGATAGGTTAAATCACATTCTAAATGCTCACTTACATAATAACTGTCTTTTAAACCTAGTAGCGAAGTATTTTCAAAATAAGCCACTGGTCTTGGTGTACCAATATTATTCTTTAATAAAAAATTAGCATATTCAAACGAACGTTGCGCTTTAGACTTTCTAAAATATCGGTAAGCAATTTTATTAATTAGGTTTGGTTCTTTAAACGATTTTACATTTAAAGTCAATTTATCTAACTCAAAAAGTTTAATGGTATTTCTATTTCCTTTAATAAAAACTTCGCCAGAATTATCGAAATTCTTGATAAAATTTTCAATTTGTTCTTTCTTCTCTAAAAAGGCATCATTTAGTTTGTACACCATTATTTTTTTTTCAAAATTATGCATACAATTTAATTAAACCAATATTTTAGGTATTTTTACCAAAAAATAAATCAAAAAATGAGTTTATTACCAAAATCTTCGCTTGTAACTCCAACTTATAATTGGCCAGAAGCTTTAGAACTTTTACTTTTAAGTATAAAGAATCAAAGTGTTTTACCAGATGAAGTACTAATTGCCGATGATGGTTCCAGAGAAGAAACTACAATTTTGATTAAAAAATTTCAAGCAGATTTCCCGGTTCCTTTAATTCATGTTTTCCATGAAGACAATGGTAATCAGAAACCAAAAATCATGAATAAAGCCATTGCTAAAGCTAAATATGATTACATTATTGAAATAGATGGCGACATTATCATGCACAAAGATTTTGTAAAAGATCATTTAACTTTTGCTGAAAAAGGACTTTATTTATTTGGTTCAAGAGTAAATATTCAGAAAGATATTTTAAAAACTATTTTTGACAAAAAGATAATCAACTTTGGCTTTTTTGCAGAAGGAATTAAAAAAAGAACAAGAACTGTTCGTTTTCCGTTATTTATGAAATTTGCTAAGACTCACGAGGAACGCTCAGGAAAATTGAGAGGTTGTAATATGTCATTTTGGAGAGAAGATTTTATTAAAATCAACGGTTTTAATGAGGGTTTAGTAGGTTGGGGAATTGATGATTCGGAAATGATTCAACGTTTACATAATATTGGAATTAAAGGAAAAAGGCTAAAACAGACTGCTATTGCTTATCATATTTATCATAAAGAGCAAGACAAAAACAATCTTGAAATCAATAATGCTATTGAAAAAGAAACTACAGAAAAAAGAATAACGTTTATTGAAAAAGGAATTAATCAATATTTGTGATTATTTTCTAAGTACGTTTTGATATTCTTCAAAAGTTTTTTGAGCTATATATCTTGCTGTAAATTGCTCTTTTATAATAGCTTTCCCCTTTTCAGAAAATTGTTTTTGTAATTCTTTATTGTCCAGAAGTTGAGCTGTTTTATTTGCTAAAGATTTGCTGTCCTTAATATCGGCTATAAATCCATTTTCACCATCAATAATAATATCAGAAACCACTCCTACTTTTGTAGATACAACCGGAATTCCAATTAACATAGCTTCTAATAATGATGTAGGTCCACCTTCTCTTTGTGATGTTAAGAGAAAAGCATCAAATTGTGTATTTAAAGAAGAAGCATTTTTAATTTTATCCATAAAAACTATGTCTTTAAACACTTTATTTTCAATGGCATATTGTTTTAACCAATCTGTTTTTTTAGAAAATTCACCTACTTGAATAAAAACTATATCTTTTCTTTTTAAAGTATGTTTTAGTTCTGTAAGCACATCAATTAAAGTAAATAAATCTTTTGCATTAGTATGATTAGCAATATTTCCAACGATAAATTTTTCTTTTGGAATATTATATAACTCTCTAATATTTATTGAGCTTGAATAATCTAAAATTTTTAAAGAAACGCTATCATTTACTACAACAGTTTTCTTTAAGGCTGAAACATTTAACGTTTTTCCAAATGAGTCTTGAACCATTTTAGAAACACATATAATTGAATCTAATCTATTATTATTGTATTTTAATTTACTTAAAAAACTACCACTTACACCAACACCTTTTTTTGAAAAAATTAATTTTGTTTTAAATCGGTAAATCAGATTTGATACTAAAAAAAACATCAACGAATCGCTAGTATGTAGGTGAACAATATCTGGTTTGTGTTCTTTTATTGTTTTAGCTAAGTGTTTATAATTGACATATTTATTTAATTTCTTTGTTTTTACACCAATAAAAGGAATTTTGACTTTATTACATTCATGCTCTAACACTGAACTATTAATTCCATAAACAATATTTTCTACATTTAATTCGTTTAGCTGTGGAACTATGTAGATTATCTGTTGCTCGTTTCCTCCCCATCCTTTTGCTCCAGATATATGTAGTATTTTCATAAAATTATTTGTTACTTTGCCTATGGTAATTTTTTGTAAAAATATATAAAATAAATTGCAGTTACAAAAGAGAATTAAACAAAAAACAAACTAAAATGCTCGATTTATCAATTGTTATAATTAATTATAATACTAGTAATTACACCATTAAGTGTATAGAAAGCATTTTTGAACACACCTCAAATCAATTAACGTATAACATTAAAATAGTTGACAATCATTCAAACGAAGAAGATGTCAACAAACTCGATGATTATATTAAAAAAATAAACAACCCAAAAATAACTTTCTTAAAAAATCACATAAACGTAGGTTTTGGTGGTGGAAACATGATTGGTTGTCAATTTTCTGATGCAACATATTACGCTTTTATAAATAATGATTCATTACTTTTAAATGATTGTTTTACAATAATCATCAATCAAATGAAGCAAAATGAAGAATTTGGAATTTGTGGTCCTCAAAGTTATAAAGAAGATGGAAAATTATTACCCACTTTAGATCATTATTCGTCTCCACTAAAAGAATTATTTGGAAGATATTTTTTAGAAAGCATTAATTCTCAAAAATACCCTAACAGAAAAATAGAGTATAAAGAACCTAAAAGAGGACAATTTGTTTCTGGAAGTTTTATGGTTGTAAAAGCTGAAGATTTTTGGAGTGTTGGAGGATTTGATACAAATATTTTTTTATATCATGAGGAAACCGATTTATGCATTCGTTTAGCTAAAATAAAAAAATATGCTTTCTTAATTCCAGAGGCAAAATTCATACATTTTCATGGTGCAAGTACACCAAAAAATATAGAAATTAAAACGGAATTAAAAATATCACTTCTTTACGTAATCAGAAAACATTACGGTTATATTAATTACAAATTGATATTAGTTTTTCTACAAATAAAGTACTTTATAAAAAGTATTAGAAAGCCCAAATATTGGTATTTATTCAAAATATTATTTAGAGGTGGAAGATTAACAGATTCAATGAAACATAAACAAACTATAAATAAATAGTATGAAAGTCCTGTTTTATTGTCCAGATTACTTAGGTATTTATAAAATAATTGAAAAAGGTATTGTTGAAAATACTGGCTTTGAAGTAAAAACAATTTTATTCAACAATTATAAACATAAAAACAAATACAAGAAGCTATTAAACTTTGTAAGTAAGTTAATTTTAAATAAAAATCTTAAAAAGAAATGGGCAAGCGAATTTTATGCCAATCAAATAGATGATTTAGAAGTTTTTGACTATGTTTTTATTATTAGTCCAGATCATTTATTAAGCACAGAACTTGAATATGTCACAAGTAAAGCAAAAAAATCAATTGTTTACTTTTGGGATAGTTTTAAATTAATTGACCGATACGAAAGAACATTGCCATTTTTTGATGTTAAATTTAGTTTTGAACCTAATGACGTAAAAAAGCATAACATGTCTTTGCTAACTAATTTTTATTTTGACACAATAGTTTCAAATAAAAATTCATCAGATGCTTATTACATTGGTAATTTTGATGATAGAATTTCAACAATAGAAAAAATAAACTTATTACTTTTAAAAAGTGGTTTGAAACCTGATATTTATATTAAAATTAATCCTAAAACTAAAGTCAAAAAGTTTTCTGAGAATATAAATTTTATAACTAGTTTTATTCCGTTTGAAGAAAATCAGCAAAAAATAAAAGAATCTAAAATTATTTTAGATATTCATAAAAACATTCAAGACGGATTAACTTTTAGAGTTTTTGAAGCTATTGGATTAAATAAAAAATTAATTACAACCAACAAAGACATCGTTAATTATGATTTTTATAACCCAAATAATATTTTCGTTTGGGATGAAAATGTAACAGAAATTCCAAAAGATTTTCTCGAAAAAGAATATAAAAAATTATCTGATGAAATTTATAAAAAATATAGTTTAGAAAATTGGGTTAAAACAATTTTTAATATAACAAAAATAGAATGAAAAAAAGATTACTTTACATAGCTCCAGATCATTACAGTTTTTACAAAGTTATCCTTGATGGCTTTATTAAGTTTAGTGGCTATGATGTACAATTTATTTACTCCAATAAATCAGATAACTTTAAGTACAAAAACTTATGGGAACGTGTGTATAACTTTTTCTTAAAAACCTTTACCGGCAAAAACATAAAGAAAGATTATAAATTAAAATATTTTGAAAAAAAATTAAATGAATATAAAAATTACGATCTTTTATATATCAATAGACCGGATATTTTTTCTGAAGAAGAATTAAATAAAATAACCGCTAAATGCAATAGATCGATTGCATACTATTGGGATAGTTTTGAAAAAATTGAAGGTCAATATGAAACTATGAAACATTTTGATAAAACTTATAGTTTTGACAAATATGATTGTGAAAAATATGGAATGATAAAAGGGCATAATTTTTTCTATAATTCTGATAATTCACAAAAACCAGAATATGATGTCTTTTTCATTGGTACTTATGACAAAAGATATGATTATTTAATAAAAGTATTAGAATCTATAAGCATACAAAATGTAAAAGTACATGCTACTTTATTTTCATATGATAAGACTATATCAAAAAGAATTAAACATAAAAATATTTCTTTTATTAACGAAATAGTACCTTTTAATGAAGCTTATGTTTTTAATCAAAATACCCAGATTATTTTAGATATTCAACATGACTCTCAAGTTGGTCTATCATTTCGCCCTTATGAAGCGATGGGTTTAAAGAAAAAGTTAATCACAACAAATCCTTACATAAAAGAGTATGATTTTTACAATCCAAACAATATCTTTATTTGGGATAAAGACACAACTGAATTACCTGAATCATTTTTAAATAGTCCTTATCAAGACATTGAAGAAAATATTTACAATAAATATAAATTAGAAAACTGGGTAAAATCAATATTATCATAAAATTATGGAACAAAAACTATATTTCATTTGTACTGATAACAAAAAACCTGTTGGCGGAATTAAGCAATTATACAGACAAGTAGACATTTTAAACGACAACGGTTTTGATGCATTTATTGTACATAGAAAAAAAGGTTTTAGACATCAATGGTTTCAAAATGATACTAAAATAATATACAATATTGGAGTATTCAATACCATTGATAAAATTTTCAAAAAGAGAATAAAGCCACTAAAAGCTTTTAAAAATTATTTTAGAACTAAAAATGATGATCCTATTGATAAAAATGGTGTCTTAATTGTTCCTGAAATTTATGGTCCTTATATTAGTGAGTTAAATTCAGACATCAAAAAAGTTATTTTTAATCAAAATTGCTATTATACTTTTAATAATTGCGAACTTAATGAGTCTAAAAATAATCCAGTATATCTTGACAAAAACTTTTTGGCTTCAATCGTTGTTTCAGAAGATTCAAAAAAATATTTAGAACATATATTTCCTAAATCAATAACTCATCGAATTCATCTAGGAATAAATACTGTTAAGTTTAAATATAACAAAGAGCTTAAAAAAAGACAAATTGCTTTCATGCCAAGAAAGTTAGAAGATGATATAATTCAAATTATAAATATTCTTAAAATAAAAAACAATTTAGAAAATTGGGACTTTGTTGCCATCGACAATAAAACGGAAGATGAAGTTGCTACAATTTTGAATGAAAGTTTAATTTTTTTAAGTTTAAATCACAGAGAAGGGTTTGGTTTACCACCCGCTGAAGCAATGGCTTCAGGTTGTATAGTTGTTGGTTATGCTGGTCAAGGTGGTAAAGAATATTTTAAACCAGAATTTTCTTTTAAAATTGATGAAGGCAATATCATACAATTTGCTCAAAAAGTAGAAGAAGTAGCAATAAAATTGAATAATAATGATGAAACAATAATCAATATGTCTCAAAAAGCTACTAATTATATAAATGAGAATTACAATTTAAAAAATGAAGAAGAAAGTATAGTTACTACTTGGAAAAAAATACTAAAACTATCGTAATAAATGAAAATTTCAGTAGCATTATGTACATATAACGGAGAAAAATATATTAAAAAACAATTAGATAGTATATTAAACCAAACGCAACAAGTAGATGAAATAATTGTTTGTGATGACATATCTTCTGACTCTACTTTAACAATATTAAACACTTATAAAGATAAACATCCTAGTCTTTTTAAAATATTTGTTAATGAAACTAATTTAAAAAGTAATAAGAATTTTGAAAAAGCACTTTCATTAACAACCGGTGATTATATTTTTTTCTCTGATCAAGATGATTTATGGCAAGCTGAAAAAGTTTCAAAAATAATTAATGTTTTCAAAAACAATACTAAAATTGAAGGTGTCTTTTCTAATGCTGCTTTTATAGATGAAAATGATTCAGTTATTTTTGATGATATCTCTTTGTGGGATACAGTTGGTTTTCACGAACCCGAAATAGTTAAACCTATTAATTTTTTAAAATTTTTATTAATTAATGGAAATTTTGTTACTGGTGCTACATTTTGTGTTTCTAAAAAGGTTAAAGAATTCTGTTTTCCATTTAACACTAATGAAAAGAATTTTTTTCATGATCATTGGATAGCTCTTTTACTAGCTGAAAGAAATTCTTTAGCTTATGTAAATGAAAAATTAATATCATACAGGATTCATAGCGCTCAGCAAGTAGGAGTTGGCGGTGTTAAGGAAAGTTTTGAATTTCAAAAAACAAAAACTAAAGAATATAAATTAATTCTTGGCTTTTTTACTCCAAAAAAATTCAATGAGTATAAATTAATCACGAGATTTATTCATGACAAATACAAACATCATACAAATAATTATGACGAACATTATAATTCATTAGTAAACAAAAAAGTAGAAGATGGTTTATTTAAATTGTTCCAAGAAGCAAAAAGTAATATGATAAAGAAAAAACCTTTAAAATATATTACAAAAAAAATAGCTTATCTTTTTAAAAAAGACAATAGCTTAACTTTTAAATAAATAATAATCTAGAAACATAAAGTTCTAACAAAGTAATGTGAAATTCTGAACCTAAAATAATAGTTTTTTTACTATTATTAAGTTACTTAATACTTTAAATGAATTTTAAAAAATACAATTTTAAACAAACCACCCATAATGATTAAAAGTCTATTACTTAAAATAAACCTCATAAAATACTATTATAAAGGTAAATACATCCATCGAGATCCAATTTACATTAAAGGTAGAGATATCAATAATGATCCTTATTACATTAAAGGAAAAGAAGTATTAAACGATACGGAATTTATAAAAGTACAAGAATTAGCAAAAAAAGAAGAGTTAAAAAAACCTCTTAGAACAGAAATAATAAATTTTTTATTATCAAAAAACAATGATAATTATTTAGAAATAGGTGTTAGAAATCCAAATGATAATTTTAACCAAATTATAGCTAAAAACAAATATAGTGTAGATCCGGGAGTAGAATTTAAGACAAATCCCGTCGATTTTAAAATGACTAGTGATGTGTTTTTTCAAAAACTAACTAACAATGATATATTAAATAATGAAATAAAGTTTGATGTCATTTTTATTGATGGATTACACCTTGCAGATCAAGTAGATAGAGATATTTTAAACGCATTAAAATTCATTAAAGATGATGGTTTTATTGTGCTTCATGATTGCAGCCCACCTTCTGAATGGCATGCAAGAGAGGACTTTAAATACTCACACACTCCTGCTTGTGGTGCTTGGAATGGAACTACTTGGAAAGCATTTTTAAAATGGCGTTTTAATCCTGATGTCAATTCTTGCTGTATAGATTCTGACTGGGGTGTTGGGATAATTTCTAAAAAACAAGAAATTGGAAAAAAAATTGAAGCTGAAAACACTTTTTTTGAATTCAACATGTTGGATAAAAACAGAAAGAAATTTTTAAATCTAATTAGTTTTGAATCTTTTAAAAACTTAACTTTCAAATAATGGACATAAACACAGAAATAAACAACGCATACGATGTAATCAAAGAAGGTGGAATAATCCTTTATCCTACTGATACTGTTTGGGGAATTGGTTGCGATGCTTCTAATGAAGAAGCTGTAGCTAAAATCTATGCACTAAAAAAGCGACAAGAAAGCAAAAGCATGATTTGTTTAATGAATTCAGATAAAATGGTTTTCAATATGTTTAAAGATATACCAGAAGTAGCTTGGGAAATTTTAGACATGTCCGAAAATCCTACGACTTTAATATTAGACAAACCTAAAAACGTAGCTAAAAATTTAATTGCAGAAGACAATACTTTAGCCATTAGAATCGTAAAAGAACCTTTTTGTTTCAAACTTATGGAGCGCATGAAGAGACCTTTAGTTTCAACGTCAGCTAATTTTTCAGGTAAGCCTTCCCCAAAATCTTTTAAAGAAATTGACCCAGAAATTATAAAAGGTGTTGACTATGTAGTAAATTTGCAAAAAGATAAAATTTGTGATAAACCTTCAACTATAATCAAATTAAGTTTAGATAGTCAAGTGAAGATTATTCGTAAGTAAAATTCCAAAAAATAAATCCCAAATCCCAATTACAGGAATTTGCGAATTTGAGGTCAAAAAAAATGAATTACACAAAAGCACTAAATAACCCAATATTCAAAATCATTGCAAAGGCAAGTCAAGAACTTAATGTTGAAACTTATGTTATTGGCGGTTTTGTTCGTGATTTCCTCTTAAATAGGCCTTTAAAGAAAGAC
This sequence comes from Flavobacterium gelidilacus DSM 15343, assembly GCF_000422685.1. Lineage (GTDB taxonomy): Bacteria > Bacteroidota > Bacteroidia > Flavobacteriales > Flavobacteriaceae > Flavobacterium > Flavobacterium gelidilacus. Next base: position 384,604 of record NZ_KE383904.1, on the reverse strand, counting down.
ATTGACATTGTAGCTGTAGGAAGTGGAATTGATTTAGCGCTGAAAGTTTCAGCTCTTCTTCCCAACAAACCAAAAGTCCAAGTTTTTAAAAACTACGGAACAGCAATGCTCCGCTACAAAGACACAGATATTGAATTTGTTGGTGCACGAAAAGAAAGTTATCAAACAGAAAGTCGAAACCCTAAAGTTGAAATTGGAACGCTACAAGATGATCAAGAAAGACGAGATTTTACTATAAATGCACTAGCCTTTTCTTTAAATGAAGAAAATTATGGCGATTTAATTGATCCTTTCAATGGCGTAACAGATTTAGAGTCAAAAACTATAAAAACACCTTTAAATCCTGATATTACTTATTCGGATGATCCTTTGCGAATGATGCGTGCCATTCGTTTTGCAACTCAATTAAATTTTGAAATTGAAACAGCATCTTTAGAAGCAATTATTAGAAATAAAGAGCGAATTTCAATCATTTCTGGGGAACGAATTGTAGATGAATTAAACAAAATACTTTCTACAGACAAACCTTCAACAGGATTTTTATTACTATATAAAACTGGCCTTTTAGACATCATTTTACCTGAATTAACAGCTTTAAATAATGTAGAAGAAATTGAAGGTCATACCCACAAAAATAATTTTTATCACACATTAGAAGTTGTAGATAATATTTGTCCAAACACAGATGATGTTTGGTTGCGTTGGGCTGCATTATTACACGATATTGGAAAAGCTCCAACTAAAAAATTTAGTAAAAAGAATGGTTGGACATTTCACGGTCATGAATTTTTAGGTGGAAAAATGGTCAAGAAAATCTTTCTTAGATTACACATGCCTCAAAATCAAAAAATGAAATTTGTTCAAAAAATGGTAATAATGAGTTCGCGTCCTGTAGTACTATCTCAAGAAATTGTAACTGATTCTGCCGTTAGACGTTTGGTTTTTGATGCTGGTGAAGATGTAGAAAATTTAATGACACTTTGTGAAGCTGATATAACTACCAAAAATCCTCATAAATTCAAGAAATATCATAACAATTTCAATATAGTTAGACAAAAAATTGTAGAGGTCGAAGAACGAGATCATGTTAGACAATTTCAACCACCTATTTCTGGTGAGCAAATAATGGAAATATTTAACCTAAAACCTTCAAGAGAAATTGGCACCCTAAAAGAAGCCGTTAAAGAAGCCATTTTAGAAGGAGAAATACCAAATGAATATGAAGCTGCTTATCAATTTGTATTGCAAAAAGCCGAAAAAATGGGTTTACAAAAAGTTTAACTTTTGTTTCTTTAATTTACAATAGACTTAAAGTAATTTTGTTAAAATATTAAACAATGGATAGTTTTGGTATATTTTTTACTATTTGCATAGTTCTAGAAATTATTATTTTAAACGTAATTTTTGTTAAAAAAATAAGGAATAAAAACCTTAAAGTTAAGAAATTAAGACTTCTTTACTTTATGATTTCTCTAGTTTCATTCATATTTGTTTTTATAATTGTAAATTTAGCTTATGAGTTTCTTCAAAGTTATTTTTTGATTAACATAGGCCAATCAGAAATAACTAGTAGAATTATAATTATTAATTTAATACTAATACTATTTCCACTGTTACAGCTTCTAATAGCTAAACTTTTTATAAATTTAATTGATAAAAAGAATAAAATTAACGAAATTACACTAATAGGTCAAAATGAAGAATAATAAATCAGTCATAATATGGCTACTTTCAGGATGTGTGTTACTATTTATCATGGTAATGGTTGGAGGAATAACTCGTCTAACAAATTCTGGTTTATCGATGACGGATTGGCATTTAGTAACCGATACTTTTCCACCTTTGAGTGAAGAAAAATGGGTTGATGCTTTTGAAGAATACAAGAAATTTCCTGAATACCAAAAAATAAATATTCACAACGACTTTACACTTTCTGATTATAAATTCATCTATTTTTGGGAATGGTTTCACCGTTTTATAGGACGAATTATTGGTATCGTTTTCATAATTCCTTTCGTTTATTTTTTAATTAAAAAGAAATTAGACAAAGAAACAATTAAGAAATGTATCGTTCTACTTGGAATGGGTGCTTTTCAAGGCTTTTTAGGTTGGTTTATGGTAAGAAGTGGATTAATCGATAATCCAGATGTGAGTCACTTTAGATTGGCCTTACATTTAACCTTTGCATTTATTACTTTTGCTTATACGCTTTGGGTTGCTTTAGATTTAATCTATCCTGAAAAAAATGACATCTATAAATCGTTGAGAACTATTGCAAGAATTGCTTTAGTTGCTCTTATTATTCAAATTATTTATGGTGGATTTGTTGCTGGTCTAAATGCTGGTTTAATTCATAATCATTGGCCTTTAATGAGCGATGGACAATTTATTCACGAAAGTGTATTTATTGAACAATCCTCATTATTTAAAAATTTGGTTGAAGGGAAAAGTGGTGTTCAATTTGTGCACAGAACATTTGCTTATGTCGTAGTTGCTTTAATTGCATTCTTATACTACAAAAGCAGAAAAATCAACCTAAACAAAACTCAAAGCAGAGGTTTAAAAATCCTATTGTTCTTTGTGTTTTTACAATTTATTCTTGGTGTTTTTACCTTAATTTTTCACGTTCCAATGTGGTTAGGCTTAACACATCAATTGATGGCTTTCTTACTTTTATCTGCTATGACATTTGTCTTACACCGTTTATCAAAATAAAATAGTATATTTACTACCTGACTATATTGTCACATTTCTTTGATTATTATACATGTCAAAACTTGCCGAAAAAGATAAATTTTTAGATTTATCAGACTATGGAAGAACCTTTGGAAAAGCCTTTGCTTTACAATTAAAAAATACCAAATTCACTCCAATTCATGTAACTTTACTTTTCGGAATTTCCGGATTAATTGCCATATTTTGCATCTTAAATCACTACTATTTCGCAGCTGGTTTCTTCATAATTTTAAAGTCAATTATTGATGCTGCAGATGGTGAATTAGCCCGTATAAAAAACACACCATCTTACACCGGAAGATACCTCGACAGTGTATTCGATATTATCTTAAATTTTATGTTTTTTATGGCAATTTGTTTTGTCTCAAATACCTCTTTATGGTATACTATTTTGGCTTTTTTTGGCATACAATTACAAGGCACTTTATACAATTATTACTACGTGATTTTGAGAAACAAATCGGTTGGTGGTGATGCAACAAGTAAGATTTTCGAATACAAATCACCAAAAGCTTTACCTAGTGAAAGTCAGAAATCAGTTGATATTTTGTTTAAAATTTACACTATAGTTTATGGAGTTTTTGACAAAATTATTCACTTTTTAGACAAGGATGCTTATAAGGTAAAAACGTTTCCAAATTGGTTTATGACTTCATTATCTGTTTTTGGATTGGGATTTCAGTTGTTGATAATTGCGGTAATGTTACCTCTAAATTTAATCGAATTTATAGTTCCTTTTTTCATTTTCTTTACGCTATTAATTTTTATGTTTATTGGAATAAGAAAACGCTTTATTAAGGCTTAAAATCACTATAGACAAATCCTATAGCAGTAATTTAATAATTTGATTATCATGAATTTAAAATAAATTACATAAACAACTAATTCAATATATAATTTTACCCAATCCAAGTCTTAAAATCAGAAACTTTTTCTCTAGAAACCACAACTTCTTCGTCTTTATAAGAAGGTAAAATCACTTTTAATCGAGAATTAGAATACACTTGAATTTCCTTAATTGCTTTCAAAGGAATGATGAATTTTCGACTGACACGATAAAAGTCTTTTGGGTTTAGCTCCACTTCTATTTGTTCTAAAGTTGTATCTAAAAGATAATTTCGGTTTTCAAAAGTATGTAAATAAGTTCCTTTATTTTCACTGTAAAAACATTCGACCTCATCAATTGAAATCACTTTTAGTTGTTGTCCTATTTTTACCGAAAATCTGCTTTTGTATTCTTTAGTTTCATTTCCTAAAATCATCTTTTTAATCATGTCAAAATCCAAGTTTGAAACCGTGTTTTTTTGGACTTGATTTTTAAATTTATTTATGGCGATTTCCAAGTCAACATCATCAATTGGTTTTAGCAAATAATCTATGCTATTTAGCTTAAAAGCACGCAACGCATATTCGTCATAAGCAGTAGTAAAAATGACTGCACTTTTGATGTCAATTTGCTCAAAAATTTCAAACGATAATCCATCCGAAAGTTGAATGTCTAAAAAGATCAAATCAGGATGATTATTGTTTTGAAACCATTCCACAGATTCTTCCACAGAATGCAAAAGTGTGTGAACTTCCAATCCTAATTTTTCGACTTTTCGTTGCAACAATCTTGCTGCTGGTTTTTCGTCTTCGATTATTATTATTTTCATCTTTCTAGTTTTAATATCTATTATTCAAATATTCTATTTTTAAAAAGCTCTTTCATTTTTTCAAAATCTTGTTTCGGTTTTTTACAAACATAAATCTTTTGAAAAAGCTCTTCTTCAGTATCTGCATATGGGTTATAAATTGTTCTTACTTGCTGAATTTCGTCAAAATAAGGATTAAAAAAATCACCAACATTATAACTTAAAACAATTGTTGTTTCAGACATTTTTCCTTTGGGTAACCAACTATAAAAACTCCCATGTAAAGAAAAGGCATTTGGTAAATCATAATCCGAATCAAATAAATTAACTGCTCCAGCTTGACTGTAGTGTTTTCCCCAAATTAGACAACTTTCTTTCTCGTTTGATGGTAAGCTATCATAAACAAACTTAATTTCATCTAAAGTTGATTTCCATTTATTTTTACTATAGTATTCATCATACTTTACAACTTCATTTCCTCCAATAGTTTCTTTTTTCTCAAATGGATAAATCTTTTTTAAATACCTGTCAAAAGAATACACAGGCATTCCAAATGGAATTAAAAAGATACCAGAAAATAAAACTAATGTTAATGGATAAATTGTCCATTTTCTTGTTTCACCAGTGAATTTTTCCCAAAAAACACCTCCAAAAGGTAAAATTATTAAAACGATTGGATAAAAGTAATAGGATTTTCCATTCGTTAAAAATAAAAACAAAAAAGAAAAGAAAATGAATAATCCAATTGGTCTATTGGTTACTTTGTTTTTAGTAAATAAATATATTATTGCCGGAATAGTTATTAATAAAGTAAGTGGATTTATAGCTATTATAAGATTTTGGAAATTTTGAATACGTGAAACACTGTCTAATTGTTTTTCATAAAGTCTTCCAAACATCTGTAAAACAGGAAAATCATTTACAACTTGCCAAATTATATTAGGTACTATAAAAATAAAAGAAATCAATATTATTTGCCAAAATTTGTGTTTTATAAGTGCATGTCTTGTATTCTTAAATAAAAACAAAGATGATAATCCAACTATAAAGAAAACACTATCATATTTAGTCAAAAGCCCTAAAACAGTAAAAAGAGCTAAGTACAACAAATTCTTCTTATCTAATTTTTGACTGAATTTAACTAATTGATAAAAACCTAAAACCCAAAACAACTGACTAAAAATAACTGGTTGAAATAATTGTTGAGAACGACCAAAACTTGGTGCAATTATGATGCATAATAAAGCTAAAAAAACAGCTTTTTCTTTACCTCCTAAAACTATAGTAATTTTCGCAAGATATATGAGAATAAGTATAGCTGCAATATGTGAAAAAAGATGATTTACAAAAACTGAATTAGAATGAAATAGATTTTGAATAGAGGCTAATATTGCTATAAATGGTGGAAATTCCATATAGCCAAATGCTAGATGTTTTCCTGTTTCTATATGTAATAATTCATCTGCTTGAAATCCAGAATGTGAATCAGCAATTAAATGTAAAGCTAACTTGATTAAACAAAAAACAAGTATAATTAGTTTTATCCTTTTTGTCATTAAAAATTGATTTTTGACTATTTTAAACTGCTTACTAAATACTGAACACTGCCTACTGATTTATTCCCAATTGCGTTTCTTTTCATCTTCCATGTATTGTTGAATTTTTCGTTCTTCCCAATTGCTACCTAAAATCATTCCAGGTAGGAAAACGGATAATCCATGAGCTAATAATCCGATTCCCCAGAAAAATAGCGTTATGAAGTTTTGCCAATGAAAATAACTTTCACCTTCTCCTAAATCTTGAATATTAATAACAACTATCATTAAGTTCACAACCACATAAACTAAAGCGTGCGTATAAAAACCTTTAATTCGTTTTACCCTTTTTAAAGCTTCATAATATTTAGCATCTTCTGGACTTGTTGGAATATAATTCTTAAATTCATTTTTATCCATTCTTCTTTGTCTTCTACTTGCTATACTCATCTTATTGAAGTTTATTTTTATTAGCCTTTTCTTCTTCCATAAATTGTTTAATCTTATTATTCTCCCAATCTTTATTGAAAAATGGGAAAAAATTAAACACTCGCATCGCATGAAAAAATACACCAATTCCCCAACCTAATAACGTCCAAATAAACCACAAAACTTCTGGTGTATATTTTAGATTGATGTATATTATCACAATCATTACTAGTAAATAACTTAATAAATGACTATAAAAACCTTTTAATTCTTGTACCTGTTTTTTAGCTTTTTGATAGCGTTCAAAATCATTGTTCGTTTCCATAATTAGTTCCATTTTGATTCTTCTTTATTTCCTTTTTGTAATATCTCCTGAATTTTCTTTTCTTCCCAAGACTTTCCATATCCAAAAGTTTCAAAAGCATGAAAGGTTAATCCTAATCCCCAACCTAACATTGGAAACCAAAACCATTGAAAACTTGATGTGCTTAAATTAATCACTATAAGAATTGGAATAACACAGCAATAAGAAATTAAATTGCCATAGAACCCTTTTAACTTTTCTACTCTATCTTTAGCTCTATCGTAAGCTGTTTGTTCGTTGTAATTGTATGTTGTTTCCATAACTGATATTTGTTTAGTTAAAATTGGAAGTTTTATTCTAAAATAAGCATCCGTATCTTCTACTAATACATTTCTCTTAGTTAGAATTGCGTAGCGACTTACAATATTTTGAAGTCCAACTCCTCTTCTATCTTGCAATACTTCCTTTTTTTGCTTGTTATTTTCTACTATTAATTCGTTGTTTTTTATACTTATTTTGATGTGTAATGGCTTCTTCTCGCTTACAATATTATGTTTAATACAGTTTTCTAATAATAACTGTAAGGATAACGGAACCACTTTAGCATCTTCATCATTAAAATTCTCTGGAACTTCATACGTAATACTATCTTCAAAACGCATTTTTAATAAGTTCATATAGGTTTTTGCGAAAGCTAATTCTTCAGCCACTGTAACCAATTCTTTGTCTTTTTGTTCCAAAACATACCTGTAAATTTTAGACAATGAAGTGGTGAACTTTTGAGCATTTTCTGGATTTTCTTCAATCAGTGAACTCAAAACATTTAAACTGTTGAATAAAAAATGTGGATCAATTTGGCTTTTTAAACTTTCAAATTTGGCTGAAGCTGTTCCTGCAATGATTTTTTGTTCTTTTACTTTGTTCTCTTGAAAAGCTCTATAAAAATAAATTAAATGAATAATCAATAATACCACAAAAGTAAAAACAGATGCCATCACATAATTTGAAGCCTTTTCATACTTTAAAAAATCTGATAAACGCTCTCCTTCAACTACAACGTTTCCAAATATTCTCAATAAAAAAATAATAAATAAGGACAAAAAGAATGAAGAAATAAAACCTACTAAAATTCTTTTACTTGAAAATCTCTCATTTATAAAATACTTATCTAAGGCAATAAATAAATAAGTATTTGCTAGATGTAATGAAAAACTATAAAGTAATGTGTAAAAAAATGTAATCAATAATTCTTCATTAAATGAAATTTTTTGACCATTTAGAACATTAATCAATATTATGATACAAAAAATGGAAAAACCAATTAGTAATGCTCTTGGAAATTCTTTTATATATCTACTTTTCATTTTGATTTTTTTTAATATTATTTACATTCTGCCGAAACTTCTTTAGCTCTATCTAAACCCCAATTTGGATGAAAAGGTGTTGCTGGCTTAAAATTCTCAAACAAAGGTATCGATTTTGCAATTTGTTCGCACATTGGCGTTGTATCTTGTCCAAAATATCTGGCTGAACCCATTTCAAATTCGGCTTTCAAAAACATTACTCTTGGGTTTTCTGATGCTAATTTTTCTGCTTTAGCATAAACTCCATTTGCCATTCCTGAATATTTCATTCCGTTTGTCATTGGGTCAGAAACAATCCAACCTGAGTAGATTAATCCTTGAACCACTAACAATTCAGCATTTTGACTATCTTTCTTTAATTCAATATCTAAAGCATTTTGAGCTTTATTTAACAATGATTTAAGCTCTTCTTTGTCTTGTGTTTGAAAAGAGGCTAAAGCATTAATAAGTGCTACATAATAGTTTGGTAGCCATTCTTTCGATTCTGCAGAAGCAATGCGTTCAAATGTAGCTGAAGCTTCTGTGTTTTTTCCTTCTGACCAAAGTTGCATTCCTTTTGCCATGCCTGTTTCATAATTTGTTTGTGCTGAAACGAATCCACAAACTAAAACTGCGATAAATGTGATAATTTTTGTCATGATATTAAAATTTAAAGTTAGTATTTCTTTTTTGATAGTACAAAGTTGCCTTATAAAATTCAGGTTTTAAAAATGTTATTACTGAACTGTTGATTATCTATGATGAATTGTAGTTTATAGTATATCAAAAAATATTTATTAGGTTTGAATATTTAAATAAGCTTCAAAAACCCCAAAAATTACGTTTAGAACCCCAAAATTGGCGTTATATAACCCCAAATTTGACGTAAACAATCCCAAATTTGACGTTTAGAACTCCAAATATGACAATATACAAGGCCAAATATGACGTAAACAACCCCAAATTTGACGTCTAGCACACCAAAAATGACGCATAAAGCCTTAAATTTAATGAGCACAGTAATTAAACTTTAAATTGTTACCCTTAATTTCAATCTTATAAATTGTCTAAATTATTAGTCTTTTTATTATCACTAATTGTCCAAAAGAAACCAACAAAAATAAATCTATTGGCGGGTTGTGTAATAGCTTGACGTTGAAATTGTCCGTTTAAATCTGGTGAATTGGCATAATTATATCCAAAAACATTATTTGTTCCTATGGCATTTGAAACTGAAAGGAATAGTATTTTTTGTTGTGATAAAAGATAAGCCCAGCTAAAACTTAAATTATTGTAAGATTGAGTTTTTCCATTCATGAATTCTGAACTATTTGGATTGTCAAAAGGTCTTCCTGAATTGTATGAATATGTTCCACTGATTTGTGATTTTAATTTTTCAACCCAATATTTTGTGACTAATGAAAAATTATGTTTTGCAATAAAACTTGGGGTTACGTTAGTTTCATAATTTTTATAATCTCTTTTTGAATCAATAAACGAATACGAAATCCAATACTCTAAATTTTTAATGGATCTATTATCTCTCCAAAATAGATCAATTCCTTTTGCAAAACCGTAACCATTGTTGTTGTAATTGCTATTAAATTCTGCTGATGAAGTATTGTATTTTACCAAATCATTATAATCTTTGTAATACCCTTCAGCTCTGAACATTTTGCCTTCTTTATTGTACATATAATTCAGAATATAATGTGATGTGTTTTCGTAATTCAAATTAGAAGTATATTTCAAATAACTTTGATTTGGTGTTTGGTTAAAAGTTCCATAAGCTAAAGAAACTTGGTTGTTTTCAGCAATTTTATAAGCCATTGAAATTCTTGGTTCAACTACAAAGTCATTTACAATAGAAGCATTTGAACCTCTTAATCCAACATTCATAGCCAGTTTTTTAGAAAAGAAGATTTCGGTTTCAGCAAACAAAGCTCCTAAATTATTATCATATCCGGAAAGAAAACTATTGGCTTGATTTTCTTTAAAAGATTCATCAAAATTGGTATGAAAATAATCTCCTCCAAAATTCAGTTTTATTCTATTGGTCAAAAACTGTGTGAACTTTAATTTGTAATGTAAACTTCTCTCGTTATTATCAACTTTATCATTAGCAATATCGATTTTGTTTTGACTGTAACCATAACTTAATCCTGTTTGTAACTTTGTGTTTTCAGCAATATAACCCGCAAAAGAAGAATTTAAATAAAAGTTACTATTAGTCATATCAACTCGAATTTTATCTTCAAAATTGATGTCTTTTTGATTGATATCGAAATTAGTTTTATCAAAAGCTGCATATACTTTTAACAATCCTTTTTTAATTTTAGTTCTAAAAATACTTTCTCCTGAAAATACTTCAACAGGTTTATTCCAATCTAAATTTTGAGGAATTATCGCTTGATAAGGAGCTAAATTTATGTAACTCGTGTTAAAAGTTATCGAACTCTTTTCCCATTTCTTTGTTTTTCCCAAACCAGCACCAACTGTCATTATTGAAATATCGGTTTGATCTTGTAGAGGTTCATCAATAGTATTCAATAAAAGCACACTTGAAAGGGCATCACCATATTCAGCACTATAACCACCCGTTGAAAATGTAATTCCATCAAACAAAAACGGAGAAAATCGTCCTCGTGTTGGCACATTATTTGCTGTTGCGCCATAAGGTTGTGCTACTCTAATTCCATCTACATAAGTTTGCGTTTCATTTGATTCTCCGCCACGAACAAACAAACGACCACTTTCTCCAACAGTTTGTGTTCCTGGTAAGGTTTCTAATGCTCCTATTATATTTCCTACAGAACCAGCTGTTGTGACAATATCTAAAGGCTTTAAAGCCGTAACCTTACTATTATCTCCAGCTTTAAATGTTCCTGCTGAAACTACAACGGCGTCTAACGTATTCAAATCGTCCTTTAAGTTGAATGTTTTAGGTTGATAGTTCTCAACTTCAATTTTCACTATGAGAGTTTCAAAAGAAATAAAACTGATTTGTAAAATTTGATTTCCAGAGGAAGTAGTTTTAAATGAAAATTCTCCGTTTTCATCTGTAATTGTTCCATCATAAGTTCCTTTTAAAAACACATTAGCTGCTATAATTGGATTCTTTTGCTCATCAATGACTTTTCCCTTCAAAGTGGTTTGAGAGTAACTTAAAAGAGTAATTAATGTGATTAATAAAGTTAAAATAGTTTTCATCTTTTTAATATTAGTTAGTTTGATGAAGCAAAATTGTAGTAAAATCAAACCAATTAAAATTAACATATTCTGAACTGTTAATTTTTTTGGATGAATTGTAATTTCTAACTTTTTAAAACTGAAATCTTGTTATTATCGTAAATGAAAGTATGAGAAAAACCACACTACAAATTCTGTTACTATTCATAATGCCAAATTATATATTTTCACAAAAGATAAATAATATGGCTTCTTTTAGAGATATTAAAAGTGATACTTATTTTAGGTTTAACTACGATAATGATTACTTTACTTCTTCTGATAAAAATTACACACAAGGATATAATTTTGAATTAGTTTCCCCATTTCTTGGAAAGAATCCTGTGAATGGATTATTCTATATTCCTGAGAATACTGAAAACAAATTCGGATTATCTATCGAACATATTGGTTTTACTCCAAATTCTTATAAAAGTCCAGAAATTCAATATGGTGATAGACCTTTCGCTGCAGCAATTATGCTAAAAAGTTTTGTGATTTCGACCAATATTGAAAAGAAATATAGAGGTTATTCTTCCTTTAATTTAGGAATAATTGGTCCAGGTGCATTTGGAAAAGAAATGCAAGTCGCGATTCATGAAGCAACTGGAAACACAATTCCGCAAGGATGGAAAAACCAAATTAAAAACGACATTGTTCTTAATTATGAAGTCGGTTTAGAAAAACAACTCTATCGTTTCAAGAACTTACTTTCTATACAATCTGATGCAAATTTGAAAGTCGGAACACTTTTTACTAATGCTTCATTAGGTTTAAGTGCTACAATCGGAATTATAAATTCACCTTTCACATCAAATGAGGATAAAAATGGATTTCAATTGTATTTTTACACACAACCAGTAATTAATGTAATTGGCTATGATGCAACACTTCAAGGTGGTTTGTTTAACAGAAAAAGTCCTTACACTATTTCTAATTCTTCAATGGAACGTTTTACAGCTCAACACAATTATGGATTAGTTTTAAAAACAAGAACTTTGTATTTTGAATATTCACGTTCTGCCATAACAAGAGAATTTGACTCTGGAAATTCAGCAAAATGGGGCGGAATTAAAATTGGATTTACCTTTTAACCAAGAACGCTAAATAAAAGTCCGTTTTTCCCAATTGTAAACTATTGATTAGTATTTTTACCAAAATATTACTCATGGATTACCAAAAAATACTAAACGACATATATAACGAAGTCATTCAATTAGAGAACAATGGTTCTATTGCTGAATATATTCCTGAATTAGCTAAAGTTGATGCTTCTAAATTCGGAATTTCATTAATTGATAACCAACAAAACATTTATAATGTAGGAAATGCAACTGAAAATTTTTCGATTCAAAGTATCACAAAAGTTTTTACAACAGCTTTAATTTTTTCTGAAATTGGTAATGATTTATGGAAAAGAGTCAATTTTGAACCTTCTGGAAATGCATTTAATTCCTTAGTTCAGTTAGAATATGAAAACGGAATTCCAAGAAATCCTTTTATAAATGCTGGTGCTTTAGTTATTGCTGATTTAATGTTAGAACATTTTGAAGATCCAAAAACGTATTTTTTAGATTTTGTAAGAACATTGGCGAATTCAAAGTCAATAAATTATAATTTAGAGGTTGTAAATTCTGAAAAAGAAACTGGTTTTAGAAATGCGGCTTTGGTAAATTACATCAAATCTTATGGAAATATTAAAAACAATCCAGAAGATGTTTTAGATTTTTATTACCATCAATGTGCTTTAGCTATGAGTTGTGAAGAATTAGCTAAAAGCTTTCAAGTCTTTTCAAATAATGGAATAAATCCATATAATAACGAGCGTTTACTTACTTCAAGTCAATGCAAAAGAATGAATGCCTTGATGCAAATGTGTGGTTTTTATGATCAAGCTGGAGAGTTTACTTTTAAAGTAGGCTTACCCGGAAAAAGTGGTGTTGGTGGAGGCGTTGCTGCTGTTTTTCCAAACAATTATACCGTTGCCGTTTGGAGTCCAAAACTGAATAAAAAAGGAAATTCGGTTTATGGTTTAGAAACTTTAGAGCGATTAACTACAATCACTGAAGCCTCAATATTTTAGAAAATCTTATTAACAAAAGTACATTTGACAAAAGTAGTTTCTTAAATAATACTTACTTTTGCCATTCATAAAATTTCAAACAAATGATTTACAAATTTAGAGCTATATTAGACACTAAAGAGGATATTTTTAGAGATATTGCAATAGAAAAAACAAACACTTTAGAAGATTTACACAACGCAATTGTTAACGCTTTTGGCTTTGATGGAACCGAAATGGCTTCCTTTTATATGTGTGATGATGAATGGAATCAAGAATTTGAAATTCCTTTATTTGACACAGGTGATGATTCTGATGACGTTCGACCTATGAATGAGTTTATCCTTGAAGATAATTTAGACAAACATCACACAAAAATTATTTACGTTTATGATTTTCTAAACATGTGGACTTTCTACGTTGAATTAGCCGTAATTGAAGTTGAAAAACAAGAAGGATTGGTTTATCCAGCCTTATTATTTTCACAAGGTGAAGTGCCTTTAGAAGCTGACGATAAATTATTTGAAGCTGAAGGTGGTTTAGATCAAGAGGATTATGACGAAGATGATTTAGACATGTTCGAAGGTGATGATAGCTTTGAAGATTTTGGTTTTGAAGAAAATTGGAATTAAAATTTTAGATTTCAGACAACAGATAACAGACAACAGATATACTTTTTAAACAAATGATAAACCTTTTCAACGCTCATATAGACAATCTTTCCATTCATAGAGTTGGAAATAAAAGCCGTAACGAAGCCATCTTTTTATCTGAAAACCCATACAAGTTAAACGATGAAATTATGCCTTTATTAAAGGAATATTTCTTTAAACCTTTTCGTGAAAAAGAAGAAAATTACTTTCAATTTGCACATGATGTAGATTTAGAATATAATGACATGTACAATTTAGCCACTGAGATTTTCAATAATCAAAGTGAAGTACATAACATTTCAAAAAAAATAACTTCTCACTTATTTGAGCAATCAAATCATCCACATATTAAGAATGGTGAAGTTTATATAGCTTATCTTTCTAATGTTTCAATTGATAACAATGTAGTGGATGCAATTGGAGTTTTCAAAAGTGAAATTCAAACCGATTTTTTACAATTTGAAGAAAACGGAAGTAGTTTGGAAATGATTTTACAACAAGGAATCAATTTAAATAAATTAGATAAAGGTTGTTTGATTTTCAATTATAAAAAAGAAGAAGGTTATAAAATATTAACCATTGATAGCAACAGATATGATGCTCGTTATTGGTTAGAACATTTCTTATCTGTTGATGCTTTTCAGGATGAAAATTTCATGACTAAGAAATATTTGAAATTCTGTCAAGATTTTGCTAAAGATGTAGTTTTGCCAGCAGAGGACAAACAGCAAGAGGTTTTATTCATGAATAGAGCCATCAATCACTTTGCCAAAAATGATGCTTTCGAAGAATCTGCATTCTTAAATGAAGTTATGGAAAACCCAGAATTTATTCCAGAATTTAAAAATTACAAAGTAGATAAAGGTGAAAAATATAGTATAGAAGACGTAACTGATTTTCCAATTGCTAACGCAGCTGTGACTGATGTTCGTAAGAAATTAAAAAACACCATTCATTTAGATACAAATGTTCAAATTAAGTTAGACTTCGTAAATTCTGATTCAGCTCAAAAATTTGTTGAAAAAGGTTGGGACGAAGAAAAACAAATGTATTATTACTTAGTTTACTTTAATAAAGAACAAAAAAGCTAGTATTTAGTTTTTAATAAATAGTGTTCAGTAAAATAAAAATCCTCAATTACGAATAAGTGGTTGGGGATTTTTTTATATTTGATGTAAATCCAACAGAAATCATGACAAAAATAGAACTACAGAAATTCATTGAAGAAAAATCGAATCGTCAAATTGTATTAAAAGACCGCATGAAACTTTTAACTACTTTAGATGAAGATTTATCAAGTTCCAAAATTGGTCGTTGGTTTGGCAGTGCTTATTTAGCAACTAAACGTTTTGTAACGCTAGCATTAGGAATTATTCTTATTTTAGGTTCAATTTTATTTTTCTTTTTTCCACAAATTTTAGTTAAAGATGAAGCTGTAAAAAATGAAATCATTCAGGATTACAAAGACAACTTTGCCTTAGAAACAGGTTCAGCTTTACAGGTTAAAATAAACGAAATTGCTTCTAATTCCAATAAATCTAAATCTACTCTATTAATTCAAAATTTAGATAAATCTATTGGCGATTCTATTAAAAGTAATGCTAAGAACAAATTTCAGTTTATGGCTGTTTTAGTTTTTATTATGGGATTAATTTTACTTTACATGGCACGATTAACAAAGAAAATTCAGATGAGAAACACCAAAATTTCTGATGCTGAAAAATTATCACATTCTATTATAAAAGATTATTCAATTACTATTGAGGAAGAAGATAAAGAACTTCAAGTTTTGAGAGAATATTTGAATACTATGATTTAATCCATTAAACTTCTTCATCAGGAAAAATTTTCCCAGGATTTAAAATGTGATTTGCATCAAAAACGCGTTTAATACTTTCCATAAGTTCTAGATGTGTTTTTGAAAAGGCAATATCCATATAGTTTTTTTGTACATAACCAATTCCGTGTTCTCCAGAAAGCGTTCCTTTTAAGGCAACGGTTAATTCAAAAATTTCTCTAATTCCTTTTGGGATTTCTTTATTCCATTTATCATCAGATAAATCTCCTTTTATAATGTTTACATGTAAATTTCCATCACCAGCATGACCATAACAAACCGATTTAAAACCATATTTCATGCCTATTGCTTTTATTCCGTTTAATAAAACTGGTAATTCATATCTTGGAACAACAGTATCTTCTTCTTTATAAATAGAATTTGATTTAACGGCTTCACCAACAGCTCTACGCATTTTCCATAAAGCATTTTTTTGCTCTTCTGAATCTGCAAATAAAACCTCATCAATTTTATAATTTTCTACAACTTCTAGGATTTTTTCAGCTTCTAACATCAAAATTTCAGGATAATTTCCGTCAACTTCAATCAATAAATGAGCTTGAATATTTTCTTTAATTTCGACACTTACTCCGTCAACATATTTCATCGTCCATTCTAAAGCATCACGCTCCATAAATTCTAAAGCACTTGGCACAATTCCAGCTCTAAAAATTGCTGAAACGGCTTCACAAGCTTCTGTAGAATTATAAAAAGGAACTAACAACAAAACATTATGTTTGTTTGCTGGAATCAACTTTAATACTATTTTCGTGATTACTCCTAATGTTCCTTCGCTTCCAACCATTAATTGTGTTAAGTTGTAACCAGTTGAGTTTTTTAGTGTGTTTGCTCCAGTCCAAATAATTTCTCCGTTAGGTAAAACAACTTCTAAATTTAAAACGTAATCTTTAGTAACTCCATATTTCAATGCTCTTGCTCCACCTGAATTTTCCGCTACATTACCACCAATCCAACAACTTCCTTGACTGCTTGGATCAACTGGATAAGAAAGGTTTTTTTCTAAAACTGCTTCTCTTAAAACCTGAGTAATTACTGCTGGTTCAACCGTAACTTGAAGATTTTTTTCATCAATTTCAATGATTTTATTTAATCGTTCCATAGAAAGGCCAATTCCTTTTTGAACACATAAAGCTCCACCACTTAAACCTGTTCTTGCTCCAATTGGTGTAACCGGAATATAAAATTGATTGGCTACTTTAAGAATTTCAGAAATCTCAAAAGCGTTTGCAGGTTTCAAAACTACACTTGGAGGAAAAATATAGTCTTCCGTTTCATCATGACCATAATGATTTCTCGTTTCTTCATCCGTAAAGATGTAAGATTCACCAACAATATTTTTTAATAAATCGTATATATTTTTCTTTAATTCCATTGTTCTTGTTTTAAAAATTTAATAAAATCCAGTACCAAAAAGCTAACGTTATGAATGATAACGGAATTCCAATTCCAACCATCATACTACTTAACTTTGGTTTTAATCCATAAGTTGAAGCTAAAATTGCTCCTGTAATCATTGGAGCCATTGCAGATTCTACTATTGAAACATCAATCATCAATCCTGAAGCACCAAATATTTTCTTATACAAAATAAAGAAAAATAACGGTGTGATCATTAATTTAAATAATAAACCTAAACCCAGAAAACCCCAATGTTTGCTTTTTCTTTCAATCTTCAATTGTAATCCAACGGCAATTAATGCTATGGGAGTTACTGTGCTTCCAATTCTTTGAAAAACCGATTGAAAATCAACAGGGAAATCTACTTTAAAAATATTCAATAATAAAGCTACTGCAAAAGCTAAAAATGGTGGGAATAATATTATTTTCTTTACAATTCCATTTACATTTAATGTTTCTCTCGAAAATAATGTAGCAACTATAATTCCGAAAGTTGCCATCACTACAAATGTTCCTGGCTGATCTATTACGATTGCCGTTTCAATTCCTTTAGAACCATACAAAGCCTCAACAACTGGAAACCCAACAAACGATGTATTTCCTAATCCTGCAGTTAAAATTAAACAACCTGTCAGTTTTTTAGACCAACCTAAATATTTTCCTAAAGTATAAAAAAACAAAAATGAAAGTCCAAAACTCAACCAAGCAACTCCTAATGGAAATAATAAAGCTGTCGAAATTTCAATTTTAGGGATATAATAAAGTGCTAATCCAGGCAAAGAAACATAAATAACAAACTGATTTAAAACAACATGCATATTCTTAGGCAAAGCCTTGACATATTGAAAGGTAACACCTATTAATAAACAGATGAAAATTAGAAGAATATTATCCATTTGATTTTTATGAAATACAAAGGTAAAAGCATTATTTGATTATGAAATGGAAAGTTCTTTTTTTTCAAAAAAATTGTACATTTACACAAAGAGAATATTTTTGGAAAATCAACCTAAAAAATCGGCATTATCAGAAGTTAACGGAGTCAATCAACCGGATTCGTTAAGCAATGTTGTGGCTAAAAGAATTCAATTGAAACGAAAAGTTATTCCGTCTGCCAATGAATTGATAGAAGCTATTAAAAAAGGTGACAAAATCGCTTTAAGTAGAGCAATTACTTTAGTTGAAAGTACAAATCCAGAACATTTAGAACGAGCAAATGAAGTCATAAATGGTTGTTTGCCTTTTGCAAATAAATCTGTTCGGATTGGAATTACAGGTGTTCCTGGTGTTGGAAAAAGTACGTTTATTGAAGCTTTTGGTACTTATTTGACTTCTATTGGTAAAAAAGTTGCTGTTTTGGCTGTTGATCCAAGTAGTTCCATAAGTCACGGAAGTATTTTAGGTGATAAAACTCGAATGGAAGAATTAGTCAAAGACGAAAATGCTTTTATTAGACCAAGTGCATCTGGCGATAGTCTAGGTGGTGTAGCCCGAAAAACACGAGAAAGCATAATATTATGTGAAGCATGTGGTTTTGATACTATATTAATTGAAACGGTTGGTGTTGGCCAAAGTGAAACCGCTGTGCACAGCATGGTTGATTTCTTTTTACTTTTAAAAATTGCTGGTGCTGGTGATGAATTACAAGGAATTAAGCGTGGAATTATGGAAATGGCTGATACAATTGTAATCAATAAAGCTGATGGCGATAATATTTCTAAAGCTAAATTGGCTAAATCTGAATTCAATAGAGCTTTACATTTATTTCCTGCAAAAAGTAGCGGTTGGATTCCAAAAGTAACGACTTGTAGTTCTTTTGAAAAAATTGGTATTGATAATGTTTGGAAAATCATTTTTGAGTATTTTAATTTAGTAAAAGAGAATCATTTTTTTGAAAAGAAAAGACAAAGTCAAAATCAATTTTGGATGATGGAAACGATTAACGAACAATTAAAAAGTAACTTCTATAATCATCCAGAAATAAAAAAACTACTTGAAGAAAATAAAAAAGCAGTTCAAAACAATGAGATATCTCCTTTTGCAGCGGCTAAGAGTTTGTTGGAGAAGTATTTTGTCTTATAAAAGCAAAAACCCCAATGAAGTATATCATCGAGGTTTTCTGTCCAAAAACAAACTTAACAAACTATATATGATTTACTTAAAAATATATACTACAAATATGAAAGTTTGAAAATAAAAAAAATCAGGAAAAAAACCTTTAAATTATAAAATAAACACCCTGTAAAAAAAGGTGTTTTTCCTATACCACATAGAAATCATTAAATTAACTTTGTAAAACAATAAATTACTATGATCAAAATTAGAACTAGTATAACCATTTTACTTTTTTCAATCCTCTTTTTGTTAAATTCATGTAATCCAAAGAGTGAAGAAGATAATAATGATAAAACTCCATCACAAATAATTTCAATTGAACAAGCTGTTGAAATGAAGAATTTTTATCAAGATTCAATTGCTGTTCTAATTAAAGAAAATAATTCAACACCAGCTAATGAATACGATCCAACCTTATTTGCATTTATAGAGTTAGATTCCTTAAAAAAATATATTGCCTTTTTGGATGAAGTTGAGCAATTAAATAAGAAAAAAATATCTGGCATAAGAGTTTATTTTGCTGCTTATCCAGACACCCTAAAAAATGGAGGTAAAACACAGAAATATAGAAAAAGAGAAACCTTCTTTTTTGCACCAACGATGGAAGTTGAACCTAATGAATGGGGAAGAGAATACCCGAATTTAAAAAATATTCCTTTTTATATAGAACCTTCAGGTCAGAATAAATTAATAGGTAAATTTAAAGCAATAGATAAACTGTTGTGTAAACATGATTCTAGATCTACAATTAAAAAAGACACAATTAAAGAGTCTGTTAAAACAAGTTTAATATTGAATGAGTTTCAAATAACTCCACCACCTAATTAATATATCTTATGGACATTAAGAATATACCTTTAGCAGATTTAAGAGATTTTTTTACTTATTTTCAAATAGTTACAGCGATTGCAGGGTCAATGTATTATTATAAGTATAAAGACACGTACTTAAAGTACTTTTTATTTCTGCTTTGGTATATTGTATTAAATGATTTTACAGCTAAATACTATAGCCTAAATATAAATAAATACAACTATTTTTTTTATAATATATTTCAAATTGTTTCTTTTAGTTTCTATCTACTTTTGTTTAAAAACGCTGTAAAAAGCTTAAAAAATAAAAAAATAATTTCAATATTATTAGCCTGTTATTACATAAGTTATCTTATAAACATATTATTTATTGATGATTTTTTTATGGATTATTTTTCAAACACTTATGTAATCGGTGCAGCTTTAATAATAACATCTATACTAATATTTTTAAATGAAATATTAAACTCGGATAAAATCATTCATATTAATAAAATGATGGTATTTTGGATAAGTATTGGGTTATTATTAATGTATCTCCCAAATATTCCTTTTAATGTAATTAGAAATTATTATAAAAATTCCCCCACAATTCCCTATATTTATATTGTGAATTTTTTATTGGTGTTTATTTATAATTTAATAATAATTTCAGGTTTTATATGGAGCAGCAAGGAACAGCGGAATTATTTTTAGCCATTATAATTTTATTTAGCGTATGTGTTATAATGGTTTTTCTATTTGTTATTTTTCAAAAAAAGAAAAATGTATTATTATCCAAACAAGTAGAGTCACAACAACAATTTGAAAAAGAAATTGCTGAATCTCAAGTTGAAATACGCGAACAAACTTTAAGAAATATAAGCTGGGAACTTCATGATAATATTGGTCAATTATTGACTTTAGCCAAAATTCAACTTCAAAGTGTTTCAGACAACCCTGAAAATATTAAAGATGTAAATGATAATTTAACTGTAATTTTAAATGAAGTTAGAGCATTATCTAAAGTAATTAACCCCGATTTTATCGCTAACATCAAACTAAATCAAGCCATTCAATTAGAAATTGATAGGTTTAATCGTTTAAATTATATAAAATCAGATTTAGTTATTGAAGGTGAATATCAAGATTTAGATGCAAAAACAGAAATCATTATTTTTAGAATTCTTCAAGAGTTTTTTTCTAATACTATTAAGCATTCAAGAGCTTCTATCTTAAATGTGATAATGAAATTTACTAATTATGAATTACTAATTATAGTAAAAGATAACGGAATTGGCTTTGATGCTTCTCAAAATTCAACAAGTGGAATTGGTTTAAATAATATGAAGAAAAGAGGCGCTTTGATTAATGCTGAAATTTCATTAGAATCAGAAAAAAATAAAGGAACATTATTAACAATTACCCATCGATTTATTTAAAAAATGAAAAAACACTCTATAGTTCTTGTTGAAGATCACACATTATTATCACAAGCCATTGCTGGTATAGTTGATAAATTTGAATCATTTAAAGTCAGTTATTTATGTAAAAATGGGGCTGAATTAGTAGAACAATTTAAATCAAAAAACAATATTCCTGAAATCGTTCTGATGGACATAAACATGCCAATTATGAATGGTATTGAAACCACTGAGTGGATAACCAAAAACCATCCTGAAGTAGCTGTTTTAGCCTTAACTGTTGAGGAAGACGAAAATACGATTCTAAAAATGGTTCGTGCTGGTGCGAAAGGTTATTTACTAAAAGATGTTGACAAACAAACTTTAGAAATAGCCTTATTAAGAATAATTGAAACTGGAGTTTATCATTCAAATATCGTAACAGATGCACTTATGAATTCTGTTACTGGAAAAAATCAGGAAGAAGCAACTTTAAAAGAAAATGAAATTGAATTTTTAAAGCTTATCTGCACTGAATTAACTTATAAAGAAGTTGCTGATAAAATGAACCTAAGTCCCAAAACAATAGATGGCTACAGAGACAACCTATTTGTAAAACTTAATGTAAAAAATAGAATAGGTTTAGTGCTTTACGCAATTAAACATAAAATTTATATTCCTTAAAAAAATACCCCAATAAGTGTATGAAGCTTATTGAGGTATTCAAACATAACTAACTTAACAAATTATTATTTTTTTAATTATTACAAGGGCAATTAGAATCAAATATTTCTACATCTCCTAAACCTCCTTTTTCATTTGTGCTATTATCTAAATCAATGTAAATATCAGTATTTGAATTATTACTAACTGTGGCACTATTTCCAGAACTACTCATTCCTTGAACTCCATAAACCAATGACGAAGTTGACGTCTGCATATAATTTCCAGAAGCCCAAACAATATCATTACTTATAAATGCTCCACTTTTTTCTCTAGAACCATAGTCAACTCCACCAGCAGAATTTTGACCGCTAAATCCTCCTACATAAAAACTATTTCCTGCTACCCATGTAGTACTAGGTCTAACATATTCAAACATTTGTGAACCGTGAGCAGCTCCTCTTTCTGCAATTAACATTCTACCTTTACATGAAAAAGCAACATCAGTAATTTTAGTTTGTGTACCTGGAATAATAGCAATTTCTAATTTTGAACTTGAAGAAGAGTCATCAAATAGTTTTGTTATACCTATTTCATTCGCCACAAATTCGCCACTAGCATTTAAATCAATTGACCAAATCTCTTTATTAGTATTCGAACGAGCAAAATAAACTGTTGTTTTACCATTTGATGTAAAAACACCAATTCCCCATAATTGTTCACCTACAGGAGCAATTCCCGCTAATCCACTATCAAGCACAAAAGGATCAAAAATACTTTTTACATTTCCAGTTGTTGCATCAATTCTATAGATTCTGCCATCTTCTAAATTAGTTGCAAATAATTGATCATTTACTTTATCATAAGCAATATTTCCAATACTATTTCCCGAACCAGTTCCTGAATTTGGAATAAAAGCAGTTCCAACTGTATTTGCATTAGAAGAAACTAAAGTACCTACAAAATTGTTTGTTGTATTTGGTGTATTGATATCTGTAATATAAATACCACTTCTTCCAGCTGTTCCAAAAGTAGAAGGAAACCATGGTGAATCTAAGTTATAAACATCTGTAGCACTTAAAAATATTTTATCCGAACCTTTAATGGCTATACCAAATACTTGTCCAATTCTTGTGACATCCCAAAAATTTGGCTGAATATTTTGCACTTGTCCAGCACCTAATCCTGTATCATTCCAATTTGCACCCAATGGAGCAAAAGAGTTGTTTGTGGTCTCAAAAATTGTTCCTACGATATTACTTGAAGTCATACTTGCTTTTGTTGTAACCATAAATCCTTCTGGTGCATTTTCTATACAAGGCACATCATAATCACAAGTTTCGTCATTACAAGACACAAAAACTATTAGTATTAAAACCAATATAATTGATTTTATTACTGGATATTTACTATATAAATTTTTCATTTTATTTCGTTTAATTGTTTAAAAATTACTCTGGACAAATTACTTTCATCTCTGTTCTTCTGTTTATTGCATGTTCAGCTTCTGAACAATCCACTCCATCAGCACATCTGTTTAATAATCTTGTTTCTCCATAACCTTTACCTGTTATTCTACTTCTATCAATTCCTTGAGAAACAACATAATCAACTGAAGCATTTGCTCTGTTTTGTGATAATGTTTCATTATAAGCATGACTAGAGCGGCAATCTGTATGTGAACCAACCTCAACTTTTACACTAGGATTATCAAGCATAAAACGAACTAATCTATTAAGTTCTATTTTGGCAGAACCTTTTATTTCATATTTATCTAAATCAAATAAAATATTTTTAAGACCTAAACCTTTACCACAATCTACTTTTTCAGCACACATTTCTAGTTTTACGAATAAGTTTTTATCTCTATTGTAATCACTACCATTTACTGTTTCAATTTGAGAGAAATAATTGTCTTTTCGTCCATATAATTGATAAGTCCCTGTTGCTGGCAATTGTAGTACAAAATTTCCTTGTACATCTGTCATGGTAGATTTTTTAACTGCCAGATCTTTATTCTCTAAAACAACGTTTATACCCGAAATTGGAGTTGTTGTATTACATTCAAAAGCCCTTCCTGTAATAATGAAGTTTCTATCTCCATAAATTATCTCTTTTTGCAAAGTTTCTTTAGGCTTAAACTCACCAATAGAAGTTGTCGAACCTTCCATATTTACGTCATATAATTCACCTTCAATTACATAGTCATTTGGTAGCATATCATTAAAAACTACTACACCAAAACTATTAGTTGTTCCTGTTTTAATAACTTCTCCATTTAAATTTTTAACAGCAATATCAGTATTTGCTAATAATTCATTAGTAAATTTATCTCTTGCAGTTACTGCTAATGCATAAATTGGACAAGTTGTACAACATTCTTCTTCTTTAGGCTTACTATTTAATTTTAATGTTACCCCAGCAAAAACTCCTATTGAAGAAACATCACAATTACATGGCTCAGATCTTTTTTCAAAAGTTCCATTTAAAGAATTAAAATTATTTGTCGCTGTACTATTTGTGAATTTTTGATATCCTGTGGAAATACCTGTTGTTGAATCAAGCAATTCTGTTCCATCAAAATGTTTAATATAATATGCTCCTGCATGTACTCCAAATGCTTGACTAAACATATAAGTAAATCTTAATTGAGCTTTGGCTGCTAATGAACTTTTTAAATCATATCCTGCATGAAAGTTCAGTAGTTGGTTAGGAACTGTAGTAGTTTCATATACTGCTACTTTTCCTCCTTTTATAGTAGAAAGTCCTATACGTGTATTAAATTCCGTTTGGAATTTTTTACTAGGTGATAGGTATCTATAATTGGGGCCTATTCCATAAAACATTCTTGTAATTTTATCTTCTTGAATTGTAAAAGACGTTAATGGAACTCCGCTTGATGAAAATAGATTAGCTGTTGGATAAGTACTTTTAGTACCATTATTGATATAGTCAAAATCAAACCCAATTCCAAACCAACTCCAATAATAATCTAAAGAAGTGCCAAATTCTGGCCCAGCTTTATAATCAATATAAGGTGTGTTGTTTTTAAAAGATGGCATATCATATCCAGCTCTAACTGACCATTGAAAACCAGAGTCGGAAATTGGTGTTGTTTGTGCATTAGTATAATTACACATTGCAAAAAATACTAATATAATATATTTTAAGTTTTTCATTTTATATGATTTTAAAGTTATAAGTAAAGTATTAAGGCAATGCATTTATTGCTGTAGTGAATTCATCTGCAGTTCCAATAGTTGTTTCCGATAGAGCGAAAAACACTTGCTGATTTTCTGTCAAGATTTGTTGTTTTATAGCATATCTAAACATTCCATCTTTTTCTGTAACAAAAATTAAGTAACAATCCAATCCAACTGGAAATTGTCCATAAGATTTTCCTAATGAATTTGGAAAAGTTTTAACTGCTAAGAAAACAGCAGAATTTGCTCCATAACCCGCTGGTACATTTGCTGTAATTGTTGTTTTTGGACCAGGTGTAGAATAAAATTTATCGCAATTAAACCATCCGAAAGACGGAATAATAGCTGCATATATAGGAGTTGTAGCTTGTGCAACTGTTAGTATTTCATAAGTTATTGCTTGATCCCAAGACAATTCTCCTTCAGAATTAATTGTGCCAGAAAAAGGTTCCATTCCAGTTTTTGTTCCACCAGTTAATGATGTTGGAATATCCAAAGAAATAGGACAAGTAAGTGTCAATTTTATGTTATCCTGAGTGGCTTGTATATAAAACTCTCCTCCAGATTCTAATAACTCTTTATTAGCTCCTACATTAGCTAAAGTTGGTTTATTAGAAGTTAACATATTTCCTTTATCAAAAATTTCAACATAGGTTACTTTTACTTCACCAGTAACTGGGCTTCCATTTTTTCGTAAACAACTACCTATAATACTCAAATTCACGCCTTTAGGTGAAGTGTAATTTAATGTAGTTGATGCATCAAAAGTAATCACATTCGTTAATGAAGCTGTTTTTGCTTCAAATAAATTCTTTAAAGCTTGAGGAGTTGGAATTGGTTCAATTCCATTAATAACTTCAAACTCATCTTCATTACAACTTATAAAAGAAAGTGTTAAACATAAGAGTAACATAACCTTTGCCATTGTTCCTGTAAAATAATTTTTAATTGTTTTCATAATTTTAATGTTTTTAAATATTGTTATTTTAGTCTATATCAATTGAAAAAATAATTTGTTACCTATATAATTAGATTATTTTTATATTTGACCTTACAAAAATCGTAACATATTGAGAAACAATGAATGAGCATACAACTTAACTATTAGAATACTTTAACCTAATATTTAGGGTTGATTAACGTATTGATAAAAGGTTCTTAGTTTTTAGTGGCAAAACATTTTCTTTTTTTCTTTGTATTGAAATAAAAATGTAACTTTCATCATTATAAAAACTTAACAATATGAAAAACAAAATTTTAGGATTGCTATTATTAGGAGTAATTATTGCTTTTGCAACATACGTTTATAAATATCCTCCAAGAGAAGTTGTACCTACAATACCGATTTCAAAAGAAGATATTTGTATGGATTATAGTAATGAAGACATGAATCAATTAAATGTGAATTTAATCCACAAAATGGTTGATGGATATAAAGACAATCAATTAAGATATATTAAATCTGAAATGACAGATGACGCCCATTCCATTTGGTTCGACTTAGAAACATTGAAAAAATTTATCTATCAATTAGAAAATAAAGCAAGAAAAAATGCTGTTCCTACTTCATCAAATAAGTTAGGAGTTAGAATTTATTATGCTAGTTATCCTAAAAAAGATGAAATGAGCAAATTTTCTGATTTAAAAGATTTTATGTCAGATCCATTAAAATCAAATTATGGAAATTTGCATACTTTAGTTATGATTCCTACTATAAATACAGCAGATGGTAATGTAGATTTTAATCCATTAGATGCAGATACTTATAGTGAAGGATTAAAAGGTAAAAAGAATTATTTAGACACTAATTTAACGAGTACTACATTTGGATTACTTGGAACTAATAAAGCTACTGCTACTACATCTTCTTCTACTGGAGCGCAGAATCATGGAAATCTAATACCACCAGGTGATCCAATAGTTGAAGGTTTTTATCCATAATAAATTATGAAATATCAGCCAGAATTAACATGTATCCTTTTATGGATAGAAATAATTGCTTCCATAATTGCTCTTGCATTTTATTCTAAAACAAAAAAAACTTATTGGATATGGTTTACCTTTTACCTATTTGTAATTGCATTTAGTGATAACTTTATAGATGATTTAGTTTTTTTCTTTAATATTAAAAAACAATTCTTTTATGCTTATATTCTTATCCCAATCCAATTTGTTTTTTTTTATTGGCTATATGCATTAAAATCACTAGGTAAGAAAAAACTATTTTGGAGTTGTATTATTTTGTATACAATGTCATTTATACCTATTGAGTTATATTTTAGCAAATTAAAAGTTGTATATTCTTTCAACTATGTAATTGGAACTTTATTATTGATGCTATTGGTGTTTGTAGAATTTAGAAAACAAATCAAAAATGATGACATTTTAGAGTTTTCAAAAAACAAAATGTTTTATATCAATATTGGAGTCATGTTATTTTATGTAGGAACATTGCCTTTCTTTGGCTTATACAATTTAATAGCTAACGAAGTAGATATCTGGAATATTTATTATATTTATTTCTTAGTATCAAATTGTATTATGTATTTATTATTTGCAGCATCATTTATATGGGGAAAACCGAAATAATTATTACAATAATAATATTTAACTTGTTTTTTATTTTATTCTTAATAGGCATCATATTATTCATTAAGCAATATAAATTAAAGAAGAAAGAACACAATGCTATGCTTTTAAATCAAGAAGAAAATCATCAAAAAGAGTTGTTATCCAACCAACTTGAAATTCAAACTCAAACGATGCAACATATTGGAAGAGAAATTCATGATAACATTGGTCAAAAATTAACTTTAGCTAGCATTTATGCACAACAATTGGCCTTTGAAAACAAAGCTCCCCACATTAATGAGAACATTGAAAATATTGGCGGTATTATTAATCAATCATTAGTAGAATTAAGACAATTATCTAAGTCATTAACTGATGATGCTATTGAAGACAATTCAATTATTGACCTTATAGAAAATGAATGTGTAAGAATAAATGATTTAAAAAAATGTGAAGTAATTTTTAAATATGAGTTAAAAATAATTGTAGACTCTTATCAAATAAAAAGCATCTTATTCAGAATTACACAAGAGTTTTTACAAAACAGTATTAAGCATTCTAAATGCAAAATCATCAACATTTCTCTTAAGAAATCTGAAAATTCTATTCAATTAGAATTACAAGATGATGGAGTTGGTTTTAATATTAATACTATTGAATCAAAAGGAATAGGATTAAGTAATATGAAAAAAAGAACCGAAATTTTAAATGGAACTTTTGATTTAGAAAGTAAAATTAATTTTGGAACAAATCTTATGATACAAATACCAATTTAAAATGAAAAAATCTATTGTAATCGTTGATGATCATGTATTAATTGCAAATGCATTAAGCAGCATAATTTCAAACTTTCAATCTTTTGAAGTGCTTTATGTTTGTGAAAATGGTAAAGATTTGCAAGACAAATTTGAAACCAATACAATTCCAGATATCATTTTATTAGATATAAGTATGCCTATTATGAATGGGTTTGAGAGTGCAAAATGGCTTAAAGAAAATCATCCAAATATATTGATTATGGCTTTAAGTATGCAAGATGACGAACAAAGCTTAATCAAAATGATAAAAAATGGCACAAAAGGTTATATGCTTAAAAATGTGCATCCTACAGAATTAGAAAATGCTTTATTAAAACTAGTTTCAAACGGACATCATTTTCCTGAATGGGCAGCTAGTAAAGTATTTACAAGTATTGGTGATGACAATATCGATGCCGAAAGCAAAATTATTTTATCGGATAGAGAAAAAGAATTCCTAAAATATACTGTAACCGAAATGAATTACAGAGAAATATCGGAAAAAATGTTTTGTAGTCCAAGAACTATAGAAAATTATAGAGATAGTCTTTTTGAAAAACTAGAGCTCAAAACTAGAGTTGGATTAGCCGTTTATGCCATAAAAAATGGCTTTGAATAGTGATCTATTGTTACGGGCAAACAAAAATATTAAAATTCTTTACTTCATTGTTTGAAACAGTTACTTGAAAATTATTAGGAGAAATAGATGCTGCAGAGGGTAAAGTTGAAAGGTTTATTGTATAAGTTCCGTCTGGTAAACCTGCAAAAAAAACATCTTCAAATCCTTCTATTTGTTGAGTAAGAATTAAATTTCCAGAAGTATCAAAAAGAGAAACTGTTGTAAAATTATTAGATAAAACATTATCGATATTCGAATCAAAAAAACCATCACAACTATTGTCTTCTATAAGCATTAAATTTATTACATTATTTGCGCAACAGTTATTCTTATTATTTGATAGAACAAAAGAGTTATCAGTTGTTTTAATATTTCCTACTAATGAAAATGCTGGTAATGTAGAACCCTTATAAATTAAATATGCTCTAATACTATAATTTCCAGGCAGAACATTAACAGTTTCATTCCAAGACATTAGATTAGCTGTAGCACTTTGACTAGTGCTATATGTTATATTAGTGCTATTATTAATCAACTTAAAGTATACTTGTAAATTTCCTCTTGCTGTAAAGTTAATTATTAAATTAGTTGGCTGTTTTACGCAAAAAGATCTTTCAAAGACATAAGGTGTATAGTCTATATTGTCTCTTACAGTTACAGCGTTAAATGATTGTGTTGTTCCTGCATTTAAAGCACAGATTGGTGATGAATTTTCTTGATTTATCCAATTTGTAGTATTACTTGAGTCATTATTATCAACTAGAAATGCATTTCCATTAATTGTATTTACTAACTGTTGGTCAGTTGCGGAAACCGTAGATTGCTTAAACAAAGGCCTATTAATCAATCTCCAATACGGATCTATAACTCCTGTTCCGGGAGCAATAACATTTCCCGATTCGTCAATTCCTGTTGATAAGTTTAAGATATTTGTTGTACCACAAGGATCAATAATTGTTACATACTCACAATCATTACTAGAACAAGATGTAGTAATTGAAAACAGAACTACTATTAATGCTAAAACTGGATATACTATTATTCTTTTCATAATTTATTTATTATCTGGACAAATAACTTTCATTTCTGTTCTTCTATTTACTTGATGTTGTTCTTCTGTACAATCTACCCCATCAGCACATTCATTTAAGAGTTGAGATTCACCATAACCATTTGCTGTTAACCTACTTCTTTTTATTCCTTGTGAAACTATATAATCAACAACTGAATTTGCTCTGTTTTGAGACAATGTTTGGTTATATGTATTTTGACCTCTTGAATCGGTATGAGAAGATAATTCTACTTTTATCTCAGGATTATCGTTTAAAAACTGAACTAGTCTGTTTAGTTCAACTTTACCTTCTTTCTTAACTGCATATTTATCTGTGTCGTACTGAATGTCGTTAAGTTTAATTGCTTTCCCACAGTCAACTTGTTCCATACAAATTTCCAACTTGACAAATAATGTTGTCATTCTGTCAAAGTTTTCTGTATTAATAGTTTCTGTTTGTGAAAAATAACTGTCTTTTTTACCATAAATAGTAAATGAAGTTTTTTCATTTAGGTTAAAAGTATATTCACCATTTTCATTTGTAATTGAATTTTTCTGAATAGTTGCATCTAAACTTCTCAATATTACAGATACATCAGCTAAAGAACTTGTCGTATTACATCTTACAGTTTTTCCTTTTAGAATAAAGTTTTTATCTGTATAACTCAACTCTTTTTGAAGTGTTTTTCCCTTTTTGAATTCGCGTTTTTTTGCATCTTCATTTTCTAAATTAATACCGTATAACGAACCTTCAATAACATAAGAATCAGGCTCAATTTCTTCAAATACTACAACTCCAAAATTATTAGTTTTACCTGTTTTTAAAATTTCCCCATCATTATTTTTTAAGACTATTTCCGTTTCTGGAAGAATGTCTTTTGTAAATTTGTCTCTTGCTGTAACTGTCAACGAATAAATTTCCTTCTCTTTTTCTTTTTTAGTTTTTTCTTTCTTAGGTTTATTTGGGTCTGAAGTAAATTTATAAACAAGTCCAACAAAAATACCTATAGAGCTAACATCACAATTACATGGATTTTCTCTTAATTGTGTATTAGATGTTTGATTAGTATATTCATTATTAGTACCTAAAACAGGTGTGATTGGCTTATAGCTAGTAGTATAATTTAATAAAGTGTTTTTTGATTCTTCTGAATCAAAATGTTTTAAATAATAACCTCCAAGACTTAAACCAAGTTTTTCAGTTACAAAATAATTAAACTGCAATGATCCTTTTGCAGAAAATATATTAGTTTGAGAATATCCATTATGATAATTAAATATTTCTGTTGAAGGTACATTGGAAGAATTCACATAACTCCCTTCTAAACTTGTTTTTCCGCCATCTATTGAACTTATACCTGCTCTTAATTTTAACTCTACACTATATTTTTTTGTAGGCTGATATTGAAAACTGGGACCAATTCCTATAAAGTTTCTAGTGATTTTATCTTCTGTTAAATTAAAATTAGTGACGTTGTTACCGTTATAATATAAATTTCCAGTTCGATAACTACTTGAAGGTTTGTTTTGTATATAATCAAAATCAACTCCTAAACCATACCATTTAAAATAATAATCAATAGAAGCTCCAGCCATTAATCCTCCTTTATAGTCAATATAAGGAGTGTTATTATCAAATGTTGGAATATCAAATCCACCTCTCAAAGCTACTTGAAAACCTTTTAAATTAACAACATTAGCAATAGTGTCAGTTGGTGCCAACTCTTGGGCATTTATACTTATTAATCCACTTAAATAAAAAGTGATTATTAATATTAATTTTATTTTTTTCATATTTGTATATGGTATATAGTCTAATTAATTCATATTAAATATATTAAATCTACTACAAAGATTATAAAAAAATATTTAATATTAATGTGCTTTCTATCTTTTTAGAAAAAAAACTATTCTTCGTAATTTTCCATTTCTTTATCGTAAAATTCACCCGCTAAAGTGATTAAATGTTCCATTTCCGATTCTAACTCGCGTTCATCTTCTTCTTCAATATCCTCTAGAAACTCTACTTCGTCATCTTTTAAATTTATTAAAAAACGTGGGTAATCTAAATGCACAATAAAGATATCATCCGGAAAATCAGTATTGTCTCCTAATATAAATTTTGGTCTTTCCATTTTAATTTTATTTATCTGAAAGTATTATTGGTGTGGTTTTGCCATTCATTAATATCACTTTGGCATTTTGTGATTTTGCTATTTCTAATTGAGCTTTAATAGACTCATACTGTAGCTGTTTATCAGTTAGTCCAGAAGAAATAATTTTTTGATAATCTGCAATTCCTTGAGCTTCTACTCTTTTACGTTCTGCTTCTTGCTTTTCTTTTTGCAAAACGAATGTCATTTTTTGTGCTTCTTGTTCTGCATTAATTTTAGATTCAATTGTAGTTTTAACTGATTCAGGTAAATTAATATTTCTTATCAACAACTGCTCTAAAATTAAGCCTCTACTTTTAAAATCTTTTTCAATTGAATTATAAATTCGAGTTTGAAATTCTTCTCTTTTTGAGGAATATAAAGCGACAGCATCATAAAAAACAGCATTGTCTCTTATTCTTGTTCGTGTAACAGGTCGTACAATTTTGTCTGAATAGTTTACACCTAGTTTTTTGTAAATAACTGGTGCGTCAGCTGGTAAAACTCTATATAAAACTGTTAAATCTATAATTACTTCTAATCCGTCTGCAGATAAAACCCTAATTGCATCATCTCCAGATTTAGCTCCTTCTTCATTTAAAGCTGACATAGTATAATTTTGTGTTTGAATATCAAATGATGTAACATCTATAAGTGGATTAACAATATGCAAACCACTTTCCAATATAGTTGGTTTAACTTCTCCAAAAAGCGATTTCACACCTACATTTCCTGCTTCTATTTGCACAAAAAGTGAAGATAAAATACCAATTAATACAATTAGTATACCTACATATTTTAGGGGAATTGCAATTTTATTTAAAGGAGAAGTTTGAGATTTTAAAGCAAAACTTATTAGTATTAAAATTATTCCTAGTACTGCTGCTGCTATCATAATTGTTGATTTATTAATTTCTTTGTCAAATAATTAAAGCGAAGATACAAAAATATTGCTGCTGACGTTAATCCTGCCAAAAGTCCTATCCAGATTCCTGTTGCTTTTAAATCTGTATAAATTCCTAAATATATTGAGATTGGAAAGCCAATTACCCAATAAGAAATAAAAGTCATATACATTGGAATCTTAACATCTTGCAAACCACGCAAAGCTCCTAAAACAACTACTTGTATTCCATCAGAAATTTGAAAAACCGCTGCTACCATTAATAATTGTCCTGCAATAGCTATTACTTCTTTATTTTTTGCTAAATCGGCTAAACTATTCATATCAACAAACAAAGCTGGTAATGAGTTGTGAAACAAAATAAATAATAAGGCAAAAATTATTGATAAAAGTGTTGCTAATAAAAACATCGATAAAGCTACAATTCGCAACTTCTTATAATCGTTCAATCCTTTTTGATTTCCAACTCTAATCATTGCAGCAACACTTAATCCCATGGCAAACATAAAAGTAAATGAAGCCAAACTCAATGCAATTTGATTAGCCGCTTGACTTGTAGTTCCTATATAACCAGAAAGTAAAATGGCTCCAGTAAACAAACCTATTTCAAAAAACATTTGTAAGGCTGAAGGTGTTCCCAATCTGATTATTTTCATATTGACTTCTCTTTTAATTTTCTTTAAATCAAAGCCTTTAAAAAAAGGATGGAATTTTTCTTTTTTATGCATCACATAATGCATGTAACCTAACATAACAAAACGTGACACAATAGTTCCAATAGCTGCTCCAAGAATTCCTAATTTTGGAAAAACCCAAACACCATAAATCAATAAGTAATTCAGAAGAACATTAACTAAATTAGCTAATATGGTTGCCCACATTGAATATTTAGTTTCACTCATTCCATCAGCAAACTGTTTGTAAGCTTGGAAAATGATTAAAGGAACTAGTGAAAATGCTACAATATCTAAATAAGGTTTAGCTAATTCCACAACGTGTTCTGGTTGCCCCATGAATGAAATTAGTGGTTTTGAAAAGAAAATCAAAGTAAATAAAGCAAATCCTAAAATCGTACACAAATACAAACCGTGATGAAAAGCACTTCTTCCATCTTCAATATTATGTTTTCCATCTGCTTCTGCAACCAAAGGGGTTATGGCAGTTGAAAATCCTATTCCAAGTGACATGGCTATAAAAACGAAACTGTTTCCTAAAGAAACTGCAGCCAATTCATCTGGACCAATTTTTCCAACCATTATATTATCGACAATACCTACAATAGTATGTCCTAACATTCCAAGAATAATAGGATAAGCCAGTTTTAAATTATAAGTAAACTCTTTGGTATAAGTAGATAAATTCATTTGCAATTTTGAATCGGCAAAGATAGTTATTTCTCACTACTTAGCTTATCATGATACATTTTAATATTATCTTTTACTTCTTGATCTAACTCAGGATAATGAAACTCGTATTTATTTAGTTCATCTAGCATCGTTTTTGCAACAATATATCTTGCAGTTTCCTTATTATCAGCTGGAACTATGAACCAAGGTGCATGTTCTTTTGAAGTTTTATTCAAAATTTCTTCATAACAATTTTGATAATCATCCCATAATAAACGCTCTTTTAAATCATCTGGAGAAAATTTCCAATTGTGTTTTTCTTTTTCTAATCTTCTTAATAAACGCTGACGTTGCTCTTCTTTACTCAAATGTAAAAAGAACTTCATAATGATAATTCCATTTGTAGCAATATGTTTTTCAAAAGCATTAATACTTTCAAAACGATTTTCCCAAAATTCTTCTGTAATATCTTCTATATTTTCAATTTCAGGAATATTTTCGTTCATGATATAGTTAGGATGGACTTTGGTAATCAAAACATTTTCATAATGAGTTCTATTAAAGACAGAAAATTTTCCCTTTTCAGGTAAAGCAATATAATGTCTCCATAAATAATCGTGTTCCAATTCGTTCGAAGAAGGCGTTTTGAAGCTATTAACTACTACTCCACGTGCATTAAATTCTTTAAAAACCTCACGAATTAAACTATCTTTTCCGGCCGTATCCATTCCTTGTAAACAAATTAAAACGCTATATTTATTATGAGCATACATTTTGTCTTGTACTTTGCTTAATTTCTCACGAATCTTTTGCAACTGTTTTTCTTTTTTCTTTTCAGAAGTTTCTACATTTATAAATGTTGAAATTTCGCTCAATTTTATGGTTTCAGATACTTTAAAGTCTTCAGATTTTAAGGATTTCATATGTTTTTGCTGTTTTTTACAATTATATTTGTGACAGTAATTTAACTCGTTTTGTAAAAGTATGGAAAATTTTCAATTGCAACTATTTTTTCAAATTATAGGAATTGGTTCAGCCTCTGGACTTTTATACCATAATGATTTGCTTTATCTAATTTCTGACAGTAGTTCCTTTTTGTATGAATATAGTATTAATGAAAATGAATTAAACAAAATAGCTTTAGTAGAAAATCCTGAAAAAAATATTCCTAAAAAAGATAAACCTGATTTTGAATCAATAACTTTGGATGGAAACAAATTACTTATATTTGGTTCTGGTTCTACTGAAAATAGAGATTCATTAAAGACATATCATTTTTCTACTAAAAAAATTAGAGCGAAAGATTTATCTGAACTTTATAATAAAATAAAGTCTCAATTTTCAATACAAAATGATGAACTAAATATTGAAGGCGTTTTTTATCTTAATAAAAAGTTTTATTTATTTCAAAGAGGAAATGGAAAAAATGCTTCAAATGGAATTTTTATAGTAAATAAAGACAAAGAAATTGAAATCCAATTTAAAAAAGTAGAGTTACCTAAAATCAATAATATTCAATCTTCTTTCACTGATGCAATTTTAGTAGATGAAACTATTTATTTTTTAGCTTCTGTAGAAGACACAATCTCAACTTATGACGATGGAGAAATATTAGGAACATTTTTAGGCAAAATGAAATTAGCCGATTTTTCAATAGAAGAAACTATATTAATTTCTGATAAAAATAAATTTGAAGGAATTACACTTTATAAAAAAACAGAAAATCAATTAGAATTTTTA
This sequence comes from Flavobacterium gelidilacus DSM 15343, assembly GCF_000422685.1. Classification (GTDB taxonomy): domain Bacteria; phylum Bacteroidota; class Bacteroidia; order Flavobacteriales; family Flavobacteriaceae; genus Flavobacterium; species Flavobacterium gelidilacus. The sequence continues at coordinate 348,068 of NZ_KE383904.1, read as the reverse complement.
TTATGTGAAGACAATGATACTGATGTATTAGAGTCAAAAATATATAAATTAACGATTAATAAATAATTTTTTTTAAATGCTTTCCAACCTTTTACAACTTTTTATGCTCTTATAATAAAGGAACCTTTTATGATGGATGAAAAAATAATCATAGCCTGCAAAAAAAATCAACGAGAAGCCCAACGTTTACTATACGAACAGATGGCAACTAAATTGTATTATACTTGCAAACGCTATCTAAAAAAAGAAGAAGAGATTGAAGAAGTATTGGCCGATACTTTCTATATCATCTTTACGAAAATAGAGCAACTCAAAGAAATTAAAGCTTTTGAAGGTTGGGCACGAAAAATTGCAGTCAATCAATGTTTGTTGCAATTAAAAAAGAATTTAAATTTCAATCTTTATTTGGAAGATACAAACATACAATCGCAACCTTTTACAGATGAAGTAACTGATTTAGAAGAAGAAGATTTATTGAAGTTGGTTGAGAAAATTCCAGAAGGTTGTCGAACCATTTTTAATCTTTTTGTTATTGAAGGTTTTTCGCATAAAGAAATTGCAGAACAACTCAAAATATCAGAAGGAACATCCAAATCACAATTAAACGTTGCTAAAACAAAATTGAAAGAATTAGTGAATACTTTTTACTATCAAAAAGCAAAATAAAATGAATCAAGAAGAAAAAATATATCAAAAAATAAAAAACGCTTCTAACAAAGCAGAAGAAACATCTTTTTCAGGAATGGATAAAGTGTGGAATCGTGTAGAAGAAAAACTCGACACCAAAATAATTAAGAAGAAAAGTGAAGTTTGGAAAAAATTAGCAATCGCTGCTTCTTTCTTATTGTTTTTTACAGTTGGAATTCAATTATTTACTACTCAAAAAGAATTGACCAAACCAATTGAACCAAAACTAAATATAGAATCTACAACTGAACAAATTCAAGAGAATATTGAAACCAAAATAGAGGTTAAAAAAACAGAAAGCAATAAGCCTTTACCAGAAGTAGAAACTTTTGCGAATTCAAACAATGTTCAAACAAACACCAACAAACCTAAATCAATTGTTTCTGAAAGTTATGATGATGTTCCTGAAATTGTTAAAAAAGAAACAAAAAGTTCAGTAGCAGCCAAAACATCCTTTGCTGCTGAAGAGATTTCTGATGAAATTCAAATCATGTCTCAAAAAGAAGCTATTGAAAAAGGATACTTAAATAGTGCAAGTTCAAAAAGTAATGATTTTTTAAGCAACAGAACAATATATGCTGCTAGAAGTTCAAACTTTAAATATGATGTTTCGATTTCTAAAAATTCAAAAGTTGAAGAAAAAGCTAAAAAACCTCAAACAAAAAGCGATGATTTAGTTCTAATTAACGGAGAATTATCATCTAAAAAAAGAGAAGATTTAAGTTCAAGCGAAATGGATGAAATGGTTGAACTAAAAAACCCAATCTACATTATTAATGGTGAAGAGTTTTCAGAAGAATCCTTATTTGGAGAAAGTCCCACAAGTAAATATGCTCCATTAAATTCCCAAAAGATAGATTCTATAAAAGTCTATTTACCTGATGAAGCCAAGCCAATTTATGGTGAAAAAGGCAAAAATGGTGTGGTAATTATTTCCATCAAAAAGTAAATTCGAAAAAAGAAAAACCTAATTTTTAACTAAAATAATACATTATGAAAAATCTAATACATATTTCATCAGGGATTGCTATGCTTATACTTTTCCTAAATTTTAAAACTATAAATCATGAAAAAAATCATGAAAACTACATTGTTGTTACTGGAACGGTAAGTGATGAATTAGGAACACTACCTGGTGCGTCTGTAGTAGTTAAAGGCACAACAAGAGGAACAACAACAGGTTTTAATGGAGAATACTCTATTGAAGCAAGTGAACAAGATGAGATAGAATTTACTTTCACAGGAAAAAAGAAAAAAACTGTAAAAGTGGGAAAACAAAAAGTCATTGATGTAGTTCTTGAAAATGGATATATCGGTGAGGAAGTTGTACTTACTGGAATTGTTGGTAAAGCTAGAAAAGCTGATGCAACTACTTCATCATATCAAAGTGTTAAGAGTTATGAAATAAACCAAAGAGCAAACCCTAAGACTATAAAGTCACTTTCTGGGAAAGTACAAGGTCTTAAAATAACTACAACAAATAATGGTGTAAATCAAAATAACTCAATTGTTTTAAGAGGTAATCGCTCAACTACAGGAACTAATGAAGCTCTTATTGAGATTGACAATAAAATTTCAACAGTCGAAACATTACAAAATATGGATCCTAAAGAAATTGAGGCAATGAATGTAATAAAAGGTGCTCAAGGTGCTGCACTATATGGTGAAAAAGGTGTGAACGGAGTAATTGTTGTAGTTTCAAAAAACGGATTACCAAAAGATGAAAAGAAAAAATTATTAGACCAAATTAAAAAGAACAACCAACCAATTCCATTAATTGAACCTGAGAATGAAGATTATGAAACTTTTGTGGAAAATCAATTTGAAAGTCCAAGTAACGAACCACTTTCAACCTTTTCTATAGATGTTGATAATGCTTCTTACACAAACATTAGAAGATTTATCAATCAAGGGCAAACGGTTCCAAAAGATGCAGTAAGAGTTGAAGAAATGGTTAATTTTTTCAAATATAATTATGCAAAACCAGACAACGATCAACCTTTTGCAATCCATACAGAATACAATGATTGTCCATGGAATGAAAACCACAAATTAATAAAAATTGGCTTACAAGGAAAAGAAATTCCAAGTGATAATTTACCAAATTCTAATTTTGTTTTTTTAGTGGATGTATCAGGTTCAATGAGTGAACAAAATAAATTGCCTCTTTTAAAAGAATCAATGAAAGTATTGGTGAATCAATTAAGAGAAAATGACAAAGTTGCCATTGTTGTTTATGCTGGTGCAGCAGGTTTAGTTTTGCCCCCAACTTCTGGAAATGACAAAGAAACAATAATCAAATCTTTAGAAAACCTAAACGCTGGTGGAAGCACTGCAGGTGGAGCCGGAATTGAATTAGCCTATAAAATTGCAGCAGAAAACTTCATAAAAGGTGGAAATAACAGAGTCATTTTAGCAACTGATGGTGATTTTAACGTAGGCTCAACTTCAAACAAAGACATGGAAACTTTAATTGAAGAAAAACGTGAAACTGGAGTTTTCTTAACGTGTTTAGGCTTTGGAATGGGAAATTACAAAGACAGTAAAATGGAAATTTTAGCGGACAAAGGAAACGGAAACTATGCTTATATAGACAACATTCAGGAAGCAAATCGTTTTCTTGGTAAGGAATTTAAAGGAAGTATGTTTGCCATTGCAAAAGATGTGAAAATCCAAATTGAATTCAACCCAAAACATGTTCAAAATTATCGATTAATTGGTTACGAAAACAGAAAATTACGTACCGAAGATTTTAAAAATGACACTATTGATGCTGGAGAATTAGGAAGTGGTCACACTGTTACAGCTTTGTATGAAATTATTCCAACTGGCGTTGAGAGTACATTTAAAAACGAAATTCCAGAACTTAAGTATTCAGAAACTAATAAAAAATCAAATACTTATTCTGACGAATTAGCCACAATAAAATTTCGTTACAAAAAACCAGATGGCAAAAAAAGTATCGAATTAGTTGAAGTAATTAAAAATTCTGATAACTCTATCCAAAATTCAAGCGAAGATTTTAAATTTAGTGCTGCAGTTGCTTGGTTTGGATTAAAATTAAGAGATTCAAAATTAATCACCAACAAAACTACAAAAGATATAAAAAACCTAGCACTTCAAGGAAAATCATTTGATAATGAAGGCTATAAAGCTGAGTTTATTCGCTTAGTTGAAGCAACAAATACCATAAATTAATTTAAAAATAATAAATCATGAAAAAGAAAGTAATCCTTGTTTTGATAGTATTTACAGCGCTACCATTACTACAATCGTTCTGTGGATTTTATGTTTCCACAGGAGATATCAAAATTTTTAATCAAGCTTCTGAAGTTATTTTAGTACGTGATGGAAATAAAAGCACAATAACCATGAATAGTGATTTTCAAGGTGATGTTAAAGATTTTGCCATCGTAATTCCTGTGCCAACAGTGTTAAAAGAAAATGATATTAAAGTCGTTAAAAAAGACATTTTTAACAAGCTAAATAAATATTCAGAACCAAGATTAGTAGAATATTATGATGAACATCCTTGTGAGCCAAGAATAATGTATGATGAAATGGTTGTTACAAAAAGTGTTTCTTTTAATTCAAGTGTAGCTGAACGTAAAAAAGAAAAAGAATTAGGAGTTACCATAGAAGCAAAATACACGGTTGGGGAATATGACATTTTAATCTTATCAGCCAAAGAATCTACAGGTTTAAAAACTTGGTTGCTTCAAAATGACTATAAAATTCCAGCTAAAGCCGAAGAAGTTTTGGAACCTTATATCAAATCTAAAATGAATTTTTTTGTAGTAAAAGTCAATTTAGCTGAAATGAAAAAACTAGGTCGAGATGAATTAAGTCCCATCCAAATTTCGTTTGAAAGTGAAAAGTTCATGTTACCTATTCGCTTGGGAATGGCAAATGCAAATGGAGCACAAGATTTAATCATTTATGCTTTTACAAAAAATGGAAGAGTTGAAAGTACAAATTATAGAACTGTAAAAATTCCGACAGATAAAAACATTCCGACTTTCATGCGTCCGAAATTCCAAGACTTTTATAAAGATTTATTCACCAAACAATATAAAAAACACGGAAAAAATGCCGTTTTCACGGAATATGCTTGGGATTTAAGTTCACACAATTATCAAAAGTGTGATCCTTGTTCGACAACGCCACCAAGTTATGCTGAATTAAAAGATGCTGGAGTTTTCTTTGCCAATTACAGAACACCACAAGGTTATCAAGGTAGCGATTATGAAGGAAATTTGTTCTTTACCCGTTTACATGTACGTTATGATAGAGCTAATTTTCCAATGGATTTACAGTTTCAAGAAACTATGGATCAACAATCTTTTCAGGGAAGATATATCATGCAACATTCTGTAAATGTTGATATGCAAACATGTTCAGAAGGAAAAAGATATTACAATGATGTTTTAAGTAGAAGAGAAAATGAATTGGAAACTTTAGCAAATCTAACAAATTGGGATATTGATTCGTATGATGATTACACCAATGAAATCAGAACCAAATTAGGTTATAAAACTACGAAAAGTGAAACAAAAAAAGGTGGTTTCTTCTTCTTCTCAAAAGGAAACAAACCTAATAAAACGCTTCCAACCTTGTTATTACTTTCTGGATTAGCATTAGTCTCTTTCTTGATTTATAAGAGAAAAACCATTTTTCCAAAATTAGGAACAATCAAAAGTTTTTTATTCTAAAAAAATATGCTACAGATTCACAGACTAAAATTAAAATCAGTAAATCTGTGGCTACTAAAAATAAAAAAATGAACACAACAACTTTAGAATTTCCAAAAAACAACATTTTATCATTACTAAGTGATGCTCGACATTTTCAAATTTTATTTTTGGGAAGCTTCTTGGTTCTAGTTTTGTTTGCCAACGATTTTCCGAAAGATTTTCTATTTCAAATTGGATTGACGATTTCAAGTTGTATTGTATTTCAATTGTTATTTAGTCATTTTACAACTAAAAATTATAGTTCTTGGAAAAGCGCTTTAATTACTTCGCTTGGACTTTGTTTACTATTAAAAGTTGACAATTTGAATTGGATTTTAGTAGCAAGTCTACTTGCAATTGGCTCTAAATTTCTAATTAGATATAAAGGAAAACACATTTTCAACCCAGCAAATATTGGTGTTGTCGGAACAATTTTATTTTCGCACCACGCTTGGATTTCACCAGGACAATGGGGAAGCAATATTGTCTATTTATTCATCATAGGTTCACTTGGATTTTTAGTGATTAAAAAAGTGGCACGAATTGACATTGCGCTAACGTTTATTGCAACTTTTGGAGGATTATTATTCATTAGAAATATCTTATATTTGGGTTGGCCAATTGATTTTTGGACGCATCAAATGACAAATGGAACTTTAATGTTGTTCACTTTTTTTATGATAACTGATCCAATGACAACTCCAAATAATAAAAAAGGAAGAATTATATTTGCTTTAATTTTAGCTATAATTGCTTTCTATTTAACAACTTTTAATCATTTTTACGCAGCACCAGTTTTGGTTTTACTTTTCATGTCTCCATTGACGATTATTTTTGATAAAATATGGAAAAGTGAGAAATATAGTTGGTAGCAATAGTTTTTAGATTTTCAGATAATAGATTTTCAGATAAAAAAATAACATGACAAAATTCAAATTACTTCTTATACTATTTTTTAGCTCATTGACAATTTTTGGTCAGGATAGTTTACCAAAAGCAAACGGATTAACAATTCTTAATAAAGATAGTTTAACCAATAGCAAAGGTTGGAAAATCAATAACAAAAATAAAATAATCCTAAAAAGTGATAATCCTTTACTAATCTTAAATGGAAATTTAGTTGATTATGAATTGATGAATGATCTTGATCCACAAAAAATAGAATCCCTAAATGTTATAAAAGGTGAAGCATCAATTTCAAAATATGGCGAAAAAGGAAAACATGGATCAATTGAAATTACTTCAAAAGATATTTCTAAAAAAGAATTAGCTAAACTTTATAAACTCTACGCTTATAGTTATGAACCAAATACAAAAGGAAAAAACAAAATTATTGCAGGAAAAATAACTGATTGTGAAAAAAATCCATTGAAAATTTCTATTGAAAATTTAAACTCAAAAAAGATAACTTATTCTGATTCTTTAGGGAATTATACTATTGAAACTCATAAAGATGATGTTTTATTATATTCGCGATTTGGTTCAATTTCTCAAAGAATTTTAATTGAAAACCAAAAAGTGATAGACATTTCTTTAAAGAAAAATCCAGAAAATAAAAACATTATATTTAAAAAACCTGTTATCTATTTATATCCAAAAGAGAAAACTGAAATCACTTTAACATTAGATTTTAAAGGAAAATTACTAACTACTTTTCCAAAATATGATAAAAATTGGAAAGTAATTGCAGAACCAAACGGACAATTATTTGATACCAAAACTAAGCGAAATTATTCCTCTTTATTTTGGGATGGAGATACTTCATTCGAACCAGAACATTATCAATATGAAAATGGTTTTGTAGTTGAAAAAGATAAGTTAACCGATTTCTTAATCGAAAAACTAGAATATATTGGTTTAAACACCACTGAAACTAATGAATTCGTGCAGTTTTGGCTACCAATTTTAGAACAAAACAACTATAATTTTATTCATTTTTTAGTGAATGATGCTTGTAATGAAGTTTCAGTGAACAAAGTAAATCCAAAGCCTGAAACTTCAATTAGAGTTTATATGGAATTTTATGGTTTGGAAACTACAACTCGTATAAAAGAACAAATTTTACCAACAATAGAACGCAAAGGATTTACACTTGTAGAATGGGGAGGTGCAGATATTAGTGATGCTATGGATTTATCCTTTTTTAAAAAATTAAATAAATTACCTGAAATTATTACTTTCTACTGTAAAAGAAGAACTTATGAAGATACAAAACCATTATATATTATTAACAATGCCATTGCATCAAAAAAAATGTTTGACAATTTAAAACCCTTTAATATTAAAAAAATAGAATATATATCATCAGAAAAAGGTGCTGCACTTTATGGTTCAGACGGAATTGGTGGCGTATTTGTTGTTGAAACGAAATAATTAGATTTAATATTAATTTAATTCATTTAATAAAATTAAAATTTTCAATTTGAGTTGTATTTGTTATAAAAATAGTACTTTTAATCTTTATTAAAATCAATTCTCATGAAAAAAGTTCTAATTGTCCTTTTAGTGGTTCTTGTTGTGATTCAGTTTTTTCAAATTGATAAGACAAATCCTGTAACTGATATTAATCAAGATTTCTTAAAAATTCATGAAACGCCAACTGAAATTGCGGCAACTATAAAAGCAACTTGTTATGATTGTCATTCAAACCAAAGCGTTTATCCGTGGTATACGAATGTGCAACCTGTTGGATGGTTTGTCAAAAATCACATTGAAGACGGAAAAAAACACCTGAATTTTTCTGAATTCGGAACTTATACAGCCAAAAAACAAGCTCATAAATTAGAAGAATGCTATGAATTAATTGAAAAAGGAGAAATGCCTTTATCAAGTTATACAATTATTCATAAAGAAGCTGTTTTGACTGAAACGCAGCAAACTGCTCTTGTGAATTATTTTAAAGAAATGGAATTGAAAATTAATAAAGTCCAATAATTTTATTAACTTTTTTAAATGAAAAATTAGAAATACTATTTATTTGATTTTTTGTAAGTTTGCATTGTGAAAGAAAAATTAAACATAAAAAATATAAATTCAATATTCCCATTATTAGGTTTAGTTTTATTGTTATTGTTATCTCCTTGCAAAGTTCGTAACTATATAGAAACAGAACTTGGTGTTCCTCAAACTGAAGTACATAACAAAAGTAAATCAACTTTAAGTCAAGCTAATTGTACTAATTTAGATATTATTTTTAAAAGTAGTACTAAAGAAAAATCAAACGTTAAGTATTTACCTATAATTAGTCCAAAATTTGAAGTATTCTTTGAAACTGCAAATCTTGCGACAAGTTATATTTTACCTCAAGAAAAGAAAAAAGTATCTGCTTATTCTACTCCTTTATACATTCTCTATCAAAACTTTAAAGATTATCTATAATTGTTTTTTACTCAAAAAAACAATAACCAGTTAGTGCTCTAAACTGGAATTTTAATAGTATAGATAAAAAAAAATGAAAAACATAAATATAAAAAATGATGCTGGGCTTTTGGCTTTAGCATTAAGATTAGTAGTAGGTTGGACTTATTTTTCTGCCTTTTGGAGAAGAACTATTTTAGAAAACAAACTCGATCCAGATGTTGCTGGATATATTGGAGAAAAATTCAATCACTTTTTACCTAATGCTTTAGGAATAAAACCAATAATACTTTATATGGTTGAAAATCCTGATATTTTGTGGATAAACATGGTAATATTCACCATCATTGAAGGCATTGTTGGCTTATTTATTATCTTAGGTTTATATACAAGACTAATGAGTATTGGCGTTTTTGGATTAGCAATGGGTATTTTACTCGGTTCTGGTTGGATTGGTACAACTTGCTTAGATGAATGGCAAATTGGTATATTAGGAATAGCAACAGGTTTTGTATTATTCTTAACAGGAAGTGGAAAATATTCTTTAGATAACTATTTGATGAAAAATAATTATTCCATTACCAAAAAGAAAGCATTTTCTTGGTTAGCTTCAGGTATTTTACCAGTTAGAGAAAGTATTTTTCCTAAAGTAGTATTAATTGGTTCTATTTTTATTTTAGGAATGACTTTAATGACTAATCAAATTTTTCATGGCGGATTATGGGGAAAATTACATAACAAATCCGTTAAACCAAAACTTGAAATCACTGAGGGAATAATTACTGATAATAAACTATCTTTTGACGTTTTTAGAACAGAAGGTGTTGATGTTTATGGTTCGTGGACTATTAAAATTGAATTGCTAAACAGCCAAAATGAAAGTATTTTAGAATATAATCAAGAAGATTTAGCATTGTTGCAAAATGATAATATTGCTAATTATTATGTCGCAAAAATTAAACCAGGAAAGCATAGTTTAATAATTCCGTTAGGTGCAAAAGCTAAACTGACACTTAAAGATGAAAATTTAAAAAACTTACCAAATGGTTCATATAATCTTAAAATTACAGATATAAGTGGTGCTTTTTGGGAACACACTATTCAAAAAAAATAAAGTAATAAAAAAGCAGTTTAGTAATTATCTAAACTGCTTTTTTTAAATATAAATAAACTTATTTTTTTTCTATTTCACTCATACTTTCCATTTTCTTATGTTCTAAGAAACCATTTAAATCTTCGAAATGTTCTATTACTCTTTTATCTTTAAATTCGAAAACTTTTGTAGCTAAACCGTCCAAGAAATCTCTATCGTGAGAAACTAAGATTAAAGTTCCATCAAAATCTCGTAAAGCATCTTTGATGATGTCTTTGGTTTTCATATCTAAGTGATTAGAAGGTTCATCCAGAATTAATAAATTAACAGGTTCTAACAATAATTTAATCATGGCTAAACGTGTTTTTTCTCCACCAGAAAGCACTTTGACTTTTTTGTGAATATCATCTCCTTGAAACATGAAAGCTCCTAATATGTTTTTAATTTGTGTACGAACATCACCAACAGCAATTCTATCAATTACCTCAAAAATAGTTGCACTTTCGTCTAATAAGGATGCTTGATTTTGAGCAAAGTAACCAATTTGAGCATTGTGACCAATTTCAACACTTCCTGAATTAATTTCGATTTCTTTCATAATGGCTTTGATCATTGTTGACTTTCCTTCCCCATTTTTACCTACGAAAGCTACTTTCTCACCTCTTTCAATTACGATATTCGCGTCTTTGAAAATCACATGCTCACCATAACTTTTATGCAAATCCTTAACCACAACTGGATATTGTCCTGAACGAACTGAAGGTGGAAATTTCAATTTCAAAGCTGAATTATCTACTTCATCCACTTCGATTGGAACAATTTTTTCTAGCATTTTTACACGCGATTGAACCGATTCTGTTTTTGAAAATGTTCCTCTAAATCTATCAATAAAAGCTTGATTATCTGCTATAAATTTTTGTTGCTCATCATAAGCTTTTTGCTGATGAACTCGTCTATCTTTTCTTAATTCTAAATAATAAGAATATTTGGCTTTGTAGTCATAAATTCTTCCCATTGTAACTTCAATAGTTCTATTTGTGATGTTATCCACAAAGGCTCTATCATGAGAAATTACCATTACAGCTTTCGCTTGATTGATTAAAAAGTCTTCTAACCACTGAATACTATCCATATCCAAGTGATTTGTTGGTTCATCTAATAAAATTAAATCAGGTTTCTTTAATAAGATTTTGGCCAATTCAATTCGCATTCTCCAACCACCAGAAAATTCAGATGTTAAACGACTAAAATCCTCACGTTCAAAGCCTAAACCTTTTAATACTTTTTCTACTTCAGCTTCATAATTCACTTCATCAATGGCATAAAATTTCTCTGAAAGTTCAGAAACTCTCTCGATTAATTTCATGTACGCATCACTTTCATAATCTGTACGAATCGTTAATTGCTCATTAATTTCGTCAATTTCTTTCTTCATATCCAAAACATCTGCAAATGCTTTTGAAGTTTCTTCCATAACGGTGCAATCGTCATTTGACAATAAATGTTGTGGTAAATAAGCTATAACAGCTTCTTTTGGAGCCGAAATATTTCCACGCGATGGTTTGTCTTGACCAGCAACAATCTTAAGCAATGTAGATTTTCCTGCTCCATTTTTACCCATTAAGGCAATTTTATCGGTTTCATTTATGGCAAAAGTTACATCACTAAAGAGTACTGTTCCACCAAATTCTACTGCTACGTCGTTTACTGTAATCATTTTGTTTAGATTGTTCTATTTTTTGATTGTTCGAAATTTCGAAGAATCGAAGAATCGATTTTGAAGGTGCAAATATAGTCTAATTGTGGAATTTGGCAATTGGAAAAAATAAATAGAATTAATAAAAATAAAGTATACATTTACAGCCAAATAAAAAATGAAAAAAATGAAATTATTAAAATCAATTATTTATGTTGTAATGCTATTTTCTATAGCTCAAACTGTTACAGCTCAAAAAAAGAAAGTAGCCGTTGTTACTTTTTATGCAAATAAAATGGTCGATTATTCGGCTTTAGAAATTCCAGCTGGCGAAATGATGAAAGAATTATTGGACTTAAGAAATGATCCAAACTTTAATTTAGCTCCTCTTTTAGAAACATATCATACAAATTTCTTTAATGAGTATTCTAAAAGTTTTCCTTTTGAATTATTACCCGAAAATGTAGTTACTGAAAATAAAGCTTATCAAGCATATAATGAAGGTTCAGGTAATACTACTTATGACGCTTTAGATTATTTAATGTTTCCTGGTTACAAATATCTTTATGAAGGTATTTTAGGAAAATCAAATGAAGTAGCTGTTGCAAAAATGTTTGAAAATGAAGCAGACGGTGTAATGTTTGTATATATTGACTTTAGCTTTCAAAAAGGATTTGGTATTGGTAAAACAATGTCGATAAAAATGAGAGCAACAACTAGAATTGCATTATACAACAAAAAAGGAGAAAAAGTATTTGCTTTTAGTGAAGGTGAAAATTCTAAAAAAACGGGTGTAATGGTTAAAGGTATACCAGTTATGAAACCAGAAAAGATTTTACCAATGTGTGAAAGTGCGTTAACTGAATTAATGGGTGATTTAGATAAAAGAATTGAAAAAATTGTAAAAAAATCTGAAGCAAAATTATAGTTTCAAATAATTTCAAAATAAAAGGCAATCAAATTTTGGTTGCCTTTTTTATTTTTAATCAATAATTAACACTTGTCTTTAGATTCAATTTAATAATCTTATTACCTTTGAATATTAAATAATTTTAATCAACAGATGCTGAAATTAATTCAGCATAAAAATTCAACATAAAATGAAAAAATTAAGTGTATTAATCTTAGGATTAGCTTTTGTGACTTTTACAAGTTGTAAAAAAGAAGAAAAAACAGAAACTCCAACCGAAACTAAAGAAGAAGTTAAAGGTTTGACTATTGTAAATGATTCTACAAAAGTAAAATGGACTGCTTTTAAAACAACAGACAAAGTTGCAGTTGGTGGAAGTTTTACTCAAATTGAATTGAAAGATGTAAAAACAGGTACTTCTCCAGAACAAGTACTAGAAGGTGTTGCGTTTTCTATACCAGTAAGCAGTTTGTTTACAAATAATCCTGATAGAGATTCTAAATTAAAAACATTCTTTTTTGGAACTTTAAAAAACACTGAATTATTATCTGGAATTTTAAACTTTAGAGATAATCAGTTGTTTATGACGCTTTCTATGAATGATGTTACTAAGCAAATTCCATTAGAATATACTTTTGAAAACAATTTATTAAGTATGAAAACTACTTTAAATTTGAATGATTTCGGTGGTGAAAAAGCTTTAGCTGCAATCAATAAAGTTTGTTATGACTTACACAAAGGTCCTGATGGAGTAAGTAAAACTTGGGAAACAGTAGATATTATGGGAGAAGTTTTGTTTCAATAATTTCTTCTTCTAATAAAAAAACCACTTTTCTAAATGAAAAGTGGTTTTTTTATGTATTATAAATTCATTTTAAAGTCATCGATGATAGGATCAGCTTTTTCTCTGTCTGCTTCATTGATAAAAATTTCAACTGCTAAATCTGTATTACCAAAACCAGCTACTCTTGCTGATTGTAAGTTGTTTTTAACTAAAGTGGTAATTTCTTTTTCTTGTAATTTTGCGTCCAAAGCCATTGCAATGATTTCGCTTCCTGAAAATATTTTTACTAGTGCCATTTTATATTATATTAAGTAATCGTTTGTTGAAATAGTACAATAAATATACAAAAATTATTCGTCAAATTCTATGAACATAGGTTCAATCATTATTCTTTCTGCCAAAGCTTCTACTCTTTCTGTTATTTGATTACAAAAGAATATTTTTTGAATTCTTGGCATACTATCAGACATTCTTAATATAGGAGAATCCATTCTATTTCTAAACAAATTATCTGCATCGTCAACTATCATTACTTTTAAGCGATTTACATTGAAACCTGCTGAAGAAAACATAAAGTTTAATTTATTTGCTGTTCCGACTAATACGTCGATTCCGTCTGAAATTTGATTTTTGTCCTCGTCTAAATCCGTTTTATCATGAACTCCATAGACTCTTACTTCATTGTCTTTTCCTAATTGTTTGAACAATTCAACCATTTCTAAAACTTGGGGCTTATCGTCAACAAAAACTAAAGCTCTAGGAGATTGTTCTTTAGGCTCATTTAATTTTTGAATTACATTTAAAACAATAGTAGTAGTTTTTCCTGAACCTTTTTTAGATTGGATAACAGCATCTACTCCACTTTTAATAATAGAGAATGTTTCTTGTTGTAATTCGTTGGCTTCTGTTAATCCATTTCGAATTAATCCGTTCTGAAGTCCTTGATTTATTTTTTTTAATTTCATTTTTTAACTTTATTCCGTTGGCTGAAGCCGAACGGCAATGAATTTTATTTGCTTGCGAACATTTTTACATCATTTTCAGAAATCTCTGTTCCTCCTAAAATTATTAACCTTTCTACTACATTACGAAGTTCACGAATATTTCCTGTCCAATCGTATTCTTGTAATAGTTTGATGGCTTGTTTTGAAAAACTTTTAACCGAATTTCCTTGTTCTTCTGCTATTTTATTAGTGAAATGTTCAATTAATTCTGGAATATCGTTTCTTCTTTCGTTTAATGATGGAACATTTATTAAGATTACAGCCAAACGATGATATAAGTCTTCTCTAAAACGACCTTCTGCTATTTCTTTTTTCAAATCTTTATTAGTAGCAGCAATAACTCTAACATCTACTTTAATGTCTTTATCTGCTCCTACTCTTTGTATTAAATTTTCTTGTAAAGCACGTAGCACTTTTGCTTGAGCCGGCAAGCTCATATCGCCAATTTCATCTAGGAAGATTGTTCCTTTGTGAGCGGCTTCAAATTTTCCAGCTCTGTCTTTAATGGCTGAAGTAAATGCACCTTTTACATGTCCAAATAATTCACTTTCTATTAATTCACTTGGAATTGCTGCACAATTTACTTCTATAATTAGCGCAGATGAACGATCACTTTTTTCGTGTAATTGATGAGCTACTAATTCTTTCCCTGTTCCGTTTGGCCCAGTAATTAAAACTCTTGCATCTGTTGGAGCAACTTTATCAATCATAGTTCTAATATGATTAATTTCGTCGCTATTACCGATCATTTGATAGTTCTTACTGACTTTTTTCTTTAGGTTTTTATTTTCAACTACTAGTTGTTTTTTATCTAAAGCGTTACGAACTGTATTTAACAATCTGTTTAAATCTGGTGGTTTTGAAATGTAATCAAAAGCGCCTAAACGCATTGTGTTTACAGCTGTTTCTAAATCTCCGTGACCTGAAATCATAACCATTGGAATTTCGGGTTTGATTTTTTTTACAGCTTCTAAGACTTCAACACCATCCATTCTTGGCATTTTGATGTCGCACAAAACCAAATCGTAATCTTCATTTTTTATTTTTTCAATTCCTTTTAATCCATCTTCTGCTTCTTCTACTATATAACTATCGTTTTCTTCTGAAAGGATTTTTGTTAGCACTCTACGAATCGTGGCTTCGTCTTCTATAATTAGTATTTTTGGCATCAAGTTTAGGATAAAGGTTATTCGTAAAAAATTATGAGCAAAGTTAGTAAAAAATAAAGACAAATGGCTATCTAACCCTGATGGGAATGGCATCTTTTTTATCTCGTTTTAAAACGAGATAAAAAAATAGAATGGACAGCAGGAATTACATGACTAGATAAAGCCCAAACCTGCTGTTTCTAAAAATTTTATTTATTTATGATGTGAATATCTCTTTGTGGAAAAGGAATTGCGATATTATTTTGTCTAAAAGCTGCATCGATTTTGAAACGAATATCACTTTGAATTTTTGGACTTTTCATTCCGTCATTAACATAAAAATAGAGAGAAAAATTTAGAGATGAATCGGCAAAGTCTTCAAACAGTACTAAAATTTTATCTTCTTCTACCACGTCTATGGTATTTTTTGCACAATCTTCTAAGATACGTTTTACCAGATTTACATCGCTACCATATGCAACTCCGACTTTCACTTGCTCTCTATTTGTAGTTGTATTTTGTGTCCAGTTGAACAAAATATCGGTCATGAATTTATTGTTTGGAATAACCATAACTCTATCGTTTCGGGTAACCATTCGAGTTGTTCTTAAACGAATTTCTTTTACGATTCCGACTTTTCCATCTACTTCTATAATATCTCCAACGTGAAGTGATTGATCTAAAATCATTAAAACGCCAGAAATAATGTCTAAGAAAAAGGTTTGAAGCGCAAATCCAAGTCCAACAAATAAAGCTGCCGAAGCTGTTAAGAATATTTTCATATCTACTCCAGAAGCATCTAAAGTAAACATTATAGCAAAGACATAAACCAGGTATTTAATAAATTGAAAAACACTAATAAACTTATTTTTATCTTCTAACGGTAATTTTCGAGTAACAATACTTCTAACAAATTTTAACACAAAAGTAGTTATAACAATAATTCCTACTAAAAAAATAAGATTAAGTAAGGTGAATTTTATTTTCTCACCATCAATTAATTTATAATTTAATATGTCTAATATTTCTTGCATTTGTTAGTATTTTAACCATTTGTAAAGTTCTTTCCAAGTTGGTTTTTTTCCATACATAAGAATTCCAACTCTATATATTTTTGCTGCAAACCATACTACAAATAAGAAGGTTGCAAACAAAATAACTATGGAAAGTATCAATTGCCACAAAGGCACACCAAATGGTATTCGCATTAACATAACAATAGGAGAAGTTAATGGAAAAATCGAAAACACAGTTGCAATAGTTCCGTGAGGATCATTTAGAACTGTAAAAAACCCAATATAAACACCTAAAACCAAAGGTAAAATTATTGGCAACAAAAACTGTTGTGAATCAGTTTCAGAATCAACTGCAGCTCCAATGGCTGCATAAAATGAACTATAAAGAAAATAACCTCCAATAAAGTAAATTATAAAACTGATTAATAAAGTTGCAATTGGCAAACTCTTTAATTCATTAATATATAATGGAATATTTGCTGCAAAACCTGTAGTTTCTGCATTTGCAACCATATCTGTTGGCGAAGATGCGCCCATTTGCATGCCTAAAAAATATGAAAATATAAAAAACAAGATTCCACCAACAATTGCCCAAATTGCAAATTGAAGAATTCCGGCTAATGAGTTACCTATTATTTTCCCCATCATTAATTGAAATGGTTTTACTGATGAAATAATGATTTCAATAATTCGGTTCGTTTTTTCTTCAATAACGCTTCGCATTACAAAATTTCCGTATATGACGATGAACATCATAATTAGATATCCAAAAACTCCTCCAATAATTAATTTAATTTCATTGATTCCTCTTACGGTTTCTTCTCCTGAAAATTTTGAAAGTTTTAAATCTGAATTTACTGTTGCTTCTTCAATTTTTTTGGCATCAAAACCTAATATTTTTAACTTATCTGATGTTAATGTAGAATCTACAATATGCTCAACATCTGTAATGAAATCTATACTTGGACTATCTTCTGAAATATATTCGACTTTTGAAGCTAGTTGTTGTATAGAATCTACTTTCGGAATATATAATAAACCATCATAATTATTACTTGCAGTGTCTTTAGCCGTCTCAAAAGTCATGAACGAAATATCGATATAATGCGTATTTTTATCATTTTTGAATTCATTTTTGAATAATCCTGCTTCATCGTGAATAGCAATTTGAGTAGCTTCATCTTTATCCATCGAAGCTAAAAAACCAACAAAAACTGCAATTCCTACAAATAATAATGGACTTAAAAATGTCATTACTATAAAAGACTTGTTTCGAACTTTGGCAATAAATTCTCTTTTTATTATTAAGGATAATGTTTTCATTATTTATTACTTACAGTTTGAATGAATATATCGTTTACACTTGGAATTTTCTCTAAAAAATGAGTTACTTGACCGTTTTTGGTTAAAATACTCAACAAATCATTGGAATGATGTTCTCCTAATTGGACGTCTAATTTTATATCATCATTTAAAGATTTGAAATTAGTTTGTCCTACTTTAAATTTCTGCGTTAAATCATACATTAAACCTTCTACGTTTGGAGAAATTATTCCTACTTCAAAAGTATTGGTTCTGTATTCTTTTTTCACATCAACTAATTTTCCTTCGATAAGCTTGTTTGACTTGTGAATTAAAGCTATATAATCACACATTTCCTCTACACTTTCCATTCTGTGTGTTGAAAAGATAATTGAAGTTCCTTGTTTGTTTAATTCAATAATTTCGTCTTTAATTAAATTAGCGTTTACTGGATCAAATCCTGAAAAAGGTTCGTCTAATATTAATAATTTTGGTTTGTGAAGTACAGTTACTACAAATTGAATCTTTTGAGCCATTCCTTTTGAAAGCTCTTGAATTTTTTTGTTCCACCAACCTTCAATCTCTAATTTTTCAAACCAATATTTAAGTTGTTTTTTGGCGTCTTCTTTAGAAAGTCCTTTTAACTGAGCCAAATAAAGACATTGCTCTCCTACTTTCATAGTTTTATACAAACCACGTTCTTCTGGCATATAACCAATATGTTGAATATCTGAAGGGCTTAATTTTTTTCCATCTAAAAAAACTTCACCAGAATCTGGCATAGTAATTTGATTAATGATTCGAATTAAAGTTGTTTTTCCTGCTCCATTTGGACCAAGTAAGCCGTAAATACTTCCTTCTGGAATAGTAAAACTAACATCATTTAGTGCTTTGTAATCACCAAATTGCTTTACTACATTTTTTACTTCTAGTATAGAATTCATTTAAAAAAGAGATTTATTGTATTAGTTGGAATTCTGTGAGTTTTGTTACAAAAAAAAACCCACCTTAATGAATAAACTTTAAGATGGGAAAAATTGCTATGAAAAAGAAAAATTCACTTTCCTAAAAAAGTGATGTTCAAATGTAACTAATTAAATTTAATTACGAAAACATATCCTTAACTTTTTCAAAAAAAGATTTATCTGACTTTTCAGGTTTTGGAATAAAGTTTTCTTCTGAAATCATACTTTCGAAGAAATTCTTTTGTTCTTTATTCAATGTCTTTGGTGTCCAAACATTTACATGAACAAGTAAGTCTCCATTTCCATAAGAATTTATGCTTGGAATACCTTTTCCTTTTAACCTTAATATTTTTCCAGATTGAATTCCTTCATCTAATTTGATTCTAACTTTTCCGGAAACTGTATCAATTTCTTTTGAAACTCCTAAAGCAGCTTCTGGAAAACTTACATACAAATCATAATGAAGATTTTCACCTTCACGTTTTAAAAATTCATGCTCAATTTCTTCAATGGCTACAATTAAATCACCTGGTATACTGTTGCTTCCTGGTGCTTCATTTCCTTTTCCAGAAACTTTTAATTGCATTCCATCAACAACTCCAGCTGGAATTTTAATTGAAACTGTATCTTCGTCCACCAACATTCCAAATGCATCTGAACCTTCTGGTTTTTTATCTAAAATTTGTCCAGAACCTTGACAAGTTGGGCAAGTTGCAGCTGTTTGCATTCTACCTAAAATAGTATTAGAAACACGCATAACTTGTCCTTGACCATTACATGTAGCACAAGTTCTAAAAGTAGCACCAGCAGCTTGTACCTTACGTTTTACTTTTACTTTTTTCTCAACACCATTAGCTATTTCTTCAAGTGTTAATTTTACTTTTATTCTAAGGTTACTCCCTTTCACTCTACGTTGACCACCTCCATTAAATCCTCCACCGAAACCACCTCCAAAGGCACTTCCAAAGATATCTCCAAATTGGCTAAAGATGTCATCCATGTTCATATGTTGACTTCCTCCACCAAATCCACCAGCACCATCAAAAGCAGCGTGACCCATTCTGTCATAACGTGCTCTTTTGTCAGCATCACCAAGAACTTCATAAGCTTCTGCAGCTGTTTTAAAATTTTCTTCTGCCTCTGCATCACCTGGGTTTTTATCAGGATGATATTGAATCGCTTTTTTTCGGTAAGCTTTCTTTATTTCTTCAGTAGTTGAAGATTTGCTAACACTTAATATTTCGTAAAAATCTTTCTTCATGTTTTATATAAATTCCAATGAAAAACCCCACATTCCAATAAAAATTGGCTCATGGAATAGTTTTGGATTACTATTATTGACCAATTACTACTTTAGGAAAACGAATGATTTTGTCTCCTAACTTATATCCTTTTTCGATTACATCTACGATTTTACCTTTCATATTAGGAGAAGGTATTTGTGTAATTGCTTCTGCAAAATCTGCATCAAAAACATCACCCGCTTTTAATTCAACGATTTCTAATCCTTTAGAAACCAATGTAGATTTTAGTTTTTCGTGAATTAATTCTACTCCTTTTATTAAAGTCTCATCTTCCGATTTTGTAATTTCAATCATAGCTCTATCAAAATCGTCTAATACAGGCAACATAGACTGTAAGACTTCTTGATTAGCTGATTTGAATAAATCGATACGTTCTTTAGCTGTACGCTTTTTAAAATTGTCATATTCGGCAAAAAGACGTAAAAATTTATCTTTTTCCTTTGCCAAATCTTCCTGTAATTGTTCTTCAATCGATAATTCGGGCTGTTGTTCTTCTTGATTTTCTGAAAGAGTTTCTGCGTTTACTTCATCTTTCTCAATGTTTTCAGCACTTTCTTGATTCATATTTTTGAATATTTTTTTAAACATTTTTGCTTTTGATGTAATATAGCAAATGTATTGCCATTTCTTATTTAATGTCAAATTGTCACAAATCACTAAGTTCATTTTTCTTTGGTATGTCAATTCGTAACTGAAATTTAATTTTTTATTAAGATTTGTTTGTATTTGAATTCCTATTTTTGAAAACTAAAATTATAAATATGAAAAAAATAGCATTATTAGGATTAGGTCTTTTATTTTTTGTTAGCTGTAAAAAAGAAGCTGAAGCTGAAACAACTGAACCATCAATTGTAGAAAACGGAATAAACGGTACTTTTGAAATTGATTCTACTTCAACAATTGCTTGGATTGGGTCAAAACCAACTGGTAAACACAATGGAATAATCACAGTTAAAAACGGTGAATTTAAAGTTGAAAGCGGTAAAGTTAAAGAAGGTAAATTCACAATAGACATGACTTCAATAGTAGTTGAAGACTTAGATGGTGAAGACAAAGAAAGTTTAGAAGCACATTTAAAAGGTACAAATAAGCCAGAAGCGGTTGATCATTTCTTTAATATTGCAAAATATCCTGAAGCTTCATTTACTATTACTAGTTTTATGAATGAAGGTGGTTCTGATATGGTTGAAGGAGATTTAACTATTAAAGACAAAACAAATAAAGTAAAATTCCCTGTTTCAATAACAGAAGTTGATGGCGTTGTAACAATGACTTCTCCTGAATTTAAAATTAACAGAACACTTTGGGGTGTAAATTATGGTTCAAAATCTATTTTTGATGATTTAGGAGATAAATTTATTGATGATGAAATTTCACTTCAAATTAATTTAAAAGCAAAAAAATAAGGAATTTAGGTTATTTATTCAAACTAAAAAAGCACTCAAATTGAGTGCTTTTTTAGTTTGAATAAATCAGCCAAAGCTTTTTCTATTGTTGCATATTTAAATTGATATCCTTGATTTAATATTTTTAAAGCACTCACGCTTTGACTTGAAAAAACCAAAATATACATTTCTCCTAATATCATTTTCATAACAAATTTTGGAATATTAGGCAACCATAAAGGTCTTTTTAAAACATTTGCAATTTCTTTAGTCATGGCTGAATTTGTAACAGGATGTGGTGCAACAGCATTGTAAATTCCATCTAATTCACTAACTTGAGAATAATAAAAAATATTCACCAAATCTTCTACATGAATCCAAGATTGATATTGTTTACCCGAACCAAAAGCTGCTCCAACTCCATATTTAATTGGAGTAACCATTTGCGGTAAAGCTCCTCCTTTATTAGAAAGTACAATTCCAATTCTAATTTTAGTTACTAATATATTTAGCTTTTTAAAAGCATCAACTTCATTTTCCCATTTTTGAACCACTTCTCCTAAAAATGAATTATCAACTCCTGTATTCTCTTCATTATAAATAGCTCCTAGACTATTTGGATAGATTCCGATGGCTGATGCAGAAATAATTTGAGTAACTTTATTTGGATTCTTTTCTAAAGTCGAAAATAGCAACCTTGTGGGAATCGTTCTACTATCAAGAATTTCTTTTTTATAAGAAGATGTCCATCTTTTGGCAACCGTAGCACCAGCTAAATGATAAATAACGGAAACACCATCAAAAGCATTAATGTCAATTTCATTTGTACTTGGATTCCAATAAAAACCTTTATAATTCTCTTTTGAAACTAATTTATCTTTTGAAGTAGAGAGGTAATTTACTTTAACATTGTTTTCGTGCAAAACTTTCACCAATTCTTGCCCTATCATTCCGGTTGCACCTGTTATTAATACTTTCATCTTTTTCTTTTTATTCAAAGTTACGGAAGAAATAATCAAATCAATAGGTATTTAACTACTCTTAACAGATGTTTTTGATAGGCTTCAGATTTTCAGATATCGTATATCAGAAAAAAATATAAATAACCATTGGCTAAAGCCGAACCGCAATTGAAAATCCTATTTGGAATTTAACTATTGTGATTTAATCTTTACACTCCATTCAAATTGCATTTCTGATACTTGATCTCCTTTTTCGTCAGTTCCTATTGAAGTCAACCAAATAGTTTGTCCTTCTTTTGTTTCTATGGCTTTTTGAATTATATCTTTAATTAAAGTACCTTGATTGCACTCAAATGTAATTCTTCCTTTTGCTTTTTTGGTAAAAGTAGCCTTGTTATTTGCAACCAACATCGAAATTTTTTTTCCACTTTTTTCAATTTGGTACATCACTAAAACTCCTGTTGTGAATTCTGCTGCCATTGCTTGAACAGCAAAATACATCGAATTAAAAGGGTTTTGATTAAACCATCTGTGTTTAACAGTTGATTGACAAACTTCAGCTGAAATTGATTTTGCTCTAACGCCACACCAAAAAGCTGATGGCAATTTATAAAACATATATAAGTTCAATTTGAATGGAGAAATACTCATAAATTGTATATTTTTCGCTAATGTACAAAAAAATACAATGCACGCATACTAATTGTTAAATGTTAAATAAATGTTAATTATTAGTACTATGTGTAACATAATACCATCTAATAGACATATATTTGTATAAGAAAATAATAGGTTAAGGAATTTATTAGTTTCAATCATCAATAATATTGGACTCAAAATCAATCAGAGGGTTCTGAAATACTGAAATATATCAGTTAAAAAATTTAACAGATTCTGAAACGAGTTCAGAATAAATCAAAAAATGAGTAGTAACTTAAAAAAAACAAAAGTGAATTATGAACATTGAAAACACAAAAGCTCAAATGAGAAAAGGTGTTTTAGAATTTTGCATTCTTTCTGTATTAAAAGTAAAGGATGCATATACTTCTGAAATCTTAGAAACATTAAAAGAAGCCAAGCTATTAGTCGTTGAGGGAACAGTTTATCCTTTATTAACAAGACTAAAAAACGATGGATTATTGCTTTATCGTTGGGAAGAATCAACATCTGGACCACCAAGAAAATATTATGGGTTAACAGATGAAGGAAAAGAATTTTTAAACGAATTAGGCAGCACTTGGAAAGAATTATCCGATGCTGTGAACACCATAACAAACTAAAATTAAGATCATGAACAAGACAATAAGTATAAATTTAGGAGGGTTCTTTTTCCACATAGACGAAGATGCTTACAGCAAGCTAACCCGCTATTTAGATGCCGTGAAACGTTCACTTTCTCCAGAAGGTAGAGATGAAATTATTAAAGACATCGAAAGTAGAATTGCTGAACTTTTTCAAGAAAAAATTAAAAATGAAAAACAAGTAATTAGCGCTAAAGAAGTTGATGACATGATTGATATTATGGGGCAGCCGGAAGATTATAAAATTGACGACGAACCAATAAACAACTCATATAATAGTTCTACTTATAATTATACCAATAACGGTGGTACAAAAAAACTATATAGAGACAAAGACAACTCAATTATTGGTGGAGTTTTATCTGGAATAAGCCAATATATAGGTGTAGATCCAATTTGGTTAAGAATTGTTATGGCAATTTTATTAGTATTCTTTGGAACAGGCTTTTTTATCTATATAATTTTATGGATAATTATTCCAGAGGCTAGAACAACAACCCAAAAACTAGAAATGCGTGGAATGCCTATTAATATTACTAATATCGAGAAAAAAGTAAAGGAAGGCATTGACGATATTACTTCAAAAATAAGCGACATTGATACTGAAAAAATGATGCATAATGCAAGGAATGGTTCTCAAAAAGTAGGTTCTACTATAGAAGATATTTTTAAAACTATTTTTAAAATTATTGGTAAATTGTTGGGAGGTTTTATCGTCTTAGTAACTTCAATTTCTTTAATTGGATTACTTATCGGAACCATTTTTATGTTTTTCTCAACTACTCTTGACCATGTTAGTATGCCTTGGAATGAATATTTAAGAGCAAGTAATTATACTGATTTTCCAATGTGGATATTATATATATTTTCTTTTTTTGCTGCTGCTATTCCAACCTTTTTCTTCTTTATTTTAGGAATGAAATTATTGGTAACCAATGTAAAATCAATTGGAAATTATGCTAAATATAGTTTACTAGGAATTTGGATACTATCAATAGTGTTTTTAGTTTATTTTGGATTAAGTCAAGCTTCACAAATTGGCCATGAAGGTAAAGTTGTTGAAAAAAGAGAGTTAATTATTTCTCCAAATGACACCCTTAAAATCAATATGAAATACAATAGTTTTTATTCAAAAAGTGTTTTTAATAGAACTGATTTTAGATTTACAGCAGATGAAAGTAATAAAGAAGTTATCTATTCTAACAATGTAAAAATACATTTAATGAAAACAGACGAAAGCAAACCTTTTATTCAAATTGAAAAAACTGCTAATGGTCGTTCTTATAATGATGCGAAAAACAGAGCTCAAAAAATAATCTATAATTTTGAAATTCAGGGAAATATCATTAATTTAGACAATTATTTACTTACCGACAGAAGTAATAAATTTAGAGACCAAGAAGTTCATATTTATTTATACATACCAAAAGGGACTATTATTTACCCAAATGAATCTATATCAGATTATTTAACCAATCGATCTTCTGACATTGATATGTATTATGGAGAAGAAAACCACCATTACAAACTAATTAACGGTGAATTTGAATGTCTAGATTGTCCAAATGATGAGGATGAATGGAATTCTGAAGATAAAGACAGTAAAGTAGAATTAAAAATAAATGGTAAAGATATTATTACTTCTGAATCAGAAATAAGCACAATTAATATTGATGAAAATGGTATAAAAATCCAAACAAAAAATAAAAAATAAAACTCTAACTCTTCTTCTGAAGAACTAAAAAACTAATCATGGTAAAATTTATTTTTCAACTTACAAAAATCATTATTGCAGTTGTAATGTTACTGTTATCAGTATCATGTGGAAATAATATCAATTTCATGAATGATGGCCTTACCGGAAACGGAAATGTAACATCATCAAAACGAACTACAGAAAATTTTGATGCCATAGAAGCTAAAACAGGTATTAAAGTAATAATTGAACAATCTGACAACTATGCTATTGAAGTTAAAACAAATGAAAACTTACAAGAACATTTAAAAACAGAAGTTTCAAACGGAGTTTTAGCCATCTATTTTGATGAAAACATAAATACAGCCGATGAAAGAACTGTTTATGTTAAAGTTCCTAGCCTTAGAAAGATTTCATCGTCAAGCGGATCTTCTGTAGAAAGTGTAAGTACTATTAAATCAGAAAATTTAGATTTAAAATCAAGTAGTGGTAGCGAAATGAAATTACGTGTTAACGCTAAAAATCTAACTTGTGATAGTAGCAGTGGTAGCCAAATTGTAGCAAATGGTAAATCAGAAAATTTAAGAACAGAATCTTCGAGTGGAAGTTCTATTATTTTAAATGACTTAGAAGTAGCCAATGCTGTTTGCAAATCTTCTAGCGGAAGTTCTACAAAAGTAAATCCAACTGTGTCACTAGATGCAGATGCTTCAAGCGGAAGTAGTATAAAGTATTATACCACTCCAAAACAAATAAAAGTTGACGAAAGTTCGGGTGCAAGTGTTTCAAAAAAATAAAAAAAAATAACATCAGCCAAAAACTGGTGTTTTTTTTGATCTATAAAAAAACATACATTTGTATCAAATTAAATTAATACTATGAAATTTAAAATATCTTATATCATTGTTGTTTTATTTATAACAACTTTTTCTCATGCACAAAAGAAAGAAAAAATTAAAGGATCTAAAATCATAACAGTTACAGTCAAAGAAATTGATACTTTTGATGCTGTTGATATTGCAGATAACTTAGAAGTTTTCTTGGTTAAATCTGATAAAAATTCAGTTGAAATTGAAGCTGATGATAATTTGCATGATGCTGTTATCTTTGAAATTATTGGATCAACTTTAAAACTTTATTCAACCAAAGATGTTATAAGAGCTAAAAAATTTAGCATTAGAATTAATTATACCAATGATTTAAAAATGGTAGTCGTTAAAAATGAAGCTACTCTAAATGCTTTAGCCGATTTGAGCTTAGACAACATAACCATCAAAAATTTTGACAGTTCAAAATCATTTTTAAATGTAAAATCTACCGATTTCACACTTATACTCAATGATAAATCAGAAGCCGAATTAAATATAAAAGCGGAGAAAACAACATTAGAATTAAGTGCAGATAGCGAATTAAAAGCATTGATTGCTACTGCGAATTTAAAATTAGATATGTATCAAAAATCTAAAGCTGCAATTGAAGGTGAAGCCAAAATGGCTAACATAAGATTAGATAACGATGCCAAATTAGAAGCAAAAAAACTAGCTGTTAATGAAATGAGTTTATCCACAGAAATGTATAGCTATTGCGAAATAAATGTAAAAGATAAAGTAACCATTTCTGCCACAGGAAAATCTGAAATTGAACTTCTTGGAGATGCAAAAGTAGAATTACCTGTTTTTAGAAATAATGCAACACTTCAAAAAATTGAAAAATAGATTCTTTAGAAACAGTAGGTCAGTGCCTTATTTAGTTATGTAATTCCTGCTGTCCATTCTATTTTTTTACAGTTTTTCAAACTATAAAAAAGATGCCATTCCCATCAGGGTTAGATAGAAAACTGTATGGATTATTTATAAACTTTATTTAAAATAAAAACCTAACAAATTTAAAAATCTGTTAGGTTTATTAATTTATAAATAGACTTAATTTTTCTAAATATCTAAATAGAATAAAAAATTATTCTTTAGCAGCCAAATATCTTTCAGCATCTAACGCAGCCATACAACCTGTTCCAGCAGCAGTTATAGCTTGTCTATAGACATGATCCGCAGCATCACCACCAACAAACACTCCAGGAACATTTGTCTTAGCTGTACCAGGAATATTCTTAATATATCCTGTTTCATCTAAATCTAGATAATCTTTAAAAATATCAGTATTTGGTTTGTGACCAATAGCTACAAAAAATCCAGTTGCTGGAATTTCTGTTAAAACGCCTGTTACATTGTTTTTTACTCTAACACCTGTTACAACTTGACCATCTCCTAAAACCTCATCAGTTTCTGTATTGTATAAAATTGAAATGTTTTCAGTTTTACGTACACGTTCAGCCATAATTTTAGATGCTCTAAATTCGTCTTTTCTAACAATCATGGTAACTTTTGTACATAATTTAGACAAATAATGAGCTTCTTCACAAGCACTATCTCCTGCTCCAACAATCACAACCTCCTGATTTCTATAAAAGAAACCATCACAAACGGCACAAGCTGAAACTCCACCACCTAAATTTAAATATTTTTGTTCAGAAGGCAAGCCTAAATATTTAGCAGTAGCACCAGTTGAAATAATAATAGTTTCAGCGTGTATTTCTTTATCATCTTGAATCCAAGCTTTATGAACATCACCAGAAAAATCCACCTTAGTTACCCAACCATCACGAACATCTGCTCCAAAACGTTGTGCTTGAGCTTGTAAACCAACCATCATTTCTGGTCCGGTGATTCCCTCAGGATTTCCAGGCCAATTCTCTACTTCATTTGTTGTTGTTAACTGACCACCTGGCTGCGTTCCTTGATATAAAACCGGAAACATATTAGCTCTTGATGCATAAATTGCAGCTGTATATCCTGCAGGTCCAGAACCAATTATTAAACATTTTACTTTTTCTATAGTATCTGACATAATTATAATTTTAAAGTCCCAAAAGTAATAATTTTGAATGAATTGAAATGTATTATAGCTTACAAAAAATCTATTTTAGTATAATTATAAGTTATTGAAGTTTTTATAAAGTAAAAAAGCCTCCTTGAATTTACAAGAAGGCTTTTGTCGGGGTGGCAGGATTCGAACCTGCGACCTCCTGCTCCCAAAGCAGGCGCGATGACCGGGCTACGCTACACCCCGAAAAGTGAGGTGCAAATATAAAGCTTAAATTTACAACTACAAGCCTTTTTTATAATTATTTTTTTAAGTTTAAATTAAACATAAAAATTAAATTCAAATACTTAAATTTGTCGAATAATAAAGATACATTTTATGCTTATAATTGGAATTGCAGGTGGTACAGGAAGTGGAAAAACTACAGTTGTACATCAAATAATGAACGAGTTACCTCAAACGGAAGTTGGAATCATCTCACAGGACTCCTATTATCGTGAAACATCTAATTTGGCTTATGATGAAAGAACTAAAATTAATTTTGACCACCCAAGAGCCATAGATTTCGAACTTTTAGTAGAACATTTAAAACAATTAAAAGAAGAAAAAACAATTGAACAACCCGTTTATTCATTTGTTACTCACAATAGAACTGATGATGTTATTATAACTCATCCAAGAAAAGTAATGATTGTAGAAGGAATTCTTATCTTAGCCAATCCAGAACTTAGAGAATTATTTGATATTAAAATATTCGTACACGCTGATTCTGATGAAAGACTAATAAGACGTTTAAAAAGAGATATTGCCGAACGTGGAAGAGACATGAATGAAGTGTTAAATCGTTATCAAAACACGCTTAAACCAATGCATCAGCAGTTTATTGAACCAACAAAAGCTTATGCCGACATAATTATTCCAAATGATAAGTACAATACAGTAGCAATTGATGTAGTAAGAGCCGTAATCAATCAACGAATAGAAAAATAAATGTTCAAAAAAATTCAACAATTACGCATAAAATACCCTTTTCTAAAAATTATTTGGAACAGGTATTTTTTAGTAGTGTTGTTTTTTATAATTTGGATGTTGTTTTTAGACAATTATTCGTATCTTGATCATAGACTTTTAAATAAAGAAATAAATGAATTAGAAGCTAATCAAAAATACTATAAAGAGGAGATAACTTCTGATAGCATTAAAATAAAAAAGCTTCAAAACCCAGATATGATTGAAAAATATGCTCGCGAAAAATATTTTATGAAAAAGGATAGCGAAGATATTTACATCATAGAGTTTGAAGATGATTTACAAAATGAAGAGTCAAAAAAAGATTTTAAATAGAATTCCAAATAAGTGTAAAATTTTGGAATAAATAAATTCAACAATCGTGATAAAAGAAGATAATTTATTTAATGGATTTGAAAAAGTTACTTCCAAACAATGGAAACAACAAATTCAATTTGAATTAAAAGGAGCTGACTATAATGAAAAGTTAGTTTGGGAAAGTTCAGAGGGCATCAAAGTGAAACCTTTTTATCATAACGATGAAGATAATTTAACCAATAATGTTCAAACAAGGGTTTCTGAATTTAAAATTCTACAAAACAATTACGTTCATGATGTAGAAAAATCTAATTCAAAAACAATTGATTCTCTAAAAAGAGGAGCAGAAAGTATAAGGTTTACAATTGAAAATGAAACTATTTCTTTAGAAAGCTTACTAAAAAATCTTCCTTTTGAAAATGTTTCTTATTATTTCAATTTGAAATTTATATCAATCGATTTCGTTAACAAACTAACAAAATTTGCATCAAAAAACAAAGCCACTTTCTTAATACAAATCGATCCAATCGGACAATTAGTAAAAGACGGAAACTGGTATAAAAATTTAGAAACTGATTTTAAATTCTTAAATCAAGTTAGTTCTAGAATTCCATTTTTAACCATTCAATCTGGCATTTATCAAAATGCTGGTGCAAATATGGTACAACAATTAGCTTATACTCTAGCACATATAAACGAATATTTTAATAGAGTTGAAAACTTAAACCAACCTATCACTATTGAAGTTGCAGTTGGGACTAATTACTTTTTTGAAATTGCCAAATTAAGAGCTTTAAGAATGTTATTCAATACTTTAGCCAAAGAATACAATCATTCACATGAATGTAACATCATAGCAACACCTTCAAAACGAAATAAAACATTATATGATTATAATGTAAATATGCTTCGCACAACAACTGAATGCATGTCAGCTATTCTAGGTGGAGCGAATGAAGTAGCTAATTTGCCTTATGATGCATTATATCATAAAGACAATGAATTTGGAGATAGAATAGCCAGAAACCAATTACTTGTTCTTAAAACAGAAAGTTATTTTGATAAAGTAAATAATCCGGCTGACGGTGCTTATTACATTGAATCGTTAACAGAACAATTAGCAGACAAAGCTTTAGAATTATTTAAAGATATTGAAGCAAATGGTGGTTTTATTACACAATTAATTGAAGGAACAATTCAAAGGAAAATTAACGAATCAGATCAAAAAGAACAAGAATTATTCGATAACGGAAAAGAAATTTTGTTAGGAACTAATAAATATCCCAACAAAAACGACAAAATGAAACACGATTTAGAGTTATATCCTTTTGTGAAAAACAATCCAAGAAAAACGTTAATCACACCTATAATCGAAAAACGTTTAGCAGAAAAAATGGAACAAGAACGATTAAATGCTGAAGAATAAGTCATGAGAAAAAACATCAAACATTTAAAGTTAGAAGTCAGAAGTCAGAAATCAGAAGTATCAAACAATGAAAACTTTCTTACTGCAGAAAATATAGAAGTAAAATCAACGTATTCGAAAGAAGATATTGAAAAACTTGAACACATTGGTTTTGCAGCAGGTTTTGCACCAAATCTTCGTGGTCCTTATGCAACAATGTATGTACAAAGACCTTGGACGGTTCGTCAATATGCTGGATTTTCTACAGCAGAAGAAAGTAATGCTTTTTACAGAAGAAATTTAGCGGCAGGACAAAAAGGTTTGTCAGTTGCCTTCGATTTAGCCACGCATAGAGGTTACGATTCAGATCATGAAAGAGTTTTTGGAGATGTAGGAAAAGCAGGAGTTGCCATCGATTCTGTAGAAGACATGAAAGTGCTTTTTGACCAAATTCCTTTAGATGAAATGTCAGTTTCCATGACTATGAATGGTGCAGTTTTACCAATTATGGCGTTTTATATTGTAGCTGCTATGGAACAAGGTGTTGATATTAAGGACTTATCTGGAACTATACAAAATGATATTTTAAAGGAATTTATGGTTAGAAATACATACATCTATCCACCTACTCCATCTATGAAAATTATTGCTGATATTTTTGAATATTCTAGTAAAAATATGCCCAAATTTAACTCGATTTCTATTTCGGGTTATCACATGCAAGAAGCTGGAGCAACGGCTGATATTGAATTAGCTTACACTTTAGCTGACGGTTTAGATTATATTAGAACTGGAATTGCAGCTGGAATGGACATTGATACTTTCGCACCAAGATTGTCGTTCTTTTGGGCAATCGGAATGAACCATTTTATGGAAATTGCTAAAATGCGTGCTGGAAGAATGTTGTGGGCAAAACTTGTAAAACAATTCAATCCCAAAAGTGATAAATCCTTATCTTTAAGAACACATTGTCAAACTAGTGGTTGGAGTTTAACAGAACAAGATCCTTTTAACAACGTAGCAAGAACAACTATTGAAGCTGCCGCTGCTGCTTTTGGAGGGACACAATCTTTACACACCAATGCATTAGATGAAGCCATTGCATTACCAACTGACTTTTCTGCTAGAATTGCTCGTAACACACAAATTTTCTTACAAGAAGAGACCAAAATCACCAAAACTGTTGATCCTTGGGCAGGAAGTTACTATGTAGAAAGTTTAACTGCTGAAATTGCTGATAAAGCTTGGGCTTTAATTGAAGAGGTAGAATCCCTTGGTGGAATGACAAAAGCTATCGAAGAAGGAATTCCGAAATTGCGTATTGAAGAAGCAGCTGCTCGTAAACAAGCTCGTATTGATAGCGGACAAGATATTATTGTAGGTGTAAACAAATACCGTTTAGAAAAAGAAGATCCATTACATATTTTGGATGTCGACAATGATATGGTTCGCAAACAACAAATTGAACGATTAGAACAAATAAAAGCTTCACGAGACAATGTTAAAGTAAAAGAATGTTTAGCTAAATTAACCGATTGTGCTAAAAATGCAAACGGAAATTTATTATCTTTAGCAGTAGAAGCAGCAAAAGAAAGAGCAACATTAGGTGAAATTAGTGATGCTTTAGAAGAAATTTATGGAAGATATAAAGCACAAATTAGAAGTTTTAGTGGAGTGTATAGTAAAGAAATAAAAAATGATGAAAGCTTTGAAAAGGCTAAACAATTAGCTGATGCTTTTGCTATGAAAGAAGGTCGTCGTCCAAGAATTATGATTGCCAAAATGGGACAAGACGGTCACGATAGAGGCGCAAAAGTAGTAGCCACTGGTTATGCAGATGTTGGCTTTGACGTTGATATTGGCCCATTATTCCAAACCCCTAAAGAAGCAGCCAAACAAGCCGTTGAAAATGACGTGCATATTTTAGGAGTTTCTTCTTTAGCAGCTGGACACAAAACTCTAGTTCCACAAGTAATTGAAGAACTAAAAAAATACGGCAGAGAGGACATTATGGTTGTTGTAGGTGGAGTAATTCCAGCTCAGGATTATCAATTCTTATTTGATGCTGGTGCAGTAGCCGTTTTTGGTCCAGGAACAAAAATTAGTGATGCAGCCATAACAATTTTAGAAGTTTTGTTGGAAGATTAATCTTATATTAAAAAACATTTTACGTGAAAAATAATTTAATCTTATTTCTTATTTTTATTAGCTCCGTTAGTTTACATGCTCAAACTGATAATACCGAAATTACAGTTGAAACTGTTTCGAGGAAATGGGAATTTTTTGATTTGATTAACCCTAAATTTTCAAAAGAAGAATATGAGGAAACTAAAGAAATGCTTGAATTGACAACAATTGAGTTTAAAGAAGATATGACTTTTAAATTTAGTTTTATGGTCGACCTTGAAGGCACATGGACGCTAAATAAGAATGTAATTACTACAACCGACAGACGTGGAAAAACTACATGGACCATTTACAAAATAAGTCCAAAAGAAATCACAATGTCTAGAAATGATGCGGAACAAAAAATTGTTTTTAAGGTTGCTAAATAGATAGATTTGAATATCTTAATATTATAAAAAAAACACCAACAATATTGTTGGTGTTTTTTTTATAATAAATCCTAAACACTATTTTACTTTCTTCCCTTTTATAAAAACATGATTTGGCAACACATAAGGTACTTTTTCAATTGGCATTGTCATAATATCGTCTGAAAAAATAGTAAAATCTGCCCATTTGCCTACTTCTAAACTTCCCTTTTCTTCTTCTTCAAAATTAGAATAAGCTGCCCAAATTGTCATCCCTTTTAAGGTCTCTTTCCTTGTTAAGGCATTTTGGATTTGGAATCCATCCTTTGGATAATTTTTTAAATCTTTTCGGGCTACAGCCGAATGAAATGTAAGCATTGGATTCACCTCTTCTATAGGGAAATCTGTTCCCAAAGCAATTACACCTGCTTTATCCAATATTTTCTTATAGGCATATGAATTTTTAATTCTATCTTTTCCAACCCTATCTTCTGCCCAATACATATCAGAAGTAGCATGTGTTGGTTGAACCGAAGGAATAATTCCAAGACTAAAATAATCAAAGTCTTTTTCTAGCATAATTTGAGCGTGTTCAATCCTCCATCTTCTATTAGGTTTGCCGTTTAGAACATCTTTGTAAATTTCTAACATAACCGAATTTGTAGAATCACCAATAGCATGTGTATTCATTTGATAATCTGAATTAGCAATTTGTCTAGCAACCTTTTTTATATCATTAATTGGTGACAATAAAGCTCCAAATTGTTTTGGTTTATCTGAATAAGGCAAGTGTAAACAAGCTCCTCTTGAACCCAAAGCACCATCACCCATAAATTTAAAGGAACGCACATTTAATTTATCTGTTTTATAAATTCCTTTTTTTGTATAATAATCAAGGTTTTCTTTTGAAGCACGCACCATGGCATAAATATTCAAATCAAGTTCATTTGCCTTTTGTAAACTATCTATTAACTCAATAATATTTCGTTCTAAACCTGCTTCATTTATAGTAGTAATTCCATAATCAAAAACTATTTTTTGAGCATCTTTTAAAGCTTGAATATTAGTTTTTAAATCTGGCTCTGGAATAATTTTATTTATTAAGGCCATAGCGTTATCCACTAAAATTCCAGTTGTTTTGCCATTAACAACTTCAACTTGACCTCCTTCAATTTTAGTTGCAGCAGTAATACCTGCTAATTCTAAAGCTTTACCATTTACAAGCATTGCATGAGCGTCTATTCTCGTTAAAACTACTGGTGTATCAGGAAATAATTCATCTAACTTTTCTCTCGATGGAAATTCTTTATTTTCCCAATCATTTTGATCCCAACCGCGTCCTTCAATAAAGTTTACATTATTATTTTTCTGATAATCTATTACTCTAGAAATAATTTCATCAAAACTCTTTGTATCTCTTAAGTTTACAATTTGCATAGTGATACCCAAACGATATAAGTGAGCGTGAGCATCATAAAAACCCGGATACACAAATTGGTTTTTGCCATCAATAATTTCTGTAGCCTCAAAAGTTTCATTTATTTCTTTAGAGGAACCAGTGGCAATAATTTTACCATCTCGAATCGCAATAGCTTCAACAATTTCAAAAGCATTGTTTACAGTATAAATTTTCGCATTTGTAATAACCAAATCTGCTTGTTGTTTGTTTGTCCCACAAGAGATAAAGATAAATAATACTAAAAAAAAGAGTGTTTTTAATAATTTCATATTATATTGTTTATAAAACAAATTTAAAAAATAAGTTCATGATTAATATTATTTCTAGTTATTTTATTAGAAATACAATTTGATAAAAACAATTAAATTTGTTCTAAAGCCAAAACTCCATCCATAAAATCAATTGCTTTTACATGTTCAAAAAAGTCAATTTCTGTTTCATGAGGCAAAAAATCAGAAATGATTCGAACAATAAAGTCTTGAGGTTTCTTTAAATACATAAAGGTATAATCTTCCATATTTATGACAGTTCCTTCATCTAAATCTGTCGTTCTAACAAATTTATCAGAGGTTAATGAAGACAAACAAGGCAACTTCAATTTAGGATCTGAATGAATAGGTTTTCCATTTTCAAATAAACCTCCTTCATAACCAAACAAAGAAGAAGTCCTAATTTCAATAGGCTTACCCATACCTAAATATGCAGGTAAATGAACTTCTTTACCGACAACAGCTGCAAAACCCATTAACACACAAATATCGTTTGTTGGCAAATTCAATAAAGCTTTGGCTGTACTTTCTCTACCAATACCAGAAACTTTTACTTCATAAGTATGTTTTAAAGTAGTTATTCTAGACAAAGCATTAAGCACTTTCTTCTGCTCAATCTCCATAGGAGTTAGAATGATTATTTTCAAGTTTTTTTTGTAAAGATAAAGTTTGTGATGAAAAGAACAATAGTTCATGAATACATTAAAAATATTATTCGCATTTATTTAAAAAACCAATTACGTAAATGTTTTATTGACCTTTACATCACCTATACAAAATAATAAATAAAGTATATTGATTTCAATTATGCAGCATATAACTAATAATTATAGCTTTTTACTATTGTTTTATGTGTATAGTTTTTATGAAACCAATTTATCGAAATGTTTAAATATTTGGTATTATATTTATAAAAATGTTTTTTTACCCAATAAATTTTAGCAATAATGAACAAGAACTACATTTTATTAGTCCTTTTATTTAACTATACAATAGCCTTTAGCCAATTAGGTTTCTGCAATGGAAGTAGTGGTGCTCCCATATTTTTTGAAAACTTTGGAAGTGATACAACTTACGGACCAGCTTTGCCTGCAGGTGTAACTAACTACACTTACGTAAACAGTGGCTTTCCAAATGATGGACAATATACTTTGTTCTATAGAACAGATCTTATTGGAAACAATTGGCTCTATTCATTAGATCATACTCCAGATAATCAGCCTGATGGCATAAATGGTAAAAGTTTAATAGTTAATGCCAGTAATACACCCGGTCAGTTTTACAAAAGAACTGTAACCGGTTTGTGTAGTAATACTACTTTTGAATTTTCGGCTTGGGTAATTAATATTATAAATTCAGCCTCAGGAGGTTGTCCTGGAACTGGAATTCCTGTAAATGTGACATTTGAAATTTGGGACATTACAGACACCATTTTATTACAATCAGGTAACACAGGTAACATTAACGGAACTCCAAATCCTATATGGAATCAATTTGGTTTAGTCTTTACTATGGGTGCAGGTCAAACTTCGGTAATTCTAAAAATGAGAAACAACGGTATTGGTGGCTGTGGTAATGACTTGGCAATAGACGACATCATGTTTCGTGCTTGTGGTGAATACAGTAATATTACAAATAGCGGAAATCCATCTAATACAATTTCTATTTGCGAAAACGAAACTATTACCAACAATCAATTACAAGTCACCACAACTGGAACCGCTTCAAATGTTTACCAATGGCAACAAAGTAGCGATAACATTAATTATGTAGATATAACAGGAGAAAATTCTTCTATTTACATCATTCCAACCATTACAACTACTACTTATTACAGAGTGAAAGTCGCAAATGATATATCTAATTTAAGCAATCCTTTTTGCTCGACTTTATCTGATATTTTTACTGTAGTTATTAATGCATTACCAAATTCACCGATATCAAATGGTAATCAATCACTTTGTAATAATCAAAACACTACACTTAATGTAACTGTGAATGCTAATGAAAGTGTCAATTGGTATGATGCACCAACCAACGGGAATTTACTGCAATCAAATTCAGCAAACTATACTCCAACTGTTATAGGAACTTTTTATGCTGAAGCCTATAACCTAACTACTGGTTGTATAAGCAATATAAGAACAGCCGTTACACTTTTACCAATGACAACGGCTTCTTATTCTGGAACAACAACAATTTGTTCAACTGAAGCAACAGCCATTACATTAACGGCTTCAGATACAAGTGCTACTTTTAATTGGACAGCCAATTCATCAAATACAACCGGGTTTTCTAACGGAACTGGAAATACAATTACACAAACTTTAGTTTACTCCGGAAGTACAACTGGAACTGTCACTTACAATGTTACTCCAATGGTTAATGGTTGTGAAGGAATGGTTGAAACAATAACCATAACTGTAAATCCACAGACGAACATTACCCCAACTTTTGCTGCTATTCCAACTACTTATTGTTTGAATGCAACTGCTCCAACACTACCATCACTATCATTAAATACAACGCCAATTAATGGGACTTGGAATCCAGCAGCCATTAATACATCAACTATTGGAACTACAACTTATACATTTATTCCACAATCAAATCCTTGTATAAATTACACCACTTATTCTTTAAACATTACAGTTGCAACTAATATTACACCTAATTTCAATGCTACCATATCATTGTGTTCTGGCACAAATGCACCAGTTTTAAATACAACCTCTCCTAATGGAATTGTTGGTATATGGAATCCTTCAGTTATTAATAATACAACTTCAGGAAGTTACACATTTACACCTAATGCTAATCAATGTGCCGTGTCGCAGACCATAAATGTAACCATTTTTCCAACGAATACGACGCTTTCCTATACAGGTTCAAATACAATTTGCTCTAATGAAACAACTGCTATTTCTTTAGTAGCTTCAAATACGAGTGCAACTTTTAATTGGACTGCTACTTCATCAAACGTTACAGGCTTTTCAAACGGAACTGGTAATACAATTGCACAAACATTATCTTATTCAGGTAGCACTTCAGGAACTGTTACTTATATAGTTACTCCAATACTTAATGGTTGTGAAGGAATAAGCGAAACTATAACTGTAACTGTAAATCCTCAAATAAACATCACACTAGTTTTTCCAGTGATACCAACTACTTATTGTTTGAATGCAACAGCTCCAATTTTGCCAACTACATCATCAAATACAACTCCAATTAATGGAACTTGGAATCCAACTGCAATTAACACTTCAAATACTGGGACAACCACATATACATTTACACCACAAACAACTGGATGTCAAAATATTCAACCTTATCAAATATCAATTACCGTATCTAGTGGCATATTACCCGATTTTGACGATGTCCTAACATTTTGTAAAGGTACAAATGCACCAACTTTAAGCACTACTTCTCCTAATGGAATAAACGGTTCGTGGAATCCTTCCACAATTAACAATTTAGTTTCAGGAAGTTACACATTTACTCCAAACCCAAATCAGTGTGCTGTTCCACAAACTATAAGTGTAACTATTTTAGAGCCAACTTTAACTAGTGTTGAGTATACTACAAGTGGAGCCTTTTCAGAAAATCAAATTATAACTGTTTTAGCTTTTAATAGTGGAGATTATTTATACCAATTAGACAATGGAAACTTTCAAAACAGCAACATCTTTAGCAATGTTTCTGCTGGTAGTCACACCGTTACTGTCACAGATAAAAATGAATGTTCTCCACCCTTGTCAAAAGATATTCTTATAATAAATTACCCTCGCTTTTTTACACCAAATGGTGATGGAATAAATGACTTTTGGACAATCACAGGTTTAAGTAATCTAAACAAAGTAGAAGTATTTATTTATGATAGGTATGGGAAACTCATTAAACAAATATCAACCAACAGTCCAGGTTGGGACGGAACTTTTAATGGATACTCCTTACCCGCAAGTGATTATTGGTTCACAGTTAATTTTGAAGAAAACAATATTTCTAGAACTTTTAGAGCTCATTTTAGCCTATCACGATAAGCAAAAAAGTTTTAGTTTTGTATTTAATGAAATTTAATTTATTATCTTTACTTAAAACTTTATATTATGGCAAAGAGTCAAGACGCTAAAAAAACAGAGAAGAAAGAACCGCTTAAAACTGCTAAAGAAAAAAAAGCAGAAAAACGAGACAAGAAAAATAGTCCAAAAAGAGACTAAATAATAAAACACGACTTAATCATCGTGTTTTTCTTTTTTATAAACTCTTTGTATTACTTTATTGATTTACTTTTTAACTTGTGTTCTTCAATATATAATTGCATTTGTTGAGCTACTTCCTTTGGCCTATCTGAAGAAATAATCATTACACCCGCGTTTATTATATCTAAATATATAGAGTCATTTTTAGCTTCAGCACTTTTATCTATATTTCCCATTGTACCAGAAATACAAGTAATTCCTTTTAACTTCATGTATGTCATAACTTCTGGTTTTGGAAAAGTTACACCAACAAAAGCAACCATATTTTCAACTTTCACTCCTAAGCTTTCCATACGCTCTATGTCTTCTTTACCTCTGGCAGATACTGATAGCAATAAATTAGGAGCTATAGCTGCAACTTCAGCAGCTTGATTTGCATTATAAGTAATTATAATAGAATAATTCTCGGCATTGTTTCTTTTCACAACATCTACAACCTTTTTAAAAGGCACACCTCTTTTTACATCTAAAGTATAAACTACCTTGTTCTTTCCCCAATTTAAAATTTCATCTAAAGTTTCTATTTTATAAGTTGTGACATTTCCTTCATTATCTTTTAGAAAAAATTGTTGCAATTCTTCGTAGGTATAATTGAAAATATTCCCCGTACCTGTTGTCGTTCTATCTAATGTATTATCATGCATCATAACTAAAACCGAATCTTTGGTCATGGCAATATCTGTCTCAATAATCGCGGGATTATATTGAATTGTATTTTGAAAAGTGGCTGTACAGTTTTCGGGAAAATTAACAGTTGGACCACCTCTATGCGCACTGACAATTGGGTAGAAATTACTTGATGAACGAAAGAAGGATTTGAATGCCTTTTCAGAATTAAATGAAATTGTGTGACTCTTTTCTTGACCTAAAATTGTTGAAAAACAAAACACGAACACCAAAAACGATAATATTATTTTTTTCAAAACAGCTGATTTTTATCTTACAAAAGTAATTAATACTTTACTATTTAGTTGCTAAAAGACGCTATAAAATTGTTAATTAGAGAAGCTAAAGCTTAAAAAGCTACCACTATATAACCTTACTAATAACTTTAATCTATTGTTAACAAATTAGACTTGAAAAAACCATAATTAATTGTATTTTTACAGTTCCTAATTTTAATATATCAAATGGGTAAAATCATTGCAATTGCAAATCAAAAAGGTGGTGTAGGTAAAACAACAACGTCAATAAATTTAGCGGCTTCATTAGGAGCTTTGGAAAAAAAAGTGCTTTTAATTGATGCAGATCCACAGGCAAATGCCAGTAGTGGATTAGGCATCGACGTGGAATCTGTTGAAATTGGTTCTTACCAAATTTTAGAACATAGCAACACTCCAGATGAAGCTATAATAACTAGTTCTGCACCCAATGTATGGGTTATTCCAGCTCATATCGATCTAGTAGCTATTGAAATAGAATTAGTGGATAAAGAAAATCGCGAGTACATGCTTAAACAAGCATTAGAAAGCGTTAAAGATAAATATGACTACATCTTAATAGATTGTGCTCCTTCTCTAGGTTTACTAACATTAAATGCCTTAACAGCTGCCGATAGCGTAATAATCCCTATTCAATGTGAGTATTTTGCCTTAGAAGGATTAGGTAAACTGTTAACAACCATTAAGAGTGTTCAAAAAATACATAATCCTGATTTAGATATTGAAGGCTTACTATTGACTATGTTTGATAGCCGCTTACGTTTATCAAATCAAGTGGTTGAAGAAGTACAAAAACACTTCTCCGATATGGTTTTCAATACAATCATTCAAAGAAATATTAAATTGAGTGAAGCACCAAGTTTTGGTGAAAGTATAATTAATTATGACGCTACCAGTAAAGGTGCTTCTAATTATTTACAATTGGCTGAAGAAATTATTAGAAAAAATAAAGCATAAAGGATGACAAAAGCTGTAAAAAAGCAAGCATTAGGAAGAGGACTATCAGCTCTTTTAAAAGATCCTGCCAATGATATAAAATCGGTAGAAGATAAAAATGCAGATAAAGTAGTAGGAAATATTGTTGAATTAGATATTAATTCAATCGAGATAAATCCGTTTCAACCTAGAACAAATTTTAATAAAGATACGCTTAACGAATTAGCAACCTCAATTAAAGAACTAGGTGTAATACAACCGATTACAGTTCGTAAACTTGACTTTAACAAATACCAATTAATTTCTGGAGAAAGACGTTTAAGAGCTTCAAAAATAATTGGTCTTGAAACTGTTCCTGCATATATTCGCATAGCAAATGATCAAGAATCTCTTGAAATGGCTTTGGTTGAAAATATCCAACGTCATGACTTAGATCCTATTGAAATTGCTTTGTCATACCAACGTTTAATTGACGAAATCAATCTTACACAAGAACAAATGAGTGATCGTGTTGGTAAAAAACGTTCAACCATTGCCAATTATCTTCGTTTATTAAAATTAGATCCAATTATCCAAACCGGAATTCGTGATGGCTTTATTTCTATGGGTCACGGAAGAGCATTAATAAATATAGAAGATAATGATGTTCAAGGAGATATTTATCATAAAATCGTTACGGAAAATTTATCTGTTAGAGATACTGAAGCTTTAGTAAAAAAATACCAAGAAAGTCTTTTACCAAAAGCTAAGAAACCTAAGGCTGATTCTTTTCAAATAGATGAAGAACAAAAGAAAACTTTTGCACATTATTTTGGAGCAAAAGTAGATATTAAATCAGCTGGAAATGGAAAAGGGAAAATTACTATTCCATTTCACTCTGAAGAAGATTTTGAACGTATTTTGAAACTTATTAAAGAATAGTGAAGCAAACAGTTTTCATATATTTACTTATTTTGTTTTTTTGTAGCACTACTCTTTTTGCACAAAAACCCGAAATTATTAAGGTAAAAGATACTGTTGTTACAACAATAGATCCTTTGAAACCATCAAAAGCTGCTTTTTATTCCGCAATTTTACCTGGTCTTGGACAAGCATATAATAAAAAATATTGGAAAATTCCTATTGTTTATGCTGGTTTGGGGATTTCAATATATTCTTATACTTTCAACCAAAGAGAATATAATAAATTTAGGGATGAGTATAAAAGAAGACTTGATGGAACCTCAGATCCAAATCATCCTATTTATGGAAATCTAGATGATGCTCGTTTAATTAGTGCTCAAAAATTTCACCAAAGAAACAGAGATTTATCTATGCTACTTACTGTTGGAATTTACATTCTAAATATAGTAGATGCTAATGTCGACGCACATCTAATTCAGTTTAACGTGAATGACAACCTATCTGTAAAACCAGATTTATATCAAAATCAGTTGAACAATAGGCAAAATGTAGGATTGTCTTTTAATTACAATTTTTAACTATAATTAACGCTTCAAACTGTAACAAACATTAATTTCTTTACACTAATCTACATGAAAATTGCACTTTTAGGCTACGGAAAAATGGGAAAAGTTATTGAAAAAATAGCTTTAGAGAGAGGACATTCTATAGTGTTAAAAAAATCAAGTACTGATTCTTTTGAAGGATTGAAAAATGCTGATGTTGCAATTGATTTTAGTGTTCCCGATTCTGCCGTAACTCATATCTCTGAATGTTTAAACAACAACATTCCTGTTATTTCAGGAACAACAGGTTGGCTAGATAATTATGAAAAAATGGCTGAATTGTGTGAAATTAATAAGGGAAGTTTCATTTACAGCTCAAATTTTAGTTTAGGTGTAAATGTTTTTTTTGAACTAAATGATTATTTAGCAAAAATGATGCATAACTTGAAACAATATAACGTTTCAATGGAAGAAATACATCACACACAAAAACTTGACGCACCAAGTGGAACAGCTATTTCATTAGCAAAAGGTGTTATCGATAATTCAGATTACACGAATTGGACTTTAGAAAATCCAAAAAATAACGAAATTCATATTGAAGCCAAAAGAATTGAAAACGTACCAGGTACACATAGCGTTTTTTACGATTCTGAAGTAGATCAAATAGAAATAAAACATACAGCACACAATAGAGAAGGATTTGCACTGGGTTCTGTAATTGCCGCTGAATGGTTAATAGAACAGAAAGGAGTCTTTACAATGAAAGACGTTTTAGGAATATAAAATATATCTTGTCTCCGGGTTTCTTTTAAGCTCGCGAACTTTTAAACTTTTAAAAAATAAAAAATGACAGCATTACAATGGTTATTCTTCATATTGATAGTTCAACTAATCCATGGATTAGGAACTTG
The DNA here is from genome assembly GCF_000422685.1 of Flavobacterium gelidilacus DSM 15343. Classification (GTDB taxonomy): domain Bacteria; phylum Bacteroidota; class Bacteroidia; order Flavobacteriales; family Flavobacteriaceae; genus Flavobacterium; species Flavobacterium gelidilacus. Next base: position 304,348 of record NZ_KE383904.1, on the reverse strand, counting down.
GAAATTATATGTAAAAGCAGGTAGACAAGCTTGGGAAGCTTTTATTCCTGTTTACAATGCAATAGTTTTAATGCAAATTATCAACAGACCTAAATGGTATACTTTTTTATTATTCATTCCTATTATCAACCTAATAATGATTCCTGTTGTTTGGGTAGAAACGATTAGAAGTTTTGGATATAACTCCACAAAAGATACAGCTTTAGTCATTCTGACTTTAGGTTTTTATATTTATTATATAAATTACACACAAAACCCAACATATATTACTGATAGAAGTTTAGTACCAAAAAACAAAACAGCAGACACTGTTAGCTCATTATTATTTGCGATCGTCGTTGCTACTTTTGTACATACTTATTTTATTCAGCCTTTTACGATTCCGACATCTTCATTAGAAAAATCGTTATTGGTTGGTGATTTCTTATTTGTAAGTAAATATAATTATGGCGCAAGAACTCCAATGACAACAGTTGCTGCTCCAATGGTTCATGATACAATACCTTTCATAAAAACTAAATCATATACTATTTGGCCACAATTACCTTATTTTAGATTACCTGGTTATGAAAAAATAAAGAATAATGACATCGTTGTTTTTAATTGGCCAATTGATACTGTTTACCAATTTAGAGATCCTTTACATAGATATGCTTGGAAACCAATCGACAAAAGATCAAATTACGTAAAAAGATGTGTCGGAATTCCTGGTGATAAAATTGAAGTTAAAAATTCTGAATTATATGTAAACGATAAGGTTTTAGTTTTATCAGAAAGAGCAAAACCACAGTTTTCATATTCAGCAAAAGTAGAACCTGTTGATAATATTGACTACAATACTTTATTTAGTGATTTAAACACTCACGATAGATATGGATTTCTTGCAGAGCAAAAAACTGCTTATTTTCCGGCTTTAACTTCAGAAAATGTGGAGAAATTAAAGAAAATTCCAGGTGTTTCAAATCTCGAAAAGATGATTGACACAACAAATACCATTTTCTCGTATGAATTTAAAATTGATCCAAAAATTAAAGACATTGAATTACAAAACATCATAACTAGAATAAAAGAATCAAATAAATTTGTCGTATTTGAAGACAAAAACAAAAACTTATTATGTATCAACAGACTTCCTCTAGAGTTTGTTAATTTGATTAAAAGTCAAAAATCGGTAATAAGTACTAAAGAAATGCATGATATTTTTCCTCATGGACCTAATCAAAAGAACTGGACAAAAGACAATTTAGGACCAATTTACATTCCTCAAGCTGGAAAAACAGTGGAATTAAATATAGAAACACTTCCTTATTATAAAAGAATAATTACAGAATACGAAGGAAACACTTTACAACAAACTGGAAATGAAATTAGAATTAACGGTCAAATTGCCACATCATATACTTTTAAACAAGATTATTATTGGATGATGGGAGACAATCGTCATAATTCTGAAGATTCACGTTATTGGGGTTATGTTCCTGCTGATCATATTGTTGGAAAACCAATCTTTATTTGGATGAGTTGGGATTCAAATGCACAAGGAATAATGAACAAAATTCGTTGGGATAGAATGTTTACTACAGTAAGTGGTGAAGGTCAACCACAATCATATTTTAAATATTTCTTGTTCTTATTGGCTGGTTATTTTGCGTTTGACTACTTTAGAAGTAAAAAGAAAAACAAAGAAGAAAATCAGTAGTCTTTTAAAAACAATGAAAACATTACTTCATCCAACCTATTTCCCTTCTGTCAGTCATTATATAGCAATGATTCAAGCAGATAAATTAGTATTTGAAGTAGATGATAATTTTCAAAAGCAAACCAATAGAAATCGAATGTACATTTACAGTGCAAACGGCATTCAATTACTTAATATTTCGGTTAAACATTCTACAGAAAAAAAGCAGAAATATAAACATGTACTTCTTGATGAAACTGCAGATTGGCAAAAAAATCATTTAAAATCACTTGAAGCAGCTTATAAAAATTCTCCTTTTTTTGAGTACTTTATAGATGATATTTTGCCTATTTATCAGAAAAAATATAAATTCTTAATGGATTTAAATTTCGAAACATTTGAAATCGTAAATTCATGTTTAGGAATTGATTTACCTTTTTTAAAAACGACAGAATATTTTCATACTATTGAAAACGAAAATGATTTACGCTATTTAGTCGATGGAAAAAAAGATACTACTCAATTAGAATCTTATACCCAAGTTTTTGACGACAAACATGGCTTTATTAATAATCTCAGTATTCTAGATTTATTATTTAATGAAGGACGATATGCTGTTGATTATTTAAAAAAGCAAACTTTATAAATACTACTTGTCTTTCCTTTTCAATTCTAATCTTGTAGAAATCGGAAAGTGATCACTATTAAAAAAAGAATCAAATGACTGGTATTGTTTCACTGCGAATTCTTTTTCAACTAATAAATAATCTATTCGTGCTGGATAATATTTAAAATTATAGGTTTTACCAAAACCTGAACCTGCTTCTTCAAACGAATCTTTTAAATCGCTTTTAATTAATCTATAAACATATGAAAAAGCACTATTATTCATGTCACCACAAATAATTTTTGGCAATTTACAATCCTCTACATTTTTCCTAATTAATTCTGCTTGCTGTTGTTGTTCTGTGAAAGCTTCACTAATTCTTTTGAAAATAAATTTTGATTTTGCCTCATCAATTTTCTCATTAATATCTGTACTAATTTTTACAGATTGCATGTGCATACTATATACTCTAATTGTATCTTTTTTCTTTAAAACATCTACATAAATCACTTTATTAGAGGAATTTGGGAATGCAATTTCTCCTTCATTTATTATTTTAAATTTTGAAAAAATAGCTTGACCATATTTATTTTTCTTTCCTTCTACGTTAATGTAATTATATTTATATTGACTAAAATTGATTGCATCAACAAGAGAAAATTCTTGAATACATAGTATTTCTGGATTTTCTTGAGCTATAAATTTATTAATTTCTTTTGGTACATCTTTTTTGGGTAACCATTCATACAAATTGAATAATCGCACATTATAACTCATTATAACAAAATCGTTTTCTGATTCTGGCATATTTGTTTCAGAAAATTTATATAGCTTGTTAATGAATGTTATCCCTAATAACAATACAATTCCAGAAATGAAAGTGTATTTTTTTAATTGAAGTAACCAATAAATAAAAAACAGAAAATTTAGAATTAATAGAAAAGGCAAAACCAAGGTAAACACACTTAATAAAGGAAATAATTTGGGTGCTAAAAAAGGTAAAACATAAGCAAGTATTGTAACTATAACTAGTACAATATTTAAAAAACGCATAATTTTACTTAACCATGTTTGGTTCTTCATCCTTACTTATTTTCCAAGTTTAAAAAGAAATTCTTTTTCTTCTTTTGTCAAACTATCATAACCTGATTTACTTATTTTATCCAAAATATCATCAACTTTTTTCTGCTCAACATCTGTTTTAGGAGCTTTAGAAAGGTTTGATGCAGCTTTATTTACATGAACTTTTGAAAAAGGTGTTTTCTTTTTTATAGGTCTTTTAAAAGATAAATTAGAAAAAGGCTTGGCTAAATCTGTACCTCTTTTTAATAAAAATACATATAAGAAACCAAAAAAAGCTCCTGAAAGATGAACAATATGTCCACCCGTATTTACCAACAATAATTGCAGAATATCTATGAAAAGAATTAAAGCTGTTACATGCCACAATTTTAGTCTTCCAATCAAAGGAATTTGTAAAATATAATAAGGTGAATAAGCTGTTGCTGCAACTAATAAAGTCATAATAGCACCACTTGCTCCAACAACTGGAATTCTTATTCCTAAAAAATAATAAATTGTAACAAATACCAATCCACCAAAAACTCCTCCAAGTAAATAAACTACTAAGTATTGTTTTTCAGTAAAAAATGTAAGGAAAAATCGGCTTACAAAATGCAACATCAGCATATTAAACAATAAATGAATAAATCCTGAATGAACAAACATATAAGAAATCAATGTCCATGGTTTTGTTAGTACATCTGAAAATGAAGAATACAGAGCAACCCAAATAGGAAAAGAAAAATCACCCGATTTAAAATTATAAAAGAAAATAATAGTCAACAAAAATAAGCCTATGTTCCAAAAAATAAGTTTTTGAACAATACCATTATTTGTGTATTGATTTTTTAAATCTTGAAAAATATTCATGTGTTTATTTATTCTAAAATCTACTATACTTATCTATCCCAACGGTTATCGTTAAATTGATTTTTCTTCCAATACCACATCATTATGAAACCACATAATGCACCACCTAAATGAGCAAAATGAGCAATTCCTGTGCCACCATCTCCAAAAAGCGAATTTCCTTTTAATCCTAAAACTAAATCAATTACTAAAATTCCTGGAACAAAATACTTTGCTTTTATTGGAACTGGAATAAACATCAAAGCTAACTCAGCATTTGGATATAAAAAGGCAAACGCAACTAATAAACCATATATTGCACCAGAAGCACCAACTGCTGTTCCATAAAATACACTTGAAAAGGAATTAAATTGTTCTTGAGAAATTATTCCATCAAACGAATTGAATTTTTGTGTATTCATTGCTTCTAAAATCGTTGATTTAGACAAACCACCGTTTAATAAGGGTTGAATAGCTTCATGAAATTGATAATAATTAAAAGCAGAATATAATACGGCTGAACCTAAACCACAAGAAATGTAGAAAAAGATAAACTTCTTTGCACCCCATCTATGTTCCAAAGCACTTCCGAAAGAATACAACGCAAACATATTAAAGGCTATATGCATCAAACCTCCATGCATAAACATAGATGTTAATGGTTGCCATAGCTTAAATTTATCGCTTTCAAAATAATGCAAAGCTAATAAATCATAAGAAGCTGGCACAAATTGGCTTCCTATGAAAAATAAAACGTTAATTATCAACAGCTGTTTCACTGTTTCGGTGATGTTCATCATAAAGAAAATCGTTTATCTAAATCATCCGTTGTTATTGTGATGAATGTTGGTTTATGAAAAGGTGAAATATTTGGATCTTTACAAGCAAACATAGCATTGACCATGTTGTCTATTTCTAACTGTGTTAGATAAGTTCCTGTTTTTATTGCTAAACTATTTGCCATAGATTTAGCTATGCTATCATTCTGCGAAAAACTACTTTGTGGAAAATCTTGTTGCAAGTCGTTAACTAAATCATCTAACAAACTAGGCACTTTTCCTTCTTGAACATTGGTCGGAATTCCTGAAAAAATAACAGTTTCTTTTGTGAATTTATCGAATACAAAACCTGTATGTTCTAATTGAACTTTTAATTCTTTTAGCAATTCTAGTTCGTGTGATGACATTATAATTGACAAAGGAAACAACAATTGCTGACTATTTCCTTTTAATATAGTAATATTTGTCAAAAATTGTTCATACAAAATACGCTGGTGAGCTTTTCGTTGATCAATAATTAATAAGCCTGATTTTATTGGACTTATGATATATTTCTTTTGTAATTGATAGTTTTTTTGAACTACTGAGTCTACTTCTACATCATCAAACAATGAAGTTGCAACTTCATCGGCTTCATAATGATTGCTTTTAGATTGAAATTCATCTGTTAATCCAACATACAAACTTTCCCAATTTGCCGTTTCTTGTTTGTGATATACTTGACGAACAGGCTTATCATCAGACTTTTTAAAAGGATTAAAAGTAGCATCAAACTCAACTATAGGAACATCTGCTTCTTTTTTAGAATATTCGTATGGTGTATCTAAATTAGAATCCCTTTCAAAATCTAAAATTGGTGACACATTAAATTGACCCAAACTATGCTTAATACTCGCTCTTAAAATAGCATAAATAGATTGCTCATCATCAAACTTAATTTCTGTTTTTGTCGGATGAATATTAATATCAATGGTATGTTTTGGTACGTCAAAATATAAAAAATAAGAAGGTTGTGTCCCTTCTTTTAATAAACCATCATATGCATTCATAATCGCATGATGCAAGTAACCGCTTTTAATATATCTATCGTTAACAAATAGAAATTGTTCTCCTCTATTTTTTTTGGCGAATTCTGGTTTTGAAACAAATCCGTGAATTGCAACTATATCTGTATTTTCAGTTACAGGAACTAATTTTTCATTGGTTTTTCCTGCAAAAAGATTTACAATACGTTGTCTATAATTTGAAATGGGTAAGTTTAAATATTCTTCACCATTGTGGTATAAAATGAAAGAAATATTTGGATGAGCCAAAGCAACACGCTGAAACTCATCTACAATATGCCTAAACTCTACTGTATCTGATTTAAGAAAATTTCTTCGGGCTGGAATATTATAAAATAAATTTTTAACTGAAAAAGAAGTTCCAGTTGGAGACACAACAACATCTTGAGATGTAAATTTACTTCCTTCAATTATTATATGTGTTCCAAGTTCTTCAGCAACTAGTTTCGTTTTTAATTCTACATGAGCAATAGCAGCGATTGAGGCTAAAGCTTCACCACGAAATCCTTTGGTATGTAAATCAAATAAATCTTCTGCATTTTTTATTTTTGAAGTAGCATGGCGATCAAAACACATTCTTGCATCAATAACATTCATACCAGAACCATTATCAATTACTTGAATTAAGGTTTTCCCAGCGTCTTTTATTATTAATTTTATTTCTGAAGCATTTGCATCTACTGCATTTTCAATCAATTCTTTGACTACAGAAGCAGGTCGTTGAACAACTTCTCCAGCGGCAATTTGATTGGCAACGTGATCAGGTAATAGTTTTATTTTTGCTGACATTTAATATAAATCAATATTTAGCGAACGTAAAATGAAGTAACAAATTAAGATTAAAACACCAGCTATTATTGCTATTCTAAAACTACTAGACCTTGAAGAATACATTTTACTTTCTGCATGCCAACCCGTTCTAAAGGAAATACGTTTCTCAGTATCTCTCAATAGTCGTCTGTTTTCAAGTCTTTGTTCTCTTTGCTCTTTTTGTTCATCATAATAGCGAGGTTGATAATCAAACCTTCTATGAGAATGAAGTCTTAACAATGATTTAATAAACATAGCATTTTTGTTAGTTAAATAATAATCAAATTTACAGAATTATTAGCTAAAAGCCATAAAAAAACCTACTCAAATGAGTAGGTTAACTATTTTTTAAGTCAATTTTAACCCAAAGTTACCATTTTAATAGCTGCAATGGCTGCTTCAACTCCTTTGTTTCCGTGTTTCCCACCACTTCTATCTAATGATTGTTGTTTGTTGTTGTCTGTTAAAAGACAAAATATCGTAGGAATGTCATACATCAAGTTTAAATCTTTTATACCTTGTGTAACTCCTTCACAAACATATTCAAAATGCATTGTTTCGCCTTTAATTAGAGAACCAATTACAATTATAACATCAACTTCTGATTCTTCGTGCATTTTTTTTGCACCAAAGATTAATTCAAAACTTCCTGGCACATTCCATCTTACAATGTTTTCTGAAATTGCCCCACAATCAATTAATGTATCAAAAGCACCATTAAAAAGTCCTTCTGTAACATCGTCGTTCCATTCTGAAACAACAATCCCAAACCGAAAATCTTTCACGTTTGGGATTGTGTTTTTATCGTAATTAGATAAATTTTTGTTTTCTGTTGCCATATTTATTCAACTCTTGCAATGTATCCATCAATATTTGCAGCTTCAGAAGAAGTGCTATATTTTTCTTTAATTGTTTTGAATGACTTTAAAGCTGCTTCTTTTTTACCATTCATCATAGCTAATAAACCATGTTTCATAAAGTAACGAGGAGAAGTAAAATCATTATCAGAAGCTTCAGCTGCTTTTAAATAATATGAAAGTGCATCATCAACTTTTTTCAATTCAGAAAATGAATCACCGATAGCTCCTAAAGCAATTGGCTTTAACATTTCATCATCAGAAGAAAATTTCTCTAAATGCTCAACAGCATTTTTATAATCTTTTAAGTTTAAATAAGACATTCCAGCATAATACTGAGCCAAGTTAGCTGACTTAGTTCCAGAATATTCTGAAATAATTCCTTCAAATCCTAATTTCCCTTCAGCCCCTTTTAAAGCTAAAGTAAATAAAGAATCTGGAGTAGCTTGTCCGTCAACCGCTTGCTTAAAGTATTGTTGCGCTTGAAACATTTCGTTAACCGCTTTTTCTTCATTAGGTACAGCAATAAATCTGTCATAAGCAAAATAAGCTACTAACAAAAGAACTATTGCTCCAACAACTCCCATTATTAATTTTTGGTGCTTAACAACCCAGTCTTCCGCTTTATTAGCTTGAACATCTAAGGTTTCAAAAACTTCTGCTGTAGTACTATCACCATCATAAGTTCCATCAATTTCATTTGTTGCATCATCTGCAATATCTTTCGGTTTAGGTGCTTTATATCCTCTTTTGTTATACGTTGCCATTTATTTTAATTTAATGAGGTGCAAAAATATAACTTTTATTGAATTAGCCATAAAAAATTTAAGAAAATTAAAAACAATCTCAACATTATTATTCCATTAATTACCCTTAAATTTGTGCTTTACTATTTTTTCACCTCCAAAACCTTAAATTTACTAGTGTTTTTAAAATCCATTTCCTTACTTAATTACAAGAACATAACTGATCTACAATATGACTTTGATACCAAAATCAATAGCTTTGTTGGGAAAAATGGTGTTGGAAAAACAAATGTTTTAGATGCGATCTATCATTTGTCCTATGGAAAAAGTTATTTTAATCCATTAGCAAGTCAAAATATAAAGCATGGTGAAGAGTTTTTTGTAATAGATGGAATATTCGAGAAAGAAAACAAGGAAGAAAAAGTAGTCTGCAGTCTAAAAAAAGGCCAAAAGAAAACCATAAAACGCAATGGAAAAGTATATGAAAAACTTTCTGAACACATTGGTTTTATTCCTTTAGTAATTATTTCTCCTTCAGATTCTGATTTAATAACAGAAGGAAGTGAAACTCGCAGAAAGTTTATTGATAGTGTGATTTCTATTTTAGATAATTCCTATTTAAATCAATTAATTCGCTACCAAAAAATCGTATCCCAAAGAAATGCCTTGTTGAAGTATTTTGCTTTAAATCAGGTTTTTGACGCTGACAATTTAGCTATTTATGACGAACCTATGGCTGAAATTGGATTGAAAATATTCAATAAGAGAAAACAGTTTTTAGATAGTTTTATTCCGATTTTTCAAAAACACCATCAAACTATAACAGATTCTGCAGAAGAAGTACAATTAAAATATGAAAGCCAATTGTTTGAAAATTCGTTAGAAAATTTATTAAAAAACAATTTACCAAAAGATAAGGCTTTACAATATACTTCGGTTGGAATACACAAAGATGATTTATCGTTTGAAATTGATGGTTTTCCTATTAAGAAATTTGGATCACAAGGACAACAGAAATCATTTTTGATTGCCTTAAAACTAGCTCAATTTGAATTCATTAAAGAAAAAAGTGGTGTTTTACCTATTTTATTATTTGATGATATTTTTGATAAATTAGATGAAACTCGAGTTCAAAAAATAGTTTCTATGGTAAACAATGATGTTTTTGGACAAATTTTCATCACAGACACACACGAACAGAGAACAGAAATTATTATTCAATCTACTCTTCAATCGTACAAGATTTTTAAACTTTAAGTTGATATTATTATTGAATAATAAATCTTATTTTTGCACTTTAAATTTTATACATGAATTTTCAATCTAATTTTCAATTAAAAGAATATAATACGTTTGGCATTTCAGCTCAAGCAAAAGAGTTTATTGCCGTTTCAAACACGACTGAATTGGCTTCAGTTTTAAAAACTAATCAAGACATTTTTGTTCTTGGCGGTGGAAGCAATATGTTACTGACTCAAAATATTGAAAAATTAGTAGTTCATGTTAATTTAAAAGGAATTGAAATTGTAAATGAAGACGAAAACTTTGCATGGATAAAAGCGCAAGCTGGAGAAAACTGGCATGAATTTGTACTTTGGTGTATTGAACACAATTTTGGAGGCATTGAAAATTTATCTCTAATTCCGGGAAATGTTGGTACTACACCAATTCAAAATATTGGTGCTTATGGTGTTGAAATTAAAGACACTTTTGATAGTTGCACTGCCATGAAAATTGATAATCAAAGTATAAAATCATTTGATAAAGCGACTTGTAAATTTGGTTATAGAGAAAGTGTTTTTAAAAACGAATTAAAAAATCAATACATTATTACTGATGTAACTTTCAAACTAACCAAGACAAATCATAAAATCAATACTTCTTATGGGGCAATTGATACTGAATTAGAAAAAAACAATATTACAAATCCTACTTTAAAAGAGATTAGTAATGCTGTAATTTCTATTAGACAAAGTAAACTTCCAAACCCAAAAGAACTTGGAAATAGTGGTAGTTTTTTTAAAAATCCAATAATCTTAAAAGCTGATTACGATAAAGCAAAGCAAAATCATCCAGAAATGCCTCATTATGTTGTTTCGGAAACGGAAGTAAAAGTCCCAGCTGGTTGGTTAATCGAACAAGCTGGTTTTAAAGGCAAACGCTTTGGTGATGCTGGAATTCACAAAAATCAAGCTTTGGTTTTAGTAAATTATGGCAATGCTACTGGACAAGAAATTTTGGCTGTTTCAAGAAATATTCAAGATACAATTTTTAAAAAATTCGGAATTCAAATTCAAGCAGAAGTAAATGTTATTTAGTGATTTTTAGATATTCGGATATTGGATATTCAGACTGTCCGAAAATCTATCATCTGAAAATCTAAAAATCAAACAAACTTTCATATCTTTGCAGCAAATAAAAATTACATAAAAAGATGAAACTTATTTTACTAACCATAGGATTATTAGCTCTAGCTTTTGCTGGAATTGCCATTAAAATTTGGGCAAAAAAAGACGGTAAATTTGCTGGAACATGTGCTAGCCAAAGTCCGTTTTTAAACAAAGATGGAGAAAGTTGTGGTTTTTGCGGAAAAACGCCAGAACAAATGAAAGATTGTAGCGAGCCAACTCATAACTAATTTATAGAAATGATTTTATTCATTTTACTTTATGCTTTCATAGCAATAGTTGTTATTCAATTTATTTATTATATCGGAATTTTTGGCCAATTTACTTTTGCTCACAAACAAGATATTACTCCCAAAAAAGTTCCTGTTTCAGTAATTGTTTGTGCAAAAAACGAAGCTGAAAACGTAAAGAAATTTTTCCCTTTATTAATTAATCAAAATTATTCAGATTATGAAATTGTCTTAATTGACGATGCTTCTAGCGATGAAACTTTGGATATTTTTGAAGCATATGAAAAACAATATCCAACTGTAAAATTAGTTAAAGTTGAAAACAATGAAGCCTTTTGGGGAAACAAAAAATTTGCCTTAACATTAGGAATTAAAGCTGCAACAAAAGATTACTTGGTGTTTATTGATGCAGATTGCTATCCAAATTCTAAGGATTGGTTACAACAAATGACTGCACAATTTACCATGAAAAAAACAATTGTTTTAGGTTATGGTGCTTATGATAAAATCAAGAACTCTTTCTTAAATAAAATTATTCGTTACGAAACTTTATTGACTGCCGTTCAATATTTTTCTTGGGCTAAAATCGGAAAACCTTATATGGGTGTTGGCCGAAATTTAGCTTACAAAAAATCTGTTTTCTTTGATAATCGTGGATTTATGGATCACATGCGAGTTCGTTCTGGTGATGATGATTTGTTTATCAATCAAGCAGCTGATAAAGAAAATACAGCTATTGTTTTTACACCCGAAAGTTTTACCTATTCAACTCCAAGAACAACTTACAAAGATTGGTTTAACCAAAAAAGAAGACACGTAACTACAGCCAAATTATACAAACCTTTTGATAAATTTCAATTAAGTTTATATTTTCTTTCGCAATTGTTGTTCTTTGTTTTAGCTATTCTTTTATTAGCATTTCAATTTCAATGGATGATTGTTTTAGGAATCATATTTTTTAGATATATTTTCTGTTGGATTTCACTAGGTTATGGAGCTGGAAAATTAAATGAAAAAGATGTAATGTTTTGGTATCCAATTATAGAATTAGTGCTTATATTTACACATGTCAACATATTTTTAACTAATATTTTCTCAAAACCAGTACATTGGAAATAACTTCAGCCATAATACAAACCAATATTGAAAAAGCTAAAAAAGGTGACCAAGTTGCTTTTACTTTTTTATTGGATTTCTATTGGAATGAAGTGTATGGATTTATGATAAAACGCACAGAAAACGAAACTGATACAGAAGATATTGCTATCGAAACATTTGCCAAAGCTTTTGATAAAATCACTACTTACAACGCCGAATATGGTTTTAACACTTGGCTTATAGCAATTGCTAAAAACGTACACATTGATATGCTTCGCAAAAAAAAATCTTCTCTTTTTGTAGACAATACCGATGATTCAAATTATGCCAATTCAATTGCTGATGATTCTCCAACTGCTGAGGATGAATTAATTATTGAACAAAATTTAGCCCAATTATTACTTTGCATTAAAGAATTAAAACCTGCTTATCAGGAAGTTATTCAAATGCGTTATTTTCAGGAAATGAGCTATCAAGAAATTGCTGATCAACTTGAAGAACCTTTGAATAATATTAAAATAAAATTACTTCGAGGCAAAAAATTATTAGCAGAAATTATTAAGAAGAAATAAAATTTTACTGGTTGCAATTAATTGAATTCATTTCAGTTTATTTAACTTTATTTTCTAAAATGTAATTTCAGTATTCTAAATTCATTATCGTATATTTGCAATTCAAATTTTATTTCCATGAACAACGTTATAGAAAATGTATTTCCACCAAGAGAACCAAAACCAAAATGGCTTCGTGTAAAACTTCCGACAGGAAAAAAATACACTGAACTTCGCAGTTTGGTTGACAAATATAAACTAAATACTATTTGCGCATCAGGAAGTTGTCCAAACATGGGAGAATGTTGGGGTGAAGGAACTGCAACTTTTATGATTTTAGGAAATATTTGTACGCGTTCTTGTGGTTTTTGTGGTGTAAAAACAGGTCGCCCAGAAGATGTAGATTGGGACGAACCAGAAAAAGTAGCTCGTTCTATCAAATTAATGAGCATCAAACATGCAGTAATTACTAGTGTAGATAGAGATGATATTAAAGATATGGGTTCAATTATATGGGCAGAAACGGTGAAAGCTATTCGCAGAATGAATCCTACTACAACATTAGAAACACTTATTCCTGATTTTCAAGGAAATACAAGAAATATTGACCGAATAGTTGAAGTTGCTCCAGAAGTAGTTTCACATAACATGGAAACAGTTAAACGTTTGACTCGTGAAGTTCGTATTCAAGCGAAATATGATAGAAGTTTAGAGGTTTTACGTTACTTAAAAGAACAAGGTATCAAAAGAACTAAATCTGGAATTATGCTAGGTTTAGGTGAAACTGAAGAAGAAGTCATCGAAGTTTTACACGATTTAGCAAATGCTAAAGTAGACATTGTAACTATTGGACAATATCTACAACCTTCAAAAAAACACTTGCCTGTTAAAGAATTTATCACTCCAGAACAATTTGAAAAGTACGAAAAAATCGGAAAAGAACTTGGATTTAGACATGTTGAAAGTGGTGCTTTAGTTCGTTCATCTTATCACGCAGAAAAGCATATTTTATAAAAGAGGTTAAAAGGTTATGAGTTTAAAAGATTAAAAGTCAAGTGCTACAATAAACACAAAGTCTTTTAAACTCATAACCTTTTAAACATTTAACCTAAAAAAAATAACCACAAAAAAAATGAAAACACGCATTGCAATTAATGGTTTTGGAAGAATAGGTCGAAATGTTTTTCGCTTATTGTTAAATCATCCTACTATAGAAGTTATTGCCATTAATGACATTGCTGATACAAAAACCATGAGTCATTTAATTAAATATGACAGCATTCATGGTGTTTTAAAAGAAAAAGTGTCTCACACTTTAAATTCGATAGTTATAAATGATAAATCTTTTTTATATTTTAGTGAAAAAGAAATCAAAAACTTAGACTGGAAATCTTTAAATATTGATGTAGTAATTGAAGCTACTGGAAAATTTAAAACTTCAGAATTATTAAACAAACACATTTTAGCTGGAGCGAAAAAAGTTATTTTATCTGTTCCACCAGAAGATGAAATCATAAAAACTGTTGTTCTAGGTGTAAACGAACAAATTTTGGATGGCTCTGAAACTATAATTTCAAATGCAAGTTGCACTACAAATAATGCTGCTCCAATGCTAAAAATCATGCAAGAACTATGTGGAGTTGAACAAGCATATATTACTACAGTTCATTCCTATACTACAGACCAAAGTTTACACGATCAACCTCATAAAGATTTGAGAAGAGCTCGTGGTGCTTCACAATCCATTGTTCCTACAACAACTGGTGCAGCTAAAGCATTAACTAAAATTTTTCCTGAATTAGAAGGTAAAATTGGTGGCTGTGGAATTCGTGTTCCCGTTCCAGACGGTTCTTTGACCGATATCACTTTAAATGTAAAGCGCAAAGTTACGATTGAAGAAATTAACGATGCTTTTAGACAAGCCTCTGAAACAAGCTTAAAGAATATTTTAGATTACACAGAAGACCCAATCGTTTCTGTTGATATTATTGGAAATACTAATTCTTGTTTGTTTGATGCTCAACTGACTTCTGTGATAGATAATATGGTTAAAATTGTAGGATGGTATGATAATGAAATTGGTTATTCTTCAAGAATTATAGATTTAATAACTTATATAGAAAAATAATTCATAAATTCCCTTTTTAAAAAAAAACTTTTGGTATGAAAAGGTGGCTTCTTTTTATTTTTCTTTTTTTTAGTATTTGTACAATTGCAAAAACTGGTGAAACGTTTGTAACTTCTACGAACACAAATACAATAAGCAGTAATCTTAAAGTAACTCAAACAACTAATAATTCTGACATTACTCCCGACAACAATCATCCTAAAACAAATATTTCTGAAAACGACAAAACAAAACATTTTAATAAATTAGTAAACCTTTTAAGCATTGCTTTGGTTGCAATATTATCTCTTTTAAGCTTGTCTTTGTATAAAAACAATACCATTGAATTTAAAAATCACAATCTTTTAAAAGAAAAAAATAAGGAATTAGAACAGGAAAAAGAAAAATCAGAAAAAGCTATTAAAGCTAAAAGTGATTTCTTAGCAACTATAAGTCATGAATTAAGGACTCCTTTAAACGCAATTAATATTATCTCTGAAATATTAATTAATGAAGATCCAAAGGAAAGTCAAATGGAAAATTTGATTTCTCTAAAAATTTCGGCTGGCCATTTGATGAACTTAATTAATGACGTCCTTCAAATTAATAAAATTGAGTCTCCAAATTTATTGACAGAAGAAATAGAATTTAATCTTAGAAAAGACATTATAAATATTGACAAATCTCTTAATGAAATTGCAAAATTAAACAATGTAAAGTGTGAGGTAAATATTGATGAAGAAATACCAAGAAAGGTTATTGGTGACCCAACTAAAATTACACAAATTTTAATTAATTTAATTTCAAATGCTATAAAATTTAGTAGCAATGGAACAGTAACAACGAATTTAAAACTAAGTAAAGAAACAGAACAAGAAGTCACTATAAAATTTGAAATTATTGACAATGGAATGGGAATTCCAAAAGACAAACAAGAATTAATATTTGAAAACTTTACACAAGGCTCGACTGAAATTAATAGAAAATTTGGTGGAACTGGTTTAGGCTTAGCTATTGTAAAAAAATTACTGGAACATTTAGGCAGTTCAATAAATCTTAGTAGTGAAGAGAATGTTGGAAGTAATTTTAATTTTGAACTTGTTTTTAAAACCGTTAAAGAACATATTGAACCAATTTATGAAATTGATTTTTCAGTTTTGGAAAATAAAAATTTCTTACTCGTTGAAGACAATAGCATTACACAAATAGTCACAAGAAAACTTATTGAAAAACACAAGGCTTTCTGTACTATTGCATCAAATGGTAAAGAAGCTTTAAATTTATCAAAACATAACTATTATGATATAATAATTATGGATATCAATCTTCCTGATATTAATGGTGATAAAGTTTCTGAAAAAATAAGAAAATTCAATACCAAAACACCAATAATTGCTTTTACTGCAGCTATTGAAAGTGAAAGTTCTATAAATAACTATAAATCAAATGGAATGAATGATTATATAAGCAAACCAACTGATTCAAAATTATTTTATAAGACAATAATTGAACAATTAAATACTAATAATTAAATTTCTAATCAACTCTCTTACATGTGGTTCTGCTTTTTTCGCAGCTTTTAGAACTTCTTCATGATTAACTTCTTCTATACTTTCCACATCACCCATATCTGTAATTACTGAAATTCCAAAGCAATCCATATCCATATGTTTGGCAACAATAACCTCTGGCACTGTTGACATTCCAACGCAATCACCACCAATAGCTTTTACCATTTTATATTCGGCTAACGTTTCAAAAGTTGGTCCTTGCAAACCTACATAAACCCCTTCTTTAACATCAATATTTAATTCTTTAGCAATTTCTTTTGCTTTTAGAATTAACTTTCTAGAATAAGGCTCACTCATATTTACAAATCGCGGTCCAAAACGTTCATCATTATGTCCTCTTAAAGGATGTTCTGGCATCATATTAATGTGATCTGTAATTATCATCACATCACCCACAACAAAATTTGAATTAACACCACCAGAAGCATTCGATACAATTAAGTTTTGCAAACCTAAATATTTCATTACACGAACCGGAAAAGTAACTTCTTGCATGTTATAACCTTCATAAAAATGAAATCTACCTTGCATGGCCATTACTTTTTTCGAACCAATTGATCCAAATAATAAAGCTCCTTTATGACCTTCAACCGTTGAAACTGGAAAATTAGGAATGTCTTTATAAGCTAAAGTATATTCAATCTGAATGTCTTCTGAAAAATTTCCTAAACCTGAACCTAAAATAACTCCAAAATCGGGTTTAAAACTATTGGTTTTTGACTGAATAAAACTAACAGTTTCTTGAACTTTGTTCCACATAATCTTTTATTTTGTTATTAAAATCTGAACCTAAATTTATAAATTGCGATTGAATTGGTAAATAATAAAGTTGCTCTTTTGGCAACTTATCTTTCAATCTTACATAATCCTTTTCGGTTGTAATGATTTTATTGTTTTTTGCTTTATTTAAAATTGAATTTATATCTTTTTCTTCGAAATTGTGATGGTCAGAAAAAATCATTGTTTCACTTGATTTGGCTTCTAAAAAATCAAAAAATGGTTTTGGCTTTGCAATTCCGGCAACTACAACTTTTTCTTCTTCTTTAATTTCATTTACCAAAAGTTGTCCCAATTCACTATTAACATAACTATCATAAGCAATAGTTGTAAAATAAACAGGTTGCGAAACTTTCAATTTATCTTTAATTTTCTTTTGTGCAAGTTCGTCAATATCATTTGGACATTTAGTGACAATTATCATATCGGCACGATTTTTCCCAAAACTTGGTTCGCGTAAATTCCCGAAAGGCAAAATAAAATCATCACAAAATAAATCATCATACGCAGTCAATAAAATATAAAAACCAGCTTTAACTTTCCTATGTTGATAAGCATCATCTAATAAAATTACGCTTGGTTTTTTATCTAATTCTAATAAAATCTCAATACCTTCTACTCTATTTTCATCAACAGCCACAATAGTTTTGGGATATTTTGAATAAAACTGAAAAGGTTCATCACCAAGTGTTTTGGCATTCGCATTATGATCTGCTAAAACAAAACCTGTTGTACTTCTTTTATAGCCACGACTTAAAGTTGCTACTTGATAATTATCAGACAACAAACGAATTAGGTATTCAATTTGAGGTGATTTTCCTGTGCCACCAACACTCAAATTTCCAACAGCAATAATTGGAACATCAAAGGATTCACTTTTAAACACTCCTATATCATATAGAAAATTTCTAATAAAAGTTACAAGCCAATAAATTAAGGCAACCGGAAAAAGTAGTTTTCGAAAAAAATTCATAGCACGAAAATACACTTTTTTTGCATCTAATTTTTATCTTGAAATGATTATTCGTTACTTTGTTAAACAAAATTACTTTCAAATGAAAATTAAAGACACACTTGCAATTCTTGAAGAAATGGCTCCACTAGGTTATGCCGAAAGTTTTGATAATGTTGGTTTGTTAGTTGGTGACTCTAATGCAAATCTGACAGGAATTTTAGTTTGTCACGATGCATTAGAAGCAGTTATTGATGAAGCAATTACTAATAATTGTAATTTAGTTGTATGCTTCCATCCTATTCTTTTTGGTGGTTTAAAGAAAATCACAGGAAAAAACTATGTAGAAAGAGCAGTTATAAAAGCAATTAAAAATGACGTAGCAGTTTATGCCGTTCATACAGCTTTA
Organism: Flavobacterium gelidilacus DSM 15343; assembly: GCF_000422685.1. Taxonomy (GTDB): domain Bacteria; phylum Bacteroidota; class Bacteroidia; order Flavobacteriales; family Flavobacteriaceae; genus Flavobacterium; species Flavobacterium gelidilacus. Next base: position 285,793 of record NZ_KE383904.1, on the reverse strand, counting down.
GATAATCATAAGGATGGAGTTAATAAAATATTTTGTGATGCTTTAGGAATAGAAAATTCAAAAGTATTAATTCCAAAAGAAAATTATATTCAAAAATTAGTGACTTATACAGTTTCTGATAATGCTGAAAAATTAAGAAACGCTTTGTTTGATGCTGGTGCTGGAAATATAGGAAATTATGAAGATTGCAGTTTCAGCAGTCAAGGAATTGGAACTTACATGGGAAATGAAAATAGTAATCCAGAAGTAGGTTCGCAATTTGAGTTTGTAGAAGCCAAAGAAATAAAAATTGAAGTCACATTTGAAAAGCATTTACAATCAAAAATCATAAAAGCATTATTTTCAAATCATGTTTATGAAGAAGTAGCTTATGAAATTTATAACATTGAAAACAAACATCAAAATATAGGTTTAGGAAGAGTTGGCTCGCTTAAAAATGCGCTTTCAGAATCAGATTTCTTACAATTAATTAGCGAAAAACTAGATTGCAAAGGCATTAGACATAGTCAATTTTTAGGAAAACCTATTAAAAAAGTTGCTGTTCTAGGTGGATCAGGAAGTTATGCTATAAAGAACGCTATTGCCTCTGGAGCAGACGCTTATCTAACGGCAGATTTAAAATACCATCAATTTTATGAAGCTGAAAATCAACTTTTATTGGCCGATATTGGTCATTTTGAAAGTGAAAGATTTACAAAAAACTATATTGTTGATTATCTTAAAGAAAAAATCACTAATTTTGCAATCATTTTATCACAAGAAAATACAAATCCAGTTAAGTACTTTTAAAATATGGCAGCTACTAAAGAATTAAACGTTGAAGACAAATTAAGAGCATTATATGCTTTACAACTAATCGATTCTAAAATTGATGAAATCAGAAATGTTAGAGGTGAATTGCCTTTAGAAGTTGAAGATTTAGAAGATGAAGTTACAGGATTAACTACTCGTTTAGATAAGTTAAAAGCTGACTTGGAAAGCATTGATGAAAAAATCAAAGAAAAGAAAAATGCAATTGATGAGCATAAAACTTCAATCAAAAAATATTTAGAACAACAAAATAATGTTCGTAATAATAGAGAATTCAACTCTTTAGCTAAGGAAATGGAATTTCAAGAATTAGAAATTCAATTGGCTGAAAAGCATATTAAAGAAATGAAAGCTTCTTTAGAACACAAAAAAGAAGTTATCGGACAATCAAAAGAGCGTTTAGAATCTAAACAAACACACTTAAAGCATAAAAAATCTGAATTAAACGATATATTATCTGAAACTGAAAAAGAAGAAACGTTCTTAACTAAAAAATCAGAAGAATATCAAAAACAAATAGAAGAAAGATTGTTAAACGCTTACAATAGAATTAGATCTAGTGTAAGAAACGGAATGGCAGTTGTTTCTATCGAACGTGGCGCTTCTGCAGGATCTTTTTTTACAATTCCACCACAAACTCAAATGGAAATTGCTGGTAGAAAGAAAATCATCACTGATGAACACAGTGGTAGAATTTTAGTTGACAGTATGTTAGCTGAAGAAGAAAGAGAAAAAATGGAAAAGCTTTTTGCTAAAATGTAATATGAATCCCGATGAAAATCGGGATTTTTTTTTGCTTTTATTTTTGATTATAGATTAGCACTTTTAAAAACACATAGAATAACATGAATTTTTTGGTCTTTTAACTTCTAAAAGTTTAAACCAATTTTCAATTTTATACTAAATTCTAAATAATCTTGAAGCTTTAGAAATTCACAATTCATAATTCACAATTCATAATTCTATTTCATATCTTTGCACTATGGAAGAAAATGCAACACGAATTAATAAATTTTTATCAGAATCTGGTTATTGTTCCCGTAGAGAAGCCGATAAGTTAATTGAACAAGGAAGAGTTACAATTAATGGAGTTGTGCCAGAAATGGGAACTAAAATCACTTCAAAAGACGCTGTTCGTGTCGACGGTGTTATGATTAATGAAAATACTGAAAAACGTATCTATTTAGCTTTTAACAAACCTGTTGGAATTGAATGCACAACTAATCAAAGTGTGCGTGATAATATTGTTGATTATGTCAATTATCCAGAACGTATTTTTCCTATTGGACGTTTAGACAAAGCCAGTGAAGGATTGATCTTTATGACAAATGATGGTGATATTGTCAATAAAATTCTTCGTGCCAGAAACAATCACGAAAAAGAATATATTGTAACCGTAAACAAAACAATTACAGAACGCTTTATCCAAAGAATGGGTAACGGAATTCCGATTTTAGAAACTTTAACACGAAAATGTAAAGTAGAACAAATTAGTAAAACCGTTTTCCGAATTATCTTAACACAAGGTTTAAACCGCCAAATTCGTAGAATGTGTGAATATTTAGATTACGAAGTTGTTGCCTTAAAACGAACTCGTATCATTAATATTTCATTAGATGTTCCAGTCGGACAATTTAGAGATTTAACTGAATCTGAAATCACACAACTAAACGAATTAATCGAACCTTCAAGCAAAACAGAAGAAGCTAGTTTACCTAAAGTTGACAGAAGTATACCAGGACAAAGAGCTACTCCAAACAAGACTTTTAAGAAGAAATAATTAATGCTCCTTTCCAACTCAAAATAAAAATAATGAAAGAAAATAAAATGCTAAATTATATTAAAGAAGTACTAAAAAACATGCCTATTGGCTGGTTAAATATAACAACTCATAGATTAGATATTTATGATGAAAAAGCTGCTAAAACTCAATTTCTAGAGGAGTTTGAGACCTTATACAACAACAGTAACTCAGAATTATCGGCACTAAGTGAATTACCAACTGCTTACGATTATATTCGTTTAGGTCATCCTTTGTCTTGTATTCTAGAATGGGGAATTGCTAACTTAAACAATCTAAAATCAGAAAATGTAATTAGTTTCTCATCAATGACAGTTCCTGTTTTAGCTGTTCTAAGAAAAAATTTATTAGACCATAAAAACACCCAAATTATTTATACGGGTGAATTACCTGCTTTTTTTGATGCTGAAATAGTAAAAACCATTTATGGCTATACTTTTGATTTAAAGAAAGTTGAAAACACAGAGGCAATTCCAGCTTTTAATGGTAGTACTATTTTAATTTCAAATGAAGAAAAATTTGGTGTAATTAACATTCCAACTGGAGTTGATTTTCTTATAAGTCTTTATAACAACTTAGGAAGTGTTTTGGTTGTAAACGGAGCGCAAAATGAAAATTACATTTCAGATATTCAGCATGTAAGAAGAAGAGAAACCATTGCGATGACACCAGATGATTCTCTTTCAGCTTTGAAATTACTTGTATCTCAAGCTGCTGTTAATACTACAACTAGAAATATTGAAACAGACAAAAAATCGGTTTTAGATTCAATTAAAAAGATAACTAACACAAATACCAAACCATTGGTCGCTTCAAGTGGATTATCAATCCAGTATGCAATTTTAATGGGATTAATTCATGATGCAATAGAAAATCATAAAGGAAAAGCGATAAAAATTGTCGTTCCTCCTAATTGTTATGGTGGAACAAATGACCAAGCAAGACGTGTTGCAGCTTGTATTGATAATGTTGAAATAGTAGATTTACTAGTAGATGGTGATAATGACATGGTTCAAAGTATTGACACGGTTTTATCTCAAATTGCAAATGAAGATGCAGTTCCATACATCATTGCTGAGATTCCAACAAACCCAAGAGTTGAAGTTCCAAATCTTATAGATTTAAAAAATGTTTTAAGCCAAGAACGCAAAACTGCAAAAGGTACAATTGCTATTGATCCTGTTTTTATTTTAGATCAAACATTTTGTCCCAATGTACACTTTTTAGGTGAAGATGATATACTTGCTTCCGTTATAACAATTTCATTTGCAAGTGGATCAAAATTTCCAAGTGGCGGACAATGTACTGCTGGTTACTGTGTAGGGAATAAAAAAACAACTGCTTTGATGGAAAAAATAGCCATTCATCTAGATCTTTGTGATAATGAAGCTACAGCGCTTCAATATGAGATATTAGCCAAACAATTGCCTTCAATGAATCAAAGAATTATTGATGCTTATAAAAACACTCGTGATTTTGTAAACTTTATCAACGCTACTTTGCCTGAAGCCAAAATAAATTTTGTTTCAGAGGAATTAGCCGAACAAGGATTTACACCTTCAGTGTTTTCATTAGATCTTCCTACAAAAGGAAATACTGATGCAGAAAAAGAAACTTATAAAAGAGCCTTAAATCTTAAATTAATCCATTTAATGATTACCGAAATCCCTAACGAAAGTAAATTTTGTGTAAGTTACGGACAGTTAAAAGGGTGCTATTGGACTATACCTGCAACATCTACTCAAGGAACTACAAAAGAAGGTGACAAAGATTATATTGTTCGTGCATCACTTTCTCCTAATTTGGATCTTGAACTTCACAAAAAAGTATTTTTAAAGTTTGTTGAAAGTATTTGATATTAGTTTACAATACATAAAATAGAATTTAGTGTACAGAAAGCTGAAAAATTACTTCTAAAAAAAGTTTTATTTTAATGGTTTGGACTTTGTTTTTTCCTTCTTTAAAATCACTACGATTCAAAATTTTGTCTATATTTGTTATGCTTGTGATTAATATACCACAATTTATAGCATAAACTGCAAACAAACATTAAGACAATAAAGACAAAAGAACCATGAAAAAACTAATCAAATTAAGTTTCTTTTTATCAATACTAATTTTACCTTTTATTTCTGCTCAAGCACAAACGGTGGTAAAATCTGTTCCTATTTTTGAAAATGGTGAGGCACAAATTGTTCCTGAATTTAAAGATTCTGAAAAATGGATTAGACATGATCTTTGGGTAGAAACAACTTTTGATACTGATGGTGATGGTAAAAAAGATCGAATGTATGTTGATGTCACTAGACCTATTCAAACTGATACTGAAGGATTAAAACTTCCTATAATTTATGAATCAAGCCCCTATTATTCTGGTGTTGCACCAGATGTAGAAGGTGGTTTTTGGGATGTAAATCATGAATTAGGAGAAATAGGAAAAGAACGTGTTCATGCAGAAGTGGTTAGAACAGGTAAACGTCCTATTATATCAAACTCACAAGTTTCAACTTGGTTACCTAGAGGTTTTATTGTAGTACATTCTTGTTCTCCTGGAACAGGTTTATCACAAGGTTCACCAACAGTTGGTGGTGAAAATGAATCTTTAGCTCCAAAAGCAGTTATAGATTGGTTAAACGGACGAGCAAAAGGCTACACAACTCCTGATGGAAACGAAAAAGTTAAGGCTTATTGGACTACTGGAAAGGTAGGCATGACAGGAACTTCATATAATGGAACTATTCCACTTGCAGCAGCTACAACAGGAGTAAAAGGCTTAGAAGTTATCATTCCTGTTGCTCCAAATACATCTTATTATCATTATTATCGATCTAACGGATTAGTACGCTCACCTGGAGGTTATTTAGGTGAAGATGTAGATGTTTTATATGATTTTATTCACAGTGGTGATGAATCTAAACGTGCTTATAGTAATGCTGTAATTCGTGATACCGAAATGAAAAACGGCATGGATAGAATTACGGGAGATTATAACGATTTTTGGGCTGGACGTGATTATCTAAATCATATGGGAACCATGAAAGCTGCTATGTTAATGTCCCATGGTTTTAACGATTGGAATGTTATGCCAGAACATAGTTACCGCATTTACAAGAAAGCCAAAGAAATGGGCTTAGAAACAGGTATTTATTACCATCAAAATGCTCACGGTGGTCAGCCACCAATTAGTATGATGAACAAATGGTTTACACATTATTTATTTGGTATTGATAATGGCATTGAAAAAGAAACAAACAAAGCATGGATTGTCCGCGAAAATGATGACATGAACAACCCAACACCATATAAAGATTACCCAAACCCAGATGCTAAATCAATATCATTTTATTTAACTAAAGGTGCTCCGAAAGTTGGAGGCTTAACAACAACTAAATCTTCAAATCAAGGTAAAGAAACTTTAGTTGACAATTATTCTTTTACTGGTGAAATTTTAGCTAGAGCAGAAAACACAAATCACCGTGTTTTATATGTTACTCCAAAATTTTCACAAGACGTTCACATATCTGGAGTACCAAAAATTACAGTTAAATTATCAAGTAGCAAGCCTGCTGCAAATTTATCGGTTTGGTTAGTGTCACTTCCTTGGAATGAAGGAAGAGGAACAAAAATTAATGACAATATCATTACTCGTGGTTGGGCTGACCCTCAAAACCATAGTTCCATAAGAAAAGGTGAACCTCTAGCCGCAGGTAAATTCTATGAAGTATCTTTCGATTTAATGCCAGATGATCAAATCATCAAAAAAGGGCAACAAATAGGATTAATGATTTTTTCAAGCGATAAAGAATATACTTTACATCCAGAACCTGGAACGGAATTAACAATTGATTTAGACGGAACCATTTTAACTTTACCTATTGTGGGTGGACTTGATGCATTTACTAATGCCTTAAAAGAAAATTAATATTAAGTTGAAATTAAAAACAAAACTTAGGCTAAGTTTATTGAAGTTTTAATTTAAATAGCCTCTTTCTAGTTGTTAAATTTGATAAAATAAGATTACTAAAATTATATAATTAATTTTAAATGGCAGTGAATACTATTCGATTGTAAAATTCTTTATTAAAATGAAAAAAATACTGTTTTTCTATAATAAATTAATGGATACCTTTTGGTTTATCCCAGTATTGATTATCATTATTTCAATTTCCCTTTCTGTAAGTTTAGTAATAATAGATCAAGAGTTTACATTTTCACAAGATGGATTGGGTAAATACTTTTTTGTTACTAGTGCTGATTCAGCTAGAAGCATATTATCCACAATTTCCGGAGCCATGATTGGTGTTGCAGGAACCGTTTTTTCAGTGACTCTTGTGGCATTAACTTTGGCTTCATCCCAATTTGGCCCAAGGTTAATTAAAAACTTCATGTATGTAAGACTTAACCAAGTTGTTTTAGGTTCATACGTCGCAACCTACTTATATTGTCTTTTTGTTCTAAATGCTATAAAAGAAGGTGATGATTACACCTTTATACCTGTAATTTCGATTCTTGTAGCCATAATTACCGCTTTAATCAACATAATACTTCTTATCATATTTATACATAAAATAGCAACAAGCATTCAGGCTGATAAAGTTATTTCAGATATTTCAGAAGTTATTTACAAACAAATTAATTCTTTGTATCCTAATAAAATGGGAGAAGAACTAGAAAATGAAAAAATCAATATTGTTGATATTATTAAAACAAAATATATTAACTCTATAGCTATTAAATCCCCTAAAAGTGGTTATATTCAATATATTGACAGTGAAGCACTTTTAAAAATAGTCTCTTCTTATGATGCCCTATTAGAATTATTTTTTAGACCAGGAGATCACTTAGTTGAAGGCATTGAAATGGGAAAATTAAACTTCAACAATGATTTAAACAAAGAACAAATCGAAGAAATTTGTAATCAATTCGTTATTGGAAAAACAAAAGTTGCAGATCAAGACCTTGAGTTCTCCATTCATCAAATGGTTGAAATAGCTTCACGAGCACTTTCTCCTGGAGTAAATGATCCATATACCGCTATTACTTGTATAGATAATTTAACAGCTACGACGTGTCGTTTTTCACAAATTGAGTTCCCTTCTAAATATAGAATTGATGACAAACAAAATTTAAGGATAATTGCAAACACTACAGATTTTGAAGGTTTGTTAAATGCTTCATTTAATCAAATTCGACAATTTTCAGCAGGAAGTCCAGCTGTAATTATTAGGTTAATGGAAGCACAAATAACAATATATGGATTTGTAAAAAAAGAAAATTACAAAAAAGCAGTTAGAAAACATGCCACAATGATTTTAAATATTGGAAAACAAACGATTAAAGAAGATATTGACCTTAATGATTTACTCGAAAGATCAAAAAGAATTTTGTCTGAGTAAAAAATTAAATCTTTTTTTCCATCACAAAATCTTCCATTAAATAATCATTTCCAATTTTGATGTCTTCTTCATAAGCGATTTCGAAACCTAATTTTTTATAAAAATGTTGGGCTTTATTAAATCGATTTACATTCAAGAATAAAATTTTATTTTGAGCTTCTTTAGCTTTATTTTCCATTTCATTTAACAATTGAACACCAAAACCTTTTCCTTGTGTTTCAGGCAAAACATAAATTTTATGAACCTTAGTCTTATTGCCTTCAATATTCAATTCATAGGAAGCATATCCAACAAATATTCCATTTTCTTCCGCTAATAAAAAAACATGACTACGTTGCTCTAATTGTTCCGTTAAAGCTTCAAGGCTATAAAACTTCTCCAACATATATTTGAGTTGTTCAACTGATAAAATTTTTCCATATGCTGAAGGCCAAATTGCATAAGCTAATGCTGCAATAATTGGTAATTGAGTTATATTAGCTTGAATTATTTTCATTTTATTATTAAATATGGGATAATGTTAAAATATAAATTTCACAAATTTACACAAAATAAACTGTGATAACTTGTGAAATTTATTTGTGTTCTTAAGAATTAACTAAGAATTTTTCATTCGTTTTTGTTCTCTGGCTAAAAGTGTGTTTTTTAACAACATAGCAATTGTCATTGGTCCTACTCCACCAGGAACTGGAGTTATATATGAGGCTTTTTTTGAAACATTTTCAAAATCTACATCACCAGTAATTCTATATCCTTTTTCTGTTGTTTCGTCAGCTACACGTGTAATTCCGACATCTATAACTACAACATCATCTTTTACCATTTCAGCTTTTAGATAATTTGGAACTCCTAATGCTGTAATAATAATATCAGCTTGACTAGTAATTTGGTTGATGTTTTTAGTATGACTATGCGTTAAAGTAACGGTTGAATTTCCAGGAAAACCTTTTCTTCCCATTAAGATACTCATTGGACGACCCACAATGTGACTACGACCAATAACAACAGTATGTTTCCCCGCTGTATCAACGTTATATCTTTCTAATAATTCAAGAATTCCAAAAGGAGTTGCCGGAATAAAAGTTGACATATCTAAAGCCATTTTTCCAAAATTCTCAGGATGAAATCCGTCAACATCTTTACTTGGATCTACTGCCATTAATACTTTTTGAGTATCGATTTGTTTAGGCAAAGGCAACTGAACGATGAATCCATCAATATCATCATTTTCGTTTAATTCTTTGATTTTTTTAAGCAGTTCAGTTTCAGAAGTTGTGCTTGGCATTTTTACTAAAGTAGACTCAAACCCTACTCTTTCACAAGCTTTTACTTTACTTCTTACATAAGTTAAACTTGCCCCATCATTACCCACAATAACTGCTGCTAAATGAGGGACTTTTTCTCCATTAGCTTTCATTTTTACTACTTCAGCAGTAATTTCATTTTTAATGTCTTCTGATACTTTTTTACCGTCTAATAAAATCATTTTTTGTGTTGTTTATTCTGAATTAATTTCAGAATCTGTTGAATATTTGTAGTTGTTTGATTTATATTTTATAAAAAAAAAGACGCGATAAAACGCGTCTTTAACTATTATCTCATGCCTTTCATGCCTTGCATCATTTTCATCATATTTTTTCCTCCGCCACCTTGCATCATCTTCATCATTTTGCTCATCTGTTCAAACTGCTTCATCAATTGATTTACTTGCTCAATTTTTGTCCCTGATCCTTTGGCAATTCTATTTTTTCTTTTTACATCAATTAATGAAGGTTTGCTTCTTTCAATTGGCGTCATTGAATGAATGATTGCTTCAATATGTTTGAATGCATCATCTTCGATTTCAACATCTTTCATAGCTTTTCCAGCACCTGGTATCATTCCAACCAAGTCTTTCATGCTACCCATTTTCTTTATTTGTTGAATTTGTGATAAGAAATCATCAAAACCAAATTCATTTTTAGCAATTTTCTTTTGTAATTTTCTTGCTTCTTCTTCGTCATATTGTTCTTGTGCTCTTTCCACAAGGGAAACAACATCACCCATTCCTAAAATTCTATCAGCCATACGTGAAGGATAGAACACATCGATAGCGTCCATTTTTTCACCTGTACCAATAAATTTAATAGGTTTATCAACAACTGATTTAATAGAAATAGCAGCTCCACCACGAGTATCACCGTCTAATTTGGTAAGAATAACTCCATCAAAGTTTAACTTATCGTTAAATGCTTTTGCAGTATTTACAGCATCTTGTCCAGTCATTGCATCCACAACAAACAATGTTTCTTGTGGTTGAATCGCTTTATGAACCTCAGCAATTTCGTTCATCATGTGTTCGTCTATGGCTAAACGACCAGCTGTATCGACAATTACTACATTAAAACCGTTAGCTTTAGCATGTTTGATTGCATTTTGAGCAATTTCAACTGGATTTTTATTTTCTGGTTCAGAATAAACCTCAACACCAATTTGATCTCCAACAACGTGAAGCTGATTAATTGCCGCTGGACGATATATATCACAAGCTACCAATAATGGTTTTTTATTCTTTTTAGTTTTAAGGTAATTGGCTAATTTTCCAGAGAAAGTTGTTTTTCCAGAACCTTGTAAACCTGACATTAAAATCACTGAAGGTGTTCCAGATAAATTGATACCTTCAACGTCTCCACCCATTAATTCGGTTAATTCGTCTTTAACAACTTTTACCAACAATTGTCCTGGCTGCAAGCTAGTTAACACGTTTTGACCAATTGCTTTTTCTTTTACTTTAGTGGTAAAATCTTTAGCAATTTTGAAGTTAACATCGGCATCTAATAAAGCTCTACGTACTTCTTTTAAGGTGTCGGCAACGTTTACATCAGTAATCTTTCCGTGCCCTTTTAAAATATGAAACGCTTTATCTAATTTATCGGTTAAATTATTAAACATAATGGTTTGTGATTTTTATAAGTTGCAAATATAAGTTTTTGAATTTTAATTTTAGAATTTACATTGTTTTTTTAATGCTAAAAAAATTAATTTTTCATTTAAAAACACTAAATTTATATTTATGAAAAATCAGAATTAATAAATTTAGTTATTCTTTTAAATTTTAAAAATGAAAACCAATTATTTTTTACTATTCTTCTTTTTTTCTTCAATTGCATTTTCTCAACAAGAATCTATAAAAATTGAAGGTGAAGCTCAAGGAACAACTTATCACATTAGTTATTTTGATTCTCAAAACAGAAATTTTCAATCAGAAATCGAAAAAATCCTAGCTGATTTTGATAAATCTGTTTCCACATATTTACCAACCTCAATTATTTCAAGAATAAATAATAATGATAAAAATGTAAAAGTTGATAAATACTTTAAAGCATGTTTTAAAAAAGCAAAAGAGGTATGGAAAAATACAAATGGTGCCTTTGACCCAACAGTTTACCCTTTAGTAAATATTTGGGGTTTTGGTCCTGAAAAAAAACAAATAATCGAAAAAAACAAGATTGATAGTGTATTAGAATTTGTGGGATTTGAATTAATTAAGTTAAAAGGAAATAGAGTCGTAAAAATTGATTCAAGAGTGAAATTAGATTTTAATGCTTTTGCACAAGGTTATTCAGTAGATGTAGTTTCTGAATTTTTAAACTCCAAAAAAATTGATTCATATTTAGTTGAAATTGGTGGTGAAGTTTATGCAAAAGGCAAAAAACCCGATAATTCAAACTGGACAGTTGGAATAGAAAAACCTATAGACAATAAAGAAGCAACAAATCCTTTAAAAGCAATTATAAAATTAGAAAATATAGGCATTGCTACTTCTGGAGATTACAGAAGATATACTATAGAAAACGGAATAAAATATGCTCATCATATTGATCCAAAGACTGGTTATCCAACTAAAAATAATTTATTAAGTGCTACTGTCTTTTCAAATAAATGTATTACTTCTGATGCAACTGCAACTGGCATTTTAGTTATGGGAATTGAAAAAGCAAAACTGTTTTTAGAATCTCGCCCAGAAATTCAAGCCTATTTAATATATTCTGATGAAAAAGGGAATTTTCAAGTTTATGAAACGCCTCATTTAAAATCTATTGTTATGGATGTTGAATAAAAAAACACCTTTAAAAAAAGGTGTTTTTAAAATTAAAAAAAAATATAAACTAACTTTACTTATTCAATATTACCTCATAATTTGATGTACCGTTTACATTAGTCAGACTAATAATATATGCTCCATTATTTAAATTAGACAAATCTATTTTCTTTGTTGTTGATACATTTGCAGTGTCTAATTTTTCTGAATAAACAGATTGACCTAATAAATTATATACTTCTATACTTTCAATCTCATTTTTAAAATCGATATTAAAAACACCAGTTGATGGAACTGGATAAATGACTACGACAGGCTCGGTATTTTTAACTTCTTCAACCGAAAGACCTGAAGGCACCCAATCAATCACTACACTATCAAAAAATGTACTCGGTGAAGTTGGAGTGAGATGCACAGTAGTTGGTCCTTTTGTAAATGTAAAACTTGCAATTGCACCATGATTATTAGAACCAGAATCTCTCCAAGAACTTTCAATCCAAACCACATAATTACCGTCAGCTACTGTTGTTCCATTAGTTGTTCCTACAACATTTTTCCCATCCCATGTAATAGTTTTTGAGCCAAAAGCTGTTGGCGCTGTAGTGTTGGTTCTTGTTGCACCTGTTAATCCGTCAGTAACATTGCAATTATTTCCAGTGGCTGCTACCGCAGTAGCACTTGAACAACCTGCTTTTGCACCCCAAGAAGGCAAATGATCATCTGTAGAAGCTGAAACATATCTTGCTTTTGTTTTAATAAAAGTTCCTGCTGCATTTTCAATCCAAACAGCATAAACATTTTTTATACCAGCATTTGGCGCAGGATTTGTTGGCTGTGGCTGATTATATGAAAATGTTAATGTTCCTTGTGTTTGAGCAAATGAATTTATTACAAAACACAGTAAAATTGATGCTATAATTCCTGTTTTTTTCATGATAAAATAGTTTGTATGTTAATTGTTTATTTTATTGTTTTTCTAAATTAAACTTTAGTGCTATACTTGCATTTTCAGCAATTTTACTTTTCACTAAACTTGGAATTTTAATTCCATAATCAACTGGTTTTACAGAAAAATTAGAAGTTACAATCAGTTTTTCTCCTGAAGGAGTTAATGTTATTTTTGTCTTTATTTTTTTTGTAATTCCATGAATTGTTAGATCCCCCTCTAAATCATACGTTTGTGCTTTATCTGTTAATTTTGACGAATCAAAACCTATAACTTTTCCTTTAAAAGTTGATTTTGGATAAGTTGAAGATTCCATATAATTTTCATTAAAATGCTCTTCCATTAATGGGGCTTTGAACTTGAAGGATTTTACTAGTGTTAGTGCTGCAATATCACCCGTAGATTTATCAAAAACACAAGATGAAGTTGTACTTGTTCCAGCTACTTCTTCGATTCCGGGCATTGAAGCTTCAAATTTTACTTCTCCTGTTCTGGTTAACATTTTTTGGGCAAAACCCATATTAATGAAAAGTAATCCGAATAAAATTATTTTAAAATTTTTCATAATTTGTTTTTTATTGTTCAACATATCCGTTTGTTTGCCAAAGTTTTATTAAATCAATTGTTGTTTGTGGCATTCTTCCAGCTGGTGGCATAATATCACTATAAAAACAATCTTCTGGATTATCTATAATACATAGAACTACTCCGTTTTCGATTCCATCTTTAACTTCAGCATAAGTAGTTAAATAAGGTGATTGTTGCGTGCCATTTTCACTATGACAACTTGTACAATTTGAAGTGAATATTGATTTCATATTAGCCTCATAAGTAGGATTTGTAATTTTTGAAATCTCTTCATAAGTACTAGAATCACATGAATTAAGTGCACTAATTGAAATTGTTACTACTGCTATAAATAGTATTAATTGAATTGTTTTTTTCATCTTTATTTATTTTTAAAAAACTCTGTACATATTAAATCCGAAATAAAGTGGCCCTCTTTTAAAGTCCCAATTACCTCTTGCATTTGTTAACATTGCGACATCATTCATTGGTTGACTGTTAGCAAAAACCAATTGAAAAACATGTCCTCCTGTTTCAATATCTAAACCAACAGTTAGTGGATTATTGAATGGTGAATTAGACAAACCACTATCAACGTTTGTTCTATAGGCATATTCTGCATTTAGACTCAATCGTTTACTAAGTTTATACCTTCCTCCAGCTCCTATTAAAAAAGTTTCTTTTTGATCAATAGTATTATCATATAGATTTTTATGAACAAATATTGGCAATACTTGCATTGAAAATGATTCTGAAAATTTTCTAGAAATTATTAATTGAGACGAATATTGCAATCTGTTTTGAAAGACCAATTGAGGGTTGTTGTCTTTTTTTAAATCACTATTTATATCCATAGTATTATACCCAACAATAGTAAAAGGAAAACCTTCTTCTCTTTGGCTTATAAATTTATATTTAGCAGCTAACTCATAAGTTTTATTATAAGTATGTCTTGATGCACCTAGTGACAACCAATTAGTAACACCCCAAATTCCTCCAATTTTTGTTAAGGCATTATCCAGCCCAAAAAAGTTATCTAATCCATTTGATAAATCCCCAAAACGGTGAGATACCAAAAAGTAAAACTCCCCTTTAACTGGTAGTTTGGTTGATTGCATATTACATACTTGCAATCCTTTGAAAGCTGCAGTAGCAATTCCTTTTTCTTTAGGTTGAATTGAATCTAATTGATCCAATAAATCGTCTTGAGCATTAGCAAGATTAAATGCTAAAAACAAAAAAAGCAAATGAGTGACTTTTGTTAATTTCATAATTTTAGTTAGTTGGTTTTTATATTACATTCGTCTAGTTTAATTTCTCCCAAAAGGTCATCAAAGCCAACAAGTCTTCCTTTTATGGTTATCTTGTCTTTATTTTCTTTAACATTTTTAAAAGAAATCATTTTGCAAAAAATAGTTTCATCAATTGTAACTATACTATCCTTAATGTTTGAAATTAGTCCAGAAATTTCAATAGTTTTATTAAGATATTTTTTTGTTGCTTCATCTATGTTCTTAGTAAATTCATTTTTAATATCATTTGAAGAAACTACAAAAGCACTTTCCTCTAATTGAATATCTCTAGCTCCACCATGCATTATGTAATTATATCCATAAAAACCAACCAATAAAACTATTCCTAAAACAATCAATATCTTTTTTAATTTGCTATTCATAAATGTGTTATTTAGATTTTTTAGACTCATTATAATGTTAAAACAATTAAACAAATTGAAACCCTACCTAAAATATTTTTTTAACAAAAAAAAACCATCAAACTTAATTGATGGCTTTTTTAAAATTTTTAATTTTTTTCAAATGTGAGGTAATCGGTTCCTCCATTTCCTCCACTTACATCTACTAATTCAACTTTTGTATCAGTTCGTGATAAAATATCCCAATCATCAGATAATTCATCTGAAAAATTTGTTGGTGAAGTAAATAGAATATTAAAATCCAAATCATTACTTGGACTATCATCATTAGTATCACTATTTGTCACTGACCATATTCCTGTATATATATCTACTCCATTTGAAGCTGTAAGGACATTTGATGTGCCAAAAGTAAAATTATACCCAGTAAAATAGTTCGTATGATTTTCACCAGAATCTTCATAAAAAGTAATCCTCCAAGTGCCTTGAGACATAGTATTAATTACTGGAACTGGATCAGAGTTACTCGATGAATTTGAATCATCATCATTGCTACACATTGAAGCAACATTTAGCATAAAAATCATTGCTAATAAAGGAATTAATTTAATTTTTTTCATAGTAAAAATATTTAAGTTTATAATTAATTTTTTGCAAAATACAAATATCTAATTTCACTGTTTTCAGTCTTTTTCAATCTTATATTTGTTTCGGAAAACTCTGTTACTTTCCAATCTTCTTTTATTTCTGACAAGGAGTCTCCTTCAAAATTTAAATCTAGTTTTTGAATTCCATTATCTAACTCTATCAGCCAACTTCCATTTATAACTCCTGCGTTTTTTACTACTTGTGAATCACCATTGTTTAAAAATGTAAAATTGTATCCATTGTAGTAATAGGTTCCGTCGATATTCTTATAATAGTACGAAATATACCAACTCCCAGATGTTAAAACCGTTTCTAAATCTAATGTCCCAGTTCCTCCAGAATTTGTGACACAATCATCTATAGCGTTGTTTATAAACGATTCTAATTCAGTATTAGAATATATTATTACATTTTCACCACTTGAACCTGTCATAGTTATAGGAAACGCAAATGCTGCAATTATATTTGAATTTAATCCATTAATATAATTGTAAAATTGTTCATTATTTTGAATTGTTATTAAATCTGCAATTTGATTATCTGCATTATAAATATTTATAACTAAAGGAAAATTAAATGAGATACAATCTATTTCATTAAAACCATTATCATATTCACAGTTTTCAACTAAATCATGAAACTGTGAATAATTTGAGACGTTTTCTGTACTGAAATTTTTAAATATTACTGTAACAGGATAATCTAAATAGACTATATCATTATCTGAAGTATACTGATTTTTAATATCTTGAACATTTTGGTAATCCAAATTGGTAGCAACATTAACAGCCACACCATTAACAGTCAAACTTAAGGGAAGCTGAACACTAAAACCACTACAGTTGTCTATAACATTATCTATTTCTGTAGGGTTTTGTGTGGTTCTAGAAATTAAATCAAACAAAGGTGAACCTACAACAATATTATTTACGTTTTGATTAGGGTTCTCAATTTCACTCTCTTCATTTTGACAACTTGTACTAAGAATCCCTAGAACAATAATTAAAAATATATTTATCTTTTTCATAATCTTTTGTGTGCTACAACTTAATTAAAAACAATTTACAAATAAAAAACCCTACTTTAAAAAAAAAGTATAAATTTACCTAATCAATTTATTTAAACATGTCATCTTCTGAAGTTTGTAATGAAAGTGTATTTTCTATTTTTTTTAGAAAAAATGCAAATGCCTTACGAAATTATCTTTATTACAAATTTGGCAATCTAAGTCAAGCCGAAGACATAACACAAGATGCATTTATTAAACTTTGGCAAAATTGTGCCGATGTTCCTCTAGAAAAAGCCAAATCGTATGTTTATACAATCGCAACTAATTCTTCTTTAAATGTAATAACACATGAAAAAGTAAAATTAAAATATCAAAAAAGCAATACTCAAAATGATCGAATCCATGAAAATCCAGAATTTTTATTAGAAGAATCACAATTTAAAGAGAAGTTACTTAAGGCTATTGAAAAATTAAATGAAACCCAGCGTGTTGCTTTTTTAATGCACCGAATTGACGGAAAAAAATATAGCGAAATAGCTGAAATATTGAATATTAGTGTAAAAGCAGTGGAAAAAAGAATACATATTGCTTTAACTGAATTGAGAAAAGAATTCGACTATTTTAAATAGCATACACTTTATCTAAAAAAGTAGGGTAAAGTATAGTTACTATGTTATAATATAATCATGGAAAAAAATTACAAACTATCTAAATGGCTCAATGGCGAAATGACTAAAACGGAATTAAATGAATTCCAAAGTCAGGAGGATTTTGCTATATATGAAAAAATTAAAAAATATTCATCTGAATTAGAAATAGAAACAGATAAAAATAATGAAGAAGAAATGCTTGACAAAGTAATATCTTCCAAAATAAAACTAAATAAAACTAAACCACTATATAAAAATTGGTATCTAAAAATAGCAGCCGTTTTAGTTATTGGTTTTGGCCTTTTTTTAGGATTAGAGGCCTTTTCTGAAATTACTGAAATTGCAATAAATGGAAAACAAAACGTATTTTCTTTACCAGATAATTCAGAAGTTGTTATGAATTCTGGTTCTAAAATTGAATATAGCAAATGGAATTGGTACAATAAAAGGCAATTAAATTTGTCTGGAGAAGCTTATTTTAAAGTTGCAAAAGGCAAAAAATTTACGGTAAATACAAACTCAGGAAAAGTAACAGTTTTAGGCACTCAATTTAATGTTAAATCAAGAAATAAAAGGTTTGATGTAACTTGTTATGAAGGGAAAGTAAGAGTAAAATCAACCAAAAATGAAGTTATCCTTTTAAAAGGACAAACTGTTTCATTTGAGAATAATAAAATGATTATTAATCAATCTGTAACAGAAAATAAGCCGCTTTGGACTTTGAACGAAATGAAATTTGAAAAAGAAAAATTTAAAAATCTTATTCAAGAAATTGAAATTCAATACAATATATCTTTGAAAACCTATGATTTTAAATCAGAACAATTATTTACAGGAACAATTCCAACTGACAATATAGATATAACTTTACAAATTATTGCCTCAAACTATCACTTAAAAATAAAAAAAATAAATGAAAATTCTTTTGAATTAGTTACAAGTAGGTGATAAAAAAAAATATAATACTAATTATAATTGCTTTTTTTGTTTTAGTTCCAAAATTGGTGGCACAAGACAAAAATGAAGGTCTCTTGTTGAAAGAAATTTTAGAAAAAATAAGCATACAACACAAAGTCAATTTTAATTTTATTGAAGATGAAATTACTTCATTTAAAATTATTCCTCCAAAAAATTCATTATCTTTATTTGACAAGCTTGATTATATAACTCAAAAAACGCAACTTAAATTTATTTTTGTTTCTGGTAAATATATTTCTGTTGTTAACAATCAAAACTTAGACAAAACTGTTTGTGGCTATCTTTATGATGATGAAGCAAAACTTCCAATTGAAAATGCTTCCATTCATATAAAAAACTCTAATAATTACGCTATTTCTAATCCTTTAGGTTTTTTTGAATTGCAATTAAAATCAACTAATGAAATTGAAATTTCTCACTTGAATTATGATATAAAAACAATTCAAACTTCAGATTTTGATGGAAATGATTGCCTAAAAATTTATATAAAAAATAAGATCAATGAATTAAATATTTTCATCTTTGAAGAATATCTTACGAAAGGAATTATAAAAAAAAGAGACGGAACTTTTGAAATAAATCCAAAAAAACAAGGATTATTACCCGGATTATCTGAACCTGATGTTTTTCAAACAATTCAACAAATTCCTGGAATAAACATAACGGATGGAACAATTTCTAATATGAGTATTAGAGGTGGTACTCATGATCAAAATTTATTTCTTTGGAATGGCATTCAACTATATCAAACAGGGCATTTTTTTGGATTAATTTCTGTTTTAAATCCAAATCTAACTCATAAAATAACGCTTTCAAAAAACGGAACTTCTTCTTTTTATGGAAATGGTGTTTCGAGTTCCGTTCTAATTTCAACACAAACAGATTCAATAGAAAAATCAACTGGTGCTTTTGGCATAAATATGATTAATGTTGATTTCTACACCAAATTAAAAACTTCAAAAAAATCAAATTTAGAAATTAGCGGAAGACGTTCATTTACTGATTTACTTAGTTCGTCAACCTATAAAAATTATTACAATAAAGTGTTTCAAAACACTATAGTAACTAATAATCTAAATACTAGTTACAATTCTGATGTGTATTTTTATTTTTATGATTTATCTTTACAATATCATCAAAAAATAAAAAAAGAAACTGATTTTTTTATTGATGTTTTGCACTTTTCAAATGATTTGGATATTAATCAATCTAAAAACGAAAACAACACTATAATAACTAAACAAAGTGTCCTTGATCAAGAAACTTATGGAGCAAATGTGATGTTTAAGACCAATTGGAATCCGAAAAATAGTTCAAAAATTTCTATTTACACTTCTTATTTCAATATACAATCTGAAAATCAATCTATACAAAATAATCAAATTTTTAATCAAGAAAATACGATTTTAGACATAGGTATAAAATTAGAAAACAATCATATTTTATCTAATGTTTTTTCCTTTTCTAATGGTTATCAATACAATGAAATTGGAATAAGAAATAATGACAAAATAAATAGTCCTACTTTCTCTAGAAACAATAAACATGTATTACGTAATCATGCCATAATTGGTGAACTAAAATATCTTTCAAAGAATGATAAGTTTTTAAGTACGTTTGGAATAAGACAAAATTATATTGAACAATTTCAATCTTTTATTTTTGAACCGAGAATACAACTTAATTATAAAATTGCACCCTTTTTTTCAATAGAATTTTTGGCAGAAAAAAAACACCAAGTCACATCGCAAATTGTAGATTTACAAAAAGATTTTTTAGGAATTGAAAAAAGAAGATGGGTTTTATCAAACAATAATGCTATTCCAATAATCAAAAGTAACCAAGTATCTCTTGGTTTTTTATTTTCTAAAAAAAATTGGTTATTAACTGTTGATAATTTTTACAAAAAAGTAGATGGAATTACTTCTATGACAGAAGCTTTTCAAAATCAATTTGAATTTATTAGAACAAATGGAAGTTATACTGTTTATGGCACCGAATTTTTAACTCAAAAAAAATATAAAAATTTAATGTTTTGGGTAAGTTATGCCTTCACTCAAAATGATTATACTTTTAAGAATTTAACTCCTTCTTCATTTCCCAATAATTTCGAAATAAAACATACTATTAAATCGGCAATAATTACTAATTTCAATAAATTAGACTTATCACTTGGAGCACAATGGTTTACTGGGAAACCTACAACTCTCCCAATAAGTTTAACACCAATATATTTAAGTAATAGTTCTACAGAAATAGCATATTCAAATCCAAATTCAACTAATTTAAAAAATTTCTTTCAAATTAATTTATCGGGTTCTTATGATATTAATTTAACTCAAAAATCTAAAATGAAAATTGGTTTCTCAATCCAAAATTTATTGAATTCAAAAACTAACCTAAATCAATTTTACAGAATAAATTCTAATTCTAATTCTGTAGAGCAAGTTAATACATATGCTCTAAAAAGAACTCCAAATATTTTTGTTAGATATAGTTTTTAGGTTTTAAAAAAAGTAGGGCTTTTGGGGCTGAAATTGTTATTAAAATATAAAAGCTTAAACATTATGACAAGAAAAGAATTTTTTTCAAAAGCAGGATTTGGAGCAGCACTAATTTTAGTTCCTGCATGTATAGGTGGATTAACAACAAGTTGTAGCAATGACGGCTCAGGCAGCCCTGCTCCTGCTCCTTCAGGTGTAGATTTTACTGTAGATGTTTCTACTGGTTCATTAGCTACAAATGGTGGTTTTATGGTTACTAATGGAATTGTAATTGCTCGTACAAATACTGGAACATTTTTAGCCGTTTCTGCTGCTTGCACTCACGATGGAACAAGTGTAAATTATGTAGCTAGTAGTAATGATTTTCATTGTCCAAATCATGGAGCTAATTTTAGTAATGCAGGGCAACATTTGAGTGGCCCAGGTTCTAAAAATTTAACACAATATAACACTGCATTAACTGGAAGTGAATTGAGAATCTTCTCTTAAAATTAAAAAAATTAGTAACAATAAGTTAATTTGAACTACTAATTATAAACAAAAATTAAGAACCAATGATTTTAACCACAACCAATTCCGTAGAAGATTATAAAATTTTAGCATACAGAGGTATTGTTTCGGGAATTGCTGTCAATAGTCAAAAAATGACCATGACTTTTAATATGGAAAAATATTACGAAGGCATTAGTGAAAGTGTTTCTGAAATCAAGGCAAAAGCTTTTGAAAAATTAACAGAAAATGCTGAAAAATTGAATGCCAATGCTGTGGTAGGAATCGCTGTTGACATAGAACTAACTTCAAGTGGCTATATCACTGTGAATATAACTGGAACCGCTGTTAGTATTGTAAACAGATAGTATATTTTAATTTATTATTAGTGATAAAAAAAGCCGTTTTAGAAATTAAAACGGCTTTTAAAAATTTTTATTTAGTCTTTCACTTTAAATACTTTTCGAAGTATATCTCCTAATAAGCACCAATTGGTGAATGATGATTGAAGCAGATTTGCTCCAACGAATAAAGTAAACCAATAAAAGTTTGGATTTACATACATTCCTAATAGAACACTTAGTATTATAAATATTCCTGCGATTCTTGTTATTAATTTATTTACCATTTTTTCTTTTTTTTAATTTGATTTTTCAATTGCCAAAACGGCTACATGAATATGTGAAAGCGTTTCTTGTTTTGCGTTAAACTCGTTAATAGAATCAAATAACATGTCAACATTTTCTTTTTTTACAAAGGCATAAAATAATATAGATTCTGATTTATTCATTTCGCTTGAAAACCAATTTGATTCTATTACATCTTCTGTATTATCTCTATATCCAATGACATTTTTATAAGAAAACGTTTCTACTTTTGCTTTTTTTAATTTCTGTTTGATTTCTTTTTCAAACTCTTTTATTGCTGTAATTATTAGTAGTTTCATAATGTTTATATATTAGATTCATCATTATTTTCTTTAATCACATCTTGTTTCTCCCATTTTTTACGTTCCACGATGTAATAAATTAATGGCACAACAATTAAGGTTAATACAGTTGAAACAATTGCTCCAAATACTAACGAAATGGCTAATCCTTGGAAAATTGGATCAAAAAGTATGATTACTGCTCCAATTACAACTGCCCCTGTTGTTAGTAAAATTGGCGTTGTTCTAACAGCTCCAGCTTCAATAATAGCTTGTTTTAAAGGAACACCATCGTTTAATCGTATTTCTATAAAGTCAATCAGTAAGACGGAATTCCGCACCATTACTCCTGCTAAAGCAATCATTCCAATAAAAGATGTTGCTGTAAAATAAGCTCCTAACAACCAGTGACCAAATACAATTCCGACTAATGAAAGTGGAATAGCCATCATCATGACCATTGGCGTTTTAAAGTTTTGAAACCATCCAACAATCAACATATAAATGATTACGATTACTACTCCAAAAGCAATTCCTAAATCACGGAATACTTCTAAGGTAATTTGCCATTCTCCATCCCATTTAACCGTGAAATCACTTTCATCTGTAGGTTGTTCCATGTACAGTTCATTTACCTTGTAGCCTTTTGGTAGTTTCATTTTTTGCAATTCTTCATTCATGCCTAAAATAGCATAAACAGGACTTTCTAAATCTCCAGCCATATCAGCCGTTACATAAACTACTCGTTTTTGGTCTTTTCT
This sequence comes from Flavobacterium gelidilacus DSM 15343, assembly GCF_000422685.1. Taxonomy (GTDB): domain Bacteria; phylum Bacteroidota; class Bacteroidia; order Flavobacteriales; family Flavobacteriaceae; genus Flavobacterium; species Flavobacterium gelidilacus. The sequence continues at coordinate 262,571 of NZ_KE383904.1, read as the reverse complement.
ATAAATAGTTTTTTGTAACGTTCCTTCAACCACTTTTACCAAATCAGAAACTGGAACAACATTACCTCTACTTCCTTTAATTTTTAAGTTTTGAATATCTTGTAATGATGATTTGTCTTTATCATCTAACGAAAGAACGATTCCAACACTATTATTTGAATTTTCATCATACAGGCTTGAAACTGGATATTCTTTTAATAAATACGTCAGATTTCCAACTACTTGTTGAGGAGCAATTCCGTTAAGCATTGCTTTTTCTTTATCAACTTCTAAGGTGTATTCAACTTGATTGTCTTCTGTCATCCAATCCACATCTACAATATCCGCTGTTTTTTCAAGAATTCCTTTTACTTGATTGGCAACTTCAATTTGTTGTTTGTAATCTGGTCCATAAATTTCGGCAACTAAAGTGGATAAAACTGGTGGTCCAGGTGGAACTTCAATAATTTTGACATTAGCTCCGTATTTTTTAGCAATTTTTTGCACTTCTGGACGTACAATTTTTGCAATATCATGACTTTGTAAGTCACGATCTGCTTTGTGTAATAAGTTTACTTGAATATCAGCCATATTGCTTCCTCCACGCAAATCGTAATGACGAACTAGTCCGTTAAACGTGATTGGTGCAGAAGTTCCAATATAATTTTGATAATCTACCACTTCTGGAATTGTAGTCAAATATTGAGCAATTTCTTGTGTAACAGCAGCTGTTCTTTCTAACGTTGTTCCTTCAGGCATATCTACTACTACTTGAAACTCGTTTTTATTATCAAATGGTAGCATTTTAACTAAAACTGATTTCGTGAAAAACATCGCTACAGAACCCATTAACAACAAAACAGTAACTCCTAACATTACTCTACGTTTTGTAGAACTATCTAAAAATGGTCGTTCCAATTTATTGTACATTCTATAAATCCAAGAAGTTTCTAAACCTTGCTCTTCTTTCTCTTTTTGTTCGTCTTTTTCGTGTAATAAATGATATCCTAAATAAGGTGTCACCGTTAAAGCTACAAACAATGAAAGTAACATTGCAATAGAAGCACCAATTGGCATTGGACTCATATATGGTCCCATCATTCCTGATACGAAAGCCATTGGAAGAATCGCAGCAATTACGGTAAACGTTGCTAAAATCGTTGGATTTCCTACTTCGTTAATTGCAAAAATAGCTGCTTGTTTGAAAGGCAATCGCTTCATTTTGAAATGTCGGTGCATATTCTCGGCTATAATAATACTATCATCTACCACAATTCCTACTACGAAAACTAGTGCAAAAAGTGTAATTCTGTTCAAAGTATACCCTAACATGTAATAAGCAAATAGTGTTAATGCAAAGGTTAAGGGTACAGAAAAGAATACTACTAATCCACCACGCCAACCCATAGCTAACATTACTAAAAGCGTTACCGCAATAATTGCAATTCCAAGGTGCATTAATAATTCACCTACTTTGTGTGAAGCCGTTTCTCCGTAATTTCTAGAAACCTCAACATGCACATCATTTGTGATTAAATTTTTCTTTAGACCCTCGACTTTTTCAAGAATTTTATCTGAAATTTTCATCGCATCTGCACCTTTTACTTTTCCTACTGAAATCGTAACGGCTGGATATTCTGATTTGTTTTTGGTATATTTTTCATTCGCTTTTCCATATCCAAAAGACACATAACTACTTGGTGTTGCTGGTCCGTCTTGAATTTTAGCTACTTGTTTTAAATAAACGGGCATATTTGCATTTACGCCAATTACTAAGTTTTCTACATCTTCTGAATTTGATAAAAATTCTCCTGTTGTAACTAAAAACTCTTCGTCTTTTGACACAAAACTTCCTGATTGTGAGCTTCCATTATTGGCTTGAATCATTTGCATAATTCCAAGAGCATCTACTCCGTTTTCTGCCATTTTATCTTTGTCTAAAACCACTTTAAGCTGACGAGTTCTTCCACCAATTTCTTTAGTAATGGCAACATCTTTTACTTTTTCAATTTCAGAGGTAACTTCTTCTGCAATTTGACGAATTTCAAAATCGTTTAATGTTTCACTCCAAAGCGTTAACCCCAACATAGGAACATCGTCAATAGAACGTGTTTTTACCATTGGTTTATAAACACCTTTCGGGAAAATATTTTCGTTTTTCATCAACTCATCGTATAATTTCACATACGAACGCTCTGAATCTTCTCCCACATAAAACTGCACAATTATCATAGCTTGACCATTCATAGCCATACTATGTAAATGCTCCACTCCTTTGATGTTTGACAATACTTTTTCAAGTGGTTTTATGACACGACTTTCAACTTCTGCCGGACTTGCTCCTGGATAACCAATCATTACATCGGCCATTGGAACGTTAATTTGTGGTTCTTCTTCACGTGGAATTAAAAACGAACTATATACTCCAATTATCATCAAACCTACCATTAATAGAATGGTCAATTTAGAATTGATGAAAAAATGGGCTATTTTACCTGCTATACCTTCTTGCATAATTTTTTGTTTAAAAGTTTTTTTAGTTTTTTTAGTTTCAGGTTTCAAACTTTATGAAAACTGCGACTGAATACTAAAAACTAATTACTGAATACTAACTTTTACTCCGTTGTATAATTTTCCTTCTGCTGAAACTATGTATTTTTCATCTGCTGATAATCCTGATAGAACTTCTACTTGATTTCCGAATGATTTTCCTGTTCTTATCCAACGAAGAATGGCTACATTATTACTTACAGTATAAATTCCAGTTAATTGACCTTGATTTACTAATGCAGATTCTGGAACTAAAATCCTATCTGATTTTTTTGTTTCTGTTTCTGCTTTAGCCTTTGTTTTTTCAATAGGAAATTGAACATTTACGAACATTCCCGAAAGGATATTTTTATCTGTTTTATCTAAATTGATTTTTACTAAATATTGTCCACCAGTATTTGTTGCTGAACCACTAACTTCACTAACTTTCCCTTTTAATTGTTGGTTGGATGATTTTACTAAAACATCAACAGACATTCCGTTTTTGATTGAAGTTATATCTCCTTCAGAAACCATTGCCATTACTTGCATTAAGCCGTTTCCTTCTACACTTACTAAAGGCATTCCTGGGTTTGCCATATCACCTTCTTTTACGAAAGTATTTGTAACTTCTCCAGAAAATGGTGCTGTAATATTTGAGTAAGAAAATTGAGCCATAACTTCGTTACGCATTTGCTTTGCTCCTTCTAAACCAGCTTTTGCCATTTCGTAACGAGATGTCATATCGTCTAATTCTTTTTGAGAAGCACTTTGCTGTGAAAACAAAGTTTTAAAACGCTCATAATCTTTTTTTGCATTATTGAATCCTGCAGTTGCTTGTAAAATAGAAGCGTCAACTTGTGCTTTTTTAGCTTGTAAATCTGTGTTATTGATGCTTACCAATAATTGACCTTGACTTACTTTTTGTCCCATTTTTACATTGACTTTGGTTACGTAACCCATCATTCTTGTGCTTACATTGGCACTTTTTTGGGATTCGATTTTTCCACTTGCCGTTACAAATGGACTGTTATCGTTTTCTGTTGTTCCACTAACTTTTACTGCGATTGGAGTTTCAGTTGCGATTTCGTTTTTCTTTTCGTCACCACAAGAGATTAGGAAAAGAGCTGAAAGGATTAATGTCGTTATTTTTGTTTTCATCTTGATAATTTTATTTTTTTGGAACACAGATTTGAGAAATTTGAGAAATCTTAAAAATTTTGTCTTTTCTCTTTCTTCTCGTTTCTTTCATCTTATTTGGTTAAAAATTCTAAATATTTTTGGGTGAAATTATATTCAAAAACGGCTTGTAAGTATTCTAATTCTTTTTGGAATTGTAAGGTTTCTGAATTTAATAAATCGGTTGTTTTTTCTAAACCTTCTTTGAAACGATTTTCTCTAATTCTATAAGCTTCTTGTGATTGCTCTAAAGCTAATTTTGAAAGATTTACTTTGTTTTCAGCATCTACTAATTGACGATTGGTTTTATTTAATTCCAACTGACTTTGTGCTTTGTATTGTTGACTTTCGGTTTGAGCTTTGTCATAATCTGCTTTTGCTTTTTGATATTTTCCGATAGTTTTGTATCCATCAAAAACACTCCAAGATAATTGAGCTCCAACTGTATATCCTTTTGCACCAGTTTGAAAAACTTTGGTATCATATAATTCATAACTTCCAAAAGCGTTTAGTCTTGGTAAGAAACCCATTTTATTCATTTGTGTCATTTGTCCGTAAGCTTCTACCGACTTATCCATAGCTAAAATGTCTTTTCTGTTGGAAATCAATTTTGGGTCAAATGATGAAATTTCTATAACTTTTTCAATATCTTCAGTTGGTTTGAAAACTTTGTTTGTATTATCTTCATTTAGTAAAAAAGCTAAATAATCCGAAGCATTTTGAACATTAGATTTAGCATATTGCAATTGATTTTTGATTTCATTTACACGAACTTGAACAGAAAGTAAATCCGTTTTTTGAAGCATACCTTGTTTAGCGTAATTCTCTACTAATTTAAGATTTGCTTGTCCAGTTATGTTTGCCTTTTCTAAAACGGCAACCGCTTTATAAGCTAATTGTAATTGCATAAACGACTTATTTACTTCGAGTTGTAAATATTCTTTCGTTCTTTCGGTTTGCAGTTGAAAAGCTTCGTATTTTGATTTAGCAGCTTGTCTTCCGTAAAAACCATCTACATTAATTAAAGGTTGTAACACTTCAATTTTAGTGGCAAAGTTTTGCGTTTTGTTTGGATTATTCAATAAGGCTGGATTAAAATCGGAGGCTGTTAAAATTTCCTGATTCAATTTAGAACCAAAAGCCATTAAAGGATTTGTTGTAGAAATTGCAGTGTGTGAAGCCGAAATACTTGGTAAAAACAAAGAATTCGATTGATTATAATCTGCTTTTGCTGAAGCTGCATTTTTTTCTGCAATTTTGATTTGCAAATTATTATCGTTTACTTTTTCTAAAATTTCTTTTTTAGAAATAGCAATGGTATCTTGACCTGAAGCATTAAAAGCTAAGGTAAAAATTCCAATTAAAGTGAGTACTAATTTATTCTTCATGGTTATTAACTTATTTATCACAAAAGTAGTTCAAGATTAAAGCGTAGTCTGTAACAAGAGTTACACTGTGTTTTATAAAAGAAAAGAGGCTGTTTACTTCAATTTAAACAACCTCTAATACTAACCAATAAACTAAAAACAATCATCAATTAAGACGATTTTCTATCGCGTTCCTCCATGACCTCCTGCTACGATTTTAATAATTCTAAAATTTAAATAGAAAAACTTAAAAAACTGTAAAATTGGATTTTGCATTTTGGCGTGCTGTGATTTTGATATTCTTTGTGTCATTTTTTTATTTTTTTTGTTGTCAGTTGACAATTATTAGTCTTTATATTCTATTCAGGAATTAACCACCAAAAAGGAAGCATTTTTGCTTTGTATATGAACGCATAGTGTAAAGATAATTTTACCCAATGTCCAGCTAAACCAATATCTCCAAACGTTTTGTTTATATCTCTTCCTCCTGTTTCTGGGTATTTTTTATAATCTGGAACAATTGGAAAAGTTGTTATACTTACACCACTTCCTTTTGTCATTCCAAAACCAGCTGAAGCTATACAAGCAGCACCCATATTTCCCATAGAACCTTTGTGGTGTAATGATTCTTTACCAGATTTGATTGAATCAATTATGTTATCAGCAACTAATCTTGCTGTAATTCCAGAAGGCATTCCTGTTCTTGGTGGTGCTGGAGAAATATCTGTTCCATTTTTACTCTTACGAGGTCTTGAAATAGCATGAGGTGGTGCAAAAGCAATTCCAGGTGCAAAAATATTTTTATAAGATGGATTTTGATAGGTTTCTGGCCAATCTTGAACGGTCCATTCTTCGTAAGGTCTTGGAGTATAATCGGCATCCACTATCATAAATCCTTTGAATAATTTATCTGTGATATCTGCATCATTTTTATCGTACGCTTTAAATCCGTGTCCAGAAAAAGCTGGTATTAACATGGCAAAATCATAAGTTTCTGATTTGTATTCTCCTTCTAAATTTTCATAATGAGCAATTCCATCTTCAATTTTATTGACACCAGCACCTAAAATCCATTTGATACCTCTGTCTTCAAAAATCATTTCGATCATGTCTTTGGATTTCATATTGAAACCATTGTAATCCATTAACATACCATCCATTCCAAAATCACCTAAGTCATTTTCATTGGAAATCCATGTAACATCTACTTTATCTCTAACACCATGTCTGACTAACTCTTTTTCTACATTTAATATATATTCAAATGCTGCACCTTGACAAGTTGCTTTAGCGTGACCAGTTCCGATAAGAATTTTAGCTTTTTTATCTGATTTTTTTAGTTGATCAATTAAATCTTTTAAACCATGCCAAGCGTGTTCTGCGTGATCATAAGTACAAACAGAAAAGGCTTTATTAGTTCCTGGATTTAAACCTTCCGTCATATCGAAAGCTAATTTTGGTCCAGTTGCGTTGATTAGATAATCATAGGTTACATTTTCTTGTGTACCTTTTTTTTCTCCAAAAACATATTCAACCGCAACATATGGTTTATCTTCTGTTTTATTTCCTTCAGGATGAAAAGAAACTACTTTGGCTTGTTTGTAACCAATTCCTTTTCTTTTGTATAAAGGTTCTAAAGGAAAGATTAATTGTTCAGCTTTCATTCTACCAATTCCCACCCAAATATTGGAAGGAACCCATTGGTAATTTCGATTAGGAGAAACTACAAGAACTTCGTGTTCTTTACCTAATTTTCTTCTTAAATGTGCAGCAGCTGTATGACCAGATATTCCTGCACCTAATATTACTATTTTTGACATCTTACTTAGTTTAATACTTCAAAATTAGTTTATTACTTATCTTCCTACTGCTACATTTGTTACAGATAAAAAAAGTACTTTTAAGATTGAAATATGGTTTTTATTTATTGTCTTTTCTTGTGTTAAACCAATAACTAATTCCTGCTGACCAATAAAAAACATCCTTAAGATTTTCTTTAAAAACAGCATCTTCAGTTGTGAACGTTGCATTACTTTGAGGAAATGCTAACTGGGGTGTAATTGAAATTATAAATGATTTATAATAATAATTAATTGGCATACTTAATTCTATACTAAGTAAATTAAACTTGTTAACTTCATTAATATCTATAACTACAAATTCAACTTGTTGGTTTTGTCCACTTCCATTACCCGCAATTTGATTATTTCCTGTTTTATTATACTTGTAATATTCTTCATAAAAATATTGAGAGCCAGCATATAAGCTTAAGGTTGGAATAATCTCAAAACTTTCGTCTCTTGTATGAATTTCCTTAACTAAATGAGCTCCAACAAAAAAATCAGGATTACTATTTTTATTAAAATAAGTACTTGCTGTTAAAGACGTTTTAATTATATTTAAATCATAACTAATTATTGCAGAAACATCTGCTACAATTTCAGATTGAATATTATAACTTATATCATTAAAGAAGTATTTTGTTCCTGAAACATAACCACTAAATTTTTTAGATTCAAAACGATATCCTGCTGTAAACAAAAATAAATCTACTCGGTTTTCATTTGATTTAGTAAGGTAAGACAAAGATGCATCCGCAAAAAAACCTGAAGCATCATAATAACCAATAGAAGGAACTAAATATGGTGCAGTAATAGAGTCATTACGCCCCATAAAAACGGCATCATTTTGAAAACTAACATCTGTTAATATATATGATTTTAATTTATTTATTTGTGTATTAGTACTATCCTGTGCAAACAAGTAAATTGGTAAGCAAAAAGTTAATACATATAATAAAATGTTGCTATTTTTCATTTTAGATGAGTTTAATAAGAAAATAAAGAAGTCTTCATATTAACTCCTTTATTTTCTAATGAATTAAAAAGGTCAATTTCCTTTTTTAGCCTTTGTCATTTTTTTAACGGTTGGTTTTTTTTGTGTTTTATTTTTTATAATTTTTTTATTTGCCTTACTGTTTTTTTGGACAAGCATTTTTCTTTGTTGGTTCATGTTTTTATGCATTTCACCATCCATATTCAAACACTCACCTTCTTTAAGACGCATTTGTTTTTGATTTTTATTTTGGTAAGTACCATCAGGATTAACTACTGTACCATCACCAAGACTAAGTTGTTTTTGCAAACGTGTTTGATCTTGTGTTCTAATTTGATATAACTCTCCATCTATAAGAGTTAATTGATAACGATTTTGATTTCTTTCTCTAATTTGATTTTCGTTCAAATTCTTATTTTCTTGTTGCATTCTTTGTCTATACTGATATTCATTGGTATAAACATTTCCATCCATATCTATACATTCGTCATTACGTAAACGCAATTTTTCTCCATCTCTTTTTTGATAAGTACCATCCGTTTCTACCAAAGTACCATCACTTAATGTTAGTTTATCTTTTAATCTTAATTGATCACGATCTCTAATTTGTAGAACATCACCATCAACTAACATAAGATGTACTCTATCTCGGTCCTGGTCTTGATCCTTGTCTCTATCTTGATCTTTAATTTGATCTTGTGCAATTAACGAAGTAGTACTTAAAACTACTAATGCGAATAACCATAAAATTTTTTTCATTAGATAAGTATTTAGAATTAATATTACTCAAATTTAAGCAATTTACAATCTTAAAAATATGATAATTATCAGTTTACCAGCAACTTAACAAAAAAAATCATTAAAACGTTTTATTGATATATATAAAATGTTTATGAATTTGAAATATTTACCTTAACCTAAAAAAAAAGTGCCTTAAAAAAGACACTTTTAAAATTTAATTGCATTGTTCGTGAGAACCATTGAGTATATTTTCATATTCTTCAATCGTCAAAAATTGGGGAATGTATATAGATTCATTGTTATTGATTGCTGAAACAAAACTTCTTAAATGATTTCTTGATCCACATTGTAGACTTTGATAGGTTGAAATTAAAACTTGATTTGTAGATTCATTAATATAATCTTCTAAATCAACTATGTCTAAATCTTCAATTGTTGCTCCTATTTGTAAAGCATATGAATTGCTTATTTGACCATCAATAACAAATTGATTGTATAAATTTTGTAAATTTTCATTATCGAATTGCCCTTCTGGGAGGATAGTATAATCTATATTATTTTGATCTAAAATAGTTTTAATAGAATTCATATGTGTTTGCTCACTATTTTTAATATTGTCAAACTGATTCATACTCCAAAGATTATTCATATAAATATAAGTATCTCTTGCCAATTTTTCTTCTTCCAACATAAACAATAATCCTACTTTTTCCTCTTCAGTTAAAGAAATAGTATCAGAAACTGTATTATTGCTCTCATTGTCATCACATGAAACGGCAAACAAGGCAATTATCATTGCACTCGCTAAAAATAAATTTGATTTCATTTTGTTTTATTTTAAAATTAATAATCAAATTTAACACCATAAAAATCAATTATAAGCCACATTTGTTACATAAAAAAAGTGCCTTAAAAAAGACACTTTTGAATTTAATAACTAGTATCATCTAGTTTAACTTTACCGTAAAATGTTCTGTAGAGAAATATGAAATAACCTGCTAATAAAGGAGTTCCAATTACTACTATTGTAAGCATGATTCCTAAAGATTTTTGAGAAGATGCAGCGTTATATATAGTTACACTATGTTCTGGATGTATTGTTGAGGGCAATAAAACAGGATATAATTGAAAAGCAACTAACATCAATAAAAAAGCCATCGTTAAGGATGAAAATATTAATGCTTGTCCATATTTTTTCTTAGATACTAATCTAGGCACATTTGCAACTGCTAAAAATGATAATAAAGGTAATATGAAAAATGCTGGTGTTTCTTTAAAATTATCTGTTACACCTGGAGTAAAGATTAAAGTATATAAAGATGTAATTGAAAAACTTACAATAAAAAAAATCATTCCTTTTTTTAATAAGAATGTTAATCTAGCATGTAATCTTCCTTCTGTTTTTAATAACAAGAAAATAGCTCCTTGTGTCATAAAAATCGATAATGTCGTAAATCCTGTCATGATTGCATAAGGACTTAAAAATGAAAAGAAAACACCACCTTGATAACTGAAGTTTGGACCAATTTCGAAACCTTGTAGCACATTTCCTAAAACAACTCCTAATAAAAAAGCAATGGATACATTAGATACAAAATAGGTAATATCCCACATTTTTCTCCACCAAAGCATTTCTTCTGCACTTCTAAATTTTATGGATGTAGAACGAAGTACCAAAAACATTAAAAACAACATAAAAGGAACATACATCGAAGATAACATCGTAGCATACATTACCGGAAATCCTGCAAACAAAGCTCCACCACCAATAATTAACCAAACTTGATTGGCATCCCAAATTGGACCAATAGCGTTTATGGCGATTCTTCTACTAATATCTTTTTTAAAAAATAAATGCCAAGCTCCAGCACCATAATCAAAACCTTCTAAAATTGCATATCCTGAAAATAACAATCCAACTACTAAAAACCAAAGTGTGGGATAATCTATACCTAAAAATGTTTCCATATTTTTTTATTTAAATAATTTCTAAAGGATTTACAGCTTCATCATAAGGACCATGTTTTATTTTTTTATTTAAAGAATATAAAAATAAAATCAACAATAAACTATAAACAACTGTAAACATGACTAATGAAAACACTATTTGATTTGCTGAAACTTCTTGAGAAAATCCTTGACTTGTTCGTAAATGTCCATAAACAATCCAGGGTTGCCTTCCCATTTCAGCCGCAAACCATCCTGCTTGATTGGCTATTTGTGGTAAAATAACCGAAAATGAAAATATCCACATCAACCATTTTTTTTCAAATAATTTGCCTCTCCACCATAAAAAACTAGCATAAAAAGTAATTGCTATTAAAAACATTCCAATAGAAATCATAATATGATAAAACTGAAAAACGGCATTAACTTGTCCAGGTCTATCTTCTTCAGGAAATGCATTTAAACCTGTAATTGGTGCTTGAAAGTCTTGATGAACTAAAAATGATAATCCTCCAGGCAATCCTAAACCAGTTACCTTTTGATTTTTATTATCCACCCATCCCAAAAGATATAAATCAGCTGGAGCTGACTTTTCATAATGACCTTCCATTGCAGCTAATTTTGCAGGTTGATTTACAGCAACTCCATCTGCAGAACTATGACCTGAAAGCAATTGAGTGAACGAAACTACTGTAGCTACGACTAAAGCAATTTTAAAAGCTCTTTTAGACAATTCAACGTATCTTCCTTTTCTAATGTAATATGCATGAACACTCAATACTAAAAAGGCACCTGCTAAAAAAGCTCCTTGCCAAACATGAATAATTCTATCTACACTTGACGGATTAAAAACCATAGCCCAAAAATCTGTTACTTCTGCACGAGCATTTAATCCCTCTCCAACAATATGATAACCTGCTGGTGTTTGTTGCCAACTATTTGCTACAACTATCCAAACCGCAGAAAACATTGAGCCTAAAAACACTCCTATTGTTGAAATAAAGTGAACTTTAGGTGAAACCCTATTCCATCCAAAAATTAAAATTCCTAAAAAAGTACTTTCTAATCCGAAAGCAAATAAACCTTCAGCTGCTAATGCACTTCCAAAAATGTCCCCAACATATTTTGAATAAACGGCCCAGTTGGTTCCAAATTCAAATTCCATAATAATTCCTGTTGCAACACCTATTCCAAAAGTTATTGCGAAAATTTTTAACCAAAAACGAGTTAAAACTTCATATTCTTTATTTCCAGTTTTTAGATACAAACCTTCCATAATAACCATAATTAAACCAATACCAATACTTAAAGGTGGATAGATATAATGAAAGGCAATTGTGAAAGCAAACTGAATTCTTGCTAATATTTCAACATCCATAACGTGTTATTTTTTATTGAGTACAAAATTATCTATATTTAACATGGTTTTAAGTAACAAGCGTTACATATTTCAAACTTTAACTAATGTTCATTAAAAATAGCCTTAATTTGACTTCCTGTAACTCCAAACAGCCAAACCATTTATGGCAAAAGCAAAAAGAGCTATTATGCCTAATTGTATTTTTATTTCTTGAAAACCAGCACCTTTTAGCATAACCATTCTGATTACTTCTACAAAGTAACGAATTGGATTGAGCAACGTTATTTTTTGAGCCCAAGTTGGCATACTTTCTATAGGTGTAAAAAGTCCACTCATTAAAATAAAAATTACGGTAAAAAACCAAGCAATAAACATAGCTTGCTGTTGGGTTTCAGTGTGATTAGAAATAAACAAACCAATACCTAAAATGAGGATTAAATAAACAGAAGTGAAACCGTAAATCAAGAAAATATTTCCTAAAATGGGTACGTTAAAAACTAGTTTTGCAATGATTAATCCAACTGTTAAAACCATTAAACCTATTACCCAAAAAGGAAATAATTTTCCGATTATAAATTGGTATTTTTTGATTGGTGTTACGTTAATTTGTTCTAAAGTTCCAATTTCTTTTTCGCGAACAATATTCATTGAGGACAAAAACAAAGACAACATAGTAACTAATAAAACCAAAATTCCTGGAACCATAAAAGTTTTATAATTTAGGGTTTTGTTGTACCAAAATGATGGAATGGTTTCTATATTTTGAGGTTTTACAAGCATTGCATCGTTATATTGAAATAATTTGGTTTGAATTTTTTGATTAAAACCAGCAATAATTTGCATAATGTAAACATTAGTCACACCTGCAGCTGCTCCATCAATAGCATTAATGCTCACTAATAAATTAGATTTTTTATCTTTTAATAGGTTTTTTTCAAAATAAATTGGAATTTCTAAAATGACATCTACTGTTCCTTTTTGCATTTCTAAATTGGCTTCTTTTTTGGAAGGAAATTCATTTATGATTTTGAAATAGTGTGAAGTTTCAAATTTACTAATCAATTCGCGTGAAGCTGCTGAATGATCTTTATCTACATAAGAAAACTTGATGTTTCTTACTTCAAAACTGGCTGCATTAGATAATACGATTAGTTGCACCAAAGGCAAAATAAAAATAATAGGTAGCATTCCTTTATTTCTAAAAATTTGCTTGAATTCTTTTTGTATGATGAATAATATTGTTTTCATTTTATTTCGTTTTTGACACGAAGACACGAAGTTTTTTTTATTGAAATTGATATTGTCATTGCAATTGATATTGAGTATTTCATTCTAATCGTATTTTATATTTTTTGATACTTACTACTATGAAAAACAAAGTCATGGCTACCAAAATTACTGTTTCTTTCCAAATTAAAGCTAGGCTTGATCCTTTTAGCATAATGGCTTTGATGATAATGATAAACCATTTAGCTGGAATTATATTGCTGATAATTTGCAAAGGAAATGGCATACTTGAAATCGGAAAAATAAATCCGGATAACAAAATTACGGGTAACATTAGTCCAAATAACGAAATCATCATAGCTGTTTGTTGTGAATTAGAAACAGTTGAAATTAAAATTCCCAATGACAAGGCACAGATAATAAACAATACACTTTCAAAAGCGAGTAAAAACAGACTTCCTTCAATAGGCATTCCAAAGACAAAAAAGCCTAATAACACAATAACTGTTGCGTTAATAATGGATAAAAAGATGTACGGAAACACTTTGCCAATAATAACTTGAATGGGTTTTAATGGTGAAACAAGTAAAATTTCCATCGTACCTAATTCTTTTTCACGTGTGATAGAAATTGAAGTCATCATAGCCGAAACCAACATTAAAATGACTGTCATTACTCCAGGAACAAAGGTAAAAACACTTTTCATTTCTGGGTTGTAATACAACTGTGTTTGCGTTTGAATTTGGTAAGCTGGATTTATATTGGCATTTTTTTCGGTTGCATGATTCTGTAAAATTGAATTGATATAATTGGAAATAGTGTTTGCCATATTGGGATCAGTTGCATCGGTAATGACTTGTACTTTAGCTGCTTTTTTAGTTTCTAAATGTTTAATAAAATCTTTTTCGAAAACTAAAACAGCTTTGACTTTTCCTTTTTTAAATATAGATTCAATTTGATTTTCGGATTGAATTCCTTGCTCTATACTAAAGTAACTTGAAGCTGAAATTTTGTTGATTATTTGTTGTGTTTCTGTATCTTTTGATTGATCTAAAACAGCAATTTTTACGTTATTAATTTCGTTGGTAATGGCAAAACCAAACAACATAATTTGCGCAACTGGCATTCCGAAAAGGATGAACATGGAACGTTTGTCACGAAAAATGTGATAGAATTCTTTTTTTACAAAACCGATGAATCTTTTCATTTTATTATTTTTTAACCGCGAAGTCCGCAAAGAATTATGCACAGTTCGCAAGGTTTTAATTTTTGGAACACAGATTTACTTCGTCAGTTCGCACTTTCAGGCTCGGGTAAGAAATTAGAAAAATCTGTTTTTGACACGGATTTTACGGATTAGCCCGGATTTTTTTGTCTTTGCTCTTTCATCTTTGTTCTTTGTGCTATTCAATATTTCTCGCTAATTTCAAAAACACTTCGTTCATGGAATCCACTTTAAATTGTTCTTTGAGCTTTTTTGGTGAATTCAAAGCTTCAATTTTACCTTCAACCATTATAGAAACTCGGTCGCAATATTCAGCTTCATCCATATAATGTGTTGTAACAAATATGGTTGTTCCTTTGTTGGCTTGTGTGTAAATCATTTCCCAAAACTGTCGTCTTGTAATGGGATCAACGCCTCCAGTTGGCTCATCTAGAAACACAATTTTTGGCTCGTGCAATAAAGCAACTGAAAAGGATAATTTTTGTTTCCAACCTAAAGGCAAAGAACCAACCAAATGATTCGCAACTTCTTGTAATTGCAATTCTTCTACTAGTTCGGCTATTTTTTCTTTTATTCTTTTTCTTGACAAACCATAAATTCCTCCAAAAAAGGTAATATTTTCTTTGATGGTTAAATCATCGTACAACGAGAATTTTTGACTCATGTAACCAATACTTTTCTTAACCATTTCGGCTTGTGAAAAAACATCGTATCCAGCAACAATTGCTTTTCCTGAAGTTGGATTTGAAATTCCGATTAGCATTTTCATAGCCGTTGTTTTTCCTGCTCCATTTGCTCCAAGAAAACCAAAAATTTCTCCTTTGTAAACATCAAAAGAAATACTATCCACTGCTGTGAAATCGCCAAATTCTTTGGTTAGGTTTTCGACTTGTATGATTTTTTCTCGGTTCATATTTTATAAATCCATAAAAACATCTTCAATACTTGTTTTTGCTGGTTGAATGATGATTTCTGAATGCTTTTTATGTTCTAAATATTCGTTTAAATCGCTTGGATTAAAATCTTTTTTGCTATCAATGTAATGAATAAATTCGCCAAAAGCATAAACACTATATTGACTTGGATAATTTTTTAAATCGTGAATTAAACCATGTGTATTTTTGGAACTTATATCGTAAATTAATTTATCATAATTTGAAATGATATTTTGTGGTGAATCGATCTTTAATATTTTCCCCTTTTGGATTAATGCTATTCTATCACAAAGTGAAGCTTCATCCATATAAGGCGTTGACACTAAAATGGTGATTCCTTTTTGCTGTAATCGCTTTAGCATTTGCCAAAATTCTTTTCGCGAAACTGGATCAACTCCAGTTGTTGGCTCGTCTAAAAACAAGACTTTTGGTGCGTGAATTAAAGCACAACATAAAGCCAATTTTTGTTTCATTCCACCAGATAATGCTCCAGCTCTACGGTTTTTAAAAGGTTCTATTTGGACGTAAATATCTTCAATTAAGTCGTAGTTTTCTTCAATGGTTGTTCCGAAAATAGTAGCAAAAAAGGTTAGGTTTTCTTCGACTGTTAAATCTTGGTATAATGAAAATTTTCCAGGCATATAACCCACAGAGTTTCTGATGGATTTATAATCTTTAACCACATCATATTCTAAAACTTTGGCTTTTCCTTCATCAGCTAATAAAAGCGTTGTTAGAATTCTAAAAATCGTTGTTTTACCTGCTCCATCTGGTCCAATTAATCCAAATAACTCTCCTTCATTTACTTCAAAAGAAATGGCATCAACAGCTTTGAGTTGTTGATAGGATTTGGAAATATTTTGGACAGAAATGCTCATATTTTAAATTTCAATTACAATGTCAATTACAAAAATCAAATTTTGAAATTGTTTATTTTATTAATAAAAAGTTGCTTTCTTCAAAAGCATCAACCCAATGTTTTACGTTTGGCTCAATTTTTACATAATCACCTGATTTTAAACTCATTTTTCTACCACTTTGATCACTATAGCTTCCGCTACCTGAAACGCAAACTAATAAGGCTGGCACAGTTGTGATGTGTTCTGCTAATTGTTTGCCTTTAGCAATTTGTAATGACACTACTTTACTTTCTGAAGGCACAAATAAAAGAGCTGTTTGAACATCTTTCTGTTCAGTATGCAAGTCTTTTAAATTCATTGTTTTTATTGGCTCTACTGTAACTGATTTACAACTAAATAAAGCAAAAAACGCTAATAATACGATTGATTTTTTCATGTTTTGGTTTTAAGAAAATTTGATTCTCTATTGAAAATTATTTGATTAATAAAAAGTTACTTTCTTCAAAAGCATCAACCCAATGTTTTACGTTTGGCTCAATTTTTACATAATCACCTGATTGTAAGCTAATATTTTTCCCTTGTTCGTCTCCAAACTTTGCTTTTCCAGAAACACAAACTAATAAAACTGGAATTTTTGAAATATGTTCTTTTAAGGTTTCTCCTTTTGCAATCTGCATGGAAATCACTTTTTCAGTCGGTTCAAATAATACATTTGTTTGAACAGCTTTGTTTTCGGTGTGAAGACTTTTTAAATTCATAGTGGTTGTTTTAGAATTAAGTTGAATTGTTTTGCATCCAAACAATATAAATAAGGATACTATTGTGATGATTTTTTAATTTTATATGTTTTTAAAATTGTTATTTTTTTTGGAACACAGATTCAAGAAATTTGAAAAATTTGAATAATCTTTTAATTTGAAATTTTCATTGATGTTGAAATTGATATTACAATTCTTTACAATTTTACTTCAGCTGGCATTCCTATTTTTAAACTGCCATCATTTTTAACCATCACTTTTACTGCATAAACCAAATTGACTCTTTCTTCTTTAGTTTGAATCACTTTTGGAGTAAACTCAGCTGAAGATGAAATCCAAGAAATAATTCCTTTATAAGATTTTGTTCCATCATTATTATCAATTGAAACCGTAACTTCTTGTCCCATTTTTATAGATGCTAATTGGGTTTCGCTAAAATAAACACGTAATGTCATTTCAGATAAATCGGCAATTTTGTATAAGGGTTTTCCAAAAGCTGTAATTTCATTTGGTTCTGCATATTTGGCCAAAACTGTTCCTTTAATCGGATTAATGATTTTAGCTTTTTTGAGTTGGTCGTTGATTTTTTCAATCTGTACTTCAATTGAATTTACTTCATTAATGATTGGTGCATTTTGTGTTGCAACGCTTTTTATTTGTTGTTGTAAAACGCTTACTTTTCCATTTACTTCGTCCACTTGTCGTTTGGTAGCAGCACTTTCAGCAAACATATTTTTAATTCGTTTTTGTTCTATCAAAGTTGTTTTTAATTGTTCGTTTAAAACACTTCGTTGTGATAAAACATTGGCAGATTTTGAATAGATTGTGTTTTTTGAAGCCATTAATTGTTGTTTGCTTAAATACAATTGAATTGTATCAATCTGACCTACAACGAAATCTTTATCTATCACATTTCCTTCTTCTGCTTTTAGAAATTCAATTTTTCCATTAGCTTCTGAAGAAATAGTAACTTCTGTTGCTTCAAAATTTCCATATGCATCTGCTTCGTTATTATCTTTGTTGCAAGAAATAAAACCTAGTGTTATAAGAAATAGTATTATGTTTTTCATTTTATAAACCTTTAATAATTTGGTAATTTACTTTTGCTAATTCGAGCTGTGTTTGATGCACCTTTTGGTTGGTTTTTGCATCGTATAATTGAGTTAGTTCAACTAAATAATCAGATGTTGTAATAACTCCATTTTTTAATTGTGAATCAGAAACTTTTAGAATTTCTTCTCGTAAAGTGATACTGTTTTCGTCAATTTCGATAATTTTTTCTATTTTATTTATTTGTGTTTCTATTTCCTTTACTTGCATCGAGTAATTTAATTCAAATGTTTCTTTTTCAGAATTTACAACCTCTTTTGCAATATCTAAGGCTTGCTTTTCAGCTTTAGTTTTATTCCAATCAAACACATTCCAATTCATTTTTAATCCAACCATATAAAAACTTTGAAAGGAATTTTCAAGCATATTTAAACCTGGATTCCCATAACCTGCTTGCCCAAAAGCGTTCAATTTTGGTAAATTACTTTTAGAAATAATTGTTTTAGATTGATCAATTTGTTGTTGTTGCAAATCAAAAAGTACTAATTCTGGACGATTTCCGTTTTTGCTATTATCAATAATTGGTCTTGTTAATTCTACATTATTTGAAATTGAAGTTGAAGTCAGACTAGCTAAATTTTGAATGTTTTCAATATGTTGAAAGTCATTTTCGATTAATTGTTGATCAATTTTTAGTAATTCAGCTTCTAAAGTTTGTTCAGATGAAGGTAATAATGCACCATATTTTACGGCTGTTTTAACTTCTTTAATTTTTTCTCCAATCTGATTTTTTTTAGACAACAATAATTCCTTTTGGTCTTGCAACAATAAAACCGACATAAAGTAATAGTTGACTTTAGATTTTAAAGGATATAAATTCACGGCCACTTGTTGTTGTTGCACTTTGGTTTGCACTTCTTTTAATTGCACATTGGCATCAATCATTCCTCCATTATATAGCAATTGATTTACATCAACTGTTGCTCTATATTGATCTTTGTTTAAGGGATTTATAGTGACATTAGGCAAACTAATTGGCAATTGAGTCACAGCAGATTGATAAGTAGCTTGAGCGTTTAAGCCTATTGTTGGTAATTTTGCTTTGTTTAATACTTCGGTTTCATAGTTTGCTTTTTGTTGTAACAACTCGTTTTGTTTGGCTAACGGATAATTTTTATCTACCAAAGCGTAACATTCTTCTATTGTTAATTTTTGTTGTGCATTTGACATCGTTATAAAAAACAAAAGCACTATTTTTAGAAAATTTTTCATTTTTTAATACTATTTATTAGCATTGAAGCTAAGTGTTTTTTTCGTTCTAAAAGCAAATCATCATATTCTTCTTCAGTAGAGTTTAAAATTTTATGAAGTAATGGCGAGCCTACAAATGGAAAAACTGCCAATGAAAACATATCAATTAATAATTGTTTCGGATTTATCGGTAGAATGGTTTCTTTTCTAATTTCCTCTTCTATTTGAAGTAAAAAATGGGTTGGTTTTGGAAATTCAGCTTGACTGAAAAAGTTTTTAGCAAAATCTGGATTGTTATTTAATTCTTGAATAATGAAGGTTGGCAAAAAACGATTTTCCATAATAAAGGAAATATACTTATCCGCAAAATTTTCAATCTTTTCGAATAAAGAATCCTCAGAGTTCAATACTTGTTGAATTTGTGGTGCTAATTGCATAAAAGCATTTTTAAATACAGCTTCAAACAACAATTGTTTACTTCTAAAATAATAATGCAACATGGCTTTGTTAATTCCAGCTTCATCGGCAATTTCTTGCATACGTGATCCAGCCAATCCTTTTTTATGAAAAATTGTGATGGCACTTTTAAAAATTATTTCTTCAGTATTTGATTCTATTTTTTTCATTTCAACTAATTGGTTTAACCATTTGGTTAACAAAGATACAAAAAAAAGCATTTCAATTAAGAAATGCTTTAATTATTATAATTAATCTTCTTTTTTAGCTTCTGCTTTTTTAGAAGAACAACAAGAACTTTTAGCTTCTGTTCCACAAGATTTTTTTTCTTCTTTAGAGCAAGATGCTTTTTCAGTTTTTGCTTTTTCTTTCTTTTTTTGTTTTGGCTCTTGAGCGCTAGCATCGAAAGAAAACATAAATAAAGCTACTGCTAATATTGTTACTAATTTTTTCATTGTGTATAGTTTTAAAATTATTTTTAATCGTTTCAGTCACAAATATATAAATATTTGTTTAACTTTTTTATTTCTTTTATTTTTTTATGATTTTTTTTGATTCGTAAAATTTATGGTCAAAAACAAATGTTAAAATAACCGTTTTAGTTTGTGCTTCTTCTAAACTAAAATCCATTTGGTTATTTCCTATTTTTAAATCTTCAATTGTTCCTTCTGATAAAATTTTTCCATCTAAACTAGACATCATATATTCTAATTCGGCTAAATATGGAATTGTCAAATCAACTTTGATAGTGTCATTTTCGGCAGGATTTGGATAAACCGTAAATGAAAACGGATTTCTTCCATCAATTTTATCAACACTTAAGGCTGGGTTATAAACCAACTTAACTTCATAAACTGTTGGATCTGCGCTAGTAGTACTAGTTTGATTATTAGTAAATGGAGAAGTCGAACTACTTTGAATTCCACCAAAAAGATGACCAATCACAAATTCATTTGCCGTTATATCTGAAAGTTTTATTACTTCATTTGAATAATGCGGTAAATTTTCATTCGGAATAAATTCCGCTCCAGCGCCTTTTAAATTAGGCATTTCAACTGGCAATTGATACTCAGTTAAAGAACCGTTAGAAGTCCTAGTCGTTCTACTAATTGTTTTTACAAAAGGAACTGTATCATCTTGAATTAAAGTACCGTTATTGTAATAATATTGACTTATTCCACCAAAAAACAGATTATGCATATTATTATTAGTTGCATCATACAAACAAGCTTTTCCTGAATGATAATTACTCAAATATTGATTAAAACCTGTTTGTGGAAAATAACCACTAGCTTTAATGTCAACTGGATACAAAAATGGTAAATCTGCATTGATTTGAAATACTCCAGAAGAAATAGTGTATCCTAATTCACCATTAGGAAATACTTGTGGTAACAGGTTATAATCCCTTCTGTGTAAATGAACAGCATCGGTTATAGCCGAATAATTACTGATAGATAATTGTGTTCCTGAATTATCAATTTCAAACTTTCTAATAGAATTTGAATAGGTTTGAGTAAACGTTGGATTATTCATAGGATTATATCGACCATCAAAACGATGACCTCCTACTAAATAAAATTCATTCCCAATTTTACCTAAATATCCTCCAGTAATTGCAAAATTTGTATTTGTAATTTGCTTAAAATAACTTGTAATACTAGCATTAGTTGTAATCGCAGTAATCAAACCTGAAACATCGATTGACGTTAATTTATCATGTGTAATATGATCATTAGTCGAAGTTGCAAAAGCATAACCACCAATTATAAACAATGCATTTCCATCTTGATAAAAATTCATGTTAGTAGATTGTAATTGCTCTTGTATTCCAGTTGCTAAAGTGGTTACAGAAGCAGACCAAGTTTGTTGTGTAGCAATATCAACTACATAAATATCCGTATTATTCTGGCTTCCCGGAAAAGCGTTAAAAGGCTGACGAGCGTGAATTCCGTCTTTTCTTCCACCTATTATTAACCATTTTCCGTTGTGTTGTCCAAATGCGTATGAATGCAAACCCGGCAAACCTGAAACAGTCACAGGTGTTAAAACTACATCATATGGAAAATTGTTTTGTCCTTGAATTAGTTGTGTTAAAACCAAGACAAGAAAAAATATAAACTTTTTCATTTTGTTATAAGTTATGTTAACTGCAATTTATGCAGCATTAAATTTAAGTCGTTTTTACAACAAAAATTTTGGAGGATGCCAAATGGTAGTCTGATAAATTGAAACAAAAAAAGTTTCATAAAACGAAGTTTCTTTTGTCAATTTAAAATCTGAAATTATACTTTTAAGTGAATAATGAATTTCATGTATCACTTGTACAGGACTAAAATTCAACCCCATTACAAACTTATAATGTTCACATTCTTTTTCTTCAGAATCATCAAATGATTGTTCACAGTTACTCCCAAATTGAAGTTTAATGGCACGCACAGAAGGCAATGCCGTTAAAGCAATCAAGTAGATAAAAAGTATGTAAACTTTAAATTTCATGGTGTAAATATAAGATTTTAAACTATTGCTAATATTTTTTTTACGATTTGTTGTTTGGATAATATTTCAGTGGTTCTCCAAATTAATTTTTCACTTTGAAAACAAACTATTGTGGGAGCCGTATCAATTTTATAAATTTTCACGAATTCAGGCACTTCTTTCAAAGAAACAACATTAATTTCTACTCTTTTTCCAAGAGTATTTTTGACTTGTTGCAAAATTGGCTTATTCATTGCACAAGGTCCACAATTTGTATTAATAAATTCAATCAATACAATTTCTTCTGATTTTATAATTTGAAATAAATCCTTTTCCATGTAAAAAATAGTAAATAAATGTACAGCAATGAAGAATATACATTTTTATTAGTTTACGCTAATTTAAGAATTCTTTCTATGCTACTCTGTAACAATTATCACTTTCTACATAAAAGTTTATACTGAAATTTGAACAATTTTTAAAATGAATGAACAAATCGATTCAAAATAGTTTTATTTTTCTTATCACAATTAGCATTTTATGTTTTAATTTAAAAACTACTATTTTACAATTTGAATATTCTTTTTTTAATGATAGTTTTACAGAACAATTTTGCGAAAACAAAGCAAAACCAGAGCTTAAATGTAACGGTAAATGTCATTTAAAAAAGGTAAATAAAGAACAAGACACTCAAAACTCTTCAAAAAAAATAGTTACAGATAGTGAAGTTGTTTTTTTAAATGCAACTCAGAATTTTAATTTTTCTATTGTCACTGCTTTAAAGAAAAAAACAATATGTGTTAAAAAAGATTTATTTAAATCTGATACTTATTATCCCATAGAACATCCACCACAAAATTTGATTTAACATCTTATAAGCTAAATAGCTACAATGTTTAATCAAATTTATAAAAATGAAAAAAATAATTTGTGTCCTAACAATGATAGGCACGTTAGTTGGATACGCTCAAGAACCAACAAAAGCAATAGATACAACAAAAGTTACACTTTTAAATGAAGTAATTGTAACAGATTCTCAAATTAAAAATCCTGCCCAGATTATTGTTAAGCAAGATTTTATGGAAAAAGTAGTGCAGCCTAAAAATTCAGGGGAATTATTTAAAGACATCAATGGTTTTCATCTTATAAAAAGAGGAAATTATGCTGTTGACCCAGCCTTTAGAGCTTCACAATACGAACAATTAAATGTTCAAATTGATGGCGGAACGAAAGCTTTTCACGCGTGTCCAAACAGAATGGATCCAATTACAACATTAGTTAATCCTGAAGAAGTTAGTAAAATTGAAATTATAAAAGGTCCGTTTTCAGTTCGTTATGGAAATACTTTTGGCGGACTTATTAATCTCGTTTCAAAATCTCCAGCCAACAATACCAAACTTATTAGCGGAAGTGTTTCTTCTGGTTATGAAAGCAATGGAAACTCTGTTGTCAATATGATCACATTAGATAGTAAAATTAAAAAGTTTGACTTTTCTGGAAATATTAGCCATAGAGATTACGGAAACTATAAAGACGGAAATCAAAACGAAATACCTTCATCTTTTAGAAGTTTAGGTTATGGGTTAAAAACAGGTTATCAAATTTCAGACAAGCAACGTTTACAAGCTACTTTCCGTCAAAATTTTGGTCGTGATGTATTGCACGCAGGTTTACCAATGGATACGGATGAAGACAATAGCACATTGGCAAATTTGGATTACAAACTAGAGAAAAATGGTGATTATTTTAAAGGATTGACTGCAAAAGTATATTACTCGTTTGTAGATCATATTATGAGCAATACTAATAGAGCAACATTTGCAACATCAGAAGCTGTTTCTGCAGTAGAGGCTACAACTTATGGTGGAAAATTAGAAACCGAATGGCGTTTAGGCTCTAAAGTCAACCTTTTTACCGGAGTTGATATGGTAAATTTATCAAGAGAAGGTGATAGAGATAGGTTAGTAAAACGTAATATGATGGGAAATCCATTACCAACACCTTTAGCTTTTACTGATAAAGTTTGGCAAGATAGTTACTCCAATGACTTTGGATATTTTGCAGAAACTAAAATAAAAGCATCTAATAAATCTTGGTTAACTGTTGGTTCGCGTTTAGACTTTGTTACCTCAGATGCAACTGATTTAGATGCAACTTTTGCAACTTTATATCCAAATTTAGAAAAGAGAAATGAAACCGTTTATAGTGGAACTGTTTCCTACAAATATCTTTTTAATCCAAAGTACAAAATGGAAGCTTCTTTTGGTAGAGGTGCAAGACCTGCTAATATTGAAGAGCGTTATATTTCGTTTTTTAATATTGGAAGGGATGCTTATGAATATGTAGGAAATCCAAATTTAAAACCCGAAGTCAACAATCAATTTGAGGTAAGTTTTGATGGTAAGAATGACTTAAAAGGATTCTTTAATTCAGTTCAATATGGAACATCTGTCTTTTATTCTATTTATGAAAACTATATTTTAGGAGTTGTTGATGAAACATTAACTCGAAAATACAATGCAACCACACCACCTATTCATCCGAAGGTTTTTAGAAATATTGACAATGCTTTAAAAACAGGATTTGAAGTATATGGAAATGTGAAATTTTACAACAATTTCAATTTTGGAACAGAAGTATCGTACACTTATACAGAAAATAAAGATTTTAACGAAAGCTTACCTTTAACACCACCTTTAGTAACAAGGTTGAAGTTAGGTTATGATTACAAAAAGTTTTGGGCAAAAGCACTATATACTTTAACAGCCAAACAAGACAAAATTTCAACTAGTTATGATGAAATTGCAACAGCTGGTTATGAAGTAATGGATTTGAATATCGGTTATAAACCTGTAGAATCATTATCAATCGGAATGGGACTTTTAAATGTATTTGACCAATATTACAACAACCACTTAACTTTTGCTTTCAATAATGTGGCTGGTTATGGAAGAGTTCCTATCACAGAACCTGGAAGAAACTTTACTTTGTTTGTGAATTATAAGTTTTAAAACTCTCAAAAAAGCCTCAAGTTATTATGCTTGAGGCTTTTTTATTTTTGGGAAAAATCGGTTTACTTTTTTCTTGTAATCGTTATAATTTGAAAACTTTTGAAGTAATTTTTGCTCTTCATAATTGGTTTTGAAATAAAACAAAAGCAATAAAATTAAAGCAATTGCTATTTTAAAATAGGACGCTTTAAAAAAAGCATATCCAAGAGTAAATAAGATAAGTCCACTGTAAATCGGATGTCTACTGAATTTGTACATTCCAAAAGTGATTAATTCAGAATCCGTTTTAGGTGTTGGAAAAACAGTTAGATTTTTATTGAGTTGTAAAACCGAAAGTACAGAAATCACAACACCTAAAATTGAAATTACTAAAGCTATATATTTTAATAATTGCGGAATTTCAAATTTGGGTAAAAAATCAAAAGCATAGATTCCAAATAATAGAAATTGTATGCTTACAAATAGATAATCTTTCCAAGATTTCATCATTTTTTCTTTCCTGTAAATCGAACTACAGAACCTTTTCCTTTATGAAAAGCTCCTTCGCTTAATTCGATAATTTCTGTTTTTAAGAAATCGAAATCTACATGCTGAAATTCATCTTTTACTTCTTCTTCAGAAAAAAGCATTTCACTATCTTTTGGTCCACCTGATGTATATTGCAATTGCTCTTTACTAAATGCTTCAAAAATTATAATGCCGTTAGGTTTCACTAATCGCAAAATTTGTTTATGCATAGCTTTTCGAATGGCTTTTGGAAAATGAGCATAAATTAATACAACTCCATCAAATGAAGCTTCTTTATACTTTAAATCTTCTAAAACACCAACTTGATAATCAATAATAACGTCATTATCTTGAGCTAATTTGTCAGCTTTCTTTTTACCTTCACTACTCGTGTCAAAAGCTACAACTTTAAAACCACTCTTTGCGGCAAAAACAGCATTTCGACCTTCCCCTTCCGCAGGAAATAAAATTTTTCCGCTTTTAGGTAATTTAGAAATAGATGCTTCTAAAAATTGATTGGGCTGAATTCCGTAAGTATATTCTTTTTCAGCATATCGTTGATTCCAAAAATCGCTCATTATTTCTCTTTCTTTTTAGGTGAAGTTACAAACATATTGAACAACAATCCACCCATTAGTCCACCATATAATGTACTATTTAGAGGTTTTGATGTTATGGCACAAGTTCCTGAAGCACAACCCACATAATGATAATAAGCATAGCCTGCAATTAAGCCAACCACTACTCCAATTCCGGTTAAAATATATTGTTTTTTTGTCATAATTACTTACAATTTGAATGTTCCCCACAACATAATTTTTCTTGAACAATTGATTCTCCTTTAATTGGATATTCTTTTTGAGCCCATTTTGAAAGACCTTTTTTCATATTCAATAAATTGGTAAAACCATATTCATTTAAAAATTGAACTGCTCTTAGACTTCTTTCGCCAGTTAAACAAGCCAAAATAACTTTTTCATCTTTAGGAATTTCGTTCATTCTTTCAGTCAACTGACTCATTGGAATATTCAAAACTCGAGGCACATCAAATGAAAATTGATTGAATTCATTTTCTTCACGAACATCTAACAAAAGATAATTACGTTTTATTAATTCTAAAGTGCTTGTTGGGCAAACTTCTTTTATTTTTATAGTTTCCATTATTTCTTCTTATCAAAAGTGATACTCCAAATTCCTCTAACTTCATTTTCTCCATAACCCACGGCTAAATCTTTTGGATATAATTTTAAAATTTGTTTAGCAACTTCTGGTTTAATATTTTCAGGTTTTCCATGACATTGCAAACACATTGTGTTGGTTGGAATTGGATAATAAAAATGTACTTTATCTCCTTTATCAATGGTAACCGGTTTTGGTTCTCTTTTAGCTACTAAATCTTTTTTAAATTGTTCTATATAAACTAATTCTTCAGCATTTGCTTTATTATTTGGATTTCTATTTTTGTCGGAAACTCTTTTAATAGTTGCATTATATTTGACAGACATACTATCCGTTAATGGCATAGCCTGAATATTACAAAAAGCTAAGGCTTCTAATGTTCCTTTCTTTTGAATCGCTCCCATTAAGTTTTGACCTAACAATTTTTTGGTTGAAAGCGCATATTCCAATCCGATTTCTTCATAGGTTTTTTGTTTTTCAACTACAATTACTTTTTTTCCTGGTTGTGTCCAATCATCATTTCCGTGTCCTTGCCAATGTTCTTTGAACCAATTTGGTTCTTCAATTTGATAATCAAACATAAAATCGGCAATTTGAGCTACTGTATTTTCAGGGAAAACTTGTTTGGGCATTACCCCAAATTTTTTAACAGCACCGTGCATTTTAGTATTATCTTCTGTTGGATTTTCCACAAAATTAGAAATAGCTTTTATGAAATCTTCTTTTGAATCATAATCCATTAAATATCTCGCTTTTATCGCAATCATTGGTGGAGCAATTCTACCTTCATTTTCTTTAGCACTTGGACTATGGCACAAATAACAATGCGTTTCCATTAGTTTTTTACCGTTGTGTTCAATGGTGTCTAATTGAGCCGTTTCGTTTTGAAT
Organism: Flavobacterium gelidilacus DSM 15343; assembly: GCF_000422685.1. Lineage (GTDB taxonomy): Bacteria > Bacteroidota > Bacteroidia > Flavobacteriales > Flavobacteriaceae > Flavobacterium > Flavobacterium gelidilacus. The sequence goes on along the minus strand of NZ_KE383904.1, from coordinate 234,807 downwards.
TGGTTTATACTTTTCCTTCTTTTCATTGCAAGAAAAAAGGAAAACTGAAAGTAAAAGTAAAAGCAGGTTTTTCATAAGATAGTATTTAAAGCAAATTTACATACTTCATTACTTTTTAATTGTAACGATTGTTACAAATATGACAATTATCATATTTTAATTCCCTGATAATTAGCATTTTTGTATAGTACAAATTAGGTGTGTTATGCAAATAGATGTAGATATCTTATTCACTTGGGGAGCAGTAGCTAAGAAATATTTAAAAGATGAAATTATCTTTTATGAAGATGATAGTGCTTTATTTTATTATCAAATAGTAGAAGGTGCGGTTAAGATGTTTTGCTCCAATGAGGATGGAAAAGAATTTACGCAAGGTGTCTTTGAAAAAGGATGTAGTTTTGGTGAACCACCCTTATTCATTGATGAAATTTACCCGTGTACTGCTATAGCTACACAAGATAGCGTAGTTATTAAAATATCAAAAGACAAATTTTTGACAATAATTGCAGAATATCCTGAAATTAATAAGAGCATTATGAAACTTTTAGCTTTGCGAATTTTTAAAAAATCGTTAACCAATAAAAATATTGTCAATCAAAAGCCTGAATATAGAATCCATGCTTTTTTAAGAGATTATAAACAAAAAAATGGTGTTTCAGATTCTGAAAAACTTCAAATACCCTATACAAGACAAGAAATTGCAGATTTTACAGGATTACGTGTAGAAACTGTAATTAGAACTCTATCTCTAATGAATAAATGCAATAAGGTCGAAATAAACAATCACAAATTATTTTATTAATGAAATTAAATTTTTCATGCTGGATTAAATTTTCCTTATTTAATTTATTGTTAGTCGCGTCATTAGGTCTTTTAATGCGTTATAAAATTGCCTTCGAGTTTCCATTTCTAAATCAAAAAAACATTCAACATTCGCATTCACATTTTGCCTTTGCGGGTTGGGTTTCTCAAACTTTAATTGTTTTGATGGTTCATTTCTTATCCAAACAAAATAGCGCTATAAATCTTGAAAAATATAAAAACGTTTTTATCGCTAATTTAATTTGTGCTTACATAATGCTTTTTAGTTTTATCTTTCAGGGTTATGGATTAATTTCAATATTATTCTCAACTTTATCTATATTCGTTTCATTTTGGTTTTCAATTTTATACTTCAAAGATTTAAAACAAATTCCAAAAGACAATTTATCAATAAACTGGTTTAAAGCCGCCTTAATTTTCAATGTTTTATCTTCTTTAGGAACTTTTGCATTAGCTTATATGATGGCTACTAAAAATATAACGCAAGACTTCTATTTATCATCCATTTATTTTTATTTACACTTTCAATATAATGGATGGTTTTGGTTTGCTTGTTTAGGTTTATTCATGAATCAACTCACACCAACCTTAGGTATTGAAAAAGCGAATAAAAATATTTTTCTTTGGTTTTTTATCAGTTGTATTCCAGCATATTTATTATCTGTCTTATGGCTTGAATTACCCATTTGGATTTATAGTATAGCGGTTATAAGTTCGGTTCTTCAGGGCTTGGCTTGGGTGAAATTCATACAAGTTATAGTTCCAAATTTCATTAAAACCTTTTCATTGGCTCCTTTCTTTAAATGGATTTATGTTAGTATAATAGTGTGTGTTTCTATTAAATTCATATTGCAATTCGGTTCAACCATTCCGATAATCGGAAAATTAGCTTTTGGATTTAGACCTATAGTTATTGCTTATTTGCATTTGGTTTTACTAGCCATTATTTCTGGATTTTTATTGGTTTACTTATTTACAAATCACTTAGTACTTCAAAATAACAGTATCAAAAAAGCATTAGCTCTATTTATTATTGGTATTTTTTTAAATGAATTGGTTCTAGCTATACAAGGAATTGCTTCTTTCAGCTATACATTAATTCCTTATGCAAACGAGATGCTTTTTGCAATAGCCATTATTCTATTTTCTGGAGCTTTTAGCATGCTTTATTTAAATGCAAAAAAGTTTAAAAAAGCATAGTTTTATGATTTGACTCATAAAATAAATTGTGGTTATGATGGTACTTTGTAGTATAATATTAAAGTATAACCATTATGAAAAAAACGATCTCATTTTTAGTCCTTACATCTTTATTCTTTTTAGGAAGTTGTAAAGAGAACAATGAAGCAACACAAGAAACAACAACTACAGAAACTAGTACTGATTTAAGTGTTGGACAAGAAGGTGTTCAAGATGATGCTTCAAACCCAAATATTGTGCAAGTTGCATCTGGCAGCAAAGATCATTCAACATTAGTTGCAGCATTAAAAGCAGCTGGACTTGTAACTTCGCTAAGTAATGCAGGACCATTTACCGTTTTTGCTCCAACAAATGCTGCTTTCGACAAATTACCAGCTGGAACTGTTGATGATTTATTAAAACCAGAGAAAAAAGGTGATTTAGAAAATATTTTAGGCTACCATACTTATGTTGGTGTTTTAAAAACTGAATACATGCAAGACGGTCAAGATTTTGATATGGTTTACGGTGGAAAAGTAAAAATCACTAAAAAAGATGATAAAACGTTTGTAAATGGTTCTGAAATTGTTGCTACAATTGAAACTTCAAACGGAATTATTCATGTAATTAATGACGTTTTATTACCCAAATAAAAGATAATTATTAATTCAAAAATTGTTCTTTTTAATTGAGAAAAGCATAGGCTGTCGTAACCTATGCTTTTTTTATATCTTGTAAAAAATGATGTAAAATGACTAATGTCATATAATTAATTAAAAATAAATAGTCTATTTGTGTATAAATTAAAACTTATTCATAATGGAAAATCACGTATACAATGTAAACTTAAAATGGACTAATGATAGAAAAGGAACTATATCTTCTCCTGAATTACCCATAAGTATTGAAGTTGCAACACCACCAGAATTTGACAAAGGAATGCCTAATATTTGGTCTCCTGAACATTTATTTACTGCTTCAGTTGTAAGTTGTTTTATGACGACTTTTTTAGCTATTGCTGAATATTCAAAATTTGATTTCATTTCATTTAAGTGTGATTCTGAAGGAATTTTAGAAAAAATAGAAGGTAAATATTTAATAACTAAAATTATATTGAAACCTGAAGTAGTAATTTCTGATCCAGAAAAAATAGAAAGAGCAAAACGTATTTTAGAAAAATCAGAAGCAGCTTGTTTAGTTTCTAATTCTATTAAAAGTGAAATAGTATTAAAATCAATAGTAACTATTGAAAATTATTAATCAAAAAAAAGCATAGTATTTTGAACTATGCTTTTTGTATGGATCACTTCTTAAGTTTTAGCTAAACTTCTTTTGCATTTCAATCGCTTTTGGAAATAAAATATTGTTTTCTAAATGAATGTGTTTGTGTAAATCTTGTTCAAATTCTTGCAACATAGAAAACGTAACTTTATAAGTATTACAAGCATCAGTTGGTGGCGTGTAATTTTTAGTTAATGCTGCAATTTTAACAAAACGATCTCCTTCATTTTCGTGTTCATGTTTCATCATGGCAATTGGATTTTCTACAGTTCCAAAATGAGGTTGCTCAATTAAATGTCCTGTTCTACTAGCAGATTCCAATTTTTTGATGAAAGGAAATAAAATCAATTCTTCTTTTTTCATATGTTGTGCTAAATCTCCTGCGCATCCATCAAACAATTCTTTTATTTCAAATAATTCAGGATGATTATGTCCATGAACTTTGCATAATTTATCTAAAAATGCGACTAAAACAGCTGATTTTTCTTCCACATAACGATGATGTGTTTTTTCGATATAATCAATTAATAAATCACTTGGCCATGATTTAAAATCTATTGCTCCATCTGATTTTGTTTCTAAAAGTTGCGTAACTTCATTTTCAATTTGAGAAAAATCCATTCCTTTTTTTTCACAAGCTTCTTCGATAGTTCTGTTTCCTTTGCAACAAAAATCAATTCCGTATTTTGAAAAAACTGCTGCAGTTCTGAAATCTTTGGCTACATATTCGCCTATTGTTGGTTGTTCTAAAACATTCATATAATTTGAATTTAAATTAAAAAACAGCTCGTAAACTTTTTACGAACTGTTCAAAATTATTGATAAAACAAATAAATTTTTATGCTTTAAATCATACTTAACAAAATTTAACTTAATGCTTTATCCATCATTGCTTTTGAAATATTCATAGCTCTATTTTTAATTTCTTCGGCTTTTTCTCCTTTAAATAATGCATCTACAGTTTCATTAAACAATGTGTTCCAACGGTTAAAATGTGTGAAATTCATTGGTGCTTTTTGATTTAACTCTTTGTGCGTTTTCATGGGATTTCCATCAAAATTTGCGGTAGAAAAAAGTATATTTTCCCAAAAATCATACATTCTTGGCAAATGTAATTCCCAATTAACATGGGCTACATTTGTAAAAATATGCCCAATTAAAGGATCGTTTTTAGTTTTATTATAAAAAGTATCTACTAATTTAATAATGTCTGCTCTATTTTGAATATCTTTCTTCATAACGCATTTTTTTAAGGTTATAAATCTTTGCTTTTAAACATTTTTAAGGAAATAGAAAAAGGAATAATTGCCCATAAACACAATAGTAGAAAAGAAACAATTAATCCTAATGAAGTACCAAAAAAGTCTTTAAAAATAGCTCCTGTGTAACCCATCATTGCAGAAACATCTAGATGTAATAAAATTTGAATTCTAGCTAAATCTATTGGACTTAATGCTGTTATTCCAACCATGGCTTTTTCTATTGGATAATCTGCAAATTGGAATAATAAAAACAAAACCAATCCGTCAAAAAGCAAAGCAAAAAACAACCAGATCATAATTGCAATTCCGATTCCTTTGGCTTTATCTCTTGTCACAATTGAACTTAAAAATGCCAAAGCCACAAAAACTATCGAAATAATACTTCCAACGCTAATCATCATAAAACCAACAGCATTTGGACTATAAATTAATAATGGAATTCCGGCCCCAAGTAAGAAAGCAATGACCATTGATGTGGATAATCCTATGAATAAACTCATCCAGATTTTGACTCTTTTTATGGGCTGACTTAATAAAAGTTCAATAAATTCAGAACTGTTATATAAATATATGGTTGCAAAAAGTATTGAAACTAAAGGAACTGTAAATAAAATTACATTCAATATAGTTAACAAACCTTTTGATGAATTATCTTCTAAGGCAAACGAACTCCAAGATAAAATAGCTAATATTAATGTAAAAGCTAAAACTATTTTGTTCTTTAAAATATCGGATAATATAATTTTTATAATTCTATTCATTTTTTTAATTAGTTTAAAACACATAGAAACATAGTTTCATTGATTGTGTTAAGATGCTTCACATTATATAGATTTCAGAGCTATGTAAAAACAGGAAGCTATTTAAAAATATTATAATTCTATGATTCTATGTGGTTAAATTCTTTTTTGATTTCAATATTGATGCAATAGCCTTAGAAATTTTAGTTTCATTAGTTTCTTCTAAAAGTGTAGCTACTTTTTTATGAAAATGAACTTCACCTTCTTGCATGAAAACAATTTCGGTAATTAAATCATCTAATTCACTCAATAAATGTGATGTAATTAGAATTAATTTTCCTTTTTCTTTTTCTTTGATGATTTTTTCTTTTAATACTTCTGATGCCAATGGATCTAGTCCAGCTGTTGGTTCATCTAAAATCAAAACATCTGGATTGAATAAAAAAGCTAATGTGGCACTTACTTTTTGCGTTGTTCCTCCAGAAAGCGTTCGCATTTGTTTGTCGAACATTTTTTCTAATTCAAAGGCTTTTATCAAATCTTCATCTAACACTTCATTTGAACTTCTAATGGTTTTAATCATTTCAATTACTTGTCCGATTGTCATTGTATCCGGATAACGGCCAATTTGTGGCATATATCCAATATTATTTCGGTACAAATATTCGTTTTTTATTGATTTTTCGTTAAAAATAATGGTTCCATTATCAGGTAAAACCATTCCTAAAATAGATTTTATTAAAGTGGTTTTTCCGCAACCGTTTGGACCAATTAGCGCAATACATTCTCCTTTTTTACAAGTAAGATTAACGTTTTTTAATACTTCTAATTTTCCAAATTTTTTGTTTACTTGGCTTACTTCAATCATAGTGGCAATGGCTTCATTAATGGTTTATTATCTACAAAATTATCGGGTGTTATACTGGGTAACACTTTTTCAGATTTATCTAAAAGAGTAATCATAAAACTCCTATATAACAACATAGTTGATGGGTTACTTTCGACCAAAACTGCAAATAAGCTTAATGGGTGATAAGGTACATCGCCAACTCCATCTCTATTTAAATCATATCCTTCATATTTATCCCAATAGTTATTGTTAAAAGTATTTAGAACAAGACTTCCGTTGGTGCTTATATCGAAAGTATTTTTTAAAAAATTATTATTTACAATTTCATTATCCATACAATTAGCCTGAATTTTCATTCCCCAACCGTTTGAAATGAATTGGTTTTTCTCAATTTTATTACGACTTCCACCTTCTAAATAAATTCCAGAAGTGTTGGATATAAATTTATTATTAAAAATATAACTGTCTGAAATGTCTTTTAAAAGTAGTCCATAAGCAGAATCACCCCAATTTTGTTCGAAGGTATTATTAAACATTTTAACACCTTTAGTGTACATAACCGATACTCCTGCTCCATTATTTCTAAAAATATTTGTTATATAAGTATCGCTGTGAGAAAACATAAAATGCAATCCATATCTAACGTTATTTGTACTGATGTTTCTCCAAATTAAAGAGTCAAAAACAAATTCAAAATAAATACCATCTCTATGGCCATCTATTCTATTTGCAATTATTAAGATATCGTTTGATTTCCAACAGTGTATTCCGTTTCCAAGTTGTTGTTCTTCCTTACCATATGCTTTTAAACGATTATTTTTTATGGTACACTTCTGGCAATTCTGAAGGTAAATACCAAAAAAATTATCATCTAAAACATTATTCTGAATTATAACATACTTAGCGTTATATACTTTGATGCCGCACGGATCTGTTATAGTTGCATAAGCCGATTTGATTACTTTAAAACCATCTACTACGACACTATCTGATTTTATCGATAAGACTTCATGTTTCTTTTCACCGTCTAAAACGGGTAAACCTTTGCCTATAAACACAATCTTTTTATCAATTATTATATTTCCTTCTTTGTACCATCCTCCATGAACCATTAATGTATCACCATCTTTTGTTAAAGCGATTCCTTCTTTTACCGACTTTATAGGATAATTTTTTCCTACGTGAATTGTGGTTGCATTCAGAGAAAATGAAAAAAGAAGCAGTATAATTAAAAAATATTTCATTTACTTTTATTTAATAATTTCGGTCCAAGAAATAGGACTTGCATTATATTTTTCAGCCATTTGTTTGGCTTCTTCATTAGTTTGAACAGCAATAGTATTGCCATGCATTGGGCTATTAATATTGCCTCCTTTTACATAAAAAGCAGTTTCTGCAGGAATAAGTATATTGTTCTGATTAAAATCGTGAATGTAAAAAGATTGAATCTTTGGATTTGGATTTTCTTTTTGATAATTCACCATACAATGTATATCATCAAATTTATAAATTCTTCCTTTAGTGGTAATTAACTCAGCACCAAATTTTCCATCAGCGATTTTCATTTTACAAAATTCGCATCCATCTGTATTTAATTTGATTACTTCTGCTTCTTTTTTAGCGCATGAGAAAATCAAGGTTAGTAATAAGAAGTAAGATACTATTTTCATTATGTCGTTTTTTTATATTTGTATTCTACCCATACAATTGTTGCTAATAATAATCCAGCACCTGTAAGCAACCAACCTCCAACATCTGGAATTGAGTAAGCACCAAAGTTTAATAATTGTTTGAATCCTAACAACGGAGGTTGATAAGCCATTCCTGGAACAATAATAGCTGCATTTGGATCTAAATTATGTCCGTATTCGTAATTCCATCTGTAAAAATCAACTGCTGAAAGCGCTATAAAAAGTACAAAAGTGATTAAAAAAACCAAAACAGCTTTTCTACGATTTATAAAAATCAAAGCAAATGCAATTAAGCCAAAAGCTCCAAAAATATAAGGTAAAATTTTAAACTCAAAAAAGTTTTCTGTGTGCAATGTTGCCATACCAATGTAATGATTTAATCCATTGATAATATTAACATCACCAGCAATTTTATTGGCATGTAATTGTAATGTTAATCCTTCAGGATATTGAGGTGCATCTAATTCGATTCTCCATAAGGGTAAAAATAAAGACGCTATAAAAAGTATTCCTACAATCAAAAGCATAACTTTTGAAACTAAAGACAAATTTGTTGTTTTCATTTTAATGTTTTTTAAAAAAAATAAGGGAGCATTTTTAAGTTGCTCCCTCGTTTTTTTTTGTTTATTATTATTTTGAAGAAGCTGGTAAATTAGTACCTAAACTATATGAAATTGGAACATTACTTCCTGCTGGTGATACTCTTAAGTAACCTGACATTTCTTGGTGTAAGGCACTACAGAAGTCTGTACAATAGAAAGGTACAATACCTACTTTAGTTGGTTTCCAATATAGAGTTGATGTTTCACCTGGCATAATTAATAATTCGGCCGCGTTAGCTCTTCTAATTGAGAATCCATGAGGTACATCCCAATCTTGTTCAAGATTTGTTACATGGAAATATACTTCATCACCCACTTTAATTCCTTCAATATTATCTGGAGCAAAGTGTGAGCGTATCATTGTCATATAAACATGTACTTTGTTCCCTTCTCTTACTACTTTAGTATCTTTTTCACCTTTTGAAACTCTTGGGTGATTATTTTTCTTAATATCGTAAATTTTTAATTGACCATTATTACGAATTAAGTCTGCTGGAGCTGATTGTGCATAGTGAGGTTCCCCAATTGTAGGGTAATCTAATAATAATTGCATTTTATCTCCACTAATATCAAATAATTGTGCAGATTGCGTTAATTCTGGACCAGTTGGTAAATATCTGTCTTTGGTAATTTTATTATAAACTACCATATATTTTCCAAAAGGTTTTTTACTATCTCCACCTGGAATAGAAAGGTGACCTGGAGAATAGTAAGTTGGATGTCTATCTAACACCTTAAGTGTTTTAATATCCCATTTTACTACTTCAGATGAAACGAACATCGTTGAATATGCATTTCCTTTTCCATCAAATTCAGTATGTAATGGTCCTAAACCTGGTTTTTGAACTTCTCCATGTAAAACAGAGTTGTATTTTAATACAGGAATTCCTTCATAATCTCCTTCGAAATCTTTTTTGTCAATTGCTGCTAACATTTTAGTGTAGCTAAATACAGGGATTAAAGCTGCTAATTTTCCAGAACCTACAATGTATTCTCCCGTTGGATCAACATCACAACCGTGAGGTGATTTTGGACATGGCATTAAATAAACAATATCTTTCAATGCTGTAGCATCTAATACTAAAACTTCTTCTTTGATAACTGATTTCCCAGTATGAGTTTCGTCATCCCAAGTATTATGTGCATATCTTGCTTTTTCGATTTTACCTTTACCAGCTTTAATATACTCTTCAGCTTTTTTCCAGTTAACTGCCATGATAAAATCTTTATCATTTTGAGAAGCATTTACTTCTAAAAGCGTATTAGCTAATTCGGAGTTGTAACAAGTAAAGAAGAACCAACCGTGCGATTTTCCTTTTCCTGCGTGAGAAAGGTCAAAGTTAACACCTGGTAAACGCAATTGGAAAGATAGATCCATTTCACCCGATTCTTTGTCTACTTTAATAAAACTGATGTGAGCCTTAAAGTTTTTCTTATATGTATTAATTGGCACATCACCATCTTCATAATCACCTGGTACACCAAAACGTGTTCCTGCAACTACATATTCTGTGTTTTCTGTAATAAATGGTGATGAGTGATTACCTGCTGAATTAGGCAATTCTAAAATTTCTGCTGTTTTAAAACGTTTTAAATCTACTCTCGCAATACGAGGTGTATTGTTGGCGTTTGCAAAAATCCATCTTCCGTCTACTTCTCCGTTAGTTTGAGATAGTTCCAAGTGATGTTGATCATCCCACGGGATATATCCTTCTGAAGTATTTAACATTGGTTTTGTTTCTTCACTATATCCCCATCCACTTTCAGGATCTTGAGAGAAAATAGGAATAACTTTTAACATTCTACCACTTGGAAGTCCGTAAATACTCATTTGACCACTAAATCCACCAGAAACGAAGTTGTAAAATTCATCATACTTTCCTGGTGCAACATATACTCTTTGAGCAGCGTCACCTACTGCAACGTCACTTGTGTTTTTTGGCTTACATGAAACAAAATATGCTCCAATTAAAACGATAGCAAAAGTTGCTTTTAAAAATCTATTTTTCATATACTTTCGATTTTAAATTACTTATTTTACACCATCATTTTTACGCATGAATTCCAAAATCTCGCGAGCTTCTGTGTCGTTTAGCGATTGGTTTGGCATACGTACTAAACACAATTCTAATTGCGCTTGTAATTCTGGATCTTTGTCGATCATTGGATCTGGATTTGTAATGAAGTTCATAATCCATTCTGGTTTTTTGCGTTCTGTTACGCCTTTCCATCCTGGCCCTACTAAACGTTCATCGGTCATTTTGTGGCATGAAGTACATTTTACACCAGCTACTTCTTCTCCTTTTGAGGCCATAGCTCCATCTAAAGCTGCACCCAATTCAATGTTACTGTGTTTTCCTTCTCCTCTGTTTGGATCGTAAGAAGAAGCATCAGTCGCTGCAGATTCTTCAGACGCTGCTGGTGCTGAAAAATCTTCTCCTGATTCTGATTTGCTTTTTCCACAAGAAAGGAATAAAACAAATACTACTACTAATAAAGATAATTTGTTCATAAACTTTGTTTTTAATTTATGATACAAATTTCTGATTTATTTAACATTTGCTTTATGACTCAAATCATACATTAAAAATTATTATTATTATTAGTTTTAATACTCAACTTAATAAAATTAATTTCTATTTTTGCAAGCGAATTATTTTTTCTTCGTCTAAAGAAAGAGAAATTAAATTCTACTTATTTATGATTACAATCATATTGATTTTATAAATCAAGTATTAATTTTGTGCTGTAAATTATTTCATACTATAAAATTGAAAATTATAACCTTCATAGTAGTTGCTTTTATGTTAATCAAACCGGTTTTTCCTGTTGTTGATTACATAATTAACTATGATTATATTTCAACTCAATTATGTGAAAACATTGAAAAACCAGAATTAGAATGTAATGGTAAATGTCATTTGAAAAAAGAATTGGCTAATGAAGCTAAAAAAGACAATTCAAAATCAAATGAACAAAGAAGTAATACTATAATTTTTGAAATTTTGTATTGTGAAAGCATTACTTCTTTTGTTTTTAACCCTAAAATTTATATCGATAAAAAGGTTCAACCTTTATACACTTGCATATATTTTCGATTAAATAGTACTTCTATTTTTCATCCTCCCATTTTAGCATAAACATCCTCTTTTATTGATATTTCTATCAAATCATTGGTTATTCTATAGCCAACACATTCAACTTATGTCTAAAATAAATTAAACCAAAATGAAAATTTTAAAATATACTTTCCTATTCTTATTAGGAACAATGCTTTCTTGCTCTTCTGATGATGATACTACGATAGAACAAATTGTTACAGAACTTGATGGATTAAACAAAGTTCAAGAAATTGCTAACGATACACATGTTATCGAATTATATAGTTCTACCGGAACTTTAGAACAAGGTTTTAATGGTATTTCATTACGTATCAAAAATAAAACTACAAACGAATACGAAAAAAACGCAACTATTACATGGACGCCAGTAATGCACATGGCTATGATGATGCATTCTTGTCCAAAATCTGAAATTGCAAAAATAGCTTCAAAAGAAACATTATACAATGGATATATCGTTTTTCAAATGGCTCAAAATGATACTGAATACTGGGATTTACAAGTAGATTATACAATTGCTGATGTTGCATATACTGCAACTGCTGTAGTAAATGTTCCTGCTTCTGCAAAACAAAGAGTAACTTCTTTTACGGGTTCTGATAATGTAAGATACGTTATAGCTATGATTGAACCTACTACTCCTAAAGTTGCTACTAATGATGTTACATTTGGGTTATACAAAATGGAAAGTATGATGAGTTTTCCTGTAGTTGATAATTTTAAAATCAAAATCGACCCAAGAATGCCAAGTATGGGAAATCATGGTTCTCCAAACAATGTAGATTTAACACAATCTGCTGATAAATTATATAGAGGAAAACTATCTTTAACCATGACGGGTTATTGGAAAATCAACCTTCAATTATTAAACAATATAGACGAAGTTTTAAAAGGAGAAACAATTACTGAAACTACTACAGCAAGTAGTATTTATTTAGAACTAGAGTTCTAATAATACATCTTTAAAAAGGTTAAAAAACAACTTTTTAACCTTTTTAATTTTTTCAAATCTTACAATAATTGATTTTTATTTCATAGAAAATCTTTATATCAAAAAAATGAAAAATTTATATTTCATCGCTATTTTATTTTTTAGCATGACTTCTCTTTTTGCCCAAGATATCGAAGTTGACACTTTAAAAAAAATTAATTTAAAAGAAGTTATCCTCATTGGTAAACAAGCACAATTAGAACAAAAACAATTTAAACCATTAGCTACAATTGACGAATACCTACAACAAGCAGGAACCGTTGAAATGATAAAAAGAGGTGGTTATGCTTGGGAACCAAACATCAATAATATGAGTACAGAACGAACTGTAATCACAATTGATGGAATGCGAATTTTTGGCGCTTGTACAGACAAAATGGATCCCATTACTTCTTATGTAGAGGTTTCAAATCTTTCTGAAGCTGAAATTTCTTCTGGTCAAAGTGGAAGTTGCCACGGTCCAACAATTGGTGGTTCTTTAGATTTAAAAAGAAGTAAAAGTACATTCGCTAAAAAAGGAATTAACGGTTATATCAACTCGGGTTATGAGTTTAACAACCAACAAAAAATTATTGGTGCAGCTTTAAATTATGTAGGTAATTCGTTTTTTATTGACAACAACATCATGTTTAGAGATGCCGAAAATTACAAAGCAGGCAATAACAATGAAGTTTCATTTTCGCAATTTAGAAAGCTAAACATGTCAAGTACGGCTGGTTATTTGTTTAACAAAAATAAATATATTGAAGGAGCAGTTATTTATGATAAAGCTACAGATGTTGGTTATCCTGCTCTACCTATGGATGTTTCTTTGGCTGAAGCTTTAATTACATCTTTAAAATTTGAGTATTTACCTTTAAATTCAATTGTAAGTAAATTTGAAACTAAAGTATATTACAATACGATAACTCACACTATGGATGATACAAAACGACCAAACGTTGCTATTCACATGGACATGCCTGGTTGGAGTGATACTTACGGAATGTATTTAAACTTGAATGGGAAAGTTAAAAAAAATTCGTTTTTAGCTGCTTTCAATTCGTTTTATAATCTTTCAAAAGCTGAAATGACTATGTATCCAAGTGATCCAAATGAAAATATAATGTTTATGTTGACTTGGCCTGATGTTGTTACGTTTTATAACGGAATTTATTTAGATAATACGTATGTTTTCAATCCTAATTCAAACTTAAAAGTATCAGCAAGTTTGGGAAATCACTTTAATGAAATTAAAAGTACCTTCGGATTAGAAAGTTTACAGATTTTTTACCCAGATATGGAAGCTGATAAAAGTAGAATGCTTAAAAGTTTAGCTTCAAATTACAATTGGAAAAAAGGAAACTTTGGTTTTAATTTCGGATTAGCTTATGGAGAAAGAGCTCCATCAATTTCTGAAGCTTATGGATTTTATTTATTCAATAGTTTTGATAGATATGATTATGTTGGGAATCCTGATTTAAAAAACGAACAATCAGTTGAAGGCTCTTTTGCTATTAGTTACAAGCCTTCAAAATTTAAAACTTCTTTGACTACTTCTTATTTTCATATTTCAAATTACATAATTGGAACGCCAGACGCTTCTATTTTACCTATGACAATTGGAGCAAGTGGTGTTAAGATTTACAGTGCTTTAGACTACGCTACGTTAATAAAATCAGTGTTAGATTTTGAAACTTATTTTACTAATGATTTAAAATGGGTAAATCAATTTACATATAGCTACGGAAAAGGAAGTGATGATGAAAACTTACCTTTCATTAGTCCATTAGCTTATAATTCTAAATTTCAATTCAAGAAAAGAAAATTTGCTTCTGAAATAGGTCTTCAAGGAAATTTGATTCATACTAATTATGCTCCAACTTACGGAGAAATTAAAAAACCAGATTATGCAATTCTTAACTTTGCTTCAAATTATACTTTTGATTTAAATCAAAACAAATTAAACCTTAAAGCCGGAGTTGAAAACATCTTAGATAGCGAATATTCAACTTTTGCCGATTGGAATACAATCCCAAGAATGGGTAGAAATGTGTTTTTGAATGTAAATTATGGTTTTTAATAACTCTAAAACTATTACAAATAAAAAAGGGATAACTTATACGTTATCCCTTTTTTTATATATTAAAATATGAATTATTGTATCGAATCTAATGAAAGTGTCGCTGCATTTTCAGATTCTGTAACTGGTTGTACAATTTCGTCATTTGCTTTTTTAGCTCTGTTTTCACATCTATCACATAAGTCCGTAATGTTTTTCATTTCATGAGCTTTTGCAACAGTTCCTTCAAAGATTTCTGTAGTTCTGTCACCATTAATATATCCACAATCGTTATATAAATGATAACTTTTTCCTGATTTTGTCCAAAACACATTATTTGAACCACCAGTTAAATCCTCAACCTGTCTTGTTTGTTCTGTGTATTGTTCCACTGAAGCCATGTTTGATTCAAAACCACCGATGCCTGCAATCAATAAAGCAACTCCAGCTATACTTCCTAAAATAGCTTTACTTTTTCCATCAACTTTTTTATTCGTTAAAATAAAAATAATTAAAGGTAAGAAAGCTACAAAAGCCATAATTACTCCTAATTGATTTTGCATATAGAATAAAAACTTGTTCTTCTCTGAAGGAGGATCTAATCTGTTTGATTTTTTCCATAAAATTGAACCTGCAAAAACAAGAATTAAATCTAAAACAATAAGTCCAATTACCCAAACATTGATAGGTGATTCTCCAGTATTAACAGCTTTTAGAAACATTCTAATAGCAAAAACTTGAGCCACTATTGCGCCAAGCCATAATAAGACAGCAAACATTCTAAATTGATTGGCTTGAGACTTACTTTCCGCTGTAGGAACAAAAGTATAGTCAGAATTACCAGTTGGTTTATTTTCACTATTAACTTTTGTGATTTTTTTATTTGTACTCATACATTTATTTTTTTTCAAAAGTATTATTTTTTTTTGTACAATACTTTTTTTCAATAATTTTTTATTAACCTATTTTATCCAATAAATGTTAATATCTGATTGTCAATACAATATCATTTTAAAAAAGATTTTAAACGAATAAAAACACCGATAATCGGTTTAAATAAGGAAATACTATTTAGCTATAACTAAATACTATTACGATTAATTATACGATAAATAAAATCAATACACAAGCACATGCGTAACATATTTACATTTTATATTATAGGAAATTTGTATCAGAAATAATAACACAAAAAACATATAATTATGGAAGATCAAGTAATAAACGTAATGCCGAGAATTGGAGATAAAGCTCCAGAATTTACAGCTGTAAGTACACAAGGACCAATTAATTTCCCTAAAGATTATGAAGGAAAATGGGTAATTTTCTTTAGTCATCCAGCTGATTTTACACCTGTTTGTACATCTGAGTTTATGACATTTGCTAATATGGAACAACAATTTAATGATGCAAATTGTGAATTATTAGGATTATCAATCGATGGATTATATAGTCACATTGCATGGTTAAGAACCATTAAAGAAAAAATTGAATATAAAGGAATGAAAAACATAGAAGTGAAATTTCCTTTAATTGAAGATATTTCTATGAAAGTATCTAATAAATATGGTATGATTCAACCTGGTGAAAGTAGTACACAAGCAGTTAGAGCGGTTTTCTTTGTAGATCCAAAAGGAATAATTAGAACTATTTTATATTATCCTTTAAGTATTGGTAGAAACTTTCAAGAAATATATAGAGCCTTACTTGCTTTACAGACTGCTGATGCGTTTCAAGTTGCTTGTCCAGCAGATTGGCAACCAGGTGACGAAGTAATAGTTCCAACAGCTGGTTCTTGTGGAGTGGCTCAAGACAGAATGGAAGATACTGAAAACTTAGATTGTAAAGATTGGTTCTTCTGTACCAAAAAATTAGACAAAGATTTAGTGCTAAATACCATTTTAAAAAAATAATACATAGTATGTAAAATTAAAAATGGCAAGTGAAATACTTGCCATTTTTTTTATTTTTAAAACTGAAAATATATAAAGGGTTGTGGTCCTGCAGAAGCAGTAGCATAAATTAACCAAAAGATTAATCCAAATAAAACTGCTTTTAAAGGTAATGGTGTTTTGTTGAAAGCTATTCTTAATCCATCAATAACTTTCGTTGGTAAAAAGTGCCAAACAAAACCTATGGCTAAAAGAATAAATACATTTTTATAACCTAAAATTATAGTTTGCCATTTGTTCAAATCAAAAGTTAAATTACTAATATTTTCTGCAATTTGAAAAGCTGTTGTAAAATCTTTGGCTCTAAAAAACAACCAAGCAAAAACAACAAAATGGAATGTTAAAACCACTTGAATAAAACGAACAAAGTAATTTTTAGGTAATTTAATAAATTTACTAAAGAATTTTTCTACAACTAAAGCAGTTCCATGTAAAACTCCCCAAAAAACAAATTTCCAATTTGCACCATGCCATAAACCTCCTAATAACATAGTCAAGAATAAGTTAATATATGTTCTAAAATTTCCTTTTCTATTTCCTCCTAATGAAATGTATAAATAATCTCTCAACCAAGTTGACAATGAAATGTGCCATCTTCTCCAAAATTCTGTTATAGAACCTGACTGATATGGAGTTCTAAAATTGGCTGGCAACCAAAATCCCATTAATAAAGCTAAACCAATAGCAATATCTGAATATCCAGAGAAATCACAATAAATTTGAATAGCATAACCATAAGAAGCCATTAAATTTTCAAAGGCTGAATAACTGTTTGGTGCATCAAAAACTCTATCTACAAAATTGATGGAAATGTAATCTGAAATAACAGCTTTCTTCAATAAACCACCAATAATTAAGAACAAAGCGTTATTAAAATCTTCTTTAGAAAGTCTTAATTTTTCATAAATCTGTGGAATAAAATCTTTCGCTCTAACAATTGGTCCAGCCACTAATTGTGGAAAGAAGGAAACGAAAAACAAGAAGTCAATAAAACTTTTGGTAGGCTCTAATTCTTTTCTATAAACATCAATAGTGTAACTTAGTGTTTGAAAGGTATAAAACGAAATTCCGACAGGAAGAATAATATCATAAAAAGCAAAATTTCTATCTAAAATAGTATTGATATTATCAATGAAAAAATTGGTGTATTTGAAATAGGCTAACAATCCTAAATTTACCAAAAGGCTGACTATCAAATAAAATTTTCTATAGCCTTTGCTTTTCTCTTCATGAATTAACTTAGCTAAAGAGTAATCTAAAATAGAAGAAAATATCAATAACCCAAAGTAAATTCCACTACATTTATAATAAAAAAACAATGAAAACAAAACCACATAAGTGATTCTGAAATAATGTGTTTTCTTAGTCAGAATGTAGATAAGATAGAAAACAATAAAAAATCCTAAAAACAAGGCACTATTAAATAATAATGGTCGTTCTGGATTATAAATAAACCAACTATTAATAGTTTCAGCATCCAAAACGCCAATGTTTTGAATAATCCAATCGTTAATGTTTTGAATTGTTTTCAAGAATTATTTTGCTGATTTATAAAATTGATAAGTTTGCATCAACGCTTCATAAAAATCGTCTGCTTGTTTTTTGTAGCCTTTGTAAGTATAATGCACTTTATCAGAAGTAATTAAACCATTTCTATAGTTTGTATTCACGTCTTTTGCACCACCTAAATCATTATACATATCCCAAACAGCATAATTCTTTATTTCAGCTTGGTCAATGATGCTTTTAGAATATTGTTCCACTAAATAATTTTTACTTTTTCTACCAAATTGCGAAGGTTGTGGTGTTGTAACTAAAATTTCAGCCTCATAATTAAACAATCTAATATTATCAATTAATTGATTTAACCTTTCAATAAATACATCATTATCTAATTTGTCAAAACTCTCATTAGTCCCAAAAGAAATGACAATTAAATTAGGTTCTAAAGCAGTTAATTGCTGAAAAAACATATCATATTTGTTAAAATCTGAACATTTTGCCCCATTAACACCAATTGAACTATAAATTACTCCAGGTTTGTCGTTTTCTAGTATAATTCCGTTTAAAGCAAAAGCAGTATAATCAGAATTTGGAATGATAAAAATTTTATCCATGGCAGTTTGACTATAATAATCATGCGACATTGGATAGGAAATTTGATTTAAAGGAAGGAATTTTTTAGTAGCTACTTCTTTAGTCACAATTTCATATTCAACAGAAGCTATATCATTTGTATCTGGTTCTTCAATTGGAATTCTTTGTGTAACTATTGTTGGAATTTTTAATGTTTTGCCATAATTAATGTTATCCGACTTTAAGTGATTAGCTTTCTTAATTTCGGAAACACTTACATCATATTTGTTGGCAATAATTGATAAAACTTCACCTTTTTTAATTTTGTGATTTATTGTTTTATTAATTTTTCTAGTAGTATAACCTGTAATTTTCTTTGGAATTTCTTTAGGAACTTCTGTTTGAATAATTTCGTTTTTAACTTCAAATGTATTGGCTACAAAAAAAGAATTTTGATTATTTGGTGTTATAATTCTTATCGAATTGAATTTATAGTCTTCTTTTACATTCAACTCTATTGAAAAATCTTTTTTGTCTGTATAAATAGCAATTCCACTCAATCCAACGGGTAAAGTATCAATAGCTTTTATATTTCTATAAGAATCAAATGAAATATCTGAAGTTAATTTAGCTAGATAAGAACCATTCGTTTTTGCCATTTTATAAGGAAAAGCAAAACCTAAACCTGCATTACCAAATTTTTTTTGAAGATTTTGTCTCATATAATCTGTCATAATATCTGCCTGAATATGAGAATCTCCTATATGAACAATGCGTAACTTTTTATATTGTTTATTTTCAATAGCATCTAAAGCGTAAAGCGATTTACTTATAGCTTTATCGTTGATAATTCTATTTGAATATTCCGGAAAAACAACAGAATCAGTTGCAACTTGAATAGAGTCAACTTTGGTGTATAATGAATCCACATCTTGCGAAAAACAAAATTGAAAAGTCAACACCAAAATAAAAATTAGGGCTTTATTCATTTGTACTATCAATTTTGGTGTAAACACTGTCATTTTTTCGTTTGGGAACAATATATCCTTTATTTAGAGTTTTAAAAAGTGAATAGCCGTTAAATATTTCATTATAAATCAATTGCGCTATTTCTTTTGAACCTGTGTAATTAAAATGTGTATAATCTTTATTGGCTTTTGACGGAACTCCTTCAACCCATTGAACCATAGAACCATCGCCACCCATTAATGTATATAAATTTACAAATCCAGCTTCAGATTTTACGGCATATTTCTTTTGAGCCATAGCTAGAGGAACAACTGCCGAATCGGTTTTCATTTCTAAATCATATTTAGTTGATTTATCCGCTGTTGACACAATTAAAACGGCAACTCCAGGAAAACATTGTTTAATATGATTCACAACTTTTGTCATTCGTTTTTCGTACCATGAGTAATCATAAGTACCATAATTTAGCACATTTGTACCATAATGCAGTACTACTAAATCATAATTTAATTTGCTATCAAAAGCTTGCATCATTCCAACATTAAAAATTGAAATAGGCAATCCTGAATTTCCTCTATTAGAAAAATTATCTACATGAACTCCTTTTCCATCATCAAAATTGAAGCCATAAATTGGCACATTTTCTGCGTTAATGAAATTGACTTTCACACTTTTTAAATTATCGGCTAATTTTAAAGTGTTCAATTGACTTTCTCCATTCAGCTTCTTATAAATAGTATCTTTTCCAATAACATAAGAAACCATTGCTTCTTTGTTGGTTGAATTTCCATAATACAACGTTGGATTATTTAATTGTGTTAAATGCTTATAATTGTTGGCTTTGAACTTTACCCAAGTTGTATGCAAAGTATCATTTGCAAAAAAGACATGTCCGTTTACTCCAAAAGAACGTATTGGCTTTTTAGTTTTTAAATAAGATTGTGTTTTCCAATTTGTTGAAAATTCATGCTTAATTGTAGCTCTTGAACTTGCCGATTCGGAAGTAATATTTACAAAACCAACTCCTTGACCACCAAATTGATCCTGAAAAAGCTTTCGAATATCTTGCACAATCATATCGCCATCATTCATGGAATCTCCAAAATAAGCAATTCTAACACTTCCTGTTTTTGTAGCTTCTAATTGTTGTAATTTTTCGTAAAAAGGAATTACATGTTGATATCCTTTGTAATTATCAAATTTTTCTGAAGCATATTTTACACCAGATTTTGGATTAGCTTTAAAAGTAATTACTTTCTTGATTAATGAATCCTTTTCATCTACTAATTCATTGCTTTCAGCATTAGTATCTTCTTCAATTGCATCTAAAAGCAAACTATCAATGACTACATTTTTTGATTCTAGTTTACTTTGTTCTAATAATTTTTTTGGTAAAACTGTTTTAAATGCAATAAAAGCTCCTGCTGAAATGATCAGCAACAAAAAAGCTTGAAAGAAATAGTTCTTGTTAGTTTCCACGTTTAGAAAATGAATTACATTCGTTCAGGAACCTGAATTCCTAATAGTTGAAAGGCTGATTTTATAGTATTTCCAACTGTTCTAGACAATTGAACTCTGAATATCTTTTTAGCTTCATCGGTTTCTCCTAAAATAGAAACATTTTGATAAAACGAATTGAATTCTTTTACTAACTCATACGTATAATTTGCAATTAAAGCTGGACTATAATTTGTAGCCGCACTCTGAATTACATCAGGATACATTTGAATTTGTTTGATTAATTCTTTTTCTTTTTCATGCAATTCAACACTTACTTCTTTAGAACAATCAAAATCAGCTTTACGTAAAATTGATTGAATACGAGCATAAGTATATTGAATAAAAGGCCCAGTATTTCCAGCAAAATCAACCGATTCTTCCGGATTGAACAACATTTGTTTCTTAGGATCAACTTTTAACATGTAATATTTTAAAGCACCCATCCCAATTGTTTCATATAAACAAGATTTTTCTTCTTCCGAATAACCATCTAATTTTCCTAAATCTTCAGAAATAGTTTGAGCTGTTGTAATCATTTCTTGCATTAAATCATCTGCATCTACAACTGTTCCTTCACGAGATTTCATTTTTCCTGAAGGTAATTCAACCATTCCATATGATAAATGAAATAAGCTTTCTGCCCATTCAAAACCTAATTTCTTTAGGATTAAGAATAATACTTTAAAATGATAATCTTGCTCATTTCCAACCGTATAAACCATTCCACCAATATCTGGATTATCTTTTACACGTTGAATAGCTGTTCCAATATCTTGCGTCATATAAACTGCTGTTCCATCAGAACGCAATACAATTTTTCTATCTAAACCATCTTCCGTTAAGTCAATCCAAACTGAACCATCAGGATCTTTTTCAAAAATCCCTTTTTCTAATCCAAATTGAACTACTTCTTTACCTAATAAATACGTGTTGCTTTCGTAATAATAACTATCAAAATTTACTCCTAAGTTTTTATATGTTTGTTCAAAACCATCATAAACCCATTGGTTCATAGTTTTCCAAAGCGTTACCACATCTTCATCACCAGCTTCCCATTTTAACAACATTTGTTGCGCTTCAACAATTGATGGTGCTAATTTTTTAGCTTCATCTTCAGTTTTTCCTTCAGCCATCAATACAGCAATTTCTTTTTTGTAGTTCTTATCGAATTCTACATAGAAATTCCCAACTAATTTATCCCCTTTTAAACCTGTTGATGCTGGAGTTTGTCCTTCACCATATTTTTGCCAAGCTAACATTGACTTACAAATATGAATTCCTCTATCGTTAATAATTTGAGTTTTATAAGCTTTTTTTCCGGATGCTTTTATGATTTCAGCTACAGAATAGCCTAATAAAATATTACGAATATGTCCTAAGTGCAAAGGTTTATTTGTATTTGGCGAAGAATATTCAACCATAATGGCTTTAGCATCTTCATCTATTTTTACGAATCCAAAATCTTCTTTATTCTTAATTGAATTGAAGAATTTTACATAAAAATCATCTGAAATTACTAAATTTAAAAAACCACCCACAACATTAAAACGACTTACGATGTCATTTTTATCTGCTAAAAAAGTTCCGATTTTAGTTCCAATTTCAACAGGATTTCCTTTCAAAATTTTTACTAATGGAAAAACAACCATCGTTACATCACCTTCAAAATCCTTCCTAGTCGCTTGAAATTCAATTGTTTCAATAGTTAAATTGAAAAGTTCTTGAATTGCGTCTTGTATCTGCTCGGTAAGAATTTGATGTAAAGTCATTTAATGTGTTTTTTGAAGGTGCAAATGTAGTAAATTTAGGCAATAGATTTTGAAATATTTTTGCAAAAAAAAATGCAATTCGGATGAACTGCATTTATTATAGGTTTTACTCTGTATTTCTTTTTTTTTGGATGAAATTAAATTAATCTGAAAATCTAGTATCTGAAAATCAGAAAATCAATTTTTACCATCTAATAATTACACTTCCCCAAGTAAAACCACTTCCAAAAGCTGCTAAAACAACTAAATCTCCTTCTTTAATTTTTCCTTGTTCCCAAGCTTCTGTTAAAGCAATTGGAATAGAAGCTGCTGTTGTATTTCCGTATTTTTGAATGTTATTGAAAACTTGGTCGTCATTTAACCCAAATTTCTTTTGAATAAATTGAGAAATCCTCAAATTTGCTTGATGAGGAATCAACATATTAATGTCTGAAACCTCTAGATTATTAGCCTGTAATCCTTCGTTAATAACTTCACTGAAACGAACTACTGCATTTTTAAATACAAATTGACCATTCATATAAGGATAATAACTTTCGTCATCTGGATCGTTATCGGCAATAATATCTGTCACCCATCTTTTTCCCATACCTGGTGCTATTAAAGCTAATTCCTCAGCATGTTGACCTTCTGAATGTAAATGGGTTGATAAAATTCCTTTTGACAAATCTTCTTCTCTAGATAAAATGGCTGCTCCAGCTCCATCTCCAAAAATCACAGAAACGCCTCTTCCACGAGTTGTCATATCTAAACCAGTTGAATGTAATTCAGAACCGATTACTAAAATATTCTTATACATTCCAGTTTTAATATATTGATCAGCAACTGAAATGGCATAGACAAATCCAGAACATTGGTTACGAACATCTAAAGCTCCAACCGTTCTTAACCCCAAATCTCTTTGCACTAAAACTCCTGGGCCAGGAAAATAATAATCCGGACTTAAAGTTGCAAACACAACAAAATCTATATCTTCTTTGGCTATTTTTGCTCTTTCAATGGCAATCTCAGCAGCTTTTACACCCATTGAAGTAGTTGTATCTTCTCCTCTTATGACATGTCTTCTTTCTTGAATTCCTGTTCGTTCTTGAATCCATTCGTCATTGGTGTCTATTTTTTTAGACAAATCATCATTAGTGACAATATTATTAGGTACATAAAAACCCAATCCTGTTATTTTTGAATGATACATAAATAGTAAATTTGAAATATTTAAGCAACAAATTTACCAAATTATCAAATTAGTAAATGATTTTATTACCAAAATTTTTAAATTAATAAAATTTAGCCTTTTTTTTATCATTTATTTTTGCTTTTTTATTAAAAAAACTACGTATTTTAGAGCCTTCAAAAAACAAAATCAATCAACTTATGAAATTAAAATTTTTACACTTACTTTTCCTATTTATAGGATTTTTGGGTTTTTCGCAAGAAAATGTTTCTTACCAAACACCTCCAAAAGAGATTTTGGCTTTAGCGGATTATGAAAGAGCACCTTCAATATCTATGGATAAAGAGCGTCAATATATTTTATTTAGTTATAGAAATACATACAAAAATCTTGAAGATTTAAATCAAGATGAAATGAAATTAGGTGGTTTACGAATTAACCCAATTACCAACATTTCAAGTTCAGTAACTTACATCAACAATTTAAAAATCAGAAAATTTTCTGATAAAAATCTTACTCAAGTTTCAGGTTTACCAAAAAATCCTCGAATTACAAATATTTCTTGGTCACCAAACTATAAGAAAATTTCATTTACACAAACCACTCAAAAAGGAGTTGAATTATGGGTTATTGATGTTACCTCTGCTTCAGCTAAAAAACTAACCGAAGGAATTATAAATGCAAATATTGGAAATCCAGCAAGTTGGTTTAATGACAGTGAAAACATCTTAATTAGAACTTTACCTGCAAACAAACCTGCTTTAATTGATACGTTGAAAGATATTCCAACTGGACCAACTGTTTCAACTAGTGATGGTTCAAAATCTCAGAATAGAACCTATCAAGATTTATTAAAAAACAAAACTGACGAGGCTAATTTTGAAAGTTTAATTACTTCAGAATTATATAAGGTTTCTTTAAATGGAACTAAATCATTATTCAAAGAAGCTGCTATGTATGCTGGTGAAAGTTTTTCTCCTGATGGAAATTTCATTATGATAAACACAGTTGAGAAACCATTTTCTTATATAGTTTCTGTAAGTCGTTTCCCTATAACATCTACAATTTATGATGCAAGTGGAAAGTCCGTAAAAGTTGTAAATGAAGTTCCCTTAGACGAAATTAGACCAAAAGGTTTTATGGCAACACGTAAAGGAATAAGAAGTATGGGTTGGAGAAATGATTTACCCGCAACTTTATCTTATGTAGAAGCATTAGACGAAGGTGACCCAGCAAATGAAGTAGAATTTAGAGATGAAGTTTTTTCTTGGGATGCTCCTTTTACTTCAAAACCTACTTCAATTTTAAAAACAAAACAGCGTTATGCTGGAATTACTTGGGGAACAAAAAACATAGCAATTGCTTATGATAGTTGGTATGACACCAGAAATGCAAAAACATATCTTTTTGATCCATCAAATAGCGCTGTAACTCCAAAAATTATTTCAGATAGAAATTCGCAAGATGTCTACGCTGATCCTGGGAATTTTGAAACCCATAAAAACGAATTTGGACAAAATGTATTATTAGTAGAAAATAATAATTTATATTTAATCGGTAATGGTTATACAAAAGATGGTCAATTTCCTTTTATTGATGAATTTAGTTTAAAATCATTAACTCCAAAACGTTTATACCAATCAGCTTATAAAGACAAAAAAGAAGATTTACTTTCGTTAGAAGATGTAAAAAAAGGTGAAGTTATGATTATGCTTCAATCTAAAAATGAGTATCCAAATTATTATATGCGAAGCTTAAAAAGCAAAAAAGTAACGCCAATTACGCAATTTGCTAATCCTTTTGAAAGCATTAAAAATGTTTATAAAGAAGTTATCAATTACAAAAGAAAAGATGGTGTAGATTTATCTGGAACTTTATACTTGCCAGCAGGTTATGATATGAAGAAAAAAGAAAAATTACCTTTATTAATTTGGGCTTATCCTAGAGAGTATAAAGACAAAAACAGTGCTGGACAAAGCACACAAAATCCTAATGAATTCACTTTCCCATATTATGGTTCATTTGTTTATTGGGTAACTAGAGGTTATGCGGTTTTGGATGATGCTTCTTTTCCAATTGTAGGAGAAGGAGAAACAGAACCAAACGATACTTTTATCCAACAATTAGTTGGAAATGCTGAAGCTGCAATTGATGCTGTTGACAAATTAGGTTATATCAACAAAGCAAAAGTGGCTGTTGGTGGACATAGTTATGGTGCGTTTATGACTGCAAATTTACTAACACACTCTAATTTATTTGCTTGTGGAATTGCACGAAGTGGAGCTTACAACAGAACATTAACTCCATTTGGTTTTCAGAGTGAACAACGTAATTATTGGGATGTTCCTGCTATTTATAACACAATGTCACCATTTATGAATGCACAAAAAATGAAAACACCTCTGTTATTAGTTCATGGCGAAGCAGATAACAATCCTGGCACATTTACTTTGCAAACGGAACGTTATTTTCAAGCTTTAAAAGGATTAGGTGCTCCAGTAAGAATGGTTCTTTTGCCAAAAGAAAGTCATGGTTATGTTGCTCAAGAAAATATTTTTCATTTATTGTGGGAACAAGACCAGTTTTTAGAGAAGTATTTAAAAAATTAAATAAAATATAAATAGGGAATCAAAAATCCGATATGAACTTCATATCGGATTTTTTATGAAAAAAAATCAAAAAAGAAAATGTATTTTTACACTATAGAAATAAGCCTACATGAATATATTAGACAATTTTAAATTAAACAGAGAAAAAGAAAGTTTCAAAAATGTTATTGAATCTATCTATAATGGTGTTGATTTTCAAGGAACCAATCTTTGGGTTTTAGTATTTGCTATTTTTATTGCATCATTGGGTTTAAATATAAATTCTC
This sequence comes from Flavobacterium gelidilacus DSM 15343, assembly GCF_000422685.1. Taxonomy (GTDB): domain Bacteria; phylum Bacteroidota; class Bacteroidia; order Flavobacteriales; family Flavobacteriaceae; genus Flavobacterium; species Flavobacterium gelidilacus. The sequence goes on along the minus strand of NZ_KE383904.1, from coordinate 207,914 downwards.
CTGCTGTAGTTATTGGAGCCATGTTAATTTCTCCTTTAATGGGACCAATTATGGGGTTAGGTTTAGGAATGGCTATTAATGATTTAACATTGCTTAAAAAAGCTGGTTATAATTATCTTTTTGCTGCTGCTGTTGGTTTGGTTACTTCAACTTTATACTTTGCAATTTCACCAATAAATGATGCTCATACTGAAATATTAGCCAGAACTTCTCCAACAATTTATGATGTATTAATTGCTTTTGTTGGTGGTTTAGCTGGAATTTTAGCTACTTCAAGTAAACTAAAAGGAAACGTCATTCCTGGTGTAGCTATTGCAACTGCATTGATGCCTCCATTATGTACTGCTGGGTATGGTTTAGCAACTTTACGATGGGAATATTTTTTAGGTGCTTTCTATTTATTCTTAATTAATACCGTTTTTATTGCTTTGGCGACCTTAATTACTGCTCGACTTTTAAAATTTCCTTTTAAAGTTCATCCTGATGAAAAAGAAAAAGCCAGAGTAAATAGAATTGTTTGGATAATAGTAATCATAACTTTAATTCCAAGTATTTATTTTGGATATGACATTGTGCAAAAAAATAAATTTGAAAAAAAAGCCAACGAATTTATTAACAATGAAGCTAACTTACCAGACAATTATTTATTAAAAAAAACTATAAATGCTGATGGCAAGGAGATTGTATTAACTTATGGAGGATTATTAATAAAGGATAGTGCTGTCAATGTGTTAAAAGCTAAACTAAATAAATATTATCTTCAAGACTGTATTTTAAAAATTCAACAAGGTTTTTCATATTTAAATGAAAGCAACAATAACGATCAAGAAAAATTATTAACTAATGCTATTAGTGAAAAAGCCATTCTTATTGAAAATCTTTCTAATCAATTAGACAGTATTAATAAACAAAAAACATTGACTACTCAAATTTACAAAGAATTAAAAGCACAATATCCTTCTATTGAAAATTTTGTTTTGCAGCCATCTACTTTAGTAAATGATTCCCTACAGAAAAATATTTGGATTTCTAATCTAAAATCTATTGAAAAAATAAATTCGAAAGAAAGAAATCAAATAAAAGAATGGTTAAAAGTTAGGTTAAATACAGATGAAATTATAATAAACTACGAAAATTAGATCATGACATTAAACATAGAAACTCCAGCACTACTTTTTTCTGCAACTTCTCTAATTTTATTGGCTTATACCAATCGCTTTTTAACTATTGCTCAAATAGTTAGAAGCTTAAAAAAAACGTATGACCAAGAACAAACAAAAAGTATCTTACTGCAAATTAAAAACTTAAATCTTCGCATTACATTAATCAGATACATGCAACTTTTTGGTGTAATGTGTTTGTTCTTATCTGTTTTTGCGATGCTTTTGTTATTCATTGAACAACAAATGATTGGTATATTTCTTTTCGGAGCTAGTATGCTTTCTTTGCTGGCTTCTCTAGCTTTATCATTTTGGGAAATTAGTATTTCAGTGACAGCTTTGAGAGTTCATTTAAGTGATTTAATAGAAGAAAAAACAGAATAATTATTCTATAATCCAAAGTAAAACAGGCTTTTCTGATATTTTTAATTTTTCATCTAAAACTTTCATAAATTCATTAGAAACAGCAGGACAACCCCAACTTAAAGGTGAATATTTAGGATAAATTTCTTTATTTTTAACAGCATTCCAAGAATGAAGCACCACTACTCTTTCAACAGCACTATTGTTTGAAGGTTCTAAACCATGTAGCCAATATTTTACATTAATTCCCCAACTACTATAATCGCGTTTACCAATTTTAAACTTCCCTTTTGATGAACAATGACTATTTTTTGCATTACTAAATTTTGCTTTTTCCCATTTGGTTTCATTATCTTCAAATTTATCGCAACTTCCATGGGTTACAAGATTTTTATCTGTAATAGTTTCTGAAATAAAATCGTAAACAAAAAATCTATTTTTACCTGAATGAATACTCATATCAACTAAAAAATAATAGTTTTCGTTAAAACCATTATCTTCACAATAAGTTAAAGCTTCTTGATGTTTTTTAGAATAGTCTTTAGCTGACTTTTCCTTATTAACTATTTCGGAAAGAAATTTTTCCGAAGAAACTTCTTTACAACTAAAGACTACTATAAAAACTACTAAAAAAAGGTATTTCATTTTATGATGTTATTTTAGAATAACTTAAAAATACCTTAGTTAGTATAAATTAATTTAATTTTTTAACAAGACATAATCACAAACATATAAATCGGCATTCCTATAGTAATATTGACAGGAAAAGTAATTGCTAAAGCCATTGGAATAAAAATTCCCGGATTTGCTTTAGGCACTGCAATCTTCATGGCAGCAGGAACAGCTATATATGAAGCACTTGCTGCCAAAACGGCTAACATGAATCTATCACCAATATTTTGAGTAAAAAAACCACTTAAGCAAGCAAATATAATTCCGTTTATCAATGGAACTACTATGGCAAAAACTGTTGTAAAAGCTCCATTCTTTAAAAAATCTTTTAATTTTTTACCACAAACGATTCCCATATCTAATAGAAAAATTGCTAAAAACCCTTTAAACAAATCGTTTGTAAAAGGTTTAATACCTAACGCTTGTTCGTCACTTGCCAAAAATCCAATTACTAAACTTCCTAAAATTAGAAGAACACTTCCGTTGGTAAAAGAATGTTTTATAATTGATCCTAAAGATTGAGATGCATCCGTTTCTTTTTTAGATGAAAACATGCGAATTAAAACAACTCCTACGATAATTGCAGGTGCTTCCATCAAAGCCATCACAGCTACCATGTGTCCATTAAAAGTGATGTCTTGTAATTCTAGAAAAGAAATGGCTGTTACAAAAGTTACAGCGCTTACAGAACCATAGGCTGCAGCAATAGCACCAGCATTAGAAACTGAAAGCTTTTTCTTTAGTATAAAAAAGGTAATAATAGGAATCAAAACAGCTGTTGAAAGTCCAAAAATAATACAGTAAATAATTTCCATTGAAAATTCACTGTGCGCTAATTCTTGACCACCTTTAAAACCAATTGCAAACAAAAGATATAGAGAAATAAACTTGGAAGAATTCTCTGGAATAGTCAAATCACTTTTCAAGCGTACAGCAATTATTCCTAAAATAAAAAATAATAAAGCTGGGTTTTTTAAGTTGTCGATCAGTAAATCTAAATTCATAGTTGGGTTTTTAATTTATTTTAAATGCAGCTCTTGAAAGTCTGTCGTTTATAGATTTTCCTAAATCTATTTCGGGTAAATATTGGGTTACTATTAAATCGAAATTTTTTGAATCTATTTCGATTAAGGTTTTATATAAATTGGTTGCAGCTTCATCATAATTTCCCTCTGCAGACAAAAGATAATTTTGAGTAATTTTTGAATGACTTAAAGACTTATCAAATCCTAAAAAAGCAATATTTGTTGTATTGTTTTCTGTTAAAAATGTTTCTAAATCATTAGTAATATACAAAGGTGTTTTTGGAGCATAATGCTTAGAAAACATACCTGGTGCGTCTGGACTTTGAGTAGCGTTATTTCTTATTTCAACTTTTCCTATCACTCTCTCTATATGTTCAATGGATAAAGCTCCTAACCTATAAATAATTGGTTCTCCTTTTTCAAATCCTACAATTGTAGACTCTAATCCTTTTGCACACGAACCACCATCTAAAATAAAAGGCAATTTATCTCCAAAATAATCCAAAACATGTTGAGCAGTAGTTGAACTCACACTATTCGAAGGATTTGCACTTGGAGCTGCTAAAGGAAAAAGCAAACTTTCCAATAATTTTAAAGTGGCTGGATGAGCAGGAACTCTTATTGCAACTGTATCTTTATTAGAGGTTATATAATCTGGAATATGAGCTGCTTTTTTTAACACTAATGTCAATGGTCCTGGCCAAAAATACTTTGCTAATAAACTTGCTTTAACTGGAATATTTTCGACATATTTATACAATTCACGCGTTGATTTTATATGAACAATTAAAGGATTATTGGAAGGCCTATTTTTAATTTTATAGATAGAATTTACAGCTGCTTCATTATAAATATTTGCAGCCAATCCATACACTGTTTCGGTCGGAATTGCCACTACTTTATTTTGACTTAACCAAAAAGCAGCTTCATTAATATCGTTACTTATTTTCATAACTTAAGGATTACAATAATCACAATACATTGGATCTTCTATTTTTTTATCAAGAGGGAAATACTTTTCTTCTTTATAATCACATTTTGCACAACCAAAAGTGTAACTTAAAGTTGATTTTGTTTTCAAACCACAAAAACCACAAGGTAAACCAGCATTTATTTGTTTTACTTCAAAACCAGGAAATTGACAGGAAGGGCATAATGTGGTAATTTTTTTAACTAGTTTTTCTGTTGCTCGTTTAATAACTTGCATTCGTGTTGGATTTCTATGTGCTCGCATATCTGTTTCTGCAAATACAAATTCATGACTTTTATTTAATTTTTTGAAGGCAATAATCAATTCAGAAAGTGAAAGAAAATCTTTTATAATTATTTCTGGGTTATTTTCTGAAGATTTAAGAATGATTCCATGTGAAGGGAATTTTACTTTTGAGGCAAAATCCTCGATTGCTTTTGTATTGTTCACGAGGATGCCTTCAAAATTAGTTTCAACTGAAATATGTCTTGCAATTATTTCGATGTCATTTTTTATGTCTTTAAACATCAGCAATTCATCATCAGCTTGAGCAAAAAAAAGTGTTGGATGTGCTCCAAATGAACCTTCACTAGCTATTACTAGATCAAAAGATGTGTTTTTAAGAGCTAACAAGCATTTTTGTCTTAAAGTTTCAATTACATCTAATTTTCGTTCTATTTCTCCAGAAAAAGTACCTAATAAATCTGTATCAAATTCACTAGCTACAAAACATTCTACTTGTAGATGTTTTTCAAAAAAAGGAACGATTACTACTTCCTTTTTGTGTTTAGTTGCAATTAGTAGTTTTCTACCTTGAAACATTAAAACTTATCTATGAACTCTAAAACAATTGTACCATCAATCTTAATGAATTTGTTTTCTTTTTGAGCCAGGTTAATTTGATTTTCTATTTGATTTTTAGAAGATTCTAACTGATGAATTCTTTCTTCAGAATAATTTACATCACCCGCATTTCGCTCAGCCAAACTAAACTTTTCCAATTGATGATACTTAATTTTACTGTTAACCAACTTAAACAACACTTCTTTAGCATCTTCTGGCGAAAAAACACCTTTTACTAATTTAAATTCTTTCTGATTTTCCATTTTAATTGTTTTTAGTTATTTTCTGATTATTAATTAAAATTGACATGGAATACAACCCGTAAAAAAGAGTTGACCCAACCATTAAACTATCTGATATTAAAGTTGATTGTGGCTTAATAAAAGCCATATATAACAAACTCAGATAAATAACTGTTGCAAAAATTAATTTAGTTTTCTTAAGGGTATTGTTTTTCATCAGGCAAAACTCCATAAACTTATTCATATATTTTTATTTATATTTTTAATGAGTTTCATAAACATTATTTATATAAAAACTAAACAACAACATAAATCATTGTTGTTTAGCTGATAATGTCAATTTTAAAATTCTCTTTTATTGTCCTTGACCTAAAGAATATCCAGATTTTCCATCAAATTCATATAAATTTTCAGTTTTAATGACATCTATTTTAGCTTCCAGAGCTCTAGTTAATAACGTAATTATCTGATTTTTATACATTATTTTTCCGTTTGTAGGCTTAAATCTACATCTCCAATGATCTGTACAATAAGTTTCGTTGAATCCTTCAGGCCAAACCTTAATCCCTCTATTAGTAATCATCGTCAATTCTTTATTTTCTGTATTTATACTTTGGAGAATTTCAGCTATTTCATCTGGATTCGTCCCATTCCAATGTACAAATAAGTCTACACCAACTAATTCTTTGTTTTTTGGTGTTTTCTTCTCATATTTTGGTAAGGTTAAAACGGCATCTTTTGAGAAATTAACTACTTTTAATATAGAGGGTTTTTGCCCTAAATTTTCTATTACTGCTTCCGCAAATTCTTTGGTCCCAACTTTTACTTTACTAATATTTTCTTTATAAATATCATAAGTATGAATTCCGTCTTCAATCGTTTTTAACCAAGCATTTTGAACTTTTTCTGCAACTTCTGTTTGTCCAATATGATTTAGCATCATGACAGCTCCTTCCAATAAACCTGAAGGATTAGCCATGTTTTGACCAGCTCTTCTGGGAGCAGATCCATGAATAGCTTCAAACATAGCGCATTCTTCGCCTATGTTAGCTGATCCAGCTAAACCAACCGAACCTGCAATTTGAGCTGCAATATCAGAAATCACATCACCATAAAGATTTAAAGTAACAATTACATCAAAAATTTCTGGCGTATCTGCCATTTTTGCAGCACCTATGTCGATAATCCAATGTTCGTTTTCAATTTCTGGATATTCTAAAGCAATTTCGTCAAAAACCTCGTGAAACAATCCGTCAGTTTGCTTCATGATATTGTCTTTTGTGAAACAAGTTACTTTTTTTCTTCCGTAAACTTTTGCATATTCAAATGCGTATCGAATGATCTTTTCGCAACCAGGTCTGCTTATTAATTTTAAACATTGAACTACTTCATCAGTTTGTTGGTGTTCAATACCTGCATATAAATCTTCTTCATTTTCTCTAACAATTACTATATCCATATTAGGATGTTTGGTCTCTACAAAAGGATGTAAGCTCATACAAGGCCTAACATTAGAATATAAACCTAAAAATTTTCTTGTCGTTACATTTAAACTTTTATATCCACCACCTTGAGGCGTTGTGATTGGTGCTTTTAAGAAAATTTTGTTTCTTCTAATTATATCCCAAGATTCATTGGCTATTCCTGAAGTATTACCCGATAAATATACTTTTTCTCCAACTTCAATTTCATCAATTTCAATTTTTGCACCTGCTGCTTTGATAATTTTCAATGTTGCATCCATAATTTCTGGACCAATTCCATCTCCTTTTGCTACTGTAATTCGTGTCATAATTATTTGTATTTATTGATTAGTAATTATTTAATAAAATTATTTTTGGATTCTTTTAAAAAATTCATATTTATAATTTATATTTATGCATTATTATTTTATCATAAATTCTTTTGCAAATATTATATTTTATTGTCATTAGTTTTTATTTATATATTATATACTTTACATAAACATATTTTATGAATTACACATTACACCAATTGCAAGTGTTTTTAAAAATTGTAGAAACTAAGAGCGTTACTAAAGCTGCTGAAGAATTACATTTAACTCAACCTGCAGTTTCCATTCAATTGAGAAATTTTCAAGACCAATTTGAAATTCCTTTAACCGAAATTATTGGTAGACAATTATATGTAACCGAATTTGGAGATGAAATTGCAGAAATTGCCAGAAGAATAAATAATGAAGTACAAGAAATTCAATTCAAAACTTTAGCTTTCAAAGGACACTTGACAGGAACTTTAAAAATTTCTGTAGTTTCTACAGCTAAATATATTATACCCTATTTTCTATCAGATTTTTTAAAAAAACATCAAGGCATAGACCTTCAACTAGATGTGACCAATAAATCAAAGGTTATTAGAAGTTTAGAAAAAAATGAAGTTGATTTTGCTTTAGTTTCAATTTTACCCGAAAACTTGAGAGTATTCAATGAAGAATTGATGCAAAACAAACTTTTCTTAGTCGCTAACCGCGATTTTGAAATGCCAAAAAATATAATTTTGCCTAAAAAAATTACTGAATTTCCTATTATATATAGAGAAAATGGATCAGGAACTCGTTTTAAGATGGAACGCTTTTTTGAAACTAACCATTTAAAAATTAAAAACAAACTAGAATTGACGTCTAACGAAGCTGTAAAACAAGCTGTAATTGCTGGTTTAGGTCTTTCTATTATGCCGTTGATTGGAATAAAAAATGAATTGCAAAAAGGAGATTTAAAAATTATCCCTGTAAAAGGATTGCCTACTAAAACAGATTGGAACCTAATTTGGCAATCACAAAAATCACTTTCTCCTATTGCAAAAGCTTATCTTAATTTCATAAGAGAACATAAAAAAGAGATTATAGAAAACAATTTTAATTGGTATGAAGATTATCAATAAATAAAGAATTGTACATTTGCAAAAAGTTTTAAAATGAACATTAAACTAATCGCAATTGGCAAAACTGACAACAAAAATCTTCAAACATTGATTGAAGAATATACCAAGCGTTTGTCTTTTTATGTAAAGTTTGATTTAGAAATTATTCCTGATATAAAAAACGTCAAAAACCTTTCGGAAGCACAACAAAAAGAAAAAGAAGGTGAGTTAATTCTATCTAAAATTACACCAACCGACAATCTTATACTATTAGATGAAAATGGCAAAACGTTTTCAAGTTTAGGATTTTCGGAGTTTTTACAAAAGAAAATGAATGCTGGAATTAAAACATTAGTATTTGTAATTGGTGGTCCTTATGGTTTTAGTGAAACCGTTTATCAAAAAGCCAACGGAAAAGTTTCTTTATCGGAAATGACTTTCTCCCATCAAATGGTAAGGTTGTTTGTAATTGAACAGCTTTATCGTGGTTTTACGATTTTAAAAAATGAACCTTATCATCATCAATAATGAATTTAGAATTCAGAAGTTAGAAAAGGCTTCTGAATTCTAAATTTTAAAGCTTACAACCACATTCGGGTAATTTTTTGGTATCGTAAATGAATTCTATTGGAGAAAATGCAATACTATCTGAGAGGACTTCATTAAGCATAACTTTATTTTGTATGTATTGCTCATAAGTTAAACTGACTTCAAAATTTAAATGCAATAAGGCTGTTTTACCTTGACTTACAAAAGGGGTATAATCTTTTATAAAGGATACAAATTCTTCTCTTCCAACATCATTTCCATCAACTGTAATTTTATTATCTTTATTAAAATTGATGCTGAAATTTTGAAAACCTATATATACTTTACTGTTATCAATAATATAAAATTTTGAAAATTCTTTGTCATATTTATAAACAACATTCGTAAAAGGCAAAAAGGCCAAATTTTTTCCAATAGAATCGGCATAAGAGTAAACATTAATTGCTCCTTCTTTTGTATGAGATGAGTTTTTCTTTTTTTCTTGCAATTTCATCACTTCTGGAATAACAAATTTTAATGGCAAACGTTTGTCAATATTATAAATCCAATTGGTTGTGCTAATTGTATTTTGGCGATTAAGTTCAACTGTTGTATCTTTTTCTGTAACTTTAAAAAACATATAAACAGGAGAATGATCCTGAATATCTTTTAAAATTGTTTTATTGGATTTTGGCAATTGAACGTCTTGCTTTTTACAAGAAATGAACAAAAATATAGTTGTTATAAAAAGTATTTTTTTCATGTTTTCCTTTGTTATTCTGAACTTGATTCAGAATCTAATTTAATTTATTGATTAATTTAACACATTCTACAGCTTCTTTTACATCATGAACACGTAGAATTTTTGCTCCTTTTTGTAAAGCAATTGTATTTAAAACGGTTGTTCCGTTTAAAGCTTCTTCTGCTGTACTTTCCAACGTTTTATAAATCATAGATTTTCTTGAAATTCCAGCTAGCAAAGGTAACTCTAACATTGAAAATAATTCTAATTTTTGAAGTGCTTCATAATTCTGATCCAAGGTTTTTGCAAAACCAAATCCTGGATCAATGATGATGTCATTCATCCCAAAACTCCTGGCTGTTTTAATTCTTTCGGAAAAATAATAGATCATTTCTTTTACAATATCTTCATAATTCGTCAGACTTTGCATCGTTTGAGGATTTCCTCTCATGTGCATCATTATATAAGGAACTTGCAATTTCGAAACAGTTTCAATCATTTTATCATCTAACATTCCTGCTGAAATATCGTTTACCATTGCAACGCCATTTTCAATAGCAATTTTTGCAACTTGACTTCTAAAAGTATCGACGGAAAGTAAAATGTCAGGAAACTTTTCAACTAATAATTCAACAATTGGAATCAATCGACTAATTTCTTCTTCTTCAGAAACAAAATCAGCATTAGGCTTACTTGAATAAGCACCAACATCGATAAAAGTCGCACCATCTTGCAACATTTTTTCAACTTGATGTATAACTTCAACTGTATTTTTATATTTTCCACCATCATAAAATGAATTTGGTGTCAAATTTAAAATTCCCATTACTTTGGGTTGCGATAAATCAATCAAGTTTCCTTTGCAGTTAATAGTTTGTTTCAAAGTTTTCATTATTTGTTTAGTTTCTTTTAGTTTCAGGTTTGTCTGAAAATCTATTATCCGAAAATCCGAAAATCTAAAAAAAAACTCTATTTTTGAAAATTATATACAAAGATACAATTCTAATGAAGAATACATCAAAACAATATGATTCAATTATTGCAATTTGCAGGGAATTATATTCAAAGAAAATGAAAGATTACGGTAGTGCTTGGAGAATTTTGCGTTTGCCATCGCTAACCGATCAAATTTTTATAAAAGCCCAAAGAATTAGAAGTTTACAAGAAAATGAAGTCCGAAAAGTAGACGAAGATGAAACCTCTGAATTTATCGGAATCATCAATTATTGCATCATGGCTTTAATTCAAATAGATAAAGGAATTGCCGATCAACCTGACTTAGGTTTTGAAGAAGGCGTAAAATTATATGATGAAAAAGTGACGCTAACCAAAGAATTAATGGAAAATAAAAACCACGATTATGGGGAAGCTTGGAGAGAAATGCGTGTGAGTAGTTTAACGGATTTAATTCTTCAAAAATTACTTCGCGTAAAGCAGATTGAAGATAACAAAGGTAAAACTCTAGTTTCTGAAGGAATTGATGCTAACTATCAAGATATGATTAACTATTCGATTTTTGCCTTGATATTAATGGGAAAAGATTAGCAATAACAACAGAATAACATACTATTAACAAAATTTAATTTTAGAAATTGTAGTTTTACTAACTATAAGAATTAAGATTTTAGTATTAAGAATTAAGCCTTTTAAAAATGAATAAATATGCCCTTTCTTGGATTATCAGAATAATAATTGCTGGTCTTTTTATACTCTCAGCAGTTGCAAAAATATATCCATCACCTTATTTTGCCATTTCAACTTTTGAAGTAAAACAACTTTATCCTTTGGGATTTTCTGAAAACATAGCTCCTTTCTTTTCTAGATTTTTAATCGGAATTGAATTAGCTTTAGGATTATTATTCTTATTACCAGTCAAAATCAGAAAAGTAATTACACCTGTTTCAATCTTAATGTTAGCTGTTTTTACAATTCATTTAGCCTACGAAACGTTTAAAACTGGTGGAAATTCAGGAAGTTGTGGTTGTTTTGGTGAATTAATTCCCATGACGCCCATTGAAGCAATGATTAAAAACATTATTGCAATTGGATTATTGATTTGGTTACTAATGTTGAAAATTACTGATACAGCAAAAAGTCGTTTGTGGTTTACATCAACAATAACTTTAGCTTCAATTTTAGGATTATTTATGTTGGCTCCAATTCGACCAATTGAAACAATTCTTGAAAACCCAACAACAGAAGAAATTAACGCTATTGTTCCAATTGAAATAGATTCTACTTTTATAAATGCTGAACCTGTTATTTCTGAAATAAATAAAGATACTGTCAAAAAAACAGAAGAAATTAAAGAAGTTGTAGATGAACCAAAAGCAACAAAATCGGGTTATGCCAAATTTTATGCTGATATAGATAAAGAGAAAAAAATACTTTGCTTTTTTGCACCAGGTTGTGACCATTGTCAAGATGCTGCCAAAGAATTAACAGCTATGCGAAAAAAAGATAAAAATTTTCCTGAAGTGAAAATCATTTTCATGAATGAAGAAGCTTTTAAAATTCCTGAATTCTTTAAAATCGCACAAGCTACTTATCCTTATAAAGTGATTGAAATTATTCCGTTTTGGAATGAATTAGGTGACAATAGAAATACTCCAGGAGTTTTATACTTATGGAATGGAAATAAGATTAAAATGTATGACGGAATTGATGCAAATCACTTTGATGGAAAAGCATTAGCAATAATGGTAAAACAACCTTATTCAAAAATTAAATAAAACACAATGAAAAAAATATTCTCAATACTAGCAATTGCTCTAAGTACTTTCTCTTGTTCACAAGCCCAACAAACTGAATTTAAGGCTGAAGCTTTGTCTAACACAATGAAAACTGTAGAAAACACAGATATCACATTTCAAGAAATTCTTAAAAAATATGAAGGAAAAACAATCGTTATTGATGTTTGGGCTTCTTGGTGTCCAGATTGTATCAAAGGAATGCCTAAAGTAAAAACTTTACAAGAAAATTATCCTGACGTAACTTATTTATTCCTTTCAGTAGATAAAAAACATGATGCATGGATCAAAGGAATTGAAAAATATGACGTTCAAGGTGAACATTATTTAATTGCTGACGGAATGAAAGGTGTTTTTGGAAAATCAATCAATTTAGATTGGATTCCAAGATATATGATTGTAGATAAAACAGGTAAAATTGCTTTATTTAAAGTAATTGAAGCTGATGATAATAAGTTAATTGAAACTTTAGAAAAATTGAAATAAGATAATAGATATTCAGATTTTGGATCTTCAGAAAAGATAAATTTGAAAATCTGTGGCTAAAACAAATATAAAATGAGAAAACACATCGTTGCAGGAAATTGGAAAATGCACAAAAACAATCAAGAAACAGTTACACTTCTTGAAGAAATTATAGCTAAAAAAGCTAAAAATGAAACTGAAATAGTTGTTGCTCCTACTTTTGTTAACCTTTTAACAGCTGTTGAAAAAACAAATGGAAAAGGAATAACAGTAGCTGCTCAAAATATGCATCAAGCAGAAGGTGGTGCTTTTACAGGTGAAATTTCGGCTGATATGTTAACATCAATTGGTGTAAACACAGTAATTTTAGGTCACAGTGAAAGACGTGCTTATTTTCATGAAACTGATGCTTTATTAGCGCTTAAAGTTGATACGGCATTAAAACATGAAATGAGAATCATTTTTTGCTTTGGTGAAGAACTGAAAGACAGACAAATAGACAATCATTTTAATGTGGTTGAATATCAATTGCGTGATGCTTTATTTCATTTAGAAAAAAGCGATTGGTCTAAAATAGTTTTAGCCTACGAACCTGTTTGGGCAATTGGAACTGGTGAAACTGCATCTCCAGCACAAGCTCAGGAAATGCATAAATTCATCCGTACTTTAATCGAAAAAGTATATGGATACGAAGTAGCTGAAAATGTTTCCATTCTTTATGGCGGAAGTGTAAAACCTGATAATGCAAAAGAGATTTTCTCAAATCCAGATGTTGATGGTGGTTTAATTGGAGGAGCAGCTTTAAAAGCAGATGATTTTTTGGCTATTGTAAACGCTTTTTAATAGAAATTTTATAACATTTAAAAGGATTTACTTTAACTAGTAAATCCTTTTTTTATTTTAAGTTATCTATAAAAAGAAAAACTATCTTTGCAGGCTTTTTAATATTTAGAATATGTCGAATAACAATATCATAAAAGGAGTTTTTTTAGTAGGATTAGGTGCAACGAGCTACGGAATGTTAGCTACGTTTGTTAAATTAGCTTACAAAGAAGATTTCACAACTGCAGAAGTTACTTCAGCACAATTTATATATGGAATTATTGGAATTTTAATTATCAATTTATTTCAAAAACAACAAGCTAAAACGGTTGTAATTAAAGCTACAAAAAAGAATATTTTTCAGTTAATGTTAGCTGGAACTTCATTAGGAATGACAAGTGTTTTCTATTATTTATGTGTAAAATATATTGACGTTTCTATTGCTATTGTTTTGTTAATGCAAACCGTTTGGATTGGCGTTTTATTAGAATGGTTTTTAGATAAAAAAGCTCCTTCAACTCAAAAAATCATAGCAGTTGTAATTGTACTTATTGGAACATTATTAGCTACAAACCTATTAAACTCAACTGTTGAAATTGATTGGAGAGGTTTAATTTTTGGAATGTTAGCGGCTTGTTCTTTTACAACAACAATGTTTACGGCTAATAAAGTGGCTTTAAGAATTTCATCAGCTCAAAGAAGTTTATACATGCTTCTTGGTGGAGCAGTTACTGTGGCTGGTTTTGCTTTATTTACGCAAACGACACCTTTTAACACGGAAATTTTCATGAAATGGGGAATTGTTTTGGCTCTTTTTGGAACCATAATTCCACCAATGTTAATGAATTCTGGATTTCCCCATATAGGTTTAGGTTTAGGAAGTATTGTTTCTTCGTTAGAATTACCAGTTTCTGTTATGATGGCTTATTTTATATTAAATGAAACAGTTGTTGTTTCACAATGGCTTGGAGTTCTTTTAATTATTTTTGCTATCGTGATTATGAATATTAACTTTTCTAAAATTCGTAAATAATCATTTGATTTCCTTAAATTCGTAAAAAAACCATGAATTTACCTTGGCATCAATATCTAATGGCTGGTATTTATATCATTGCTGGTATAAACCATTTTAGAGTTCCCAAATTATATCTTAAGATTATTCCTCCTTACCTTCCTAATGCTTCATTAATCAATAAAGCAAGTGGTATTTTAGAAATTGTATTTGGAATAATACTTCTCTTTAAATCATTAGCTCCAATTGCTTCAGTGGGAATAATAATTTTATTAATTGGCTTTTTTGCTACTCATTTTTATATGTTGCAAAATGAAAAAGCCAGTTTACGAATGCCTAAATGGGTTTTAATTTTAAGACTTCCATTACAGTTTTTATTAATTTATTGGGCAATTCAATATCTTTAAACTATGTTAAACCTATTTCCAGAAGAAAAAATTATTTTAGAATTGCCCGATGCAATTTTTGAGTATTACCCCAACTTTTTAACCAAAGAAAAGGCAGATGAGTTTTTTAAATTATTAAACGAAAAAACACCTTGGCAACAAGACACAATCACTGTTTATGGAAAAAACCATTTGCAACCACGATTAACTGCTTTATATGGAAATGAAGGAAAACCCTATAAATACTCTAATATTATTATGAATCCTCATCCATGGAATGCAACGCTAATACATTTAAAAGAGTTAGTTGAAGAAAAAGCAAAACATAAATTTACTACTGTTCTACTCAATTTATATAGAAACGAAAGAGATAGTAACGGTTGGCATGCCGATAATGAAAAAGAATTAGGTAGAAATCCTATTATTGCTTCGATTAGTTTAGGAGAAGAACGTACTTTTCAACTGAAACACAATACTATAAAAGAAGCAAAGCAACATGTAATTTTAAAACATGGTAGTTTGATTTTGATGAAAGAAGGTAGTCAAATTCATTACAAACATCAAATCCCAAAAACAACAAGTAGTAAAAATCCAAGAATAAATTTAACTTTTAGGACTATTTTATAAATATTTTTTAAAAAATTAATAAATTGACGTTTATATTTTATTAAATTGTTAAAAATTAAATGAATATTGAAAAACTGCTCTTTTTTTGTTAATATTGTAAATAATAACCTTAAAAAATGTGAAGTAATTTTCATAAAATGAAAAAAAGAAAAATTTCAGAATTAGACAATGAAACTTTAGAGCGAATTGTCAATATGGCTCAAGAAGAGAAAAAACCTTACGAAGTCATAAAAGAAGAATTTGGTATTGTAGAAAATGATGTCAATGACTTTATGCGAAAAAAACTCAATAAAGAAAATTTTGAGTTATGGAAAAAGAAAGCTATTGCAAGTAAACCTAAACCTAAACCTTTAAAGTTCAACACTATTGAAGATGACGATTTAGATGCAAAATACTACATAAAAAATAAATTTGATTAAAACTTAACGCTTGTTCATCAAGCGTTTTTTTTACACTTTTTTAAACAAAATTAAAAAATACTTTAACTTTGTTTATTTTTTATTAAATAATATTTATCTTTGTATGAATATATTTGATATGAAACCTAAATTCCCTAAAAATTGTCCAAGTTGTGAAAGCACTCTTATTGTAACACAATTGAGTTGTCAAAACTGTGAAACGAAAGTTTCTGGCAATTATCCTCTTCCTATATTATCACAACTTTCAGAAGAAGAGCAAAATTTTATTCTTCAATTTTTTCTAACCAGCGGAAGTTTAAAAGAAATGGCAACCCAAATGGGAAATAGCTACCCTACTGTGCGTAATAAATTGGATGATATGATTGAGAAGATTAAAAAATTGAATGATTGAAAATTTAAAATTATGGAAGAAAAAATCTTATTTGAAGAAAAACAGCAATTTCGTCAATGGTGGTTGTGGTTGTTAATTTTAGGCTTAAATGCATTTATATTTTACAAAATATTTATTGAAAAAAACTACGGAAATGGTTCAAAAAGTTTAGCCATCATTCCGATTGTAATAATGCTTTTAGTATTCTTACTTTTTTATATTATGAGTCTAAAAACTAAAGTTTATCAAGATAAAATTGAAATTAAGTTTTTTCCTTTTGGGATTCATAAATCATATAAATTTCAAAATATTGAAAAAATGGAAGTTCTAAAATACAATCCCATAATGGATTATGGCGGTTGGGGAATTCGTTTGGGAGCTTATAATATTTCTGGCAATAAAGGATTAAAAATCCATTACACTAATAAAAATTCTTTCAAAAATTCTATTTTAATAGGAACTCAAAAACCAGAAGAATTATCAAAAATCATAAAATCAATACAAAATGATTAAAGCACTTTTAAATCCGTTTGAAAAATATTCTGAGAAACAATTGTTAATTTTCGGAATACTATTCTTGCTTTTTGGCTCTTTTTTGGGTTATCAATTTAATGCACTATTTGACAGTATTTTACATATTTCATTTCCAGATAGCATTAGCTTTATCAATCATTTACTTCAAAATATAGCCTTAACGCTGATTTTGACATTTTTTTTGTTTGCCTTGGGAAAGTATTTTAACTCAAAAACTAGATTCATAGACATTTTAAATAGTAGCTTGATTGCAAGAATTCCGTTTTACTTAACAACTCTCGCAAATATTAATGATGCATCTTCAACTATTTCAAACAAACTCTTAGAAAGTCTAAATGATTTAAAAAATATAACTATTTCAACCCAAGACTATTTTGTTTTATTTCTAACTTCGATACTAAGTTTGGTTGGAATAATAGGGCTTTCCATCTTATTGTGGAATGGTTTCAAAACAGCTACAAATGCAAAAACCACCAAACAGATTGTATTATTTATTCTTGTAATTCTTATTGCAAATTTCGCTTCATCTTACACTTATCAACTTTTAAATTTATAAAAATGAAAAAAATCATATGCTTACTACTATTTCCACTAGTTGTTTTCGCTCAAGAAATAAAAACAGAAGAAATTGAAGTCAATTCTCTGATAAAAGGTACACTTTTTTCAATTGAAAATACTATTTCCTCAAAACCAAATTTAGTAATTATAATTGCTGGTTCTGGTCCAACAAACAGAAATGGAAACCAACTTGGAATGCAAAATAATTCCTTAAAATATTTAGCTGAAGCCATTGCAAAAGATGGAAATGTTGCTTTTAGTTTTGACAAAAGAATCATTACCCAAATGAAAGAAGGAAATTTAGACGAAAAATCACTTCGTTTTGATGATTTTATTACTGATGTAAAAGATATTATTACTTATTTCAAAAAACAAAACAAATACAACAAAATCATCATTGCTGGTCACAGTGAAGGCTCTTTAATAGGAATGATTGCAGCCAAAGACAATGCAGATGCTTATATTTCTTTAGCTGGTGCAGGAAGAACTATTGATTTAATTATTACAGAACAAATTGAAAAACAAGCACCTTTTTTGAAAGCTAAAACCGAGGAAAACTTCAAAATTTTAAAAGAAGGAAAAACTTTTAAGTTAGAAAATCAAATGTTAGCTTCTATTTTTAGAGAAAGCGTTCAGCCTTATATGATTTCTTGGATGAAATACAATCCTCAAGTAGAAGTTAAAAAATTAAATATTCCAATTCTCATCATAAATGGCACAAAAGATATTCAAGTTGCAGAAAGCGAAGCAAAATTATTATACGAAGCCAACCCAAAATCACAATTAAAAATTATTGACAAAATGAATCATATTTTTAAAGAAATAAATGAAGATGAAGAAAATATAAAATCTTATTCTAATCCAGATTTACCAATCATGAATGAATTATCTGAAACTATTAATTCATTCATAAAATCACTTTAAATTGTAACATTTTTCAATAAAAAACTACTTATTGGTAATTCAATAAATAAAAAATGAAAAAAATAATTCTAACGCTTGCACTAGCAAGTTTCTTATTTAGTTGTAAAACAGCAACTACAACTGCTTCAAAACAAAATGATGTAGATGTAACTATTGATTTAGTTAACGTAAAAGAAGACAAAGTAATGGTAAGCATTATGGCGCCAACTTTTACAACCGAAACGGCTACATTTAACATTCCTAAAATCGTTCCAGGAACTTATTCTGATGATGATTACGGAAAATATATTGACGATTTAAAAGCTTTTGATGCTAAAGGAAACCCTTTAAGAGTTACTAAATTAGATGTCAATTCTTATACAATTAGTGATGCTACTAAATTATCAAAAGTTTCATATTTAGTAAATGACACTTATGATATTGAAAAAGGTGGTGGATTTGGAAACTCTTCCGATGTGTTTTCTCCTGCAGGAACAAACATTGATGCTGGAAAAAACTTCATGTTAAACTTACACGGATTTGTAGGTTACTTTACAACAAAAGAAGAAGTTGCCTATAAATTAACGGTTAATCATCCAGCTACTTTATTAGGAGTTTCTGCTATGAATGATTTAGATGCTTCTGACGCAAAAGATGTGTTTGTAGCTTCAAAATATGCTTCTTTAGTTGAAATGCCAATCATGTATGCAAAACCAGATTTTACATCATTTATGGTTGATGATATGGAAATTATCATTTCTGTTTATTCTCCAACAGGAAAATATACAGCAAAAGAAATTACACCTTACATGGAAAACATGATGCGTGCTCAAAAGAAATTCTTAGGAAAATTTGACGCCACAAAAAAATACGCAATCTTATTATACCTTTCTAGCATGACTCCAACGGATGCAAAAGGATTTGGAGCTTTAGAACATCCAACTTCTACAACTGTTGTTATGCCAGAAGTTATGGGACTAGAAATGCTTCAAGAACAATTAAAAGATGTAGTTTCTCATGAATTTTTTCATATTGTAACGCCATTAACGGTTCATTCTAACGAAATTCAATATTTTGATTTCAATAAACCTCAAATGTCTGAACATTTATGGATGTATGAAGGTGTGACTGAATATTTCGCCAATTTATTTCAAGTTAACCAAGGTTTAATTGAAGAAGATGCATTTTTTGAAAGAATGTCAGAAAAAATTGCTCAAGCTTCTAGCATGAATGACAAAATGAGTTTTACTAAAATGAGTAAAAACGTTTTAAAAGACCCTTACAAAGATCAATATATAAATGTTTATCAAAAAGGAGCTTTAATTGCTATGTGTTTAGATATTGAAATTAGAGAAAAAAGTAACGGTCAAAAAGGTATTTTGCAATTAATGCAAGATTTATCGAATGAATATGGAACTAAAAAAGCATTTAAAGATGAAGAATTATTTAGTAAAATCACTGAATTAACGTACCCATCAGTTGGCGCTTTCTTAAACAAATATGTAGCTGGCGAAACTCCAATTCCTTACGCAGACTATTTTGCCAAAATGGGAGTAACTGAAGCAAAAGTAGAAGCAACTGGAAATCCATTTTTAGTAGGTGGAAATCAACCAATTATTTCATACAATCCTGAAACTAAAGAATTTTTCTACTTACCAGAAATTGAAATAAATGCTTTCATGAAAGAATTAGGATTGAAAAACAATGATGTAATTTTAGATATTAATGGCGAAAAACAAGATCTAAACAACATAAATCAAACTGTTGGTGCTTCATTTGGATGGAAAGATGGTGATGCAATTACTATGAAAATCAAACGTGATGGAAAAGAAATGGACATCAAAGGAAAAATTGTTATGCCTAAAGAAATCAAAGAAGGTTATATGGCAACTGATGATAGCAAAAAAGCTTTACGCGAAGCTTGGTTAAAAGGTTAATCATTCTATTTTGTCATCCTAAACTTGATTCAGGATATAGACAAACTACTACAATCAAAACAGAATCCTCAATTTACATAGTATTTTGAGGATTTTTTTTTATATTTACCTTTTAAAATTAAAATATTATCATGAATTCACTTGACCTAAAACAAGAACTTCATAATTACATAAACAAAGGAGATGACAAATTTGTAAAAATATTTTATGAAATGGCAAAGGCTTATTTAGACCAAACTTCAAAAGACAAAATGATTGAAGAGTCTGAAGAAGATATTTTGAAAGGTAATCTTTTTACTCAAAATCAAGTTCAAGAAACTATTGAAAGTTGGAAAAAACAATAAGACCTGTAAAATGGACTTCAAGAGCAGTAAATGATTTAGAAAAGAACTTTCGTTTTAACATAAATATTTATGGCTCGGAAAAAGCTATTGAAATTGCTACCAAAATCAGAAAACATACAGAAATCTTAGAAAATTCTGACTTTAAAGGAATTGGATCTATTGATGAAGATTTTTTACATTTAAAATTTGAATATAGAAAAATTATTTATAAACATTGTAAAATTACTTATAGAATAGGAAATGAATACATTTATATAAATAGAATTTTTGACCCACGACAAAATCCAATTAAAAACAAATAGAGAATCCTCAATTTACATAGTATTTTGAGGATTTTTTGTTTATTTTCGTCACTTAAACAATTTACATGAGAAACGCACCTTTTTTTACAGATGATACTATAGTTTTTGGAATTTTGATGCTTTTATTAGGCCTTGTGTTTTATACTTCCTCTAAAGAAGAAGGTTTTTGGAAAAAGTTCTACGGTGTTGTTCCAGCATTATTAATGTGTTATTTATTACCAGCTATATTAAATTCTTTCAACATTATTTCTCCAGAATGGATTACACTAAATGATGCTGGTGAAGAAGTTGAAAAGAGTTCAAACATCTACTTTATCGCAAGTCGCTATTTATTGCCAGCTGCTTTAGTTTTAATGACATTAAGCATTGATTTAAAAGCGTTATTAAATTTAGGACCAAAAGCATTAATCATATTTTTAGCAGGAACTGTAGGAATTATTTTAGGAGGTCCAATTGCAATTCTATTAATATCTATCGTTTCACCTGAAACAGTTGGAGGAGCTGGTCCAGATGCCGTTTGGAGAGGGCTTTCAACCATAGCGGGAAGTTGGATTGGTGGTGGAGCAAATCAGGCAGCTATGTTGGAAATTTTCAAATACAACTCACAAAAATATGGAGCCATGGTCTTGGTTGATATTGTTGTGGCAAATCTTGGAATGGCTTTTCTTTTATACGGAATTGGTAAAAAGGAAATCATCAATAAATGGTTAAAAGCTGATAATTCATCGGTACAAGAATTACAAGACAAAGTTTCTAATTATCAAGAAAGTGTTAAACGAAATCCTTCTTTAAATGATTATATGATCATATTAGCAATTGCTTTTTTTGCCGTCGCCTTATCCCATTATGGAGCAAATATTCTAAGTACACTTTTCAAAAACAATTTTGAAAGTGTAAATGATGTTAAAAGCTTCGCTTCTACTTTTGGA
The DNA here is from genome assembly GCF_000422685.1 of Flavobacterium gelidilacus DSM 15343. Lineage (GTDB taxonomy): Bacteria > Bacteroidota > Bacteroidia > Flavobacteriales > Flavobacteriaceae > Flavobacterium > Flavobacterium gelidilacus. The sequence goes on along the minus strand of NZ_KE383904.1, from coordinate 186,131 downwards.
GGTGAATTCTTTTGGATGATAACACTTGCAACAATAATCGGAATTTCATTATCATTTACCCCATTAAAATCTTATGATGGTGCTGGAGCAGGAAAAATCGGAAGTATTTTTATTTACATATTAGTAGCTTCAATCGGAATGAAAATGGATTTAGGTTCAGTAATGGATAATCCAGGATTAATTGCTATTGGAATTGTTTGGATGCTAATTCATTTTATCATCATTTTTGGAGTAGCTAAATTAATTAGAGCTCCTTATTTCTTCATTGCCGTAGGAAGTCAAGCTAATGTTGGTGGAGCAGCTTCTGCACCTGTAGTCGCTTCCGCTTTTCATCCTTCACTAGCCAGTGTTGGCGTGTTATTAGCTATTTTTGGTTATGTAGTAGGAACTTATGGTGCAATATTTTGTGCATATCTTATGGAAGTTGCATCTCCTAAATAAAATTAAAGGATTAAAAGGTTATGAGGTTAAAAGGGTTTGTGAAAATCTAATAGCTGAAAATCCTAAAATCAAAAAAAATAATTACTTTTGAAAAATAAATTAAACATTAAAATGTCAAAAAAAATAATTGCTTTAGCTCTAGTCATCATTAGTCTTGTTTCATGTAATAAAAAAGATAGCGATGGCAAAAACTTACACTTAACCGGAAATATTAAAGGTCTAAGTCAAGGAAAATTATACATTCAACAAGTACAAGATTCGAGCTTAGTTGTTTTAGATAGTATTATGATAAAAGGTGATTCAAAATTTGACACATATTTGAATATTGAAAGTCCAGAAATGTTGTATTTGTTTTTAGATAGAGGACAAACCAATTCAATTGACAACAATTTACCCTTTTTTGCTGAACCTGGTGAAATGAAAATTGAAACCACATTAAATTCATTTTTTGCTGATGCCAAAATAACAGGTTCTAAGAATCAGGTTTTGTATGATGAGTTTAAACAAATGATGGCTAAATTTAATGACAAGAACATGGGTTTAGTTGAAAAAGAACTAGAAAACTATAAAACAAAGAACAAAAATAGTATGGATAGTATTTCTTCTGAAGCTAATAAATTGACCCGAAAGAAATATTTATACATTGCTAATTTCGCAACAGTACATGCAGATAGAGAAATTGCCCCTTTTTTAGCGCTTTCAGAGATAGCTGATATCAATGTAAGGTATTTAGATAGCATTGATTCAAAAATGAATCCAGAGGTAGCTAAATCAAAATATGGCAAGATGTTAAAATCTTATATTGAAGAAAGAAAAAAAGTAGAATAAAAAATAAAATTCAACTTAAAAGATTAAACCATTTATAAATTAAGAATATTTAGCAAAAGCTTTATAAAACTTAATTTATAAATGGTTTTTTTTATCTCTAAATAGTAGTAAAACGAAAAAGAGGAAAGCTTTCACTTTCCTCTTTACATTTGAGCCGGCGGAGGGACTCGAACCCACGACCTGCTGATTACAAATCAGCTGCTCTAGCCAGCTGAGCTACGCTGGCAACTCAAATTTCGAGTGCAAATATATGTTTGTATTTTTAATTTCCAAACAAAAATCGCACTTTTTTTAATGATTTTTTTAATTTAATTCATTCAATTTTGCAACAAACTGATTAGCAGCTGCTTCGTACTCTGAACGAATTTGTTTAAAGTGACCTTTTTTGTCTTCTACTTTCTTAATATTTGTTTTTGACATTAATCCATCAAATGTTTCGTAAATTTCATCTACTAATTTATCTGATTCTTCTGTTGGTTTTCCTCCATTAGTCATTTCCCAAACGTAAACGATGTTTACAATATCTCCTAAAACGTAGTTGATTTCTTTTTTCAAGTTCTTAACGCTTGCCATTTTTTCTTATTTTAAAATTTGATGCAAAATTACACAATATATTTGTCAAACAACAAATTAAATAGAAATTTCTAACAGTGTTGCATTTCCTCTTAGCAAAACTTCATCTAAAATAGCTGGAATCAAAACTGTATCACCCTTTTTATATTTTGAAATAGTAGTGTTATATTCCAATTCAAATTCACCTTGAGTACACATTAAAACCGTAAAAGCTTCTTTAGTTTTTTTCCAAATATAAATTTCTTCTAACGGAATAATATTAGTTTTAAAATACTTGCAATCAACTACTTTGTTGCTTTTATTTATTTTAGAATCATACTGAACATGAGCTTCCGTTGTATTATAATTTAAAGCATCTAAAGCTAATTCTGTATGTAATTCTCTTTGGTTTCCATTAACATCTACTCTATCAAAGTCATAAACCCTATAAGTTACATCACTAGTTTGTTGAATTTCTGCAATTACAATTCCAGCACCAATTGCATGAATAGTTCCAGTTTCTAAAAAGAAAACATCTCCAGCTTTGACCTCAACTTCGTTTAAGATAGTAACCAAATTTTTATTTTCTAAAGCTTTTTTATATTCCTCTGGATTTGAATTTTCTTTGAAACCAACAATTAAACGAGCATTTTCATCAGCTTGCATAACATACCACATTTCTGTTTTTCCAAAAGAATTATGACGCTTTTTGGCTAATTCATCATTTGGATGTAGTTGAATAGATAAATCTTGTTTGGCATCAATAAATTTAAACAACAATGGAAATTCAGTTCCAAATCGCGCTAAAACTTCTGCCCCTAAAAACTCATTAGGATATAATTCAATCAGTTGATTAACATTTTTCCCTTTTAAAAAACCATTATTTACAACACTAATATCATTTGTAACTGTAGATAATTCCCAACTTTCTCCAGTAATATCAGAAGAAATAGGTTTATTTAAATATGTTTTTAATTTTGTTCCACCCCAAATACGTTCTTTAAGAATGGGTTCGAATGTTAATGGATATAGTTTCATATTGTCTTATTTACAATACAAATATCAACAATATATGTGGTTTGAAAAGTGATTTTTCGATAAAAAACGTTTAATTAAAGTCAAATGAGTAAAAAGTATAGATTAATTCAACCTACTTCATTTTTTGAATCATCTCTAAAGCATGCTCAATATGAACATTTGCTTTGATACTGTTGAAAACAGAAACTACTTTTCCTTCTTTATCAATAATATAAGTGACTCTTCCAGGCAATAAGCCAAAAAAGTGAGTTGGAACACCAAAAATATTTCTTATTTTTTTATTTCCGTCAGACAACAATATAAAAGGTAATTTATGCTTTAGAGCAAACTTATCATGTGAATCTTCAGAATCACCACTAACACCAATTACTTCTGCACCTAAATCTTGAAAATCCTGGTATTGATCTCTAAAACTACACGCTTGCGTTGTACAACCTGGTGTATTGTCTTTTGGGTAAAAATAAATCACTAAAGGTTTTCCTTTGTAATTTGACAATTCGAATTTTTCACCTGATTGTGTTTTTGCTTTGAAGTTTGGTACTATATCACCTTTACTAATTGCCATATTAATTTCCTTTATAGGTTACAAAATTTCTTGGTGTTTCATATAAAACGACTTCTAAATCATTTTTTTGTTCAATATATGGTCGTAATTTATTCCAAATTACTACGGCAATATTTTCTGCTGTTGGATTTAAATTTTCGAAATCAGACACATCAACATTTAAATTTTTATGATCAAATGCGTTTTCTATGTGTTCTTTAATTAAATCAGACAGAATCTTTACGTCTACAACAAAACCTGTCTCTTGATCGATTTCACCAGTTACACTTACAATTAACTCATAATTATGACCATGAAAATTAGGGTTGTTGCATTTTCCAAAAACAGCGTTATTCTTTTCCATTGACCAATCTTTTCGAAATAATCGATGGGCTGCATTAAAATGGGCTTTTCTTGAAACAGTTACTCTCATTTGATATAATATTGTTTATTAACGATTTTTTTGACTGGTGAATTTTTATATTTTATGGTTTTCTAAATAATGGTAAAATTTATCGAAAATGATTTTAAACCAAACCGTATAAATTTCAGGATGGATTTCCATATCATTTTTGATCGCTTCAATTTTCATCCATTTCCAACTCTCGACTTCCTCTAAATTTATTTTTGGATCATCATTTGAATACCCAATCATTACATGATCTAATTCGTGTTCAGTTAATCCATTATCAAAAGGAGCTTTGTAGATGAAATGAAAAAGCTCTTTAAGTTCTGTAACAAAGCCCATTTCTTCTTCTAAACGTCTTTTTCCTGCTTGAATATTTGATTCACCTGCTCGTTGATGACTGCAACAAGTATTTGTCCATAAAAGCGGTGAATGGTATTTGTGTGAAGCACGTTGTTGCAACATGACTTCATTTTTATCATTTAATACAAAAACGGAAAAGGCACGATGCAATAGGGCTTGTTCATGAGCAGCCATTTTCTCCATTAAACCTATAGGTTCATCGTTGATATCAACTAAAATTACTTTTTCTTCAATCATGGTTTTTATTTCACTTCAAAAATACGAAAAAAGTACCATTTTAAGGCTCAAAAATAATTTTAGTAAAAGTTTAACGGCTGTTGAATTATGCTTTTATCGATTCTGAAATCATTAAAGCACATTTTTCGCCATCTATTGCTGCAGAAATAATTCCACCGGCATAACCTGCTCCTTCACCACAAGGATATAATCCTTTAATTTGAACATGTTCTAAGGTTTGATTATCTCTTGGAATTCTGACTGGTGAAGATGTTCTACTTTCTGGTGCATGTAAAATAGCTTCATTGGTAAAATAACCATTCATAGATTTACCAAAATGCACAAATCCTTCTCTCATGGTTTGGGTTAAGAAACTTGGAAAAACTTCTCCTAATTCTACAGAAGTTGTTCCTGGCACATAAGATGTTTTTGGTATCGATGATGAAACTTTCGTTTGAGTAAAATCTACCATTCTTTGAGCTGGAACTTTTTGAGTTTCTCCTGCTAATTGCCAAGCTTTTTGTTCTATGGCTTTTTGAAACTCCATTCCGGCCAAAGGTCCAAATTTTTCAAATGGTTTGAAATCTTCTAATTTTAATTCAACTACAATTCCCGAATTAGCTGTTGCTTGATCTCTTTTAGAAGGTGACCATCCGTTAGTAACTACTTCACCTGGACTCGTAGCACAAGGAGCAATTACGCCTCCTGGACACATACAAAACGAATACATGCCACGACCTGCAACTTGTTTTACGATTGAATAGGGTGCTGGAGGCAAAAATTCACCACGAAAATCACAAGAATATTGAATTTTATCTATCAATTCCTGTGGATGTTCTGCTCTTACTCCAAGCGCAAAAGGTTTAGCTTCAATAAAAATATCTTTTTTATGTAATAATTCAAAAATATCTCTGGCAGAATGACCGGTTGCTAAAATGACTTTATTGGATTCAATTGTAGTTCCATCGTGCAAAACTACTCCTTGAATTTCATTGTTTTTTATAGTAAAATCTGTGACTCTTTTTTCAAATAAAACTTGTCCACCACATTCGATAATTTTCTCACGAATATCCTGAATAATTTGAGGTAGTTTATTGGTTCCAATATGTGGATGAGCTTCTACTAAAATTTCTGACGTTGCACCAAAAGCGACTAAAAGTTCTAAAATTCTATCTACATCACCACGTTTTTTGGAACGTGTATATAATTTCCCATCTGAATAAGTTCCTGCTCCACCTTCACCGAAACAATAATTGGAATCTTCATTTACAATTCCTTCAACGTTTATGGATTTTAAATCTCTTCGTCTTCCACGAACATCTTTTCCTCTTTCAATGACAATCGGTTTTAAGCCTAATTCAATTAATTGTAAAGCTGCAAATAATCCAGCTGGACCAGCACCAACGACAATAACTTCTTGTTTATTGGAAACATTTGGGTAATTTGGCAATTGAATTTCAGTATCCACAAAAGCTTCATTTTGCAAAAAAACTTGTCCTTTGACGTTGAATTTAACAGCTTTTTGACGAGCATCAATGGAACGCTTTTGCACTACAACTTTCTGAATATCTTTTACAGAAATTTGCAATTGTTTAGCAACGGCTTGTGCTAACAAATTTTCATTTGAGGCAACTTCTGGTGCAACTTGAAATTGGAATTCTTTTGGCATTTTTTTTGAGGTTCAGATATTCAGATTATAGATTTTCAGAAATTAATTATAAGTAATTATTATTTCTGATATTAATTCTTGCTGACTACCATTAAAATTATATTTTTTAATATGAATTGGATAATCTTCTGCGTTGTAAGTTATTACAAAATCTCTAAATTGTGTCCCTTGAATTGAATTTATGTTGTCATAACTATAACTTTTAATCAAATTGTTTTGATTAATAACATTACAAGTTTCCAATTCTAAAAGATACTTTAAATAAGGATTCATGTTTTTCATCATACTGTTCTTGGCATCAAATTCAAACGTTTGTTTGTAAGATTGAGTTGAAAATTGATTTTGAAAAATAGTTTTTATTATATTATTAGAAGTAATTTGATAATCTTCAGAATTAAAAATCACCCAATTTCCATTATTGCTATAACTATTTGTTTTTGAAACTAGAATACCATTTTGATAACTAAATGTCGTTTTCTCGTCTTGATCATCTTGAATAATTGTTGTTAACAAATCTCCTTCATAAGTCAGAAAATTAGACTCAACATATAGATTATTTACTAATCTTTTGATTTCAATGATTTTTGAACCATCGTATACAAAATCCAATCTATTGTTAGAATCAGAAAGTGATTTTAATAGATTATTTTCATAATTAAAATCCATATAATAGTCCGTATCAACCTGACCATTATAATATACCTTTTCTTCAATTTTTTTAATTGTATTTGTTGTTAAAGCAGAAGAAGAAGAAGAAGAAGAATCATCATTTGAACAAGAAATTACACTTGTAATAAGGATAAATAAAAGAACATTACAGGCTTTTTTTTTCATTTTTTTTTAAATTTGAGATCAAAAATAATGAATATATAATATCAATTAAGAAAATTAGAACATTTTTTATTTTTTGCAAAAGCAAAGAAATGTTTTTTGAAGTTGTAACTTTGTTTTTTATAAAAATTATGTCGAGAAAAATAAAACTAATTTGGGATTTTAGAGGAGAAGTTGCTGCCAAAACAGCTGAACATCACGAAATTCATTTAAAAGAATTCATAGAAGCAGAAAAACTTGAATTAAACATCACTGGTTTTGAAGTTCTAAACGAAATGTACGCTATTGCTTTTATGGTTGTAGAAGAAAAAGATATGATAATGGTTCGCGATGCTTTGAAACCTCATCGTGGAGAAGTTTTTGAATAAAATTCTAAAAAAATAAATTCCAAATTCCAACTACTATAGTTAGGAATTTGGAATTTAAAATATTGGAATTTCAACTTCTAATTCGCTACTTCACTAATAAACTTAATTCGCATTAAGCGTAACTCTTCAGTATCATAATCACCGTCAAATTCTTTTAGTGCAGCATCTATTTTATCAGATTCAGATTCCATAAAATAATCATGAATTTCTTCTTGTTGTTCATCATCTAATATATCATCAACCCAATATTTTATATTTAATTTCGTTCCAGAATAAACGATTTGTTCCATTTCTTTTAACAAATCATCCATCGATAAACCTTTGGCTTTCGCAATATCATCCAACGCTAATTTTCTATCTACATTCTGAATAACATAAAGTTTTAATCCTGAATTTGCTCCTGTAGATTTAACTACCAAATCATCTGGACGAGTTATATCATTTTCATCAACATATCTGTTAATTAAGGCTACAAAAGGAGGTCCGTATTTTTTGGCTTTTCCTTCTCCAACTCCGTGAATATTACTAAGTTCTACTATAGAAATAGGGTATTTTAAAGCCATATCTTCTAAAGACGGATCTTGAAAAATCACGAATGGTGGTACACTTAATTTTTTAGCTTCTTTTTTACGTAAATCTTTCAACATTGCCATTAATACTTCATCAGCAATTCCTGTTGATTTAGATGCTGTTACAATTGCATCATCTTCTACTTCATTATATTCATGGTCTTCTGACATCATAAATGAAGTTGGGTTTTTTAAATAAGCTTCTCCTTTGGCTGTTGTTTTTAGAACACCATAACTTTCAATATCTTTTCCTAATAGCCCATCTACTAAAACCTGACGAATTAAAGCCATCCAATATCTTTCTTCAAAAGCACTTCCTTTTCCGAAGTAAGGCTGAACATCTATTTTTTGGGCTTTAATAATAGCGTTTACTTTTCCAACTAAAGCAAAAATCAATTCTTTTGATTTAAATATTTGCTTAGTATCTCTCACCATATTTAGCAAAATCACGACTTGATCTTGGGCTTCAACTTTTTTCTTGGGATTGCGAACATTATCATCCATGTCTGCTCCATCTCCATTTACATCGTCAAATTCTTCTCCAAAATAATGCAGTAAAAATTTTCTACGACTCATTGAAGTTTCAGCATAAGCCACAACTTCTTGCAACAAAGAAAAACCAACTTCTTGTTCAGCAACTGGTTTTCCTGACATGAATTTCTCCAATTTCTCAACATCTTTGTATGAGTAGTAAGCTAAACAATGTCCTTCTCCTCCATCACGACCAGCACGACCCGTTTCTTGATAATAACTTTCTAATGATTTTGGAATATCATGATGAATTACAAATCGAACATCTGGTTTGTCAATTCCCATTCCAAATGCGATTGTTGCTACAACGACATCAACATCTTCCATTAAGAACATATCTTGATGTCTGGCTCTTGTTTTAGCATCTAATCCTGCGTGATAAGGAACCGCAGAAATTCCGTTTACCTGAAGTACTTGTGCTATTTCTTCAACTTTTTTACGACTTAAACAATAAATAACACCCGATTTTCCTTTGTGCTGTTTTATAAATCTAATAATATCTGATTCAACATTTTTAGTTTTTGTACGGATTTCATAGTATAGGTTTGGTCTATTAAATGAAGCTTTAAAAGTATTGGCGTTAGACATTTCTAAGTTTTTTAGGATGTCTTCTTGCACTTTTGGAGTAGCGGTTGCAGTTAATCCAATAATTGGAATATCTCCAAGCAACCTTATAATGTTTCTTAAATTTCTATATTCTGGTCTAAAGTCGTGACCCCATTCTGAAATACAATGTGCTTCATCAATTGCGACAAACGACACAGGCACTTCATTAAAAAAATTAATATAGTCTTCTTTAGCTAATGATTCTGGTGCTACATATAATAATTTTGTGACACCTGATCTGATATCTGCTTTAACCTGATTTATTTCCGTTTTAGTCAGTGAAGAGTTTAAAACATGGGCAATTCCATATTCTGAACTTATGCTTCGCATGGCATCTACTTGGTTCTTCATTAGAGCAATTAAAGGGGAAACAACAATAGCTGTTCCACCCAAAACTAATGCAGGAAGTTGATAACACAACGATTTTCCTCCACCAGTTGGCATAATTACAAATGTGTTGTTTCCAGTTATAATACTTTTTACAACACCTTCTTGTAGACCTTTAAATTGGTTAAATCCAAAATACTTTTTTAATTCTTTATGTATGTCTATTTCGCTAGATTTCATTCTTTTTGGTGCATTTAATTCTTTGAAGGTAATCATTTAATTTTATTAGAAATATATCTCTACCTAAATATTATGTTTTAAGATGATTTTACCTAAATTTGCATCTATAAATATACAACTTTCTTTAAAAAACCAAAATAAAATAAAAATAAATTTTGAACACTACTGAAAACATTCTATTAAATGCAAAAAAAACAATACTATCTGAAAGTGAAAGCATTGCAAAACTTGCAGATTATTTAACAACTGATTTTGCTGAAAGTGTAGAAAAAATATTTGTATGCAAAGGAAGAGTTGTTGTTACAGGAATTGGCAAAAGCGCTATTATTGCTCAAAAAATCGTAGCAACTTTAAACTCAACCGGAACACCTTCTATGTTTTTACATGCTTCTGAAGCTGTACATGGTGATTTGGGAATGTTACTAAATGAGGACATTGTAATTTGTATTTCTAAAAGTGGAAATAGTCCAGAAATAAAAGTTTTAGTTCCTTTATTAAAACGTTTTGGCAATACTTTAATAGGTATGACTGCTGATTTAAATTCGTTTTTAGGCAAAGAATCACATCATGTTTTGCATGCTCATGTTGACGCTGAATCTGATCCAAATAATTTAGCACCAACAAATTCAACAACGGCACAATTGGTTTTAGGTGATGCCTTAGCCGTTTGTTTAATGGAAATGAGGAACTTTAAAAGTGAAGATTTTGCCATTTATCATCCTGGAGGAGCTTTAGGTAAAAAATTATTACTTCGTGTAAAGGATATGTTGGATACAACACATGCGCCACAAGTTAATCCTGAGGCTTCAATAAAAAAAGTAATCATGGAGATTTCTGAAAAACGTTTAGGGGTTACTGCAGTTATAGAAAACAACAAAGTTATCGGAATAATAACAGATGGTGATATTCGTAGAATGTTAAACGATAGAGATACGTTTGCGGATTTAACTGCTAAAGATATAATGACTAAAAGCCCTAAAAATATTTCTACTTCAATTTTAGTTAGTGAAGCTTTAAATGTTTTGGAAAACAATGCCATTACGCAATTAGTTGTAATTGATGAAGGAGAATATAAAGGCATTATTCATTTACACGATATTCTTAAAGAAGGAATTGTATAATGGCAAAGAAGAATATAGCAGAAATGTCATTTTTAGATCATCTTGAAGAATTAAGATGGTTATTGATTAGAAGTACTATTGCTATTTTAGCATTTGCAAGTGCTTCCTACTTTTTTATCGATTATATTTATAGTGATATCTTATTTGGTCCAAAAAATCCAAAATTCATTACGTATCAATTTTTCTGTAAAATATCAACTTACTTTGGTTTTCAAGACGCACAAATTTGTAATGCTGAAATGCCTTTTATCATTCAGAATACTGATATGGGTGGACAAGTTTCTTTTATGATTTGGACTTGTATTACTGTCGGATTCATAGTAGGTTTTCCATTCATATTATGGGAGATTTGGAAGTTTATTAGTCCAGCACTTTATGACAAAGAGAAAAAATACGCGGTGCTTTTTATTGTTGTATCTTCCTTTTTATTCTTTTTAGGGATATTGTTTGGATACTTTATCATAACACCCTTATCAGTTTATTTCTTTGGTTCCTTTTCGGCTAGTCCAGAAATCGTGAATGAATTCAACTTAGAATCTTATACGGGAATGATAAAAACGTCGGTTTTAGCTTGTGGATTGATTTTCGAATTACCAATTTTAATCTACTTTTTAACTAAACTAGGCTTAGTTACGCCAAGTTCCCTTAGACAATATAGAAAATACACCTTAATTATAGTACTAGTCCTTTCTGCAATTATTACACCTCCAGATATTATCAGTCAAATAATTGTAGCAATACCTATTATGTTATTGTATGAAATTAGCATTCTAATTAGTGGTGTTGTAGTAAAAAATCAACTTAAAGAAAAATAAAAAATGGCAAATGTAGTAGAAGAATTTAATGATTACCGTTCAAAAATGAATGAAAAATTATTAGCGGATAATAATAAAATTGTAAAACGAATTTTCAATCTAGACACTAATGCATATGCAGAAGGAGCTTTAGATGTTAAAACTAAAGAGCTTTTAGGCTTAGTAGCATCAGCTGTTTTACGTTGTGATGACTGCATCAAATACCATTTAGAAACAGCTCACAAAAACGGAATTACGAAAGAAGAAATGATGGAAGCCATGGGAATCGCAACTCTTGTTGGTGGAACAATCGTAATCCCACACCTAAGAAGAGCTTATGAATTCTGGGAAGCACTTGAAGACAGTGTTCAGTAGACAGTGTTCAGTGTTCAGTGTTCAGTGTTCAGTGTTCAGTGTAAAATAAAAAATTGTTAATTCGTTTAACTGTTAAATTGTTTATTTGTTTATTTGTAAACAAATCTCAGCAACTTTGTAACTTAGTTACTCAGCAACCATAAGAAACATGAAATTAAGAGCAGAAAATTTAGTAAAAACCTATAAGAAAAGAAGTGTTGTAAAAGGTATTTCTGTAGAAGTAAATCAAGGTGAAATTGTAGGACTTTTAGGTCCAAATGGTGCTGGAAAAACGACTTCTTTCTACATGATTGTAGGTTTAGTGAAACCAAATAGTGGTCATATCTACCTAGACGATATGGATATTACTGATTTTCCTATGTACAAACGTGCACAAAACGGAATTGGTTATTTGGCTCAAGAAGCTTCTGTTTTTAGAAAATTAAGTATTGAAGATAATATTCTAAGTGTTCTTCAACTGACTAACAAAACCAAGGAAGAGCAAGTTGCGAAAATGGAAGAATTAATTTCAGAATTTTCTTTGGAACACATTAGAACCAATCGTGGAGACTTACTTTCTGGTGGAGAACGACGTCGTACTGAAATTGCGAGATGTTTAGCTACTGACCCAAAATTTATTTTATTAGACGAACCTTTTGCTGGAGTTGATCCTGTAGCAGTTGAAGATATTCAGAGAATTGTAGCTCAATTGAAAAATAAGAATATTGGAATCTTAATCACAGATCACAACGTTCAAGAGACTTTAGCCATTACAGACAAAACCTACTTAATGTTTGAAGGTGGGATTTTAAAAGCTGGAATGCCAGAAGAATTAGTGGAAGATGAAATGGTAAGAAGGGTTTATCTAGGACAGAATTTTGAATTGCGTAAGAAGAAGCTGGAGTTTTAAAGAAGTGTTCAGTGTTCGGTGTTCAGTGTTCAGTGTTCAGTGTTCAGTAATATGTTATTTTAAAGTTTTTAACGTTACACTTTATTTTTTAAATTTCTGTAATTTCTTACCCGAGCCTGAAAGTGCGAACTGACGAAGTAAATCTGTGTTCCAAAAAACTTACTTCAAACATTTCTCCATCAACTCAATTTTCAAACCATCATAAACGTTTACATCAACTAAACCTTTTATGCCATTGACTTGCGCTTTTTCGGTAAATTGCCATAAAAGCCAATCGTTATCCATTTCTTTTCTCCAAAAATTATAATTAGCTATCCAAAAAGGATATTCAGAGAATTCTTCTTTCAAAAAATCATTATAATAACTTTCTCCTGAATAAATTATCGGTTTAACTTTGTAATGCTTTTCAATTTTAGTCAACCAACGTTTTAAACCTACTTTTAAACTATCAATAGATTGTGTTTTTGGCAGTTTTTCAATATCTAAAATAGGTGGTAGATCTCCTTTGGTTAATTTTACAGTTTTGATGAAATTTTCAGCCTGAAGTAACGAATTTTCATTTGGACGGTAATAATGATAAGCACCGCGAATGTATTTCCCTTTCGTTTTTTCCCAATTATGGGCAAACTTTTCATCTACTTTATCTTTTCCTGCAGTAGAACGAACAATTACAAAATCAACTACGAAACTACCATCTACTTTCTTTATTTCTGACCAATCAACTTCCCCTTGATATTGAGAAACATCAATTCCAATAGTCTTTTCTTTATAAGTGGTCAAAACTTCATAAATCCGAATGTCATGTAGCTCTCGTTCTTTGGTAGATAATGTATTTGAATGTTTAGATTTATAGCCTAAATAATACAAAACTCCATCTCTATATTGATAAACAACTACGGAAAGCATTACAAACAATAAGGCTAAAACAGAAAACACCACTAATTTAGTTAGTGATGTTTGTTTCTTTTTTTGAGTTCGTTTACTTGTAGTTTTCTTCTTAGCCAATTGCTGGTCTTGATGTTGAATTGATTAATACAGATAATAATATATATGACAATACTATAATAGGAATAGCAATAAAATCAAGTAATAAAAATAATACTACAGCAAATGCCATAAATAGGTATTGCAATTTAGCGTCTTTCCATGCAAAAGATTTTAACTTAAGTGAAAATAAAGGAATATTTGCATTTAAAAAATAAGCACTTAATAAAGTTAAAAACATCAATACAAAAGGATTATTTAGTAAATGAAAAAGCCATTCATATTCGCCATAGTATTGTATCATTGGAACACTCATAATAAATAGTGCGTTGGCTGGAGTTGGCAATCCAATAAAAGAATCAATTTGACGCTTATCTATATTAAATTTTGCCAATCTATAAGCAGAAGCAATGGTTATTAGGAATCCGAAATAAGGAACTATACCCATATAAAAGGTCTCTTCTGTTACATTGTATTGAGTTTGTGTGTTTTGAATCGTTTCAATCAGTCTAAACATTATTAAACCTGGCACCACTCCACTAGTTACCATATCAGCTAATGAATCCAGTTGCAAGCCTAATTCCCCTGATACATTGAATTTTCTTGCTAAAAATCCATCCCAAAAATCAAAGAAAATCCCTAAACAAACGAATAAAAAGGCTTCATCATAATAGCCTTTAAAAATGGCAATTATTGCTAATAATCCACTGGATAAGTTTAATAAAGTTATAAAATTTGGTATGTGCTTTTTAATTTCCATAATTGTTACTCAGAATTTATAGCAAATGTAATACAATAAGTTAATACTTTTAGAGTTTAGTAATTAAGAATTTTGTTCGATATTTGTAAAAAAAACAATTGCATTGAAAAAGTTAGTTGTAATTATCCTAATATTACTTCCTGTATTGGTATGGAGTCAAGCTGTGCGAAAATATTCTAATGAATTTTTAAGCATAGGTGTTGATGCAGCTGCATTGGGAATGAGTAATGCCGTTGTTGCAAGCACTGGTGATGTAAATTCTGGGTATTGGAATCCTGCTGGTTTATTAAAACTAGAAGATAGACAAGTTTCTTTAATGCATGCAAGTTATTTTGCTAATATAGCTCAATATGATTATGCCGCTTTTGGAATGCCAATTGATGATAGAAGTGCTTTTGGTATTTCACTAATTCGCTTTGGTGTAGATGATATTTTAAATACGACACAATTAATTGATAGCCAAGGAAACATTGATTACAATAGAATTTCTCTTTTCTCAACAGCTGATTATGCTCTAACGGTTTCTTACGCAAGAGCTTTACCTCTTGAAGGTTTTAATTATGGTGTAAATGCAAAAGTTGTGCGAAGAATAATTGGAGATTTTGCGAATTCTTGGGGGTTTGGTTTTGATTTTGGACTTCAGTATGAAAGCGATAACGAATGGAAAGTTGGATTAATGTTAAGAGATATTACAACCACTTACAATACTTGGACAATAAACGAAGAAGAGTATCAAAAAATTAAAGATGCTGTTCCTGGTGAAAATCAAGATTTACCTGAAACAAGTGAAATTACACTGCCAAAAGCTCAATTGGGACTTTCTAAAAAGTTTGAATTTCACAACGAAATGAGTCTTTTAGCCGCTGGAAATTTAAACATGCAATTTGCACAAACTAATGATATAATTTCAACAAAAGCGGTAAGTATTGATCCTGCTTTAGGGTTTGAATGGGGTTATACCGATTTAGTATTCTTAAGAGCTGGTGTTGGAAATTTTCAACAAATTACTCAAATTGATGATTCTAAAAAACTAAGTTTTCAACCTAATATTGGATTAGGCTTTAAATATAAAGGCATTCAAGTAGATTATGCACTTACAGATTTAGGAGATCAAAGTGTAGCGTTATATTCCAATATTTTTTCTTTAAAAGTCGATTTAGATATTTTTAGTAGATAGTTATTGGTTGTCTGTTGTCTGTTGTCTGTTGTCTGTTAAAATAGTTAATTGTTATGGGTAAAAAATTACTCTTTTTTTTATTTTTATTCGTTTTTTTTCAAGGATTTTCTCAAGATTTACAACTTTCTGAGAATGCTAAAGTTAGTATCATAACAATTGGAACAGCTACTCCTTCGTATGCTTTGTATGGTCATACCGGAATTCGTTTTAAAGACATTGCAACAAATACTGATGTAGTTTTTAATTATGGTGCGTTTGACTTTCAAACACCTAATTTCATGTTACGCTTTGTTAAAGGTGATTTGCAATATTTTGTAACTAGTAATTCTTTTGCTGAATTTGAATACAGTTATAGGTATGAAAACCGAAGTATTTACGAACAAGAACTTAATTTGCCTAAAGATAAAATTAGCATTTTATACAATAACATCAATAACTCCTTAACTTCAAACGAACGCTTTTATACTTATAAATTTATTGATAAAAATTGTACTACAATGGTTATTGATAAAGTCAATGAAGTCTTAGGTAGTCAAGTAATTGATTTTCAAAAACCACAAGAACAAACCTATAGAAGCGTATTATTTCCTTATGCAAATGATCAATTTTTACAGCAATTAGGTATTAATATAATTTTCGGGACTAAAGTAGATGAAAAAGCTACTAAATTATTTCTTCCTTTAGATTTAATGAATGAATTAAAAACTACTAAATACAACGGAAAACCTTTAGTAAAAGAAACTTCAACAATTTTTGAAGCAAAAAAAGAAAAAGTTCCTTTTAATTTTTTCGATTCGATTTATTTACTAATAGTAGTTTTTGGGATAATTGTACTACTAAACAACCAAAAATTAACTTTTGCGTACTTTACGTTATTGGGATTACTTGGTTTATTTTTTAGCTTAATTGGATTATATTCCTTCCATCAAGAAGTACTTTGGAATTATAATGTATTATTGTTTAATCCGTTTTATTTGGTTTTACTTTATTTTTATTACAGAAAAAATGCAATAAAATTTAAACGAGTAAAATGGTTGATTCTTTTTATGTTAGCTATTTATGTAATTTTACTACTCAATAAAGTGTATTTGATTTCTGTTTTACCAATTATAATAGCCAATTTCATTTTGCTTTTTAGAACGAAAATTAATAATTAAAAAATTTTGAAACACAGATTTACTTCGTCAGTTCGCACTTTCAGGCTCGGGTGAGAAATTGAAGAAATTTTAAAAATCTTTATAAATTGGAATTTTGAATTTTTTATATTGGATTTCAAAAAAACCTTACTGTCCTTTATAAAACAAAACAGTTCCTATAGTTTTTATTAAAATATTTATATCTAAAAAAATACTTCGATGCTTGATATAAAATAAATCATATTGTAGTTTAATCAAAGCATCATCAATTGTATCGGTATACGAATGATTCACTTGTGCCCAACCTGTTAATCCTGGTTTAATTACGTGACGTGTTTGATAAAAAGGCAGTTTTTCAGCTATTTGATTAACGAATATTGGTCGTTCTGGTCTTGGTCCAATAATGGACATTTCTCCTTTTAAAACATTGATGAATTGAGGTACTTCATCTAACCTGCTTTTGCGCAAAAACTTACCCAAAGGAGTAATTCTTGTATCGTTTGTTGTGGCAAAAACAGCTCCATCTTTTTCAGCATCTTTTACCATAGTTCTTAATTTATAAATCGTAAAAGGCTTATTGTTTTTACCGACACGATCTTGTGTGTAAAAAAGTGAACCTCTATTCCAAATTAAATTAAAAATTAAGATTAAAGGTAAAATTAGCAATCCAATTGAAATTCCTAGCAGAGAAAAAATCACATCAAAAACTCGCGTAAAAGTTAAGTAAAACTTATTTTGATTGCTTCTGCTAAAAGGGAAGTATTTATAAAAATCTTTGGACAAATAAGCTACTGGTAGTCTGTTTGTACTGGCTTCATATACTTGATCATATTCTCTTATAATAACACCCTCTTCTAATAAATTTAAGAGTTTTTCATATAACCCAACAGATATTTCATCTTTCTTTTTAAAAGCAATTACGATTTCAGTCAATCTATTTTGATATATAAATTCCTCAAATTCCTCAAACGGTATTTTATAATAAGATGATTTGTTTTCATGCTCTAGATGTGAAGCTACAAAACCAATTACCTGATAATGAGGATTTACCTTTGTTAAATCATCAGCCATTCTATTTAAAGACTTACTATCACAAACAAATAAAACACGCTTAATAAATCTGTTAGAAGCAAATAATTTTAAATATAAAAATCTCCAAATTAGTAGCGCAACTAAAATTGCGAAATAAAAATAAATAATTTGTGTTCTATTTTCGGGTAATGTTGGTGTAAAAATTGGGGTTAACAAATAAAACAAAACCGTTGAAGAAGTAGTCAAAATAATACTTCTAACCATTTGATACTGATTGCTAGCGACTTGAAGATTATATAATTCAAAAATAGTTCCGAAAAAATTCAAATACAAGGCTAAAACGATAGTCCAATAAAAATTAGAAAAATCAAGATGAAAGTATGAAAAATTAAAAACTTCTCCTAAAATGTATAATGAAATAAGCACAAAAAGAACATCGATTATTCGAAGTAGAATTTTTCTTTCCGAAATTTCAAAATGTATTTTCTTTTTGATTTTCATTTATAGCTATTATTTGTGCAAATTAACCAATAAATTTACACTTAATCTATACAAAACTGCTTTTTTTGAAGGAATTTATCAAACTAACAATTCATTCCATTTTAATTTCACCACTTGCCAGTCCATAGTTTCCAAAAGCAGTTTAGCGTTTGAAGTAATGTATTTTACTTTTTGAGGATTATTCAATAAGTCTTCAATAGCATTAGTCATTTCTAAAGGTTGATTGTCATTAATTAACAAAGCATTTTTATGATTTGTTAGCATATATGGAATTCCACCAACGTTTGTAGTAACAACTGGCAAACCTAAAGCCATAGCTTCCAAAACACTGATTGGAGTATTGTCAAAATGCGTTGTATTAATAAATACATCATATTCACTCGCTAAATTTGTCCATTGCTCTTTAGAGAGTTTTCCGGTAAAATTGACTTCTAAATTTAGACTTTCTGCAAATTTTTTAGTAGTTCTTAAACTTCCGTCTTTGTCAGGTCCAACCATTTTTAGTGTTGCTTCTGGATATTTTTCTTTTAAAAGTTTTAAAACTTCAACAGCCATTTTCGGGTTATATATAGCAGCAAAAGCTCTAACCCATAATAACTTCGGCTGAATTATAGCTCTAGTCTTAAAGACGTAAGCATTTAGATCAATAGAATTAGGTATAAAAATTATATTATCAAATCCTTCTGATTTAAATTTATCTAATAAATATGAAGATGGGGCTACATTCACATAGGCATTTTTGAAAATAATTCCACATAATTTAGGGCTTTTTTTTAACCGATTCGTCAGATCTCCACCTCTTAGAATAGGAATATAATTTACGTTTAAAACTCTAGCAATTTGACTACAAAATAACGCATACCAAAAGCTAGTAGTACTATACGTATCAATTAAAACATAATCAACTTTTTTAGCATATAAAAAAGTACTTAAAATCATGTCTAAAAAACGAAGAATTTGATTTTTTTTATCAGATGTATATCTTACGTTATAGTCTTCATGAGCTAAAAAGACTCCTAATGTCTCAATAGAAGTTTTATTAAAACCGTGCTTATATAATTTGTTCCCTATGTACAGAAGGTTCTTCATCAAAATTGACTTTTAGTAAAGTTAAAGCATAAATAAATGCTGGGGCCGCTAATCGCATAGCCGCATGATTAATAGTTAAAGCCCAAAACAAATAAAAAGGCAGTAAAAAAAGATTTTGTTTATTTTCAAAAGCTGAAAGTAACGGAACAAATACCAATATCAACAAAGCCAAAATACCAAGCGAGCCATGTTCTGCCAAAAGCCTAGTAACCTCATTGTGAGAGGCAGCGACAATACCCGTTTCTTCTTCTCTAAATTCTTTATTTTTACCTACTCCAATTCCTAATAATGGGTTATCCCAAAACATTTGCAATTCGGTCATAGCAATTTGCTCTCTACCACCTAACCGATCTTCTTTTTCTCGACCTCTTGCATCCTGATTTGCATACCGATTCTCAATCAAACCTCCTGTTTGGATAACACTATAGCTCCATGTTAAGGAGCCTAAAAGGAGAGCTCCTATGATTAGTAAGACTATTTTGCTTTTGGCTTTATTATTAGAATACCTATAAGTTAAGACAAATAAAACTAAAATCATTATTAGACCTGTAATTACTCCTCCTCGAGAAAAAGTAACTATACCTCTATAAGACACAATTAAAAGCAAACCCAAGTGTAATAATTGTTGCTTTTTTGTTTTTGAAAAAAAGAGGAATAAAGCAAAAAAAATAAACATTCCTAAACCTAAAATAGTTGATACTTGATTTGGTCCAAATCCTCCCGAAGTTTGAAAATTTGATGAAGTTCCTGTAACTACATCTCTAACTGAAGGTGTATGTAGAAATAAATAGGTCAATATTGAAATAATGGGAAGAGCAAAAGATTTTAAAATATATTCAAAATCTTTAAATTTTATTTGACGATCATAGCAGTAAAAAACAGAAATAAATAATGTAATTTCTCCTAAAATATTAAATATTATTGCCTTCCTCATATTGGTATCAAAATTCAATACGGTTGTACCAATATAAACCCCAGGCATCAACACCAATAAAAACAACAAATAAATAGCGTTTTTTTTGGAAACACTTGAATAAAAAGCCCCCATTAAACAATAAATTATTACAATATATTTAGCTAAATCGTGAGAAATATTACCATTCGTCATTCGCATTAAAACCTCAGACCCTACAATGTAGGAACAAGCTACTAAAACTTGATTATTCTTATTTTGGGTACGCATAATATATACTAACCCAACGATAGGTATAAGAATTCCAAAAAGTTTTGACAAAAAACCAAGTGCATATAATACAATTCCTAACCCAATATGAGCTAAGATTAAGGTATTGTATGTTATTTTTCTATTCACTATTGGGTATATATTTTCATCAATTGGACGATAGCTTTTTCAGAATTGTATTCTGATGAAACAAAATTACATAAATTTTTTCCCAATCTTTTTCTTAAGGCTATATCTTTTATTAATAAGTCAAAAGCATTCAAAGTCTGCTTTTCGTCATTAACAGAAACCAAAAATCCAGTTATATTATCTTTTATCAACACATTACAATACCCAACATCAGAAGAAATAACTGCTAGGCCTGCTTTACCATATTCCAATAAAGTTACAGGAAAACCTTCTGAAGTCGAAAGCAATACACCTATTTCACATTGATGCAGAATAGAATCAATATCATTTTTTGCTCCATAAATAAAAATCGAATCTAGTACGCTTAAATAATCAATTTTAGATTGTATCCGCATCAGATACTCCTTATCATTCATATTACCAATAAGGTGCAAAGTCCATCCTTCTTGTATTGCATTACTTCTCACAAACATCTCAATTAAAAAAGTATGATTTTTTGGGTTACGCAAATTAGCTAAACAAACCATTCTTTTTCCTTCTATTCCTTTTAAAACAGTTTTATTTAGCTTTTCAGTGGGAACGTACGCTATAAAATTTTGCAAATAATAAACATTTTTGCACCAAAGATTTTTTTTAGCCCAATTTTCAAGCTCTTGATTAACCGTTATTACGGAACTAAAAAACAAAGAAGCTATTTTAAGCTTCCAATTAGTTTTAGCACTATTTATTCGATTTCCATGATGATCATGCCAAACTAATTTAATATTAGGTTGTCCAATTTTTATTAAAACACCAAAAAACCAAGAACTACTGTGGGCATGTACTTGCTTTACATTATTCTTTTTAATAAAATTTAAACATTTTTTTAGCGCCAACAAATCAAAAGTCCTCTTTTTATGTAAATAAAAATAAGTGACTTCTGTTGCTAATTGATTCACTAATGCGCCTTCCGCTCTAGTGGTTACAACACTTGAACTTAAACCTTTTGCGGCTAATGCATTAGCAATGGTAACAACCATTCGTTCTGCACCACCAGCTTCAAGACTATCAATTAACTGAATTGTTCTTATATTTTCTATTGTTGTTTCGATTTTTTTTTGTTTTTCTATTTTAGCAACTTCTTAATTTCTGCTTCAAATTTATCTGTAGTAAATTGTCTAGACCATTTCTGAGCCAATCTACTCATTTTAGTTAAAGCTAAATCAACATCAAGTAAACTTTCAATTGCTTTTACATCTCGTTCTTTATTTTCAGTTAATAGTACTCCCCTTTTTCCTTCACCTAGCATATAAGGAACACACGAAACAGAAGTCACTATTGGAATACAACCCCAAAACATGGCTTCGGCAACCACTTTTGGCCAACCTTCACTTTTTGATGGCAAAATAAGAAAATGATGGTTTTGATATGCTTTTAGAACAATATCCATAGATTGATTGCCTTTTAATTCAACTATATTTTCTAAATTATGAACGATAATATATTGCTCTAATTCTTTGCGTAAATCTCCATCTCCATAAAAATCCAATTTTACCTTTATACCATTTAAATGCAATTGTTCAACTAACTGAATAGCATATAATGGCTGCTTGCCTTTTGACAAAGTACCCACAAATAAAAACGTATAAGGCACTTTAAAAACAGAATCCTGAATCTTATATCCTGAATTCAAAAGATCAAGCTCACTATAAGTAGCTGTAAAAAAAGATTTTATATTTTTAGTTTGCATAGGCCATTCACCATAAACCAAAACTTGCATATTTCTAGTTAATAACTCATTTGACAAGATCCAACGCTGCAGTTTATAGGTTAAAGGCTGTTTCGATTTAGGATCCCAATTTCCAGCATATTTTGCTGTTTTATACTTTGAAGGAAATAATATTTGAACTATCGCACCTATCAATCCCATATTTCCTGGACATCGCAAATGTATATGATCTGCTTTAGACATTACACTATAAGTAGCAAAAATAATAAACGGCAAATTAATAAGAGTGCCTAAAATATGCTTAAACGAGGTTACACTAAACTGTGGAACTTGCTTAAATTCAATATTTTCATGTAGATAAGATGCATGAATCGGATTAATATCATTTTTAACAAGTGGGGCTACTACAAGTAATTGATCAACATACTTTGCCCATATATTCAGTTCCCGAACATATGGAGCATAACCAAAGTATTGATTTCCTTTTTTTATATGTGGAACGTGTGTTATTACAGCAAATTTCATTATGGAGGCCGAGGCCTACTTTTTGATACTAAACAAGATCATTAATAGCTTCATTTAGTAAAATTAAACTTTTATATCGATTTTTTTCAAAATCATAACTTTTATAATAACTCTCATGATAGAGTGTTACATTTTGACGTAAAATTTGATAATCATCAGCAGATATTTTTAGGGCAAAATCTAGAACAGTAGTTACATCTTCCATTGACTTATACACCAAGCAATTCTCTCGATCTTCTAAACTTGGATTTAACCAACTTTCATAATTTATAATTGGCACAACACCCACAGACATAGCTTCTAAAACATTATGACACATAGGCATGGTCATTCCTGGGGAACAAAATAAAAACCTAGAGGAAGATAAATAATTACGCCATTCTTCTGTTGGAATAGCTCCTTCTTGCCATTTCATTACTACAACTTTATGCAAATAATCATCAGTAAATAATCGCTCTTTCAAGACAATACCAGTAAGTGACAACATTGATGGATGTTTTATAACTTGATTATATATTTGCCAACGATTCAACAGTTGAAAATTTTTAGTAATTAAATCTGAATCATATATTTTTGCCTCAAAATTACCACTCATTAAAACACCTATTTTTTTTTCTAAAAGTAAAGGTTCAGCAATCATGTAATTTCTAGGATGCATAATATAAGGAATAGCCTCTTCAACAAAAGCACTAGATTGGTAGACTTCCTTATAAGCAAATGTAATTAAAAAATCTGCTTTTTTATCATGTCCAAAGAGTCTAAATATTTTAGGTTTTCGAAAAGGTTTTGAAAAATAAATAAAGTCTAATTCTCTAAACCATTTAGCCAACACAAAATAGCGAAATAAAGAAAACTCAATTACAATAGGGTTAGAATAATGCTGTTTTAATCTAAAAATCAAATTCAAATATGTTCTTACTTTTGTGCTTCTTTTTAAGTGCAAGAACAGCACTTGCTCATTGCCATTATAGAAACGCACTTGCTTATAGTTTTCTTTAAACTCTTTATATTTTCTTCTTATTTTCTTCTGTAGTAAATATAGCATTATTGAGGTTTATTAATGAACAAAGAAAACCATCCTACAGCTCTACCTACTGACTCACTAAGTGCTTCTTTTCTTTTATTCGTAGTGAATATATTACTGGTGCGTATAACTGTCAAAAACAAAGTAATACAGTGCCACTTTATTTGGGCTTTTATTGAAGGCTCAGGGTATTTGACACGCCAAACATAAAACCCATTTCTTACAATCATTTTTCCATAATCATATTTATTAGGTCTGCCCGAAGCATCATGAAAATGACCCAACTGAGCAGCCGTGTTTACATACAAATCTCCTTTTTTAGAAAGTCGTAAAGTAAAATCAGCATCCTCATATAGACCATATCCTTGAAAATAAGTTGAAAATTGGAAATTTTTAAATACTGATGTTCTAAATGAAGATACACCTCCCATCAATTGCTCTACTTTATATATTTTTCCCGAAGGAGGCAAAAAACCTATACTTCTTCCATGTGAAAAATCAGGCAAGCAACCAGGTGGCCGATTACTATCCAAACCTAATCGTTTTCTCCAAACGAAACGAGTTCCATCTTTTCGCTTCCAACCATCATAAACAAATTCATTTATTTTAGAAGTATAATTTGCATCAACTTTTATCCAAGGGGTCTCATTATTTATATATCCACCAATACCTAAAGCACTTGGATAAGCTACATAAGCTTTAAGTAGTTCTTCAAAGTAATTAGGTGTTAAAATCGTATCATCATCTAGAAAACTAACCACTTCACTAGTAACATTAACTCTAGCTATACCAAAATTACGCTGTTTAGTTAATCCTCTTTCTTCTGGACTTACTTGATAATAAGACAAATTAGAAAAAGTATTTTGATCCAAAATTTCTTTTGTATCCTTATCTAAAGAACCGTCAATAATTAAAATTTCATCGGGATATAAGGTTTGTGCCTTTACTGAAAATAATAATTTCAACAAAGGTTGTGCACGTTTATAAGTACAAATGATTAATGTAAATTTCATTTAATAGATCTTTCTCTTAATATATTGGCCCATTTAAAACTCTCATTCCACTGATTCTTCATGACCTTAAAATAAAGGAATGGATTTCTAATAGTTTGATGACTGTAAAATTTTAAAAACAAATTCATTTTATAACCTAATAATTGCTGTTTCGTATGATACAATAATTTAAACAACATTATAGTAGGTGCCGGTTTAGGCTTAATTTTTTCATTCTCCCATAAATAAGTGGGTTGAACTCTAAAGCCCCCAACAGGAGCTTTTAAATGTAAAATAATGGGCTTGGGTAAATATAAGACATCACAACCATTATTACGCAGTTGCATGCCAAAATCAGCATCTTCACCAAAACCATTTTCAAATCGCATATCAAAAGTTAAACCTGCAAGTGCCTCTTTTTTAACAATACTACATCCTGAACCAAAAGTGTCCCAATGCATTAAATGATTAAAAACTGGTTTTTCATCAACTCTAAAACAAGCTAAAGTAAAGGCACTCTCACCGCTAGTTAAAATAGCTTTCAAACTACTGCCTATAAAACCTTCAGAAATTCTAATATCATCATCAGCAAAAAACACCCAATCACTGATAACTTCTTTTAAACCAATATTTCTAGCGTTACAAGCTCCCGTCTGATGCGTAAAGTGATGAATAATTTCAAAAGGCCAAAGTTCATTTTTTAAATAATCAAGTTCGGAGATACTTTCTACATCTGCATTTTGCTCAACAATGATAACTCTACTTGGAATTTTAGTTTGATTTTTTAAATCACATAAAACATCATACAAATAGGGCTTTCTACCAATTGTAGGAATCAAAACATCAAGACTAAGCTCTTTAACTACGACAGGTTCTGAAACAGCGACAGAATCGAATTCCATTAAATTTTTTACTGGAGCATCAAAAGAAATTCTTTGCACGAATAAAGATTTAAAAAAGGCAATTAATGGAAATTGATAATCGTACCAAAACAACAATAAAAACAACTGCAAACTCTTTGAAAAACCATAATACTGCGCCGTTAACCTAAACATTTCTGAAGAATTCCCTAGCAATGGTTTTACCTCTAAGGGTATTTTGTTTAATAATTTAGATGTAGAATAAGTCAAAAATCCATTGCGATGTCCTATTTTAGATACAATCGTTAAAAAATAACCAAAACTATAATCCTTCTTCAAAAAAGGAGTCCCAAACTTTAAAAAGTCACTACCCATAACACATCCTACAAATGCACTAGCTTGCCAAGTAGCATATGAAACATTTTTATTGATGTTTAAAAAAGGAGAAGGTTCTATGTAACCTATTTTAGGACTTAAAAACTCAACTGATGTTGGATTGAAAAAAAACATTTTTGAGTCTTTTACATGAACCCTTACCCACTCATAATCAACAATATCAGCTAAAGATTCATGTACCCAAATTAAACAGGCTTCGCTATGTAAATTAGCATAAGTAGCCATTTGACTTTGAATACTTAGAGAAGCATCAAAAGTTAAATCCTTACTACCATCTTTATATAGAGTTGTAATTTTATTTAAATTATGTATAAATATTATATTCATATACTTAATGTATCATTTTTTCATAAAAGTCAATGTTAAGAGATGCTTGTTTTAAAATGTCAAATTTATCCAGCACATATTTTCTGGCTTCAATCCCAATAGAAATAGCTAATTGAGAATCATTAATAAGTTGAAGAATTCTATCTGAATAGGCATCATGATCTGAAGGGTGAATCAAAAAACCACTCTTACCATCTTCCATCAACTCTTGAGCCCAACCAATATTACTATTTACTACAGCTTTTTGCATCGCCATAGATTCTATCGTAACCATTCCTAAAGTCTCAGCATAAGTTGGAAACAAACAAACATTGGCATTTTTAATAGCAGTCTGAACTTCAGAATAAGGCACTTTACCTAAATAAGTTACATAATTTAATAAACCCTCACCAAATTGTTCTTTTAATAATTGCCATGTAGAAATGGAACCAGTTTGAACATCTTTAGAGTCTCCACCTATGAGTACTAGTTTAGCCTCTGGAAACTTGTCATGTACTTTTTTAAATATTTCTGGCAATTCAAAAACCCCTTTCTTTCTAATAATTGTGCCAATATATAGCAGTAAACCCTTCTCAAATTGCAAGGGATTTTCATTTTGAAATTGATCCAAATTCAATCCATAATGAATTGTTTGAACTTTTTCTATAGGAATACCAAAGAGTTCTGATGAAATTTTACCCGCAAAACTTGTTGGCGCAATATAACCTTGTGCATTTTTTACCGCTAAAGATTCAAACCAGTGGTTTTTCCATTTTTGTTTACGCTTTTCAATGTGACAAAAATAAGTATCACTTCCATGAAAACGAATCACTAAAGGAATTTTAAAACGCATAAAAGCTGTAATCCCTGTCCAATCAGGTGCTTCTAATAAATCAATAGCTTCTTCTTTTATAATGCGCTGTAAATAATTTTGAATATGCTTTCTGTAAAAAAACCATTTACCATAAAGATACTTTTTATCATCAATTAGATGAAATCGAATTCCTTCTTCTTCAAAAACTTCTTGTACGGGTTGACCATAAATAAAAACACTAACTCGTATTCCCTTTTCAACCAAAGCCATGGCTAAATTTTTAACACTTGTTCCCAGACCCCCAGCGTGTTTTGCTTTAGGATGTGGATACTCTGGAGTTAGAAAAGCAATATGCATATTTGTGTATTTTTAAAAAAAATCATTAATAATTTGTTGTGTAAATAATGCTGCTCCTTTTGTATTCATATGCCCACAGGAGGAAAAATATTGATCACCTGTAACTGAATTTTCATAATTATGAACTTCCGGATAAATTGTATTTATAGCATCGAAATACTCTATTCCTTTAACTTGTGAACACATTGGAGTACTAAGTACAAGTAAATTTATTTTGTGCGCTTTGCAAATATCTTTAATAAATTCATAATCTTTATTTTTCTTTACCGAGTATTTCGATAAATCATACTTCATATTAGTCCCTGAACCTTTCAAACCAGAAAAACCTAAATTTTGAATACTTGCAGATGGCTTATTAATAGCCGAGAAAAAAAGTTCTCTAAACCCAATTTGAGAATCATAATTTATATATCTATAAAAGGGAACATAATAGAGTAAATTAAATTCAGGAATAATATCCTCATAATAATTAGAGACTATTTTATTGGAACGTAAACAAGGCATAAACAGAGCTCTTGTACCTTCTGAATAACCCTCTGAATTAATATTTAAATCAATTTCAAGAATAACAGTTTTGAGGTCATAATCATTAACTAGCATTAACTGGAGAAGCAAGGCAGATTCTTGAAGCCTAGACCCACTAATACCATAATTAAAAGATTTTAAGCCTTTATCAACAAATAACTGAGTATCAAAGTGATTATTAGCTCGAGAAGAGCCCAACATAATTACATCATAACTTTTCGAAGTTGAGTTCAGCACATTTGCAACTTTGTTTCTAGTGGTAGATTTAGAATAAATATAGGTATAACTCAAGTCTAACACACTAGCTGAAAGCAATAGGAGTAAAATTATTTTTCCGATAAAAAATAAAAAATGTTTCATTAAAATTGAAAATAAATAAATTCCTTATAATCTGAATAAACACCTAAGGTCAATAACGCTATTAGAGCTAAAGTTACTTTAATCCAACTAAATTTACCCGACAAAGGTTCTTCTCTAGTCCTACTATACCATTCTACGAGCACAAATATCAAAACTAACAACAGTAATTCAAAATTGTAACGCTCATTATTTAAATACTGACTTTCAAAATGAAAATTACTAAACATTCTTTTGATATAACCAAAGGCCTCAACTATCGATTTCGACCTGAAAAAAATCCACGCAAAACAAGTTAAAGAAAAGGTAAATAACATAGAAACAAGAGTCTTTATACTTGCTAAATTTCGACCCAACACAATGCTATCCATATTAGCACGATTTTTATTTTGCAATAATAAAGGTAAAAAATAAAGTGCATTTAAGAAACCCCAAATAATAAAGGTCCAGTTTGCCCCATGCCAAAAACCACTTACTATAAAAATAATAAACGTATTGCGAACTTTCATCCACGTTCCTCCCTTACTTCCTCCTAACGGAATATATAAATAATCCTTAAACCAAGAAGAAAGTGAAATATGCCAACGCCTCCAAAACTCGGCTATATCTCTAGAAAAATAAGGATAATTAAAATTCTTCAACAAATCAATACCAAATAATTTAGAGGTTCCTAAAGCAATATCTGAATATCCTGAAAAATCTCCATAAATCTGAAAGGCAAAATAAACAGCTCCCAAAAGTAAAGTTAGAGAATTCATACTTTCATAATGATCAAAAATTGCATTTGCATAAGTAGCACAACTATCAGCAATAACTACTTTTTTTACTAATCCCCAAATAATCTGATAAATACCTTCTTTAGCTTTTTCAAAATTAAAATCTCTTTTAATTTTTACTTGTGGAAGCAAATGTGTAGCACGTTCAATCGGACCAGCAACCAACAGTGGAAAATAACTCACAAATAATGAATAATCAATAAAATTGCGTTCGGCAGTAATTCTTTTATAATAAGTATCAATTACATAAGACAAGCCATGAAAGGTATAAAACGAAATACCCACAGGCAATACTAATTCTAATAAATAAGGATGTGCTTTTAACCCAAATCCATTCAACAAAACAGCAAAAGAAGATGCAAAAAAATCATAATATTTAAAAACCCCCAGAAAACCAAGGTTAATACCAACAGTCAGCCACAACCAAATCTTTCGTTTAGTATCCGTGCTACTATTCTCCATCATTATTGCACTAAAATAATCCAAAAGAGTAGAAAATACTAATAGAAAAAGAAAACGCCAATCCCAGCAAGAATAAAAATAATAACTAGCTAGTATCAAAATTGTATTTTGACTCGTTTTACTTTTATTAAATACCAACCAATACAATACAAAAACTATTGGTAAAAAAATCGCAAAGGATACGGAGTTAAAAAACATAGCTTAGGGTAATGTTACTGTTTAGAAATTATTGTGTTAGAAAATTGTTGTGAAAATTGTTGAGCTCCTTCATCATTTAAATGATAACCATTTTTGAACAATTTATCATCCGAAATTAGCATTGAAAAATCCCAAAACATCTGGTATTCCTTTTTCAGTTGCGAAACAAAAAATAAGTTTTTAGTATCTGGTCGAAAAGGTGCCGTAAAAAAAATAGCTATATTATTGGTACTATTTAAATAGTTTTTTATACTATCGTTATAAAATGAATTCTTTTTCAACTTCTTTGGCAATTCTCTTTGCCATTTACCATCGCTACCTTTTAAACCAATGTATCCTTTATCTTGCTCAAAAATATTCTTTCTTTTTAAGGAAACAACTAATTCTCTAACACCTAATTTAGAACTATTTTTACTGTAGCGATAAAAAGGAAAATAATACAAACTCCAAAAATCCTTTTCATCCCGAAAATAGGAAGTAATAATTCTTTGATCCCTAATATAGGGCAATAAATCCACATATAAGAACTTCGATTTATCCCTAGAGTTATAATAATAATCAGTCTGAATAAAAAGAGTATCGGATTGAATGGAATAAAGATCCATCAACTGCAACAGCGTAAATATATCTTTTGGTTTTGCATCCATAACTCCAAAATTAATCGATTTCTTATTCGTCATTGAATCTATTATTCTTGGATTAATATGATTCACTACTCTAGAAGAACCCATAAAAACATAATTAAAATGCTTATCATGCTGATTTTTAATAAAATCAAACTTAGTGGTATTTACAACATTAGAATATAAGGATGTGTAAAGAACATCAAGCAACAAAGCCGCTAGAAATAAAATGGCTAAAATTTTAATTATAAATAGAATAAACTTACTCAAATTTTATTTTTTAAGATAACGTCTATTGCTTTCCATATTGTCTCAGAAGCCTTTTTAGGCTCAGTACCTACAACAACATCAAACCACTTTTTACCAACTGGTACATTTGTTAATCTCCCTTCTAAAATGGCTTTAACAATAGCTGTCAAATCTTTTTTATTATGTACAAATAGAGCGGCCTCGTTCGTTGGCATAGAACGAAAGTGAATATACTTGTAATTCTGACCTATATCACGTATTCCTTCTTGCAATTGAGGTTGTTCATAATCAAAAAACAAACAAGATTTACCGTGGGCTACAAAATCAAAAACCATAGAAGAAGCAATATTTCCAACGAATTCGGTATGATGGCAAATATTAGCCTGTAATGCAAAATCTTCCTTGGTGGGCATAATTTCATTCCAACTCGTTCCAACGGGTCTCCATAATGGATCAACAGAAACAATAACATCTTTATATTGTTCTAAAACTGCATCATAACGACTTGTAAAGTCAACAGGGCATTTACGATAAATAATACCTAAATTATATCCTTGTGTATTTAGTTCTCTAACAGATAGAGCTAAATCTTCAATATACAATTGATCTAAGGGAGAAGTTACAATATCATCACCTGAAAAACATATATATTTTTTTTCTAAATTTAAATTGTGACTCTTAAAAAAAACTTCTTTAGTTTGCAATAAGCTTTCATCAAAATGACTCTCAAATTGAGGGGTTCCTGTAACAAAAATTTGTTCGGGTTTAACATACGGGCAATAGCGCAACAATTCGTTTTTCATATAATCACTCCAAACAAAATAAAAATCTGGCTCTATTAAAGTAGTGGCTTTAGGCAAATTATCCCAAGAAAAAATAAAACTTGCAGTTGGAATACCTAAATCTTGAGCAGCTAAAACAGGAGCAATCGCTTGTGTGGGTCTTGGATTTGTACAAAAAACAATATCAGGCTTATGCTCTTGTAATTGTCGTTTACAATACTCATATTTAGATGTAGAACGTTCTAATTCTTTAATTTTTTCTCGAATTACATTAACACCTTTTTCAGTAGATTTGGTAGCTACTAAAAAATCAACATTTAAACTTTTTATAATATTTTTTATTCCTTTATATGATTGTGGGAAATTATAGGTATTGTAAACGGTTTCGTTAAATTTTTTATCAAAAATATTTAACTCACAACGCTTTCTAGCTCGAGTAAAAACTGTTGTCATGGGATGTAACTGATGATTCGTTAAAACAACCTCATCATAACCCAATTCTTCCTTTATTTTAAAAGGGGTATTGTTCCAATAGGTAATTTCATATCCTAGACTTTTCCCAATAGCATTAAAAGTAGTTAATGCAAAATTACGCAATCCAACTCCATCAGGTAAAAATATAAATGCTTTTTTACTCATAATCTTCAATTCTTTAATAAGAAAGCAAATATAGTACTTCTTACCATAAGAACAGAAAATTACAAAAGAGTTTTAAAGATAAAGCAGAGCTTAAAAAAGTGAAATTATTTGGATTTAAAAGGACACACATCCATCAAACCATTACACAAATGTTCAAGAGCTTTAGGATCAGGAAGGCTTGGCAAAGTTTCAAAAAGTTCTTCATACTCTTTAACTGTATAAGGGCTTGTTTTTATATCTGGTCTATAAAAGGCTAAGCCTACAGATTCCATATAATCCTGATATTTAATATCATCACCAAAGACTTTATTAGAAAATTTTTGCCAAACAGCAGGAATACCATAAGAATGAGCAACAATAATCCCATGTAAAGAGGATGATATAATGGATTCACATTCTAAAAACTCAATGGTTTTAGACTCAATATCATTAGTCATCATATCAATAACTACTATATCTTCTCGATCCCGAAACCAATCGCTAATTAATCTATAGTCGTTATAATGAGGAACAATACCTATTTTATGTTTTTTCTGAACTTTTGGATTAAAATAACGGGGCAACAGTAAAGCAGGGTCTCCATAAACTTCGGGAACATCATAACCAAAATTTAATAAAAAACTTCTAGTCTGTGGACCTCTAACTGCTAAAAAAACAGCATTCTTTACTTTAATTTCTTGATTAATTATACCACTTCCCCAAACGATACATTTGTGATTTACATTATGAATAATACTACCAATAGTAACATAAATGGGATTAAAGAAATCGTAAATTGAAAACTTTTTAGGCCATGCAAAAACTACTTTTCTGCCAGAAATTTTTTCAACCAAATAACGACCCAAGACATCCCCATAGTTTTCTTTCGATTTGCCTTGTATAATTTTTTCATTCCACCAAAATAATCGGATGGTGTTTTTAAACATGTTAAACTTTTTTATTTTTTAATTTATCACGTTGCACTTGTTCTATAGGAAGAATATCTTGACTTTTAAAATTTAAGGCTTTATGAACTGCCTTTAAATCGCGTGAAAGTTTACGCAATCCTTCTGGTTCTAAAGAAGCGGCATGATCTGTTCCTTTCCATGTTCTATCAATCGTGTAATGGCGTTCAATTACGTTTGCTCCTAAGGTAAAAGCTGCTACATCTACCGCAATACCAAGATGATGACCAGAAAAACCAATATGCTTTACTTTGTCTCCATATTTTTCAATTAATAAATTAATATCTAATAAACAAACATCTTCAAATGGCACTGGGTATCCGGACGTACAATTATATAAAACTAAATCTTTATTTCTGCCTTTAGATTCAAAAAAACGAACTAAATCATCAGTTTCATCTTTTGTAGTCATACCTGTTGAGATATGAATTTCTCCCTCATAATGATCACACAACCAACCCAACATGTCATAATTATTATTACAAGCAGATGGTATTTTAATAAAAGTTGGTTTTAAAGAAGCAATCTCTTGAGCAGATGTAGTATCCCAAACAGAAGTAGAATATTCAATTCCTAATTCCTCACAATATGCCTTTAGTTCTGCATGTTGTTTTACATCAAATTCTAAATATTCACGGTGAGCCCCATAAGTATCTCCATAGGAATTAATAGGATTAGGATGTGGTGCATTATACTGATCTTCTGTTAACAGTTCCGTATTATTTCTTTTTTGAAATTTTACAGCATCAGCATTACAAAATATTTTAGCTATTTTAATTAACTCTTTTGCAATGGTCATTTCACCTTTATGGTTACATCCAATCTCAGCAATTACATATGGGGCTTTATAAGTATTCATTTTATTTTTTTATAGAACAGCAAAGAAAATTAATTTAATTGAATAATCACAATTTTAGCGACTTAAAGTTTGAGATTTAACCCTTAAGTAAACGTTTTAAATGAAAACTATAATTTATAAAAAAAGACACTCCTCCGACTCCCTCATTAATCTAATGCTAAAACCTCTTATTGTACCTCATAACCCATTCGCTAACTTCTCTAACAGCACCAGCAGCAGAATCATGATTTAGAATGACATCAACATGAGATTTAACTACTAAAGTTGCATTGGCTGGTGCAAAAGACCAACCTACCGAACATAAATTAGCCAAATCATTAACATCGTCCCCAACATAGGCCAAATTAGACCAAGTCACATTTTTTTCAATAGTAAAATGCTGAAGTAAGGAGTGCTTATCTTTAACGCCTAAAAAGACATGGTTAATTTGTAATTTTTTCATTCTTTGGGACACTAACTCTGAATTTTCAGAGGTCATTACAACTACATCGACTCCAGTTTGCCTCAAAATTTCTAAACCCATGCCATCTCGCATATCAAATTTTTTCATCAGCTCTCCTTCTGCTCCAAAATAAACACAGCCGTCGGTAAAAACACCGTCTACATCCAATACCAAATACTTAATTTGCTCTTGCTTTTTTAAAGATTTTTGCCTTTCAGCTAATAAACTTTCAACTAGTAACCAATCACTCAAACTATCAATTTCAACCAATGTTTCTTCAGACATTTCAACTAACCCAATTGGAGCACTGACTCTGTTTCTAGAGGTTAAAAAAGCTTCTTTGCTACTAGCATAAACAGCTCCATTTTCCATCAATAGTCCTTCAAAATCTTGTCTTCTTGGACGATTAAAAACATCATAGTTTTGAGCAGTCCCATCTGCATTCCAAGTAAAGCGATGCGTCTTTACAACGGTTAGTGCTGATACTTTTTGCTCTTCAGTTATTTGTCTTAGTACAGCATTAATATCTAAAAAAGTTGTCAATGGTGAAGTAGCTTGAAGCAAGCATAATAAATCAAAATCGTTAGCTATTTTAGAAGTAAATTCTAACATCGCACTTTCTGTGGAAGCCATATCATTAGCATTAATATCGTCACGAAGAATGCCTTTAACTTTAGTAGTCCATTGATATTCTTTTGCCACGAAATTTAAAACATTCTTATCATCCGTAAAAATATAAACCTCGTCCAATTCAGAAAAAATTGCAGCTTCTAAAACCCAAGTAAACAAAGGCCTACCTAACATTTTTTTTGTGTTTTTTCCTGGTATTCCTTTTGATCCTTTGCGCAAAGGAATTATGGCTACTTTTTTCATATAATTTGAGTTATTAAATTAGTTCTGACGAATCAAAATTAATTAGGTTTTTATTTATTCCTAAAGTTAGTTCTCCTGCATGAATCAATTCAAAGCCATAGTGCTCTAAAGTATCTTCAATATCTTTTCTGCAATCAAATTCATCGTGTATTTCCAATGCTATACATTTTGTATGTTTTAAAAACCCCAATGAGTCTTTAGCACTGAAAACTTGTTTCTCGGCGCCTTCAATATCTATTTTAAAAATATCTACAACATCAAAACCAGAATTTTGTAGGACATGATCTACGGTAAAAGCCCTTAAACCTGAGTTATTATTAGTTTCTTCAACCCTTATAGACCAATCTGACTGATCTCTAAAGTCTCTAACAATTTTTAAATAGGTATTTTTATCCCATAAGCCTCCTTTAAACAATTGGGCTGTTATGTCATTAATTGCAAAATTCTCTTCAATCATTGCAAAATTTTCATCACTAGGTTCAATAATTGCTAAAGTAGTTTCAGGAAAATTATAGTTAAAAAAAACAGAAGTATAACCAACATTTGCTCCTGCATCAATTATATTTTTAGGGGCAGCACCAAAATGCTTTTTATATAATTCAACTACACTTTTATACTCATGACCACGAAAAACTTGACCAAAAACTTTTAAATCGCTAGAAGGATATTTTCGAATATTTATGAGTACAGCAAAGTTAAAGATATAAACTTTAAAAGTATTCTCATCTTCTGAAATAAGTTTCCCATCCGAATAGATTAAATGATGGAACAATTCATTTACTTCTAATTGACGTAAAGTGGGCTTTAACTTTAAGGCTTTAAAAAGGTAATAAAAAAACAGAATACCTTTTTGTTTTAAACTAATTCTATATAAGTTTTTTATTTTTTTCATCTAACTTTTTTTTAATTGATGGGATATCCAAAGTTTTACTTTAAACCTTTTAAAATCTCTTGAAAAACTCTTGAAAAACTGAAGTACATTAGTAACAAAAACTTTTTTAAAAAAAGAAAGAACTATCTTTAAATCAGTAGGGAATTTCAGATCCTGCTGCAAGGTATATGTTGCTAATGTTTCATTTTTAAAACGATGCAATTGAGAAACTTCAGACCTATTAATTTCGTAAAAAAAAGTCTCATTAAAGTCATAGATTGCATAACCACTCTTCATTACTCTTTGTGACCATTCTTTATCTTCACTAAAGGGTAAAAGTTCATCAAACTTAAACTGTTCCCAAACAGATTTAGAAACCAAACAACAAGCTGCCATCAATCCAAAATCTAAAGGTTGTTTTACTTTAAAATCATGTACTAAAGCACGTTCAAAATTCTTAACGCTATTAATAAAACGAACACCTGCCCAATCCCTTTTATCTGATATAAATCGTATTGAATTCTTAAAAAAACTATTACCTATAGGAACAGCATGGGAACTCAATAGCAATATAATTTCGTTTTTTGTGTTTTCAATACCCAAATTAATAGCACTACCATAAGTAAATTGAGTACTAGTTAAAATTTTGCAATTATATTTTGCTCCAACTAACAAACTAGTATCGGTAGATTGATTGTCAACTAAGATAATTTCATCTATATCATCAGCATAAAATTGGGTCAAGATCTTTAAAGTTCTTTCTAAATAATAAGCTTCATTTTTATTACGAATCACAACACTAATCATCACTTATAGTTTTATAAATTGCCTGAACTTTATTTTCAATAATAATTGTATCCAAACTTCTAATCAACAAATCATTATTTATTTTTTCAAAATCAATGTACAAAGATTCTAATATTAATTTTTCTATAGAAGTTACATCCTCACAATCTTCAATTAATAAGCCATTAATACCATCTTGAATCAACTCTTCTGTAGCATTCCCAGGATTAGATTGAATTGGAAAAACACCCATACAAATTGCCTCTAACATAGTGTTTGGCATTCCATCTGAATTGCTATTTCCTATATAAATTAAAGACTTACCCATTAATTGAAGAACTTCAACATGAGATATTTTACCAACAGCCTTAAAATTATCCCAACCAAGAAGTACAGAAGATTCTAGATAAGAAAATGCCTCAACATCTGTTCCAAAAACAACAATTTGATAGTTAATCAACTCATTTTGAAGTTTTTCAATAGCTTTAAAAACAGGTATAACCCTGCCCGAACGTCCTTGAAAACCTTTAATCAAAATAATTTTTCTCTTTTTATATGGTAATTTAAACGCCTCCATACTTACTAAATCAAAGCCTCCACCTCCTGGAAAAACACCTAAAAAGCGACCCGTAAAACCATAAGATTTGGCAATTGCATAATCTCGCTTACAATCTGTAAACAAATAATCAACTCTTGGCAAAACACGTTTAATATCATTTAAGGATTCTGTGAAATTTTGAAAATAAAACAAATCACTTCCCCAAGAAGAATAAATCCATTTCAAATTAGTTTTTTTTTCCATTACAGAAATGATAGGAGCACATGAAACATATAGTGCAAAACTATGAACTACATCAGGCTGTATATGATTAAGATAATATTCAAAAGTTAAAGCTGTATTTTTTTCATTATACTTTTGCACAAACTTATAGACTTTTGGAAAGTGTTTTTTTACAAAACTTCTTCCCCAATAATTTATTTTTAGTTTCCAATTTACTTTTTGCTGCACCCAACTTATTTTCTCAACCCTAGGGCTCATTCCCGAAATATCAAACCAATAAACCTCATGGCCTGAATCTTTTAATTGATTCGTCCATCTAAAAAAATGAAGGTTAGGTATAGACACTAGAACAATTTTCATGACGCAAAGTTTATAACCAATCGTATAGTATTAGTTCGTCGATCAAAAGTATAACTATAAGGACAATTTCTATAATTTTTAATAATTTCTTCAAGAAGTAAATTATTCAAATGTTCCATTTTATAATAAGGTTGATGTTTTCTACCCAATACTTTTTTAAAGTAATTTTTAAATTTTTCAAAAAAAGATATTGGTGTAATTTCTATTGCAACTACTTCTTGGTGAAAATTATTAAATTGAGCTAAAATGGCATTTGTTTTCAACACTGAATTTGTGAGTTGAAAAGTAAGAGTAGGGTATTGTAATTTAATATATGCTTCATCGCTGGTAATTTGTCCCCAGGCAAAATCTAGATTCACCTTAACTCTTCTTGTAACTTGCGAAAGCTTCATATATTCTAGATTGATACGCTCTAAATTAGAATGGTAAGGACTCGTACTTTTTATACTGCGATAAGCTTTAGGATGCCATTGATGCTTTACTAAAATTTCATCTTCATAAAAAACAACTTCCAATCCTGAATTTTGCATGCGTATATGAGCATCAGTATCTTCAGCACCCCAACCTTGATAAAACTCATCAAAACCATTAACCGATCGTAAAGCTTCTGTTGGAAACATTGTATTCCCTGTCACATGTTCACTTCCTTTAAAGTCGACATCAAACGCTTCAAAATTTTTGTGTTTTAAAGATTCTTGCTCACTTAAAAAACCATATTGAAAATAGTAAACTTTTTTTTTATGAGCCAATTTTTTCAAAATATTTATGTAAGACACATGAAAAACTAAGTCAATATCGCCTACTACAAAATAGGGCTGAGTACTTTTTTGAAGCGCTAAATTAATAGATCTACATTTACTCCATAATTGTCCCATTGTAGGACAACAAAGTAATTTTATCTTTGGAAAAGTCATAACTAAAAGCTTTAATTCAGACAAATAGTCATCCTCAGATCCATAATCAACTAAAAATAATTCAAAATCAATATCTGACTGATTTATCAAAGAGACCAAACAGTTTTTTACAATTCTTAAATCGCGATTGCGATTAGTCAGGACTAGAGATATCATAGTTAGAGTTTTAGTAGAAATTTAAATTTAGTATCTCCTCTTCCTAGTAGTTTAAATAAAGAATAGAATAAAAAAATACCCTCTAATTTAACTCGTATATCAGTAAAGTTACAATTTGCCCGAAGAAAAACAATTATTTTTTTTCCAAGTACATATCTTTTGGAGGCAAGGCAGTAACGCAAAATCCCTAAAATTTCTTTGATTTCAATAAGAGCTATTTCTTTATTAAATTTATCTAATTTAATAATTCGCCTTCTAACTTCCAGAAAGGAGTCTAAATATTCTTCCAAATTGATAAAAAAACGATTAGAAATTGAATTTTGATCTGTTCTGTAAAAAATTAATGATTTATTAATAAAACAATAATTAGGAAAATTGAAAAATATTCTAGAATGAAACTCTAGATCCTGAGACTGTTTTAAAGATTCATCAAATAATTCAACTTTATTTAGAATGCTTTTTCTCCATAAAGAAGTAGGAGTTCCTACAGCAATAATTTTTCTTAAATAATCCTCAAGAAATTTAGTAGCTATAATATTTGTTTCTTTAATATTTATACGAATATTACCTCTTTTTTTAAAAGCGGTCATTTTAGAGAGACAATAATCACATTCTGGATTGGCAATTAATATTGCGACTTTTTCACCTAATAAATCTTCATGCATTAAGTCATCACTATCAAACCATTGAATAAATTCCCCACTACTTTTCTCAAAACCATAATTTCGAGCTGCATTTCCCCCTGCCAATCGATCTAATGGTCTTTCAAAATATTTAAACCGTTTGTCATTTAACAAATAAGTTTTTAAAATTTCCTTAGTATTATCAGTACTCCCATCATCAACTATAATACATTCCCAATTTGAATATTTTTGCCCTATTATACTCTCAAGCGTTTCATTTATTAAATGAGCACGATTATATGTTGGAATAATTATAGATACAAGATGATTATTCATATACTTTATTATAAACTAGAAATGTATTTATATTTTTCTGTAGCTATTATCATTACGCTCTTCAATCCTTTATAAACTGCTAAATATATTTTTATATTTTTAGCTTCAAACATCGACAATAATTCATCCGTTGTTTGTCTTTCGCCAATTCTATGATAATCATCCATAATTATTATAAAATCATCTTGATTCGTTAGCTTTTCAGCTAAATTATAAATATCAAATCTTGAATAATTTGGCGAACCAAAAGGACCATCAATAATATATAAATCAAAATTTGAATTAATAGTATGTTCTATATTTTCATATCCATTATATTCAAATTCTTTGTATTTCTTTTTTAATAAAGGCAATACTTTTAACGAAGTTCTTGAGGATACTTTAAATTTATTTTCAAAAATAGTTGCCCAATTGGCATCTTGCTCTAAAATTAAATGTTCTGAATCTAAAAGATAATTATCTAAATAAGTAGAAACAAATTTAGAAGATTCTCCTAAACCGAATTCTAAAATTCGTTTAGGTTGGTAGTCATTTAAAATTCTATTTAAAACATAAAATAGAGCATAACTCCCAGCCCA
This sequence comes from Flavobacterium gelidilacus DSM 15343, assembly GCF_000422685.1. Classification (GTDB taxonomy): domain Bacteria; phylum Bacteroidota; class Bacteroidia; order Flavobacteriales; family Flavobacteriaceae; genus Flavobacterium; species Flavobacterium gelidilacus. The sequence goes on along the minus strand of NZ_KE383904.1, from coordinate 145,316 downwards.
TCTCCCAATATTTAAAGGCAATTCTTCTAGACTCTTTTTTCCTCTTATACTATCGTGAAAAACAGAAGCCCACAACAATTCATCATTCTGTTTTACAATATACTTTTGTTTATTTTTAAATTCTTTTAAAATCTCTTTTATCTTTCCTATCATTTATACACTACATTAAAGTCCATTAAAATTTTACTTTGTGAGGGAGATACTTGTCGACCTGTACCATAAAAATCTCCTTCAGTTACATCAAAACTAAAGGCATTTTGAATCCAATCACTTACCGCATTATTAACCATAAGATGGGTTGTTACATAGTAAGTACCTTTATTTAAATTTAATTTTTGAATTTCAAAACTAATAGTCTTACAGTTTTCTGAGGGAGAACTTTCAACTACTCGGTTGCTAATCCATGCTATACGTTGTCCCACATAATCGTCTATACGAAAATCAAATTTCATAGTAGAACTATCAATTTTTTGTGGATTATCAAAGTCAAACTCAATTATGAATTTTTTTCCAGTTTGAGGCAAAATATCTTTCTGTGAACCATGAACTGAAACATTTTTTAGCTTAACTAAGCCATTACCTTTACGGTGCTCAATCTTTTCCATCTCAAAACTTGAACTACTTTCTTTAAGATAAAATTGAATTGCATCATCTGTTTCACCTACATATTGAATAGTTCCGTTTTGTAAAACTATACTTCTTGTACAAAGCGATTGAACAGCCGCCATATTATGACTCACAAACAAAACAGTTCTTCCCCCTTCTTTGGAAATATCTTGCATTTTACCAATCGCTTTCTTTTGAAATTCGGCATCACCTACTGCTAAAACTTCATCCACAACCAAAATCTCTGGCTCTAAAAAAGCGGCAACGGCAAAAGCTAAACGAACTGTCATTCCACTGCTGTATCTTTTTGTAGGGGTATCAATATAACGTTCACAGCCGCTAAACTCTATTATTTCATCTAACTTTGAAGTAATCTCCTTTTTGGTCATTCCGAGAATTGCTCCATTCAAATAGATATTTTCTCTGCCGGTTAGTTCTGGATTAAATCCTGTTCCAACTTCTAATAAAGAAGCAATTCGACCACGCGATTTTATTAAACCTGTAGTGGGTGCCGTTACTTTTGATAGTATCTTTAATAAAGTGGATTTTCCTGCACCATTTTTTCCAATGATCCCTAAAACTTCTCCTACTTCAACTTCAAAATTAATATCTTTTAGTGCCCAAACATATTCACTGGCTCCTTTGGAACTTCTATCATTAACTTCCCCAACTTTCAAATAAGGATCTTCTTTACCTCTAATCTTATGCCAAAATCGATTCAAATCATGACTCAAAGTTCCTGTCCCAACAGTTCCCAAACGATACTGTTTAGATATGTTTTCAGCTTTTAATATGATGTTTTTATTATTCATAATTATTCTATAACCTGTAATTTATAAACATATAAGTCATATAGGTTTTTCAAAACCAATCACCCATTCTCCCTTTCTCCAATACCAAACTAAACCGTATCGATAAAACTTTTTTCTGTTTTGTTAAAAATCAACAATCCTACAACCACAATTACAAACGTAATCACAACTGTATATAGCATTCCAAATCCAGAAATCGTTCCTTCTTTTAATAATAAATATCTTGAAGTTTCTACAATATATGCCAATGGATTATATTCGATTAACCAACCAAAAGAAGGTAATTTTTCTTTAAGTAATGCCATGGGATACATAACAGCTGATAAGTACATTAACAATTGAACTCCAAAACCCACTAAAAAACTTAAATCTCTATATTTTGTAACTAAAGAGGATATTATCATACCTAAGCCTAAACCTAAAAACCCCATCAATACAACCAATAGTGGAAAAAACAATGTTATACTGCTCAACTGAAGTTCCATCCCATTAAAAACATAATAAATATAAAAAGCTACAAAAATTAAAAATTGAATACCAAATTTAACAAGATTGGAAACCACTATAGATAAAGGAACAATTATTCTTGGAAAATATACTTTACCAAAAATACTGGCATTTTTTTTAAAGGTATCTGATGTATCATTTAAACAAGAAGTGAAATAATTCCAAACCATAATTCCCGCTAAATTGAATAAAAAGGGAGGAATAGAACCTGTTTGAATACCAGCCACATTATTGAAAATAATAGTAAAAATTATTGACGTAAATAAAGGCTGAATTAAATACCACAAAGGTCCTAATACAGTTTGTTTGTAGACAGTTACAATGTCTCTATTTACAAACAAAAGTAGTAAATCCCTATATTGCCAGACTTCCTTAAGGTTTAAGGAAAAAAAATTGTTCTTGGGTTTAATTTCAAACAACCATTCTTCTTGTTCAAATTCTGTATTACTCATTATTATTAATTACTATAATGTATAGGCCTCAAAATTAAGCTATTTTAAAGAAGGTACAAATTTATTTCCTTATTGTTTGTTTTAAATTTATTATCGTTATCAAATATTAAACTTGTAATTTCATAGAGTTTAATCATTGACTGTAGATAACAGATTACAAAAAAAACTATCTTTGTAACAAATTGCAACTACATGTTTTCATTCCTAAAACCAAAAGCACGATTACTAGATTTAATTCCTACAAATTATGTGGATATTCATTCGCATGTGTTGCCTGGCATTGACGATGGTGCCAAAACTATAGAAGATTCAAAATTCCTATTGGAGAGCATGATTGCATTTGGTTTTTCAAAAATTATAACTTCGCCCCATACCATTGAAAACATTTGGAATAATACTCCAGAAACTATTTCAGAAGCCTTACAATTTACTAAAGAAAACTTGAGTGAATTAACTACAAAAGTGACCCTAAAAGCTGCTTCTGAATATATAATGGATGACTATTTTGCTTCTTTATTTGAAGAAGGAAAGCTTTTAACACTAAAAGATAATTATGTGTTAGTTGAAATGTCTTATATCAATCCGCCTATTCAACTTTATGATTATATTTTTAAGCTTCAAGTCGCAGGGTATATTCCTGTTTTAGCGCATCCAGAACGCTATGTTTTTTATCATTCTGACTTTTCTAATTATGCTAAACTAAAAAAAGCAGGTTGTTATTTTCAAATGAATTTACTTTCTGCCACTGGTTACTATGGTAAGGAAGTCGCTAAAATTGCTGATGAACTATTAAAGCATAACATGATTGATTTTGTTGGATCGGATTTTCATCACAAACATCATGTAGCTTCTTTTTTAAATCCGATTGTTATTAAAGAAGTCGATCAACTGAAAAAAGCGGCTGAGAATAATTCTTTTTTTTATTAGGTTCTCGATGATCTGTGGTTATTAGTAAATTTAATCTGGATTAAATTTGAAAACTTGTTGAATTAATGAACTACAGATTCTGACGTACACCGTACTATTCAGACCCTTTTACTGAACTAAATTCAGCACAAGCAGGGTGACAAGTTTGGAGGATAGACGCTTGTAAGTAAAATTTAAATAATTGGTAAACACCAACAATCAATCAACAACGAAAGCACACAACCCACCACTTTGTCATCCTGAAAGGATCTGGTTTGTAAGTACAGCTTTTGAACTTGCAGTGCATTGATTTCGAGTATTCACAACATACAATTGAATTAAAAAACTACCAATACTTGGGATGATTGTAATTTTAATATAAAATAAATTTGAAAACTTGTTGAATTATGAACTATAAGTTCTAACGCACAACATGCTATTCAGACCCTTTCAGGGTGACAAAGTGGTGGGTTGAGAGTATTCGTAATTAATACTTAATAAGTACTGACGTTTAATATGCAAGCGAGACCCTTTCAGGGTGACAAGTTTGCGGAGAGACGTTTGGTATTACTATTCAAATAATTGGTAACCACTAAAAATAAAGCGCAAAAAAAGAGCAGCTGTAAAACAACTGCTCTTTAATTCCACTATAACCTTATAACCTCTTAAACTTTTAACCTTAAAACTTAAAGAGTCTTTTGAACCAAGATTTTTTTTCTTTTACTTCTGCTCCGTAGCCGTAGCCATAACCGTAGCCATAACCGTAGCCTTTATTGGAATCGGTGTCATTTAAAATAACAGCCATATTAGGCAATTTCTTTTCTTGATATAACTCTTCTGGGATGCGTAACATTCGTTTGTCTAACATATTAGCTCTTACCACATACAAGAAGCAATCGGCTTGTTTTGCGATTACGAAGGTATCCGTAACAAGTCCGACTGGAGCGGTATCTACAATTATATAATCATAGGCTTGTTTTAATTCTTCGAATAATTCATCTACTTTTTTGCTCATTAATAATTCCGCTGGGTTTGGTGGAATTATACCAGATGGCAATACATAAAACTGTTCAAAATTATCTTGTTTTACTATAAATTCTGAGATGTTTTTGTTAGTAGTAGTTAAATAATTGGTTAGTCCTGATGAAGGGACATTTATATATTCATCAATTTTTGGGTTTCTTACATCCATTCCAATTAGCAACACTTTTTTACCTGATAAGGCAATGGTAGCCGCAATATTGATGGATAAAAAGGTCTTTCCTTCTTTGGGAAAAGTTGAGGTTACAAAAATTGTTTTAGCGGAAGTATCTGTCTTGTTGTTGAATAAAAACTCAACATTAGTTCTAATAATTCTTAGCGCTTCGGCTGTACTTGAACGACTATTTACATCTATAATTTGATCTGAGGAAACTGATTTTGGCACATCTCCTAAGAATGGTATAGAAGTATTTTTTTCAATATCTAACCTAGTCTTAATTTTAGTATCTAGCAAGTTTTTGATGTAAATCACACTAAATGGTAACAACAAACCTACCAATAGCGATCCTAAGAAAATAATTCTTTTGTTTGGTGAAACTGGATTAATACTAGAAATTGCAGGGTCAATTACTTTGGCATTAGCTGATGTGATCGCTAAAGAAATAGCCGCTTCTTCCCTTTTTTGCAACAAGTATAAATACAACGATTGCTTTATGTTTTGTTGTCTTACTAAACTTCTGTATTCATTTTCTTGACCTGGAATTTGAGAAATTTTACCTTCCAAAAGAGCTCCTTGTCTGTTTAAGTCGCGTCTTTTTATTTCTAAGGTTTGTCTTAAACTTTTTAGACTATTTTTTACATTTGCTTTTAATTCTGAAATCTGCTTGTCAATGGCTAAGATTTTTGGATTATCAGGTCCAGCGCCACTTTGAAGAAAATTATTTCTGGTTAGAATTAATTGGTTGAATTGATTAATTTGGTCGCTTGCTCCGCTTTCTGAAGTAATTTTGGTAGCTGGGATTAATTCTTTATCGTTGCTTGTAATATACTCGCTCATTGATGAAACGACTTTTATTTGTGTTTCATTTTCAACTACTTTCTTTTCGTATTCAGAAGCATTTTCTAAAAACAAACCCGCTTCGGAAGGAATATCTGTTAATTTATTTTTGGTTTTAAAAGATTCTTCATCTGATTCTACCTCTTCTAATTCTTTTGAAATTAGTACTAGCCTTTGATCTATAAAATTAGAGGTACTTTCAGAAATATAATTTTTATCTGCCACAGCATCCGCATTATAGTTTTCTACCAAAGTATCTAAAAACTCTTCTGCTCTTTTTTTGGTAGGATCGGTTAAAGATAACTCTATTACACTAGTATTCTTACTCAAGGCAGAAACTACTAACCTTGCTGAAAAACTTTCAATTAAACTTTTTAATGGTACAATTTGAACCCAAACCGAAACACTTTTAGTGCCTTTAGCTTGTTGGTTCATAACTACCAAGTCTGCTTCCTTAAGTTTTATTTTTTGTCCAAAAGTATAGTCCCCAATTTTTTTATCATTTGCGTCAAATAAACTAAATTTTTGGTTGTTTTTCTTAGTGATAAAATAAGCATTATTTAGGTCATAAAAATCTTTTTCATAATTAGAGAAAAAAACTTTAAAAGGTAATTCTCCATAAAGTTCTCCATCTTTAATTCTTCCTTTGTTGTAGTATTTGATGTTGAGGTTTAAATCTTTAATTGTTTTTTCTATTAAGGTTCTGGACTTAATAATTTCAATTTCATTGTCTACATTGCTTTTGGCTCCTGATAATATACCCAACTCCGAGAAAGCGGCTAGTTCATTGGCTATACCTCCTTTTCTATCATCTTTTACTAAAATAGTAGTGGTTGCTTTAAAAATAGGAGTTGCATAACGCAAATAGGCATAAGCAATTGCTACAAAAACGACAGCACTTAAGGCAAACCATTTCCATTGCGCTACATATTTCTCAATTTCTTCTCTAATGTTTATTGAATCGTCTTGCTCTAGACTATTTTTTTTATACTCCTGTTCCATATTATCGTACTGTTATGGCTATTATAGTTATTAATAAAGATAGTGCTGTAAGCCCAACAGTTACATTAGGACCAATGACAGAAGAGTTAACTCTAGTCTTATTTGGTTCCACGTAAATCACATCATTTTGGGATAAATAATAGTAAGGTGAATTCACAAAATCTCCTTTGGTAATGTCCACTTTTTGAAAGCTCTTTATTCCATTTTCTTCTCTTATGACTAAAATATTGTCTCTTTTTCCATAAATGGTTAAATCACCCGCCATACTTAAAGCTTCTAACAGCGTAACTCTTTCTGAATTGATTGGAAAAGTACCCGGTCTATTAACTTCACCTTGTACCGATATTTTAAAGTTCAATATTCTTATGGTAATGACTGGGTTTGTAATTTTACCTTCTAATAATTTTTCTATATGCGCCATCAATTCATTTCTAGTTTTACCTGCAGCCTTTATAATTCCTAATCCTGGTAATTGAATAGTACCTAGTTGATCTATTTGATAAGATAACAATCTTTGTAGACCAGCAGCTGTTTCATTATTTGTAGCAACAGAAACATTAGACAAATTATAAGGTTGGGCAATAATAGGATTTTCAGCTGATATCATAATCATTAAAAGATCATCGGGTTGCAATTTTACTTGGAAATCGGCTTCTTTAGTTTCATTTGTATTTGATACATTTTGCAATAAAGCAAATTTATCAGCAGAAGCACAAGAGCCAAAGCATAAACTAAGTAGTAAAATTAAATATACTGGGATTGTTCTATTCATGTTTTTATTTTAAAAGGCAAAGATAAGGTAATTAAATTTTTCAAAAAATGTATTCTGGTATTAATCCAGCATTTCGTAGGTAGAGTTTAAACTCTTAAATTCTGGTACAATTTTTTTCATATATTGAACAATATCCACTTCATTTTGACAAGTAGCAATCGTTATCAATTGGTCTGTATTCACTATAATTTTGTCAAAATCTGCTTCCTCTTCTTGGGCAATCATAATTTTTTCATGGTGGGTAGGCAACGTTTTTGAAGTATCATTCAACAACTCTTCATACAGTTTTTCCCCTGGTCTTAAGCCTATAACCTTAATTTCTATTTCTTTATCAGGCTCATAACCCGCCAATTGAATCATTTTTCTAGCCAAATCAATAATTTTAACGGGTTTACCCATGTCAAAAATATATATTTCTCCCCCATTTCCCATTCCTCCGGCTTCTAGAACCAATTGACAAGCTTCTGGTATGGTCATAAAATAGCGTATAATTTCTGGATGTGTTATGGTAATAGGCCCTCCGCTTTCTATTTGTTTCTTAAAAAGAGGCACTACTGAACCATTAGAACCTAAAACATTACCAAATCGGGTGGTAATAAATTTTGTATCATGCGCTTTTTCTGTAGCATTCTTATAATGAAGTGCTTGTACGTATTTTTCAGCTATTCGTTTGCTGGCCCCCATTACATTGCTAGGATTTACAGCTTTATCTGTAGATACCATTACAAATTTTTTCGCTCCATAATATACTGCTAAATCCGCTACATTCTTAGTCCCTAAAACATTGGTATAAATGGCTTGACAAGGATTGTTTTCCATTAAAGGCACATGCTTGTATGCCGCTGCATGAAAAACAACATCAGGCTTGTATTGTTCGAAAACTTTTTCTAAACTAGCTTTATTTCGGATGTCTGATATTATAGTAATTACTTTTACTTTCTTTTGCGATTTTTCAATTTCTAATGAAATGTGGTGCAAAGGAGTTTCAGCTTGGTCTATAATGATTAGTTTTTTGGGACTAAACTCTAACACTTGCCATACAATCTCACTACCAATAGAACCAGCAGCTCCAGTAATCAATACGGTTTTTCCAGACAGCTGGCTTGAAACTAATTTGTTATCTAAAACAATAGGTTTTCTTTCTAATAAATCTTCAATTTGGAAACTTTTGATTTGTTTCGAAATTTCTTTTTCATTTTCCCAATTCGTTATAATAGGAATTGTATATACTTTGATGTTGTGCTCTAAACAATCGTCAATAATACTAATTTTATCTTCTTTTGAAAGGGATTTTTCAGCAATAATTAAAGCATTGGCCCTGTAGCTTCTCATGATTACCGATATTTTTTTACTGTTGTATAGAATAGGTAATCCTAAGATGCTTTTTGACTTATTTGCTTTTGAGTTGTCCATGAAAGCCACTACTTTAAACCTGGGAGGACTTTCCGATTTTATGGCATTGGCTACTGCTATGGCATTGGCATCTGAACCATACACAACAGTAGGGGTTAATTTTTTTGAGTCTACTTTATTGATTAAACTTTCAAAAACAAACTTTACTATAATTCTAAAGAAAAACAAGAACGTAAAGGACAATACAAAACTCAGGATTAAGCCAGGTACTAAAAATATTTTTTCACCAGAAACAAAATAGCTTATATAATTAATAATCACCAATGCAACTAGAGAAGTAAAGGTAGAAAACAATAATTTTACGGCATCTATAAAACTGCTATGTCTTATAATACCTGCATAAGTGCGGAAGAAAATAAAAAAAACTATATTAACGCATATTATTAAACCATATCTTTCAAATACATTTAATAAGTTATAAAATGTTGAATCAAGATTCGTTAACATTATATAAGTAAGTAGGTTGGCAAAAATTAATATGCCAATATCAATACTAAAAATAATCCATCTTGGCAAATACCCAAAAGAGTTTACTTTCTTATTAAAAACGGCCTCTATGGCTTTATTTAGTAAATTATTTTTCAATGCTTTTTTGAGGTTAAAACAATACTTAACAATTTGTTACAAGTTGGCAAATGTAGTAAAAAAAGAACTTATATTTTTTTCAATTCTTAGTTTGTCTGTTTCCTTTAAATTTGATCCAGAAGGCAAACACAAGCCGTTATCAAACAGTTCTTCTGCTACTTTTTTGCCATAATAAGGGTATTTTGAAAAAATAGGTTGCAAATGCATGGGTTTCCACAAAGGTCTAGACTCAATGTTTTCTTTTTCCAAAGCCAAACGCAGTGCTTCTCTTTTTTCATAAGAATCTAACACAATAGCACTCAACCAGTGGTTGGAAAAATAATCTGTATTAGGTTCTTTAAAAACAGAAACTTCGTCATTGTCTTTAAAAATTGCTTGGTAAAAAGTATTCATAGCTCTGCGCTGAGAAACTCTTAAGTCAATAACTTCCATTTGTCCACGACCTATTCCAGCACAAATGTTACTCATTCTGTAGTTATAGCCAATTTCTGAATGTTGGTAATGTGGGGCATTATCTCTAGATTGCGTAGCCAAAAAGACCGTTTTATCTTTGTCTTCTTTCTTTTTACAAACTAATGCTCCCCCACCAGAAGTAGTTATAATTTTATTTCCGTTAAATGATAAAGCTGCTAAGGGTCCAAATGTACCGCATTTTTGTCCTTTGTAAGTGCTTCCCAAAGCTTCGGCACTGTCTTCCAAAACAGGAATATTGTATTTTTTGGAAACTGTCATTATTTCCTCCACTTTAAAAGGCATCCCATATAAATGCACGCCAATTATAGCTTTTGGCTTTTTACCTTTGGCTATTCTGTCTACAATAGCTTCTTCTAGAGCTATCGGGCATAAATTCCATGTGTCTTTTTCACTGTCAATAAAAACCGGTATGGCTCCTAAATACAAAATAGGATTAGCAGATGCTGAAAATGTCATGCTTTGGCAAATTACTTCATCCCCAGCTTTTACGCCTAATAAAATTAAACCTAGATGCAATGCCGCTGTCCCTGAACTTAAGGCCGCTACATGGCTAGATTGCTCCAAATACTTTTCAATATCGATTTCTAAACCATTCACATTGGGTCCTAAAGGAGCTACCCAATTGGCCTCAAAAGCTTCTTGTACATATTTTTGTTCGTTGCCTCCCATATGTGGAGAAGACAACCATATTTTTTCTGTATTCATAAACTAAACTTATTTTTAAAGGATGTTAATTAATCCTTTAAAAGAATATTCTTCCTTATATTAGTACCAATCTGCATGCTTGCTTTTGTTGCCCCAGTAAAAAATTAGGCCTACAGAAAACACGGTTGTTTTTCCTAACTTTGACTTGTATTCACTATCTAAAAGAACTCCGTCAAACCCATAATGTTGTTTTAAGCGAAATGCATAAGCTGCATCCCCATAAATACTGATTCGTTCTGAAAGTTTTACTTGAGGTGTTAAACCAATAGTTGCTGTTCCAATATGTTCTGTTCCGCTAATGGTTTCAGGTTTAGCAAAAGTAACTCCTACACCAACACGTCCTAGCAACCCTATTTTTTCATTAGTAGCTCGCTTTAAATCAAACAAACTCCCTACATTATAAACTCCAGAAACCATAATACTGTTGTAAGTTACACCAGCATCTCCTTTTGAGAATACGTCTCTCCCATAATTTAGTTTTAGTCCAAAATTTTGTTCAATCATATAACGCACTCCCACATCAAAATGATTAAAGCCTGAAAAATCACTTTTACTGTAAGCATCCCCATACAATTTTGAAGGAGATACATATCCATAGCCAGCTTCAATGGAAACTTGGTTCCACTTCTTTTGCCCAAAAGACATTACACTACACAAAAGAACTAACACTACACTTGCTTTTTTAATCGTATTCATTTTTTTTTAATTTTAATGACCTAAAAGATTAGGCTTCTATAGTTAAACGCAATAAAAATAAACCCAAAACCTCTTGTATTTCTTATCATTTCGCCTTCTCATCTTCCCTTTTCCAAATGTCTCCTTCTCCAAATGACCTGAAAATTGTCCTAAACAATATTTGCAAATCTAAGAAAATACTTTGGTTATAATAATATTTTAAATTCATTTTCACTTTATCGGGAAAAATTACATAATCATTATAAGCCAAAGGATCAACTTGTTGGCTAAGAATCATTTCTTCTTTAGCGTATTTAATTGAAGCTTCCGAAGTCAAACCTGGTTTTAATTTTAGTATTTTTCTATTCTCCCCTTCTAAGGTATCGTAATAGCCTGGAATATCGGGTCTAGGACCTACAAAACTCATTTGCCCTATTAGAATATTAACTAGCTGCGGTAATTCATCTATTTTGGACTTTCTTAAAAAATTTCCAATTGTAGAAATTTTTTTTGTTTTGGGATTTATGGTTTTGAGTTTGTATATGGTAAACAACTTGGCTTTTTGTCCTACTCTTATTTGTTTAAATAAACCGTTTGAAGAAGTGTCTATACTTGTAACTAAATACGCTATAAGAATAGGTACTCCAAAGAATACTAAACTTATTAAGGCTGCCATAAAATCAAAAAGACGTTTCAATAAAAAATGTTTTTTATTTATTTTTTTACTTGCATTTCATTGAGTGAATTCCAAAGGTTACAAATATACTTTTTTTTATGTCAACATTAGTTTACATTTATCTGCTTTTGTACTCTTAATTCTATTAGCCGCTTGATAAACTGTTTTTCTCCATTTGTTTTTGGGCTAAACGTTTTTTTTATTATTGCAAGCCTGTATTTTTAAAAGAAAATAAATGGGCACAGCACACCATATACTATGCTTTCTGCTATAGAAAATGCCAAAAAGAAAAATTTAGACCCTTCGCTTTATTCGAATTGCTTTTTTTATTTTAGGAGCTATCTAAAAAAAACGGAAGATTTGTTTTTTTATTCTTCTTGTTCTATGCCAAAATATCTATAAAATTCTTTAAAAGTGATGGCTTGATGCCGTTCTTTTTTGTAATGCTGTTTTATTTTTAGGATAATTTGATAGCATGCTTTTTCCTTTTTGCCTGTTATCACCTGAATGTCTTTGACATTTATGAAGACTCTTTTGTTTGGATGCACCCTTTTAGTTTTTAGCTTGTTATTTTTTTTACTATCTCTGGTTCGTTTTTGCACGATAAAAAAGCGCTTTATCGTGCCAATGTTGCAGTTCCTTCGTGTTTACTTCGTAATTAGTACGTTGTTAGGTCGTATTTACATCGTGTTGGTTGTTGTTTTGTCGTGTTTATTTTTTGCTTTATCCTTATCATACTCCCTACTGTTGTAAAAACCTTAGCTATATTTTTTTTTATTTTAGCTTTTCCTATTTTAAAGCTGCACTTGTCGATGTGTTTCATTTTTACAACTTCTAAAGATTCCGTTAGACCCTAGAACTTTTAATCGCTTGTGCTTTTATCCTCCCCTTTAAGCTAAACCCACTTGGTGCGTTCGCTTCATATGCTACTAGCTTTTTACCCTTTCCTATGTTTCAACAACAAGTCTTTCTTGAAGAAAAGACAACTTGCTAAAAATACTACAAATTAAATATTTTACACGAAATTAGTGTTTTTTATTTAATACCAAAACAAAAAATGTTAAAATTTTAAGTATTGTATAAGTTTATTTGGTTCTTTTAAGTCATTTTCAGTCCTTTTATGTTGTTTTTTTGTATTAAAAGCCGTTTTTTGTCATTATTTAGGTCTTTTTATTCCTTTTAGGTTATTTGACTACCTAAGTTTTGTTTTTGTTTTTATAGCCTGCTACATTTGGCTTTATTAACTATAAAAACCATAAGAAATGGCTAAAAATCAAGGGATTGTACGCTTAAGAGGTTCCATAGATGGAGTTACGTACACAGAAGGTGTTAACGGAAGATTAAGTCGCTCTAAATCTTCGTTGGACAAAGCAAAAATGGATGCTAATCCAAAATTTAAAACTTTGCGCATGTTGCAAAAAGAACTTGGTGCGTATTCCAAGTTTGGTGCTTTGCTTCGCAGTGGTATTAAAAATGAACTTATAAAAGTTAAACCTTTTAGAGGGGTTCAGCGGTTGAACAAATTGTTAAACCAAATTAAAAATGCAGATGCTATTCACCGTTTGGGAGGCAGAGAAGTTAGCGAAGGTTTATTGACGGTTAAGGGAAAAGGACTGCTTACTGGGTTTGATTTTTATGGGAAAACGACTGTAAGTAGTTTGATGGCCCGTGATTTTGTAATCGATATGGCCAGTGGAGAAGCTAGCATTACTTCTTTTAATCCTATAGAAGATCTTGTGGCTCCTACTGGTGCTACGCATGTAAGTTTTAAAGCGGTAATGATTGGGATGGATCCTGTGAATTTTATTGTTTCGCCTAAACGAAATGATGAAGTTTATTTGCCCATAAGCAATGTGGCTGCCGATTTAATTTTACAACCCACTGATTTGCCGAATGTTTCGACTTTTATTTTTTATATGGTGCAAGTGCTATTTTATAAAGAAATAAATGGCTTTAAGGAATTAACAGCCTTAGATTCTAGTGCTCTTAGTATTTTGGAAATTGTTGACAACTAGGTTGTTGTTGGTTTTGGAAAAATTGTCCGTGGGTTTTGCCTGCGGATTTTTTTTTTTGGAGGTTGCAGCGTTCCTCGCAATGACAACATTTTAATTTGTTTTGATAATTTTTCCTGGATTGCCGACTACTGTTGCATAGTCTGGAATGTCGTTAATTATTACGGCTCCTGCTCCTATGGTTGCCCATTTGCCAATTTTTATGCTTTGAATTACACTTGCTTTACTAACTCATATCATTTAAGAATAAGATATCTACTAGAGCCTTTCTGTATTAGTGAAAATTTACATTAAATTTTTACTATTGATTGTCTTGTTTTGGTAGCTAAGCATTTTATTAGGATTGCTTAAGTACTAGTAAAATAGTTCGAAAACATTTTTAAAATGTAAAAATTTTTATTACTTAAAATAATCTTTAACCAATAAATTTAAAACCTTTGAAAAAAAAATACTAATTAATGGTACTTAATTGGTTTTGCAGGTATTCCAACAGCTGTGCATCTTTCTGGGAGTGATTTAGAAACAACTGCTCCAGCTCCTATAATTGTTTGTTCTCCTATCTCTAATTGATTAATTATTTTAGCTCCTGTACCAACATATACTTCTTCATGAATTACAACTTCTCCTGAAATATTAACTGATGGCATAAAAGATGCAAATGAATGGATAGTAGTATCATGTCCTACCGTGCACATTAAATTTAAAATAACAAAATCCTTTATTATTATGTTACACGTAATTATTGTTCCTGCACAAATAATACATCCTTTTCCAATCGATACAAATTCATCGCCTATTATTACAGATGGATGAATTAACGTTGGAAAGGCAATATTCGAATTTTTAAGCAATTTCTCAACAATTTTCTTTTTGATATCGGGTGAGCCAATTGCAACTATAACATTTATTTTTTCGTCGCTTTTTAACAAATCATCAATTGAACCTAAAACTTCATTATTATTAATAATTGTACCTGTTTTTACACCATCATCAAAATAACCTAGAAACTCGTATTTGTTTCCTTTTAAATTCATTTGATCAATTAGCATTTTAACTTCTCGACCAAATCCACCTGCTCCTATGATTATAATTTTTTCCATACTAAATTTAATTTGAACCTTTAAACACTTCCATTGTTGCTTCTCCTTCTTGTGAAATCCCTTCACTTACAAATACTTTTTTAACCGTTAAAAATAGAATTTTTATGTCTAATAAAAAAGTACAATTGTTTACATACCAAACATCATACTCAAATTTTTGGTTCCAACTTATGGCATTTCTACCATTTATTTGTGCCCAGCCTGTTATACCCGGTCTAATGTTATGACGCTGTTTTTGGGTTTCATTGTACAAAAGTAAATATTGCACCAACAAAGGCCTTGGACCAATTAAACTCATGTCTCCTTTCAGTACGTTTAGTAATTGTGGGATTTCATCTAAAGATGTTTTTCTAACAAAAGCGCCAATTGAAGTCAGCCGTTCACCATCAGCTAATAAATTTCCATCTTTATCTTTTTTATCATTCATAGTTTTAAACTTGATGATTTTAAAAAGCATTTCATTTTTACCTGGACGTGTTTGAAAGAAGAAGGGTTTTCCTTGATTGGCAAAAAATAAAGCTATCATTACAACTAGAAAAATTGGACTTAAAATTATGAATCCAATTAAGGCTGCTGAGAAATCTAGTAGTCTTTTGAAATATGTTTTATACATTTTCTTCTAATTTTTTATATTCCTCTAAAATAGCATTCCAAACCACTTGTTGTTCATAATTCTCAACTATTCGTTTTCGTGAATTTTGTTTAAGATCATTATAAAAATCAACATCTTCAACCATTTTTTTCATCGCTTCAAAAATAGCTGTTGTGTTTTTAACTGGAATTATCATTCCGTTATGCTTCTCAATTATAATTTCGTTACAACCATTTATATTGGAAACAATACTTGGCAAACCCATAGCTCCTGCTTGCATTACAACGTTTGGAAAACCTTCTCTGTAACTCGGAAAAACCAAAGCATCAGCAATCGCAAAATAAGGACGAACGTCGTTTTGATACCCAACAGTTATAATGTTTTTATTACTCTCAATTTTCTTTAAAGTTTCAGGCAATAATGGATCCAATTCCGTTTCCAAAGGCCCAACCAATAAAAGTTTCACCTTTTTAATTACCCCAGTTTCTAATCTCCAATCTCCAATCTCCAATTCCCCAAAAGCCTCCACTAACTCATTAATTCCTTTATCACCAACCAACCGACCCACAAAAATAAAAACAAAATCACTTGGAAGAATTTCTAATTTTTCTTTCGATATACTATTTTCCTTTAACGAATACTTTTCTGGATCAAAAACAGAAGTATCAATACCATTTGTACTTCCGTTTCCTAAAACTTTTAATTTTTCTGGTTCACAGAATTTTTCTGCCAAAATCACCTCTTGTAAACCAAAGGAATTTGGGTATATTTTTGTGGCACAGCTATAGGTTATTTTCTCCACAAAATTTAATAGCTTTCTTTTATTGCCAGTAGCTTCCATTAAAGGCAAACCTGCAATCGTATGGAGTCTATTTGGTACACTAGCCAATTTTGCTGCTAGCATTCCAACGGTTCCTGCTTTAGGTGTGTGTGTATGCACTATAAAAGGTTTTTCCTTTTTGAAAAATCTATATAATTCATAAACAGAAACTAAATCTTTTATGGGTGTAATTTGTCTTGTCATATCTATGTGACAAACTTCTATGTTTTCTTTTTTACCAACTTGTTCTAGGTATTCTTTTTCAGAAGAAACACCAATGACTTTATAAAACTGATTCATAAATGCCAACTGACCCGACAAGAGTTTGTCTAGTGAAATGGGGACGGTTGTTATGCGGATTAGTTTATGTTTAGTCATTATTTTTAATTATCCATCTCAAGCATCGTTTTAGAAGTAAGTCCATACTTTTTATTTAACACTTGATAATGATTTAAGATATCTTCTAATTGTAATAAATTCTGTGGAGTTGAATATCCAAAATTATGTGGATGCCACCATAAATGATATGATCTATTATTTTTTGCAGCATAAGTCATCTCCTTTTTTATTCTATTGATTTTCAAAGATTGTATTCTACTTTCTCTTGTAACGTATGGTCTAAAAAACCTGCTTGCCGGGAGTAATAATACGTCTTTCTTAAGAAGTTTATTTGAATTAAAGGTCAATGATTTACTAATAGAAAACAACGTATCAAAAGCTCTAGCCAATGCTATAAATTTAAATTTGCTTTTCCAAAACCAAACGTTTGGATTAGAACGCACTACTTTGATACCATTCTGTTTTGCTATATATAAATACTCATTATTAAACTGGTTTCTTGGAAAAACTAATGATTTTAATTTGTAGTTAAAATTCTCAAGTGCAATCTGTTGTGCTGCTTTTAAATCTGCATCAAACTGAAATTTATTTTGCCCATTTTCAGTACAATAATAATGTGCAAAAGTATGAGTTGCTAATTCTTGATTTGGTGTATTTATAATTAACGAAATAAGTGAAGGCGCAAAATGATAAGGGTCTACTTCTTCATTTTTGCCCACCTCATTATTATCGATTAAGTTGTAATAGGAAAGTAAATTATTATTATATGTTGGTTTATTTACAGGACAAAAATCTAACAGTTGTTTTTTATTATTAGCAAATAAAAAACCCACTGTTGCCCAAGTAGCATGAATTTCATATTTTTTAAAAAGATTTAAAACCAAAGGAACACTCTCTCTTGTTGCATCAAAATATGCTTTTTTTTTGGATAAGTCCCATTTTTCAGCTGCACCCCAATGCAGTTCAAAATCTAACGATATAATAAAATTTCCTTCTTTCATAATTAGACAGTATCTGAATCAGAATAACTAATATACCAATTATCTCTAGTGTATATCAAGTCATCGTACTTTTTATTAAAACTTCTAACTCCAAAATGCAATTCGATTGGCCTTAGTTTTTCTGGCATATTGATAAAAAAATAGCTTTTATATAGCGTGAAATTTGGAGAATGATCGAAACACCAGTTTAATATACAATCTGCCTTTTGCTTTTTAATTGAATTAACAGCATAAGACAATAATTGTTTACCAACTTCTTTGTCGTTTATATCATAGATCATTTCCATAATATAACCAATTTTACCGTTATGCTTTTCTTTAACAACGTATACTATAAAACCTTTATAATTATTAGCATTATCATAACAATGAGCGATTTCATAACTTTCATGTGGTTTAGCAATATATCGCCAATCTAAATATTCTTTATTACGGATAACTGCCACTGCAATATCTTTTGAAAAGATTTTCCAAATATCATTAACTTCTTCTGGAAAATTATTTTTTGCTTTGATTGTTAAACTTTTACTTTTTTTATAACTTAAAAACGATAATGTTATGTTAGGCATAAACTTTAAAAACTTTATTTTATCCGTAAAATATTTAGTCCTTAATGGTTTTATCAAAAATGGTAGTGGGTCTAAAGCCTTCCACTGTAATTTTTTTTCAAAACCGTAAATAGAATTACCATTAGGAAAACCATACACCAAAGCGACATTTTCATTTATTGCATTATTATATACGTTTTCAGCTAACTTAATAAACAACCCTTTTCCTCTATAATCAATGTCTGTAATCGTATCTAAAGATTGAGTTCCTACATGCAGTTCATTATCAATTTTAAATTTAACACATGAAACAGCATAAATAGCAGCTGTTTTTTGTTTTGATTCATCAAAGGCAATATCTACAAACCCTTTTTTTTCAGTGTTTTTAAAAAATTGCCATTCAATATTTTCAAGTTTCTTGGGACTTCCGTTTGAATCAAAACAGTTTTTATATTGGTTTATTGAAGATGTATTAAGATTTAATATTTTTAAATTTTTCATTCTTATTTTATATAATTAGAAATATCACGTTTAGAATTTACCATTAATTTAATTTTAAAATACCAAACTATACCAAAAGGAATAGCTAAAATGGTTAATAAAATATTTGGAGATCCTTTAAGTAAATTAATCTCTTTTAATATTATATTAGATGATACTAAATGAATTGCACTTTTTAATTTATTCTTAAAATTTTTAAAATGTATCATCTCAATTCTTCGTGAGAATCTAAATCCTTGAGGATTCTTAATATATTGTTTAAATATATTAATTGTTGAACCATCATCTTGATATTCTACAATGCAGAAATCGGTATTAAAACATAAATACTCATACTCAGAATCTAAAATGATTGGGAAATATAGCGGAACAAATTTTTCAGTATTAAATACCGGATATGGTTTAAGCTTTTTTACATTAACAGATTTAAACACAATTTTTTTATCTCCTACAGCATTATGTTTATAAGAAATATTTTGGTAAGTACTTCTCATTATATCTTTAGGAAATTTATTTCCAATTACATTTCCATTTATCGTTATATTTAAACCAATAAAACCCGCAAGAGTTTTGTCTTCAGATATTTTATGTTTTTTTATTAGACTAATAAATTTTTCAATACTATCTAACAATAAGAAATCATCAGAATCAACACAGACACTATATTCGGTATTAATGAGCATAAATGCTGTATTGTGCCCTGTGTGCATCCCCCCATTTTCCTTGTATTGGTATTGTATATCAATCTTGTTTTCCAGAATCCATTCTGCCACTAACTCTTTAGTATTGTCAGACGAACCATCATCTATGATCAGCCATAAGAAATCGTTATTTGTTTGATCTCTTAAACTTTTGTAAAGCCTAGGTAGCAAATACGCTCTATTATATGTGGGTGTAAAAATAGTAATTGTTTTCATTTTTTTTATTAGGAGCTTAAAATAACATTCATAAAAAAGGTAAACAGAAAATACAAAAGTAGTACTTTTGCAAAGCTTTTATGTTGATTCCTTAAAATGTTGCTTTTTAAAAAAGGATATGCAATAACTAACGCCATCATAAACCATGATAAGTATGCGAATCTATTAGAAAAATTTGCCCTAATAACTAAAATCCAAAAAGCATTGGCAAATACGTAAATATTAAAAATAATAAAATACATGTTGTCTACAAATTTCTTTTTTATTATAAAATACCATCCTGTATAAACAGCTGTTGCACTATATAACAAAAAATCCCAGCGAAATCCAATACTGCTGAAGTTTTTTATACTAGCGTCATCAGTCAAATAAGAAAACCTATCATCTTCAAAGCCTAAACTTGCAAATAAGGTTTCCCAATAACCACCCCCTAATAATGATAAAGGTATACTAAATAACCAAAACCACATTAGATACTTTGGCTTATTATAAAACTGAGTAATTATTAAACCCAGAATAGGCAAGAGCATTGTCTTGTGAAAACTAACAGATATTAAAAGTAATATTATTTGCCATAAACGTTTTTCTCTTGAAATTGCTAACAAAAAGATAGAACCTGCAATTCCATTTCTAATTCCGTTAGTTCCAGCTCCCCAAAAGGAAAAAGAAGCTATCAAGAGTAAAAAAGCATAAAACCAATATTTGACAAACCATTTTTTACAAACTAAATATAGTGGAAATATGTATAAAAATGCACATGTTAAAAAAAAGAAATTTACAGACATAAACGACGAACACCACTGCATAAAATAATGAAATAAAATATCTTTATCTGTTAAAATAGATTCTCCGTTTTGATAATTCTCAAAATATTTTGCATAAGTGTCCATATCTGCGAAATAAGCTATACTTATCGGTCTAAATCCCATATATATAATAACAAACCAAACTAAAAGCAAACCATTTTTATTAGATTTAAATTTTGCTGTTTGAAGTTGAAAAAAAGTATTCAATACAACTATTAAAATAATTAAATAGTAAATAAAAGTATAATATTCTAGCGGAATAAAGTCAAAACTCATATCTGGTATTTATTTTTAAATGACATATTATCTTAGTCTTTTAAATTTCGGAAATTACTTAACCAAGTATTAACATCATGTTTGTATATAAATTGTTCTTTTAATTCTACGTAATCACTATTTAAAAAAGAATTTAATATACTAAAATCATCTATTCCAATAATAAAAATATTTTGAGAATTATAAATTTTCTCATTAACTAATGATTTATTATTGGTTATTAACTTTTTCTTAAATGCAACCGCCTCTAGAGGTCTTAAAGACATACCTTCTTGATCTTTTTGAACTATATCTACAATACACTTAGATTTTTTTACGTTTTCAATATTCTCTGAATATGTAACAAGATCTTTTGAATCTACTACAACATGAAAGAGTGTTCTAAATTTTGATAATTTATTTTGTAAATCATTTATTTCCTTAATTCTATCTTTAGCAAATCCTAGAAAATAAAAGTCATAAACCGAAGAGTTTACAACTTTTTCAGATTGAGTCATTTTATAAAATTGATTCAATAATTTAAGATTATACTGCAAAGCATCATTTTTATCAAACGTACAAACCATATATTCCTTTATTTTTAAAAACTTCATTTTTGATTCTACCTTTTGTATTTCGTTTGATTTTAAAGGGTTCCAAATCCAAATATATTTATTTATTTTTTGATCAATTAATTGATCGATTGAAAGAATAATATTTTCATCTGTATAATCAATTAGCAATAAACTATCCTTATCATTAATATTCTTAAGTGTTTTTCTTAATTTTCGACCTAAAATCAAACTTGACAAAACTAGAGATGGAGGTAAAATTTTTCTTAAAAATCTCTGAAAATACGAGCACTCTTCGTTTAGATTAATTAATCTAATTTCATTTTGATTATTTATACCACTTAATATATAATCAAAAACCTCTGTTTTATTATAAAGTATATAAATCATTTATTATCTTTTAAGAACAACAAAAAAGTAGCTAAATTTTTCATTCTGTTTGAAACTAACCACGCTATTAATTTAATATTGAATGGTGTCTGTTTAAAGTTCCAAATATTCTTATGCGTTTCTGGAAATATAGAATACCAATAGTCAAAATTCCTAATTTTCGGATTTATTAGTAACAATTGTTTGGCTTGAAATTTTAAATATTGTATTTGTAAGAATAAAATATCTTGTGCGTTATGCTCAATAAAAAAATGTTCTAGGTTTTGAACACATTTTATAATTTCATCTGATTTTGAATTGTTAAAATTTGTTACAATTGAATCAAGATTCAATTGATTATAATGATAGAAAGGTTTTGGAACAACTATTGTTTTTTTAGAATAAAATCTAACTCTTGTAATCAATCCCAAATCTTCACTCATATTAATATCTTCAAAAAATTTTAATGAAAATTTTTTGATTATTTCTTTTTTGACTAACTTATTCCATAGTGCTCCGTACAATGGTTCAATACCAAGAATTAAATTATCTTTATTTTCCTCCAAATAATCAAAAGAGCTTATTCTAGTTGAGTCTTTATACTCAACTATATAATTACAACATACAACGTCTGCATTTTTTGCTTTTGCTTCATTATACATTGTTTCATAGGCTTCTAAATCAACCCAATCATCACTATCGCAATGGATTAAATATTCGCCTTTTGCAAAATCATTCCCATCCTGTCTAGAAATTGCTACACCTTTATTTTCTGTATGATTTAAGAAATGAACATGTAGTATTCTATTTGGAAATTCTTTTAAAACATTTTTAATGATAAAAATACTATTATCAGGTGTACAATCATTAATGAAAATAAATTCTAAGTCTTCTAAAGTTTGTCCAAATAAAGATCTACAGCATTTCTCAATAAATTTTTCTGCATTATATACTGGTATGATAACTGATACTTTAGGATTTATCATTTTATTGAATTAAAGCGTTTTTTATAAATCTCTCTGAAGTTTCTCTTTCTTCTTTTAACATCTCATTTACTATATCATATTCAATATTTTTCAAAATTTCATTTTTCCTTTTCAAAAAATCAGAATGAGAAATGACAAGTTTATGTGAAAGTTTAAATTTGCTCAAGATCGAGTTAAACCTTGTTAAACCTCTACCTTTGTTGCCAATACAAACAAACTGCTTATTAAATAAAATTGAAAAGACAACACCATGGAAAGAATCTGTTACTATAAAATCTGCTTCATAAAAACCATTAATCCAACTTTCAATTGACGGAAAACCTTTTTTACTAGGCTTCCCTACAACATTTCTTTTAAGCTGCTTAATTGCAGAGATATCCTCTACAATTGCTTCTTTGTCTTTATTTAAATCTAGAACATAAATGCATAATAAATTTTTATCCAATTTATCAACTTTGTCTTTAATAAGTTCTTTGTATTTATGAGAATCTAATAACATTGTAGGGTCTAGTGTTTGCATTACATTAACTCCTAAATAATCATTACACAAATTAATTGCTGACTCTTCTCGCACAGATATAGCATCAAACAATTTTGCTCGTTCAGCTATAAATGGTGTTACTTTTTCATCTGTTTCCCAATCATCTACCCCGAATGATGCTGAGTAAGCAACTTTTACTTTTTTTTCATTATTTACAAAATCTAAATAATAGTTTGGCAGAAAAGGTGAGTAACGGGGTCTCCAAATCTGATCACTACCTACAATATAAGCATAAAAATCATTCTTGTCATCAAACTCTTCAGTTAACTTTTGCTTAACCGTTACATAATTAATATTTTCTTTAATAAATCTTTTTTGATAAAATCCAGGAGTGTTTAAAAATTTAACTTGTCTTTCCACATTTATAAACAGTATGTTTTTATCACCTAAGTATGATTTTATTAACCTTTTACATATACTTAAGGCTAATCTTAATTTTGAATATTTTATTTGTTTATTTATAATATTAACAGTTACTGGCTCAAAACCTATACTTTTTAAATATGTTTGTAAAGCGAAATTTTGTAAAATACCTCCATAATTATTATGAAGAGGTTGTGTTAATATGGCAATTTTTTTCATTTTAATTTATTTAAGATATTTTTTATTTTTCTTATCTTATGATAAAGAAGTGTGTGTTTTTGCAACTTAGTCTTAAAAGGTTTCATTAAATTATCAAAAGCTGTCTTATTACGTGTTAATTTCCACGTAGAGAGGCTCTTTTTTCTAACTATCATTCTATGTTTTTGTACAATTTTAAAATATATTGGAATACTTGTAAAAAACTTAGAGCGCACTGATGGTATAATCTTTTTATGTTTTCTTATATTGTCGACCCTGTATTTTAAAGCGTCTTGTCTATGGTAAAAGCTACTTAACTGCGACTGCTTAAATAAATTTAATGATAATTCTCCAATACTTAAATCTCCTTTAGAAATCCCGTTTTTTATTAAATTATCTGCACTAGTTGATCTTGTTACAATTACACTATTTCCTAATCCTTCTTGAGCGTATGGGTTTAACCATGCATCACCTAATGAAATATCTGCTAATTCTGTAGTAACGTCATCACAAAAATCACAAGCATTTGATTTAAAAAGACCTGACCCCCACATATCTCCAACTTCAACCATTCTAACTTTCTTAAGCTCTTTTTCATCATTAAAAGCCCCAAAAGAATAATCAGGTGCAGTTGAATTAGGGTCTTTAATTCTGTAATCTTGTTTGCGATAACTAGAAGTAATGCCTGCCTTTTGTGCTAAATAATCAGTAAAAAATTTACTTTTTAAACCACCACAAATAATCCCCACTAAGAAAGGTATTTTTACTTTGTAATGAGGATGATAATATTGTTTTAATCGTATTGCTTTTATAAAACAAGCAACTCCAGAAACTGCAACTTTACCTTCTTTACTATCAATTTCTTTAAATAAATTTTCCATTGTTACAGGAAGATACCTAGTTTTGGAGATTAGTTTAATTTGTTTAAAGTCGCTAAACCATTGATATTCGTACGTTCCATTTACCTCCTTAACTATAAATAAATTCTGGACAATATTTTGCTCAAGCAATTGCTCAAAAATATAAGTGGCTAAACCACCAGATGAAGAGGAAGATCGAAATTTATCTGAATAGCCAACATAAATATTTTCATATCTACCTATCTTTTCATCTAAATGTTTACTTTTATTTAAGAAAATTGTAGCTAAATTATCTTCATCCTTAACATTTTCTTCTGGTTGAGGATTAAAAGGGCAAACTTTTACTGCATCACTATCACTATCATTTAAATGGCCAATTGGTTTTGGTGTTAAAAAACCATGATCATTCCAGTCCATTTTAAGTTTACCTGAAGATTCCGATATGCAAATTCCACAACCTGTGCATAAATCAGCATTCACAATGTCTAATATATTGTGTTTTTTACTCATTATTTCTTTATTTTTTTTAAAATAATTTCTTTTAGATAGTTACGTTCTTTACCATCAATACCTAATAAAAAAGTACTGACAATAGTAATAACTAATAACACAAATGACTTGGACAAAAACAAAACCCATTGATTAAAAAAAGTAAAATATGGTTCTATAATTAAGAATAACAATATTGTTATTATTGTTACTAATACTATTTTTACTATCACTTTTAAAAAAAAATCTCTTATAGATAAGGATAAACTTTTACTAATAAAATATATTCTAAAAAATAAAGATATTATAGAAATAGAAATACTAACATAGTAAACCACAACAGGCTCTTCATGATATTTTAAAATTAAATAACTAACGGGAAGGTTTAAAAAAAGCAAACTTCCTACAACAATTTGATACCATTTTATATTACCCGTAGCTTGAATACCTGTCATTATGGGACCTGATAAACAATCAATTAATAAATTAACAAGACAAAGATTCACAAAGAGAGAAGTATAATTAGGAGGTATTTTTAACCAAAAATTTAATATAAAATCAATATTAAATAAAATTGGCATTATAATTATAAACATTAATAAATAAGAAAATTTTGAGCTTTGATAAATTAAGTTTTTACATTGCTGCACATCTCCGACAGCGTATTTTTTAATTATCTGTGGGTTTACTGCCATTTGAAAATTTGTAACAAACAAACTTACAGCAGCTTGCACTTGGAGAGCAATGCCATAAGTGGCATTTAAAACAGTTCCAAAAAACATATTTAAAAGAACATTAATACCTTGTCCTTTAGCTATTGATGCAATGTTACCAAATAAATTCCATCCGGAATAATTTAATAATTCTATATATAATTTTTTGTCGTAATAAAACAAATATTTACTTTCTTTAAAATAAGTTTTACAATATATTTTATGAGCTAGTCTAACTATAAAAGTGACTAAAAAGTATAAAAACGAATACAAAATTAAGTGATCAAAATCAACAACTAAAAGTAGGTAAACTATAAGTAATTTCAATACTGCTTCTATTATACTCATGTAAGCATAAACATTCATTCTTTCTCTTGCTATAATTAAAGCATCATAAGGCACTTGAATAACTCCAATTAAAAATGTTAAAATCGAAAACTGATATACCCAATTCGCAGCTTCAACCCTCTCACTAGCTATATTCAATTTGTAATTCACAAACCATAGACCAATAGTTTCTGCCAATATTAAAACCAAAATTGCTATCGCAATATGAATATTAAGTGTTGCATTAAACGTTTTTTTTATTTGTATATAATCATTTTTTCCAATATCAAAAGACAAAAACCGTTGTGTAGAACTTACCATAGCTCCATTAAAAAAGCCAAACATCGATACTATACCTCCTACTAAACTATAAATACCAAAATCATTTACTCCTAATGTTTCAAGAATTATCCTAGAAGTATACAAGGAAACCCCCATTGTAAAGAACATTCTTATATAAAGGAAAAGTGTGTTTTTTGCAATTTTTTTTGAACTTGACATTAATTCTTATATCTTAATAAATTACTTATACTGTTCCTTATAATACTTTTGATAATCACCCGAAGTAACGTTTTTCAACCATTCTTCATTCGACAAATACCAATCTATGGTTTTTTCTAAGCCTTGTTCGAAAGTTACGGATGGTTTCCAACCTAATTCTTTGTTTATTTTTGAGGCATCTATGGCGTAACGCAAATCGTGTCCTGGTCTGTCTTTTACATACGAAATTAACTTTTCAGACTCACCAACTGCTCTACCTAATTTAGCATCCATTTGTTGGCACAATAGTTTTACTAAATCTATGTTTTGCCATTCGTTAAAACCACCAATGTTATAGGTTTCATGGTTTTTTCCTTCATGAAACACTAAATCAATAGCTACAGCATGGTCTTCTACGAATAACCAATCGCGGGTATATTTTCCATCGCCATAAACGGGTAACGGTTTTTTCTCTATGATGTTATGTATGAATAAAGGAATTAACTTTTCTGGGAAATGATTGGGTCCATAATTGTTAGAACAATTGGTAATTACATAAGGTAAACCATAGGTTTCTCCGTAAGCTCTAACAAAATGGTCGGAAGCCGCTTTGGAGGCTGAGTAAGGTGAATTTGGATCATAAGCCGTAGTTTCTGTAAACAGACCTGTTGCTCCTAAAGAACCGTAAACCTCATCGGTTGATATGTGGTAAAAACGTTTGCCTACAAAATCGTCCTTCCACTGTTTTTTGGCTACGTTTAATAAATTCATGGTTCCAATAACATTTGTTTTTACAAAGGCTAGTGGGTCTGTGATTGATCTATCGACGTGGGATTCTGCGGCTAAGTGTAAAACGCCTTCAAATTGGTATTTAGCAAATAACTCTTCTAAAAAGGCTTCGTCTAAAATATCTCCTTTTACAAATGTGTAATTGGGTTTGTTTTCAATGTCTTTGATGTTTTCTAGATTTCCAGCATAAGTCAAAGCATCTAAATTAAACACATGGTAATTTGGATATTGATTTACAAATCTTCTTACAACGTGTGAACCAATAAAACCAGCTCCACCAGTGATAAGTATGTTTTTCATTTCTTTGAAATTAGTATTTTAAACAAGCGTTAATTGCAAAAATAAACTTTATTTTTATTAATCAAGGTTATTTTTACATTAATAGGGGTTGTTAAGGGTTTTTGGTTGTGAGTTATCTGTTGTCGGTTATAGGTTGAATTTAGATTAATCCGTGATAATCTTTGGGATCCGTGGCAAGTAGGTTCTTACGTTGGGGGTGTAGGCTAGACCCTTTCACTGAAATAAATTCAGCACAAGCAGGGTGACAAAGTGGTGGGTTGAGAGTATTCGTAATTAATACTAACTAAGTACTGACGTTTAATATGTAAGTTAGGCCCTTTCACTGAAATAAATTCAGCACAAGCAGGGTGACAAAACTGAGGAGAGAACTACTTGTTAGTAAAATTTAAATAACTAGTAACCATCAACACTCAATCAAAAACGAAAACGTACAACCCACCACTTTGTCACCCTGTCAAGGGTCTGGTCTGTATAATCAACGTTAGAACCAATACATAATTGATTGACATTTCTTCAATTCTTTTACTTAAATGAATTTAGTAAAAGTAAGATTAGAGGTTTGGGGGTAGTTGGTTGTTGGTTATGGGTAAATATGGGGATTTTTTGATTTTATGAATTGTGGATTCTGACGTATGACGTGCTATTCAGACCCTTTCACTGAAATAAATTCAGCACAAGCAGGGTGACAAAGTGGTGGGTTGAGAGTATTCGTAATTAATACTAACTAAGTACTGACGTTTAATATGCAAGCTAGACCCTTTCAGGGTGACAAGGTTGGGGGTAGAAAAGTTTTACCGCAAATTCGCAAATTATAGGTAGTTATGTTTAAAGGAATTTGTGAAAATTCGGGTAATTCGTGGTGAAAAATTTCTGAAGTTGAACGTATAAGCTAGGCCCTTTCACTGAAATAAATTCAGCACAAGCAGGGTGACAAAATGGTGGGTTGAGAGTATTCGTAATTAATACTTAATAAGTACTGACGTTTAATATGCAAGTTAGGCCCTTGGCAGGATAACAAGGTTGGGGGTAGAAAAGTTTTACCGCAAATTCGCAAATTATAGGTAGTTATGTTTAAAGGAATTTGTGGCAAGTAGGTTCTTACGTTGGGGGTGTAGGCTAGACCCTTGACAGGGTGACAAAGTGGTGGGTTGAGAGTATTCGTAATTAATACTTAATAAGTACTGACGTTTAATATGTAAGTTAGGCCCTTTCACTGAAATAAATTCAGCACAAGCAGGGTGACAAAGTGGTGGGTTGAGACGCTTAGTGTGAAATAAGATAATTTGTGGAAATTCGTGCCATTCGTGTCAAAAAAGTTCTGACCTTATTTACACGACATACTTATGTAAACTATCCAAAAGCGTAGCGCCTTAAACACAAAACAAATCCTATCCATCTATGTGTTTCAAAAAAAAGCCCTGAAAAAATCAAGGCTTTAAATTTTATATTTAAAATGAATTACAACTTGCCGTCTACGTTGTTGCCTAGGATACCTTTTACGTCGTATAGAACACTATTCTCTTTTTGTAGGCTAGGAATGTCTAGTTGTAAAAACTCTTTGTGTGAAACTCCTAAAACTACTGCATCAAACTTTTGGTTTGGAATTTCTTTAGTGCTTTCAATTTTATATTCGTGTTTAACTTCTGCTGGGTTGGCCCATGGGTCATAAATAGAAACTTGGATACCGTATTCTTTTAAAGAAGCGATTACGTCTACAATTTTTGTATTTCTAACATCCGGACAATTTTCTTTGAACGTAATTCCTAGCATTAATAATTGAGCACCGTTTACGGTTACTCCTTTTTTGATCATGCATTTTACTACTTGAGCCGCTACATATTCTCCCATGCTGTCGTTTAGTCTTCTTCCGGCTAGGATGATTTCTGGGTGATAGCCTTTTTCTTGGGCTTTTTGGGCTAGATAGTACGGATCTACTCCGATGCAATGTCCGCCAACTAAGCCTGGTTTGAACGGTAAGAAATTCCATTTCGTTCCAGCAGCTTCTAAAACATCGTGGGTATTGATGTCTAATAGATTGAATATTTTGGCTAGTTCGTTTACGAAAGCGATGTTGATATCTCTTTGTGAATTTTCTATCACTTTTGCTGCTTCGGCTACTTTTATGGTTGGTGCTAAATGCGTTCCGGCTGTGATGACCGTTTTGTATAAATCATCTACTTTTTTTCCGATTTCTGGCGTAGAACCCGCTGTTACTTTTAGTATTTTTTCAACCGTATGTTCTTTGTCCCCTGGGTTAATCCTTTCTGGTGAATAGCCCGCAAAAAAGTCAACATTAAATTTTAATCCACTAACGCGTTCTAAAACAGGCACACATTCTTCTTCTGTAACTCCAGGATATACTGTAGATTCGTAAATAACGATATCTCCTTTTTTAAGGACTCTCCCAACCGTTTCACTTGATTTATATAGAGGTGTTAAATCAGGTCTATTGTTTTTATCTACCGGTGTTGGAACCGTAACTACGTAGTAATTGCAGTCTTTGATATCTTCTAAATTTGCTGAACAAAACAATCCGTTTGCATCAGAAGGAGATTTTACTAATACTTTTTGTAAAACATCTACCTCAATCTCTAAGGTATTGTCTTTTCCTGCATTTAGTTCGTCAATTCTTTTTTGATTGATATCAAATCCTACTACCGGAAATTTTGTTGCAAATAATCTTGCTAACGGTAAACCAACATATCCTAATCCAATGATGGCAAGACGAGGTGATGGGGTGATTTTGTGATTTTGTGACATTATATTTTTATTTTTTATTACAACTTTTGATAGACAAATTGGTGACTTATCTATATATTTTTTCAACAAGGGTTTTCTATACAATTTCCGACTGGATCGGAATCACTCGAACTGACGATACTTAGAACAATTGAATATTAAAATTTCTTTAATCAGAACTTCTAAAAAACGTAATGCATCGTTTTTAAAAGAACGGTTCTCGATACAATTTCAACTCCACTTTGTTCCGTCAAAATCACTCGAACTGACGGTTAAAAGGGCAAATAAATCTAACTCCCAATAGCCTGATAAACAAACCCAATTTGTTCTAATTCTTTTTTGTTTAATAAATTTCTTCCGTCAAAGACAAAAGCTGGCTTTTGCATTTGGTTGTATATTTTTTGCCAATCGTATGTTTTAAATTCATCCCATTCTGTTAAGATGGCAATGGCGTGTGCATCTTTGCATGCAGCATAGGGATCCGTACTTACCGTTAATCCTTTTTTGTTCTCTTCTTCAGCACGGCTTTCCAAATAATTTAAATCATAATATATTTGATTTTCATTTACTTTAGGATCAAACACTACTACATTAGCTTGTTCGGCTAGTAAATCATCCGCTACATAAATAGCTGCTGATTCTCTAGTATCGTTTGTGTCTTTTTTAAAGGCCCAACCTAAGAAAGCTATTTTTTTTCCAGAAACGGTATTGTATAATGTTTTAATAATGTTTTTTGCAAACCTTCTTTTTTGATGGTCGTTCATTATGATTACTTGTTCCCAATAATCGGCCACTTCATTCAAACCATAAGATTTTGCAATATAAACCAGGTTTAATATATCTTTTTGAAAGCATGACCCTCCAAAACCTACAGAAGATTTTAGAAATTTTGATCCAATACGACTATCCATTCCAATAGCTCTCGCTACTTCATTTACATCTGCTCCTGTTTTTTCGCATAATTCTGACATGGCATTTATGGAAGAAACTCTTTGGGCTAAAAAGGCATTGGCTGTTAATTTTGACAATTCGGATGACCAAACATTGGTCGTTAAAATTTGTTCTTTTGGGACCCAATTCGCATAAATATTGACTAAAGATTGAATCGCTTTTTGTCCGTCTTCATTAGAGTCTCCTCCGATTAGGACTCTATCTGGAGCCAATAAATCTTCCACAGCTGTTCCTTCTGCTAAAAACTCTGGATTTGATAAAATTTGAAATTTTACCCCATTCCCTGTATGGTCTAATATGCTTTTTATAGCACTAGCTGTTCTAACCGGTAAAGTTGATTTCTCTACTACAATTTTATCTGTTTTTGCTACTCTTGCAATTTGTCTTGCACAAAGTTCAATATATTTTAAATCGGCTGCCATTCCTTTTCCAACACCATACGTTTTGGTAGGTGTGTTTACCGAAATGAATATCATTTCAGCTTCGTCAATAGCTTTGTCCACTTCTGTTGAAAAAAATAAATTTCTTCCGCGAGCTTCTGCAACAATTGCGCTTAATCCTGG
The DNA here is from genome assembly GCF_000422685.1 of Flavobacterium gelidilacus DSM 15343. Lineage (GTDB taxonomy): Bacteria > Bacteroidota > Bacteroidia > Flavobacteriales > Flavobacteriaceae > Flavobacterium > Flavobacterium gelidilacus. The sequence goes on along the minus strand of NZ_KE383904.1, from coordinate 113,562 downwards.
TTCGTAAATAGGAATATTATCGACGTTAGGATCGTTCCAATCGGCAATTCGCTTCTCGTTTAAATCTACTACAGTCACTTTAATTCCGGGGCATTTTTGTGCAATGATTGCCATTGTTGGTCCCCCAACATAACCTGCACCGATGCAACATATATTTTTAATCATTTTATTGTTTTATATTTTTGATATTGTTTGTTTGTTTTTCAGGATTAGGGGCAGGATTTTTTGCTGCTGATTTACTGATTTTTTTTCTTTTTTAAACACATAGGCACATAGAATTGTTTTTTTTCTAGGCGCTTTGCTTTTGGATAGTTTATTTAAGTTTTAACTGCTTATTATATTGTGGTTTTTTACCACTGATTCACTGATTTTATTTTTAAACATATAAGTCATATAGTTTTATTTTTATTGTCTAGGCGCTTTGCTTTTGGATAGTTTACATAAGTGTGGCGTGTAAATAAGGTCAGAACTTTTTTGACACGAATTGCACGAATTTCCACAAATTATCTTATTTCACACTAAGCGTCTCAGCCCACCACTTTGTTACCCTGCAAAAGGTCTCGATAGCACATTAAACGTAAGTACTTATTAAGTAATAATTACGAATACTCTCAACCTACCTCTTTGTCACCCTGAAAGGGTCTCGCTTACACGTTCAACTTCAGAAATTTTTCACCACGAATTACCCTAATTCTCACAAATTGCTTCAAACATAACTACCCATAATTTGCGTCTTTGCGGTAAAAATCTCCTCTTCTCCTTTTCTCCTCTTCTCCCATTCACCTATCACCTATTACCTATCACCTATCAACCACAAATTACTTCAAATTCTCCCAATACCAAGCAACTGCTTCTTTTAACCCTTCTCTCATGGAATACTTTGGACTGTAGCCTAATAATTCTTTTGCTTTATCTATGCTTGCTAATGAATGAGGTATATCTCCTGCTCTATTTGGACCATATATAACCTCAACATTTGCAATTTCTGCATCAAATTCTGATAAAAACTCTTTTAGATAATTTATTAAATCATTTAGCGTTGTTCTATCCCCAAAAGCTGTGTTATAAACTGTATTTATAGCCTCTGGATTTGAAGTTAACAAAGCTTTTTCATTCATTTGAATCACATTGTCAATGTAGGTAAAGTCTCTTGAAAACATTCCGTCTCCATTAATCACTGGACTTTCATGATTGATAAATTGCGATACAAATTTAGGAATAACGGCTGCATAAGCTCCATTTGGGTCTTGGTTTCTTCCAAAAACATTAAAATAACGCAATCCGATAGTCTCTAATCCATAAGTTGAACTAAAAATTGTAGCATATAATTCGTTAACATATTTAGTAATAGCATAAGGAGATAATGGTTTTCCAATAACGTCTTCTACTTTCGGCAATCCTTTTGAGTCTCCGTAAGTTGAAGAACTTGCTGCGTAAACAAAACGTTTTACATTTCCATCCCTAGCAGCCACTAACATGTTTAAAAATCCAGACACATTCACATCATTTGAAGTAATTGGATCTTTAAGGGAACGTGGAACACTACCCAAAGCCGCTTGATGCAGAACATAATCTATCCCTTCTACCGCTTTTTTACAAGTATCTAAATCCCTAATATCCCCTTCAATTAAAGTGAAATTTGGATTTGCCTTGAATTTTTCAATATTGTGTCTATGTCCTGTCGCAAAATTATCTAGACAAGTAACATTGTTATTATTAGCTAAAAAGTACTCGCATAAATTAGAACCTATAAATCCGGCTCCACCTGTAATAAGTATTTTTTTGTTTGTTAAAATTTCCATTTATTGTTTTTTTCTAAACCAATTTAAGAATTTGTTTTTCTTTTTTGATTCTTTGTAATCCTCTCCATAAGCTCCATATCCATGTTTATAGTTATACCCATAACCATATTTTGACTCGTTAAGAAAATCATTAAGAATTATACTTATATTATGCAATTCACCTCTTTTGTGTTTTTCATTGACAACAGATAACATCCCTTTCTTAGTGACTCCTTGGCGAACTACATAGAGTGTTGCATCACAATATTGAGCTAACTCAAGTGCATCTGCTACAAGTCCAACAGGTGGTGTATCTAAAATTATATAATCATATTTTAGTTTAAGTTCTTCAATCATTTCTTTCATTGATTCACTTATAATAAGCTCAGCTGGATTAGGAGGCACTGGTCCTGATGTAATCAAATCAAGGTTAGGAATATGTGTTTTCTGAATTATTTCATCTAATGTTTTTTGTCCAATTAAATAATTCACTGAACCAATAATATTATCTATTTTAAAATCATCAAATAGTTTTGGTTTTCTTAAATCTAAACCAACTATTACTGTTTTTTTACTACTCATCGCAAAAACAGTTGCCAAATTCATGGTACAAAAAGTCTTTCCTTCTCCACTAATTGATGAAGTTAGCATTACTATTTTAGGCCCTTCTATTTTTTGTTTCTTATATATAAATTGAAGAGATGACCTTATGCCTCTAAATGATTCTGATAATGTAGAATTAGATTTTTCAAAAACAGCTAAATTTCCATTGTCCTTATTATTACCGATAACTCCAATTATTGGAATTTTTGTTAGTTTTTCAATGTCTTCTGTTGTATTTATTGAATTGTCCAACAACGTTTTAACAAAGACCACGATAAAAGGAATTCCTAAACCGAGTAACAAGGCTAAAATATAGTTCACACTTGTTTTAGGTCCAATTAAACCATCGCCCACATCTTTAGCTGGATCAATAAAATCAACATCTGATAAATTAGAGGCTTTTATAATATTTGCCTCTGCTCTTTTCTCAAGGAATGTAGTATATATATTATCTTTAAGATTGAATTTTCGGGTAAATTTTATTAGGTCTTGCTGCTGATCGGGTAATTGACTAATAGTGCTTTCTGCTGTATTAATATTACTCGAAAGTAGTGACAAATCAATTTGTAAGGCACTTTTTGAACTGGCAATATTATTTAGCAATACCTTTTTAACGGATTCCATTTGCACATCGAATTCGGCAAACATCTTGTCATTTTTAACCGAGTAGGCTAATTCAGATCGCTCCGCAGAAAGTTCAATTAATCTGGACACATTGCCTATAATATTTGGATCTTCAATTCCGGCTACTGAAGGAGCTGGTAATTTTGAATAATCGTTGTTTTTTTCTAGGTAATTTTTTAGTAAATTATAATAGGCAATTTTTCTATTGACAATATCTTTTTCTACATCATACTCAGATAATTTTGATGTTAATGCTTCTCCACCGCCTTCAAGCATATATACATTTTTATCTCTTCTAAAGTCCTTAAGATCTCCTTCCGCTTGATTCATTTGTTTTTCAACATCAATCAGTGTGCTGTCAATGAACCTAATGGTGTTGGTTGCAAATTGGTTTTTACTCTCTAATTGGCGTCTTTTTAAAGTAGTAACCGTTGCGTTAAGAAAATCAACTAATCTAGCTTTATTTGTTCCTGCTTTTGCAATTTTAATAATCGAACCTCCTTTAATGTCTGCTTCAACATCTACGTTTCTATACCCCGCAACTGTTCCATTAAAATCTGAAAACTTAATGAAATATTCTTGCTTTAGATTGTTAAGATTCATCAAATCTTGGGTTACTTTAAAACTTAAAAAAGGCAGTTCAATTTTTTCATTTATGTTGAACGTTTTTACAAAATCACCAATAGGCACTTTAGTACTGCTATTAGTGTTGTCAGCATAATGATATAAATTAGCTATAGAGTTCTCAAAAGTGGTTGAGAGTTCAATTTGATTTTGATTTAAAAACTTTATCTTAAGTAATTGATTGGCAATTTGTCCTTTATTTTCATCTATAATAACTTTAAATGGTGTTTCTCCATAAGCATCTTGAAGACTAAACTCCCCCTGTTTAAGGTAATTTATATAAAACTGTAACTCTTTAATAACAACCTCATTGTGTGATCTTGATTTTAATGTAGTAATTACGGTTTGTACTTTATCTGATGTTCCGCCCCAATTAAACACCAAACTTGTGCTTGATGAAAAAAGTTGGTTGTTTTCATCTTTGACAACTATTAAAGTCTCCATTCCGTAAATCTTTTCTTTACGGATATTTACTTGGTAGGCAACTGTAAACGTTAAAATTAAACACAAGATAAACCACTTCCAATAGCTTATTAACTTTGACAAAAAACCCTTGAAGTCAAAGGTGTTTTGGGTTTCTAAAATATTAAAATCTTTTATATCTAACATGGTTAATTTCTAATCAATAAAATTGTAGTTGTAACTAAAGATAAGGCTGTAATTATTGTACCCAGTGTTTGTATACCAGTTGTTCCTGTTCCCCATGATTTTTGTCTCAATGGTTTCACAATAATGTAATCATTAGGCTGAATGTAAAAATTAGGTGAATTTACAATAGTTGCGTCTGTTAAATCTAGTGAAAACATTTCAAAACCATGCGGTTGTTTTCTTAATATTTGGACTTCTTTTCTATTACCTGTTAGATTTATATCACCCGCATTGGCAATAGCTTCTAGAATCGTAACCTTTTCTTGAAACAACACTTGAGTTCCTGGCTTTGCTATTTCTCCGTTGATTGTATAATTAAAACCAGCTAACTTTACGGTAACAAAAATTCTAGCTTCTGCTGTAAAATATTCATCTGTTAATTTCTTTTCTACAGCGGCTCTTATTTCTTCTATTGTAAATCCTAAAACATTAATTTCTCCTAAAACTGGAATTCTAATATTGCCGTGTTGGTTTACATTATATCCAGAAAAATATATAGTTTGTGGACTTGGCATCTGATTTGACTGTGATGACGCACTAAACATAGCAACTAGTTTTGGGTCTAATGCTTTTATATTTATACTTAAAATATCGTTGACTTGAACTCTATAAGGCTTAGCATCAAATTCATTTATTGTGATTCCTTCTGGTTTATTTCCATAATCTTGAAGATAAATCAAATCTTTGTTTGGAATACACGAAAACAATGATGTTGCGACAATAAATAGTATAAAAAACTTTAAAATTCTCATTCCTTAGAAATTAGTAGGCAAATATAAACAAAACCTTTAAAAGAGTAATAAATATAACACTATTAAACTGTTAAACGTTTTTTATGGACATTTCAAATGGAATTCTGTGTAATAAACTTCTTCCAAGTGTTACTTCATCTGTATATTCTAGTTCGTCTCCAATAGCTATTCCTCGTGCAATTGTTGAGACATTAATTTGATAGTCTTGAATTTGTTTGTAGATGTAGAAATTTGTGGTATCGCCTTCCATGGTTGAACTTAAGGCAAAAATCAACTCTTTTACTTCTCCTAATTTTACTTTTTCTACAATAGGAAAAATACTTAATTGTGAGGGACCAACTCCATCTATTGGTGAAATTCTACCTCCTAAAACATGGTATAATCCTTTGTATAAACCTGTGTTTTCGATAGCCATTACATCTCGAATGTCTTCCACCACACAAATTATAGATTTATCTCTTTTTGGATTTAAACAAATATCACAAACATCATTATCCGACAAAGTATTGCAATTGTTGCAAAACTTAATTTCTAGACGCATGTGTTGCAAGGCTTCGGTTAAAAACTGCGTTTGTTCTTTGGGTTGTTTTAATAAATGAAGGACTAAGCGCAAGGCTGTTCGTTTCCCTATTCCGGGCAATTGAGCCATTTCATTTACGGCCTTTTCTAATTTCTTTGATGATAATTCCATACGTTACAAATATAGTTATTTCAATAAAAAATTTGTACTTAATTTTATTCTATTATTTTTGTGCAAAAAACTAACCCCATGCAACCTATATCCATTTTACTTCTTGTACTTGCTTATTTTACTGTACTTATTTTGTTTTCGTACTTTACAGGAAGAAAATCAGAAGAAAATAATGATACTTTTTTTAAAGCCAACCGACAATCTCCTTGGTATTTGGTAGCTTTTGGAATGATTGGAGCTTCACTTTCTGGTGTGACCTTTATTTCTGTTCCTGGAAAAGTGGAAGCCGCTCAATTTGCTTACTTTCAAATTGTAATTGGATATATTTTAGGTTATTTTATTATTGCCACTGTACTACTTCCTTTATATTATAAATTACAATTGACCTCTATCTATACTTATTTAGATGAACGTTTTGGAAATTACTCTTATAAAACTGGGGCTTGGTTTTTTATCGTTTCAAGAACTGTTGGGTCGAACTTAAGGCTTTTATTAGTGGCTGATGTTTTGCAAACTTTAGTTTTTGAACCGCTTGGTATTCCGTATTGGATAACCGTTACTTCTATAATTTTCTTAATTTGGGTTTACACTAATAAATCAGGCATAAAAACCATTATTTGGACTGATACTTTACAGACCTTGTTCATGTTAGTTTCGGTTGTGATTTGTATTGTCGTTGTTTCTCAAGATTTAGGCTTGAATATTTCTTCTATCTCATCTTATGTTGCTGATAGTGATTTTTCTAAGACCTTTTTCTTTGACGATTTAAGTTCGCCAAAATATTTTTGGAAACAATTTTTCTCAGGTGCTTTTATTGCAATTGTGATGACAGGTTTAGACCAAGATATGATGCAGAAAAATTTAACTTGTAAAAGTTTAAAAGATGCCCAAAAGAATATGTTTTGGTTTACGATTGTCTTAACCTTTGTAAACTTTCTATTCTTAGTATTAGGGTTGTTATTTACAGAATACGCTTTGAAAAACGGAATTGATGCTCACAAAGATCAATTGTTTGCTGTTTTAGCTAACAATTATCTTGGCGTTGTAGTTGCTTTTAGTTTTATTCTTGGCCTTATAGCTGCTGCTTTTTCATCTGCAGACAGTGCATTAACTTCTTTAACTACATCTTTTAGTATTGATATTTTGAATATTGAGAAAAGATACGACGCTGCAAAACAAGTTGCCGTTAGAAAGAAAATTCACTTGCTATTTGTGGTGATTTCCATACTTGTTATAATGGTTTTCAAATATGGATTTAATGATGTAAGCATCATTGACAAAGTATTAAAATTCGCAGGATTCACTTATGGTCCTTTACTAGGACTATACAGTTTTGGGTTATTTACCAAATGGAATGTAAAAGACAAATTAGTACCTATTGTAGCTATACTAGCTGTACTAATCTCTCTTTTATTAAATGCTTACGGTGAAGTTTGGTTTAATTACACCTTTGGCTTTGAAATCTTAATGGTAAATGGTTTTTTAACTTTCCTTGGCTTAATATTGATTCGTAGAAAGTAAAACTAAGGTACAAGCTTCTTCATATTTAATGCTGTTTGCTTTAAGCAATTGATAAAATTCAGGGTTTTCTGTACCTGGATTAAACAAAACTCTTTTTGGCGTTAAACCAATAATGTAATTGTAATAATCTCTTTGAGCTACTGCATTAAGGTACAAAGAAACAGTATGTATTTTTGTTGCAGGAATTGCTTTTGCTTGAATAGTTACTCCAGCTACTTCGCCAACTTTTTGACCAATTGCTACTACCGTATGGTTGTGTTCTACTAAACTATTAATGGCTTTAAAACTATATCTTTCTGGATTTGTTGAGGCTCCAATTACTAATGTCTTTTTCATATCTGTTTTTTAATGGCACAAAAATACGAATAAACAATTTATAAATATTTCCTAACTGTTGTATTTAACTTTAATTTTATAATTAATTTTAAATAAAAATGCTTTTTAACATTTCACACAACGACAAAAAAATCAAGAAAACCATTAATGATTTAGTGGGAAAACCTTTCGGACTTCTAGAAAACATAAAACTGAGAGGGGTTGGTTCACCGAGATTACTGATCACAAAAGCTAGTCAGGAAATCGGATTGATTTTAAACAAAAACAACGCGACAAAACACGCTAATGTAGAGATAAGACCTAATGGAATTATAATTGGTTTTCAATCGCAATTAGAAGTTTATGCCTTAGTCATCCCTTTTTATAAACTAGTGGTTTTTAAACCTGGTAATTTGATTACCTTCCACATTGATCATCATTTTATAAGCATTGATACTTCAAAAAATGTCAAAAAAATAAAGGAATTCATGAATAAAGTTGACAATCAAAAAATGAAACAACCTTACGAATTCATAAATTAATGTTTTAATAAAACGAAATAAAACTATTTATACTACATTTGTAAAAAAAATAAATGGAAGTATTCTTACTCTTATTTGCTGCATTATTTTCAGTTTTAAACCCTATTGGAACTGTTCCTATATTTGTAGGATTAACTGAAGGATACACTAAAGGTGAACTTTCCAAGACCTCTTTATGGACAGCCATTAATGTGTTTATCATTTTAATGATTGCTTTTTTTGTTGGACAATATGTTTTATCTTTTTTTGGAATTACCATAACTGCTTTAAAAATTGCTGGTGGAATTATTATTACTAATTCAGGTTTTGGCTTGTTGAATGGTAAATTCAGTAAAAACAAAGGAATTAATAAAAAAGCAGAAGAGGAAGCACAAGAAAGAAGTGATATTGCATTAACTCCTTTAGCCATGCCAATGCTTGCTGGTCCAGGATCCATGTCTTTATTAATTGCTTTTTATCAGCAATTAAAAGAATCTGACAAAATGATTACTACTTATGAAATTCTGAGTTCTTGTTTTGCTATTTTAGCGGTTGCCTTGAGCATCTATTTAATCTTAAGAAGTGCTTATTTTTTATCTAGAATCTTAGGTGCCTCTGGAATTGTTGCTATTTCTAGGATTGTAGGCTTCTTAACTATTGCTATTGGAATTCAATACATTATAAGTGCTATTTTGAGCATTGTAAGAGGTGTGTAAACAATTGCCAAATTTTATTAAATCAAACGCTATTATTTCTTTTTTTTCTTAACTTTAAGAAAATTTAAAAACAATGCGAATTCTTCTTACTGGTGCAAATGGTTATGTTGGCAAAAGACTTTTACCTGAATTACTAAACAACGGTCATGAAGTGGTCTGTTGTGTAAGAAATAAAAACAGACTTGGACTTGATGCCGCAACGCTTGCCAAAATAACTATCTGGGAACTTGACTTCTTAGAAGAACCATCCCTTGAAAATCTCCCTGCTAAGTTTGATGTTGCTTTTTACCTGATTCATTCTATGTCCTCTTCTACTGATAAATTTGATGAATTAGAATCTAAAGCCGCTAAAAATTTTAATACTTATTTAGATGAAATTGGTGTAAAGCAAGTTGTTTATCTTAGTGGAATTGTCAACCAAGACACCCTTTCCAAACACTTGCAATCGAGGTTAAACGTAGAAGAAATTTTATATGAAGGGAATTTTAAAACTACCGTTTTAAGAGCTGCCATAATTGTTGGCTCTGGAAGTTCTTCTTTTGAAATTATTAGGGATTTGTGCGAAAAACTGCCTTTAATGATTACTCCAAAATGGGTTTTGACAAAATCTCAACCTATTGCTATACGCGATGTGATTCAGTATTTAATTGGCGTTATGTTGAATGAAAAATGCTATGATGATTCCTTTGATATTGGTGGACCAGATATTATTACTTACAAGCAAATGATGCTTTCCTATGCTAAGACCAGAAAGATAAAACTTTGGATCTATACTATACCGGTTATGACCCCAAAACTATCTTCTTATTGGTTGTATTTTGTCACCTCAACATCTTATAAATTAGCTGTAAATCTAGTAGATAGCATGCGCATGGAAGTTGTTTGTAAAGACAATCGTTTACGCGACATCTTAAACGTACAACCCATTTCGTATGTTGAAGCCATCAAATTAGCCTTTTTGAAAATTGAACAAAATTTAGTGGTTTCAAGTTGGAAAGACAGCTTGGTAAGTGGTCGATTTAAAGAAGATTTAAGCGGTTACATTCAGGTTCCAACTTATGGTTGTTTAAAAGATGAGAAATCAATTCAAATTGAAAATCCAGAAAAAGTATTAGAAAATATTTGGTCTATTGGTGGTGAAAAAGGTTGGTATTATGGCAATTGGCTTTGGGAAATTAGAGGTTTCATGGATAAAGTAGTCGGTGGTGTTGGCTTGCAAAGAGGGCGAACCCATTTAAATGAAATTGCCTCTGGTGATTCTCTAGATTTTTGGCGTGTTTTATTAGCCGATAAAAAAGAAAAAAGATTGTTATTGTTTGCTGAAATGCGTTTGCCTGGTGAAGCTTGGTTAGAGTTTAGAATTGATGAAAACAATGTTTTACACCAAATTGCGACTTTTAGACCCAAAGGTTTATTTGGAAGGTTGTATTGGTATAGTTTAGTTCCGTTTCACTATTTTATTTTTGGTGGAATGATAAGGAATATTGCGAAAACAACTTCATAAAATTCCAAAAAATAAAAATTCCAAACTCCAATTTAGATATTTGGAATTTGGAATTTTAGTCTTGAATTATTTTTAACTTTATTTTTTAGGAAGAAAAATTTCAGCCATCATGCAACGAGCACTTCCACCACCACAAGCTTCAATAGTATCTAAACTTGAACTTAAAATGGTAGCATGTTTTTCTAATTTTTCAATTTGCTCTGGCGTTAAACTTTCATGAGCTGATTTACTCATTACTAAATAACTTTTATCGTCTGTTCCTTTTAATTGCAACATGTTACCCGCAAAGTTATTTACTTGATCTTCTGTAATTAAAATAATTTCTTTTCCGTCGTCTTTTAAACTTTTTAAGACTTGTTTTCTTTCGCTTTTATCATCAATACAATCTGAACAAATTACGACAAAAGTTTCTCCTAAGCACATCATTACATTGGTATGATAGATTAGTTTTCTTTCACCATCAACTGTTTGATAAGCTTCAAAAATAACGGGTCCCATGTCAAAATCTTCACAGAATTCAATCATTAATTCTTCATCAGCTCTTGGCGATAAAGCACAATATGCTTTACCGTTAGCTCTATCTAACAAAAGACTTCCTGTTCCTTCCAAGAAAATTTCGTCTTCTTCTGCTGACGTATAATCAACAATGTCATTTAATTTAAATCCTTTATCTTCTAATAAATCTAAGATATCTTCTCTTCGTTCTGCACGACGATTTTCAGCAAACATTGGATATAAGGCTACATCACCATTTTCGTGAAAAGAAACCCAATTGTTTGGAAAAATACTATCTGGTGTGTCTGGATTTTTAGTATCATCGACAACGGTTACATCGACACCAACCATTTTTAGTTTTTGTACAAAAGTATCGAACTCTTCTTGCGCTTTTGCGTTTACGTTTTCCGGAGTTAATCCGTCTAATACTTTTTGGTAATAATTATTTACAGCTGTTTGTTCGTTCATACGAAAAGCCACTGGACGAATCATTAAGATTGAATTTGTTGTTTGTTTCATGTTTTATTTTGTTGAGTCGTTGCATTGCAATGACTGTACATTTATCTATTTAATTTTAATCTCTAATTAGTGGTAAAGTTGAACATCTTAATAAGCCTTCTTGTTTTGCAATTTCAGCATACGGAATTTCTTCTACAGTAATTCCTTTTTCTCTTAACCAAGTATTTAGTCTCGTGAAGTTTTTTTCTGAGACCACAACATCTGGTGCAATTGAAAAAATATTTGAATTCATGTTATACATTTCATCACGTGTAATGTGAAATAAATTTTCTTTTCCGAAAAGTTTGACTAAATACATGTAATCTGCTTCTTCGCGAAAACCACTTTTGTAAATGATTCCTTTATCCGTTCCTACTGGTTGAAAACAGCAATCCAGGTGTAAAGCATTGTCTTTGGCTTCAATTTTTGACTTTACTAAATCAAATTCTTTTACAATTTTATTTGGAAACAATTCTTTGATATACTTTACTCCAGCCATATTTGTTCTAGCTGTGATATAGTCTTTGTAATCTGACCCTTTATAGGTTCCTATAAAAATATAATCGTTCCATACCATTACATCACCACCTTCAATGTGGACTTCTTCTGGTGGACGAACTACTTTTTTTGGATCAATTTGATCTATTACATACTGAATAGCGTCTAATTCTCTTTCTCTATCTGGAAGAATATTGGCTTTAATGAAAGTGTCTTCAATTACAAAACCAATATCTCTTGTAAAAATTTGATTGTAATCTTCTATCATCTCTGGACGAAAAACTTTGACATCATATTTTTGAAAAACTTGATTAAAAGCTTCCATTTCTTTAACCATATCTTCTTCTACAGGATATGTTCCTGCTAAGATATGCTCTAATGATTTTGGATCATAAGCTTCTTCTACCGATGGTGTTGGACCATTACTTGTTGCAGAGCCTAAAACTACTGCTCTTAATCGCGATGATTCATTTTTAACATTTAATTCTAACATAGATTTGCTTTTTGACATTGTGCAAAGATAAATAACTGCATGTGCATTTAAACGATAAAATTGTTTAATTTTCCACATAGTTATTAAATAACGATATTATTTAAATCTTTTATTTACATTTGATTAACTAAAAACAAATAACAAATTAATTATGGGAATTTCAAGTTTTTTTGGTTCACTTTTTGGAAAAGCAAAAGGAACTATCGACAGTGTAAGTGACAAAGTTGAAGACATGGCAGAAAATGCTATTGACAAAGCAACCGATGTGGCTGGTGATTTAAAAGAAAAAGCATCTGGTCTTATTGATGATGCCTCTGAAAAATTAGACGAAATGGGTGTAGGTGAAAAGGTGTCTGGTTTTGTTGAAACTGCAAAAGAAAAATTAGAAGATGCATCAGAATGGGTAGAAGAAAAAGCTGATGACGCAAAAGAAGCTGCTTCAAATTTTGTAGATAAAGCTGAGGATAAAATAGATGATTTAAGAGGTAAAAAAGATAATTTCGAACAAGCTGATTAATTCTTTTTTTAAGATATAAAAAAATCCCGTTTCAAATTGAAACGGGATTTTTTGTTTTTATCTGTTTTTCTCTTCAGTAAAAGGTCTTAATGTATGACCTGTATAAACTTGTCTTGGTCTTCCGATTGGTTCCCCGTTTAAACGCATTTCTTTCCATTGTGCGATCCAACCTGGTAAACGTCCAATGGCAAAAAGAACTGTAAACATTCCAACAGGAATTCCCATAGCACGATAAATGATTCCTGAATAGAAATCAACGTTTGGATATAAATTTCTTGTTTTGAAATATTCGTCTTCTAAAGCCACTTTTTCTAATTCTCTTGCAATGTCTAATAATGGGTCGTCAACACCTAAGGCATCTAAAACATCATTAGCAGCTTGTTTGATTATTGTTGCTCTTGGATCAAAGTTTTTATAAACTCTATGACCAAATCCCATTAAACGGAATGAATCATCTTTGTCTTTTGCTTTTAAAACATATTTTGCAACATCACCACCGTTGTTATGAATTTCTTCTAACATTTCTAACACCGCTTGATTTGCTCCACCATGCAAAGGCCCCCAAAGTGCAGAAACTCCAGCAGAAATTGAGGCAAACAATCCAGCATGAGAAGAACCAACTATCCTAACTGTAGATGTAGAACAGTTTTGCTCATGATCTGCATGAAGGATAAATAATTTATCTAAAGCATCAATTACTTTTTTGTCAAACTTGTAAGGTTGTGTTGGAACTTCGAACATCATTCGCATGAAGTTTTCTACATATCCTTTTGTGTTATCGTAATAATTTAAAGGTAAACCCATAGACTTTCTGTACGTCCAAGTAGCGATTACTAAGAATTTTGCCATTGTTTTACAAACAGCATCATACATTTCTTTTTCGTTATTTGGATTAACTGGTTTTGGATTAAAAGCTGTTAATGCAGAAGTCAAAGCCGCTAAAACACCCATTGGATGAGCTGTTTTTGGAAAACCATCAATGATGTTTTTCATTTCTTCATTAACTAACGTATGCTTTCTAATATCGTTTTCAAATTTTTCTAACTCTGCTTTTTTTGGTAATTCCCCAAAAATCAACAAATAAGATACTTCTAAAAAATCAGCTTTTTCTGCTAATTCTTCGATTGAATATCCTCTGTAACGCAATATTCCTTCTTCACCATCTAAAAAAGTAATTTCGCTTTTACACGAACCTGTATTTTTATATCCTGGATCAATTGTAATTGCTCCGGTAGCACTTCTCAATGTACCTATTTCAATAGCAACTTCATTTTCTGTTCCAACAATTATTGGAAACTCATATTTTTTGCCATCTATTTCTAATGTAGCCGTTTTTGACATAATAGTATTGGTGTTTTTTTCTTGTAAATTAATCAATCCCACAAAATTACTGAATTACTTGTTAATTAAAAAGGAAAAATGAACTACATTTCGTTAATTATTCTATAAAATTGCAAAGTTGGTATATATTTCTGTTTTATTATGACTTTTAACAATTCAAATATTTAAAAACTTTTAACTTTAGTTTTATTTAGGAACATGAATTTTAACGCAGAAATTTATAAAGTTTTTAGTAAAAAAATATTTTAAGTAGAAAAGTAAAACTTTTTTTTCTCCATCTTTAAAATTGATTTAAAAAAACGAACCCTCACAGCTTATGAAGAACTGAGAGGGTAATTAACAAACAATTATATTTTTTATTCTTTAATTAATTTTTCTACTTTTTGACCTGTTTCTGTTTTTATCATTAGAAAATAAATTCCGTTTGTGTAATTTGAAATATCTACTGCTTCGATGTTTTGGTTTGTGATTTTAGTTTGAATTATTCTTCCTTGCATATCATATATTTCTATGGAATTAATTGTTGAATTTGCTTTTATGTTTACAATATCTTTTGAAGGATTTGGATTAATCCCTACAGAGTTATCAATTGTTACAACAGAATTACTTAATACTTGAAAAGTTGTATTGGCTAAATTTGTAACTATTGGAAAATTATAATCATAAAAAATTCTGGCTTGATTAGTAATTGTATCACTTGATTGCAAAGTATCATCGGTTTTAATTTTTAATAAAATATTGCCATGACCTCCTGTATCTAGCATTGCATTTTCAAGAATAAATTCAACAATATTCCCAGAAATTCTTGTGTAACAATCATGTGAGGTATTTAATATTTGTAAGGTGTTAATTTCAAAATGAGCTTCATTAATATCCATTCTTAAAACAATATTATTAGCAACAGCTGTTCCTGTATTTTCAAAATTAATTATGTAATGTAAATAATCCCCAATTACAGTCAACGGAGCATTTGATCCTTCTACGCAAGTAATAGTGTTTGTTATAAAAGAATCTACTACAGTTTCATTGTAGACATAAGTATTATCTAAAACCGTCTCATCTCCAACTATGGGTTCAATTGAAGTAGAAAAAAGCAACACATCACCACTATTGACAGGAACAATATCTGTTGTTGAATTGATATTGAATTTAACCTCAAAACTTCTACTTTCAAATGGTATTAAATTAGAATAACTCCATTTTAATTGACCTAAAGCATTTTGTGATGGTGTAAAAGTAGAAGAAATAAAATCCATTAAATTTTGATTGTAATTTAAAGTTATACCATCTACTTGACTTAAGGTTTGATTGCCTTTATTTTTATAAACTAGTTGATAAACTGCATCTTGACCTGAACGAGATGGAAAAATTGGTGCAATCACAATTTCTAAATCAGGATGAAACCCATTTGGAGTAATACAAAAATCTTGAATAACTTCATTGTTATTGATGTCTACAAAGGGTATGGTTGCAATACTAGGGGAAATGGTAAACCAATTTGGATTTTCGATACTTGGAGTTACTGTAAAAGTTCCATCTTGCGTGTAAAAACCATAATTTCCAATAAAACTAGAAAAAGCAGCTCCTTGATTTGTTCCATCGTTGATGTCAATTCTAATATTTGGTTGTGGTAAATCTTGTATATCACAACCATTTGAATTAGCATCGAAAATTATTTTTCCTTTTATGGTGTTGTAGTTTCCACCGGGTAAAAAAGTGCAATAGGAATTTAGAACATAATCATTAGGATTTCCCAAACCCGCATTACCTAATTGAATACTTTGAATTTGTGATTCATCGGCACAAATGTATTGTAGATTTGGACAATTTGCTGCCCAAATAAATTCATCAATACCATTTTTAATGAATATGGTTTCTAAAAGACTGTTTTCACTACATCTTAATATTTGAAAATAATCTGTTACACTTTCAATATTAAGGGTGGTAATCAAGTTATTGTTGCACTCTAACCTATTTAAAAAATTTAGACCATCTACATTTATGTCAGTTAGTAGATTGTTATTTAATACCAATTCTACAACATTTGGT
Organism: Flavobacterium gelidilacus DSM 15343; assembly: GCF_000422685.1. Classification (GTDB taxonomy): domain Bacteria; phylum Bacteroidota; class Bacteroidia; order Flavobacteriales; family Flavobacteriaceae; genus Flavobacterium; species Flavobacterium gelidilacus. Next base: position 97,371 of record NZ_KE383904.1, on the reverse strand, counting down.
ATTTGTTGCAAATTAAGTGAAGTTAGTTGATTGTTCGTCACATAAAAACCACCAATTGAAGTGCCTTGTAAATTGATAGATGATAACAAATTGTTAGAACAATTTAAATATCCTAAATTTGATAATCCTTGTACATTTAATGAAGTTAATTGAGAATTTTGGCAATCTAAATTTATTAAACTATTAAGTTGAGTTACATCTAATGTAGTTTGTAATATTCCTCCACAATCTAAGTTTTTTAAATTAGGAAGATTTTGAAGATTTAAATTTATTATTGGATTGGCACCACAAGCTAGCTCCTCTAAATTTAAAAAATTTTGTAAAGTTAAAGAGGACAAATTATTAAATGAGCATGCTAAATATTCTAAGTTTACTAATGAATCTATATTTAAAGACTGTAAAAAATTATTATTACATTCTAATCGAGTTAAATTTGTAAAAGCATTAATACCTTCTAAAGAAGTAATCTTTTCACTATCTTGTATATAAAAGCCACTTAATCGAAAATAAGTAACTTGTAAAGCTTCACTTACCTGAATTTCGCCATCGCTATTAGCATCAAGTGTTATCCACGTATTTGGACCACTACTAGCAATTAGTTCCGTTGGTGAAGCTGCAAGCAGTCGTGCTTTAAATTTTGGATCTGGAATATTTACTACAACTGATGAATCAAAAACTTTTAACACATAACTTCTTACTACAAAACAATTGGAAACATTATCGGTTACACGAAACCAAATGGTTTGCAAATTACTTCCCGTGAATGAAGTTGGATTTGCTATTTGATTAGTTACATTAAAAGCATCTGCTTGCGTTGAAAAGTAGGTAATCTGATGATTTGTATTTGTAGACACTAAGCCATTTCGAGAAGTTAAATCAAAATTAGCAAAGCCATCAAATGGATTTTCATAAATAGCATAAGCCGGAATGTTGTTATTAATTGCAATTGTGTTTACAATTAGTTGTAAACTTGTAGTTGAAAAACTACTTGGATTGCTATTGTTTTGTACCCTTACAAAAATAGTTTGACTTCCTGAAGTTGTGTTTATGTAGGGACTCGAAATCACATTATTATTGAGAAATGAACCTACATTAGATGCATGATAACTCACTGAAAATGTAGCTGGATTCAAAGTGCCTAAAATTTCAGCATTTTTAGATGTCAAATCAAACGGCTCTAATCCATCGTTGTTAGTGTCGCAAACTGATAATGGTGTTGGATTTATAATTGATGGTGATTGAGCCATTGCGAAATAGGAATATCCTAGCAAGAATATGTAAAGTATTTTTCTCATGATTTCTATATTTTGTATAAATTTAATACTGTTTTATTTATTTTTTATTACTCAATGAGTAAATGCGTGTTTTCAATTAGAATTCGCGTTTGTGTTTAGATTCTTAGATTCTGAAACGAGTTCAGAATGACAAATATTTTATATGGTTTTCAAGATTTCTTGTAAACGTTCTCGTTTTCGTTGCGAAATAGGTAAATGACTTTCATCAGCCATAATTACATAACCACCCTCTTTTTTAATATAAGATTTTAAATAATTCAAATTAATTAAATGCGATTGATGTATGCGTTCAAATCCGTGTTCGGTTAATAGTTCTTCATATTCTTTCAAGGTTTTTGAAATCATTACTGGTTTACTATTTTTAATATAAAACTTGGTATAATTGTCTTCGCTTTCACATCGAATAATATCACTAATATCAAACAAATGAATTCCATCTGAAGTAGAAAGTGCTATTCGCTTAAAATTATCAACCTTTTTTCTGATGTTTTCCAACAACAAATCAATGTGAGCATAATCATTAGTTTTCTCTAAAACGGATTCTATTTTTACAATCACTTTTTGTAATTCATCTGGATCAACTGGTTTCAGTAAAAAATCTAAAGCACTAAATCGAAATGCTTTTATGGCATATTGTTCGTGTGCCGTAATAAAAACGATGTTCGACTTAATAGTTCCATTTTTGACCGCTAATTGTTCCAAAATATCAAAACCTGTCCCGTCATTTAATTGAATATCCAAAAACACAACTTGCGGTTTTAAGGTATCCATTGCTTCGATACCAGTTGCAACACTATCAGCTTCACCAATGATTTCTATATTGGGAGCAAATCGTTCCAACAAACCTTTCATTCCTTCTCTAAGGTTTTGGTCATCGTCAATTAATATGGCTTTTATCATAATTTTAAGGTTATGAGTTTTTAGGTTTAAAAGGTTAAAAGGTTTTACAAAAAATTCTATACTATATATTGTAAGGGTAAATGCAAAATCACTTTTGTTCCGGTTATTTTATTTTCTTCTGTTAATTCTTCAATTTCAATGGTAGCTTTTTTTGATGTTGAGGAAGCAATCATTTCCAATCGTTTGGTGATAATATCTAAAGCCATTGATTTGTGTGCCACAACCGAATTTTCTTTGTTTAACTTGGATTGATTGATTCCAATTCCGTCATCTAAAATAGTACAAATTAGGGAATCATCCTTTATTGAAAAATCGATAGTTATATTTCCCATTTCTTTTTTCGGGATTACTCCATGAATTATTGCGTTTTCTACAAAAGGCTGAATTAATAAAGGCGGTAAAGCTACATCATCTTCAATATCAGCACTTTTTTGAATGTTAAAATTAAATTTGTGATTAAATCGTAGTTGTTCTAGCTCCAAATAATTTTGTAAACTTTCTATTTCTTTATCAATTGGAATTAATGATTCTTTAGAATATTCTAAAGTCAATCGCATTAATTTTGAGAATTTAGACAAATATTTTATAGCTGAATCTGTTCCGTTTTGCACAATAAAACTCGAAATTGAACCCAAACAATTGAATACAAAATGTGGATTCATTTGTAAGTGCAAAGCTTTTTGTTCGTATTCAGCTAATTCTTTTTGTAGCGTTAAAGTCTTTTTAAGTTGCGTTCTGTTGTAAATTAGAAATCCAATTCCAAATAACAACAAAGCAATTAATGCTCCGAATATTAATTTTAATTTAGAACTTTTAGCTTCTTCTTTTAGCAACAATTCTCTTTTATCGTTTTCTTCTTTTTGTAGTAATTCTTTCTTTTCAAATTCATAATTCATGGAAGCTTCAACTGATCTTCTGATGTTTTCTTCATTAGTCAAACTGTCTTTTGCTACACTATATTTTTGAAAATGTTCTAAAGCTAAATTTGAGTTACCTTTTTTAGCATAAATCTCACTCAATAATTTTTCTGAAACTGCTTTTTGTTCTAATACATTAATTTCAGTGGCTAAAGTCAATGCTTTATTAGTATTTTGAAACGCTTCATCTAATTGGTTTTTCGCCAAATAAAATTGACCTAAAAAAATATAAGTATCAGCCAAACCAAATTTATCATCAATACTCTGGAACGTTTTAATTGAATTATTCCAACTCGAGATTGCTTCGTTATCTTGATTTTTTTCTACATAGTACAAACCCATATTATTGTACCATTCCCCTAAAGCTCTTGGATTTGGATTTTTCTCTAAAGCTTTTTTGGCTAAGGTGTAATATTCTGAAGCTTTGTCTAAACTTTTCTGTTTAAGGTAAATGTTTGCTATATTGGTTAAAGTGATTCCGACATTAACATCTTGTAATTTATCTTGAATTTTTTGTGCTTTAATAAAATATTCTAAGGCTTTGAAATCCGAATTTTGAGATTTATAAACGACTCCAATGTTGTTGTAGATTTTAGAGCATTTGCTTTCATCTTTTAAACTTTCATAAATTTTCACGGATTTTAGGTAAAATTCTAGAGCTTTTGCGTAATTGCTTTGTTCTGAAAAAACGATTCCCATGCTACCATAAGCTTTGGCTAAACCTTGAGCCACTTCTTTTTTAGTAGATGAAGTGTTGTTTTCTTCAAAAATATCTTTAGCTAAAATAAAATTATCTAGTGCTTTTTTATAATCGCCTAAAATGATGTTTGAAGTTCCAATGTTTAAATAAGCATTCCCTTCTTCTACTTTATATTTGATTTTTTTGGCTAATTGTAACGCTTGATTTCCGTATTCAGCCATTTTAGTTGGATCAGAATATTTGTATTGATCTGCAATAGCATTTAGCACTATTGTTTTATCAATGTCGTTTTTTGCTTTTTTTAGTTCATTTTGCAAGCTATCTAGCACTTTATCTTGTGCTTGAACGACTGTTGCAATGATTAAAAAAAGATATAGAAGTATTTTTGTTCTCATTTATTTATTATTGATAAACAAATGTAACATTTCCTTGTTAGGAATTTATAGTGATTTAGAATTTGAGTGTTTTGAATGAGAATTTGAGATAAAAAAAGCAAACCCTTCTAAAGTTTGAAACTCTAGAAGGGTTTAAATGCTAAAATACTGAAATGAATTCAGCACTAGCAAATTCAGTATAACAGTTAATGTCTTATTTTTGCTTAAAAGCTTTCATTCCTGGAAAATAAGCTACTTCAGCTAATTCTTCTTCGATTCTTAATAATTGGTTGTATTTTGCCATTCTATCAGAACGTGAAGCTGAACCTGTTTTAATTTGGCCACAGTTTAAAGCTACTGCTAAATCAGCAATAGTGTTATCTTCTGTTTCTCCAGAACGGTGACTCATTACTGATGTATAACCAGCATTGTGTGCCATGTTTACAGCTGCAATTGTTTCTGTTAAAGTTCCGATTTGGTTTACTTTAATTAAGATTGAATTGGCTGTGTCGTTTGCAATTCCTTTAGCTAATCTTTCAACGTTTGTTACGAATAAATCATCCCCAACTAATTGTGTTTTATCTCCAATTAATTCTGTTAAGTATTTCCAACCTTCCCAGTCGTTTTCGTCCATTCCGTCTTCGATAGAAATGATTGGGTATTTTTTTGATAAATCTGCTAAATATTCAGCTTGTTCTTTTGATGTTCTTACTTTTCCTGTTGGTCCTTCAAATTTTGAATAATCATATTTTCCGTCAACAAAAAATTCTGCTGCAGCACAATCTAAAGCAATCATTACATCATCACCAAAAGTATATCCAGCATTTGTAACAGCTAATTTGATAGAGTCTAAAGCGTCTTCTGTTCCTCCTTCTAAATTTGGAGCAAAACCACCTTCATCACCAACTGCTGTTGACAAACCTCTATCGTGTAATACTTTTTTAAGGTTGTGGAAAATTTCAGTTCCCATTTGCATTGCTTCTGTAAACGTTTTTGCTTTCACTGGCATAACCATAAATTCTTGAAATGCAATTGGAGCATCAGAATGAGAACCTCCATTGATGATATTCATCATTGGAACTGGTAACGTATTAGCAGAAACTCCACCAACATATCTATATAAAGGCATTCCTAATTCGTTTGCTGCTGCTTTTGCAACGGCTAAAGAAACTCCTAAAATTGCATTCGCCCCTAAATTAGATTTATTTGGCGTACCATCTAATTCAATCATCATTTTGTCAATAGAATTTTGCTCAAAAACTGACATTCCAACAACTTCTGCTGCTATATCTGTATTTACATTTTCAACAGCTTTTAAGACTCCTTTTCCTAAGTAAGCTTTTCCTCCATCACGTAATTCAACGGCTTCGTGTTCTCCTGTTGAAGCACCACTTGGCACAGCTGCTCGTCCTAAAACTCCGTTTTCTGTAATTACATCAACTTCTACAGTTGGATTTCCGCGAGAATCAAATATTTGTCTTGCGTGTACTTTGATAATTATACTCATTTTTTAATGATTTTTTAAAATTCGGTATACAAATTTAAACATTCTATATTTTAAACGCCAATAAACTTATAAACGATAACGTTTTAGTTAAATTGTTACAATCTTATTCTTTTTTTAATTTCTTAAAAAACCTAACAAGTTCTGAAAACGTGTTAGGTTTAAATCTTATTAAACTTCTTGTAAATTTTGTTTCTTTATATTCTCTATAAAAGTATCGAACAAATATTCAGCATCATGTGGTCCTGGACTTGCTTCTGGGTGATATTGTACTGAAAAACAGTTTTTAGATTTCATTCGCATTCCGGCTACAGTATCATCATTTAAGTGTAAATGCGTGATTTCCATATCTTGATTTTTTTCTAATTCTTCTTTATTTACAGCAAATCCGTGATTTTGAGAAGTGATTTCTCCTTTACCTGTCAACAAGTTTTTTACAGGATGATTAATTCCTCTATGACCATTGAACATTTTATAAGTCGAAATTCCATTGGCTAAAGCAATTACTTGATGTCCTAGACAAATTCCGAATAACGGTTTATTGTTAGCGATAATTTCTTTTGCAGTGTTTTGTGCTTGATGTAATGGCTCAGGATCACCAGGTCCATTTGATAAAAAATATCCATCTGGATTAAAACTTTTTAAATCTTCATAAGAAGCGTCAAAAGGAAATACCTTTATGTAGCAATCTCTTTTTGCTAGGTTTCTTAAAATATTAGTTTTAATTCCTAAATCTAAAGCTGAAACTTTATAAGTGGCTTTTTCGTCACCATAAAAATAAGGTTCTTTAGTAGAAACTTTAGAAGCTAATTCTAAACCTTTCATGTTTGGAACATTTGCTAATTGATCTTTTAAATCCTCAATTGATGTGCCGTCTGTTGAAATAATTGCATTTTGTGCTCCATTATCTCTAATATAGCTTACCAAAGCCCTTGTATCAACATCTGAAACAGCAACGATATTTTGTTTTTCAAAATAATCATATAAACTTTCAGAAGCGTCTGGTCTAGAATAATTGAAACTAAAGTTTTTACAAATAAGTCCAGCGATTTTTACTCCATCTGATTCTACATCATTTAAGCTTACACCATAGTTACCAATATGAGGATTGGTTGTTACCATAATTTGCCCGAAATAAGAAGGATCTGTAAAAATTTCTTGGTAACCGCTCATTCCAGTATTGAAACAAACTTCGCCAAAGGTTGTACCGCTAATTCCGATTGATTTTCCGTGAAAAATAGTTCCATCTGCTAGTAATACGATGGCTTTTTGTTTAGTAGTGTATTGCATTTGTTGTGTGTTGTTTTGCAAATTTAGTGTAATTCTTTTTTCTAAAAAAATAAGTTTATAAACATTCGAACAGATTCTCTTCTAGCCCTGATGGGAATGGCATCCTTTTATTGCGAAATTATAGTATCATTATAAGTTTGCTTCGTTCCTCGCAATAAAAGATAGAATGGACAGCAGGAATTACATAACCCAATAAAGCCCAAGCCTTAATACTCCAAAAAATCATAGTTATAAATATCTTCAAAACCTTTAACCACCCCACCCTTTGGGCACCCCTCCAGAGGAAGGGAAAATAAAAACCAAAAAAAAAGGATAAACTAAAAATTAGCTTATCCTTTTTTGTATTTATGAATAGATATTCATTATTCTGCTTTATCAGTAGATTCTTCAGAAGTTTCAGGAGCAGGAGTTTCTGCAACAGGAGCTTCAGTAGTTGATTCCGCTTTTTTAGCTTTACCACCTCTACGGCTTCTTCCTTTTTTCTCTTCTTTTTTACCACCATTGTACAATTCATTGAAGTCAACTAACTCAATCATTGCCATATCAGCGTTATCTCCTAAACGATTACCCAATTTGATGATACGAGTGTATCCTCCTGGACGATCTCCAACTTTAGCAGCAACTTCTCTGAATAACTCAGTAACTGCATATTTGTCTCTTAAATAAGCGAAACAAATACGACGATTATGTGTAGTATCTTCTTTTGATTTTGTAACTAACGGCTCAAAAAACACTCTTAAAGCTTTCGCTTTTGCAACTGTTGTATTGATACGTTTGTGCTCAATAAGTGAACAAGCCATATTTGCAAGCATAGATGCTCTATGTCCTTTTTGTCTACTTAAATGATTGAATTTTTTTCCGTGTCTCATGACTTATTTTTTAACCCTCATCTTGCTACAATCCACTATTGGAGAGCAAAATATGAAGTAATTTATTCTTTATCTAATTTGTATTTTGCTAAATCCATACCGAAAGTAAGACCTTTCACAGCGACTAATTCGTCTAATTCTGTTAAAGATTTTTTACCAAAGTTACGGAATTTCATTAAGTCGTTTTTATTGAAAGACACTAAGTCTCCTAAAGTGTCAACTTCAGCTGCTTTTAAACAATTTAAAGCTCTAACTGATAAATCCATATCCACAAGTTTAGTTTTTAACAACTGTCTCATGTGTAATGACTCTTCGTCATAAGATTCTGTTTGAGCAATTTCGTCAGCCTCAAGTGTAATTCTTTCGTCAGAAAACAACATAAAGTGATGAATCAACGTTTTAGCTGCTTCAGTTAATGCATCTTTTGGATTAATTGAACCATCCGTTTGGATTTCGAAAACTAACTTTTCATAGTCAGTTTTTTGCTCCACACGAAAGTTCTCAATAGAATACTTAACATTTTTTACTGGTGTGTAAATTGAGTCAGTATATATTGTACCAATTGGTGCATTTGCTTTTTTGTTTTCTTCTGCTGGAACATATCCTCTACCTTTTTCGATAGTAAGTTCCATATTAATTGAAGTTTTGCTATCAAGGTTACAGATAACTAAATCTGGGTTTAAGATTTGGAAACCAGAGATGAATTTTTGAAAATCACCTGCAGTTAACACCTCTTTACCTGATAGAGACATTGAAACAGACTCGTTATCGATATCTTCAATTTGACGTTTAAAACGTACTTGTTTAAGATTAAGGATAATTTCTGTAACGTCTTCAACTACACCAGGAATTGTAGAGAACTCATGTTCTACACCTTCAATTTTTACTGATGTTATTGCAAAACCTTCTAATGCAGAAAGTAAAACTCTTCTAAGTGCATTACCAACTGTCAATCCGTAACCAGGTTCTAAAGGTCTGAATTCAAACTTACCTTCAAAATCGGTTGAATCGATCATGATAACTTTATCGGGCTTCTGAAAATTAAATACTGCCATAATTCGCTTAATGTGTATTTTTATTTGTTATACAACTCTACGATTAGTTGCTCTTTAATGTTTTCTGGAATCTGAAGTCTTTGAGGAACAGATACGAAAGTACCTTCCTTAGTATCATTGTTCCATGTAATCCACTCATAAACTTGAGATGCATTAGATAAAGAACGATCGATAGCTTCAAGAGATTTAGATTTTTCACGAACAGCTACTTTATCACCTGGTTTGATGTGATAAGAAGGAATGTTCACTAATTCACCATTTACAGTAACGTGTCTGTGCGAAACGATTTGACGTGCACCTCTACGAGAAGGAGCAATACCCATTCTGTATACTACGTTGTCTAATCTTGATTCACAAAGTTGTAAAAGGATTTCACCTGTTACACCAGAAGCTGCAGATGCTTTTTTGAATAAGTTTCTGAATTGTTTTTCTAAAATACCGTAAGTATATTTAGCTTTTTGCTTTTCCATTAACTGGATAGCATATTCAGATTTTTTACCTCTTCTTTTAGACATTCCATGTTGTCCAGGAGGATAATTTCTTTTTTCGAAGGCTTTGTCTTCTCCGAATATTGCTTCGCCAAATTTACGAGCAATTTTAGTTTTTGGACCAGTATATCTTGCCATTTCTAATTGTTTAAGATAGAGATTATGAATTCAGGTCTAATCCTTCGATAATCGTAATTCTATCTAGTTTATACTAAAATATTTTTTTAAGAGTGCAAATATAGTAAATATATTTGATTAAACTCTTCTTCTTTTTGGAGGACGACATCCATTATGAGGCATTGGTGTTACATCAATAATTTCTGTAACTTCAATTCCACCATTATGTAATGATCTGATTGCAGATTCTCTACCGTTTCCTGGTCCTTTAACGTAAACTTTTACTTTTTTAAGACCAGCGTCAAGAGCTACTTTTGAACAATCTTCTGCTGCCATTTGAGCTGCGTATGGAGTGTTCTTTTTAGAACCTCTAAAACCCATTTTACCAGCTGAAGACCAAGAAATAACTTCACCTTTCTTATTTGTTAAAGAAATAATGATGTTGTTAAAAGTTGCACTAATATGAGCTTCTCCTGTTGATTCAACAATAACTTTACGTTTTTTTGTAGTTGCCTTAGCCATATTACTTATTATTTAGTTGCTTTTTTCTTGTTTGCAACAGTTTTTCTTTTACCTTTTCTTGTTCTTGAGTTGTTTTTAGTTCTTTGACCTCTTAAAGGAAGACCCGCTCTATGACGAATTCCTCTATTACAACCAATATCCATTAAACGTTTGATGTTTAATTGAACTTCTGAACGTAATTCACCTTCAATTTTGAAAAATGATACAGCTTCACGAATTGCTCCGATTTCTTCATCGTTCCAATCTGAAACTTTTTTGTCTTCGCTAACTTGAGCTTTTTCTAAAATCTCTTTAGCTCTGCTATTACCAATACCAAAAATGTATGTTAAAGCAATAACTCCTCTTTTCTGTTTAGGTATATCTACCCCTGCTATTCTTGCCATAATTATCCTTGTCTTTGTTTAAATCTAGGATTCTTTTTGTTGATTACGTATAATCTGCCTTTTCTTCGTACAATTTTGCACTCGGCACTTCTTTTTTTAACTGATGCTCTTACTTTCATGCTATTAGATTTAGTATCTATATGTGATTCTTGCTTTAGACAAATCGTAAGGACTCATTTCTAGTTTCACTTTATCACCAGGTAATAATTTGATATAATGCATACGCATTTTTCCAGAGATGTGAGCAATTACAATGTGCCCGTTTTCTAATTCTACTCGAAACATAGCATTTGATAATGCTTCAATTATTGTTCCGTCTTGTTCTATTGCTGATTGTTTTGCCATAAAATAATTAAGCTACTGCTTTTCTGTTTTTACCACTTTTCATCAACCCATCATAATGTTTATTCAATAAATAAGAATTTATTTGTTGAATTGTATCAATTGCAACTCCTACCATAATTAATAACGAAGTTCCTCCATAGAAATAACCCCATGAACCTTGAACACCCATAACACTAACAGCTATAGCTGGAAACACAGCGATAAAAGCAAGGTAAAGTGAACCTGGAAACGTTATTAGTGACATAATTTTATCTAAAAAGTCTGAAGTTTCAGAACCTGGCTTAACACCTGGTATAAATCCACCACTCCTTTTTAAATCATCAGCCATTTTATTAGTTGGTATTGTAATCGCAGTATAAAAATATGTAAACACTATAATTAGTAATGCAAACACTAGATTATATACTAATCCAAATGGATTTTTAAACATTGTTGCGATAGATTGTGCATTATCAGATTGTGATAAACCTGCTAATGCAGCTGGGATAAACATAATTGCTTGTGCAAATATGATTGGCATTACACCCGATGCGTTTAATTTTAATGGAATAAATTGTCTATCACCACCACCCATTAGATCTTGTTCAAAGTCACCAGAAACTGTTCTACGTGCATATTGAACTTGAATTTTTCTAACAGCCATTACTAACAATACACATGCTACTATTACTAGCAACCATATTATTATTTCAATTACAATCATAAGTACACCACCATTTGCTTGAGAAGTTCTTGATGCTATCTCTTGCATGAATGCTTGTGGCATCCTAGCGATAATTCCAACCATAATTAATAATGAAATACCATTTCCAATACCTTTATCAGTAATCTTTTCTCCTAACCACATAGCAAAAATTGTACCTGTAACTAGGATTAATACTGCTGAGAATAAAAATTGGAATGAATTAAATCCTAATAAAAATGCATCAGGAGGAAGTGTAGAATAAAGATTATAAATATAACCAGGACCTTGAACTAAAGTAATTGCAATAGTCAACCATCTTGTAATTTGATTTATCTTTTTTCTTCCACTTTCACCATCTTTTTGAAGTTTTTGCAAGTAAGGAACTGCTATTCCCATCAATTGTACTACAATCGATGCAGAAATATAAGGCATAATTCCTAAAGCAAAAATAGATGCTTGTGAGAAAGCTCCACCTGTAAAAACATCAATTAACCAGCCAATACCTTGATCGGTTTGGCTAGTTAAATTTCCTAGTTTAGTAGCATCAATACCTGGAAGTGTTACTTGAGCACCAAAACGATACACCAATAACAATCCTAGAGTCAACAGAATTCTGTTTTTTAACTCTTCGATTTTCCAAACATTGACTAAAGAATCTATAAATTTCTTCATTTTACTATACTATTTGTTATAAAATTACTACTTCTCCACCAGCAGCCTCAATAGCAGCTTTTGCAGTAGCAGTAAATTTGTGTCCACTCACTTTAAGTTTTGCTTTTAATTCGCCTCTACCTAAAATTTTAACTAATTCGTTTTTGGTCGCTAATCTTGTATCAACTAAAACTGTAAAATCTACAGTGTCAGTTACTACTCCATTGTCAACTAACATTTGAAGTGTATCAAGATTAACACCTTGATATTCTTTTCTGTTAATATTTTTAAATCCGAACTTAGGCACACGTCTTTGAAGAGGCATTTGCCCTCCCTCAAAACCAATCTTCTTAGAATAACCAGAACGAGATTTAGCTCCTTTATGTCCACGTGATGCGGTACCACCTTTTCCAGAACCTTCTCCTCTACCTAATCTTTTATTTTGGTTGTGCGTTGAACCTTCCGCTGGTTGTAAATTACTTAAATTCATAACTGTATATGTTATTTAGTTTCAACAGAAACTAAGTGTTTTACTTTGTTTACCATTCCAAGGATAGCTTGGTTGTCATCATGCTCAACAACTTGTCCCATTTTTTTTAGACCTAAAGCAATAAGAGTTCTCTTTTGTGTAAGAGGACAATTGATTTTGCTTTTTACTTGTTTTACTAATATTTTTGCCATTTTTTCCTTGAATTATTAACCTTTAAATACTTTTTCTAAAGATACTCCCCTTTGTTTTGAAATCGTATAAGCACTTCTCATTTGCAATAACGCATCGAAAGTTGCTTTAACAACATTATGAGGATTTGATGAACCTTGAGATTTTGATAATACATCATGAATACCTACTGACTCAAGTACCGCACGTACTGCACCACCTGCAATAACTCCAGTACCATGAGAAGCTGGTATTAAAAATACTCTTGCTCCACCAAATTTACCTTTTTGTTCGTGAGGAACTGACTGTCCTTGTAATGGAATTCTAACTAGATTTTTCTTAGCGTCTTCAACTGCTTTAGCAATTGATTCTGCTACATCTTTAGATTTTCCAGTACCATGTCCGACAACTCCGTTTTCATCACCTACAACTACAATAGAAGAAAAACCAAATGCTCTACCCCCTTTTGTAACTTTAGTAACACGATTAACATTCACCAAACGGTCTTTTAAATCAAGTCCTCCTGGTTTTACTAGTTCTACGTTTTTATAATTATTGATCATATTATCTTAGAATTTAAGTCCAGCTTCTCTTGCGCCTTCAGCTAATGATTTAACACGTCCGTGGTATAAATATCCACCTCTATCAAAAGTGATAGTAGATACACCTGCTTTAAGAGCTTTTTCAGCTACTAACTTACCTACTGCATTAGCAGTTTCAGTGTTTGTTCCTTTAGTAACACCTTTCTCTCTTGAAGATGCTGCTACTAATGTAACACCGTTTACATCATCTATGATTTGAGCATAGATTTCTTTATTAGATCTAAAAACAGCAAGTCTAGGTTGCGCAGCAGTACCGCTAACAATCTTTCTAATTCTGAATTTTATTCTTTGTCTTCTTTCCGTTTTTGTTAATGACATAGTCTTAAATTTTAAGCTGATTTACCTGCTTTTCTTCTTAATACTTCACCTACAAACTTAATTCCTTTTCCTTTGTAAGGTTCAGGTTTACGAAAAGCTCTGATTTTAGCAGCAACTTGACCTAATAATTGTTTGTCAAATGATGATAATTTTACTAAAGGATTTTTACCTTTCTCTGATATAGTTTCTACAGTTACTTCAGAAACAACTTCTAGGACAATATTATGAGAGAATCCTAAAGCTAAATCAAGTCTTTGACCTTGATTAGATGCTCTATAACCTACTCCTACTAGTTCTAATTGTTTTGAAAAACCTTCAGAAACACCAACAATCATATTGTTGATCAAAGAACGATAAAGTCCGTGTTTCGCTCTCTCGTCTTTGTGATCTGATGAACGTTCAACGATAACTTGGTTATCTTCTATTTTTACCGTTACATCAGAAAATTCTTGAGTAAGCTCGCCTAATTTTCCTTTTACTGTAACCACAGCGTCTTTAACATCTACTGTTACTCCTGCTGGAATTGCAATTGGATTTTTACCTATTCTTGACATTTTTCTTTTATATTAGTATACGTAACAAATTACTTCTCCACCTACGTTTAGTTGTTTTGCCATCTTACCTGTCATCAAGCCTTTTGATGTGGAAACAATTGCAACACCTAATCCGTTAAGAATTCTTGGGATCTCTGAAGAACCTGAATATTTACGTAAACCTGGTTTACTAATTCTTTGAATATCTTTAATTACAGATTCTTTTGTTTCTTTATCGTACTTAAGTGCGATTTTGATAGTACCTTGAACGGTAGCATCTTCGAATTTGTAACTTAAAATATAACCTTGATCAAATAAAATCTTTGTGATTTCTTTTTTAAGGTTTGATGCTGGAATCTCAACCACTTTGTGGTTAGCTCTCACAGCATTTCTAACTCTCGTTAGATAATCCGCTATTGGATCTGTATACATAACATGTATGAATTACGATTATGGTTTTCAAATGGTACTCACCAAATGAACCTATAACCAGTTAAAATTATTTTTTGGATTGCAAAAGTACAAACTTATTGCGAGATTACCAAGATGCTTTTTTAACACCTGGAATTAATCCTTGATTAGCCATTTCACGGAATGTAACACGAGAAAGTCCAAATTGACGCATATACCCTCTTGGTCTCCCTGTTAATTTACAACGATTGTGTAAACGTACAGGAGATGCATTTTTAGGTAATTTTTGTAAACCTTCATAATCTCCAGCTTTTTTCAAAGCTTTCCTTTTTTCAGCATACTTTTCAACTGTTGCTTCTCTTTTTACCTCGCGGGCTTTCATTGATTCTTTAGCCATATCTTAGTTCTTTTTAAAAGGTAATCCTAGTTCTGTTAATAAAGATTTTGCTTCTTTATCTGTTGGTGCTGAAGTCACGAATGTAATATCAAAACCTGAGATTTTATTAACTTTATCAATATCGATTTCTGGGAAAATGATTTGTTCTAAAACTCCTAAATTATAATTACCTCTTCCATCAAATCCATCAGATTTAATTCCACCAAAATCTCTTACACGAGGTAAAGCTGAAGTTACAAGTCTATCTAAAAACTCATACATTCTTTCTCCACGTAAAGTTACTTTAGCTCCAATTGGCATACCTTTTCTTAATTTAAAAGACGCAACGTCTTTCTTAGAAATAGTAGCTACCGCTTGTTGTCCGGTAATTTTTGTCATTTCTTCAACAGCATAATCTACTAATTTCTTATCAGAAACAGCTGCTCCAACTCCACGGCTTACGACGATTTTTTCAAGTTTTGGAACTTGCATTACGTTTTTGTAACCGAATTCTTCCGTAAGTGCAGAAATTACTCTGCTCTTATATTCTTCTTTTAGTCTAGGTATGTAAGCCATCACTATAATACTTGATTAGATTTTTTTGAGAATCTCACTTTCTTATCTCCTTCTTGTTTATAACCAACTTTAGTCGTTTCTTTTGACTTAGGGTCGATTAAAGACAAGTTTGAAATATGAACAGCAGCTTCTTTCTTTACGATTCCACCTTGTGGATTAGTTGCGCTAGGTTTAGTATGCTTTGAAACCATATTTACACCTTCAACAATCGCTTTATTTTTTTCACGTAGAATAGTTACGATTTTACCTTCTTCACCTTTATGGTCTCCAGCAATTACTCTAACTAAATCTCCTGATTTTACTTTTAACTTTGTCATCATTTTTTAGAATTAAAGCACCTCTGGTGCTAATGATACAATTTTCATGAATTGTTTTTCACGAAGTTCTCTGGCAACTGGTCCAAAAACACGAGTCCCTCTCATTTCACCTGCAGCGTTTAACAATACACATGCGTTATCGTCAAAACGGATATAAGATCCATCAGCTCTTCTCACTTCTTTTTTGGTACGTACAACAACTGCAGTTGATACAGCTCCTTTTTTCACACTTCCGTTAGGAGCAGTGTCTTTTATAGAAACTACAATTTTATCACCTACAGAGGCATAACGACGTTTCGTTCCTCCTAATACACGGATAGTCAAAACTTCTTTTGCTCCTGTATTGTCTGCTACTTTTAATCTTGATTCTTGCTGTACCATAATTATTTAGCTCTTTCAATGATTTCAACTAATCTCCAACATTTTGATTTACTCATAGGTCTTGTTTCCATGATCTTTACAGTATCTCCAATGTTACAGTCGTTTATTTCGTCGTGTGCAACGTATTTTTTAGTTTTTAACACGAACTTACCATACATAGGGTGTTTTACTCTTCTTGTTTCAGAGACAACAATAGACTTAGTCATTTTGTTGCTAGTAACAACCCCAATTCTTTCTTTTCTTAAATTTCTTTTTTCCATCTTTCAGCAGTGTACAATTATTGTAACTTTTTAGTCAATTCAGTAGTAACTCTAGCAACAGACCTTCTTAAAGCTCTTAGTTGTAATGGATTCTCAATAGGAGAAATCGCATGAGCATTCTTTAGATCAGCGTATGTTTTCTTTAACTGGCTAAGTTTTTCTTGTAACTCAGTTGCTGATAGACTTATAATTTCTGATTGTTTCATAATTAATTTGTGATTATGCTTCAAAGTCTCTTGCAACAACAAACTTAGTTTTCACTGGAAGTTTTTGTGCTGCTAGACGTAAAGCTTCTTTTGCAACTGATAGTGGAACACCACCAACTTCAAACATTATTTTACCAGGTTTACAAACTGCAGCCCAATATTCGACTGCACCTTTACCCTTACCCATACGTACCTCAAGAGGCTTCTTAGTAATAGGTTTGTCTGGGAAAACATTGATCCATAATTGACCTTCTCTCTTCATAAAACGAGTTGCAGCGATACGCGCAGCTTCGATTTGACGTGAAGTTAAGAATACTCCTTTTTCATGAACCGATTTAATTCCAAACATTCCACTAGAAAGTACATGTCCTCTTTGAGAATTTCCTTTCATTCTACCCTTTTGTACCTTACGGTATTTTGTTCTTTTAGGCTGTAACATTTTTTCTTTAGTTTAAATAATTACTTTCTTTTGCGATTGTTTGGTCTACCACCATCTCTTTTAGAAGATGAAGATCCTGAAGATTTAGACTGTTTTTTGTCCATACCAACTAACGGGGAAAGATCTCTTTTACCGTAAACCTCACCTTTCATTATCCATACTTTAATACCCATTCTACCATAAGTAGTATGTGCTTCAGATAATGAATAATCAATATCAGCTCTGAAAGTTGACAAAGGAATTCTACCTTCTTTGAATTGCTCAGAACGTGCCATTTCAGCTCCATTTAAACGACCAGAAATAAGTACTTTAATACCTTCTGCGTTCATTCTCATAGCTGCTGCGATAGCCATTTTGATTGCTCTTCTGTAAGAAATTCTATTCTCAATTTGACGTGCGATACTTGCTCCTACTAATAGGGCATCAAGTTCAGGTCTTTTGATTTCGAAAATGTTGATTTGAACTTCTTTGTCAGTAATTTTCTTAAGTTCTTCTTTTAACTTGTCTACCTCTTGACCACCTTTTCCGATAATAATACCAGGTCTAGCAGTAGTGATAGTAACGGTTACAAGTTTTAAAGTTCTCTCGATAATTATTTTTGATACACTAGCTTTTGATAAACGAGCGTGGATATACTTTCTGATTTTATAATCTTCAGCGATTTTATCACCGTAATCATTTCCACCGTACCAGTTTGAGTCCCAACCTCTGATGATACCAAGTCTATTCCCTATTGGATTTGTCTTTTGTCCCATACTGTTTATTAATTGCTTTGTGTGTTATCTAATTGCCCTAATACGATTGTAACGTGATTAGAACGTTTTCTTATTCTGTGTGCACGACCTTGAGGTGCTGGACGAAGTCTTTTTAACATCGCTCCACCATCTACTCTAATCTCTTTTACAAATAAACCTGCATCTTCAAGACTAGCTTCACTATTTTTTTGCGACCAGTTATTAATAGCTGACAACAATAGTTTTTCTAATTTTCTTGAAGCTTCTTTAGTACTAAATCTTAAAACATTAAGAGCTAGTTCTACTTTTTGACCTCTTACCATATCCGCAACTAAGCGCATTTTTCTAGGTGAAGTAGGGCAGTTATTTAATTTGGCAAAAGCGATAGACTTATTAGCCTCTTTTCTTGCATCTGCTGTTTCTCTTTTACGAACTCCCATTGCTTCTTATTTTTTACCTTTATTTTTTGCACCTGCGTGACCTCTAAAAGATCTTGTTGGTGAAAATTCTCCTAATTTATGTCCTACCATGTTCTCAGTAACATATACTGGAACAAATTGACGACCATTATGAACAGCTATCGTTTGTCCAACAAAATCTGGAGTAATCATTGATGCTCTAGACCAAGTCTTAACAACACCTTTATTACCTCCTTCAATATTAGCTTGAACTTTTTTCTCTAACTTATAATGTACAAATGGTCCTTTTTTTAATGAACGTGCCATGTCTATCTAATTATTTCTTTCTGCGTTCAACAATATACTTACTACTCGGGTTAACCTTAGAACGAGTTCTATAACCTTTAGCTGGTATTCCTTTTCTTGATCGTGGATGACCTCCTGAAGAGCGTCCTTCTCCACCTCCCATAGGGTGATCAACTGGATTCATAGCTACTGGTCTAGTTCTTGGTCTTCTTCCTAACCATCTTGATCTACCTGCTTTACCAGATACGATTAATTGGTGATCAGAGTTCGAAACCGCTCCAATTGTTGCTGAACAAGTAAGCAAGATTAATCTTGTTTCACCTGAAGGCATTTTAATTGTAGCATATTTTCCATCTCTTGCCATCAATTGAGCAAAAGTACCTGCCGAACGAGCAATAACTGCTCCTTGACCTGGTCTTAATTCAATACATGATATAACTGTTCCTAGAGGAATTTTACTTAAAAGTAAAGTGTTTCCAATTTCTGGAATCGCATCTGGACCTGAAACTACTGTTTGACCAACTTGTAAACCATTTGGCGCAATTACGTAAGTTTTTTCTCCATCTACATATGCAAGCAATGAAATGAATGCTGAACGATTTGGATCGTATTCAATTGTTTTAACTGTAGCAGGAATTCCGTGCTTAGTTCTTTTAAAATCGATAATACGATACTTTTGTTTGTGACCACCACCTGTGTAGCGCATGGTCATCTTTCCTTGACTATTTCTACCTCCTGAACGTTTTTTCGGTGCTAGCAATGCTCGCTCCGGCTTATCAGTTGTAATAGTGTCAAAGCTATTTACAACTCTAAATCGCTGTCCTGGGGTAATAGGTTTTAATTTTCTAACTGACATCTTGTTTTATTAGATATTATTATAAAAGTCTATTGCTTCTCCTTCTTTCAGTTGTACAACTGCTTTTTTATAAGCATTTGTTTTACCAACGATTAAACCACTCTTAGTGTATTTAACCGATCTATCAGATCTGTAATTCATTGTGTTAACATTTTCAACAGTTACTCCATAAGAAGCCTCAATAGCTTTCTTAATTTGTATTTTGTTTGCTTTTTTGTCAACTACAAAACCAAAACGGTTAAAAATTTCACCGTCTTTTGTCATTTTTTCAGTAATGATAGGTTTAATTATAACATTCATACCTTCTTATTTACTTAAATTAGTTTCAATTCCTTCTAACGAACTCTCCATTAAGACTAATTTATTAGTATTTAAAATACCATAAGTACTTAACTCTGAGGTAGTTATTACACTAGACCCTTTTAAATTGCGTGACGACAAATATACATTTTTATTTGAATCACCCAACACAAATAGAGATTTTTTATTATCTAACCCTAAAGCTTTCAAAACGTTAATGAAATTTTTAGTGTTTGGAGTTTCAAAATTGAAGTCTTCAACTACTACTAAATTATCTTCTTTTGCTTTGATTGAGAAGGCAGATTTTCTTGCTAAACGCTTTAAAGATTTATTCAATTTGAATGAATAACTTCTTGGTCTAGGTCCGAATACTGTTCCTCCACCTTTAAACAAAGGGTTTTTAGCACTACCAGCTCTGGCAGTTCCTGTTCCTTTTTGTTTTTTTATCTTACGAGTACTTCCCGCAACTTCAGCTCTTTCTTTAGCTTTGTGCGTTCCTTGTCTTTGGTTAGCTAAATATTGCTTAACATCAAGGTATACAGCGTGATTATTTGGTTCAATTGCGAATACTGAATCAGAAAGTTGTACTTTTCTCCCAGTTTCTTTTCCGTTTACATCTAATACTTTTACTTCCATTACTTCTGAATGATTACGTAAGAGTTTTTATGTCCTGGCACACATCCTTTTACTACTAAAAGGTTTTTGTCTGCAACGACTTTTAAAACTCTAAGATTCTGAATTGTTACGTTATCTGTACCCATTCTTCCAGCCATACGCATTCCTTTGAATACTCTAGATGGATAAGAAGAAGCTCCAACTGAACCTGGCGCTCTTAAACGGTTATGTTGACCATGAGTTGCTTGTCCAACACCACCAAATCCGTGACGCTTAACAACCCCTTGAAAACCCTTACCTTTAGATACACCTTGTACATCTACAAATTCTCCTTCCGTGAATAAATCCACATTCAACACATCACCTAAGTTGTGTTTTTCTTCAAAATACTTGAATTCAACGACTTTCTTCTTAACATCTGTTCCTGCTTTCTTGAAGTGACCTTCTTCTGCTTTAATAGAGTGTTTGTCAGTTTTGTCATCGAAACCAAGTTGAAGAGCTTCGTACCCGTCAACCGCTATGGTTCTGACTTGGGTAACTACGCATGGACCAGCTTGAATTACAGTACAAGGAATATTCTTCCCGTTCTCATCAAAGATGCTAGTCATGCCAATTTTTCTTCCGATTAACCCAGACATATTAAACTAATTATTAATTACTACTTAATTTTTTTGTGTATATAATATATACACACTCTTTTTTACAAGGGTGCAAATATATAAATTTTATTTAATTAATACAAAATTAATTACTTAACTATTTTTAAATGAATAATTAAGTAAAAAACATAGCATTAAAGATTAAAAAAACCGCAGTAAACAAATACTAGCGGTTTTTTTTAAACTGACTTAACAGTGTATGAAATTATACTTTAATCTCTACTTCAACACCACTTGGCAATTCCAATTTCATTAAAGCATCAATAGTCTTAGAAGAAGAACTATAAATGTCTAACAATCTTTTGTATGAACTAAGTTCAAATTGCTCACGCGATTTTTTGTTTACGTGTGGTGAACGCAACACAGTAAAAATCTTTTTGTGTGTTGGTAATGGAATTGGTCCAGTTACAACAGCACCTGTACTTTTAACAGTTTTTACAATCTTTTCAGCAGATTTATCTACCAACATGTGATCGTAAGATTTTAATTTTATTCTGATTTTTTGACTCATTTTCTTTAGAATTAAGCGTTACCTTTTGCTTTTTTGATTACCTCTTCTGAAATATTCGAAGGTGTTTCTGCGTAGTGAGAAAACTCCATTGTAGAAGTTGCTCTACCTGATGATAATGTTCTTAATGTTGTAACATAACCAAACATTTCAGATAAAGGCACATCTGCTTTAATAGTTTTTGCACCACTTCTATCACCCATATCATTAACTTGTCCTCTACGACGATTTAAGTCACCAACGATATCACCCATGTTTTCTTCTGGAGTAATAACTTCGATTTTCATGATAGGTTCAAGAACTACAGCTCCTGCAGCTTTCGCCACTTCTTTGTATCCCATTTTTGCTGCTAACTCAAAAGAAAGAGCATCAGAATCCACAGGGTGAAAAGATCCATCTGACAATGTAACTCTTAAACTATCCACAGCATACCCTGCTAATGGACCAGTTTTCATTGCTTCACGGAAACCTTTTTCAACAGCTGGTATAAATTCTTTAGGAACGTTACCACCTTTTACTGCATTTACGAACTGTAAACCTACAGCTGGTTTTCCATCAACATCTTCTGCTGGTTCTAATGTAAATACGATATCACCGAATTTACCACGACCTCCAGATTGTTTTTTATATGTTTCTCTATGCGAAGCTGATTTTGTGAATGCTTCTTTGTATTCAACTTGAGGTTCACCTTGGTTAACTTCAACTTTAAATTCACGTCTCATTCTATCTACAAGAATATCTAAGTGTAACTCACCCATTCCTGAAATAATAGTTTGACCTGAAGCTTCATCCGTTCTAACTGTGAAAGTTGGATCCTCTTCAGCTAATTTAGCTAAAGCCATACCCATCTTATCAACGTCAGCTTTTGTTTTAGGCTCAATCGCAATACCAATTACCGGATCAGGGAATTTCATTGACTCAAGAATAATTGGGTGTTTTTCATCACACATTGTATCTCCAGTCTTGATATCTTTAAATCCAACTGCTGCTCCAATATCTCCAGCTTCGATATAATCGATTGGGTTTTGCTTGTTAGCATGCATTTGGTAGATACGAGAAATTCTCTCTTTATTTCCAGAACGTGTATTTAAAATATACGAACCAGCATCTAAACGACCTGAATATGCACGAAAGAAAGCTAAACGACCAACATAAGGGTCAGTAGCAATTTTAAATGCAAGAGCAGCAAACGGTTCTTTCACATCTGGACGACGTAAAATTTTCTTTTGATCTTCTTCTAATAAATCAGCATCATCAGGATGAATCCCTTCGATACCTTCTTTATCCATTGGAGATGGTAAATATTTACAAACCGCATCCAACATAAATTGAACTCCTTTATTTTTGAAAGAAGAACCTGCAATCATTGGAATGATAGCCATATCCATAGTAGCCGCTCTTAAAGCGTTATTGATTTCTTCCTCAGTAATAGAGCTCTCATCTTCCATGAATTTTTCTAACAGATTCTCATCATAATCAGCAACTGCTTCTATAAGGATAGATCTGTATTCTTTAACTTCATCAACCATATCAGCCGGAATGTCAATAATATCGAAAGTAGCTCCTAATGTTTCGTCATGCCATACAATAGCTTGATTTTTCACTAAGTCAACCACACCTCTAAAATCATTTTCTTCTCCAATTGGCAATGTAATTGCAACTGCGTTTGATTTTAGCATATCTCTAACTTGTTGACATACCATTAAAAAGTTAGACCCTTGACGGTCCATCTTGTTAACAAACCCCATTCTTGGGACTCTGTATTGATCCGCTAATCTCCAGTTAGTTTCTGACTGAGGCTCAACACCATCAACAGCACTAAATAAGAAAACTAAACCATCTAATACACGTAACGAACGGTTTACCTCTACTGTAAAGTCAACGTGACCTGGAGTATCGATAATGTTAAAGTGATAAGGTATTGATTCCGGTAAAATTGTACCTTGTTTTGTTGGAAAATTCCATTCACAAGTTGTAGCAGCAGAAGTAATTGTAATACCTCTTTCTTGCTCTTGTGCCATCCAGTCCATTGTTGCAGCACCATCATGTACTTCACCAATTTTGTGTGATTTTCCAGTATAGAATAATATACGCTCAGTTGTTGTTGTTTTACCAGCATCAATGTGAGCAGCAATTCCTATATTTCTTGTATATTTTAAATCTCTTCCCATTTCTTTTTATTAAAATCTAAAGTGTGAGAATGCTTTGTTTGCATCTGCCATTTTGTGAGTATCCATTCTTTTCTTAACTGCTGCACCTTCTTCTTTAGCTGCTGCTAAAATTTCTGATGACAATTTTCCAGCCATAGATTTCTCATTTCTTTTTCTAGCATAAAGAATTAACCATTTCATTGCAGTAGAAATTTTTCTATCTGGACGAATTTGCATAGGTATTTGGAATGTAGCTCCACCAACTCTACGACTACGTACTTCTACGTGAGGCATAACGTTTGTTAAAGCGTCTTTCCATAATTCTAAAGCTGATTTTTCATTATCACCTTTTTTTGCCTCTACGATGTCTAATGCATCATAAAAAACTTTAAAAGCTGTTGATTTCTTACCATCCCACATTAAGTTGTTCACAAAACGCGTTACCAACTGATCGTTAAATTTTGGATCTGGTAAAAGGGGTCTTTTTTTTGCCGCTCTTTTTCTCATTTCTTTTCGTTTGTGTCAAAGTTTAACAATCAAAAGCAGAAAGCACAATACTTTCATACATTTAAACATTATTCTCTAGACTGATTTTTGATTTACTTTTTAGCGTCTTTTGGACGTTTTGCACCATACTTAGATCTTCTTTGTGTTCTACCGCTTACT
The DNA here is from genome assembly GCF_000422685.1 of Flavobacterium gelidilacus DSM 15343. Taxonomy (GTDB): domain Bacteria; phylum Bacteroidota; class Bacteroidia; order Flavobacteriales; family Flavobacteriaceae; genus Flavobacterium; species Flavobacterium gelidilacus. Next base: position 73,007 of record NZ_KE383904.1, on the reverse strand, counting down.
CCGGCAGTGTCTAAAGCACCACGTACGATGTGGTATCTAACTCCTGGTAAATCTTTTACTCTTCCACCTCTAACTAATACTATCGAGTGCTCTTGTAGATTGTGTCCTTCTCCAGGAATGTAAGCATTCACTTCTTTACCATTTGTCAAACGAACCCTTGCAACTTTACGCATTGCAGAGTTTGGTTTTTTTGGTGTAGTAGTGTAAACACGCGTACATACTCCTCTTCTTTGAGGACAAGAATCTAAAGCAGCCGATTTACTCTTCTTAGTCATTTGGGTTCTCCCTAGTCTTACTAATTGTTGAATTGTTGGCATAATTAAATACTAATTTTTCTTGTGATTTATTAATTCCCGCTTTTTTACGGGTTGCAAATGTATGAATAAATTTTAAGAAAACAAATCTAATTTATTAATTTTCAAAACTTTGTTGCTCAATACTTTTACATTTGATATAATCAATTAGAGTTTTAAAAGTTTATTTGAAATTAATTTTGTTTTTTTGCGTTAGATAAATGCCATGAAAAACTTATTATTCTTATTAATCCTATTTTGCTGTCAACTCTCATTTTCACAAAAATTTGAAATGATTGTTGAAGGAAGCAATGCAGTAGAAACAAGAACAATTGACAGCATAGGTTTTATCAAAAAACACATAAACGTTGCTTCTATTATTGAAGAACAAAAATCTTTAGAACAAAAACTTCAATACAAAGGGTATTTTCAAAATGAATTATTGCTTCAATCAAAATTAAATGACAGTATTTTCTTTTTCAAATACAGCTTAAAGAATCAAGTTCAACTTGTACATATATATATAGGTATAAATTCAGCAGAAGAAAAAGAACTATTAAGTCTGAAAGATGATTCCATAAAACTACCTATTGAAAATGTTGAATCTTTTATGCAAAATAAAATTTCTTTACTTGAAAAGAAAGGATATTCACTAGCTAAACTAAAACTAACAGATTACAATCAGGTTAATAATTATTTGGAAGCTAAATTAGTTTTAGATTTAAACCAAAAAAGAAATTTAACAAATATCGTAATTGAAGGTTATGACAAGTTTCCATATGGAATTAAAAAGGCAATTTTAAAGAAAGCAAGACGATTGGATTTCAATCAGGATAATGTTTCTAAAATTTATAAAGACTTTAATGAATTGCGTTTTGTGACACAAACCAAATATCCTGAAATATTATTCACGAAAGATTCTACAAAAGTTTACGTTTATCTCGAAAAAGCCAAACCTAACAAATTCGATGGCTTTATAGGATTTGCCAATGATGAAAATTCAAATCTTCGTTTTAATGGTTATTTGGATTTACAATTGCAAAATATTTTAAATTCAGGAGAAAAATTAAATTTATTTTGGAAAAATGACGGAAAACAACAATCGAGTTTTAATTTAGGAACTGAAATTCCGTACATGTTTAAAAGTCCGTTTGGAATTAAAGCAGATTTACGAATTTTTAAACAAGATAGTACGTTTCAAAACACAAAAACCGATTTGAATTTGGGTTATTATTTTAAATACAATTCGAAAGTTTATTTGGGTTATCAAAATACGACTTCAGTAGACATTCAAAACACAAACTCATTTAGTATTAACGATTTTACGAATACATTCATTACTTCTACTTTTGATTTTATTGACTTTAACAATGATGATTTTTTATTTCCAGAAAAGACTAAATTCAATATTAAACTAGGAACAGGAAATCGAACCATTAGTTCTTTAAAAACAAATCAATTTTTTGGACAAGTTAATTTTAGTCATAACTTATATTTGAATGAAAAGAACATCATAAACATCAAAAACGAAACATTCTACTTACAAAGTGATGATTACATAGTGAATGAATTGCATCGTTATGGAGGAATAAATTCGATTAGAGGATTTAGTGAAAACAGCTTGCAAGCTAATGCTTACAGCGGCATTTTAACTGAATATCGCTACATGATGGCACCAAGTATTTATATACATTCGATAATTGACTATGGCTATTTTCAAGATAAAACTTCTAATTTGAGTGGTAACTTATTAGGATTGGGTTTTGGTTTTGGCCTTTTTACTAAAAACGGATTATTTAATTTCATTTATGCGAATGGTTCAACAAACGACCAAACCATTAAACTTTCCAACTCAATCGTGCATGTGAGTTTTAAAACGTATTTTTAAGAAAAGATTGAAAAATTTAAAATTGTAGGATTGAAAAATTTCACACACTACATTATACCTTTTAACCTTTTATTGATCAAAACCAATTATCTTTTAATTTTTTAATCTTTCAATCTTTCAATCTTTTTAATAAAAAGACTATTTTTGCCAAATGGAAAGAGATAATCAAATATTCGGAATACGTGCTATAATTGAAGCAATTCAATCAAAAACAGAAATTGATAAAGTGTTTTTACAAAAAGAGCTTCAAGGTGACTTGATAAAAGATTTGATGAAAGCAATGAAACAAAACAACGTTAATTTCTCCTACGTTCCTGTAGAGAAATTAAACCGTTTGACTTCTGGAAACCATCAAGGTGCTGTGGCAACGATTTCTCCGGTTTCTTTTCATGATTTAGAGACTTTGATAGAAACTGTTTTGGCTAAAGAAAAAATGCCTTTGTTTTTAATTTTAGACCAATTATCTGATGCTCGTAACTTTGGAGCAATTATCAGAACAGCTGAATGTACTGGTGTTGACGGAATTATTGTTCAAAAACAAGGTTCTGCTCCCGTAAATGGTGATACGGTTAAAACAAGTGCTGGTGCTGTTTTTAATGTGCCAATTTGTAAAGTAGATCACATTAAAGATGCTATTTTTCATTTGCAAGGAAGTGGTATTAAAACTATAGCTTCTACTGAAAAAACAGATAGCAATATTTATGATTTAAACCTAAACGAACCTTTAGCCATAATAATGGGAAGCGAAGATAGAGGTGTAAATCCATCTGTGTTGAAAATTGTGGATGAAAAAGCAAAATTACCAATGTTTGGAACTATTGAATCTTTAAATGTTTCTGTAGCGTGTGGTGCTTTTTTGTATGAGGTTGTTCGTCAGAGACAGTAGATTTAAAAACTTATTTATGAAATATTCTTATCTTTTTTTAATTTTATGCTTTAATTCAATAAGTGCTCAAGAAATTAATCTAAATGTTTCTCTGGCAGAAGATTTTAGAGAAAAAGCTCTGAATTCATTAAGTTTGAAAAAGTACTCCAATAATCTAAAGCAAAAAAAAGATGAAGAATTATTAAGTATTAAAATGTATGATTCAAGTATTGAACATTATAATAAAGCAGTAATTAGTGATTCTTTAAATTGTACATGGATATATTATAGATTAGGGAGTTTAAATGAAGGTTTTGAAAGCTATAATGAAGCAATTGAAAATTACAACAAAGCTTTAAATTCGAATAATTGTGAAATTTATTTTAATGATGGTGTTACTGCACCTATAAGTTACTCTCACATTCATTCTAGAATAGCTAAAATAAAGACAATATTAAAAGACACTATTGGAGCAATAACAAATTACACAAAAGCTATTGAAATTTATGACGAAAATAATTTGGATTATTTTTATTCAGAAAGAGCAAAATTAAAAATAGAAATGTTAGATTTTAGAGGTGCAAAATTAGATATTTTAGAAGCATTAAAAATTAACGAATATTCTAATTATTATCAATTAATTGGTGATATAAACTTTTATAATTTAGAAAATTACAATGATGCAATAATTTATTATAAAAAAAGTCTAAAAATCGACGACAAGAATGACTCCGTTTATAATAAAATAGGTTTATGTTATATAAGTTTAAATGACAAAGAAAATGCTTGTTTAAATTTCAGTAAAGGTGGTGAATTAGGAAATCCTTTAGCTTATGAAAATATCAAAGATTTTTGCCAAAAGTAAATCACTTAAAAATAATAATTTATGATTGAGAGAGGAGATGAATTAATAATTAGAAATAAAGAAATAATTTCTGATATAATAATAAAATTTAATACCGTTGAAAAACTAATTAAAGAAATAATATCAAAATATATTTCTTCAGAAAAAACTACTTTTATTAATGATATTCTTTTAAATAATTTAATTTTAAATTTTTCATCAAAATTTAAAATTCTTTCTTACATAATTGAAATTGAAAAAATTAATATTGATAAAAATTTAAATAATAGTATTAAAAACATAATGACATTTAGAAACATTATTGCTCACTCTGACAATTTAATTGACTATGAAATAATAAGTTTAGCACAAAGTGATCTTTCTTTTACACTAAACCTACCTAGATCAATGTCTCCAATGCAAAAAGTTGAGAGTAAAAAACAAACTACTTTAAATTCTGGAAAAATCAATGAAATTGAAATTGAAAAAATACACAAAGATTTCATAAAACACTTTAATATCTCTTTTGAAAACTTAGGTTTAATTAATAAAAAACTACAAACCTCTATTCCTTCTTAATTCCAATAAAGTCATAAATCACCTTTATAGATGAATTAAAATATTCTTTAATAACTTCTTCTGGTTTTGGTGGTGGAGCGAATTTTCCGTTTTCGTCGAAGTTTTTCATAAATGGATCGTTTTCTGGATTAAAATCTGGACTTTCCCAATCGTAGAAAATGGCTTTATCAAATTGTGGTGTTTTTAAGAAATAACTCAATACAAAACCTGTCAGGAAACCGAATAAATGACCTTCCCACGAAATGTTGTTTTTTCCGACTTCTGGAAACATGTACCAAATCATTCCTCCGTATAATAAGATTACGGTTAATGAAACAGCTACTAATCTAAAGTATTTGGTAAAAATTCCTTTGAAGAAAATAAAACTGACTAAAGCATAAACCAATCCACTAATTCCAATGTGGTAGCTTGGTCTTCCTATTAGCCACGTTCCTATTCCTGAAAATAATATTCCGATTATTACAACTGTAACTGCTTGTTCTCTGTAGAAATAGCGCAAAAAAAGTAACAGAACAAATAATGCAATAGAATTATTAAACAAATGTTCTAAATCTCCGTGAAGAAATGGACTGAAAATTATTCCTTTTAAGCCGAAACCTTTTCTTGGGTAAATTCCGTAATGGGATAAATCTACGTGATAATGATGTTCAATCCAAAACACAATCCATAATACCAATACAAACAACAACGGAAATAAGATTACCGAAGGTGTGAATTTAAATGGGTTGTCTTTAATTGGTTTTTTTTGTTTCAAGGTTTCAGGGTTTCACTTTTTTTTGTTTAAGAATTTCAATCTTTCAATCATTTTAATCCTTAAATCTTTTAATCAATCATTCAAAGATAAAGCCAAATGTTGTTTTATGCTTTTTTGTCAGTTTTTAATTTTGATATTGTACCAATTATTGGTAGTTTTGAATATAATTTATGGATTATGGGCAAAAACACATCAATTGTATTAGGAAGTCATTTTGAAGAATTTATTAAAAAATCTATAAATTCTGGAAGCTTTAACTCTGCTAGTGAAGTCATTAGAGCCAGTTTGCGTTTATTGGAAGAAGAAGAACTAGCCAAACAAGAACTTATTATGCAATTAAAACAAGGAGAAAATAGTGGTTATGTTTCTGACTTTGACACTACTAACTTTTTGAATGAAATGAAATCTAAATATAATAAAAAATGATAATTTATGAATTATCAAGACTTTCAAAATTAGATTTGGAAGAAATTTGGGTTTGGACTTTAGATAATTTTTCTATTAATCAAGCTGATTATTATATTGAAAATTTAATTTATAAGATAGAGGAGCATTGCAAACATCTTGATAATAAAATTGTAGTTGAGCAACACTTTCTTGATTATAAATATGTGTTATATCAATCACATTATATTTTTTATTTAAAAACTTCAGAAAATAAGATTTCTATTGTTCGTGTTTTACATCAAAACAGGAATATTACAAGAATTTTGAAAAACCATTCTTAATAAAACCTACATAAAATCTTTAGCCCTGATGGGAATGGCATCCTTTTTTGAAAAAAAAGATAGAATGGACAGCAGGAAGAAACCTTTCTAAAAATGCCTGAAGTTAGAGCTCCAAAAAAATAAAATTATTGTATTTTTACAAAATGAATGCACCATTAGCAGAACGAATTCGCCCAAAGAAACTATCGGAATATATTAGTCAGTTGCACTTAGTTGGAGAGCAAGGTTCGTTGACACATCAGATAGCGAAAGGAATTATTCCGAGTTTGATTTTGTGGGGACCACCTGGAACGGGAAAAACCACTTTGGCTCAAATTATGGCTGAAGAAAGTAAACGTCCGTTTTATATTTTGAGTGCGATTAATAGTGGTGTAAAGGATATTCGTGAAGTTTTGGATAAAGCGAAGCAAAGTGGTGGTTTATTTACGGCAAAAAATCCGATTTTGTTTATTGATGAGATTCACCGTTTTAGTAAATCGCAACAAGATTCGTTGTTAGCTGCTGTGGAGAAAGGTTGGGTAACTTTAATTGGAGCAACGACTGAAAATCCGAGTTTTGAGGTGATTCCGGCTTTGTTGTCAAGATGTCAGGTTTATGTTTTGAATCCGTTTTCTAAAGATGATTTGGAAGCTTTGTTGCATAGAGCGATTAAAACCGATGCTTATTTGAAATCTAAAGATATTCAACTTAAAGAAACGGAAGCTTTGTTGCGTCTTTCTGGTGGTGATGGTCGAAAATTATTGAATGTTTTTGAATTAGTCATTAATGCCAGTGAAGGCGATTTGATTGAAATTACGAATGAGAAAGTAATGCAATTGGCTCAAAAAAACACAGTTTTATATGACAAAACGGGTGAAATGCATTATGATATTGTTTCCGCTTTTATAAAATCAATTCGCGGAAGTGATCCAAATGGTGCGGTTTATTGGTTGGCTCGTATGATTGAAGGTGGTGAAGATGTAAAGTTTATTGCCAGAAGAATGTTGATTTTAGCCAGCGAAGATATTGGAAATGCAAATCCGACCGCATTAATTATGGCTAATAATACGTTTCAGGCTGCGACAACAATTGGTTATCCTGAAAGTCGAATTATTTTGAGTCAGTGTGCGGTTTATTTGGCAACTTCTGCTAAAAGTAACGCGAGTTATATGGCTATTGGAAAAGCTCAACAAATCGTAAAACAAACTGGTGATTTGCCTGTTCCGTTACATTTACGAAATGCTCCAACTAAACTAATGAAGGAATTAGGTTATGGTGATGAATATAAATATTCGCACGACTTTGCTAATAATTTTGCTGAACAGGAATTTTTACCTGATGATTTATCGGAAACTAAATTCTTTGACCCTGGCGAAAATGCTCGTGAAAAGGAAATTCGTCAGTTTTTGAAGAATCGTTGGAAGGATAAGTATGGGTATTAGTATGAGTTGATATAAACTAAAACTTCGCATCAACTTCTTCAACCACTAAAACATCATTTTGATAACTTTCAAATTTTGAGTTTTTACCGTTGAAAGTAAAAATTCCTTGAATACTTCCTTTTTTAGCAATGAAGATTGCAGGGTTTGTAGTTTTTGAAAGTTCGAATTTTATCTTTTTATTTTCGTCGACTAGATTATAGCCGTTTTTAGTTAGCACAGAAACTAATTTTGCATTTTCAATACCAATTTCCTGTTTACTTGATGTCACTTTCTCTTCGGTTAAAACAGCACTTTCTTTGACTTCTATCTTATTTTCAGTAGAAATAGCATATTTATTTTTAACATTTGTAAATCCTTTCATTGAAATTAATGCAGCTCTCGTTACTTCATTATATGCTGCATTTATATTTTTTTCTCTCGACTCTGTTTCATCACTAAAAGAGACAACATTGTTTTGACAATCTTTTAATTCAATTTTCATTTTTGTTTTAAACATATTGCTGTCTTCAATTAAATCTAAAAACAATGCATTACATCTATTGCTAGCTACTTCTAAAGGTAATTTATCAGTTGTATAAAACACTTGGAAACCTTCTTTTTCAAAGAATGATTTACATAAAACATTTAGATTATATTCATTTTCAGCTTTTAAGAAATCGAATTTCTTTGGCATAATAATAACTTTATAATTTTCTTGTGCTACAGAAAGCATAGAAAAAAACAATATTGATAAAAAAACAATTTTCTTCATTTTATAATATATTTTTTAATTCTAAAAGATGATTTACTTGGTAAACATCGTGATTAATTTCTGTTTTATGCTCGTTGAAAAAGATTGCATCTATACCAAAATCTAAAGCTCCTAAAACATCTGCTTCAAAGCTATCACCAATCATAATGCTTTCTTCTTTTGAAGCTTTTGCAATTCCTAAAGCGTAATCAAAGATAATAGGATTTGGTTTTTTTTGTCCGGCTAATTCTGAATTTGTTATGGTTTCAAAATAATGCCCAATGTTTGAATTATGCAACTTCTTGTCTTGAACTTTACTAAAACCATTAGTTATTATATGCAATTGATAATTTGGTTTTAAATAGTCTAACAACTCAATAGCTCCGTCAAAAAGATGATTGTATTCTGGTAAATACTCAATATAATCATCAGATAATTTGTGAATAATTTCGTCAGAAACTTCAAATTTCAAAGCATCAAAAACATCTTTCAATCTATAATAACGTAAATCTTGATGTGAAATCTGATTGACTTGATACAACTTCCAATAATGTTGATTTCTTGGAATATAAATGTTTAAAAATTCTTCTAGAGAAATATCAAAACCTTGATTTTTAAAAATTGCATCAAACGCAAAACCTGAATTTTTATCGAAATCCCAGAGTGTATGATCTAAATCAAAGAAAACGTGTTTTTTATGTTTGAACATCTTATTTTTTTACAATTACAGCATCTTCGATGTGATAAATCCAATCTTCTATATCTGTTTCGTTGTATCTAAAAGTTCCTTTTAAAGTCACGTATTGATCCGTATTTAGTTTTGGCAAACTTCCTCTGAATTTAATTCCAGCTAAAGTTTCTGGCCCAGATTTTCCACAGAAAAAACAAGCTGCAAATACGTTTTTACTAATCGCATAATTCTTCGAATCAATTGGAATAATAAATCCACTGATTACAACCGTTTTCTTTCCTAAAGTTTTTAATTTTGAATTCACGACAGGAAAATCTACTTCTCCATAATCTTTTACTGTTTTTTTACTGTATGAAATATTCCCTAATAATTTCCATGTCAAAGTATCTTCTGCAACTACTTTATTAGTAGAAGTTTTGAAATTTTTATTTGTTGAATTTGAAAAACTAAATAAGAAAAAAGCAACAAAAAGTGCTACAATAATTTTGGTAAACTTACCCATTTGCTAATGTTTTTGATATATTTAAATTATAGGCTTTTATAGCCGGAATTAACGCTGCAATGATTCCAACAAAGATAGTTAGTAAAAAAAGAATTCCTTCTTTATCCCAAATAAATTCATAAGGATTGAAACTCATTTTAAAATCATCTTCTGCCGAATTGGAAAGCAACATCAAAGCAATTCTTCCAAGAATCGTTCCAAAAAGGAATCCAACCACACATAATAAAAGACTTTCTATCATTACTAATAGTAAAAGCTTAAATCGTCCTGCTCCACTTACTCTTAATAAAGCAAACTCAAATTTTCTTTCTTTTAATGTATTGAATAAAGCTATAAAAATTGAAATTCCAGAAATCAACATAATTCCGTAGGCTAAATATTGAAGAGCATCAATTCCGATTCCGAATAATTTGAATAAACGATTGACTTCAATTGCTGGAGAAGCTACTTGCATTTTTGTATTTTGAGCGATGATTCTTGGCCAAGTTACAATTCCCATTTTATTTCTGAATTTTAATAAAACTGCTGTAATTTCCATGTTTGGTTCGTCAATTGTCAAATCATTTTCATGATCATGTTGAATATGTCCTTGTTCTCCATGAGCTGGATTTTCTGCAACATGATCGTGTTCGTGATCATCATGAATATGTCCTTCTTCTCCATGAGCTGGATTTTGAGAAACTTCTTCCTCATGATTATGTCCTTCATGACTTCCGTGCATTTGCCAAACACTTGGAATGTTACAAATAATTAAATTATCTACAACTTTTCCGGTTTTTTCAGTAATTCCAACAACAGTGTAAGCTTCATTTTCATGAACTTCTCCTTCTGCTGCATCACCATGAGAACCAAAGAACGTATCTCCTACTCTAATGCTTAATTTTTTAGCAATGTCATTTCCAACAACTACTTCAAAATTATGTTCGAATAGTTTTCCTTCAGAAATTTTTGCTCCATATTTCTCTAAATAATCTGGAGTTGTTCCTAAAATTTTATAACCTCTATAATTATCTCCAAAGGCTAAAGGAATTGCTTTTTCTAAAAAAGGGCTTTTCATCCAAACTTTTGCAGAATCATAACTAATATTCCCAGTTGGTGCATCTACTTGATAAACTGATGAAAGTATTAATTGCAAAGGACTTCCTTGTGCTCCCATTACTAAATCTACACCATCAATATTACTGTTGAACTTTTCTTCAAATTGTTTTTCTAATAAAATTAAAACTGTAATTATCGCAACACTTGACATCAATAAAATGACACTCAAGATTGTATTTAAAGGTTTAAACCAAATATTTCTCCAAGCTAATTTTGCTATCATATCATTGTTATTTGGTTGTGAAACTTCTCTTTTATTCTGCTATCGTGTGTTACAATTATTAAAGCCGCTTTGTATTCTTTTGATAAGGTTGTAAGTAATTCAATTACTGTTTCTGTATTTTTATCATCTAAACTTGATGTTGGTTCATCTGCCAATAAAACTTTTGGTTCATTAATCAAAGCTCTAGCAATTGAAACACGTTGTTGCTGTCCAACACTTAATTGTGAAGGCAATTTTGAAGCATGATCTTCTAATCCTAATTGACATAATAGTTTTTTAGCTATTGCCGAATTTTTCTTGCCTGTTGCTAACCAACTTGTCATTTCTAAATTTTCTAAAATAGTTAAAGAAGCTATGAAATGTGGTTTTTGAAAAACTATTCCGATATTTTTCCCTCTAAAAGAATCGTTTTTTCTTTCGGATAAAGTAACAATATCTGTTGAATCAATTTCTATAGAACCTGTTTTTGGACGCAACAATCCTGCTAGAATATGTAAATACGTGGTTTTTCCTCTTCCTGAATTTCCTGTAATTAGAATAACATTTCCAGCCGTGCAAAATAATGCTGGCATGTGAAATAATTCTCCCTTTGGATATTGAAATGTAATGTCTTTAGTACTTATCATACTTTTCTAAATTCTAATTTCTGAATTCTAATTTTATAAGTGGCAAGGTAAGAATTTGAAACGTATTAATTTCTTAAACTTTTCTAAAAAATTCCTTCATCATTAAAGCTATAAAAACCATTTTCTGTTATGATAATATGATCTAAAACCGCAACATCTAAATATTTTGAAGCCTCTTTAATTTTTTTAGTGATTTGAATGTCAGCTTCACTTGCTACTAATTTTCCTGATGGATGATTATGAGTCAAAATGATAGATACAGCATTTTGCTCAAAAGCAATTTTGAAGATTAAACGAATGTCTACAACTGTTCCTGTAATTCCACCTTTTGATAATTGAGCTTTATGAATTACTTTGTTGGAATTATTTAGGTATAATATCCAAAATTCTTCGTGAGGCAATTCACCAATTATAGGTTGCATGATTTCGAAAACCATTTTACTTGAGGTAATCTTTTTTAATTCAACTGCTTCTTCTGCTCTTCTTCGTCTTCCTAATTCTAATGCCGCAGCAATGGAAATGGCTTTTGCTTCACCAATTCCTTTAAAGTTTAATAATTGACTTACTGAAACTTTACCTAAAGAATTCAAGTTGTTATTTGTTGATGCTAAAATACGTTGACATAATTGCACTGCGCTCTCATTTCGAGAACCAGAACCAATTAAGATAGCAAGTAATTCAGAATCCGATAAGGAAGATTTTCCTTTTAATAGAAATTTTTCGCGTGGACGATCGTCTTCCGCCCATTGGTTGATTGGTGTGTACATATTTTATTTGGCTTATATTAAAGTACAAAAGAAAATAATTTTATAATAACTTCAAAATAAAAACGTTAGAATTTTTTATACTTGACACAAATTGCACGAATCATCGCAAATTAAAAATCAAAATGAAACAATTTTTATACATATTTACACTATTATTTACGCTACTTTCATGTAAAAAAGTAGTGAAATCGAATGAAATAGTTTTTTCAAATCCTACAGAAATTATTCAAGATAGTATTATTAAAAAACCGAATTCGTTTGCAGAAAAATTATCAAATGCTGTGATTTCTATAATTGATGATAAAATAGTTTACACACCAAGTTATGTTGCCATAAAATATCCAAATGGTGATGTTCCTTCAAAAACTGGAGTTTGTACTGATGTAATCATTCGTGCTTATAGAAAATTGGGAATTGATTTGCAAAAAGAAGTTCACGAAGATATGAAAGCTAATTTTTTTAAATATCGAAAAACTTGGGGTTTAACAAAAACTGATACAAATATTGATCACAGAAGAGTACCAAATTTGGAAGTGTTTTTTGAACGAAAAGGAGAAAAATTAATTGCTTCTCAAAACGCATCTGATTACAAAACTGGTGATTTAATAACTTGGATGATTAACGGAAAACTACCTCATATTGGAATTGTAACTCATTTAAAATCTGACGATGGAAAACGAAATCTAATTGTACACAATGTTGGTGGCGGACAAATTTTGCAGGATTGTTTGTTTAGTTATGAAATTGTTGGGCATTATAGATATGAGAAATAAATGATTCTAAAATTTAGTTTCTCTTGTTATTTTAATATCATAAAAACCAAACTCTTCAACAAATAATGCTTTAATATTTTTTTCAACTTCATTTGGATTGAAAAAATTTTTATCTTTTTTGCTCTCAATATAATTATCTCTTGCAATCCTTTTAATTAAATTACCGAAAGTCTTATCCTTAAAATCTAACGTAAAAAATCTACCTAAAAACGAAAGTGTAATAAATGATAATATACCTACTATTATATAATTAGTTGAAAATAAATCATGAAAAAAGCTACTTATTAAAAAAATAAAGTTTAATAAAATAAAAAAAGAATAAATATGAGGAGTTCGTAATACATCTAACTTTAACCCTAGCTCATTCTCAATAAATTTAATTGATTTTTTTCTTTTCAATAATGGAAAAATTTTATTCAAGCTTGTTATAGGTTGAATATTTTCATCATTAAAAATTTTGAAATCAATAATTATTTTTTTTACTTTATTAAATAAATAATGTGAAGTACAACTTTTATATTCAATTTCATTTTTTAAAGATAATTTTCCATTAACTAAATCTATTAAATCTCCAAAAGAATTAAGTTTTGAAACTTCATCAGTAAACTTTACTTGAAATGAGTTCTCAAGTTTAGTTAAAAAATCTTCTACATCGAGCGAATCAATATTACTTAGAATTCCTTTCAAATTATTATAGAATTAATTCATCAACCCTTTCACTTCCTCAAAATCCAAACCACCATAATTACCTGAACTCATTAACAATAGAGCAGAATTATCGAAATTTTGTGCAAATAAAAAGTCTTTAAATTCTTTTGGATTGGTGTAAATAATTAAATCTTCTCTTTCAAACGATTGTGCTATTTGGTCGTATGTTACTTCTTCTAATTGTTTTATTTTTACTGCATCTGGTGAATAGAAAACTACAGCAACATCTGCAGAATCTAATGCTCCTTGGTATTCCTTTAAGAATTCTGCATTTAAACTACTATAAGTATGTAATTCTAAACAAGCAATTAATTTTCTATCTGGATATTGATTTTTAACAGCTTTTGTAGTTGCAGAAACCTTACTTGGTGAATGCGCAAAATCTTTATAAGCTACTTTTCCATTTCCTTCTGCGATTTTCTCTAAACGTTTGCTTGCTCCTTTAAAAGTGGCAATGGCTTCGTAAAAATCAGCTTCATCAACTCCCATGTTTTGGCAAATCCATTTGGCACCAGCTAAATTGTTTAGGTTATGTGCTCCAAAAACTTCAATTGGCATTGGACCTTCTGGCGTGTCTAATAAAGTTGTTCCGTTTTCGACTGTGTAACTTGGTGTTTGATAAGGTAATTTTCGAATAGGATTTTCAGTTTCTTCAGCAACTTTTTTTACGGTTTCATCTTCTTCATTGTAAACTAAAATTCCACCTCTAGTGATTTGATTTGCGAAAATTTCAAACTGTTCCACATAATTTTCAAATGTTGGAAATACATTAATATGATCCCAAGCAATTCCGGAAAGCAAAGCAATATTTGGCTGGTATAAATGAAATTTTGGTCGTCTATCAATTGGTGAAGATAAATATTCATCGCCTTCTAAAACGATAAAATCATTCTCGTGCGTTAAATGAACCATCGTATCAAAGCCTTCTAATTGAGCTCCAACCATATAATCCACTTCAATGTTATGAAAGTGCATTACATGTAAAATCATTGAAGTAATCGTAGTTTTTCCGTGTGAACCACCAATTACAACTCGTGTTTTATTTTTAGATTGTTCGTATAAAAATTCAGGATAAGAGTAAATTTTCAAGCCCAATTGTTGTGCTTTTAACAATTCTGGATTGTCTTCTTTTGCGTGCATTCCCAAAATAATAGCTTCAATATCTGAAGTGACTTTTTCTGGAAACCAACCCATTTCATTTGGCAATAATCCTTTTTTATCTAATCTTGATTTCGAGGGTTCAAAAATAGCATCATCGCTACCTGTTACTTGATATCCTTTATTATGTAAGGCTAGAGCTAAATTGTGCATGGCTGCTCCACCAATGGCTATGAAATGTGTACGCATTTGAAATTCCAATATTTAAAATTCCAAATTCCAAAAAAAACTAATTTGGAAATTTAGGATTTGATTATTATTTTATTTTTTAAATTCTTGTTTTAACTGATTTGCTTTCGTTTTATCCTTCATTTTATTCCAATACAAATCATATAATTTTTCATAAGTTGTATTTGAATTTCCTATTTCGTGTGCTTTTTTATAATTTGCTTCTGCTTTTGAATAACGTTCAAAATACACATCAATATAACCTCTTGCTAAGTAACCGTCAACTTTAGACAAGTTCATTAATTGTGTTGCATATTTTTGGGCTTTGGTTTCACTTCCTCCAACAATTCCGGGTAATTCGATATATAACATTACTAAAGCCCAACGCGTATCGATATGTTTTTCGTCTAATTTAGCAGCAGTTAAAAAAGCAGTTTCAATATCAGAAATCATTCCTAATGCTCTGAATTTATTAACACTTTTAGCTTTCATGCCCATTGCACCACCATATTTGTAATGATAATTTGCAGTAGAAGGAAATTTGAGTTTTAATTTTTCATAGAGAGAAATAGCTTCATCCCATTTTTTTTCTTTTCCAGCAATGTCTCCTAAATATTCAATGGTTTTTGAATGATTTGGATTCGTTTTTAAATAGTCTTCAAATAGTTTTTTTGCATCAGAAAGTTTATTTTCTGAATACAATTTTTCTGCTTTTTCAAAACTTGATTGAGCTATCATAACTGAAGAAAATAATAAAAAAAATAATAGTTTAATTTTCATTGCTTTAAATTATGCTCAAAAATACTAAAATGATTTTAAAAAAAATCATTTATACTACTAAACAAAAAAGGCTTTCTAAAAATAGAAAGCCTTTTTTGTTTTTATTGCTAATTAAAAAATTACTCAGCTGGAACATTCAACATTTTCCAAAGCTTATCTTTCAATTCTCCTAATCCTACATTTGTAATTGAAGAAATAAACATATAAGGAGTTCCTTTAAATTCTTTGTCTAATTGCGCTTTTAGTTCGGTTTTTAATTCTTCATCAAGCATATCACATTTTGAAATTACAACCAATCTGTCTTTATCTAACATTTCTGGATTGTATCTTCTTAATTCATCTAACAAAATTTCATATTCTTTTTTAATATCATCAGCATCAGCTGGAACTAAAAATAACAAAGTCGAATTTCGTTCAATATGTCTCAAAAAATAATGCCCTAAACCTTTTCCTTCTGCTGCACCTTCAATAATACCTGGAATATCTGCAATTACAAAGGATTGAAATTCTTTATAAGCAACGATTCCTAAATTAGGCTTTAAAGTTGTAAAAGGATAATCGGCAATTTTTGGTTTTGCAGATGTTAATACTGATAATAAAGTCGATTTTCCAGCATTTGGAAATCCTACTAAACCTACATCAGCTAAAACTTTTAATTCTAAAATGATATCAACTTCTTCAGTTGGCATTCCTGGTTGAGCATATCTTGGCGTTTGATTTACTGAATTTCTAAAATTCCAGTTTCCTAAACCACCTTTTCCTCCTTTTGCAAGAATTTTTGTTTCATCATGTTCTGTAATTTCAAATAAAACATCACCTGTTTCTTTATCTTTTACAATGGTACCTAATGGAACTTCAATGTATTTATCACCACCATCAGAACCAGAACTTCTCGAACTTCCTCCATCACCACCGTGACCAGCCTTTACGTGACGCAAGAATTTTAGACTAAATAATGTCCAAAGATTTTTATTCCCTCTAACATAAACGTGTCCACCACGACCTCCATCTCCACCATCTGGACCTCCTTTTTCAATAAATTTTTCTCTATGTAAATGCGACGAACCCTTTCCTCCTTTTCCGGAAGAAACATATATTTTTACGTAGTCGACGAAATTTCCTTCTGTCATAACTTTAATTAGTGTTTAGCAATTAGTAATTAGTGATTAGCCAATTTCAATGCTAAAATTATTTTTGCAAAGGTAAGATTTATTACTCAAACTACTATTTTATTCTTTATTGATGTTTTTTACTAAAATTTTATCAATTTTTACGCCATCCATATCAATTACTTCAAACTCTAATTTATTCCAAATTAATTTCTGACCTTGTTTAGGAATTGCTCCTAATTCAGTAATGATTAAACCACTAACTGTTGTTACTTCATAATCTGACAAATAATCATCCATTTCAAAATAGGTTAGAAAATCATGTAGTGAGTAATGTCCATCTACCAACCAAGAACCATCTTCTCTTGCTAATAGTTGAAATTCTTCTTGATAAAAATCGGAAGCATCACCAACCAAAGCTTCTAAAATATCATTTAAAGTAATCATTCCTTGAAAAACTCCATGCTCATCAGTCACCAATGCATAATGAATTTTTGAGGTTTTAAAATGTTCTAATGCTTTATAAGCTAAAGTATATTCGATAAAATAAATGGGTTCACTTATAAATTGTTTTAAATCGAAATCTCCAGTTTCAAAATTTGAAAACAATTCTTTTAAGGAAACAATTCCAACTACATTGTCCAAATTATCTTTACAAACAGGGTAAAAAGAATGTAAATTTTCTAAAATTTTAGCTCTAATTTCTTCAGTTGTGTCTTGTTGAGATAAATATACTACTGAATTTCTATGTGTCATGAGAGAGTTTACTTTTCTATCTCCAATATGAAAAACACGTTCAACGATGTCTTGCTCAATTTCCTGAACTTCTCCTCCTTCTGTTCCTTCTTTTATAATGGCTTTGATTTCTTCTTCCGTAACTTTTCCGTCAGCTGAAGGTTTTATTTGTAACACTTTCAATAAAAACTCAGTTGAAATCGTCAACAACCAAATAAATGGCATCGTAATTTTTGACATATATTTCATAGGAATGGCCAAAGCTTTTGCAATTCCCTCTGGATGATTCAAACCAATTCGTTTGGGTAATAATTCGCCTAATACTAATGAGAAAAACGTCAAAATTATTACAACTATAGCAACGGCAATTGAATCTGCATAAGGCTGTAAGACTTCAAACGAACTAACAAAATTTTTAACATCTGTAGTGATTTTATCTCCAGAAAAAATACCTGTTAGAATTCCGATTAAGGTAATTCCGATTTGAACGGTTGATAAAAATTTATTGGGAGAATTAGCTAATTCTAAAGCAGCTTTTGCTTTTATATTTCCTTTTTTGGCAGCTGTTTCTAAACGAGTTTTTCTTGCAGAAATTAAAGCAATTTCAGACATTGAAAAAACGCCATTTAATAGAATTAAGAATAATATAATAAGTATTTCCATAAGTAAAGTTAAAAAAAAAGAGCTATTTAAATGAATAGCTCTTTAATGATTACAAATATCTAAAAAAAATTATAAAGTATCTATAACCTTACTCAATCTTTCTGTTACTTCTGCAATACTTCCAATTCCGTCAACAGATTTGAATTTATATTGTGCCTTGTAGTAATCCATCAATGGAGCCGTTTTTTGGTTATATTCGTCGTAACGATTTCTGATTTTTTCTTCATCTTGATCATCTGGTCTTCCTGATGTTTTTCCTCGTTCTAATAAACGTTGTACTAAAATATTATCATCAGCTTCTAAAGCAACTGTTGCCGTAATTTTTTGATTTTTTGAACTTAGAAAAGCGTCCAATGCTTCTGCTTGTGCAATCGTCCTTGGAAATCCGTCAAATAAAAATCCTTTTGCATCTGGATTTTTATCAACTTCACTTTGCAACATTTTAATGGTTACTTCATCTGGAACTAAATCACCTTTATCCATAAAAGTTTTAGCTAATTTTCCTAAATCGGTATCATTTTTTATATTGTATCTAAAAATATCTCCTGTTGAAAGATGTACTAAACTATATTTCTCTTTTAAAAAATCGGCTTGAGTTCCTTTACCTGCTCCAGGTTTTCCGAATAAAACTATATTAATCATTTCTGTTTGTGTGTTTGCTATGGCTAATTGATATACATCTGGTAAATTTCTTCCTAATCCATCATAATCTAATCCAAATCCAACGATGAATTTATTTGGAATTCGAATTCCAACATAATCTAATTTTATGTCTTTTTTATAAGCTTCAGGTTTAAAAAATAAGGTTGCAATTTTTAAATGCTTTACTTTTTTGTCTTTTAATATTCTTTTTAATTCTTCAATTGTGTTTCCAGTATCAACAATATCTTCAACAATTACAACGGTTTTTCCTTCTAAATCTTCGTTTAAACCGATTAATTGTTTTACTTCATTTGTTGTTTCTGTTCCTTCATAAGAAGCTAGTTTTACAAAACTTACTTCACACATTCCTCTATAATATTTCATCAAATCTGAAATAACTTTAAAAGAACCATTCAAAACTCCAATAAAAACAGGAACTTCGTCAAAAAAATCATCATCCATTTGTTTTGCCATATTTTGAATTGCAAAATCTATTTCGTCTGATGAAATAAAAGGTGTAAAATGTTTATCGTGTAATTGTATCATTGTGTAGTTGTTCCGAAATAAATCGGTTTTGTTGTTTGTAATTAAAAATAAACAACAAATTTACTAAACATGAAAGGATTACGAATAAAGTATTTCAACTTTTTTGCAAAATTGATATATTTACAGCATGAAATCGTCACAAACCCTATTTGCTTTAGCAAAAACCTTAAAAAAAACGATACCATATATGATCTCTAAAAATAAATATTTCCATATATGAATTCAGAAATGTTTGCAAAAATTGACCAAAGTACAGCTCACAAAAAAAGCAGAATTACAGTAAGTAATTTTGCCATGAAAAGTGATGAAAATTTAGCTGAATTAATCGAAATTGCTTTTGATATTTCGCACAAAAATCACGTAAAAGCCTTTTGGTCATTAGAATTAGTTTGCAATAAAAAACTAAAAATGTTCGTACCCTATTTAGATAGGTTTTGTGAAGTTCTTCCTAAATTGAAAGAGGATTCAGCTGTTAGACCAGCCACAAAAATTTGTATGTTTTTAGCCAAAAGCAATCACAGAAAAAACGGAATTGAGTTGTCAAAAGACCAAGAACACACTATTATTGAAAATTTAGTAGATCGATTAATTCAAAATGAAAAAGTAGCTGCAAAAGTATATTCCATGAAAGCTTTATTTGTTTTAGGAAAAAAATACAATTGGATTTACGAGGAATTAAAGCCAATAATCACGCAAGATGCTTTTGAACATTCAGCAGCTTATCAAGCTTGTGCGCGTAATATTTTGAAGAAGTTAAATTAAAATTATATCTTTGATTATCAAACCAATAAGGCGATGAATTTACAAGAAAAAAAACGTGCAATTATTAAAAAAATAGAAGAATCTACTTCAGATGATTTTATTTCAAAAATTTATAACAACATAAATCAAGCGAATTCTTGGGACGAAACAGATGATGGAAAAGATTTGATTATTAAACTTCTAGAAAAATCGCAACAAAGTGCAAAAGAAGGAAAAACACATTCTTTTGATAATGTTTTGAATGAAGTAAGAGATAAATATGGTCTAAAATGATTCAAATTGAAATTTCTTAAGAAGGCAGAATTTCTTTTCTAGATGTCTCAGAATTTGTGCTTTTTAAATGGAATTATAAAATACTTCAAAATTTTATTGATTTAGTAGATCAAACTCAAAAACAACTGCTAATTAATCCTCAATTAGGTAAATTATTTACAAAAACTATCCGAAAAGTTGTGTTGCACAAAAATGCTTCTCTATTTTATGAATATGATGAAGGAAATCAAAAAATCATATTTTTACTTTTTATAGACAATCGACAAAATCCAAAAGATTATTTAAAATTATTGTAACGGAATTTCAAATGTTTATCTTTGTGGAAAGTAAGTTTTAACTAAAAAAGAATCTGAAACAAGTTCAGATTAAATTATATGAATTATTTCTCTTCTGATTTTAAATTAGGAATTTTAGGTGGTGGTCAATTAGGAAAAATGCTTTTGGCTGACACAAGAAAATTTGACATTCAAACTTTAGTGCTTGATCCAAGTGAAGAAGCACCATCACAATTTGGCTGCAATGCTTTCTACAAAGGAAGTCTAATGGATTTTGACACGGTTTACAAATTTGGAAAAATGGTTAATTTATTGACAATCGAAATTGAAAACGTAAATCTTGACGCTTTAGACAAACTAGAAGAAGAAGGTTTAGCTGTTTTTCCATCTCCAAAAACCTTGCGTTTAATTCAAAACAAAGGAAAACAGAAAGATTTTTATGTCGAAAAAAACATTCCTACTTCAAAACATTTGCGTTTCGTAGGTTTAAATGATTTAAAACAATCTCTTGAAAAAGACGAATTAGAGTTTCCTTTCGTATGGAAATGTGCTCAATTTGGTTATGATGGAAATGGTGTAAAAGTTTGTCGTTCTTCTATGGACTTAACAAATCTTCCAGATGTGGAATGTATTGCTGAAGATATGATTCCCTTTAAAAATGAATTGGCAGTAATTGTTGTTCGTTCGTTTTCTGGAGAAGTAAAAACGTATCCTGTTGTAGAAATGGAATTTCATCCTGAAGCTAATCAAGTTGAATACGTAATTTGTCCTGCAAGAATTGACGAAAAAGTAGCTCAAAAAGCCATTGATGTTGCCTTAAAAGTTTCTGAGAGTTTCAATCACGTTGGTTTATTAGCTGTTGAAATGTTTCAAACAGAAGAGGATGAAATTTTAGTAAACGAAGTCGCACCAAGACCACATAATTCCGGACATTATTCTATCGAAGCAAGTTATACATCACAATTTGAAAATCATTTAAGAGCTATATTAAATCTTCCTTTAGGAAATACTTCAAGCAAAGTTGCCGGAATTATGGTGAATTTGGTTGGTGAAGAAGGATTTGAAGGTCAAGTTGTATATCAAAACATTGAAAAAATAATGGCAATTGACGGAGTAACACCTCATATTTACGGAAAAAGACAAACTAGACCTTTCAGAAAAATGGGTCACGTTACAATTGTAAACGAAGATATGGTTGAAGCTAGAAAGATTGCTGAGGAAGTTAAGAAAAGTATTAGAGTTATAAGTTAATTGAAAGATTGAAAAAATTGAAAGATTGAAAAATTAAACAAATCTTTAAATTCTTAAATCTTTAAATCTTTAAATAAAAAAAATGAAAGTAGCCATCATAATGGGTTCAAAATCCGATTTACCAGTAATGCAAGATGCCATCGATATCTTAAACGGATTTGATATTGAAATCGAAGTAGATATTGTTTCGGCACACAGAACTCCAGAAAAATTATTCGATTTTAGTCAAAATGCACATACTCGTGGAATTTCAGTGATTATTGCTGGAGCTGGTGGAGCTGCTCATTTACCTGGAATGGTTGCTTCTATGTCTCCATTACCTGTGATTGGTGTTCCTGTAAAATCTAGCAATTCGATTGATGGTTGGGATTCTGTTTTATCCATTTTACAAATGCCTGGTGGTGTTCCTGTAGCAACTGTTGCTTTAAATGGTGCTAAAAATGCCGGAATTCTTGCTGCTCAAATCATCGGAACTTCTGATAAATGTGTGTTAGATAAAATAATTGCTTACAAAGAAGGATTAAAGCAAACCGTTTTAAAATCTTCGGAAGAATTAAAAAAATAAAAATTTAAACCATTTAAATAGTAAGTTAAATTAAGTTATATATCAATTCTTAATCAATCTTAATACTTTAATGGCAAAAAACATTATAATGAAACTACTTACCCAAACATTCCATACAAAATTCGAAACAGCTCCATTTTTGCAAATTAAAATGGAAGATTACAAACCTGCTTTTGAAGAAAATATCAAAAATGCAAAAGCTGAAATCGATGCCATAATAAATAATCCAGAATCTCCAACTTTTGAAAATACTTTAGAAGCTTTAGATTTTGCAGGAAATCCTTTAGATAGATTATCGTCTATTTTCTTCAATTTAAATTCGGCTGAAACTTCTGAAGAAATGCAAAAAATAGCACAAGAAGTTTCTCCATTACTGACAGAATTTAGCAATGACATTACTTTAAATGAAGATTTATTCAAAAGAATAAAAGCAATTCACGATCAAAAAAATGATTTAACTTTAACTACGGAACAACAAACTTTATTAGACAAAAAATACAAAAGTTTTGTTAGAAATGGTGCTTTGTTGAATGACGAACAAAAAACAAAACTTCGTGAAATTGACACACAATTAGCCAAACTGAAACTGACTTATGGTGAAAATGTTTTAGCTGAAACCAACAATTATCAGTTACACATCACAAATGAAGCCGATTTAAAAGGTTTGCCTGAAGGTGTAATCGAAGCTGCAAAGTCAGAAGCAGAAAACAGAAAACTAGAAGGCTGGGTATTTACTTTAGATTACCCAAGTTATATACCTTTTTTAACGTATGCAGATAATCGTGAATTACGTAAAGAACTTGCTATTGCAGCAGGAAAAAAAGCATTTCAAAGCAATGAATTTGACAATCAAAATAACGTAAAAGATATTGTTCGTTTGCGTCATGAACGAGCTAATTTATTGGGTTATCCTTCACATGCTCATTTTGTTTTGGAAGAACGTATGGCTCAAAATCCAGATAAGGTAATTTCATTTTTGAATGATTTGTTAGAAAAAGCAAAACCTGCAGCAGAAAGAGAATTTGCTGAATTAACTGCTTTCGCTAAAGAATTAGACGGAATTGATCATTTAGAAAAATGGGATGGTGCTTATTATTCTGAAAAATTGAAGCAAAAATTATTCAATTTAGATGATGAAAAACTAAAACCTTATTTTAAATTAGAAAATGTTTTAAACGGTGCATTTACAATTGCTAGAAAACTATACGGATTAACCTTCACAGAAGTTTTTGATATTGAAAAATATCATAAAGATGTTACAACTTACGAAGTAACGGATGAAGATAACCAATTAGTAGCTGTTTTTTATGCTGACTTTTTTCCAAGAAAAGGAAAACGAAATGGTGCTTGGATGACTTCATTTAAATCACAATCGATTAGAAATGGTAAAAACGATAGACCACATATTTCAAATGTGTGCAACTTCACACCACCAACAGTGACTAAACCTTCACTCCTAACCTTTAATGAAGTAACAACTTTATTTCACGAGTTTGGTCATGGTTTGCACGGAATGTTAGCCAACACGGTTTATCCAAGTTTATCTGGAACTTCTGTCTATTGGGATTTTGTGGAATTACCAAGTCAAGTGATGGAAAATTGGTGCTATGAACCAGAAGCTTTAGCATTATTTGCTAAACATTACGAAACTGGTGAAATTATTCCACAAGAATATGTAGAAAAAATCAAAGAAAGTGCGAGTTTTCAAGAAGGAATGGCAACCATGCGTCAAATAAGTTTTGGCTTATTAGATATGACATATCACGGAAAACCACAAACAATAGATAATGTAAAAGCATTTGAAGAAAAAGCATTCGAAAACACAAAACTATATCCAGATGTTGCAGAAAATTGCATGAGTACATCTTTTTCTCATATTTTCCAAGGTGGTTATTCTTCTGGATATTACAGTTACAAATGGGCAGAAGTTCTAGATGCTGATGCATTTGCTTATTTTCAAGAAAAAGGCATTTTTGACAAAGAAGTAGCTACAAAATTCAAAGAAAACGTACTTTCAAAAGGTGGAACAGAACATCCAATGACTTTGTACAAAAAATTTAGAGGCCAAGAACCAAAACCTGAAGCTTTGTTGAAAAGAGCTGGGTTGATCTAAAAATAAGATAACCGAATTTCAATAGTTCGGTTTCTTTTTAAAATAAACTTTCATTTATTTTTGAAACTTTAAAAACTTTTATATATCTTTGTCTCATCAAACTGAAATAAATCCAAAATGGAATTCAAAGAAGCAAAAAATAAATTCGTTCAAACTTGGGGTGCATTAGGTAGTCAATGGGGAATTAATAAAACCATGGCTCAAATTCACGCCCTATTAATGGTTAGCAATGAACCTATTTCTATGGAAGACGTTATGGAAGAATTACAAATTTCTCGCGGAAATGCTTCAATGAATTTACGTGCTTTAATGGATTGGGGAATTGTTTACAAAGAATACAAAGCCGGTGAAAGAAGAGAGTTTTTTACTGCTGAAAAAAATTTAGACGAATTAGCCGTAAAAATCGCAAGAGAAAGAAGCAAAAGAGAAATCAAACCTGCTTTGAAAGTTTTAAAAGAAGTTTCAAGTATAGATTCAAATGCCACAGAAGAAGAAAGACATTTTGTAGATCAAACTACCAAATTATACGATTTTGTTTTAAAAGCTGACAATATGTTAGAAAAAGCTACAGAATTTAAAGACAATTGGTTAGGAAGATTGGTTATAAAAATTATGAAGTAGAAACTGAAACAAAAAAATTTAACTTAAACTTTCATTTTTTTCTGAAAGTTGTAAAAAAAAATAAAACAATATGAGCTTTTTAACTGCAGAATGGAATGATTTACTTTTCATCAATTACGAGATCGATTCAAAATTGCTAGAAAAATATGTTCCAAAAGGAACTGAATTAGATTTATGGAATAACAAGTGTTACATAAGTCTAATAGGTTTTATGTTTGAAAACGTAAAAGTCTTAGGTTTTAAAATTCCATATCACGTAAATTTTGAAGAAGTAAATTTACGTTTTTACGTCAAACGTTTCGAAAATGGAATTTGGAAACGAGGCGTTGTATTTGTCAAAGAAATTGTACCTAAGCATGCTATAACAATTGTTGCAAATACTTTGTACAATGAACATTATCAGACATTACCTATGCGTCACACTAGAACTTCTGATGCTAATTCGCTACAATTCAAATATGAATGGAAAAACGACAATTATTGGAATTCGATTGCAGTAAAAACGAAAAAAGAACTTCTTTCAATTGAAAAAAATTCCGAAGCAGAATTCATATCAGAACATTATTATGGTTATACCAAATCAAACCAAAAGAGAACGGTAGAATATGAAGTTACACATCCAAAATGGCAACAACTAGAAGTTATGGATTATCAAGTTGATGTTGACTTTGAATTGGTTTATGGAAAAGAATTTGCCTTCCTTCAGGATCAAAAACCAGTTTCCTGTTTTATGGCGAAAGGTTCTAAAATTACGATTGAAGGAAAAAAATCCATAAAAGAATAACAACTCAAAACTTAGATTTCTTCCAAAAGAAAACAAAACATTTAACTATGAAAACACTAAACAACCAAACTCTAATTTACGATGAAGATTGTCCAATGTGTAACATTTATACTTCTGGATTCATAAAAGCAAAAATGCTAGATTCTCAGGGCAGAAAATCATTTGCAAACATAACTATTGAAGAAAAAAACTTTGTTGATTTAGACAGAGCTAAAAATGAAATAGCATTAGTTGATTCTAAAAACAAAACTACTTTATATGGAATTGATAGTTTGCTAAAAATAATTGGTTATTCATTTCCATGGATGGAGAAAATAGGTACTTTAAAACCAATTAATTTCCTCTTGAAAAAATTTTACAAATTCATTTCTTATAACAGAAAGGTTATTGCACCTAGTAAAATTAAAAACAGTAGTCAATGTATTCCAGATTTTAATGTAAAATATAGAACTTTATATATACTTTTTGCAACTCTTTTTACGGCAATAACTTTATTTCAATATTCAAAATCAATTGTATTGTTGCCAAAAGCTACTTTCCTTAGAGAACTATTTTTAGCCGTTGGACAAATAGGATTTCAATATTTGTTTATTCAAAAATTAAGCAAACAAAAACAACTTAATTATATAGGTAATTTAGTTACTGTTTCAGTAATGGGAAGTTTATTTTTATTACCAATTATATTCTTAAATAAATTTATTTTTTTAAATGAATATGTGATTTTAGGCTGGTTTGGTTTAACCGTAAATTTAATGATTTTAGAACATTACAGAAGAACAACTATTTTAGAATTGCCTAAACATTTAACCTTAACTTGGATTTTATATAGAGTAATTGCTTTAATAATAATCCTAACTTTATAACAATGAAA
Organism: Flavobacterium gelidilacus DSM 15343; assembly: GCF_000422685.1. GTDB lineage: Bacteria > Bacteroidota > Bacteroidia > Flavobacteriales > Flavobacteriaceae > Flavobacterium > Flavobacterium gelidilacus. The sequence goes on along the minus strand of NZ_KE383904.1, from coordinate 46,201 downwards.
AAATTAGTAATCGCAGCAGGAACAGGTTTTTTAGGTCAAGTTATAGTAAATCATTTTAGAGATAAGTTTGAAGAAATTGTAATTCTTACAAGAGGAAAATCTGAAATAAAAAACACTATTAAATATGTAAATTGGAATGCAAAAACGCTTTCTGGTTGGGAAAACGAGCTAGAGAATGCTGATATTTTAATTAATCTTGCTGGAAAATCTGTTGATTGTAGATATACTGATAAAAACATGAAAGAAATTTTATCATCAAGAATTGATAGTACTTCTATTTTAAATAAAGCTGTTTTACAATGTAAAAATCCTCCAAAGCATTGGTTAAATTCATCCACTTCTACCATTTACAGAAATTCTGAAGACAAACAAATGACCGAAGAAAATGGAGAAATTGGAAATGACTTCTCTATGAATGTAGCTAAATCTTGGGAAAAAGCTTTATTTCAAATTGAAACTCCAAAAACACTAAAAACAGCTTTAAGAACTTCAATAGTTTTAGGAAAAAATGGTGGTGCTTTTATTCCGTTAAAAAGATTAGCACAGTTTGGATTAGGTGGAAAACAAGGGAATGGAAATCAATTTATTAGTTGGATTCATGAAAAAGATTTCGCTAGAGCAATTGAATTTATTATTGAAAAAGAAATGATTGGAGTTGTAAACGTTGTTTCTCCAAAGCCTATTCAAAATGAATATTTCATGAGTGAATTAAGAAAAGTATTAAAAATCCCAATCGGAATTCCAACACCAAAAGCAATTTTAAAAATTGGAGCAAAAATTATTGGAACTGAACCAGAATTAGTCTTAAAAAGCAGAAATGTTATTCCGAAAAGATTACAAGAAATTGGTTTTGAATTTAAATTTGATACTTTAGATAAAACCTTTAAAAACCTTTCATCATGAACCTCAACATAATTGGTTACGCTATCTATTTACCAATTGCTAATGCATTAACAACATATGTTGCAAAAACTTTATTCAAAAACAGCTTAATAACATGACAAATATTTTTAAAGTAAAAGAGGAAATTACTAAAGCTACAAACAAATTATTTGAGTCTGGTTTCTATCTATTAAACTTAGGATTTGCATTAATGATTTTAGAACTTTACCTCTACAAAGAAGGCTATCAAGAATTAATTGAAAAACTAAGTTATAAAATTGGAGGTTTTGAAATCTACTTAGGCATCATGCTTTTAGTTAACTTATATTTTTTTTTAGAAGAAAAAGAAAAGCAGGAGAGAATAATCAAGATGATCAAAATGTAATAAAAAATTAATAATAATTTAATGGGAAATCTATAAGATTCTGTTAAAATCATATAATTTACTAAAGACTTAAGTAACATAGTTTTGTTGAAATTAATTATTAAAATACAAATTATGAATCTTAAAAGAATCTTTGGAACAATACTTACTTCTCTTGGAATAGGTGGTTTAATTTACACTGCTGTTTTATTTTCAAACACGTCAGGAAGTAATCAAGATATTAGATCACTAATTATTTTTGGTGTTTTAGGTTTGATTTTCTTCTTAACAGGAATAAGTTTAGTTAGAACAACAAAAGACGAATCATAAACATTTATGAAATTATAAATTGTTTTTGATTAGTTTAAAAATTAAAAACAATGACAACCATAAACCTCATCACAAAAATAAATGCACCAAAGAAAATCGTTTTTGATTTATCAAGAAATATCGATGTGCATCAAAATTCTGCCAGCAAAACTAATGAAAAAGCTATTGCAGGAATTACTTTTGGTTTAATCAACTTAAATGAAACCGTAACTTGGAAAGGCAAACATTTTGGAATATACTTAACACACACAAGTAAAATAACCGAAATGGAACTATATGATTATTTTGTTGATCAAATGGCAAGTGGAAATTTCAAATCTTTTAAACATGAACATTCCTTCATAGAAAAAAACGGAAAAACAGTTATGATTGATAATCTAATGTATGAAACTCCTTATGGAATATTTGGAAAGTTATTTGATAATCTTGTTCTAAAAAAACACATGACTAATTTTCTAAAAACTCGTAATGAGGTTTTGAAGAATTTAGCTGAAAATCAATAACAAAACCAACCAAAAAAAAGGTACACTTTCAACCCAAAAAGAAGTATAATATTTATTCCGTTTTGAATCGGCATAAAAAGTAAAAATGAATAATATTAATGCAACTAAAAAAGTAATTACTAATTGTTGAAACGTAATATTTGGCTTAAAAAAATCTAACACAAAAAAGACTAAAGTTAATAAATAGCTCATATTTTTGGTTTGATTCAATCCTAATTTTTGAGGAATAGTATGAAGTTTTAAATCGTCAAATTGCAAGTCAATAATTTCAAAAATTAACATCAACACAAAAACGAAAAAAAAGCGTTGCATACATTTCAATATAACAATTATTGAAAAATCCATATCTGCATTTAGAACTGGCAAAAGAACGGTTACTCCAACCCAAGCAATAGCTACCAAATAAATTTTTAAACCACTCCAATTTCGCATGTTAGTTCTATGCGGAAAAAAAGGTAATGTATATAAAATTGTAAGTAATAATGCTCCAAATCCAATTAGCTTGGTTTTTGTTTTTAACTCCAAAAAATAATAAAAAGTAGCTATTGCTGATATGACACTTAAAACAATAATAGCCTTAAAAGTTTTAGTCAATTTAATTTTTTTTACTCTTGCTAATTCATCATACTTGATAAAATTATACCCTACAATGGTTCCAAAAAAACCAAAATAAGCTACAGATTCATCATAAGAAATGTTTAACTTGAAAAAAGTTATTCGAATCAAAGCATAAACGGCCAAAGCAACATGAAGACTACTTTGAATGTAAAAATCAAATATGTATTTTAGAATTCGCATTCAACAAAAATAATCAAAGTGTTAATAAGAATGGCTTTTAGTTGATAAAAAGACAAAAAATTGACTCAAATTTAGGAAAAATTAGAAGTATAATAATTACTTTTGCACTTTAATCTGAATTTACTTTAGATTTTAAAAAAACAACACAATTACACACTTTATCTTTACATAAATGAAAACAGACTCATTTGCATTAAGACACTTAGGACCAAGAGAAAACGATTTGCCAAAAATGTTGGAAACCATTGGTGTTGAAACATTAGACCAATTAATTTTTGAAACTATCCCAGCTGATATTCGTTTGAAAAAACCATTGGAATTAGAACACATCATGACGGAATATGAATATGCAAATCACATTCGTTTATTAGGTCGTACAAACAAAGTTTTCAAATCTTATATAGGATTAGGTTATCATCCTACAATAGTTCCTCCTGCAATTCAAAGAAATATTTTTGAAAACCCAGGATGGTACACCGCATATACACCTTATCAAGCAGAAATTGCTCAAGGTCGTTTAGAAGCTATCTTAAATTTCCAAACCACAGTTATTGAATTAACTGGAATGGAAATTGCAAATGCCTCTTTATTAGACGAAAGTACAGCAGCTGCTGAAGCAATGGCCTTATTGTTTGATGTTCGTTCAAGAGATCAAAAGAAAAATAATGTTTGTAAATTCTTTGTTTCAGAAGAAATTTTACCTCAAACTTTATCAGTTTTACAAACACGTTCTGCTCCAATTGGAGTTGAATTAGTAATTGGAAATCACCAAGAATTTGATTTTTCTAGTGACTTTTATGGAGCTATTCTACAATATCCAGGAAAATATGGTCAAGTATATGATTATGCTGATTTCATCAAAAAAGCAAATAAAAATGAAATAAAAGTGGCTGTTGCTGCAGATATTTTATCGTTAGTAAAATTAACTCCTCCAGGAGAAATGGGTGCTGATGTAGTAGTAGGAACAACTCAGCGTTTTGGAATACCAATGGGTTATGGTGGACCACATGCTGCTTATTTTGCAACAAAAGACGAATACAAACGCTCCATGCCAGGAAGAATAATCGGAGTTTCACAAGATGCTGATGGAAATCGCGCTTTACGTATGGCACTACAAACGCGTGAACAACACATTAAACGTGAAAAAGCAACTTCGAATATCTGTACAGCTCAAGTTTTATTGTCTGTAATGGCTGGAATGTTCGCTGTTTATCACGGACCAAAAGGGTTAAATTACATTGCTGACAAAGTTCACGGAATGGCTTCAACTTTAGCTGATGCTTTAAACAAATTAGGTGTTTACCAAACAAACACTTCTTTTTTCGATACAATTGTAGTTAAAGCTGATGCTAAAAAAGTAAGAGCAATTGCTGAAAAAAGCGAAGTAAATTTCTTTTATATTGATGATGAAACGATTTCAATTTCTTTAAACGAAACAGTTTTATTTAATGATATTAATCAAGTAATTGCCATTTTCGCAGAAGCATTAGGAAAAGAAGCTTTTGAAATTTCCGAATATGTTTTAGAGAAAAATTACCCAACACAATTAAGTAGAAAATCAGCATTTTTAACGCATGAGGTATTCAATAAATATCATTCAGAAACGAGTTTAATGCGTTATATCAAAAAATTAGAGCGTAAAGATTTATCTCTAACACATTCTATGATTGCTTTAGGGTCTTGTACTATGAAATTAAATGCAGCGGCTGAAATGTTACCTTTAAGTATGCCTTATTGGAATACAATTCACCCTTTTGCTCCATTAGACCAAGTACAAGGTTACACCAAAATGCTTAAAAAATTAGAACACCAATTGAATGTTATTACAGGTTTTGCAGGAACAACATTACAACCCAATTCTGGTGCTCAAGGTGAATATGCTGGTTTAATGACTATTCGTGCTTATCACCATTCGAGAGATGACGAAAAAAGAACAATTTGCTTAATTCCTGCATCAGCACACGGAACAAATCCTGCATCAGCTGCAATGGCTGGAATGACAATTATCGTAACCAAAACTATGGAAAACGGTAATATCGATGTAGAAGATGTTAGAGAAAAAGCACTTCAATATAAAGATGAATTATCATGTCTAATGGTAACTTATCCTTCAACTCATGGGGTTTTTGAAAGCGCTATTAGAGAGATTACACAAATCATTCATGACAATGGTGGTTTAGTATATATGGATGGTGCCAACATGAACGCTCAGGTTGGATTAACAAATCCTGCAACTATTGGTGCTGATGTTTGTCACTTAAATTTACACAAAACATTCGCTATTCCTCATGGTGGTGGTGGACCAGGTGTTGGACCAATTTGCGTAAACGAAAAATTAGTTCCGTTTTTACCAAGTAATCCATTAGTAAAAGTTGGTGGAGATCAAGCTATCACTGCAATTTCTGGAGCACCTTACGGATCAGCTTTAGTTTGCTTAATTTCTTATGGATACATTTGTATGTTAGGCGCAGAAGGAATTACAAATGCAACTAAATATGCTATTCTAAATGCAAACTACATGAAAGCGCGTTTAGAAGATCATTATCCAGTTTTATATGTTGGTGAAAAAGGAAGAGCAGCTCACGAAATGATTTTAGATTGTAGAGGTTTCAAAGAAAAAGGAATTGAAGTTTCTGATATCGCGAAACGTTTGATGGATTATGGATATCATGCTCCAACAGTTTCTTTCCCAGTTGCTGGAACTTTAATGATCGAACCAACAGAATCTGAAGATGTAGCTGAACTAGATAGATTCTGTGATGCAATGATTTCAATTCGTAAAGAAATTGAAGAGGCTTCAGCAGATGAATCAAACAATGTATTGAAAAATGCACCTCATACATTACAAATGCTAACAGCTGATACTTGGATCTTACCTTATACAAGAGAAAAAGCAGCCTATCCATTAGAATATGTTATAGAAAATAAATTCTGGCCAAGTGTTCGTCGTGTTGATGAAACATATGGTGACAGAAATTTAGTTTGTAGTTGTGCTCCTATTGAAGCTTATATGTAACAATTTGTCAGTACATTAAGTACTAAGATAAAAAAGGTTTCAAATTTATTTTTGAAACCTTTTTATTTTATGATAAATGTCAGTTAAAAAAAAATGAATAGTAGTAACTTTGTTAAAATTTTCAAGAGATGAATGATATTGAAACTAGAGAAGATATTCTTTTAATAATGAGAGGATTTTATGATAAGCTTTTGTTAGATGAAAGTATAAGTTTTTACTTTACTAAAATAACAAATACAGACAAACATTTAGAACACCACTTTGATGTATTAGCTACTTTTTGGGAACAATCATTATTTATGAAAGGTGGATATAGCAACAATATGTTTCAAATTCATAAAAATTTGCATGAGAAACATGCTTTTAAAAAAGAACATTTTGAATCTTGGATTAAACATCTCTACGAAACAATCGATAGTCATTTTAAAGGCAAACACGCAGAAGAGATGAAAACGAATGCCTTAAGTATGGCAACCGTAATGCAAATTAAATTTCAGTAAAATAAGTATTTATTACATTATTATTAGTAATATCTTTGTTCTCTTAATTATTCCATAATAATATGCATGCATAGTACTTTTTAGCATGCCATTAAATTATTTATTATTAATTTAGCAAATTAAATCCTTTACAATGCAAATTAAAATCACAGGTTCAGGAAGTTACATTCCTTCTTTAACAATAACAAATGGAGATTTTGCAAACCATACGTTTTTAAATGAAGATGGTTCCAAGTTAAATCACCCTAATGATGTAATAGCTCAGAAATTTACTGAGATTACTGGAATTGCAGAAAGAAGGTATGTTGACGACAATCAAACTACTTCACAAATTGCTACTATTGCTGCACAAAAAGCAATCGAAGATGCAAAAATTGACCCAGAAACTTTAGACTATATAATTTTTGCTCATAATTTTGGTGATGTAAAAAAAGGTACTATTCAAGGTGATATGTTACCAAGTTTAGCCGCTAAAGTCAAATATAATTTAAGGATAAAAAATCCAAAATGTGTAGCTTACGACATGCTTTTTGGTTGCCCTGGTTGGGTAGAAAGTGTAATTCAAGCACAAGCTTTTATTAAAGCCGGAATGGCAAAAAGATGCTTGGTTATTGGCGCTGAAACTTTATCTAGAGTTGTTGATCCACACGATCGAGATTCAATGATTTATTCTGATGGCGCTGGAGCAACAATTATTGAACAAACAAACGAAACTGGTGGGATTTTAGCAACCAACAGTGCTTCATACACTTATGACGAAGCCAATTATTTGTTTTTTGGAAGTTCTTACAACCAAGATAATGACCCAGACGTTCGTTATATAAAAATGTATGGTCGTAAAATTTATGAATTTGCTTTAGTAAATGTTCCAAATGCTATGAAAGAATGTTTGGAAATTGCAAATCTAGATATCAAACAGGTTAAAAAAATATTGATTCACCAAGCGAATGAAAAAATGGACGAAGCTATCGTTCAACGCTTTTACAAACTATATAAAGAACCTTATCCAGAAGGAATTATGCCAATGAGTATTCATAAATTAGGAAACAGTAGTGTTGCGACTGTTCCAACTCTTTATGACTTAATCATGAAAGGTCAAATAGAAAATCAATCCTTAAACAAAGGTGATATTATACTTTTTGCTTCTGTTGGTGCCGGAATGAATATCAATGCTATTGCTTATCAAATGTAAAAAAGTTGCAAGTTGTAAGTTGTATGTTGTAAGAAAAAATTAAATTTGTTACTTAATCTACTTTTAATGTACGAAAAGACATATCCTAGCAAGCGATTTAATATTACTTTTGATTTTCTAAAAAAACACATTTCCAAAGACGACACTATTTTAGATTTAGGAGTTCCAAATCCTTTTTCTAAAATCATGCTAGAAAATGGCTATACAGTTAAGAACACCAACGGAGAAGATTTAGACAACAATCAATCAACATTACAAAATGAGGATTATAGTGTTGTGACTGCTTTTGAAATTTTTGAACATTTATTAAATCCATATACGATTTTAGAAAATGTTAAGTGTGATAAAGTTTTAATTTCAATTCCAATGCGCTTATGGTTTTCTTCTGCTTATAGAAGCAAAACTGATAAATGGGACAGACATTATCACGAGTTTGAAGATTGGCAATTAGATTGGTTGCTAGAAAAAACTGGTTTCAAAATTATAGATAAGGTGAAATTTACGCATCCAGTAAAAAAAATCGGATTCAGACCTTTGTTGAGATATTTTACAAATCGTTACTATTTGGTTTACGCAATAAAAAATCCCAAATAAAAAATCCCAAATTCCAAAAAAAAACCCATTCAATTGGAATTTGGAATTTTAAAAATTGGAATTTCATTTATGAATTACTACATTATCATTCCAGCTTACAACGAAGAACAATTTATTGAATTAACACTTCATTCAATTGTGAATCAAACTATTTTACCTAAAAAATTAGTTATAGTTGATGATAATTCGACTGATAAAACTTTTGAAATTGCTGAGAAATACGCTGAGAAATTCTCTTTTATTTCTGCAGTCAAAAACAACTCTGAAGCCATTCATTTACCTGGAAGCAAAGTAATTAAAGCCTTTAATAAAGGATTATCGCAATTAGACGATGATTATGGTGTGATCGTAAAACTAGATTCAGACTTAATTTTACCTTTAAATTATTTCGAAACTATATTGAATCACTTTAAAGCTGATGCAGAAATAGGTATGGCTGGTGGTTTTTGTTATATCGAAAAAAATAATGAATGGGTTTTAGAAAGTTTAACCGATAAAGATCATATACGTGGTGCATTAAAAGCTTATAGAAAAGAAACTTTCAAGCAAATTGGTGGACTAAAAACGGCTATGGGCTGGGACACCGTTGACGAATTATTATGTAAATTCTACAATTGGAAAGTGGTTACAGATGAATCTTTACAAGTAAAACACCTAAAACCAACTGGAGCCAATTACAATAAAGCTGCTCGTTATAAACAAGGAGAAGCTTTTTATAGTTTAGGGTATGGTTTTTGGATTACTGCTGTAGCTTCCTTAAAACTAGCTTTAAGGAAGAAAAAACCTTTGCTTTTTATTGATTATATAAAAGGATTTTGGAAAGCTAAATCGTCTGGAAAAGAATTATTTGTGACTCAAGAACAAGCTAAATTCATTAGAAAGTATCGTTGGAAAAAAATGAAGGAAAAGTTGATTTAAATCTGTTTATTTAGATTTCTTAACCTATAAATAATTTTTATAATTGTCATTAAATGTTTTATTTATTCATTTTTTTAACATTTATTATTGCTTTTTATTAGTGTTGTTTTAATTTCTTTGAAAAAACAAAACTATCTAAAATGAAAAAAATCGCTTTACTTGGAATACTGTTCCTATTTACAATTCAGACAAATGCTCAAGATTATGTTGATATTGTAAAATTTAGTCTAAACAATTCAACTCTTGAAAACGGAACAAATTCAGAAACTAATGTAAAAAATTTAAATTTTGAACTTTATTACCCAAGCGTAATAAATGACAAATTAGTACTTCTAACTGGTCTTACAGCAGAAAACACAAACCTTAGCTTCGCTCCTTCGTCAAATAATAGCAATTTAACCATGGCTCGTTTGAATTTGGGAGTAAAATACCAACATTCTGAAAAATGGTCGGGAACTTATGTTTTGCTTCCAAAAATTGCTTCCGATTTTAATAATCTTGGATCAAACGACTATCAATTTGGTGGTATTGCTATTATAGATTATCAAGCTAAAGAAAATTTAAAATATAAATTTGGTCTATATAGTTCTACAGAAAATTTCGGAACTACTTTAACACCAATTATAGGTTTATGGCACAGATCTCAAAACAAAAAACTATACATAAACGCTACATTACCCATTAGAATGGATATTAATTATGCTCTTGGTTCTAAATTCAGTGTGGGTTCTGACTTGTTAACATCTATTAAATCTTATAACATATCCGCTTCAAATTCGAATTTATACATACAGGAAGAATCTATTCGTTTTGGACTTTATGCTTCTTATGGCCTAATGAATAATGCTCTTTTAATGAGAGCCAAGGTAGGTTACGACACTACTGACTATGGTTTATATAATCAAAATGATACTGTAGGCCTTCAAGTTCTAACTTTACAAGTTTCTGGTGATAAGAGAAACCGATTAAACACTGAGTTTGTTGCTGCGCCATATATAGGTGGAGATATTATTTACAGATTTGATTTAAATAAAATGAAATAAAAAATATTATTTACTCCTTAAACACTTTAAGAACTTTGATAGACTTAAAGTGTTTTTGGTATAATAGAAAATTTTAACCTTACGAGATCTGCGTTAGTGATGGGAACGGCATCCTTTTGTGTAATGCAATGAAGCAAAAGATATAGTGGACAGTACGACCTGAAAGGGAACGCCCAAAAAAATCATAAGACATAACACAAAACTCATAACTTCTTAGTATTTTTGATGATATTTTAAAACTATGATGTTAATTAGATACCTAACTCAAATAGGTCGTTACTTTATAATGTTGAAAGAGGTTTTCAAGCAACCTACCAAATGGAAAGTCATGCGACAACTTATTTTTAAGGAAATTGATGATTTAATTATTGATTCTTTGGGAATTGTGGCATTTATTTCATTTTTCGTTGGTGGTGTTGTAGCGATTCAAACTGCTTTGAATTTAACAAATCCTTTAATTCCAAAATATTTAATTGGTTTTGCTACCAGACAATCTGTGATTCTTGAATTTGCTCCAACCTTTATTTCGATAATTATGGCTGGAAAAATGGGTTCTTTTATAACATCTAGTATAGGAACTATGCGTGTTACCGAACAGATTGATGCTCTTGAAGTAATGGGTGTCAATTCACTTAATTATTTAGTTTTTCCTAAACTTATTGCCTTGTTATTATATCCATTCCTCATTGGAATTAGTATGTTTTTAGGTGTACTTGGTGGCTGGATGGCTGGTGTTTATGGAGGATTTACTTCTAGCGCCGAATTTATACAAGGTATTCAAACGGATTTTATTCCTTTTCATATTACTTATGCTTTTATTAAAACATCTGTTTTTGCTTTTATTTTAGCTACAATTCCTTCTTTTCATGGTTTTTATATGAAAGGTGGTGCTTTAGAAGTTGGAAAAGCCAGTACTGTAGCATTTGTTTGGACTTCAGTTGTAATTATTTTGGTAAATTATTTATTAACTCAACTCCTTTTAAGCGCATGATAGAAGTAAAAAATATAGAAAAGACGTTTGGTGATCAAAAAGTTTTAAAAGGAATTTCAACTAGTTTTGAAGCTGGAAAAACAAATTTAATCATAGGACAAAGTGGTTCTGGAAAAACGGTTTTTCTAAAATCATTATTGGGTATTCATACTCCAGAAACCGGTACAATTTCGTTTGATGGTAGAATCTACTCTGAGCTTTCCAATGATGAAAAAAGAGCTCTAAGAACAGAAATAGGGATGGTTTTTCAAGGAAGTGCCTTATTTGACAGTATGACCGTTGAAGAAAATATTGGTTTTCCTCTAAAAATGTTTACTAAAAAAACACCTCAAGAGATAAAAGAGCGTGTTGATTTTGTAATAGCCAGAGTGAATTTGATAGATGCTAACGACAAAAAGCCTTCAGAAATTTCGGGTGGTATGCAAAAACGTGTTGCTATTGCAAGGGCTATTGTAAACAAACCCAAATATCTTTTTTGTGATGAACCCAATTCGGGTTTAGATCCAAAAACGGCTATTGTTATTGACAATTTGATTAAAGAAATTACTGAAGAATATAATATCACAACCGTTATTAATACGCATGATATGAATTCTGTAATGGAGATTGGAGAGAAAATTGTCTTCTTAAAAAATGGTCTAGTAGCATGGGAAGGTTCTAATAGAGAAATATTCAAAACCGATAACGAAGCAGTTACCGATTTTGTTTATTCATCAGAATTATTCAAGAAAGTTAGACAAATGTATTTGGAAGAAGATCAGAAATAAAAAAACTACAATTTAGAAACAATTTTTTTAATATCTTGTTCTTTACTTTTTGGATAAATTAGTAAAACATCATCCTTATCAACAATGATATAGTCGTTTAATCCATCAATTACAATTACTTTCTTATTGTCTGCCCTTATTATATTATTAGATGCATTTTCTAAAACTACAGTTGCGTTAACAACAGCATTTTTATTCTCATCTTTATCTAATTTTTCGTGTAATGAACCCCAAGTTCCAAGATCGTTCCAATCGAAAGTTGCTGGCAATACATAAACATTTTTTGCCTTTTCTAAAACGGCATAGTCAATAGATATGTTTTCTGCTAGACCATAATTCGAATTAATAAAATCTCTTTCAGAACTTGTATTATATTTTTCTAATCCAGATTGAAATAACTTATTCATCACAGGTTGAAATTCAGCAAATGCTTCTGTAATTGCTTTTGCACTCCAAATAAAAATTCCTCCATTCCAAAGAAAATTTCCACTAGCTAAAAATGCTTTTGCTGTTTCATAATTTGGTTTCTCCCTAAATTGATTAACTATTTTTATTGGATTTGAATCTGCTTTATCATATTCAATGTAACCAAAACCTGTATTTGGAAAAGTTGGTTGTATTCCTAATGTCATCAATGCATTTTCTGAACCACAAAAATCAAAACATTGTTTTAAATTGTTTGCAAATTCTTCTTCATCTTCAATCCAGTGATCACTTGGTGCAACAACCATAACTGCATCTGGATTTTGTTTTTGGATTTTTAGTGAAGCATATAAAATACAAGGTGCTGTATTACGCATAGCAGGCTCTAACAAAACTTGCTCTTGTTTAACCATTGGCAATTGCTCTAAAACCAAATTATTATACTTCTCATTAGTTAAAATTAGTATATTTTCGACTGGAATTATTTTTGCTAATCTAGAAAAAGTCTTTTGAATTAAAGTATCACCAGTTCCTAACATATCGTGAAATTGTTTAGGAAAATCTACTGTACTCACGGGCCAAAATCGAGAACCAACTCCACCGGCCATTAATATTGCGTAATAATTTTTATTCATTTTATTTTTTTCTTTGTAATTATAAGTACAAAAATAATAGCTAAATATACAAATTAATCTGTTATTCTATTAAACGAAATGATGTTTCTTTGAATAACGTTTTGCTATAGACAAACTAACCTGGGATAATTTCAACTTCAGCATTAGCATTGAATAAATAGGTTTTTCCAGAACTCATTTCTGTACATTCATATCGCTTTACCCGAAGTCCGATTTTTTGAAAAATTCTACCATTTTTTATTCTAAATAAACTACCACTTGGCACTTCATGTATAAAATAAACATCTGGTTTTCGTTCATCAAACTGTTTTAAAGCATATGCTAATCTAGCATCAGTATCGCTACTTGCTGTTGGATTTCTAAAATGATTTGCTACTAAAGACAACACTGAGTTTGGAAATATTTCTGGTCGGATAAAAGGAACCATAAGTCTTTGAAAAGTATGTTTCCACTCTACTCCATGTGGTTTTATGTTTCTTCCAAATTTCTGAAAAGCTACCAAATGAGCAATTTCGTGAATTAGTGTGATTAGAAATCTATATTTATTTAAATTAGAATTTACTGTAATCAAATGGAAACCTTGCGCATCTTTTCGATAATCACCATGACGAGTTTGCCTCTCATTTACAATTTTTAAATGTACATGATTAGCTTTTACAAGTTCAAAACAAGATTCGACTGCATGAGAAGGTAAGTATTTTTCTAAAACGTTACTCAAACTATGGTGTTGTTGATGAAACTTGCAGTACTTTTCCGTTATAATATTTATTTCCGGTTAAAGCAAAATCGTGAATATAATTTGCCATTTCTTGAGCAGAAAGTGGTGCTTCATATCCTGGAAAAGCTTCTTGCAACATTTCTGTATTTACGGAACCTAAAGCTAAAACATTAAAACTAATGCCTTGCTCTTTGTACTCTTCTGCAAGTAATTCTGACAAAGTAATAACTGCTCCTTTACTTGAACTGTAAGCTGCTAAACCTGCAAATTTCATACTTCCTTGAATTCCTCCCATTGAACTTATTGTTACAACATGACTTCCTTTTTGAAGAAATGGAATGCAAATTCTAGTTAAACTCGCTACAGCAAAAACATTTACTTTATAGATGTTTTCAAATTCACTTGAAGATATTTGTTCAAATGGTTTATGTAATAAAGCTCCAGCATTGTGAATTAGAACATCCACTTTCTTGAACGTGTTTTTGATAAAATCTTCTACTTCCTCAATTGCTGAATCTAAAGATAAATCAACAGACAAACAAGTTATATTTTTGTGTTCGATTAAAATTTTAGGAGTTTTTCGTGATAAAGCTAAAACATTATGACCTTCATTTGCGAATTGCAAAGCCATTTCGTAGCCAATTCCTCTTGAAGTTCCTGTGATTATTATATTTTTATTTGACATTTATTGTAATTTCTTTTGTGGGTTTGTTCATCATTATCTCCAAAACTGGAATCATTGTATTTACGACATTGGTCATGTGTTTTGGATCCATTAATTCAAATTCATCATCTGGTTTGTGATAAAAATCGAAGTTTTCAAAATCAAATGTTGAAACCGTTTGAGCAGGAACTTCAAACTCTGTAAAGAACGGATAATTATCCGAAGCTCTAAATAATTGGTATTTAGTTTCAGCTGGAACATATCCGATCACTTTTTCACCCGCATATTCATTCATTTTTGAAGCCATATTCGTTTTTCCAAAACCAGTTAAGTAAAGAATAAAATCTTTGTTTTGCATTGGAACTCCAATCATTTCAAAATTAAACATGAAGTATAAATCTAAATTGGCTGCTTTTAATTTTTTAGCTAAATGTTTTGAGCCTAGCAATCCTTTTTCTTCAGCTGAAAAGAAAGTAAAAATTACACTTCTTTTATTTGCTTTATTTTTAGCAAAATACTTCATGACTTCTGTAACAGCAGTTGAACCTGAAGCGTTATCGTTTGCACCATTAGCAATATCGTCACCATTTACAGCAGCAATTTTACCGATATGATCGTAATGAGCTCCAATGATCACGAATTCATTTTTAAGTTTCGGATCATTTCCTTCAATATATCCAACTATATTGTATGCTGGTTTATCAAAATTTGAAAGTGTATCTCTATAAGTATTGAAATAAGGTTTGATGTCATTTTCTTTCATCATATTTTCTAAAAAAATACTGGCTTTTTCAATTCCTTTACTTCCTGAATCTCTTCCTTCATTATCGTCAGAAGCTAAAAATTTTAAGGTTTTAGCAACGTTTTCTTCTTTAGCAAAATCAACTTTGGTTATTCCTGAAGTTGACTCTGTTACAACTGGATTAGTTGTCGAAATTAACTTTGGTGAACCACATGCAATAATTAATAAAGAAGCAAAAAAATATAATTTTCTCATTTTATGTAAGTTTTAGTAAAAATAAAAAAAATCGGAGAAAATCAGGACTTTATTGCTATAGTTTATTGTTAAATCTATCAACAATTTAGATTTTAAACTTCAAAAAGTGTAGAGATTTTATCTTTATTTACATAAATTAAAATCGCACAGCTAACAAAAACGACTATAGCCATTGTAAACAAAGCTCCACCATCGTTATTAACTTCTATTCCTAATTTGGTTACATGTGACAAAATTGCACCCGTCATAGTCCCTAAACCTATAATTGCTCCCAATAAAGTTGTTCTTGGAATTAAAATTAAGACAGAAGCAATTAATTCAACTATACCAGAACCAATTCTTCCATAAGGTTCTATACCTAAAGTTGAAAATATATAAACACTTTCTGGTGCAGCTGTGAATTTAAAAAATAACGTTTGCAATAAAATTATTGCTACTACCAAACGTAAAACCCAAATGAATATTTTTTTACACATAACTCAAAATTTATTTATTCAAAAGTACACTACTCAAATTTACTCAACTGTTAGTCAGACAACAAAATTTGAATTAGTTACATAAAAAAAGTCCCGATAAAATCGAGACTTTCTTATTATATATAAATAGAAGTTTAAGCTAACATTGTAACTGGATTTTCTAAATAACTTTTTAAGGTTTGTAAGAATAGAGCTCCTGTTGCACCATCAACTGTTCTGTGGTCGCAAGCAAGTGTTACTTTCATTACATTTCCAACAACAATTTGACTGTTTTTAACAACTGGTTTTTCAACAATTGCTCCAATAGATAAAATTGCTGAATTAGGTTGGTTTATAATTGAAGTAAATTCAATAATTCCATAAGCACCTAAATTAGAAATAGTAAATGTACTACCTTCCATTTCTGCAGGTGATAATTTTTTAGCTTTAGCTTTTCCTGCTAAATCTTTAACACTAGAAGAAATTTGCGTCAAACTCATCTGGTCAGTGAATGGCAAAACTGGTACTAACAGTCCGTCTTCAACAGCAACAGCAACACCAATATTAACATGATGATTTAATATTGTTTCTTTTTCTGTCCATTGTGAATTTACACGAGGATGTTTTTTTAAAGCCATTGCACAAGCTTTAACAATCAAATCATTGAATGAAACTTTAGTATCAGGCAGTGAATTAATAGTAGTTCTTGAAGCAATTGCATTATCCATATCTAACTCAATTGTTAAATAATAATGTGGTGCCGTAAATTTTGATTCTCCCAAACGACGAGCAATAGTTTTTCTCATTTGAGAATTTGCACTCGTTGTTATTAACTTTTCTCCTACCGGAACAAACGGTTGGACATTTGCAACAGTTTCTTTTTTATCTTGAGCAACTGTTTCTGGTACTGAGCTAGTATTTATATTAGTAGAAGGTACATAGTTTTCAACATCAGATTTAACAATTCTTCCGTTTTCACCAGAACCAACAATTTGATTTAAATCAATTCCTTTTTCCTTTGCTATTTGTTTGGCTAAAGGCGATGCAAAAATTCTTCCACCGGCGTTATTCGTTGATGAAGAATGAGAAGCAGTAGTTTCTGTTTTTGTTTCTGTTTTTACGTCTTTTACTTCCTCTTTAGTATCTGTATCATTTGAAAAATTTTCCGCAATTCCTGACACATCTGTTCCTTCAGGTCCAATGATTGCTAAAATAGTATCAACTGGAGCTGTTTCTCCTTCTTGAATTCCAATATATAGTAAAGTTCCTTCATTGAAAGACTCGAACTCCATTGTTGCTTTGTCTGTTTCGATTTCAGCTAAAATATCTCCCTCACTAACTTTGTCTCCCACTTTTTTTAACCAAGTTGCTACAGTTCCTGTAGTCATGGTATCACTTAAACGAGGCATTTTTACTACTTTAACTCCTTTTGGTAATTCAGCAGATTTTGGTTCTGATTCAGAAGCTGATTTTTCTTCAGCTTTTGACTCATCTTTTTTATCATTTGAAGCACCACCTGCAATAAGAGCTGCAATATCTTCACCTTCTTCACCAATAATTGCTAAAAGTGAATCAACTGTTGCTGTTTCTCCTTCTTGAATTCCAATATGTAATAAAGTTCCTTCGTTAAAAGATTCAAATTCCATTGTAGCTTTATCGGTTTCGATTTCGGCTAAAATATCTCCTTCACTAATTTTATCCCCAACTTTTTTTAACCAAGTTGCTACAGTTCCTTCTGTCATTGTATCGCTTAAGCGAGGCATTGTTACTACTGTTGCCATGTTTTATAATTTATGAGGTATAAATGGATAATTTTCTTGTTCGTACACCACATCATATAACTGACTTACTTCTGGGAAGTCAGATTCTTCTGCAAATGTTACACATTCTTCTACTAAGTCTTTTACTCTTTGGTCGATTGTTTCAATTTCAGTTTCAGTAGCGTAATTACTTTCTTTAATGACATCTAATATTTGGGTAATAGGGTCAATTTTCTTATATTCTTCTACTTCGTCTTTTGTTCTATATAATTGCGCATCAGACATTGAGTGACCTCTATATCTGTAGGTTTTCATTTCCAAGAAAGTTGGTCCGTCACCTCGTCTTGCTCTATCCATTGCTTCTTCCATTGCTTCAGCAACTTTTACAGGATTCATTCCGTCAACAGGTCCGCAAGGCATCTCATACCCTAAACCAAGTTTCCAAATGTCTGTATGATTTGCTGTTCTTTCAACAGAAGTTCCCATTGCATATCCATTATTTTCACAGATAAATACTACTGGTAATTTCCATAGCATAGCCATATTAAAGGCTTCGTGCAAAGAACCTTGACGAGCAGCACCATCACCAAAATAGGTTAAGGTAACTCCACCAGTTTCAAAATATTTATCCGCAAAAGCCATACCTGCACCAACTGGAATTTGAGCCCCTACAATTCCATGTCCTCCATAAAAACCATGTTCTTTAGAGAAAATGTGCATAGAGCCACCCATTCCTTTAGAAGTACCAGTTACTTTTCCTAATAACTCAGCCATTACTCTTTTTGGATCAACACCCATTCCGATTGGCTGAACGTGGTTACGATAAGCCGTAATCATTTTATCTTTTCCACCTAATTGCATTACATGTAATGCTCCAGCTAAAACAGCTTCCTGACCATTATATAAATGTAAAAATCCTCTAACTTTTTGTTGAATATAAAGTGCAGCTAATTTGTCTTCGAATTTTCTCCACAATAGCATGTCTTCGTACCACTTTAGGTACACTTCTTTTGTAATTGGCTTCATTGTTTGATGTTATTTGATGAAATTTACTTCATATTTAGCAAAAATACTATTTCCTAGCTTATTGAAAAAATTAAATTTCATGATTTTTAAGTTTTTTACTGACAATTTGATAAAAATAGTTAACGAAATCGTTATAGATGATTTTTATCGAACATAAATGGCAACAAGTTCTTTAAAGAATCTGATTTATAGATTTCACCTTTTGCGCCCATAAAATAAATTTCGATAGCTGTTTCTTGTTTAAATTCATATTCTGCAATTGATTGTCTACATGCTCCGCAAGGTGGAATTGGAATATCAGAATCTCTATCATTTGGAGAAGCAGTTATACAAAGCTTTAAAACTTTAGCATTTGGAAATTGTGACCCTGCATAAAAAATAGCCACGCGTTCAGCACATAATCCCGATGGATAAGCCGCATTTTCTTGATTAGTTCCAGTTATAGTTTCTCCGTTGTCTAAATTTAAAGCAGCACCAACAGAAAAGTTTGAATAAGGTGCATAAGCTGTTTTTCTAGCTTTAATTGCTTTTTGCATCAACTTTTTTGTTTCTGTATCTAATTCATCAATTGAATCATATACTTTAAAAGACGTATTAATATTTAATTCTCTCATGTTTATTTCTTTAATAGGGGAAAAAAAATCCAAACTCTAAAAATTAGAATTTGGATCTTGTTGCTTTTATTTAATATTGATTAATATTCATCATATTCATCACCAAAGTTAAACGTTAAAGAAAAACGTAATGTGTTTTCTAATGGGTTTTTTACTTTTGATGCAGAGAATAAATAAGATAAATCAACTTTTACTATTTGATACTTGAAGCCTGCTCCAAGTGTTAAGTATTTTCTTGCTCCTTTTTCTACACTTTCATTGAAGTATCCTAAACGCAGTGCGAATGAATCTTGATAACTGTATTCTGCGCCTAAAGCCCAAGTAAATTCTTTCAACTCTTCTGATAATCCATCTGGTGCATCACCAAAAGATTTAAAAATTCCTGAAACCCAGCCAATTTTTTGATAATCACTATATAATTGCGAAGAATCTTCACTATCAATAACTCCATCACCATTTACATCTGTAATTTCTGGTGGAGTTGGCACCAATAACTTTGTAACCTCTCCTGTTAAAGCTACTTTATTATATTCATCAAATATAAAATCAAAACCTGTTCCAAGTCTTAAGTTTGAAGGTATAAAGTTAGTATTTGTTACATCATTATCATATTTAATTTTTGGCCCTAAATTTTGCAAATTGAAACCTGCTCTCCAACGACCATTAAAATCAGCATATGCTTCTTCTTCTGATTGATAATACCCTGCAACATCTACAGCAAAAGTTGAAGCCGCAGAAGCATCTGTTGTTCCATCAGGAATTTTTAGGTTTGAACGTATAAACCTACCTCCAATTGCCATTGCAAATCTTTCACTTAATTTTAAAGAATAAGATCCATCCAATGCTAACTCGTTAGGAGACACTGTTCTTGGCGTATCATCGAAAGATTGTCTTAATTCTATATCTCCTAAACCAAAATACCTTAAACTTCCAGCAAAAGCACTTTTTTCATTTATTCGATTGTAGTAAGTTACTTGCCCCAACGAAATGTCGTTTGCAATATCTGTCAGATATGGTGTGTAACTTAAAGAGAAACCTTGCTCTCTTAAAGAAAAAGCATATTTTGCAGGATTGTATTGTTGTGAATAAGCATCTGGAGAAGTAGCAACACCCATGTCAGCCATACCCGCAGAACGTGCATCAGCAGCAATCAACAAAAACGGAACTCCTGTAGTTATTACTCTATCTTGAGCTTGGATTTTAAATGTTGTGATTATTAATATTATTAAAGCAATTTTTTTCATTGTATTCTTCTTATTTAATTGACAAATATACTATTTTATTAAAGTATTACAAGTTTCTCATGTTTTTCTGATTTTTTCCCATCAATAGTCGAAACTACTGTCAGTTTGTATACATAAACACCTTTTCCAATTTTATCCCCAAAATCATCTCTTCCATCCCACTTAATTTCTCTTGATAAAAAACCTTCTGTCAAAACAGATTGATTAATTGTTTTAACCACTTTTCCTGTTATTGTGAAAATTTGAACTTGAACATCTAACATTTCAAAAGGTCGATTATGGTTGAACCAAAACTCAGTATAACTCACAAAAGGATTTGGATAATTTAAAACATTACTTAGGGTGATGTCATCATTTCCTACTACTATAAATTGTATTTCGGAAGTAATTAAATTATTATAAACATCCCACGCTTTAAATGTAATAGTATGCAATCCTGGCTCTAAATCCCTGAAAGGAAAACGCACATTCCCTTTTTGATAATTATCTAGCTCCGTTTCATAATAATCATTTAACACATAAGGATTAAGTTCATCACCATCTAAAATAGCAACAATATCATGCCCAATTCCGCTTGCTGTGTTAATACCATGTTCATCTTCTAGAAATGCTAAAAATATTGGAGAATCATTTGTTATTCCACCATAAACAAAAGACTCATCATTCATGTATAACCTAACTGTTGGTGGTGTTGTGTCTTCTGGTGCATTGAGGTTAATTCCACCTATTTTTATAGAAAAATCGTGACCTGTTTGATCTTGAAGCGATGGATTAGCCGATTTTGCATAAAAACTAACTTTTCCTGTTCCTTCGGCAATTTTAATATCTTTTGGCACTACAAAACCAAATTCAAATTTTCCATTTACTACAGATGCATTCCCTCTAAAAATAGTTTCTCCTAATGTAGTAAAGCTCATTGTAATTAAATTTCCTGAAGAATCTGTAACTCCATCATTTCCCAAAGTTTGTCTTTGAATATTTTTATCAAAAATTTGAACCGCTAAATCACCATTATAACTTGACAATAAATTATCATTTGTATTTCTAACTTCTCCGGAAAGCGTAACATAACTTAAAGCATTTAAAACATCTGTTGGTTGACTTACATCTACACCATTTATTTTTGTTAAAACTACTTTTGGTTTTGGAATTGCTAATTTTAGAGCGGGATCACCTATATTAAAAACAACCCTTCTATTATCACTATTGTTCATGTTTTTAGCCTTTCTCAGAGCTTCACCTATAGAAACTTGTTGATTGTTAGCATCAGGATATAAAAAAAAGTTAAAATTAACATTCATTGTTGAGGCAACTGGGACAAATATCAGTCTAGTTGTTGTGACTAAATTTATCGCTCCACCTTCTGGATTCCAAAAAGTAAACTCTCCTCCAGTTTGTAAGTAAGGATTATCAAAACGACTAAAATCACATGTCATTGTAATAAACAACGGTAAATTGTTAAAATTATTCAAGCTTAAGGCTTCACTTATTTCATAAATTCTTTCTTGAGCAAAACCATATTCACCTCCATGTCCATAATAATTAACAACTAAAGCACCTAATTCAATTGCATCTACAAAATCTTGCTTAGCTTTCGGATACCTATTTCCACCTGCTGAAACCTCTTGTACATAAGCATCTGTATGAATTTTTTTTGCGTTTATAAATGGATAATTATTGTTTAAATTATCAATCATTCCATTTAAACCAAATTGTAAAGAAGAATCAGATTCAGAATCAGCATCATCAGTCAAAACCACATAACTATTTCTCCACCTTCCATATGACTTCTCATCATAATAATGAATAACTTTATTCACAACATCATCAGCTTCTTGAGCAGTGCTTACAACCATTCTTCCTACTGCAATATCTATACCTTCACTACCATTGGGCAACATTTGCCCTTCATTGTCATCCATTAATCCAAAAAAATCATCCGACATAAACGTAGTCAAAACAGAGTAATTGGAAGTATTGTTTGTCATATTTGCCAACGGATTCAATCCATGAAAAACAGGAACTATGTTTGTGTTGTTTGGTATTCTATTTTTATAATCAAATGAAGCATCACCAAATAAATTAACATATTTTATTCTATTTTGTGTGGTTGAAGCATTATTATAGATATACTTTATAAAATTTCTAATAGCTGCAACATCCTGCTTACCTGATGAAAATTCTTGATAAATACTCTCAAGCGTAACGGTTCTTACTTTTAAACCACTATTGTTTCGGTGAAAATTTGCTAATTTTTCTGCTTGACCATACAAAAAACTGGGAGTTACTATTACATAATCTACATCTTCAATAGTTCCTTGAGAAGAATTGAAAATTGTACCTTTTAAATTTTGATTTATGACTTTAGAATTAGATTCTTTTAATGGATTAAAGTAGTCATTAACATCAACAGCGATATATTTTTTTGATTGACCTAAATTAACTTTATAGGAAAAAGTAGCTTGATTGTTACTGTATTTTTTAGCATTATAAATATCAGAAACATCCCAAACTTGGGAAATAGAAGAAGCGTTTGAAATTGTATATTGTCCTACACCTATATTGCTTTCTTCCTCTAAATTTCGAAAAACAAACTGGTTTCCATAACCTGTTAAATTTCTTTTGGCTTGCAAAATAATATAATCAACATAACCTCTTGACGCAGGAACTCCACCGTTACTATAAGTTAATTTAACTGCTATATTTGAACTAGAAGTATTAAATGTTGTTTCCAGAAAATTCTCAACAGCTGAAACAAAATCAACATTTGCTAAAGATGTAAATGAGACATTTCCGATAGTTTGCTGATTTACCTGAACTTGAAAATTAGAACTTCCGTAAGAAGCTGATGCTAAATTAGCATAAAATTTTACTGGTGAAGACGTTACAATATTTGGGATATTAAATTCAAACGTTTTTTCGTTTTCTATGCCAAATTGATCTCCAAGCCATTTTCTACCAATTTTTCCTGGATTAAATAAATCCTTTTCATAAAATTTATAATCATCAAAAACAGTGAAATTTAGTGAAGGAGTTCCTGTTGGCTGAATAATTTCTTGTATTCGTTTACCAGAACCTAAAGAAGAAGTGACATAATAATATGATTTGTCTGCAAACAAATTTAAATGCGTTCTATTTTCTGCACTCCAAGTATCTGTTCCTTCAGCATAAAATAAGATGTAATCTTGACTAGAAAAATTCCCATCTTCTTCTCCAATAAACTGAATGGCATTTTCTTCTAAATCCATTGGATAAGAAGTGCTATTTAACAATGGTACCATTCGCCCACCATTACCATAAATTCTTATGTTTCTTGGATCAACATTTGTATTAAAACCTAAACTTTCTAAAAATCCTTTGCTAATTTTATAAACACCCGATTTTTCTATATAAAAACGATACCAATCACCCGTTGCTAAAACAGAATTTTCAATGTTTTGAGTAAATTGAGTGTTTACATTATTTCTTTGACTATTTATAATTTCATATTCAAAAGAAACAACTCTTTTAATTATCCCATTCTCCATATAAATTGGGTTAAAAGAATAAGAAATATAAAAATCTTCTCTAGCTTTTGAAAAAGAAGTTTGAAAATTAATTTTTGGCTCTAATTTATTCTTTTCCAAGTCATATAAATCCTTTTCGCTTATAACCTCTGTTTTAAAATCAATAAGTCTGATAGTATTTGAGTAGGATGAAATAAAATTACTTTTAAAAAATAATTTTTTATTAACTAAATCGACATCATAGAATTTTTCTTGAAAACTTGGAAAAACATATTGCTTTTCTAGTATAGAATAGTTAGATAGCTTCCATTCAATTTTAACTGCTTCTTTATTTTGAGCAAAAATTGTAATGGAAAACAAGAATAGAACTAAAACAGCAAAAATTTTCTTTTTCATCAATAGCAAAACGAAAAACTTAATATTATATTACAAAGAGAGAATATTTTTTTCTACTAAACAATAAAAAAACAATAAAAATATTTTTCTGACGTTATAGACTTGTATGCAAAAACATACCAATTAAAAAAAAAATAAAAAAATGTTGCGATTTAATGGTTAATTATTATCTTGCGAACCAAAATTTATTACCTACTTAAAGTATGAAAAGTATCAAATTCAAGGCCTTACCTGTATTATTAGCTGTTGCAGCAACAGTAAGTTTTACAAGTTGTAGCAAAAAAGGTAGTTCTAAAGGAGCTTCCTCAGCTACTGGATGGAAGATTAACGACAAAAAAGGTGGATTTCAGTATAATGCGAAATACAAAAAAGCAGAAACTCCCCCAGGAATGGTCCCAGTTGAAGGTGGAACATTTACTATGGGTAAAGTTCAAGATGATGTAATGCATGACTGGAATAATTCTCCTAATCAACAACACGTACAATCATTCTTTATGGATGAAACTGAAGTTACAAACTTCATGTACACAGAATACCTATTCTGGGTTAAGAAAGTTTTTCCTCCAACAGAAGAAAGTTACAAAAACATATATGACGGTGTTGTTCCAGATACATTAGTATGGAGAAATCGTTTAGGTTATAATGAGACAATGACTCTTAACTATTTAAGACACCCTGCTTATGCAAATTACCCAGTAGTTGGGGTTAACTGGATTCAAGCAGTTGAGTTTAGCAAATGGAGAACAGATCGTGTTAACGAAAATATTCTTGAAAGAGAAGGTTTCTTAAAAAGAGATGCAAAAATTACTGATGTAGCTGCTGACGCAAACTTCAGTACAGAAACATATCTTGCAGCTCCAACGCAAACTTATGGTGGAAACGAAGAAATCGTTTTACAAAAAGGTGCTAGAGGTTCTAGCGGAAGAAGTGGTCAAAATGCAGATGAAACAGCAACAAATGTTTATGCTCAAAGAAGTTCTGGTTTAATTTTACCAGAATATCGTTTACCAACTGAAGCAGAATGGGAATATGCTGCTCTTGCATTAGTAGGAAACAGAGAATACAATTTATATAAAGGACAAAAGAAATATCCTTGGAATGGTCAATACACTCGTTCTGGAAAAAGAAAGAAAAGAGGAGATCAATTAGCCAACTTTAAACAAGGTAAGGGTGATTACGGTGGAATTGCTGGATGGTCAGATGATGGTGCAGATATTACTCAATACGTAAAAGCTTATGCTCCAAATGATTTTGGATTATATGATATGGCTGGTAACGTTGCTGAATGGGTTGCCGATGTTTACAGACCAGTTGTAGATGATGAAGCAAATGACTTCAACTACTATAGAGGTAACGTTTATATGAAAAATAAAATTGGAGAAGACGGAACAGTTGAATTAGTAACTATGGATAACATTGCTTACGATACTTTAAGTAATGGTAAAATTGTTGCTCGTAACTTCCCTGGTCAAATAGCTCAAGTACCAGTTGATGAAAATGAAACTTACTTAAGAACTCAATTCTCAACTTCTGACAACAGAAACTATAGAGATGGTGATAGACAATCAACTCGTTACTTTGATTTCGGTAATACTGAAGAAGAATCAGAAGCTGAAAAAGACAAACACAGAATGTATGACTCTCCTGAGCACTCAGTTTCTAGAGATAGTTTAGGTGATTTATTAAAACAATATGACAAATCAAGTAAAAGAACAACTTTAGTAGACGATAACGTTAGAGTTTACAAAGGTGGTTCTTGGAGAGATAGAGCATATTGGTTAGATCCAGCATCAAGAAGATATTTCCCACAAGATATGTCAACTGATTATATCGGATTTAGATGTGCAATGTCTAAAGTTGGACCTAAATCAAACAAAAAGACTGCAAGAAATTAATTTTTCTACTACTTTATAAAAAAAAGCCCTTTTCAAAAAGGGCTTTTTTTATATCTTTACTTTATGGAAATCGCAACTAACTATTAGTTTGTTTTAACAAACACCGATAAAAACAAGCGATACCATATTACCCATAAAAAACAATGGACAACTTATATATGGAAATAAATACTATTTATTCTAAATTTTTAGAATGCTCATCTGTTTCAACAGACACAAGAAGAATTGACAACAATTCATTATTTGTTGCATTAAAAGGAGAAAACTTTGATGCAAATACTTTTGCTAAAGATGCCTTAAATAAAGGTGCTAAATATATTATTATAGACAATAAAGAATTCTATATTGATGATAGAACAATTTTAGTCAATGATAGTTTAAAAACACTTCAAGAATTAGCAAATTTCCATAGAAAAGCACTAAAATTATCTATAATTGGTTTGACAGGAAGTAACGGAAAAACTACCACCAAAGAACTAATAAACGTAGTTTTATCTAAAAAATACAAAACAATTGCCACCATAGGAAATCTAAACAATCACATTGGTGTTCCTTTAACTTTGTTAAGATTAACAAATGAAACGGAAATTGGCATAATAGAAATGGGTGCCAATCATCAAAAAGAAATTGAGTTCTTATGCGAAATTGCCGAACCTGATTTCGGCTACATCTCTAATTTTGGCAAAGCTCATCTAGAAGGTTTTGGAGGAACAGAAGGTGTTATAAAAGGCAAAAGCGAAATGTACACTTTTCTAAACAACAACAAAAAAACTGTTTTTGTAAATTTAGATGATAGTATCCAAAAAGAAAAAACGTTAGGATTGAATCGTTTTACTTTTTCACAAAACGACAAAAAATCGAATGTTTTTATTTCATCAGTAGAGGCAAATCCGATGGTAAATATTAAATACAATGATGTTTTTATACAATCACATCTTATTGGAATTTACAATGCAAACAACATAAGCGCAGCTATAACAATTGGTAAATACTTCAAAATTGATGATTTAGCCATTAAAGAAGCCATTGAAAATTACATTCCTGAAAATAATCGTTCGCAAATGATTCAAAAAAACGGTAATGAAATTATTATGGATGCTTACAATGCCAATCCAAGTAGTATGAATGCCGCTTTAATCAACTTTTTTCAATTAGATAAAAATCCAAAAATTGCTATTTTAGGTGATATGTTTGAATTAGGCGATGAAAGTTTTGAAGAACATCAAAAAATTGTAGAATTAGTCTCAAATTATTCAGAAGTTGAAGTTTACTTTATTGGAAAACATTTTTATAAAACTAAAAAAGACAGCAATCACATTAACTTTTTTGAAGATTTTGAGTCTTTTTCAAACGCATTAAAAGGAAAAGATTTCAAAAACAGCTTACTATTAATTAAAGGTTCACGAGGAATGGCTTTAGAAAGAACCTTAGATTTTATTTAAATGAAATTAATTAGAACCTTTTTTACCAGTATTTTGATCTTATTCCTGTTTTTTTGGAGTTGCGGTTCTTCATTAAAGGAAGATTTAATGGTGAAATATAAATTGCCTAAATCGTTAAAAGAAGTTTCCGGAATTGCCATTACAAACAATTCAACTTGGGTAATTGAAGATGCAGGAAACAAAAATATCATTTATGGTTTAACAGAAAAAGGGAAAATTGAAATCGAATCTAAAGTGTCAAATATTAAAAATATTGATTGGGAAGATTTAACGACAGATATAAAAGGCAATCTATATATTGGTGATTTTGGCAATAATGAAAATGAAAGAAAAGATTTATGCATTTATTCCATTGCTAAAAATAACTTAAAAAAGGACATAATTTCAGTTGATAAAACTACTTTCTCCTATCCTGAGCAAACTAAATTTCCACCAAAAAAGAAAGATTTATTATTTGATTGTGAAGCATTTTTTGAATGGAATGGAAATTTTTATCTGTTTACTAAAAACAGAAGTAAAGATTTCGACGGAACTTGTTTAATTTATAAAATTGCTAATCAAAAAGGAGCACAGAAAGCTGAATTAATATCGAGTTTTAAAACTTGTCTTAACGACCACAATTGCACTATAACAAGTGCTGCTATAAGCTCAGATGGAACAAAAATTGTTCTCCTGACACATGATGCTGTTTTTCTATTTGAGAATTTTAAAAGTGATGCTTTCACTAATGGCACTCTAAAAAAATTAGAGTTAAATCATGTTTCGCAAAAAGAATCCATTTGCTTTAAAGATGATGCAACTTTATTAATTGCTGATGAAAGAAACGGCAAACAAGATGGTAATGTTTACGAAGTCAAATTGCAAGATTTAAAAACCAAATCCTAATTTAAAAGCTACTCTAACTCCATCTGAAGAATTAAAAACTCCTAGATTAGCTGTCAACAATTCAACTCCATTCAAGAAAAATCCGCCACCATAAGAATTGTTCCATTTATTTGAATCTTCTCCATTTAACCAAACTCTACCGTAATCAAATGCGCCATAAACACCAAGTCTTAGAGGAATTACTCTTGTTTTTTGTGAACTAAAGCTATACCGTAAATCTGTATTATTATAAAATGACTGATTTCCTAGAAAACGTTGGTTTCTAAAACCACGAAGTCCATCTACTCCACCAATTGAAGCTCCTTGATAAAATTCAAAATCATCACCAAAATTCATTTGACTTTTAAAAAGAGTAGCTAAAACTAAATTTCCTGCTGGATCAAATTTTTGAGTAAAACTAACTTCAGGAATAAAATAAGCATAAGCTCTGTTCTTTATATCCAAATTAGATTTATACCCTAAAGTCATTGAAGTTTTAATTCCATTTGTAGGATAGGCTTTGCTGTCTGTATTCTCAAATTCATAATTTGCTTCTGCTCCAATAAACTGAACTTCATTAAAAATATAAGTTGGTAATTGAATGTTGTTCTCAACAAATCTTCCGGATGTATTGTTTACTTCAATAGATTCATAATTGAATTGCAAATAAGCCTTACTTCCTGAACGGCTTCTCCATTTTAAAGAAGGATTGATCGTAAATTTTCTAACTTTAATTCGATTAAAATTCAAATTATCATCATCGTTTTCGTTTAAAGTCTCGTTACCATAACCAAAGAAATTTTGCGTAAAATTAGGACTTTGTAATGATGAAAGAAATTCAAAATTCATATTTCCAATCACATTTGCAACTTCAAAACGATAAGCAATTTCAAAACCATTTGTAGCAAAATAATAAGCGCCTTTTATTTGATGTTGACTCGAAAACGGATTACGTTCAAAACCATATTTGGTATATAAATCTGAAATTCCAATCTTAAAACCATCATCAGGATTGTATCCAATAACTGGAATTATTCTGTTTGTATTGTTTTTTATTTTTTTATAATCATACACGTTAATTGAATAGTCATCTTGCAAATTTAACGTGGCTTTTTTAGCTTTACTAATGTCATTTTTTTTAGATTTATAGTCATAAATAATAATATTTTTACCACTTTCTACTATATAATTATCGTTGTTTTGTCCTCCAATTAGTCTTATTTTAATTTTAGAACTTTCTCCAAAAACCTCAAAAGTATCGTCATCATCTAAACCATAAATCCAAATCTCTTTGGTTTGATTGTGATCATAGGTTCGTTTATGAAAAATATCTTTATAAGTTTTGTCTTTTTTTCTTAAGAAAGTCACTTCAATATTTCCATTTTCTAGACAATTAATTTTAATATAATCATCTTTATTGGTTGCTGTTAAAACTGCAAAACGATTTACTAATTTAAAATATCTGTCAGCTATAGCTTGTAAATTATCCCTACGTTCTTTTAATAATTCTTTAATTAATTTAGTTTTTTCGTCTTTAACTTCATTCGGAACTTGATTAAAAGCTCTATCTATAATTTCATCTGTAATTCCATTTTGAATAATAGCTACCTGTTCATCCCAAATTGACTTATCCGATTGATTAATAAATGCCATATCCAAAGGAAAAGGCTCTATATTAAATCCTCTAACATCTTTTAAATCACTATCATATTTACGAAGTAATTTAGCCATTGGAATTAATTTAACTGTAGCACCAAGTACAAATCCATCAGACATAATTGAAAAAGATTGATCTCTATCTCTTGGTAAAGGTTTGTAAATAGTTTTTCCAATTTCTTTATATTCTAGCCATCTCCATTGATCTTGATGCCTATCCCAATCGCCAATTAACATATCAAATAGTCTTGCTCTAATGTATTCTTTTTCATCAATAACTTTAGACTCATCCGATTGAATTTCTTTAAAAACATCATAAGTACTTATAATTTCCCCAGTGAAATTTTTTCCGCCTAAATTCATATGACCTTCCGAAGCATGTTCTTCAAAAAGATATAATTCATCGCCAAATTCATCATTAAACTCTTTTAATGCTTTTTGTTTTGGAATGTAATATAACTTAGCATTTAAATGACTGATAGCAATAGCGTCAGAAAGCACTCCAATTGTTAAACCAGCATAAGGATAAGAACCTGTAAAAACATCCTGAACCAATTCTTCTGAAACAGTATTTTCAAATTGACGTTCAACATATTGATCTTTAAAAACTGCCGCTTGTATATATTGAGAAGCTTGTTTTTTTAGGGCACGAATTACGTATTGCCTACCATCTTTTGCTTCGAGTCTAAGCGATTTTGATTGCGTTCCGCCACCTTTTCTGATGGGTTTTAATCCACCAAAAAGCGTATCTAGATCAACCGTTTTTGCAGTTACTTCTTGACTAAAATGCTTTCTATAACGTTCTCCCCATAAAAAGGTGTAAAATTTATTTTTTGTCGTTTCTTCTTTAGAATAGATTGAAGCTTTTACTGAATCTTTTTCAATCGGTTCAAAAACAGGTTTTAGCTTTACTTTATCCGCACTATAAATAGCCGTTTTAAATTCAATTGAATCTATTATTGCATTGATAAATTTAACGTTTGACGAACCATTTTTATGGACTTCTAAAACCGCAAAACCATTTGCCGCATGAGCATAAATTCCTGATCCTACATTTTTAACTGGACTTGTTTTTGAACCAGAACCGCTAACTATTTGTGGTAAATTATCCTGAATTAAATATTGTAAATTATGTTCGTGGCCTGAAACAAAAATTACTTTATCATTAAATTGTGAAGCAGCTACAAGATTTTTCTTTAAATCATTATAATGCACGTTTTGCAAATCTGCATTGCTAACACCTGTAGTTTTTCTTAGTATATTTTTTAAAATTCCTAATACTGGAAAAGGTTGAAAATAACTTTTAAAGGAATATCTTCCACCATGAGAACCATTTGTAAACATTGGATGATGCACCGCAACTATTGTCGTTTTTCCTCTAGCTTTTTTAATTTCATTTCTAAATTCATCTAAAAATTGAGCTCTAGTTTTTATATCGCAATCGTCATTAATTGTTGGATTATCATCCCAATTTGTAATGTACCATTGTGAATCTACCAAAATCAAAACTACATCATCACCATATTTTATAGTTTCAATTGGACAACCATCTTTTGGAAGAAAAGCTTTTTTTCCTAAAGCATCTTCAACATATTCTTGTTGACGCTTTAACCCTTTTACACCATCGTTATACCAATCGTGATTTCCTGGCAAAAAGATGGTTTTTCCTTTTATTTTTTTTACAACATCCATTTGCACGTTTAAATGATGTTCTGCTAAAGCTCTTTCTTTTGTGTTTTTTTCAGGTAATCCTTTTGGATAAATATTATCTCCTAGAAACAAAACCGTTGCATTTTTATCTTGAGAATCTAATCTATTTGTTAAGTTTTTTAAAGCAATTGTTGTACTATCTATAGCTGTATTTCCTGCATCGCCCATTAAATAAAATGTATAAGCTACAGCAGAGCTATCTTCGACAATGTTATTTTGGGATATTTTATCTTTATTAATTTGTAAATTTGTTGTAGCACAAGAATTTAATAGCAATAGAAAACAAATCCCTATTAAATTGACACGAAAACCTATACCTTTAGCGTTAAATAAAAACATTTTCCTAAATTAGTAGCTTAATAACAATCCAATGAGTTTAATAATAAAAGCAGAAAAATTTGTAGAGGAATTATTTAATGAAAAACTTTCCTCTGATTTTACCTATCATAATTTTGATCATACTAATGAAGTGATTCAAGCTGTGATAGAAATGGCTGATTATTATCAAATATCCGACGAAGATAAAGAAAAATTAGTTATTTCTTCTTGGTTTCATGATACAGGTTATGTTGAAAGCACTGCAAATCATGAAGGAATTAGCTGTCAAATTGCTGAAAATTTTCTAAAACAAAATAATATTGATCAAAATTACATTGGTTCTGTAAAAAAATTGATAAACGCAACGGTTTTTAATTATGTTCCTGTAACAAAACTTGAACAAATAATGCGCGATGCAGATTACCATCATTTTTCTAAGAAAAACTATCTTGAAACTTGTGAAAAGCTACGCTTAGAATGGAAAAAAACCTGCAACAAGTCTTTTACAGATGAAGAGTGGGCAATTGAAAATTATACTATGTTAACACAAAAACATAAATATTATACTTCTTTTGCAAAAGCTAAGTGGAAACCCAAAAAAGAAAGAAATATAAAAAAAATAGCAACTTTAATAGAAGAAAATAATCAATCAAAAGAAACTTCAGGCAAAAAAAGAAAGGAAATAAAACCTGACAGAGGAATTGATACAATGTTTAGAGTCACACTTAACAATCACACACGATTAAGTGAAATTGCTGACAGCAAAGCCAATATATTATTATCTGTAAATGCCATTATAATTTCTATTGCGCTTTCTACGATAATTCCTAAATTAGACAGTATAAGTAATCAACATTTGATCATTCCAACTTTTATTCTATTGCTATTTAGTGTAACAAGTATCATTTTTGCTATACTATCAACGCGTCCTAAAGTGACAACTGGAAGTCATAGCCTTCAAGACATTAAAGACCGAAAAGTGAATTTATTATTTTTTGGGAATTTCTACAAAATGCCTTACGAACAATACGAAGATGCTATAAATGAAATGATGGGCGATAGAAATTATCTTTACAATGCTATGATTAGAGATTTATATCTTTTGGGAATCGTTTTAGAACGCAAATATAGATTATTAAGAATAACTTACAATATATTTATGATTGGAATTATCGTTTCTGTAATTGCGTTTGTATATGCTTTTGAAATCAGACCTTTAGTTTAATTCTTCTAAAAGTTCTTGGTAAGAATATTTTTTTTCTGAAACAGTAGTATTAAGTACTTTTACACGAATTGCTTTTAGACCTGAAACACCTTGTAATTCTTCAACTTCAAATTGCTCAACGGCTTCTTCTAGAAGATTTATATGTTGTAAATATTTAATGTAATTCAAATATTCTTTCTCTTCTTGATTGTTAGAATAAACAATTGTAATTTTTTCTTGTTGTGTTATTCGCTCACTTGTTCCCAGAATAAATGCTTTGTCGATTCGTTTTTTTATGACTTCATATCTTGCATTATAAGAACCATCAACATCAAAACGTTTTTCGTCCATTCTAAATCTTATGGACAAAGGAGAACTAAAAACTAAAATTAAGGATGTTACTTCAAGCGAATAAGGTAAAGTATCTTTTATACGATGATGTTCTAACTCCATTTCACATAAAGTTTGCAATTGCCACAACCTTAAATTGCTAATAAATATTTTATCAAATGCTAAATTTGGCGCAATCGATTGACCAATATAAAGATTGTGTTCAACACCGTCCGTTTTAAATCTTTCGTAATAATGTGGAAATATATTTTGAGCTTCAATTTGTTTTTCATCAATAATTGAGGCCATTTTTTTATTGATAATGGTTAATGTGTAATCAAAATCTTTTCGATGTTTATAAAACATTCCGGTTTTTGGATCTAAACTTTGAAAATACTTTTCAATTAAATCTTTTACTGAAATGGTATCTTGATTTGCTTTTAAAACTGGATGAATTTCCGATTCTATATAACGCTGAACTTGTTGCTCCGTATCTGCTTTTAATGGTAAACTTAATTCGTCTAAAGATTCTTTTAATTCAAATTCAAGTTGACCAAAAACAAGTAAACTACTAGATGCTTTAATCTTATTAAAAATTGTGATTAATGTTTCTAGCTGTGTAACTAAATCTTTCTTTACAGTTTCATTTCTTTTATCAGAAGATCCTTTGATATCGATTTGACCGTATAAAGGATAGACATTTTTAAAGCTAATTTCTTTGAAAATATACTCTTTAGACTGATTCATCGAATCAATATAGTTTTTGACTTCATGTTTAAATTTCCAATAAACGCTTGAATGAATAGCTGTATATTCTTTCTGAATGATTGCTTCTTCTAAATTTTTTAAATCACTGTAAGATCGATCTATTGCATCTGAAATAAAAGGAAGCACTAAATCTAATTTATTTGCATTAATAGAATTAAGAGTTCCAGTAGTTGCAGAAACAATTTCCATAATACCTAATAGGTTATTTCCCTTAACAATTGGTGCAAGCACACAGCTTTTAACTCCTTGAGAAAGGAACTTATTGGCCAATAAACTTAAACTAGTATTTTCCTTATATAATTCAACGTTTGAAAAAATTAAAGGCTTAGAATGTTCAATTAATGATTCATATGTGTAATTACAAAGTATTCCCATACAAGGCTCTTGTTCTTCTTTATTCAATAAAAAACTTGTAAAAGTATTGTCATTAAAAGGCGGCTTTACAAAAGATTTTTCTTCTTTATCAAAAGAAGTAAATCCAATTTTTAAATCAGGAACCCTAAATATTGATCTAAATATTTCTTCTACAGTTTCCCCTTCTTCTTTTGATTTATAACCTGTTTGTAAAAGGTTTGTTTTTAATTTTGAAATGGCATTTTCTGTAGTAACATCTATTAAAGTAGCAATGACAAAACCTTTTAAGATCCAAGATTGTTCAGGAAAATATTTTTTCCATAAGTCTAAATTATCATAATTATCAATTAATAACTTAATTTCTTCTTCTGATAAATTTATTGAATTTTCTGTAGGTAAAATTTCTACGAAGTCAGCATTATATAAAATTCTATAATGTCTTATAATTCCATTACTATCAGGAATATCAAAAAAGATCGGACTTGTGAATTCAATTTTTTGTTTAAAAATCATATTCAAAATTAAACAACAATTGAGTACATAAAATTGATGGTCATCAAAGTCACTGATATTAATATCTAAAGAATAACCGACATCGGTTAAAATTTTGCGATAACGTTCAGAATAATTAAACGTAAATTTCTTAAAAGGAATAGTTGCAACTTTTATTTCATTATGAGTCAAAGCTGTAGGGAACAAATCTGCTAATAAATATTTTATTAATTCTTCGTTCTCTTTAACTATGGATAAATCTTCAATTCCAGTTCTAAATTCAGGTTTATCCTCAATCTCTTTTAATAGGCTTTTAGCATAATTTGAACGATAATCAACATTTGACATAGCAATCTCTTCTAAACTTTCTATAAGCTTATGAAAAGATATTAATGTTTTGAAAGGACTAGCGTTTTGATATTCTAAAGGCATTGCATTTAATTTTCTACAAAATTAAACATTATAAAATTAATAAGACCTTAATTTTAAGATTGAAGCACAATTCACTTAATTGTATTAAATAAAAAAACTCCAACATTTCTGTTGAAGTTTTTTGTGGGCGATGAGGGGTTCGAA
>NZ_KE383904.1:0-9231 GCF_000422685.1 Flavobacterium gelidilacus DSM 15343 | reverse complement strand
ATATAAACAAAATATTCCATATTGATCTAATAAAAAAAACTCCAACATTTCTGTTGAAGTTTTTGTGGGCGATGAGGGGTTCGAACCCCCGACCCCCTCGGTGTAAACGAGGTGCTCTGAACCAGCTGAGCTAATCGCCCTATTTTAATTCGCCATACTTGTTCCGTATTGCGAGTGCAAATATACACTACTTTTTTAATGTTCCAAACATTTTTTGAAAAAAATTAATTTATTTCTGCAACAACAAATGTACTGCCTCCAACATAAATAAAGTCATCTTCTTTAGCTTCCATCCTTGCCAAAATATAAGCTTCTGAAACAGAATTACATACTACCCCAATCAATCCATAACTTTCTGCAGTTTGTTTTAAACTTGTTGCTTCTAAACCTCTTGAAATATTTGGTTTACAAAAATAAAAAAAAGCCTTTTTTGGAAATAAAGGTAAAATTGAACCTAAATCTTTATCATTTACTACTCCTAAAACTATATGCAATTGGTTGAATTTTTGCTTTTGGATTTGTTTCATTACTATTTCTAAGCCATGAGTGTTGTGAGCTGTATCGCAAATTACTGTTGGATTTTTACCTATTTGCTGCCACCTTCCTAATAAACTAGTATTTTTTACAACATTTAGTAAACCATCTTTTACTGCTTGCTCTGAAATAGTAAAATGATTATTTAATATTTCTATCGTTTGTAAAACTGTCTTCTTATTCTGAATTTGATAATCTCCTAATAAATCACATGGTAAATCTTGAATTTCTCTTTCTTGTGCATAATATGTAAGCGCATCATTTTTATTAGCTATTTCTATAAAAACATTTTTTGTCGCTGGAACGTACTCACCTATAACAACTGGAATATTTGGTTTTATAATTCCGGCTTTTTCTGCTGCGATAAGTTCTAATGTGTTTCCTAAAAATTGCGTGTGATCTAAACCAATATTTGTAATTACTGATACTAATGGAGTAATGACATTTGTTGCATCTAATCTTCCCCCCATTCCGACTTCAATAATTGCGATATCAACATTTTCATCTGCAAAATATTGAAAAGCTAAACCAACTGTCATTTCAAAAAAACTTAATTCATTTTGTTCAAAAAATGATTTATGCTTTTTTACAAATTGAACAACATAATCTTGAGAAATCTCTTTTCCGTTGATTTTTATTCTTTCTCTAAAGTCTTTTAGATGCGGTGATGTGTATAATCCGACTTTATAACCCGCTTCTTGAAGAATTGAAGCTAACATAGAAGAAGTTGAACCTTTTCCGTTTGTTCCGGCTACGTGAATTGACTTGAACTTGTTTTCTGGATTATTAAGATGATTTACTAATGCAATTGTATTAGATAAATCTTTTTTATAGGCTGAAGCACCTTGTTGCTGAAACATTGGCAATTGATCGAAGAGCCACTCGGTTGTTTCTTGATAGTTCATTTAAAAATATTATTCTCCTACACTAAAGTTAATTTCCACAAAACCAATTTGGCTATCAGGTGCATCTGCTGCTTGATTCCATTTAAAGGTTTTTGCAGTTGCAATGGCAGGCTGAATTAAACATTGACTAGTTGAATTTGAACCTTTTGCAGAATACTGAGCATCAATAACTCTACCTTGTTTGTTTACTGTAACTTGGATTATGATTCTACCCGACTCGTTACATTGCTGTAAAATTTTATCGTTTCCTGCTAAATTTCTCCCTTTTAAACCCCATTTGGTTCCGTTTCCGCTTCCTGTTCCAGAACCGTTTCCGCTACCATAATATGAATTCCCGTACATCGTTCCGTTTAATTGTCCTTTGTTACCATCAGAATCACCATCACCTTCACCAGACGAAGGAGTTTTTCCTTTACCTTTTATCATATTAGAAGCGGCACTATTAACCGTTTGCTTGACTTCTTCTTTAACTTCTTTGGTGGGAGTCGTTTTTGTTGGAGTTGTCTTAGTTGGAGTTTTAACTGGTTTTACTTTTTCTTTCTTTGGGGCAACGACTGGAGAATCGTCATCTTGAGTAGCTAAATCCTCTTGAGCTGCTACTGGTTGACTTACCGGCTGTGCAGCTGCAGCTTGAGTTTCTGCTGGCTCTACATCTCCTCTACCATTATCGCTAGTTCCGAAGTTTACTGCGATTCCGTTTTCTGGTGGTGGATCCATATAAGTTAATCCGAAAAATAAGCATATCAAAGCTAGTATTACAAAAATGATTGATGTAATAGCGAATGATTTTTTTTCTTCTGGTGTTTCTAAAACGTTCATATTTTAGTATGATTTTATGTTAACACGAATTGCACGAATTTGCACTAATTATTTTATCTTTTACACAAATTTTCACAGATTTTTTTTACTTTTGCAATCATAAATCGTTATCTTCAATCGACAATCTTATTTTTAATTTCTAAATATTATTCTTAACGAAAAGCCCCAGCCCAGATAGGAACGACATCCTTTTGTGCCGTTGTTCGGCATAAAAGATATAGTGGATAGCTGGAAATAGCTACTGAAATAAATCTTAAAAATTATTTAGGATCTACTGCTAAAACTATTTTTATTTGATTTCTATTAGCAATATCCATTACGTATACTGCTTTTTCTATCGGCACCCCTTGTTCTGCACGAAGAATTATTGCTCTACCTTTATCCTCTACACCTGGAAGAATGGTTAAAAGTTGAGCTTCTAACTGCGTTTCATCAATTGGATCTTTATCCACAAAGAATTGTAAATCTTTAGTAATATTAACGGTTGTGTTTTTATTACTATCGGTTTTTCCTTTTGCTTTTGGCAAGACTAAATCTAACGCATTAGTGGTTACCATTGTTGATGTTATCATGAAGAAAATCAGCAACAAGAACACAATATCAGTCATTGACGACATATTGAATTCTGTTGAGACTTTATTTCTTGTTTTACCTAACTTCATTATACTGGTTCGTTTAATAAGTCAAGGAAATCTACTGCGTTGGCTTCCATTTGATTTACCACTTTATTGGTTTTTACTACCAAGTGATTATAACCAATATATGCGATAATACCAACTATAAGTCCAACTACCGTTGTTGTCATTGCTGTGTAAATTCCTTCGGCTAAAGCTCCTACTTCAATTTGTCCACCGCCACTTGCCATTTTATGGAAAGCAAGAATCATACCAACAACAGTTCCTAAGAAACCAATCATTGGTCCTGCTCCAGAAATTGTTGCAAGCATTGATGTGTTTTTTTCTAGTTTGTATAATTCTAGCGTTCCTGCGTTTTCAATTGCTGTGTTTATATCTTCTAAAGGTTTTCCGATTCTAGATATTCCTTTTTCGATTAATCGAGCTACTGGAGAATCTGTTTGCGCGCAAATCATTTTAGCATTGTCGATTTTTCCTGAAGAAATATTCATTTTGATGTTATTCATAAAACTTGAATCGATTTTACTCGCTTTATTGATTGCCATAATTCTTTCAAAATACAAGAATAATGCAAAAAACAAAAGTACAAACAACACAAACATAATGGCCATACCACCAATTCCACCACTTGTTAAAAGTGACCAGATTGAAAGTGTTTGTTCTACTGGCTGATCATCTGCTAAAACCTGATTAGCAACTGCTAAACTGTCGACTTGAAGAAATATACTCATAAATTTATTTAATATATAGTAAAACGTAAATGTATTATAAAAATTGTATTAAGCGGCATTTAATAAAAAGTCTCTTAATAAAACAAAAACTGCAAATCCTGATAAAAATCCGATTAAGGCTAACCAACCGATTTTTTTAAGATACCACATAAAGTTAATTTTTTCCATACCCATTGCCACTACACCTGCAGCTGAACCGATAATTAACATACTTCCACCTGTTCCTGCAGAATAAGCAATAAAGTGCCAAGCTGGTTCATCTATTGGAATTGAAAACATTCCGATACTTGCTGCTACTAAAGGCACATTGTCAATTACCGCTGAACCAACTCCTAAAAATAAAACTACTAAATCTGAAATATGAGTAGATGCAAGTTCAGTTCCTAAAAATGGCACAGAACTTTCTAAAACTCCTGCAAATTCGAACAACATTCCTAAAGATTCTAAAGCTGCAACAGCCATTAAAATTCCTAAAAAGAATAAAATACTTGGCATTTCGATTTTAGACAATGAGTGATGTATTGGACTATGTGCTGGAGAATTAGCCCCTCCACCTGCATTTGCATCTGCCATTGAGAACTTTGAATTACTAAAGTATTCTGCAAAAATAGAGACGATAGCTAAAGACAACATCATACCCATATATGGTGGTAAATGCGTAACTGTTTTAAAAATTGGCACAAAAAGAATACCTGACAAACCTAAGTAAAACATTATTGCGCTGTGTTTTGAAGAAGATTTTTCTTCTTTTAAATCTTCAGTTGAAATTTCACCTTTGAAAATCGATAATCTTGAAGCTATAAAAGTTGGCACTGCATAACAAACTAATGAAGGCAGAAGAACGTGTATGATTAAACTAGAAGCCGTTACTTTATTTGCAATCCACAACATTGTTGTAGTTACATCACCAATTGGAGACCAAGCTCCACCTGCGTTAGCAGCAATTACAATTAGACCTGCATACCACAAACGAACTTCTTTTTCTTTTACAATTTTTTGTAGAATAGTAATTAGTACAATTGTAGCTGTTAGGTTGTCAATAATGGCTGACAAAATGAATGCTAAAGTTGTAAATAACCAAAGTAAATTAACTTTTCGTTTAGTTTTTACATAAGATTTGATTGTTGAAAATCCATCAAAATAGTCAATGATTTCTACAATAGTCATTGCACCTAAAAGGAAAACTAAAATCTCTGCTGTTTTACCTAAATGATGTAATAAAACACCTTCGATGTGATGTACGTCTAATGATCTCGTTGCCGTGTTTACTTCATAAACATCTAAATGAGCAACTGCAATGATTGCCCATAAGATAGCCATCATAGCTAATGCAGGTACAAGTTTGTCGACTTTAATATTATGTTCTAATGCAATAGCTAAATATCCTACTACAAATATTATTATTAAAATTGCTTCCATTTATTTTTTATTATTATGTTTTAGACTAATTGTTTTAATGCAATTTCAAAAGCAGTTGCACTAATATTTTTGTTATCAGAATTTTGATCGTATGCCTTCTGTATAGCATTTTTTATTATTGAAGAAGTGTCTGAAAATATGGCTTCATCGGTCATTTGTACTTTTTTCTCCATGAAATAAGCAAATACTCTTGCCATTCCACAGTTTGAAATAAAATCAGGAATTAAACTAATTTGTTTATCTGTTTCTTCCATAATTGGTCCAAAGAAAATTGCTTTATCTGCAAAAGGAACATTAGCTCCACAAGAAATAACTTCTAAACCTGAAGCAATCATTTCGTCAATTTGTGATTTTTGAACTAGTCTAGACGCAGCACAAGGAGCAAATATTTGAGCTTCAATATTCCAAATTCTCTTGTTGATTTCATCAAAAGGAATCATATTTTCGGCTACTAATTTGTTTCCATCTTTGTTTAAGAATAATTGTGTAATTTCTTCAAATGAAAATCCTTCTTCATTAATCAAACCACCGTCTCTTTCTATAATTCCAACCACTTTTGCTCCCATTTCTGCTAGATAGAAAGCTGCTGCAGAACCTACATTTCCGAAACCTTGCACTATTGCTTTTTTTCCTTTAACATTTCCACCATAAATATCGTAATAATGACGAACCGCTTCTGCAACGCCATAACCTGTTATCATATCAGCTATGGTGTATTTACGAGAAACATCTGGAGAAAAATTAGGGTTTTCTATTACCTTAATTACGCCATGACGTAATTGACCTATTCTATTGATTTTATCAGCTTCAGTCGGCTTGAAATGTCCGTTAAAAACACCTTCTTGAGGATGCCAAACGCCACATTCTTCTGTCATTGGAATAACTTCGTGAATTTCATCAACATTTAAATCACCACCAGTTCCATAATAATTTTTCAATAATGGTGAAACTGCTTTATACCAGCGTTCTAAAACACCTTTTTTTCTTGGATCACTTGGGTCAAAATTAATTCCAGATTTTGCACCACCAATTGCTGGTCCAGAAACAGAGAATTTAACCTCCATTGTTTTAGCTAAAGAAAGCACTTCGTTCATGTCTAATCCCTTTCTCATTCTAGTTCCACCACCAGCTGCACCACCTCTTAGTGAGTTGATCACTGTCCAGCCTTCAGCTTCTGTTTCAGGATCTTTCCAATTAAAAACTATTTCTGGTTCTTTATTTTCAAATTTTTGTAATAAATCTTTCATTAATTCTTTTAAATTGTAATTCAACAAATATACATAATCTGCATGACTACATAAAGCATTCACATTTTTTTAGTATTTTAATAACATCTAAATCCATAAACAAACTGATTATCAATAAATTAATGTTTTATTTGATAAAGTTTGCCTGAACTATGATCTTGTTTTGCTCCAGTAACACTACACAAAACATTAGTTTCTTTTCTTAATTTCAAAATTCCTAAAAAAGCAAAAATTAAGGCTTCTT
Source organism: Flavobacterium gelidilacus DSM 15343 (assembly GCF_000422685.1). GTDB lineage: Bacteria > Bacteroidota > Bacteroidia > Flavobacteriales > Flavobacteriaceae > Flavobacterium > Flavobacterium gelidilacus. The sequence continues at coordinate 2,697 of NZ_KE383904.1, read as the reverse complement.
TAAATTCAATAGTTTTTTTATCTGGAATAACTATTTTATTCTCAGATAAATAAAACTTTATTCTTTGGATTAAAAAGTCATTATAAACTCCTCCACCTGTAATTAAAAGTGATGCATCTTTCTTAGCTATAACTTTACTAATTTGAAAAGCAACATGTTCTACAAAAGTATTCATCTTGTCCTTTGTAGGAATTTTAAATGACTCAATTAAAGGAAAAACAAATTCGCTAATAAATTCGATTCCTAATGATTTTGGATGATCTGAACTGTAAAATTCCAAATCATTAAGTTTTTGGAACAGTCCTAAATTCAAATTTCCAGATTTTGCAATATTACCTTTATCGTCATAATAAAAACCTAATAAATTTGAATAAAAATTCAAAACTGTATTTACAGGAGAAATATCAAAAGCAATTCTTTTGCCTTTATCTTCAAATGAAATATTTGAAAAACCTCCTAAATTTAAGCAATAATCAAATTCAGAAAAAAGAAGTTGATCTCCAATAGGAACTAAAGGAGCTCCTTGTCCACCGTATTCAACATCTTGAACTCTAAAGTCACACACAAAATTCTGATTTATTAATTCTGAAATTTTGGGTAAGTTTCCAATTTGTAATGTATATCCTAAATTAGGTTTATGCAAAATAGTATGACCATGACTACAAACGGCATCTAAATTTTTTATATTCTTATTAGTTATAAATTCATTGATTATTTTAGCTAACAAATGAGTGTAATCAACATTTAGTTGCTCTAATTGAGATTCTGAAAAATTAACTGCTAATTTTAATTTATTTAACCACTCTACAGAATATGAAATGGTTTCTGCTTCTAAAATTTCGTAATTCCAATCGTCAGTTTTGTTAAATTTAACATGTGCCAAATCAACTCCATCCAATGAAGTTCCTGACATTACTCCGATAACGTTATAGTTCTGCTTAAACATGGGTTAAATTTACAAATAGTTATTGAAAATTTGCTAATTATTGAGTACATTTGACAACTTATTTTATTACAAATTCGAAACAATATATTTTAGATTATGGATTTCAAATTAAACGAAGAGCAATTAATGATTCAGCAAGCTGCGAGAGATTTTGCTCAAACAGAATTATTACCAGGAGTAATCGAAAGAGACGAACATTCTAAATTTCCTACAGAGCAAGTCAAAAAAATGGCTGAATTAGGTTTTATGGGAATGATGGTTGATCCTAAATATGGCGGTGCTGGTTTAGATAGCATTTCATACATATGCGCAATTGAAGAAATCGCAAAAATTGATGCTTCTGCAGCTGTAATTATGTCAGTAAACAATTCTTTAGTTTGTGCAGGAATCGAAAAATATTGTAACGAAGAACAAAAACAAAAATACCTTTTACCACTTGCTACAGGTGAAGTGATTGGGGCATTTTGTTTGTCTGAACCTGAAGCAGGTTCTGATGCTACATCACAAAAAACAACTGCAATTGATAAAGGAGACCATTATTTATTAAATGGTACAAAAAACTGGATTACAAATGGGAACTCAGCTTCTACATATATAGTAATTGCACAAACTGATATAGAAAAAGGACATAAAGGAATAAACGCTTTTCTAGTTGAAAAAGGTTGGGAAGGTTTCTCAATTGGACCTAAAGAAAAGAAGATGGGAATTAGAGGTTCAGATACACATTCATTAATGTTTTCTGACGTAAAAGTCCCAAAAGAAAATAGAATTGGGGAAGACGGTTTTGGATTTGCTTTCGCAATGAATGTACTAAATGGTGGAAGAATAGGAATTGCTTCCCAAGCATTAGGAATTGCTCAAGGAGCATATGAATTAGCATTAAAATACGCTCAAGAAAGAGTAACGTTTAAGAAACCAATTATCCAACACCAAGCAATTGCTTTCAAATTGGCTGATATGCACGTGCAAATTACAGCTGCAAGAATGTTATGTTACAAAGCAGGTTTTGAAAAAGATAATGGTGAAGATATTTCTCATTCAGGTGCAATGGCAAAACTATTTGCTTCAGAAACTGCAATGAATACAACAATCGAAGCCGTTCAAATTCATGGTGGAAACGGTTATGTAAGTGAATATCATGTAGAAAGAATGATGCGTGATGCAAAAATCACACAGATATATGAAGGAACTTCTGAAATTCAACGAATAGTTATTTCAAGAGGTTTAACAAAATAATTCAACCTACATAATTATAATAGAATCCAATTCGCAAGAGTTGGATTTTTTTTTGTGCGTGTCCCTTTGGGCCGGGCTATCCGCACTCGCTTTTTTTGTTTAAAGTATTTTACAAAAAAGAGCTCAAACAATTGCTCCTATCCCTCACGCAATCCACGTTACTATTCATATTTGAGTTTTAATACAACTTTTACACAGTAAATAACTTCATTAATTGGAGTTTGGTTTCTATTTTTTATAAATACAGCCGTATTTAGAGTTTTCTAGAAAAGTTTAAAACAACAAAAAACCCTTATCAACTAAATGATAAGGGTTTCTAAAGAAAGGCGACGACATACTCTCCCACATTACTGCAGTACCATCTGCGCAATCGGGCTTAACTTCTCTGTTCGGAATGGGAAGAGGTGAGCCCCGACGCAATAACCACCTTAAGCTGGTTTGCAAGGGTATCCCGATGTATCGGGACAACGTTACAGAATATCTTAACATACTGAGATAAATAAATTTAATATTTT
>NZ_AUGN01000004.1 GCF_000422685.1 Flavobacterium gelidilacus DSM 15343 | reverse complement strand
ATACTCTGATTATGGTTCTGCTTTTTATGGAGAAGAATTAGTATTTGCTTCAGCAAGAGATACAGGAGGTGTTTTTAGTAGAAAACACAAATGGACCAACCAATCGTTTACTAATTTGTATCAATCAAAAGTAGGTGGCGATGGAAATTTACAAGAAGCAGATAAATTCTCAAAATCTACCAATTCAAAGTTTCACGAATCAACACCTGTTTTTACTAAAGATGGAAAAACAATGTACTTTACCCGAAACAATTATGTTGATGGTAAAAAGGGAAGAAGTGGCGAAAAAGTAATGCTATTAAAAATATTAAAAGCAACTTTAGTTGACGATAAATGGGGAAATGTAGTCGAATTGCCTTTCAATAGCAATGAATATAGTGTAGCACATCCAGCACTTTCACCAGACGATAAAACGTTATACTTTGCCTCAGATATGCCAGGAACTCTTGGAGCATCTGATTTATACAAAGTGTCAATTGATGGAGATAGTTATGGAGAACCCGAAAATCTTGGAGCCGTATTCAATACAGAAGCCAGAGAAACTTTTCCGTTTATAAGTGATGAAAACGAATTGTACTTTGCCTCAGACGGACAATTAGGTCTTGGAGGTTTAGACATCTTCGTATCAAAAATGGAAGAAGATGGAACTTTTAAGGAAGTACATAACGTTGGAGCACCAGTAAATGGTAAAGATGATGACTTTGCTTTTCTAATCGATACGCAAACAAAATTCGGTTTCTTTACCTCCAATAGAGAAGGTGGACAAGGATATGATGATATTTATAAGTTTAAAGAAAACATTCCGTTGCCATATAAATGTGAACAAACATTGGCCATTGCGGTGGTAGATCAAGAAACAGGAGCAGTTATTCCAAATGCGCAAATCACCTTAATGGATGAGAACATGCAAACAATTGAACAGGTTTTTGCAGATGAAAACGGAAAATACACTTTTGAGAAAGATAAAATTGAATGTGATAAAGATTATACAGTTCGTGTAACCGGAATCAATGGATATTCATCAAATGAAAAACCAGTTCACACAGCAGAGAAAACAGGAGAAACATTTGTTGAAATTCCGTTAGAGAAAAACAGAAAACAAATTACTACTGGAACCGATTTAGCAAAAACATTTGGAATTGAAATGATTTACTTCGATTTAGATAAATCAAATATTAGAAAAGACGCAGCAGCAAAATTAGCTATAATTGTAGAAGTAATGATTGATCATCCAACAATGAAAATTGATGTTCGATCTCACACAGATTGTCGTCAAACGTATGAATATAATATGGCTTTATCTGACCGAAGAGCTAAATCAACTATTAATTGGTTAGTCAAACAAGGAATTGCAAAAGACCGTTTAACAGGTCGCGGATATGGAGAAAGCAAATTAGTAAACGATTGTGGTTGTGAACCAACGAATGATTCTACTTGTACAGAAGAAGAACACCAAAAAAATAGACGAAGTGAATTTATTATTTTAGAAATGTAATCATAATAAATCAAGATAAAGCATAAAAAAGCCATCTCAATAACGAGATGGCTTTTTTTTATACTTTACAATATTGACTAAGTTTATTTTTTTATAAAAATATTGGTGTAGAATTTTTGACCAATTTCATTCTCTCTAATTGATATTCCGAAGTGAGTATAATCCCCATCTAAATTATCTTTATGACTTTGGCTTTTTAACCAAGCTTTTATCACTGATTTTGGAGTTGAATAATTATAAGCAACATTCTCTCCAACTTTCAAAGCACCAAGAGCACTGTGTAAATTTGATTGTCTTTGTGCAAAATTAGCGTGACCAATTATATTAGTTTCAACCATCTCATCTGAATGTTCAGAAGATATATAAGAAATGTGATTAATTTTTTCCAATTTAGTAAACCCTACTGAATCCCTATATTTATTTATTAGATCTAAAGTTTCATTTTCAACTTCACTATAATCATAAAACTGTACAACTTCTACTGATTCAATTGAAGCTTCTTCTGGGCTTGAACAAGAAACCATGGTGAATATAACAACTGCTGCAGTTGCCATAATTCTTAAAAATTTAGCATTCATAGTAGGTTAAGATTTAGAATTTTTAAAAGTTTTAGGGATGCTTTTAAAAAACTTATTAATATTTATATTTGTTTTGTTTTACTAAATTATAAATAATTAATACACAAAAAAACCTTTTTGCTAAATATACAAGGAAACAGTAAAACCTTTACGGTAAAACCACATTATGGAGCTAATCTTTCAATTTTCCATTCAAAATCATCCATAATAGTAAAAATTATTCTATCATGAAGTCGGTTAGGACGACCTTGCCAAAATTCTACTGAAATTGGCTTAACTAAAAAACCTCCCCAATTTTCCGGTCGTGGTATTACTTTTCCTTCAAAAGAATGTTCAAGTTCTTTTAATTTATTCTCTAAAAATTCTCTATTTGGAATTACATTACTTTGTGGAGAAACTATTGCACCTAATTTACTTCCGTCGGGTCTTGAGTCAAAATAATTATCTGAAATTAAATCTGGAGTTTTTTCAGCAATTCCTTTGATAATGACTTGTCGTTCGGCAACTGGCCAAAAAAAAGATAAACATACATTTGGGTTTTGTAGTAATGCCTTACCTTTTTCTGAATCGTAATTGGTATAAAAAATAAAACCTTCTTCGTTAAATTTTTTTAATAGCACTACTCTACTTTTTGGAAAACCATCTAATCCAATTGTAGAAACTGTCATAGCATTTACTTCTCCAACACCATCATATTCTTCTACTTCATGAAACCACTTGTGAAATAAATTGATTGGATCTTCTGGAATTGAATTTTCTAACAATTCACTCTTTTCATATGATTTTCTATAGTTTCCTAAATCTTTCATGGTTAACCTAATGTTTTATGTTACAAATTTACGAAGAATAAACTTTATAAGTATGCCTAACAAATGTTAAATAGCCCTGATGGGAATGGCATCTCCCGATTTATCGGGAATAGAATGGACAGCAGGAAAATGGTAGCTAGATAAAGACGAAAGTTTCGCTTAAAAAAAAGATTCTGAATCAAGTTAAGAATGACAAAAAACAAAAATGTTTAAAACTCAAAACTTTTTCCGTCATCAGCTAAGTGGATGCTCTCAAAAATGGGTTGCGCTTCTTCTTTAAACAGTTCAATGTTTCCATAACGCGTAGAATAATGTCCCATTATAAGATTTTTGACATTAGCTTTTTTTGCAATTTCAGCAGCTTGTTTTGCCGTTGTGTGCATGGTTCTTTCTGCCAAATGAGCTTCGGTTTCCAAGAAAGTACTTTCGTGATACAAAACATCAACATCTTTAATTATAGGTAAAATATCTTCGTTATAAACCGTATCGCTGCAAAAAGCATAACTTTTTTCGTAATCTGGTTCAAAGGAAAGTTCAGTATTTGGAATAGTTCTTCCGTCTTCTAAAGTCACATCGCCCCCAAACTGAATTTTTTGGTAATAGCAAGTATCAATTTTGTAACTTTCTACAGCTTCAATGTTTAACTTACGCTTGATGTTTTTTTCTTTGAACAAATATCCATTGGTGTAAACTCTATGTTTTAAAGGAATAGTTTTCACTTGAACTTTTTCATCTTCAAAAACGACTTCACTTTCGGTTGAACTTAATTCTTGAAAGTATAAATTATAACTTGTGTAAGAATTGGAAATTTTTAGTTGCAACAGAATAATTTCTTTAATGCCAACTGGACCGTAAACATGTAAATCGTTTTCTCTATTTAATAAAGTGAAAGTTGAAATTAAACCGATTAAACCATAAAAATGATCACCATGTAAATGTGAAATAAAAATATGATTGATTCTTGAAAATTTGATTTTTTGCTTGCGCAATTGCACCTGAGTTCCTTCGCCACAATCGATTAAAAAAAGTTGATTTTTTAGCTCTAAAACTTGAGAAGTTGGATTTGTAAATGTTCTTGGTGTAGCAGCGTAACAACCTAAAATATTAATTTTCAATTTATTTCTTGTTTTCTAATTTGCTTAATAGTATAATTTGATATAAGGCTAATCCTGTAGCAAAAAGAGAAATTACTATTCTAATATATTCAAAATTTCCAGATTTGAAACCGTTTATAATATGCAGTGCTAATGAAAGACTAAAAAGTATTAAAAGAAAAGCGTATAAGAATATTTTAACTTTGTTTGTCATTTTTTATGTTTTTAGAATCCTAAATCACGTTCAATTTCTTCCATTTCGATTATATCATGAGCTTCTAAAACTGTTGGAACTACTAATAAATTATCTGGAATTGCATTAAAATCGATATTTTCTGCAACGAAAACTAGTGTTTTATTCTCTTTTTTGTGTTTTTTGGCTAAATCTTTAACTTCTAATAAATTATTGATGCTTAGATTTTCGTCTTTTGTTACATCTAAAATTAGGTTTTGCTCTTTATAAGTATTGAATTGATCAGACAACTTTTCAATAAAACTAGAAAAATTCCCTTGAGTATCTCTGATAATGGTTGTATGTCCTTTTTGTTCTACTTTCATTTTATGCTGAATTAATTTCAGTATCTTTTCAAATAAACTGAAATATTATTTTACTTTATTGTTTAATCTTACTTGCTAAAAGATAAATCACAGCCATTCGAACTGCTACTCCATTTTCAACTTGGTTTAATATTACTGAATGATTTGAATCAGCTACATCTGAAGTGATCTCAACACCTCTATTTATTGGTCCAGGATGCATGATTAAAATTTCTTTGTTTAATGAATCTAACAAAGTTTTATCTAAACCATATTGCTGTGTATATTCTCGTGTTGATGGAAAATAATTCACATCTAGCCTTTCGTTTTGAACACGTAACATGTTAGCAACGTCACACCATTCTAGAGCTTTTCTTAAGTTGGGCTCTACCAAAACGCCTAACGATTCAATGTATTTTGGAATTAAAGTTTTTGGTCCACAAACCTTAACTTCAGCACCTTGCATTTGCAAAGCATATATATTTGACAAAGCAACTCTTGAGTGTAAAATATCACCAACAATCACAACTTTTTTCCCACCTACATCACCTAATTTTTCACGAATAGTATAGCTGTCTAACAATGCTTGCGTTGGATGTTCGTGCGAACCATCACCAGCATTTACAATACTTGCTTTGACATTATTTGCTAAAAAATGAGCTGCTCCAGCATTACTATGCCGCATAACAACCAAATCTACTTTCATAGAAAGAATGTTATTAACAGTATCTATTAAGGTTTCTCCTTTTTTAACAGAAGATTGAGCAGCAGAAAAACTAATAACATCAGCTGAAAGGCGTTTTTGAGCTAATTCAAATGATAATTTGGTTCTTGTACTGTTTTCAAAAAAGATATTTGCAATAGTAATATCCCTTAATGAGGGTACTTTTTTAATAGGACGATTAATGACTTCTTTGAAATGATCTGCCGTTTCAAAAATTAAATCAATATCGTTTTTATTAATGTATTTTATGCCTAGTAAATGATTTACTGATAGTTCTTTCATTTATTTTGTTGTTGTTGTTGTTGTGTGTTCTCTTTTCTCTTTCTTCTTTGTTCTATTTTCTTTCCAAATAAACAGCATCTTCACCATCATTTTCTTTCCAATTTACGACTACTTTTTCATTATTAATCGCATCCACTTGTCTTCCTCTATAATCGGGTTGAATAGGCAAATGACGACTAAAACGTCTGTCAATTAATGTCAAAAGTTCAATTTCTGCTGGTCGTCCGAAAGATTGAATGGCTGTTAAAGCCGAACGAATACTTCTTCCTGTATATAGCACATCATCGATAAAGACGATTTTTTTATCTTCAACTATGAAATTAATTTCGGTTCTATTAGCTTCAAGGGGTTTTTCTCCTCTCCTAAAATCATCTCTAAAAAAAGTAATGTCTAAAAAACCAACTTTTAAATCTTTGATTTGGTAATCTTCTTTTAATATTGAAGCTAATCTATTGGCTAAAAATGTACCTCTTGGTTGGATTCCAATAAGGATTGTATTTGAAAAATCGAGATGATTTTCAATTAACTGACAAGCCAAACGATGCAGTATGATATTGACTTCCTTTGCAGTGAGCAATATTTTTTGACCCATAATGTAGTGTTGTGTTTGGTTGGTAAAAATACATAAAATTTTGGATATTCGGATATTGGATGTTCAGATTTTCGGATATGTAGCCGTAAAATAACTATTATCTGAAAATCTATTGTCTGAAAATCTGAAAATCTATAAAAATTCTTTCTATTTTTGCACCATGGGAAAAAAACGTACAGAAAAAGTAATTTTCGAAAATGTAGAAGTTCTTGATGCAGGTGCAAAAGGAGTTTCAGTAGCAAAAGCACCAGAAGGACAAGTAATATTTTTACCTAATGTTGTGCCTGGTGATGTAGTTGATGTGCAAACTCTAAAAAAGAGAAAAGCCTATTTTGAAGGAAAAGCCATAAAAATTCACAAATATTCTGAACATAGAACTGAGCCCGAATGCCAACATTTCGGTGTTTGTGGTGGTTGCAAATGGCAAAATATGAAGTATAGCCAACAACTTTTCTACAAAAATCAGGAAGTTTTTAATAATTTGAAACGTATTGGTAAAATTGAATTACCTGAATTTGAAGCCATTTTAGGTTCAGAAAAGCAATTTTTCTATAGAAATAAAATGGAATTCGGCTTTTCAGATTCGCGTTGGATGACTTATGAAGAAATCGAATCTGGAAAAGAATTTGACAATAAAAATGCACTAGGATTTCATATTCCAAGAATGTGGGATAAGATTTTAGATATTGAAAAATGTCATTTGCAAGAAGATCCTTCAAATGCTATTCGTAATGAAGTTAGAAGTTTTGCCAATGCAAATAACATGACTTTTTTCAACCCAAGAAATCATGAAGGTTTATTGCGAACTTTAATGATAAGAACAGCTTCAACTGGAGAAATCATGGTATTGATTCAGTTTTTTGAAGATGATAAAGCAAATCGTGATTTGATGATGAATCATTTGGCTGAAACTTTCCCTACGATTACTTCATTATTATATGTAATCAATAGTAAACCTAACGATACTATTTACGATCAAGATGTGAAATTATTTAAAGGTCGCGAATATATTTTAGAAGAAATGGAAGGTTTGCATTTTAGTATTAATGCTAAATCTTTCTATCAAACAAATTCTGAACAAGCTTATGAATTGTATAAAATTACTAGAGAGTTTGCTGGTTTAACAGGAAATGAACTAGTTTATGATTTATATACTGGAACAGGTACAATTGCTCAATTTGTTTCAAAAAACGCAAAAAAAGTAATTGGTGTTGAAGCTGTACTAGAAGCAATTTTAGACGCTAAAGCTAATGCTGAACGCAATACTATAACAAATTGTGAGTTCTATGTTGGAGATATGAAAAATGTCTTTAATGACGAATTTATAGCTCAACACGGTCATCCTGATGTTATCATAACTGATCCACCGAGAGATGGAATGCATAAAGATGTTGTGGCTCAGATTTTAAAAATTGCTCCAGAAAAAGTGGTTTATGTAAGTTGTAACAGTGCAACACAGGCTAGAGATTTAGCTTTGATGGACGAGCAATATAAAGTTACTCGAGTTAGACCAGTTGATATGTTTCCACAAACACATCATGTGGAAAATGTTGTACTTTTAGAAAAACGTTAAATAATATTGTTTCGGGTTTAATAAGAATAACTTTGAACTTGCAATTGAAATTTGAACTTAAACTTGAATATGAAAAAATATATAATTACATCTTTAGTATTGCTATTAGCGGTATCCTTTTGGAATTGCGAAAAAGATGATATTTGTGCAGAAACAACACCAACAACACCAAAACTTGTTATTGAGTTCTTCGACAAACTAAATGGTGACAATAATAAAAACTTAACTAATCTTCAGTACTTTGAAATTAATTCTACAGATACACTCACTTCAAATGCAGTAAGTACATTAAGTATTCCTTTAAGAACAACAGAAAGCAGTACAACGTTTAGACTTATATTAAACGGAAATGATAATGATCTTACAAATGATATAATTGATGATATAACTATAAATTATGAAAGAAATGAAATCTACGTTTCACGTGCTTGTGGTTATAAAACTAATTTTATATTAAATGAATTAGATGGCTTTACAACAACAAACAATTGGATATTTGTTTCAGGAATAGCAAACAACATAATAGATAACGAAGATGAAACACATGTCAAAATATATTTTTAGTTTACTTTTCCTGTGTTTTTCTTTTATTGGATTTTCACAAGTAAAAAACGATACTATAAAAGAGAAATATGGTGTTCGTGTTGGAGTTGATTTACATCGCATAACAAAATCATTATATGACAAAGATTATCAAGGAATAGAATTTGTAGGTGATTACAGAATTTCGCAAAAGTTTTATGTGGCTGGAGAATTAGGCAACGAAGAAAGAACTTCAGATGATGACAGATTCAACTTCACAACAAAAGGAACCTATTTTAAAGTTGGTTTTGATTACAATTCTTACGAAAATTGGTTGGACATGGAAAACATGATTTTTGTAGGAATGCGTTATGGTGTAAGTACTTTTAATCAAACGTTAAACACCTACTCTATTTATGATTCAACAAATTATTATGGCTTAACGACTCTTGAATCTGGTGAAAAATTTGACGGTCTAAATGCAAGTTGGATAGAAATTGTTGGAGGTTTAAAAGCAGAAGTTTTTAATAATTTATATGTTGGATTTTCTGTTCGATTAAACTATTTAGTTTCCAATAAAAAGCCAAATAATTTTGATAATTTATTCATTCCAGGTTTCAACAGGACATATGATGGTAAGTTTGGAACTGGATTTAATTACACACTAAGCTACATGATTCCTATTTATAAAAAAAATAAGAAAAACTGATATTGTAATATAACTTCTTCATAAACATTTGTTATTAAAATATTATTTTTTCATTTAAATTTTTATATCAAGATCTAAAGTTTTATTTTTACCTACTTAGTACATATAAAATGAAGATAATCAAAGAGATCAATGTTTTTAGAAGGAAAGTAACTAAATTATTAACTAATTCGATTGGTAATTCCCATAGAAATTATTCTGATATAAAATTCATTGATGATCTTTCTAAAATTAAACGAATTTTAATTATTAGACCTAATCATAGATTAGGAAATACTTTACTGTACACTCCAATGATTCAGGAAGTTATTGAAATTTTTCCTAATGCAAAAATTGACTTATTTGTTAAAGGAGAAGTTGCTAAAGTTGTTTTTCAAAATTATGAACCTATTAGAAATTATATAGTTTTACCTAAAAAACATTTTAAAAAATTACATCAATACTTATACAGATGGTTTTTATTAATTTTCAAAAGGTATGATTTAACAATAAATATTGAAGCAAAATCATCATCCGGTAAGATTGCTACTGAACTTTCAAATGCAAAATATAAATTTTATGGGACCGAATTTGATAATATCATCAAATTTAATGCTAAACAAAAACATTTTGCAAAATTACCTGTTTACAGGTTTCGCAATTATATCTATAATTCTTCTCTTGAAAAAATAAATGAAGAACCAATAAAAGAACTTAATTTACGCATAAGCGAAAGTGAAATAATAAATGCTAACGAAAAATTAAATTTAATAGTTCCTTTTAAGGAAAAGCAAACTATATCTATTTTTACATATGCAACTGGAGACAAATGTTATAGTGAAAATTGGTGGAATGAGTTTTATTCAAAACTACTTATTAAATTTCCAAATTATAATATAGTTGAAATTTTACCTGTTGAAAACGTATCACAAATTAATTTTAAAGCTCCAACTTATTACAGCAAAGACATTAGGGAAATAGCTGCATTTATATCAAATACAAAATATTTCATCGGTGCTGATAGTGGAATGATGCATTTAGCCTGTGCTACAAAAACTCCAGTAATTGGTCTTTTCGCTGTTACTCCTATTGAAAAATATGGCCCTTTTGGAAAAAACAAAACCGGCATTAACACTAATACTAATTCTATCGATCAAATAATTGAACAAATCGATAAAACATTAACTAAATAAGCTTACTTAATCTCTCTCAATCCTTTTATAAAAATCCATTTCATAAATAATTTTTCTCCTTCACTAGTTTTTACCGTTTGAAATTTTGGAGCCAAAAGAGTTGAAATCACAAAACTTGTAGCTGCAATCCATAGGCCTTGTAAAACACCAAATGTCATTACTACAAAATAGGAAATTATGTAGAAAAATGTAAATCCTAAAAGGTTAAATAAAAATGCTTTTGTTTTTTTGCTCATTTTTTTAATTTTAAAAGGTTAAAAGGCAGTTTGAAAATCTAAAATCTGAAAATCCGTTATCCAAATTAATCTACTTGAAACTTAGTTCTCTTGCTTCCTGCATACATTTCATATTTTACAAAACGAGTTTCTAATTTTCCATTAAACAATTTAATTTTTCTTGAAGGTCTTAAACCTACAAACTTTAATCCTTCTAAATTAGCTGTAATAAACCAAGCATTTGTGTTCGAATAATTATTCTTTAAAGTATCACCAATTTCTCTATAAAAACGCTCCATTTTAATATTCAAACGTTCTCCATAAGGTGGATTAAAAACCATGTGTAATGGTCCTTCTGTTTGCTTTTCTGTTTCAAAGAAGTTAGCTTCTCTAATTTTTACAAACTCATCTAAATTAGCATTTTTGATATTATCTTTAGCTTTCATCACAGCACTTGGAGCTTTATCATATCCAGTTATTGTGTAATGAAAATCACGTGTTTTCTTTAATAATGATTCTAAAATCTTATCAAATAATTCACTATCCCAATCGCTCCATTTTTCAAAAGCAAATTCTTTTCTATTGATATTTGCTGGAATATTACAAGCGATCATAGCCGCTTCCGCTAAAATAGTTCCACTTCCACACATTGGATCTATAAAATGTGATGTTCCGTCCCAACCAGATAGCAACAACATTCCTGCTGCTAAAACTTCGTTTATAGGTGCAATATTTGTTGCCGTTTTATAACCTCTTCGGTGTAAAGATTCACCTGAAGTATCTAAAGAAACTGTTACTAAGTCTCTATCAATATGAACATGAATTTTTACATCTGGAAAATCTTTATCAATATCAGGACGAGTTCCTGTTTTGTCTCTAAATTGATCCACAATAGCATCTTTTGATTTCAAAGCCACAAATTGACTGTGATTGAAATGATCTGAATGCAAAGTCGTTTCAATTACAAACGTTTGGTGTTGGCTTAAATATTTACTCCAATCTATTCTTTGAATTCCATCATACAAAGACTTATCATTAAAAGCCTTGAATTCATTTATAGGTTTAAGGACTTTTAAAGCTGTACGCAAAGCTAAATTTGCCTTGTACATAAATCCTTTGTCTCCATAAAAAGTCACTACACGAGTTCCAACTTTAACATGTTGAGCACCTAATTGTATTAATTCTTTTTCTAAAAGCTCTTCAAAACCAAATAAGGTTTTGGCAACCATTTTAAAATTTTCTTCCATTCTTTGTTAAATTCCAAATTTAAAAATTCCAAATTCCAAAAAATCGGAATAAGTTCTGCAAAAATACACTAATTTTGCAAGATGAATCCAATGGAAAAAGAATTAATGTCAATAAATACGAATAAAGAGAATGAAAAATGGTTTGCTTCATGGTTTGACACCAAGTATTACCACATTTTATATAAAGATAGAGATTACAATGAAGCGCAAGTTTTCATGGATAATTTAACCCATTACCTAAATTTACCAGAAGAAGCCAAAATATTAGATTTAGCTTGTGGAAAAGGGCGTCATTCTGTTTATTTAAATTCTTTAGGATATGATGTAACTGGAGCTGATTTATCTGAAAATAGCATTATTGAAGCTTCAAAATCTGAGAATGAAAAACTACATTTCAAAGTACACGATATGCGTGATGTTTGTGATAGTAAATATGATGCTATTTTCAATTTATTTACCAGTTTTGGTTATTTTGAAAGTGATGATGACAATTTAACAACTTTAAAAGCCATAAAGCACAGTTTAACCGAATATGGTTTTGCTTGTATTGACTTTATGAATGTTGATTTTGTAATTGAAAATTTAGTTCCAGAAGAAGTAAAAACGGTTGAAAACATTGATTTTCACATTAAAAGATATGTTAAAGACAATCATATTTATAAGGAAATAGATTTTGAAGATAATGGTGAAAAATTTCATTACACAGAAAAAGTTCAAGCTTTACGTTTAGCCGATTTTGAACGTATGATGGAAGAAGCTGAAATATATTTACTAGATATTTTCGGAAATTACAAATTACAGCCTTTTTACAAAAACAAGTCAGAACGTTTAATTATGATTTTTAAATAATGAACTATTCTATTTATATATTCCCTTTGTTATCAGTTGTTATAGGCTATTTGATTGCAAGTTTCATACAACCAAAAAACAAAAAAAACTTAAAATTACTTTTAGCTTTTAGTGGTGCTTTTTTGTTATCCTTAACTGTAATGCATTTGTTGCCTGAAGTTTATGCAGCAGAAGCCCTTTTGCATGAAGGTCACAATCATGAAGGTCATTCTCATGGAACAAGTATAATTGGTCTTTTTATTATGATTGGAATTGTGTTTCAAATTATTTTGGAATATTTTTCAAAAGGTGCTGAACACGGTCACGTTCATGGTCATGACAAAATGAATACGATTCCTTGGTTATTGTTTTTTAGTTTGTGTTTACATGCTCTTTTAGAAGGAATGCCAATTAGTCAACACAACGAATTAGCTTACGGAATTGCGATTCACCACTTCCCTATTGCGATTATTTTGACTTTGTTTTTTATTAATGCTGAACTAAATAGAAAAGCAATTCTATTTTTTATGTTGGTTTTTGCATTTATGACGCCTTTGGGAACTTACATTTCCTCAAATTTAAATTTCTTAACCGAATATTACACTCAAATTTCTGGAATTGTAATTGGTATTTTATTCCATATTTCATCAACTATAATTTTCGAAAGTAGTGAAGGCCATAAATTTAATTTAGCTAAATTAATTGCTATTGTTTTAGGAATTACTTTAGCTGTTTTTATGTAAAAGTCATGAATTATAAGATAAAATTGTTACTTTGTACTTTCCTTTTCAGTTCATGCTCTAAAATGACTTTAAAGAATATTGATCATAGTGTTATTCTAAATAATGAATCAACATTTTGTATAGCCAATAGAGAAGATAAAATTGGAACAGTTAGAAATTTAAGCCAATTTTTGGAAAACGAAGGCATACATGTTGTTCCATTTGAAAATGCAAAAAATGCAATCGAAAATAGACTAAATTATGCGAACAATGTTGTTGAAAAAGATATTGAAAAAGCATTTAACATAAAAAATATAAATTCAGTTTATTCTATTGTACTTGATTATGATTATCAAAAAGATTTTATTGATTTAAAATATAAGCGTTTTAGATATAGTATAGTTGATTTAAATACAGGAAATCCTATTATTTGGGGATTTTCATATAGCAATGATATGGAAACAACCTCAAAAACATTAAAAATATTAGCCAAAAAAATTAAAAAACGAATGACTAATTAATATTTCTCTAAACTTTTTAACTTACAGAAATGAATTTTACAAAAACAACTGAGCAAGCTTCCAAGTACCAACATTTAGAAAAAATGTCGGTTTCAGAATTGCTTTCCAATATAAATAACGAAGACAAAACAGTTCCTTTAGCGGTTGAAAAAGCTTTGCCACAAATTGAAAAATTAGTCAAAAAAGTGGTTGCTAACATGAAACTAGAAGGTCGCTTATTCTACATTGGAGCAGGAACTTCTGGACGATTGGGAATTTTAGATGCCTCTGAATGTCCTCCAACTTTTGGTGTTCCATTTGATATGGTAATTGGATTAATTGCTGGAAGTGATGTAGCTATCAGAAGAGCTGTTGAAAATGCAGAAGACGACACCGAACAAGCATGGAATGATTTAAATGAATGCATGATTACTGACAAAGATATTGTAGTTGGAATTGCTGCTTCTGGAACAACTCCATATGTGATTGGTGGTTTAGAAAAGTGTAACGAAAAAAACATCACAACGGCTTGTATTACATGTAATGAAGGAAGTCCGTTATCCAAAGTGGCTAAATTTCCAATAGAAGTTGTTGTTGGACCTGAATTTGTGACAGGAAGCAGCCGAATGAAAGCGGGAACAGCTCAGAAATTGGTTTTGAATATGATTTCTACTTCAGCTATGATTCAATTAGGGAAAGTCAAAGGAAACAAGATGGTTGATATGCAGTTAAGCAACAACAAGCTTGTAGATAGAGGTGTAAAAATGATTATGGATGAAATTAATGTTGATTACAAATTAGCTGAAATATTGCTTAAAAAATACGGAAGTGTTAGAAAAGCGGTTGAAAACTTTAAACCTTAATTACTATAACATGCCAACAAACAAAAAAATACTAGCCAAAGGAATACAATATTTATCAGGAGCTTTACCTCTTCTGTTTATTGGACCAGTTGTTATAAATACTTCTTTTAAAAACCAAAATCATCCTTATTATGAAATAGTTTTAGGCATTGGTGTTTTTTGCTGTGCTTTAGCTATATTTTTTATGTTTAAAGGAGTTACCACAATTGTAAAAAGCCTTTTCGATGGAGATAAATAATATTTTTCTAGTTAGTGTAAAAAAGCAAATGCTTTATTATAAAACGGTTTCTGAAAAAGCAATGGATCAATTAGAAGAAGAACAACTTTTTGCTTCGGTTAATGAAAATACCAATTCAATTGCAACTATAATAAAACATATGGCGGGAAATATGCTTTCACGTTGGACCGGTTTTTTGAATTCTGATGGAGAAAAAGAATGGAGAAATCGTGATAGTGAATTTGAAAATACAGTTAATTCAAAAGAAGAAATCTTGAAAATTTGGAATGAAGGCTGGAATTGTTTTTTCAAAGCCATTGAAGAATTAAAACCTGAGCAACTTTCACAAATAATTTATATTAGAAACGAAGGCCAAACTGCTTTAGATGCAATAAACAGACAATTGGCACATTATCCATATCACATAGGACAAATTGTTTTTTATGCAAAAATGCTAAAAAAAGATGAATGGACAAGCTTAACAATTCCGAAAAATAAATCTAATAATTACAATGCTGAAAAATTTGCTCAAGAGAAAAGTAATAAGCATTTTACTGATGACGAATTAAAAAAATTACAATAAAAAAGATATTCAGATTTTCTGATTTTAGATTTTCAGAAATAAAAAAACAATTATGAAATACAATTTACAATTCACATTATACAGTTTACTTTTTCTTCTTACGTCTTGTTACAATCAAGAACGCAACTGTAAGGATTTTAAAACAGGTAAATTCAAATCGGAAATAGAGGTTGATGAAAAAAAATTTATTACTACTTTCGAACGTAATGATTCCATTCAAATAGAAACTTATGAAGGCATAACTGACTCATATGATGTACGATGGACAAACGATTGCGAATACATTATAAAAAATAGTAAGCCGAAAAACATGGCAGAAAAAAAAGCACTTCAAGTAAAAATATTGACTACTTCAAAAAATTCGTATACTTTTGAATACAATTTTGTAGGTGAAGCAATAAAACAAAAAGGAATCGTTTACAAATTAGATTAAAACAATACTAACAATAAATCTTAATTAAATGGAAGTTTTTTTAAATGCAGATGCTTGGATTGCCTTATTAACCTTGACTTTTTTAGAGATTATTTTAGGTATTGATAACATCATCTTTATTTCAATTGTAACAGGTAAATTACCCCAAGAAAAACGAAAAAAAGCTACACAAATAGGATTATTTTTAGCGATGTTTATGCGAATTGCTCTTTTATTTGGGATTACGTTATTAATTGCTATGAAAGCTCCTTGGTTTAGCTTTGATTTTGGGTGGTTCTCTGCCGAAATCACTGGTCAAGCTTTAATCCTATTATTAGGTGGATTATTTTTAATCTATAAAAGTACCAAAGAAATTCATGAAAAGGTAGATCATAAAGGTGAAGAAGAAATTACGCTGAAATCTGCTGCGAAAGCAACTTTTAGTAATGTTATTATACAGATCTTAATGATAGATTTAATATTTTCCGTAGATAGTATTTTAACTGCTGTTGGAATGACAAATGGTCTTGAAGGTGCTTTAATTATTATGATTACTGCAGTTGTGATTTCAGTTGGAATTATGATGCTTTTTGCAGTTCCTGTTGGAAATTTTGTCAACAAAAATCCATCTATTCAAATCTTAGGATTAGCGTTCTTAATCTTAATTGGTTTTATGCTAATTACAGAAAGCATGCATTTATCAAACGCTGAATTAGCTGGTCAACATGTTGGTGCGGTTCCAAAAGGATATTTATATTTTGCAATTGCTTTCTCTTTAGGTGTTGAGTTTATAAACATGACTATGAGAAAGAAAAAATAAAGCAAAAAAAAGCTTCTCGTAATTGAGAAGCTTTTTTTTAATTATTTTTTTTTTTAGTGAACAGTATTAGAACTTGCCACAACTTTAAACAAATTAGCCAAAACTAAATTGAGTTCTTTTTTAGTAATGCTATTTGAACCACGCCATCTACCAATAATAACACCATTTTTATCTATTAGAATTTTCTGTGGAATTGAATAAACAAAATAGCTTTCTAATAAAGGAACATCATTTGAAATTAAAGGAATATTTTTAAACATTTCAATTTTTTGTGCTACAATTGACTTTCTTAAAACTTCCATATTATCATCAATAGCTATATTTATTACCTCTAATCCATTTTGATTATACTTCTGAAAAACTTCTTTTAAATAAACATTTTCATCAATACAGGACTGTGAAGTAGTATTTCCAAAAGTTAATAAGACATATTTACTATTCTTAAATGAAGCTAAACTCAAAGTTGTATTGCTTATATCTTTAACAACAAAATCAGGAGCATCACTACCAATATTGCTGTTTTTAAAATTAATTAATTGTTCTTTTAATTGCAGTCCTTTTGGGCTGTTTTGTAAATCAAAAGATAACGAACTAAATAAGGCATTAAAAACTTCATACTTATCGGTTGCTTCCCGTTTTGTTACTTTATAGTGCAAAACATCTAAAGATATTTGATTAGAAGGAAACTGTCTAATAAAACCAAATTCATTATCTAATTCTTTAGCCGTATTTTTATCAGAAACAACGTCTAATTCTTCAATTTTTTTGAATAAATTATTCTTAATAATTGTATCTGTTGTATAACTTATCTTTTCATAAATAACTTTATAAATAGATGTTAAAGAATCGCGTGTTTTAAAAGTTGGTTTATGAACTTCGTTTAGCTTATTAATAATCTCTTTTTGTAATTTAGGATCTTGTGCATTTATAGTTAAAATACTAAAAAAAGCAATAACAAATAAAAAAATATTTTTAAGCTTTAGACCTTTCATGATATTTAGATTTAAAAATTGTACTTATTAACAGTAAAATTAATTATTTTATTATCAAATACAGTCAATAAAACCAGCTATTATTTTTCAGTTATTAACATTTTAAGCGGTTTTATTAACAGTTAAATAGCAGAAATGTTTATTATTTTAATCTAATGATAATGTAATTTGACCATCATCTTCTAAATCAGTTTTTATATCCTCAGACACATTGTCTTCTCCTTCAACTTCTATTTCTTCAGGAACTTCAGGAATTGGTTCTTCATAAGGAATTGGCTCTAATAAATTGATTTGTTTCACTTTATCCGTAGTCAATTGATTTCCTTGAGCTTTTATTCCTTTTAAAGCTATGAAATCTTCGATATCAACTTGTAACGTTTCTTTTTGTTCTCCTTTAACTTTGGCAAAAACTACCTCAGCCATTGGTTTCCAATCGGTTGAAACAATCTCTAATTGAGACTTTTCGTGCTCTGAAATAAAAATTTCTTCCTTATTTTCATTTTCCACCAAGAAACGTTTTATGTAATAACGTTCTTTTTCACCATCATAATAAATAGCAGAAATTGGTTTGTTTGGATTCCATTTTTCCATCACAATCATGTCTGAATCAAAGTGCGTTGTCAATTCGGGAATAATAGTTTTTAACTTACCTGATTGATTTATAATTAACAACCTATCATTGGGTCTAAATTCACCTAATAACTCACCTCTTCCATCCACGTTTAATCTTTGAACCGTGTCATCAAACCAAACTTTTCTTGGTCTTAATGTTGAAATTCCTTTCTCTTTTAATTCAATTTTCTTGATTGGATATTTTGTAACTGTATTTCCTTTTGAACTTCTTCCTTTTATTAAAATATCAGTAAAATCTAAATCCCATTTCAGTTTTTTAACACTACCTACTTGGCGTAAAAGTATCGTTATTGTTTCGGCTTCACCATTTGGATTTGCTGAAAAATATAAAATTTGTGACCCTGGTTTTTCTTGTGATAAATGATACTCTTTATCACGAGTAATGCTTGAAACATTAAAACGTTTTACAAACGAAGCACCGTTTTTTCCATCACGATAAATCACATTATAAATTGTACGCTTATCATTTTTATCAAAAATAGCAATGTGAATAATGTCTTTTCCAATAAATTTCTTTTCATCAACTTTTGTAACTACCATTCTTCCATCTCTCAAGAACACAATTACATCATCAATATCAGAACAATCCGCTACATATTCATCTTTCTTTAAACCTGTTCCTAAGAAACCTTCTTCTTTATTCACGTAAAGTTTTGTGTTTCTTAAAACCACTTTTGTAGCTTCAATATTTTCAAAACTTCTTAACTCGGTTTGACGTTCTTTGCCTTTACCATACTTGTCTTTCAACATCTGGAAAAAAGCTATTGTATAGTCAATTATAGTATCTAAATCATGTTTAACGCGTTCCATTTCGGCTTCTAACTTCGAAATAACATCATCAGCTTTATCAGAGTCAAAACGCGTAATACGAATCATTGGAATTTGCGTTAATTTCTGCAAATCATCATCATTAATTTCTCTAACGAAATCTTTTTTGAAAGGCTCAAAACTCTTATATAAATATTTATTTAAAGATTCTCTATCAGAATACAGTTTGAAATCAATATACATTTCTTCGCGAATGAATATTTTTTCTAACGTAGAGAAATGCCATTTATTTTCCAATTCATCTAACTGAATTTCTAATTCGCGTTTAAGCAATTGAACTGTTCTGTTAGTCGAAATTTTCAACATTTCAGAAACTCCGATAAACATTGGTTTATTATCTCCAATAACACATCCTAAAGGAGCAATTGACGATTCACATGCTGTAAAAGCGTATAAAGCATCAATCATTTTATCTGGTGAAATTCCTGGAGTTAAGTGAATTAAGATTTCAACCTCAGCAGCTGTATTGTCTTCAATTTTCTTAACTTTTATTTTTCCTTTATCATTTGCTTTCAGAATACTATCAATCAATGTAGAAGTATTTGTAGAAAACGGAATTTGAGTAATAACTAAAGTTTGCTTATCTAATTGTGAAATTTTAGCACGAACACGGACTCTTCCACCACGAAGACCATCGTTATAGTTTGAAACATCTGCAATTCCAGCTGTTGGAAAATCTGGATACAAGGTAAATGGTTTTCCTTTTAGTATTTTGATAGACGAATCTATTAATTCTACAAAATTATGAGGTAACACTTTTGTGGAAAGTCCAACTGCAATTCCTTCAGCACCTTGAGCTAAAAGCAATGGGAACTTAACCGGTAAATTTACGGGTTCAGCACGACGACCATCATACGAAGTTCCCCATTCTGTAATTTTTGGAGAAAATAAGATATCGTGACCCAATTTAGAGATTCGAGCTTCAATATAACGAGAAGCTGCAGCAGAATCACCTGTAAGGATATTTCCCCAGTTACCTTGCATATCGATAATCAATTCCTTCTGACCGATTTGCACCATAGCATCACCAATACTGGCATCTCCGTGAGGATGATACTGCATGGTGTGTCCAACGATATTCGCTACTTTATTGTAACGACCATCATCTAACTCTTTCATCGAGTGCATAATTCTACGTTGAACCGGTTTAAAACCATCTTCAATAGCAGGAACAGCACGTTCTAGAATTACATACGAAGCATAATCTAGAAACCAATCCTTATACATTCCGGTTACTTTCGTAATCGTTTCTTCTGGATCTTCGTTGTTTTCATAGAAATTATGTCCTGATGTATGTATTTCATCAAAACCTTGGTTTTCTTGTTCTTGATTCTCTTCTTCTGGGTTTATGTTTTCTTCGTCTTCGTCTTTCATTTTTATGCTGAATTATTTTCAGTATCTAATATCTAAATTCAAAATCACTGCTCACTTAAAACTGAACACTGAACACTACTCTTTTTCAATCACATCTAACTCAACCTTCAAGTTGTTTATGATAAACTCTTGTCGGTCTGGTGTATTTTTACCCATGTAAAATTCTAGTAACGTTTCAATTGATGTAGCCTTATCTAACATGACTGGATCTAATCTAATATCTTCCCCAATAAAAAACTTAAACTCATCGGGCGAAATCTCTCCCAAACCTTTAAATCGAGTTATTTCTGGTTTTGGTTTTAACTTTTCAATAGCTGCTTTCTTTTCTTCATCGCTATAGCAATAAATGGTTTCTTTTTTATTACGAACTCTGAATAAAGGTGTTTGCAATATATATAAATGTCCATCTTTAATCAACTCTGGAAAGAATTGTAAGAAGAACGTAATCAATAACAATCTAATGTGCATTCCATCGACATCGGCATCCGTTGCTATTACGATATTGTTGTAACGCAAATCTTCCATCGATTCTTCGATATTTAAAGCAGCTTGTAATAAATTGAATTCTTCATTTTCATATACAATTTTCTTTGACATTCCGTATGAATTCAAAGGCTTTCCACGTAAACTAAAAACCGCTTGAGTATTTACATCACGACTTTTAGTAATTGAACCCGATGCAGAATCTCCCTCCGTAATAAAAAGTGTACTTTCTAAACTTCTTGGGTTTTTCGCATCCATTAAATGCACTCTACAATCGCGTAATTTTTTATTGTGAAGGTTTGACTTCTTTGCTCTGTCTTTGGCTAACTTACGAATTCCTGATAATTCTTTACGTTCTCTTTCAGCTTGAAGAATCTTACGCAATAAAGCATCAGCAATTTCAGGATTTTTGTGTAAATAATTATCAAATTTGACTTTGATAAAATCGTTTATAAACGTTCTTACTGTTGGACCATTTGGACCAATATCTGTAGAACCTAATTTAGTTTTCGTCTGACTTTCAAAAACAGGTTCTTCAACTTTAACTGCTATTGCAGAAACTATTGATTTACGAATATCTGAAGCCTCGAATGGTTTGTTATAGAATTCTTTTATACTTCTGACAATTGCTTCTCTAAAAGAACTTAAATGCGTTCCACCTTGTGTTGTGTTTTGTCCGTTTACGAAAGAATGGTATTCTTCTGAATATTGAGATTTACTATGTGTTACTGCAATTTCGATATCTTCACCTTCTAAATGAATGATTGGATAAACCATATCTTCTTCAGCGATGTTTTCTTCTAACAAGTCTTTTAGTCCGTGTTCAGAAAAATATTTTTCACCATTAAAATAAATAGCTAAACCACGGTTAAGGTAACAGTAGTTTTTAAGCATCTTAATGATGTACTCATTTCGAAACTTATAATTTTTAAAAATGGCTTCATCAGCTATGAAAGATACTTTTGTACCTTTTCGTTTAGTTGATTCTTGAACATCTTCTTCTAAGATAAGATTTCCTGCAGAAAATTCAGCTGCTTTTTGTTGGTTATCTCTTACTGATTCAACTCTAAAATAATTTGATAAAGCATTTACGGCTTTCGTACCAACTCCATTTAGACCAACCGATTTTTTGAAGGCTTTTGAATCGTATTTTCCACCCGTATTCATTTTAGAAACTACATCAACTACTTTCCCTAAAGGAATTCCTCGGCCATAATCACGAACCGTTACCATTTTATCTTTTATGGTTACTTCTATTGTCTTACCTGCACCCATTACGAATTCATCGATACAGTTGTCAATAACCTCTTTGATTAAGATATATATACCATCATCTGGAGACGAACCATCACCAAGTTTTCCAATATACATACCTGGTCGCATACGAATATGCTCTTTCCAATCGAGTGAACGTATGTTGTCTTCGTTATACTGAATTTGATCTGACATAAGATGTTTGAGAATTTAGGCTAATATACTGGAAATAGAGAGAATTTAAAAGGTTTAGAATTAGAAGATATTAAGAATGTTATTCACAATTTTTGAGAGGAAATAGAGAAAAGAAGAAAGAAACTAGAAAAGTGATTATTGAAATTAAAATTTGTTTATATTTGACGAAATTACTTACAGGTGTTTTAATTTAAAGTATCAAAATATTAACTAAAAATAAAATGCATTTTAAAAAAATAACAATAGCATTAATCTTTTTCATTACCTCAATGTATAGTCAAAATGAAATGTATTTAGGTTTAAATTCTGGATTAACCTATTCTAAATTCAGAGGAAATGATTATTTCAAAAACATGGATTCTCAATTGGACTTTTTAATTGGAACTTCATTTGATATTCATTTAACAGAGAGAATATTATTAGCAACAAATATTAATTATGAACGTAATTCTGTAAAAAAATATTACGAATATTTTGGTCCTGGAGTAATCGGTGGAATAACTGGAATTCCTTTTGGACAAAGCTCTGCTTCAAGTTCCACACCAAAAAATAAATTTCAAACTCGATTTGAATACATAAACATACCCATAACGATTAAATACTTATTGAATTACGAAAAAAAATTATATGTAAATGCTGGTGGTTATTTAGGTCATCTTATCAATGTTAAAAACATTGATGATGGAAAAGAAAGTGATTTAGACTTTAATAATCAGTTTAAAAAAGCAGATTATGGTTTAGTTTTAGGAATTGGATATAACTATACATTCAACCCAAGTAATTTCTTATCTATTGAATTGAGAGACAATTACGGAATTAAAAATATAAATATAGATGAATCATATACCTTTAAAAACACAAAACGTAATTCACTTAATCTGATACTAAATTATCATTTTAAAATTTAAACTATTTTAATTTAGATAAAAAAACCTGCAATAAAATCGCAGGTTTTTCTATTTTTTATTCTCTATATTCTATTCTCTATAATTACACATTAAAACGGAAATGCATTACATCACCATCTTTAACGATATATTCCTTTCCTTCTACTCTTAATTTTCCGGCTTCTTTTACTTTAGCTTCTGAACCAAACGATGAAAAATCTTCGAAGGCAATAACTTCTGCACGAATGAATCCTTTTTCAAAGTCGGTATGAATAACTCCAGCAGCTTGTGGTGCAGTGTCTCCTACTCCAATTGTCCAAGCTCTTACTTCTTTTACACCAGCTGTAAAATAGGTTTGTAAGTTTAATAATTTATAAGCTGCACGAATTAAAACGGCTGAACCTGGTTCAGTCAATCCCATATCTTCTAAGAACACTTGACGTTCTTCGTAACTTTCTAATTCTGTAATATCTGCTTCTGCTCCTACTGAAAGGATAATTACTTCTGCATTTTCGTCTTTTACTAATTCTCTAACTTGTTCTACGTATGCGTTTCCTTTTACTGCAGATTCTTCATCTACATTACATACATATAAAACAGGTTTTAAAGTAATTAATTGAAAGTCTTCCATTAAAGCTTCTTCATCTGCATTTTGAGGTACAACTGTACGAGCCGATTTTGCTTGCAACAAAGCTTCTCTAATTCTATCTAGTAAAGCTTTTTCGGTTTGAGCTTCTTTGTTTCCAGTTTTGGCTGCGCGATTTGTTTTTTCTAAACGTTTTTCAACAGTTTCTAAATCTTTTAATTGCAACTCAATATCGATAGTTTCTTTATCGCTAACTGGATTTACTTTTCCTTCAACGTGAACGATATTATCATTGTCAAAACAACGTAAAACATGAATAATAGCGTTGCATTCTCTAATATTTCCTAAGAATTGATTTCCTAAACCTTCCCCTTTACTTGCACCTTTAACCAAACCTGCAATATCTACGATATCAACTGTTGCCATTTGCACACGTTCTGGTTTAACCAATTCTTCTAGTCTGTTAATTCTTGGATCTGGAACGTTTACTACTCCAATGTTTGGTTCAATAGTACAAAAAGGAAAGTTAGCACTTTGCGCTTTTGCGTTTGATAAACAATTGAATAAAGTTGATTTTCCTACGTTTGGTAATCCTACAATTCCTGCTTTCATATCTTAGGTAATGGGTTATGGGTAATCGATTTTAAAAGTTTGCAAATATAGAAAATGTAAACTTACTTTCTTAAGTTATTAATAATATCTTTTTCGGTTTCAGTTAACAAAACTCCTGTATCAACATCCCAATATTCAGTAAGAATACTATCTTTCTTATTTAATAACGTTTTTTCTTTAAAGATATCTGTTTCTTGGTATTTGAAAATATTGGTCCTAAACTCAGTTATGATAAGATAATTACTGATTTCAAACTTCGTTTCCTTTTTATTTTTTTCGGTTGTAAAACCTATCTCTTCTTTTGAATTGGCTAAATAATAATCTTTAGTTTCAACTCTGTAAGTAGTTCTGAAATTTGATTTATATGTTTTTCGGTTTTTAAAATCTAATATTTTTGAAGTTTTTTCAGCTCTATTTTCTGGTAAAAAAGAATTGACTTCTAAAATTAGTTTTTTCTTACTGTCATATAATATAGCGTACTCTGACATATAACCATCAACTGTTGTATAAGGTTTGATTTTTAAAAGTAGATAATTTTTATTTTGAGGATAAGTCAATAATTGAAAGTCATAATGTTTCTTAGCTTTTGAATCCAAAACTTCATCTAAATATTTAAATTGATAATAGTTTTCCATTAAGTTATTTAGGTTATACCCTAATAGATCTTTATCAAATTCGTCAACAAGACCAATGGTTCGATTTTGTTCTACTAAAATATCAGTCTTTAGCGTTCTTTTATCCTCTAAAATTTGAAAATTTACTATTCCATCATTGTAAAAAACATGCTTGTTATCTCTTTTAAAAAATTCTCTTGAAAAAACACGTAAATTAGCTGGAACAGTTATTTTCTTGATTGAATTTTTAATCAAATCTTTAAGGATATCTTGCGGATGTTTATCCGTTAAAATAACTTCTTGCAGTAATTCGGTTTCTTTTTCGAGCGTTATGATGTTAGTTCCATCTTGAATTAGCGTACTCGATTTAATTTGAAGTTTTTTATAAGAAGTATGAGAAATTTCTATTAAGGAAGGTCTTGTTAAACTCAATTGAAAAACACCTTCAGAATTACTTATTAAACCTTGATTGGTTCTAAGCACAGTAATTACAGCATCTTCAATGGGTAAATCTGTATCTGCATCTTTTAAAATTACAGTAATTTCTGCTTGAGAAAAACTCATCAGCGAAAAAAATAGAAAAAATAAAAGGCAAATTTTCTTGATATGTTTATCTTGTTTATACAATTTGCACCACTTTAAAATTCACAACAAATTTATTCTAAATTAATAGAATTCAAAGACTTTTCAATAAAGATTTTTTAACAAGAATTAGCCAAGTAATTAACAATCCAAGTGGTAATTATGTAATGAATTTAAAAAATAGTAAAACGCAAACTAATCAATTCCAACTAAATTTGTAGAGTAATTAACTAAAAATTTAAAATTATGAAAAATTTAATAGTAACACTATCCTTAATCTTATGTACAAGTTACGGATTTGCTCAGAACAAAAATGTTCAAACAGAAGAAAAAACCACCGTTAGAACCATTAAAGATTCGGATGGTGAGAAAAAAATTGTAAAAAAGGAAGAAACAAAAGAAATTCAAAATATTGAATTTGAAAAAGATGCTAAAAATACCTTAAACAAAGAAATGAAACAAACACCTGTAGAAGTAACTTCTACTACTGAAGTAAGTGTAGATGGTGTAACGCGCTCTATTGATGTAGATCGTTCTGCTTACTACGAATTAAATGGAAAAAAATATGAAGTTGCAGTAAACAAATCTGGGTATAACTTAAAAAATACAAGTGGTGAAAATTTGGGTATCTTAAGAAAAACTTCAAACAACAATTATATTTATGTTGAGAAAAACAAAGTTTCTGTCGGTTATTTTGACCAAGAAGGAAACTTAATTTTAGAAACTTATGATCCTAAAAATGATGTTTTGATTGTCAATAAATATATAATGGTTAAATAATAATATTAAATGTATTAAAAAAAAATCCTGAAACTAGTTTCAGGATTTTTTTTATTTTTATTCATTATGCAAAAATGCTTGTCTATTTAATAGCGTTTCTTCGCTTTCTACATGCTCATCATCAGGAACACAACAATCAACCGGACAAACTGCTGCACATTGTGGTTCTTCATGAAAACCTTTACATTCTGTACATTTTCCGGGAACAATATAGTATAAATCATCAGAAATTGGTGTTTGAGCAACATCTGAATCTACTTCTGTTCCATCAGGTAATATTACTTTACCAGAAAGTTTGGTACCGTCTTTATATCTCCAATCATCTGCTCCTTCATAAATTGCTGTGTTTGGACATTCTGGTTCACAAGCACCACAGTTAATGCATTCGTCTGTTATTATAATTGCCATTTTATATACTTTAAAAGTTATAAAGTCAAGTCGTAAGTCAAAAGCTAAATACTTTAGACATTATGATCTTAGACTTTGAACTAATTATCTTATTTTTGCACAAAATTACGATGTTATCTATTTAAAAACAAGTTACAAATGTTACAAATGTCAAAAATTGAAATAAAAAATAGTTTTGTTGAATTAGGAAATTTTCTAAATCAGTTTACATTAGATGAAAATACCAAAAATGAAGCTGTAAAAAATAATGATACTTTTTTTGATGCTTTTGTCGATTTGATTCACTTATCACAATCACATAATGGTTGGTTTACACCAGAACAAGTCTATTTTTCCATTCAATCTTGGGCTAAAGCTTTAACTGAAGAAAACCTTAGCCAGTGGCTTTCGGCTTATGATTTAAAAGAAACTGATCCAAAAAATATTGGATTAATTTTAGCTGGAAATATCCCATTAGTTGGTTTTCATGATTTCCTTACAGTTTTAATTACAGGTAATAATGTCTTAGTAAAAACATCTTCAAACGATCAACATTTAGTTAAGTTTTTAGCAAAATACTTAATAGCTTTAGATGAAAGATTTGAGAAAAAAATAACTTTTGTTGAAGGCAAACTAGAGGGTTTTGATGCTGTAATTGCCACTGGAAGTAATAATACATCTAGATATTTTGATTATTATTTTAAAAAAGTTCCAAATATTATTAGAAAAAACAGAAACTCCGTTGCCATTTTAACAGGAAATGAATCAAAAGAAGAGTTGACTAGCTTAGGGGAAGATATTTTTAGATATTTTGGTTTAGGCTGTAGAAATGTTTCTAAGTTATTTGTTCCAAAAGGATATAATTTCAAAGATTTTTTTGAAGCAATTTTCGAGTATAAAGATGTTATTTTCTATGAAAAATATGCTAATAATTACGATTACAACAAAGCAGTTTTTCTAATGAGTTTATACAAATTATTGGACAATGAATTCTTGACTTTAAAAGAAGATACAAGTTACTCGTCTCCTATTTCAAGTGTGTTTTATGAATTTTATGATGATTTGGATGAAGTTAAATCAAGATTAAAATTAGATGAAGAAAAAATTCAATGTATCGTTTCTAACAATATAGTCGAAAATAGTATTGCTTTTGGTCAAACACAAAAACCTATGCTTTGGGATTATGCTGATAATGTAGATACTATTGAATTTTTAAACCTTTTACAATAAAGAGAAGAGCCTCCTTTCGGAAAGCTCTTCTCTAACAAAAAACAAATCTAAACTAAATTTATGACTTAGGTGTAACCACTGAATCAATTACATGAATTACTCCATTTGATTGGTTTACATCTGAGATAGTAACTTTTGCTGACGCACCATTTTCGTCTGTTAAATAAATATCCTTTCCTTTCATCCAAGCTGTTAATGTTCCACCACTAACTGTAGTTAAAGTAGCTTTTCCATCTCCTTTTTTGATGGCTGCCATTAGGTCTTTTGCATTCATTTTTCCAGCAACTACGTGGTAGGTTAACACGGTTTGTAACAATTTCTTGTTTTCTGGTTTTAATAAAGCTTCTACTGTTCCGGCTGGTAATTTATCAAACGCTGCATTTGTTGGGGCAAAAACGGTGAATGGTCCTTCTGACATTAATGTTTCAACTAAGTCTGCGGCTTTTACAGCGGCTACCAAAGTTGTGTGATCTTTTGAGTTGATTGCATTTTCAACAATATTCTTTGAGGGATACATTGGTGCACCACCTACCGTTACTGTTTTTTCTTTTTGAGCAAATGCACTTCCTGTTGACATAAACGTGAATGCAATCAAAGCCATTGATAAAATTTTTGTAGTTTTCATAATTCTTTTTTTTTATTAAGTTATAATGTCATTTACGATAGAAGTCCAAGTTTGGTTTTAAAAATATTTACTTTTATAATATTTAACAATTACAATTGATAAAAAACTTGTTTTTTGCCTTAACTACAACGTTATTGTTAATAAGATAGCGGTATTTTTGCTAAATTAAAACCTTCGTTTTATTCTCGTTTTCCGAAATTTGCATTGTTAAATTAACTACTTACAACATAAAAAATGAAAAAACACAATTACAGTGCTGGTCCATGTATTTTACCACAAGAAGTTTTTGAAAAAGCTTCACAAGCCATATTAAACTTTAACAATTCAGGATTATCTATATTAGAAATATCTCACAGAAGTAAGGATTTTGTTGCTGTAATGGATGAAGCAAGAGCCTTAGCTTTAGAATTATTAGGATTAGAAGGAAAAGGGTACCAAGCGCTATTTTTACAAGGTGGTGCAAGTTTAGAGTTTTTAATGGTTCCTTACAATTTAATGAAAATCGATGGAAAAGCAGCCTATTTAGATACAGGTACTTGGGCAAGTGGAGCAATTAAAGAAGCTAAACCATTTGGAGAAACACTAGTAGTTGCTTCTTCTAAAGAAAGTAATTATACTTTTATTCCTAAAGACTATATTATCCCAACTGATGCTAATTATTTTCACTGTACATCAAATAACACAATATTTGGAACTCAAATGAAATCATTTCCAGAAACTAATGTTCCTGTGGTTTGTGATATGAGTTCAGATATTTTTTCAAGAACTTTAGATTTTTCAAAATTTGATATCATATATGCAGGAGCTCAAAAAAATATGGGTCCAGCTGGAGCAACTTTGGTAGTAGTTAAAGAAGAAATTTTAGGTAAATCTGGAAGAAATATCCCAGGCATAATAAATTATGAACAACATATTTCTAAAGAAAGTATGTATAACACACCTCCAGTTTTTGCAGTTTATACATCTTTGCTTACCTTGCAATGGTTAAAAAATAAAGGTGGAATTGCTGGAATTGAAAAAGAAAACGAAGCAAAAGCTGCATTATTGTATGCAGAAATTGATAGAAACCCACTTTTCAAAGGCGTTGTTGCTACCGAAGATAGAAGTACTATGAATGCAACTTTTACCTTAAATAATGAAGCACATCAAGAAATTTTTGATGCTATGTGGAAAGCAGCTGGAATTTCTGGTATAAACGGACACCGTTCTGTTGGTGGATATAGAGCTTCAATGTACAATGCTTTACCTATTGAAAGCGTTCAAGTATTAGTTGACGTCATGAAGGAATTAGAGAAAAGTGCTCAATAATGAGTCGCAGTATTCAGTTAAATAAATAATCATTGCTTTTCGGCTTTAGCCAAAGGAAAAATAAAATAATAACAATAATAAGCATCGAAAGATGTTGAAATAAATTAAGCATAAAAAATGAAAGTATTAGCCAACGACGGAATTTCAGATAGTGGAGTAAAAGCCTTAGAAAAAGCCGGTTTCGAAGTAATTACAACAAAAGTAGCTCAAGAACAAGTTGAAAATTATATAAACAACAACAAAGTTGACGTAATTTTAGTTAGAAGTGCAACAAAAGTTAGAAAAGACATCATTGATAATTGTCCAAGTTTAAAAATTATTGGTCGTGGTGGTGTTGGTATGGATAATATCGATGTCGATTACGCTCGTGGTAAAGGTTTACATGTAATTAATACTCCTGCTTCTTCATCTGAATCTGTTGCAGAATTAGTTTTTGCTCATTTATTTAGTGGTGTACGTTTTTTACATGATTCTAATAGAAATATGCCTCTTGAGGGAGATACAAATTTCAATGGATTAAAAAAGGCTTATGCTAACGGAATGGAATTAAGAGGTAAAACTCTTGGTATTATTGGTTTTGGACGAATAGGTCAAGCTGTAGCTAAAATGGCGTTAGGATTAGGTATGAAAGTTATTGCTACTGATAAATATGTTGGTGAAGCTGTAATTCGTGTTGACTTCTATAACGGTCAATTTATAAATGTAGATATTATAACAGAACCATTAGAAGATTTATACAAACATGCTGATTTTATTACTTTACATGTTCCAGCTCAAGATGGTTATGTAATTGGAAAAGATGAATTAAAAATGATGAAAGATAATGTTGGAATAATTAATGCTGCAAGAGGTGGAGTAATTGATGAAGTTGCCTTAGTAGAAGCCTTAGATGAAGGTAAAGTCTTATTTGCAGGTTTAGACGTTTTTGAAAAAGAACCAACTCCAGAAATGAGAATATTAATGCATCCAAAAATTTCTTTAACGCCACATATTGGTGCTGCAACAGACGAAGCACAAGATAGGATTGGAACAGAACTTGCTGAACAAATAATAAGTTTACTTAAAAATAATTAATATTTTTTTTATATTTAACAAATTTTAACTTTTAAAAAACTTATTTATGTCAGGAATTTTAGATTTATTGAATAGCGATTTAGGGAAGCAACTCGTTAGTAACATTTCAGAAAAAACGGGAATTAATGCTACTCAAGCTAGTGATGTAGTTTCGTCAAGTGTACCGGCTTTATTAGGTCAAATGCAAAACAATATACTTTCAGGCGAAGGTGCAAGTGGTTTGTTGAGTGCTCTAACAAGTGGCAAACATGATGGAAGTATATTAGATAATCTAGGAGGATTTTTAAATGGTGGAGATTTTTCTGACGGAGATAGAATTCTTAACCATGTTGCTGGCAACAAACAAGATACAATGGTTCAAGGTTTAAGTGCAAAAACTGGAGTAGATTCTAGTATTATATCTAAAATCTTACCAATGCTTGCTCCTATTATTATGGGATATTTAGGAAAACAAACAAAAAATAGCGGTGTATCTACAACTCCAGATTTAGGTGGACTTCTAGGAGGATTACTTGGAGGAGGAAATGATTCATCTGGTGGAAGTTCTTTGGGAGGCTCATTATTAACTTCAGTTTTAGATCAAAATGGTGATGGTAAATTAGACGTTAGTGACGCTATGTCTGCCCTAAGTGGGAGTGGAAAGAAAAAAGGTGGATTAGGAGCTCTTCTTGGAGGTCTATTTGGAAAAAAATAAAACTACTTAAAAATACTAATGTTAAAAGCATCGGCTATGTCGATGCTTTTTTTTATCTTTATAGACTAATTCATAATACTATGAAAACTTATATTTCAATATTTACCTTAGTATTTGTTTTGCTTTTTAGCTGTAACTCAACTAAAGAGACTATTAGTAATGATAAGCCTCGTATAGAAAGTGATACAATTCGTATTGCAAATGATGATATTGAATATGAAGTATTTATCATAGATGGCGGATTTACAAGTTGGTTTAATTCAAGAGCAAAACCAAGAAGTTTTTATACTCTAAGTTATCTAGAGGCTAGAAATCATTTTTGGGTTTTAGAATGGAATAGAAGAGCAAATATGCCTACCGTTTATAATTCAAATCTTTATGAAATGCCTATAAATTATGAAACTAGCATAGATTATGGGTTTGAAGTAAATTACATGATATTCAACTACTTAACTTATTTTCAGTTAACTAACAAGCAACAATTAGGAGGTTTTCCTGCACGATTATAACATAATGAACAAACTTAAAAAACGCTGGAATGTGACTTCAAACTGGCAATTAACTATAATTTTTATCGTATTTGCTATTACAGGTTCAACAGCAGCTTATCTTTCAAAACCAATTACAAATTATTTAGGAATAACTAAAGAAACAATGTCATTATGGATTTATTGGCCTATACGAATTCTAATTCTTTTTCCAATTTATCAAGTAATGCTAGTATTAATTGGCTCTTTGTTTGGTCAATTTAAGTTTTTTTGGAACTTTGAAAAAAAGATGTTAAACAGAATGAAATTAGGTTTTTTTACGGACTATATTGATAATAAATTAAATAAAAAAGACACATTTAAATAATGTGTCTTTTTGTTATTATAAAATATTAATTTAAGCTTCTTTTTTAAAAATATACCTGTAAATCCAAGTCAAAGTAAAAGTTGGAATAAAATCTATAAAAGGAAAAGCTTCTTCAATAAAACTTATAACACCGGCTACTTTGCCCGTTGTTCCTTTATACATTGCCATCATTATAAAACCTGAAATTGGAGCCCAAATAATATCTGTTGCTTCAGCAAAAACAGGAACTACATAAGATAACATTCCAATTAAATCGAAGATAATTCCTAAAACTAACTTCGTTTTTTTATCACTTTTAGCTTTAGAATGAATAATTTCTATATTCTGATTTGACATTCATAATAATTTTAAATTCAATTATAAATATACAAATAAGATGCCAATTATTTTTCCTTATTTATCAAACGATAAAAATCGTCTCTAAATTCTTTTTGATTAAAAACTCCTCCATATTGTAAAGTTGAAGTATAACTACTTTCATCTTTAATTCCTCTACTAGAAACGCACAAGTGAGAAGCTTCCATAATTACCATTACATTTTCTGTATCAAGAACTGTTTTCAATTCATTGAAAATCTGCATAATCATTCGCTCTTGAACTTGAGGTCTTCTTGCATAATAATCAACAATTCTATTCAATTTTGATAAACCTATCACTTTTCCTGAAGAAACGTAACCCACATGAGCCTTTCCTACAATTGGCAAAAAATGATGTTCACAAGTTGAGTTAAAGCTTATATTAGCTTCGACCAACATTTTATCATAATGATACGAATTGTCAAACACCGAAATTTTAGGTTTATTTGCAGGATTTAAACCCGAAAAAATTTCCTTAACAAACATTTTAGCAACTCTGTGAGGAGTTCCTTTTAAACTATCATCTGTTAAATCTAAACCTAATTCTTTCATGATGACTTCAAAATGCTCCTCAATTACAGACATTTTATCCTCATCTGATTTATCAAAAGCATCTGGTCTCAACGGAGTTTCCGCAGAGGTCATTTGGTGATTATCACCTACAATTTCAAATAATTCTTTTTCAATAGTGGTATTCATAGCAATTTTTCCCTTCTATTTTAATTTTGATTTATAATATTTTCTCAATTTCTCGAGCTTTGGCGCAATAACCATTTGACAATAACCCTGTGAACTGTTTTCGTTATAGTAATTTTGATGATACTCTTCTGCTTTATAAAAAACTACTGCAGGAGAAATAACTGTTACAATAGGATCCTCATATAATTTTTCTTTTTCAATCAATTCAATATATTCTTCTGCTTCTTTCTTTTGAGCTTCTGAATGATAAAAAATTTCACTTCTATATTGAGTTCCAACATCAGCTCCTTGTCTATTTAAAGTTGTTGGATTATGCGAACTGAAGAATATTTCAAGCAAATCTTTGTACTGGACTAGTTTGGGATCATAAGTGATTTCGATTGCTTCTGCATGACCCGTAGTTCCTGTTCCAATTTCTCTGTATGATGGGTTTTTAGTTGTGCCTCCCGTATAACCTGATACAACTTTTTCTACTCCTTTAATTTCTAAAAAAACTGCTTCTGTACACCAAAAACATCCACCTGCAAAAGTGGCAATTTCTTTTCCTTCTTCAATATTCATTTTAATAGGTTCTTTAAATTCTTTAATTTGACTTACAACTTTAGGCTCATTTGATTTACAAAATCCAAGTGACAATAAGGATACTAACAAAAATACTTTCATAATTTATGATTTTTTGTTTAACAAATATACAAAATAATTAAACAATATTAAGTTTTTAACTTTTATTTATAAA
Source organism: Flavobacterium gelidilacus DSM 15343 (assembly GCF_000422685.1). Lineage (GTDB taxonomy): Bacteria > Bacteroidota > Bacteroidia > Flavobacteriales > Flavobacteriaceae > Flavobacterium > Flavobacterium gelidilacus. The sequence goes on along the minus strand of NZ_AUGN01000004.1, from coordinate 392,945 downwards.
AATATATACGCTCAAAAAGATAAATTGGTTTTATTAAATAACAATAATCTCTATGCATACAAAGAAATGTTTTACAAAAAATAATTATTAAAACAAAGATAATCAGATACATTATAAAATAAAATTAAAAAAAAACATGAAATGGAAATACTATAAATAATCACAAAAATATTATAATTTAAAAAAGCACAAGAATTATAAATTTGTAAAGTAATAATAAACAAACCATTTGTTTTAAATACAAAACAATAAACTAATTACTAATTAAAAACTATTTATTATGTTAAGATGGACGATTATATTTATTATTCTGGCTATAATTGCTGGAGTTTTAGGATTTGGAGGAATTGCAGCAGGAGCAGCAGGTATTGCTAAAGTATTATTCTTTATTTTTATAGTACTTTTTATTCTATCGCTAATTAGAGGTAGAAAATAACAAACAAATTTTTATTTTAAAAAATGCAAGTTGAGTAATAATAAGTCTTCTTGCATTTTTTTATACTTAATACTTTAAATAAATATCAAGCTATTTTACAAAACACAAAAAATCTTTGTTTCTTTGTACAAATAGTTAAAAATGATAAGAGCGACTCAGTTACATAAATATTATGGTGATTTACAAGTTTTAAAAGGTGTAAATCTTCATATCAAATCTGGTGAAATCGTTTCAATAGTCGGTGCTTCTGGTGCAGGAAAAACCACATTATTGCAACTTTTAGGAACTTTAGACAAACCAACCATTCAAAACAATTCGTCTCTTTATATTGATGGAACAGATGTTTTGACATTAAATGATAAGGATTTATCAAAGTTTAGAAATCTTAATTTGGGATTCATTTTTCAATTTCATCAATTGTTACCTGAATTTACTGCTTTAGAAAATGTATGCATTCCAGCTTTTATTGCTAAAAAAAGTAAAATTGAAACAGAAACTGAAGCCAAACGGTTATTAGACTATTTGGGATTAAAAGATAGAATAAATCACAAACCAGGTGAGCTTTCTGGTGGTGAACAACAAAGAGTTGCTGTCGCAAGAGCTTTAATAAACAAACCGAAAATTATTTTTGCTGATGAACCTTCTGGAAACTTAGATACACAATCTGCGGAACATTTACATCAATTATTTTTTAAATTGCGTGATGAATTTGGTCAAACATTTGTAATCGTAACCCATAACGAAGAATTAGCAGATATGGCTGACCGAAAATTAGTTATGAAGGACGGAAATATTATGGTTTAATGAATAAATCCGAATTAAAAGATTTCTTGGACGAAAAGGTTATTCAATACAATAATTTTGATTTTATTGAAAGTGATCCTATTCAAATTCCACATTTATTTTCTTTAAAAGAAGACATCGAAATTGCAGGATTTTTGAGTGCAACAATTGCATGGGGAAATCGCAAAATGATTATCAAAAACTCCAAAAAGTTAATGAACATAATGGGAAATTCTCCTTATGACTTTATAATGAATCATTCTGAAGATAATTTAGAATCGTTTGATAATTTTGTACACAGAACGTTCAATGCCTTAGATGCCAAAACGTTTGTGAAAGCTTTACAAAACATCTACATCAATCATGATGGTTTAGAAGCTGTGTTTGCTAAAAATCAAGAGGAAAACAGCATGCAAAAAAGCATTCATGAGTTTAAGAAAGTTTTTTTTGAAATTAAACATTTGCAAAGAACACAGAAACACGTTTCAGATCCTTTAAACAATAGTGCAGCCAAAAGAATCAACATGTATTTACGATGGATGATTAGAAATGATTATAAAGTAGATTTTGGTATTTGGAAAACTATTCCCACTTCCAAATTATCTTGTCCTTTAGATGTACATTCTGGAAATGTAGCCAGAAAACTAGGCTTGCTAAAAAGAAAACAAAACGATGGAAAAGCATTAGCTGAATTAGATTTAGCTTTACGAAAATTAGACAAAAACGATCCAGTTAAATATGATTTTGCTCTGTTTGGTTTAGGTGTTTTTGAAGGTTTTTAAAATAAAAAAAATCCTAAACAAGTTAGGATTTTTTAATAGTTTGGTTGGTTTGGTTGTTTGAATCTTAGTTATAAACAGATTCTTTTTTGAAATGAACAGCAAGTAAGTAATAAACAACTGCTCTATATTTGTTTTTATTTGAACGTCCATATTTTTCAATTACGGCATCAATTGCTTTATCTAACTCTGGACCGTCTTTTAATCCTAATTTTTTAACTAAAAAATTGTTTTTTACTGTAGCTAATTCTTTTTCGTCAGAACCAGCAACAGTTGCAGAATCTGCATTGTAAATTGAAGGACCACAACCTACAGTTACTTTAGTTAATAAATCCATGTCCGGAGTTACTCCACATTTATCTTTTAAATCTGCAGCATATTTTACGATTAATTCGTCTCTTTTACTCATTTTTATATAGTTTTTTTATTAATAATAGAAATCAAATTTAGTTAAAAAAATTAACATTTAAAATAGTTAGTCAATATTTTATTATTAATTTTTTCTGGTGTGAAAATTTCTAATATTGAAGGATTATCATTTAGATTCATAAATAATTGCCATTGATTTTCTAAACTAGTTTCATCCTTTGCTTGATAATAAGTAAAGTCAAACATTTTAGCCAAATTAGATGCATTTAAATGATGTGAAGTTTCAAAAAATGTATTAAAAACTTCCGTTTCTTGATGTCCTGGCAAAATTCTAAAAATTCCCCCACCACTATTATTAATTAGTATAATTTTAAAGTTTTTAGGAATATAATTGTTCCACAAAGCATTACTATCATAAAAGAAACTAATATCACCCGTAATAAAAATAGTTGGCTTATTTGATTGTAAAGCAGCTCCAATTGCAGTTGATGTTGAACCATCTATTCCACTTGTTCCTCGGTTGCAAAAAACTTCAATAGATTTATCAATAGTCACTAATTGTAAGTAACGAATAGCCGAACTATTACTGACTTGCAGTTGAATATCTTTTGGTAAATTATGACTTACAAATTCAAATGCTTTAAAATCGGAAAAAGGAATTTCATTTATATATTCAATATGTTTGCCTTTTCTTACCTCATTTATTTTTGAATAAAAATCTTTATAAGTACTTTCAACTTTAATTGATTTAGTCAACAATTGTCTAAAAAAATCATTTGGTATTGTTTTAAAATGTTGAGATAAACTTCCGTAAGTATTGTAAGCTCTTAATGTATCAATATGCCAATGTTCTTTTGGTTTATATTTTCTCAAAAAGGCTTTGATTCGTTTTGAAACAACCATTCCTCCAAAAGTAATTAAAATTTCTGGTTGAAAATCCTTAAAATCATCATCCGAAAATGGAGTAATTAAAGTATCAATTGTATCAATAAAAGTTTCATGATGTAAATTAGAAGTCTTTTCCGTCAAAACTACAACAGAATCATCTTTGGCTAAAATTTCAATAAGTGAACTTTCAATCGAATTAGGTTTTAATTCACCTACTAAAATTAATTTCTTTTTAGCTGAATTCCATTGTTGAATAAACTTCTCATCTAAAGCGAATTCAATACTTTCATTTTCAAAAGGAAGCAATTTTGGAGTAACTGAAAGTGCTGAAACTAAATCATACAAAGGTTCTTCAAAAGGAACGTTAATGTGAGTTGGTCCTTTTTTTGAAATAGCTTCATGAATGGCAACATTAATTTTTATATCGTTATCATTAGAAGCGTATTCGGTTAAATTAGCATTATACAAACTGTGATTGGCAAATACATTTTCTTGACGAATGGTTTGTCCGTCACCAATATCAATTTTATCATGTGGTCTATCTGCACTAACTACAATTATTGGAATTTGACTATAAAATGCTTCAGCCACAGCTGGATAATAATTTAATAATGCTGAACCAGAAGTACAAACTAAAGCCACAGGTTGGTTTAATTGTTGAGCCATTCCTAAAGCAAAAAAAGCAGCACAACGTTCATCTGCAATACTATAACATTTAAAATAATCTTGTTGATTGGAAAAACCAATAGTCAATGGTGCATTTCTTGAACCAGGAGAAATTACGATATGTTGTATTCCTTTTGCTTTAAAAATTTCGATTAAACTTTGTGCTAAAGGTATTTTTGGGTAAATCATTTTATACTGAATTTACTTCTTCTGAATTTATTTCAGAATTTAAGTATTTATTTATTTTTACAAAGATACAAAGTTGTTAAGGTTATTACTTTTATTGAATAAACTTTTTACCTTTGACAAATATTAAATTTTTATGAATTTTAAAGTTAGAAATGCAACTGAAAAAGATTTAGAGGAAATTTTAGAAATTGTAAATTATAATATTCTAAATACAACTGCTATTTATGATTATGAACCAAGAACTTTGGAACAGCAAAAAGCAATTTTTGACGAGAAAACAAAAGCAGATTTTCCGTTAATTGTCATTGAAATTGATAATGAAATTGCAGGTTTTGGAACTTATGGTACATTTCGTTTTAAAGAAGGTTATAAATTTACAGTGGAACATTCTGTTTATGTTTCTATAAATCATCAAGGAAAAGGGCTAGGAAAGCTTCTTCTTGCTGAATTAATTGAATTAGCCAAAAAACAAAAACGCCACACCATGATAGCGGTTATTGATGCCGAAAATCAAAATAGTGTGGAATTTCATAAACAATTTGGGTTTAAAACTGCCGGAATCATTAAAGAATCTGCCTTTAAATTTGACAAATGGCTAGATACTGTTTTTATGCAATTACTGCTATAAATTTAAAATTTTACTTTTCCTGTTTTTAAATATTCTATTGCATTTTCAATTGATTTTTGGGAAGCTCTTTCTACGATTAGTTTATAATTTCTTTCTGAATAATCAGATTCACCAGTGGCGTAAAATTCGGCAACAGATTTTTTAATTATCTTATCATAAATCTTTACTCTACATCTCACAGTGCTCTTTTTCTTATCAGAATTACCAATGTTTGCAGAATAACTAGTGTTGTGAGAATCTTCGAAAAAAGCTGTAATTTTCACATCTTCAATTGAAATTATATAATCGAAATCAGTGGTGTCAAAAATTGTTTCAATATCTGAATTACCATCTAAAATGGTTACACTTTTGTATAATTGCTTTGATTTTAATTCTGCCTCGAAACTATCGATAAAGTAAGCAGAATACACATTTTTAGTTTGAAAATTTTTCTCAAACTCTTTATCAAATTCATATAACAGGACATTGTTTCTTGAAATTAAGGCTACACTTTTTGATCCATTGGTAATCGATTCTGGTGTTTTCTTTAACTCTTCAATGTATGTTTTTGAACAAGAAGAGCTAATCAAAAGGACTAGAAACAAACAGAAAACCTTAAATAATCTAATCATATTAAAAATAATTTAGTTTATCCTTCAATCCATTTTATAACAGAAGCATCAGTTGGCAATGTTCTTGGCGCGATCACTTTTTCTAATTCACCGTTTTCATTAATCAAATATTTTTGAAAATTCCATTGAACTTCACTGTCTTCTAATCCGTTTTTACTTTTCTGTGTTAAAAATTGATACAATTTATGCATGTCACTTCCTTTTACTGAAATTTTTGACATCATAGGAAAAGAAACACCGTAATTTTGCTCACAAAAAGCAGCAATTTCTTTATCTGTTCCAGGTTCTTGAGAACCAAAATTATTGGCAGGAAAACCAACAATTACAAAATTTTTGTCTTTGTATTTTTCATAAATAGCTTCCAAATCTTTGTATTGAGGCGTTAAACCACATTCTGAAGCTGTGTTTACTACCATGATTTTCTTTCCTTTTAAGGTAGAAAAATCAAATTCAGCACCATATAAATCAGTAACTTTAAATTGATAGATATTCTCTTTTGTCATAATTGTTGGGTTGTTTGCAGCAACTGTAGCTACTTTTTCTTGAGCTTTATTTTGACAGCTAAATAAAAGTGTAGTTAATACAATTGCAATGAATGAATTTTTCATGAGTTTTCTTTTTTATTTCAAATATACACAATCAAAAGTTTTCTCCTTGTTAACAAATGATAAATTATTCTAAAAAACGAAAGCTTTATGTACCTTTGCAAAAATTACATTTATGTCAAACAATTATATTGGATATCATTTTACAATAAGTCCAAAAGAATTAGGAAGCGAAATATTAGTAGCAGAGTTAGAAGATAAAGCTTTTGAAAGTTTTATGGAAACAGAAGAAGGAGTTTCGGCTTATGTTCAAAAAGAATTATGGTCTGAAGACATTTTAAATGATGTTTCCATTTTAAGTAATGAAGAATTCAAAATATCATATAAAGTTGAAGAAATTGAACAAGTAAACTGGAATGAAGAATGGGAAAAAAACTTCGAAGCTATTGATGTAGATGGAAAATGTCATGTTAGAGCACCTTTTCATGCTAAGACAGATGCTGAATTTGATATTGTTATTGAACCAAAAATGAGTTTTGGAACAGGTCATCATGAGACAACTCACATGATGATTCAACATTTGTTAGAAATTGATGTTACTAATATGAAAACCCTAGATATGGGTTGTGGCACAGCTATTTTAGCTATTTTAGCTGAAATGAAAGGAGCAAAACCTATTGATGCTATTGACATTGATAATTGGTGTTATTTGAATTCAATAGAAAATGCTGAACGTAATAATTGTTCTCAAATTACAGTTTATGAAGGTGATGCTGAACTTTTAAAAGGAAAAAAATATGATTTAATCATTGCAAACATCAACAGAAATATATTATTGAATGACATGCAGCAATATGTAGATTGTTTAAATCCAAAAGGAACAATTTTATTTAGTGGATTTTATACTGAAGACATTCCGTTTATAGATGAATCATGTACCTCAAAAGGATTAACATATGTTAAAAAGTTTGAAAGAAACAATTGGGTATCTTTAAAATATGTAAATTAGCGTTAACAAATTCAAGAATAAAACAAAACATATAACCTATTACCCATAACCCTTTACCAAAATAGAAATGAGTACTAGAGAAAAAATACAAGAAGAAGTTGACGTCCTAGAAGATTATGGACTAAACAACGAAATAGTTTTATATAATGATGATGTCAATACGTTTGACCATGTTATAGACACTTTAATAAGAGTTTGTGAACACACAAGTGAACAAGCTGAACAATGTGCTATTTTAGTACATTATAAAGGAAGGTGTACCGTTAAAACAGGAAGTTATGATGAACTCAAACCACAATGTTCCTCTTTATTAGAAGCTGGCTTGAGTGCTGAAATAGAATAAAAAAATCCCTTTCAAATTGAAAGGGATTTTTTATTTAAATCTTTTATAATATTATCTTCTAGTAAATACCGTAATATCTACTGAATCATCATCAGGATCAGTGTATTTTAATTTTAATGTAGTATCTGTTAATTCTAAAATTTCTGATGTGTATGTTTCACCTGAATCTGTTATAGTTAAATTATTTCCACTTCTAGCCCATGCAGCTTCATAAATAGATTCTTCACAAACAACACTTCCAAAAGTTTCATAATAGAAATCTTTTATAACACCACCAGCTAATATTTGAACATAATCCTTATTACAATCTGCTGTGTGTTGATAAGCCACAAGCTCTCCTGTAAAATTTGTTTCTTGAGAATATTCCCAACTTCCTTCGATTGAAGCTTCCTTATCATCATCTTTATTACAAGATACTAACGTTACTGTAGCTGCTAAAAATAACAATACTAATTTTTTAAATTTTTTCATTTTTTGTTTTTTTATTGATTAATTCCGGCAAATATATATTTTTTATTTAAACAAAAAATAGTTCATTGTTAATTTTATTAACAAAAAAACACTTACCAATAGTAAGTGTTTTTTAATATTAAACATATAAAATATTTTAACTCATTTTTCCAATTGCGCAACTCACATAAGATTTAGCTTTAGAGCCTAATGAATTATTTTCTCCATCTTCAGGATAACCAGCTTTTTTGAGTGATTCTTTTACTTTTTCAAGAATAATTTCAGTACAATTTAATGTAATTAAACTTTCGTCTACATTGACAATAATATCCGAAACTCCTTCTATCTCTTTTAATTTATTTGCAATTGTATTGGCACAACCACCACATTTTAAATTTTGAACGTATATTTTATTTTCCATGACTTTATAATTTACACAAAAATACAAAAACAGAAAACTTAAATGTGTTACAAAAGTTACTTTAACAGTTAATTAATGCGGTAATTTATCTTTTACAATCCCGTAAATGAAATTACCCAAAAGAGCTCCAACTAAAACCACTAAAATCGGAATTATTCCTACTCCCAATAAAACGAATATTGGGCCAGGACAACATCCAACTAAAGCCCAACCTAAACCAAACATTATTCCGCCAATAATATATCTAAAAGAGGCTCTTTCTTTGTCTAAAATCTCAATAGTATGACCTTTATAGTCTTTAATATCTTTTTTCTTTAGAAATCGAATACCAATTACTCCTGTAAAAATAGCCGTAAAAATAACGCCATACATATGAAAGGATTGAAAGTGAAACATTTCATATATTCTATACCATGAAATAGCTTCTGTCTTGGTTAAAACAATTCCAAATATAAATCCCACAAGTAAAAATCTAAATATCTTCATTTTAAAATAGTAAAGGAATTATGAAATATGAAGTAATTAATCCACCTATAAAAAAACCAATTACGGCAATTAATGAAGGAAGTTGTAAATTACTTAAGCCCGAAATTGCGTGTCCAGAAGTACATCCACCGGCATATGGAGTTCCAAAACCAATTAACAAACCTCCAATTAATAAGATTGAAAATCCTTTAGGTGTTTGCATAGTTTCCATACTAAAAATAGCATCTGGAACAATTTTTCCGTTTGGAGCATCAATATTTAAGGCATGTAGTTGCTCAATTGTTTTAGGATTAATTTTAACTATATTTTCACTGCTTAGAAATTGTGTGGCAAAATAACCTCCTAGAATTGCTCCTAGAACCATCGCTAAATTCCATTTTTGTTCTCTCCAATCAAAATCAAAATATTGACTAGCTCTTTTTGCTCCTCCGATTGTGCAAAGGGTTCTTAAGTTAGAAGACATTCCGAATGATTTACCAAAATAAACCAATGCTAACATTATCATACCAATTAGAAACCCAGAAATTGACCAATGCCAAGTTCCATATATAAAATCCATATAGTAAATTTTAAGCAAATATAATTAATGTATTCAATTCCATAAACATTTATTACTTTTATAGCGTTATTAATTTAAAAGAACAGAATGGAAAAGTTTAAAATCGAATTAAAATGGGCTATTATATTTTCAATAGGCTTATTAATTTGGATGTATTTTGAAAAAACAATGGGCTGGCATGATGAAAAAGTAAAATTTCAACCTATTTATACTATGCTTTTTGGAATTATTTCTATTTTAATTTATGTTTTGGCTTTACAAAATAAAAAGAAAACTTATTACAACAACAAAATTGATTGGAAACAAGGTTTTTTATCGGGAGCCATCCTTTCCTTGCTAGTTGCTATCTTTACTCCTGTTGTTTTGTACATTACATTCGAATATATTTCTCCAGATTATTTTACAAACATCATCAATTATAAAATTAAAAATTCTAAGATGACTTTAGAAGATGCTGAAAAATATTTTTCTCTATCAAATTATATGTATACAAATACTTTTTCGACCTTATCCAATGGGATTGTTATAAGTGCTATTATTTCATATTTTATAAAATCTAAAACCAATTAACATGAAAAAATTAATTTTAATTTTCACAATTATTTTTATTACTTCATCATGTATAAGTACAAAGTCAACTATTAAAAATATTGATAATGATGCAATAAGACCAATGATTAAGAATGGGATGTTTGTTTTTACCGAATATGCTACCGATTCAAAATATGGCGTTGATGCAGATTATCCAGTAAATATTGGACTTATTAGTGAAAGATCAGAAGAATCCTTCATCAACTATTTTTTTAAGGGACTTGAAGGTCCAAATGGAGAAAATATTGAATTTAAAAAAATAGATACCTGTTGTCCGTTTCCAACTTTACATTCTAATATGGGAGCAGGATTATTATATATGTATGAAGTAAATTTAGAAGGTTCGTCAAAAAAACAGACATTCTATTTTAATATATTTGAAAAGGGAAACATAGTTTGTCCTAAAGGTTTTAAAATTAGAAAAATTGAATAAGAAATTAAAATTATCCTAATGTAACATAAGTAACCTTTTAAACTTCGGATTAGAAGGTTTTTCTTTTTATCTTTGCAACTTCAAAAACAACACATTATGAACATAAACAATATTCCACAAATAAAGCATACAACTAGTGGTAATTTCTTTCTTTTAGCTGGTCCTTGTGCTATTGAAGGTGAAGAAATGGCAATGAGAATTGCAGAAAAACTAGTATCAATTACTGATAAATTAGAAATTCCATTCGTATTTAAAGGTTCTTTTAAGAAAGCTAATCGTTCTAGAATTGATAGTTTTTCTGGAATTGGAGATGAAAAAGCTTTAAAGATTTTACAAAAAGTTTCAAAAGAATTTGGAGTTCCAACGGTAACTGACATTCATACTAATGAAGATGCTGCAATGGCAGCCGAATATGTAGATATTTTACAAATTCCAGCCTTTTTAGTTCGTCAAACAGATTTAGTTGTAGCTGCAGCCAATACAGGAAAAACAGTAAACTTGAAAAAAGGACAATTCATGAGTCCTGAAAGTATGAAACATGCTGTTCAGAAAGTATTAGATTGTCAAAATGAAAACGTTATGGTGACAGATAGAGGAACCATGTTTGGCTACCAAGACATGATTGTAGACTTTAGAGGAATTCCAACCATGCAACAATATGCAACTACTGTTTTAGATGTAACGCATTCTTTACAACAACCCAATCAAACTGCTGGTGTAACTGGTGGTCGTCCAGATATGATTGAAACAATAGCAAAAGCTGGAATTGCAGTTGGTGTTGACGGAATCTTCATTGAAACACATTTTGATCCTGCAAATGCAAAAAGTGATGGAGCAAACATGTTGCATTTAGATTATTTCGAAAACTTAATGACAAAGCTAGTAGCCATTCGTAAAACCGTAAATCAATTTTAATTTTTAATACTATAATGAAGCAATCATTTTTAATGGTTGTACTAACTTTTTGTGTGTTTTCACAGTACACCTTTTCGCAAGAAACAGTCGAAAATCCTGAAAAATACACGGCACATAACAAAGGTAAATTTTATGTTTATTGGGGTGGAAATAGAGAAACTTTTTCTAAATCAGACATCCGTTTTAAAGGAGCAGATTATGATTTTACATTGTATGATGTAGAAGCACATGATAAACCAAAAGGATGGCATACAGATTATATCAATCCGGCAAGAATGACTATTCCTCAAACTAATTTTAGAATGGGTTATTTCATTAACGATCATTACAATATTTCTCTTGGTGTAGACCACATGAAATATGTAATGTATCAAAACAAAAGAGTTGATTATTCAGGAAATTATCCAAATCCTGGAACATATAACGAAAATCCTATAGGAAATCAATTGACTTTAGATGAACAATTTCTGACCTTTGAACATACAGATGGTTTGAATTATGTTAATACTGAAATTGCTCGTGTAGATGATATTTCAAAATTATTTAAATTACCTAATACAGATAAGTTTCAAGTGAATACAGTTGGTGCGGTTGGAGTTGGATTATTATTTCCTAAAACAAATGCAAAAGTACTTTCAAAAGACAGACACGATGATTTTCATGTTTCTGGATTTGGAGCTTCTGCTAAAGTGGGTTTAAACTTTACTTTTTTCAAACACTTTTTTGTACAAACTGAATTAAAAGGAGGTTATATAAATATGAACGATATTAGAACAACTACTTTAAGCGATGATACTGCAGAACAAAAATTTTGGTTCCTGCAACGAATAATTGTTCTTGGTGGAATTTTTAGGATTTAATCATTGAAAAACTAAAAAAAAGTCGCTTTATTAATTTAAAGCGACTTTTTTTTTATAATTTACTGATAAAGTTACTATACAAATCTTTGTATTGGTAACCCGAATCAACTCTGTTCTTGGTTAATTTCTTATATTCTACTAAAGCCCAAAGAATAAATTCTTTCATAAAGTAAGCATCTTCTTTTGAAGTCTCAGGTTGGTATTTTTTTACTAGAGTATCTAAAGGTTTTACTTCATCTAATATTTTTTGATATTCTGTATTACTCTCATCATCTAGTAATTCAAAACCGCTTTCGTTGAAAAACCATTCTAATAAATCCGTATAAGCATTTTTCTCATTTTCCTTTTCTAATTTTTCAATCTTTGGAAAATATCCTGGAAATAAAGTATGAATCGCATCGCCAATTAAAAATTGAGCAACTGTTGCAGCTCCTTCTTGTTCACCTTCATAAACTAATTCTACTTTTCCTGTGATGGCTGGAATAATTCCAATAAAATCTGATAATCTTACGGTAGTTTTTTCTTCTCCAGCTAATAAAGCTCTTCGTTCTGCTGTTGAAATTAAATTTTCAAAAGCTGTAATGCTCATTCTTGCAGAAACGCCACTTTTAGCATCAATAAACTCACTGTCTCTGGCTTCAAAACTTATTTGTTCTAATAAATCTTTCGCTAAACTTGGTACGTAAACAGTTTCTGACTGATTGTCATCCAATTTAGATTCTTGTTCCGTAATAGTTCTTGCAATTCCTATACTTTCGGGATAATGGGTTAATATCTGCGAACCAATTCTATCTTTCAAAGGTGTTACAATGCTTCCTCTATTGGTATAATCCTCTGGATTAGCTGTAAAAATAAATTGCAAATCTAAAGGCATTCTCAGTTTAAAACCACGAATTTGAATATCACCTTCTTGCAAAATATTAAACAAAGCTACTTGAATACGGGCTTGTAAATCAGGTAATTCGTTAATCACAAAAATACAACGATTTGCTCTTGGAATCATCCCAAAATGAATCACTCTTTCGTCAGCATAATTAAGTTTTAAATTCGCAGCTTTTATTGGATCAACATCACCGATTAAATCGGCAACCGTTACATCTGGCGTAGCTAATTTTTCAAAGAAACGTTCGCTTCTATGTAACCAAGTAATTGGAGTTTTATCACCTTTTTCTTCAATTAAATCTTTAGCAAATCTTGAAATTGGATTTAATGGATCATCATTAATTTCTGAACCTTCAACAACCGGAATATATTCATCTAAAAGTTCAATCATCTTTCTAGCCAAACGAGTTTTAGCTTGACCACGAAGTCCTAATAAATTAATATTATGTCGCGACAGAATAGCTCTTTCCAACTGAGGAATAACGGTATTTTCAAAACCGTGAACACCTTCAAAAGTAACATCACCTACCTTTATTTTGTTGCGCAAATTAGTTCTTAATTCGTCTTTTATGTTTTGGGATTTGTATCCTGATTTTTTTAATTCTCCTAATGTTTTTATGTTTTTCATATATAATTTTATAATGTGTGCTTATTTTTTTTTATTTTTTGGAACACAGATTTAAGAAATTTTAAAAATCTATGTAATTTTTAAATTGTGAAAACTATCGAATCTTCTTCTTCCTATTGGTTTCATAATCCTGAAAAATCATTTCTCCTAAACCTTTCAAACCGGTATAAAATGCTTTTCCTTGATTGGCTTCTGTAAAATGATTCACAAATTGTTGTAAATAAGGATCTTTGGCAATCATAAACGTAGTAATTGGAATATGTAATTTTCTAGCTTGAGCAGCTTGATTGTAGCACTTATCAACAATATATTGATCTAAACCGTTACTGTTCATGTAATATTCACCATTTTTCTCCCGAACACAACTTGGTTTTCCATCGGTTATCATGAAAATTTGCTTGTTGGTGTTTCGTTTTCGTCGTAAAATATCCATAGCTAATTGCAATCCAGCTACAGTATTAGTGTGATAAGGTCCAACTTGTAAATAAGGTAAATCTTTAATTTTAATGGTCCACGCATCGTTTCCAAAAACTAAAATATCTAAAGTGTCTTTTGGATATCGTGTTGTGATTAGTTCGGCTAAAGCCATCGCTACTTTTTTGGCTGGCGTAATTCGGTCTTCGCCATAAAGAATCATGCTGTGTGAAATATCAATCATTAAAACCGTGCTCATTTGCGATTTATGGTGACTTTCCTCTACAATCAAATCGCGTTCCGTTAGCATAAACTCTCCTACCCCATTATTGACTTGTGCGTTTTTAAGACTTTCGGTTAATGAAATTTGTTCGACTGAATCTCCAAAATTATATTCCCGAAAATCACCTGTTTGTTCATCTCCTTTTCCAGATTGTTTTGATTTGTGATTTCCTGATGCTGATTTTTTAAGATTGCCGAAAATTTGATCTAAAGCCGATTGACGAATAGCTCTTTCGGTTTTAGAAGTAATTCCCATTCCACCCGTTCCGTCAGGTTTTAGTTCTTCTCTGATGTATCCTTTTTTCTTTAAATCTTCTATAAAATCATCAATTGTATAATCTGGAGTTGTTAATTTGTATTCCATATCCAAATTACGTAACCAATCAATAGCTTCATCAAAATCTCCAGAAGTATGGATTATTAATTCTTTAAAAATAGTAAATAACTTATCGAATGGTGATTCGTAAGGTGCTTCATAATTTTTAAAATAGAATCCTGATTTGTTCACTTTATTCATAGGTATAAAATTAAGAATAAATGATTAAAGTAAATTATAACGAGTATTAATGTTTAGTTAAAGATATAAGGCCTTGACTTCCAATAAAACCTCATTTAAAACTTTATTATCAATGCTTTTTAGGTTAACATATCGCAATGAAGTAACCAATTTCCTGTCTTTATCAATCATTTTATCTTTATGTCTTTTTAAAAGATGCCCTTTCATAAAACACAAATCAATGGCATTTTCTTTTTTTAGTACATTTAGATAACAAAATGGTTTCTTCTTATAATAATAAAATGGCATATGCCATTTAAAAAGCAATTCAACTTCAGGAATAACCTGTTCAACAACAGCAAATAAATGCAAGATTATAGCTTGATAATGTTCAGGTTGTTTTAAGATGTATTCTTCAGCTGGTTTCATTTTTTATTGCTTTACTTCTACTTGATTAGTTTTTTTACGAATAAGTTTATTGCTATATTTAAATAACAAAAAAGCTAAAAAACTAGCAATTACAATTATTACAATCTGTCCTAAAACATAACCAGTTTCTTCACTTCTACTTACTACGTCTACTGGAATTTTTCCTGAAATCATACTATAAATTGTTCTAGCAATAGCTACAAAAATGTATAAACTCATTCCTTTTAATATGTATCCTAAAATTTTCATTTTTCTTTTTTTTCAAAAATAGTCAAAAAAAATAGTTCATCATTGAAAAATATTTATTTACTTTGCAATTCAAAGTACTTTATAATGGAAAACGAAAAATATCTTCAAGACATTGCCGAAATAAAAAACATGATGAACAAATCTTCTCGTTTTTTATCATTGAGTGGTTTATCCGGAATTTTAGCTGGTTTTTATGCTTTAATTGGAGCTTTTTTGGCTAATAATATTATTAAGTACACATATGATTCAAGATACATAATTGTTAGAGGTCAATCTAATCCTATAACAATTGAAAGTGCTATCAAGCAACTTTTTGTAATTGCAGCAGCAGTTGTAATTCTTTCCATCATTACGGGAATACTATTAAGTAGAACAAAAGCTAAAAAATTAGGAGAAAGTCTTTGGGATGTTTCTTCAAAACGATTGGTGGTTCAATTTGCAATTCCGTTAATTAGCGGTGGATTATTTTCTTTAGCACTACTCTATCAAGGATATTATGGCTTGATTGCTCCTGTCACGCTAATTTTTTACGGTTTAGCTTGTGTAAATGCAAGTAAATATACATTAGGTGATGTGAAATATTTAGGTTTAACCATGATTTTGATAGGATTAATTTCGACTTTCTTCATTGGCTACGGCTTATTTTTCTGGGCAATTGGATTTGGCTTTTGTCATATTGGATATGGATATGTCATGTTTAGAAAATATGATAGAAAATAAGGATTGAAGATTGTTTAAAATTTAAAATTGTAACCTTTTAAACTCACAACGTCTTAACCTTTAACAGATACTGAAACGAGTTCAGCATTAATTATGAAAAACATCATACAAAACATAAACAAAGCATTTGATCACAGGATTCGTCTTGGGATTATGTCTGTATTGATGGTCAATGAAAGTGCTGATTTCTCAACTTTAAAAGAACTGTTAGGTGTTACTGACGGAAATTTGGCCAGTCACGCAAAAGCTTTGGAAAATGAAGAATATATAACGGTAGAAAAACAATTTATTGGTAAGAAACCAAACACAAGTTATATTGCTACAAGAGAAGGACGAATTGCCTTTAAAAATCATATTGAAGCCCTTGAAAAATTAATCTCAAAATCATAAAACCTTTTTTTTATCTATTTACTTTGAAATTCAAAGTACTTTTAATTACTAAATTATGAAAGAAATCATCATCGAAAAATTGTACAAAATCGTAAAAGTTCCTTATGAATTTTTATTCAAAAATGCTTCTCCTTGGGAAGTTAGTATTTCAGAATTTATTAACCTTCCTGAAGAAAGTTTAGGATTTCATTTAGGTTGTTTGTTACTGAAATATAACCTTGAACCACAGCCAAAACTTGAAGAACACGATATCTATCATGTGTTAACTGATACTGGAGTTTTAGTTACAGATGAAATTAACATGCAGTTTTATTTATTGGGAAACGGTAAAAAATCACCTTTTGTGTTTATGGTTATTGCAACTGGACTTCTTTTCTACCCTTTTAAAATCAAAACTTACATTGAATCTTATAAAAAAGGCAAAAAAGCTCATCAATTCTATCACTTAGATTTTTTAAAAATGTTACCTATTCCATTAAAAACTATAAAATCTACTTTTAATATTCAATAATTATGCAAACTATTTTTCAATTGTATCAATCGAACAAAAGGCTCAATAATTTATTATTCGCTTTTGGCTTTTTTTGCCTTTGCTTATCATTAATTCGAGTCAAAATAACTACTTCAATTTACTTGATGTTTCTGATTTGGAATCTATTTTTAGCTGTAATTCCTTTTCTATTAACAAGTTATTTAAAAACTATAAATCCATTGGATAACAAATTCAAAAACGGAATAATCGTTTTAATTTGGTTGTTGTTCTTGCCTAATTCTTTTTACATCATAACAGATTTTGTGCATTTATCCTTATCCAGTTCTTACACTTTTTGGTATGATTTATTGCTGATTAGTTCATATGCAACTCTTGGTTTTTTATTAGGAATCATATCCTTACAAGATTTTGAAAAATCACTTTCAGCCAAATTCAGTTCCTTACTACTATCAATTTTAGTTTTTAGTATTTCAATTTTATCAGGTTTTGGAATTTATTTGGGAAGAGTTCTTCGTTACAACAGTTGGGATATTTTACAAAATCCTATTGATCTACTTACAGATTTATTAGACATTTTTTTTACAACAAAATCATTAGGATTTTCAATCTTGTTTGGTTGTTTCATCTATTTTATTTTTCGAATTTCAAACTATTTCACAATAACTATTAATTAATAACATCATGGAAGAAATATTAAAAAACCCGTTTTATCAAAAAAATTATATTCCTATTTTATCCTTTACAATTGGGACAATCCTATTGTCATTATATGCAATAACTAAAATTGATATGTTACCAATTATTGGACTTTTCTATATCTATTTAGCTCTATTTATTAATTTTTGTTATCTAATTGCTATGATAATTCTACACTTCATTGAAAAGCGAAATAATCAAGAAACATTAATAAGAATAGGAATTGCCTTATGTAATATTCCAATTACTCTTTTTTATATGTATTTAGTTTTTAACGTAATACATTAACCACAAAACCTTATAAACTTTTAAACACATAACCTTTTAACCATTAAAAAAAACACCATGGAAAATCAAACACAGTTACCTCAACAAAAGCCTTCGTTCTTTCAATCTAACACAGCCAAAATGATTATGGTTGGATTGCTTTGCCTCTTCTTGTTAATTCCCTTAGAATTAGTAAAAGGACTAATTTCTGAACGTTCACAACGTAAAAAAGAAATGACACAAGAAGTCAATACACTTTGGGGTTCAAGCATTAAATTTTATGGGCCAATTTTGAGTGTTCCTTATTATGAATCTTATAATGTTGAAGATACAAAACACAATGTTACAATTCAGACTAAAAAAGTTATTAAAACAGCTTATTTTTTTCCAGAAACGCTAAATAATTCTTCTGTAATTAAGAAAAGTAAGCCTTTAAAAAGAGGTTTGTATGAAAATGTTGTCTTTACTTCAACTATGGATTTTGATGGAAGTTTTAGCAAACCAAATTTTGAAAAACTAAATATTGCTCCAGAAAATATTATTTGGGAAAAAGCAGCTGTTATTATCAACACCACTAATTTAAAAAGTATTAAAAGTGATTTAAATATCAGTTTAAACAATACTAAATACGCAATTGAATCTAGTAATTTAAAAGTATCTTCAAAATTTGGAACCTTAAAATCGGATAGTTTTAATTTTAATGAAATTCAGAAAGAAGGTGAAATTAATTTCAACTTTCAAATGAAGTTCAACGGAAGTGAGAGCGTTCAATTTATTCCGATTGGAAAAACAACCAATATCAAATTAGATTCAGATTGGGATTCACCAAGTTTAATAGGAAGTTTTGCAGCCAATGAAGAAAATAAGAAAATTGACAGTACAGGATTTCATGCAGAATGGAAAGTTTTAGAAATCAACCGACCATTTTCACAACAATATGAAGAACAAATCCCCAACTTAAACGACTATTTATTTGGTGTAAAATTATTGGAAACTGTAGATCAGTACCAACAAAACGAAAGAGCTTCAAAATATGGCTTTTTGGTAATTGGATTAACGTTTTTAGTCTTCTTTTTGATTCAATCGATTAGTAAAATCAACATTCACATTTTTCAATATACTATGATTGGGTTGGCTTTAGTGATGTTTTACACTTTATTGATTTCGATTACAGAACATTCTACTTTCTCGATAGCTTATATAATTGCTGCGATTAGTGTCATTATAATGATTACACTTTATTCGATTTCGATTCTAAAAAACAAAAAATTTCCTTTCTTTATCGGAATTTCATTAACCGCATTGTATGCCTTCATATTTGTAATTATTCAATTAGAAGATTATGCTTTATTAGTTGGAAGTATTGGTTTATTCGCAATTCTTGGAGCAGTGATGTATTTTTCTAAAAAGATTGATTGGAATAATTAGAATAGATTTTCGGATTTTCGGATATTGGATTTTCGGATAAAAAAAAACCACAGATTCATATTTTAAATTTGTGGTTTTTGTTTTTATTTATTTCCGTTGGTTAAAAACCAAACGGCAATGAGCTGATCCATTTTCGAAAAATCAAATAATCTAAAAATCGAACAATCTATTTCCCATCTACATAATCTTGCAAATAGGCAAAACGTTCGGTTAATTTTCCGTTTTCTGTTACTCTTGCTCTTGCTAAAACGCCATCTTTATCCTCATTAAAAAATGCTGGAATTACTCTTTCTAAAAACACTTCGCCAAAACCTTCACTGGCATCTTTTGGTAATTCACATGGTAAATTATCAACGGCCATAACTACAACGGCTGATGGATGTGTAAATGGAACTTCTTTATCTTCACTTGCTAAATATCCATATAAAGGTTCAGCAATAGTACTTGGACGAATTGTACAAGCTACTGGTCCATCAATATCACATGAAATATCTGCTACAACTTTAAGTTTGCATTTTGAAGATTTAAGCATTTCTTTACTTAAGATAATTGGTGCTCCGTTTCCATAAAAATGTCCAGCCATGAAAACATCTGACATATTGGCAAACTTTTCAAAATCAGATTCATATTCTGATGGATTATTATAAAAATCAAGTTTTTCTAAAACTTGTCCGTCTTTTCTTTTGTTATAATCTAAAACATCAATAAAAGTATAAACAGGAACATCATATCTTTTATTCAAATAATCTTCTACAGAAACCTCTTTCATTTTCATTGCATCCAACATTTCTTTGGCACCATGAGCTACTTTTCCGCTTCCTGTTAAAACGATTTTTATATTTGGAAGTTGATTTCTTTTTAATCGTTCAATCAATGTTTTTTGATCAGGTAATGTTTCAGCTTTAGCTAAATTGAACAATTCGTATTTCATTCCGAAAGCTCTAATTCCGTTATAAGCACCAACTATTCCTGCATAACGACCAAAACCAATTAAACGGTGATTTTTTTCATTTACTATGGTTTCATGATCATATAATTGGATGTTTTTCTCTAAAATAGCTAAAAGTAAACTACGATTATAAGGCTGTTTTTTTATAGTATGTGAAAAGAAAAAATAATTTTTATCCGCAATTAAAGCATCTAAAGGAACTTCCTTAACTCCAATTAAAACATCACAATCAGTCATATCAGATACAACTTCAAAACCTTTTTCTTTGTATTGTTCATCCGTAAATATCCTTACATCAGAAGATTCAACTTTAATTTCAGCCTGAGGAAATTCATTTTTAAAAGCTTCTAATCTAAATGGAGAAAATACCACTCTTCTATCAGGTGGGTTTTTACGTTCTTTTATGATTCCGAATTTCATTTTATACAGGATTTTGTTCAACTACTTTCGAGGTAAACTTATTATTAATTTTAAGTCTACAAATATAGCTTTTGAATAACTAGTAACAAAAGATTTTTTAATTGATAAAATAATAGTAATTTTGGCATAGTTTTAGAGTTCATTGCAACAGTATTTACTGTAAGCTGAATACTGAATACTAAAAAAGGGGTCGACTGGTTTTGACAGCGAGTGGAATTAACTAGTAAGCACGTCGAGCATTGTATGTTTTGCTCGTAAATCCAAATGTATAACACTTTACACGGCGAAAATAATTACGCTTTGGCTGCATAATCTGAATTATAGTAAGATAATGCCTCGCTCCTACTAGGTAGGAAAGCCGGATTCTCCTTAAAAGCCTTGGTTTATGGCGTTTAGCTCAGGAGAACCGTAAAAGTAAACCTAGAGACGGTGATACTTTAAATCCGTTTTGAATTAGTAAAGTTAAGCAGAGAGTGGTTGTTTTTAACCTAGCTTTTTGTCGAAAATCTAATTAAAAACTAAGCGCGTAGAAAGCTTTTTGATTGCTTGTTTGGACGAGAGTTCGATTCTCTCCGACTCCACTTTTAAGAATTCATTTTAGACTAAAACCCTGTAAATCGTATGATTTACAGGGTTTTTTGTTTTCACTAGTCTTCAAATTATTCAATTAATAGTATTTCGTTGGTGCTAAAATCGGTTACCCAAAAAAATGTAAAACTAAGGTAACCGAATTTCATGTTAGCCCAGTAATGATAAGCTGTTCAAAAGATGAACATCTTGACAGATAATGATTAAATAATTAATTTGAATAACTCTAAAGTCACCACAAAATGAAACACAAAATGTCAATTCTTTTCTACGTGAAAAGTTCTAAAGCATCAAAAAAAGGACTATCTCCAATTTATCAGAGAATAACAATTAATGGTTCACGAATAGAATTAAGCACCTCAAAGTTTGTAGAAAAATCAAAATGGAATGCTGCAGCGGGTAAAATGAAAGGTAGTAATGAAGAAGCAAGACTAATAAATAGTCATCTTGACATCTTAAAATCTAAAGTTTATGAAACTGAAAATTGGATGATTAATAACAATCTTGAGATTAATACACAAACTTTTAAAAACAAACTTTTAGGGATTGAAGAAAAGCAGCGTAAACTAATTTTGATTTTTGAAGACCACAATAAAAAAATGAAGGAATTAATAGGCAAAGAATTTTCAATAAACACCTATAAAAAATATGAAACTACACTAAGTCATACCAAGGAATTTTTACAACACCAATATTCAATTAATGATATATCTATAAAACATGTTGGTATTGCATTTATAAATGATTTTGATTTCTACTTAAGAAATATCAAAAACTGCAACAACAACTCTACTATTAAATATATAAGAAACTTTGGTAAGATAATTAAACAATGCTATGTGAATGATTGGATTGAAAAGGATCCATTTCTAAAATACAAAGGAAAGGTCAGAGAAGTTGAAAGAATATTTTTAATCCAGGATGAAATAGAAATTTTATTAAACAAAGAATTTAAAATAAAAAGATTAGAGCTTGTTCGTGATATGTTTCTATTCAGTTGCTTTACTGGACTTGCTTATGTAGATGTTTTTAACTTGACCAAATCAAATATTATTATTGGAATAGATGGTGATAAATGGATTTCAACTCACCGTCAGAAAACTGAATCAGCTTCTAAAATCCCAATTCTCCCAGTTACTCAAATGATAATTGATAAGTATACTGATAATCCACAATGCTTAAATGAAAATCGCTTACTTCCCATTCTGTCAAATCAAAAAATGAACGCTTACTTAAAAGAACTAGCCGATATTTGTGAAATAGATAAAGAATTAACTTTTCACATAGCAAGGCACACTTTTGCAACAACTGTGACACTTAATAATGGTGTGCCGATAGAGAGCGTTAGCAAAATGCTCGGACATAAAAATCTAAGAACTACCCAACATTATGCAAAAGTACTAGATAAGAAAGTTAGTGAAGACATGAAAATTCTTAAAAATCTCTTTAATTTAAAAAACTGTCTGACAACTACAATTAAAAACATCTCATAATTGTTATAAATTCAACTAAAAATGACTTTATTGTTATAATATTAAAAATATTCAATATTTTTTAAATAAAAAAATCGATTAAATGTTAATATTTTTCGATTAAGTGAAAACCGTAAATAAAATGATTTAAAACCGTAATTAACATTTAATTCATAGTATTATATTTATAAAAATTAATTTAACCAATTGATTTTATTTTCATTATAATATAAAATTCTTATTTATGAAAAAAGCTATATCCCTTGTTTTTACATTATTATTTATTCAATTATCTTACACACAAGATAGAGTTACACATTCTTGTGCATCTGATGAAGTTCATATTAAAGCATTGAAACAGAATAATTCTTATAAAGAAAGGTTTGAAAAGAATAATGCAGATTGGATGGAGTATGCAAAAAAAAGAAAAGCTTTTAATCCTGTAAATGGTAAAAGTTCACAAGCATTAATATATACTCAAAAGAAATTAACTGTTGTTTTTCATGATATTACAAATAATGTTGCACCACAATCCTATTTGATTAATAGTAGTGGTAGTTATCAATATATTGTTGACAACTTAAATTCTATTTATTCAGGTGCTAATTTATCTCCAAAATTACCTGGCAACAATGTAGAAATTGATTTTTGCTTAGCATTACAGGATACTAATGGAGATTCCTATTCTGTGACACAGAGTCATTATCAAACCGATTTGACAGAAGTTGACGGTGACTCAAAACTAGACATAGTAGATGCCGTAACTAATTTTTCTACACAAATACGATTTCCGACTACTGAATATATAAACATATATATCGTTGATGTAATCGCTGATGGCACTATAGGAAATACAGCAGGTTTTGCTTCATTACCACCAGCTCATGGTAACATAGCTGATGGTATTTTTATTGAAAGAACATTCTTAATGGATAACATTAATTTAAACAATAACATGAATGTTTTAGCACATGAAATGGGTCATTATTTAGGTTTATTCCATGTTTTTGGAATTTGTGATCCTGATACTATAGCTAGTTTTCCTCAATGTTCTTGCGATAACACTAACCCATTTTATAATGGAGACATGGTGGCTGACACTCCTCCAAGTAAGCTTGATTTTTCACAGGTAAATTGTGCTACAACCTATGATACTTGTACACTAGATTCCTTTAATGATGACAAATCAAATTATATGGACTATGGTAATTTTAGTTGCCAAGATAAATTCACTGCTGGTCAAATCGAAAGGATTCATTTTATGTTGGAACATCATTTCGGACCAAGAGAATCTTTATTAAATACTAATTCTTGTGCTAATTGTTCGGCAATGGATGGTTGCTCATTTACAATTAATTCTCCTCAAATTGGAGTTAACAATGAAGTTTCGGCTGATACACCTAATATTACATTTAACCTAACTACTACCTGCAATAATAGTCCTACTTTAAATTATACTTGGCAAATTACAAATCTTGATAACGGGAATACTTTCGCAACTAGTAGTGGAAGCACTTTAAATACAACTATCGGTTTTGTAGGTAATTATCAAATTATTTTCACAGCCACTTTAAGTACAAATAGTAATTGTTTTGAACAAACTGCATATATATTTAAAGTAATACCAGCATCAAATAGCAGTGGTTCTCAGGGTACTCTTTTTTGTAATTCTATTTCAAACTTATCATGGACAAATCCTAATTTAGAAAGAGTTCAATATAGTGGAGGATGGAGTTTAAATCCTGGTGCCACAAATCTTACCGATTACAATTTTACATCAACAGCTCGTTATACGGATTCAGATTCCAACTTTGAGCCAGATAGTTTCGATATCATAAGTCAAGGTAATTTTAATGATGTCAACTTTCCTCGGTTAACTTTACCTGCTAATGTTAACGACATAATACGTGTAGGTAAAATTATTAATAGTACTAATAACCTTCATAATGGAGCTGCATATTATACAAAAGTGACTTTTAAGCCTACTCCTGACAATTGTAAATTTTTGGTACATTGTTTAGGTGCTAGGCAAATAACAAGTAATCAGAACGGAGCTAGTTTAGGTTTTTTGGTGCAATTGTCCTACGAATCACCGTTTGATCCTGGAAATATTAAACATATTGGTCTATCGGAGTGGGGTGAATTATGGGAAAATAGTGGAAACGGTGCCGTATCCCAATTTTACGATAAATATAATAATGTTTTCTCCCATCCTAGTCAATTTAATTCAATTCCTGTTAATACATACAATGGTGTTGATTATGTAACAACGGGACAATGGAATGCGCAATTATTAGATTTTAGTGAGTTTGCTATTTTAAACAATGGTTCTTCTCAAAATTTCGAAGTAACATAACCTTCTTTGCTAGAACGAATGATCAATTAAATGCCTCACAGCAAGCCTATGCTTATTTTGGAATAGAATGTGTAGGCGGTGGCTTTCCTGATAATTTTGATTTTGCTGTTTCCGATTATGATTTACCTTGCCAGATAGCAAACCCAGAAATAGCATGTATTGAGACAAATCCTCTACCATATCCCAGTTATTTTACTGAAGAAGCTATTTTAGATTATAGCATACTACTTAATAATGACATAAATTATGCTTTCTCTGAATTAACTTTTGAGGCTTCTTATAATAATGTGAACTTTTTCCCTTATTATCCTTTGCCATTAAATTATTTTTGCCATCAAGATGTTCTTAACAATCCGTTTAGATTTTTTAGAATTAATTATAAAACTTTTACACAGAGTATCAGTAAAATATTTAGAATTTCTAATCAATTTGTTAATCCTAATCCTCCTTGTCCAAACACTACTGCTACAGAAATTGCAGGCACAATTATACACAATCCCGCAACTCATATATATTACTTCTGTCCTGGTGATGCAGATTTTGATCTAGGTCCATTATTTAATCCACCATGCTTCTCAGCGGCATCACAACCAAGTAATCAGTATGTTTTCAGGTGGAAGTTAGATGATACAATTTATCCTACATTGGGGAATTCTTCAATAGTGGATTACACAAATTTAAATTTACTTTTGAATGAGCCTAATGCAGTTAACTGTTCAGCAAAATTAACACGAGAGGTTCAATATATCGATCCATACTGTCAAAATAAAACATGGTATAAAACTGAAGAAATAATATTTTATGTTATTAATATAGGTCAAGTACCTAATACTCTAAATATATCAGGTTTGAGTGATTTCTGTTTGGAAGATCATTTAAGCTTTACTATCGAAGACTTCCAACTTCGTAGCTGTCCTCAAACTCCTATACCACCATTGTTGCCTGGTATAATTAATAATATAGTTATCCAATTAACTACTTCAGTAGGAGTTCCAATTGGTGCTCCACAAACAATTGCCCTGCCATTTTTAAACGTATCAACTGATATAGTTTTTGATATACCTAATATAGATACTAGTGGAAACTTTCTGTTCCCTATTGGTTCCAATACTGTAAATCTTGAAGTTCAAATGAACTTATATGGTTGCTCAAAAACAATAATATTCAAGAATATAGATTTCAATATAGCCCCTCAAGCACTAGCTGGATCAATTTTACTTTCTATTGATTGTGAGGAAGAAGTTAATATAATAAGTGTAGATGACGGTATTACAAATGTCAACTACACTTGGGAATTTTCAACAAATGGAGGAGGCACTTATTTGCCAATACCCTTTGCTCCAGGAGATGCTAATTTAGATAGTGCAACTTCTTATTTTTCAACTTTTCCAGTTTTGGTAAGGAGGAGATCCAATGCGTTTCCATTATGTGGTGGACCTGCATTTACAGAGGCTATAGAATTGAATGATCCATCTACACCATTTTTAGCATTCAATTTACCTGCTACTTTATGCAACGGTGTTGTACCTCCTATATTACCTGAAATCTCAAACTACGGTATTTCTGGCAATTGGAATGAATCTACAATAGAGACAAGCGTACCGGGGACATATACCTACGTATTTACTCCAAATTCAGTAAATTGTTTAAATCCTTTCGAATATGTAGTAACAATTCTTGCTAACTGCGAAATATTCCTGTCATGGGATGGAGAGGTAGGTTGTCAACAAAGTTATGATATTGGTGAAGCACCTCCAGTAGAAGATGTCGATATTACCAATAATGATTGTATTAGAGTATGTGAAAATAGTGTATTTACTTTTTCACTAACAGGTAGTGTAAGTTTAATTACTTCAACGGACTGGCTTATTACAGGTGGAACGTTGTCCAATGAAAGTAGCACAAGTTGTGATATTACTTGGGATGCTGGTGTTTCTGCCTATGCTCTACAAGCTGTTGTTCATTTAACGGATGGTACTATCAAAATTGTAAACAAATGTATTGAAAAGGTCAATGCACCTATTGCACAAATTGGAATCTTACCAGATTTAGAAACTACATATTACTCGGCTTGTATTAATAGTCCAGTAAATTTTGAAAACCTATCATCAAATAATGGGGGAAATGAAAATCTATATTACCAATGGTATTTTGGAGATGAAACCTATTCTACCGAATTTGAACCAACACACACTTATACGCATCCAGGAGATTATGATGTAATTTTAACGGTTTCAAATGGATGTAGTTGTGTGAGTACCCACCAGGTTACTGTCCATGTATCTGAAGAATCAATTGAGATTACATGTCCATCGGTAGCATGTGAAGGGCAATTATCAACCTATAGTATCAACGAAGAACTACTTAACAGTAATTGCAGTGTCCAATGGACGGTAATTGGTGGTCAAATTGTAGGCCAAGATTATGACGTATCAAGTATACAAGTTATATGGGACAATATTGATCAAGATGGTTTTGGATATGTGTTAGTACAATCAAATGAATGTGCAGAATGTATCTCTTCAGTTAAAATTCCTGTTGTAAAAAGCGAAGGAGTTATTATTGGTGAAATAGATATTTGCTCATACAGCCAAAACTTATACACTTTACCACAATGGCCAACTACAGAGTTTAATTGGTCATTAAATAATAATGGTACTGGTTCTAATTTAGGAGTTTCAAACCAAAGAAATGAAATTTTTATTAATGCAGAAGATCCTGCAACGCTAGTGCTTTCATGTCAATATTACAACACTTTATTACAATGTGGTGGCAATGCAACATTAATCATCAATGTAAAACCAAATCTAAATGTCAATGGCCCTCTAACTACATGTCAAACCAACAACGAAGAGTATGAAATACTGCTGGCAAATGGTATTTCTGTAATTAATTTAAATTATACGGTTAATGGACCAAATAACTTTAACTCATCTGGAACTTCACCTACGTTTGACATTACTTTTCCCTACGCAGGTATTTATACGTTTACAGTAACGGCAGATAATTATTGTATGCAGCATCCTTTTGAAGTAAAAGTTGAATCCTTACCAGACGCTCCAACGACAATCGCTGGAAATGCAGTTATTTGTCTAGGAAATATAGAACAGTACAGCTGCCCTGCTCCAGAAGGTGCTTCAACTTCGTGGACAGTGGAAGGTGGCAGCATATTAGGATCTTCTGTAGGCAATCAAATAGTGGTTAATTTTGATAGTGCAGCTAGTGTCTACAGCGTTAGTGCCTCTTATGTTTACGAAAACTGTGCTACACTTCCTTTTGAAATGGTACTTAGCACACCTCAATTAGATACCACAATAACAAGTAATGAGACAACCGTTTGTGGTAGCTCTATGGGAACCTATTCTGTTGCAGAAACAGATTCTGATATTTATGTTTGGACTATTGATCCAGCAAGCGCAGGGAGCATCAGTACAGGTCAAAACGAAAATGAAATTACCGTGCTTTGGAACCAACAACCCCAAACGGCACAAGTAAAAGTGGCCATGCGAAAATGCGGACAAGACTTTAATGGAACACTTGGTGTGGTAATACAAGATGCCCCTACGGCTACAATAGCATTAGTTAGTAGTCCTGCCTGTGCAGGTTCACCCACATCTTTCACTTTAGATTTATCTCCTAATATTGCTTATTCTTACTCAACATGGGATTTTGGAGATAATACTGGTTTAGTCAACTTTTTTGCAGGTGATCCAATAATTCATGTATATAATGATCCGCTTTTAGACAATACCAATTATGATATTAATGTAACGGTACATGGTGTAAGCACTTGCGAATTTAACGTTACAGCTAATCTTCAAATTGTGGTTTCACCTTCCCCTATAATTGACGTTGTACCAAACAGAAATTATAATTTACAGTGGGAAATTATACCAGAGGTTGATATGAATTATACAGTAGTACTTCAAAATGGGTATAGCGCTTCAGATATAATACAGTGGTTTCACAATGATGCAGCTATTCCTGCTCCAATTGGGAATCAAGCTACAATTAATGCTTCTGAATTGGGGGAATATTATGCTATAGTAACTAATGAACATGGTTGTACTTCATCTACTATTACGTACACAACTATTGATTCCACACCAGGAGGAACAGGAACTGGAGGAACTCCAGGACCAACTTGTCCAACTCCTCCTGCCATTGCAACTACCGTAACGTCAACCGGTTGTCAAGAAATAACTATTGATATTACAAATTCTGGAGTACCAGGAACTATCTTCAACTGGGAGTCCATTTCTGGTTCAAATGCTAATGTAATGTCAACTACAAACAGTTCTTTTCAAGCTAATAATATACTTCCAGGACATTATTTTGTACCAGTATTTGCAACATACCCTGCGGCATCAGGATTTTGTGGTAGAAGGATTTTAGTAGAAGTCACAATACCATATCTTGCCGACTTAAAATACAATATCGTTTGTAATGACGCCACAGATGATTACACCGTCGAACTTTTAGATTACTCCCAGTATTTTGTAGATACACCCATAGAAACTTTTCAATTTACAATCAATGGTGGAACCTCATGGGTAAACGGTTCATTAAATGCGGATGGTATTAATAGTGCAATATTTCAACTACAACCTGGAACAACATATAGTATAGGTATTAAAATTGGTCGCTCTGGTTTTGAAGATTGTATAACATATAAAACCTTAACAATACCAGGATTACCTAATGCTGATTTTGTAGTACCCACAAGCGTATGTCTAGATACGGCTATGCAGTTTATAGCACCTACAAATACAGATCCTAATGTGACTTATACTTGGTATTTCATTACTGATGGATCTAGTAATTTACAACAACATCCTGTTAAGACATTTACTGAAGTAGGTACATATCCAGTTAAACTTACTGTAGCCAATCAATTTGGATGCGTAGATACTAGAACATATAATATCCAAGTGTATGGAGAAAAATATAATAATGGATTGTTAAATATCAATCCTTCTAATACTTGTATTGGTGAAGATTTAACAATAAGTTATGATACTGGAATATTCGGTATTGATTTACCATATACTTATTATTGGTATCATAATGAAGTAACAAATCCACCTTTTGCCGTTACATCTGCTCAAAACAATGAAATAATAGTCACAGATCCTGGTCAATATTTCGTATATGTTGCAGATATCAATGGGTGTTTAACATACACCACCAAACCTGTATCAGCTGTATTTCTCCCAGCACCTGCACAACCAGTTCTTACGGGCACGGAAACAATTTGTATTGGTGGAACAAGCATTGTAAAAGTGCCAACAAACCCTTCTTTAACTTATTTATGGTCGTTAAATGGTATTTTACAACCGCAGTGGAATGGGCTAGCGGAAGTTGGCATGATTCATAATCAACTTGGCAGCTATACGTATGAAGTTATTGCACAAATACAATCCGCTTCTGGTGATTTTTGCACAAGCGAAGTGGCAACTTTTGAGGTAGAGGTCATTGCACAACCTGTCGTGCCAACCATAGGTTTTGATTTTGACTCTTGTAGTCCCTACCATGTTAATGTTTTTGTAACCAATCCGCAAGCAGGTATAGCATATACTTGGAGTAATGGAGCTACAGGAGATAGTACGGAAATGATTCATGATGGCCCTATCAAGGTAACAGCAAAATCACCAAGTTGCCAAGTATCAGCTCAAATTGATTTGCCTTTAGACCTATACATGCATACATGGTATTTTCCAACAGGTTGTTACAATTTATGTGATTTAATTAGAAAAGAGCAAAATTATATCATTGGCCCTTTAGTTGAATTTACAGAGTGGCAATGGATTCAAGATAGTCAAGTAACTGGTGTAGGTTCAGGTCAAGTGCCTCATATTAATAGTCTGGAAACTGGAAACTATCAATTATTTTTACAGACACCTTTTTGCAATACCACACTTTCAAATCTAAGTATTGAAAAAAGAGAATGTAATAAATGTCAAATTGAGTTTGAGGTTGCTGGAATTACTCCAATGATGATTAATGAACAATGCTTTTACCAATTGGATTTATTCATTGGCAATTCTTACGGTACTAATTTTCAAGTCAATTTAGCTTCAGTTGGGTTAGAAGGGTATTTTGTACAAAGCTCATTTGTAGTACCTATGGGGGGTGCTATGTTTTCTGTTCTGTTTTTTCCTTTGAACGGCTTTAATGGAGGAACCACAACCCTGTCGGTTCAAGGTACAATTGACACTGAACAATGTTACAGTGAAATTGAATTTGAAGTACCTCCATTGTGCCAAGGGGCAGGAAAACAATTGGCTAATGATATAGAAAACCAAAGCTTTGAAGAGTTAAAATTACTTGTGGCACCTAACCCAACTGATGGTAACACTTCAATATATTACAATTTTGGAGTAACAAAAAACAACATGCAAATTGAATTAATGGATATGTATGGGAGAATATTAAAATTAATAAAAACAGATAAGGTCAGCGGATTAATTGAAATAGATTGCAGTCCTTTTGAAGCTGGTCAATATTTAATAGTAATGAAGCAGGAAGATCTAATCATTAAAAATAGCAAATTAATAATTAAATAATTTTTAGTATTTTTAAACAATATTATAAACAACAATATCCTTTTGTTTTGACTAAAGGATATTGTTTATAATTTTAAAAAACCTTGTTTTTAAGAGAAACTCAAATCTTGTCAAATAATAATATATTAAAAGAACATCATGAAAAAATTACTACTACTAACATTCTTAATAACAAACATAACCTTCAGTCAATCCTTTCAATGGGGAAAAAGAGGTGGAGGTAATAATAGCATATCATTTGAAGAAGATGCGGAGCAACCATTAAAAATAGTAACGGATGCAGCCAATAATGTGTATACTATTTCAAGAGTTACCAGTACAGGTTTAGATGTAGATGGCAATACAAGACCTTTTTATGATAGTGGTACGGAATATGATTTTGTAATAAGTAGTTTTGCTTGTGACGGGACGTATAGATGGTCTAAAACAATTGGAGGGTTTGGTTTTGAAAACTTATTTATGGAAAGTGATGGTTTCGGTAACATTTTTATTGGTGGTAGATTTGCTAATTGTGTTAATACCTCATACTTGTCTCAAATAGAAGGGGATATCGTTATATCTCAAACACCACAGGATTGCCGAGTCTTTTTTTTAGTAAAGTTTGATACTAATGGTGTAATGCAATGGTTTAAGAGACCACAAAGTATGGGTTTAACTCCATCACAAAGTATTAGTCAAACAGCAAATCTAGGGCTTCAAGTTGATTCTTTAGGAAATAGTTATTGGTTAGTAGCCTTACCTCCTGGTACTTATGCCGATGGAGCATTTATAAGTACAGAGTCAACCACAAAATTTTTCATTTTTAAATACGATACCAACGGAAATTTTATTAATGCTACTTTAATGGACTTTAATACATTAGGTTCATTTATACTAAACTTACGCTTTTATCGCAATGCACAAACGGGTCAATATTATTTAACAAGTTACAAAGCAAATTCGGGTAGTGCATCTGCAACTTTAGGAACTTCAACGGTTGCTGGGTCCTTTTTTATTGCCAGCTTTGATACTAATGGTCAAAAACTATGGCATCAAGAAGATGCCGCAGGAACTAATGGATATTATTTTGAGTCCCATAACTTAATAACGGACTCTTCAAACAATATTTATTTTGCTGGTAAAATTTTAGGTAATAATGGTGTAAATTTTATGGGATTTACAGTTTCAGCTATTGGCAACATTCCTTTTATTATTAAATTAAACCCCACAGGTAGTTCAATTCTTTGGTCAACTTATCCTAATATACCTGGCACCTATCGCGCTTGTGGTCTAGCCCTGAAAGGTAATGAAATAGGATATTCAGGTATGTGTTTTGGCTCAACAGTTACATGGGGAACACAAAGTATTTTTGGTTCAAATACCAATGAAGGTTCTGAAGTTTTATTAGGTCGTTTTAATACAACAACAGGGGATTGTCTAGGATTAGTCAAAATTCCTGGTAATGTTGGATTTGATGATTATGGAACAGCTTTGGCTGTAGATTCATCAGGTGATTACATCGTTGGTGGTCGATTTGGTCAAGAATTATTTATAAACGGTACTACATTAACCAATCAAGGCTCACAATCAGATTTCTTCATTGCAAAATATGCAACCACTCCTTGTTCAACAGCAAGTACAGATGGTTTTGATAAAGAACAAGGTTTAAACTATTACCCAAACCCAGTAAACGATATCTTAACCATAGACATTAAAGAAAATTCAAATTTCACACTATACAATCTACAAGGAAGAACAATAAAACAAGGAAAACTATCACCAGCACAAAACACCATTGATTGCAGTGCTTTATTTTCAGGTTGTTATATGCTTCATGTTGAAGACAGTAATAATAATAATAATAATAACAAACACGTGGTCAAAGTCATTAAAAACTAATCTTTTGAAAAAACTACTACTCCTAACATTCTTAATATCAAACATAACCTTCAGTCAATCCTTTCAATGGGGAAAACGAGGTGGAGGTAATAACAGCATATCTTATGATTTAGATGCTGAGCAACCTTTAAAAATAGTTACTGATTCTAACAACAATGTATACACTATTTCAAGAGTAACCTCTACTGGTTTAGATGTTGATGGCAACACCAGACCCTATTATGATAATAGTACAGAATTTGATTATGTATTAAGCAGCTTTGCTTGTGACGGATCCTATAGGTGGTCAAAAACTATTGGTGGTTTTGGATTTGAACGAATGTTTATGGATACAGACGGACAAGGTAATGTGTATGTTGGTGGCAAATTTGTTAACTGTGTAAATACCTCTTATCTCTCTCAAATTGAAGGAGATATTGTAATTTCACAAACTCCACAAGATTGTCGAGTATTGTTTTTGGTAAAGTTTGATACGAATGGAGTTATGCAGTGGTTTAAAAGGCCACAAAGTTCTGGTTTAACTCCTTCTCAAGGCATTAGTCAAAATGCTAATTTAGGACTTCAAGTTGATAATTTAGGAAATAGCTATTGGTTGCTATTACTACCTGATGGTACATATGCTGATGGTACATTTGTAAATACGGCAATGGGTTATAATATTTTTGTTTTAAAATATGATACAAATGGAAATTTTATAAGTTCCACCTTAATGGACTTTTCTGTTAGTGGTTCATTTGGTCAGAACTTACGTTTTTACCGCAATCCACAAACGGGGCAGTATTATCTAACCAGTAATAAATCCATTTCAGGTAGTGCTTCAGCAACTTTAGGCACTTCAAACGTGGCTGGTTCCTTCTTTATTGCCAGTTTTGATACCACTGGTCAAAAAATGTGGCATCAAGAAGACGCTGCTGGAACTACTGGTTCAAATTTTGAGTCATACAATTTAGTAACTGATTCTTTAAATAATATCTATTTTGCAGGTAAAATTAAAGGAAATAATGATGTAACATTTATGGGATTTACTGTTCCTGGTATTGCTGAATTAACTACATATATTATAAAGTTAAACCCTACAGGAAGTACTCTTTTATGGGCAACTAAACCCGACAACATATATGGTACATATTCAGCATGTGGTTTAGCAGTAAACGGCAGTGAAATTGGATATACGGGAATGTGTTTCGGTTCTTCTTACACATGGGGTACTCAAAGTATTTTTGTTTCAAATGTAAATGAAGGAACAGAAGTCTTACTAGCCCGATTTAACACTTCAAATGGTGATTGTTTAGGATTGGTCAAAATTCCTGGAAATATAGGTTTTGAAGATAGCGGAACTGCACTAGCAGTTGACTCTTCCGGTGATTACATCGTTGGTGGTCGATTTGGTCAAGAATTATATATAAACGGTACTACATTAACCAATCAAGGCACTCAATCAGATTTCTTCATTGCTAAATATGCTACTACTCCATGTACTGTAGCAAGTACAGAAGGTTTTGAAAAGATCCAACGTTTAAACTATTATCCAAATCCAGTAAACAATACCCTAACCATTGACATTAAAGAAAATTCAAATTTCACGCTATACAATCTACAAGGAAGAATCATAAAAGAAGGAAAACTATCACCATCACAAAACACTATCGATTGCAGTGAATTAGTTTCAGGTTGTTATATGCTTCATGTTGAAGACAGTAATAATAATAATAATAACAAACACGTGGTCAAAGTCATTAAAAACTAATCTTTTGAAAAAACTACTACTCCTAACATTCTTAATATCAAACATAACCTTCAGTCAATCCTTTCAGTGGGGAAAGCGTGGTGGAGGTAATAATAGTATTTCATCTGATGAAAGAGCAGAACAAGCTTTAAAAATTGTTACTGATTTAAACAATAATGTCTATACTCTTTCGAGAGTTACCAGTATAAGTTTAGATGTGGATGGCAATACGAGACCATTTTATGATAGTGGTACGGAATATGATTTTGTATTGAGTAGTTTTGCTTGTGATGGGACG
Organism: Flavobacterium gelidilacus DSM 15343; assembly: GCF_000422685.1. GTDB lineage: Bacteria > Bacteroidota > Bacteroidia > Flavobacteriales > Flavobacteriaceae > Flavobacterium > Flavobacterium gelidilacus. Next base: position 357,357 of record NZ_AUGN01000004.1, on the reverse strand, counting down.
TATAGGTGGTCAAAAACAATTAGAGGATTTGGTTTTGAACAACTTTTTATGGATACAGATAATCAAGGTAATATTTATATAGGAGGGAAATTTGCTAACTGTGTCAATACTACATATCTGTCACAGATTGAAGGTGATGTTGTAATTTCACAAAATCCACAAGATTGTAAAGTAATGTTTTTAGTGAAGTTCGATACAAATGGTCTAATGCAGTGGTTTAAAAGACCTCAAACTGGTAGTTTAACTCCCTCACAAGGAATCAGTCAAGCGGGAAATTTTGGACTTGAAGTTGATAATTTAGGGAATAGTTATTGGTTTGTAGCGGTTCCTCCTGGAACATATGCAGATGGAGCGTTTACAAGCACAGAATCATCCACAAAGTTCTTTGTTTTCAAATACGATACAAACGGTAATTTTATTAGTGCCACATTATTAGATTTTATAGTATCTGGCTCTTTTGGTCTAAATCTACGCTTTTATCGCAATCCACAAACAGGGCAGTATTATTTAACCAGCTACAAAGCCAATTCGGGTAGTGCCTCTGCAACTTTAGTAGCTTCCACTGTTGCTGGTTCGTTTTTTATTGCAAGTTTTGATACCACCGGGCAAAAACTATGGCATCAAGAGGATGCGGCAGGAACTAATGGATATTATTTTGAGTCCCATAACTTAATAACGGACTCTTCAAACAATATTTATTTTGCTGGTAAAATTTTAGGTAATAATGGTGTAAATTTTATGGGATTTACAGTTTCTGCTATTGGCAAATATGCTACTAGTCCGTGCTCTACAGCAAGTACAGAAGGTTTTGAAAAAGAGCAAGGTTTAAACTATTACCCAAATCCGGTTAACAATACCCTAACTATTGACATTAAAGAAAATTCAAATTTCACGCTATAAATCTACAAGGAAGAACAATAAAACAAGGAAAACTATCACCATCACAAAATACCATTGATTGCAGTGAATTAGTTTCAGGTTGCTATATGCTTCATGTAGAAGACAGTAATAACAACAAACAAGTAGTCAAAGTAATCAAGAATTAAAATAAAAACAGCAAGAAAGTTTAAAAAAATCAGCGAGAATTAGCGTTTGACAAAGTCAATCCGTTTCATTCGCGTTCCAAACCCACAAAATAGACAACCGACAACAAACAACAAATTATAAAGATTTCTCTAATTTTTTCAACCTGTGTTCCAAAAAACTAATTTCACTTTTCACTAAAAAAAACCAAGAACTAGAAAACCACAAATGAAAAAAATTTTACTCTTAACATTTTTAGTATCTAACCTAGCATTTAGCCAAACCTTTCAGTGGGCAAAACGAGGTGGTGGTAATAATAGTATTACAAGTACTACGATATATAGGGCTGAAGAAGCTATAAAAGTTGTAACAGATGCTAATAATAATATCTACACAATTTCAACTGTTACCAAAACTGGTTTAGATGTGGATGGGAATACAAGACCTTTTTATGATAGTGGAACTGAATTCGATTATGTAATAAGCAGTTTTGCATGTGATGGTTCTTACAGATGGTCAAAAACAATTGGAGGATATGGTTTTGAACAAATCTTTATGGATTCTGACGGACAAGGTAATATTTTTGTAGGTGGTAAATTTGTAAATTGTATAAATACTACCTACCTCTCACAAATTGAAGGTGATCTAGTAATATCGCAAAACCCACAAGACTGTAGAGTATTATTTTTGGTAAAGTTTGATACCAATGGGGTAATGCAGTGGATTAAAAGACCGCAAAGTATGGGTTTAACTTCTTCTCAAGGTATTAGTCAAAATGCTAATTTAGGTTTTCAAGTTGATAATTTGGGTAATAGCTATTGGTTATTAGTAGTTCCACAAGGTACTTATGAAAATGGTGCATTTGTAAATACACTAACAGGTATAAATTTTTTTATTTTTAAATACGATACTAATGGAAATTTTTTAAGTGCCACACCTATTGATTTTTCAGTTAGTGGATCTTTCGCTCAAAACCTACGATTTTACCGCAACCCACAAACAGGTCAATATTATTTAACCAGTAATAAATCTATTTCCGGGAGCGCAACCGCTTCTTTAGGTACTTCAACGGTGGCTGGTTCTTTTTTTATCGCTAGTTATAATACTGCTGGGCAAAAAATGTGGCATCAGGAGGATGCTGCTGGAACATCTGGTAGTCTTTTTGAATCCTATGATTTAACAACAGACACTCTTAATAATATTTATTTTTCAGGTAGCATATTTGGTAATAGTAGTGTTCTTTTTATGGGGTTTACTGTACCTCAAACTGGGGACAAACCTTTTATAATAAAGTTAAACCCTTCTGGAACATCTTTATTGTGGTCAACCTATCCTCAAGATATAAATGGTACCTATAATAGCTGTGGATTAGCGGTTAATGGTAATGAAATTGGTTATACAGGTATGTGTTTTGATTCTACATATACTTGGGGTACACAAAGTATTTTTGCATCAAACACTAATCAAGGTACAGAGGTTTTATTTGGTCGTTTTAATACTACAACTGGAGACTGTTTGAGTTTAGTAAAAATTCCTGGTGATAATGGATATAGTGATTCTGGTTCTGCTCTAGCTGTAGACTCGTCAGGTGATTACATTATTGGTGGTGGTTTTGGACATAATCTAACTGTGAATGGTACAACAATAACCAACGAGGGTTCACAAAGTGATTTCTTTATTACAAAGTATGCAACTACTGCATGCTCTACGGCAAGTACAGAAGATTTTGATAAAGAACAGGGTTTAAATTTTTATCCAAATCCAGTAAATGATATGTTAACTATTGATATTAAAGAAAATTCTAATTACATTTTATATAATCTTCAAGGAAGAATCATAAAACAAGGGAAATTATCTTCATCACAAAACACTATTGATTGTAGTGATTTAGATTCAGGGTGTTATATGTTACATGTTGAAGACAGCTTTAATAACAAAAAGGTTGTCAAAGTACTAAAAAACTAATCTTTTGAAAAAACTACTACTCCTAACTTTAATAATAAGTAATATAACCCATAGCCAAACCTTTCAATGGGCAAAACGTGGTGGTGGAAACAACAGTATCACAACAGGAGGTTTAACGGTAAGAGCCGAAGAAGCTATAGATGTTGTTACTGATTTAAATAATAATATTTATACTATTTCTAGAGTTACCAAAACTGGATTAGATGTGGATGGTAATACGCGACCATTTTATGATACAGGTACTGAATTTGACTTTGTAATAAGTAGTTTTGCTTGTGATGGTTCATATCGTTGGTCAAAAACTATTGGAGGAAAGGGTTATGAAATTATGAATTTAAGATCTGATGGCCAAGGAAGTATATATGTAGGAGGAAGATTTGGAGGTTGTCAAGATAATTCTTATCCTCCTCAAATTGAAGGGGATGTCCTAATTTCACAAAGTCCACAAGATTGTAGCTTAATCTTTTTAGTTAAATTTAATACCGATGGAGTAATGCAATGGTTTAAAAGACCCCAAAGTACTAATGTTTCTCCGTCAGTTGGATTTGGTCAAACAGGTTCTTATGGTCTCCAAGTTGATGATTTAGGAAATAATTATTGGTTGGTAGCAGTTCCACCAGGTTCATACGAAAACGGTGCTTTTATAAGCACAGAATCAACTACAAAATTTTTTATTTTTAAGTATAATACTAACGGTACGTTTGTTAGTGCTACACTTATGGATTTTATGGTTAGTGGTGCATTCATACAAACATTACGCTTTTACCGCAACCCACAAACAGGTCAATATTATTTAACCAGTAATAAATCTAATTCAGGCAGTGCAACAGCAACTTTAGGTACTTCAACGGTGGCTGGTTCTTTTTTTATCGCTAGTTATGATACTAATGGTCAAAAATTATGGCATCAAGAAGATGCAGCTGGAGCTACAGGTTCAAATTTTGAATCGTATGATTTAACAACTGATACTCTCAATAATATCTATTTTGCTGGTAGAGTATTTGGTAATAGTAGTGTTCTTTTTATGGGGTTCACTGTACCTCAATCAGGAGCAAAAACTTATATTTTAAAATTAAATTCAACAGGAACATCACTATTATGGTCAACCTATCCTCAAGATATAAATGGTACCTATAATAGCTGTGGATTAGCGGTTAATGGTAATGAAATTGGTTATACAGGTATGTGTTTTGATTCTACATATACTTGGGGTACACAAAGTATTTTTGCGTCAAATGCTAACCAAGGTACAGAAGTATTATTTGGACGATTTAATACAGCCACTGGTGACTGTTTAAGTTTAACTAAAATTCCTGGTGATAATGGGTATAGTGATTCTGGTTCTGCTTTAGCAGTAGACTCATCAGGTGATTACATTATTGGTGGTGGTTTTGGACATAATCTAACTGTAAATGGTACAACAATAACCAACGAGGGTTCACAAAGTGATTTCTTTATTGCAAAGTATGCAACTACTGCATGCTCTACGGCAAGTACAGAAGATTTTGATAAAGAACAGGGTTTAAATTTTTATCCAAATCCAGTAAACAATATTTTAACTATCGATATTAAAGAAAATTCAAACTACATTTTATATAATTTACAAGGAAGAACAATAATACAAGGTAAATTATCTTCATCACAAAATACAATTGATTGTAGTGATTTAGTTTCAGGTTGTTATATGTTACATATTGTTGATAGTAATGATAAAAAACAAGTTGTGAAAGTTTTAAAAAATTAATCTTCTAAATCGCATAAAATTATTATTTTCAAAATAGATTAAAGCAAATTAATACATAGAAAAATTTATGTTATAAAAAATATAGACACTTCCTTATAGGAAGTGTTTTTTTTATATTTAATACCTATCTATTTTAAAAAATTACGTTTAAATTTATACTACTCAATTCCCGAATCGAACACCATAACTTTAGTTTCAAACAAACCATTACTATAATTTTGAACATGTAAATGCTATTCATAAGCATACAAACTACTTCAAAATAAACTAGTAATAATGGCTCAAAACCAACAACAAATTAAAGACATTTATCAAATGCTATTTGAAATGGCAACTGGTAATTTATCATTGCGTATCACCGAACAATCAGAAAACTCATTGATAAACGAGGTAGCTAAAACGCTCAACACGATAGCAGAAAAACTACATCAAATCATACTTGAAAATGGATTTATAAACCCACACTACACCTACCAAAACTTAGTGCAAATCACCATTGTCCTCAACAGTGATTTCCAAATCATAAGCTTCAGCCCCAACCTCCCAAACTTTTTAAATAAAAAAACTAAAGATTTTATAAATTCAGAATTTATAAACCTCCTATCCAAACAATCAATTCCCCTGTGGAAAAAAATAAAAGACGAAATAAACAAAGACGATAAATACCACAACACAATCCAACTAATATTCATCGATAGCAACAAACAATTAGTTCCGACATTTTGCACAATTTACAGACTATACTTCACCAATAATATTTTCATATCATCAGTAACAACAATCCTACAAGACATCACATCTGATAATTCAAAAGCCACACCAAGAAAATCAGATGCTGTAATCATCCAAGAAGTATATGAATACATAATGAGTCATTTAGAAGAACCTTTACCAACCTTAAAAGAACTTTCCCATATTTTTGGAACGAATGAATTCAAATTAAAGGATGGATTCAAACACTTCTTTAAAACAAGCATTTATAGATTCTACACAGAGCAAAGACTAAAACAAGCTCATGCATTAATTCTTCAAACCAATTTCCCTTTAAAAGAAATAGCTTTCATGAGTGGATTCAATGACTACACCAATTTTTCAAAAGCATTCAAAAAACAATACCACTATCCTCCTAGCGATTTAAAAAGAAATGAAGACTAGAAGCTTAACTTTTTTTTGAACAAGTATAAATCCTTATCTAACAAGAGATATCAATTTTTATTATAGAATTTTACGAAACAATAAAGTAAAATTGATATAATGAAAAACAATTTAAAATTTGTATTATTATCAACAATAAGTTATCTATTTGTTTTCTTATTCACATATGCTGCAGTCAGTAAATTGATAGAATTTCAAAACTTTCAAGCGCAACTGGGACAGTCACCTTTAGTAAGCGCATACACAGGTTTCATTTCTTATGTCCTTTTAATTATAGAATTTGGCATCGCTTTACTGCTGGTAATACCTAAAACACGTTATATAGGTTTGGTAACTTCTTTTACTTTAATGGTAATGTTTACAGTTTATATAATCGTTATTCTAAACTATTCCTCATTCATACCATGCTCATGCGGTGGAATTCTCGAAAATTTAAATTGGAAAGAACATTTGGTTTTCAATTGTATTTTTACATTAATTGCTGCAACAGGTATATTCCTAATGGCTAGTAATAAATTTAAAACTATTCTTAAACTTTTTTCACTAACTATAACAAGTACAGCTATAATTCTGACTTTATACCTACTGTCAGAAGAAAGCATGCATCAGGAAAATCCATTTATTAGACGATTCATACAGGGATCATCTTATAAAATAGCAGAAGTAAAATTAGATAATAATTCAAAATATTTTGCAGGTACAGATGGAAAAAATATTTATCTAGGCGATAACCTAGCTCCACTACATATTATAGCATATGACTCGACTCTAAAAATAAAGAAGCACTATAAAATTGAGTTAGAAAGAGAAGATTTTCCTTTCATGTCCGTACAAGTAAGAATTGATTTCCCACACTTTTATTTAATGGATGGAACGGTACCAGTAATTTACAAAGGGAACATTTCTGACTGGAAAGCAAGATTATGGATGTATAACAACAATTACTATTTCTCAAAAGCAGAAATTATTTCAGAAAATAAAATAGTTTTTCGTGCTCAAGAAATTAAAACTTTAAACAACGTTTTAGGTATTTTTTCATTCAATGATAGCTTGGAGATAAAATATGCTCCTAAGTTATTAGAAAAACAAATTGATGGTTTTTTTGACACAGATGGTATGCTAAATGTAGATAGAAATAATAATAAAATTGTCTATACATATTACTACCGTAACCAATACATTATTGCTGATAAAAATATTGAACTTGTAAAACGAAGAAACACCATAGACACCACAACAAAAGCAAAGCTTAAAATAGTTAATATAAAAGAAACTGGACAAAGAAAAATAGCTTCACTTCCAGCTACGGTTAACCAAATTACAACAACTCACAATAATTTACTCTATGTAAACTCTAAATTAATAGGGCGTTTTGAACCTAAAGAAATGTGGAAGCAAGCATCAATTGTTGATATATATAATAGTGATAAAGGTACTTATTTATCAAGCATCTACATATATGATGTAAATAAAGAAAAATTAAAATCGATGTTTGTTTTAAAGGACAAACTTTATGTAATAATTGGGCAACACTTGCATATATATAAACTTAACATCATTAATAATAATATTAAGTAAAAAATTAATAAAACCATACTGGCCAGTGGCAGGATTGAGACTGAAAACCTGTAGAAAAGAGTAAGTCAAAAAATATAATTTAAATAACATTACCATGAGAACATTTGTAAAAGTGATTTTGCCTGTATTGGCATTCACATTAGCTAGTGCCGCAGCAGTTGGCACTAAAACAGCTAAAGTTGAAGAAGCAAATAAACCAGTTCTAATTACTGGATTTATTCAAAACCCTTCTCCTTTAAACTGTAAGCCTGTTCAAGTAGATTGTTCTGAAGCTATTACAGAGCAAACTTGTATGTCTACTGAAGCTATTCCAAGACAAGTTTGGAAAAAAAATGCTGCAAACGCTTGTAGTTTAACCTTGTACAAAGTAACTCACTAAGTACTAAAAAAGAATATGCAGTTTCCTTAAATTGAAACTGCATATTTTAATTTTAATCTTCCACATCAGCCTTCATCCATTTAGCCTTTGGCTCATCTTTCAAATAATATCCAAACCAATCAAACATTTTATGGGTTAAATCCACTTGATTTTTTGGACTAGTAAATATATGCCCATCATTTTCATATACTAACATTACGTGTTCCTTTTTCAATCTTCTCAAAGCAGCATATAAAGTTTCACTTTGTCGAGGTGACACAGCAGTATCCAATTTTCCTGCCCATGTCAAAAGTGGCGTAGTAATCTTTGATGCATTATGCAAAGGTGAATTGGAATAATAAGCCCCTTGATTGTCATAAAAAGGAAAACCCATGCGTAATTGCTGATTTTCATAACGCCAAGCTTCCATAGTGTTACCATTCAAACTAAAACTGAAATAACTTTCCACAATATTAGCTACACCACATCCACTAATAGCAGCTGCAAATAGATCGGTTTGGGTTATAATAATGTTAGTTTCATACCCTCCAAAAGACTGACCCATTAAACCTATTTTAGCAGCATCGGCAACACCCATAGCAATAACTTGATTCACAGCAGCAGTAACACAATCTTTAGCCGATTTTCCTGGATTACCACTTTCATAAACAATATCAGGTAACAAAACCGCATAACCATTGGTTGTAAAATTAGAAACATTAAAACCTACACCGTTATGCAAACTTGGGTTTACGTATGCATGAACTTTCTGTGAAAGATTTTCATAAATGGAAACAACCAAAGGATAGGTTTTACCTTTCTCATAAGAGGCTGGATAAAACAAAGCACCTTTTATAAAATTTCCTTTACTATCTTTATAATAAATCATTTCAGATGTTCCCCATTGATACCTATAATGTTGAGAATTACTTTGAAAAACAACCTTTGATGATTTTCCATTCTTAAAAAATAAAGCAGGCGGTTGGTCAAAGCGTTGTTTCATATAAATGTAAGCATCCTTTTCTTTTGCTTTGCTTAAATTAGTAATAGAAGCTTCTTCCATAACCAAAACCTTTGGTTCTTGATTAGTAGACAAACTATAGTAGCCTTTGGCACCAGAAACCAAATCTACTGACTCTAATAAAATATCTTGTGTCAAGTCATAAACAGATATAGGTGTTTTAGCATAGTTAAATTCCTGAACATTTGAAATTGCTGTTTCATGAATTCTAAATTGCAATTGGATTTCTTTCCCCTTGGTTAATCGTATTCTTTGCACACCATCAGGTGAGATTTTCCAAATATCGTTATAATCATAACACAACAAAAAGCCATCACCCTTCGTCCAGCCAGCTTGTCCCCACAAATGCAGTTCAGTACCCGGATCATTTACATAATTGTCCCAAACCACGTTGAGTCCTTTGGTCAGATTTACATGTTTTTGAGTAGCTATTGTATAACTCCACCAATTTCCATGCTTGTAGTAGGAAATATAACGCCCATCAGGTGAAAAACTCAAATGCGTATTATATCCCGAGAACGCTTCAAGAAAAAATACTTTCTTTCCTGTTGGTAGAGACATTAAATAATAATCCATCGGCGCAATCCATTCATATTGGGGTTCATATTGTTTCACATCAGCAACCAAAGCGTAATCTTGAGTACCGTTTAAAGCTATCCAAGATTGACTTTCAGTGCTAAGTTGCCTTACTAAACCATTCTTTGGATACCAAACAGCCAAATAGTTCGGATGACTATTTTCTTCTTTTAATTTTCTACTTCGATAAATAAATTGGTCTTGGGCATGCCAAATTTCAACATCTTCCTTTACAATAATAGTGTCTTTAGATAAAGTTGGAGTAATGCCAAAAAAAACTTTTTGACCATCTCGAGAAACACTTAATTCAGCGTTATAACTAGGTAGTATTCTACTGTTATTTATAAAATTACTAGCTATAGATTTTAATATATGTAACTTTTCAGCCCCCAAATCATAATAATTCAGAGATATTTCTCCATCATTAATAGCATAAAAAGCAAAAGAATTGGCGCTAACTTGCCACTTAAACAACTCCTCTACTTTGCCTTCAATTGTACTTAAAATTTTTGGCTTTAAGGCACCATTAAAACGCAACAGTCCAATAGTACTTTTACTACCATCCAAAGTAGCATAAACTAACGATGTATTTTGGTAATTAAAGGCATAGGTGCTAACAGCTTCAATGCTATTTACTATCTCACCATTCTTTCTTACAACAAGTGTGTTCTGATTTTCAAGGGTCACGAGATAAGTGCCATCTACCGATAAACCATAGTGCGTAACTTTAGGCATAACAATTTCTTTACCCGTTTTTAAATTAAAAAGGACTAAGTTGTCTTCACGTTGAAAAGCAAAACTTTCCTCTTTAATAAAATTCCCAGCCAATACATTAGGAAAAGTAATCTTTTGTTGTGTTGAGGTATGCACTAGAAAAGTAGTATCAATAGAATTTTCATACGACAAACGATAGCTAGTCCAGTTCCCTTTGTCAGAAAGCTGTTCACCACTCATTTTACTCCATAAGGAATAATCAGATTCAGTTAAGTTCTTTTGGGGTAGCTCCTGCCCCATTAAGGGACAGGGAACTAACACAAATAAGAGGAATGCAAGCACTCCATAAAATCCAGTTAAAAAAGAAGTTCTCATTAATAGCCTGGATTTTGAGTTAAATTCGGATTAACCAATAATTCATTTTCAGGTAGCGGCCAAAATTGGTCGGTAGTATTCCATCCTGGTTTTACTTGAGGTAAGACCGTATTAATAAAACCATTTCGTTTTAAATCAAAAAAACGATGACCATATTCTGTAAACAACTCGTGGCGACGCTCTAGCATAACAGCTGCAACAATTTCATCAGCAGTAACAGCAGTAGTACTGGCTAAACCAGCCAATTGTCTTACCTTATTTAGATCTTCTTTAGCACTACTCAATTCTCCCTGTCGAGCTCGTGCCTCTGCTCGAATTAAATACTGCTCACTCAAACGGAAAATAATGGAGTATTCTAAAGAAGTTCCCGTATTACTTTGTTGTTTATATTTATGCGCATGATACCAAGTAGTGGTGCCATCACTTATGGCAGCAACCCAATGCGTTTTTCGCAAATCATTTGTAGCAAAAGAGTTAAATAATTCCGAACTAAGTCCAATATAAGGAGGAGGCCCACTTTCAAAAATAAATAGCTCTCCTTCATCCGTATTATTCCCTTCTAATTTTGGAGAAAATTGCCAAATGGTAGTACTACTTTCTTTTAAGAAAACAGCATCAATATCATCTTCCCATGTATACAAAGAATTATTAATCACTGCTGAAGCAGCATTTGAAGCTTCTGCCCATTGCCCAGCATACATATACATTCTAGCCAATAAAGCTGAAGCTGTTGAACGATTCGGACGAACGCGTTCAGGAGAAACATAAGCATCAGGCAGCAAAGTAACAGCCCTTTCCAAGTCATTTATCATCATTTCAAATACATCAGCAACAGGCATGCGTTCTTCAAGCCTATTGGTAGCATAATCGGTACTAATAATGTAAGGCACATCTCCATAAACACCAACTAAATAACCATGAACCAAAGCCCTAACAAATAAAGCTTCTCCAATAAATTGGTTCTTATCGGCATTACTTAGCGCAGTTGAATTCTCACAGCCTTCAATAACAGCATTAGCACAATAAATCTGATGATAACTTGTGTTCCACTGTTGAGAAACGAGTGCATTAGTAGCCAAAAGATTATTAGAAAAAAACGGAAAGATATTCTCATCGGTACCACCATAATAAACTAATTCATCCACATACATCCCTAAAACAGCGGTCGAACCACCAGCACTTCCCGACAAAAAACCATCATCTCGAAGTTTAGCATAAATAGCTGCCATGGCAGCATTAGCTGTATTGCTGTCTTCAAAAACCGCACTCCCAGTTAATTGTGAATTTGGCGTGTCTACAGTTACGAACTCATCACAGCCTAAAAACGCCAAAAGCGTCAATACAGAAATCATTCTTAGTTTTAAATTTTTCATAAATAGTTAAGTTAGATTAAAAAGTTAGCTTCGTCCCCACTGTAAATACTTTTAGCGGTGGTAAAACATTCGTGAATTTAGTTTCAGGATCACCAGACTTATACTTTGTAAAAGTTAAGAGGTTTTGACCCTGTAAATAAAGTTGACATTGTATTTTCTGATGCCTAAGTAAAGGCAAATCATAAGTCAATGAAATGTTTTTTAAACGCACATAAGAAGCATCTTCAATGGCGGCATCACTTCGAACATAACGCGAATAGGCAGTAGTTAAAGCGCTATTTCCACCAGCCGTAAAAGGTTGTTGATTTTCCGCATCACTAACAGTGGCCAATTGATTTATAGCCAGACCAGGAACACCATTTATAGAGCTAAAGGCTTGTTGTTTAACAAACTGAAACAAAAAATCCAATTGTAAATTCTTATATTTAAATTGATTTTGCAATCCTCCAAAGAATTTCGGATTCAAATCAGCAACCGCTTTACGATCTCCAGCTGCAGTTATAATTCCATCACCATTCAAATCTTCAAACTCATAAGCACCGGTTGCTGAACTCATTCCTGTATAATGATAAATTTTAATAATACTTGTAGGTTCACCAACTACATATAAATTAGCATAGGTTGACCCTTCAAGTCCTGGATAGGATATCAGTTTATTTCGACTAGCTGAAATATTAAAATTTGTAGTCCAGTCAAAGTTTTTACGTTGAAAGTTTACGGTACGCAAAGTTAACTCCAACCCACTATTTTGTACCGTAGCATCAAGATTACCATTTAAGGAAGGAAAACCCGTAGTACCTGGCAATGGAATACCAACTAATTGATTCGAAGATCGATTGCGATAATAAGCAGCAGTCAAAAATATACGGTCATTAAAATAACCCGTTTCTACGGCTACCTCAAACTTTTTACTTGTCTCCCATCCAAAGGCTGGATTAAACAAACGGGTTGGGTCTAAACCAATCGTACCCTCATAATTGGTGCCCGAAGAAGCATAAGTATCCAAAAATTGATAATCTCCAATTTGGTCATTTCCAGTCGTTCCATAACTAGCTCTCAATTTTCCAAAACTCAAAACCGAATTATCTGCTAAAAAAGATTCCTTTGAAAACAACCAAGCAGCACCCACAGCACCAAAAGTGGCAAACTGTTTTCCTGGTCCAAAGCGGCTCGAACCATCTCTTCGTCCTGTAACATTTACTATATAACGATTATCGTATGTATAATTCAAACGAGCAAAAAAAGCTTGATACTTATAAATAGTCTCATCACTTAAATCAACTGTTTTTAAAGAGGCAGATGCCAGATCATTTAACAGACTATTACTAGCAAACCCATACCCATTTATATACAAACGATTCGTTTTTTGTTGCTGAAAAGTACTACCTACTAAAGCTTCAACTTTTCCCTTTCCTGTACTTGCATGCCAATGCAGTTGAGGTTCTGCAATCCAAGAAGTTCGATTTGTCAAATTAGTACTTAAAAATGAAATCTCACTACCCACACCATATGCAGGGTTATATATAGTTGAAGGCTGTGCATTTAGCTCATTATTCGTCAAATCAGAATACCCAAAACTACTTTTTAAGGACGTGTTTTTAAAAATGGTATAGGAAAGAAGCGTGTTAGCAACCAGATCTTTTGTTTTTGAAGTAAACTTTGATTGCAAAACAGCTAACGGATTGTCCCATGTACTGTCCTCCCAATTCAAATTACCTTCCTCATCATAAATGGCAGGTGCATTTGGTGATAAAGTTCGAGAAATCGCAGTTAAATTAACAGTCGGCTGATTGTTTTTTTGAGAGCTATAAGTTCCCGAAAAAGTTAAGGTAAACTTCTCATCTACCGATTTATGGTCCATACTAAAATGAGCAGCACCCTTTTTATAATTGAAATCTCCTGGGTAAACAGTCGTTTCATTGCGATAGGTTCCACTCAATAAATACTTAGTTTGACTACTACCTCCAAAAACGGAAGCCTGCACATTAGTGATGTTTGCCGTACCACCTATAAACTCCTTTTGCCAATTAGTGTAGCGATTTCTATCCCAAGTTCCGTTTACATCATAAGCATAACTAGGATAAGTAGTAACACCATCATTAGCAAAAGCTAGTTCTCGCATAGCAAGGTATTGTTGGGTATTCATTAATTTAGGCAAACGAGTTACTGTCCCAAAACTAGTGGAACTATTCACAGTAAAAGAAGTAGCTCCTGCTTTACCTTTTTTAGTAGTAATTAGCACTACCCCATTAGCTCCTCGTGAACCATAAATAGCAGTCGCATCGGCATCTTTGAGTACCTCTATACTCTCAATATCAGAAGGATTAATAGAATTTAAGGGACTAGTCAAACTAGGTGAAAAACCGGAAGTAGAAATCGCACCAATTGTCTCCGATGAATAAGGAACACCATTTATTATGTACAAAGGCTCATTACCATCAGCCCGCAAACTATTTTGTCCCCTAATTTTTATAGAAAATCCACCACCAGGTGAACCACTATCTTGCCGAATATCAACCCCTGCCATCCTACCTTGCATCGTAGCAAGTAGATTGGTTACAGGCTGTTTTTCAATATCATTTGCTGAAATACTAGAAATACTACTCGTACGTTCTTTTTCTTTTACAGTATAATAGCCTGCATTGACAATGACTTCTCGCAGTTGGGTAGTGTCTTCTTGCAACACAACATTAAACACATATTGATTGCCAACAGCAACTTCTACCGTTTTATACCCCACAAATGAGAATACTAAAGTATCGGTGGGTAAAACACTTAGAGTATAATTCCCCAACTCATCAGACAGCGTGCCTTGTGCTTTGTCTTTAACTTGAATAGTAACTCCAGCTAAGACACCACTGGCATCAGAAGTGCTGCCCGTAACGGTGACGGTTTGCGTATAACCCACTGTTATACAAAAAAATAAAAAAATAGAAAATAATTTGGGCAAAGGTAAAGCAGCCCAAAGCGGAAAAAGTGAAAATTTATTCATACTTTTGGTTTAGTTAAATGAAACATTAGTTTTCTTTGTCTAGACTTCCTAACGAGTTGGCCGACGAGGTAGGAAGTCATTTTTGTCATTGCGAGGTACGAAGCAATCTGCCTCTGCTCACCGAAGTGCATCCGTCTTTGCGAGGTACAGCCTGTTCCGTTTTTACGGAAAAGCAATCTGCCTCTGCTCACCGAAGTGCATCCGTCATTGCGAGGTACAGCCTGTTCCGTTTTTACGGAAAAGCAATCTGCCTCTGCTAACCGAAGTGCATCCGTCATTGCGAGGTACGCGGCAATCCGTCATTGCGAGGTACGAAGCAATCTCATCCCGAGAAACTCGAGACACATAAATGTATTTCTATATAATCATAGGCAATATTTTAAAATTTAATAACTTGTTTAAAAATATCTTGTTAAGCTGACTCACATATACTGAAGTAATTTCAATAAGTAAGTATCTATAAACCTTTCACTTCTTACTCAACAAAAACGCTATCGTAGAACAGACAAACAAAAGACAACTTAGAAATGTCAACCAACA
This sequence comes from Flavobacterium gelidilacus DSM 15343, assembly GCF_000422685.1. GTDB lineage: Bacteria > Bacteroidota > Bacteroidia > Flavobacteriales > Flavobacteriaceae > Flavobacterium > Flavobacterium gelidilacus. The sequence continues at coordinate 341,943 of NZ_AUGN01000004.1, read as the reverse complement.
ACCAACAACCAATAAAAAAACCGAGAATGTACCGCATAAAAAAAGGCATGGAACTCAGCTTATTGCACTAGAGGTACTGGTAATACCGAGCAACAATAAGTGAGCCCACGCCATAGACGTGAGCATCTTACTTATCATTTCGTTCCTTTTAAAATTACCAGTTTTCTAAGACGAAATTCAAAGCGAATGCTTCAATATTGTATTTGAAGAATCGCAAATATATTAATTCAAAGACAAATATAAATAAAATATTTTTAATATGGTATATGTACCATTGATTTTTTATTAAAATTAGTTGCTCTTTGTAATACTAACATTTGAAATATATTTTGACTAAAATAGAACAATATATAATTGACAAAATTAAGACATTACGAAAAGAGCATTGTCTTACACAATTAGAGCTTTCGCAAAAACTAGATATGAGCGATAGTTTTATTTCTCATGTTGAAGCACCTTCTAAAAGAGCAAAATATAATATCAATCACCTCAACAGAATAGCAGAAATATTCAATTGCTCACCAAAAGATTTCTGGCCCGATAAACCTCTATAAAATAGTATTCAATTCGCGAATCACATACTATACTATTAGTTTTTGCAATTTCATTTTTTCAACTTTGAATTCAAATCAAGCAAACTTTCCTTGGTTCAAAGTCAAATTATGGAATGGTATGAAATAGTAATATTGGTTCCGGTTGTCATTTTAGGAATTTACATAAGAGGTAGAATTTATGACAATAAAAACAACTACCATAGAGGCAACGATTGGAAAAATAAAAAAAAGAACAGATTTTAAAAATGCTTCATAGTATTTTTTATTTATTGCAATCGAGAAAACCCGTAATATAGGTTTATCAACACAACAAATCACTATTAATGATGTTTCATAGTAAAATAATCAGGTTTATCCTGACAATACAACTATAAAGCATAATTAAATAATAATTGATACAACCTATAATTATATTTTGTATCATTGTAGTCAGGTTCATCCTGACATTAGCACTATGAAGCATAAATACATCTCTACACAATCCAACGAACTTTTATCGTACTTCAATGATAAAGGGAAAGTGTGTTTTGACTCTAAAACTGCTTTAAAAGCTTTTCCAGAGGCAAAAGAAAGTACAGTCAGAGAACTATTGAGCGATATGACTAAAAGAGGCTTGCTAATGAGAATTAAAGACGGTATATATTACATAATTCCGTACGAAGAAAATGCAGAAACCTTTATGCCCGATTGGCACCTAATAGTAAAATATTTAGTAAAAGACACAAAACACTACATCGGATATTATTCAGCATTACAAATTCACAATCTAATAACACAGCCTTCTTTAAAAGAACAAATTGTGGTTTCCAAACAAATAAGACCCTCTGAAATTAAAATAAAAGACATCACATTTCAATTCATATACCACAATGAAAGCCATTTTTTTGGCGAAAAGAAAACTTGGATTGACAACTTCAATAAAGTGACCTGTTCAGACATTGAAAAAACAATTATAGATTGCCTTTTCAAACCAGATTATGCAGGTGGAATTGTCGAGGTGGCTAGAGCAATATACAGTACAAAAGAAAAAATAGATTACCACAAGTTGTTAGAATATGTTATAAAATTCAAATCTCAAGCAGTCATTAAACGTTTAGGGTATCTATTAGAACTGTTTGAAATAGAAACACACATAATTCAAGAATTACAAAAAAGAAGAACAGCTTCTTATGTAGTGTTAGATACCGAATTACCTAAAACAGGTAAAAGAAACAGCCGATGGAGCATACAGCAAAATTTAGATACAGAAACCATTAAATCAGCCATGTTCACATGATTAAACCAGGTGAAATACAACAAAAAGCAAACAAAGTAGGTGTGCGTGACCAACAAATCGAAAAAGACTACATCTTATCATGGATTCTTTGGGGAGTAGCCTCGCACGAACAGCTATCAAAAACGCTAGTTTTCAAAGGAGGTACAGTGTTAAAGAAAGTATATTTTGAAGACTATCGCTTTTCAGAAGATTTAGATTTTACCTTATTGGATAATGAAATTTCTAACGAACAAATTTTTGAATGGTTCAAAGAGACTTTCGAAGAAATAAAGGAAGAAGCCAATATTCCTTTAGAAATTATTGACGATAACGAACATGAAGACGGTGGCATTAATTTCTATATAAGTTACATTGGCCCATTAGGAGGAATGGGAAACAACAAACGGGTTAAAGTAGATATCTCAAGAAGTGAAACTTTAGAATTTGAACCAGTAAAAAAAGAAGTACTTATTGACTATACAGATTTGGAAGAACACAGTTTACTATGTTATCCTTTAGAAGAATTATTAGTCGAAAAATTACGCTGTACCATGCAACGCATGCAACCAAGAGATTATTATGACATTTGGTATTTAGTAGAAATGGAAGGAATGGATGTGGAGTATTACACAAATGAGTTCCGGAACAAATGCACGAGCAAAGAATTAAAACCAGAAGATTTTCATAAAAAATTAGAACAAAAACTACCGCAATACAAAGCACGTTGGACAAAATCGATGAGCGATCAAATCAAAGATTTACCCGATTTTGAGCAAGTGGAAAGAGAAGTGAGTAGAAAGATTAAGGGATTTATGGCATAATAATGATTAAAAAAATCACTTTTAAATACAAATATTTTATTCTTGATTAAATATCATTAATGATGATTAAAAAAGTAAAATTATAAATTAAATAATTTGAAAAACGAAAAACATACTCGCAAAGAAATCATTGATATCCGACTAAAAGAATCGGGTTGGAATCTTAATGACTTAACGCAAGTAGTTGAAGAATTCAATATTAATGTAAATTCAAATAATATTGTTAATGACCCAGAATCGAAGTATGATAGTCGTCAATTTAGTGATTATGTTTTATTAGGAAAAGATGGTAGAGCATTAGCAGTTGTTGAAGCAAAAAAAACAAGTGTTGATGCAGAATTAGGAAGAGAACAAGCAAAACAATACTGTATAAATATACAAAATGTGTCTGGTGGTGAACTTCCTTTTTGTTTTTACACCAATGGACACGATATTTATTTCTGGGATATTGGAAATTATCCTCCAAAAAGAGTATTAGGATTTCCAAAACGTGATGATTTAGAGCGTTACTTATACATTAGAAAAAACAGAAAACCTCTAGCGACTGAATTAATAAATACTGATATTGCAGGTCGTGATTATCAAATACAAGCGATTCGTTCAGTTATGGAAGGTATCGAAAAGAAACATCAAAAATTTCTTTTAGTAATGGCTACTGGCACAGGGAAAACCAGAACATGTATTGCTTTAGTTGATGCATTAATGCGAGCAGGATGGGCAGAACGTGTATTGTTTTTAGTAGATAGAATTGCTCTACGAAACCAAGCTTTAGATGCTTTTAAGGAACACTTACCTAATGAGCCTCGTTGGCCTAAAATTGGAGAAAAGAATATAGCAACTGATAGACGTGTTTATATTTCTACCTATCCTACAATGTTGAATATCGTTAGAGATGAAGTAAATAGTTTATCTCCTCATTTTTTTGATTTGATAGTAGTCGATGAAAGTCATCGAAGTATTTACAATACGTATGGTGAAGTATTGGATTACTTCAATACTACTACATTAGGTTTGACAGCTACACCAACCGATGTGATTGACCACAATACATTTAAATTATTTGAATGTGAAGATGGTTTGCCTTCTTTTGCTTATTCCTATGAAGAAGCAGTAAACAATATCCCTCCTTATTTGTGTAATTTTCAAGTAATGAAAATTCAAACAAAATTTCAAGAAGAAGGAATTAGTAAAAGAACAATCACTTTAGAAGACCAAAAGAAACTTATTTTAGAAGGTAAAGAAGTCGCTGAAATTAACTTTGAAGGAACTCAACTTGAAAAAGCTGTTATTAACAAAGGTACTAATGTTACTATTGTTAAGGAATTTATGGAAGAATGCATAAAAGACCCAAATGGTGTTTTGCCAGGTAAAACTATATTCTTTTGTTCTACAATTGCTCATGCTAGACGTATAGAAAAAATATTTGACGCTTTATTTCCTGAGTATGTTGGCGAATTAGCAAAAGTAATGGTTTCAGATGATCCTAGAGTTTACGGCAAAGGTGGTTTGCTGCATCAATTTACTAATAATGATATGCCTCGTATTGCGATTAGTGTTGACATGTTAGATACAGGAATTGATGTTAGGGAATTAGTGAATTTAGTTTTTGCCAAACCTGTATTTTCATACACTAAATTTTGGCAAATGATTGGTCGTGGAACACGATTAATTGAACCTAAAAAAATAAAGCCTTGGTGTCCTGAAAAAGACACATTTTTAATTTTAGACTGTTGGGATAATTTTGAATATTTTAAAATAAATCCAAAAGGAAAAGAATTAAAATCACAAATACCTTTACCTGTTCGCTATTTTGCATTAAGATTAGATAAAATAGAATTAGCTTTGGAGCTTGATAAAAGTAGCATTGCAATCAAAGAAATTAATAAATTACGTTTACAACTTTTAGAATTACCTATAAATTCGGTCGTTATTCAAGATGCAAGTTCTGATATATCAATTGTAACTTCCGATGATTTTTGGAACAATTTAAACGCAGGTAGCATTGATTTTTTGAGACAAAGAATAAAACCTCTATTTAAGACAGTTTCTCAAACTAATTTTAAATCGATGCGTTTTCAAAAAGATGTATTAGAATTATCTATTTCACATCTAGCTGAAGAAATAGTACAATTTGATACTTTAAAAGAGAATATTATTACTATCGTTAGTGAATTGCCTTTAACAATAAATAGTGTTGCTAAACATAAAAACTATATACAACAAGTAAAAAGTAACCATTTTTGGAAAGTAATAAATGATGAAGGTTTTGATGAGTTAGCAGATATTATATCACCATTAATTCATTTTAGAGAAACTTTAAACGCAAAAACTGCTATAACTAACCTAAATTTACACGATGTTTTAAAAACAAAAGAAATGGTAGAGTTTGGCCCACAAAATGAAGCGGTAAGCATTACAAAATATAGAGAAATGGTTGAAGCAAAAGTTGCCGAACTTACTAAACAAAACCCTATTTTACAAAAATTGAAAGAAGGCAAAACTATAACTGAAGAAGAAGCACAACTTTTAGCAGATGAATTACACGAAACTGACCCTCATATAACAGAATCCTTATTGAGAAAGGTTTACAATCATCAAAATGCTAAATTCATTCAGTTTATTAAACATATTTTGGGAATTGAAATTTTGGAACGTTTTGACGAACAAGTAAGCAAAGCAGTTCAACAGTTTATTACAACACACACCTATTTGACTACAAGACAAATAGAGTTTTTAAGTTTATTGAAAAACTATATTATTGAAAGAGGAACAATTGAAAAACGAGATTTAATTCAAGCTCCTTTTACTATCATTCATCCAAAAGGAATAAGAGGTGTTTTTACACCAACAGAAATAAAAGACATACTAGTTTTAACACAAAAATTTGTAGCCTAATATGATAAAAGATATAAGAAATAAGTTAATTGAATTAGCGAGATTAAAAACAACTTGGACTTATTCTCATTTAAATGACCAATTACAACTAGGTCTCAATTTTGATAGCTCTTATGATAGGGACTTAATTGGTGAATGGCTAGGTGAAGTTTCTGTTCATGAATTTAATAAGAATAGACCTTTGTTAAGTGCTTTAATCACACATAAAAGTAATAAACGAGAACAAGGTGATGGCTTCTATAAATTATGTGAACAAATATATGGCAAATCATGGCAAGATTTAAAAGCAGATAAAAATTGGGAAAATAAAGTAATAGCTGATTGTTTTACTTTTTGGACTAATGCTGATAATTATAAAAAATTTAAAAATGACAATTAAAACACAATAAATGAGCTTAATAAACAGCAACCCTCAAATTGCCTCAAAAATAAATGATCTTTGGAGTAAATTCTGGAGCGGTGGAATTTCTAACCCATTGACAGCCATAGAGCAAATTACCTATTTGCTTTTTATGAAAAAATTAGATGAAAACGATTTAAAAAATTTATCTGATGCTGAATTTACTGGAGAAACTTTTTTCTCAAAATTTGAAGGAATTTACTATGCTACCAAGCAAGAAGAAGAACTACAACAAAATGGTATAGATAAACAAAAACTTCGTTGGAGCGAATTTAAACGCTTACCAGCAGATGAAATGCTTCAACACGTACAACGTTTTGTGTTTCCATTTATAAAGCAAATTGATACAGAAACCTCTCCGTTTGTTAAGCACATGGCAAATGCTGTTTTTATTATTCCAAAACCATCCTTATTGTTAGAAGCTGTAAAAAGCATTGACGATATTTTTGACTTAATGGAACAAGATGCCAATGAAAATGGACAAGATTTTCAAGACATTCAAGGAGATGTTTATGAAATGTTGTTAAGTGAAATTGCATCTGCTGGAAAAAACGGTCAGTTTAGAACACCAAGGCATATTATTAAATTGTTAGCAGAATTAGTTGACCCAAAACTTGGACAACGTATTGCTGACCCAGCTTGTGGAACTGGTGGGTTTTTATTAGGTGCTTATCAATATATGGTAACCCAATTAGACAAAGAAAAAGCCAAACAAATACCAGATGAAGACGGTTTTATTCGTAGCAGTAGAAGTGCTTTAATGACCGAAGAAGTAAAAAATATTTTAGGCAAAAGTTTACAAGGTTATGATATTGATCAAACAATGGTGCGTTTAGGTTTGATGAATTTAATGATGCACGGAATTGATAGCCCACAAATTGATTACAAAGACACATTAAGCAAAAGTTATATTGAAACCTCTGAATATGATGTCGTTTTAGCGAACCCACCGTTTACAGGCAACATTGATAAAGGTGATATAAATGAAGAATTACAGCTAGGCACTACTAAAACCGAATTATTATTTATTGAACGTATTCATAATATGTTAAAAATGGGTGGTACAGCTGGTATTGTAATACCACAAGGGGTATTGTTTGGTTCTGGAAAAGCTTTTATAGAAGCCAGAAAATTAATGATTGAAAAGTCAGAATTAAAAGCAGTAATTACAATTCCTAGCGGAGTATTTAAACCTTATGCTGGTGTTAGTACTGCCATTCTAATTTTTACTAAAGGTGGTGAAACCGAAAATGTTTGGTTTTATGACATGGAAAGTGATGGCTATACTTTGGATGACAAACGTGCCAAACTTAAAGAAAATGATGGTAGTGATAATTACGGTGATTTACAAGATATTATAAAAGAGTACAAAGTTAGAAGTGTTAAAAAAGAAAATGACCGAAAAGGAAAACACTTTTTTGTGCCTAAAAATGAAATAAAGGATGAAAGCTATGAATTAAGCTTTTCTCGTTATAAAACAGATGATTTTCAAGAGATTGAATACGAAAAGCCTAAGGTTATTTTAGTCAAATTATTAGGTAACTATAATGAAAAGGGAGAATTAGTTGAAAAAGGTTTAGAGCAAGAAATTTCGGAAAAATTGAATGAATTAAAAGAGTTGTTTTAATGGATAAAATGAAAACATTAAGTCAAATAATTAGCCCAAATGGAATATTTAATGATGGTGATTGGATTGAAAGTAAAGATCAAGATCCAAATGGAGAAGTTAGGATAATACAACTTGCTGATATAGGTGATGGTTATTTTGTAAATAAATCGAATAGATTTATGAATTTAGCTCAAGCAGAAAGATTAAAATGCACTTTTTTACAACCTGGAGATGTTTTAATGGCCAGAATGCCTGACCCAATTGGTAGAGCATGTATTTTTCCAAATATCAATACAAAAGCTGTTACTGCGGTAGATGTTTGTGTTATTCGTCCAAACAACCCAAAAATAGATAACCTTTTCTTAAAATATATAATTAATAATGATTTATTTCGTCGTGAGATAAATAAACATATAACAGGAACTACAAGAAAGAGAATTTCACGTAAAAACTTAAATAAAATTAAGTTTAACTTACCAATAATAGACAACCAAAAACGCATTGCGAAAGTATTAAGCGATTGTGAAACGCTAATTGAAAAAAGAAAAGAAAGTATTACTTTATTAGATGAATTATTGAAGTCTACCTTTTTAGAGATGTTTGGTGATCCTGTTAAGAATGAGAAAGGTTGGAAAATAGTTCCTTTATCTAAATTTGGCACAATAGAAAGGGGAATATCAAAACATAGACCACGAAATTCTCCTAAATTATTAAATGGTGTTCATCCATTAATACAAACTGGAGATATAGCTAATTCTAGTACATATATTGAAAAATATACTAAAACATATTCTGACTTAGGTCTTGCACAAAGTAAAAAATGGCCTGCAGGAACATTATGTATTTCAATTGCTGCAAATATTGCTAAGACGGGTATTTTGAAATTTGATGCTTGTTTTCCAGATAGTGTTGTTGGCTTTATTGTAGATAAAAATTCTGCAACAAACTTTTTTGTTCATCATTTATTTGCTTTTTTTCAAAAAATATTAGAAAAAAATGCACCAGCAGCTGCTCAAAAAAACATTAATTTGGCTATTTTAAGAAGTTTTAAAGTACCACATCCACCCATTGAATTACAGCAAAAATTTGATGAAATTGCATTAATAATTGAAGATTTAAAAAGCAAATATAAATATCACTTAAAAGAACTAGAAGACTTATACGGTAGTTTAAGTCAGTTGGCTTTTAAAGGACAACTTGATGTTAGTAGAGTATTACTGAGAAAAACAAAATATTTTTCAGCTGATTCAAATGAAACTCCAGAAGACTTTAAAAAGGAAATGGACAAGTCAATTGGCCAAATTACAACTCCAGTTGCTGGCTCTTTAGAACCTACAAAAGTTGTAAATAAAATTCCAGTGTTTTTAGAAAAGGAGATATTAAAGCTTAAAGTCATTCCAAAAGTAAAAAGAGACATAACTAATTTGTCTTTAGCTGACTTTTATGGTATTCCTGTAGATATTCAAGCTTCAAGAGAGAATATAGATTTTGACTTTATGGGTGATGATGTATTTTATCAATTTTTACTAAAAGACCATTTTAAAAATAAGTCTTTTACATCACAAGATTTGTTTGAAAAGCTACATAATTTTTTCTATCATAAAGGTGATATGGATTTTGATAATGAAAAATGGAAGAATATTATATTCCAATTTATAGATGCCAAACCACCTTTATTAGAACAAATTTATGATGATGAAGATAATACTGTAAAACTAAAACTAACCGATGAGGCTTATAAGGCTTAAAATAAATCAGACCAACGGTTTCCGTTCTCTTAAAAAAGGTTTCGAGATGTATTTCTTACGAGATTTTCATTTTAATGATGCTACCGAATTTAATCCTTACTTATTAGCAGGAACTAATGGTAGTGGAAAGTCGAATATATTAGAAGCTTTAGCCGAAATATTTTTCCATTTAGATTGTATTTATTTAAGTAAAAAGCCTGATTATTTTGAAAAAAGCAAAGAAAACCCAAAAGGCTTTGAGCCAAAAAAATCAAGAATAAATGCTTACGAATTAGAATATTTTACTTTTTTAGATAAGAATGTTTTTCCAAATGAAGTTGATTATACAAAAAAAGCTCATATTCGAATTGTAAAAAAAACTAATCTTCCTCCAAAAATTACTTGGTTATATAAAGAAGAGTTTATTCATGATTCAGAATTAAATGCTAAAGAAATAAAACACTTATTGCCTGAATATGTAGTGGGTTATGCATCAGGAAATAATGAAACGTTGAGTTTGCCTTTTTTCAAAAGTCGTTACCTACAATATGATGCCTATTTGCAAGATTTAATTAGTAGTGAATTTGTTGATCCAAAACCTGAAAACTCTTTAGTTTATTTAGATGAAACTTTTAGTCAAGCTATTTTGTTAACTAACTTATTAATGTATGATAATGTTGATGATGAAGAAATAGAGAATAAAAAAGAAAATAAAATTCTAAAACCTTTTAAAGATTACGTAAAACTTCAAGATGTAGAATCGTTTCAATTAATTATTAGAACAGATAAGGAAATTGAAACAGCTTCATTTGATAATACAGAGGGCAATCCTAGATATGGTGGTACAGATAAAATAAAATTATTACATAATATTGATTTACAATCTGATGAAAAAAGTATATTCATTAGGTCATATTTAGAGAAATTAAAACGTTGTGCTACTTATTCTCAAGAACAACGACATTATGATACATACGCAGAAGATGGTTATGCAGAAAATTATTTTGATGATAGAGGTTATTTAATTTTAGATTTTAACGTAAATAAGGCCACAAAGAAGGCTTTTCAATTTCATTTTGAAAAAAATCCATTAAAGCTTTTTGAATTGTTTCAGTTGTTATTAGTTTTAGATAACAATGAAGTAACTATTAAAAACAAACAACGAGCTTATAGTTCGGAAAATATTTTTATCAATCAAGATATTCATCAAATTCCACTTGAAGAAAGTAGAATCTTGAGATTTAAAGATTTTTACATAAGAAAGGAAAATTTAACAAAAGGTATTTATACAAAAGCATTATCTGATGGAGAACATCAATTTTTACACACTTTAGGTCTTTGCTTATTATTTAAAGACACACGTTCCTTATTTCTATTAGATGAACCTGAAACACATTTTAATCCAGACTGGAAAGCGAAGTTTATTTCTAGTATTAGAAATTGTTTTAACAAAGAAGAAGATGACAGCAGTGAAACAATGCGAGAAATGTTAATTACAACTCACTCTCCTTTTTTAATTTCTGATAGTAAAAGTGATTATGTTTATGTATTTAAAAAGAATGATAAAACTGGAAAAGTTGAAGAAATGGTACATCCTGAATTTCAAACTTTTGGTTCTTCTGTTAATAAAATAGGAATACGAATTTTTGAAATGCCAAATACTATTGGAGAATACGCACAGCAAAGAGTAGAAGAATTTAAAACTGAATTTCTATTATTAAAAACACCTAAACAAATGGAGGAATTAATAATCAGAATCAACAAAGAATTAGGAGAATCTGTAGAACGTATTTTATTAGTAAATGAAATTATAACTAAAATAGAAAGTTTAAAATAATGTTATTTACATACAATTACATACCACATCATATAGAAAAACTTCAAGAATATCTTGATTTTTTATTTTTTGAAGTTTGGTGCAAAGCAGATGGGGATTTTAATGTAGATAAACTGGAAAATCATGGAGAATTACAGCAGATATATATTGATTTAGGTAATTTAGAAGGGGCTTGGGCTTCGTTTTTTAATGGTAGCATAGAGACTATTTATAAAGAGTTTCTAAAACTAGATTCTGTCTATATCACAGAACTTATAAATAATTATGAAATTAATAACAATATCGAAAATCTTTGCTATAACAAAGATCTTCTGCCATTGACATATGATGATATTAAAGAGAATAATCCAAATTTAGCTAAAGCTCTTAAAGATTTTTATTCTAAAATTTATGGAAGTAATTCACCTTTTAATTTAGAAGTTTTTGGTTTCTTAAATAAAGTTTTAATTACTGATTATGACACCCAATTTATGACAGCTAATAACAAAGAAATTTGTCCTTTTTGTGGTATTAATCACTTAAAAGGTAATAATCATAGTTACAGAGAAGCCTATGATCATTTTATTCCGAAAGGTACATATCCATTTAATACTTTAAATTTTAAAAATCTTACACCAATGTGTAATGAGTGTAATTCTACCTACAAACTGACTAAAGTTCCTATATTTAAAAAAAATCCAAAAAAAATTGATCCAATTAAAAATAAAGATAATAGAAGTTTAGCTTTTTATCCATATGCTGAAAACCATCCAGTTATAGAGTTTTCTGTAAAAATTAATACAAGTAATATTTTACAATTAAAAACAGATGAAATTGAATTATCTATTGATTCGAAAGGTTATGAAGAACAAATAGAATCTTGGATTAGAGTTTTTGGTTTGGATGAGCGTTATAAAGCTTTGTTATGTAGTCCAAGTGCAGGAAAAGATTGGTTTAATTCAATAATGGATGAGTACCAAAATGCTGAAGCACTATCTGATATAAATGGAGCAGAACAATATTATAATGTAATTCTAAAAGATGCAAGAAAAAATATAATTTCAGGTCAAGGATTTATTAAAAGTGTTTTTCTAGAAGAATGTAAAAGTAAAGGATTGTTTGAAAAAAAATATAACGATTAAGTGATAATATATAAATTAAGTTTTATTCAAATAAATAACTTAAAATTAAAATAATTACAAAATAAAACGTTATTACAAGAATTAAAAAAAAAATTTAAGTCTACAGTATGAATCCTGAAAGTATCATAGCAATCCTAGCAAATATAGTAGCCGTTTTAGTTGCTGTTAAAAATGATATGCCTATATTATATCTTTTAAAAAAAACCTTTTTTTAATTTTTTTTGACACACAAATTTCTTCTGGGTAGTAAACTTTGCATATTCTATAGTGGTTTATATCATTTCAGGATTCAAACCTGTGACCTACTCTTATAAAATAATTACATAATTGTTCACTTATTTGTGAACAATTATGTATATTTGCAAAAGCATTTCACCACCAATATGAAAATAAAATTTCAAAAAGCATATTTAGAAGACATATACCAAGGGAACACCAAACCCTACAAAGAATATAAATCCAACAAGCAGTTGGTAGTCCAGTATGTAAAAACAATAAACAAGCTTAAAGCAATCACACACATTAAACAACTCTTTCAATTAAAAGCACTACGCTATGAAAAACTTACAGGTAATTTAAAAGGATTGAGTGCTGTAGCAGTTAATATGCAGTACAGAATCATCTTTAAAGAAGTAGCTTCCACTTCAAATGAACTCCTTATCGATATTTTAGAAATCGAAGAACTGAGTAAACATTACGAATAGTAAGAACGAACCTAACAAAATTGAAAAAATGACAACCACAAACACACAAATACCTGCTTTCGCAACACATCCTGGTACCATATTGCTAGATGAAATTGAGGCAAATGATTTCTCGCAAATAGATTTTGCTAAAATGATTGGGTTCAGCAGAACGCAATTAAATGAGATAATCAAGGGCAAAAGAAACATCAACGCAGATTTAGCTTTATTACTAGAAAAAACACTAGGTATAGATGCAGAATACTGGATGGAAGCTCAAAAAAACTACGACCTAGACAAAGCCCGCATTGAAGCAAAAAATAAGGCCCAATTAGAAGCTATAGAAGTTTGGAACGTAGGTAAAGAATTCATTCCAGTTTCTTTTTATAAAAAAGAAAAAATACTATCAGGTAATCCTGTAATAGACAATCAAACAGTTAGAGAGATTTATGGAGTTGCTAACATAGACCAATTAGCAGCATTAAGAGTACAACATACCTATGCACGCTTTAAAAAATCTACAAAATTAAAATACGACCTTGTAAATATTATGGGTTGGGTAAAACTAGTACAATTTAGAGCAAAAGAAATGGTAGTACCTGCTTTTGATCACGAAAACAAAGAAAAATTAGTAGAAGAACTTAAAACTATTATTCTTAAAAATAAAGAGGTACTAAATAAAGTACAATCAAAATTAAAAGAATACGGTATAAAATTAATTTACCAAACCAAAGGAGAAAAAACACCAGTAGATGGAGTTTCATTCTGGAGCAATGGAAACCCAGCTATTGGAATGACTTTAAGACACAAGCGTTTAGATAATTTTGCATTTACCCTTTTTCACGAATTAGGACATGTTTACGAACATTTAGTAAATAACAATACAGCTGAGTTTATAGACCTAGATATAAAAAGTGAAGAAGAAGAATACAAAAATTCAGCAGAAGAAAAAGAAGCCAATGCTTTCGCACAAAAAGGGTTAATAAATGAACAAGAGTGGAAAGAATTTAGTAAAAATTTAGAATTCAAAAACAATGATGAAAGCATAAAAGCTTTCGCTAAAAAAGTAAAAATACACCCATGTATTGTAAGAGGTAGAATCTGTTTTACTTTAAATGATTACCGTTCATTCACAGGAATCAGTCACGATATAAAGTAAATTGCCACTCCTTCCCAACGCTCCTAAAAAAAGTACTGTCATGGTTTTTGTCCCACCGCACATCAAGCGCTCTGCCTATTGGCTAAAATATTTTATTTAAAAATAAAAATATCTAGTACCACGTCATTCAAAAAGCTGGCTTAAGGCTCAAATTCTTATACCGCAGAATTGCAATAGGTGTTAACACACCTAAATGAAAAAAAATATATTTGAAAAAGCAATTCACAACTTATCAAGTGTAATTCAAATTATTTAAACAGTTGGCAATCATAAGTAAAAATACAATTTTGAATTAAAAATCAGTGAACACCTATAAAAAATAAAATTAGTGAAATAAAGCAACTCACAATTGGTCTTTGCTACTAATCATCCATTTTTTAGTATATTTGTATTTCCGAAGCAAGACATTGTCAAGCTTCCACCCAAATGCCAGTCGCTACAGATTGGCTTTTGGCTTTTCAGTCGAATTTCAGTAGTACAAATGAAATTTCAAATGCTTTACTCATCATCAACATGAAAATAGTCAAACTAAAAAGCTCAATGATATTCAATGATATCTTAAAGGATAAGTAAACAAATCGTAATGTAGATTATACACTTTTTTTATTTCTTTTAACCCTTTTCATTAGAGAGCTGTTCTTTTGCGTTCAACTAAAATAGTAAGTATTATTTTTTAATATGTAAACAAAAATGTTTACATTTGTGCTATGACATTTCAATTAGAAAAATACAAAGGCATTCATCCAGGTATCATTTTAGAGCGTTTATTAGCTAAAAAGAAGATGCCTCAACGTCCTTTTGCCTTATTATTAGGAGAACATCCACAAACAATTAATGCAATTACCAAAGGGCGTAGAAACTTAAACACTGCTCTAGCATTAAAAATTGAAAACGAATTGGGTTTAGAAGAAGGTGCTTTAGTTTTTCTTCAAGCGTATTATGATATAGCTGAAGAAAAAAATAAAAAGCTTCACAGTGCTAACTTACCAATTTTACGTAAAATTCTTTTTTGGGATACGGATATGTCTAAAATAGATTGGGAAAAACAATATAAAGCAATTATTCAAAGGGTATATGAACGTGGTAGTGAAATAGAAAAAAAAGAGTTAGAAAAGTTCTATGGAATTACTAAAATTGAAACAACTCTTCACGTTGCAAAAAGAAAGCCTTACACCATTTACAAAAACAAACAAAAAGTATAATGTTGCATTATAACACAGTAAACGAATTATTAAAAATTAGTCTCGTTACCATAATGAACGCTCCTGTTTTTCAAAATTTCAGATTGGTTGGGGGCACTGCTCTAAGTTTGCAAATTGGTCATAGAGAATCCATCGATATAGATTTATTTACAGATGCTGATTATGGTACTATAAATTTTGACGAAATCGAGTCTTATTTAAAAAGTAACTTCAAATATGTCGACTCATTAAATGTACCTCCTGCATTTGGAAAGGCATATTTTATTGGAGAAGATAAACATAATACGGTTAAATTAGATATTTTTTATACGGATACATTCATACAACCTATTATCGTGGAGGATGATGTAAGAATGGCTACAATTGAAGAAATTATTGCAATGAAGGTGGATGTAATTCAGAGAGGTGGTCGAAAAAAAGATTTTTGGGATTTACATGATTTAATCGATTCATATAGCGTCACTAAAATGTTGGAGTTACATCAACAAAGATATTCTTATACACATGACAGAGAATTAATTATTCAGAACTTTACAGAATTTGAACAAGCTGATGATGATCTAACACCAATCTGTTTCAGAGGCAAATACTGGGAATTCATAAAAGAGGATTTAGAAGAAATTATGGTGAAATTTAAAAGGGAGTAAAAAGGTTTTTAATAGTATATTTGCACACCCTTATTTCAAGGGCAATAGACAGCAAATAGAATAAAGAATGAATTTTATACTAAGAGATAATAAAAATAAAGTGTACCAAAGCTTTTGGGGAGAAAGCAAAGAAAACGAACAACGCATTGCCCAAAACACCAAAACAATATACCTCAAAACAAAACAACATCTGATCATAAATTACGTCACTCCAAATTTTGACATAGAAGAGCACCTAGGCACTGGTTGGAAAAACGATCAAGAATTATACAATCGCTTAATAGACCATTATAACAGCTTGGAGTACGAAAACCTTAAACCGTAGCAAGCATAGTACATAGAAGTTCCTCTACCACTTCCCTCTTATTCTAAAATACCTTTAGTAACCAAACCTTGAATATCCCTCAAAGAAGTATCAGTAGACACTTTTGTGATTTTAGTATATTTAAAAAAACTAAGTTTGCCAATAAATCATCTTACAGTAACTACAATATCTTTTGTTACCTAGCATTGAAAGTAATCTTAAGATGCATTTCCTCAAAAAAAAACCCCCTTTAAGGTCAAAGAAGTAGTGACATCAGTATATGTTTTAGAAACCAACAAGAAAGTAACAAAACTATTCAAGCAGGATAAAATAAAGATAATTACCTCAAAAAAGAACAAGGATTAAAAGAGGAGAAATAATTATCCAATAAATTTCGACATTAATAATACTACGCAATTCGGGAATTATACTATTCAATTCGGGAATTAAACAAACAACAATTTTTCATAATCAATACCAAACTATAGATTTGCTACCTAACTAATCAATGATCAGCTTAGCAAATGAAAAACTTTTCAGACGGTTTACTAACCTCACTAGAAAAACAGTTAGAAACAATTTACAGAGTAGATGACAGACCAATTGTACATGCCGAAAAAGCTATCAAAGCAACTATAAGTACATTTGAAGAATTAAAATCCTTTGTCATAAAATATACTTTTAACAGCAAAGACGAAGAAATAGAGTTTTTCAAAAATATAAAACCAAAAGTAGCCAGCAAACTGATTTACTACAACGAAATCTACAATATAGAAATTAACAAACCATCAGGTTCAAAGAAAGTTGTTAAAAAGTATTATGTAAAAGAACAAACTAAGCTTAAAGACTTCTACTACTCCAATAAAGACTTCTACAAATATTACAGATCTGGAAGTAATAGCTTAGACAAAAAATATTTCCTGAGAAGAAAGCACGATATTCGTTTGACACTCGACAGCTCCTACTTTCAATCGGATTATTCTTTTGCAACATCACACGATTTTAAAGTGGCCCAAATACTAGCGCATCAAGACTTGCAAAAGTATTTAGAATTAAAACTTAGAAAACATAAAATAAATCATATAATAAGTCCAAGCCAACAACAAAATACATCAGCCCTAAAATGGACGGGTTCAAAAGTAGCTTTAGTTGAACTAATGTATGCACTACATACAGAAGGAGTGCTAAACAATGGAAACCTTAGCCTAAACGAAACCGCTAAAAACATGGAAGTCCTATTCAACATAGAATTAGGTCAATTCAACAGAATCTTTTCCGAAATAAAAAAACGAAAAACAATAGAAACAACAAGTTTCCTAGACAACTTGAAACATAACCTAACCAAAAAAATCCAAGATGCTGATGAAAAATAATAGCATAAAAATTTCTCCAAAAACTTCACATCCCTATGCAGGAGCGAACCCACAAAACAGACAACAGATTTTCGGATGACAGATTTTCGGACAACAATCAACAAACGACCAACAACAAATTATAAAGATTTCTCTAATTATTTAAATCTGTGTTCCAAAAAATCAGCGAGCATCAGCGTTTAGCAAAGTCAATCCTTATCATCCGTGTTCTAAAACTACAATCTTATTCAACAACTAATTTCTGCTGTCTCAATACTGTATTACTATCCTTAACAACAATTAAATAAACCCCAGCTTGATAAGTACTAGTGTTTACTTGCAATTCCCCACTTGACGAAGATAATTTATATTGGTTAATAGCTCTACCCGAAATATCATAAACTTCAACGTTTGTATTCTCGACATCTAAATCATATTGAATAGTAACTAAATCCCGGGCAGGATTAGGATATAAAGAAAATACTTTATCTTTTTGAAAATTTGCTGAACTTAAAGGAGTAACACAAACGTTTGGACTTAATTGAGGTGTATTATAATAATTAGTATCATAATTTGTGCCATTCCCAAACTCTCCATAATAATTAGTACCCCAAAACCAAACTGTTCCATCTGTTTTAGTTGCCATTGTAGTATAAAAATTCCTAGCTTGTACAGTATCCCAATTGGTATCTGTCCCTATTTGGGTTGGTACTAAACGATTTGTTGATGTACCATCACCTAATTCACCACTGGAATTTACACCCCAAGCCCATAAAGTACCATTTGCTTTAACACCAAATGAAGTACCATTTCCAGCACAAAAAAACTTCCAAATTTCAGTTGTAACTTGTTGTGGAATATTAGTAACTGTTGGTGTTCCTCCAACACCTAAACCAAGCCCTCCTCCCCAAGACCATAATGTACCATCCGTTTTCTGAGCTAAAATATGAGATCCACCAACACTCATTCTTACCCAATTCGTTCCTGTTCCCACTTGTGTAGGAGTAGATACTGTATAAGTTCCAGAACCAGCAACAATTATTGATGAAGGATTGGAACCCCAACCCCAAATAGTACCATCGGCTTTTATAGCAAAAGCTGTTCTATTAGTTCCTGTTGCAATATCAACCCAGTCAGTGGCTGTTCCCACTTGTATAGGTGATAATTGCTGTGCTGTCGCTGGTGAATTACCTAATTGATATTCATCGTTTTGACCCCAAGCCCATATGGTACCATCTGCCTTAAGCGCTATAGTAAAAAAATACGAAGGAGCAACTTTTACCCAATTAGTAGCAGTGGTGATTTGTTGAAATGTATTAAATTGTTGTGTAGTAGAATTAACTCCTAAACAACCAAATTGATTATTGCCACATCCCCATAAAGTACCATCATTTTTAATGGCAAATGTATTAGCAACACCGTTTCTAACATTATTCCAATGCGTTGCTGTTCCCAATTGAATTGGATTCGGTTCTGTGTCATTTGTAGTTGTTAGATTACCATAAGATGCGGCTCCCCAACCCCATAAACTACCATCTGCTTTTTTTGCTGTTGTATGAGCACCTCCAAAAGTTAATTCTTCATAACATTGAGCATTAGCTCCAATACTAAAAGTGTAAAATAAAATAAATAGTAAAATTTTCTTCATAATAATTTAATTTAAAAGAGGCAGGCAGTGCCTACCTCTTTTGGTTTTTTAATATAATTTTTTGTTATTCTATAATTAATTTTTGTTGCAATAAAATTGTATCGTTTTGTTTTACAATAACAATATAAATACCAGCTTGATAAGTACTAGTGTTTACTTGCAATTCCCCTCTTGAAGAAGATAATTTATAATGGTTAATAACTCTACCAGAAATATCATAAACTTCAACGTTTGTATTCTCGACATCTAAATCATATTGAATAGTAACTAAATCCCTAGCAGGATTAGGATATAAAGAAAACACTTTATCTTTTTGAAATGCGGGAGTACTCAACGGTGTTACACAAATACCTGTAGTTTGTTGCGGTGTATCATAATAGGTACTGCCATAGTTAGACCCATTTCCAAATTCTCCATAATAGTTTAAACCCCAATACCAAACTGTTCCATCCGTTTTGGTTGCCATAGTAGTAGAAAAATTCCTTGCTTGTACAGTGTCCCAATTGGTATCTGTACCTATTTGTGTGGGAACATTGTGATTTGTAGAAGTACCATCTCCTAACTGTCCATTGGTATTAAGTCCCCAAGCCCATAAAGTACCATCGGTCTTAATTGCAAACGAAGTATTAGTTCCTGTAGTAAAATTTTTCCATGTAGCTGTTGATATTTGATGCGGAATATTAGTTACCGATGGAGTACCCCCAACACCTAAGCCTATACCCCCTCCCCAAGACCATAATGTACCATCTTGTTTCTGTGCTAATATATGAGCTGGTCCCAAACTCATCTTTACCCAATCGGTATCTGTTCCTACTTGTGTGGGTGTGCTTACGCTAGAAGTTCCAGAACCAGCAACAATTATTGAAGAGGGATTGGAACCCCAACCCCAAATAGTACCATCTGCTTTTATAGCAAAAGCTGTTCTACTAGTACCTGTAGCAATTTCTACCCAATCAGTTGCAGTACCCACTTGTATTGGTGATAATTGCTGAGCTGTTGCAGGTGAATTACCTAATTGATAAGTATCATTTTGTCCCCAAGCCCAGATTGTACCATCAGATTTTAAAGCAATAGTGAAAAAATAAGATGGTGCCACTTTTATCCAATTAGTAGCAGTGGTGATTTGTTGAAATGTATTAAATTGTTGTGTAGTAGAATTAACTCCTAAACAACCCAATTGATTATTGCCACATCCCCATAAGGTACCATCATTTTTAATGGCAAATGTATTAGCAACACCATTTCTAACACTATTCCAATGCGTTGCTGTTCCCAATTGAATTGGATTCGGTTCAGTGTCATTTGTAGTTGTTAGATTACCATAAGATGCGGCTCCCCAACCCCATAAACTACCATCTGCTTTCTTTGCTGTTGTATGAGCACCTCCAAAAGTCAACGATTCATAACATTGAGCATAAGTTCCGGTAGTAAAAGAGTAAAATAAAATAAATAGTAAAATTTTCTTCATAATAATTTAATTTAAAAGAGGCAGGCAGTGCCTACCTCTTTTGGTTTTTAATATAATTTTTTGTTATTCTATAATTAATTTTTGCTGTAATAAAATCGTATCGTTTTGTTTGACAATAACAATATAAATACCTGCTTGGTATGTACTAGTGGTTAATTGCAGTTCTCCTTTTGAAGCAGCCAGTTTATAAGTATTAATAGCTCTACCAGAAATATCATAAATCTCAACAATAGCATTATCAATACCTAAATCATACGCAATAGTAACAAAATCCTGAGCAGGGTTAGGATACATTGAAAACATTTTATCTTTTTGAAAAACAGGACCAGCCAGTGCAGTAACACAAACACCTGTAGTCTGCTGTGGAGTGTTATAATAATTAGTATCATAACTTGTACCATTACCAAACTCACCATAATAATTTTCTCCCCAATACCAAACCGTACCATCAGTCTTTGTTGCCATTGTAGTAGAAAAATTTCTTGCTTGTACAGTATCCCAATTGGTATCTGTTCCTATTTGGGTTGGTACTAAACGATTTGTTGATGTACCATCCCCTAACTGTCCATTGGTATTTACACCCCAAGCCCATAACGTTCCATCTGCTTTAATACCAAATGAAGTACCTGAACCATTTGAAAAATTTTTCCATGTATCATTAGTTACTTGTTGAGGAATATTAGTTACTGAAGGAGTTCCTCCAACTCCTAAAGCTGTACCTCCTCCCCATGACCACAAAGTACCATCTTGTTTTTGAGCTAAAATATGTTGACCACCAACACTCATTTTTACCCAATCAGTTGATGTGCCAACTTGTGTAGGAGTAGATACTGTATAAGTACTAGAACCAGCAACAATAATGGAAGATGGGTTTGAACCCCAACCCCAAATTGTACCATCGGCTTTTATAGCAAAAGCTGTCCTACTAGTTCCTGTAGCAATTTCTACCCAATCAGTTGCAGTTCCTACTTGAATGGGAAATAATTGTTGAGATGAAGCTGGCGAATTACCTAATTGATACTCATCATTTTGACCCCATGCCCATATAGTTCCATCTGCTTTTAAAGCAATAGTAAAAAAATAAGATGGTGCTACTTTTATCCAATTGGTCGCAGTGGTGATTTGTTGAAATGTATTAAATTGTTGCGTTGTAGAGTTAACGCCCAAAGAACCCAACTGATTACTTCCACAACCCCATAGAGTTCCATTATTTTTAATGCAAAAGGTATTAACAACACCATTTTTTAAAACACTCCAATCATTTGCTAGTCCTAATTGAATTGGTAACGGTTCTGAATCATTACTATTATTGGTACTCAATTCGCCCCAAGCTGATAATCCCCAACCCCACAAAGTACCATCAGCCCTTTTTGCTGTGGTATGAGAACCTCCAAAAGTTAATTCTTCATAACATTGAGCATTAGTACCAGTACTAAAAGTGTAAAATAAAATAAAAAGTAAAATCTTCTTCATAATAATTTAATTTAAAAGAGGCAGGCAGTGCCTACCTCTTTATAATAATCTAGATTTCCTTTATTCAACAACCAACTTCTGCTGTTGCAACACCGTATTATTATCCTTAACAACCACAATATAAACCCCTGATTGATAAGAGCTAGTATCCAATTGCAATTCTCCCATAGAACTAGCCAATTTATAGGTATTTATACCTCTACCAGAAATATCATAAACCGAAACAGTACCATTATCAATACCTAAATCATATTGAATAGTAACAAAATCCCTAGCAGGATTAGGATACATAGAAAACATTTTATCTTTTTGAAATTCAGGGTTAGACAATGCAGTAACACAAACACCTGTAGTTTGCTGTGGCGTATTATAATAAGTACTACCATAGTTTGATCCATTACCAAATTCTCCATAATAGTTTAACCCCCAATACCAAACAGTTCCATCAGTTTTTGTTGCCATTGTAGTAGAAAAATTTCTAGCTTGTACGGTATCCCAATTGGTATCTGTCCCTATTTGGGTTGGTACTAAACGATCTGTTGATGTACCGTCTCCTAACTGACCATTTGTATTAAGTCCCCATGCCCATAAAGTACCATCAGCTTTGATTCCAAAAGATGTACTCCCACCTGCACAAAAATACTTCCATACATCAGTAGATATTTGTTGCGGAATATTAGTAACTGATGGACTTCCTCCCACACCTAATCCAAAACCACCTCCCCATGACCATAAAGTACCATCTTGTTTTTGAGCTAAAATATGTTGACCACCAACACTCATTTTTACCCAATCAGTTGATGTGCCAACTTGTGTAGGAGTAGATACTGTATAAGTACTAGAACCAGCAACAATAATGGAAGATGGGTTTGAACCCCAACCCCAAATTGTACCATTAACTTTTATAGCAAAAGCTGTTCTATCAGTTCCTGTAGCAATTTCTACCCAATCTGTTGCTGTACCAACCTGAATTGGTGACAATTGTTGTGGAGTAGCTGGAGAGTTACCCAATTGATATTCATCATTTTGACCCCATGCCCAAATGGTACCATCTGATTTTAAAGCAATAGTAAAAAAATAAGATGGTGCCACTTTTATCCAATTGGTCGCAGTGGTGATTTGTTGAAAACTTGTGAAATTTTGAGCCGATGAATTAACTCCTAAACAACCATACTGATTAGTACCACAACCCCACAATGTACCATCATTTTTAATGGCAAATGTATTAGCGACACCATTTCTAACACTATTCCAATCCGTTGCAGATCCCAGTTGTATTGGCAAAGGTTCGGACACATTAGTAGATGTTAAATTTCCATAAGATGCCGCTCCCCAACCCCACAAAGTTCCATCAGCTTTTTTGGCTGTTGTATGAGCACCACCAAAAGTTAACTCACTATAACATTGAGCATTGATAGTAATTGAAAATGTATAAAATAAAATAAATAGTAAAATTTTCTTCATAATTTTTATAATGTAAAAGAGGCAGGCAGTGCCTACCTCTTTTTAGTTAATGTTAATAATTTTATTTTCTTAAAATTGTTATTCGATAATTAATTTTTGTTGCACTAGTATTGTATCGTTTTCTTTGACAACTACGATATAAATACCCGCTTGATAAGTACTCGTCTGTATTTGTTCTTCTCCTGTAGACGAAGATAATACTTTTTGACTAATACTTCTACCTGCTAAATCATAAATTTCTAAGGTTGCCGTAGATGTATTTAAGGTGTAACTAATGGTTACATTTTCTTTGGCAGGATTAGGGTAGATTTTTATTTCTTGAGTTTCGACAACTAAATTTGCTGTTTTATCCCCATTCATGTTTCCAATTTTAGTACTAAAACCATCACAAGTTGGAATCCTTACTTCAAAATCATAAAAACAATCCTCATAACCAAATTCTCCGACTCCACTTTTAAAATTTCATTTTAGACTAAAACCCTGTAAATCGTATGATTTACAAGGCTTTTTTATTTTTAATACTACTTAAGCTATTAATGAAAGATCAACTAGAAAAAAAACAGTTTACCAAAATAAAAATTGGTACTCTAATTCTTAAACACAAAACAACTATTCATTTCTATCTAAAAAAGTTTTATAGCCGCCAAAATAGTTGAGTAAAAATATTTATTTGTAGAAGTAATTAAATTCAAATTCTTACCTTAAGAAAAAAATCTTAAATACTTTATTAACTTTCGAGAGAAATAATTGTTTATTTATAAAAATAGTTGCTTAATCATAAAATATTTAAAGAACTAAATTTTTATCAAACAAGGAAAGACTCCATGATCTTGAGAAGCTTTGTAAATAATACCATATATTTATTGTAATTAATCAAGTTAAACAGCTTTATTGTGGTACAACTTTCTTACATATTTTTTTTAAAGATAACATTTAATTAAAATTATTACTTTTATTGACTACACATATACATTTTTTATGCAAAAAATAATCTTCATAAAGAGAAATATTTATGGAAATTTTATAAATATATTTTACAATTATACAATGTGAATTTTTAAATATTTTTTTACCTTGTAAAGTTCTTGCTGAGAAAGAATAAAAATTTACACAAATTGAAAACTGAATTAAAAATACTTCACCTAGAAAATAGAATTACTGATGCACAATTAGTAGAAAAAATCTTGAAAAAAGGAAATAATCAATTTGAGAAAATGATTGTTGAGAACATAACAGACTTCAAAAAGGCTATTAAAAATTTTAATCCCGATATCATAATTACAAGTCACACAATTCCATCATTAGATTCTTTCGAAGTAATAAAAATTCTTAAAAAAGAAAAAATAAAGATTCCCTTATTATTACTTTTGGATACTGTTTCTGAAGAATATTTCGAAGAAATAATGAAAGAAGGTGCAGATGGTTATATTTTTAAAGAACGCTTGCATTATCTTCCTTATGTTATTCTTGATGTTATGGAGAAAAAGAGATTAGAACAGAAACTACTAGAAAGTGAAACTTTTAATAAGAACATACTTTCAGCTATAAATACACACATAGGTGTGATAGATTTTAAGGGAAATCTAATAGCGACAAATGAGGCTTGGGATAATTTCGCAAATGAAAAAGAAATAACATCATTGCACAGTATTTCTATAGGTGGTAATTACTTTGAGACTTGTAAGCAAGCAATAGAAATTGGTGATAGTAATGCGACAGAGGTCTACAACGGAATTCAATCTGTTATAAAAAAGGAAAAACTCTCTTTTGAGATGGAATATCCTTGCCATTCAAAGAATCAACAACGATGGTTTGCACTTAGCGTCAAAAAATTTGGAATTAATATAAATAAAGTTGTCATTTCCTTACATGACATTACCAAAAGAAAGATAGCAGAAAACAAACATCTCGACACTTCAGTTGAATTGCAAAAAACACTTTCTGAACTAAGTAAAATACTCGATTCTTCATTAGATGTTATTTGTTCAATAAATACTCAGGGTGAGTTTGTGTATGTGAGTCCTGCATCCCAACAAATTTGGGGTTATACACCTGCAGAGCTAATCGGTAGTAAATTTATAAAAATAGTATATAATGAAGATATTGATTTTACAATCAAAACGGCTAAAAAAATTTATCAAGGACTTACAATACCATTATTTGAAAATAGGTACGTACACAAGAGCGGTAGATTGGTATCACTTTTGTGGTCAGTAAATTGGGATGAAAAGCGTCAATTAGTCTTTTGTATAGCAAAAGATATTACAGATCAAAAACGAATGGAGGAATCCATAAAAAGCGAAAGAGATCAATTTTATGATATGTTTCTAAAAGCACCATCTGCTATTGGTATGTTAAAAGGTAGCGAGCATGTTTTTGAAATGGCAAATCCTCTTTATCTTCAATTAACTGGTAAAAAAAATATTATTGGAAAAACAGTTGCCGAAGTGCTTCCTGAAGTAGTTGAACAAGGATTCATTAGTATCCTAGATCATGTTTACAAAACCGGGGAATCGTATACTGGTTCTGAGATGATGGTTAAAGTAGATACGAAAGAAAATGGTGAAATGACCGATTTCTATATAAACTTTGTTTACCAAGCCTACAGAAATATAAAAGGAGAAATAGAAGGTGTTTTCTTTTTTATAAATGATATAACAGAACAAATAATTTCTAGGAAAGAGATTGAAAAAAGTGAAAAGCAATACCGTCAGATTGTTGAAACTACACAGGAAGGAATTTGGCAACTTGATGAGCATAATAAAATAATTTTTGTAAATAAAAAGATCTGTGAAATACTTGAATATTCAGAAGAAGAAATAATAGGTAAAGAGCATTTATATTTCATGGACGAGCATGAAAAAGAAAAAGCTATTATAGCCTTTGAGAGAAGAAAAAGTGGAATCTCTGAAAATTTTCTCATTAATTTTATATCAAAAAATGGAAAACAAGTTCTAACCAATATATCAGCTACACCTATTATTGATGATCAATCAAATTTTAAAGGATCATTGGGCATGATTACAGATATTACTGAAATGAAAAAAGCAGATGAAGAAAACAAATTCAAAGCCAATCTTTTAAACACTATTGGACAAGCTGCAATTGCAACCGATATAAATGGTATAGTAAACTATTGGAACAAAGCAGCAGAAAATATTTATGGTTGGACAAAAGAAGAAGCTATTGGAAATCATATAGTCGATATTGCGACTACGGAAAACACGAAAGAACAAGCCGAGCAGATAATGGAGAAACTAAAAATAGGTAAAACATGGTCTGGCGAATTTAAAATGAAAAAAAAGAATGGGATCAATTTTCCAGCCTTAGTTACTAATTCTCCAATTTATAATGAAAATAATAACTTAACTGGTATAATTGGAATTTCTTCTGACATCTCTGAAATTAAGAAATTAGAAAAACTTTTAGAAAAAACTAATAGACTAGCAGCAATTGGTAGTTGGGAAATTGATGTGCTTAAAGGAACCGTTTTCTGGTCAGACATAACAAAAGAAATTCGTGAAGTAGATAAAGATTATGAACCAAAATTAGGTGTAGGAATAAGTTATTTTAAAGCAGGTAATGATAAAGACACTATACGTAAAAAAGTTAAAGAATGTAAAGAAAATGGCACTCCTTGGGATGAAGAATTACAAATTTTAACCTTTAAAGGAAATTATAAATGGGTACGTACAATTGGTGAAGGAGAATTTTTAGATGGTAAATGCATAAGAATACATGGAAGTTTTCAGGATGTTACTGACCGAAGAAAAGTAACGGAAGCTTTGCGAATATCTCAGTCAAACCTTCAAGCTATTATAGAAAACACAGATGCTGCTATTTTTTCACTTGATAGTGAATTGAGATACATAGCTTTCAACAAAAGTCTTGAAAATAAAGTTAGATATACATATGGAATAGAATTAAAAATTGGTGACCATGCTGTAACATTTCTTGAAAAATTAGCACCTGAAGAAGCACAATTCTGGAATGATATCTATACAAAAGCGCTCACTGGTGAAACAGTGAAATTTGAAAAAGAGTTTACTGTAGAAAGTAAATATAATTGTTCTAGTTTTACTATTTATCCAATATGGACCAATAAAACCATTATTGGTATTTCTTGTTTTGTTCATGATATAACCACTCAAAAAGAAGAACAAAATCAAAAAGAAAAAATGATTTATGATATTGTTCAGCGAAACAGTGACTTAGAACAATTCTCTTATATTGTATCTCATAACTTGCGTTCACCAACAGCTAATATTATAGGTTTTGCTGATATTTTACAAGATGAAACACTTACTTCGCAAGAACGCAAAGAATTACTTCAAGGACTTTCTGATTCAGTATTAGGGTTAGATACTATCATTAAAGATATTAATACCATTTTGCAAAGTAAACGCGAAGTCCACAAGAAAAAAGAAGTAATAATCTTTTCTAAACTTGTGGATGACATTCAAGTAAGTATAGGGAATTTAATTGATAAAAATACTACACAGATTATTACGGATTTTTCAAAAGTAGGCGAAATATTTTCTTTAAAAGTTTACATTTATAGCATATTTTATAATCTTATCAGTAATAGTATTAAATATAGCAAACCAAACGAACAACAGCTCATTGAAATTAAAAGTAAAGAAGAAAACGGAAAAATAATACTTACCTTTAGAGACAATGGTTTGGGTATTGATATGAAAACCAAAGGCGATAAAGTTTTTGGCCTTTATAATCGTTTCCATTCTCACGTTGAAGGAAAAGGTATGGGTTTGTTTATGGTGAAAACTCAAATAGAATCTCTTGGTGGTATAGTTTCTGTTGAAAGTGAACTTAATAAAGGAACAAAATTTACTATCGTATTTGATAACTAAATTCAAATTAAAATGATACAACTAACAAAACGTTTTCTGTTAATAGACGATGACCGAATTAACAATTATATCACAAAAATGATTTTACAAAAAACATTTGAAGGAGTAGAGGTTATAGATTTTATTGATGCAGAAGTAGGATTGGAATTTATAAAATCTGAACCTAAAAATATTGTTATTGATGAAAAAACTACTCTTTTTCTCGACATCAATATGCCTTCATTATCAGGATGGGAATTCCTCGAAGCATTTGCCCTTTTTGATGAAGAAATAAAAAATCAATACAATATTTACATCCTTTCATCTTCTATTAACACTAGTGACATAAACTTAGCAAATGAAAATCATTTTGTTTTAGATTTTATTGAAAAACCAGTTAACAAAGTAAAGCTTGTCAAACTCTTTAGTTAGTTAAAAAAAGTACCATATTCATATATTGTCATATAAAACAGATTAGATTACTTTTATCATTATTAAATTTTCTTGCAACTAAATATTTTTATTTGAAGAATAAAATCCAAAAGTTACTGTTATTTAACTTTTTTAATTCATCAATTTCCTTTAGAATTCTCTAACAAATTTACCACCAAACAATAAAAAAAGTAATATAAGACTCTTTATATTTTTGCCAACATAATAAAGCTTGTTTTTCTTTAATACTAATATTAATTTGTTTTTCAACACCTTTAAAGTCTGACCAAATTTCGTTTTCAAATGAATCCATTCCCCATTCTTTTTTAGAAGGTATAAAATAAGTTTTCTCTGGATTATCATGGTCAATAAATGTTTCCAAGTTTATGTAGTAGCCTTTTATAGCTTTTTCATAAATAGGGCTAAAACTTGCTTTATATTCATAAGGAATAAATAATGAAACTAATAAACAAAGCGCTTGAGAAACTTCGTTAATTTCTATAGCATTAAATATCGATTTAGCACAATCATGGTAAAGCAACGGAAATTGCTTTGTTTTTAATTTTTCTAATTTCTCTTTTAAAGAATCATTTCTATTTGGTCCAATCCAGTTATTTAATGGTTCTGGAGAAATGTTTGGATCAAATAGATAAAACTTATAGGCTAACTCTATATGAATCAACTGTTTTGTTTTTTCATTTTCAATAATAAAATCAATTTCTCCTATGGTTTTTTTATCTTCAATTACCTGAATATTTTCATATTGCACATTGTAGTTGGTAGATGCTTTAATTAATTCAGAGACTACTTTTTCTACCAAATGACCTAATCTTATGTTGGTTGGTAGTTGAAATTCCAAATCCGCTTTTAGATTTAGTTCTGATAAATCAAAAGTTTCTAAACCCGTAACAGAAAAATCTAAACTATTCGTTTTTAAAATTGATGTTATTCTTGCCTTTGCTTTCATTTAAATTTTTACTCTTTTATGTGAAACTTTAAATTTATACTCCCGTTTTTCTTAAATAAAGTTACCCTAAATCATGAACTTAAGTTACAAAATATTTTAGATGCTTTTGAAGTTGATTTGTATTATTTTTAACTAACTCTAATTTAATTAGCAAGAAAGAAGTTACATAAAAAATCGAATGCAAAGGAAAATTGAATGTCTATTTACAACAAACATAACGAGTAATTAATTAAAGATTTTGTTGTGCTCTAATTATCTTTTCGGCAGTTACATTAGCAGAATATATAGCACCATCCATATATCCAGGAAATTGTAAAGATGATTCAGAACTTGAAATTAATAATTTATCATCAAATAAAGTCTTGCTGAAAATTGGATTTCCATTATTCTCATGAGGATATAAAAAAGTATCTGATACTTCAAAAGTATTTTCTTCTTTGCTCCATACACATTCCTCATAATCAATAAATTCTTCTATTTTTACTCCAAAAGCTTTTTTTAATTGATTAATTACACTCAAACGTCTTTCTAAATAAGTAAGATTCTTAAAGGATGAATTGATAAAACCACATAGTGCGAATTTCGATCTTGCATGATTACAATGATCATATAATTCATTAATAGGACCTGTATTACTATAAAAAGTCCCACACAAGTTTTCTTCTTCCCAAAAGGGTTTACTATAAGTCAAAGCAACCTTAATTGAATCTTCCATCCATGTATGTGTTTGTTTGGCAACATCCATTAAATTTTGAGGTAAATGAGGCTCAAACACTATTTTTTTTGACCACAATTTTGGTGGAATGGCTAAAACAACCATTTTCCCCTCAAATATTTCTTTGGAAATTACTTGAACAGTATTTTTATGGAATTTAATACTCTTCACGGTTTGATTCAGCAAGATATCGTTTTTATCTAGTTTTTTTAACAATGTGTTTATTAAATTAGATGTTCCTTCAGAGATTCTATAACTAGGTTGTTGACTCGGAATTTGTATAGATTGAATAGGTGCAACATCTGAGGATTGAAAAAAGACATTACTATCCATATGTTGTTGAAAATAATCAATCTCTAATTCTTCTAGAAGCGCAAATAGATGTTTATGCTGATTAGTAAACCATGTTGCACCCATTTCTACAGGTGTATTATTTGTTCCATATACAGTGTTGATTCTTCCACCAACTCTATTCCTTGCTTCTAAAATTTTAAATGGAATTCCTTCTTTCTTTAACCGGTAACCTGTCAAAAGTCCCGATAAACCAGCTCCAATTATTATTACCATTTTTTAATTAATTCAATTTAATCTTTTTCTGAAGATTTTTTTATTTGTCATTCCTAATAAATCATAACTTTTTTCAAGTAGCATTAGTATTTTTAACCAATCACTAATTACAACAAATATAAAACAATAAATTACAATTATTAAAAATGGTTCTTTCGATGTCAGTGTGATTGTATACAACTAATATTTATAAACAATAAATTAAAGCTAAAAAAGTATCTAATCTCTTATTTTTATTTACTTCCTATTAATTGAAAGTAATTCTAAATATTTTCGATAAATGATTTATTATTCATATCTTCCTACGAAAATTAACTATGATATTCGCTAACACAAATAAAGAAATAACGCTAATTTATAATTCTGAAGAACATGTTGGTCGACAAATTTTGGCTTACGCACAAATTGACAATATACCTATTCATGACATAGATTTAGTACACATGAAATTGACAACTACACAATGGGCTGAATTAGCAACTAGAATGGGAGTTAATATGCGAGAATTAGTAAACACAGAAAGTTCTGATTTTCTGCAGAAATTTGGACATATGAAACAATTATCGGACGATGATTGGTTAAAATTACTAGTTCATAATCCAAGTATATTAAAAGCACCAATTGTTATGAAAGGAGATAAAATAGTGATGATGACTAACCCTCAAGACATGCTTTATTTTGTTAAATAAAGGTTCTAATAAGAATTAAATATTACTTCTGAGCATTAACTAATTGTTAATAGTTAATAATAAACCTTGTATAATAATTAGGCTCTTAAAAATATATTATAGCTAATCATTAATGAATTAGCTCTAAAACAAACAAGAACATTTTGTCTAATATAAAATTTAGTAAACTTTAAAATTTATAAATAATATATCAGATGCTTTTACTATTTTAGTTTTTTAAGTCCTAAAACATTTATGATTACTGATTCCTTAATAAAGTTTGTACCTTTCTCTCATGATGAATTAAATGACATCCTTTCTCATTTTGAAAAAGAATGTGTCCAAAAAAATCAAGTTTTAATAAAAGAAGGTCAGGTTTGTAATAAATTATATTTTGTAGAACAAGGTATTGGAAGAAGTTATTACCTTAAAAAAGATGGTAAGGAAGTAACGCAATGGTTCTTTGGTGTTGATAATTTTATGTCTAGCGCAGATAGCTTTTTTCATCAAAGTCCTAGCTTTTATTATTTAGAGATTTTAGAAGATTCAGTTCTATATAGTATTACAAAAGAAAAAATGGACATATTATTAGCCAAATACCACAAAATGGAAAAACTTATAAGGCTGTTGTCCATCGAAATGTTTACTAAAATTGTGCATAAACTAAATGCTGTTCAATTTCAGACAGCTAAAGAGCGTTATGATTATATGCTTGCTGAATTTCCAGATATTTCAAACCGTGTGCCTTTAGGTCATATTGCATCTTACCTCGGAATGACGCAAGAAACACTTAGTCGAATAAGAAACAATGTTTCATCATAATAAGTACTAGTTTCATTTTTTGATATAGGTCAAAAGAAGACAGTTTTAATTTGAGTAATTTTGCTTTATAATAATTAAACCCTTTTACAATGCAAACAAGACAACTCCCACTACATATTCTTTTTTTAGCCATTGCATTATTAATTTTATCAACTCCAGCAAAAGCTCAACAATTAGATCCAGCTGTAAAAGATCTTATAAGCAAAGCCTTAGATAAAAGTCATAGTATTCAAATCAAAAGTTTTGATGCACAACAAGCAACTATTGATCAAAAGTTAGCAAAGTCTGTATTTCTGCCTAAAGTTACATTTAATGGTAGTTACACTCGCTTAGATGATGATATAACTTTTGGAAGCGACACCGAAAACCTTTTGTTGGCAACACAAAAACTTCTTATTAAGGAAGCAGCAGGAATTCCTTTCAATAGTGCTTTCCCACAAGGAATTTCATTGACTCCTATTCCTAATTTACAAAATAAAAATATATTAAAATCGGCTATGGATGTCGATTGGATTCTATTCAGTGGTTTTGAAGCTAGTAATGCACTTAAAGCAAGCAAGCATAAAGAAGCCTCTATAAATTATTTAGCTATGGCTGAAAAGGATAAAATAGCTTTAAATATCATAGAGACTTATGATAAACTAGCTTTAGTTTATGCCTCCAAACGTGTGCTAATAGCTTCCGAAAATTACTTAAAAGAACAAGAGTTTTATGTAAAAAAAGCCATTGAAAATGGATTAGCAACGCCAATTGTCCGCAAAAAAATTGAATTAGCTCAACAACAATTAGCTGGAAAAATGTTAGAGTTTAATCAGAATAAAAAGATGCTGATTGAAGTACTTCATCAGCTGACTAGTGAAAGTAAGGAGCGTTTAACATTCCTTAATCCTCAATTAGAACCTTTTACATCAGACTCTTTATCAAAATCTGAAAAGAGAAATGAAATCAAGGCTCTTGAGGAAGCGGAAAAAGCAATCTTATTTAAATCTAAAATGGAAAAAAGCAGTTTTATACCAAAGCTCGCTTTAAAGGGACATTATGAGTTTTTAGAAAGAGATTTATCATTGTTAGACCCAAAATGGTATGTTGCTGTTGGAGTAAAGTGGAATGTATTTGATGCTAATCAATCTAGATTAAAAAGCGAGGCAACTCAATTAGAAGGCATGAAATACAGAGAGCAATTAGATGAAGCTGATGAAATGATTGCCTTAAGCATTATTAAAGCCGAATTGACTTATGAAGCTTCCTTACAAAATACTGATATGATTAAAAAAGAGATTGAATTAACTCAAGATACTTATGAAATGGTTAATAAACAATATAGAAATGATCTTACGTCAATAAGAGAGGTACTTGATGCCTTAAATGATTTAGAAAAAGCAAATTTTAAATTACAACAATCCTATTTTGATCAAAGAAGAGCAGTCACAAATCTTCTTTATGCTAAAGGGAAACTTAATTACTAATAACCGAATAAAAGTTTTAAAAATGAAATCAATAATAAGAATAGTTACTTTAAGCTTTATAATGATAGTTATTAGTTCTTGTGCTAATGATAAAATCACAGAATATAGAGGGAAAGTAAAATTTGAAACCATAGCAGTAAGTACAAAGCTTGCCGGAAGAATTAACAAAATTTATGTAAAAGAAGGCCAAACAGTCAAAAAAGGGGACACGCTTGCTTATATAGATATTCCAGAAGTAAATGCAAAAATGATGCAGGCAGAAGGAGCTATTACTTCGGCAAAAGGTCAATTAAATATGGCTTATAAAGGAGCAACCGCAGACCAATTAAATCAAATTGATGGTCAGATTGATGCCGGAAAAGCTCAATTAAACTTTGCCCAAGAATCCTACAATCGACTACAAGCTATGTATAAGGATTCTCTAGTGAGTTTACAACAGTTTGATGAAGTAAAAATGAAACTTAAAATGGCAAAAGCTCAAGTTGCGTCATTAAATGCTAAACGAAAAGAGGTAAGTAATAGTGCCCGTATTGAGCAAATTGATCAAGCTAAAGGGCAATTAGATAGAGCTGTTGGTGCTAAAGAAGAAGTACTTTCTGCAGAAAATGAAAAATATTTAATAGCTCCAGCAAACATGACTATTGAAACAATAAGTCTTCAAGTAGGTGAATTGTTAACACCTGGTTTTACTATGTTCAATGGATATGAAAAGAATAGCATGTATTTCCGATTTACAATACCAGAATCAAAAATTTACGATTTCAAAGTAGGGAAGAAATTGACTTTAGTTAATCCTTATACAAAACAAGAAACTAAAGGTGAGATCACAGCTATAAAACAACTAGCTAATTATGCTGACATTACAAGTACTGCACCTTTATATGAATTATCAGAATCCATTTATGAACTAAAAATTGTACCAACTTCTAAACAAGAGAATCAGTCTTTTTTTCTAAATGCTACCATTCTCCTAAAACAATAAAACAATGAAAGATTTTATTAGACTAGTTAAAGTAGAATTTTCACGTATTTTTTCAAACAATGTTTTGCTAGCCATTTTTATTGGTGCACCTATATTCTATGGATTTATATTTGGTTACGTCTATCAACAAGGTAAAGTCGTAAACTTACCAATTGTTATTGTAGATCAAGACAATAGCCCAGCTTCTGACAAGATAATTGATGCTTTTTCAGACAATGAAGTCTTAATGATCAGTGACGTTCGCTATAGTACAGGCCATATCCTTGCAGAAATGCCCATAAAGCAATATGCAGCTATCATAACACTTCCAACAAATTTTGAAGCTGATATTTTTCAAAAAAGGCATCCCGAAATACAAGTTGATTTAAACATGGCAAACATTGTAAATGCCAATACTGCAAGTAAAGCCATTCAGTCGGTTTTAATGACCATTAATGCCGGAATTGAAATTGAAGGTTTAAAGAAAACGGGCTTACACCCTACTCAAGCTGTTGCATCTTATGAAAGTTTCAAAATTAATTTTAATAAGCTTTATAATTCAACAGGAAACTATGTAACTTTTATGCTACCTGGTATGCTTGCGGCCATAATGCAACAAATTATTTTTTTAGCAATGGCCTTAGTTTTTTCAAGAGACTTTGAAGATAATTATTTTGGAAGTCTCGTAAAAGAAAGCAGGTTTTCTCTTTACCATATTGCAGTCAAATCTACACCCTTTTTTATAATGATTCCTATAATGTGGGCAATTGTAAGTTTGTTTATTCCTTACTTTCAAATTGAGGCAGATGTCTTTAATTTTCCCATGTTAATTTTAGTCACACTATTAACATTAGCGTCTATGTTTATTGGTATGTTGTTTTCTTTAGCAATTCCTAGTCAACTAAAGGCAACAGAACTTCTAATGGTTATATCTACACCAGCTTTTGTACTTAGTGGATTTACATGGCCAACAATAGCTTTTCCAGATGCTATATCGAATGTGGCACAATTTATTCCTTTAACACAATTTCTAAGTGCTTTTAGAAAGATAGCCTTTTACGGAGGAAACGTATCATCTATTGCTCCAGAAATTAATAAATTATTGCTTATAATTTTTGTTTCTTTTATAACTATGGTGCTATTACTTCAGTATAAAATTTATAAGCATAACAAAAGAACACAAGAAGACTTTAATCT
The DNA here is from genome assembly GCF_000422685.1 of Flavobacterium gelidilacus DSM 15343. GTDB lineage: Bacteria > Bacteroidota > Bacteroidia > Flavobacteriales > Flavobacteriaceae > Flavobacterium > Flavobacterium gelidilacus. The sequence goes on along the minus strand of NZ_AUGN01000004.1, from coordinate 305,679 downwards.
CGAACAAAATTAATTAAGATGGTAGAGGAAAGTGCTTTAGAAAAGATTTATAATAATTATGATCCCGATGTTCTTGGTGATGGGTTTCAAAAACTAACACTTATACTTTCTGATGATTATGAGGGTAAGGTAACAGCTAATTTAATCCGTCGAAAATCAGAAAACGAGTCAGAAAAAGCCATCTTATATATACATGGTTTCAATGATTATTTCTTTCAGGAAGAAATGGCTAAAAAGTTTAATGAAGAAGGATTTAATTTCTATGCTTTGGATTTACGAAAATATGGACGATCTTATTTAAGCCATCAAAAACTTAATAATGTCCGTTCTCTTTTGGAATATGATGAAGAAATAGACCTTGCCTTACAAATAATTAAATTAGAAAAAAACCATCAAGTAATTATAAAAGGTCATTCTACTGGTGGTCTTATTTTAACTAATTACGCGGTAAATCATTTAAATAGCAATCTTTTTCATGGTTTAATCTGTAACAGTCCATTTTATGAATTTAATTTAAATTTCTTGGAACGTCAAATAGGCATTCCCCTTCTTTCATTTCTGGGTAATTATTTTCCTAACATTAAGATATCAGCTGGTTTTTCAGAATACTATGGTCACAGTCTTCATATAGGAAAGCAGGGAGAATGGAATTATTCCTTGGTATGGAAACCTCATAATATACCGAAAGTGAATTTAGGGTTTATTAGATCAATTCATATAGCTCAAAAAAACATAAGACAACATACTATTATAGATGTGCCCGTTCTTGTGATGCATAGTGATAAATCTATAGATGAAAAAGAGTGGTCTGAAAACTATAAAAAAGCTGATGCAGTTTTAGATGTGCATCAGATTAAAAAATATGCTAATAAACTTACTGGTAATGTAATGGTTATTGAGATTGAAAAAGGACTTCACGATTTAGTGCTTTCAAAGAAACCAGTAAGAGAAAAGGTTTACAAAGAAATGTTTGATTGGATTAAAAAAAAAATAATTAAATAATATGATTATGAAAAACGAAGTAAAAACAACACTTATTCAAAATATATTTAGAGTCTTATTAGCACTTTTTATGATTTACGCTGGATTTAGTCACTTGACTTTTAATCGAATTGATTTTCAAGCTCAAGTCCCTGATTGGATTCCATTAAGCAAAGATTTAGTAGTAATCTTATCTGGAATAGTAGAAATTGGATTAGGTCTTACCTTATTATTTTGGAAAACACAACGTGCCAACATTGGCTTAGCACTTGCACTATTTTTTATTCTAGTTTTTCCAGGAAATATTGCTCAATACCTAGATGGTAAAGATGCCTTTGGTGCTTTAGATTCGGATCGAGCACGTTTAATTCGGTTGTTTTTTCAACCTGTATTAATTGTTTGGGCTTTATGGTCTGCTGGTTCTTGGAAAGCTTGGAAAATGAGAAAAGAATAAAATTCTATTAAAAAAGGAAAAATGTTAATTCCTTATTTCTTACTAACTTTTTTCTTTGGTATTTTAATAAAAACTTGAGTGCCATTTCCATCGCTACTAATAATTTCAATTTTACCTTTGATAGTATTTATCCGCTGCTTAATGTTTTTCATACCAATACCGTCTGTTGTTTTTGAGGTATCAAATCCAATTCCATTATCGATTACAGAAATAGTAAGTAATTTTTTTGAGGTTGTTAGTATAATCGTACAATTTTCAGCTTTAGCATATTTGTTAACGTTTGAGCATAGCTCTTGTAAAATTCTATAAATATTAATTTTGATGACAGAGCTATAATTATCCCATTTTATTGATGGTTCAATTTTACATGAATATACTGTTGGAGAAATTTCATCTATTGTTTCTACAACTTTGTTTAATAAATATTTATAATCTATTTGATTAAAATCTGTTTCATGATCTAAATCGTGTGATAAGTCTCTTATTTCTCGTTCAATTTTTTGAAGTTCAGTTATATGTGTTAATCGCTTTTCTTTAGTAAATTCATCATCAGAACTATTTAAAAATCCGAGATTTAATCTAACGCTATAAATATCATTCATAACACCATCATGCAATTCTTTTGCAATCCTATTTTGAACATTTTCTTTGATTTTAACCAATTGAATTTGATTCTCCTTAACTAATTCATATAATTCATTATCAGCAGCTTTTCTTAATTCTAAAAATTCAATTTCTCTTTTCTGTGCTTTTCTATGTCTAATTCCTAAAATAATCAAAAAAGCAATTATTAAAAAAGAACCAATTAAAAGAAGATTAAAATTTCGTTTAATTAATTGTTCATTTGCACTTTCAAGCTTATTAGTTTCATATTCAATACGAGCAAATTTATTACTACTTGATCTTTGCTGTCTTATAATACTATCACTCACCTTTATATACTCATTTTTGTAATAGGCACTTTTGGGTAAATCTACCTTTGATAAAAAATCTAATGATTTAAGAATTTCGTTACCACTATTAAAACGCTTTGATAACATTAAAGCCTCATTAAAATACTCTTTAGCCTTTAATGAATCTTTTAGAATTAGACGAAATTCTCCATAATATAAGATCTTGTAGAGATAACCTTTATCATTTTTGTTGTTTTTATTTAAGAAAAGTGCTTCTTCAAACAATTTATTTGCTTCATCAAGATCTCCATTTTTCATTTTAGAATAAGCCAAATTTCCAATTACTAGGTTGTAAAGGTTTGGCCATTTCTCTTTTAATTCTTTGGATTTTACTTTACTTAATTCAGATATTGACTTTTTGTATGCTCCTTTTTTATCATATATATTACATAAGTTAATCACATTTAAAACATAATAATCATATATTGATTCGATATCGTCTTTATAGTCTTCGCTTAAGTCATAATAAACTTCTTCTGCTAAACGGAAATAATATAAAGCTTTATCATATTCTTCTAATTCGTTATGTATAGAACCTTGAAGTGAATAACATGAATATTTTAACTTGTAATTTGTAGAATTGCTTAAGTTTTGTAAAGCTTTTATAACTTCCAGTTCACTTTCAGCGTAATTTCCTTCATAAAAAAGCAAATATGACTTATTAAAATAGACTTTCGCTAACTTTCCCTTATTATCTAGTAATCTGAATATTTTCTCTGATTCTTTATAATAATAGTAAGCGCTGTCTTTTTTTGTGAATTCATAACAATCACCCATGTAATATAAAGCTCTACCCATTCCAACTGAATCCGATAGTTTTTGTGATATATCAAAAGCTTTTTTACTTAGGTTAAAAGATTTTTTATTGTCTTTTAAATAATAGTATTCCGCAGATAACTTAAGTGTTAAGTTTTTAGCAAAAGTGTCATTAGGCATATTATCAATTTTCTTTAAAATTGAATCTAAAAAAAAGGCTTTGTCTTCATTAGAAGACAAAGCATATTTTTCTGAACCTAAAAATGCAATTAGATTATTATCTTTTATTTCTTTTCTTGAACAAGAAATTAAAAAAGCGGTAAGTAATAAAATGAAAAGATATAAATATTTATTTCTCAAATCTTCTTTTTATCAAATATATAAAATCTAATTGAAACTATAATTAAATTAGTCTTTATCTTTTTTGATATATGGTTCACCTTCTACAGTTTTAGTGCTAGAGTCTCCTAGAGAATCACCTTCTCTTGCAAAAATAGATTCGTCAATATTTTGATTAACTTTTAAGTTTTGAGTTGGTTCAATTGATTCAGTTTCAGCAGTACATGAAACAATAAATAATCCTGATGCAATAGCGGCTAATGTTAAAAATTTTTTCATAATAGGTAAATTTAGATTTGTTTTTTTTTGGGGTTTGTATTCAAATTTTTTATTGGACACATATTTATATACAAAGGCAGGGAAACCTTTCTAATAATAATTAAAGAATTCCCTTTCTTTAATTACTAACAATGCATCAAATTTTAATTGTTTTGAACAGTACAAATTTATTGAACCTCTCAGAAAATGAACTATAAACCAAGTGACAATTAGTAAGTCGCATTATGGTTTAAGTAAGTAACCTATAATTTAATGTAACTGACAATATTTATTAACCAATTCTTCGAATAATGGTTTCAATATTGTCTTTATAAGTTCTTGAAAAAGGAAGTTTGTATTCATTATTAAACAAATAGCAATCAGATTTACTAATATTTATCCTACTCACATAATTAATGTTTACTATATAACTGTTGTGAATTCTAAAAAAATAAAAAGGCAATTGACTTTGGAAAAACTTTAATGTTTTGAATCCAGAAATTACTTTACCATTTTTTAAATAGAAATCTGTCGTATTGTTGTCAGCCATTAGATAAACAATATCTTCAAAAGGAATAAAATAATAATCGCTATTGGTTTTAATACATAAGTTTTCTTGTACTGATTTTTTAGAAAACATTCCATATTTCAAGAAGGCTTTTCTAATTTCAAATATGGTTAATGGTAATAAGATATAATCCATTACTCCATATTTAATAGCTTTATAGGCGTTTTTATCTTCTTTATTTATAGCTATTATATAAGGTAAGTGTTCGATATAACGTTGAAGTTCTAGTATAAAATGAAGAGGTATATCATCTGTAAAATGAAAAAAGATAAGTTCAGGCTTTTTTTCAATTATCGCATTAAGTGCATTTTCGAAATCACTATAAACTCCTACACATACAAAATCAACAAATTGCTGAAAATCATTCATATGATTTTCAACTGCTTTTGTTGAATCAATAATAATATAGGAATTAAGCACTAGTTATTAATTTTGAACAAAATTAATCTCCTAAAACGGTTATTCAATACGGTTAAACCGTAAAACACTTACGGTTTATGCCTTATCTTTAAAGCAAATTAGTTACAAAATGTTTTTTTAATATAATGGGATACTCATTTCAAGTAAAGTACTAGCTAGAATTAAAATTATATTTCTTTAAAAAAAACATTGTTAAAATAGATATTTAGATAAAAGGCACTGAAAATTAACTTATTGAAGTTAAAAAAACTTAATTTAATGTACCAAATTTTACTTAATTTAGCCCATCAAATAATAAAACAAAATTAATGCTAAGAATTTCCAAATTCTATTTAATTATAATACTCTTTTTATATAATAGTCAAAATATATGGTCTCAAAATATTTTAGACAACTTAATAATTAAAAAGACACTTTCTCAAGATTGGGAATTAGATAGTATCGATAAAAAAGGAACATTTAAATTAGTTTCTTATCGACCAATATATGTTACTGCTGGAAGATGGACAAGTAAACCAAATTCTAAACCTTTTAGCGAAAACCCAGACTATTCAGCTACAGAAATTGATGATTATAATAAATTTGAAGCTAAATTTCAGATAAGTTTTAAAACAAAAATTGTTCAATCTGCTTTTTTTGGTTTAGGAGATATTTGGGTAGGTTATACTCAAAAAGCACATTGGCAAGTGTATAACAAAAAGTTCTCAAGAGCTTTTAGAGAATTAAATTATGAACCAGAGGTAATCTTTAATTTCCCATTAAAAACTAAACTTTTTACAGGAAACATAAGGAATGTTGGTTTATCTCTAAATCATCAATCTAATGGAAAAGATTTACCCAATTCGAGAAGTTGGAATAGAATTATTTTTAATATCGGTTATGAAAGTGATGATTGGATAGTAAATTTTAAACCATGGATTCGTCTTAAAGATGAAGATGATGAAAATCCAGAAATCACTAAATATATTGGAGATTCTGAAGTTTATGTTGGCTATCACTATTTAAAACATGAATTTTATGCAATTGCAACTCACCCCTTAACATCATTAAAAAGAGGAGGAATACAACTAAATTACGTTTTTCCTATCAAAGGACACATTAGAGGACAAGCGCAGTTTTTTCATGGTTACGGAGAAACTTTATTGGATTATAATCACAGACAAACAACATTGGGAATTGGAATATCATTTGCTAATTGGTAATCTAAAAAGATTTTCATATTTTTAAATTAAATTTATATAGATAATGAAAAATAATTTTTTAATAATACTATTCATTTTTTCTACTACTTTAGTTTATTCTCAAACCGTTTCTATTGACAGTTTGCAACATTATGAAGGCAAGAAAGTTACAGTTTGTGCAAAAGTACAAGGTATATTTGTATCCAATAAAACCAAGAAAACTACGTTTATTAATTTTGGGAATCCTTATCCAAAGGAGAAGTTTGTGGTTGTAATATTCGAAAAAGACTTAGTAAATTTTAGTTATAACATTCCAACTCATTTAAAAAACAAAAAAGTTTGCATAACGGGAATTGTTAAAATGTATAAAGGAAAACCCGAAATTATTGCAACAAAAGAAGAACAAATCGTAATTCAGTAAAAATAAAATAAAACAAAATGAAATTATATTATTTACATGAAAACAATGTAAATGTTGGTCCATTTAATATTGAAGAATTAAAAGCAAAAAAAATAACATCATTTACTCCAATTTGGTGTGAAGGTTTTGATACTTGGAAAACTGCTGGTGAAATTGATGAATTAAAACCCATTTTAAATGAATTACCATCACCAATTCAAGCCTCTAATCTTAATGAGAAACCTATTTATATAGAACCAAAAGATAACTTTTTAGGTTTTAACAAAAGAAATGTCCTTTTAGTTATAGTAGGATTTGCTATCGTTTTGTTCACCTTAATTATTATGAATTATCAATCCAATAAAATAATTAATATTGAGAAAGCTAATAAAGAAACTCAAAAAGAAAATTACCTAAAAAAGATTGAAAGCCAAAAACAAAAGTTAGAAGAACAATCCAAAATTTTAACTGAAAAAGGTGAAGCCGAAAAAGATCGATTTAATAAATCGCGAATAAAAGCAGATGAAGATACTTATAAGGAGATTTTAAATGCTATTTCAAATAGTTATAAAGCATTAGAAGACGCAAAAGATGATTTAGAAAAAGCTAAAGGATATAGAATTTTTCGTTCGGCAAAAAAAAAGGAACAGCAAATTAATGATGCAGTTTACGAAATTGAAATTTGGCACCGTAAAATTGAACTCTTAAAATTAGAAAAACGCGAAATTGAAATTCGATTGAATTGATTAATCTTGAACCATTAAGAAGTTAAGGTTTTAAAATAAAAAATGTTTTACTTTACTTAGTAAATATAAGTCAAAAGGAATTGAGGTTTAAGAAATATTAATTTCTAATATTTCTTAATTTGTTACTAGTAAAAAAAACATAAAATAGCACATCTTAATTTTTGACATCGTATTTTTGCAATATGAATGATAATTTCACAAATGAATTTTTCGGTATTGGAATACAAAATGGTAAAACTCCAGAAAATCTTGGCGTTTTGTGGCGTTCAGCTCAAAATTTAGGAGCAAGTTTTATTTTTACTATAGGAAATAGATATGCAAAACAAGCTAGTGACACACATAATGCAGTAAAATCTATGCCTTATTTTCACTACGAAAATTTTGAAGATTTCTTTAAAAACCTACCTAAAGGTGCTCGTTTGGTTGGAGTTGAACTAGATGAAAAAGCCGAACATTTAGAAACATTTCATCACCCAAGACGTTGTGTTTATCTTTTAGGCGCAGAAGATAACGGATTAACGAAAGCTGCTATTGAAAAATGCCATGCTTTGGTAAAATTTAAATCAGAGATGAGTTTAAATGTTGCTGTTGCCGGAAGCATTGTACTTTATGATAGAGGAATTAATAAACCTAGGTCATAAAAAAACCGAAACTTACATTTCGGTTAATATTTTATTTTTTGTTTTTAACTTTACAAGTATTTACTCCAAAAATTGTATAAGCTGGGCAAAATTGAACTGAAGAAGTAACAACCATTAAAATCCCTACTACTAAGAGAACCCACATTAATGTTCCTTCAACGACATTACCCATAACTAATATTAGCGCAATAATTCCTATCATAATTCTTAGAAATCTATCACCATTTCCTACATTTTTTTTCATAGCCTTTTAGTTTTTTAGTTAATTTTCAATAGGTTTGCTTGCTGCATTCCAGCCAATCATTCCACCATCTAAATCATATACTTGTTTAAAGCCATTGTCTCTTAAAATAGCTGCTGCTTTAGCACTTCTTCCTCCAGATTTACAATAAACCATAACCGGTTTTTCTTTGTCCAAAGATGCAATTTTAGCTTCAAAATCGTCAGAAGTAACATCCATATTTACTGCATTGACAATATGCCCGTCAGAAAATTCTTCTGTAGTTCTTACATCTATTATTTGGCTAGTTGATTCTTTCATTTGTTCTTCAAACTTATTAGAATCTACTAAATTAACGCCTTCTTGTTGTTTTACACATGAACAAGCCATTACTAATAAAACACTTAAACTTAAAAATATATTTTTCATCCTTTTAATTTTTTATAAAAATACTAAAAATTTATTTAATTTTTATGTTGATTAATAATTTCTACTAATTGATTTTTGCTTAAAACTCCAGATTGTCTCCAAAGCATCTTTCCTTCTTTAAAAAGCATAAAGGTCGGAACTCCTCTCACCATAAACTCAGCAGCCAAATCTTGATGCTGATCAACATTAATTTTAATAATCTTTACAGCATCCTTTACAGCAGTTTTTGTTTCTTGTAAAATGGGTGACATCATTTTACATGGTCCACACCAATCAGCATAAAAATCAACTAGTACTAACTGACTTTGGTTTATTATTTCATTAAATTTTGCGTTCATAATCTTTAATTGTTTAAAACAAATTTACGACATTAAGCGACCTAAATATGTAATAAATGTTACAAATCTCAAATATGATAATTATCATTTTTAATTTGAAAAACCTACACTATTTTTGAGTAAATTAAAATAGTCATGTTGCAAACGCTTGTACAAAAATATAATGTTCCTGGACCAAGATACACAAGTTATCCGACTGTTCCTTATTGGGAAGAAAAATTATTTTCAGTAGAGAAATGGGAAGCTTCATTTAAAAAATCATTTGATGAATCAAATATTACTGAAGGTATAAGTCTCTATATTCATTTACCTTTTTGTGAAAGTTTATGCACTTTTTGTGGTTGCAACAAACGAATTACAAAACGTCATGAAGTAGAACATCCGTATATAGATGCAATTTTAAAAGAATGGAAATTATATTGTGACTTATTATCTAAAAAACCAATTATTAAAGAAATTCATTTAGGTGGCGGAACTCCAACTTTCTTCTCTCCTGAAAATTTAAAACGCTTAATTAACGGAATTTTTGAGAAAGCTGAAAAAGCACCTCAACATGAATTCAGTTTTGAAGGTCACCCAAACAATACAACACGCTTACATTTACAAACCTTATACGATTTGGGTTTTAGAAGAGTTAGTTTTGGAGTTCAAGATTATGCAGAAAAAGTTCAAGAAGCTATTCATAGAATTCAACCTTTTCATAATGTTGCAAAAGTCACTTTTTGGGCAAAAGAAATTGGTTATACTTCTATTGGTCATGACTTGATTTTTGGATTACCTTTTCAGACTTTAGAAGACGTTTTGGATACAATTGACAAAACAAAATCTTTACAACCAGATAGATTAGCTTTTTATAGTTATGCTCATGTGCCTTGGATAAAAGGAAACGGCCAAAGAGGTTTTAAAGACGAAGATTTGCCAAAAGATGATGAAAAGCGTGAATTGTATGAAAAAGGTAAAATTCAGTTAGCTAAAAATAATTATATCGAAATTGGAATGGATCATTTTTCTTTGAAAGAAGATAGCATGACCAAATCGTTTGAAGAAGGAAAATTACATAGAAATTTTATGGGTTATACTTCATCAAAAACACAGTTGATGATAGGCTTAGGGGTTTCCTCTATTAGCGATAGTTGGTATGCTTTTGCTCAAAATGAAAAGACTTTAGAAGATTATTATACTCGTTTAGAAAAAGATGAATTACCTGTTTTTAGAGGTCATTTATTAACGGATGAAGATTTAATCATTAGAAAACATATCTTAAATTTGATGTGTCAGTTTACTACTTCTTGGGAAGATGATGCTATGAAGTTCAAAGAAATCAATGACGTTATAAAGAATCTTCAGGAAATGAAAGCAGATGGTTTGTTAGCTATAGTAGGAAATTCAATACTAGTTACTGAAAAAGGAAAACCTTATGTGCGTAATATTTGTATGGCTTTTGATTTACGATTGATTAGAAATGCACCACAAACACAATTGTTTTCAATGACGATTTAGATTGTTAGATTTTTGGATTTTTCGAACTATCTAACTATCAACACTAATGGCAATTCGCTTCTGGTTGCACAAACAGGCTCATATTACTTGGAGAAATGTATGGAATATCTAACCCTAAACCTCTTACTATAAATAACATTCCAATTAAAATAGTTAGAATTGGAATAGCTTTTTGAATAGTGTTTCTTGTTTTTGGTGTGATGAAATTAGCAATATAAACTACAGCGCTCATCATAGGAATAGTACCTAAACCAAACAAAAACATATAGAATGTTCCCAATGATACACTTTGCATTGCAATTGCGCCAAATAAAGCCACATAAACCATTCCGCAAGGCAAATAACCATTAAGTAAGCCAATTGTGAAAAGAGACTTATAACTTTTGTTTTTGAATTGTTTTCCTAAACTTGATTTTACGTTGGAAATTACTTTATAAACAGGCCTTGAAAAATTATAACGAGCAAAAACTTTTTCAGGAACAATTGCTACAAGTATCATTAATAAACCTACTATAATTGAAAGTTGTTGTTGTAATCCGGCAATGAATAATCCTTTTCCCAATAAACCAAATAACAATCCTAAACTTGAATAAGCTGTTAATCTTCCTAAATGATAAGTGAAAATTTGAGATGTTTTTTTAGCAGGATTATTTCTATCAACAGGTAACATCATAGCAATTGGACCGCACATTCCTATGCAGTGAAAACTACTTATTAACCCTAATATGATAGCTGAGTAAATCATTTTTTTAAAATTAAAAAGTGTGTTTTAGATAATGGATTAAAATAAATACTAATAACCAATAAACTAATTAAGAATCACCATTACCTAAAAGCACACCTTTTTTTAAATTCTAATATTTTAAATTCTAATAATAAATTGTTTCTTTATTTAAATAGTTGGAATCATTATAAGACCAATCTACAGAAATGTCCCAAAGACCACCAACCAAATTACTATTAGGTATGAGCAAATTTGAAGAAGATAATGAAATTGGAATTTCAAAATCTAATTTTTGGCTTGATGGTCTGTATAAGGACACTTTTCCTTTAATGTTTTTATAATCAAAATCAGATGGGAAAACAATTGTTAATCCTTCAGCTGATTTTTTAACCACAACTTTTTGTACCAATTTATTAGCACTTTGTTGTTTTTCTATATTTCCTTGAACTTGTTGTTCTTTTTTATAGTAATCTTCTGTAACTAATTCATTATCATATTTGGAATCTGATTGTACTTTAAACACAAAGTATAAGATGAATGTAATGAATAGTCCAAAAGCTATAACTATTGCTGTTCCCCAATTAATTTTCATTTTTTTTATTTTCTATAATGAATTATCTAAATATTCGAAAATCTTAATTAAAACTTCTTGGTCCTAAAAAGTTAGTTTTTGTAGTTTCAATAAGTTCGTCTTTGTTGTATATTTCTATTTTAACTCTGGTTTTATCTCCTTCTAAGAAAGCTGGATTTATTTCAATAAACAATGTTCCTTGAGCTAAACCTTCTTTATCTATTTTTACGTAAGGATTTCCGACCAATTTAATAGTTCCTTTTGGACTAACCAATTTAAAATAAACACTATCAAAATCTTTAACCGTCTTATTTACGATTTTATAAGTAAAAATATTACTGATGTTTTCTCCTTTGTGTTCAAATAATTGTCCTGGTAATCTTAAAACTGTAGCTTCAACATCATTTCTCATGAATAACAAACTAATCAAAACTCCAATCAATATAGTTAAAACAGCAATATAACCTTTCATACGAGTCGTTATTCTAAACTTCTCTTTTGTAACGATTTCGTCTTCACTTGCGTAACGAATTAATCCTTTCGGTAATCCCACTTTTTCCATAATGGTATCACATTCATCAATGCAAGCGGTACAGTTTACACATTCTAGTTGAGTTCCGTTACGAATATCAATTCCAGTAGGACAAACGACTACGCATTGATTACAATCGATACAATCTCCTTTACCAGTTTCTGCTCTATTTTCTCTTTTATCCCATTTTGCTCTACCTGTTTCTCCTTCTCCTCTTACATGGTCATAGGTAACATTAATAGATTGATTATCTAAAAGAACACCTTGCATTCTTCCATAAGGACAAGCAATAATACATACTTGTTCTCTAAACCAAGCAAATACAAAATAGAAAATACTTGTAAAAATCAGTAAGGCAACTAATGTGCTTATGTTTTTAGCTGGTCCTTCTGTTATGTATTGAATTAATTTATCACTTCCAATTAAGTAAGCTAAAAATACATTCGCAATTATAAATGAAATTATAAAGAAGATAACCCATTTGGTTACTCGTTTTTTAATTTTATCAGCGTCCCATTTTTGTTTATCCAAACGCATTTGAGAACCTCTATCACCATCAATCCAATATTCTATTCTTCTAAAAACCATTTCTAGAAAAATAGTTTGCGGACAAAACCATCCACAAAATATTCTACCAAAAGCTACTGTAAAAAGTGTTAACCCTACAACACCCACAATCATTGCCATTACAAATAAATGAAAATCTTGTGGCCAAAAAGGAAACCCAAAAATGGAGAACTTTCGCTCCAATACATTAAAAAGTAAAAACTGGTTGCCATTAATTTTAATAAATGGTGCTGACAATAAAAAAGCTAATAAGATGTAACTTAATATCTTTCTTTTATCATAAAATTTTCCTGAAGGTTTTTTGGGAAATATAAAATTTCTTTTCCCTTCAGTAGTAATTGTTCCTATGGAATCTCTAAAACTTTCGTCTGGTAATTTTGACATAACTTCTGTGTTTTAAATACTTTGTTCTAAAACGAATTAAAAAAGGTTTTAAGCAACAACTTAAAACCTTTTTATTTTTTTATTTTGTTGCTGTAGAATCTACAACTGTTTCAACTTTTGCAGTGTCACTTGCTACTGCACCTTCTGCTTTGTATAGAACAGCTTCTGGTTCTGTTGGTTTTGGTTCTTTTGGATTAGAGCCTTGTAATGAAAGTACATAACTTGCTACTTTTTGCATTTCGGTTGGTTTTAATTGATCTTTCCAAGAAATCATTCCTTTTCCAGATCTACCTCCTTCTACAAGTGTATTAAATACATTTTTAATTCCACCCCCTAAAATCCAATATTCATCTGTTAAGTTTGGACCAATTGCTCCACCAGCATCAGCTCTGTGACAAGCTACACAGTTTGTTGTAAATATAGCTTTTCCTTCTGCTAATGATGTTGCATCAGTTAATAATGTAACACTTTCTTTATCCATTAAGTCTGGAGCTGTTTTTAAATATTCTTTAATATCTATATCAGCTTGAGCCATTTCTGCTTCAAACTCTTCTGCTTGAGTATAATCTCCATATATTTGAAAACGAATAAAGTAAACAACAGCAAAGATTACGCAACCATAAAACAAATATACCCACCAAGGTGGCAATACATTATCTAGCTCTTTTATGCCATCATAATCATGTTCTAACATTACATCTTCTTCTTGCTCAATTGACTTAGAACGTGTCATTTTTGCAACAATTCCTTGATAGAATTTACTTTCTGTAAAAGGTAATGCTTGTGCTTCTTTTAATTGTTGTTTTTGTTCTGCAGATAATAAATGATATGTTACATTATCAACTGCACTTACAACTATTTCTATTGCGATTAATAAAAACAGAAATACTCCTAAAAATAAGGATACCATTGGAAATTCTATAAAGGCAGGTTTAGCTCCTGAATCTATAAAGTATTCCATTGCTGCAAAAACAATTGCAAAAAGAACAGGAACTCTTACATATGCTGGAATTAATTTTTTCATCTTTAACTTGTTTTAATTTTAGCTTAGCTTTTAGTTTGAATAAAGTTCCTCTTTCCTTTTCAAAAAGCAAGAGGAAACTTTAATTATTGTTCGTCTTTAAATGGTAATTCACTCAATTCTTTAATCTTATCTTTGCTGTAAGTCATTGCCCAAACAAAGAAAGATACAAAAACTATAAAGAAAATAACCAACGATATTATAGGATAAATATCTACTCCATTGATAGTTTCAAGATTGTGTTTTATAAATTTTAACATAACTCTGGATTTTTAATTATTCTGTTTTTTTACTTTAATATCTGTACCTAATCGTTGCAAATATGAAATAAGTGCAACAATTTCTCTATCTTTCATTGGAACAAATTCTTCTCCTCTGGCAGCTGCAGCTTTTTTACTTGCCTCGTAAGATTTAACAAAATCTGGATCATTACTCAAGTTTTTCTCAATTTGAGCCGATTGTATATCCATATTTTTTCTAGCATTTGCAATATCTTCTTTAGTATATGGAACTCCTAAAGTTACCATTACTTCCATTTTCTTCTCAATATACTCATGATCCATTGGTTCGTTAGCATACATCCATTTGTAACCTGGCATAATAGAACCAGATGATGTACTTTGTGGATCCCACATGTGATTAAAGTGCCAATTATCATTATACTTTTGTCCAACTCTGTGTAAATCTGGACCAGTTCTTTTAGAACCCCATAAGAATGGGTGATCATAAACATATTCTCCTGATTTAGAATATTCACCATAACGTTTTACTTCAGAACGGAATGGACGAATCATTTGCGAGTGACAGTTATTACAACCTTCACGGATATATAAATCTCTACCTTCTAATTCTAAAGGTGTATAAGGTTTAACACTTGAAATAGTTGGAATGTTAGATTTTACAACCAACATTGGAACTATTTGAACAATTCCACCAATAGCAACTGCAACTGTAGTTAATATTGTAAACTGAATTGGTCTTCTTTCCAACCAAGAATGCCAAGCTTCACCTTTTAATTGTTTGTTAGAAATTTTTACTAAAGCTGGTGCTTCTGCTAATTCATCTTCCACAGGTGAACCTGCCATAACCGTTCTAACTATATTGTAAACTAACACAAGAATACCAATAAAATATAATGTCCCACCAACAGCTCTCATAGCATACATTGGCATAATTTCAGTTACTGTTTCAAGGAAATTTCCATAAACTAATGAACCGTCAGGATTAAATTGTTTCCACATTGAAGCTTGTGTAAATCCTGCAACGTACATTGGTAAAGTGTATAAAATAATACCTAAAGTCCCAATCCAGAAGTGGAAATTTGCTAATCCTGTAGAGAATAATTTTGTTTTTGTCATTCTTGGTATTAACCAATAAATCATACCAAAAGCCATAAATCCATTCCATGCCAATGTACCAACATGAACGTGTGCTACAATCCAATCTGTATAGTGAGCAATTGCATTTACGTTTTTAAGAGATAACATTGGGCCTTCAAAAGTTGCCATACCATAACCTGTAATTGCAACTACGTAGAATTTTAAAACAGGATCAGTTCTAACTTTATCCCAAGCACCTCTTAAAGTTAATAATCCATTAATCATACCACCCCAAGATGGAGCAATCAACATAATTGAAAATACAACTCCTAAATTTTGAGCCCAATCTGGTAGTGCTGAATATAATAAATGGTGAGGTCCAGCCCAAATATAAATGAAGATTAAAGACCAAAAGTGAATGATTGATAATCTATAAGAATAAACAGGACGATTTGCGGCTTTTGGCACATAATAATACATCAATCCAAGAATTGGTGTTGTAAGGAAAAACGCTACTGCATTATGTCCGTACCACCATTGCACTAAAGCATCTTGAACTCCAGCATAAGCTGAATAAGATTTAAATGCAGAAACTGGAATTTCGATACTGTTGAATATATGAAGCAAAGCAACTGCAATAAACGTAGCTAAATAGAACCAAATAGCCACATATATATGTCTTTCTCTTCTTTTTATAATTGTACCTATCATATTTACCCCAAAAGCAACCCAAATAAGTGCAATTGCAATATCAAATGGCCATTCTAATTCGGCATATTCTTTAGAAGAAGTATAACCTAAAGGCAAAGTAATTGCTGCTCCAAGAATTATTACTTGCCAACCCCAAAAGTTTAATTGACTTAAGAAATTGCTATACATTCTAGTTTTTAAAAGTCTTTGTAAAGAATAATAAACTCCTCCAAAAACAGAATTACCTACAAAGGCAAAAATAACTGCATTAGTATGTAATGGTCTTAATCTTCCGTAACTTAACCATGGAATTCCATCGGTCATATTTGGAAATAAATACATGAAGGCTACTAAAAGACCTACCAACATTCCTATAACTCCAAAAGCAATTGAAGCATAAAGGAAGTTTCTCACAATTTTGTTGTCGTAATAAAATTGTTCTTTCTCCATAATTAATTCATTTTTTGTTTATCTGTTTTTGTCAATTTGTTTGTACTCTTTACTAATTCATCATCGAATAGCATTCTGACTGATGGCGTATAATCATCATCATATTGTCCACTCTTAACTGCTTTTATAAAAGCAAACAAGAAGACAACCGCAACGAATATACTTACTGTGATTAAAATATAAATAACACTCATACCTTTAAGTTTACTTAGCAAATGTACTACCGATTAGAATCATAAAATATGACAAATGTCATACTTTAAAATTTTGTTAAAATTATTTTTTATTGCATTTTCTTAGCGTAAAAGTTACTCATTATAGTTACAAAACTAACCACTGTAATCGAACTTAATGGCATTATAATAGCAGCAACTAATGGTGACAGATTACCCGTAATAGCAAATGATAAACCAACAATATTGTACAATAATGACAAGCCAAAACTCATGTATATTGTTAGCATAGCATTTTTAGAATACTTCAAGAAATAACCAATTTTCGAAAATTGAGTTGCATCAATAATTCCATCACAAGCAGGTGAAAATACATTTACATTTTCTGAGATAGAAATTCCAACGTTACTTTGAGCTAATGCTCCAGCGTCATTTAAACCATCACCAATCATCATTACATTTTTGCCTTGTTTTTGAAGACTTTCAATATATTCTAGCTTTTGTTCTGGCTTTTGATTGAAAATTAACTCAGTGTCTTTTGGTAATAAAGATTGAAGGTTTTCCATTTCTCCTTCATTATCACCTGAAAGAATTTTTAATTCATACTTGTTACTTAATTTTTTAAACAATTCCTCTACTCCTTTTCTGTATTGATTATCGAAGACAAAATATCCTTTATATTCATTATTTATTTTTATATGAACTTTTGTTTGTTTGGTATCGCTTTCATCCGTAATTCCAATTAATGAAGCAGAACCTATTAATACAATCAAATTATTGGCTTTAGCAACAATTCCTTTTCCGGTTATTTCTTCAAATTCTTGTATTTCCAGTTTAGGTGAATTCGGCAAAAATTCATAAATCTTTCTACTTAATGGATGATTTGAACCTCGAATAACACTTTTTAATAGGGATAATTCTTCACTTGTTAAATCATTTCCTTCAAATTCAATATTTGATTTTTTATTGGAAGTAATGGTTCCAGTTTTATCAAAAACTATAGTATCTACTTTGGCCAATTGTTCAATTACTGTTGCATTTTTGAGATATAATTTTTGTTTTCCCATAATTCGTAATACGTTTCCTAATGTAAAAGGAGCTGTTAATGCTAAAGCACAAGGACAAGCCACAATTAAAACTGCTGTCAGCACATTAAAAGCTGTTGAAACATCAATAAACAACCAAAAAATAAAAACAACTAAAGCTAATAATAATAAAATAGGTGTGAAATATTGACTTACTTTATCCGTTATCGTTTTATGTTTTTGATCTATTTTCTTTTGAAAAATATCATTACTCCATAATTGGGTTAAGTAACTTTGTGAAACAGAAAATAAAACTTCCATTTCAATTACACTTCCTATCATTCTTCCACCAGCATATAATTTATCTCCTGATTTTTTTTCTATTGGAATAGCTTCACCAGTAACAAAACTGTAATCAATTGAAGCTTTTTCAGCAATCAAAATCCCGTCAACTGGAATTAATTCTTGATTTCTAATTAACAATCGATCTCCTTTTTCAATATCATAAACTTGAACCGGAATTTCAGTTCCGTCTGAATTTAATTTGGTAATTGCAATTGGAAAATAAGACTTATAATCCCGTTCAAAAGAAAGAAAACTATATGTTTTTTGCTGAAACAATTTCCCTAATAACATAAAGAAAATCAATCCGGTAAGACTATCGAAAAATCCTTGTCCGTAATCAAAAACAATATCAACTGTACTTCTAACAAACATAACTAGAATTCCTAAAGCAATAGGAATATCAATGTTTAACATTTTAGATTTGATGCTTTTATAAGCTGAAACATAATAATCTGAAGCTGAATATAAAAATGATGGCAAAGCCAATGCAAAAATCAACCATCTAAAAAATCCTCTGTATTGATTGATCCAAAATTCATCAACTTCAAAATATTCTGGAAAAGATAATAACATAATATTTCCAAAACAGAAAAAAGCAACTCCAGCTTTGTAAATTAAACTTCGGTCTACTTCTTTTTTACCTGTTTCGTAATTATCTAGACTTATGTATGGTTCATATCCAATTGAACTCAATAAATAAACAATATCTTTAAGTGAAGTGTCTGTTGAATTAAATGTAATTCGGACTTTCTTTTCAGGAAAATTAACTTGAGAAGAACTTATTCCACTCTGCAGTTTTTGTAAATTTTCCAAAATCCAAATACACGAGCTACAGTGTATGTGAGGAATATAAAGTGAAACAATAGAAGTTGTATCTTCTTGAAATTCCAGCAGTTTTGTAATAATTTTTTCATCGTCTAAAAAATCGTATTTTCCTTTAATCTCTTGTGGTGTTGCACCTGGTGCATTTTCAAAATCATAATAACAAGATAAATCATTCTGACTAAAAATTTCATAAACAGTCTTGCAACCATTACAACAAAAACTTTTTTCGTCAAAAACAACTTCGTCTTTTTTTATAATTTCATTACCACAATGGAAACAGTTATTTGTATCCATAAATTTGCTCTTTTTACCTGTAACAAAGGTTGCAATTGTTGATAAAATAAAATATGATATTTGTCATACTTTAAGTATATTTGTAAAAGGTTAAATAAATAATCAATGAGTAATTGCGACCAATGCATAGTTAGACAGTTTAGCTCTTTAAAAGCTCTTAGAAAAGAGGAATTAATTAAGATGGCTAATTGCAAAACTTCTTACACCATTAAAAAAGGGGACCCTATTTTTGAAGAAGGAGATACCGTTAATGGAGTTTATTGTGTAAAAGAAGGTGTTTGTAAAATGACAAAACTATCTGATAATGGAAAAGATCAAATAGTAAAACTAGCCAAACCAGGTGAACTTCTTGGTCAAAGGTCTTTAATTAGTGAAGAAGCTGTAAACTTAAGCGCAATTGCTTTAGAAGATATGGAAGTTTGTTTTATTCCTAAATCTGAAATCATGGGTTTCTTTAATGAAAACAATCAATTCTCAATGAATGTGATGAAAAACATTTGTGATGATTTAAAAATAGCAGATGACCATATGGTAAATATGGCACAAAAAAATGTAAAACAACGTTTGGCTGAAACCTTATTATATTTAGAAGAAAATTTTGGCATAAATGAAGACAATACTTTAAGACTTCAATTGTCTAGAGAAGAATTAGCTGGAATTATTGGAACAGCCACAGAAAGTTGCATTAGATTGCTATCTGAATTTAAAAAACTAAAATTAATAGAACTTACTGGAAAAAAAATTACTTTACTAGATAAGATAGCTTTAAAAAAAATAGCATAAAAAAAGAGCCAATTGGCTCTTTTTTTTTATTCAACAGGTCCATCCCATTCGGACATTCCTCCTAATAAATTGTAAGCTTTTTCAAAACCTAGTTGATTCATTATAGCACAAGCTTGAGCACTTCTTCCGCCAGCTGCACAATAAACATAGTAATTTTTATTTTTATCTAATTCATCTAACATATAGATAAAGCCTTGACCTTTATATATATCAATATTTAATGCTCCTGGTATTTTCCCATTGTTAAATTCATCATCGGTTCTAACATCAAGAATAACAGCATTTTCATCTGCTAAAAAGTTACTCCACCACTCTTTTTTATCTAAATTCATATTCTTATTAATTTTACAGCAAAGTTACACTCAAAAATATAATTAAAAAATTTTAACAAAAAATTAATTAACACTTGTATATACAATTAAAAAATATGTTACATTTGTACCGTTAATATTTGTATATACAATTATGAAAATTGAAGATATAATTAGAAGTAAAAATCCAGTTGCAATTGAAAAGAAAACACTACTTAATGTTTTGTATTCTCAAATAGTTATTGCTGAAAAATTTAATGAAATCTTAAAACCATTTGATGTATCTGCTGAGCAATTTAATGTTTTACGAATTTTAAGAGGACAAAATGGAAAACCAACGAATATGTTCACTATACAAGAACGAATGATTGCTAAAACAAGTAACACAACTCGATTAGTTGATAAACTTTTATTAAAACAATTAGTTACTCGAGAAATTTGTCCTGAAAACAGAAGAAAGATGGAAGTTGCAATAACTCAAAAAGGATTAGATTTATTAGTGACCTTAGATCCTTTAATTATTGAGCATGAACAATTTTTTGCCAAAAACTTGAGCGATTCAGAATTAATAATATTAAACGAATTATTAGAAAAATTTAGAAAGTTATAATTTACAAAAACAATTAATATAATATGAATACATTTTTAGAAAATCAAAATTGGCGCTATGCAACAAAGAAATTTGATGCTACCAAAAAAATATCAAATCAAGATTTAGAAACTTTAAAAGAAGCAATTCAATTAAGTGCTTCATCTTATGGCTTACAACCTTATAAAGTTTTAATTGTTGAAAATACTGAAGTAAGAGCAAAGTTACAACCTGTTTCTTGGGGGCAATCGCAAATTGTGGAAGCTTCTCACTTATTTGTATTTGTAAATTTAGTTGATGTACAAGACAATCATATAGATGACTACGTGACAAATTTGGCTACAACTAGAGGGTTAAAAGCAGAAGATTTAAAAGGATATAGTGATTTTATGAAATCGAAACTTGTGCCATTATCTTCAGAAGCAAAATCTACTTGGACATCAAAACAAACTTACTTAGCGATGGGTAATTTATTAAATGCTGCTGCTGAATTAAAAATTGATGTAACTCCAATTGAAGGTTTTGAACCAGAAAAATACAATGAAATTTTAGGATTAGATAAGTTAGGTCTTAATGCTTCATTAGTAGCAACTATTGGATATCGCCATGAAGAAGATGCTACACAACATTTTCCAAAAGTAAGAAAACCAATTAACGAATTATTTATAACAATATAATTAAAATAAAAACTAAAAATTAAAATAAAATGAAAAATTTAAAATCAATTGCATTAGCATTAGTAACATTAGTAACAATTTCTGCAACAGCTCAAAAAACAGTAAAAGTTGATGCTTCAAAAAGTAAAATTAACTGGGTTGGAAAAAAAGTTACTGGAAAACATGAAGGTACTGTAAACTTAAAAGAAGGTGCTTTAATTTTTGACGGAAAGAAATTAGTTGGTGGAAATTTCACTGTAGATATGACAAGTATCGCAGTTACTGATTTACAAGGTGGATCAAAAGCAAAATTAGAAGGACATTTAAAAGCTGATGACTTTTTTGGAACTGATAAATATGAAACTTCAAAATTAGTTTTCAAGAAATTCGCTGCTAAGGAAAATAACACTTACACTATTTATGCTGACTTAACTATCAAAGACAAAACAAATGAAGTTGTTTTTGACATAATAGTAAAAGACAATACTGCAACTGCTGAAGTAGTAATTGACAGAACTAAATACGGAATAGAATATAATTCAGGAAGTATTTTTGATGGCTTAGGAGACAAAGCTATTAGTGATGACTTTACTTTAAATGTAGTTTTAGTATTCTAATAAAAAAATAAATTGGGAAGAAATGCTATGAAAAAGGGCTATTCATGTTATGTGAATAGCCTTTCCCTTTTTTTATTCGGTAAAATTAAGTTTGATGATTTTATTTTTTCCAGCTGCAAAAGCCGTTTTATTATTTAAAAAACGAATGGTATATAATTCTTTATCTACATTTAATTGTTTCCAAGAATTCCCGTATTCATTTGAGTATTGAATTCCGTTTGCACCAACAGAAACCAATGACTTTCCTTTACTATCTGGAACAAACTGTACACAAGAACCGTAACCAAAACCTGCTCCATTTGCCACTAATTTCCAAGTTTTTCCACCATCAAAAGTCATCGCTTTATTATTTGAGTTATCATTTGGTTTTTCATAATTTCCACCAGTTATAAAACCAATTTTATCGTTATAAAAATCGGCTGAAAAAATTCCGGTCATTACTTCACCTTGAACTATTGGTGTTGCATAAACTTGCCAATTCTTTCCAAAATTATCACTTACAAAAACTCTTGATTTCTTTCCACCTGAAACTAAAAACACTTTAGAATTAGTTATTATTAAATTAGAATTACTTGCCGCAAAAGCAGCTTCTCCTTCTTCAACTTTCGGTAAATCATCACAGCTGACTTTTCTCCAAGAATTTCCTCCATCAGTAGTAATAATTACGGATAAACAATCATCTGTTGGATCACCCATTGCCATTCCATTTAAATCATCTTTAAATTGCATTGAATCATAAAAAACCTTTTCATTTAATTCAGTATAAACAATTTGTTGCGAATTATCTTTCTTGGAAATTCTATAAACATTAGCCGGATTTCCAACGGGCAACAAAAATAAAAAGTATTTGGTTTGAGCTATACTTCGTATTTCATTTACAATTGTATCCGATTGAATCTTGAATTTTGAAACTTCATTAGTAGTTAGATTTACTTTTCCATAATTACCATCATTTCCTGCATACCAAAGATAATTTTCATCCGTTAAAATAGCTCTAATACTTATTTTCTCATCTAAAATTGATTCTATTTCAACTTTAGAATAGTAAGTGTTTATTTCTTTTTGAGAACTACAAGCACTTATTATTAGCAAAATAAAAATGTATTGAAAATATTTCATCATAATTTGTTTTTGTAAAGTTAGGAAACAATTCTAAATTCAAACTATAAAACTACAATTTTACAACTTATTGATTAATAATGTATTAAGTGTTTAAATTAAACTTTGGCACGAATATTGAATATTCTTAATCGAATGTAAAAATTCAAAAAAGTTTAGTAACTTAATACTATATATCATGAAAAAATTATTTACCCTTGCCCTTTTATTTAGTTTAACAACAATGTTTGTTAATGCTCAAGATAAAACGACCGTTACAGCAAATTCATCTGAAATTAGTGATAATTTAGATTTAAGAGCTATTGCTACAATATTTGGAGAATCTTCTGACTTAGAAGATTTTGAAAAAAGAATAAACGATCCAAAAGCTCAAATTAGTAATCTAGACTTAAACGATGATAATTATGTTGATTATTTACGTGTAATTGAATCTATTGAAGGAAACGATCACATTATTGTAATTCAATCTGTAATTGACAAAGACTTATATCAAGATGTAGCTTCAATTGAAGTGCAAAGAGATAAAAACAATAAAGTACAAGTACAAGTTGTTGGAGATGTATATATGTATGGTGATAATTACATTTACGAACCTGTATATGTTCATACACCTGTAATTTACACAACATTTTGGGTAAACAATTACCGTCCATATTATTCTAGTTGGTATTGGAATTATTATCCTTCATATTACTCATATTGGAATCCTTTCCCAATATTCAGATATAGAAATCATATAAATATATACATTGGAGGATATGGTCACTCTTACAACTATGTAAACTATAGAAACTGTAGAGTTTCATATAATGCTTATTACGGAAGAAGAGCACATGGTTATGAAACAAGATATCCAAATCGTTCATTTTCTCATAGAAACGCAAGTGTTTCTAACAGACATGAATTAGACAGAACTAGAGATGTAAGAACTGTAAATACAAGAGAAAGAGGAAATACGCAACCTAGAATTGAATCTTCTCCAAGAGGCAGTAGAAATAATGCTTCAACAAGAGATGAAAGTCCTAGAAGTACAAATTCAACAAGAGCAACAACTTCAACAAGAGATGAAAATCCTAGAAATGCTTCATCTTCTCCAAGAGTAAATAGTTCTACAAAAAATGAAAATCCAAGAACTAATACTTCTACAAGAGATGAAAGTCCAAGAAACACCTCTTCTTCTCCAAGAGCAAATAGTTCTACAAGAAATGAAAATCCAAGAACGACAACTTCTTCTCCAAGAAGTAACACTTCTACAAGAAATGAGAGTCCAAGAAACACTTCTTCTTCTCCGAGAGCAACTAGTTCATCAAGAACTAAATCATCTCCTAGAGTAAATACTTCTTCTCGTTCAAATTCTGGTTCAAGTCCACGAGTTAGTTCACCGTCAAGAAGTTCATCTCCATCAGCGGGAAGCTCAAGAGGTTCTTCTTCAAAGAGAAGTTCATCAAGAGGTGGCTCATCAAGAGGTGGAAGAGAGTAAAATAATCATCAAGTTCCAAAAAGAAAAGACCGCATTAATTGTGGTCTTTTTTTATGATTAAAAAATTCCATAAACACATTATTAATACTATCTTTGCAAGCTGATTAAAAAAGAAATGAGATTACATAGAAATTTAGTATTTACAGTTATTGATTCACTAATGGCCATCTTTAATGAAGGTGCTTATGCCGATAAAATGGTAGCACAAGCCTTAAAAAAAGATAAACGTTGGGGAAGTCATGACCGAAAATTTGTTGCCGAAACTATCTACGAAATAGTTCGATGGAAAAGATTATACACCGAAATTGCCGAAGTAAAAGATCCTTTCACAAGAGATGATATTTGGAGAATTTTTGCAGTTTGGGCTGTTTTAAGAGGAATTAAATTACCCGATTGGAAATATTTTGAAGCTACTCCAACCCGAAAAATCAAAGGACGTTTTGACGAATTAACTAAAATTAGAAAATTCAAAGAAGCTATTCCAGATTGGATTGATGAATTAGGTTTAAAAGAATTAGGAAAAGAAGTTTGGGAAAAAGAGTTAACAGCTCAAAACGAACAAGCAAAAGTAATTTTAAGAGTTAATACTTTAAAAACTACGAAAGAAAAAGTGCGTTCTATTTTAATGGACAACAATATTGAAACAGAATTAATTAATGACCAACCAGATGCGCTTGTATTAAAAGAAAGAGCAAATGTGTTTATGATTCCTGCTTTTAAAGAAGGTTTTTACGAAGTACAAGACGCTTCATCACAACTAGTAGCTTACTTTTTAGATGTAAAACCTGGAATGAGAGTAGTTGATACTTGTGCTGGTGCTGGTGGAAAAACATTACACTTAGCTTCCTTAATGGAAAACAAAGGGCAATTAATTGCCATGGATATTTATGAAAGTAAATTGAAACAATTAAAAATTCGTGCCAAAAGAAATGGAGTATTTAATGCTGAATTTAGAGTAATTGATACAACAAAAGTTATCAAACGTTTACACGAAAAAGCAGACAGAGTTTTAATTGATGCTCCATGCAGTGGTTTGGGAGTTCTAAAAAGAAATCCAGATAGCAAGTGGAAATTGCAACCAGAATTTATTGATAACATCAAAAAAGTTCAAGAAGAAGTTTTGCATAATTATTCGAAAATTGTAAAACCAGGTGGAAAAATGGTATACGCTACTTGTTCTATTTTACCTTCTGAAAATCAAGAACAAGTTCAAAAATTCTTAAAAACAGAAGAAGGACAAAAATTTAAATTAGTAAAAGATCAAAGCATATTAGCACATCAATCAGGTTTTGATGGGTTTTATATGGCATTAATGGAAAAAAAATCATAATTAAATTGCTATGAAAAAGAATTACATTTTAATATTTTTATTGAGTGTGTCAATCGGTTTTGCACAAATTCCTACAGGATATTATAGTTCTGCAACTGGTACTGGCTATACCTTGAAAACTCAATTATATAACATAATAAAAAACCACAATGATCAAGGTTATGGTGCCTTATGGACTTTATATAGTAGTACTGCTTTTAGAGATAACTACTATGAAAACAATGGTTCTCTTTTGGATATGTATTCCGAAAATCCAACCGGAAGTGATAGTTATGAATATACTTCAACATCACAACAATGTGGAAATTATTCTGGTGAAGGTTCTTGTTACAATAGAGAACACTTAGTACCACAATCTTATTTTGACAACTATGCTGTTGACCCAATGAAAAATGATGGCCATTTTGTTGTGCCTAGTGATGGATACGTAAATGGGCAGAGAAATAACTTTCCTTTCGGAAAAGTTGGTTCAGCTTCATGGACTTCTACAAATGGTTCTAAAAAAGGAAACAATTTAAATTCAGGTTATTCAGCTGGATACAGCAATACAGTCTTTGAACCTATAGATGAATTTAAAGGGGATATTGCAAGAAGCATTTTTTATTTTGCAACAAGGTATGAAAATATAATGTCTAACTTTTACACGACTACAGGTGCATCTACTGATGCAAAAGTTATGTTTGATGGTTCAAATAATAAAGCATTCTCTGATACTTTTTTAAACATCTTAATCACTTGGCATACAAACGACCCTGTTTCTGCTAAAGAAATAGCTATTAATAACAGAGTTTTTCAACATCAAGCAAATAGAAATCCATTTATTGATCATCCAGAATATGTATGTCAAATTTGGCCAACACAATGCGCAACACTTTCAACGCAGGATTTTGTTAGTTTAGACGGTATTTCCGTTTATCCAAATCCATCAAATAATCATACCATTAATATTCAATCTGAAGTAGCTTTAGACGAAATTCAGTTAATAAATCTTAACGGACAGTTAATTCAAGTAATTAAAAAACCAGTATTTAACAACAATACTTATAGTTTAGATAATTTACCTCAAGGATTTTATTTATTAAGATTAAGTTCAGAAAATCAATCGGTAACGAAAAAGATTATCGTTAACTAATACAACATTTTGATTTCTTTTACTCCATAATTTTTTATGGAATCATCTTCTAGTAAAACTTGAAGTTGACCAACAGAAGAAACACCTTTAATAATTCCCATAAATTTTTGTTGATTTTTATCTTCAAAAGTTGTGGGAATTTCTTTTTTAAATAAGTTATCTAAATATTTTTTCCACAACAAATCACTTTTAATTCGCACTAAAGAAATGTTTTGTTTCAAGTTTTCTAATACATTATTTAGAACATTATCTAGGTTATAATCTAAACTTTCTAAAAGTTTTAAAGATGTAACATTATTAACAGTGTTAAAATAAATTTGATTAACATTCAAGCCAATTCCGATTACAGAATAAATTTCTCCATTTTGTTGAATAGCGTTTTCGATCAAAATACCAGCAATTTTCTTATTATCTGCCATAATGTCGTTTGGCCATTTAACAGCACATTTTTTACTTGTCAGTTGATTTAAGGTTTCTAAAACACTTAAAGCTACAGCAATATTTAATGCAAACAACTCAGTCGGACTCATTATTAAATCCCTGACTAAAACACTAAACGTTAAGTTTTTACCTGCTTGACTATGCCATTCAGCATCACGTTGCCCTCTACCCTTTTCTTGGTTGTTTGTTACTACAATTGTAAAGTTATCGACAAACTGTTTTCGCATTAAATGCTTTAAATAGTCATTAGTTGAGTTTGTGGCATCTAGTTTGATGATATTCATATGCAAAAATAATTTTTGTAAACTTTTGTTAACGTTCAAATGTAAAGACAAATTTTGTTAAATTTGCATAAAGTAAAAAAATTAGATGACTAAAAAGAAAGTGAATAATGATGATTTGATAGCAAATATCATTAAAGGTATAGAAGATGTAAAAGGAAACGATATTAATATTCTTGATTTAAGAGAAATTGACAACACCGTGAGCGATTATTATATTATCTGCAACGGAAATTCTAACACCCAAGTTAACGCTATTGTTAACTCCATCCAAAAAGTAGTTTCAAAAGAATTAAAAGACAAGCCTTGGCATGTTGAAGGTTCTGATAATGCAGAATGGGTTCTTATGGATTATGTTAATGTAGTAGTTCATGTCTTCCAAAAGCACATTAGAGAGTATTATAACATTGAAGGTTTGTGGGGCGATGCCAAAATCATTTCATTAGAAAACAAAAATTAAATATGTCAAAAGATAATAATAAAAAACCAAACTTTAAATTTAGTCCTTGGTATATATTCCTTTCAGTACTTGCCTTATTTTTCATTATTCAATTGGCATCTTCTGGAGTTGATTTAAGCAATCCTAAACCAACTACAATTTCAAAATTTAATGAACTTTTAGATTCCTCTCAATTAGAAAAAGTTGTTGTATTTAATGGAAAAACTGCTGAGATTTTCTTAAAAAAAGAAGTATTAAAAGATAAAAAATACGATGCGGTTAGCAAAGATGTACTAGGCAAAGTTAATGAAAAAGGACCTCATTATTTATTAGAAAATATTGGTAACGAAGAACTTTTTCAAAAGAAACTTGTAGAAGCTTCCGACAAAGGTTTAATAACTAATTATGATTTTAAATCAACTGGCGATTGGACTGAAATTTTCTTTTCATTTTTACCAATACTTATTTTAGTAGGTGTTTGGATTTATATGATGAGAAGAATGTCTGGTGGCGCAGGTGGTGGCGGTGGAAGTCAAATTTTTAGTATTGGAAAATCTAAAGCTAAATTATTTGATGAAAAAACAGATGTTAAAACAACATTTGCAAATGTAGCTGGCTTAGAAGGAGCAAAAGAAGAAGTACAAGAAATTGTTGAATTCTTAAAAACTCCAGAAAAATATACTGCACTAGGTGGAAAAATCCCAAAAGGTGCCTTATTAGTTGGTCCTCCTGGAACGGGAAAAACATTATTAGCTAAAGCCGTTGCTGGTGAAGCTAAAGTTCCTTTCTTTTCTTTATCAGGATCTGATTTTGTGGAAATGTTTGTAGGTGTTGGTGCTTCACGTGTTCGTGATTTATTCAAACAAGCTAAAGAAAAAGCTCCTTCAATTATATTTATTGATGAAATTGATGCTGTTGGTAGAGCTAGAGGAAAAAGTAACATGTCAGGTGGAAATGATGAAAGAGAAAATACTTTAAATCAACTTTTGACTGAAATGGATGGCTTTGGTTCAAATTCTAATGTAATAGTTATTGCCGCAACAAATAGAGCCGACGTATTAGATAAGGCTTTATTAAGAGCTGGACGTTTTGACAGACAAATATATGTTGATTTACCAGATATTAGAGAACGTAGAGAAATTTTTGAAGTACACTTAAAGCCACTAAAAAAAGTTGAAGGGTTAGATACAGAATTTTTAGCAAAACAAACACCAGGTTTCTCTGGAGCTGATATTGCTAATGTTTGTAATGAAGCTGCTTTAATTGCAGCCAGAAACGACAAAAAAGCAGTTGATAAGCAAGATTTCTTAGATGCTGTAGATAGAATTATTGGTGGTTTAGAGAAGAAAAATAAAATCATCACTAAAGAAGAGAAAAGAGCTATTGCAGTTCACGAAGCTGGTCACGCAACAGTAAGTTGGATGTTAGAACATGCTGCACCATTAATCAAAGTAACAATTGTTCCTCGTGGGCAAAGTCTTGGAGCTGCTTGGTACTTACCAGAAGAAAGACAAATTGTTCGAACAGAACAAATGTTAGATGAAATGTGTGCTACTATGGGTGGTCGTGCTGCAGAAAAAGTTATTTTTAATAAAATTTCTACAGGAGCATTAAGTGATTTAGAGAAAGTAACTAAACAAGCCAAAGCAATGGTTACTATCTATGGACTAAATGAAAAATTAGGAAATATCACATATTATGACTCTTCTGGTCAAAATGAATATAATTTTTCTAAACCCTATTCTGAAGAAACAGCTAGAATTATTGATGATGAAATTTCTATTTTAATTGAAGGTCAATATCAAAGAGCGATCAAGTTGCTTGAAGATAACAAAGACAAATTAAATCAATTAGCAGATATTTTAATTGAAAAAGAAGTAATTTTTAAAGATGATTTAGAAACTATTTTTGGTAAAAGAAAATATAATTCTGCAGAGGAAATTATAAGTCCAACAATCGAAGATATAGCCTAAGGTTATTAAC
Organism: Flavobacterium gelidilacus DSM 15343; assembly: GCF_000422685.1. GTDB lineage: Bacteria > Bacteroidota > Bacteroidia > Flavobacteriales > Flavobacteriaceae > Flavobacterium > Flavobacterium gelidilacus. The sequence goes on along the minus strand of NZ_AUGN01000004.1, from coordinate 275,414 downwards.
AATTGTTTATTAATAAAAATTCTTAATTCATATTTAATATGAGTTAAGAATTTTTATCTTTGATTAAATTCAAAAATCCAGCCATACATGAACATTTTCAAAAAAATATTTGGCAACACTTCAGAAGACGATAAAGATTCACAAGGAAGTCCTTATGAACCAGAAATAGATACTCCAATAGACGAAAAGTTTACTTTTAATTTTAAAAATAACGGTGGCAAGTTTTTATACTGCGAAAACCTTAATGAATTAAGAGAACAGTTTGAAAACATATTAGAAGAAAACGATTGGTTCGAAAGTCAAGTTTTATGTCATGATGAAAAATTATTTTCCCTTTTAGACGAGAATAAGCTAGCATACAAAGACATCGGAACACCTAAATTCTTTTTTACAATTTGTGAAGATTTAATATCGGATGATGGCTCTATCTTGTTTTCTTCAAAACAATTTAAACAATATAAAGCGAACGAATTGCCATGTGATATGATAGTTTTTGCTACCACAAGTCAAATCGTTGGTAATAAAAGTGATGGATTAAGAAATATCAAAAAGAGATATGACAAAGATTATCCATCTAACATAACAACCATAAAATATTTTGAAAAAGCAAAAGAAGAGGACTTTCTTCATTACGGAAGCAGTCACAAAAACTTATACTTATTGCTATTAGAAGATCTATAAATGAATGAAACTTTAACCAGATTATTATCAGGTATAGTTTATATAGTTTTGTTACTGTCTGCTATTTCCTATTCAACCACTAGTTTTTTTATACTATTTGGGGTGTTTATGATAATTGCTATAAACGAATTCTGCAATCTTGTTAAAATTCCAAAGATTTTACCGCTTCTTATTGGTGTTATCATTTACTATTTTTTTACGTTTGGAAACATTACTGATGTCAGTATTGTAAATTCTCTATTAGCCGTTACTTTGGTAGTTTCCATAAAAGCTATGGCATTTCTCTTTTCTAAAGAAGGACTACCTTGTTCAACCATTGACAAGTATCTTTATACATTAGGCTACATTATTTTATCATTTCTTTTTATTACAAAAATTCCTTTCGGAATAAATGGCTACAATTCAAAAATAATAATCGGAATTTTTATTCTAATTTGGACAAATGATACTTTTGCTTATATTGTAGGTAAATCAATAGGTAAGAACAAACTCTTTGAACGAATTTCGCCAAAAAAAACAATAGAAGGGTTTATCGGTGGACTAGTATTTAGTATCTTAGCAAGCATTTTAATAGCAAAATACTTCATAGGTTCTTCTAGCAATAGTACTATGTATATTTGGATTGGAATTGCCTTCATCGCTAGCATTTTCGGCACTATTGGAGATTTAGTTGAATCGAAATTTAAAAGAATTGCTCAAGTTAAAGATAGCGGAAATATTATGCCTGGTCATGGAGGTGTGTTAGACAGGCTAGATAGTATTATATTTGTTGCACCATTTGTTTATTTATTTTATCAAATTTTATATTATGTTTCATAAAGAAGGAAGAAAAATTATTTTAATTACAGTTATTATATCTGTAGCGTTGTTATTAGTTTCTGATGTGTTTGACAATTTTTGGATAAGTAAGCTTATTCAAGTTTTAGCAGTAGTAATATTAATTTTAGTATTACAGTTTTTTAGAAACCCTAAAAGAGATGTCGATAATAGCGACAATCATATAATTGCTCCAGTAGATGGCAAAGTTGTAGTTATTGAAGAAGTTTTTGAACCAGAATATTTTAAAGATAAAAGAGTAATGGTTTCTATTTTCATGTCACCTATTAATGTGCACGTGACTCGTTATGCTTTAAACGGAATTGTAAAATACAGCAAATATCATCCAGGAAAATACCTAGTAGCTTGGCATCCAAAAGCAAGTGAAGAAAACGAAAGAACAACTGTAGTTGTAGAAAATCGTGTTTATGGCGAAGTAATGTACAGACAAATTGCTGGTGCATTAGCTCGTAGAATTGTAAACTATGCTGAAGTTGGAATGCGAGTTGTTCAAGGAAAAGACGCTGGTTTTATCAAGTTTGGTTCAAGAGTAGATTTATATTTTCCAATTGGAACTCCTATTGATGTGAAATTAGGACAGAAAGCAATTGGTGGAGTTACTGTATTAACAAAAAAACAATAAAATTGAACAGCGAAGAACTAAATATATTATTTGATGAAGCATTTGAAAATGCTAATAAAATCGAAAAAGAGTCGGTTCCACCAAATATGCAACTAGTTCTATATGGTTTATACAAACATGCCACTTCTACTCGACCTTCATTAAACATTGAAGCCTCACAAGACGCAAATGACTTAAAAAATGCCTTTAAAATGAATGCTTGGATGCAAGTAAATCATTTATCAATTGATGATGCTAAAGAACAATATATTACTTTAATAAACTCTCTTTTAAAGGAAAGAAAACTTTAATTTTCAAAACATATTATATCAAAATGAAAAAATTAGTACTATTTAGTCTGTTTTTTATTTCATTATTATTTTCTTGTAAAAGAGAAAAAGTACTTCAAGAAGTTCAATTACCAGATCCAAATGCCGTTGAAGAAATTATTTATGCAAATCCTGCAGAAGTAAAAACAAATGACAAACCATTTTCTATGAATGGATTAGCTTATCAGTATAATGATTTAGAACCTTATATTGATGCTAAAACTATGGAAATTCACTATTCAAAACATCATTTAGGTTATGCCAATAAATTAAATACAGCCATAAAGGACACTGAATTTAAAACAAGTACAATTGAAGAAATTCTAAATAAACTAGACTTAAACAATTCATTTCTTCGCAATAATGCTGGTGGATACTACAATCATAATTTATTCTTTGAAATTTTAAGTCCAAAAAAAGGAACTAAACCTAGCAGTACTTTTGGCGAAGCAATAATTAGAGATTTTGGTTCATTTAGTAGTATGAATGATAAAATCACTGAAACATCAACAAGTCTTTTTGGTTCTGGTTGGGTTTGGTTACTTGTGGATAAAGAAGGTAAATTAAAAATTTCTCAAACAATCAATCAAGATAATCCACTTATGTCAAACGCTATTGAAAAAGGAACTCCAATTTTAGCTATTGATGTTTGGGAACATGCTTATTATTTAAAATACCAAAACAACAGAACAGAATATATTGAAGGCCTTTTTAACATTATAAACTGGGATATTGTTTCAAAAAAATACGACAATTCTATAGCTCTTAAACTATAATTATGAAGAATATTATCTTTTTACTTTGCTTTACTACTTTATTTATTTCTTGTAAAGAAGACGAAAAAATAGTTAGCGAAGAAGTTGAGTCAGAAAATATAAACTCACAATGGAGTGATTTTGATTTAAATGGAAATGTAAAATCTACTTTAGAATACACTACAGCAGAAAAAAGAGATGAAACAAATATTAATTCAGTGCGTAAATTTGAAAATCAATTTAATCCTGATATTGCATTAACGTTTGATGAAAATGGAAAATTAATAAATAAAATTACTTATAGCGAAGACGGTACTATTTCTGAAGATATTATCTATGAAGGAAAAAACAAGATAATTTCCATTAAAAACTTTACTAATCCAAATGAATATATAGAAACAAAATACACTTGGGATAATACTAAAAACACTATTATTACACGACGTTTCAATGGTTTACAAATGTTAGATAAAGAAGTTTTTTTATTTGAAAATGGTAAGAAAATTGAAAAATACAAATATGATAGCCATGAAAATCAAGCAGATAGAACAAGTTATTCTTATGACAATGACAATAGAGTTACAGAAGAAATTTATTTTCAAGGCAAACCTATAATGCAATCTAGACTTTCTATTGAATATGACAATAATGGTAATAAATCAATAGAAATAATATACAATAAAGACTTTAAAGTCATTACCAAAACAACTTATGAATATGATGGTTCTAATCAGTTATTAAGCACAAAAACTTATACTGATAAAGGAAGTTTAGATGCTGAATTATTCAGAACTTATGATGACAAAAACCGTTTAATTTCTAAAGGAAGCTTTGAAGTTTTTGATAATTCAAACAACAAAGAAGATTTTGAATATGATGAAAAAGACAATACAACTTCATGGAAAATTTATAAAAACAAAAAATTACTTTCTAAAACAACGTATACGTTCGATGTAAAAAACAATCTAACTTCTGAAATTGTTTATTCACCAGATGGAAAAATAACACACAAAAAAATTGTTGAATATACTTATGACAAAAATGGAAATTGGATCACAAGAAAGTCAACAATTGATAATTTAGTTTTATATACTTCTAGAAAAATTGAATATTATAAATAATTTTCAAAACAATTAGTCTTCTAAATCATCGTAATTTTTAGCTGTAGAATACGTTCTCCATTTTTCAATACAAACTTGTATATCTTGAGGAATTTCTGAATCAAAACGCATAAATTGTTTTGTAATTGGATGTTCAAAACCTAATGTTTTAGCATGAAGCGCTTGTCTTGGTAACACTTTAAAACAATTATCTACAAATTGCTTGTATTTAGTGAAAGTAGTTCCTTTTAGGATTAAATTTCCACCGTAGCGTTCATCATTAAACAAAGTGTGACCTATATGCTTCATATGAACTCTAATTTGGTGAGTTCTTCCTGTTTCTAGCTTACAAGCAACCAAAGTTACATAACCCAAACGTTCTAAAACTTTGTAATGCGTTACAGCAGGTTTTCCTTTATCTCCATCCACATCGTAAACAGACATTTGCATTCTATTAGTAACGTGTCTATCAATATTACCTTCAATTGTACCTTCATCTTCTTCTACATTTCCCCAAACGATTCCAATATATTCTCTTTCAGACGTTTTATCAGCAAATTGCTTCGCTAAATAAGTCATAGCAAATTCAGTTTTTGCTACTACCAACAAACCAGAAGTGTCTTTATCAATTCTATGCACCAAACCAGGACGTTCAGAGCTATTCATTGGCAAGTTGTCAAAATGATAAGCCAAAGCATTTACAAGCGTTCCAGTATAGTTTCCATAACCAGGATGCACCACTAAACCAGCAGGCTTATTTACAACCAACAATTGATCATCCTCATAAACAATATCTAAAGGGATATTTTCGGGAATAATCAAATTCTCAAATGGTGGATATTCTAATAAAATACGAACAACATCAAAAGCTTTGACTTTATAATTCGATTTTACTGGAACATCATTTACAAAGATATTTCCGTTCGTGGCAGCTTGTTGAATTTTATTCCTGGTGGCATTTTCAACTAAGTTCATTAAAAATTTATCAACTCTTAATGGTGCTTGACCTTTAGTCGCTTCAAATCTAAAATGTTCAAATAAATTTTCGTCTTCTAATTCAGCTTCTATATTTTTTCCTTCTTCAATCATTAGTATTCTCCTTCTGTTTTTGGAACATCAGCATCAATTTCAGGTTTGTTTATTTGCAATGAATCAATCATTCCATCTAAATCAGATTCTTCAAAAGTTCTTTTCCCATCACCTAAATCTAGATCAATTCTAGAATTTTTAAGAACCTTATCCCCTTTTTTTAATACTTTTCCGTTATGTCTTGCTACTAAAACTAAGTCTTTTGCTAAATTTGGCTTATAGGTAATATCACCTTCTTGCAAACCTAATGCTCTGAATGTAGCTTGTATTTGTCTGTATGTTTTTTCTTCTAAATCTGGTAAAGTGATCATTGCATAACCACCAGAATTAATTTTGACATATATTTTTCGTCCATCTTTTACTTTTTCACCTGCTTCAGGATCTTGTTCCACAATAGAATAAGGTGGAAAATCCTTGTTATAATCAACTGTATCAAGAACTACCGCTTCAACACCAAGGTCAGCTAATTTTTCTTCAGCGATTTCAATTTTCATTTTCTTTAAGTCTGGCACATCGATTTCTTCACCATGTCTGGTTCTAAAATCTAAAAAATTCACCAATAAAAAGCCAAATACACCTACAATTATAATTGCGATTACTATCTGTTTAACAAAAGTCCAGCTCTTTAAAAATTCAAAAATTCTCATAAATTTTAATTTTAGCAAAGATATAAATTTATAGTTTGATTTACCTATCTAATAATAACCATAAAAGTAGCATTTTATTATTTATTCATTTATTTTTAATAAAACAGCAAATACTAACCCTCAGATAAATAAAATATGATATTTTTGTAAGGAAGTATATATTCAATTTAATATGAACATAGCAGTAGTAATGGGTGGATATTCTGACGAATCAGTAATTTCACTTCGAAGCGGACAATTAATTTTAAACAATTTAGATCAAGACAAATATAACATTTATGAAATTCATATCTTGTTAGAAGGTTGGTTTGCTATTGTTGATGGAGAAAAACTTTCCATTAACAAAGCCGATTTCTCCTTTTCTGATGGTTTTTCTACTACTCACTTTGATGTGATTTTAAATACCGTACACGGAACTCCTGGCGAAGACGGGCATTTACAAGCTTATTGGGAACTATTAGAAATTCCGTATGCTGGTTGTAATTATTATCAATCTAGTTTAACTTTTAATAAACGTGATACGCTTTCAGTGCTATCAAAATTTAATATTCCTAGAGCAAAATCTATTTATGTTTCAGAAGGAAATATTGATTTTACTTATGAAGATGTTGTTGTCGATTTAGGCTTACCTTTTTTCGTAAAACCGAATCAATCTGGAAGTAGTTTAGGAATTTCAAAAGTAAATTCGAAAGAAGAATATGAAAAAGCCTTGATTTTTGCTTTTGCAGAAGATAAAGATATTTTAATTGAAAGCTTCTTAGATGGAACGGAAATTTCTGTTGGCGTTTTAAATTACAAAGGAAAAACTACGGTTTTAGGTTTGACAGAAATCGTTTCTCACAATGACTTTTTTGATTATGAAGCCAAATATTTGGGTAAATCCGAAGAAATAACTCCAGCTAGAATTAGTCCAGAAATGACCGAAAAAGTCACTACAACAGCAATTAAAGTCTACGAATCATTAAGAATGAAAGGTTTTTCAAGAGCAGAATACATTATTATGAATAACGAACCTCATTTTATAGAAATCAACACGAATCCTGGATTAAGCCCACAAAGTATATTTCCACAACAAGCTACTTATGCAAATATTCCAATGAGTGATTTGCTAGATAGCGAAATTGAATTAGCTTTACAGAACAAACCTATTTGGAAGAAATAAAATAAATCATGATAAATTATCAAAAATATATTGAAATAGATTCTGAATTAAGATTCGGAAAACCAATTATTATTGGAACAAGAATTTCTGTTTATGACATTTTAAATTGGCTAGCAGATGGAATGACATTTGAAGAAATTATTATTGATTTCCCAGAGCTCAATGAAGAACAAATCAAAGCTTCTTTAGCTTATGCAGCTGATAAAGTACACAAAACTAGAGTTGCCTCGTGAAATTGTTATTTGACCAAAATGTTTCATTTAGAATTGTAAAAAAGATTGAAACATTTTTTCCAAATTCAAATCAAGTTGGACAACTTGGAATTGAAAACAATTCAGATAAACAAATATGGAAGTATACAAAAGACAATGATTTTTCTGTAGTAACTTTTGATGCTGACTTTTTTGAAATTTCAAATTTAAAAGGTCATCCTCCAAAAATAATTTGGTTAAGGACAGGTAATTTAACAACGAATAACATAATTGAAATATTAATAAGCAAAAAAGAAATTTTAATTGACTTTCTTCAAAACCCTTTATATGAAGAGATTAGTTGCTTAGAAATTAAATAAATTCAGCAAAAATGAAAAAAGCAATTTTCCCAGGATCATTTGATCCCATTACAAACGGACACTTTGACATTATTAAAAGAGGAATTTCCCTATTTGATGAAGTTATAGTTGCCATTGGTGTAAATGCTGAAAAAAAATACATGTTCACTCTTGAAGATAGAAAACGCTTTATTGAAGAATCTTTCAAAGACGAACCAAAAGTAAAAGTGATTACTTACACAGGATTAACAATCGATTTATGCAAAAAAGAAAAAGCGCAATTCATTTTAAGAGGTTTAAGAAATCCAGCTGATTTTGAATTTGAAAAAGCCATCGCTCATACTAATAGAGTATTATCCAAAATCGAAACTGTGTTTTTATTAACAGCAGCAAGCACTTCTTATATTTCGTCAAGCATTGTGAGAGATGTACTTAGAAATGGTGGTGATATTACTAAATTAGTTCCAGAAGCAGTCTTGAAAAAGGGTTAAAAGGTTAAAGGTTTAAAAGGTTATAAGGCAAAATTTCATCCTTGTCATTCTGAACTTGATTCAGAATCTCTTTTATATATTATGAGTTTGAATATTCGTGAAAGTTCGTCAAATCAGTGTTATCGTCGTTCTTTTTTAACCAAATAGGCACATAGAATTGTTTTATACTAAAAAAATGTTTCGCTTTACATATTATTCATATACTCTTTGCGTAAAACTTTGCTCCTTTGCCTTTAATTTTTTTTTATTTCTCCAATTTCTTTAATCTGTGTTCCAAAATCCAAAATCCGAACATCCAAAATCTGAAAATCAGAAAATCCATTACAAAACCTTACCTTTGCATCTTCAAAAAAAATAAAAGCCAAAATTATAATGCAAAAAGTACTGAATCTTTTCGATTTCAAACAAAAAGTAGATTATAAAACCGAAATCCTTGCAGGTTTAACAGTTGCTATGACTATGATTCCAGAATCGTTGTCGTTTGCTATATTAGCTGGTTTTCCTCCATTAGTTGGATTATACGGAGCATTCATCATGGGAATAATCACTGCAATTTTTGGTGGTCGTCCTGGAATGGTTTCTGGTGGTGCTGGTGCAACAGTTATTGTATTAATTGCCTTAATGAATTCTAACGGCCTAGAATATGTGTTTGCAGCTGTTGCCTTGGCTGGAATCATTCAAATAGTTGTAGGATTACTTAAACTAGGTAAATTTATTCGATTAGTGCCACAACCTGTAATGTTTGGTTTCGTAAACGGATTAGCCGTAATAATCTTTATGTCGCAATTAGAACAATTTAAAACCATTATTAACGGACAAAGTGAATTATTATCAGGTTCACCTCTATATATCATGGCTGGATTAGTGGCTTTAACTATTGCTATTATCCTTTTCTTTCCAAAAATAACTAAAGCTGTTCCGGCTTCTTTGGTTGCTATTATTGTTGTTTTTGCAGTCGTTTTAATCTTTAATATTGACACCAAACAAGTTGTAGATATTGCTTCTGTTAGTGGAAGCCTTCCTCCTTTTCATATTCCTCAAATTCCTTTTACATTAGAAACTTTTAAAATCATTTTGCCTTATGGTTTAATCATGGCAGCTGTAGGTTTAACAGAAGGTTTACTGACGTTGAATTTAGTAGACGAAATCACAGGAACAAAAGGAAACAGTAACCGCGAATGTTTAGCTCAAGGAACTGCCAATATTGCCAACGGGTTTTTCTTTGGTATGGGTGGTTGTCCAATGATTGCCCAAACTTTAGTTAATTTATCGTCTGGTTCTAGAGCTAGATTATCTGGAATTGTGGCTGCATTAACCATTTTAGCCATCATTTTATTTGGAGCACCTGTAATTGAATTATTACCAATGGCTGCTTTAACTGGAGTTATGATTATGGTTGCTATTGGAACCTTTGAATGGGCAAGTTTTAGAGCTTTTACCAAAATGCCAAAATCTGATATTTTTGTGATGTTGGTGGTGACTTTCGTTACGATTTTAATGCATAATTTAGCTTTAGCCGTTTTAATTGGAGTCATTATTTCAGCTTTAGTTTTTGCTTGGGAAAATGCCAAAAGAATTCGTGCAAGAAAATTCACAGATGATAATGGAGTGAAACATTATGAAATTTTTGGCCCATTATTCTTTGGTTCAACTACAGCTTTTGCTGAAAAATTTGATGTACAAAACGATCCAAATGAAGTTATTATTGACTTTGCAGAAAGCCGAATTGCCGATATGAGTGCCATTGATGCTGTAAATAAAATTACGGAACGTTATGCTGCCGTAAACAAAGTGGTTCACTTAAAACACTTAAGTAATGATTGTATTGAATTACTTAATAATGCCAAGGCTATCATTGATGTAAATATTATAGAAGATCCAACGTATAAAGTTGTTCCTGCTAAATAATTCAAAGTGTCTTCGACAGGCTCAGACTGACATTTCGGACTTCATTTATGTTTTGTTGAATATAGAACATAATATCTTCTATTAATTCATAAACAATTGATACCACAATTATCACACTGAGCTCGTCGAAGTGCTTGTATAAACAAAAAAGCTAAAAATCTACCTTTGATTTTAGCTTTTTTTGTTCCACTAAAAATATATTCTAAAATAAAACTTAAGGCTTTGTTAAGCAATTCCTCTTTCTGTGTTAAAAAAGTTAAAAGTAAATTAAATAAAATTTTTGAAACCTAAAATCATTCTACTTTTATTTGAAATAAAAACAAATCTATATTATGAAAAAATTACTTTTAGTAACTGCTTTAGCGGTTTTTGGATTTTCGAATGTAAATGCACAAGAAATTAAATTTGGTGTAAAAGGTGGACTTAACTTTGCTTACCTTAGTGGAGACAATACTGGTGACTTAGAACCTGTAACCGCTTTTAACTTTGGAGTTATGAGCGAAATTTCTATTACAGACAAATTCTCGTTTCAACCAGAACTTATGTATTCTGGACAAGGTTTTAGTTTTAAAAATGATGACAATCCTATTGCATTAAGTTACATTAACCTTCCTTTAATGGGTAAATACTATGTGATTAAAGGCTTAAGCCTTGAAGCTGGACCACAAATTGGTTATTTAATTGGTGCAGATTATGATGGTTTAGATCTTAAAGACAACTACAAAAAAGTTGACTTTGGAGCAAACTTTGGATTAGGTTACAAACTAGACAACGGAATTAATTTTGGTGTGCGTTACAATTTAGGATTATCTAATATTAACGATTTAAGAGGTCAATCGGATAAAATTAAAAACAATGTGTTGCAAGTTTCTTTAGGGTACTTCTTTTAAGAATCACAAACACCATTTTTATAATAAGAAAGCTAAAAGTTAGAAATAATTTTTAGCTTTTTTTTTGATTGTGGGAAACCGTAATGTTTGCTTGTTTTGTTTTTATATATTTACAATTGATTACAAATATTTATTAGTGTTTTTAAGTAATACACACTAATACTTTTATATTAAAGCAAAAAACTGCAAAAAAAAATGATAGATATTACCAAAAAATTACCCATTTCATTAATTACTCTTTTGAATAACTTTAATGCAAAATTAATTCCTTTTCGAAAAAAAACAGAATTAATTGCTACAACAAGTAGAGTTAATTTTAACAATAGTAATTATGAAAACATAAAAACAAAATATATTATTAAAGACACTAATTTCTTTTTTGAAATAAACTTTATAATTGATGTTGATCTAATTTATTGGCAATACTATCCTGAAACAAAAGATTCAAGTAAAAAAACATCTCAAAGAAAAATTTTATTTGACAAAAAATCATCTAGTCAATTAGAAACTGAATTAACAAAATGGGAAGAGAATATTTCATTAATTGATAAAATTGAAAATCCTTTAAATTTTTTTTCAAAAGATAAAATAATTGAATTTTACTCGAAAGAGATTCAACAAAAAATAAGTTTTAACGAATTTGAAGATGAACTGCCTCTTGCCTCTGAAAAACAAGAATTAGCAATAATATTAATTGAAAAACAAGAGGAGTTTTTAGAAGTTGAATTAATAGAAATAGAAGATATAACTTCCCAAAAGTATAAAGATTTAAGTAAAGCAAAGGACAATTTAAAAGAATTAAAAGAAAATATTTCTCAAATGACAATTTCTGAAGTAAAACATAAATGGAGTCTTTCGTTTGGAACTATTATTAAATGGTCAAAAAATAAATTCATAATTTTTATGAAAATAGACAAAGCAACTGGAAATGATATATCAAGATTAATTGGCAGTTTTTTAGGAGGCGTATTTGGAATACAAAAAATTGAATAAATTATTTATAGATTTTAACCTTTTAAAAAAACCTTCTCAAAAAGAAGGTTTTCTCTTATAAAATATAATATGAATCTTAATTAATAAGACCTATCTTCTTCCTCTTCTTTCTTCACAACCTTTCGAGCCACTTCAATTTTAAATTTCTTTCCTTTCATTTTTTGATCTTGGATGTTCTTTAAAAACTCAGTTACTTTTCCATATTTCACAGCAGCAAACGAAATAAAATCTTTTACTTCAATTAAACCCAAATCTCCTTTTTCTAATTTTCCTTTTTGCGAAAAGAACCCAACAATGTCAAATTTATTCAACTTGTTTTTCTTTCCACCACTAATATAAATCGTCTGAAATTGTGGTGGTCTTGGCAATTTTGTCGTTTCTGTAACTACTAATTTTTCTAAACTATAATCAAAGTACTCCAACTTCTTTTCACTTTCGTGAATCAAAGCGTAAGCCGTTCCAGAAGCTAACATACGAGCCGTACGACCATTTCTGTGGGTAAACTCATCTTCTTTTAAAGGTAAATGATAATGAATAACATGCTTCATTTCTGGTATATCCAAACCACGAGCAGCCAAATCTGTCGTAATCAAATAGCTCATACTTCCATTTCTAAACTGAATCAGTGCACGTTCACGTTCCTCTTGATCCATTCCTCCGTGATAAAATGTTGCGTAAATTCCTTTTTCATTCAACATATCACTAATTCTTTCTACAGCATCACGATGGTTGCAAAACACAATCGCACTTTCTCCTTTTAAAGAGCAAATCAACTGAAAAAGCGTATTTATCTTATCTTTTTCTTTAGAAATGACCAATTTCACGTCTAAATTGGAGTTTTCTTCTTCTTCAACAATAAAATCTAAAACCGTTGGATTTACAACTCGTGTATATTTCGGAATTTCAATTCCAGCTGTAGCTGAAACTAAAACACGTTTATTTAACTTCGGTAAACGACTAATGATAAAAGACATTTCTTCATGAAAACCCAGTTGTAAGGATTTGTCAAATTCATCTAAAACTAAAGTCGTGATATTTTCCACATCAAACGATTTTCTGTCTAAATGATCTCCAATTCTTCCTGGAGTTCCAATTAAAATCGCTGGTGGATTGCTTAAGTTCTTAATTTCTGTATCCAATGAATGGCCACCATAACAAATATTTACTTTGTAATTCGTTCCCATTTTCTTCCAAACTTGCTCAATTTGAAGTCCCAATTCACGTGAAGGAACTAAAATCAAACACTGAACATTATTGATGTTTTCTTCCAAAAGTTGAAAAATAGGCATCAAAAAAGCTAAGGTTTTCCCTGAACCTGTTGGAGAAAGTAATAAAACATTATTATCTTGAAGAATCGTAGTTTGTGCTACTTCTTGCATTTCATTTAGGCTTTCGATTCCTAAATTGACAAGTAAATTTGTCGAATGGTGATTTGTATTCATGGGGCAAAGATAAGAATGATTGTTGATTGAAGATTAACGATTTTTGATTTTTGAAGAATTAATTTAATTACAACAACAAAATGAAACAACTGAAACTAATTAAAACTAAAAAAACACTATTTTTGAGCTATTAAACCAAACATCATGCGTCAAATAATTACATTATTGCTTTTAAGTTCATTTTTTTCCTATTCACAAGAAAAATACTTGACTCCTTTTGAAAAAGGAAACGGCAATCAATCGACAACTTATGAAGAATGTATTGCTTACTATAGACAATTAGACAGTGCTTTTGAAACGGTTTATCTAAAAGAAATGGGTAAAACCGATAGCGGTGAACCTTTGCATATCATCATTTTTAATCCAGATAAGCAATTTAGTTTTACACAAATAAATAGAGATAAAGCTGTCATTTTAGTGAACAACGGAATTCATCCAGGTGAACCAGATGGAATTGACGCCACTATGATGTTAATTCGTGATTTGGCAACCAAAAAGGTTTCTGTTCCAAAAAACACCGTTTTAGTAGCTATTCCAGTTTATAATATTGGTGGAAGTTTGAATCGAAATTCACATTCAAGAGCTAATCAAAATGGTCCAGAGGAATATGGTTTTAGAGGAAATGCAAGAAACTATGATTTAAACCGTGATTTTATAAAAACAGATTCAAAAAATTCGAAGAGCTTTCAAGAGATTTTTCATTTGGTAAATCCAGATATGTTTATTGACAATCACGTGAGTAATGGTGCTGATTATCAATACACTTTTACTTGTATTGCGACACAACATCAACGTTTAGGTGGCAAATTAGGTGAATTTTATAAAACTGAAATGCATCCAGCCATTGTAAAAGATTTACAGAAAAAAAAGACAGAAAGCGTTCCTTACGTAAACATTCACGGTGATAAACCAGATGATGGATTTGCTCAATTTATGGATACACCAAGATATGCTACTGGCTACACAACACTTTTCAATGCAATTGGTTCTGTGCCTGAAACACATATGTTAAAAGATTTTTCAAATCGTGTAAAAGTGACTTATGAATATATGGTTTCGAGTATAAATTATGTGGATAAAAACTATCAAAAAATCAAAGCCTTAAAAGCTGAAAATCTAGAGAATTATAAAGTGGGAAATCTTTATCCTTTACTTTGGGAACTTGATTCTACAAAAATTTCTACCATTGCTTTTCGTGGTTATGAAGGTGCTTACAAACCAAGTGATGTTTCTGGAAAACCAAGATTGTTTTATGACAGAGCAAAACCATTTACCAAAAATATTCCATTTTATAATGATTATAAATCGACAAAAGACGTCGTGATTCCTGCTTATTATGTGGTTCCAAAATCACAGTGGACGATTTTAGATTTGTTGGAAGTCAACCAAATTAAAATGACGGAAATTCAAAATGATACCTTAATAGATGTCGAAAGTTATAAAATTGCAGATTATAAAACCTCTAAAAATCCTTATGAAGGACATTATGGGCATTATAATACCGTTGTAAGTTCAAAAGTAGAAAAGTTAAAATTCAGAAAAGGAGATTTTTTAATAAAAACCCAACAAAAAGGGGTGAAATATCTTTTAGAAACCTTAGAACCAGAAGCAGTTGACAGTTACTTTAACTGGAATTATTTTGATCCTATTTTACAACAAAAAGAGTATTTTTCAGCCTATGTTTTTGAAGATTTAGCTAAAGAAATTTTAGATAAAAATCCAACTTTAAAAGCTGAATTTGAAGCTAAAAAGAAATCAGATGTTGCTTTTGAAAAAAGTGGTGAAGCTCAATTGGATTGGATTTACAGACATTCAGAATATTTTGAAAAGGCTTATTTGCAATATCCTGTTTATAGGGTAAATTAAATAGTTTTAAATTAAATTTTCTTCTTTAAAAATTTTCAAAGCTTTTTCAGTTTCACTTTTACCATTAGAAAATGAACTTGGTAGCATTATTAATCTTTTATTTAATATATTATTTTCATCATTAAAATAAATTTCAAAATAAGCTCTAGTTAAAAAAGGTTTTGCTTTAATAAAAACAACTTTTTCAATTGAATTTCTAAAAACAATTGGAGTTGTTGAAGTATTTCTACTAGTTATAATTCCATAAAATAAATAGAGTCCAAGAGAAAGAAAAAACAACGAAAAAACATAATCTTTATTAATAAAGACTGCATAAGATTTATATAATAAAAAAACAGAAATCAATCCATAAATAATTAAAACTCTATTTATATTATTACTAACAACAACTTTACTAATGTCATCTATATTTAAATCTTTAGATAAAATAATTTTATCATTAAATACGTGACAATAACCAATTTTAGCTTTAAAGATTTTATTTTCTTCTGAATTCATAAGTTGTAAACGGTTTAAAAAAACAAATTTCACGAATTAACAAAGGTTACTTCGTGAAATTTGTGTGATAAATTATTAAATATTAATGATTGTGACCTTCATGACTTTCTACTAAATCCATTTCACAAACTGGACATTTACCTGGAGCATCATACATTTTTCCTTTTTCACAATCCATTGGACATGCATAACTTGCCATGTGCATTTCTTCTGCTGGCATTTCTCCTGTAGCTTCAACACTAGTTTCTGTGGTCACTTCTTCTTTTGCTTCTTCTTTACAAGACACAAATGTTAGCGTTGCGATTGCGAATACAAACATTACAATTGATTTCTTCATTTTTTTATATAGTTTAAAATTAATAATTCGATTTTTATTTTTCTTCTTCAAACAACAATTTAATATTCTCGTACGAATTTTCTAAAAGTGTTGGAACATCCCTTGGGTTAATCCATTCCACTTTTTCAATGCCTTCTTCGGCTTGTCCTTCCGTTGTCCCATCAAAAGTAGAATTCATTTCATACCAAGTCGTTATTTTTAATTTATAGCGACCATTTCGTTTAAAAACATGGTACGTTTTTTGTAATTTCTCAATAATTGATAAACCATTTACACCTGTTTCTTCCTCAACTTCTCGCATGGCTGTTTCTTCCATGGTTTCGTTTTTTTCAGTTCCACCTTTTGGCAAATCCCATTTTCCATTCCTAAAAATGAATAAAATATCTCCTTTTGCATTTTTTACCAATCCACCACCTGCTTTTACGACAGGTATTTTTGACTTCAATGTCTTTAATAATAAGGATTCATCAGGATGATACAAAAATGCTTTTTGAATTTTATTCTGAAATATTTTAACGATAAGTTTTTTGATATCAATGCTTTCCAGAAGAAATAGTTGAAAGTCGGTTTCTTTTTCTATTTTATTTGTCAAAAAAAGTGGCTTATCGTTCACAAAAACTTTATACATTTGCAATATGATTTTTAATAACAACACAGCACATAAAACAGCCGAATTGCTTTTACAAATAAACGCAATTAAATTAAATACTGAAAATTATTTTACTTGGGCTTCTGGCTGGAAGTCTCCAATTTATTGTGACAACCGTTTAGTACTGTCTTTTCCGCCTATTAGAAACTACATTCGAGATGAATTTGCTAAACAAATTGAAAACCAATTTGGAAAGCCAGATGTCATTGCAGGTGTTGCGACTGGAGCTATTGGAATTGGTATACTTGTTGCAGAAGAATTAGGACTTCCGTTCGTATATGTTAGACCTGAAGCTAAAAAACACGGTAGACAAAATCAAGTGGAAGGTTTTTTACAAAAAGGACAAAACGTAGTAGTCGTTGAAGATTTAATCAGTACTGGTGGAAGTAGCTTAATGGCTGTGGAAGCCTTACGCAACGAAGGTGCAAACGTTAAAGGAATGGCTGCCATATTCACTTATGGTTTTGATGTTTCAAAAGACAGCTTTAAAAAAGCAAACATAGATGTTTATACATTAAGTGATTATAACACACTTTTAGCAAAAGCCGTTGAAAAACAATATGTAACTGAAAAAGAAATGGAATCTTTGATTGAATGGTCAAAAAGTCCGTCTACTTGGAATCAAGAATAGTGTTCAGTGTTCAGTTTTTTTATTGGTCAGTCATAAATGTCAAATATAGAAGGTAGAAAAAATTAATAACTAAAAAAACACTTTTTACTATTAGTATTAGTGATAAAAAAATAAAAAATGAATTTAGAAAGTCCAAAAGTTACAGTAGAAAAATCGGCTCAATATTTATTTGAACAATTATCTGATGTAAAGAATTTTGAAAAATTAATGCCAGATAACATTGCGAAATTTGAAGTAATTGATGAAAATTGTTTCGAATTTGGTTTAAAAGGTATGCCTGAAATTAAATTAGTTAAAAAAGAATTCACTCCAAATTCAAAAATTGTTTTGGGAGCAGCTTCAAGCAAATTACCTTTTACATTAACAGGTAAAATCAACGAAATAGCAGAAAACAAAACTGAAGTTCAATTGCATTTTGATGGGGATTTTAATCCAATGATGGCTATGATGATAAAAGGTCCAATTGGTAAATTTATTGAAACATTAGCTTCAAATATGGGGAAATTGTAACATTTATGGACAAAAATCTTTACATAATTTCTGGATGTAATGGAGCTGGAAAACTACAGCATCTTTTACAATTCTCCCTGAAATACTAAATTGTAAGGAATTTGTAAACGCAGATGAAATAGCTAAAGATCTTTCACCATTTCAACCTGAAAGTGTTGGATTTGAAGCTGGAAGAATTATGCTAAACCGAATAAATGAATTATTAGACAAAGAGTGTACTTTTGCTTTTGAAACTACTTTAGCCGCCAAAAGTTACAAATCAAAAATTATTGAAGCCAAGGCTAAAGGATATAAAGTTAAATTATTGTTTTTTTGGTTACAAAATGTTAATTTAGCTTGTGAAAGAGTAAAAACTAGAGTTTTAGAAGGAGGACACAATATTCCAACTGAAACTATAAAAAGAAGATATACAAGAGGAATTAAAAACTTATTTGAAATTTATTTACCAATTGTTGATGATGTTATGATTTTTGATAATTCATTTGGTTTAAATGAGATTATAGCTGAAAAACATTTCGATGGTGAATTATCAATAATTAACTTAGAAAAATTCAATTTACTTAATACAAAAAAAAATGAGTGATACAGAAAAAAGTAAAGAAGAACATAAAAAAATTGTGAAAGCAATGGAAAAAGTCTATGAAAACTTAATCCTTTTCAAAAAGAAAATGAACAGTGATTTGGTTATTCTAAAAGATAACAAAATTGTTCACATAAAACCTTAAACCTTTTCTAACCGAAGAGGTTTTTTTATGCCTTTTACACAAAGAATAAAGTTGTACCTTTGCACAAAATTATTACAATGAATTCTTTTTCTGACTTTGATTTACCAAAATCACTACAAAAAGCCCTTGATGAATTAGGTTTTGAGAAACCTACTCCAATTCAAGCAAAAGCCTATAAAGTTATACTTTCGGGTAGAGACGTTATGGGAATTGCTCAAACAGGAACAGGAAAAACGTTTGCTTACCTTTTACCAATTTTAAAACAATGGAAATTCGTTGCAGATTTGCACACTCCAAGAGTAGTAATATTAGTTCCAACACGTGAATTAGTAGTGCAAGTAGTAGAAGAAATTGAAAAATTAACAACCTACATGAATATCCGTACTTTAGGAATTTATGGTGGTGTAAACATTAACACCCAAAAAACTTCAGTTTATACTGGAACCGATATTTTAGTAGCAACTCCGGGTCGAATTATGGATTTGGCTTTGGATAACGTAGTTCGTTTTGATACGCTTCAAAAATTAGTGATAGATGAATTTGATGAAATCTTAAATTTAGGTTTTAGAACGCAATTGACTGCTATTTTATCAATGATGCGAACTAAAAAACAAAACATCTTGTTTTCTGCAACTATGACAGAAGAAGTGGATGAATTGTTAGACGAATATTTTGATTTACCACTAGAAGTTTCATTGGCTCCAAGTGGAACTCCATTAGAGCAAATTAGCCAATATATTTACAGCGTTCCCAATTTCCTTACGAAATTAAACATCTTACAACATATTTTAGAAAGCGATGAAACTACTTCTCGTGTGCTAATTTTTATAAATAGTAAACGTATTTCTGAATTAGTAGATGACTTTTTAGAAGAACATTTTGCAGGTCAATTTGGTGTAATTAACTCCAATAAAACACAAAACTATCGTTTAAATACTATGGAAAGTTTTCAAAGCGGAGAATTACGTGGTTTAATTACGACTGACATTATGGCTCGTGGATTAGATATTACTGATATTACTCACATTTTCAATTTACAGTTTCCTGATGAACCAGAGCGTTACATTCATAGAATTGGTAGAACAGGTCGTGCTGATAAAGAAGGTGTTGCTATAAGTTTCATTGCTCCAAAAGAAGAAGATATGCTTTTTGAAGTGGAAAAATTGATGAATCAAGAAATTGAAATCCTTGATGTTCCTAAAGACGTTGTTGTTGAAGTTCGAAAATTAGAATTCGAGAAAGACAAAGTCAAAATGAAAGTGAAGAAGAAAAAAGAAGACAACGAAAGAGGTGCTTCTTTTCATGAAAAAAGTGAGAAAAACAGTAAAGTCAATCTTGGTGGTCCAGGAAAACGTTATAAAAAAGTTTCAGGTTCAACAAATAGAAATATGGAACGAAAACGTGATGCTAAACGCAGGAATAAGAAGTAGAGATTAGTTGACAGTGTTCATATTGTATAACATTATATAAATTGCCGTTCGGCTTTAGCCAACGGTTTATAAAATTATATAAAAGAGGCCTTAGCTAATGGTTAGATTATTGATTTTTAAAATTATGATTAATTTTTGAGCACAGATTTAAGGAATTGGAGAAATTGATGTAATTGAAATTGAATTTTGAGATTGCAATTGACATTGATTTTGCTTACTTTTGAAAAATTAAATTTTTGATGCAATTTAAACACCCAGAAATTCTATACTTTCTTTTTTTATTGGTAATTCCAATTATCGTACACTTATTCCAATTAAGACGATTTAAAAAAGAGTATTTCACGAATGTCAAATTGCTGAAACAACTCCAAATTCAAACTCAAAAAAGTTCTACAATTAAAAAATGGTTGCTTCTTGCGACTCGTTTATTATTGCTTGCTGCTTTGATATTTGCATTTGCTCAACCTTTCTTTAAAGGAAAAGATGATGATAAAAAGAACAACGAATTGGTTATTTTATTAGATAATTCTTTTTCCATGCAAGCGAAAGGAAATAAAGGTGAATTGCTAAAAAGAGCTGTTCAAGAATTGATTGAAGAAACTCCAGAGACTAAAAATTTATCTTTATTGACAAGCAATGATGTTTTTTGGGACACAGATATCAAATCCATTCAAAAAGAATTACTGAATTTAAAATACAGCGGAACACCTTTTGAAATTGACAATCTAATTACAAAAGTACAAGCTAAAAAACCAAATACTTCTATTGATTATGTGATAATTTCTGATGCAATAAATGTAGAGTCAAAGAAAACGACTTCGCTTTCTGAAGGAAATTCTCTTTATTTTATGGATGCAATTGCTCAAAACAAAAACAATGTAAGTATTGAAAATGTTACGCTTTCGCAGAATTTAGATCAGTTTTATGAAATAAAAGTCACCTTAAAATCATTTGGTGAACAGGAAAACGGAATTCCTCTTTCAATTGTAAATGGTGCAAAAAATGTAGCCAAAACTATTGTGAATTTTAAAGAAAAAGAACAAACTGTAATTTTCACTTTACCAAAAACGGATTTTCATGGATATGCCCAAATTCAAGATAAAGGGTTAAACTACGACAACACTTTTTATTTCAGCATTGAAAAACCAAAGAAAATTAAAGTCACAGCCATTGGAACTGCCGATAAAAATGCTTTTCTAAATAAAATTTATATTAAAGATGAATTTGATGTTACTAATTATACGATTTCAGAAATTAACTATAGTGAATTAGAAAATCAGCATACAATTGTTTTGAATGAATTAGAAGAAATTCCGAGTTCATTAGCTACAAATTTGAATGATTTTTATGCAAAAGGCGGAAACGTGATTATAATTCCATCAGCAACAATTTCATTAGATAAATTGAATAGTTTGACGAATAAAGTTGGAAATACGAATTTTACTGCTAATCAAAATCAAGAAAAGAAAATTACGAAGATTAGTTTTTCTCATCCTTTATATCAAAATGTTTTTGAGAAGAAAATCACAAATTTTCAATATCCAGAAGTCAAACAAAGTTTTGCTTTAAGCTCAAAAGGTTTACCTATTTTACAATTCGAAGATGGAAGTTCGTTCTTGCAGTCTTCAAGCAATCAAGTTGGAAGTATTTATACGTTTTCTGCACCAATTAATAAACAAAACTCAAACTTTCAGAACTCGCCATTAATTGTTCCTACTTTTTATAACATGGCTCAAACTAAAGGAAATTCAGGTAAATTATCACATATAATTGGAGAAAATGAGGTGGTTTTAATTGATGCTATTACTAGTAAAGACGAAGTAATTTCGATTCAAAATGAAGACGAAAGTTTTATTCCAATGCAACAGATTTTGAATACCAAAATTAAATTATCATTAGGTGATTTACCTGAAAATTCAGGGAATTTTGCTGTTGAGAAAAAAGAACAAAATTTAAAAAATATAAGTTTCAATTACTCTCGAACAGAAAGTGATTTAGAATCGAAAAACGAAAATACTTTTGATAATTTCACTAAAGTAAATGATATTTCAACAGTTTTTAATGAAATAGAATCATCACGAAGTTCTAAAGAATTTTGGAAATGGTTTACTATCTTAGCCTTACTCTTTTTGGTTAGTGAAATGCTGATTCAGAAATTCGTTAAATAGTAATTATAACTAAAACAACAACACAACTAAACAATTTTCAAATGAAAAATGTTATACTAAAACAAGCCACTATTATTGATATTGAAAGTAAGTTTCACCATAAAAAAATGGACATTACTATTGAAAATGAAACAATAACTTCCATTGATAAATCGGCAAAAAACCCAAACAAATTAGAAGAAATATCTTTAGATAATCTTCACGTTTCGCAAGGATGGTTTGATTCTTCGGTAAGTTTTGGAGAACCCGGTTTTGAAGACAGAGAAACTATTGCCAACGGATTAAAAGTAGCTGCAAAAAGTGGATTTACTGATGTTGCTTTACAACCTAACTCCTATCCTATTATTGATAATCAAACGGCAATCTCATTTGTAAAACAAAAAGCTAATGGCTTTGCAACAAATTTATTTCCAATTGGAGCTTTAACCAAAAATAGCGAAGGTAATGATTTAGCCGAATTATTTGACATGAAAAACGCTGGAGCAATTGCTTTTGGGGATTACAATAAGTCAATGGACAAAGCTAATATTCAGAAAATTGCTTTACAATACGTGCAAGATTTTGACGGTTTAGTAATATCATTTTCTCAAGAAAAAAGTTTGAGAGGAAATGGTGTTATGAATGAAGGAGTTGTAAGTACCCAATTAGGTTTGAAAGGAATTCCAGCCATGGCAGAAGAAATTGATTTGATTAGAAATCTATCAATTTTGGAATATACTGGTGGAAAAATGCATATTCCAACAATTTCAACGGCTAAATCGGTTGCTTTAATCAAAGAAGCCAAAAAGAGAGGCCTGAATGTGACTTGCAGCGTTTCAGTTCATCATTTAACATTGAATGAAACGGTTTTAGAAGGGTTTGATTCAAGATTCAAAGTTGCACCACCTTTGCAAATAGAGTTAAATAGAAAAGCCTTAATCAAAGGAATTACTGATGGAACAATTGATATGATAACTTCAGATCATAATCCAATAGATATTGAACACAAAAAACTAGAATTTGATTTAGCTAAAAACGGAACGATTGGCTTAGAAACTGCTTTTGGAATGCTTCAAAATATACTTTCAACAGAAACAATAATTGAAAAATTAGTTAACGGAAAAACAGTTTTTGGACTAGAAAAAAACACTATTCAAGTTGGAAATAAAGCAAGTTTGAGTTTATTTAATCCAAATAAAGAATCAACTTTCACAAAAGAAAACATACTTTCAAAATCAAAAAACTCAGCTTTTTTAGGACAAACTTTAAAAGGAAAAGTGTATGGAATTTATAATAATGGAAAATTAGAACTATAATGGAAAACTTAGAAGATATCAACAAAGGAAAAAATATTGCAATAATAAGTTATTTAACTATTATTGGAACTATAATTGCCTTTTTAATGAATAATGAAGATCAATCAGAATTTGCTAAATTTCATATTAGACAAGCGTTAGGAATTTTTATTTCATTCTTTTTACTAGGTTATTTTATAGGTTATTTTGACAGTTGGATGATAACTTCAGCTTTTTGGGTCTTTATTTTTGTACTTTGGGTTTACGGATTTATTGCTGCATTAAATGGAGAAAAAAAAGAAATGCCGATTGTTGGTCCTTTCTTTCAAAAAATTTTTAAAAACATATAATTTATGGCATTACAACATTTAGTTAGGGAACCAAAAGTTAAATTAGAAAAAAATCCAGCTATTATTTTATTACATGGTTATGGAAGTAACGAAGAAGACTTATTCTCATTTGCAACTGAAATACCAGAAGAATATTACGTAATTTCTGCTCGTGCACCTTATGACATGATGTATGGAAGTTATGCCTGGTACGCAATCAATTTTGATGCAGATGAAAATAAATTTTCTGATTTAGATCAAGCTAGAAGTTCACGTGATTTGATTGTTGAGTTTATAGACGAATGTATAGCAAAATATGATATTGATGCTGATAAAGTTTCTCTATTCGGCTTTAGTCAAGGCGCAATTTTGAGTTCCGCTATAGCTTTATCATATCCTGAAAAAATCAATAAAGTTGCAGCATTAAGTGGTTATTTGAATACGGAAATTGCAACTGAAGATTATTTGAAAAATAATGTTTCAAAAGTAAAATTCTTTGTTTCTCACGGAATCGTAGACCAAGTAATTCCGATTGATTGGGCAAGAAAGACGAAACCTGCTTTAGAAAATTTAGGAATTAATGTAGTTTACAAAGAATATCCAATTGGACATGGTGTTTCTCCACAAAATTTTTATGATTTTAAAGATTGGTTGCTGAAAAATTAATTATTTTTCTTCAACATCTGAACCCACAACTGCTTTAATAGCTGTTTCGGCAGCTCTATAAGTAATAGAATCATTCACGGATAAGGTATAACCAGTTTTTAATGAAAGCTTGTAGTCGTTTTTGAAGAAATCTTCTTTTTGAGATTTTCTAGTAAAATAAACTGATTGGGGTAAATCTTGTAAAAAAACTTCAGCTTTTAATTTATCTTCATTCAAAAGCACATAAGCACTTTTTGAAGGTTCTAAATTAGCTAAATCATCAATTGGATTTAATCGATAACCTTCATCTGAAATTCTAATACAATCGTCTTTAATAATAGACCATTTATAACCGGCTTCTTTAACACATCCATTTTTATCTTTTTCAATTGCTATGCTTAATTCTGGTACTGAATCAATTTTAACCATAGTATTAACTTCCTTTTTCTTCAATACATAATCGCAAGAAGTGAAGAATGTAAACAATAAACATAAAAGCATAAACTTTTTCATGGTCTAATAATTGAATGCTAAATTTAGTAAATTTATTTAATATATAATTTATTTTATAAAGTTGCTTCAAATAAAACGGTATCAATCGTTTCAAATTCAGTTGGTTTATCGCCTACAATAAAGTATTTTAAAAGTACTTCTCCCCAAATTTTTCCATTAGAAAATTCGGCAATAACCCATCTATGATTTACCATTTTAATTCTACTAACTAAGAAAGCTTTTCCGTCAATCATATCATATGGAATTAATGGATTTCCTGCTTTGTTTGCATTTAAAGCATTGATGTCGTTATTAACTTTTTCAATGATTTTATTGTAATCCATACCTTTATTATAAAAATATTCTTGTGCATAATCGTTATTCTTCAAATCAAAAGAATTATTTTCAGAGAATGACTTTAATGAATCACGAGAAATTTTTAAATATTTTTTTGAATTCAAAATTTGCTGTTCTTTAGCATCCAGAATCTTATTAGAGTTAACATATTGAAATATATTAATCAACAAAGAAAAAATGAATAAGTATAAAATCGTATTCTTCATAACTATAAATTTATTATATTTTTATTTCTAAATTATCATAAGCTAAATAAACATTTTCTGGCAACTTTTGTTGCACTTCTTCATGAAAACCTAACAAATGACTTATGTGTGTTAAATAAGCTTTTTTTGGTTGGACCAAATGTATAAAATCTAAGGCTTCTTTTAAATTAAAATGTGTGTTATGTTCTTCTTCTCTTAACGCATTAATTACTAAAACTTTGACACCAATTATTTTTTTAATTTCAGCTTTTGCAATAGTTTTAATATCTGTTAAATAGACAAAATCATCAATTCTATATCCAAAAACTTGCAAATTTCCATGCATAGCATTTATTGGACTAATAGTTTTCTTATTGATTTGAAAATTATGATCTTCTAAAACTTCATTTTTTAAAACAGAAGGTGCACCAGGATATTTATTTTCATCATTAAAAATATAATCAAATCTTTTTGATAAATTATTTAAAACGCGTTGATGTGCATAAACTGGAATGTTTCCTTGTCGGAAAAAAAACGGACGAATATCATCTAGACCAGCGGTGTGGTCTGCATGCTCATGCGTGAATAAAATGGCATCAATTTGTGTGCATTTTGAAGTTAACATTTGTTGCCTAAAATCTGGCCCACAATCAATTACAACAGAAAAATCTTCATCTTGTATCCAAACAGAAACCCTTAATCTTTTATCCTTACTATCTGTACTTAAACACACGGAATGATTGCTGCCAATTACTGGAATTCCTTGTGATGTTCCCGTTCCTAAAAAATAGATCTTCAATTTGTTATTTTTATGTAAAAATAACTAAAAAAAATTTATATAATAAGTACCTTTGTAAAACGTTTTACAATAAAAACTACAATTGTGACTGAAATTAAATTAAGAGGAGACAAAGAGATAGAGCAAATACCTTCGCTAAAAGACAAGGCATTGCGTATAAATCTGAACGAACATATTTATGGAACTTTTGCCGAAATTGGTGCTGGACAAGAAACGGTTCGTCATTTTTTTAGAGCAGGTGGTTCATCGGGAACAATTGCAAAGGCAATGTCAGCTTATGACAAAGACTTTAGTGATGCAATTTATGGTGAAGAAATAGATGGTAGATATGTAACTGAAAGTCGTTTGCGTAAAATGTTAGCGCATGAAACTGATTTAATGGAGCAACGCTTAAAGCGTGAAACACATCCAAATAAGATGTTTTTTAGTTATGCCAATACTGTTGCAACAATTGATTTTGCTAAAAAATTTAAAGGTCATGGTTGGGTTGGAATTAATTATCAAGTTGAACCAAACGAAGCCTATAATGAAATAATTTTACACATTCGTTTTAAAGAAACTGATGCAAAATTACAACAAGAAACACTTGGTACTTTAGGTGTAAACTTAATTTATGGTGCATTTTATAAATACAATGATCCCAAAAAATTATTACGCTATTTATATGACCATTTAGATAAAGACCAATTAGAAATTGATTCTATCAACTTTTCTGGACCACGTTTTGAAAATGTTGACAATCGATTAATGAGTTTACAATTGGTTAAAAACGGAATGACTGATGCTGTAATGTTTAATCCAGAAGGAAAAAACATACTTCCAGCAGCTGTTTTATACAAAAAAAATATTCTTGCTTTAAGAGGAAGTTTTAGACCTGTAACTAAAGTCAATATGAATATGTACAAACGTTCGCTAGAAATGTTTGTGCAAGAAAACAAAGTTGATAAAGACAATACATATGTGATTTTTGAGATTACATTATCTAATTTACGTTCTGAAGGAGAAATTGATGAGCGTGACTTTATGGATAGAGCAGAGTTGCTTTGTTCATTAGGACAAACGGTAATGATATCGAATTTCCAAGAATATTATAAAGTAGTTGAGTATTTCTCTACTTTTACTAAAGCTCGCATGGGATTAGCTATGGGTGTTAATAACTTAGTAGATATCTTTGATGAGAAATATTACCGTCATTTAAGTGGTGGAATTTTGGAAGCTTTTGGAAAACTGTTTTACAGAGATTTAAAAGTATATTTATATCCAATGGAAGGAGAAGATGGTGAAATTATTAATTCTCAAAACTTAAAAGTTCATCCACGTATGAAAGAGTTATATAAATTCTTTGCTTACAATGGAAAAGTGGTTGATATAGAAAATTATGAAAAGAATAACTTAAAAATATTCTCTAGAGAAGTTCTAAAACAAATTTGTGCTAATGAACCTGGTTGGGAAGATAATGTTCCAGAAGGTGTGCCAGAATTAATTAAGAAAGATAATCTTTTTGGTTTCTTAGAACATTGTGAAGTAAAAAAATAGAAACTTAAAATATAACTTTACAAAATCCTCATTTATAAATTTAAATGAGGATTTTTTATTTTAATAATCTATATTTGAAACAGAAATTTATTTGTATTAAAATACTCTATTATGTATAAAACATCACTTATTCTTATTTTATTTTTATTCTCTTTTCCATTATTTGCTCAAACAGATTCAACAAATATTGCTTTTGTAGCTTATTGGGAAGAAGGTGACAGTTATGATTATAAGGTTACAAAAACGAAACAAAAATGGAAAAAAGAAGTATTAACCGAGAATAAAATACAAAGTTATAATGCAAACTTTTTGGTTTTAAAATCTACACCAACTTCTTATACTATAAAATGGAGTTTTGAAAATGACTTAAATTCAAACTTAAATTTAGATGAAGATATATTAAAAAAAATATCAAAAAATAAGAATATTGACATTATTTATAAAACAAGTGAAACTGGAGTTTTTCAAGAAATTGTTAATTGGAAAGAAGTTAGTAAATTATATAAAAATATTTTTGACGACATCATTAAATCCTATGCAAAAGACGAAAAAGGAAAAGAAATAAAAGAAGCTCTTAAACCATTTCAAGATATTTACAATTCTAAAGAAGGTATTGAACAATTAATTTTAAAAGAAATTCAATATTTTCATTTCCCAATGGGTTTAGAGTTTGATACGAAAGAAATTATAGAATTCGAAGAGGAAATACCTAATATGTTTGGAGGAAATCCAATAAAAGCAAATGCTAAATTATTTTTTGAAAAAGTTGATACAGAAGAAGGGTTCTGTATTTTTAAACATGAAATGACTTTAGATAAAGAAGATACATCAAGAATTTTAGCTGAAGTTTTTGCAAAAATGAATTTAAAAAGCAATGAGTTAGAAAAATTAATGAAAGAAGCTGTATTTTTAATTGAAGACAAAAACATTTTTGAGTACTTTTATTATCCTGGAATTCCGAGTAAAATAGTAAGTTTAAGAGAAAGTAACATTCAAGTTAATAATGAAGATGGTAAAAGAATAGAAAAAATAGAAATAGAACTCATAACTTATGATTGAGTGAATTCTATTTCTATTTTATAGATTAAAATTTTTGTGGTTTTTACTTCAAAATTTGAGCAGCATGCTCCTTAGTTTTTACTTTTTCAATAACTTCTTCAATAATTCCTTTTTCATCAATAATGAAAGTGGTTCTGTGAATACCATCATATTCTTTTCCCATGAATTTTTTTGGTCCCCAAACTCCAAATGCATTGATAACACTTTTTTCTTCGTCAGCTAGTAATGGAAAAGGTAAATCATATTTTTCTATGAATTTTGTTTGTGCTTTAGCACTATCTGCACTTACTCCTAATAAAGCATAATTTTGAGTTTCAAATTTATTGAAGTTATCTCTTAAATCACATGCTTCTGCTGTACAACCAGGGGTACTTGCCTTTGGATAAAAGAAAACTACTAATTTTTTTCCTTTATAATCAGCTAATTCATGTTGCTTTCCGTTTTGGTCTAATCCTGAAAAGTTTGGTGCTTTGTCACCTGTTTTTAAAGTTGTCATTATATTGTAGTTTATAAATTATTATTGAATTTGTACTTGAGTTTGCAATTGTTTAATTTTACATTTCAAATTTACAAAAATGACCAAGAAAGAGCGAGCAACTTTTGTTATAAATACGTTAAATGACTTATATCCTGAAATTCCGATTCCGTTAGATCATAAAGACCCTTATACGCTTTTGATTGCAGTTTTGTTGTCTGCACAATGTACAGATGTGCGTGTGAATCAGATAACTCCTATTCTTTTTGCAAAAGCGGATAATCCATACGATATGATAAAAATGTCTGTGGAAGAAATTAAAGAAATAATTCGTCCTTGTGGTTTATCGCCAATGAAATCTAAAGGAATTTATGGTTTATCACATATTTTGATTGACAAACATAATGGTGAAGTGCCTCAGAGTTTTGAATATTTAGAAGAATTGCCTGCTGTGGGACATAAAACAGCAAGTGTTGTTATGAGTCAAGCTTTTGGAGTTCCAGCTTTTCCTGTAGACACACATATTCACAGATTAATGTATCGTTGGAATTTAACGAATGGAAAAAACGTAGTTCAAACCGAGAAAGATGCTAAGGCTATATTTCCTAGAGAATTATGGAACGAGTTACATTTGCAAATCATTTGGTATGGAAGAGAATATTCGCAAGCTCGTGGATGGAATTTAGAGAAAGATATTATTACCAAAACTATTGGCAGAAAATCTGTTTTGAATGAGTATAATAAGAAATTGAAATAAAGTTACTTTTCTAATTTCTGAACTAAATTAAGAATGACAAAAAATCAAAAAAAAATCCTGATATTTTCTATCAGGATTTTTCTTTAATTAGCTACAAATTCAAAATTTAATTTTCCAACTTTAACAACATTGAATGCTGCTGAATAACTTAAAATCAATTGAATAGTTTCTTTTTTAGGTAACATTTTTGAAGACGCTAATTTTTCTTTAGAGTAAATTTTTGCCATAAATATTTGTTTGTTTATACTATAACGAAAATGAAAAATAAATATTGTATAAATGTTAAAATTATTTATTTCGCAAAATAAAAGAGCCATTTTGAGAATATCAGAATGACTCTTAAAGTATAAACATAACTAAACAAATTCTAATTTGTCAAAACAATCTGATTTTTCTCTATTAATTTTCTTAAATTCATTAGAGCATAACGCATTCTTCCTAATGCAGTGTTAATACTTACTCCTGTTTGTTCTGAAATTTCTTTGAAACTTAAATCCTCATACATACGCATTACTAAAACTTCTTTTTGATCATTTGGTAATTCTTCGATTAAACGTTTTAAGTCTTCTTCTACTTGTTCGGTTATCATTTGCCCTTCAATAGTGGAAGAGTTGTCTTTGATAAATTCAAAAATAGAATAGGTTTCTGTTTCTCTAGTCATTGGCATTTTCTTGTTTTTACGATAATGGTCAACAATAAGATTATGAGCAATACGAATTACCCACGGAAGAAATTTACCTTCCTCGTTGTATGATTTTGTTTTAAGATTTTTGATTACTTTAATAAAAGTGTCCTGAAAAATATCATCGCATAAATCACGATCATTTAATTTAGAATAAATGAATCCGTATATTCTTGATTGATGTCTTTCTATTAAATGTGACAGGGCTTGTTCATTTCCTGATACATATTGCTGCACTAAAATTCCGTCAGGGAGTTGATTATTAGCCATAATAATACCTTTTAAATTTGGGTTAAGTAATTTTTAAAAAGTATTTTTTTGCTATAGGCTAATGAATGTTGGAATTATTTATGCTTCAAATGTAACATAAATATTTCTTAAAATCCAAATATAACTCAAACTTTTATTCAAAAAAGTGATAAAAATGTACTTTTTTGAATAAAAATTAGCGTTTTTATTGTTAAACGTAATAAGCTTAAAGTACAGAAATAGTTAAACAGCTATTTTTAATTCACAATCATTTTTTTAATGATTTTTCTATTTTCTGAATAAATAGCTAATAAATATATTCCTTTTGAAAGTTGTTTTATATCAATTTCATTGCTCTCCGGTGATACTTTCATAACCAAATTACCAGCTAAATTATATATTTCTAATTTATCAATAGAATCAATTGAAGAAACGGTTAAATAATCTGTTACTGGATTTAAAAATGTAAATCTATCTAATTTAGAAATAGTTTCTTGTCCCAACGTACAGTTATCTCCAACTACATAAGTAAAATATTTTGTTACAGACAAACCTCCCATATAGGCAAATTTAACTGCATAACTAATTGTTTGTCCAGAAGTTAAACCTGTAATGGTATTTGTAAAAGTATTTCCAGAAACATTTGTCATTTGCGTTTCCATAAATGGGCTTTGTCTCCATAAATAAGCTACAACACCTACTTTATCTGTATCTAACATTTCAAAAGTCACTTTTACATTGCTTCCAAGAGTTTCAAAAGCGTAATTATATCCCAACGAAAATGAACCTTGTTGTGCTTCAGTATCTGATCCAGCACAAGCCGTTGTTCCTAAAGTTGTAGCTGTAAGGCTTATAGGATTATTTATAAAATTATTATTGGCTATATCACTTGCTGATACTGAAAAAATGTAATTTGTATTAGACTGTAAATTTGGAATAATGACTGATTTTTGAACACCAGACGTATTGGCAAATGTAAATGTTTCGCTACCATAAGCAATAGTGTAGACCACTGTTCCGGAATTATCGTCAGCATTAAGAAGTAATTCTATTGAAGAACTTGTAACTGCTCCAATTGAAGCTGTAAAATTAGTTGGCGCTTGATTATCAACTAATGTGTTTTGATAAACTCTAACGTAATCAATTTCCATCGTACTTTGCGTAAAACTTGAAGGTATTGATCCTGCAACTCCTCCCATTGCAATATTTAACAACATATATTGTTCTGAATTAAAAGGCCAATTACTTGCATTTTTAACTGCAGGATTATAAGTGTAAAAAATGACGTTATCTATCAAAAAACTAATTTGATAAGGTGACCAATTCATAGAATAAACGTGAAAATCATTTCCTAAATTAGAAGCAATTGTTCCACCTACATTTGTTGTGTTTCCAAAAGAAGAAGGTGTATGAAGAGCACTTTGAATATAATTTGTAGGTTGTGATGGAGTGATTCCATATTCCATGATATCAATTTCTCCACAAGCTGGCCAATTGGTAGTACCGTAAATGGCATCAAAAAAACCACCATCTTCATTTATATTTTTCCCTAGCGTCCAAATTGCAGGCCATGTACCTTGAGCAACTGGAATTTTTGCACGTACATCTATCCTTCCATATAAAAAAGCAAACTTAGAATTTAATCGTGCCGAAGTGTATTGTTTTGTATATCCTTGATCTGTGAATGTCTCTTTTTTTGCAACTATATTAAGAAAACCTGCGTCTACAAAAGAATTTGATAATTGATTTGTATAATGTTGTTGTTCTCCGTTATACCAATTTCCTCCTGAAGGAATCTGAGTTTGATGAAACCAATTGCTCGAATTAACGGCTCCATTAGTAGAAAACTCATCCGACCATACCAAATCGTTATAAGTCACATCAACCTGAGCAAAACATAAAGTTGTAAATAGAAATAATAATACTGTATTTTTTATATTATTCATCTGTATATTTTAAATTTTCGTTTTTATCCCAAACACCCCAATGCGCACCAACTTCACCTTCTGGACCTGTTTTCCATGATTCATCAAAAGAAGAAAAATAGAAAATATCAATATTTGCTTCTCTAGACCAAAGTTGAGAGTTGATAAAATATTTCATGGCATTTTCTTCTGAAGGATGTGAACCTTTAAAACTTTCCCCTTTACTTGGCCAACCTGTTTCAGTAATGATTATTTTTTTGCCTTTTCCAGCCTCTAAAGCTTGATAAAACATACTCTTCATATGTGCTAAAGAATAATCCATTTCACAACCTTCCCAATAAGGATAACAATTGGTTAATATAACGTCACAAGCTTCAGTTATTCTTGGCTTTATGGTGAATTCATAATAAGCATCAACATATCCGACAGGAATATTTGTTGGAATTTCTTTTTTAACTCTTGCTATAAAATCTAATAATTCGTCTTCAGATAAATCTTTTCTGTACATAACTTCGTTACCAACAGCAGCTATATCTACAAAGCCTTCCTTTGCCAATTGAATTAAACCTACAATTTCTTTTTCATTTACTTTTGGATCATGTCCTAACCAAGCTCCAACGAGGGTTTTAATCCCCATTTCTTTGGCTATTTTAGGAATAAATTCATTTCCTTCCGTACAAGAAAAAGAGCGTACCCATTTTGTGTAGGGAGCAATGATTTTCATTCTTCTTCTTACTTGTTCTTCTGAAATAATGTCACCAGGCTTTTGTCCATCTTCATATAAGCTGAAACATATTCCGTGCATTCCAGCATCTAATACTTCTACAAAATGATTCTTGATTTCTTCTGCAGATTGCTCAGTAAAATCAAAACCATTTGTGTAATCAGTATTGTTATAATCAATAGATTCCGCGTAATTAAAATAATCTTTTCTAAATGACATTTTATTGAGTATTTAATTTTTTCTTTTTTTCAGCTCTTCTCTCTTCTAATTCTTTTTTGATTTTACTGACTCTGTCTTCATTAAGGCTATAATTCCACATTATCCAGACAGCCAGTCCAGCTGTTAGAGAAGGTATGATTATATCCGCAACTCTTAAGTCATTCATGGTTTCTAAAGTTTGAACTGAGTTCCCTGCATCAAACCCTACTATTGTTAAAACTAATCCACCTAATGCTAACGCAATAGATTGCCCAATTTTCACCATCCACCAATAAACGGCTCCAAATGTTCCTTCTCTTCTTGGCAAACCGTTTCTTAATTCATCTAAGTCACAAACATCTGCAGTCATACTCATCATTAATGTAAATAATCCTCCTAATCCAAATGCCATAAAAGGAATTGGTAATAGTAATATTATTGGCATTTCTAAAGAAAACTTAACTACACCCACTTGTAATATTACATCATTGAAAAGCACAGCCGTATTTTCGTCTACCACAACAAAACCCCACCATTTTAGTATATATCCAATTATTGAAATAAATGTTGAAATTATAAATGCATTTCTTTTTCCATATTTATTTGCCATCCAAGAAACTATTGGAATTATTATAACCGCAGTTGCGAAAGCTCCTAAAATAGAAAATATAGCAGGTACAGTTCCAGCCATTTCATAACTTCCGTTATACATATAAAAGACAATAATAAAATAACTAAAAGAAGCTACCATCTGAAAACCATTGAACACTAAAAATGTTGCTCCACACAAACGCATAAAAGGCATGTTTTTAGTCATGTTTTTAATGTTCTGTATTAATATTTTAAGATTACCTGCTAAATTTTTAAAGGTTATTTTTGCTTTACTATCATCATCAGAAACATCTATCTCTCTACAGAATAAAGCTGGCAAAATACCAAAAATCAAACAAGCAAAACCAACGTAAAGCGATAAAGTTCGAACACCATCTGCTTGAGTAGCAAACAAATCTTTATTGGCAATTAATACCCAAAACAAAGGAACAATCATCCAAGATATTTGTCCTACCATATTGGCAATTCCCATTAATCTTGTTCTTTCTTTGGTGTCGGAAGTCATTTCATACCCCATTCCAATAAGTGGTGTAGAAAAAATGGTATTAGCAAAAATGAATAGAATTGAAAATGATAAGAAATACCAGAAATTATAAGCAGATCCATTTTCTTCAAACATTTGCCATTGAATTACAAACAGAATTGAAGATAATATAGCTCCAACAAATATGTAGGGTCTTCTTCTTCCCCATCTTGATGATGTATTATCTGTGATAAAACCCATAATTGGATCTGATAAGGCATCAAAAAATCTTGGAATTGCAGCTAATAACCCCGCAATAGCAGGTTCAATTCCAAAAGCGGTTATCAAGAAAAATGAAAATACACCTAATGCTCCAGGTAATAAGTTATTAACTAAATGTCCTGAACCAAAAGCAGCTTTTTGAAGCATTGGTACTTTTTCAGTATTAGAGAGTTTGACTTGTGTCATATTATATTTTTTATTTAACCTTTAATAAGTACTGTTTGCAAAGCTTTTGCAGGAATAGTTATTGTTGTTTTCTTGTTTTTTAAATTTAATTCTATACTATAATTTGTGTCTGTCGGATTAAAAATAGCTACTGCAATACTTCCGTTTGGATTTTTTACTGCTGTAGAAACCACATCTTTTGAATCAATTACACAACCAATTTTTACTGCACCAGGTCTCATAAATTTGCTAAAATGGGCCATTGTATAATATAAAGGTGTAAAGTAAACTTCGTCTTTTTCTGGATCTACAATTACAGGAGCAACACACCAGTTTTTGAACCAATTTGGACCTCCTTGTCGGTCTAAAACCATATTCCAATCAATCCAACCATCAACATGATTATTTAAACAACCTATAATGTCATTGGCGTAACGATTTACAGGAGCATATTTTGGATGCAAGTATTTATCTTTTTCGCTTGCCCAGTCCCAACCCCAATCGGTAGCTTCTTTTTTCCAATACCAAGCATCATCTTGCCAATGTGGAATTTCAGAATCTATACAGCCTTCTGTTTCAATTAAGTATTTGTTGGGTGCTTTATTATGAGCATATTGTAAATCTTCTGGGAAAACTTCATAGGTACTTTCATACCAGTGAATGGCCATTCCTGCAAAGTATTTAGAAGATTTTTCATCTCTATACATTTCGTCTGCCCATTCTTTTATTCCAGCTCGGTTTTGGTCGTACCCTAATATTTTAGTTTTTCCCCAACCGTCTTTTTCTAATTTTGGACCTAAATGATTCTGAACAAAATCTGTCATTTCTTTAGGAGAAAAATGAGTGCTTTCCCAATTATTTCCATTTCCGTGAGGTTCGTTGATTACTGTTACACCCCAAATATCAATTCCTTCTTTTTTATAAGCCGTTAAATATTTAGAAAAATACAAAGCAAAAACATCATTGTATTCGGGTAATAATTTTCCACCTACAAAATTTTTATTGTCTTTCATCCAAGGTGGACAAGACCATGGTGAAGAAATAATTTTAAATCCGTCTTTTGAAATCGCTTTTGCATCTAATATCATTGGAATTAAATCATCTTTATCATCTTCAATAGTAAAGTTTTCCAATGTCATGTCATTTTCGACTTTAGCATAGGTATAATTGCTTAATGAAAAGTCGCATGATGCTATGTGAGTTCTAGTTAATGAGTAATTTGCTCCTTCTTCACTAAAATAAGCGTCAAGTACTTTTTTGCGATTTTCTTTGCTCAAACGATTGAGTAAATAAGCCGAAGATTCCGTAAAAGATCCTCCAAAACCAGTAATTGTTTGAAATTTTTCATCTGAATTTAAGTTAATAGTAATTAGACTATCACTTTTAGCAAATTCTGTAACTTTTGTTAAAGAGTTTCCTGCTTCAGAAGTTTCATAAACCTCTACTTGTAAAGCATCATTTTTTTTATCACAATTGATCATTGTCAAAATTAAAAAGGTGAAAAATAAGTATTTTATATTGTTCATAATCTTAATGTCTTGGTGGAGTTAAAACCGTTTTCATTAGGTTTTCGCTGTTACCCTTAAACGTTTTAGTTATTGATTTTCCGTTTCGTTGTAATTTTTCAAAAGCCTTATCATCAACATATTTCCATAAGGCATATTTTGCTTTTCCATCCACAGTAAAAATTCCGAAATGATTTTCAGATCCTAAAGGATTTCCACTATCTTTCCATGGTTCATCAAATGCTTCAAAGAAAAAACATGAAATTCCTTCTTTGTTGGTCCATTCTCTCATGGCATTATAATAATAGGCTTGTTTATATTCGTCTGAAGCTTTAGAACCTTCATTTCCATAAAAACCATCCGAACTTGAAGCCCAACCTGTTTCTCCAATATGAATTGGTTTGTTAGGACTAATACTTCTTACATAATTTTGAACAGCATTGTATTGGTTTTTAGCAAATAATACGGCTCTATTCATTGCTGCATCCGTTAAATCCTTTTTTGGTAAGTTGCCTTGATGATTTGGTATTTTCCAAAATTCAGGATTATAATGTGTGTTGTGAAAAGGATACGTATGCATAGAAACATAATCTACAGCTTTAACTAAATCTTCTAAATCTTTTACTTTATAAGTATCGTCTAATCCACCCCAAGAGGCAAAATCATCCGAACAAGTAATCCACAAATCCTTTGATAATTTATTATCTTTTTTAAGCTTTTGTAAATGATTTACCCATTTTAAAATTACATTAGGTTGCACAAAATATTCTTCTGCCCATTTGACCATTGCTTCATTTCCAACAGCAATAATTTTTACAATTTCTGGATATTTATTGGCTAATCTGACAGCTTCATCAATTTCGATAGCATTTCTTTCGCTTTCTACATCATGATTTTTTTCTAAATCTGTCCACGCATTTTGGCAGTCAATCCAAGCCCCTAACATTAAGTACATTTCGAAATCAGGATCTTCTTTTTTTAACTCAGCAATTGCTTTTAAAACATTTGAAGCATGTGCTAAATGAACATTATAAGTACGAACAACTTTTATATTCATGGCAGCTAAAATCAGTAAATCTTCTTTTAATTGTGCTATAGTTGGTTGAATTTCTCTACTATTCTTTCGATAACCTCCATAACAAATGGCTAAGTAGTTTGGATTTCCTAATATGTCTTTTGCGGTCACTTCTTTAGTTTTTGGGGCATTATTGATCTTAGTCACTTTTTTACATGAAACTACAATCAAAAGCATTGCTAGTAGAGCAATAGATTTAATTCCTAATTTCAGATGTAATAAAGAGTTACTATTCATTTTATTATTTTAATTCGTTTTCTATGACGTTTACTACAATATGATCTATTTCATTTGTTCTTTCAAAAACTTGTTTGCTTGTTTTATCATCTAGAATTAAAGCATCAAACTTTTTATTTGTGGTGTCATTGTAGACAACTTCTATACTTTTTTGGTTGGATATTTTATAAATAACCGGAATTTGACAATAAGTAAAACAAAGCGAATTTGATTCTATTTCAATAGCTTTTGGATTGAAATTTAAATCCACATAATTAAATGTTTTAGTTGCTACAAGAAACTCATCTTTACGCAATAAACATGGATTAAAATATAGGTTTCCATTTTTTACAAAGACACCAAGTTCTCCAAATCGGCTTAATATATCTTCTTTTACTTGACCTGTCATTCCTGGTTGCTGTGCTCCTTTTCCTGCTGGTGTATGTGAATATGGATCGGTTGGAAATGCTCCGTATAAAGCTGGTGATTTATGTACACCAATTCCTTCATTAATTTCGTAATAATGCTCTAACAATCTTCCTATAACTTCTGCTGATTCATTTTCTTCTACTGCTTTTAAGCAACATTCTTGAACTGCTAATTGCAATTTAGAAACCATGTGCCAATAAATTGAACCTAAACCTTCATAACCATAAAAAGTTCCAGAACGACCCGTAAATGATTTGTGATTAAAAACATCTTCAAAAGCTTGTAAAACTTGTTTCTTATCTTTTTCAGCTTGTGTCGCAAAAGAAGTTTTCGCTAATGATGCTAATGCTTTTTCTAAATCAGCTGCGTTTTTGAAATTTCCATTGAAATGATATTCACCAAAACAGTCTTTTTCAATGATTTGAGTATTATTATTAGCTACTAAAGTTGTAAGCAGCTCAGATTTTGAGACAGCATCTTTTGAAATGTTGTTTTTCTCTATAAAATTTGGTAATTCTTTATTTGGATAAAGAATGTAACTGTATTGGTCTTTTCTAAATAGTTTACTATTTTTTAGTGCATCAAGAACATTTAAGGCTTCTTTTGAAGACAAATAGCCTGAACTTAAAACAGCCACTTGACCTTCTAGCATTTCGCTTAAATAAGAAATTGAAACCTCTTTTTCGTTTTCAACTGTCATTAAATTATAAGCATGATAGAGATTGTCTTCTCTTTTATTTGCTTCAATAGAATGGTCGATAAATTTCAAACTTACTTTAATAAATCTTTTTAAACCAGCCATGGAATGGGTTCTTTTATTTCCCCAAAACCCATTTTGATAGACTTGATTACGATATTCTGAAGCTGCTTTTCCAAGAGCGTCTAAAATTACTTTTCTGTCTGAATCATTGAATTTCCCTTTTAATAAAGACTCATGTTTTATTAAATTCTCTCTTATTGAATGATAAAATTCTACCATTTCATTTGAAAGTTTAATACTTTCTATTTCAGAATTTTCAACTAAATTTTCGAAATAATTTAAGAATCTTCTCAAGTAATATAAAGTTACCATTGAAACTCCATTTCCAACTAATGCATTGTTGGCATCATTCCATTCAGGTCGTTGTGTGTTTAACCAAATTCCGCCTTCTGGAATGAAGTTTGACATTTTAGCCAAAACCGTAGCCAACATTTTTTCTATGAAGTTTACCTTATAGATTTCACCATTTGAGTCTTTTAATAATGCACCATCAGCTCCAATTTTATTTCTTTCTTCACGAATTTGTTCATCTAATTTGTGATTAAATTCAATGGTGTCTTTTGGATGTTTTAGAATATCTTCATAAGATTTGATAACATAAGGTACATTAGCATACACGAAAATATCTTTATTAAAATAGGCTTCTAATTTTTTGGGTTGATGCTTTTCAATTATTTCTAAGAACTTTAACAAATAAATGATTTGATGATCACCCCAATATCCAATATATGACCAGGGATTATCTTCTTCAACAGTTTCCCAATCAAAACCATCTTTTGTTACACGGTACGGATTGTATCCGTCAAAAGTGGTTGCGTTTAAGAATTTATGAATCATATTTTCAATAAAGTCAGGAAAAGAATGCGCTAAAGCTTCCCAATTTTGGAAAATATCTCTCCAGTTTCCTTCGTAATCTAATATTTTTGAACCATCAATTTCACTTTGCGTATTGATTGAAAATTTATTCCATGGACGGCTTGGATCACCGTGTCTTCTGCTAAATTTTAGGGGTAAATATTCTAAACTCAAACGCTCGAAATCTGAATTCTTTTGTTTAGAAGCAAATTCTTTTAAAGTTTCTAGCGAAAATAATTCTGGTAAATTATTTAAGATTTTTTCTAATTTTTGAAAAACCAGTTTGTTTCCTTTCTCAATATATTTAAGAAAATCTTGCTTTTCTATTTGGTAATTGAAATCGAAAATTCCACCACGCATGATATTGAATAATGTATTGGCAAAATGACGCGTATCTCTTAAATTGTCGTTGGTTAATTGCAAAGCATCTGATGAAGCATTTAGAGCAATTAATTTTTTAGTACCTAATTCAATATCTTGATTAATTAATTCTTGGATATTTTTTTCAGTTTGAATGGTATTAATGGTTTGAGCCACATCAGAATGATCTTGATTTACGTTGGCAACCATCATCCATTCATGATTTGAATTCTCTTTTAAAGTGATTTCAGTATTTAAAAAATAAGCTCCTTTTTCACCTTTAACATCATTTTCTGGAGTAACTTTTAGTTTATTTCTAAAGTTTGAAAGCTGCAGAGAAGAAACCAAATAATTTGGATTATCTAATCCTAAAGACCAAACAATATTTGACTTTAAAGCTTCACTTGGTTCTGCTTTATCTACGATAATTGCACTTAAAGCAAAAATTCCTAAACCACTTTTTTGATGTAACTGACTTCTTTTATAAGCATCAACTAAGTTACTAGCTGCATTTTGCAAATCACTACTTACACCATAAGGCATAATGTTTTGAATTCCGTCAATTAATTCAATTTTATATTCGTTTTCAGAATCATTAATTAATTCAGATTTTCTAACAAATCCATATTTATCACTTGAATTCCATTGATAACGATAAGTGATTTCTAAATCGTGGTTTACTTCTTCAAAAATTACTTTATTTCCGTAAAGGTTTTTGTATAAATTTCGAGAAATTGCGTATTTATTAACTGAAAAACGTTCAGAAAAAGGTTCCCAAACATGAATTTTATTATTAAAATGAATTTGAAAAATAGATTTACTTCCTGTTAAATCAAAAGATTCTGTAATCTTATCATCAGTGTAATAAGGAAAAAGTGCAAATTCGGCATTTTT
This sequence comes from Flavobacterium gelidilacus DSM 15343, assembly GCF_000422685.1. Taxonomy (GTDB): domain Bacteria; phylum Bacteroidota; class Bacteroidia; order Flavobacteriales; family Flavobacteriaceae; genus Flavobacterium; species Flavobacterium gelidilacus. The sequence continues at coordinate 233,823 of NZ_AUGN01000004.1, read as the reverse complement.
TCTACCAGCTGTTAACCCTCCATTACTAGAAATAAACATCCAGTGATTGGAATCACTTACAATACTCATAAAAAAAGGACGCATAGCATCGTTGTTGGCTATTTTATAATATTTTTCACCTTCTAATAAAATGACATCCATAGATACCTTTTTATTTTCCTTTTCATTTTCAACACTTATGGTTTGACTATTACTCATAATTTTTTTTAAAGAATTCTATACTGTTATTTTAATATTAGGCATTAAAAAACTTAATCAGGCATTAAAAAAAGCCTGATTTAAATATTTTAAATACCTTATTAAATATTTTTTTTATTTTTTTCTATTGATATACTCTTACGTAATCTATTAACATTTCTTGAGGAAAAACGGTATTACTATTTGGCGCTCCATCAAAGTTTCCACCAACTGCAAGATTAAGAAGCATGTAAAATGGATTGGAATTAAAAACCCATTCTCCGGTTGCATCCTCTGGAGTAATTTGATTATATAAAACACTATCTATGTAAAAATTTACATAATTTGGACCCCATTCTACACCATATATATGAAAATCAGTATCAACTCTACTATTTGTAAAACTATACGATTTTGTTATTGCTGTACCTCCAGAATAACCTGGTCCATGCAGTGCTCCAGAAACAGTTAAAGGCTGACTTCCTTTGTTTTCCATAATATCAATTTCACCACATTGAGGCCAACTATTGATATCAATGTTACTTCCTAACATCCAAAAAGCTGGCCACAAACCTTTACCAGATGGCAATTTCATTCTAGCTTCGAAACGACCGTATTTTTGTTCAAATTTACCTTTTGTAGTAATTCTTGCAGAAGTATATCCAGAACCCATGTAAAGTTCTTGAATAGCTGTTATTTTTAACATCCCATTTTCTACTTTAATATTTTCAGGCCTGTCTGTATAATATTGAAGTTCGTTGTTACCCCAGCCATCTCCACCAGGTCCTTTTCCAATATCGTAATTCCATAAAGCGCTGTCTGGTGCCCCATCAACACTAAATTCATCTTGTAATACTAATTTATCTAAGGTTGTTACTGTTTGTTTTTCATCTGCAGAACAACTTAGCAACAATGAAAATGTGCCAAAAAGGAAAAAAGATTTGCAACTATTTTTAATATATATATTCATTTTTTATTTTTTTAAATTTTTATTAGTGCTTGGATTAGAATCAATTATAATAATAAATATTATCTACATAAATTAAGGAACCATCTCCACCTTCTAAAATAAGTTGTGCAAGGTGTGATCTACTAGCTAACGTAGGCATCGTAGAAAAAGGAATATCTATAGATATCCAATTTTGGGATACTAAAGTTGGAGCTGTGAAAGTTGTAGAATGTCTTGTGTCGTCGCCACCTCCAAACACACCATCTGCACCAAAATCTACAACTAGAACTCTTAATTGCCTTCCTGGAGCAATTGATCCTGGAATGAAAACATCTAAATGAACGTGAGTCATTGCAGTTGCATCTACTGTTGGACTACTATATTCGATACCTACAAAATTAAATATTGTATAATTTAATATATTATCTCCTTGAACAGAGAAATCATTAGAAACAGTTGTCTGCCAAGGTTGCCAATAACCATTATAATAATTTACAGGAACATTTGAATAAACATCTGAAAAAAGTGAAATTACATTTGCTTGACTTTTTGTAGGAGTTGGAGCGTGAACAAATGCACCAGCACAATTGATTGTTAAACTTCCTGTTACAGAAGCTCCTCCGAATGTTGCATTTATAAGAGCAGTTCCAGTACTTAGAGAAGTTACAGAACCAGAAGAATCTACAGTAGCTACAGCTGTATTTGAAGAATTAAATTGCAAATAAGATGGACTGATTGATATTGTTTGATTGTTTCCATTTGCTAAATTATATGTGGCAGTAACACCATCAATTAGAGAATTTACACCAACATAAGAAGTTTCAGTTTGATTATTACCATTTAGTATAGACACTTGCCCTTGTGAAATCGTTCCTAGTTTTTCAAATTTTAATTCATCAATCCAAAAAGTATATCCATTTTCATCTTCAGGTCCTTCTGCATACCAGAACATACCTCTCTCTTGGGTAAGTTTTGAAGCATCTGGAATTGGAATAATATATTTTTTCCAATTGGTTGTTAAGTGGAGGTTTTGTATGCTTACTTCATATTTATTTTCTCCAAAATCTTGGCCATAACCTATTTCATTGATTTTACCTGCTTTAGTACCTTTTGCCCAAAATGTTAAAGCATTATACTGCGTTAAATCTCTACCTCCATTATCATCTCTAAATATTGCTCCAGCAAATGCACCTTCCGCATCACCAAAATTAGGAACATCAAAACGCATAGACGAAGAACCAGAGTATTTTGTTTGGCTATCAACTGTAAAAGCATCAAGTTTTGAATTTTCATATGGATAATACTCTAATCCACTACTAAAACCATCTATAAAAATTTCGGCTGCTGATGAAAAACCAGTTTGAACTGCATCATCAGATAAGTCTCTATCACAGTTTATATTAACTAGTAGTACAAAGCCTAAAATTAAACTGAACCTAAAATAATTATATTTTTTCCTTTTCATTTTTTTTCTTTTTAAATTAAAAAACAACTTACTAATTATGGAAATATAGATTATCAATATAGACTTTTGCAGAACCAGAAGGTTGAGCAACAAGTATGTACTGAGCTATATGTTGTTTAGCCGTTAATCCTGTAAAATTACTTAGTGGAATATCATAACTAATCCACTGACCTTGTGATGGAGCTGTAAAGTTCACCTGGTGTTCTGTATCATCACCTCCGCCAAACGCTGCATTTGCTCCAAAATCTACAAGTTTTAAAGAAAAAGAAGTAAAATTTGGTGACCAAACATCTATATGAATATGAGTCATAGTAGTTGCATTTATTTGATTGTTTACCGTTTCAATTCCTACAAAATCTAAGTTTGAATATTCTTTTGTAGCATTTCCAGCTATTGTAACATCTGTAAGTGTAGCTGCTGACCATGATGTTTTCCAAGTATCAACAGGTACATTAGTATATTGATTGCTAAAAAGTGAAATAACATTTGCTGCAGGAACAGTTGGCGATGGTGCTGCAACAGTAGGTGTGCTTGGTATAATACTTCCATCATTATAAAAGTAGATATTGTCTACAAAGAATGCAGATGGCGCTACTCCAGTCGTTGAGTCTAGAACTATTTGTCCAAGTTGACTTCTGTTAGTTAAGCCAGTGATATTAAAATCTACACTAATCCAATTACCTGAAACCAAAGTTGGTGCAGCTACTGTATAGCTTATTTGAGTATCATCTCCTATTGGGTTTCCATTAAAGTCATTATTAACTACTCCGTCAGCACCCAAATTTCTTAATTTAAGTCTGATTGTAGAACCAGTGGGAAAACTTCCTGGAACAAATATGTCAAAATGCATAGTTGACATTAATGAAGCATTGATTGTAGGAACATTTTGATTAAATTCAATACCTACAAAATTATAATTTAAATAATTTAAAACATTATCCCCATTAACTTCAAAATGACTTGAAGTTGTTGTTTGAAAGGGTTGATAGTTACTTGTTAAAAAGTCAACAGGTTGATTTGTGTAAGCATCACTAAAGATAGAAATAACTTGATTTGCATTTTCTGTTGGTGTTGGAGCCGAAACAAAAGCACCAATAGATTCGACATTCAAGACTCCTACTGCATTTACACCAGCTAAAGTTGCTGTTATAGCAGCGTTACCCGATCCTACAACAGAAACGTTACCCGTTTCATTTACTGTTGCCACAGATGTAGCACTTGATGTAAATTCAAAATATGCTGGAGCCGAATTTACAGTAATATTTTGACCTGAAGGTAAATTAAAAGTCCCACTAAAACCGCTAAGTGTTGTACTACCTCCAATAACTGAAGTGATATTTTCTGTATTACCATTTAAAATTTTAGGACTTAGTTGACCAATAGTCCCTAATTTTTCAAATTTAAGTTCATCAATCCAAAGTGTGTATCCAAAACCACCTGTTTCTTGAGTTCCGGCAGCGTATCTAAACATTCCTTTTTCTTGTAATAATTTTGAAGCATCTGGAATTGGAATAATATATTTTGTCCAAATAGTTCCTACACTAACATTTGTTACAGTAGCCATATATTTATTTGGAAAAAAATCTTCACCAAACCCCATTTCGGCAATGTTTACACCTTGAGAAGATTTAGCCCAAAATGTAAGCGCATCATAACCTGATAAATCTCTGCCTGCTCCATCAATTCTAAAAATAGCTCCTGCATAATTTCCTTCTGGATCGTTTGCATTAGGTATGTCAAATCGCATTGAAGAGGTACCTTTATAGCTAACTTCATTATCCACAGACCAAGCTGTTGCTTTTGAACCATCATAAGGAAAGTAAAAATTACTTCCCATTCCAACTGGTGAATCTGTAAATATTTCACCTGCTTTAGAAAAGGTTGATAAATTAGCATCTTCTGATAAATCTCTTTCACAATTAATACCAGTCAATAAAACCAATACTAAAAGGAAAATGTTTTTTAAATAATTAATTTTTCTATTTTTCATTTTTTCATTTTTTTTTATTATTTACCAATATTGATATGAATATAAGTTCTTATTTCCCATTCTGAACCATTTCCAAATCCTACAGGACTAATAGTTGGTGAAGTAGCAAATTCTGATGCCACTAAATTAGGAGAGTATCTTGGTGAATATTGATCAAGAGATCTCCAAATTCCCATAATCCCAATTTTAGTATCTGGTAAAATAAACCAATCTGGTTTTCCAACTGAAGTTGAAATGTCTATTGATGATTGTACAGGATAAGTTAAGTTAAAATCTCTATGATAATCATAAGGACCCCAATCGTTAATTTTTAATGAAGAAATTACTTTAACTTTTTTATAAATTACTCTAATATCTCCACCAAATCTTTCAATTAATCTAGTATCGCTTCCATTTGCTTGTGCATTTCCAAAATAGAAGTTAGCAATTAAACCTAATTCTGGACTAACCTTAGATACTATACGAGTATTGTTTTCCCATAAATCATGTGCAGGTGCAGAATTTGCAAAAGCAAAAGAAGAACGATTGCTTAAAAAACCAATGGCTGCATCTTGTGTAGTAGGCAAATGACGGAAAACAAAATCATTACTAAAAGCAAATTTTGCATCTTCCGACCTATCATTATCCCATTCATAAAACCATGTTCCTGGAGTTGGATCATAAGTAAAAAGTAATTCACCACCAACTGTTTCTCTATTTGCTCTAACTATAAAAGGATCATCTTGAATGTTTCTCAATCTTCCTGGTGAGTTTACATCATTAGGCATTGCATCTAATAAAGGTTTTTGCCATAAGAAGTTTGGAGCGATTTGGAAATTACCTATACCATATGTTAAACCCGCTAAAAAATTAGCTTGATTTCCACTTCCACTATCTTTTAATCTCCATCCTGTAAATGTTTGTGTATTATCAGCACCACCGTTTGCAACAAGTCCCATTACAGCTGCTTGAGTATAAACATTGAATGCTCCGCTAGAGAAAGTTATTTTTGCTTTTCCTCCCCAATTGTCTTTTGATTTTACTGTATCATCATAAACTGTATAGTTTCCTGAAGTTCCAGTTGCATATTGAAAAGTTCTACCATTTAAAGGTTGTCCTCCCCAAATACCACCAAATTCAAATCCAAAATCAGAAACTTTAGTTTTAAAAGCTATTGTAGCTCTACGTGTTTTAGGAAGTGGAATTGCTATAGATGTAAGTGCTGCAGATGCTTTCGAGATATCTTCATGATAAACAATTGCTGCATCAAAAACACCTAATTTTCTTTGATATTTTAATAAGTAAGCTGGATTGGCTCCCCACCAAAGTTGTGGTCCAAAAGCAGCTTTTAATCCGTTTAAACTTCTTTTTCCATCAATTTCAAAACCCAAAGTTTCTCCATTATAGATATCTAAATTGGGACCGTAATTTGATTCTGAATATAAAGCAAAGAAATCACCTTCATACCCCCAATGGTAGTGACCAGATCTGTAAAACCCTCTTAATTCAAAATCTTTAGCATTCCAAGAATATGTTGCATTATAAACTTGAACTCTATTTACATCATTTAAAGTTACATTTCCATTATCTGTGTTAACTGTTATTGGTCTTCCTCTGTTTTCGTAGAAAATTTCATTAATTGGATTTTCTGCAACATGACCTAATATATTAACGTTCACATTTGCTTTCATGTTAGGTGCTGGATTTCCTTCAACACCAACATAGTAAGATTGCATGTGATCAAATCCTAATTTATTTGGATAGGTTGTATTGTTATCATCAGCTGTTTCTGGAGTTGTAATTAAACTTCCTCCAGTATTAAATGTTGTAAATTCAGCTCTTAGATTACTAATTTTTAAAATATCTGAATCATTACCACCTAAAGCAGCTTTATCTCCTCTTGCTCTTAAAACAGCATCCATTAATTGAATATTACTAAAATATCTATCAACACTCTCTAAAGTAGTCCCATTTTCATAAGGGTTTAAATAATGTGCTTCTTTTAAAGCATAATATGCAGCACGAGGATATAAAGTATATAATCCTCTTGCATTAGTTGGCCCTTTTGCACAAATTCCAAACCATTCTTCGTTCATGTTATTTTCACCAACTTTATAATCTGATTGATACCCACCATTTGACCATGAAGCATTGTTATCGTGAACATCTAGATTTTTTGTTTGTCCAAATTTCCACCAACCATCACTAAACTGAAATGTAAATCCACCCAATGAATTATTAGCTTTACCTAAACCAGCAGCATTTTCATATATTTCTTTCCAGTTATTAACCATATAATATGCTTGTGATTTTTGATCTTCAGCATTATCAATTGCGTTAAAAGCATCTGCACCAAATTCGGTAAATAAAATTGGTTTTTTTAATTTATTTTTTACTTCATCAAAAGCATTTCCGAAAGAAACACCTCTATACATATTTGTTCCTAAAATATCTATATCTTTACACTCCTCTACAATAATATCTAAAAATAATAAATCACCATTACATATTGCCATTGGGTGATTTTTGTCTGTTTTTTTCATTTCAACAACAGCTTCATTGAAAAGTGCATACATATCTTTTGCTCTAAGCGTAGACTTTCTATCTTCTAAGGGAATGTCTTCTGTTTCTGCTCCGTCCCAAAATAATCCGTAGTTGTTTTCATTTCCTAAAAGGAATAATAGTAAACCTCGAGTATTTTTGTACTCTTCTACCATTTCTTTAGTTTCTTTGAGTAAAATTTCTCTTGTTGCTGGATTAGAATAATTTGTGTTAGGAGTCCAAGTTCCATTAATAGTTAAACCATACCTTCCAAATGAGTGATTAAGCATTGTATAAATACCATATTTATCATAAATATATGTAATCCATTTTGGCTGCACTCCTGTGTATTGACGTATTGTATTTACACCCATGTTTTTTAGCAAACTCATTTCATCATCTAAAGCTGCTTTAATAACATCATCTGATTGAGTCCATAAACTGTAAGAATAATTAGTTCCAATTGGAGTATAATCCCAATTCATCCCATTAATTATAAGATTTTTTCCATTGACAACTAATTTCATTCCATCTGCATTATTTAAGACAACTACATTATCCGCTTGTGCATAAATTGTAGATGAAAAACATCCGATGATTAGTAATAAAATAATTTTTCTCATTTGATATACTTGTGTTTAAAGTTTAAAGTAAAAATTTAATTTGTTTAAAATAGTTATTATCTCTTCTATAAAATTTTGAAAATAATTAAAATGGCTATTTCAGAAATAATGACTCCTTTTAATAGCATTATTGAATTTTAAAATTAAACTAATAATTGTAAAAAAAATAAAATTAACTACAACAAAAAACATACATTACAATAAATGCAGTGTTTTAATGTCATAAATTCATAAAAAATCCTTTATTAACAATAAATTAAGATTCAACTAATTTAAATATTAAAAAGGTTTTTAAAGTCTAAAAATTGACAATGTTGTACTCTTGTATAGGTAAAAAGCAAATACTGTATAGGCTAAATTGATAAAATATATTCAACTAATCCTTGTTCATGCGTTAAATCTATTTTTTTTCGCAAACGATATCGTTTAATCTCTACACTTCTTACAGAAATATTGATTAAAGGAGCTATTTCTTTTGAAGATAAATTTAGTCTTAAGTAGGCACAAAGTCTTAAATCATTTGGAGTCAAACTAGGATGAAGCCCTTTTACTTTTTTGATAAAATCCTTGTCAGCATTATCGAACGCTTCTTTAAAAACATTCCAAGTGTCTTCTTCTTTTACATTTCTTGTAATTGTCGAAATTATAGATTTTATGCTTCTGTTTGATGTATCTTCTGTTGAACTTTTTAAGTCTTCTTTTATAATATTTAATAGTTCTGTTTTCTTAATTAAATTCATGGTTGAAACAGCTAATTCTTTATTTTTCTTATCTACTGTCTCACTTAACTGCTCATTTTTAATTTTCATTATTTCTTGAGCGCTCTCTAATTCTTTTAATTCAAGGAGAAGGTTATTTTCTGCAATAATTTTTTCGTGTTTATTTTCATGAAAATTATAATATACTCTATTGATATAATACACTATAATTAAAAACAAAATAATATAAAACAACATAGCAAAATTACTTAAATACCAAGCTTTTTTAATAGTAAAAGAATAAGATGCAATATTCTTTGTGATTGAATTAGTAATCTTTGCACGAACACTAAAAACATAATCACCGGAAGGTAAGTTTTTAAAAACTGCATTTGATTTAGAGTTCCATTCGCTCCATTCGTTTTGAATTCCTTCTAATTTATATTGATATTCAGCATTTATATATTTATCGTATTCTGGAATAGTAAAATTAAAAACTATATTATTATCATCATAATTAAAATTCCCTTCATCTAAAATTGAAGAATTAACCGATTTTTTATTTAAAACATTAGTTGAAACTCCAGTTATTGAAACTTTATAATTAGTGAATTTTATTTCCTTATTTTTAAGTACATAATAACCATCTGTTGTACCTATTAAATAAGTTTCATCACTAATCTGATTAATGTTTTCATAACCAGGCATCGAGTTTGTTAATGATGAAGGTATAGGTAAACTATTTTTCTTTAAGTCGTGTGTCATTTTACTTGAAGAAAAATAATGAATATAATTCTTTGTAAAAAACCATAAGTTATTTGATTGATCTACAACCATTTTACCAGTTACATATTCATCTTTTTCAAAAACACTACTTAATAATGAATCTTTTTCAAACTCTTTACTTATTGAATTTAATTTAAAAACACCTACTCTTGAAGCGTAATAAATTTGATTATTATATTTAATTAAACTTGCGTTTTTTCCTTTAAGAGGTTTCTTGTATTCAAAGAAATTTGAACTTGCTGTTAGTTCTTTATTAACTTCAAACCTGTAGATTCCTTTATATTCATGACCTACATAAATAACGTTCTTTACTATTTCAAAATATTTTGAAGAGTAATCAAATCCTTTAATTTTATTTTTAAAAACCCATTTGTTATTCTGAAATTCTAGTACTGAAATACCTAAATAATTACCTTGAAGAATAATATTCTTATTAGAAGGTAAAGGTTCAAATTTCCAAGTTCCTGACTGATTATAAATTAACGATGCACTATCGCTATTTATGACAAAAGTCCCTGAATCATGACCGCAAAAAAGAGTTCCGTTATGAAGAAATAAAGACCATACTTGTCCTTTCGTACCTTGAATAAATGTGAAATCTGAATTAGAATTAATTGATTTATAAAATAAGCCTTGATTAGTTCCAATATATAATTTATCGTTTTGAATAGCAGAAGTATAGACTGTTCCAATGACACCAGTATTATCAGTATAACTTTTTATGGGCGATTGTAAATTGATACAATTAATTCCATTATCTAAACCAATCCATAAATTTTTGTCTACATCTTCAAACAGCGAAAGCACAGTATTGTTGCTCAATCCGTCATTTTGAGTAATCTTATATTTTAATTCTCCTTTATTATCTAATATGTAAATTCCATTTGAAATTGTTCCTAAAGTAAAACTTCCATCGTTTAGAACTTCAGAATTATATATACTACTTTGTTTTAATTCATTATCAACATTAGTTCTATATCGGTTTAGTTGACCATTTTTATAGGAAAAAATTCCTTGCATTTGAGTAACCAACAGTAAACCATCATTTGATTCTATAAGATTAATAATTTTGTTATCTTTTACAATAGGATCATTTAAAAAAAGTTTACTTTTCCCTTTTTCAATTTCAAATAAACCATCATTAGTTTGAAAGAAAATTCCATCAGAAGTTTTATATGCTTTGAAAATAAAGGCTTTAGGAGCAATAATAGAAAATTCCTTAGTTTTTGTATTGTAAGCATATATTTTCTGTAATGATTGAAAGAGAATCCAATTGTCATAATTTAAAATTCCCCAAAACTGTTCATCATCTACAAGTTTATTTTTTATTTTTTCACTTAAAGAATTATATTTTAACTGACCATTTTTTTGTCTTTCCCAATAACCAAATTCCATATAAGAACCCGTATAAATTTTATCTTCTATACATTTTACTGATCGAATAATTGCTTCATTTGGTGAAGGATATAAAGTCCACATTGAACCATTAAACTCCAACAAACCTTCATTGTTTGCAAAGAACATAAAATGATTTTCATCTTGTGAAATCATCCAGTTTTGAATACCAGCTTGATAAGTACTTTGTGTATATTTTGTTATAGGAGGCAATTCTTGTCCATAACAAAATATTGAAAATAAAAAGAGTAATAAGGAAAGTTTTGAAAGAATATTTTTAATGTACATTGTCTTAATAAATAATTTTAAAGATATATAATAAAATTGATTTATGATAAATATGAAGAAAAAAAAATCTCTTTTAACAAGTGTTTCTATTTAATTTATTGACATTAAAATTTATGTTAAAGGAACAACTCATTTACTAATAAACAAAAAAAAGACTGTCTTCTCAGACAGTCTTTTCATAATTTGAAAGAATTAAAAAATTAGTTTTTGATTAACTTAATAACCTTAGTTCCTAATTCTGAAGTAACATTAGCGAAATAAATTCCATTTGCTAATTCAGCAGCATTTAATTCTATAGTTGTATTATTTGGTAAAACTTCTTGAACTTTTTTACCCATTACATCAAATAAAACCACTGAAGTAATATTTTGTTTTGATGTAATATTCCATACATTTTGAGTTGGGTTAGGGTATACATTAAATAAAGATAATTCAAAATTTGAGTTACTCAATACTGTGTTTTTATGTAAATATAAGTTATCATAATAAACAGTTCCTAAATCTGAAGTGATAACAAATTGTACTAAATCATTTCTGTTAGCATTTACAACTGGTGTAAAATTAGTTAAAGGGATATCTAAAGAAATCCATGTTCCTGGATTAGGATTAGTCAAGAAATTTGCATTAGTAGTTGAAAATTCAATTGCATTTGCTTCACCAGCTCCACCATTCCAATTAGAAAATTTAATGTTAAAACTTTTATCTAAAGTTGGAGTCGCTGTCCAAATATCCATGTGGAAATATGTAAACGATGATGCATCAAATCTACCGCTTAAAAAAGCTACACCTTCACAACCTAAACCTGTGATTTTATTTGTATCGTTACCAAGTATAGATACTAATGAAGTATTAGCTCCACACCAACTTGTATTAAAGGTATTGTCATTTGACGGTTGACCATCTACTCCAGCATAATTAAGAACTGCAATTGGAGCATAAGCGTTACTAAAAATTGATTTAACGTCCGCAACTGGTCTATTTGGTGGAGTTGGTGCAGCTGTAGCTGGTCCTTCTATTACATAATTAACAGTATATGTTTTTGTTACCGTAGTGTTTTGCGACGTTACTACAACAGTTGCACTACCAGGGATAGCAGTTGCTTGAGTTGTTACTTGAGTTGCGTTTGTATCATTAGTAGTTACACTAGTTATCTGTGGTACAACAGTAGTACCAGCTGGCAATCCTTTTGTGTAAGCAATAGTGTTTGGAGAAAAACCTGCTATAGTTGCTCCATCAACTTTTAAATCACTTAAATTTGCATCTGAACCAGCAGCAACTGGAGTTTTCCAGAAGTAAATATTATCTAAATAAATAGTAATTGGCACCGTACTTCCAGCACCATTAGCAGCAAATTTCATTTGAAACACTGAATCCCAAGTCATTCCGGTAAAGGCACTTTTTGGAATATCAACACTATACCAAGAACCTGCAGTATGATTTATTGTTACTAAAGTCTCTCCTGCTCCAGTTCCATTATTAATAGGACTAACTTGTAAAATAGAATTAGCTGGATTAGCACTTGTCCAAACATCAACATGTAAGAACTCCATGTTAGATAAACTTTGAGAAGTAAGCTCTGTTCCTTGATAATTAAAATTTGGATAAGCTAAAACAAAGTTTGTACCGCCACCAGTAGGATCAAAAGTAGGATTAACTGAAGCAAAACCACTTTGTCCCCAGTTTGGATTATAATTTGTTGCAATAGTAGTATAAGTATCACTAAATACTGATTTTACATCTGCAGCAGCCTTAGTAGGTACTGGTGCATTTGTTGTTGGCTGTGCAAACGCAAGCCCAAAACTTAGCAGTGCACATAGAATTAAAGTAGTTTTTTTCATAATATTCATTTATTTATGTTATTAATTTCGACATTATAAATATATCCATAATTTAATTATCAATATCATAATTCTTGATATAGAAACTATACAACAATTTTTTTTTGATAAAACATTAAAAAAGCCATTAAACTAAAGAAAAACAGTGCTTTATAATTTTACAAAAACTTCTAATAAATTTACAAAAACGTTAATTACAACGGTTTCGTATAGGTAATGTATAGGTGTTTTACTGTAGGTTTTTAGCTATTTATATAATAATATTACTAAGATTTTTTTAATTATGTAGAAAACAACAAAAAAAACAGATTCTTTTCCATAAATAGCATTTCATTTTTTAAGTATTTTTTAAGAATATACAACCGTAATTATTTATGACTAAAGGTTTTATTTACGTAAATTTGCACTTCTTTACAAAATGCTATGATTAAAACCGATTTTTCCAAATTAGAACCAAAAAAAAATATCCTAATAAAAGGAGCACAATTACACAATCTTAAAAACATTGATGTAGCAATTCCTAGAAATAAACTAGTTGTAATAACTGGTCTGTCAGGTTCAGGGAAATCGAGTTTAGCTTTCGATACACTTTATGCTGAAGGACAACGAAGATACGTAGAAAGTTTATCTTCTTATGCAAGACAGTTTTTAGGTCGTTTAGACAAACCGAAAGTAGATTACATAAAAGGTATTGCGCCAGCAATTGCAATCGAACAAAAAGTAAATACAACAAATGCTCGTTCAACCGTTGGAACTTCTACAGAAATATATGATTATTTAAAGCTACTATTTGCTCGAATTGGTAAAACTTTCTCTCCTATTTCTGGAAATGAGGTTAAAAAAGATTCCCTTGCTGATGTAGTTAAACATATTCAAACTTTAGAACAAGATAGTAAATGGTTATTAATTGCTCCTATTCATTTAGAAGAAGGTAGACCTTTAGAGGATAAATTAAAAGTTCTGTTACAACAAGGTTTCGCTAGAATTATAGTTGATAACGAAATGATTCGTTTAGATGCAATTGAAGATTTAAAATTTGATAAAAAAGAAGTTATTCTTATTATTGATAGAATCATTGTCAAAAAAGATGATGAAGAGTTTATGAATCGCTTGGCTGATGCCATTCAAACAGCTTTTTTTGAAGGAAAAGGAACGTGTTACTTACAAGAAGTCAATACCAATAAAAGAATTGGATTCAGCAATAATTTCGACCTTGATGGGATGAATTTCTTAGAACCAAATATACATTTATTCAGTTTTAATAATCCTTATGGAGCTTGTCCAACTTGTGAAGGTTATGGAAGTGTAATTGGAATTGATAATGATTTAGTGGTTCCAAACACTGCTTTATCGGTCTACGAAAACGGAATTTTTCCTTGGCGAGGTGATAGCATGGGTTGGTATCGTGATCAATTGGTGAATAATTCACATAAATTTGATTTCCCAATTCACAAACCTTATTTTGAACTTTCAGAAGAACAAAAAGCTTTAATTTGGGAAGGAAATAAATATTTCACTGGATTAAATGATTTCTTCAAAGAATTAGAAGAAAAAAATTATAAAATTCAAAATCGTGTGATGCTTTCACGTTATCGTGGAAAAACAAAATGTCACACATGTAAAGGTAAACGTCTTCGTATTGAAGCAACTTACGTTAAAATTGCTGGTAAAAACATTTCAGATTTGGTTGATTTACCGATTTTAAAGTTGATGGCTTTCTTTAAAGAGTTGACTTTAAACGAATATGATGCAATCGTAGCCAAACGTTTATTAATCGAAATCAACAACAGATTAGAATTTTTATATAAAGTTGGATTAAGCTATTTATCACTAAACCGAAATTCAGCTTCACTTTCTGGTGGAGAATCACAAAGAATAAATTTAGCCACTTCATTAGGAAGTAGTTTAGTCGGTTCAATGTATATTTTAGACGAACCAAGTATTGGATTACATCCAAAAGATACAGAACAATTGATTGAAGTCTTAAAAAATCTTCGTGATTTAGGAAATACTGTAATTGTTGTAGAACACGACGAAGACATCATGAAAGCTGCTGATATGATTATCGATATTGGTCCAGAAGCAGGAACAAACGGTGGTTATTTAGTCGCACAAGGAACTTATGATGAAATTCTAAAAGCTGATTCTTTAACAGCAAAATACCTGAATGGTGAAGAAAAAATCGAAGTTCCAAAAAAACGTAGAAAATTTAAAAATCACGTTGATGTAATTGGTGCAAGAGAAAATAATCTTCAAAATCAAAACTTTACGTTTCCATTAGAATGTCTTACCGTTGTTACTGGAGTTTCAGGAAGTGGAAAAAGTACCTTGGTGAAGAAAATATTATTTCCAGCCATAAAAAAGAGTTTAGAAGGAATTAGTGAAAAAGCTGGTCAATTCACTGAATTAGCAGGAAGTTATTCTAACATAAAACATATTGAATACGTTGATCAAAATCCAATTGGAAGAAGTTCGCGTTCAAATCCTGTGACATATATCAAAGCTTACGATGATATTCGTGATTTATATTCGAAACAATCGGTTTCAAAATTGAGAAATTATCAAGCTAAACACTTCTCTTTCAATGTAGATGGCGGAAGATGTGAGACTTGTAAAGGTGATGGATCTGTTACTATCGAAATGCAATTTATGGCTGATGTTCATTTAGAATGTGAAACTTGTGGTGGAAAACGTTTCAAAAAAGAAGTTTTAGAAGTTAAATATGAAGAGAAAAACATCGATGACATTTTAACCATGACCATTGATGATGCTTTAGCTTTCTTTACAAAATATGACCAAAAGAAAATATATCAAAAATTACAACCTTTACAAGATGTTGGATTAGGTTATGTACAATTAGGTCAATCTTCTTCTACTCTATCTGGTGGAGAAGCACAACGTATTAAATTAGCATCATTTTTAGTAAAAGGAACCATTAAAGACAAGGCTTTATTTGTTTTTGATGAACCTACAACTGGATTACACTTTCACGATATTAAAAAATTATTAGCCTCTTTTGAAGCTTTATTGGAAAAAGGTCATTCAATCATCGTAATTGAGCACAATTTAGATTTAATCAAATGTGCTGATTATATCATTGATATTGGTCCAGAAGGTGGAGAATTTGGAGGAAAACTAATGGCTTTTGGAACTCCAGAAGAAATTGTAAAAAACAAAAATTCGGTTACTGGGAAATATTTGATGGAGAAACTTTAGAATTTGTTTCAGATGTTTCAGGTTTATTTTGTTAATTTACGTTTGTAAAATCAAAAAATGAATTTAGATAATATAGAATTTTTAAGTGTAAAGGAACAAAAAACTTCGTTTCCTAAGCATTATCACGAAACATTTTGTATTTCTCTAATTTATAGTGGAATTGAACAAATAAGTCTAGAACATCAATGTATTTATAGCGAAAAAGGGAGCATTTCTATAACAAATCCTTACGAAATTCATTCGAATCCAATTATTGATTCTTCGTCCATAATTAAGTTTGACACTATTTATATTTCCAAAGATTTAGTGAAATACATCTTTAATGGACAAAATATATTTTTCACCAATAGAAAAATAAATAATCCAAAAGCAAATCTTTTATTTATTCAATTAAAAGAAGCTTTAGATTCTAGTGATTTATTAAAAACAGAACAATTACTAATTCAGTTTTTAACTATTTTAAAGTATTATTCAGATGAAAAAATAGAAGAATACTCAGAACTAAACTTCAATTCATTGAATAATATCAACACTTATATTGACAATAACATAACTAATAAACTTAATTTAGAAGAGTTGTCTAAAGTTGTAAATATTAACAAATTTGGATTTGCTAAAAAATTTAAAGCTTCGACAGGAATGTCACCAATGAATTATATTTTGATGAAAAAAATATTTTCAAGCAAAAAACTAATTACACAACATTCAGATTTAACTCAAATTGCTTTTGATTACGAATTTTCAGATTTGTCTCATTTTTCAAATACTTTTAAACGTTATGTAGGCGTTTCACCAAAGGAATATCAAAATAAAAATTCATTTATTTTATAATTGCCAAGATTCTACAAGTTCAATAAACTCCATTTAAATAAATTTGTAGCATAAATAAGTACTATGAAAAATATTTTACAACTAGTTTTGGTATTGTTTTCAATATCTACGCTTTTTTCTCAATCTATTGATGATGAATTTTCTAAAGATAAAATGAAAAAAGATTTTGAAGTTTATAAAAACATCAGAATAAAAGCAAATTCAGGTTTATATAAACATCGTTCAAAAACAGAAATAGACAGTATTTATAATTGGGCTGAAACAGAAATTGAAAACTCAAAAACATATAGAGATTTTTATAATATAATATGTCAACTTTCAGATTTTGAAGGAAGTACTCATAATAGCATAACAATTTCATCTAAAAAGTGGAAAAATCTTTTAGCAGAAAAAGAAGGTTATTTTCCTTATCCAATAAAATTAATTGAAGGCAAATGGATTTTAAATTTTCAGACTGATGAAATTCCGTTAGGTTCAGAAATTATTTCTATTAATGGAAGAAAAATGTCAGAAATTGCAAAGGAATTATACAAATATTATGAAACTGATGGAAAAAATATCACTGGAAAACAAATTGGATTAACATCTGGTTTTAGCAAATATTATAGATATAATTATGGATTAGAAAACACTTTTGAAGTAATTTATAAAGTATCCAATTCTGAAAACGAATTAAAAATAAATTTAAAAAGTATTGGGTTTATTGATAGTTATAAAAATAAAATAAAAAGATATTCAGAACCTTTTGATAAACTAGATTTCACTGATAGTGATGATTTAAAAGAAAAATATAACTATAATGAAATAAATTCCAAAACAGGAATTTTAACTATCAATACATTTGCAATTGGTGACAACGCTGAATCACCAGAACATAAAGAATTTGTAACATTTTTAGATAGTACGTTTTTAGCTGTCAAAAATAATAACATAAAAAATCTTATTATTGATGTTAGACACAACGGTGGTGGAACAGATCCAAATGATTTAGTAGTTTATGACTATCTTACCAAAAGAAATTTTTCAGAAAACAAAAGTGCTTGGATTAGTTTCAATAAAATACCTTATTTGAGATATATTGAAACAAAAGTTCCAACGTTTCTAAGGTTTTTAGGTGTTATTAAACATAATAAATACCTTCAAAAAGAATTTCCAATAGAAATTGATGGAAAATTTTATCAAGACGAAACAAGTGAAGATCATGCGATAAGAGTTCCAAATAAAAACGCTTTTTATGGACAAATATATTTATTAATTAGTCCAAGAGTTGCTTCTGCTGGAAGTAATTTTGCTAGTTTGGTTGCAAGTAATGATAACGTAACCATAATTGGTGAGGAAACACAAGGAGGTTATTACGGACATAATGGTCATAGTCCAATTTCATATATTTTACCAAAGTCAAAAATTAGTACAACTTTTTCAATTGTTAATATAGAACAAGATGTTATTGAAAAAGAAAATCAACTAAAGCATAGAGGAATTATGCCAGATTATGAAATTACTCAAACCTATTCTGATTACTTAAACCATATTGATACACAAATGAATTCTTTACTTGATTTGATTGATAAAGAGAAGTAATGAGATTTGTTTCAGATGTTTCAAGTTTTTTTGTTTCAGTTTTTTAAATTTGTTTGATTTTTTTCATAAATTTGATTAAATAAAATTAATATGGAAACTGTTTCAATAGATACAATAACTAAAAAACTAAAAAATGCACCTCAAAGTGTTATTGAGCGTGTTATTGGTTATGTTGATGCAATTATGGAAAATTCTAAAGAAACTAAACCGTATTCATTAACAGAAGAACAACAAAATCTTCTTAATGAACAAGTAGGTCTTGATATAAAAGAATATACTGAAGCAGGTAAACTGTATTCAAATTTGAAAGACAAACATGAATTATAAGGTTTTACTTTCTCCAAAAGCTTCAAAAAACATAGATAATGCAATTGATTATTATAGTAAAGAAGTAAATAAAAAAGTAGCGCTAGATTTTTTAAAGGATTTTCAAAATGTTTATAAAGCACTAGAAAAAAATCCTTTTTATCAAATTCATGATAGTAATTATCGTTTTCTTCCTCTTAAAAAATTTCCATATGTAGCTTTTTATATTTTAGATGAATTGAATAAAACTGTACTAATAAATGCTGTTTTTCATACTTCACAAAATCCAAATAAGATTTAACTTCAATAAGTTAAGTCAATTTTTACTTCTATAACAATCTATTTTTCAATCACTTAAAACTCATTAACAACTCATTGACAACTGCTTAACGTATTCTGGCACAGCTATTGGATTTAAGTAACCAAACAACAATGAATTTAAATTGTTGAATTGTTTAACCTTAAATTATAGAAGTCATGAAAAAAATTACACTTTTAGTAGCAAGTTTATTACTTATTGGTAATGTAACTATCGCATCAGAGAAAAATGTATTTGGTGCAACGGAGGAAGGTTATCGCTTTATTACAGATTATAGAGATGCTGACCCAATTGTTTTCAAAGAAAGAGGAGTTGAATTCTTCATCTTTTTAGATGGTCAATTCGATTTTAATACACAACCAACTGTTTCAGGAACAAGAACTCGTACTGAAAATATGAATGGAACTTATGGAGCACCTGGAGTTAGAACAGTAACTGTTTCAAACACATATTATGGTCCATCACGTGGAGGAATTATTATTCAACATGATAATCAAGGACGAGTTAGACGTGTAGGAAACGTGTTCATTAATTATGATGCTTATGGAAGAGTTAAAAGAATTGGTTCTGTTTATATGAAATACAACAGTTTTGCACTGAAACAAGTAGGAAATATGAAAATCATCTACAACCGAAGAGGACAAATTATAGATATTGTGGGTTTTGTAAACTATTACAACCAAGGAAACAATTATAATTTTGGAGGAAATGGTCATGGAAATGGAAACGGTTACGGAAATGGAAATGGAAATAACAACAACTATGATTCAGATGATGATTTCTACTATTACAAAAAAGATGGTAGCAAAGTAAAAATGGACGAAGACGATGTTATAGAAATTAAACGTGAAGAAACAGATAGAAAAGTTAAAAAATAGTTTGGTTAGTTTGTTAGTTTTTAAAAGTCCTGTAAGCAGAAATGTTTACAGGATTTTTTATTTTTTCAATTTACTCAAAACGTTTTCCATAACTACATTAATATCATTCGATAATTTCAATTTATAACTTAAAAATAAGTAAATAATTGAAACTAAAATTGATTTTAAACAAATATTAACTACAGGATGAAACGGAAATTCCCAAAAATAAAACCCTAAAAAACAAACAATTAATATTCCAAAAGCAGTGATGGTTTTTGAAGTAAAAGGAAACAAATTCATTCGTTTTACCACAAAAAGTAATTTAGACAAACTATATAAAGTAATCGAAATCATAGTTGCAAAAGCTGTTCCTTCTAATCCATATAACGGAATAAAAATCATATTTAAAAGAATAGTTAATATTACTAACAAAACTCCTAAAAACAAAACCGTTTTATAATATTTTGAATTGAAAATAATAGCATTATTATTGCCTAATATCAAATCGAAATATTTCGATAATCCTATAGTAAACACCACAAAAACTCCTGCTGCATATTCTTCTCGCATCAACAGATATAATTGATTTATGTTTACAAGAATTCCTAAGAATATTAAACCACCAACAATTTGCAAGGTAATTGATGTCTTTTTATACAAATCATTTAGTTCATCATGTTTATTTTCATTCATCAATTTGGCAGTAATTGGATACGTAATTTGGTGCATAGCTCTACTTGGAACTGCAATTACAGTAGCAATAAAAACAGCCACAGAATAATAGGCTATATTTTCAATTTTGACGTAATTATTCAACATAAATTTGTCAATTTCTAGAAACAAATTCGCAATTCCACCAGTTAGAATAATGAATAAACTATAAGTGATAACGGCTTTCGAATTAGACGGAATTTTAAATTTAAAGGATGGAAATCTAACTTTATAAGCATAAATTTTCATCAATATCATAGCTAAAAAATAAATCCCCATTAAGGAATAAACAAATTCAGAAGGAGTTATATAGTTAAAATAAACTGCAAAAAGACTAATCGTTACAAGGATTCTTAAGAAAACTTCTTTTATAAAATTGCCTAAAACCGATTGTAAATGCACTTTAACCCAAGCGTAAAATATCTCAAAATATCCCATACAAAGTCCGATGACAGGAATTTGCCAGACATAATCATAAACAATTGGATTTTTTTCTGACAATAATGAAGCAATTTGATGATAACCAAAATAAGCAATCAACGAAAACGGAATTATCAATAATAAAGGTAGAAACAATACAAAGGTTAAAAACGATGATTTTTCTTCTTCAGTTTTATATTCATTGAAGTATTTTACCAAAGTATTATGCACACCAAAAGCCATTAAAGGCATCATAATATTAGCTGCAGACAAAACATAACCAACTAAACCATAATATGTATCACCCAAAAAATGAACATACATATACAAGGTATTAATAGCTCCAATAGCAAAACCAATGTAAGTAATTACAGTGTTTTTTAAAGATTGTTTTAGAACTATTCCCATTTTAGCTAGTGATCAGTGATCAGTAATTAGTGTTCAGTTAAAAGAGTTGCTAACTGTTCTGTTAGTTTTTTTCTACTGTATTTTTGTAATCCAATTGCATTTACTTGTAACGTATTTTGCTTGAATTGCTTGTAATAAGTTTCAATTTGTGATTTCAAAGCCTCTTTTTCATCATAAGTAAAGAATACTCCAGTGTTTGTTTCTTTAATAATATTTTTGAAATCTGCATTTTCTGGTCCAATGGCTAAAATAGGTCTTTCGGAAACCATATATTCAAACAATTTACCTGGAATAATGCAATTCGTCGCTTCTGAATCTATTTCAATTAATAACAAAACTTGCGAACTTCTTTGTTCTTGTAAAGCTTCACTATGCGAAACATAACCCAAATGATTTACATATTTTTCTAATCGAAATTCATTTATAGTTTCTAAAACTTCTTTGCTAACTGCTCCAATTAATTTCAGTTGAAAATCGTTTGCAAAATCTTTATTTTCTTTGACTAATTCAGATAAAACTTTCCATAAAATACGTGGATTTCTTTCCGATAAAAATGAACCAATATGCGCTAATGTGAATTTAGAATCCATTGATTTTTTCTCAACTTTTTCAATGTCATAACCGTTCGTAATGACTTCAATTGGTTTTGAAGTAATTTGTTCAAATTCTGTTTTTGTGGTTGGTGAAGTCACTATTAATTGGTCACAACTATTCATGACTTCTTTTTCTAAATCTTTATGTTTTTTTGCTGATTTATCAGATAATTTCAATGCTTTATGATACCCAATAGTTGTCCAAGGATCACGAAAATCGGCAATCCATTGGATGTTATTTTGTTTTTTTAAACCTAATCCAATTAAATGTACACTATGTGGTGGACCAGTTGTAATTATGGTTTCTATTTTATGTTCTTCAATATATTTTTGAAGGAATTTTATAGATGGTTTTACCCAAAAAATTCGTGCATCTGGAATAAACATATTTCCTCTTATCCACAGTAAAGTTCGTTCTATAAAAGATTGTTTTTTCTTATTCGGAATAATTCCTGAACTGATTTTTTTTGTTTTATTTTTCGATAAAAACGAAGCAAAACCATAAGGTTCAAAAATAGGTTGTTTTAATATTGTAACTTTATCAGAAACTTCTTGAACTAAATTTTCATCTAACAAAGGATAAGTAGGATTTTCTGGAATATAAACTATTGGTTGTACTCCAAAATCAGGTAAATATTTTACAAATTTTAACCAACGTTGTACGCCTGGTCCACCAGCTGGAGGCCAATAATAGGTGATGATTAAAGTTTTGTTTGTTTTAGGTTTCAAAGTTATTTGGTTAAAATTTAATCATTATTTGGATTATTAATTTTATTTAACTCTTCTAAATCTAATTGGTCTTTTAGTCTATTAGTTGCTTTTTTTGCTTTTATAAGATTATCATAATCAATAAAATTAACTGGAACATTTCCCATAATTACTTTTGTTGCTTTATCTAATAATTCCTGAAAAGGAATATTTTCTAAACCTTTAACAGAAGTCATAACATCTAATCGCAGACCAAAAAACAAGGTAAAATCTGTCCAACCTGGAATAAATTGCATTGTTTCGATAGATTCAAAATCACCAATTCCTATTTCAATAAAAGCTTTTCTTAAATTTTTTCTATTTTCTAAAGAGTCTTCAATTAAAATGTCTAAATCACCTGTGTTTCTGGTATAGCCATAAATATTTACAGCAAATCCACCAATTGTAATGTATTTGACATTGTTCTCTTCGAAGATTTTCCAAATATTTATTATTTCTTCAATCATTTCTTATTTGGATATACTTTAGGTGCGTTTTTTAAAGCATAAGAAAGTTCCATTAACTTTAAAAAACGTTGTAATCGTTCAGCATAAGTTAGCTTTTTTATTTCAGCTATACGTTTTGCTTCAATATTTTTAGGTTTATCGTGATTAAAATTTGATTCTTTCATTTTATAGTTTCTTTAATTCATCACTCAAAAATCGTTACTCTTCAATCTTCAATCCTTTTTTATTTTTATTCTCAAAATAAATTCCACCTATCAACAATAACAACATTCCAATGCAACTAAATAAAACAATTGTGCTTCCCGTTTTTACAACTTGTGGTTCAAATTTGAATTCGATTGTATGATTTCCTGCTGGAACTTCTAATCCTCTTAAAGCATAGTCAACTCGATAAATTGGAGTTTCTTTTCCATCTATTGTTGCTTTCCAACCGTTTGAATAATACATTTCAGAAAACACTGCAAAACCAGCATTAGAATTTGTTGATTTGTATTTTATATAATTTGGTTTGTAATCAATTAAGTCAATTTTAGCTAGAGAATCTCTTTCGAAATCACCAAAAGGCTTCCCTTTAACCTTTAATGCTGTTGGATTAATTACAGCTATATCTTTGGTTCTTAAACTATCTAAAGCTTTCATTTCTTCATCTGAAGAAATAACATTTAGTACTTTCTCAACAAACCAAGCATTTCCATTTGCGTCTGGGTTTAATAAAGCTACATCTTCTCCTTGTTCGTTAGCTTTAATAATATATTTAGTATTTAACATATTATAAACTTGAAGGTTGTTTTTGGCTATTTGATAATCAAACAATTGTTGCATTCTTCTTGGTTTCACAGCACTATAACCACCAAGCGATTTATGAAAATAAGAAGTTCTTGCACTACTCATATTTCCGGCAGCTTCAAAAACTCTAAAATGGGTTGTGTCTTGTAATATGTTTTGATCTGCTTCGGTCATTTGATAAGGCATATCGATTTCTCTTTTTGACTTGAAGTTTTCATCATTTACATATTTTTTATCTACTAAGAATAAATCAAAAACCATAACCAATCCTACTAAAATAATAGCCGTATTTTGAGCTAATTTATTCTTTAATGATGCATACAGAACAATAAAAACTATTGCTAAAAATCCTAAAGAACGAAATACGTCTGAAGAATACATCGCTGCTCTATCTTCTTTTAGAACACTCATGAAGTCATAACCATAAGATTCAGCATAATAACCATCAGCTGGTCCAGAGAAGTTGAACATTCCTTTAAACAATAACAATGAAATTAGAATTCCACCAACGATAGCTCCAGATTTCCATAAGGCATTCCATTTTTGAGCATCATCAGATTTATAAAAAGAATACAGTCCTAAAATAGCTAAAATAGGCATGCATAATTCCAATAAAACTTGAATGGATGAAACAGCTCTAAATTTATTATATAATGGAACATAATCGATAAAGAAATCCGTTAGTAATGAGAAGTTTTTTCCCCAAGAAAGGAATAATGAAATTAAAACTCCAGCAACTAAAGCATACTTGACTTTTCTTTTTTCTACAAATAATGCTAAAACAGCTAAAAAGAAAACAATAATTCCGATATAAGCTGGTCCAGAAACACCAGGCTGATCTCCCCAATAGGTTCTTAATTGTTTTGTTATGACTGAAGCTTCTGCTTCACTTGCTCCTTGTGACATTACATATTGAAACATTTCTGAATCTTTACCTAAATCCTCATAACTAGCGCCACCAAAAAGTCTTGGTGAAATTAAGTTTAAACTTTCTGCAACTCCATAACTATAATCAGTGATATATTCATAACTCATTGCGTTTGAACTTTCTTTTTTAGAACCATCTGGTTCATAAGTCAGTTCACTATCACTTCTTGTAGAAAATTTAGCATATTCTGATGTTGCTAATAAACTTGTTGCGTTTGAACCAATAGCAAAAAGTCCAGCAATCGCAAAAACTCCAACCACTTTGGCTAAACCTTTAAAATCTTTTTCTTTGATGAATTCTACAAAATAATAAATTGAAACTACTAAAAGTAAAATCAATAAATAATAAGTCATTTGAAAGTGATTCGCTTGAATTTCTAAAGCTGCAGCAATCATAGTTAGTAATCCACCAACAATATACTTTCGTCTAAAAACCAACAAAACACCAGCTAAAACCATTGGCATATAAGCAATAGCATGAGCTTTTGCATTGTGTCCAGCTCCAATAATGATAATCATATAAGTCGAAAAACCGAAAGCTAAAGCTCCAAAAAAGGCTTTTAACGGATCAACTTTTAAAACTAATAACAATATATAAAATCCTAAAAAATATAGAAATAAATAATCTGCTGGTCTAGGTAAAAAACGTAAAACATCATCAAAGTGACCAATAAAATCGTTTGGATATTTAGCACCTAATTGATAAGTTGGCATTCCACCAAAAGCACTATTTGTCCAATAAGGTTCTTCGTTGGTTTCATTTCTAAAATCATTTTGTTCTTTTGCCATTCCAGTATATTCTGCAATGTCATGTTGGTAAATCTGTTCTCCTTTTAATACAGGATAAAAATAAATTACGGCTACTATTACAAAACCAAGAATAGCTAATAAATGTGAAGAGTATTTTTGCAAATTTTTCATGCTAAAGAATAAATATTTAAAGGTGCTAAAGTAAATAAAAAAAGGATATCGTTAAAATATCCTTTCTGTTATTGTTCAAATGTTATTAATCTACTTCTTCATAATCAATATACTCTCCTACTTTCTTCTTTTCCTGAGGCTTAACTGTTGACTGTGAATTATTTTGAGAAGTGTTTTGTTGATAATTTTGTTGTTGCTTAACTTGGTCTTCCATTTTTTGTTGCACTTTATTCATGGCTTTCTTCATTAAAATAGGTGCAAAAATTCTCAATAAGAATTTAAACAAATAATAAAATAAAACTATGTAAGCTAACGTTCTTAATAAACCTGTAAATGATGCTTCTATCATTGTAATCTAATTTTAAAATTCAAAAATACAATTATAAGTACTAAAAACCCATAAATTGTTTCTTAAATTTATGATAAAATAACTACTTTTGAAAAACTTATTTAAGCCAATTATGAAAAAATCAACACAATTTCTCCTTTTATTCTCTTTATTATTTGTTGAAATGGCTTCTGCTCAATATACAGATGTAATTAATTCTAATAGGCCAGGAAAATCAATGATGGCTTTCTCTGTCGGAAAATCAGTAATTCAATTAGAATCGGGAGTCTTTGCAATAAATGAAAATCATGATTTAATCGGATATGATGCCAATGGTTTTGGAGTTGATTTTGCTCTAAGATGGGGAGTTATTAAAGAACAAATGGAAGCTGTTGTCGAAATTCAATATCAAAATGACACATATACAAGTCCATTAGAAGAATATAAAAGAAGTGCCTTAAGAACTACAGTTCTGGGAGCTAAATATTTAGTTTATGACCCAAATAAATATTATGAACAGAAAGTAAATATTAGAAGTTGGAAAGCCAATCAAGGTTTTAAATGGAGACAATTAATTCCTTCTGTAGGTATTTTTGCTGGTGTAAATCTAAATTTTTCTGATAATCCATATAACTATAATTCGAGGTTAATTGAACCAAAAGTTAGTCCAAAAGTAGCTTTAATTACACAAAACACTTTTGGAACACGTTGGGTATTGGTTGGAAATTTAATTTACAACAAATTTACTTCCGATTTCAAATCATTAGAATACATTGCAACACTTACG
This sequence comes from Flavobacterium gelidilacus DSM 15343, assembly GCF_000422685.1. Classification (GTDB taxonomy): domain Bacteria; phylum Bacteroidota; class Bacteroidia; order Flavobacteriales; family Flavobacteriaceae; genus Flavobacterium; species Flavobacterium gelidilacus. Next base: position 206,886 of record NZ_AUGN01000004.1, on the reverse strand, counting down.
CATGGAATAAACCAACAATGGTCAGTTTTTGTAGAAAATCAAGGCTATAAAGGTGATTTGTATAGTGATATCGTTTTTAGAGCTGGTGGAGCATATCTTATCTCACCTAATATGCAAGTTGATGCTTCATTTTCTAAGAACATTAAAAATACACCTTCAATAATGTATGGTGGTGTTGGAATTTCTTGGCGTTTTGATAAAAATTATCAAGAAGTAAGAATAAAATCTCCTGAAGACAGAAAAAAGGATAAAGCAAATAAAAGTGCTAAGAAAAAAGAGCCTAAACTAAATAAGAATAAAGAAAAGAAATTAAAAAAGTCTAAAGACGAAGAATAATTTCACCCAACCACAATGATTGAAATAAAAGAAGCCAAGTCCAAAAAAGAAATGAAAGATTACGTAATGTTTTCTTTTGAACTATATAAAAACAACCCTAATTGGATACCACCAATTATTGCAGAAGAATTAGAAACATTTGATAGAGATAAAAATCCTGCTTTTCAAAGTGCAGAAGCACATTTTTATTTAGCCTATAAAGACAATAAAATTGTAGGTAAACTTGCCGCTATAATTAATTGGGATGAAGTAAAAATTCTTAAAAAAAGTAAAGTCCGTTTCGGTTGGTTTGATGTTGTTGATGACATTGAAGTCACCAAAGCACTGCTAGAAAAGGTATACGAATTGGGTAACAAACATAATTTAGAAATGGTTGAAGGACCAATTGGTTTTTCTAATCTAGATAAAGTTGGTGTTTTAACTGAAGGATTTGATCAAATCGGAAATATGGTAACTTGGTACAGTTTACCTTATTACAAAGAGCATTTTGAAAAACTGGGTTTAACTAAAGAAAAAGAATATTTAGAAAGCACTTTTTCATTTAGCAATATAAATCCAGAACCCTTTCAAAAAGCTAGTGCTCTAATTAAAAAGCGTTACGAATTAAGGTCATTAAATTTTACTAAGACAAAAGACATTATGCCTTATGTCGATAAAATGTTTGATTTATTTAATGATACTTATGCAAAACTACAATCATTTGTAGCTATTAATGATGTTCAAAAAGAGTACTTTAAAAAGAAATATATAAGTTTTATAAATCCAGAATTCATAAAATTCATTATAGATAAAGATGAAAAAATGATTGCCTTTGCTATTGTTATGCCTGGGTTTAGTGAAGCACTTAAAAAAGCAAATGGCAAATTATTCCCCTTTGGATTTTATCATTTATTAAAAGCTAAAAACAATTCTAAAGAAGTAGTATTCTATTTAATTGGTGTTGCACCAGAATACCAAAGTAAAGGTGTTACGGCTATTATTTTTGATGAATATTATACAGTTTGTCAAGCAAAAGGTATAGAAACTTGCGTACGAACTCCGGAATTAGAAGAAAACACTGCTATTCAAAAGCTTTGGAAGCATTTTAATAGTAAGATTACTAAACGTAGAAGAACTTATAGTAAGAAACTTTAGTCATTAGGCATTAGGCATTAGGCATTAGGCATTAGGCATTAGGCATTAGGCAAAAATAAATAAAATGAACTTCATCCCATTTCCAAAAATAGAATCAAAAAATCTTATCCTTAGAAGAGTTTTAGAATCAGACTGTAAAATTATTTTATACCTACGTTCAGATGAAGAAATCAATAAATTTATTGAGAGACCAGAACATAGAAAAACAAAGACTATTGAAGAAGCTAAAAAGTTTATCCTGCAAATAAATGAAAACATTGAAACCAATAAATCAATTACTTGGGGAATAACTTTAAAAAATGAACCGAAAATTATTGGGACAATTTGTTTGTGGAATTTTTCTGAAGATAATAAAACTGCCGAAATTGGATATGATTTAGAACCAAAATTTCAAGGAAAAGGAATTATGAGTGAGTCTTTAAAATCTGTTTTAGACTATGGTTTTACAACTTTAAATTTAGATTTAATTGAAGCTTATACTCATCAAAAAAATGAAAATTCTAAAACTTTATTAGAACGAAACAACTTTAAACTTATTTCGGCTAAAATAGATGAAGACAACCTAAATAATGCTGTTTTTGAAATAAAAAACCCAATACTAAATAAATAGCATTGGGTTTTTTATATAAGTAAAATTCTGAAAATCTATAATCCGAATATCAGAAAATCTATAAATTATGCGTCCATATCAACCTTAGTTGCTTCTGCAATTTTTCTATAAGTTCCGTTAACTAATTTTTCTCTAATTATTTCAAAAGCACTTAAAGTAGTTTCAATATCTTCTATAGTATGTGAAGCCGTTGGAATCATTCTCAACAAGATTATTCCTTTTGGAATCACAGGGTAAATTACAATCGATAAGAAAATACCGTAATTTTCTCTTAAATCATTTACCATAACCATTGCTTCTGGCACACTTCCTTCAAGATAAACTGGAGTTACACATGTATTTGTATCACCAATATTAAAGTTTCTTGCTTTTAAACCGTTTTGTAAGGCATCTACATTTACCCAAAGTTTATCTTTTAAACCTGGATTATCTCTCAATAATTGCAATCTCTTCAAAGCACCAACAGTTTGAATCATTGGCAAAGATTTAGCAAACATTTGAGAACGTAAGTTATATTTTAAATAATCAATAATTTCTTTATCAGCTGCTAAAAAAGCACCAATACTTGCCATAGATTTAGCAAATGTTGAAAAATAAACATCAATTCCGTCTTGACAACCTTGCTCCTCACCTGCTCCAGCACCAGTTTTACCTAAAGTACCAAAACCATGAGCATCATCAACCAATAAACGGAAATTATATTTTTCCTTCATGGCAATAATTTCTTTCAATTTTCCTTGTTGACCACGCATTCCAAAAACACCTTCTGTAATGAATAAAATTCCACCACCAGTTTCAGTAGCCATTTTTGTAGCACGTTGCAAGTTTTTTTCCATACTTTCCAAGTCATTATGCCTGTAAGTAAAACGTTTTCCCATATGTAAACGAACACCATCAATAATACATGCGTGAGCATCAACATCATAAACAATAATATCATTTTTAGTCACTAAAGCGTCAATACATGACATAATCCCCTGATAACCAAAGTTTAACAAATAAGCCGATTCTTTTTGTACAAAAGCTGCTAATTCATTTTCTAATTGTTCGTGCATATCGGTATGACCACTCATCATACGAGCACCCATTGGATAAGCAGCACCATATTGAGCAGCAGCATCAGCATCAGCTTTTCTAACATCAGGATGATTTGCTAAACCCAAATAGTCATTAATCGACCAGTTAAGCACCTCTTTTCCTTTAAACCTCATTCTTGGACCAAGTTCACCTTCCAATTTTGGAAAAACAAAATAACCTTCAGCTTGCGATGCCCATTTCCCTAATGGACCTTTATTTTCTTGTATTCTTGCAAATAAATCTTTTACCATAATATCTTAAAATATAGTTTTAAAAACTCGGCAAAAGTACAAATAAAAAAAAGTTTATACTAATTTATTTTTGGGAGTTTGCAAAACATCAAAATTTAGTAATAAACACTAACCAACTGTTTTGCAACGTGCTATCCACTATATCTTTTGTAATTTATTTATTTTAAGAAAAAAATAAATTACAAAAGGATGCCGTTTCTATCACTAACTCGAAAAAAAGAATAAAAAATTAGATTTATATTAAATAATGGATGTATATTTGCACCCGAACGACACAGCAATGTGGTTACACGTTCATCATGAAAGTCGATCGCTCCAGATCGGCTTTTGTACTTTTAGGCAAGTTCAGTTTCTGAAAATCCTATATCTGAAAATCATAAAATCTAATATTATGAAACTCGTTTTCGCTTCCAACAACAAAAATAAAATCATTGAAATTCAACAAATGCTACCTGAATCGATTACTATTTTAAGTTTAGAAGACATTGGTTGCAAAGAAGAAATTGAAGAAACTGCTGATACTATTGAAGGAAATGCAATCTTAAAAGCAAATTATGTCACAGAAAAATATGGTTATGATTGTTTTGCAGATGATACTGGTTTAGAAGTAGATGCTTTAGACGGTGAACCTGGAGTTTATTCAGCAAGATATGCTGGTGAACAAAAGGACTCCAATGACAATATGGATAAATTACTTTTTAATTTAGAAAAACACTCTAATAGAAAAGCCCAATTTAAAACCGTCATTGCTCTAAATCTTAACAAAGAACAACATCTTTTTACTGGAATCGCAAAAGGAAACATTATTAAAGAAAAAATTGGAACTCAAGGTTTTGGTTATGATCCAATTTTTGTTGCAGAAAATGATACTCGTACTTTTGCTCAATTATCTATTGATGAAAAAGCAATTATAAGTCACAGAGGAATTGCTGTTAAGAAACTTATAACTTTTCTTTCTAAAATTTAAACTTTTTGATATAGCGAAGGTAAGTACCATTTATATTTGACAGCCAAAAGCCTAAATGAAATCATAAACAATGATGTTATCAAGTACAAAATATCATGATTTAAATTAATTTTTTGCAACACAAAAAACATAATTCCACCAAAAATACATACCGTTGCATAAATTTCTTTTCTAAATATAACCGGAATTTCATTACATAGAATATCTCTAATAACCCCACCAAAACTTGCGGTTATTGTTCCAAGAGCAATACATATTATTGGATGCAATCCAAATTCAATTCCTTTTTCTATCCCAATTATAGTAAAAACACCCAATCCTATTGAATCAAACAAAAACAATGAAATTCGCAATTTTTCTAAATGTCTTTTAAAAAATATAGTAATAAAGTAAGCTAATACAATTATATATAAATAGGTCAAGTCTTCCATCCAACCTACTGGAGTTTTTCCTATTAGGATATCACGCAAAGTACCTCCACCAAGTGCTGTTACAAAGGCTATTATAAAAACACCAAATGCATCAAGTTTTTTATTCAATCCAGATAAAACTCCAGAAATAGTAAAAACAAAAACCCCTATTATATCTAAAATTTGAAACATTTTTTAACCTATTTAATTAAAACCTGACAAAAGTAGAAAATATTTAACTGCTTAATGAATCAATTTGAGTTAATTTTAAGATTAAAAGAGCTGAAATTGAACATTTTACAAATAATTAGCATATCCCACTTATAATCAATACCTTTGCACCCAATTTAAAATACTTTATGAATAAATTTGAACAATTAGGTCTGAATGAATCGTTACTGCTGGCGATTAAGGATCTAGGATTTGAAAATCCGTCAGAAGTGCAAGAAAAAGCGATTCCGGTTTTATTAGAAAAAAACACAGATTTAGTTGCTTTAGCACAAACAGGAACAGGGAAAACAGCAGCATTTGGTTTTCCAGCAATCCAAAAAATTAATGTAGAAGATAGAAACACTCAAGTTTTAATCTTATCGCCAACTCGTGAGCTTTGTTTGCAAATAACAAACGAAATGAAGAATTATGCGAAATACATTAAAGGTTTAAACACCGTAGCAATTTATGGTGGTGCAAGCATTACAGAACAAGCAAGAGAAATTAAGAGAGGAGCACATGTAATTGTAGCAACTCCAGGTAGAATGCAAGACATGATTAATCGTGGATTGGTAAACATTAAAAACATAAATATTTGTGTTTTGGATGAAGCCGATGAAATGTTAAACATGGGATTCTATGAAGATATAGTTGCTATATTATCAGATACTCCAGAAGATAAAAACACATGGTTATTCTCTGCAACAATGCCAGCTGAAGTTGCTCGTATTGCAAAGAAATTCATGAAAGAACCAGCTGAAGTAACTGTAGGACACAAAAATGCAGGATCTAAAACTGTATCACATGAGTTTTATGTAGTAAATGCTCGTGATAGATATGAAGCATTAAAACGTTTAGCCGATTCAAATCCAGATATATTTTCTGTGGTTTTCTGTCGTACAAAACGTGATACACAATCAGTTGCTGAAAAGTTAATTGAAGATGGTTATAACGCTGCAGCTTTGCATGGAGATTTATCTCAAGCACAACGTGATGGTGTAATGAAATCTTTTAGAGGTAGACAAATTCAAATGCTTGTAGCTACTGACGTTGCTGCTCGTGGAATTGATGTTGATGATATTACTCACGTAGTAAATTATCAATTACCTGATGAAATTGAAACGTACAATCACCGTTCTGGTAGAACTGGTCGTGCTGGTAAAACAGGAACTTCAATCGTAATTATTACGAAAAGTGAGTTACGTAAAATTTCTTCTATTGAAAGAATCATTCAACAAAAATTTGAAGAAAAAACTATTCCTTCTGGAATTGAAATATGCGAAATACAATTATTGCATTTAGCTAATAAAATTAACGATACAGAAGTTGATCACGAAATTGACAACTATTTACCTGCTATTAATGATGTTTTATCTGGATTAGATAAAGAAGAATTAATTAAAAAAATAGTTTCTGTAGAATTCAACAGATTTTTAGAATATTACAAAAAGAAACGTGATTTATCAGGTTCTGGTGAAAGAAGTGAAAGAAGTTCTGAACCAAGAGAATTTAAAGCTGGTGATGATGTTAGGTATTTTATCAACATTGGATCTAGAGATGATTTCGACTGGATGCAGTTAAAAGATTTCTTAAAAGAAACCCTTGATTTAGGTAGAGATGATGTATTCAAAGTAGACGTAAAAGAAGGTTTCTCTTTCTTTAATACAGACGCAGAACACATGGAAAAAGTTATGTCAGTAATCAATGGTTTTGACATGAATGGAAGAAGAATCAACGTTGAAATTTCTAAAAATGACGGTGGCGGAAGAAGAGATCACAACGGAAGAAGTGGTGGTGGAAGAAGCTCTGGTGGCGGAAGAAGTTCTGGTGGTGGATTTAGAGGAAGTCGTGACGGTGGAAATCGTGATGGCGGAAACAGAAATTTTACTAAAAGAGATTCAGGTTCTGGAAGTGGTGAAAGAAGAAGAAGTTCATCTTCATCAGATGCTCCAAAAAGAGAAAGAAAAAGCTCTGAAGGAGAATCAAAAGGATTTTTTGAAAAAGCTAAACGCTCAAGAAGAAGCGAATAAATAGTTAATATTCTTATAAAACTGCAAAATATCTCTAATTGATTCGTATTTTTGAGTCAATATTTAAAAGATGAGATATTTTGTAGTTTTTTTATGCCTTTTAGTTACCTCTTTTGGTTTTTCTCAAACCAAAAATGATTCGGTGGTGCTTGTTGAGAAAGTTAAAGGTACAGTTGTAAGTATTGAAACATTACTCCCAATGAATAATGTACATGTCATAAACACAACTCAGGTAAAAGGTACTGTTACAAATGGAAGCGGTCAATTTGAAATTGAAGGTGTTGTAAATGATACTATAATTTTTACTTATTTAGGTTTTGAAACTGTAAAAACTGTAATCACAAACGACTGGATTAAAAATAGTACTACAAAAATTAAACTTACCGAAAAAATTTATGTCTTAGACGAAATCAAACTTTCGCAATACAATCTTACTGGTTATCTTGAAGTTGATACTAAAATCATTCCTGTTAACGAAAACTACAGAGCCAATATTACTGGTTTACTAGCTGCTTATGAAGTAGGTGACCGTTCTCCAAATGCTTTAGGAAGAGTTGTTCGTTCGGTGTTAAATCCTGCAGATTTTTTATATAATACGTTTAGTAAAAAAACGAAAGAAATGAAAAAGCTAAAACAAATGAAAGCAAATGAAGACATTAGAAAGCTTTTAGCTACTAAATATGATAGAGAAACATTAGCTTCTTTGTTAGAAATTGATAAAGATGATATTCCTTTAATATTAGAAAAATGCAATTATTCGCAAGACTTTATAAAATCTGCCAATGATTTACAAATTCTAGATGCAATAAGTGGTTGTTATGAAGAATATAAAATGTTAAAACGCTTATAGATTTTCATAAAACCTACCTTCTACATTTTTAATATCTTTAATTGTTTTCCTAGCCCAATCGATACGTTTTTCAAGAATTTCTTCTTCAGATAAATGCCAATTTATATCTGAATTACGCAATCTGTTTGTAATATCTTGAATGATAATTGCAGCTGAAACAGAAATATTTAAACTTTCTGTAAAACCAACCATAGGAATTTTCAAATAACCATCAGCTTGTTGCATTACCTCATCAGATAAACCATCTATTTCAGTTCCAAAAAATAAGGCAGAAGGTTTTGAAATATCAAAATTTTCAATCGTACAAGATTCATTATGTGGCGTTGTAGCGATAATTTGATAGCCTTTTTGACGTAAATCATCAATACAAGCCTGACTAGAAGCATGTTCATTTATATCAACCCATTTTTGGGCACCCATTGCAATTTGCTTGTCAATAGCTTTTCCAAATCTTTGTTCTACAATATTTAGTTCTTGAATACCAAAAACTTCACAACTACGCATAACAGCACTTGTATTATGCATTTGAAAAACATCTTCAACAGCAATAGTAAAATGTTTTGTTCTATTTGATAAAACGTCTAAAAAACGTTGTTTTCTGTTATCTGTAAGAAACCCTTCTAGATAAGTAAGTAAGTCTAATTTTTCCATTTGGGCAAAGATAGATAATTTGATTTTAGTACAAAAAAAACGTCAGCTTAAGATCAAATAAAGACTTAAACTGACGCAAACAAAATAAAAACTAATCCATAACAATCATCCTACCGATCATTAAAAACTATACCCTATTTTTATTTTTGCAAAAAATGGTGTTCCTGGTGTAAAATGAATTTCTTCAACCGATTGAGCTTCATTTTGTAATCTTGATTCGGTTAAAAATTGTGTTTCATTCCATTTGGTATTGAAAATATTTTCAACTGTTAATCCTATATTAAAATTGTTTATTTTATAATTCACATTAAAATCTGATACAAAATATCCTTTGGCAACTACTGAATTATCTTCATTTGCAGCTCTATCACCTAAATATCTATATTTGATTCCTGCAGAAAAACCTTTGTAATCTTTTAGAGTAATTCCACCTGTTGAAGAAAATTTTGGAGCTAAAGGAATATATTCTTCATAATCAACTCCAGTTCTTGCAAAAGCATAATTTCCATCAAAATCAGCAAAAACATAATCACTTAATTGGTATCTGAAACCTAAATCAACTCCATATCTTCTAGATTTTCCTGAAGCTTCCACTACTCCAGCATCACCAACATAGACAAATTCCTGTTGAGAAAACAAAGTCCATAAAGCTGTATTGATAATTAAATTACGAGTTGGTTTCCAAACATTTCCCACATCAACTCCAAAAACACTTGGTACAACTTCTTTGTCTTCTTGCAAAGCTACTCTTGAATCATTCGAATGAAATCCAAAACCAGATTTAATAAAATATTCGACATTATTACTTTGAGAATAACTCAAATTTAATTTTGGTGAAGCCTTAACTGCAGTTGTTGATAATGTTTTAAACATTGGTTCTAAAGCATCTTGGTAATTAAATTTAAAATAATCTAATCGAATAGCTGGTGCAATTTTAAATTTATTGAATTTGAATTCTGAATTAAAATAACCGTACATATTTGATTCATCAATATCACCTAACTGAATATTTTCAAGAACTTCTTGTCTGTTTAAAGTACGAGATAATTCAATTCCATCAATTTCATCCGCTCTAAACCCTACTCCACTTTGTAAGGAAACAACAGTTTCATCTAAAAATATTTTTTTATTGAACTCTGTATTTGCTCCATATAAATTACGGCTTTCTTTTTGTTTAATTTGATCACCATTTATCGGGTCAACTAAGAAAAATGTAAAGTTTGAAAAAAGTGTAAAATCATATTTTGAATAAAACACATTAGTTTTTACAAAGGTATTTTCGTCAATGGATTTTTGATGTGAAACAATAAAGTTTGTTCTACTTGTGAAACCTCCTTCTGTATCATCAACAGCACCAAATCTAGAAATAGTTCCATTGTCTACTAAACGGTTTGGAATTTGTCCTGAAGCATCCCAACGGCTTGAAAACCTTGAAGCTTGTAGTGTTAAATTTGACGAATTATCTAATTGCACATTATACTTTCCAAAAATATTAAATCGGTTGAAGTTTTGAGGTGAATCAAAAGGTCCATCTGTCAATATATATTCAGTTGCAATGTAAGCATTTTGCTTTTTGTTGTTTTCTAAAAGGTTAAAAAGTCCAACCATACGCGTTGTATTAAATTGTCCAGCTTCTAATGTAATAGAACTATTGTCTAATTTATCTTTCGTTTGAAAACTCACAAATCCCGCTGTTGCAAAATTTCCTTGATTGGCTTTGTAAGGTCCTTTTCCGAAATCGATTTTATTAACGGTTTCTGGAATAATAAAGTGTAAATCCGAATAGCCTTGACCGTGCGCGTGAGAAACCATGTTTATTGGCATTCCATCAACACTTAGTGCGACATCTGTTCCGTGATCAACATCAAAACCTCTTAAAAATATTTGTTCAGCTTTTCCACCACCAGCATGTTGTCCAATAAATAATCCTGGAACTTTTCTAAGAATTTCTTGAGAAGAATTGACTGGATTTGTCATTAAATCAATTTTAGTGATATTATTTGTTGTATTGATTCCAGAACTTAAAACTACTTCATTAAGTTGAATAATATCATCTTCCAAAATAACTGATAATCCTAGATTAATATCATCAACTGAAACAATACTAGTTTTATAGCCTAATTTACTGATTCGTAAAACATCTCCATTTTGAGTTTTTTCTATGCTAAATTCACCTAAATCATTAGTGTGTGAATGTGAGTCTGAATTAAGATTAATGATGTAAACTTCACTTAAAATACTTTCATCAGAATCCATAATTTTTCCTTTCGCTATTTGTGCTGAAACTATAGAGTAACAACACAGTAGCAATACTGTTATATAAAATTTCATGTTGATTTTGTTATAAGTTCTTAATCTTGCTTTCTAAACTTGGACCTAATTCATAAATACTAGCTAATAATTCTTTTTTCATTGGAGCAATTTCAGCTGTTTTATTATTTGCTTTTAGAATTTCTGCGTTATGATAAACAATATTAGGTTCAAAAGATTTTCCTATTGTATATTTCTCAATAATTTCCAAAGCTTTTTCTTTTTCTCCAATTTTGAAATAACTCCAAGCCAATAAATCATAAGATTCTGGTGTTGGTCTGTTTTCGATTTCTTTTTGAGCAATTTTTAAGGCTGCATCGACTTGTAATGGCTTTTCGGCCATAAGTAAAACATTGTATTTGTTATACATGTCACCATAATCGTGTGAAGCTAGAATTTCATTATAAGTTTTAATAGCTTTTGCTTCCTCAACTTTATTATTTTGAAATTCTGCAATTTCAGCTTTCAATAAATATAAATCAGGTACTAAATGTTTTGATTCAATAGTATTTATAATTTCTAAAGCTTGTTCTGGATTTCTTTCGTGAGAAAAAGATATCCAAGCTATCCCTTTTAAAGCATAAGTATTGTTATTGTCCTCTTCTAACGTTTTTAGATAATACTTGTAGGAATCATCAATTCTACCAGCATGACCATAAAAATCTCCAATATTAGAATAAACCCAAATTTTTAAACCTTTATTATTTTCATTTTCAGCAATTTTTAATGCTTTTTCCATACTAGAAATAGCTGTATCTAAATCACCTTTGTGATCATTCCATTTCGCTAAACGAATTAAATAATCAAAATCATTAGGTAATTGAATAGCTGTTAATTTTTCTTTAGCCGAATCATAACTTCCTAATTCCATATAAACATCAAAAAGCATTTTATTGGTTCCCATTCTATTTTCACCTAATTTTTCTGCTTTTTCTAAATGTGATAAAGCTTCTTTAAAACGGTGTTGAGAAATATAGTTGCGAGCAATTGCTCTGTGTATTCCTGAGTTTTGTTCCACAAATTTTTCATTTGCTTCTAATAAAAGTTTTTCAGCTTTGTATAAGTCATCAATTGATCCTTTAATTTCGAATAATCGAGAATATTGAGAAGCTAAAGTTATTAAATAAGAAGACTGATTTGGTGCAGCATCAAATTTCGTCTGCCAAAATTCGATTTCCTTATTTATATCTTGTAGTTTTTTGTTATCATTTACTTCTAAATAAGCTTTATAATCTTCTTTATTAGTAATTTGATTTGATTTTTTGGATGTACAATTAGAAAACACGAATGGTATTACTAAAAGTAAAATCAGCTTTATTATTTTGTTAGTTTTCATTGTAGGTAGGTTTTTATTTTGTTTTGTTTTGTTTGAAAATTAAAAGAGCGTAATTAAAAACTACGCTCTTTTAAAAAGTAATTCTACCAAGGAGATGCTAAGTATGGAAAAGATGTTAAAAACGCTTTGTCATTTGATCCTACATTATCCGAAGTTAATCCAGGATTATCAGCAGCCATTGGCCCACCGAAGATTAAAATTAATTCCACATCAATAACATCATCTCCTAAAGCTCTTCCAGTTAAAACGTTTGTTCCATCATAAAAAGTTGTTGGAGCAGTTGTAGAAACATTTAAAACGTCAGTTGCTAAAACAGATGTGAAAGTTGGAGCATCTAAACCTAATAAATTTGTTGTATAACCTGCATTTAAAGCTAAAAGTTTCGTTTGAAAAGCTGATTGAAAACTTGCACCCATTGCAGAAGGTGTAGTTGTATTAAAAGCATCTTTGTTACCAGAACTTACAAATACTGTGTTAATGGCTGGTCTACCCATTTGATCTTGTTGTGTATAAGTTCCACTAAAATCAATTTCAGTTTGCGAATCAATCGGTTGTGATGTAAAACTATCATCATCACTACATCCAACAAATAAAATTGATGTTAGAATTGAAGCCGTAGCTACTATATTTTTTATTGTTTTCATATTGTTATTATTTAAAGTGTTTGTAAAAATTATTTTTTCTTAGTTTCAACCCAAGTATTCAATGTTCCTGTACCTCCTAAAAGAGATTTTGGTAACTCAACTACAATTGACATTACATTTGAACCTGCAAATGTATCTGAACCAGGATTATTAAATGAAGTTGCAGTTCCAGCAATAATTGCAGAATACTGACCAAAGTCAAAGAAGAACGGATCATCTCTTAAACCAGCAAACATTTTCGCTCCATTATTTGTAGTAATAATTGGTTCACTTCCATATGGAGTAATAGATATACTTCCTAAAGGTTTTTCTGTTTTAACCATACTAGTTGTTCCTGCTGTTCCTGGTGCTACAGGACCAAAGAAAAACATAACTCCATTTCTTGGAATTGCTTGAATAACTAAATCTTCAACATTATCTCCATTGTTGTCAATGTTAAATTCTACCATTACATTTTCATCAAATGAAGCTGATGAACTTGCTGTTGGCGTAATTAAACCTTGAACATTTGCTACAAACACCATATTGTCTGTATTTGAACCTTGAAAAGCATAAAAATCAGTAATGTCTGATTTTCCTCCTGCAACAGCTGGGGCATCAATGTGATCCGCTGCAATTAAAGTAATTGCTAAAACTCCCGTTAAAGCCAACCCTAATAAAATTTTTGATTTTTTCATTTTGTTAGTTTTTAAATTATTAAATTATTTTTATCCTTATTAAATGTATGCGATACACATTTCAATAATAGATTTATAACTACAGTTACGAGAGAACTTTCGTTTTGGTTTTAAAAAAGATGAAAAAAAATTTATTATTTATTTTTTTACTACTTTTACCACTATGGAACAAGAAGAATTAATAAAGGAATTACTAAAAAAAGATGATAAATCTTTTACTCTATTATATGATAACTATTCAAAAAGTTTATATGGAGTGATTTATAATCTTATTAGAAATACTGAAGAAGCAGAAGATGTGCTGCAAGAAGTATTCGTTAAAATCTGGAAAAACATAGATTCTTATAATGAATCTAAAGGTCGTTTATATACATGGATGCTTAATATTGCTAGAAATACAACCATCGACAAATTACGTTCTAAAAACTTTAACAACAGCCAAAAAAACTTATCTTCCGATAATTTCGTACATATACTTGAAGATAGCTCGAGAGCTACCAATAGAATCGATGCTATTGGTATAAAAGAGTTTATCATGAAGCTGAAACCAAAGTGTGTACAAATAATAGATCTTTTGTTCTTTCAGGGTTATACCCAGCAAGAAGCGTCAGATGAATTAGAGATGCCATTAGGGACAGTAAAGACGAACAATAGAAATTGTATGAACGAATTAAGAAAAATGATCCATGACTAGTAAAGAATATATCGAATCAGGAATTTTAGAATTATATGTTTTTGGAAAACTTTCCGAAGCAGAAAATAATGAAGTCCAACAAATGATGGCTGACTATCCTGCCGTAAGACAAGAAGTAATTGCCATAGAAAATACTGTAATTGATTTATCACAGAGCGTTGCCCCAAGGTTATCTGCAACAAATTATGAGAAAATTAGAAATCAGATTTTAGACAAACGCAAAGTCGTTAAAATGAGTCCTTCTAAATCTAATTGGTCATCTTATATTGGATGGGCAGCTGCAGCAGTACTTGTAGTTGGATTTGGATTACAGTTAAATAAACTAAATGATACTAATAACACAATTGATAAATTAGGCGCTGAAAAATCAGTAATGCAAGAATCAATAGTAGATTTAGAACTTAAGAAAAAAGAAGCAGAAACAGTTTTAGCCATTGTTAGAGATAATAATAATCAAGCTGTTGCACTGGCTGGACAAGCTGTTTCTCCAGAATCTTACGCAAAAGCATATTATAATAAAGTCACAAAAGAAGTTTACGTTGATGTTGCTGGTTTACCTACTCCGCCAAAAGGAAAAGTATATCAAGTTTGGGCTTTAAAACTTACTCCATTAACACCAACAAGTATTGGAGTCTTAGATAACTTTACAGCTGACAATACTAAAGTATTCAAAGTTGATAACGCTCAAGATGCAGAAGCATTTGGAATTACTTTAGAACCAACTGGAGGAAGTGTTTCTCCAAACTTAGAACAACTTTATACATTAGGAAAAGTTTAAAAAATTCTAAATAAAATAATTAAATCCTTCAGATAATTTTTATTATTCTGAAGGATTTTTTTTATATTTGATATGACAAGTTTAATCTAAAAAAAACCGTTTTTACAGAAAATAATATGAAAAAAATTGTTGTATTAACTGGTGCTGGAATAAGTGCCGAAAGTGGCATCAAAACCTTTAGAGATGCAGATGGTTTGTGGGAAGGACATGACATTATGGAAGTAGCTTCTCCTGTTGGATATATGAACAATCCTGAATTAGTCTTAGACTTTTACAACAAAAGAAGAAAACAACTTGCTGAAGTACAACCCAATTTAGCACACACCATTTTAGCTGAATTAGAAACTGACTTTGATATCACAATCATTACTCAAAATGTGGATGATTTACACGAACGAGCAGGAAGCACTAAAGTCATTCATTTACACGGAGAATTATTAAAAGCAAGAAACGAAAAAGATATAGATTCAATAATCAATTGGAATAAAGATATTATTTTAGGAGATTTAGACTGTAATAACATCCAACTACGACCACATATTGTTTGGTTTGGTGAAGAAGTTCCAGAAATGGAAAAGGCTATGGAAATTATAGAAGAAGCAGATTATTTATTAGTTATTGGAACATCATTGCAAGTTTATCCAGCTGCTGGTTTAATTAATTATGTGAATGAAGATGTTTTGGTTTATTATATAGATCCAAAACCTGCAACCATTTATGATTTAGATAATCCTTTAAAAGTTATTCCGCTTTCAGCAACCGAAGGCATGAAGATTGTTCGTGATGAATTTAGAAGATTGAAATAAGTTTTAAATGAATAAACAAACTTCAAAAAAAATACATAAAAAAAATGAAAAAAACAGCATTAATTACAGGAGCAAGTAGCGGAATTGGTGAAGAATTTGCTAAAATACATGCTGAAAAAAGAGGAAATTTGATAATTGTTGCTAGAAGTGAAACCAAATTAAAAGAATTAAAAAAAGAACTCGAAGATAGATATAAAATAGATGTATTTGTAATTGTAAAAGATTTGACTGAAAAAAATGCAACAAGAGAAGTTTATGAAGAAATAAAAAATGCAGGTTTAAAGGTAGATTACTTAATTAATAACGCAGGTTTTGGTGGTATAGGTAAATTTAATGAAAGAGATTTAGAACAAGACATGGCAATGATAAATTTAAATATAAGTGCATTGACTTCCTTAACACATTACTTTTTGCAAGATTTCATTAAAAATAATGAAGGAAAAATTCTTAACGTTTCTTCAACTGCGAGTTTAATGCCAGGACCTTTGCAAGCTGTTTATTTTGCAACAAAAGCTTTTGTGTCTTCTTTTAGTAACGCAATTGCAGAAGAATTAAAGAATACAAATATCACTGTTACTAATTTAATGCCTGGAGCAACCGAAACTCAATTTGGAAAAATATCAGGTATGGATAAAACTATAATGTTTAAAAAAACTGCTAGTGCTAGAAATGTTGCAAAAGCTGGATATATTGGAATGTTAGATGGTAAATTAGATGTTATTTCAGGTCTTACTTTTACACAAAAGATAATGACTTTAATGATTCCGTTAATTCCAAAAAAGATTTTGTTAATGCAAGTGAAAAAAATGCAAGAAGTAAAATAAAACAAAATTATAGTTGATAATGTCCCAATTGTTAATTTTTAAAAAACTAATCAATATACTTATAAAAAGTTTTAAACTAATAACTGATAACTAATCACTAATCACTATTTTTGCATTTCTTTACATCACAACACAAAAAAAATGCAAAACCTAACGGAATTAAACGCTATTTCTCCAATCGACGGACGTTATAGAAACAAAACAAAATCATTAGCACCTTATTTTTCTGAAGAAGCTCTAATTAAATACAGAGTTTTAGTGGAAGTTGAATATTTTATTGCTTTGTGCGAATTGCCTCTAACACAACTTGAAAGTGTCGATGTAAAAAAGTATGAAGCCTTACGCGATTTATATAAAAACTTCAGTACAGAAGATGCACTTTGGATAAAAAACACTGAAAAAACAACAAATCATGATGTTAAAGCGGTTGAATATTTCATCAAAGAAAAATTTGAAGCTTTAGGATTATCAAAATATAAAGAGTTTATCCATTTTGGGTTGACTTCTCAAGATATTAATAACACTGCAATTCCACTTTCTACAAAAGAAGCTTTTGAAGATTGTTATTTACCAACCCTAATTTCTTTAGTTCAAAAATTAAAAGAGTTGAGTGTAGAATGGAAAGACATTCCTATGTTAGCAAGAACTCACGGACAACCAGCTTCTCCTACTCGATTAGGAAAAGAAATTTTAGTTTTTGTAGAACGAATTGAAGAACAAATGCGTTCGTTATTCAACGTTCCTTTTGCTGCCAAATTTGGTGGTGCAACTGGAAATTACAACGCGCACAAAGTGGCTTATCCAAACCAAGATTGGAAACAATTTGGAACTGATTTTGTAGAAAATGCTTTAGGTTTACATCATTCTTTTCCAACAACACAAATAGAGCATTACGATCATTTTGCAGCGTTTTTTGATGCTTTAAAACGTATTAACAACATAGTATTAGATTTAGACAGAGACATTTGGACTTATGTTTCTATGGAATATTTCAAACAAAAAATAAAAGAAGGTGAAATTGGTTCATCAGCAATGCCACATAAAGTAAATCCAATAGATTTTGAAAATAGTGAAGGAAA
Organism: Flavobacterium gelidilacus DSM 15343; assembly: GCF_000422685.1. Classification (GTDB taxonomy): domain Bacteria; phylum Bacteroidota; class Bacteroidia; order Flavobacteriales; family Flavobacteriaceae; genus Flavobacterium; species Flavobacterium gelidilacus. Next base: position 189,212 of record NZ_AUGN01000004.1, on the reverse strand, counting down.
TTTGGGAATTGCCAATGCGATTTTCGAACATCTTTCTGCTAAATTACCAGTTTCTCGTTTACAACGTGACTTGACTGATAGCACGGTTTTAAGAAATATTGGTGTCCCATTCGGACATACTTTAATTGCTTTCGAAGCAACTTTAAAAGGTTTAAACAAATTGCTTTTAAATGAAAGTAAGTTTGCAGAAGATTTAGAAAAAAATTGGGCTGTTGTTGCAGAAGCGATTCAGACAATTTTAAGACGTGAAGCTTATCCAAACCCTTATGAAGCTTTAAAAAATTTAACAAGAACAAATACGGTTATCAATAAAGAATCTATTCATGCTTTTATTGAAACGTTGAATGTTTCAGATGAAATTAAAATTGAATTGAAACAAATTACTCCAAGTAATTATTTAGGTATATAAATAGACTTTACTTAGAACTTTTAAAATCCTGTTATTCTTTTAGCAGGATTTTTTATTATTTAAAAAGTTAATTAAACTTAAAAATATTGCCTAAATTTAAACGAATAATTAACTTTATAAAAAAACTTGATGTCAATACCATTAGTCGCTAGCACTACTGTTCATATACCAAATTTAATTAATGATTTAGGATTAATCCTAATTACAGCGGCTATTGCAGTCTTGATTTTTAGAAAGTTAAAGCAACCATTAGTTTTAGGATATTTAGTAGCTGGATTTTTAGCTAGTTCACACTTTTCATTTTTTCCTTCAGTAAAAGACACCAATAGCATTACAGTTTGGGCTGAAATCGGAGTTATATTCCTATTATTCAGTTTAGGATTGGAATTTAGTTTTAAAAAATTACTTAAAGTTGGAGGAACTGCTTCCATAACCGCTTTAACCCAAATTATTTGCATGATAGTTCTTGGATATTATGCTGGTAAATTTATGGGTTGGAACGAAATGAACTCTATATTCTTAGGTGTGATTTTATCCATTTCTTCTACAACAATTATCCTAAAAGCGTTTGATGAATTAGGAGTAAAATCACAAAAATTTACAGGTAACGTAATTGGTGCTTTAATTGTACAAGATATTGTGGCCATTTTAATGATGGTTTTACTGTCAACCATTGCTGTAAGTCAACAGTTTTCTGGTACAGAATTGATTCAATCTCTGTTTAAATTAGGATTCTTTTTAATCATTTGGTTTGTTTCTGGAATCTTTTTTATTCCAACTTTATTAAAAAAACTAAAACCCCTTTTTACAGATGAAACACTATTGATAATCTCATTAGCGCTATGTTTATTCATGGTGATTTTTGCTGCTGGTGTCGGATTTTCTCCAGCATTAGGAGCTTTTATAATGGGTTCAATTATTGCTGAAACGAATGAAGCTGAACATATAGAACATCTAGTAAAACCTGTAAAGGACTTATTTGGAGCCGTTTTCTTCGTATCTGTTGGAATGTTAATAAATCCTGATACATTAATAGAATACGCATTTCCAGTAATGATTTTGACTCTAATTACCATTTTTGGACAATCTATTACTTCCACTATTGGAACCATAATTTCTGGTCAACCTTTAAAAGAATCCATTCAGACCGGAATGAGTTTATCGCAAATTGGAGAATTTTCTTTTATTATTGCTACGCTTGGAGCTTCCTTAAATGTTACAGGTGATTTCTTGTATCCAATTGTTGTAGCCGTTTCTGCAGTCACAGCATTTACAACTCCTTATATGATAAAATATGCATCACCATTTGCAGGTTTTGTTGAGAAAAAACTACCCAAAAGATGGGTTAAAAGAATTGAAATCTATAGTGCAAATGCACAAGCTATAAAAACGGTTAGTACTTGGCAAAAAGCTATAAAAGAATATGTTTTTCAAGTTTTAATTCACTCAATTATTTTATTTGCTATTATTCAAATGTCAAAAAGATATTTATTGCCTTTGATGGATGATTATAGTTACGGAAATATTGTTGCAGCTGCAATAACATTCGTCATTATAGCTCCATTTTTATGGGCTGTATCCTTACGTAGAATTGCTACGGTAGAAGTACAAGAATTATTAAAAAACAAAAAGCATCATGGACCTATTTTTGTTTTAATTTTCATTAGGATGATAATCGGTCTCTTCTTTATTGGAATGATGTTAAACAACTTCCTTTCACCAGGAATTGCTGTTTTGGCTTTCGTGTTTTCAGTTGTAATTATTATGTTATTTCCGAAAAAAATCAATAAACTTTATTTAAAAATTGAAAATCGATTTGTTAAAAATTACAACCAAAGAGAGCTTTCTGTGAAGAAAATTAATCGAAACAATTTATCTCCTTGGGATGGTCACATGGCAAATTTTGTAATTGTTCCAGAATCTGATTTAGTAGGAAGACCTTTAGAAGAAATAAAAATTAGAGAAGAAATTGGAGTTAATATTGCTTACATCAAGCGTGGAAACTTACATATTAACATTCCAACCAAATATGAAAAATTATATCCAAGCGATGAAATTTTTGTAATCGGAACTGACATTCAAGTAAAAGAGTTTGGTGATTATTTGAAAAAACATGAGTTTAAGGTGCTTCAAGAAGAAGATTCTGATATTATTTTACAACAATTTGAATTAGAAAAGCAAGATTTCATTGGAAGAACCATTAGAGAATCTGAATTAAGAGAACAAACAAAAGGTTTAGTAGTTGGTGTGGAACACAACGGAAGAAGAATATTAAACCCTGAATCTAATTTTATTTTAAGTAAAAATGATATTGTTTGGGTTGTTGGTGATCGAAAAAAGATTGTCTCATTCTTCGAGTAATTTAATTAAAAGAAGGTATTATTAAAACTATTAATATGAAAGTAATTATAATAACATTATTAATTTCAATGAGTATTTTTGCTCAAAAAAATGAAAAACCCAACTCTAAACAGGTTCAAACTGAAATATGGTTAAAACAATTTAAAGAAATACAGTCTGATTCTGAAAAAATTACAATGATTAAGGAAAAAATCCATTCCGATACACTTTTTAGTAATAATAAAAATAGAATCATTTTAGATAATCCAAGAAATCCTGAAAAACATATATGTAAAATATTATTTATAATTAATTTTGAAAATAATTATTACGATATAGATTTACTTGAAACTCCTAAATTATCAAAAATCATGAATAATATTAATTTAAAAAATATTACTTCAATCGAAATACCTACAAATAATGAAAATGTAAAATATTTTGGAGAATTAGGTCGTTGCGGAGTAATTAAAATGACATGTAATAAAAAACTGTATAGAAAATTAAAAAGAGTCTTTTAGTCTAATTTTTTTTAAATTGAAAAATAATAATTAACTGATTAACAAATCATTAACAAGTGGCATAAGTTTTGATTTGATATAAACATCAAAAAAAGTCTTATGAAAAAATTGATTCTTCTTCTACTTACATTCATTCTGATTTCTTGTCAAAAAGAGAAAAAAGAGGAATTAGAAACTGAAAACGAAATTTCAAAAGTTGAAAAAATAAGTACCTTACTTCAAACAGATAAACTTCAAAAGTTTGAATTTGTTTTAAATAAAGACACAGTTTTTATTGGTAAAGAAGGAACAAAAATTATTATTCCAAAAGACTTATTTGAGAATTATACCAATGGAAAAATTACTTTTGAATTAAAAGAATTCTATTCTAAAGAAGATATGATTTTAAATGGTTTATCAACTCTTACAGATAAAGATGAACTACTAGAATCATCAGGAATGTTTTATATCAACTTTAAAGAAGAAGGAAAGCAATTAATTATTAAAGAAGGAAAAAATTACAAAGTAGAAGTTAGTAATAAACCATTATCCAATAGTAATATTTATTATAATGACAATGATTCTATTTTTAAATGGAAATTGAGTGAAGATAAAATGTTTACTTCAATTCCTGATATTGTTAAAAACTATAAATTTGGTTTAAAAAATGGAGACGGTGGTTATTATAAAGATGTTTTAAATAATGAATTAACAAAAATAAAAAAACAAGATTCACTTGAATTGTTAAAACTTGTAGGAAATTCACAAAAAGAAATCTTTGTTTTAGGTGATTCTTTAATCGAAAATAATGAATGGGATTATGGTATAACTGGTAATAAAACAAGTTCTAAAGAAAGAAATAAAATCTTAAAAAAAATTAAAAAGATATATGACACAAATAATGAATTATACTTTTTTACAGCCAACAAACTTGGTTGGATTAACATAGATAAAATACTAATCTATGAATCTCAAAAAGATTTTAAATTCGAAATAAAAAATAATAATAAATTAAATACTTATAATCTTTCATACATCTATTTGAACAACAAAACATATATTGATCAATTTGTTATTGACACTAATTTTAATTCAATTATAAAAATTGCTGGTAAAATAAAAGGTGTAATCTATACTATTAATAGTGAAGAAATCTACTTCGACACATTTTATATTGATGCAAAAAGCAAAGCCAACTTCGAAATCAATTTAAAAGAAACTACACTAGAAAAACTAAAACAAGAATTAATTTCGCAATAAGTAGTATCTTTATCATTTAGGATAAAATCTACCAAAACAATTGAAAAACGCACAAAATAAAAAAAAAAAATGGACAACCTGTCCAGAATGTAAAGGGCAAGGCAAAAAAAGCCAAAAGCTCAAAAAGAAAGTGCGTTTACAATACCAAAGAGAAGTAGAAGAATTTGAACAATCCAATCAAAAAGGAACTGAACCAATTCGACCAAAAGCTCATTTAAGTACCTGTTTAAATTGTTCCGGTTCTGGATTAATATCAAGCGAAAAATTCCCGGAAATTGATATAGAAAACTATCCAACTATTGCCATAATTGGTGCCGGAATTGGTGGAGTGGCTTTAGCAGTTGCTTGTTTGCATCGCGGAATTCCTTTTACATTATACGAACGCGATGAAAATTTTGAAGCACGTTCACAAGGCTATGGTTTAACATTACAACAAGCCAGCAAAGCCATTGAAGCATTCGGAATTTTCTCTTTAGAAAATGGTATAGTTTCTACAAGGCATTTGGTTCATACAACAGATGGAAAAGTAATTGGAGAATGGGGAATGCGAAAATGGTTGCAATCTGAACCAAAAAAATCACCCAAAAGAACCAACATTCATATTGCACGACAAGAATTACGATTAGCTTTACTAGAACAATTGGGTGGATTTGATGTTGTAAAATGGAATCATCAATTAGTTGATTTTAAAGAAAATGACGATCAAACTGTTGATTTAAGTTTTCAAGCAAATGGAATTCTAAAAAAGACTAAAGCCGATTTAGTAGTTGGTGCTGATGGCATTAGAAGTGCTGTCAGAAATATTTTGATTAGTGATGAAATTTCACCTTTACGCTATTTAGATTGTATTGTAATTTTAGGAATTTGTCCTTTGTCAGCTCTTGGAGATGTTGATAAATCATTATTAGATTCTGCTACAGTATTTCAAACAGGAAATGGGAATGAACGAATCTATATGATGCCTTATGATGCCAATTCAATTATGTGGCAATTGAGTTTTCCAATGGTAGAACAAGAAGCCAAAGATTTAAGTTCAAAAGGAAAGAAAGCACTTAAAGAAGAAGCTATAAAAAGAACAGAATGGCACGAACCAATTCCACAAATAGTAAAAGCTACATTGGAATCTCAAATTTCTGGTTATCCTGTTTATGATCGAGCATTATTGCAGCCCGAATTATTAGAAAAAGGAAAACAAATAACTTTACTTGGAGATGCAGCACATCCAATGAGTCCATTTAAAGGACAAGGAGCCAATCAAGCTTTATTAGATGCTCTTTCATTAGCTCGAAAAATTCACAAAGAATGTAGACCCTTTTCCAATTGGAAAGAAAAAGGAATCAGAAAAAGTGTATTAACCGATTTTGAAGCCGAAATGCTAAAGCGAAGTGCTAAAAAAGTTAAAGATTCAGCCGCAGCAGCCGATTTTCTTCATTCTGATATTTTACTTAATGTAGGTGATGAGCCTCGAGGTCGTTGTTTGAAAAGAGTTGATTCTAAGAAATAAAAGAATATTATTTTAGTTTTACAAAAAATCCATTAGCAAAAACTAATGGATTTTTTATGTACATAATATAAAAATTCTGAATCGAGCTCAGAATTATAAATTTCTATTTAAACTATTTTACTAAAAACTAAAAACTGAAAACTGCAAACTAAATAAAATCTAGTATTCACTAAACTGCAAACTACTCAAATTCTTATAAATTCCATTTTCAATTTCGAGTAATTCTTTGTGCGTACCTTTTTCGGCTATTTTTCCGTCATTTAAAACTAAAATAGCATCAGCACTTCTAATCGTTGACAATCTATGTGCAATGATAATACTTGTTCGTCCTTTCATTAAATTTTCTAAAGCTTCTTGCACTTGTTTTTCACTTTCGCTATCTAAAGAAGAAGTGGCTTCATCTAAAATTAAGATACTTGGATTTTTTAACAAAGCACGAGCAATGGCAATTCGTTGCCTTTGTCCACCTGAAAGTTTTATGCCTCGTTCTCCAACTAAAGTGTCGAATTTTTCAGGGAAACCGTTTACAAAATCTAAAGCGTTGGCTTGTTTTGCAGCAATTAATATTTCTTCTTCTGTTGCATCTGGTTTTCCGTAAGCAATATTTTCTCGAATACTTCCACCAAAAAGAATTACATCTTGTGGAACAATACTCATATTTCCGCGAAGATTTTCTAAATCAAAGTCGTAAATATTGGTGTCATCAATTAAAATTTCTCCCTTATCTATATCATAAAAACGAAGTAAAAGTGACGAAATAGTAGATTTTCCAGCGCCACTAGGTCCAACAATCGCAATCTTTTGTCCAAATTTAGCTGTAAAACTAACTCCTTTTAAAACCTGAATTTCTGGTCGTGAAGGATAAGAAAAACCAACATTTGTAAACGTTACATTTCCTTTTATTTTTTCTTTGGAATGATTTTGAGTCGCATTAATTTTTTCAGGAACTTCATCTAAAAGTTCAAAAACACGTTCGGTTGCTCCAACTGCTTTTTGAATTTGCGCATACAATTCGGCAATTCCACCAAAAGAAGCTCCAATAAAAGTTGAATATAACACAAAAGAAATTAATTCACCAATACCTTTTATTTCTCCATCAATACACAAAATCACACCATACCAAACCACCACAACAATGGCTCCAAACAAACAAAAAATGATGAAAGAAGCAAAATAACCACGGTAAATTCCTCCTTTAATGGCTAATTTTACAACTTCGTTAATCTTTCCTCTGTAACGTGCTATTTCGTACCATTCGTTAGCAAATGCTTTTACATTAGAAATTCCTTGCATCGTTTCTTCTACAATAACTTGACTTTCGGCTACTTGATCTTGAACACTTTTAGAAAATTTTCGGATAAATCGACCAAAAATAACAGCTGCAACCGCAACAACAGGAACAATGCAAAGCATCATTAATGTTAGCTTTAAACTTATGGTGGCTAGAAAAATTATTCCTCCAATAATTAGAATGAATTGTCTTAAAAACTCAGCAATAGTTGTAGTTAATGTATCTTGAATTTGTGTAATATCTGAACTTATTCGGCTATTTAATTCTCCTACACGTTTTTGCGAGAAAAATGTCATAGGCAACTTTATCAAATTGCTATATAAAGCCAATCTGATATTTGCTAACGTATTTTCGGTAAAATTGATAAACAACGATAATCTAAAAAACGAAAAAACAGACTGCAATAACAAAATCACCATCAAACCTAAAGCTATATTTTGGGCTTTAACCAAATCTTTATTAGTGACACAATCAACCAACATTCCCAATAACATAGGAAAAGCCAATGCTGTTCCACCTGTTAAAAGTAGAAATACCAAGCCAACATAAAATTTCCATTTATGGGTATCTGCATATTTAAAAATCTGTACTGCTTTGCTTAAGGTACTTGCGTTAAGTTTTGATTTGGGTAAATCATTCTCTTTGAATCGAGCCATTTAGTATTTTTATTTTTTGGATTTTTCTAACATTTTCCTACACTTCAAATATAAAGCTAAAAATGAGATTCCTATAATTTCTAAAATAGAAAACTTCCCGAAAAACGAGAAGTTTTGATTTTTTTTTAAAAATTTTAAATTCTAAATTTAAAATCTATCTTGAATAGTTTGGTGCTTCTTTAGTAATCGTAACATTATGAGGATGACTTTCTCCTATTCCACTTGTTGTAATTCTAATAAAACGGCCTGTATCTTGTAATGTAGCAATATCTTTTGAACCACAATATCCCATTCCGGCTTTTAAACCACCTACGAATTGTTGCATACTTTCGTTTAATTCTCCTTTGTAAGGTACACGACCTACAATTCCTTCTGGAACTAATTTCTTAACATCATCTTCCACATCTTGAAAATAACGGTCTTTTGAACCATCTTCCATAGCTTCAATAGAACCCATTCCTCTATAGGATTTGAATTTTCTTCCTTCAAAAATAATTGTTTCCCCTGGAGATTCTTTTGTTCCAGCTAATAAGGAACCTAACATTACACAATCAGCACCAGCAGCAATCGCTTTTGGAATATCACCTGTGTAACGAATTCCACCATCAGCAATTACAGGAACACCACTTCCTTTTATAGCAGCAGCCACTTCAATCACAGCCGAAAATTGAGGAAATCCAACTCCAGCCACAACTCTTGTAGTACAAATTGAACCTGGTCCAATTCCGACTTTTACACCATCTGCACCATTTTCTACTAAATATTTAGCAGCTTCTGGTGTAGCAATGTTTCCAACCACAACATCCAAATCAGGAAAAGAAGCTTTAACTAATTTTAAAACATCTACCACTCCTTTTGTATGTCCGTGAGCTGTATCAATAATTACTGCATCAACTCCAGCATTTACTAAAGCCGTTGCACGTTCTACAGCATCAGCCGTCACTCCAAGAGCAGCAGCAACACGTAAACGTCCGTATTGGTCTTTATTAGCGTTTGGTTTTTGAGTCAGTTTTGTAATATCTCTAAAAGTGATTAATCCAGCTAATTTATTATTGTCTCCAACCACTAATAATTTTTCAATTTTATGATCTTGAAGAATAATTTCGGCTTGTTGCAAGGTTGTACCAGCTTTTGCAGTTACTAAATTTTCTGATGTCATTACTTCGGTAATTGGACGATCGTTTTTACGTTCGAAACGCAAGTCTCGGTTCGTCACAATACCTTTTAAAGTCATGTGTTCATCTACGATTGGAATCCCTCCAATTCCATGTTCTTTCATGGCTCTTTTGGCATCACCAACAGTCGCATTTAATTGTAGAGTAACAGGATCGATTATCATTCCAGATTCAGCCCGTTTTACTTTACGAACTTCGGCTGCTTGTTTTTCGATAGACATATTTTTGTGTAAAACACCTATTCCACCTTCTTGAGCCATAGCAATTGCCATAGCGCTTTCGGTTACTGTATCCATCGCTGCAGATACAATTGGCGTATTCAATGTAATGTTTCTAGAAAATTTGGATTTAATGCTAACTTCTCGTGGTAAAACTTCTGAGTAATTAGGAACTAATAGTACATCGTCATAAGTAAGTCCTTCTCCGATGATCTTTGTTGTGTGTGCGTTCATTGCAATTTAGTTTATGCTGAATTAATTTCAGTATTGTAGTAGTTAAATTGCATGCAAATATAGTATAAAAAAGTATTCAGTGGTCAGTTTTTAGTGTTCAGTTTCAATAATTACGAGATTTTTTTAGCCCAGATAGCAATGAAAAGCATTTTTTTGAAGAATTCTATTTTTTGTTGTTGTAAAAAAGCGACCAAAGGAAGCTCTTTTTATGACTTACAAAAAAAGGATTGTTGAAAAAATCTTGTAATGTATAGCTGGAATTGCTTCTAATGATAATTCGTAAAAATCTTCAAAGCTTCATTATAAGAACTTTCAAAACTCATAGCATGACAATTAGTATCTACTTTTGCAGCAGTGAAATAAGATAATAATTTCTCTGTTGGCATATTTCCGGTTAAATCATCGGCAGCCATTGGACAACCACCAAAACCTTGAATGGCACCATCAAAACGATGACAACCTGCTTTGTAAGCTGCATCCACTTTTTCGTGCCATTTGTCTGGAGTTGTGTGTAAATGTGCTCCAAATTCGATATTAGGATATTTTGGAATTAAGTTTGAAAACAAGTAATCAATCACTTCTGGAGTTGAAGTTCCAACTGTATCGGAAAGCGAAAGAATTTTTACTCCCATTTTATCCATTTTTTCGGTCCATTCTCCTACGATTTCAACATTCCATGGATCACCATAAGGATTTCCAAAACCCATTGACAAATAAGCTACAACTTCTTTGTTGCTTTTATCGGCAATTTCAAGGATTTCGTTGAGCGTTACAAGAGATTCAGCAATAGTTTTATGTGTATTTCGCATTTGAAAATTCTCGGAAATCGAAAAAGGAAAACCTAAATATTGAATTTCTTTGTGTTCAACAGCCATTTGCGCACCTCTTGTGTTGGCAATTATAGCTAAAAGTTTGCTTTGTGTTTGCGACAAATCTAGTCGTGCTAAAACTTCGGCAGTATCAACCATTTGCGGAATTGCCTTTGGAGAAACAAAACTTCCAAAGTCTATAGTATCATAACCTACTCTTAATAAAGCTTGAATATACTGAACTTTTTTCTCTGTAGGAATAAATGTTTTGATGCCTTGCATAGCATCTCTTGGACATTCTATTATTTTGACTTTTGGCTTCAATGATTTGCTTTTAAAATGCTAAGGTATGAAGAATTTGACGGATAAAAAAAATTAAAGTATTCCTTATTTATGGAATAATAGTTAATATTCCTTAAAAGTGGAATAATTAATAATATTCCGTATTTATGGAATAATTAAAATAATTTTAATATATTTGATTTAGTTTTTCTATCAACTAAAAGAAAAAAGTTAAAAAAAAGAAGATGATTTGCATTATAACAGGAGATATAAAAGGTTCACGTAGAGCAAAATCTTCCAATTGGATGGATGGTTTAAAGAAATTGTTTTTACAATTTGGAAAAAATCCGGGTGATTGGGAAATTTATCGCGGTGATGAATTTCAGTTAGAAATAAAAAACATTGAAGAAGCTTTGCTAAAAGCATTTTTAATAAAAGCATTTTTAAGAACTATTTCATTGGATGCAAGAATGAGTATTGGTTTTGGTGATAAAACATTCAAATCCAAACGAATATCCGAAAGTAATGGAACTGCTTTTATAAATTCGGGTGAAGCTTTTAACTTGATGAAAAAAAATAAAATCACCTTAGTCTTACAATCTCCGAGTAAAGAATTTAATAAGGAAATGAATTTGTTATTGCGTTTAGGACTTTCTTTTATGGATAATTGGCTTTCACAACAAGCTGAATTTGTGTTTTTAGCTATTCAAAATCCAACTATTTCTCAAGAAGAAATGGGAGAAAAGTTAAACATAAATCAAGCAGCAGTGAGTAAAAGAAGAAAAAGAGCTAATTTTGATTTGTTATTAGAAATAAATGCTAGTTATATTGAAAAATTAAAAATGCTTGAAATATGATGCTATTATTCACAAAACTTTTATTGGCACATTTGATTGGTGATTTTATATTGCAACCAAACAAATGGGTTTCAGACAAAGAAAAAAAGAAAGAGAAAAGTATGTATTTGTATATACACACAGCTCTTCATTTACTTTTGATGTTGCTATTTGTAGCTGAAGCTGATTTTATAGTTTATGGAATTCTTTTAGCCGTTTCACACGGAATTATTGACTTACTAAAACTGAAATTTCAAAAGAAAAAGACGAAACGCATTTGGTTTTCAATTGATCAGTTGTTGCATTTAATAATGATTTTTATAATAGTTTTAACTTATAACAACACTTCAATAGATTTTCAAAATATAGATAATAGAATTTGGATTTTAATAACTGGAATAGTTTTGTTGACGAAACCAACTTCGATAATTATTAAAAATATAATTTCAATTTGGACACCTGAAAGTAAAAACAAAGAAGATAATTCGTTGCAAAACGCTGGAAATTATATTGGAATTTTGGAACGCTTATTTGTATTTTGCTTCATTATTACCAATCATTTTGAAGCTATTGGGTTTTTATTGGCTGCAAAATCAATCTTTAGATTTGGTGATTTAAAAGAAGCAAAAGATCGAAAACTTACAGAATATGTTCTTATTGGAACCTTATTAAGTTTTGGAATCGCAATTTTAGCTGGTTTATTAGTTGAATTTGGAACGCAAATTAGTTTTTATTAGAAAGGTTAACACGAATTTACACGAATTATCACAAATTTATAGGCTAAATTAAACTGAACTTTTCTTAAGCAAGGCCTTATTAATTTCTTTGATCAATTTTGGACCTTCATAAATAAAACCTGTGTATAGTTGTATTAAACTTGCACCAGCATCTAATTTTTCTAAAGCATCTTTTGCACAGTGAATTCCTCCTACTCCAATAATTGGAAATGATTTATTGCTTTTTTCTGACAGAAAACGAATTACTTCAGTTGAACGATTAGTTAATGGTTTTCCAGATAAACCACCCATTTCTGATTTGTTAGCTGATTCTAGGCCTTCACGAGAAATAGTTGTATTTGATGCAATAACTCCAGCTATTTTAGTTTCGTTTACAATTTCAATAATATCTAACAATTGTTCGTTTGTTAAATCTGGGGCAATTTTTAACAGAATTGGTTTTGGCTTATTTTTCTTTAAATTAAGATTTTGTAACGTATTCAACAAAGCTTTCAAAGGTTCTTTTTCCTGAAGTTCTCTTAAATTTGGAGTGTTTGGTGAACTTACATTCACAACAAAATAATCAACATAATCAAATAAAGCTTCAAAACAAATTACATAGTCGTTTACAGCTTCTTCATTTGGAGTGATTTTGTTTTTTCCGATGTTTCCACCAATTAGAACACCATTGTTTTTTTTAAGTCTAATAATCGCTTCTTCAACACCACCATTATTAAAACCCATACGATTAATGATTGCTGAATCTTCTTGCAATCTAAAAAGTCGCTTTTTAGGATTTCCTTCTTGTGGCTTTGGAGTTAAAGTTCCGATTTCAATAAATCCGAATCCGAAATTCGATAATTCTTGGTATAGTTTTGCGTCTTTATCAAATCCTGCTGCTAAACCCACTGGGTTTTTGAATTTTAATCCGAATACCTCTCGTTCTAATTTTAGACTTTTTACTTCGTAATACGAATTGATTAAACTTCCTACAAAGGGAATTTTATGTAAAAAACGAATTAAAGAAAAAGTAAAGTGATGTACTTTTTCAGGATCAAATTTAAATAAAATGGGGCGAATTAATAAACGATACATAGTAATTGTGTTGAAATGCAAAAATAGGTATATAAAAAAAATGTCCCACTAAAAAAGTGAGACATTTTAATAATTTAATTATATTTTGAAACGTTTTCTGTCTGTTTCTGTCAAATAGATTTTTCTTAAACGAATAGATTTTGGTGTAACCTCCACATATTCATCTTTTTGAATGTATTCCAAAGCTTCTTCTAGAGAGAAAATGATTGGAGGAATAATTCTAGCTTTTTCATCATTTCCAGAAGAACGAACGTTAGATTGTTTTTTAGCTTTCGTTACGTTGATACACATATCATCAGAACGAGAGTTTTCACCAATAACTTGACCTTCATAGATTTCAGCATTTGGTTCAACGAAGAATTTACCTCTATCTTGTAATTTATCAATAGAATAAGGGATTGCTTTTCCGTTTTCCATAGAAATTAACGAACCATTATTACGTCCTGGAATTGCTCCTTTGAAAGGCTCATATCCTATATAACGGTGTGACATAATTGCCTCACCTGCAGTTGCAGTTAATAATTGATTACGTAATCCGATAATTCCACGTGATGGAATGTTGAATTTGATAATCATACGTTCACCTTTACCTTCCATAGAAAGCATTTCACCCTTACGTAATGTAACAAATTCCACAGCTCTACCAGAAAGATTTTCAGGTAAATCGATTGTTAATTCTTCAATTGGTTCACATTTTTTGCCATCAATTTCTTTGATGATAACTTGTGGTTGACCGATTTGTAATTCGTATCCTTCTCTTCTCATTGTTTCAATAAGAACAGATAAGTGAAGTACACCACGACCAAAAACCATAAATTTATCTGCTGAATCAGTTTCACCCATTTTCATGGCTAAATTTTTCTCTAATTCTTTAGTCAGTCTATCTCTAATGTGTCTTGATGTTACAAATTTACCTTCTTTACCAAAGAAAGGAGAATCGTTAATTGTAAATAACATACTCATTGTCGGCTCATCAATAGCAATTGAAGCAAGTCCTTCAGGGTTTTCATAATCAGCAATAGTATCACCAATTTCAAAACCTTCCACACCAATAATTGCACAAATATCTCCAGCAATAACTTCTTGTACTTTTTTACGTCCAAGACCTTCAAAAGTATGTAATTCTTTAATACGTGATTTTGTTATAGTACCATCTCTTTTTACTAATGAGATTGGCATTCCTTCTCTTAAAACACCTCTTTCAAGACGTCCAATTGCAATACGACCTGTAAAACTTGAAAAGTCTAAAGATGTAATTAGCATTTGAGGCGTTCCTTCAGAAACTTTAGGAGCTGGTACATTTTCGATAACCATATCTAATAATGCTTCAACATTATCAGTTACGTTTTCCCAATGGTCAGACATCCAGTTATTTTTTGCAGAACCATAAACAGTTGGAAAGTCTAATTGCCATTCTTCTGCACCTAATTCAAACATTAAGTCAAAAACTTTTTCATGAACTTCTTCAGGAGTACAGTTTTCTTTATCTACTTTATTGATTACAACACATGGTTTTAATCCTAAGTCAATAGCTTTTTGTAACACGAAACGCGTTTGAGGCATTGGCCCTTCAAATGCATCTACTAAAAGACAAACACCATCAGCCATGTTTAATACACGTTCTACTTCTCCACCAAAATCCGCGTGACCAGGTGTGTCGATAATGTTGATTTTTGTTCCTTTATATTGTACAGAAACGTTTTTAGAGGTAATCGTAATTCCTCTTTCACGCTCTAAATCATTGTTATCTAATATTAAATCACCTGTGTTTTCGTTATCACGAAATAATTGACAGTGATACATAATTTTATCAACCAAGGTAGTTTTACCGTGGTCAACGTGTGCAATAATTGCAATGTTTCTGATAGATTCCATCTTATTTTTTTAGTGGTGCAAAGGTAATACTTATTTTCTAATAAAATACTAACCAATGCATTACTTTACGTATATTTACTATTTCTTAACTTAATCTCATAAAAAAAGCCCTCAAAAGAGGGCTTTGAATTATTAAAATTTGTAAATTCTTATAAAGAAGCTACAAATTTAGTTAACTTAGATTTTAAGTTTGAAGCTTTGTTAGAATGAATAATATTCTTTTTAGCTAATTTATCAATCATTGAAAATACTTCGTTCAATTTTATTGTTGCATCAGCTTTATCAGTAGCCATACGAATTGCTTTGATAGCATTACGTGTAGTCTTATGCTGATATTTGTTGATTACTCTTTTCTTCTCGCTTGTTCTAATTCTCTTTAATGCTGACTTGTGATTTGCCATTTTTTCTTAATTTAATTGTAATAATTATTTATAAACTACTAGTTAAAAAAGAAAAACCTCCCACAATTGTAAAACAATCACTTTGGTTTTAACTAATAAAACAAAAAATAGAGACACTACCTTTTATTTTACAAAACTTATTTACAACTAATTGTAGCCCGTAGGGGAATCGAACCCCTCTTACATGGATGAAAACCATGCGTCCTAACCGATAGACGAACGGGCCAGTAATCCAGTAATTTCAATATTTGTAGCCCGTAGGGGAATCGAACCCCTCTTACATGGATGAAAACCATGCGTCCTAACCGATAGACGAACGGGCCAATATTTCTGTATTGCGGATGCAAAAATACAACTATTTTTTATTTTCGCAACAGAAATTTATTATTTTTTAATATGCTTTTGCAAATAAAACTCTACGCTCTGATTTTGAACCAGTTAAAACACACTTTCCTTCTTCAATAGCGCCATCTAAAGGGATGCATCTGATAGTTGCCTTAGTTAATTCCTTAATTTTCTCTTCAGTTTCTGCCGTTCCATCCCAATGTGCCGACACAAAACCATTTTTATTTTCTAAAACATCCTTAAATTCTTCAAAATTCTGAACCTCAGTTATATGCGTGTCTCTATACTTTAATGCTTTATTAAATAAATCAGATTGAATTGTCTCTAATAATTCGGAAATATAACTTACAACTCCTTCTTGAGCGATAATTTCTTTAGTTAAAGTATCTCTTCTTGCAATTTCGAAAGTTTTATTTTCTAAATCTTTTGGACCAACTGCAATTCGAACAGGAACACCTTTCAATTCCCATTCAGCAAACTTAAATCCTGGCTTATGTGTCGTTCTATTATCAAACTTAACAGATATATTCAGTTTTTTAAATTGAGCTACTAAATCATTTACAACAACTGAAATTCTTTCAAATTCCTCATCTGTTTTAAAAATAGGCACAATTACAACTTGAATTGGAGCTAAATTTGGAGGTAACACCAAACCCAAATCATCTGAATGCGTCATAACTAGAGCACCCATCAAACGCGTAGAAACACCCCAAGAAGTTCCCCAAACGTATTCTTGTTTTCCTTCAGCATTTGCAAATTTTACATCAAAAGCTTTGGCAAAATTTTGACCTAAAAAGTGAGAAGTTCCTGCTTGGAGCGCTTTTCCATCTTGCATTAATGCTTCAATACAATAAGTTTCTTCTGCTCCTGCAAAACGCTCTGTTTCAGTTTTTAACCCTTTTATTACAGGAATTGCCATAAATCTTTCTGAAAAATCAGCATAAACATTCATCATTTTTTCAGATTCCTCTATAGCTTCTTGTTTTGTAGCATGAGCTGTATGCCCTTCTTGCCATAAGAACTCAGCTGTTCTTAAAAACAAACGTGTACGCATTTCCCAACGAACAACATTTGCCCATTGATTAATTAGTAATGGTAAATCCCTGTAAGACTGAACCCATCCTTTATATGTTGACCAGATAATAGCTTCACTAGTTGGACGAACAATTAGCTCTTCTTCTAATTTAGCATTTTCATCAACTTTTAATTTTCCAGGATTGTCTTCATCATTTTTTAAACGATAATGAGTTACAATAGCACATTCCTTTGCAAATCCTTCAGCATTTTTCTCCTCTGCCTCAAACATACTTTTGGGAACAAAAAGGGGAAAATAGGCATTTTGATGACCTGTTTCTTTAAACATTCTATCTAATTCGGCTTGCATTTTTTCCCAAATTGCATAACCATATGGCTTAATTACCATACATCCTCTTACTCCTGAATTCTCTGCTAAATCGGCTTTTACAACTAATTCGTTGTACCATTTAGAATAATCCTCTGCTCTTTTTGTTAAGTTTTTACTCATTACTAGTGAATTGGCATAAAAATTGTTACTATTTCTTATATAAATTTTAACTAAAATATTCGACAAAACTAACTATTTTTGTGATGTCCAACAATAAAAACTTGCTATTATGAAAACTATTTACCAAACTTCAATTAAAAACTACCGATTGTTGCTCCTAAGTTTAGTATCGATTGGTATAACTTCATGTGGTTCTTTCAAGAATTCTTCTTATGAAGATAATGATGGAATTTACAGCTCATCAAAAAGAGAAACCACACTAGATGAAACTCAAACCTACACTCAAGTGCAACCAAATAATGTCTACGTTGACAAATTTAAGGATATGCAAGATGAATTTGAGGAAACTGAATATTTTACTGATGTAGATTCCTATACTTCAAATGAAACTGATACCGTATACGTTGTAGAAAGAAGTTATGCCGGATGGGGAAATAATTCAGATCAAGTAAATGTTAACTTCTATAATAACGGATGGAATAACTGGGGTTATGGCTATAATTCTTGGTATGGTCCAGGATGGAATAATGGATTCTATTTTGGGAACACTTGGGGATTAGGATTTAACTATGGTTGGAATAATTGGTATAATCCTTATTTTGGTTATGGTTACGGCTTTAATAATTGGGGCTATAACCCATATTATGGTTACAACAATTTCTACGGAGGAAATTATCGAGGAAATGTATCATACAATGCTGGTACCAGAGGAATGAGTAGATATAATCCGGCTAATTCTGGAAGAAGTTCTGGAAGAACAGCAACTGTTACCGGAAGAAACAATCAAATAGGAAATTCTACTGTAAGAAGTCCAAGAACAAGATCTTCATCCATAAACACAAATAACTCTCCTAGAAATACTACTACAAGTCCAAGAACAACTTCGCCAAGAAGCACAACTTCTCCAAGAAGTATAAATAGTCCTAGAACAACAACATCTCCGAGAACAACTACAACACCACGAAGTAGTTCAACTCCTAGAAGTAGTAATTCGGGGGGAAGTTTTGGGGGAAGTAGATCATCAGGTGGTTCTTCTGGTGGAAGTTCTGGTGGTGGACGTTCATCAGGTGGTGGCGGTGGTCGTGGAGGTCGCGGTTAAAATTAATTGATTAAGAAAAAAGAAAAAATACTATGAAAAAAATATTCTTATCCTTATTACTAGGAACATCATTTATTGGCCTTTCGCAAGAAACAACACCAAGCGATGCACTTAGATATGCTGTAGAAGATTTAAATGGAACAGCTAGATTTAGAGCAATGAGTGGTTCAATGGGAGCAATTGGCGGAGATTTATCTGCTATCAATATCAATCCTGCTGGTTCTGTTGTCTTTAAATACAATACGTTTAGTGCTACAGTTTCTGGTTTTAACCAAAAAAATAATTCTACTTATTTTGGTTCAAGATCGAGTGAAAATGATTTTAAGTTAGATATTAATCAAATTGGAGCTGTTTTTGTTTTTGATAACACCAATGATAGCAGTGATTGGAAAAAATTAAGTTTTGCCATCAATTATGAAAACACAAATAACTTTAATAATCAACTATTTTCAAAAGGAACCAATCCTAACAATTCAATAGGTAATTATTTTTCAGATGCTGCTCAAGGTTATCAATTAGAATATTTACAAACACAACCCGGAGAATCAGTAAGTAGCCTATACAATTATCTTGGAGAAACTGGAGGTTTAGGCTTTGGTGCCCAACAAGCAATGTTAGGATATCAAGGTTTTATTGTAAGTGCTTTTGACGATACAGATTCAAATAACGTTGATTATTTTACAAATATACCTGTTGGTGGAAATTATTACCAAGAAAGTTATATCAAATCTAAAGGATACAACGGAAAATTAACTGGAAATTTTGCAGCTAATTATAATGATATTCTTTCTTTGGGTATGAATTTAAACATTCATTTTACAGACTACACAAAGTCTTCTTCTGTTTATGAAAGTAATAATAATCCAGAATATACTACTGGTTCAACTGTCAAGAGAATTCAATTTGACAATGATTTATACACTTATGGCAGAGGTTTTTCTCTTAACTTAGGAGCAATAGCAAAGGTTACTGAAGAATTTAGATTAGGAATTGCTTATGAGTCACCTACATGGTATGCTTTAAATGATGAGTTATCACAACGCCTAGTTGTTGTAAATTCTGATGCTAACGGAACTTATACAGATGTAGTTGATCCAAATGTTGTGAACGTTTATCCTAGCTACAATGTAAAAACACCGAGTAAGTGGACAGGAAGTGCTGCTTATATTTTTGGAAGTAATGGTTTTATTAATGTAGATGTGTCTTCTAAAGATTACAGCACAACAACATTCAGACCTAAAAATGATGCATTATATGCTTCTTTAAATGATAACATGAGTGCAAATTTAAAAAACACAATTTCATATAATGTTGGTGGTGAATATAAAATTAAACAAATTAGTTTAAGAGCTGGTTATAGATTTGAAGAAAGTCCTTATAAAGTTGATGCAACTTTTGGAGATTTAATTGGATATTCTGGTGGATTAGGCTATAGTTTCAACAATGCTAGAATTGATTTATCTTACGCAAACACCCATAGAAATTACAATCAAAGCTTCATTTCATCTGGAATGAATGATCAAGCTAGAATCAATAATAAAAATGATACTGTAAGCTTAAGTTACACTGTTACCTTTTAAAAATCACATATAAAAAATCGAAAAACTACTTCAAAAGAAGTAGTTTTTTTTTATTTGAAATAGTTATGTTAATAAAGAAAATCATAAATATTACTCAAACCAAAACAATTACATTTAAAAAGCGTAATTTTGCACTCCAAAACTCAGAAATAAACTTTCAATTCTATGAGAACCAAATCGTTAAAGAAAAATAAAATCAATGTTATTACGCTAGGATGTTCAAAAAACGTCTATGATAGTGAAGTTTTAATGGGACAATTAAAAGCCAATGGCAAAGAAGTGACTCACGAAGCTAAAGAAGATGAAGGAAATATCATCGTAATCAACACTTGTGGTTTTATAGACAATGCAAAGGAAGAATCAGTAAATATGATTTTAGAATATGCTGATAAAAAAGAAAGAGGTTTAGTTGACAAGGTTTTTGTAACTGGCTGTTTATCTGAACGATATAGACCGGATTTAGAAAAAGAAATTCCGAATGTGGATCAATTTTTTGGTACAACCGAATTGCCTTTATTACTAAAAGCATTAGGTGCAGATTACAAACACGAATTGATTGGTGAACGTTTAACTACAACTCCAAAAAATTATGCGTATTTAAAAATTGCAGAAGGTTGTGATAGACCTTGTAGTTTTTGTGCCATTCCATTAATGCGTGGTAAACACGTCTCTACTCCTATTGAACATTTAGTTATTGAAGCTGAGAAATTAGCTAAAAACGGAGTTAAAGAGTTGATTTTAATTGCTCAAGATTTAACATATTACGGTTTAGATATTTACAAGAAAAGAAATTTAGCAGAATTACTAGAAAATTTAGTAAAAGTTGAAGGAATTGAATGGATTCGTTTGCATTATGCATTTCCAACAGGATTTCCGATGGAAGTTTTGGAATTGATGAAACGTGAACCAAAAATTTGTAATTATATTGATATTCCGTTACAACATATTTCTGATAGTGTTCTAAAATCGATGAGAAGAGGAACAACTTATGAGAAAACAACTAACTTATTAAAAGACTTTAGAAAAGCTGTTCCAGAAATGGCAATTCGCACGACTTTAATTGTTGGTTATCCTGGAGAAACTGAAGAAGATTTCCAAATTTTGAAAAACTGGGTTGAAGAAATGCGTTTTGAAAGATTAGGTTGTTTTACTTATTCTCACGAAGAAAATACACATGCTTATAATTTAGTTGATGATGTTCCAGAAGATGTGAAACAAGCCCGTTCTCTTGAAATTATGGATATTCAGGCACAAATTTCTTGGGATTTAAATCAAGAAAAAATTGGTCAGACTTTTAAATGTGTGATTGACAGAAAAGAAGGTCAACATTTTATTGGAAGAACTGAATTTGATAGTCCAGATGTAGATAATGAAGTTTTAATTGATGCTTCAAAATTCTATTTAAAAACAGGAGATTTTGTAATGTTAAAAATTACTGATGCTACAGAATTTGATTTGTATGCTGAACCAATATCTTAAAAAAGAGATAATTATCACAACTAATTATTATTTTTTATATCTTTACTTTTTAAAGACACTAATAAAATTAAATTATGAAAACAAAAATTATATTTTCATTTGCATTTATTATGTTTGCTTATGTTATGCAAGCACAATCTAATGAAGTGGAAATTTATACCGAAGATTCAAAATTATTCACAGTTTTCATTGATGGTGTTAAAATGAATCAAAGTCCCTTATCAAATGTGAAATTTACTTCTACAAAAACGGAAAACATAGATTTCAAAATAGTATTTGCTGAAAACGAAACAACTTTAGAAAAAAAGGCTGTTCAAATGATTTCAAATGCAAATAAAATGTCATACACAAACGGAGCAAGAGCTGTTTATTTATTAAAAGTCACAAACGGTAGTTATGATTTAATTCAAACAATTGTTACCAATAGAACAAATTCAGATCAAAAAGTTTTAGACTAAGTCAATATAAAAATTAATTTAAGAGCCTCATTTTTTTAATGAGGCTTTTTTCAAACCTGATATTTATCATATTTTTTTAGATTTTAAAAAGTTAATTTTAAATAATTAATTAAAACCAATAGATATGATTAAAAAACACAATTTAGCAGAAGCATTTCCAGAGTTTGAACAAAAGATTCACACTTTAAAAGTTGAAGACAATCATTTTAAAATTTTATTTGACAAATATGATGAATTAGATCATGAAGTTTATAGAATTGAAACGGATACTGAACCTGCTTCTGATGAAGCCTTAAATGATTTAAGAGTAGAACGTGTAAGATTAAAAGATGAAATATATAATTATTTAAAAGAAAATTAATCGATATTAATTAGTAATTGAATCCCTATGAATTTAGTAATTTGTGGGGATTTTTCTATATTTGAAAAAATTAAACTTTATGTTTCTACGAACAGAGCTAATGGCTTCAAAAAAACTTATTGGATTTTCAACTGAAACATCATTGGCAAATGATCAAACGGCTGTTATCTGGAAAAAGTTTATGCCTCGCTTAAAAGAAGTTAAAAATGCCATTTCAGCAGATTTATTTTCATTACAAATTTATGATTTTCAAAAATTTCAAAAATTCACACCTCAAACAATTTTTAAAAAACATGCATTAATTGAAGTTAGAAACTTTGACTTGACTCCAGATGGTTTTGAAGAATTTGTACTTCAATCTGGAAAATATGCCGTATTTTTACATAAAGGAACAAGTGCTGATTTTCCTAAAACAGCACAATATATTTATGCTGAATGGTTACCAAATAGTGATTATGAATTAGATGATCGTCCTCATTTTGAAGTTTTAGGAGATAATTATAAAGGACATGAAGATCCTGAAAATGAAGAGGAAGTTTGGATTCCAATTAAATAAGATATTAAATATTCGGATTATAGATTTTCAGAAAATTAAAATATAAAATTATGTGGAAAGAAGAAAACAATACGTTAACACAAACCTTTAAATTTAAAAACTTTGTAGAAGCTTTTGGGTTTATGAGTAAAGTTGCTTTAGTTGCCGAAAAAATGAGCCATCATCCTGAATGGAAAAATGTGTACAATACAGTTGAAATTATTTTAACAACGCATGATGAAGGTAATACAATTACTGAAAAAGACAGAAAATTAGCTAAATCAATTGATGAAATTATTACTAATTAATATTATCCAAAACTCTGTTAATTCTAATAAAACGTTTTGCATAATAAGCTTCTTTAACTGAAGAAACAATTACTCCACGGCTCACAGATGAATGAATGAAAAAGATTTCATCATCAATAACTTCTGTAATCATTCCAACATGATTTACTGATCCACGACCATTAGTAGAAAAGAAAATTAAATCTCCTTTTTGAGCTTGTGTTTTCTTAACTTTTTTACCCGTTCTCGATTGTTCGTTTGAAGTTCTAGGCAGTTTAAAATCCAATTGAGAGAATGTGTAACACATTAAACCAGAACAATCAAATCCACCACTTTTTGTACCACCACTTCTGTATCTTGTACCTAAATGCTCAGAAGCAATTGCAATTAATTGATCAGCACTTTCTAAACTTTCATAAGACATTAATGGAGCATCTTCAATAAATTCTTCTAATTCAGCATAAACAACGGCTGGTTTCGTTAAAGTATTCGCAGTTCCTTTTTTTATAATTAATTTTCTTCCTGGAAAAATTCTATCACCAACTTTAGGATTTAATTCTTGTAATTTAGCCAAAGTTATTTTATTTAATCTAGCAATACTCATTAATGTTTCTCCTCTTACGACTACATGTGTTACTTCACCTGAATCATCTGGTTCTTCTACATCATCATCAGCAGCCGCCATACTTTCAACTTGTAATGAACTTGGACTTATTACCTTAATAGGTGCTACTTTTGGCTCAATAATTTCTTTTTTAGCTTTTTCTTTTCCTTTTCTAATGACTATTTTTTCATCAATTTGAAGTTTGACATCTAAACCTGGATTAAGCTTTTTTAATTCTTTAAAACTTACATCGTACTTTTCAGTAATATGACTTATTGTTTCCCCTTTTTTTACTGAGTGAATTAAATCATTTGAAGTCGATGCTTCTTCTTTTTTATTAGATTTAGCGTCTTTGGAATTTTTATTTTTAGTCAAAGCTAATTTAGTTCCAACTTGTAATTTATTTGGTGAAACAGACGGATTAAAATCTTTTAATTCTTCTATACTTATATCGTATTTCTTTGCAATAGTGTAAAAAGATTCACCTGAAGCAACTTCATGAAAATCTTTTGTGATTTTCTTTGTTGCTTTTCCTGTTGGAATAACTAAAATTGCATTTAATTGTAATGTTTGTCCTTTTGCTTTCGGATTTAACTCATAAATATCTGATTCACTTACTCCATATTTTTTGGCTATAGAATAGAATGAGTCTCCACTGACTACTTTATGCTTTGTTGTTTTTTGAGCAAAAGCAAAAGAGTTAGATAGAATAAAAAACAATATAATTAATAAAAAACGATTCATTACCAAATAGTTAAAAGACTTTTATTGAGTTTTAAAAGTTTGACAAGATAAAAAATCTAAACTTATTAAATCGATTTTAACTTTATTTTAATTCATAAAAAAACCACCTTTTCAGATGGTTTAAATTTTATAAAGGAATGTTTCCGTGTTTACGTTTGGGTGTATCAACTACTTTGTTTTCCAACATACTAAATGCTTTGATTAATTTCCTTCTAGTAAATTTTGGTTCAATAACCTCATCTATAAAACCTCTTTGAGCAGCTTTGTAAGGATTAGCAAATAATTCGGCATATTCAGCTTCTCTTTCTTTTAGCTTTTCTTCTGGATTTTCTGCTGCAGCAATTTCATTTTTAAAGATAATTTCTGATGCTCCTTTTGCTCCCATTACGGCAATTTCTGCACTTGGCCAAGCAAAATTCATATCAGCACCAATGTGTTTTGAATTCATTACATCATAAGCTCCACCATAAGCTTTTCTTGTAATAACTGTAATTCTTGGCACAGTTGCTTCACTAAAAGCGTATAATAATTTGGCACCGTGAACGATAATTCCGTTCCATTCTTGATCAGTTCCTGGTAAAAATCCTGGGACATCTTCTAAAACTAATAATGGAATATTAAATGCGTCACAAAAACGAACAAAACGAGCCGCTTTTGTAGAACTATTTACATCTAAACAACCTGCTAAAACCATTGGTTGGTTAGCTACAATTCCGATACTTCTTCCACCTAATCTTGCAAAACCTACGATAATATTTTCAGCAAAATCTTTATGAATTTCGTAGAAACTATCTTCGTCAATAATATTCCCTATAACATCATGCATATCATAAGGTTTATTAGCATTATCCGGAATAATTGTGCCTAATTTTTCTCTGATTTCATCATTTAAAACATAGTCCAATTTTGGAGCAGTTTCTCTATTATTTTGAGGTAAATAACTTAATAAACGTTTGATATCCTCTAAACATTCCACTCCATTTGGTGAAGTAATATGAGCTACACCAGACTTTGTAGAATGCGTACTTGCACCACCTAATTCTTCTGAAGTTACTGTTTCATTAGTAACCGTTTTTACAACACTTGGCCCAGTCACAAACATATAACTCGTTCCTTCAACCATCATAGTAAAATCGGTCATCGCTGGAGAATAAACGGCTCCACCAGCACAAGGTCCCATAATAGCAGAAATTTGAGGAATTACACCGCTAGATTGTACATTTTTGTAAAAAATATCAGCATAACCTCCTAAAGAACGTACACCTTCTTGGATACGTGCTCCACCAGAATCATTTAGTCCAATCATTGGAGCACCATTTTTAAGTGCCATATCCATCACTTTACAGATTTTTTCAGCATGAGTTTCTGATAATGAACCACCAAAAACTGTGAAATCTTGAGCAAAAACATAGACTAATCTTCCGTTTATTGTTCCGTAACCTGTTACAACTCCATCACCATAATAGACTTCTTTTTCCATTCCAAAATCAGTTGTTCTATGTGTAACTAACATTCCAATTTCTTCAAAAGAACCTTCATCCATAAGATAATTTACACGCTCTCTTGCTGTAAGCTTCTTTTTTTCGTGATGTTTTGCAATTCGCGCTTCGCCTCCACCTTGTTTGGCTAAGGCTATTTTATCGTTTAATGTTTTTATTTTGTCTTGCATTTATTCTGAACTTGTTTCAGAATCTTTTCAACAAAGATTCTATATGTTTAAATTAAAATTTAGTTTGGAAGTTTTACCCTTTTCAAATCATTCAAATATTGTTTTAAAGCTATCATGGCTGCAATTTCTGCTTCCGTTTTATGTTGAGCTTTTAATTTTTCGGCATCATAATAATTCTTTACAAAACCTGTATCAAATTCTCCTGAACGAAAGGCTTCATGTTGCATAACAAATTTTCCAAATCCTAAAGTTGTGGCAACTCCTTCTACATGATAATTATCGATGGCTTTAATCATCAAAGCAATGGCTTCTTCGCGATCTTTACCATAAGTTATTAATTTAGAAAGCATTGGATCGTAATAAATTGGAACATCTGTACCTTGTTCAATTCCGTTATCAACACGAATTCCTTCTCCTTCTGGTAAAATGTAAGTGCTTAAAAATCCTACGTTTGGCAAGAAATCATTTAAAGGGTCTTCTGCATAAACACGAAGTTCCATGGCATGACCGTTGATTTTTAAATCTTCTTGCTTCATTGGTAAAGCTTCACCTTGTGCGACTTTTATTTGCAATTCGACTAAATCTAATCCTGCTATAATTTCAGAAACTGGATGCTCTACTTGCAAACGCGTATTCATTTCTAGGAAATAGAAATTGTGTTTATCATCTAGTAAAAACTCAACTGTTCCTGCTCCTAAATAGTCACATGCTTTGGCTACTTTTACAGCAGCTTCACCCATTTTTTTACGTAATTCTGGAGTTAAAACAGCTGAAGGAGCTTCTTCAACCACTTTTTGATGTCTTCTTTGAATACTACATTCGCGTTCAAAAATATAAAGGATATTTCCGTGACTATCAGCCATCACTTGGATTTCGATATGTCTTGGTTTCGTTACATATTTTTCAATAAAAACTGAACCGTCTCCAAAAGCATTTACAGCTTCTGAAATAGCTCTATTCATTTGTGAAGTAAAATCAGCTTCTTTTTCTACAATACGCATTCCTTTTCCACCACCACCTGCGGCAGCTTTAATCAGAATTGGAAATCCGATTGATGTTGCAATTTTCTTCGCTTCTTCAATATCAGTAATAGCTTCCTCAGTTCCAGGAACCATTGGAATATCGTAATCTTTTACGGCTTCTTTGGCAGCTAACTTATTTCCCATCATTTCAATAGCTTTGGATTTTGGTCCAATAAAAATGATGTTGTTTTTTTCGCATAATTCAGCAAATTGAGCATTTTCACTCAAAAATCCGTAACCTGGATGAATTGCGTCAACTCCTAATTCTTTGGCAACTTCTATAATTTTATCACCTCTTAAATACGATTGACTTGAAGCTGCTTCTCCAATGCAAACCGCTTCATCAGCAAATTTTACATGCAATGCATTTCTGTCAACTGTTGAATAAACAGCGACTGTTTTGATGCCCATTTTTTGAGCAGTTTTCATTACTCTAATCGCAATTTCACCACGATTGGCAACTAATATTTTTGTTATCTTTTTTATCATTATATTTTTTTTGACCGCAAATTCGCAAATTAATTTAATTCTATAATGTTTCAATATTTCGCATTCTACTGAACACTAAAAACTGAACACTGATCACTAATTACTCAAACTCAATTAATAATTGTCCTTTTTCAACAGCATTTCCTTTTTCTACTGCAATAGATTTTATAATTCCATCTCTTGGAGAAAGGAAACTGTTTTCCATTTTCATGGCTTCTAAAATTAGTAGAGGGTCATTTTCTTTCACTTCTTGTCCAACCGAAACATTTATTTCTAGGATTAAACCTGGCATAGGTGCTTTGATTGCATTGATGACTTTTGTTTTTCCAGCTTCAATTCCCATAGCTGTAATTAATTGGTCTAATTCGTTAGCAATGGCTACTTCGTAAACCGAATTATTTACTTTAACTGTGTATTTTTTTGCAGCTAAATCTGTTGAAACAACTTCAATTAAGTAAGGTTTATAATCTTTTAAAACGTGAAATTTATCATTAGACAACTGAACTTCATCTAATTGTCGTAAATCGCCTTCATTGAAATCAAAGTTATTTTCTTGATTTACTGAAAGTTTATAAGTAGTACTCATATTTTAATTTTTAGGAAATGTAAAAATACAAAAAAGAAAACGTTTTCGTAAATGAAAAATTGGTAAAATGATATAGTTGATGAAAAAGTACATTTTACTATTTATACGATATGCGTTAGTGATGGGAACGGCATCCTTTTTTTTGGTTTGTACTTCGACAGGCTCAGCATGACAAACCAAAAAAAGATACAGTGGACAGCACGACCTGAAAGGGAACGCCCAAATAATTATAAAACTAACAATCCTATTTCTCTCAAAGAATTTATAGATTTTGAGTACCAAAACAATTCGAAATCTTCTAAATTCGTTTCATAATCTGATTTTAATTGAGAAAAAGTCAGTTTACTGTTTGAAGTGATTGAAATCTTCTCTAAAATTTGGATTAACCATTCACCTTGCTCTTTTTCGACTGTAATTTCTGTCACGTTTTTTTTATCGTGAAACATGAGTTGCATCATTTCCCAACTGTTTCCTTTTTTGGATTTGGTGAAAGTTTCATGACTTGGTTTTCCTCCTATCCAAACTATTTTGGCTGAAGGTTTTGTATTGAAATCTGACTCATTTTGAAGTGCATTATGAATAAAATCGGATTGAATTTTGGTGTTTGGAATTTTGAAATCAAACCAATCTTGCAAAGGATAATCGAAACAAATTCCGTGCATATAATTGAATAACGACTTCTTTAAACCAAAGCTGAATTTCTCGTGATTGATTCCGGTTTTATCTTTGAAAGCTATATCGTTATTGGCAAAAGTGATTTCGTTTTGTTGTGGAATTACTCCGAATTCTTCTGGAAACATTCCTACGGGAGAATGGGCTGTCATGGCAAATTGATGCCAAAATCCAGATTGCATAACACCAAGCTCAAACAATTGACGTACCATTTCTAAGCTATCCACCGTTTCTTGAATCGTTTGTGTTGGATAACCGTACATTAAATAAGCGTGAACCATGATGCCACTTTCTGTGAAATTTCTAGTCACTTGAGCAACTTGTTCAACAGTTACACCTTTTTTGATAAGTTCTAAAAGTCGGTCTGAAGCCACTTCTAAACCACCAGAAACAGCAATACAACCAGAAGCAGCTAATAAAACACATAAATCTTGTGTAAAACTTTTCTCGAAACGAATGTTGGTCCACCAAGTCACTTTTAGATTTCTTTTTAGGATTTCTAGAGCGACTTCTCTCATTAAAGCTGGTGGAGCAGCTTCATCTACGAAATGAAAACCGTTTTCTCCAGTTTGTATAATAAGCTCTTCCATTCTATCTACCAAAGTTTTGGCAGCAATAGGTTCGTATAATTTTATATAATCTAATGAAATATCACAAAACGTACATTTTCCCCAATAACATCCATGTGCCATGGTTAGTTTATTCCAACGACCATCAGACCAAAGACTATGCATTGGATTGGCAATTTCGATTACGGAAATATATTTGTTTAAAAATAGATCTGAATAATCTGGAGTTCCAACTTCGCTTTGTTTGTAATCGGGTTTTGTTGTGTTGTTTTTGTAGACTATTTCGTTGTTTTCAAGTAGAAAAGTGCGTTTAAACTCGTTGGAATTTGGATTTTTAATATTGGAATTTAAAAGTTCAATAGGAAGTTCTCCGTCATCTAAAGATATAAAATCGAAAAACTCAAAAACTCTTTTATCTGATAAGCTTCGTAATTCAGTATTTGGAAAACCACCACCCATTGTAATTTTAATTTCTGGGTAATTGATTTTTATAAATTGTGCACATCGAAAAGCACTGTACAAATTCCCTGGAAAAGGAACAGAAAAACAAACTAATTTTGGTTGTACATCTTCTACTCTTCCTTTTAATATTTTTAAGGTAATTTTATCTATAAAGGTTGTTTCGTTTTTTAGTTCGTTGTATAATTCATCAAACGAATTGGCACTTCTGCCTAAACGTTCTGCGTAACGACTGAAACCAAAATTTTCGTCAATACATTCTACAATAAAATCGGATAAATCTTCTAAATATAATGTCGCTAAATGTTTGGCTTTATCTTGCATTCCCATAGAACCAAAAGCATAATCTAAATCATCCACTTGATCAAAACGAGAAGCTTCTGGCAAGAAGTTTCCACTACAAATTTGCCTGGCTAATGTTGGATTATTTCCTTGTAAAAATGAAATTACATTATCAATTGTGCTGCTATAATCGTTATGAAGCGTATAAATTCGTTGACAATTTTCTGAAACTCTCTCACCAGAAACTTGAAACAAATTTTCTAAACCTTCTTTTGAAAACATTTTTAAAATCACTTCTATACCTAAATCCATTTGAAACGAGTCAATGTTTTTGGTGTTTAGAAAACCTTTTAAGTAAGCCGTTGCTGGATATGGTGTATTCAGTTGGGTAAAAGGTGGTGTGATTAAGAGTATGTTTTGCAATGGAAATGTTTTTGCAAAGGTAAAGTATATTTTAAGATTTCTATAATACTTTAAAAAATGTAATTTACTACTTTTACAAAAAATTAAAACTATGCCATCTGACTGTATAAGCTATCAAAAATCAGGATATTTTTCTACTTTAATGAATGATTATTTAGGGGAACAAGCCAATTTAAAAGCATTGTACAATAGATTTCCTAAGTTGGAAAACTTTTCTGACCAAATCGAAGAGAAAAAAAACAACTTTTCCATTGAAAACAGAAATATCCTAGTTGATTCGTTAACCATTCAATACCAAAACTTTGAAACTTCTGAAACAACTTCAAAAAATATTAAACTCTTAAGCGAAGAAAATACTTTCACAATAACAACGGGTCACCAATTGAATTTATTCACTGGACCATTGTATTTTTTGTATAAAATTATTTCGACTATCAATCTTTGTGAGCAGTTGAAAAAAGAATATCCAAATCAAAATTTTGTTCCGATTTATTGGATGGCAACTGAAGATCATGATTTTGAAGAAATCAATCATTTTTGGTTTAAAGGAGAAAAAATTACTTGGCAAAAAGATAGTTTTGGTCCTGTTGGAAGACTTTCTACTGAAGGATTGAAAAAAGTTTTTGAACACTATTCAAGTGAATTAGGTTTAGGTCAAAATGCTGATTTTCTAAAAGACTTATTTAAAAAAGGATATTTAGAACATAACAATTTAGCTGATGCGACTCGTTATATTGCTAATGAAATTTTCAAAGAAAAAGGTTTAGTAATTTTAGATGGTGATGATAAAAACTTGAAGCAATTATTTATTCCTTTTGCGAAAGAAGAATTAGTAAATCAAACTTCGAGTGAAGTGGTTTTAAAAACTAACGAACTTTTATCTGAATATAAAATTCAAGTCAACCCGCGTGAAATTAACCTGTTTTATATTGAAGACAATTTAAGAGAACGAATCGTTTTTGAAGACAACAAATACACTGTTTTAAATACAAAGTATTCTTTTTCGGAAAGTGAGATTTTATCCGAATTAGAAAATCACCCTGAAAAATTTAGTCCAAATGTAATTTTACGACCTTTATATCAAGAAGTGATTTTACCTAATTTATGTTATATTGGTGGTGGTGGAGAATTGGCTTATTGGTTGGAATTAAAATCAAATTTTGAAGCTAATAACGTGACTTTTCCAATGCTTTTACTTCGTAATTCAGTGCTAATTGCTACAGAAAAACAAGTTCAAAAAGCAAATAAATTAGAATTGAGTTGGGCCGATTTATTTAGCAAACAACAAGATTTGATTAGTCATAAAACAAAAGCTTTATCGAATTTTGATATTGATTTCACTACGCAAAAAGAACATTTAAAAAAGCAATTTGCTGATTTATATGAAATTGCTGCAAATACTGACAAATCATTTATTGGAGCTGTAAAAGCACAAGAAGTCAAACAAATAAAAGGTTTAGAGAATTTAGAAAAACGTTTATTAAAAGCTGAAAAAAGAGTTTTAGCTGAAAAACTAGAGCGCATTACTTCTTTGCAAGATGAGTTGTTTCCAAAGCAAAGTCTTCAGGAACGAAAAGCTAATTTCTCAGAATATTATTTAGAATTTGGACCAGAATTAATTCATAAATTGTTTGCTGAATTGAAACCTTTGGAACAAGAATTTGGAATTGTAGTTTTATAATTACCTTTTATTTATAAATTGAAATAAACTTTTTTGTAATTTTATGCTAAATTAATTCATTATGAATATTTTAGAAGAAAGAAAAAAGTTAATTGCTAAAATTAACAAAATAGAAAACCCTGAAATTTTAGAAAGAATCTCACTTATTGTTGAAGATTCTGCAACTTTATTAAATGAAAATCAAATTAATGAAGTTAGAGAAAGACGTGTTGAATATCTAAAAAATCCAGAAGAAGTGATTTCTTTAGAGGAATTTAAAAGCACGATTAAAACTAAATATGGCTTTTAATATTCTTTTAAGTAAAAAAGCATCGATTGAAATTGAAAATGCTATTACTTATTATAGCGAAATAAACAAAAATTTAGGGGAACGATTTTATGCTGAATTTTTAGAAAATCTGAATTATATAAGAATTAATCCGTTTTTATTTCAATTAAAATTTGATGTTTATCGAGAAGTTCTTTTAAAAACTTTTCCTTTTGTAATTGTTTTTGAAATTATTGATAATTCGATAATTGTGAACGCTGTTTTTGATACTTCACGAAATCCCGAAAAGAAATAAACCTCATTCGATTTTTTTCAAATGAGGTTTTAATTTATAAATTTTAATCTTCAATAACTTCTTCTACTTCAAATTCTGAATCTATTTCTTCAATATCTAAAGGATCTTCCATGGTTTGAACTTCAATTTTAGAGTCTTTTACTAAATTGAATTTTTCTAACTTTTCTAAATCACCTTCTTCACCACTAAAATACGGAAAAACATCCATAATTGCTGATTCTGAAATAGCTGGAATGGTATAATCGCCCATAGTGTTTTTCATCGCATGGATTGTATTATCGTAAGCTTCTTTTACATCATTAGCTTGTATTAACAAATACATGTTTGATTTACGTTCTTTTCCGCTTTCTTCGTCATACGCTATTAATGAAACTTTTGACCTAAACCATCTATCTGCCTTTTCGAAAGGATGAATTTCAGCATAGTTGGCTACTTTAATATTTGTGATTTTAAATTCTTCACTTACATAAGCCGACATTTCTTCATTCATTCTTCTTTCTGCCTCTGTATAGGACATTGCATCAACTAAATAAGGTTCTGTCGCAATCTTTTGTACGCCATTCTCATCAATTTTTCTGTATTTTACTTTACACTCATACCAAGTTGCACTCATATCTTTTTTTTTATTTTTATGGATGTCAAAGATAATTTTAAAGAAAAAAGAACTACTATTTTTTAACAAATAGATATTCACAATTTTATAAAACAGTAATTCTATTTAAATTATACACATTACAACCTAGTAAATAAAAAAAAACCCTTCTCTTCTAGCCCTGATAGGAATGGAAATCCTCGAAGAGATTGGAATGGATAGCAGGAAATACATAGCTAAGAAAAGCCCGAGCAAATCGCTTCAAATTATTTTAAATCATATTTTAGATAAGTTGAAAAGAATCTGAAATACTGAAATAAATTCAGCACTTGCAAGTTCAGATTAAATGCTTACTTTTGCACTCGAATTAAAAAAAAATAAAAAAGCTATGGCAACGAATAGAACTTTTACAATGATTAAGCCTGATGGAGTTGAAAATGGACACATCGGAGGAATTTTAAATATGATTACTGAAGGTGGTTTCAGAATTGTAGCAATGAAATTAACGCAATTAACTATAGCTGACGCTAAAGAATTTTATGCTGTTCATGCTGAAAGACCATTTTATGGTGAATTAGTTGAGTTTATGACAAGAGGTCCAATCGTGGCTGCTATCTTAGAAAAAGAAAATGCTGTTGCTGATTTTAGAACTTTAATTGGTGCTACAAATCCTGCTGATGCTGCTGAAGGGACTATTCGTAATAAATACGCTACTTCAATGGGTGAAAATGCAGTTCATGGTTCAGATTCTGATGAAAATGCTGCTATTGAAGGTGCTTTTCATTTTGCTGGAAGAGAAATGTTCTAGTAATAGTTTCAACTAAAAATATTAAATCCCGCTTCTTCATTGAAACGGGATTTTTTTATTTAAATTTTTCCATAATTTCTGTTACAACTTTGTCTGTTTTAGCAAATCGTTGTTTTCGTTCCAAATTTCTTGGAGGAGCTACTCTTTCTAAACAATCAGAAACGGAACAAGATTCACAAGTCACTCCAACTTGTCTTATAGGAATAGTAGCATCTTGTAAAAAACTAATTTTATTTATAGAATGAGACGAAATTAAAATTCCCAATGAGATACTTCTAAAATATCCTTTTCTAAACGGATCTTTTGTTGCAGATGAAAGTACTAAATATCTATTTTCAGTGTGTTGATAAGAAGATATTTGGTAATCAAACAAATGAGACTCCTTTGAAGTAGCAATCTTTTGCAACGTTTTTATTGAAACCCAACGTCTGCAATAATGTTCATTTCTCTCGTTTGCATGTGGTTCTAGCAGATTTGTAATATGCAACTCTTTTGTCAGTTGAATATCATTTCTTTCTGGCTTATGTGAAAAACGCAAGAAAAATAAGTTTTTTAAATTAAAATCTTTAGGTAATACATTTGTTAAACGTTGGTAGAAAGTTTCAGGTGAATCTGTGAATTTATCCATTAATTTTTGAAAATCTTCAGCAATAAATTCTTTATTTTCAAAAAACATCTTTAATTCTTTAACTAATATTTTATGTGGAATTAATAACGAACCTGCAAAATACGAAGCCATAAAATTATTTAAAACCTGATCAAAACTTTCAAATTTTATCCAAGAAAAAGTATAAAGTCTATCTGAAATTTCCAAGAAATTATAAGCAATTTCTTTAGCATAAATAAACATTCTTTGTGAATTATCTGTTTCCGATGAAACCAATAAAGTTTTAGAAGTTGGCACAAAAACCGAACGTAAACTATTCAATTCAGTATGTTGGGTTAACTCTTCATTATTAATAGTGTAACCATATTCTTCAACTAAAATCTCTTCTAAGTCTTCAACCTTTAAACGCTTATTTAAGTCTATGGAATAAGCTTTGGCAAATTTTTCGACTTGCACTTCAATTTCTTCAAAATAATTATTATTAGCTTCTTGGTATGAACGTAAAGCCGCTAGAAAAAAACTTTCACGCGTTAAATTATAATGTTTTGCAATTTCAAAAAGGGTACTGATAAAAGCATTGACTTTTATTGGTGCTTCTGCAATTATATCAATTAAATTACTTTCTTTTATTCCAAAAACTTCTAACGGGATTTCTTTTAAGATTCGCGATTGCAATATTTCTCCAATTGGAGCTAAGTTTTTATCCAACTTTAAAGAAACCATTTGGTCATAAGTAGTGTCTAATGCTTCTGACAATACTAATATTTTATCACGTTTTGGATATTTTTTACCTTTTTCAATTTCATTTAAATACGATTTTGAAAGTCCAGTAACTTTAGCCAAGCCAAATAATGACAAATTTTTATCTGTTCTTAATTGCTTTAATTTTAATCCAAAAATCAATCGAATATATTCTTCTTCTATCATTTTTTCTACATTAAACCTTTCACTAAGCCAATTTAAAGCAAAATACTTGGTTACTTATAGCTACAAATATACATTAAATCAAAATAAAAAACACCACTAAAAAATATTTTTACATTTTAGCGAACGTTCGCTTGTTTTGTAATTTATTTTTTTATAATATTGTCCCAGCTAATCATTTAACTTCCATTACTATGAAAACAGTAACACAAAATAATGTTCAAGTTGTTAATCATTCCGAGGCTAATTCAATACTTACAGAAGAAGCCTTAACTTTTTTAGAAACGCTTCATGTTAAATTCAATTCACAAAGAATAGAACTTTTAGCAAAAAGAAAAATCCAACAACAAAAATTTGATCAAGGAGAAAAACCAAAATTTCTAACAGAAACCGAACATATTAGAACATCAAATTGGACAGCTGCTCCAATTCCAGAAATTCTTTTAGACAGAAGAGTTGAAATCACAGGACCAGTTGACAGAAAAA
Organism: Flavobacterium gelidilacus DSM 15343; assembly: GCF_000422685.1. Taxonomy (GTDB): domain Bacteria; phylum Bacteroidota; class Bacteroidia; order Flavobacteriales; family Flavobacteriaceae; genus Flavobacterium; species Flavobacterium gelidilacus. The sequence continues at coordinate 152,762 of NZ_AUGN01000004.1, read as the reverse complement.
TGGTGATTAATGCTTTAAATTCGGGAGCAAAAGTTTTCATGGCAGATTTCGAAGACAGTTGTTCGCCAACTTGGTCCAACTTAATGGAAGGACAACAAAATTTAAAAGACGCTATAGATAAAACCATTTCTTTAGAGCAAAACGGTAAAAAATACAACCTTAATAATGAAACAGCAACATTATTAGTTCGCCCAAGAGGATTACATTTAGAAGAAAAACATTTAAAACTAAATGAAGAATTTCTTTCTGGTGCTTTGGTCGATTTTGGCTTATTCTTTTATCACAATGCTAAAACTCAAATAGCACAAGGTTTAGCGCCCTACTTCTACTTACCAAAACTTGAACATTATGAAGAAGCACGTTGGTGGAATGATGTGTTTATTTTTGCTCAAGAGTATTTAAATATTCCTCAAAAATCTATTAAGGCTACAGTTTTAATTGAAACCATAACGGCTAGTTTTCAATTAGATGAAATCATTTATGAACTAAGAGATCACATGGCTGGCTTAAATTGTGGACGTTGGGACTATATTTTTTCATACATCAAAAAATTAAAAAAACATACTGATTTTATAGTTCCTGACAGAGATCAAGTAACAATGGCAAGTCCATTTATGGAAGCTTATTCACTAAGAGTTATACAGATTTGTCATAAAAGAAATGTTTTAGCTATTGGAGGAATGGCAGCTCAAATTCCAATAAAAAATGACGAAGAAGCCAATAAAATGGCCTTTGAAAAAGTAAAAGCTGACAAAATACGTGAAGTCAAAAATGGTCATGATGGAACATGGGTTGCTCATCCTGGATTAGTTCCTTTAGCAATGAATGTTTTCAATGAGTTTATGACAACTAAAAATCATTTACATATAAAACGTCCAGAAATTAACATCACAGAAGAAAAGTTATTAGAATTACCAAAAGGAACAGTAACATTAAAAGGAGTTCATAAAAACATCAATGTTGGAATCTTATATATTGAATCTTGGTTAATGGGTGTTGGAGCAGCAGCATTATACAATTTAATGGAAGATGCAGCTACAGCTGAAATTTCAAGAGCACAATTATGGAATTGGTTAAACAAGGAAGTAATTCTTGAAAACGAAGAAAAATGTACAGCTGAATTATATAATCAAATCATTAAAGAAGAATTAAATACCATCAAAACCTATGTAGGTGAAATAAGATATGCTAATGGAAAATTTGATTTAGCTACAAAATTATTCTCAGAAATGATTTTAAATAAAGAGTTAGATGATTTTTTAACCCTAAAAGCTTACCAATATTTAGACTAAAAAAAACTGCCAGGTGCTAGAACACCTGACAGTAAATTCAAATAATTATAAATAACTATTCAAAAATCACAACAAAATTATGAAAACAAATGCAAGAATTCAACAATTAGTTACAGATTGGACTACAAACCCAAGATGGAAAGGTATTGAAAGACCTTATTCTGCAGAAAAAGTAATTACATTACAAGGTTCTTACCAAATTGAATATTCGATTGCTCGTCGTGGAGCTGAAGTTCTTTGGCATAAATTAAACAATCAAGAATGGGTTGCTGGCCTTGGTGCTTTAACTGGAAATCAAGCCATTCAAGAAGTTGATGCTGGATTAGAAGCTATTTATTTAAGTGGTTGGCAAGTAGCTGCTGATGCAAATGTAGCTGGAGAAATGTATCCTGATCAATCTCTATATCCTGTAAATAGTGTTCCTCAGGTTGTTAAAAGAATAAATAATGCCTTATTGCGTGCAGATCAAATTCAATCCGTAAATGGAATTGAAAATAAAAAAGACTATTTAGTTCCTATTGTTGCTGATGCTGAAGCAGGCTTTGGAGGAAATTTAAATGCTTTTGAATTGATGAAAGCTATGATTGAAGCTGGTGCAGCTGGTGTTCATTTTGAAGACCAACTTTCGTCGGCAAAAAAATGTGGGCATTTAGGAGGAAAAGTTTTAGTCCCAACTCAAGAAGCAATAAACAAACTAGTTGCTGCTAGATTAGCTGCTGACACGATGAATGTTCCCACATTAATTGTAGCAAGAACAGATGCTGATGCAGCTAATTTATTAACCAGTGATATTGATGAAAGAGATAGAAAGTTTTTAACTGGAGAAAGAACTCCAGAAGGCTTTTTTCACGTAAATGCAGGGATTGAACAAGGTATTGACAGAGGATTATCCTACGCACCGTTTGCAGATTTAATTTGGTTAGAAACTTCGACACCTGATATTGAGGAAGCAAGAAAATTCGCTGAAGCAATTCATACTAAATTTCCAGGAAAATTATTAGCCTATAACTGTTCTCCATCCTTTAACTGGGCAGCAAAATTATCGGTTGCTCAAATGGAAACTTTTAGAGAAGACATTGCTAAAATGGGCTATAAATTCCAATTTATAACCTTAGCCGGATTCCACGCCCTAAATACCTCTATGTTTGAATTAGCCTTAGCTTACAAGAAAAAAGGAATGGCTGGATATTCAGAATTACAAGAAAAAGAATTTGCTTTACAAGCCGAAGGCTTTAGAGCAGTTAAACATCAAAATTTTGTAGGAACAACTTATTTTGATGAAGTACAAAATACAGTTACAGCTGGATTATCATCAACTGTAGCCATGAAGGGTTCAACGGAAACAGCACAATTTTAATTGGCATTTGTTTTATTGAAAAATGTTCTTAATTAGTTAAAAGAAATCTCAATTTATTTTGGGATTTCTTTGTTTTATCTCAAAACTAAAGACTTTACTACTTCTTTACCCATTTCTTCATTAATCATTTTAATGATTTTGTCTTTTCCATAACTTAATTCATTTCTCAAAACAGCTGAAGATAATTTTACATATAATGTTTCTCTTTTTAAAAGAACTTCTTCGGTATAATTGTTTACACCATTTCCCATTAAATTTTTCCAAGCTTGTTCCACGTCAATTTTGTCCATTCCAGAATCTAATTTATTGACTTGAATGAATTCTTTTAGAATGTCCTCCATGGAATGTTCTTCGTTAAATCGCTTTGCCATTATTAATGTATATCGTAAAATGTATGTTGAAAATATGTTTCGCTACAATCTATAAAGCCTAGTCAAAACTAAAGTTATTTTTTTGTAAATAAAACAGGCCTTTTGTAATGGTATTCTAATTGATTTTTATTTTTTACAACAAGTTTTTCATTACTTATCGATAGAATTTCTTCTTTCCATTTTGCAAAATCAGTCTTATAGTTTATGTAATAATTTCCATCTTTAACTTCTATTGTAAAGGCTTCCGAAACATCATTTGTTAAAAATGTCCCATCAAATTGTTGCATGCCTTTTCTTCTTGTACCAGAATCTCCTTTAATTTCAAAAAAATCGAAGGTCTCACTTGCTTTATATTCTTTGTCTTCACCATCAGGAAGAATTACTTTTTCAATTTCCCAATAACCACTAAGGTTTTGGATATCAGTTTCTTTTACAGCTTGTTTGCACGAAACCAAAAAAACGAATGCCATTGCAAATAATAACTTTACCTTCATAATTTAAATATTGCACTAAATTACAAATATTTAGTTTCTGATTAAACTATTTTATACTTTTATTGTCTAATAATAGGTATTAAAGTTAAATTCCTTAATTATGAAAAAAATAGCTATTATCATCCCAATTATTATTCTACTAATTTCATGTTCAAAAGATGATGAAATCAGTGTGAATGATCCTGCGTCAGAGAACATTTACTTTCCTCCAAATGGATCTGATATTTGGGAAACAAAATCGAGCAGTGAATTAAGTTGGAACGAAAATAATTTACAACCTTTATTAGACTATTTAGAATTAAAAAACAGCAAAAGCTTTATTATTCTTCATGATGGAAAAATTGTAGTAGAACATTATTTTGGCACTCATACAGCTACAACTCCATGGTATTGGGCTAGTGCTGGAAAAACATTAACGACTGCAGTAAGTGGTATTGCTGAACAAGAAGGTTTAATAAATATTAACAATAAAGTATCTGATTATTTAGGCACTGGTTGGACGAACGCTCCTTTAGCTAAAGAAAATTTAATTACCTGCAAAAATTTATTATCTATGACCTCAGGTTTAGATGATACAAATGATGGAGTAACTACTGCTGACTTACAGTATTTAGCTGATGCTGGCTCAAGATGGGCTTATCACGGAGTGTTTTTTAAATTACAAGATGTTATTTCACAATCTGCAAATCAAACATGGGATAACTACTTTAATACAAAGTTAAAAAATCCAATAGGCATGAGTGGAGCATGGCTTTCAACAGTGACAGAAAATGTATATTGGAGTAACACAAGAAGTATGGCTCGTTTTGGACTTATGATGTATGCAAAAGGAAAATGGAATTCAACTCAAATTATCAATGAGAATTTTTTAAATGCTGCTACAAGCACTTCTCAAAATATTAATCAAGCTTATGGCTATTTATGGTGGTTAAATGGAAAATCAAGTTATCATTTACCACAAAGTCAATTTGAATTTAGTGGAAGCTTAATACCAAATGCTCCAAGTGACATGTATTGTGCTTTAGGCAAAGACGATCAAAAGATTTATGTCGTACCAAGTAAAAAATTGGTAATTATACGAATGGGGAATTCAGCTGATGAAACAAATTTTGCTTTATCTGATTTTGACAATATACTTTGGGGAAAAATTAATGCTTTTATCAATTAATTAAAAAACTAACAAATAGTTAAACCATTAAGAAATCAAACTATTTTATCTAGTAAACAAATTTCTTAACGGTTTGATTTATGCTTATTTTTTAGCTATTTTTTTTGATACAAATAACAGATGTATTGCATAAAAAAACAACACAAAAGAAAGCAATCTTAGCAAAACTAATATGTTTTCGTTATCAAAAAGAAAAGGGATTAAAGCTAGTACAATAGCTATGATTGCTATTACTAAAGGACTTCTTAAAAGCGATTTATCCATATAATTATTTAAAAAATGAATCTACAAACTCTATTTTGTTAAAAACCTGAAGGTCATCAATTCCTTCACCAACACCAATATATTTTACCGGAATTTGAAATTGATCCGAAATTCCAATTACAACTCCTCCTTTTGCTGTTCCATCTAATTTAGTAACAGCTAAACTTGTGACTTCTGTTGCTGCTGTAAATTGTTTGGCTTGTTCGAATGCATTTTGACCTGTTGAACCATCTAAAACTAACATTACATCATGTGGTGCATCTACAACCACTTTTTGCATTACTCGTTTTACTTTAGTCAATTCATTCATCAAATTGATTTTATTATGCAAACGTCCAGCAGTATCAATAATTACAACATCAGCGTTTTGTTTTACTGCAGATTCTAAAGTATCGAATGCTACAGAGGCAGGATCACTTCCCATTTTTTGTTTTACAATAGGAACTCCAACTCTATCAGCCCAAATTTGAAGTTGGTCAATTGCAGCTGCTCTAAACGTATCTGCTGCTCCAAGAACAACATTATAACCTGCTTTTTTATATTGTGATGCTAACTTTCCAATAGTAGTTGTTTTTCCAACACCATTTACACCAACTACCATTATTACATAAGGTTCACCAGTTTTTGGAATATTAAATTCAGTTTCATTACCTTGATTAGTTTCAGATAATAAACCAGCAATTTCTTCACGTAGGATTTTGTTTAATTCGTCAGTTCCTAAATATTTATCATTAGCAACACGTTTTTCGATACGTTCAATAATTTTTAATGTTGTGTTTACACCAACATCAGAAGAAACTAAAATTTCTTCTAAATTATCTAAAACCTCATCATCAACTTTAGATTTTCCGGCAACTGCTTTAGATAATTTTGAAAAAAATGAAGATTTAGACTTCTCTAAACCTTTATCTAAAGTTTGCTTTGCCTCTTCACTTAAGTTTTGGTCTTTTTTATCTGAAGAAAATATCTTTTTAAAAAAACTCATTTGGTAAGATTATTAAATTTCAAACAAATGTAAAAATAAAAAAGCTACTTTCAAACGAAAGCAGCTTTTCTATATATTATTTTATTGTCTTATTTCTTTTTTAAGAACTCGTCAACAAGTTCTGGAGCCATAACTGACTCAACGAAAGTATAAGCACCAGACTTTGGAGACTTAACCATTTTTATTGCTTTGGTTAATCTTTTTGAAGCTGTTTGTAATGTTGCTACGGTTTTCTTTGCCATAATTGAATATTTTATGAAGTTTTACAGAAGTAAAATTTCTTATTATTTAATTTCTTTGTGAACTGTTACTCTTTTTAAAACAGGATTGAATTTTTTAATTTCCAATCTGTCTGGAGTGTTTTTTTTGTTTTTAGTAGTGATATAACGAGAAGTTCCAGCTACACCAGAAGCTTTATGCTCAGTACACTCTAAAATAACTTGTATTCTATTACCTTTCTTTGCCATCTTTTTATATTTTTTTTAGAGGTTTTCGGATTAAAATTTCAGTCCGTTAGCTTTTGCTTTTTTCATCGCAGCAGTAATACCTATTTTGTTTATTGTTTTTAAAGCAGCAGCAGATACTTTCAAAGTAACCCACTTATCTTCTTCTGCAACATAAAAACGTTTTTTAAATAAGTTCACAGAGAATTTTCTCTTTGTCTTATTCATAGCGTGAGAAACATTGTTTCCGGTCATCGCTCTTTTTCCTGTAAGTTCACAAACTCTTGACATTATTGAAATCTTTTTATCGTTATTCTAAATAAGGGTGCAAAGAAACAAAATTTATATTAATATACAAACAAAGTTTATTCTTTTTTTTAAATTTCTTTATATACCATTTCAAAGGCTTTATTTACAGCTCTATCGATTACTTTTTCTCTTGGTTGTCCAAACTCAAATCGTTCTACAAAAACGTTATTAGGTGTAGCTATTGCAATGTAAACAACTCCTAAGTCAGCCTCAGAATCTCCTTTAGATGGACCTGCATTTCCTGTTGTAGCAATTGCATAATCAGACTGCATAATTTGCTTCACATTCTTCACCATTTCTAATGCAACTTCTTCACTTACAACAGAGTGCTTTTCAATAGTCTCTTTTAAAACCTTTAAAACATCTATTTTTGATTGTGTTGCGTATGTTACTAAACTGCCTTTGTAATAAGCGGATGCACCTCCAATAGCAGCCAACATTTGCCCAATTTTGCCACCAGTACAACTTTCTGCCGTTGCAATTGTAAGTCCTTTTTCTTTTAATTTTCTTCCTAGAACAACCTCTATTGAATCGTCTTCTTCAAAACCTACAATTATATCTCCGATTAAAGGAATTAAAGTTTCCACTTGATTTTTGATAGCTTCTTTTAAGATATCTTCATCTATTCCACGAGCTGTTAATCGCAAACGAACTCTTCCTGGACTTGGCAAATAAGCCAATTTAACAAATAAAGGCAAGTTATTTTCCCAATCTTCTATTTGTTCAGCCACCATACTCTCGCCTCTTCCATATGTCATTATGGTTTGATGAACAATAAATGGTCTTTTAAACTTTTGCATTAAATTTGGAATCACTTCATTATCCATCAAGTATTTCATTTCATAAGGAACTCCTGGTAACGAAATAAAAATGGTGTTTTCATGTTCCATCCACATACCTGGTGCTGTTCCCATTTTATTGAACAAAATCTTAGCTTTTGATGGAACAAGTGCTTGATCTTTATTTAATTGTGTAATTGGTCTTTTGTAAAAACCTTCAATAATGTCAGTAACGTGTTTTAAAACGTTAGCATCTTCAACAAGAAAATCATTGAAGTAATCACAAAAAGTTTTTTTGGTAATATCATCTTTTGTTGGACCTAATCCACCTGTAATAATTACGACATTTACTTTATTTTGAAGTTTTTGAAATGTAGAAATAATATGCTCTTTATCATCTGATATTGAAAGCATTTCATGTGTTGCAATTCCGATTTTATCTAAAGCTTTTGCTATATATGACGAATTAGAATCTACAATTTGACCTATTAGAATTTCATCACCAATAGTAACAATTGTTGCCTGCATACCTATTTTATATTATGGTTTTTTCTAATTTCTTTTGAAGCTAAATCAACTTGCTCCTTAAGTAATTTAAAAACTTCTTTTACCTCTTTTTTCTTGCCTTCTTTTTTAGTCCAAGCCATAATTTGATTGACTTCTTCATAAGCTAAATCTACCCCTAATAAATCAAGTGTCGGTTTAATTTTATGAGCTGCAGCGTAGGTTTTTTTAAAGTCTTTTATCTTTATCCCTTCTTTCATTTGTTTTAACTCAAATGGAACTTCTTCCAAAAAAAGAGTCAGTATTTGATTAACAAATTCGACATCATTTGAGGATATATCATATACCTTAGCTAGATTATAATGTATTGCCATTATTTAACTTGAATTTTAAATAGTTGTTTTCCTTCGATAAAACCTGTTAGTTCATCACCATTTTTTACTTGTGCGACTCCTTTTGGTGTTCCAGTAAAAATAATATCACCTTTTTTTAAGGTAAAATATTGTGAAACATAAGAAATCAATTCATCAATTTTCCACAACATTAGACTTGTATTTCCTTGTTGCACAATATTTCCGTTTGAATGCAATTCAAAGTTAATGTTTTCTAATGATTTAAATTCTTCTTTTGGTAAAAATTCTCCAATCATAGCAGAACCATCAAATGCTTTTGCTTTTTCCCAAGGCAATCCTTTAGCTTTTAACTCAGCTTGAACATCTCTTGCTGTAAAATCGATTCCTAATCCAATTTCTTCATAGTAAGTATGTGCAAATTTTGGACTAATATATTTTCCAACCTTACAAATCTTAACCAAAATTTCTACTTCATGGTGCACATCTTTACTAAAAGCTGGAATCACAAATGGAAATTTTTTAAGAATTGGAGCTGTGTCTGGTTTCAAAAAGATAACAGGTTCTGTTGGCTTTTCATTATTTAATTCAGAAATATGGTCAGCGTAGTTGCGACCGATACAGATGATCTTCATAGCAAAGTGGTCAGTGGTCAGTTTTTAGTAATCAGCTTGGATACTGACCACTAATAACTGAACACTTTATTTAGTGTTTAACTTTCTTAATTTAATAGCTGTCAGTACTTTTTTAGTATATAGTGGAAAATCAGCATTTTGCAACCAACTGAAATAACCTGGTTCTTTATCTAAAACATCATCAACTAAAACTCCTTTGTGTTTTCCAAAAGAGAAAACTTCTTGATCATCTTTGTTTAAAGCGATGAATCCAGCAAAATCTACTGAACGTTTTCTTGTCGTAAACTCAGACAAAACCTTCATATCGTTTTCTAAATCTGGATATCTATCTAATTGTGCTTTTAGAATTTCATAAGTTGCCATTGTATCAGCTTCTGCAGAATGGGCATTTTCTAGACTTTCACCACAATAAAACTTATAACCAGCACTTAATGTTCTTTCTTCTTTTTTATGGAAAATGGTCTGAATATCAACCGAGACTCTATTTTTCATATCAAAATCAACTCCAGCACGAAGCATTTCTTCGGCTAACAATGGAATATCAAATCTATCTGAGTTAAACCCAGCTAAATCTGAATCTTTAATCATATTATAAACTTGTGTTGCTAATTCAGAAAAAGGTGGTTCGTTGGCAACTTTTTCATCTGTAATTCCATGCACAGCAGTTGTTTGTGGTGGAATTGGAATAGTTGGATTTACCAACCACGTTTTACTTTCTTTATTTCCGTTTGGATATACTTTGAATACTGATATTTCTACGATTCTATCTTTTGCTACGTCTATTCCTGTTGTTTCAAGGTCGAAAAAGCAGATAGGTCTAGTTAATTTTAATTCCATTATATAATTTTATAGGGCAAATATAATTTTTTGAAAACTGTTTCACTAAAATTTAAATGATAAATTTAGGTTAATATCAAGGAACAATTCTTTTTCCGAAATTTATTAGAATATGTGGTTTTACGAATCCAGTTGTTTTGGTTCTCATATTACCTTCATAATCAGCAATTATTAAAGTTGGATAACTCCTTACTTTATATTTATCCAAAATTGCATTTCCTTCTTCAGTTTCACCATCAATTGCAACACAAATGAAGTTTTTATTGAAATATTCACCAACTACTTCGTCTTTGAAAGTAGTCTTTTTTAATTTTTTACACGGTCCACACCAACTGGCATAAACATCTAAAAAAACGGGTTTATTTTCTTCTTTTGCTTTTGCTAATGCTTCTGAGTAAGTTCCTTTAAAAAAATCAATTCCTTTTTTATAAGGTTTATTTTCTTTTGATGAAAAAGACAAAAAAAGAATACTTATAAATAAAACTAAAAACCTTTTCATTGATAATTATTTAATTTCAAGCAAGTTATAAAAAAAACCGTCAAATTTGACGGTTTTTTTATTTGAATTATATTTCTCTATTAATATCCCAAGCTTCAAGATATTCGGCTACTCGTTTTACGAAACTTCCACCTAATGCTCCATCTACTACTCTATGGTCATAACTATGTGATAAAAACATTTTTTGACGAATTCCAATAAAATCACCTTCTGGAGTTTCAATAACTGCTGGAACTTTTCTGATGGCTCCAAGTGCTAGAATTCCAACTTGTGGTTGATTAATAATTGGAGTTCCAAACACTGAACCGAATGTTCCAACATTTGTTACTGTATATGTTCCACCTTGTGTATCGTCTGGTTTTAATTTTCCTGTTCTTGCTCTGTTAGCTAAATCGTTAACTGCTTTTGCCATTCCGACTAAATTCAATTGATCTGCATTTTTGATAACAGGTACAATTAAATTTCCGTTTGGTAAAGCTGCTGCCATTCCTAAATTGATATTTTTCTTTTTAATGATATAATCACCATCAACAGAAATATTTATCATTGGAAAATCTTTTATTGTTTTTGCAACAACTTCCATGAACAAAGGAGTGAATGTTAATTTTTCGCCTTCACGTTTTTCGAAAGTGTTTTTAACTTTTTCTCTCCATTTAAACATATTTGTCACATCCACTTCAATAAATGACTGAACGTGAGCAGAAGTTTGTAAAGAAGCAACCATATATCCCGAAATCAGCTTACGCATTCTATCCATTTCAATGATTTCATCTCCACCATTTACTGAAACTGGAGCTAATTTAGGAGTTTCAACTTTAGCAGTTGGTTGCTGAACTTGAGCAACTGGTTGAGCTACAACTTTTTCAACTGATGCATTTCCTCTAGTAGCAACAAAGTCAAGAATATCGTTTTTTGTAATACGACCTTCTTTACCTGTTCCATTAATATTATTTAATTCTGCAACTGAGATTCCTTCTGCAGCAGCTATGTTTTTTACTAATGGTGAAAAGAATTTATCTGATTCAGAAAAATCTGGCACAAAATTTAAATCTGTTTTAGCAGACGAAATTTGTTCTTCGATTTGTTGTGCAGCAACAGGTTCACTTGATTGAACTGGTGCTAAAACTGGTTCAGCAACACTTCCTCCTTCTGTTTCAATGATTGCGATAGTTTGTCCTACTTGAACTACATCATCAACATTGAAAAGAATTTCCGTCAAAACACCTGAAACCTCACTTGGCACTTCACTATCTACTTTATCGGTAGCAATTTCAAGTACAGCTTCATCCATTTCAATAGATTCACCTACCTTTTTTAACCAATTTGTAATGGTAGCTTCTGCAACACTTTCTCCCATTTTAGGAAGTTTTAATTCAAATTTTGCCATATTGTTACTATATCGTTTGATTCTTTTGATTCGATTGCAAAATTAATAAAAGTTTTGACTATTTAACTCGAATTCAAAAAATATATTACTCTTTTTTATTGATTCACTAATTTAGGATTTCTTGAATAACTTCACCTCTATCATTTGAATTATTACTTCCAATACAATAGTTTGATGATTTTATATAGTTCTTATATGTAATATTCATGGCCTTATTTAGTTCCATAAAAGCTATAATCTCTTTAAAACTAAACGAATTTGTATCAAAAATCAATTCAAAATTCTTGCTTAAATCATTTTTAAATTTATCAAAATCAGTTAAATAAGTGATTTTTTTATTCAAATTTAAGGAGAAATTATTTTTTGAAAAAACTATGTATTCATCAATTTCAACTTTTTTGTTTTTTTGTTGATTTTTCTTAATCAAACTAAAAGTGAAAGCACCAAATTGCATCATTAAATCAAAAACAATCGATTTCTTAAAATGCTTTTTATAGAAAAACTGCATTGCTTCACGAAAATGTTTCATGTACAAACCATCACGAACTGTGCTTTCTCCTTTATAATGAATTACTGAAGTTTCATGAAAATAATAATTAATCTTTCCTGATTTTAAAACCATGTAACTCAAATCAATATCATCTGAATACATGAAACAATTTTCATCAAAACCATCAACTTTATTGTATAAATTACTTTTCATCATCATAAAAGCACCGACTAAAATATCGACTTTTCCTGATTGATTTTCAGTAATATGTTGAGCATAATATTTATTAAAAAAACTTGAATTAGGAAGAAATTTATACAACCCAAAAATCTTTGTAAAAGCAACCCAAGGAGTTGGAACACCTCTTTTTGATTCTGGCAAAAAATTACCTGTTCCGTCAATTAATTTACATCCTATTATTCCAGAATTCAGATTGCAGGATTCAGATTGCAGAATTTTAGTAAACGTATCTTCTGCAACAACTGTATCCGGATTTAAAATACATAAATATTTACCTTTTGCTTCTGCAACACCAATATTATTTCCTTTTGGAAAACCTGAATTTTCTTTATTTTCTATGAGTTTTACATTCGGAAATTTCTCCTTCATCATGGCACAACTATCATCTGATGAATTATTATCAATCACTATAATCTCACCATCAATGTCTTCAAGTGCTTTTTGAACACTAAAAACACATTGCTCCAAAAAGTAGCGAACGTTATAATTGAGAATAATTACCGATAATTGCATAGTGCGAATATAATTAAAGTTTAAAACTATTTACAGCAACAATTTATTTAATTGAGAAAATCTTAATATCTTCGAAGTTCAAAATAACACATACTCCTAATTAATAATCAAATAACTATTCAAAATGAAATTTTTATTAAAAACATTACTACTTCTAATGTCATTAAATATGTTTTCACAAGAAGACATCAAATCAAATTATGACAAAAAAGAAGTATATATTCCAATGCGAGATGGAGTAAAACTTTACACGGCTATTTACACTCCAAAAGATATTTCTAAGGATAAAAAATATCCTATGCTAATGCAAAGAACTTGTTACAGCATTGCTCCATATGGTGAAGAAAATTTCAAGAAATCACTTGGACCAAGTTCTTTTTTAGAAGAAGATAAATACATTTTCATTTATCAAGATGTTCGTGGAAGATATATGAGTGAAGGACTTTTCACTAACATGACACCTCAAGTTGAACACAAAACTAAAAAAGATGTTGATGAAAGTACTGACACTTATGACACTGTTGATTGGTTAGTAAAAAATATCAAAAATAATAACGGAAAAGTTGGTCAATACGGAACATCTTATCCAGGTTTTTACACAGCTGTTGGAACCATTGCAAATCATCCTGCTTTGGTTGCTTCATCACCACAAGCTCCAATTTCTGACTTCTTTTTTGATGATTTTCATCACAATGGCGCTTTTGTAATGGGATATTTTAGAACTTTTCCTGTATTTGGTGTTCAAAAAACTAAAGCCGAAAAAGATGGTTGGTACATGAGTCAGTTTATTAGACCAACTTCTAAAGATGGTTCTATTTTCTTTAATGAACTTGGTACAGTAAAAGAAGCTACTGACAAATATTATAAAGATAATTTTTTCATGCAAGAAATAGTTGATCATCCAAGTTATGATTCATTTTGGCAATCTAGAAATTTATTACCTCATTTAAAAAATATAAATCATGCTGTAATGACTGTTGGTGGTTGGTTTGATGCTGAAGATTTAGCTGGACCATTGAATATTTACAAAACCATTGAAAAAACAAGTCCAAAAGCAAAAAACACAATCGTAATGGGACCTTTTTCTCATGGTGCTTGGGCAAGAGAAACTGGAAAACATTTTCATAATGACATCTATTTTGGCGATAGCATTGCCACTTTTTATCAAAAAAATATTGAATTTAAGTTCTTCAATCATTATTTAAAGAGTAATTCAAAAAATGCTGTTGCACTTCCTGAAGCTTACATGTTTGATACAGGAAAAAAAGTATGGAATGAATTCACCAATTGGCCACCAAAAGAAAGTTCAAAATTAAATTTCTATTTAAATTCAAATGGACAATTAGAAAAAGAGAAATCTAAAAATAATTCTTATTCAGAATATTATAGTGATCCAAACAATCCTGTACCAAGTAGTATCAATTATGGAGAATATAACGGATTTACACCAAGAAATTACATGAGTGAAGACCAACGTTTTGCTTTAAACAGACCTGATGTAATAACTTTTACAACAGATTATTTAACAGCAGAGATGACTTTAGCTGGAGAAATTATGGCAAAATTAAAGATTGCTTCCTCTTCTACTGATGCAGATTTCATTGTGAAGTTAATCGATATTTATCCTGCTGATGAACCACAAAATGCAGATAAACCAGAAGTCTTATATGCCAATTATCATCAAATGGTCCGCAGTGAAGTAATGCCAGCTCGTTTCAGAAATAGCTTTGAAAAACCTGAAGCATTAACTCCAAACCAAACTACTGAAGTGAATTTTAGATTACAAGATGTTTTACATACTTTTAAAAAAGGACATAAAATTCAAATTCAAGTTCAAAGTACTTGGTATCCAATGATCGCTGTGAATCCTCAGAAGTTTTTGGATAATCAATATTTAGCTAAAAAAGAAGATTACACTAAATCATTTATCAAGATTTTTAATGATAGTCATATTGAAGTTGAAGTCTTAAAATAAGAAATTAAAGCTGTCTGAAAAGGCAGCTTTTTTTATTTGCAATCAAAATATTGTTTCATCATTGGCAATAAACTACTTTTGCACTTTTAAATTACACTATGAATTACTTATCAGTAGAAAATATATCAAAAGCTTATGGCGAACGTGTTTTGTTTGAAAACATTTCGTTTGGAATTAACAAAGACCAAAAAATAGCTTTTATTGCCAAAAATGGTTCTGGAAAAACAACCATTATGAACATGTTGAATGGTTTCGATGAACCAGATACTGGTCAGGTTATTATTCGTAAGGAAATTAAAATGGCTTTTTTATCACAGACAAACAATCTTGATGATGAATTAACAGTTGAAGAAAGTATTTTTGCAAGTGATAGTGAAGTTTTAAAAGCAATTCAACGCTACGAAAAAGCATTAGAAAATCCAGAAGATGAAGAAGTATATCAACTTGCTTTTGACGACATGGATCGCTATGATGCTTGGGATTTTGAAACACAATACAAACAAATTCTTTCTAAACTTAAATTAGACGATTTAAAGGTAAAAGTAAAAGGCCTTTCTGGAGGACAAAAGAAACGTTTAGCATTAGCTATCATTTTAATTAGTCGCCCAGACTTATTGATTTTAGATGAGCCAACCAATCACTTAGATTTAGAAATGATTGAATGGTTAGAAAGTTATTTTGCCAAAGAAAACATTACTTTATTCATGGTTACTCACGACCGTTTCTTCTTAGAACGTGTTTGTAATGAAATCATTGAATTAGATAACGGAAAATTATACCAATACAAAGGAAATTATTCTTACTATTTAGAAAAAAAAGAAGAACGAATTGCTTCTGAGAATGCAAGTGTTGACAAAGCTCAAAACTTATTCGTAAAAGAATTAGCTTGGATGAGACGTCAACCAAAAGCTAGAACTACAAAATCGAAATCGCGTCAAGATGATTTTTATGTGATTAAAGAAAAAGCAGAAAGTCGTAGAAAAGAAAATGTAGTTGAATTAGAAATCAACATGGAACGAATGGGAAGCAAAATCATTGAATTGGTTAAGCTAAACAAAAGTTTTAAAGACAGAGTTATTTTAGATGATTTTACTTATGCTTTTCAAAGAGGAGAACGTATCGGAATTATCGGAAAAAACGGAACTGGAAAATCAACTTTCTTAAATATAATGACTCAAACAATGCCACCAGATTCTGGAAAGGTAATTGTTGGAGAAACTATCAAAATTGGATATTACACACAAAGTGGAATCAATCCAAAACCTGGACAAAAAGTAATTGACATTATTAAAGAATATGGTGAATATATTCCGTTAACCAAAGGGAAAATTATTTCGGCTTCGCAATTATTGGAGCGTTTCTTATTTGATGCTAAAAAACAATACGATTTCGTAGAAAAATTAAGTGGTGGTGAATTGAAACGTTTGTATTTATGTACAGTTTTAATTCAAAATCCAAATTTCTTAATTCTGGATGAGCCTACAAATGATTTAGATATTGTGACTTTAAACGTGTTAGAAAGTTTCTTATTAGATTTCCCAGGAAATTTATTAGTTGTTTCTCACGATAGATATTTCATGGATAAAATTGTAGATCACTTGTTTGTGTTCCGTGGTGAAGGAGAAGTAGAAGATTTTCCAGGAAATTATTCTGACTTTAGAGCTTATGAAGATTCAGCAGAAGTGCAACAAAAAGAAGACAACAAAGCTGAAAAAAAAGACTGGAAACAACAAAATAACACATCTAGTTTAACCTTCAACGAACAAAAAGAATACCAAAAAATCGAAAGAGAAATCAAAGATTTAGAATTCGAAAAAAGCAAAATTGAGCAATTATTTACTGATGGAAAAGTAGCAGATGATGCCATTGAAAAAAAGGCAAATGAATTACAAAACATCATAAAGAAAATGGAAGCTAAAGAAGAACGTTGGTTCGAACTTTCAGCTAAAATGGAAGGTTAATTATTACACAGAGTTACACAAAGAATACCCAAAGAACCTCAAAGTTTTTAATATTTTCTTTGTGAATCTCTGCTGAAAACCTTTGTGAATCTCTGTGTAACAACAATGATACAACAAATAAAGTCATATCTAAATTTCTTAAAAAACTCCAGCAATCAACATGGAGTTCATTCTCCTTTTGTATATAGTTTGATTACAAAATGTTTTTATGACAAGAAAAAATATGTTGAATATGAAATTCTTAATCAATATAGAAAATCGCTTTTAGAAAACAAAAACTTCATTGAAGTGACAGATTTTGGAGCAGGTTCAAGAGTTTTCAAATCCAATAAAAGACAAATATCCAAAATTGCAAAAACTGCTGGAATTTCACCTAAAAGAGCTAAACTATTATTTAGAGTTGTAGACTATTTTCAACCTGAAACCATTTTAGAAATAGGAACATCCTTAGGATTAGCCACTTCTGCCATATCTTTAGGAAATAAAGCTGCTAAAATAATTTCTTTAGAAGGTTGTTCAAAAACCCAAGAACAAGCTCAATTGCAATTTCAAAAATCAAATTTCAATAGAGAAAACATTAAATTTATCAATACAAAATTTGAAGATTACCTACTAAACTGCCAACTGAACACTGAACACTGCCAACTAATTTATTTCGACGGCAACCATTCCAAAAAAGCCACATTAGATTATTTCGAACAATTACTTCCAACAATCACAAACGAAACTGTTTGGATTTTTGATGACATCCATTGGTCAAAAGACATGGAAGAGGCTTGGGAAATCATTAAAAATCATCCAAATATAAAAGTCACAATCGATACTTTTCAATGGGGATTTGTGTTCTTTCGTAAAGAACAAGAAAAAGAACATTTCATCATCAATCCACGAAAAAATTTTAGTACATATATATTTCAAAAGCTAAAAATTTAAATATCTTTAACGAATGAATACTAACGCTATTTTTGAAAATAATAAAAATTGGATAGCCCAAAAACTATCCAAAGATCCCGAATTTTTCACCAAATTGGCAAAAGGACAATCTCCAGAATTCTTATACATCGGCTGTTCTGATAGCCGTGTAACTGCTGAAGAAGTTATGGGTCTAGAACCAGGACAAGTTTTCGTTCATAGAAACATTGCTAATATGGTTCCCAATACCGATTTAAGTTCAATGTCCGTTATTAATTACGCCGTAAACCAATTAAAAGTAAACCATATTATTGTTTGTGGACATTATGGTTGTGGTGGAATTTTAGCAGCAATGCAACAAGCTGACTTAGGCATTTTGAATCCATGGTTAAGAAGTATTCGTGATGTATATCGAATTCATAAAGCAGAATTGAATGCTATTGTATCTGATGAAGAAAAATACAAACGTTTAACCGAACTAAATGTGCAAGAGCAATGCATTAATGTTATCAAAACTGCAGAAGTTCAAAAAGCATCAAACGAAAGAAATTTAAGAGTACATGGTTGGGTTTTTGACTTAGAGTCAGGAAAATTAATTGATCTAAAAATTGATTTTTATACGATATTAAAAGGCATCACTGAGATTTATAAAATAGATAGTTAAAATATTTTCTTCCATTTCGTAACAAAATCAACATTTATCCTACTTATAAATAGCTCTTAAATTATAATTCGTTAATCAGCAATCTAAAATCAAAATGTCACAACCCATAATAGAAATTAAAGGAATTACAAGAGATTTTCCACTAGGAAATGAAATTGTTTACGTACTTAAAGGAATCGATTTAACCATTCAAAAAGGAGAATACGTTGCCTTAATGGGACCATCAGGTTCTGGAAAATCTACCTTAATGAATATTTTAGGTTGTCTTGACACACCAACTGCAGGTTCATACATGTTAAACGGAAAGTTAGTCAGTGAAATGCACGACGACGAATTAGCCGGAATTAGAAACACAGAAATCGGGTTCGTATTTCAAACGTTTAATTTAATGCCAAGAACAACAGCATTAGATAATGTTGCCTTGCCAATGGTTTATGCTGGTTACTCAAAATCAGAAAGAAACGAACGTGCAACCGAAGTTCTAACCCAAGTTGGATTAGCCGACAGAATGGATCACAAACCTAACCAACTTTCTGGTGGTCAACGTCAGCGTGTAGCTGTTGGACGAGCTTTGGTCAACAAACCATCTATCATTCTTGCCGATGAACCAACAGGTAACTTAGATAGTAAGACTTCTTTAGAAATCATGGGTCTTTTCAACGACATTCACGCCAACGGAAACACAGTGATTTTAGTAACTCACGAAGAAGATATTGCTGCATATGCACACAGAATTATTCGTTTACGCGATGGTATTATTGAAAGTGATGTAAAAAACAAGTAATTCAGAAGCAAATGACTTGGTCTTTATTTACCATCCTTATTCCTGCTGTCCATTCTATCTTTTTTTTTCAAAAAAGGATGCCATTCTCATCAGGGCTATCAGATAAATCATTTTTACTTTTATAAACTTTAGGCTATCTTTGATAAAATTTATTAAGTCATGATTATTCTTCTATCAATTATTATATTGTTATACATCGTTTTAAAGGTTTTGCATAAAGTATATCCCAATAGTATGAATCATCAAAAAACGTTTCATTTAAAGTCAAACAAGAAAAGTGATAATGAAAAAGAATCTATATAAAATACTTAAAGTAGTTACTTTACTAATTATAGTTTTTTTTGGATTACTCTATTTTTTTCAAGAAAAAATCATATTTCTTCCAGAAAAACTAGATAAAAACTACAACTTTGCTTTTGAAAATGAGTTTGAAGAATTGAGTTTCAAAACAAATGATAATACAACTTTAAATGGACTATTATTCAAAGCAAAAGAATCTAAAGGTTTAATATTCTATCTTCATGGAAATGCAGGTTCATTAAAAAGTTGGGGATATGCTTCAGATTTATATACTAAATTTGATTACGACATATTTATATTAGATTTTAGAGGTTTTGGAAAAAGTGATGGAACAATAAAAAGTGAAGAACAATTATTTCAAGACAACCAACTTGTTTACGATCAATTAAAAAAGAAATATACTGAAAAAGACATTATCGTAATTGGATATTCTATTGGTTCTGGAATGGCTGCAAAATTAGCTTCAGACAACAATCTAAAACATTTAATTTTACAAGCACCATATTATAGTTTAACTGATTTAGTAAAAAGTAAATTTTCATTTATTCCTTCATTTCTTTTAAAATATAAAATAGAAACAAATAAATTTCTCAAAGATTGTAAAATGCCTATAACAATATTTCACGGTGATAATGACAATGTGATATATTATGAATCATCAGTAAAATTAAAAAATCAATATAAAGACAAAATAAATTTTATTACATTAAACGGACAAAGTCATAATGGTATTAATGAAAATTATGATTACGCTTTTCAATTAATGGATATTTTAAAATATAAACCCAAAGAAAATCTAAATTCTGATTTCTAAATTCTAAATTTAAAATGAAAGTTTACACAAAAACAGGAGACAAAGGAACCACAGCCCTTTTTGGAGGCACAAGAGTTCCAAAACACCATATAAGAATCGAAAGCTATGGAACCGTAGATGAATTAAATTCATACATAGGGTTAATTCGTGACCAAGAAATAGATTCACATTACAAAACAGTTTTAGCCGAAGTTCAAGACAGATTATTTACGGTTGGAGCCATTTTAGCAACACCTCCAGAAAAAGAAACTTTAAAAAACGGACAACCAAGACTTCAAAATTTAGGTTTAGTTGAAACTGACATCGAGTTCTTGGAAAAAGAAATTGACACTATGGAAGAATCACTTCCGCAAATGACACATTTTGTTTTGCCTGGTGGACACACAACCGTGTCATATTGTCATATTGCCCGTTGTGTTTGTCGTAGAGCTGAACGTTTAGCTGTCCATTTAAATGACTTAGAGCCTACAAACGAACTTGTTTTGACATACCTAAACCGACTTTCTGACTATCTTTTTGTGTTGGCACGAAAGTTGTCTTTAGACTTAAAGGCTGAAGAAGTAAAATGGATTCCAAGGAAGTAAGTTTGCAGTATTCAGTAAGCAGTAATCAGTTACAGTTTAATGCTATTAAGTATGTGTTTTAATACTAATTACTGAACACTAAAAACTGAACACTGAACACTAAAAAAAACACGTTCTTAAAAATAATTATAAAATAAATCAAAAAAAACTTGACTTTTTAAGTTAAAAATTTATTTTTGCACAAATTTAAATCGATAAAAGATGTATTGGACATTAGAATTAGCGTCATATTTAAGTGATGCACCTTGGCCAGCAACCAAAGATGAGCTTATTGATTACGCTATTAGAGCCGGAGCTCCATTAGAAGTAGTTGAAAATCTACAGTCTATTGAGGATGAAGGAGAGATCTACGAATCAATGGAAGAAATTTGGCCAGACTATCCAACAGACGAAGATTATCTTTGGAACGAGGATGAGTATTAAAAATAATAAATAATCACAACAAAAAAGTCTCAACTTGAGGCTTTTTTTTTGGTTATATTTACAAACAATTAGATAAAACAAACTATTATGAGTTTTTTAAATTCAATATTGAAGGCTTTTGTGGGTGATAAATCCGAAAAAGACGTTAAAGCCATTCAACCACTTGTAGCTAAAGTTCACACTTTTGAAAAAGCTTTAGCTGCCTTATCTCACGATGAATTAAGAGCTAAAACGGCTGAATTCAAAGAGAAAATAAAATTAGCTAGAGCAGAAAAAGATGCTAAAATTGAATCTCTTAAAACAGACGCTGACAACACAGCTGATATTGATGCAAGAGAAGATATTTATGCAGCAATTGATGTTTTAGAAGCAGAAGCTTATGAGATTACAGAAAAAGTATTAAACGAAATACTTCCTGAAGCCTTTGCAGTGATTAAAGAGACAGCTAAACGTTTTAAAGACAATACAACTTTAACCGTTAAAGCAACTCCAAAAGATATCGAATTATCAGCTACAAAAGCTTACATAAATATAGATGGAGATAATACAACTTGGTCTAACTCATGGGATGCTGCTGGAAAAGCCATCACTTGGGATATGATTCACTACGATGTACAGTTAATTGGTGGTGTGGTTTTACATCAAGGTAAAATTGCCGAAATGCAAACAGGTGAAGGTAAAACATTGGTAGCAACACTTCCTTTGTATTTAAATGCCTTAACTGGAAATGGTGTTCATCTTGTAACAGTAAATGATTATTTAGCAAGAAGAGATAGTACTTGGAAAGCTCCTTTATTCGAATTTCACGGAATGACTGTTGATTGTATTGATAACCACCAACCAAATTCACCACAAAGAAGAAAAGCATACAACGCAGATATTACATACGGAACAAATAACGAATTTGGTTTCGATTATTTACGTGATAATATGGCTCATGCTCCAGAAGATTTAGTACAACGCAAACACAATTATGCAATTGTAGATGAAGTTGACTCGGTTTTAGTAGATGATGCTCGTACACCTTTAATAATATCTGGTCCAGTTCCACAAGGAGACAGACAAGAATTTAGTGAATTAAAACCTAAAGTTGAAAACCTGGTTAGTTTACAAAGACAATTAGCAACAGGATTTTTAACAGAAGCTAAAAAATTAATCAAAGAAGGAAACACTAAAGATGGTGGTTTTCAATTATTGAGATCATATAGAGCCTTACCAAAAAGTAAAGCATTAATCAAATTTTTGTCGGAAGAAGGAATTAAACAATTACTTCAAAAAACAGAAAATCAATATATGGCAGACAACAATCGTGAGATGCCAAAAGTTGATGAAGCATTATATTTTGTAATTGAAGAAAAAAACAATCAAGTTGAATTAACCGATAACGGAGTTCAATTTTTATCACAAGATACAGATTCAAGTTTCTTTGTTTTACCAGATATTGGAACTGAAATTCACAAAATCGAAAAAGCAAATCTTTCAAAAGAAGAAGAAGCTGAAAGAAAAGACGATTTATTTAAAGACTTTTCAATCAAATCTGAACGTATTCATACTTTAACGCAATTACTAAAAGCGTATTCTTTATTTGAAAAAGATACTGAATATGTTGTAATGGACAACAAAGTGTTAATTGTTGATGAGCAAACAGGTCGTATTATGGATGGTCGTCGTTATTCTGACGGATTACACCAAGCGATTGAAGCCAAAGAAAACGTAAAAATTGAAGCTGCAACGCAAACATTTGCTACAGTAACTTTACAGAATTATTTCAGAATGTACAGCAAATTAGCTGGTATGACTGGTACTGCTGTAACTGAAGCTGGTGAATTATGGGAAATTTATAAATTAGATGTTGTTGAAATTCCAACAAACAAACCTATTGCTCGTAATGATAAAGAAGATTTGATTTACAGAACAGTTCGTGAAAAATTCAATGCTGTTATTGAAGATGTTGTAAAATTATCAAATTCTGGTCGTCCAGTATTAATTGGAACAACTTCTGTTGAAATTTCAGAATTATTAAGTCGAATGTTAAAAATGCGTGGCATTCAACACAATGTATTGAATGCAAAAATGCACAAAAATGAAGCTGAAATTGTAGCTGAAGCAGGAAACCCTGGTGTTGTAACCATTGCAACAAACATGGCTGGTCGTGGAACGGATATTAAATTATCTGCTGAAGTAAAAAAAGCAGGTGGTTTAGCAATCGTTGGTACAGAACGTCATGATTCTCGTCGTGTTGACCGTCAGTTACGTGGTCGTGCTGGTCGTCAAGGAGATGTTGGTAGTTCTCAATTCTATGTTTCTTTGGAAGATAACTTAATGCGTTTATTTGGTTCTGAAAAAGTAGCCAAAGTAATGGATAGAATGGGATTACAAGAAGGTGAAGTTATTCAGCATTCGATGATGACTAAATCTATTGAACGCGCTCAGAAAAAAGTAGAAGAAAACGCTTTTGGTGTTCGTAAACGTTTATTAGAATATGATGACGTAATGAACGCTCAAAGAGAAGTAGTATACAAAAGAAGACGTCATGCCTTACATGGAGAACGTTTAAAGGTCGATATCGCGAATATGATGTATGACACTTGTGAACTTATCATTCAAGAAAATAAAGGTGCTGGTGACTTTAAAAACTATGAATTTGAATTGATTCGTTATTTTTCAGTAACTGCTCCAATTACAGAAAGTGAATTCAACAAACTTTCAGAAATGGAAGTTACCGGAAAAACTTATAAAGCTGTTTTAGCACATTATGAAGAAAAAGTAATTCGCAATGCAGAAGAAGCTTTTCCAGTAATTAAAAATGTATACGAAAACAACAACGGAAAATATGAACGAATAGTAGTTCCTTTTACAGATGGAATTAAATCTCTAAACGTAGTTACAAATCTTGAAAAAGCATATGCAACTCAAGGTAAATCGTTAGTTGGTGATTTTGAAAAGAACATTACTTTAGCTATTGTTGATGAAGCTTGGAAAAAGCATTTACGTAAAATGGATGAAATGAAAACTTCGGTTCAGTTAGCAGTTCATGAGCAAAAAGATCCTTTATTAATCTATAAATTTGAAGCATTCAAGTTATTCAAAAAAATGATTGATAATGTGAATAAAGAAGTAATTTCATTCTTGTTTAAAGGTGATTTACCTTCTCAAAATCCAAATGAAATTCACGAAGCTAAACAAGAACGTCAACAAGAAAACTATACAGAAAGTAAAGAGTCAACTGAAATTAATGATTCAGCTGATGCCAATAGACGAGCTGGTCAAAATGCAAGTCAACAAAGACAAGTTACTGAAACTATAGTTAGAGACACACCTAAAATCAACCGAAATGACACTGTTACTATAAAACATGTAATGAGTGGGAAAACGGAAACTATGAAGTTCAAAAAAGCAGAAAGCATGCTTACTTCTGGTGAATGGGTTTTAGTATAAAAATTTAGAAATAAGAAATAAGAAATAAGAATTTAGAAATCCTCAATTGAAAAATTGGGGATTTTTTTTGGCAATAAAATTCGGATAAAATCGTTAATTTTAAAACAAAGCAGTGAAAAAAATTATCTTTATACTTTCTGGAATGGCACTATTCTTAACTTTAGTCAGTTTTGGATTTTATGCAGTTAGTAAAATGATTTACAACAGTTGCTCTTGTGAACAGTTTAATATTGACAATATCGAATTACGAACTAGAATCAATATTCCAAATGTAAAAAATGTTGAATGTACTTATAATGAGAGAAAAAAAACTAAAAAAGCCACATTTCTAATTGATACAGAAAAAATAGATTTAGATTATTATATCAAGAAAAATAAATTAGTAAAATCTGATTATGGTGAATTGTATGTTAAATCAAATAACATAAAAGTCATTCATACAAAGGAGTTTTAAATAAAAAAACAGGAAAATTAAATATTGAAATTAATTTTAAAGATTAATTTTGACTCTGTTTATTTCTATGTCTAATTGAAATAACCATTGCAACAATTAATACAATATTAGAAATAATTCTTAAATAGAATCCTTTATCATCTCCATTGAAAACATAATTATACAAATTAAAAATCAGTAATAATGAACTTGCAATTATAACAAAATAAGGTAACTTATTTTTCATTTATTTTTTCTTTAAATATATGTATTTTCCAATTTCAATCTCTTCATTACTCACAAAAAACAATTTTCCGTCATTATAAATGGCTTCTATCAAATAATGACTTCCTTTGAAATAATTCTGACTAACAATAACTTTCAATTTTGAATCATCAGCAACTTGCAATTGATTTGGATAAATTAATAAAGTTTCAGTTGAATCATCGTCAAAATAACTAGCCTTAATTTCATTAACATCATCAAAAAGTGAAGCTACATAATAATTAGGTGGATTTGCGATTAACGTTTCGGGAGAACCATTTGCAATTTGTTTTCCGTCTTTTATCACAATTATTTCATCTACAAATGGCAAATAATCGTTTTCATCGTGAGAAGCAATTATTGTTGTAATATTATGTTCTTTCAGGTATTTAAAAAGACTTCTTCGTAAACTATTTTTCCTAAAATTATCTATGTGACTAAAAGGTTCATCTAATAGTAACACTTCAGGTTCTAAAGCTAAAACTCTGGCCAAAGCTACTCTTTGCATTTGTCCACCACTTAAAAATTTGGCTTTTACATTGGCAACTTCTGTCATTTCAACAATTTCGAGTAATTCTAGAATTCGCTCTTGTTTTTTTTCTTTATCAATATTTGACAAATACTTTCCAACATTTTCAGCAACCGTTATAAAAGGCATCAAATCAAAATCTTGAGCCAAATATTTCATAAAATCCATTCCAGGAACCAAATTGTATTTTGGACCTAAAACTTCTTCATCTTTCCAAAAAATATGACCTTTATCTAAATCATGTAAACCATAAATAAGTTTTAACAACGTACTTTTTCCACAACCACTTTCACCAATAATAGCAAGATTTTTTCCTTCATATAATTCATAAGAAAAGGTTGGAATAGTTTTTTGTTTTAAATAAGAAAACGAAATATTTTGAATCGAAAGCATAGCTAATTTTAAAATTACAAATTTACAATTAAATAAAAAAAGAGCACTACTCTTTTCAAAGTAATGCTCTTTTCAACAAACAAACTAAAAACTAATTGTATTTTTCGTACTGTTTTGTATCAACTCTAGATTTTAAATCGTGTAATAAATTATATAATCCAAAAAATGTTCTGTTGATGTATAAAAAATGTTTAGAACCTCTATTTCCATTCATTTTTCTTAATTGGGTATCTTTTGAAAAATCTTCTCCCATTGCAGCAATTTGACCAAAGAATTCAGTGTCAGAAAAGTCAAAAGAATCACCATGAAAGGGTTTAGTGAACAAACTCAATAAACGGTGAAATAAAGCTGTAAAATACTCAACTTCTTTTGGTGAATCATCTTCTCTAAGAATTTCTAATTCATATAACTTAGCGTTAAAAAGCTTAGGATTATCAATAATTTTTGGATCAGCCAATTGAAAATAAGGCACATAAAAATCTTCTGGAACTTGTTTAATACAGCCAAAATCAATCGCAATTAAATTCCCTTCTTTATCTACCAAAAAGTTTCCTGGATGAGGATCTGCATGCACTTGTTTTAATTTATGAATTTGATACATGTAAAAATCCCATAAAGCTTGACCCAATTTATCTCCTAATTCTCTATCTGTATTATGTGCTGTGAATTCAGATAAATGTTCACCGTGCATCCAATCCATTGTAATTACCTTTTCGGATGAAAGTGCATCATAATATTTTGGGAAACGTAAATTCTCAATTTGGGCACACGCTTTTGAAATTTCATTCCCTTGACGCAATTCCAAATTATAATCCGTTTCTTCCATCAATTTATATTCCACTTCTTTGAAATATTTTTCCGAATCTTTACCTTTTAAATTAAACATTTGAATAGCAAACGGTTTCACAATAGCCAAGTCAGAGCCAATACTATCAGCAACTCCAGGATATTGAATTTTGACAGCCAATTCTTTTCCGTCTTTTGTAGCTTTGTGCACTTGACCTATACTTGCAGCGTTTACCGAATTTTCAGAAAATGTATCAAAAACATCTTCTGGAAATTTATTTAAATATTTTTTGAAGGTTTTTCTAACCAAAGGAGCAGATAAAGGTGGAACAGAAAATTGAGCTAATGAAAATTTTTCTACGTATGCTCTAGGCATAATGTTTTTCTCCATACTCAACATTTGTGCTACTTTCAAGGCACTTCCTTTAAGGTTCTTTAATCCGTCATAAATATCTTCGGCATTATTTTCATTCAACTTATCTTTTGTCAAAGAAGGATTAACGATTTTTTCACCATAATAAGCCAAATAATTTCCACCAACTTTGAAACCCGTTTTTACTAGTTGTCCAGCTCTTTCAATTTTGTTAGTCGGTATTTTATCTAATGTTTTCATATCTTTTTTTTATGCTGAACTTGTTTCAACATCTTTTCAAAATTATCTTGTCATTCTGAACTTGTTTCAGAATTTGGGCGTTCCCTTATAGGTCAGGCTTTCCGCACTCGCTTTTAGGGTTTTGTCAAACCCTAAAGAGCTTAAACAATGCTCCAATCCTTAACGCAAATCTCGCTTGTTAATTAAATCGTTCTTTCCAAAGAAACTTTCCTAAATCTATTACACTTTCAAGTGGCGTTGTATCTAGAACATCTAAAACAGCTTTTACTGATTTTTCAATCATAATATCTGTTTTCTCAAATCCTTTTGAGGTATCGTCTAACCAAAATTTAAGTAAAAACAAAAACTGAATCCAAGCACCTTCTGCAAATAACGGTTTAGTAATTCTTTGAATTTGTTCATTTTTAGGCTCTTCATTCTCATCAATAATTTGATTAATAAATGATTTGAAATGTGTTCTCAACCCTTTTAATTGTTTCAAATTTTTTAAACCCTCTTTATTTTCTTTTAAAGTAAAATGAACATAGCTTCTGTTTAAAGTAAGTACTTCGAACATTGTAAAATATAATGATAATAACTTATTTCTATTTGAATAAGAAGCAAAATTTTCATCTTTTGTTAAATTTGAAGCTGTATTTTCGTAGAACTTAATCCAGATATCTTCCTTCAAAGCATCAATTGATCCATAAAAGCGATAGAAATCAGTTTCCTCAATTTCGTTTTCTTTACAAAACAAGTATACATTTTTAGGTTCAGCATTATTAGATAAAACGCTATCCATATATAGAGATACAAGAGTATTGTCGTCTATTTTTTTCTTTTTGGTTGTAGTTTTTTTAACTGCCATAATTGTATTTTTTAATAACGATATAAATTTACAAAATATGTTTAACTTATTTATAGATATATTAAACAAAGTTATGTTAAATATTTTTCATTATTTTTGAAATAAAAATGCGTACCTATTTCATACTTTTTTTAATTCTATTTATGAACTCGTGCTCTTTAGATAAAACTGAAGAAGTTATTAATCAAGTTCCTAAGAGCAAAACTTTTTATAAAGGAATGGATTTGTCATTTCAAATGGAATTAGAAAGTTACAACCTATCATATAAGGACAAAAACAACAATCCAATAGAGATATTATCTTTCGTTAAACAAAACGGTTGTAATTTAGTTCGTCTAAAAATCTGGCACACACCACTTGACGGTCAAAACACGTTAGCAAAAGTAAAAGCTTATGCTTTAAAACTGAAAGCGCAACAAATTGATTTTTTATTGGATTTTCATTATTCTGATTATTGGGCAGATCCATCTAATCAAACACCACCTCAGGCTTGGCAAAATTTAACACAAGACCAAATAAGACAAGAAATATATTTGTATACAAAAAATGTTTTATCGGAATTGAGCAATCAAGGTACAATGCCAAAAATTATTCAAATAGGTAATGAAACAGATAGTGGTTTTTTATGGAATTATGGAAAAGTGTGGAATGAATTCAATGCCAATTGGAGTAATCTAGCTCAATTATATACTAAGTCAGCCCAAGCTGTTAGAGAAGTTGGAGGAAGTGAAGTAAAAATAATGCTACATCATTCAAGTGTTGAAAATTCTATTTATTATTTCAATAAATTAGCTCCATTTAGTTTAGACTATGACGTTATTGGTGTTTCCTATTATCCTCAATTTCAAATAAAAGATTTAGATTTGGTGCAGACCAAATTAAATACGTTAGCATCAACTTTCAGTAAAGAAATAATGATTGTAGAAGTAGCTTATCCTTTTACATTAGATTATAATGATTCAAGCGCTAATTACATTGGGTTTTCAAGTCAAATCATTACTAATTATCCTGCAACTCCTTCAGGTCAAAAAGACTTTATGCTTAAAATGATTTCAATTCTTAAAAACATTCCAGATAATAAAGGAATTGGTCTTTGTTATTGGGCACCAGATTGGGTTGCTTTTACTGGAAATCAGGTAACTTCTACTGCAGGAAGTTCTTGGGAAAATCAATGCTTATGGGATTTTAATTTAAAAGCATTACCTGCTATGGATGTCTTTCAATAAAAAAGCTACCTTAAATAAGATAGCTTTATATAATTTGTATTTAAAAAAATGTTATTTTCCTGCTTCTGTTTCAGCATCCTGAATCATTTTGTCGTTTGCAGTAATTGCAAACTCAACTCTTCTATTTTTACTTCTTCCTTCTACAGTTTCATTATCTGCAATTGGATCAGCTATTCCTAAACCCTTTGTTTCAAAACGTGCAACACTTAAGCCTTTTCCTGCCAAGTAATTTTTTACTGAAGCAGCTCTTTGTTCTGATAATTTCTGATTAAAATCAATTGATCCTGTACTATCAGTATATCCAAAAATTGTAATATCTGTGTCAGCATAGCTTTTAAAAACTGGAATTAATTTATCTAAATTAGCCTGAGCTGATGCGGTTAAGGTAGATTTACTTGTGTCAAAACGAACTGCATTTTCTCCTAGAACTAATTTAATTCCTTCTCCTACTCTTTCAACTTCTGCACCAGGCAAAGCTTCTTTAATTTCACGAGCTTGTTTGTCCATTTTGTTACCAATAACTCCTCCGGCAACTCCACCAACTACTCCACCAAGAACTGCTCCTAATTCAGAACTTCCTCCTTTTACATTATTTCCTATAACTGCACCTAAAACTGCTCCAGCAGCAACTCCAATAGCAGCTCCTCTTTGAGTTTTGTTAGTGTTTTTTGCAGCTTCACAACCTGTTAAAACGATTCCTGCAATTAAAATAAAACTTAAACTTTTTAATATTGAATTTTTCATCTGTATGTTTTTAATTATTGTTTTTGAAATTGGTAAGTCACTTCTTTCATTGAACCTCCAACATTGATTTTATCTATTAATTCAAAGCTTGTTTCTGTAACATTAGCTACTCTTAATATATATCCTTGATTTACTTTTTTTGCTTTGTAATCATTTATAATTTTCATTACAAAATTTCCTTCCTGGTTTATGTACCAGGTAATAGGTGAACTAAATGAAATGCAACTTGCATCATTAAGTGTCATAGTTCCTTTATTATTGTTAGAAACAAATTTCCAAGTACTACCTAAAAAACATTTTGAATCAGCTAAATCAAATGAAGTCACTTTAATATAATCTGAACCAGGAAAGCTTACGTTTGTAACTGTCCAATCTCCTTTTATAATTCTTTCAACTTTATTATCAACATTTGTGTTGGTAACTGACTGTGATTTACAACCAATCATAGTGATTGTAATCAGTAATAATAGTAAACTTTTTTTCATAATTTATTGTTTTTTATTTGTGTGGATACAAATTTGGTATAATCCAGAATCTAATATATATCTAACAATAGAAAATCTGATGAGAAACCCAATTTATTTCTTTACAAATTTAAGCTAGAATTTAATAAGTAACTTATAAAATTTCAAATTAATTTAACAAAATTCCAACATCAGTCAATTTGTCAGATGAAATGCAATTGGTACTCTATTTGTCTATTGTAAAGTCAAATTGTTTAACCTAAAAAAATACAGATATGACAACAGGAAAAATTAATGTTTCAGTAGAAAACATCTTTCCCTTAATCAAAAAGTTCTTATACAGTGATCACGAAATTTTCTTGCGTGAACTTATTTCAAATGCAACCGATGCCACTTTAAAATTAAAACACTTAGCGAGCATTGGAGAATCAAAATCAGAATATGGAAATCCTATTATTGAAGTAAAAATCGATAAAGAAGGAAAGAAATTACACATTATTGATCAAGGTTTAGGTATGTCTGCGGAAGAAGTAGAAAAATACATCAACCAAATTGCTTTTTCTGGAGCTGAAGAGTTTTTAGAAAAATATAAAGATTCAGCTAAAGATTCAGGTGTAATTGGTCATTTTGGATTAGGATTTTATTCTGCTTTTATGGTAGCATCAAAAGTAGAATTGATTACAAAATCACACACTGATGCGCCAGCTGCTCATTGGACATGTGATGGAAGTCCAGAATTCACTTTAGTTTCTAGTGATAAAACTACAAGAGGAACAGAAATCATTTTACATATTGCTGAAGATTCTTTAGAGTTTTTAGAAGAAAGTAAAATTGGTGGCTTGTTATCTAAATATAACAAGTTCATGCCTATTCCAATTAAATTTGGAACAAAAACTGAACAACTTCCATTACCTGAAGGAGCAGAAAAAGATGCAAAACCAGAAGAAATTGAAGTTGACAACATTATCAATAACCCAAATCCAGCTTGGACAAAATTACCAACTGAATTAACAGATGCGGATTATAAATCGTTCTACAGAGAAATGTATCCAATGCAATTTGAGGAGCCATTGTTTCACATTCACTTAAATGTAGATTATCCTTTTAATTTGACTGGAATTTTATATTTTCCAAAATTGTCTTCTGACATGCAAATGCAAAAAGATAAAATTCAGTTATACCAAAACCAAGTTTACGTTACAGATAATGTAGAAGGAATTGTACCTGAATTCTTAACAATGTTAAAAGGTGTAATTGATTCTCCAGATATTCCTTTGAATGTTTCTCGTTCTTATCTTCAGGCAGATGGAAATGTGAAGAAAATTTCAAATTACATCACTAAAAAAGTGGCTGATAAATTGAAATCATTAATCACTGAAAACCGTGAAGATTTCGAGAAAAAATGGAACGACATTAAAATTGTATTGGAATACGGAATGCTTTCTGAACCAAAATTCTATGAAAAATCAGCTGCTTTTACATTATATCCAACAGTAGATGACACATACTTTACTTTAGAGGAATTAAAAGAAAAAGTAAAAGATACACAAACGGATAAAAACGGAAAACTAGTTGTTCTTTATGCTTCAAACAAAGAAGCGCAACACAGTTATATTGCTGCTGCAAAAGACAAAGGGTATCAAGTTTTATTATTAGATAGTCCAATTGTTTCACATTTAATTCAGAAATTAGAAAGCGACAATGAAAACTTAACTTTTGTACGTGTTGATGGTGATGCAATTGATAAATTGATTGAAAAAGAGGAAACTCAAATTTCAAAATTATCGGATGAAGAAACAGAAACCTTAAAAACTGCGATTGAAGCTGTTGTTCCAAAAGAAAAATATAGCGTTCAATTAGAAGCAATGGATAGCAATGCTGCGCCATTTATGATAACTCAACCTGAATTCATGAGAAGAATGAAAGAAATGAGTCAATCTGGTGGTGGCGGTGGAATGTTCGGAATGGGCAATTTCCCAGAAATGTACAACTTGATTGTAAATTCAAATTCTGAATTCGCGACTTCTTTATTAAATACAAAAGACGAAACGGTTAAAGCAAACTTGGTCAAACAAGCTTTAGATTTAGCCAAACTATCACAAGGTTTATTAAAAGGAGAAGAATTAACTGCTTTTGTGAAACGTAGTTTTGAGACTATAAAATAATCAACTTTGTCATTCTGAACTTGATTCAGAATCTCATTAAAAATCAAAACCTGCAATTGAAAACTTGCAGGTTTTTTTTGCAGTTTTGAGTTTCAAAAACAAAATATATTATCAATTAAAAATGGAGAAATTTTTAAATATTTATTTTTATAATTTTTATTTATTATATAGGTTTTTAGGAAAAATAATAGCTGTATATCTAAACCCATTTGCTTGGATTAATAATTTTAGTAAAATGAAGTTAGGTTCAAAATTATTTTTTCAGCACATGGAAAATAACTTCCCAACCTTTTTACATAGATATAAATATGATCAAAGAGTGAAATTTTATTTTATACCTTTTCTAACTTTAGTAAATTTATTTATTATAACTATTTCACTCTATTTATTGAATTTAAATATTGCAAAATATTTTTTTATTGTGTTGAATATAAGCTTTTTCTTATCGTTAATTGAAGCTTATACTTATCTATTTAATAACAATAAATATCAAAACTATTTTGAAGAGTTCTATGACACTAAAAAATATAATTTTCCATTAACAACATTTTTATCTATATTAGTAATGCTATGTCTTTGGTTATATATCATCTGTAATAGCTAAAATAGTTGCTGAAATAAATTCAGCATAACAAAGATAAACCTGTGAGTGAAAACTTGCAGGTTTTTTTTGTATGTTTGAGTTTCTTAGACTAAATCTATATGAATAAATTAATTAATCTTTGCATAATATTCTTTTTCATTAAAGTAAATGCTCAAGATAAATTTATAGAAAACGTAGCAAAACCATTATTAAAAAATCAATTGTATATTGAGAAAGTTTTTGTGCACACAAATAAAGCATCATACAATAATGAAGAAACTATTTGGTTTCAAACATTTGTTGGAAACCAAAAAAACGAACCTTCACAAAGCACATCTTTACTCTATGTCAATTTAATTAATGATACTGGAGATATTATTTATTCACAAAATATTTACATTAACAAAGGGATTGGAGTTGGACAAATTGAATTGCAAAACAACCTCACAACTGGGAAATATTATATTCAAGCCTTTACAAATTATATGAAAAACTTTGGTGATTCTAATTTATTTATGAAAGAAATTACTATTAATGGAATAAAAAATGAAAAAAAAATAAAAAGTAAAAACTATTATGATATTCAATTATTTCCAGAAAACGGATATTTAGTTGAAAATCTTGAAAATACCATTGCAGTCAAATCGCTTTTTAATGGTTTAGGAAATGAATTTGAAGGTAAAGTATTCAATACTAAAAATGAAGAAGTTGTAAATTTTAAAAGCAAACATTTAGGAATGAGTTCTTTTAAGTTCATGATTAAAGAAAATGAAAAGTATTATGCTTCAATAACGACAAATGACACTTTAATAAAAATTGAAATTCCTAAAGCGTTAAAAAATGAAATCAAATTAGATATTATAAATAATAAATCAGAAAAACTAATTGTAAAACTCAGCAGCAGTTTAGATATTGATTTAATCAATAATAACTACACCTTACTATTTCATCAAAAAAATAATTTATTTGATTACATTACCATTTCAGATGAAAGACTTCTAAATTCCAATATTGAAATCAATAAAAAAAAATTAAGTAAGGGCATTAACTCAATTACACTTTTCAAGAATTTAATTCCAATCGGAACTAGAAAAATTTACATTGATAATTCAAATGAAAACCCTCAACTAGAAATTGAAAAAACCAATACTACAAAAGACTCTATTACTTATAAATTAAAAATTAAAACTAATAAAACTCCATTAAAGGCAAATTTAAGTATAAGTGTTTTATTAGAAAATGATATTAAAAATGATGAATCTAGTTCTATAAAAAGTGCATTCTATTTATCACCTTACATCAGAGGATTTATTGAAAAGCCTTCATATTATTTCAATTTAAAAAATATAAATAGATTAGAATATATTGATTTACTTTTACTAACTCAAGGTTTTGAAAAATATAATCTTGATGAGTTTATTGCAAATCTAAACCCAACAGAAAAATTTGATTTTGAAAATGGTTTTAACTTAAAAGGAAGTGTCAAACCAACTTTGAGCTCACATTTAGGCATAATGTCAAAAAGTGATTTTTTAATTCAAAAAGTATATATAAACAATTTTAAATTTAATTTTCACAACTTATTACTCTACAAAAATGACGAAGTTAAGATAGGTTTTTTAAATGATAACAATGAACTAATACAACCCAAAGAAATAACTATAGACGAGAATGAACAAGACATAAGTTTCTTTAAAAACAACTTGAAACCTAGTTATAAAGTTATTAATAAAACAATTGAAAATGTAGAAACAAGTAGTATTAACCTAACTAATACAACAATTCTGAGAGAAGTAACGCTTGTTGAAAAAAGCAGACTAAACAATAGAGAATCTGAAATTCAAAAAAAATACAAAAAAATGGTTTTTGATATAGGTGCTTATTATGAATTAGAATTACCCGAAAATAAAAATAAAAACGAAGAATTATTTTTAAGCTATTTTTTGAAAGATCAAAACATTACATTAGTCAATTGGAAAGGTTTAGAGAATTATTTGGAAATTTCTCCAACAAAGGAAGCCGTTTTATATGTAAATGGAAAAAAGTTAAGATCAGATGAGATTCCTTCATTGAGAATAAAAATAAAAGATGTTGACACTTTTTTAAAACAACCATTTCAAAATTTTATTAAGTACCAAATCTTTACAAATGATAATTATAATAATGATATTATTGAACTATTTGACAAATTTGTCATAAAAAATGGATATGACAAAAACCGTACTTATTACAATCCAGCATATGATTTTTTTGAAAAAAATAAAGTCATTGAAGTTGACTGGAAAACAAATTTAAAAACTAATGAGCAAGGAGAAGTTGAATTTAAAATTCTCAATACTAACATCACATCAAAATTATTATTTGGATTAGAAGGATTTTCTGATGGTGGAAAATTAATAAGCGAACAATTATATAATTAATTATTCGATTATCTCTTCAAGTAAAGTAAGTAGAAAAAATTACTTATATTGGCATTATAATGATAAAATTACTCAAATAATCAATTTTTTTGAGTAGAATATTGAAAGTAAATAAGAAATTTTATGTTGAATTTATTTAAAAAAGTAGTAAAAAAAATAAGTGGTCAAGATGAACCACAAAAAAATCTTGTAGATATTTTCACCGAAGAAAAAGTTAGTGACTATATTGGGGATAAAATTGCTAGTCATGAAACAGGTGGAATTTGGATTAAAGTACAAGAAATAGCTGAATTTCATTTCTTAAATGTTACAATTGTTGGAACTCAAAATATAAAAACCCAAAACGGAATTACTTTTGACTTCATAGCAAAAGACAAAACCTACGAATTAAATTCTGACACAAAAGAAATAAAGTCAGAACCTTCAACTGTTTCCAATCAATTCGTTACTCAATTTAGTTTTGACATCACAGAAGTAGATTTTGATATAATGTTAACCGAAGGAATTACTATTGAAGTAAAAAGTAATAAGCAAACTGAAGAGTTTATCGTTATTAAAGAATAAGAATAATTTCCACAGGTTAATTAGTAAAAATTCTTGTAATTAGTGTCAACTTTTTTTCGAATTCTCTAATTGAAGTAACAAAAATCAACTTCCAACGTCTTATGTTCACAACTAAAAACTAAAACTTTGGAAACTATACTTTCGATAAAAAATCTGAATAAAATATTTGGTAAAAAAGTTCACGCAGTAAACAACGTTTCTTTTGAAATTCAAAAAGGAAATGTGTACGGAATTTTAGGTCCAAATGGCTCAGGAAAATCAACAACACTAGGAATCGTTTTAAACGTTGTCAATAAAACTTCAGGAGAATTTTCTTGGTTCAATGGAACTATGGAAACCCATGAAGCGTTAAAAAAAGTAGGTGCAATTATTGAAAGACCAAACTTTTATCCTTATATGACAGCTCAAGAAAATTTAGAGCTAGTCTGTAAAATAAAAGACATTCCCTACACAAAAGTTATTGAAAAGCTAGAACTAGTTGGATTACTTGAAAGAAAGGATTCAAAGTTTAAAACCTTCTCTTTAGGAATGAAACAACGTTTAGCTATTGCTTCTGCCCTATTAAATGATCCAGAAATTTTAATTTTAGATGAACCAACAAATGGTTTAGATCCGCAAGGAATTCGTCAAATTAGAGATATAATTCGATTAATTGCTTCACAAGGAACAACGATTTTATTAGCTTCCCATTTATTAGATGAAGTCGAAAAAGTTTGTACTCATGTAGTTGTGCTTCGTTATGGAAAAATGCTTTATCAAGGTTTGGTAGACGAAATGGCTTCAAATGAAGGCTTCTTCGAATTACAAGCCAATGACAATGCTCTTTTAATGCAAGTTTTAGACAATCATCCATCAGTTAAAAATTGTATAGAAGAAGAAGGAAAAGTAATTGTTCATCTAAAAGGTAAATTAGAAGCTGAAGAGTTAAACCAATTTCTTTTTGAGAACAAAATCATCCTAAGTCAATTAATCAAAAGAAAACACAGTTTAGAAGAGCAATTCTTACAATTGACTAAATAACCAATTCCATTACTCCCATTACCTAAAACTATAAAAATGATACGATTACTCAATATAGAATTTCAAAAGCTTTGGAAAAACAGAGCAAGCAAAGTATTAACTATAACTTACTTTGTTCTATTAACGTTAATTTCATTAATTGCTGCTGTTGAATTTGACATTGGTCCTATTCATATAAGTGTTGCTGATCAAGGGGTTTTTAATTTTCCCTTTATTTGGCATTTTAATACTTATGTGGCTGATTATTTCAAGATATTTTTGGCTGTTGTAATTGTTTCCATGATGGCAAATGAGTACAGTTATGGAACCTTAAAACAGAATTTAATTGACGGAATGAGTAAGAAAGAATTTGTGCTTTCTAAATTTATTACGGTTGTTTTATTTGCTTTAATTTCAACTTTATTTGTTTTTATTGTATCCCTAATTTTAGGTACGATGTATTCTTCTTACACTGAAATTGGAATCATTTTTTCGCAAATTGATTATTTATTGGCCTTTTTTGTAAAACTTGTAGCCTTTTTCTCTTTCTGTTTATTCCTAGGCGTTTTAATTAAACGTTCAGCTTTTGCTTTAGGTTTTTTGCTTTTTTGGTATATGTTTGAAGGTATTTCATTTGCCATTCTTAAATTTTTAATTTTAGGACAAAAAAATAATGAAGAAACTTTTATTGATAAAATATACGATTTTATGCCTTTAGAATCTATGTCAAATTTAATAATTGAACCA
The DNA here is from genome assembly GCF_000422685.1 of Flavobacterium gelidilacus DSM 15343. GTDB lineage: Bacteria > Bacteroidota > Bacteroidia > Flavobacteriales > Flavobacteriaceae > Flavobacterium > Flavobacterium gelidilacus. The sequence continues at coordinate 114,213 of NZ_AUGN01000004.1, read as the reverse complement.
CTAACAAGATTAAATTTTGCTAAAACCATTGGTAGTCAAGTTGGTATTGAAAATATAAAAGATTATAGCGTTCACTATACAACTCTTATAATTGTGTTAATTTGGACTGCAATATTTATTTTTGGTTCATATTACATAGTAAAGAAAAGAGATTTGTAGTATCTTTGCCTTCGCTATGAAAGGAATAAAATATATAATACCGCTTATTTTAACTGTATTTTTTTGTCAAAAAAATTACAGTCAATACATTACAACTGACGAAAATTATACAGCTCAACAGTTAGTACAAGACGTTTTAATTAATAGTCCGTGTGCAACGGTTTCTAATTTTTCTGTTTCAGGAGGAAATTTCACTTCAGGTGAAAAAAGTTACGCTTATTTTGATGGAACAGGTTCTACTTTTCCATTTCAAAACGGAATTGTTTTAAGTACAGGGAAAGCTTCAAATACTCAAGGTCCAAATAATTCATTATCTGATGATGGGAACGGAATGGGATGGAATGGTGATCAAGATTTAGAACAAGCTTTAAATATTACGAATACTATAAATGCTACAATTCTAGAATTTGACTTTGTTTCTGTCGGAAATAAATTTAGTTTCGATTATATTTTTTCATCAGAAGAATATCAAGGAACTGCACCATGTCGATATTCTGATGGTTTTGCCTTTTTGCTTAAAGAAGTTGGCTCAACCAATAATTATCAAAATTTAGCTTTAGTTCCTAATACAAATACACCTGTTTTGGTCACAACTGTTCACCCACAAATCTCTGGTGGAAATGGTTGTCCAGCCATAAACGAACAATATTTTGACGCCTTTAATGGAACAGAACATCCAACCAATTTTAATGGTCAAACAGTAGTTTTAACGGCCAAAGCAGATATAAATCCAAACGTTTTATATCATATAAAATTAGTTATTGCTGATGAAGAAAATTATAGATATGACTCAGCGATTTTTATTGGCGGTGGAAGTTTTAATTTTGGTTTAGATTTAGGAGATGACCAATTAATTGCTGATGGAAATCCATTGTGCCAGAATGAAAATTTGGTTTTAGATGCAACTCAAGCTGGAACTAATACTTATCAATGGTATCAAGATGGAAATTTACTTGCTAGTGAAACAAATCCAACTTATACTGTCATTTCAGGAGGAAATTATTCAGTGGAAGTAAATATTAATGGTTTATGTATTTCTGAAGGAGAAATTGAAATTGAATACGCTCCAACTTTAATTGTAGCAGAAGATGAGTTTATTCAATGTGATACAGATGGAACTCAAGATGGATTTTCAAGTTTTGATTTAAATACTATTAAAAACCAAATATTCTCAAATTTACCAACATCATATGTAGTTGGTTTTTTTGAAACAACAACTAGTACAACTTTATTACCTGCAAATTACACAAATACAATTGCAAATCAACAAGTTATTTATGCTAAAATAATGAATATTCAAGGTTGTTATTCGGCTTTTCCAATTACCTTAAAGGTAAATACTATTTTGTTAGGTCAAAACGAAATCATTGGTTTATGTAATGGAAGTTCAACAACATTATCAATAGCAAACGGTTTTACATCTTATAGTTGGAATACAAATCCCATTCAAACGACTAATCAAATAAATATAAATACAGCAGGAAATTATACTGTCACAGTAACAAATGCAGATGGTTGTTCGACAACAAAAACTTTCACAGTTGAATTATCTGAACCTGCGACAATTACAAACGTCATTGTAAACGATTTTAGCAATAACAATACAGCTACAATTGAGGTTGTTGGAAATGGAAATTATGAATTCTCGTTAAACGGAATAAATTACCAAGCAAGTAATACATTTACAAATCTTCAAACTGGAAATTATTCTTTCTTCGTAAAAGATACAAAAGGTTGTGGCATTACACCTGGAACTTTTCAAATATTAGCAGCTCCTAAATTTTTCACACCAAATGGTGATGGTTTAAATGAGTATTGGCAAGTTCCTTTATTAGCTTTGCAACCTAAAACCATTATTACTATATTTGACAGATATGGAAAGTTAATTTACAGTTTCAAAGCCAATCAAAATGGTTGGGATGGAAAATTTAATGGTGAAACCCTTTTTGCAGATGATTATTGGTACACCATAGTTTTTGAAAACGGAAGAATTGTAAAAGGACATTTTAGTTTAATTCGTTAACTATGTTGAAAAATTTATTTTTAGTAGCAATCGGTGGAGCTTCAGGCAGTGTCCTGAGGTATTTAGTTCATTGGATTGTTTCTAAAAAATCGATTTCGAATTTTCCCTATCAAACTTTTATTGTAAATATCATTGGTTGCTTATTTATTGGCATACTTGTTGGCTATCTAGCAAAAAACAATAGCCAAAATGAAACCTTAAAACTCCTTTTAATCACAGGTTTTTGTGGAGGTTTTACCACCTTTTCAGCTTTTGGATTAGAAAACATAAACATGATTCAGAATCAAAATTACCAACTAGCCTTTATATATACTTCTCTATCATTAATTTTAGGAGTTTTAGCTGTTAGTTTAGGAATATTCATTTCAAAATAATTAAAATATAAATGTTTAATCAAACAGAATTACAAGAACTAAAAGCACTTTTATTAGCTCCCAAAAAAATCAGCATTATTCCACATAGAAATCCAGATGGTGATGCCATGGGTTCTACTTTAGCTTTATATCATTTCTTAAAAAAACTAGATCATCAAGTTGTAGTAGTTGCTCCAAATGAATATCCTGATTTTTTAGCTTGGTTACCAGATGCAGATAAAATTCTTGTTTTTGAACGTGAAAACGACAGAGTCAAAAAAGAAATTGAAAGCAGTAAATTAATTTTCACTTTAGATTTCAATGCTTTACATAGAACAGGTGATGTTATGGGAGCTTATCTTGAAACATTAGATATTCCGATGGCGATGATTGATCACCATCAAGCACCAGACGATTATGCTAAATTTACTTTTTCAGATGTAGCTTATGGTTCAACTTGCGAAATGGTTTATCATTTTATAGTTGCATTAGGCTATAGAGACAGCATTGATAAAGAAATAGCTACTTGCATTTATACAGGAATCACAACAGACTCAGGGAGTTTTAGATATCCAAAAACAACAGGAACAACACATAGAGTTGTAGCTGATTTAATTGATAAAGGAGTAAACAATTCAGTAATTCACAACCAACTTTTCGATAATTCTTCCATGAATCGTCTTAAAATTCTTGGAATGGCATTAAATAATTTAGTTGTTTTACCAGAATATAAAACGTCATATATTACTTTATCACAAGATGAATTAGATAGTGCAAACAACCAAAAAGGAGACACTGAAGGTATTGTTAATTACGGATTATCTATAAAAGGCATAGAGTTTGCAGTAATTTTTATCGAAAATAAAGAAGAAGGAATTGTAAAAATATCATTCCGTTCTCAAGGAGATTTTGATGTAAATGCATTTGCCAGAAATCATTTTAGTGGTGGCGGACATATAAATGCTGCTGGAGGAAAATCATTGTTATCGTTAGAGGATACTGTAAAAAAATTTATTGCTATTTTAGCAGCTGAAAAAAAATAAAAATGAAAAAACTAACCGTACTACTAATTTTAAGTTCATTCTTTGTTAATTGTACAAACCAACAAGCTCGAAAACCAATTTCTCAATCGTCTGGTTCATTTATTAATGAATCTATCGAAAGAAATAAGGTGCTTATTGCTGATGAAGAAAAAGCTATTGAAAATTTCATTAAAAAAGATAGTTTAAATCAATATATTTCATCCCCAAAAGGCTATTGGTATTCATACAACACCAAAGTTGATCAGGCAACAGTAACACCAGTTAGAGGTGACATTGCTTATTTTGATTATGAATTAAAAAGTTTAGATGGAAAAATAATTTATACCAAAGCTGAATTAAAGCCACAAACTTATTATGTGGACAAAGAAAATATTTTAATGGGTTTACGTGACGGAATTAAAATAATGAAAAAAGGAGAAGAAATCACCTTTCTTTTCCCTTCTCACATAGGTTATGGTTACCACGGTGACAACGATAAAATAGGCACAAATGAACCATTACTTTGCACAGTAATATTAAAGGAAATTAAAAAAGATACTTCAAACAAATAATTTAAAAATGAAAAAAATAAGTTTATTTTTTATAGCTCTAGTAGCTTTATTTACATCTTGCAAGAACAACCCTTATGCCGATTTAGGTGACGGTTTATTTGCTAATATTGAAACTTCAAAAGGAGATATTATTGTAAAATTAGAATACAAAAAAACACCTATTACTGTTGCTAATTTTGTTTCTTTAGCTGAAGGGAAAAATCAGTTTGTAGAAGAAAAGTTTAAAAACAAACCTTTTTATGATGGATTAAAATTCCACAGAGTTATTGCCGATTTCATGATTCAAGGTGGTGATCCAATGGGAACAGGTGAAGGTGGACCAGGTTACAAATTTAAAGACGAATTTGATGAAACACTTAAACATAATAAAGGTGGAATCTTATCAATGGCTAATGCTGGACCAGGAACTAATGGTTCACAATTTTTTATTACCCATAAAGAAACGCCACATTTAGATAATTTACACACAATTTTTGGTGAAGTGGTTAAAGGAATGGAAAACGTAAATTCTATTGTACAAGATGATTTAATTTCTAAAGTAACAATTATTAGAAATGGTTCTGATGCCGAAAAATTTGATGCCGAAAAAACTTTCAATGCTTATTATAAAGATGAAGCAAAAGCCCTAAAAATTGCTGAAGAAAAAGCCAAAAAAATTAGCACAGAAAAAGAAGCTTACCTTATTGAAAAAAGAAAAGAAGCTACAAAAACAGCTTCGGGTTTAGAATATGTAATCATAAACAAAGGAACGGGAGCAAAACCAAAAGTAGGTACTCAAGTATTTGTTAATTATGCAGGGTATTTTGAAAATGGCGATATGTTTGACACAAGCTATGAAACTATTGCAGAACAATACGGTCGATTAGATGACAGAAGAAAAGAAATGAAAGGATATCAACCATTCCCTTTTCAGTATGGAGAGAAGAAAGGATTAATTCCTGGATTTATAGAAGCCTTAGAAAACATGAAGTTTGGTGACAAAGTAATTGCTTATATTCCGTATCAATTAGGATATGGAGAACAAGCAAATGGACCAATTCCTGCAAAATCTAACTTAATTTTTGAAATAGAAATGCTTGAAAAAGCACCACAATACTAAATAAATATTTAAAATGAAAAAACTCATAGCACTTGCATTGTTATTTACTTCAATCTTCACTTTTGCACAGACAGAAGATGGATTATATGCACAAATGAAAACCAACAAAGGCGATATTTTAATTAAATTAGAATACCAAAAGACACCAATAACTGTTGCAAATTTTGTTTCGTTAGCCGAAGGAACAAACCCTTTTGTGGAAGGAAAGTTAAAAGGAAAACCTTTTTATAATGGATTAAAATTCCACAGAGTTATAGCCTATTTTATGGTACAAGGAGGCGATCCTGATGGAATTGGTTCTGGTGGACCAGGTTATAAATTTAAAGATGAATTTGATCCATCATTAAAACATACCAAAGGAGGAATTCTTTCTATGGCAAATGCTGGACCAGAAACAAACGGTTCACAATTTTTCATTACACACAAAGCAACACCTTGGTTAGACAACAAACATAGTGTTTTTGGAGAAGTTCTTGAAGGAATGGATGTAGTAAATGCAATTGCTCAAGGTGACCAAATAATGGAACTAAACATCATAAAAGTTGGTTCTGAAGCAAATAAATTTGATGCTAAAAAAGTGTTCAGCGATTATTATGGTAAATTAGGAGAAGAAGCTAAAGCAGCAAAAGAAATAGCTGAAAAAGCAGCAAAAGACAAAATGGCTTTCTTAACTAAAATGAGAAAAAAAGCTACTAAAACAACTTCTGGATTAGAATATGCTTTTATCACTAAAGGAAAAGGAGCTAAACCAGCTGCAGGTACAAGTGTCCTAATTCATTATGCAGGATATTTTGAAAATGGAGACATGTTTGATAGTAGTTATGAAGAAGTAGCAAAAGCTTACGGAAAATATGACCACAGAAGAGCTGACAGCAATGGATATCAACCTTTTCCTTTTGAATATGGAAAAAAAGAGGGTTTAATACCTGGATTCATCGAAGGATTAGAACAAATGAAATTAGGGGATAAATTACTAGTATTCATTCCTTATAATTTGGGATATGGAGAAAAAGGGGGTGGACCAATTCCAGCAAAAACAAATTTAGTTTTTGAAATTGAAATGTTAGAAAAAGTTACTCCTCAATAATCTTAAATATAGAAAAAGTCAAAAAGCCTTTACGTAATTGTAAAGGCTTTTTTTATTATATTTGAAGTTAACAATTTAAAAAAATGAAACCAACTGAAGACCATAATCAAAGGATAGCAAAATTGACTTTCGCCTCAGTCTATCCAAATTATGCTTCAAAAATTGTAAAAAAGATAGAATCATTCAAGAATTACACCAAGTAATTGAATAGCTAAGAGATTTTGATGAAGTAAAACTTCAAGAATTAATTGACAATAAAGATACTTTTGAAACCTTTTTTCAAAAAGCAACTCTTAACCCAAATGCAAATCTTATAAAAGGAGTTATTTGTAGTCATCGTATAGAAGAAATTGAAAATACTTTAACCCAACAAGTACGCTATTTAGATAAACTAGTAGACGAACTAGCCAAAGGAAAAAAATAGAAAATATATTAAGAAAATCATAAACAAAGTCAGATTCGATAAAACGATATAAGTTTTTGGTATATTTGATAAAAGCTGAAAAAATCAAAAATATATCAAATGAAAGCACTTATAATCGGAGCTACAGGAGCAACAGGGGAAGAATTATTACAAATGATTTTAAAAGATGACACATACAAACAAGTTGACATTTTTGTAAGACGAGAAGTAAATATAGAGCATGAAAAATTAAAAGTTCATATAATAGATTTTGACAAGTCCGATGAATGGAAAGCACTAGTAAATGGAGATGTTTTATTTTCTTGTTTAGGCACAACCCTTGAAGCAGCTGGAAGCAAAGAAGCCCAATGGAAAATTGATTACGGTTATCAATATGAGTTCGCCAAAATTGCTCAAGACAATAATGTAAACAATTATGTTTTAATTTCCTCTTCTAATGCATCTTCTAACTCCTTACTTTTTTATACAAAAATGAAAGGAAAATTAGAAGAAGCTGTGAAAGCCCTTTCCTTTACAAAATTAATTATTTTTAATCCACCCATTTTAATAAGAGAAGGCAGTGAACGAAAAATGGAAGTTATAGGAATTAAAGTAATTAAATTCTTCAATAAATTAGGTCTATTCCATTCACAAAAACCAATGGAAACAAAACTGTTAGCAAAAGCAATGATAAAAGCAGTAAAAGTTTTGTATAATGGACAACATTCTATAGTAGGACAAAATATTTTGAAATTTACTTAAACAAAAGTATTGAACAAACATTTAAAAAATTTAGAATTATTCCTAAAAAGCTCCAACTTCTATAAAGGAATCAGGCTATCTTTTGCTGTAGTAACACCTTTTGTTGTGCTATCTCTTTTAGGGTATTCTCAGTTTGCTCCTGCTATTGTGGTTGGTGCGTTCTTAAATGCTCCTGGAGATATTCCTGGAAGTTTAAAACGAAAAGTCAATGCCATTTTAATTAGTATTGGGTTAACCATGTTAATTACAACCATTATACTTTTTTCGAAAACCTACTTCCCTATTCTATTGTTCTCTATGGCTATAATTTCGTTTATAGTTTCTCTAATATCCGTCTATGGTTTTAGAGCTTCATTAGTCTCTTTTTCTGGTCTATTATCCATGGTAATTGCCTTTGCCATACAAAAAGAAACTGCTCAAGAAATTCTAACACATGTTGGACTTATGGGAATTGGTGGACTTTGGTATTTACTTGTATCCTACACCTTTCAAAAATTGGCACCACAAAAAGATAAAAACCAACTCTTGTCAGACACGCTAGGTCTCATTGGTAAATATCTAAAACTAAGAGCTAAACTTTTAACCAAAAGAGAGGAACGGGAGGCACTCATGAAACAAGCCTTAGTATTACAAACCCAAATAAATGAAAAACATGAAACCTTAAGAGAAGTTCTTTTTACAGGAAGAAAACGTTCAGGACGATCGCATTACGATGAAAAAGAACTCTTAATATTTATTTCGTCTGTCAACATATTTGAGCTTGTAGAAGCCAAACATCTCGATTACCATGAAATAGACAGAATTTTTAGCGATAAAAAACACCACCTAAAAGCCTCAAAAAATCTAAATAAGGTGATGGGTAATCACCTCATAAAACTAGCTGAACTACTCATTCAAAATAATAAACTTCCCAATAAAGATAGCTTATTAAAAGCTTTATCAAATTCGAATGAAGCCATTGCAGAATATATAGAAGAAGTAAAACTTCCAAAGGCACGGGAAGGAGCATTAGTTTTAAAAAACCTATACGACTATCAAGAACTACTGCTAGAAGAAATAAGAGCTATTCGTAGAGTAATGGCTAATGTAGAAAACGCTTCTAAAGTATCATTCAAACGACAAGATGCAAGTCAATTTTTAACCCTACAAGAATATAACTTAAATGTAATCATTCAAAACCTTAGCTTTAACTCCAATCTTTTCAGACATGCTCTTCGCTTTACAGTAGCTATGTTATTTGCATTTATAGTAGGAACAATACTAGATATTCATAACACCTATTGGATTCTCTTAACCATTATTGTAATTATAAGGCCTAATTATGGACTAACCAAAGAACGTTCAAAAGATCGTATTATCGGAACATTCATTGGAGCTGCCATAGCCATTGCAATTGTATTACTAACTCAAAACACAATCGTTTACGGAGTTTTAGCCATAATATCTTTAACTTTATCCATAGCCCTAATTCAGCAAAATTATAAATCCGCTGCTGCCTTAATTACCATCAACATTGTTTTTGTTTACTCCTTAATAAATCCCAATGCTTTTGAAGTTATCCAATACAGAGTTATAGATACCATTATAGGTGCCATCATTGCTATTGTTGCTAATTATATGTTATGGCCTAGTTGGGAAGTCAACAATTTAAAAAATGTACTTGTTAACGCACTTAAAAAAAACAAAAGCTATATTTTAGCCACAAAAGACTTATACCATGAAAAAGAGAAAAATCTACTAGCTTATAAAATAGCTCGAAAAGAAGTGTTTTTAGCCATAAGCAATTTAAACGCTGCTTTTCAACGACTTACGCAAGATCCTAAATCAAAACAAAAGGAATTTGAGTTGATCTATAATCTTGTAACCTTAAACCAAACCATGGTTTCAGCCATAGCTTCTATTGGGAGTTTCATTATGAATCACAAAACTACACCAGCCTCACAAGAGTTTGATGTTTTGATTGAAAAAATTGCAAACACTTTGCAAATAGCTTCAGAACAATTAGAAGGCAAAAATCCTGAACAACAAAACGATGAAAAGACCATAAAAGAAGCAGAAGAAACACTATTAAAAACTTTTGAAGTCCTTTCCAAAAATAGAGATGAAAACATCGAAAAAGGAAATACAGAATTACATACCGATACGCTTCACCATTTACAAGAAGCCTATCTAATCTCCAACCAACTAACTTGGTTAAAATCCCTTTCCGAAAACTTAAGAAAAGCAACTGAAAGTTATAGTCAAGTAATTTAGATTACTTAATCATTTATTTTATACTTGTAGATTCACTAAAGCCATCAAATTATACTTTCATTTAAAAATAAAACTGTAACAATCTGTGAAAAAATTTGTCTAATAGATTCATCATCAATCAAATCAAATGTACAAATTAACAATCACCATGTTACTATTAGTCGTTGGCCTAACTAGTAATGCTCAAAGCACATCTTTTCAACCCGTTCAAAAACAAGATGGTTGGAAAGTCGAAAGTCAACTTTTAGGAAACGAAACCATCAAAAAAATGGACAGCCTTGTTTCAGCAAATCAATTCAAGCAGATTACTAGTATTGTAATCGCTCACAACGGAAAAGTAATCTTTGAAAACTATTACAATGAGAGTAATTCTGACACAAAACAGAATACACGTTCCGCAACAAAAACAATTACAGGAACACTTATTGGAACATTACTTCAAAATGGATCTTTAAAATCGGTTAATGAAGTCGCTTCAAAATTCTCAAAAGTCAAAGACCTACAAAATCCAGACAAACGAAAAGATAAAATCACAATTGAAGATTTACTTACCATGTCTTCCATTTTAGAATGTGACGATTGGAATGAAAACTCACGCGGACAAGAAGAACGCATGTACATCATAGAAGATTGGGTAAAATTCTACTGGGATTTGCCAATTAAAGGATTTCCTGAATGGATAAAAAAACCAAAAGATACAAAATACGGTAGAAGTTTTAGTTATTGTACTGCTGGAGTAGTTGTTTTGGGCGATGTGATAAATAACGTTACAGGTTCATTAGAAAAATATGCAGACAAAGCCCTCTTTTCAAAACTAGGAATAACAGATTATCATTGGCAAATGACACCAACAGGAATTCCAATGACTGGTGGTGGATTAGGACTAAAAAGTCGTGATTTATTAAAAATAGGTCAATTATATTTGAATAAAGGAAAATGGAATAACGAACAAATCATTTCAGAAGATTTTGTTACTGAATCAACTAAACCACATGCTGAAGTTGGAATGTTCGACTATGAATATGGCTATTTATGGTGGTTGTCTGAATTTGGAAAAGAAGAAAAGGAAAAAGCCTATTTCATGACAGGAACTGGTGGAAATAAAGTAGCTGTTTTTTCTGAATTAGATTTAGTGGTGGTTTTAACAAGCACTTATTTTAATGGAGGAATGGAATCGCACAACCAAACCGCAAAATTATTGGATGAATACATCATTCCCGAAATTAAAAAACTAGACAAATAAAATCAATCAATCAAATCATGAAAACAATCAATACTATATTAATCTTAATACTTACAACTCAATTTGCACTTGCACAATCACGAGCAACAAAAGTGGATTCTATTTGTAAAGCAATTGCACTTAAAAATCCAGATATTGTAATGAGCATCGGATTCGTTGACAACGGAAAAGAATATTTCTTCAACTACGGAAAAATAAGTCGAGAGAGCAACATAGCAGTTGACGAAAACACAGTTTATGAAATAGGTTCAGTCACCAAACTTCTAACCGGAAATTTAATAGCACAAGCAGCCAACGAAGGAAAATTAAAAACAGATGACTTTATAGACAATTACCTTCCAAAAGAATACAAACTATCAGAAGAGATTAAAGGAAAAATAAGAATTTCTGACTTAGCTTCACATCAATCTGGTTTGCCTGATTTTGACTTTAAAGAACTAATGGAATCAAATCCTAAACAACCTTTAGACATTGATATAGAAAAAGTTCATGAATTATTAAATGAAAAAACGACTTTAAAAGATTATGGTGAATATCGATATTCTAACATAAACTTTGTAATAATGGGTATGATATTAGAAAAAGTGTACGATAAAAATTATGATACAATTCTAAGAGAAAAAATACTAATTCCCCTAAAAATGAATCAAACATTAACAACAGACTTCAATTTGAAAAACAAAATTGTAGGTTATGATTTAGAAGGATTGGAACAAGAATTTTTAAACTGGAACTCAATTGTTGCATCAGCAGGATTAATAAAATCCAACACAGTTGATATGTCAAAATTCCTAAAAGCCTTATTGTCAAAAAAAGGAAAAATCGCAAAAGCAACCACAATTACCGAACAAACTTATTACAAAACAGAAGATAGAGAAATGGCTTTTGGACAACAAATAGAAAGAAATGGAACAGATAGTTTCTTCTATAAAACAGGAAACACATTAGCTTGTTCTGCAATTTTAGCTTACGACAAAAAAACCAATTGGGGAATGATAATCCTTTTAAACCAAAGTAATTCTAAATTAATAGCCGAATTAATAAACACAAGTTTTGAAGAGGTATTACTTAAAAAATAGATTACAAAAAAAATAAAATCTATATCTATGAAACAAAACTTATTGCTAGTCTTTATACTAGTTTACACAACTACTTTTGCTCAAAAATTAGAATTGAGTGACACTATTGCACTGACTATTAACGAACATAATACCATCTTTGTAAAAGCCGTTTTTAATGTAAAGGACACTTTAAACTTAAATTTTGATACTGGAACAACCGAATTAATTTTAACAAATAATGTGTTAAACAATAAACTCATATCTAAACCAGAACTCTATAGTACTTTTTATAATTTAAAAATCGGAAAAACGAATTACAAAACTAAAGTCTATGATGCCGAATTAGCCGGACACGGAACAGATGGAAGATTTGGATGGGACTTTTTTAAAGGAAAAATAGTCGAGCTAAATTACGACAAGAACGCATTAATTATTCATTCCGAATTACCTAAACACGTAGCATTAGACCGTAAATTTACAAAACTCAAAATGGAATTCTGGAAAGACTTATTTTTGATTTCTAGTGAAATTAAAGAAAATGGTGTTACAAACGAAAACCTTTTTCTTTTTGATACTGGTTTTGATAGAACTGTAATGTTGGACAATGATTTATTAAAAGAAGGCAACTTTCCAACCAACAAAATGAAAGTTATCAAAAACAAAATCATGAAAGGAGCACAAGGAAACGAAATATCCGTTATTATTTCGAATTTGAAAGTTTTAAAGATCGGAAAATATAAACTTAAAAATATCCCTGTACAAATAACAACAACTCAAAAGCCATTGAAGGATAAAAACATACATATTCTAGGAAACGAAATTTTAAAAAGATTTAATATATTCTTAGATTTTCAAAATAATATCGTCTATCTAAAACCAAATAATATGTATAACGATTTATACATAGACGAAAAAAAAAGTGATCAATAATAGCTAAGTATTTTTAGCATGAAAATAAGTTTATCATAAGTTAAAGAAATAAAACACAAAGACCTCATGAATACCGATTCTAATAAAATTGAAATCATTGCATTTAATGAAGCGTTAAAAGACTACATAAAAACATTAAATTATGAATGGTTAGAAAAATATTTTCGTGTCGAAACAGGTGATTTTATAGCACTTTCTAATCCTAAAGAACATATTATTGACAAAGGTGGATTCATCTATTTCGCCAAATTGAACAATGAAATAGTAGCAACAGTTTCACTATTAAAAAAATCAGAAACCATTTATGAAATTGGAAAAATGGCTGTAACACCCAAAGCACAAGGAAATAAAATAGGAAACCTTTTAGTAGAACACTGTCTAGAAATTGCCAAACAAAAACAATTTAAAAAACTCATACTTTACTCAAATACAAAATTAGAAGCAGCCATTAATTTGTATAGAAAACATGGGTTTGTCGAAACAACTTTAGAAGAAGGTCTTTACGAAAGAGCAAATATTAAAATGGAAAAGAAACTTTGAATTAACTAAAATATGTACCCATAAAACATCAATAAAAGTAATATCTTTTAGTATATTTAATAAAGCAAATTAACCACAAATAAAAAAACTATGAAACTAGGAGCATTCTCAATAAGTCTAGCCGTAAAAACATTCACAAGTCAAAAGAATTCTATGAAAACTTAGGTTTCAAATACAAAGGAGGAAACATCGATCAAAACTGGATTGTCCTAAAAAATGAAACAGCCGTAATCGGACTTTTTCAAGGCATGTTCACAGAAAACATCATCACATTCAATCCAGGTTGGGACAGCAACGCGCAAAATATTGAAGAATTTGATGACGTTAGAATCATTCAAAATCACCTAAAAAAATTAGGAATAGAACTAACGACTGAAGCAGATGAAAAAACAACTGGTCCTTCACACATAACCTTATCAGATCCTGACGGAAACAATATCCTTATTGACCAACACAGATAAGATATTACATACTTATATATTGAAAAAAAAGAATTATGAAATATGCCATTAAAGCAAATTCTGTTTCAAAAAACGATGCTAACTTAAGCATCAAACAATCCAAAACTAATTTTGGAACAACTCCGGAAACAGCTGATACATTACCCAATCCAGCCGAGTTGTTCTTAGGATCATTTGCAGCATGCATTCTCAAAAATGTTGAACGTTTCTCCACCTTCATGAATTTCGAATACTCAAAAGCAGAAATCACGGTGAGCGCAACACGTTTAGAGAAACCACCTAGAATGGATGAAATAAACTACGAATTATTAATATATAGCCAAGACAAAAGCTTAAATTTAGAATTGCTGAAAAAAAACATCGAAAAATTTGGAACTATATTTAATACTGTACAAGTCTCTTGCGCTATCGTTGGTAATATCAAAAAAATAAAAGAATAAATCTTCCCAAATACTAACAGGAAAAAAAGTGTGCTAAAAACAGACAAATTGAATCAAAATTAACCATTCAGATTTCCTTTAGAAAAAACCAAAAGCATTAATACAAAATCAATCTTAAGTGTAAATACTATATACTTTCAATAAGTTCATTTTATATTAATTAAATTCCTGCTTTTACCTCTACTCTATTCAAACTATTATAAAACAAAAAGTAACCATTATAATTCTATAATAATTACTAATAATCGTGTAACGCCTCAAACTAAATGTCTTTGTATATTGAAGTTCTATTATAAAACTACAAAAAAACAAAGAAACTATGAAAGCATTGCAAATAATAAAATATGGAGAAATTAAAGACAGTTTATCTATCAATGAGGTAAAAAAACCTACTTTAAAACCAAATGACATTTTAGTTGAAGTTAAAGCAGCTTCTTTAAATCCAATTGATTACAAAATGGTGGAAGGTAAATTGAAAGAGATGATTTCTTTAAATTTACCAAGTACAATAGGTTTTGATGTAAGTGGTGTGGTGGTTGACAAAAGTGCAGATGTAAACAATTTCGAAATAGGAGACGAAGTATATTCCAGGGTACCACAAGAACAAATGGGAACTGTAGCAGAATTTGTAAGTATCAAAAGTAACTTAGTTGCTAAAAAACCCTCAAATATCTCTTTCGAAGAAGCAGCCGGATTACCATTAGCAGGTCTAACAGCAATACAAGCCTTGGATCGAGTCGGTATTAAAGAGAACGATAGAATTCTTATTCATGCTGGTTCTGGTGGTGTAGGTAGTTTTGCAATTCAGTATGCAAAAGCAAAAGGAGCTATCGTTTATACTACTACCAGCAGCAAGAATGTAGACTGGGTAAAAGCTTTGGGTGCCGACAGAGTAATTGATTACAAAACGGAAGATTACAAAGAAGTTGCCCAAAATTTAGATATCGTTTTTGATACTTTGGGAGATGATTACACTTTTGATGCCTTTAAAATTATTAAAGAAGGTGGAAAAGTGACTACAATAGTAGGTCCACCTGACGAAGAAACAGCAAAACAAATGGGCATGAAAGAGTATAAGTTATCCGAAAAATTAGCTAGATTAATTAAAGAGAAAGATGCTATTTATAAACTAACCTGGATGCAACCTAACGCTGAACAACTAAAAACTATAAGTAAAATGGTTGAAAACGGAGATATCCAGCCAATAATAGATCTGATTTATCCTTTAGAAGATGGAGTCGATGCCTATTTATACTTAGCAACTGGAAAAGCCAAAGGAAAAGTAATTATTAGCATGTCCTAAACAGCTAAAATAAATAAACAAAATTATAATTTTAAAAAATACAGAAAACATGACTAACAATAAACAAAACATATTAGTAGCCGGAGCAAACGGAACAACAGGAAGAATTATTATTAACTTATTAAAAGAATCTGACAACTATAGCCCTATAGCCATGGTTAGAAAACAAGAGCAAAAAGACCGCTTTGAAAACGAAAATGTTTCAGCGGTATTAGCCGATTTAGAAAAGGATTTAAATCATGCTGTACTTAATGTGAATAAAGTAATTTTTGCTGCAGGGTCAAAAGGTAAAAATGTAATTGGAGTAGATCAAGAAGGTGCAAAAAGACTAGTTGATGCTGCTAAAAATGCTGGAGTAAGTAAGTTCGTTATGTTAAGCACAATGGGAGCTGACAATCCTTCTGTGAGTGATGAACTTGAAGACTATTTAAAAGCAAAACAAAATGCTGATGAGTACCTAAAAGTAAGTGGCTTGGATTATAGTATAGTAAGACCTGGTTCTTTAACAGATAAAGAAGGTACAGGTAAAGTTCTGCTGAAAGAAAAAATTGAAAATCACGGAAGTATTTCAAGAGCAGATGTTGCTCAAACCTTAGTTGGAGTTTTGGAAGATGATGTAAAACACAATAAGGTTTTTGAAATTCTAACGGGTGAGACTCCAATTGAAAAGGCAGTTATTCACGATTAAGTAAAAACAAATTACACTTTAAATATATCAAAGAGGAAAGTAATGTTTGAGGCAAATGAATATTATGCGAATCCAGAAATGCTTTTAGCATCAAGATATCCAGCTTGTTTTGATAGGGTTCTAAACTTAGTTGTTAAAAGGGTTAAGTCAAGAGAAACAAGTGTAAATTTAAAAATAAACATAAAACAAATCGAAAAGTTGTTTTTGATTGGTACAAAATATTCCAGAAGTAAGCCTAGAAAAAGCCCAAGATTTGACAGAAACGGCACATTAAGAGTGTCCATATTCTAAAGCAATACACGGCAATATCAAAGTTAAATTAAATGTAACAAACCAATAAAAAAATAAAATTATGAATATCAAGAAAGTAACAATAGCAGGTAGTGGTGTTTTAGGATCTCAGATTGCGTTCCAAACTGCATTTCACGGATATGATGTAATGGTTTACGACATCAGCGATGAAATATTAGAAAAATCAAAAACTGCCTTTCAAAAATTAGGTGAAGCTTTTAAAACAGATTTGAATGCTACGCAACAACAAGTAAATGAAGCAATGAAGCGTTTAAGTTTTTCTTCAGATTTGGCTTCAGCTATAGATGATGCTGATTTACTTATTGAAGCTGTTCCAGAAAAACCAGCTATAAAAATAGCTTTTTATACAAAACTTGCAGATTTGGCACCCAAAAAAACCATATTTGCAAGTAATTCATCAACAATGTTGCCTAGTCAGTTTGCTGAATCTACAGGTAGACCAGCTCAATTTGTAGCTTTGCATTTTGCTAATGAAATTTGGAAACACAATACAGCTGAAATCATGGGACATCCCGGAACAGATCCAAAAATATTTGATACCATAGTAGCGTTTGCAAAATCTATAGGAATGGTTGCCTTACCATTAAAGAAAGAACAGCCTGGCTATATAGTTAACTCATTATTAGTTCCTTTATTAAGTGCTGGACTAGACTTATTAGTAAGAGGTGTTTCAGATGTTGAAACTATCGATAAAACTTGGATAGTTGCTACAGGTGCTCCAACAGGACCATTTGGAATTTTAGATATAGTGGGCATTACAACAGCCTATAACATTAATAAAATGGAAGCAGATAAAACAGGAGATCCAGTAAAACAGCAAGTAGTTGATTACCTAAAAGAAAATTTTATTGATAAAGGAAAATTAGGTGTTGCAACTGGCGAAGGCTTTTACAAATACCCAAATCCTAGTTTCAAAGAAGCTGATTTTTTAAAATAGAATCAAGGAACTAATAGAAAATGTTAAGTATTTTTTTTTACAAAAAAAACATATCTAAATAAGACTATAAAAATATGTAAACCTAAATGGTTTAAAAGGTTTCCAGATAATATGTAAATATTATCTGGAAACCTTTTTTGTTATAGTTGAAAATCACAACCAAACCCTTTTAAATACAAAAAATATAAATTATGAGATTTTTGTAAGATTTTATGCAGTACATCAACTTTTTAATTATATTTGATAAAAAATAAACAGTTAATAGCATTCCTTTTGTTGAGAAAAACCAATAGCAAATCATATGAAAAAAATAACTAAAATTCTGATGTTAATAATAGTAATCGGAATTACAAGTTGTGGACCAAAAATCACTTCAAATTTTACGAATCCACTACCCAAATTATCAATTGATGAAAATGTCGCACTATTAGACATCGAACACAACATACCAGAAAACGTTGTAAAAGTTGGTGATTTAAGATTTCAAGACTCAATGTTAGCTACAGATTGTAGTTTTAATAGCTTAATGAATAAAGCAAGAATTGAAGCAAGAAAAAATGGAGCAAACATTGTAAAAGTAATAGAAAAGAAGAAACCCGATTTGTGGAGCACTTGCTACCGTTTAAAAATCGAACTTTATAAATATGATGGAGACGTTTCATCATTACCTCAATACACATTAAAAATTGACTAAATCTAAAACAAAAACAATGAAAACTATTATTAAAGCCACAGTACTTTCCTCAGTTATACTACTTTCAAGTTGTGCAACCATTATTTCAGGTTCAAGGCAAACTATAGAAATAACTTCAGAACCAAGTACTGCACAAGTGTTTATCAATGAAGTTCAAGTGGGACAAACACCCCTTCAAAAAACGCTAAAAAGAAACCAAGAATATCAATTAACTCTAAAACTTGACGGATACAAAACATACGAAACAAAACTTAAAAAGAAGTTTAATGCGTGGTATATCGGAAATATTCTTTTAGGTGGTTTTGTCGGGCTTATTATTGACCCAATTACTGGAGCAATGTACCAACTAAAGCCAGAACAAATTGACGGAAATTTAAAAAGTGGAACAACCTATAAAACAGAAGATGGAAACGTGTTCATAAAAATAACCATGGAAATTGATCCTACTATGGAAAAAGTTGGACAATTAGAAAAGTTATAATAAAAAACTACACAACAAACCTCATAAAACGTTACAGGCTCAACAATTCTCTAGAAAACATAAACATATTTCCAGAGAATTTTTTCATATATTTTTATTTGATCTACTACTAATTAAAGTAGTAAAACGTTGTAATAAATTTCAAGAATGAATAAACTTTTCACGCTACTACTATTATTTTTACTTATATCCTGTAAGAATGATAATTCCCAAGAACAAAAAGATAAAGACTTAAAATCGGAATATTCAGAAACCATCAAAGAGGAATACGAACTCTACAAGCCAAATGAACAAGCAAAAGCTGTTTTGATACTATTTGGTGGTTATCCAGAAAGCATTGAAGATATAAAAAGAGAGTTTAAAATACTTGAAACAACAAAAAGTAAGGATATAGCGGTCCTATTTTTAAATTATAATCAGAAACTTTGGTTAGAAGAAAACGAAAAAAACCAATTGGCAAAACAACTTCAGGAAATATTTGAAGAAAACCAATTGCCAACGAACAACATTTACATTGGTGGGTTTTCTAGTGGTGGAATTGTAAGCCTTATGATAAGTGATTACATACTAGGAATAAAACAATTCTACATCAAGCCAAAAGGCGTTTTCATTATTGATTCACCAATTGATTTAGTAGCATTGTACACTTCATCAGAAAAAAATATAGAACAAAATTTTTCAGAAGTTTCTGTGCAAGAAAGCAATTGGATAATAGAAAATTTAGGAAATGCTTTAGGTAACCCTAAAGACGACATTGAAAACTACGAAAGCAAAGCTGTATTTACTTTTAGAACGAACAATACTTCTAACTTACAACACTTAAAAAACACTAAAATCAGACTTTATACAGAACCCGATTCTCTTTGGTGGAAAAAGAACCGAATGGCAGATTATGAGCAAACAAATGCTTTCTACATAAAAAAGGTTGCAGAGCGCTTAAAGGAACAAGGTTTTAAAAAAGTTGAGTATATTCCATCAACTAATAAAGGATATAGAGCAAATGGAGATAGACATCCACACAGTTGGTCAATAGTCGATAAAAACGATTTGGTAAATTGGATCTTGACTAAATAAAACTAATTATCATACTTTAAAAACTAAAACGCTACCAAAACTTACTAAAAAAAGAACATCAAAAAATTCTAAACACCTTACAACAGTGTATAAGTCTCATTAAAAACCTTTTAACGACAATAAATTACATTTAATCGTTTAAAAATTAAATAAATACTTATATTTGAAAGCACATAAAATAGTATACATCTTAAATGAATACATTTATATTTCATAATTAAAATTTCTTTTTAAGAATATTAATTATGAATCTATAAACAACATTTATTTAAGTTAACTCGTTTTTTAAAATATGAAATATTCATTAATATTTATATTGTCACTATTTACAACTCACATATTTTCTCAAACGGAAATTGATAGTTTAGAGGCACTACTTCCTCATAAAAAAGATATTGAAAAAGTTAAAACTTTAAATAGCATAAGTTATGCTTATTGGGGTATTGCTCCAGATATAGGTATAGAATACGGAAACCAAGCCTTTGATCTTGCTACCGAACTGAAAAGTAAAGAGGATATAGGTAGAGCATTAGGAAACATAGCAATTAATCAATGGGCAAAAAGTGAATTTAACCATGCACTTGAAAACAACCACAAAGCACTATTAATTTACGAAGAGATTAATTACCTAGAAGGTATAAGCGTAATAAGCAATAATTTAGGTTCCGTTTATTTAGACCTTTTCGATTATGAAAATGCCTTAAAATATGATTTCAAAGCACTAAAAATAGCTCAAGAACATGATTTTAAAGATATTTATATACTTACTTTAAGCAACATCAGTTCCATTTATTTGGAACAGAAAAATTATGCTAAAGCACAAGAATACATTAAAGAAGCTATTGAAGTATCCGAAAAAGAAAATATCAAAGTTAATACAGCTTCTCAACACACTACCCTAGGCGAAATATACAAACTAAAAGAGGACTACAATAAAGCATTAGCATCGTACAAAAAAGCCCTAAACATTTACAAGAAAAATGAAAACAATTACGGAATAGCCATAAGTTTATACAATATAGGCGACACAGAATACCTTCTTGAAAACTACAACAGTGCCTCAAAATACTTTAAAGAATCACTAACCTTAAGTAAAAAAATTAACGACCAACTTGGAGTTTTATTAGCTAACAAAGGAATCGGACAAGTATACAAAGAACAACAAAAATACAACGAAGCCTTAATGCATTATGACATTTCACTTCAATTATCTAATAAATTAAAAGCAAAAAAAGACAAACTAGACATTTATAAAAACTACTCAGAACTTTACAAGGCTATGGGCAGTTATGAAAAAGCATTAGAATATTTAGAAAAACACAATCAACTAAGAGATAGCATTCATAACGAAGAAAGTTCCGATCAAATTGCAGAAATGCAAACAAAATACGGAACCGAAAAAAAAGAAAAAGAAAACGAATTATTAAGAAAAAATAACCAAATTCAAGAATTAGCAATTGCCAAACAAACCAACATAAGAAACTCTTTTATTGCCCTAACTCTTTTAGTTATTCTATTGATTATAATACTTTACAGCAGATTTTCAATTAAGAAAAAAGCAAACAAACAACTCGTTCTTAACAACGAAATCATTTCTAAACAAAGAGACGAACTAAAACAAATAAACTCAACCAAAGACAAATTCTTCAGCATTATTTCCCACGACCTTAGAGGTCCATTCGGAAACATTGTAAGCTTCACCAATCTTCTAGCAGAAGACTACGATAGTTTTAAGGATCAAGAAAAAAAAGAAATCATAGGTCAATTAAATAATTCCGCAAAAACAACTTTTGAATTGTTAGCCAACTTATTAACCTGGTCACAAACACAAACCGGACAAATAGACATCAATAAAGAAAACCTAAACTTAAAAAACCTAATAGACACTAGTTGTGCTGCCTATGTATGTGTTGCAGCACAAAAAAAGATTGACATAACGTGCAAAGTTCCAAAAGAAACCAACGTCTATGTAGATAAAAATACTGCATCAGTCATAATTTCAAACCTAATTAATAATGCCATAAAATTCACTCCCGAAAAAGGAACAATAACCGTAGATTTTAAGGAAAATATAGAAACCTCAGAACTACACATTATCGATTCTGGAGTAGGAATGTCAAAAGAAACCATCTCAAAACTATTTAAAATAGAAGAACACGTATCCACCAAAGGAACCAACAACGAAGACGGAACAGGACTAGGTCTAGTCCTAAGCAAAGAGTTTATACTTAAAAACGGTGGAAACATCTCAGTAACAAGCGAACCCGGAAAAGGAAGTCATTTCATAATCTCCTTTCCCAAAGAAAAAAATGCTTAAATTCTATTTGCATAATAAAGAATAAAAAATACTTTTTACTGAAAACCACAAATACACAAACAAGTACTTGTGGTTTTTTCATGCATACAATTAAGGAAAAATAAATCCTTATCCTGAAATTTTAACTTAATTCAAACCAATCAAAAAACAACTACAACAACAATAAATGAACAATTAGTTGTAAATTTGAATGTCCTATTATAAGACAAAGTTCCCCTAATAATTTCAAACAAAACCAGTGTGATGAAATACAAACACTTAGTACACGAGATAAAAGAAAACAGCCAGCATTTTAACACCAAAAATGCCATCTACTATAAAAATAATGAGCTTAAAAAATGGGAAGGCATTTCTTGGCTAGACTTTAATTCTCAAATAGAAAAAATAGCAAAAGCATTGTTAAACTACGGAATAACAGTACAACAAAACATCGCAATTTTTTCTGAAAACAAACCCAATTGGATCATTGCCGATTGCGCAATCATGCGAGTTAGAGCCGTAACAGTTCCCATTTATGCTACAAACTCAAAGAAAGAAGTCGAATATGTTATAAACGATGCCGAAGTAAGTTTACTATTCGTAGGCGATCAAAACGAATACGACAAAGCGCACGAACTGCTAGAAACTTCCAAGTATTTAAAACTAATTGTAGCCTTAACCAAAACTATCAAACTTCATCCTTCAAATAACTCAATTTATTTAGAAGATTTTACATCATTTGAACCTACAAAACAGATTGAAACAGAACTTCAAAAAAGATACGACGAATGTAATTACGATGACATAGCAAGCATCATTTACACTTCTGGCACAACAGGAGAACCCAAAGGTGTTATCTTAGATTACAATAATTTTGGAGCATCATTAGTGGCACATGATTACGAATTAGAAGTTTCCGACAAAGACATCACACTAAGTTTTCTACCTTTAAGCCACATTTACGAACGCAGTTGGGTATTCTTCTGCCTAAAAAAAGGAATGGAAGTCTATTTAAACCAAGACCCAAAAAAAATTGCAGAAGTTTTAAAAGAAGTAAAACCAACCGTAATGTGCACGGTTCCAAGAATATTTGAAAAAATATTTGCAGCTATCCAAAGTAAAAGAAAAGAAGCTTCCCCTACAAAAATGAAACTCGCAAGTTGGGCTTTAGGAATAGGTAATAACTATTACAACAAACACCAAAGATTAGGCATAAAAGTACCCGCAATTTTAAACCTAAAATTCAAAATAGCAGACAAATTAGTCTTGAGTAAATTACGCGAACTATTTGGTGGTCGCATAAAATTCATGCCTTGCGGAGGTGCACCTTTAGCCGCAGACATGGTTTCCTTTTTTCATTCCTTCGGACTCAACATTAAATGCGGCTATGGCTTAACCGAAACCACAGCCACAGCGACTCTTTTTGGAGATACACATTTCGAATTCAATTCGGCCGGAAAACCCATCGAAGGAACACAAATTAAAATTGGCGAAAACGACGAAATTTTAGTAAAAGGACCTGGTGTAATGAAAGGCTACTACAAAAAACCAGAAGCAACGGCAGAAGTATTCGAAAACGGTTGGTTTAAAACAGGAGATGCAGGAAGAATAGACCAAAAAGGAAACTTAATAATCACAGACCGAATTAAAGACCTAATGAAAACTTCGGGTGGAAAATACATTGCTCCTCAAAAACTAGAAACAGCACTTATTAACGATTCGTTTATAGAACAAATTGCAGTTATTGGAGACCAACAAAAATACGTAACCGCATTAGCAGTACCAAGTTTCGAAAACTTAAAGAAATACGCACTAGAACACAAAATAAAGTTTAAAAATATAGAAGATTTAATTACAAACAACCAAATCATAGCCCTTTTCGAAAAACGAATTGAAGAAATGCAAAAAGAATTTTCTAGTTTTGAAAAAATAAAAAAAATCACCTTATTACCTAAAGAATTTAGCATAGAAGCTGGAGAAATAACAGCAACCCTAAAACTAAAACGAAAAGTAATCGAAAAAAAATACAAAGAACTTATTGATAAAATGTACAAAGAGTAAGTACTTTTTTTGAATAGATATACACTGGTAGGATTTATTTCCACTTAAAATAACTAAAATAGAACATATCACAACCAAAAAAAAACTGCCATAATTTTTCTATGTATTTGATAGACCAATAAACGACAAATTTAAACCTACAGAATGTCCAAAGTAAAGACCATAAGAGAATTACAAAATCTAACTCAGGAAGAATTATCAAAAAATTCAGGAATCTCAGTAAGAACAATTCAACGAATTGAAACAGGCATAGAACCCAAAGGACATACGAGAAGAGCTATAGCAAAAGCACTAGATGTGAAGGAAAATCAATTGCTCAACAATAAATCAAATCCTAAAACTAATAGTCTCAATAACAAAATTGAACCTACAGATGTTGAAGTAATCAACTATGCTGCACTGAAGCTAATTAATCTTTCATCAATTCTATTCATTATAATTCCTCCTCTTAATATTCTCGCTCCACTTCTACTTATGGTTGTAATGAAACAAAAAAACAAACTAACCAATCAACTTATTTCCGTTCAAATGCTTTGGACAATTAGTGGACCAATTGTTTTTTTGTTAGGTATATTCTTAAAACTTGGAAATAAGTTTACAATAGCACTCATACTACTAATTGTGCTATCTAATGTATTCATTATACTGCGAAATGCATACGAAATAGACAAAAACAAGAAACTATACTTCAAGCTCAATTTCAACATGATATAATAATTGACAGGCTTTTGTCGGGTTATTGTCGTGCAGATTTTTAGCAGAATAAAAATGATTTTCCAAGCTTTGTAAAAAAATAATTAGCACAGCAAAACGAAATTTATTATGATAAAAAAAAGTATCTTATACCTTATAACAGCAATCGCATTTGCAGGAAATAGCATAGCACAAGCAGACAAAAATTCAGAACTCTATAAAACAATCCTCTCAAAAGACAGTTTACTTTTCGAGGTTGGTTTTAATACATGCGACATTAAACAATTCGAAAACCTATTAAGCAGTAATCTAAAATTCTATCATGATATAGACGGAATCTCAGATAAAACAAAATTCCTTTTTGACTTAAAAAATGGTCTTTGCAAAAATCCAGAAAAACGGCAAGTAAAAAGATTTTTAGTAAAAGAAAGCACTCAAATTTTTCCACTTTATAAAAATGGAATACTTTATGGAGCAGTTCAAAACGGAGAACACATGTTTTTAGAAGAAAGAGAAACTCAAGCTGGAATTGCAAAATTCACAAATGTTTGGCAATTAGAAAAAGGAAAATGGAAATTGACAACTTCATTTAGTTTTGACCATAAAGTCTATGAAAATCAAACGACAGAAAAATCATTTTTTGATAACGATGCCGAAATTGAAAAATGGTTGAAAGAAAATAAAGTACCAACACTCGGACTTGGTATAATTGAAAATGGAAAACTAAAACAAATAAAAGTCTTTGGAGAAATCTCTAAAGGAATTGCTGCACCTTACAACACCATTTTCAATGTAGCCTCATTAACAAAACCAGTCACAACAATGGTAGCCTTAAAATTGATTAGTGCAAACAAATGGGATTTAGACGAACCTCTTTATAATTACTACACAGACCCAGATATTACCAACGACCCAAGAAATAAAAAAATAACAACACGAATTATTTTAAGCCATCAAACAGGTTTTCCCAATTGGAGGTATTTAAACAAAGACAAAAAATTAAACTTTCAATTCGAACCTGGTACACAATACCAATATTCCGGAGAAGGAATGGAATATCTACGAAAAGCTTTAGAAAATAAATTTCATAAATCTCTAGAACAATTAGCAGACGAACTCATTTTTCAACCCCTAAAAATGAAAGACACCCAATTCATTTATGATAAAAATGTAGACGAAACAAGATTAGCAATTGGATACGACAAAGATGGAAACCCATACGAACCACAAAAAAACAATACAGCAAATGCAGCAGATGATCTATTGACAACAATAGAAGATTATGGCAAATTCCTAGTTAGCATAATGAATGAAGAAGGACTTTCAAACGAAATTGCAGAAGAAATGAAAACGAATCAAGTTGCTATCGGCAAAGGCAAACATTTCGGACTAGGATTTGAAATTTACCCTTTAGATAACAACGAAATTGCCTTATCACATGGTGGTTCAGATAAAGGGGTAAATACCATCGTATTTATGGTACCAAAAACGAAACAAGGCCTTTTACTATTTACTAATTCAGATACAGGAACAAGTGTTTACGAAAGCTTAATAAAACAATATTTAGGCGAAAAAGGACAAAAAATAATAGACATAGAAACAAAATAATAAAAACAACCCCTTTTTCCCTATCTCGCAATATGCTTTTCTACCTTCTTTCTTCAAACATTAATAAAATAATTTAATAGCGTTTATAACATTTTAAGCAACGTAATAGTATTTTAGTTATATTTGAGAGAACAAAAAATAAAGCCTTTATCATAAAAACTAAAATAAATTGTATCAGTAGCTATACCTTAATGATACATATTTAACCGCTAGCAACAAGACTAAAAAAATCCAAATAAAAACAAAATTATCTAAATTAAGAATGATAGAGAATAAGACACTAAATTTTCTAAAAAAATTAAATTCTAATAATTGTTTTGTAGGTGGTGGTGTATACAATCCACAACCTAATGAACTAAAAAAAAAATTCGTAATAAAATAAATAATTCTTTTGGTGAGTGGCATAAAATAATTTCAAATCAAGCGTTTGAAAAAAGATTTCCTAGTGGAATTCATAATTCAGGAATGCTATTAAGAAGTCCTAAAGAATTTGATGATGATAATCCAGCCATTGAATTTTTAAAGATGAAAGGATTTTATACTCAAGAAAGTATATCAGATAAGGAAATGCAATCGAATTTAGTTTTGGAAAAAATCATAGATTATTTTAAATATGTAACACCATTAGTTGACTATTTAAACGATGCAATTGAATAATAAATAAAGTCAAACTAGAAAAAAGGCATGTATTCAAAGATCAAATTGAGCAAGAATTAAAAAAGATAAAACTACAATTAATAACTAACGTCAACACCGAATACATTTTAGTAATATTCATAGCCTACAAATAAAAATCTTCCTAATTTTATAAATCAGTGTTCCCAAAACAACACTAAAAATCCTCAAAACCCGCTTTAAAACCACAAACCATACAACATAAAACACACAAAAGAATGAAAAAAACAATCCTGTTACTATTCTTAGCTTCAATAGCCTTCAACTGCAAACAAGCCACTATAACCTACAACGACCCAATTCCAAAGCACGACAGTTTAAAAATTACTTCAAAAGTGCTAAATGAAGACAGAACAATCAACATTTGGACACCACCAAACTACGAAAAATCAAACGACAGCTTACCAGTGCTATACATGCCAGATGGGGGAATCAAAGAAGACTTTCCACACATGGCCAATACATTAAGTGAACTAATCGCAGCTAACAAAATCCCTCCCTACATACTAGTTGGTATAGAAAACACAGACCGAAGAAAAGACCTTACCGGACCTTCAAAAGTAGCCTACGATTTAGAATACATAAAAAATCCAGGAGGTTCAAATAACTTTAGAAGCTTCATCAAAAACGAATTGATACCTACCATAAATAAAAACTACAGAACCAACGCTAAAAAAGCTATCATCGGAGAATCTTTAGCAGGTCTTTTTGTAGCAGAAACATTTATACTAAACCCAAAATTGTTTGACAATTACATAGCCATAGATCCCTCTTTGTGGTTCAATGAACAATATTTAGTTAAGAATTTTGAATCCTTAACCAAAAACAACGACTACACAAACAAAAAGCTTTGGTTTGCGGGATCAGATGCCGAGGATATATTTAAATACACTAAACAGCTAGAAGAAAAACTAAAAAAACAAAAACCATCCTTCACTTGGAACTACTCAGATGAACCAACAGAACAACACAACACTATCTTTAGAGCCACAAAAGAAAAAGCATTAATCTGGACATTAAACAATTAAAAAAAAATAAAAATTCCTCTAATTTTATAAATCTATGTTCCAAAACCCTATGAAACCTATCCAAAGCAAAGCACCCATACCTTCAAAGAAAAATCTATGTGCCTGTTTGATTAAAAACTACCTATAAACCAAAAGAAATCTACAAAAACTAGCGTTTGACAAAGTCAATGCGGATAATCAGCAGTCAAAACACAAACCTTTTTATCTTCATAACCTTTTTACAAGTAAACAGTTAAACCATTAAAAACTGTAATTAATAGACTTTTGTGAGATTTTAAACAACTTATAAAGTTTATACTTATATTTGACATAAGAAGTTATAATAGAGCATTTTGTGATGAATACCAACCACTTAAATGCAAATAAAATAAAACACTCATGAGAAAAATTACTTACAAACTATTAACAAGTCTTCTTTTTACTTTATGCATAACTAATGTTTGTCATAGCCAATACACTACCAAGCAAGTAGATTCTATCATGGCTTATGCTATGGAAAAATTTAATGTGGCCGGAGTAGCAATAGCTATAGTAAAAGACGGAAAAATAATCCATTCAAAAGGCTACGGAGTTAAATCAGCTGTCACAAAAAGTCCCGTAAACCAACACACCAATTTTGCAATTGCATCTAACAGTAAAGCTTTCACCACGGCAGCACTAGCAATTCTAGTCGAAGAAGGTAAAATAACATGGCAAGACAAGGTTAAAGATCATATTCCTGAATTCAAGATGTACAATCCTTATGTAACTGAAAACTTTAATATTCAAGATCTATTAACGCACCGAAGTGGTCTTGGATTAGGAGTTGGAGACCTCATGTTTTTTCCCGACGGTTCAGACTTTACAATCGATGATTTATTAGCAAGTTTTCAGCATTTTAAACCTGTATCTGCTTTCAGAACCCAATTTGATTATGACAACTTATTGTATTTAGTCGCTGGTGAAGTTATTAAGCGAACCTCAGGCATGTCATGGGAAGACTTTATTTCAAAAAGAATTTTCCAACCGCTTAAGATGGATAATTCTTTTGCAGCTTTAGATAGAGTAAAAGATAAAAGCAACTTGGCGAAACCTCATGATTCAAATTCAGGGACTTTAAAAGTACTACCCGATTTTAAAGAAATGATAAACGGTGCAGCCGGTGGAATTTATTCAAATGTAGATGATATTTCTAAATGGATGCTTATGCATTTAAACAACGGAAAGTATGATGATGAGCTAAAAAAACAACTATTTACAAAAGAATCACAACATGAAATGTGGAAAATACATACCGTAACGGAAGCAAATAGAAATCCACGTTATAACTCCCATTTTTCAGGGTATGGTTTAGGATGGGATTTATCGGATATTAAAGGAAATATGAGCGTTTCACATACAGGTGGACTGCCAGGAATGTTATCCAAAACAATTATGATTCCAGACATTAATTTAGGGGTTGTCATTTTAACAAATACAAGTGATGACGGTGCCGGTATTTTCTTGGCCGTTTCAAATACAATTGTAGATAGTTATTTGGGGCTAGATAATTTTGGATGGATAGATAAATATGCAAGCTATTTTAAAAACAGAAAAGAAGAAGGAGATGCTGTTACTAAAACAGTTTGGGAAACAGTTAAAAATGCTGATCACTCACAACTAAAACTGGAGGATTACATTGGTATTTATAAAGATGCTTGGTTTGGCAATGTAGAAGTTTTTATGAAAGGAGATAAATTATGGATGAAGGCACATAAATCACCAAAACTTAATGGAGAAATGTTTTTTTATAAAGCCAATACTTTTGCCATTAAATGGGAATACCAAGACATGAATGCAGATGCTTTTGCTATGTTTTCGTTAGATGAAAATGGAAAAGCACAAAGCATAAAAATGAAAGGAATATCGCCTAATATAGATTTTAGTTTTGATTTCCATGATTTAGATTTAAATAGAGTTGACAAGAAGTAATTACTTGGTCCTACCCTACTTATAAAAATTTCTCAAATTTCATAAATCCGCGTTCCAAAAAAACATTAACAAATAAAATCCGCGCAAATCAGCGTTTGACGAAGTCAATCCGTCTAATCCGCGTTCCAAAAACACAACACCTCTTAACCTTTTATCCTCATAACCTTCTAACCCATTCCTCCAATTTAAAGAAAACCGCAATGAAAAACATACAAACAAAGCTATGCCTACTTATACTACTAGTGTCACAAACAATAGATGCACAAAACTTTGAGGAAATAGAAGGATCATATAGCCAGGGAAGCACAGCTGGAATTTATATATACAACGATGGAACATTTGCCTTGTACGGATATGCAACCTTAGTATTTGGAGAATATAAAATAGAAAATGAAGAAATAGCATTTACACCAGACATTCCAAAACAAGCGTTTTCTATTATGGGTCGAAAAAATATGAAAATTGAAAACGGTGCTAATTTTACTTTTACAAGAAAATTTGACGATGACGGACCAACATTTATAAAAATAGATGAAGCAAATTTTCAACCTCTATTTGATGAAAGCAATGAGGGCGGAAGACCTAATTACACAATAGATTTTGCCAAAAAACCAAAAACAATTAGTCTAGGATTACAAACCCCAAATAACAAACACATTTACAACACAAATACATTTAGTCTGGACAATGAGTACAATGAATTTCTAGTATTCTATTATCCAACCAATTCCGCACAGAAACCTTTTAGAGGACAAATTAGCACCAAAGAAGGAGACACAGCTTTGGTTTGTGGATGGGGAACATTCATAAAAGCAAAAGTAGAAGAAGAAGAAAGTGGAGAAGATGAAATGATTAGATTTTTGAATCAATACAAAAAAGAAAGGCAAAACAATAAAGACGCAAAAGAAGTTTATTTAAACGATCAGTTAAAAACGGCCAACGGTTATAATTATTTATCCGAACAAGAAAACATATTCGACATTACTAATTACGTATTTGACGAAAAATCCAACAAATACATTCATAAAGACCTATACCAAAAAGGCAAAAACTATAGAAATGCTGTAGTTAATGACTATCACGACGAAGATATACTTCTAAAATATCAGGTAATAGAAACCAGTAGTGTATCTAATACTAAATATAACGAACTAAAAATCCTAAAAAAACCACTATTGCCCAACGAAGTCTCTGAAAAAAGAAAAGAAAAAGAAGAAGAAGAATTAGAACAAGCCAATGAAAGACTTGGAGAAGAAATCCAGTTAGATCTGCTATACGAGCAAACCTATATTGAACCAATTCCTGAAGCAGATAAAACAAAGAAAAAGAAAGAAAAGAAAAAGAAAAAAGAGTAAAACAAAACTTCTTACAACACAATATATAAAACCAAAACCCTATTCTCAAAACCTCATAACCTACAATCAACTTTTTGTTTATATTTGAAACAACTAATATAATAATGCTACTATCCTGTTAAATAGAAGCTAAGCTAATAATAAACTACTACCGAAAAAAACGTAGAATTATAAATTAATGGAAAAATTTGAAACTAAATTTACTAAAAATGATATAAAAAAGATAAAACGCAAAAGAAGCCTTTCAAACCTAGCCTATATCATTGCTTTTTTTATGTTGGGTTCTTCTATTTATTTTTTTAATGATTCATTTGACATAGTAATGAAAATAATTTTTTACGTGTTTTTTGGTATAACATTATTTGCAACTGTAAGTATACTTTTTGGAGATAATTCAAAAAAAGACTTGAATGAAAAAATAAAAATAGTCACAAAAGTAATAGTTACACAAAAAAGAATAAAATCTGATTCAGATACAGGCTCACATTATATAGTAGAATTTCAAGAAAGTGACGATATTAAAGAATATTATGTAAATTATAAAATGTATGATAAAATAAAAATAGGTGACAGTATTGAATTAGAGTACAGTAAGACTTCTTTATGGATTCTCAAAGCGGTTTGGAATAATATCGACCTTGAAAACAATAAGTATGTGAAATAAAACTAGTTTACAACAACGCTTAGCAAAAATGTTTTTCGGCTTGATTTTCCTTTAAAAAAAAACTCTACCCACAAACCCTCTTAACCTTTTAACCTTTTAACCCAATTCAAAAAATTTCTCTAATTTTATAAATCCGTGTTCCAAAAACCATAAACGAATAAAATCCGTGCAAATCAGCATTTGACGAAGTCAATCCGTCTAATCCGCGTTCCAAAAACACAACACCTCATAACCTTTTAACCACTTTCCTTCTTCCCTTAAACATTAAAAAATACAATCAACAAATTTTTGTAAAACTCCATGCAGTTGCATAATTTTTTATTTTTTATGATAAAAAGAAAAATCACTTCCACAAACTTTAAGAAATATTAGGGAAAGAACCAAAGTTTAAAAAACTACCTTGAACAAATTAAAAGATTCACTATAATAAGTACATAAGAATTTGCTTTTTTATGCAAACTCAATAAATCAGCCAACAAAATACCTTAGCCTTCAAAAACAAGAAAGACTAACAGTTGGTTTGCAAAGGTTTATATCTCGAAAAAATTGTAGAAGCTACACAACTCAATTAACTCCATTATAATATAGTATATGAAAGAAAATCCATTAACTATGGAAATACTGTTAGAACAACTAGCAGGATTAAACATCATCCAAATCGCAGCCATTCCAATGATTTTACTAGTAATAATCGAATGGATAATAACAATTGTTAAAAAAAAAGAATATTACAATAGCTTAGATACAATATCGGCCACAGTTATAGGTCTGGTAAATGTAGGTATCTCAGCACTATTAAAAATAGGAATATTTGGAGTTATGTTATTCTTTTATAACGTCGTTCCATGGAGTATTCCAAGCGAGTGGTGGGCTTATGTGCTTTGTATCATTGCGATTGATTTTTTCAGATATTGGTCCCATAGATTAACCCATGTAAATCGTTTTTGGTGGGCAACCCATGTCACACACCACAATTCAGAAAAATACAATTGGTCAGTAGCGTTT
The DNA here is from genome assembly GCF_000422685.1 of Flavobacterium gelidilacus DSM 15343. Lineage (GTDB taxonomy): Bacteria > Bacteroidota > Bacteroidia > Flavobacteriales > Flavobacteriaceae > Flavobacterium > Flavobacterium gelidilacus. The sequence goes on along the minus strand of NZ_AUGN01000004.1, from coordinate 80,981 downwards.
CGATTGGGTTGGACACAACACATCAAATTCATCTTCTTTATTCCAGTTATGCTAATGGGGTTCAACCCAGTAGTGTTTTTTATATGTCACCAAATCGAAGTACTCTATCAATTCTGGGTCCATACCGAATACATTAGAAAATTACCAGCACCTATTGAATATATTTTCGTCACACCGTCACACCACAGAGTACATCATTCCAGAAATGCCAAGTACCTAGACAAGAACTTTGGATCAACATTTATTTTTTGGGACAGATTATTCGGAACATTTCAAGCAGAAGAAGAACAAACACTTTACGGAATTACCACACCAATTAATTCCTACAACCCCATTACTCTAAATTTTCACGAATGGAAAGACATGTTCTCAGATGTTGCTAAAAGTAAATCTATAAAAGAAGCCTATGCAATGATGTTCACAAGCCCATCTAAATTAGAAGCAGTAAAAGCAGAATTCAAATCTACTTATTTACAAAAAGAGCAAACATCAATTAAAAGACCATGAAAGAACTGATAGAGCAAATAGAAAGAAAAAATAACGAATTAGAAATCATAAAAACTAAAATAGGCTTTCCGCTCCTCTATTCTCACGCACAAACGGAAACTGAATTACTACTACTAAACAAATCAATTAACGGATTTAGAAATACAAGCCGTCCAGCAAACTCAAATTCAAAATCAAAAAGAGTTAATCATAGACCAACTCGCAGAATATATAAAAACAATAGAAAAATCAGAACAGCATAAGTTTTCCATAAAGCAAGGCTTGAGTTTTAAATACTTTTACTTAGCTCCATTAATTAATATCAAACAAATTTCTTTTTTCACCCAAAAAGGCATAGCAACTGTAAATTATAACCTAACTTTAGATGAAAATGATTCTGTAACAAACAAAGAACCCTTTGTAGATTATTTAAAAACAAAAAAAGCAGAAGCAACAAACATCTTCAACTTATTAGAATTATATAAATTCTACAAATCATTTGCTCACACATCAAAAAACTTCACCTAATAAACAGTTAAACCACTAAAACATGAAACAACAAGATAGTTTAACCAAAAAAATTTCCGAAATCACCGCTAAAATTCAAACCGAATACCCAGAACTCATAAAATACTTAGACGAAATTCCAAGAAACTTCCACAGTACAGGAAACGGAAAAGTAAGTCAAAAAGCACTTCAAGACTATCTTAATTCGCTCAATGATTTACTAAAAACCTACGCAAAAGAACACTAGAAAACAGATAACAACAACAAAAACATAAAAATGGAAACAAAAAACAACCTAGGCATCTGGATGGATCATTCAACTGCGCAATTAATTGACAGCTCTTCTAACAGCAATCATTCAATAAATTCAGAATTTACTTTTGACACCAAAGAAGAAGCGCTCAACAAAAGCGAAAGCCTCATGCACAACAAAAGGCAACAAATGCATAAAGCTTACTTTAAAGAAATTAGCGATCAAATTTTAAAGTATAACCATGTCCTTCTTTTTGGACCCACAAATGCAAAAGTAGAACTACACAATTATTTAAATAAAGATTCCCATTTTAAAAACATAAAAATCGATGCTCAGCCAGCAGATAAAATGACAGATAAGGAAAAAAATGCTTTTGTAAAAAATCATTTTCAAAACTAATATAGATCCAAAAAAAAAAGCTTTCATTATTGGAAGCTTTTTTTTTAATAAAATCAATCAACGCTAAAGAAGCCCAAAAAAATACCTTTTACCTAATCCCAAGAATGCTATAAAACGTTTTCACTTCACAAGCTTAAAACTGCTTAACTTTTGGAGATTTACAATCGATAAGTTTTTCATAAAACAAATAAAATCCTTATAAATCGGCGTTCCAAAAACACAAATCCTATTAACCTCTTAACCCTTTTCTCCCATTCTCCTCTTTATTCTATGTTCTATGTTCTATGTTCTCTCTCCCTTTCTCCTCTTCACCCCATCTCCCTTTCTCCCCATCTCCCTCTCTCCCCATCCCCCATTCACCCTTTCTCCTCCACTCCACTTCACCGTTAAAAAAAGTACTTAATAGAATTTAATAACTTTTAAATCGATACTATAAGTTTTTAGATATATTTTAAAAATAACAAAACCTAATATTAAATAGCTATAATAATAATAATATGCTAACTATAGTATGTAGTATGAGTAAAACAATAAACTTACTTTGTGCTAACTATAGTATACTCAATGAACGCAGAATTATCAAAGAATTTCGGTAAAATAATTATTGAATTCCGTAAAGAAAAGAAAATTTCTCAAGAAGAACTTGGCTTTCGATCTAACCTCCATAGAACCTATATAGGAATGATTGAACGAGGAGAAAAAAACATAACCCTTGAAAATATTGATAAATTGTCAAAAGGTCTTGATGTATCTATGAAGTTAATTTTTGAAAAATTAAATAAACTAATTATAATATGGAAAAATATTTTTTTGAAAAATTTATAGAAAAAGAAAACAGAATATTTGGAGAACTTAATGAAATTGACCAATTTCAAAAAAGTCAAAATGTATTTCATTGTCGTTACATAGTTAAACCTTTTGCAGACAGAAAAGCTTATTATCAAATTGTAGATGAAACTGCAAGAAAATATATATTGCATTGGGTTTTAGGCGAAGACCCGTATCCAGAATGGGGACATGAAGTGAAACTTTTCAAAAAAGATGTTGAAAAAATTATTAAAAGACGAGATAATTTTGAAAAAACAATATCTTTAATGAAAAATTAATAGAATGATTAAACTTTATTCGACTTCAAATAAAAAAATTTTAGAAATAGTAAATAAGTCCGAAGCAGAACTCAACAAATTTATTTCCCAAAATTGGGAAGCATTCTTTCCGCAATATTTATTTATAAAAAGTGAGTTTTCAGTAGAAGGAAATGTTCGTAGTAAGGGAACTTCTGGACGAATAGATATTTTAGCTTTCAATCCAATAAGTAATAAGTTTGTTGTATTTGAATTAAAGAAAGATAAAGATAAAAATATTCGAAATCAAGTTAGTGATTATAAAGATTATATTGAAGATAATTTTAGTCAAATATATCTTATGTCATTACAAAAACATAAAGCCCCTTTACCATTATTTGATAAAATATCAAAAGATTCAATTGAAGTGGTAATGATTGCTAAAAGTTACTCATCAACTGATATAGAAAGAGTAAAAAAAAGTTCAAGTAGAAACTTGACGACCTTGATTCGTTATATGTGGTTTGAAAATGAGTTACTACTGATTGATTATATTAATAATGATCCCGATGATTTATTTGAAAAAGAAAATGCCGAAAAATTAAAAAAAATCAAAAACATTATTGAAAACAAAAAATCACTTTATGCTGACGTTGAATCATTCCTTTTCGGCAAAGAAGAAGCTCAAAGATTATTTAAGATCTTTTATGAATCATTAAATAAAGTTGGCAAAACTAATTTAATTGTTCAAGCTAGTAAAATTAAAATTGAATTAAATAATCAATCCTTTTCGATTATTGGCTACGCTGGAAAAACTGGCAGAAAATGCTTTTTAGTAGTGAATACAAATATTGACCAAGTTACAAAACTAGGTAAGATAGTTGATGATAGAATTCGTCCAAATCAAAAAAAGAAAGGAAGTATTGGTTCTGAAAGATATGAAGTATTTTTAACCACAGAATTAGAATTAATGAACTTCATTTCAATTATAGAAAATAATTTTCAATCTAATTAATTCTCTAATTTAGTTGTGGAGATGGCGTTTTTTTAAAAGAAATTCAACAAGAAAATTACCAATATAAATCTGTTACAGCAATTGAATTTGATGAAATTGAAGCAGAGAAATCAGCAGCAATTGGGTTACAAAATTCAACTGTAATTAATGATGATTTTCATAAATATTGCATTAACACAGAGAAGAAATTTGATTTAATAGTAGGAAACCCACCATACATTAGATATCAGTATTTCAATAAAGAACAACAACAATTTGCTGCCACAATATTTGATAAAGCAAAATTAAAGTACTCAAAATTAACAAACGCTTGGGTTTCTTTTGTAGTTGGTTCTTCTTTACTTTTAAAAGAAGAAGGTAAAATTGATTTTGTTTTACCAGCTGAAATTCTACAAGTTTCATACGCTCAACCATTGAGAGAGTTTTTAGCTCATTTCTATAATAAAATTAACATTGTTTCTTTTGAGAAGCTTGTGTTTCCAAATATTCAACAAGAAGTAGTACTACTATTGTGCGAAAAAAATAATTCTAACTCTCATTTAATTGAACACTTAGAATTAAGAGACGCAGAAGAATTACAAAAATTAGATTTATCTAAATTAAAAAGTCCTAAAAAGAGAATAGATTTTAAATCAAACAAATGGACTTTTTATTTTCTTGAACAAGAAGAAATTGACTTACTTGAAAAATTTCAATCAGACAAAAAAATTAAACAACTTGGAGAATACGCAAAAGTAGAAGTAGGCATTACAACTGGTTCGAATCCATTTTTTACAGTTCCACTTTCAACTGTACAATTTTATAATCTAGAAAAATATGCAAAACCATTAGTTGGCAGAAGTGTACAAGTTCCTAGTGCAATATTCACAAATGAAGATTGGAATAAAAATAGAGATAAAGAAGCTAGAACACATTTTCTTTCTTTCCCAAAGATGGAAATTTAAATGGTTCTCTTGGAGCTAGAGACTATATAGCATGGGGTGAAGAAGAAAAAATTAATGAAGGTTATAAGTGCCGCATAAGAGATGAATGGCAAATTGTACCATCACAAAGAATCTCTGAAGCACTTTTCATTCGTAGAAATAATAAATATCCTAAATTAATAATTAATGAAGCTAACGCTTATACTACAGACACAATGCATCGTGTTACTGTTAAACCAAACATTGATTTAAAAGCTTTAACTGCTAGCTACTACAATTCCTTATCATTAGCGTTTTCAGAAATTTGTGGAAGAAGTCACGGGGGAGGTGTTTTAGAATTGATGCCAAATGAAGTAGAAAGAATTCTATTACCATATAATGAAAATAATTATGATTTACTTCCTCTAATTGACAAAATGATAAGAGATAAAAAAGATATTTCCGAAATATTAAAAATAACAAATCAAAAAATACTTAAAGAAAACTTTGGTCTATCTAACTCTGAAATTGAATTAGCTGATAGTATTTGGAAAAAACTATCTAATAGAAGGTTAAATAGAGGTAAATAGAATTAATTTAAATCAAACTTAAAGTTTCACCAAAAACCCCAACCCTCGAAAACCCTTACAAATAAAGACTTTGTAAGAAATTTATATTTTTGTAGTAAAATTGTCATACTATTTGTTAAATAATTAAAATATATTTTATAATTTTAGTTTAATAATAACACTTAAACACAATTATTTATGGCATCAAAATCCGAAGTAGGGCATGCAAAAAATGTTGCAAACTTTCAAGACCTTATTGAATTCGTCGTGGGATACGGCGCAACCTACAATCCTTCAAAAGACAGTTTAAAACTGTCAAAACTCAAAGCACTAAAAGCAGAAGGAGACACAAGATTAGCAGATCTTATTGTTCAAAACACAGCCTACAACGGCAAAGTAAACGAACGCATGCTGGCATTTAGCAATCTTAGAAAATTAGGCACCCGCTTAATCTCTGCTATAGAAACCACAGATGCTTCAAAAGAAACCATTAAAGACGCCAAAGGTTTTAACCGCAAAATTCAGGGCAAAAGAGCTTCGCAACCACAAACGCCTACAGACCCAAATGCTCAAGCACCTAACACAATATCCACAAGCCAACAATCCTATGATCAATTAATTCAACACTTAGCGGGTTTAAAAGAAGTGCTAAAATCAGAAGCTACTTTTGCACCCAACGAAAACGAATTAAAAATCGCAACCTTAGAAGAGTTGATTATAGACCTTACCAAAAAAAATAATGCCGTAGCAGCAGCTTTTACTAAAGTAAGTAATTCGCGAATCGCAAGAAACAAAACCTTATACACAGCTCAAGTCAATCTCTACGAAACAGCCTTAGACGTAAAAAAATATGTAAAATCAATATTCGGAACAGGCAGTCCAGAATACGCACAGGTGAGCTCTTTAAAATTCAGCAAACCTAGAGCCTTATAATTGCTCTAAAAATAAAATACCTTACTGCAAAAAAAGACTTAGTGCCAACGCATTGAGTCTTTTTTAGTTTTATAAAAAATCCACAACAACAAAAAAGAATTATGCCTTGACATAAAAGAAATATGCCTTGACACAAAAGAATTATGCAATGACACAAAAGAATTATGCCTTGACACAAAAAAAATATACTTTGACATAAAAGAATAATCTCTTGACACAAAAGAAATATGCATTGACACAAAAGAAATATACTTTGACAAAAAAGAAATATGCTCTGACATAAAAATATTATGCTCTGACATAAAAGAATTATGCCTTAACATAAAAGAATTATGCTCTGACATAAAAGAATTATACCTTGACACAAAAGAAATATGCCTTGACATAAAAGAATTACGATAAAACCGCAAAAAATAAATTAATCCGCGAAAATCCGTTTAATCTGTATAATCCGTGTTCCAAAAAAAAACAGAAAAAATAAAACCATCAACGTTAAAAAAAACAAAAGACCATTTACGAACCGGCAACAATTCCTTAAATTTAAACAACCAACAAAAACAGATTACAAAAAACAGATTTCAGACAACCAACAACCGACAACAAAAAAACAAACTGAAACAAAAAAAACCACTGAAACAAACTCAACCATGATACTAGATAACAACAAACTAACAGCCTTCACACCCCTATTCTACTTAGTATGGTCAGATGATTTGCTAACCCAAAAAGAATTTCAAACCCTACATACATTTATAACAGCCCAAACATGGCTAACCCAAAAAGAACAAGAATACCTATTTCATAAAATCGATGTAACAAATCCTCCATCCCGAGAAACGTTAAACACTTGGTACCTAGAGTTAAAAGAAATTGTAAATCAAAACCCAAGTACAGCATCACTTTATGATATGGCTTTGGCTTTATCCCACAACAACACCCACATAAAAGCATTAGACACAGCTTTCAAAAAAATAGAAGTAGACTTAGGCATATTAGGAGAAGAATTCATAAGCAATTTCAAATCAAATGAAGACACCTTCACCTCAAGAAGCCAAACCAACACCAGTTTTGAAGTCGCAAAACTAACTTCCTTTTTAGACGGAGCACAAGCACCCATCATAAACAAAGTAAAAGAAGTACTTTCAAGACCAGAGTTCGCATACGAGACCTCAACAGACGTCAACGTTTACAGAGAAACAGTCTACGAATGGTGTAAAATCTTAGCCAAAGAAAATTTTGGAAACATGGCTTATCCAAAAGAATACGGTGGAGGCGGCAACATAGAAGATTATTTCGCAATTATGGAAACCTTAAGTTATCACGACCTAAGTTTAGTCATAAAGTTCGGCGTACAATTCGGCCTTTGGGGAATGAGCATCCACTCTTTAGGAACAACCAAACATTATGAGAAATACTTAAAAGATGTAGGTTCTCTAAAACTACCAGGCTGTTTCGCAATGACCGAAACCCATCACGGTTCCAACGTAAAAGGTTTAGAAACCACAGCAACTTACGACCACAAAACCAAAACATTCACCATACAAACCCCAAACAAAAACGCACAAAAAGAATACATAGGCAACGCAGCCACACACGGACAAATGGCAACCGTTTTTGCCAAACTAGTAATAGACGAAACAGACTACGGAGTAAATGCTTTCATAGTTCCCATAAGAGACGAAAAAGGAAATACCATAAAAGGAGTCACCATCGGAGATTGCGGTCACAAAATGGGCCTAAACGGAGTAGACAACGGAACTTTAAGTTTCGACAACGTAGTAATTCCAAAAGAAAACATGCTAGACCGTTTCGCATCCGTAAATGAACAAGGAGAATTCGAAAGTCCAATAGCGAGTGACAACAGAAGATTCTTCACTATGTTAGGAACTTTAGTCGGTGGCCGAATAGGAATACCAAGATCAGCCCTAGCAGCAGCCAAATCCGGATTAACCATAGCCATAAAATACGCAGACCAAAGAAGACAATTCGGTCCAGAAGGTGGTTCGGAAATACCAATCCTAAACTACAGAATACACCAAAGAAGATTGTTACCACATTTAGCCAAAACCTATGCAATTCACTTCGGATTACAGTATTTAACCAATCGCTTCACCACAAGAACCGAAGAACAAATGCAAGAAATAGAAGCCTTAGCCGCAGGAATGAAAGCGTATTCCACATGGAGCACAACAGCTATTCTACAAGAATGCAGAGAAGCTTGCGGAGGAAAAGGCTACCTATCTGAAAACAGAATCGATGCGCTAAAGAACGACAGCGAAATATACACCACTTTCGAAGGAGACAATACCGTACTAATGCAATTAGTAGCCAAAAACAGATTATCAGAATTCAGAAAGTCCTTCGGAGAAATGGGTTCGATGGGAATCATAAATTACGTCTACGAGAATGCCAAAACAGCTCTAGCTGAAAAAAATCCAATCACCACAAGAAACACAGACGAAGAACATCTATTAGATAATGACTTTCACTTAAAAGCATTTCAATATAGAGAAAAAAGCATCGTAGCATCAGCCGCAAACCGAATCAAAAAACTAATAGACAAAGGCATGGAACCGTATGATGCCTTCAACGTAGTACAACACCAAATGTTAGAAGTAGCACAAGCCTACCTCGAACGCGTGACATTAGAACAATTCCAACAAGCCATAGAAACTATCGAAGATGAAGCAGTTAAAACAGCCTTAACTAAAGTCGCACAACTATATGCTTTACATCAAATAGAAAAAAATAAAGCCTGGTATTTAGAACAAGGATATATGGAAGCCGTAAAAACAAAAGCCGTCAGAAAAATGGTCAATCAATTATGTTGGGATATTCGTCCCGATGCAATTGCTTTGGTTGATGCATTTGCAATTCCAGACAGTTGTTTGGCAGCACCAATTGCTTTTCTATAAATAGATAAAACATTAGTAATTAAAACTATAAAAATCATGAGTAAACCAGACTTCAGTAGTTTAAAAGTTCTATACATAAACTGCACCTTAAAAAAATCCCCAGATAAAAGTCACACCGACACCTTAATGAACGTCTCCAAAGAGATCATGAAAAAGGAAAAAGTCAGCATAGAAGAATTCCGATTCATAGACCACAACATAGCCACAGGAATCTACCCAGACATGACAGAACACGGCTGGAAAGAAGACGAATGGCCAACTCTTTTCAAAAAAGTCATGGAAGCAGACATTCTAATTGTAGGAACACCCATATGGTTAGGAGAAAAATCTTCCGAATGCCAAAAGCTAATCGAAAGATTATACGCAATGAGCAGCAAAACAAACGAAAAAGGACAATACATATTCTACGGAAAAGCAGCAGGTTGCGTAATAACAGGAAACGAAGACGGAGTAAAACATTGTGCCATGGGATTACTTTATTCATTACAGCACGTGGGTTACTCCATTCCACCCCAAGCCGATGCAGGTTGGATAGGAGAAGTCGGACCAGGACCAAGTTACGGAGACACCGAATGGCAAGGCAAAAAAATCAGCCCACCTTTAGGCACAGATTCAGACTTCACCAACAGAAACACCACCTTCATGACCTATAATTTATTACACTTAGCACAGATGCTCAAAAGTCAAGGAGGCTACCCAAAATACGGAAACTCAAGAGAAGACTGGGACAACGGCAAACGCTGGGAGTTCGAGAATCCTGAGTACAGGTAAAAAAAAACCAACACTTAAGACAATTAAATTAGTATTCACCTTATAAATAATTCCCATATTGGGAATTATTTATATCTTTGTAAAAAAACTATTGAGAGTAATTGCTAAAAAAGTACTACGCGATTTTTGGGAAGTTCACACAGACTGTGAACAGCAACTAAAATCTTGGTATAAAGAAACTTGCAAAGCAGAATGGAAAAATTCTAATCAAATAAAAGCTGCATATCCAAGCGCAAGTATTTTAAGCGACAACAGAATAGTATTTAATATAAAAGGAAATAATTACAGATTAATAGTCAAAATTAACTTTGAATATGAGATGGTTTGGGTAAGATTCATTGGAACTCACGCAGCATATGACAAGATTAATGCAAATACCATATAAACATGAACATAAATCTTATAAAAACGGAAAGCGATTACAACCAAGCCCTAGAAAGACTTGAAATAATCTTTGATGCAAAAAAAGATTCTAAAGATGGTGATGAATTAGAACTATTAGGCATCTTAATTGAACAATATGAAAATGAAAATTTTCCAATTGATTTACCTGACCCAATTGAAGCCATTAAATTTAGAATGGAACAAATGGGCTACAATCAAAATGATTTAGCTAAAATTATTGGTTTAAAAAGTCGTGCAAGTGAAATTTTAAATAGAAAAAGAAAACTATCGTTAGAAATGATAAGACAAATACATTTAGGTCTTAATATTCCAACTGACGTATTGATTCAATCCTATTAAATAAAACTAATACTCAAACTTACCAAACTCACTTGTAATAGTAAGTTTCTTAGTCTTGTTCTGATGAAGATCAGAATCTATAGCTTCCACCCTACCCACAATTTGAGCCTCAACCCCAAATGATTTTGAAATCTCTATAATGTCATTTGCAATAGCTTCGTCTACATAAAGTTCCATTCGGTGACCACAATTAAACACTTGGTACATTTCTTTCCAATCCGTTTTAGATTGTTCTTGTATCAATTTAAATAAAGGAGGCACAGGAAATAAATTATCTTTAATCACATGCACATCATCCACAAAATGCAAGACTTTAGTTTGCGCTCCACCACTACAGTGAACCATTCCACAAATTTCTTTTGGAGTATATGTATCCAAAATCTTTTTAATTATTGGAGCATAAGTTCTAGTAGGAGAAAGCACCAACTGACCAGCGTCAATAGGAGAATCTACCACAGCATCCGTTAATTTAACTTTACCAGAATAAACCAATTCATTCGGAACAGCAGCATCAAAACTCTCAGGATATTTCTCAGCCAAATACTTATCAAACACATCATGACGCGCAGAAGTCAAGCCATTGCTTCCCATTCCACCGTTATAACTTTTCTCATAGTTAGCTTGTCCAGAACTCGATAATCCAACGATTACGTTTCCTGGTTTTATATTAGCATTGTCAATAACATCAGCACGTTTCATACGAGCCGTAACTGTTGAATCCACAATAATAGTCCTAACTAAATCACCAACATCAGCAGTCTCTCCACCCGTAGAATGAATCGTAACACCAAATGTTTTTAGCTCCGCAAGCAATTCTTCCGTACCATTAATAATAGCAGACAAAACCTCAGCAGGAATCAAATTCTTATTACGACCAATTGTTGAAGAAAGCAGAATATTATCTACAGCTCCCACACATAAAAGATCGTCGATATTCATAATCAAAGCATCTTGAGCAATACCTTTCCACACCGAAACATCACCAGTTTCTTTCCAGTACATATAAGCCAACGAAGACTTTGTACCAGCTCCATCAGCATGCATAATGATACAGAAATCCTCATCATTAGTCAAATAATCTGGAATAATTTTACAAAAAGCTTTAGGAAAAAGCCCTTTATCAATGTTTTTAATAGCATTATGAACATCTTCTTTAGCAGCAGAAACTCCACGAAGATTATAGCGTTGACTTGAATCAGAACTCATTGTTGTAGTTTGTTGTTGTTGTCCGACAAAGATATAAAAATGATTAAGGATAATCTAATGAAAAGAGATTTTCGGATGTTCGGATGTTTAGATTTTGGAACACTGATTTAAGAAATCAAAGAAATTAGAACGCAGATGACACAGATGTAACGGATTTACACTGATTTTACTCAATAAGTCAATAAATACTTAGATAAACAATACAACTATTTAAACTATGAAAAGCAAAACGACTATTCAACACAAACAAAATCTATAATTCTAAGTGGTTTAAAAAAAAGAAGCTGAGTCACTTAAATAAATTCAGCACAAGCAAGTTCAGCTTTACAAGGTTGAAAAATTATATCTATTTATATGAACTATATTTCCGAAAATCCAATATCTGAAAATCCGAAAATCCAAAAAAACTATTTCTTCACAATCAAAATCTCAACTCTTCTATTGGCAACACGTTCCTCTTCATTCTGTTCCGGAATTGGATACAAAGGCATAGAACTCCCAAACCCTTGAAAACTAACTCTAACGGCTCTAATCCCTTGATATACTAAAAATTGTTTAATGGCTTTTGCTCTTTCTCTTGATAACATAATTGAACGAGAATCGGTCACATCTGCATTGCAGCAAACATGACCTTGAATTTGAATTTCTAATCTTGGATTATTTTCCATAATTCTAAATAAATCATATAAAATCGGTCTAGACTCATTCATAACTCCAAACGTATTGTGATAAAAATTAATGTCTTTTAAGATTAATGTTTTACCTTCTTTAGTTTTAGCAATGCGCTCTTCCAAAGGAGCATCATCTCCTATAATTTCATCTAGCACAAAAGTAGAGTCAACGATAATTTCAACTTCTTCTTCTATACCTAATATTTCGTTTTCACGTGCTAAATCTTTTTCTTCTATATAGTAAATAGTTACTTTTCTATTTTCAGCTTTGTTTTTTGATTGGTTAAAATTCTCTCCATAACTTCTGCTTTCAAAATCTTCTCTGAACGGAACTTTTTCTTTAATAATCTCAAAAATGTGCTTTACTCTTTTTTTGGATAATGTGTCATTGTAACCACTAGTTCCATCTTCATCGGTATAGCCGTTTATGGCAACAATTTTGTCTTTGGCATGAAGTTTCATCCAGTCGTTTAGCTTCTTGTTTTCTGTTTTAGTTAATTCGAATTTATCGCTATTAAAATAAACGGCAAATTGTTCTTGAGCAAAAGTATTCGCTATAAAAAAGAAAAGAAAAATGGATAAGAAAGACTTCATTTTAAGGTTTTAAGTTAAGAAAACTAAGTAACGACAATTTTATTACATAAAAAAACTTGCCATAATTAATTATTGAGTGTAAAAATATTGAATCTAACATTAGTTTTATTTTACTTCTAATTAGTATTGCGAATGGAATAAATAATTTAAATAAAAACGTTTAAAGTTATCCTTTAGTATATTCGATAATGAAAATCTATTCCCAGTCAGGCATAGTTGTTCCTATAAAAAGAGTCTCTCTTGAATCAATTGTTCCTATCTGATATTTTTGAATATAACGTGTACTCAAAAAGTCATTAGATGTGTTTACAAAAATAACTTCAGCTTCATTAGGAGAATATCTAACATCTAAATCTACTGTTCCTGGTGGTTTTTGCGTTAGCAATTCTGAAGTAGTACCTGTAGAAAAAACGTGTTGAAATATTCGAGTATCTAATTGTCTATAATTAGCATTTTCAAAACCAGAAATATCTCTAGTAAAAAGTAATTTTTGTCCTGAAACAGAAAAGTCTAATCCACCAACTGCTCCAGAAACAGGTGTAATTACTTGTGTTAAAAATATACCGCCAGAACTGATGATATAAATTTCTGCACTATACCCATTAAGATTATTGGTTTTTAAGGCAATTTTTGTTCCGTCAAAACTCCAATCACATTCAGAAATTAATTTGTTGGTTGGTGTTTGAAATAGTTGGGTAAGTCCACTTCCATTATTTCCAATTCTATAAAGTCTATCAAAATTAGGATAGATAAGTTGACTTCCATTAGTATTCCAAGAGAAATTAACGTAATCGGAATTAAAACCAGCAATAGGTACAGAATTTGTAACCTTAAATACACCTGTTCCATCTGGGTTCATGGTGTAAATATGGTTTTGTGCTCCATTAGAACGAATGAAAGCTATTTTATTAGATTGGTTATTTTTTCTAGGTCTCCAACTATTGGTTGCTGAATCGGTCAATTGAATTTCATTTCCGTCATCATCACTAGTGAAAATTACATTATTTTGGCCAATTTTCTTTACATATAAATAACGAGTTGTTGGGAAATTAGTAGTTGTAAATGACCTTACAGTACTATAGACTAATTCATTAATTCCGTCTGAAGCTGTTACTTGCCAAAAATATTTCACTCCATAAACGAGATTTGTTAATTGAAAGGTTGTATCCGAAATATTTGAATAGACTACTTCGTTAGTATTTGCATCATTTTTTAATATGACTTGAAACTCCAAAGTATCATCTTCTGGATCTGTAGCTGTCCAACTCAAATTAACTTGAATGCTTTGATTTATAGCATTATCAACAGGACTAACCAAAACTGGTGCATTAGGTGGTTTATTGTCGCTTGTTGATAGTTCTAATTCAAACACTAATTCGGTATTGGCACCATTTGTAATTGTTGCTGCTTCAAACTTGGTTATGTACCCATCTTTTTTAGCTTGATAAGAATAATCTCCCACAGGAACATCTATCATGCTGAAATTTCCGTCTTCATCCGTAAAAATAATACTAGAATTTGGACTAGAAAATACTTTTACATTTGGAATAGGCTCAAAAGTACCAGATTCAACGACTCTACCAGAAACAGTTCCAAACTGAATTTCTTCAATGCTATCTTCACTACAAGAAAAGAGAAGTAGTAAAAAAAATAAGCTCAATTTTATATAACTATTTTTCATGTTTCTTTATATTAAATGCTATTTAAAATAATAGGTTAGTCCAGTTCCAAATCGGTAATAATAATCATCTCTTTTTCCTGCAACTAAAAAATCTACTTCATCACTAAAAGTTAAATTATGTTCTCCAAAAATTCTAAACCCAAAGTTATCTGTAACTAAATACTCTAAACCAAGACCATATTGAAATTTAAAATGTGTGTAATCTGAAGTTTTAGTAGTTGCGAAACCTAAACCTCCAAAAACAAAAGGTGTTAACTTGTCTTTAGGTAAAAATAAAATTTCGGTATTAGCATCAAAGGTTAAATATTCAAAACTTTTTCGGTTTTTATTATCGAATTTATTCCAACCAGCAGATAGAGATAGATTTACACTTTCAGTAAAAAAATACTTCAAACTTCCTTTAATAAAAGGCCTAAAAAGTGGGTTGGGATAATCTCCTTGAATTCTTGTTGCTCCTCCTGAAAACTCCATTGCAAAATCAGATCTTCTTTTAGTTAATTTTCTATTATATATTGCTGATGAATCGGCTACAGATTCTGCTATTTCGTAGTTTTTTATCAATTCGTCGATTTCAGCTTGAGGTGCATCAGCAAACCAAATTTTATCTTTTATACCTTCTAAAACTAAAGATTCAACAGCTTTTTCAATAGCTTCTGTAACTGCCATTTGTACAGGTTCATTTGTTGTATATCCTGTTTCGACTTCTAAAAGTCTTTTGAATTTTACATATCTAAAAAAACTTTGATCAATAGCTTGAGAAAAAAGTGTCTTAGAAACATAAACGGATTTCAATATTTTCCCATTGGAAGTTGAAATCATTCTGAGGTAAATGGTTACTCTATCTTGTCTGTATTTTGTAGAACCACCTGCACCAAAGTATCTTGCACCAAATCCACCCGTAATTATATTTGAGTCGTAAGATACAATTCCACCTTCAAGTAAAACTCCCGCGTATAATAGTGGTGTTAATTGAGGTTCATTTGTGTTTTTTGAATATTCTTGTCTTGTAGAACGAATAAGGTTTCGCTCTTGCAATAGGTTACCAATATTTTCGCGTTCAATTGGAATAAACCATTTTGAATCTTCTAAGGCTTTAATTAAAATGGAAGTTGCTCCTTGCGTAACGGCTGTACTAAAAGTACTTCCAACTTCTGAAGCTTTATATTGTCCTGTTTGATCTCTAAACTTATAAATCCCTATGACAACAGGTTCTTTAGGTTTAGGTAAATTTTTCAACAATGATGTTGCAGGTGTACTTTCACCAATAATGGCTCTTTCAATCCCTGTAGGTTGATTATAATAAGCACTGCAACCATATAAAAAATAAATGGCGAAAAAAAAATAGTAAAGTCTTTTCATAAATAAATTTACGGATTTGGGATAATTACTTGTGTTTGTTCACCGGTAGTAGTATCTAAAATACTTATGGTTAATCCACCATCTGACGGATAAACATCTATTGATAAGCTTCCAAAAGTATATGTTCCTTCTGAGATGCCATCATTTCCAAATTGCTCTGCAAATAATGATCTTGAAACTTGATTTAAAAGTTGAGAATTTAAATTATCTATAAATTTTTCTAATTCTGTTTTTTTATCCGTTTCAATCCCATCGTCCTTTAATTTATTTTGAGATTCAGCTGAACTTAACAGCCATTGATAATTGAAAGTATCACCACCAAATGCAGGGTTTTTTGGCTTATAAACCAAATCTTGGGCACTCATTGAAAATGAAAAAAAAACTGTTAAAAGTAGAATTGAAAACTTCATGATTTTAGGCTTTTATTTAATATTGGGTAATGTATTTTTTTTCGTTTTCTAATTTTTTTAAAAACTGATAGGTTTCATATAATGCCGTTTTTGCCATTGCTTCTAAAAATTCTTCATCTGGCCTTGCTAAGAATTCAAACACAACGTTATTTTCAACCATAATTATAATTTTGGTATTTCTTCCAAAACTTAATTCTTCATTTATTTTGACAATTTGCTTTGCATTTAAATTATAATCTCTATACAAATAATAAAAATTATCATAAAAATCTTTTCCCATTTTGGTTTTTGTTTCATCAGTTACTATTCCTGATAATTCAATGCCATCATCTAAAATGATTACTTTATCCTTTTTTTTTTCGTCGCTAATTATGACTCTATCTTTACTAACAATTTGGTTGTTTTCATCATAAAAAAGCAACAGAACTATTATTTCATCTTGACTAGTTCTATTAATTTGTGTTGTGGAAAGGTTTTTGTTTTGATTGGCTTCAAGAGTAAAAACTCCCTCTTGATTATTTGTAGAACGATTTTCTGATTTGATGTTTTTTTTAATAACTGATAATTTATAAGTCATACTTTGAATAATGTCCGTTAAATTTTCAGCAGTACCTGTAATTTTAATATTTCCTTCTACTTCTTCAAGAACGATTTTTGCTTTTACATCTACTTCTTTATTTTGACCATAAAAAGTAAAATTCACTAAAAGTAAAAAAACAAAAAGCATTGAATATGTAGTTGATTTTTTCATTTTATTGATTAATTATAATTATTGAAGTACCATTTCCCGTTTGAGAAATCTTCATTTCTCTTGACAATGAGTTTGTGCCAATATTTTGAATATTTTGATTATTTCCATTTTGATTTAATTCCATATTTACTTTATAATTGGTGTAATACGTTAAATCGCTAATTGTATTTCCATTTCCTGTTTGTGAAATACTTTGGTTTAATTCTGGTGTGTCTTTAATTAAATCAATTGAATTATTGTTACCATTTTGTGTCATAAATAGATTTGAATTATCTGAATTGACAGTAGCATTTATTACATTATAAGCTCCAATTTGTTGAATATTAACTTTATTTTGGTTTAATTGAACTTGATTTAATTTATCCGTCATAGTAGAAACTACAAATAATGAGTTTTGTTCAGATTCAAAAAGTGAAGAACTATATTGTTTAAAGTCACCATTAGTATCTTTTTCTTGAGAAAAACCAACTTGTGTAAAAATGATTGCAAATAATACTATGTATATTTTTGATTTCATGATATGGTTTTTTAAATAATATAGATGAGATAGTTCATCTAAAGAGAACTATCTCATCTTGTATTAAAAATTAGTTAGATTGTGTAACTGTTGAAACGTTTCCATTACCAATTTGTCCTACAGTACTCATATGTAATTGACCTGTTTGGAAAGTATTAGCAACATTTAAGTCACCTAATTGATTGATAGTAGAACCATTCATATCACCAGTTTGTACTGATCTTGCATAGTTATCATCACCATTTTGATCATGACTTGAACTGTTATCATCACCAAGTTGGTTTTGTCTAGAAACATTACTGTCACCTCTTTGAATTGCATACGCATAGTTGTCATCACCAACTTGTTTTTGCCATGCATCATTATTTGATGTAACTGAACCTAAACCTTGATCAATAACTGCATAATTAGTGTCACCAGTTTGGATTTGTTCTGCAACATTAAATCCGCCACTACTAATGTCGTTTTGGTAAACTAAAGCATAATTTCCATCTCCAGTTTGTTTTTGACTTGACCAGTTGTCAGTATCACCTTGGTAAGCATTTGCATCATTACTATTTCCGTTTTGACGTTGAATTGCGTAATGATTAGTCCCTACTTGAGAAATCATTGCATCATTTAAGCTACCAACTTGTTTTTGGTCAGCCATGTTATCATCTCCTAATTGAGTGATATAAGCTAAATTTCCAGGTGAAGAGTTTGGTCCTGAACTTTGATCTTGAATAGCAGTGTTACCATCTCCTGTTTGAGTAGTAGTTGCATAATTGTTGTCAAAACGTTGTTTTTGAGTAGAAGTATTACCATCACCTGTTTGTGTAGTAATAGCTTCATTGCTTTCTGCAAAACCAACACCTTGATCGATTGTAGCATCGTTGTTATCTCCTAATTGAATAACATCCGCTTCATTAAAATCTCCATCTTGTTTAACATCCGAATCATTAGAAACACCGTTTTGATTAACATCGGAATCGTTTGATTCTCCACTAATAGCTGAGTTAGAACCTAATTGATTCACAACAGAATTGTTAGTCATACCGACTTGCAACACATTAGACTGGTTGGTTGTACCATCTTGAGAAACACTACTTACGTTGCCTTGGGCAAATGCAGTTCCCGTAGCCACTAGAAAGGCCACACTTAAAATTAAGTTTTTCATAATATAAATATTTAATTGGTTACAATTTCAATATTTGGGGCTGAAAAAACTTTTAAAATTTAAAAGAATTATTTTTCTTCAATAAAAAAAAACATCTTGTACTTGCAGGGATACACAATTACATAATTATACAAAAGTATAATTTTCGTTATGCTCTACTATTAATAAATAGTTTAGGTTAGAAACATAACTTTCGCTCATTGAGTTCAAATTTAAAATAATTTTTCAGACTACCAAATTTATTTTAGCTAAAACCTCTAAATTTTCGATGAAACAAGTAAAACAATCGTTAAAATGTTATTTTTTTATTAAAAAGATACTCTAAAAAATGTATTAATTGTAAAATAAATAGTTAAAAAACTATTTAAACATAAAAAAGGGTTTACTCTATAAAGAATAAACCCTTTTGTTAACTTAAGTATGAACTATTTTGAAAATAACAGCTCTCTATATTTTGTTAATGTCCACATTTCATCATCAACCATTAATTCTAATTTATCTGCGTGTTCTCTAATGATTTCAAAATAAGGTTTTACTTTATCACAATAAGCAGCAGCCATTTTTTCAATGTCAGTTAAATTGTTTGCTTCCTTACGCTCATCAATCATTTTTTCAACATTTATATTAATTCCTTCAATATGTCCAGAAATCTCCTTAATCATTGAAATTTGCTCTTTGGCTACTTTTTCATACTCTTTTCCGAAAATTTCTTTTAAACCTCTAACATTTTCTATTAAAGTATTTTGGTATTTAATAGCTGTAGGAATTACATGATTACGAGCAATATCTCCTAGAACTCTACCTTCAATTTGAATTTTCTTAGTATATTCTTCTAATTCAATTTCGTAACGTGATTCAACCTCAACATGGTTCATTATGTTTAATCCTTCAAATAAATCCATTGCTTTTTTTGAAACTTTAGCTTTTAATGCTTCTGGTGTTGTTTTATGATTGCTTAATCCACGTTTTTTTGCTTCAATTTCCCAAGCTTCACTATACCCATCTCCTTCAAAAAGGATTTTTTTAGTACCTTTAATATATTCTCTCAACACATTAAAAATAGCTTCGTCTTTCTTTAAATCTTTTTTCTTGATTAAAGAATCAACTTCTTTTTTGAAATCCATAAGTTGTCTTGCAACCATTGCATTCAATGTAGTCATCGAAGTAGCACAATTTGCAGTTGAACCAACGGCTCTAAATTCAAATTTATTTCCTGTAAAAGCAAATGGTGATGTTCTGTTTCTATCAGTATTATCTAACAATACATCTGGAATTTTTCCAACAACATTTAATTTTAAATCAGTTTTTTCTTCTGGAGAAAGTTTTCCATTAGTTACACCTTCTAATTCTGCTAAAACCTTTGTCAACTGAGCACCAATAAAAACCGAAATAATTGCTGGTGGTGCTTCATTAGCTCCTAATCTATGATCATTACTTGCAGAAGCAATTGCAGCTCTTAATAATTCTTCATTATCGTGAACTGCCTTAATTGTGTTGATAAAGAAAGTCAAGAACTGAAGATTACTCATTGGCGTTTTTCCTGGAGCTAATAAATTAATTCCAGTATCAGTAGCTAAAGACCAGTTATTGTGTTTCCCTGATCCATTAACTCCTTTGTATGGTTTTTCATGAAATAAAACTTTATATTCATGACGTTCTGCAACTTTTTGCATTACATCCATTAATAATGAATTATGGTCCACCGCTAAATTAGTTTCTTCAAAAATTGGAGCTAATTCAAACTGACTTGGAGCTACTTCATTATGTCTAGTTTTAACTGGAATTCCTAAAAGCATACATTCGTTTTCTAAATCTCTCATATAATTTAATACACGAGTTGGAATTGAACCGAAATAGTGATCATCTAATTGTTGTCCTTTTGCTGCAGTGTGACCTAATAAAGTTCTACCTGTCGCCATAATATCAGGACGTGAGTTAGCCAATGCTCTATCAACAAGGAAATATTCTTGTTCCCAACCTAAAGTTGGTGTTACTTTTTTAACGTTTTTATCGAAATACTTTGCTACTTCTGTTGCAGCATCATCAATTGCATTTAATGCTCTTAATAATGGAGCTTTGTTATCTAAAGATTCTCCTGTGTAAGCAACGAAAACTGTTGGTACACAAAGTGTAGTTCCATAAATAAATGCTGGCGATGTTGGATCCCAAGCTGTATAACCTCTTGCTTCAAATGTGTTTCTAATTCCTCCATTTGGAAAAGAAGAAGCGTCTGGCTCTTGTTGTACCAATTGATCTCCACCAAATTTTTCAACAGGATCAGAACCATCAAAAGATGTTTCGAAGAACGCATCATGTTTTTCAGCTGTTCCACCTGTTAAGGGTTGAAACCAGTGTGTATAATGAGTCACTCCTTTAGAAAGCGCCCATTCTTTCATCCCTAATGCAATATAATCTGCTAACTTTCTGTCAATCTTTGTTCCGTGTTGTACAGCACTTTTTACAGCTTTATAACCTTCAGAAGTTAAAAACTGACGCATAGTTTTATCATTAAAAACATTGCTTCCAAAAATGACTGATTTTTTATCTAATTCTTCTACATTTACTGGTGTTCTTGAATTAGCTTTTTCAAGTGCTCTAAAACGAATTGTTGACATAATTATTGAAAATTTAAGTTATACCCTGTTATTTAGATGCAAATATAAGCAAATAATCAAATAAAAATATTTTTGCCCCTAAAATTTTAGGGTTAAATTAAAATAGTAATAAAATATTGATAATTCAATAATAAAGAAGTAATCCATTATATTTGTAACTTAAATTGGTAGAAATTATGATAGTTTGGATTATTTTTATTGCGTCAATACTATTTTTCTTGGCCTTAGACTTAGGGGTTTTTAACAAAACTCCGCATATAATAAGCTCTAAAGAAGCAGGAATTTGGACAGGAATTTGGGTCATTATATCCTTTTTATTTTCAGGTGTAATTTATTGGATTTACTCCAATGGTTTTATCGAAAACCCTTCAAATATAACACCCACATTAGCTTCCATGAAGTTCATAACAGGTTATTTGATTGAACTTTCGCTGAGTGTTGATAATATATTTGTTATTGCTGTTATATTTTCATCGTTTAAAATCCCACAGAAATATCAACATAGAGTTTTGTTTTGGGGAATTCTTGGTGCAATAATTTTTAGAGGTTTAATGATTTACTTTGGTGTAATGTTAATCAATAAATTCAGTTGGATGGTTTATGTTTTTGGTGTATTTTTAATTTTTACAGCTGCAAAAATGTTGTTTAAAAAAGAAGATGAAGAAGTTTTTAATCCCAAAAAATCATTTGTTTTTAAAGGTTTGAGAAAGGTGATGCCAATCACCATGCACATGGAAGGAGAACACTTTTTTGTTAGAAAACGTAAAATTTTATTTGCTACCCCTTTATTTGTTGCGCTTATTGTAATTGAATTAATGGATGTTCTTTTTGCTATGGATAGTGTTCCTGCAATTTTAGCCATTACTTCTGATGGCTTTTTAGTTTTTAGTTCTAATATTTTTGCAATTTTAGGCTTACGTTCTATGTATTTCTTTTTGGCTAATATGTTAGAAAAATTCAGTTACCTTGAATATAGTTTAATTGCAATTTTAACGTTTGTTGGAATTAAAATGTTAGCTCACGATTATATTGAATTACCAGAATGGGCTTCCTTAGGTTTTATTGCCTTTTCATTATTAGCAGGAATAGCCTATTCTTTATACAGAGATAAACATGAAAAATAAAAAAGAGGCTACTTTTCAGCAACCTCTTTTAAAAACAAACTAATCTAACCAAACTAACAAACTATTTTTAATTTTTTAATCTAACTTTTTAATTTTTGATTCTTTATAACCTAACATTTCTATTGTAGCGTTGTAATCTGAGTAATCAACTTTATTTGCCATTTTAAATGAGCCAGGAACAACTACTAATCTAAATGTTTGATTTTGTGTCCAAGCAGTTGAAAAACTACCTAAGTTAGCATTTGAATCTAAAAAAAGATTAACATCATATCTTGTAAAATCATAATTGTAATCTAATTCTACTCCGCCATCGAAATAATAGGTTTGAGGCATTATTCTCCAAACATCAGATCCGTTAACAACATCATATAAATGGTAAACTAAAACTGTATCTGAATTATATATAGCTGGATTAAATGTAACCAACTTACTAAAATCATTATTTGGTCCAAAAGAAGTAGTTACTTCAAAAACTTCACTTACGTAAGTGTTATTTATTTGCTGAACTTGTGCTGGTGGTGTATCATTAACGGTACAACTGTTTAGTGTTATCATTCCGATAAAAGCTAAAATAAGAGTAATTTTTTTCATGATATTTATTTTTAATTGATTAACGATTTTAATACTTATTCAATTGCCGTGCCAAACTTTTTATTTAACAAAAATTTGTACTTTTGAAAAATGAAAGAAAAGAATCATTTATATATGATAATGTTGGGCTGTAGACCTAAAGGAAGGGTAACAGAACAACACGATATTTTTTTTGGAATAGGAAGCTCATTAGCTGAATTAATTCCGTATATGAAACAATTTTGGCCAGAAGCAAAAGGTAAAATTCATATTGATGCTTGGCAAAAAGTTACTTGTATAGATGGTTTTTCTATTGAAGTAGTAGATCGAAATCAAACTATTGAAAATACAGAAAATTTATTTTTTATTAACCTAGGTGGTTATAAAGAAAATGAATTTGAAGAATATCATTATAAAGTTTTGACCGTTGCAAAAAGTAAAGCTTTAGCAATTAAGAACAGTAAGAAGACTACTTTTTTTAAACATTGTGGTTTTGAAGGAGCAGGAGCTTCACATATTGATGATAAATTTGGAATTGATGTAGATGACATTCATAGAATTAATGATATCTTATCAGAAGAATTCAAATCAAAATTTCAAATAAAAATCAGAGAAACTGCTAATGAAATAGAAGACCAAAAACATATTGGATATTTAAAACTTGACAAAAAAAACACCTTAAATTTATAATTATGGGAAGAAATACAGAAAAGAACATCAAAAAACACAACGATAAATTACACAAAGAACAAGACAAAGCAAAAGCTAAAAAAGTGGCTCGTGCTGAAAAATTAAAAGCTATTGTTCGTAAATTTAATGAAGAGAAAAACAGTTAGTCCCAATTTTACAATTCCTTTACTTCTTAATTTTTAAGACACATTTTAATAATGTTAAAAAAATAAATTGATGATTTTGAGGTAACCCTTTCAACCTCATTTATAAGGTAAGTTTGTACAAACAACAATAAACTTATCTTATGAAAATTAAATTTACTTTACTTTTATGTTTACTAACCTACTTTGTACAAGCACAGCTTACTTCTGCTGGAGACATTGCATTTGTTGGGTTTAATGCAGATGGCGATGACGATATCGCATTTGTGACTTTTAAAGAAATTCCAGCAAATTCTACTATCATTTTTTGTGATTCTGAATGGAATGGAACAAGTTTTGGTACTGACGAAGGAGATTTTACATGGTCTTCTGGTGCTACAATTATTCCAGCAGGAACTATTATTTCAATTAACAATGTAAGCGCAACGATTACTCCATCAATTGGAAGTATCACTGTTAATAATGCTGGTGGACTTTCTAGTTCAAGTGATGCCATGTTTGCTTTTTTAGGATCTTCTCCTAGAACTGTTTCAACTATGTTAGCTGCAATTTCAAATTCTTCAACTGGTTTTGGAGATTTAACAAATTCGGGTTTAACTTTAGGAACTACTGCTATTACTTTACCCGAAGGGACTGACATGGCAAACTATAACGGTGTTAGAACTGGTTTAGATGCTAACGGATATTTATCTCAGTTAAACAATCTAGCTAATTGGCAAACAGAAGACACTTCTGCTGACGATCACAACAATGGTACAACTCCAGATTTACCATTTAATGCAACTCAATTTGTGATTTCTGCAAACGATACTTCTGCTCCAACAGTTGCTATTGTAAATGTATTGACTCAAAACTCAGTTGAAATTATTTTCTCTGAAAGTTTAAATCAAGCTACAGCTGAAACTATTGCAAATTATGTTTTTGCTCCAAGCTTAACAATTTCGAGTGCTGTTTATAATGCTACATTGAACTCTGTCAAATTAACTCATACAGGTTTTACCGTTGGAAGTGCTTATCAATTAACAGTAAGTAATGTTCAAGACATGGCTAATAATGCTTTATCACCAACTTATGTAAGCCCCAATTTATATTACAATGCTTTATCTTCAGGATTAATTATTTCTGAAATTATGTATAATGCTCCTTCTGCAAATTCAAATCAATTGGAGTTTATTGAAATTTATAACAATTCAACATCAACAATTGCTTTAGGCGGAATTAAAGTTAAAGACGAAAGCAACTTTATTTTCGAATTTGAAGAATTAAACCTTGCTGCCAATGGTATTGTTTTACTTGCAACTGACAAAACAAGTGCAGATGCTTTTTATGGGGCTTCCTTTATTGATTTGCCTCAAGGAATTAGTAATGCTTTAGGAAATGGAGGCGAAAATCTTCAAATTTTAAATTCAACTGGAGTAATTATTAGTCAAGTTGATTATGATGATGCAACTCCTTGGCCATTATCACCTGATGGAAATGGTCCTTCTTTAGAATTAATGAATCCAAATGGTAATTTAAATGATGGAACAAATTGGGCACCAGCAACAAATTTAGTTGGACAATCAATTGGTTTAGATGTATTTGCTTCACCTGGAACTTTCAATCCTATTATTACTTCAAATTTATCTTTTGCTACTGAAACTACTATTATAAATGAAAATGATGGAACTGCTTCAATTACAATTAATCTTTCAAATGCTTCAGCTTCTATCGTAACTGTTGATGTTGCAATTCTTTTAAATTCAGGAACAGCTACAAACGGAACAGAATATGTTTATACAAATGAAACCGTAACTTTTCCAGCTAATTCAACTTCACAAGTTATTTCAATTACTTTGAACAATGATATGGTTGCAAATGGAGATACATATTTTGTTTTAAAGCTTCTAAATCCAACTGGAGCTAATCTTAATGGGATTTCTCAAAGCTTACTTTATATTTTAGATGATGAAACTGATGCTCCAACAGCTTCAAATGCATTAAACATTAACTATTTATCAAGTTATTTAGTGGACGCAACTGGTTCGGCTGAAATTGTAGCTCATGATCCAACAACGCAACGTTTGTTTGTGATGAATTCAACCGCAGCTAAAATTGAAGTATTAAACTTTTCAAACCCATCAGCAATAACTCCAATCCAATCAATAGATTTATCTTCATACGGAATAGGAGGAACAAGTATCACTGTTAAAAATGGCATTGTAGCTGCAACAATAGAAGGAGCTAATTTTGGCAATGGAAAAGTAGTTTTTATGGACACAAATGGAACAATTGGTTCAATCGTTGAAGTAGGCGTACTACCAGATATGATTACATTTACTCCAGATGGCACAAAAGTTTTAACAGCAAACGAAGGACAACCAAATGATGATTACACAATTGATCCAGAAGGAAGTATTTCAATCATAAATGTTACTGGTGGATTTAACAATGTTCAGCAATCGGATGTAACAAATTTAAACTTTAATGCTTTTGATAGTCAATTAGTAGCTTTAAGAACTAGTGGTGTTCGTATTTTTGGAGTTAGTGCAACAGTTTCTAAAGATGTTGAACCAGAATACATTACCATAGCAGATGATGGATTAACGGCTTGGGTTTCTTTACAAGAAAACAATGCAATTGCTACTATTAATTTAGTTACAAATCAAATTACAGCTATTAGTCCATTAGGATTAAAAGATCATAATCTTTCAGGAAACACACTAGACAGTTCTGATCAATTTGGAGCAATATTTATGGGAAATTGGCCTATTAAAGGAATGTATATGCCCGATGCAATTGCTAATTACACAGTTGCTGGAACAACTTATTTAGTTACTGCTAATGAAGGTGACGCAAGAGATTACAACGGTTTAGCAGAAGAAGTTCGAGTTGGTAGCAGTTCATATGTTTTAGATCCAACAGTTTTCCCTAATGCTGATATCCTTAAAATGAATTCTAATCTAGGAAGATTAACAGTTACTAATGCAACTGGTGATACTGATAATGATGGTGATTTTGATGAAATTCATGTTTTTGGAGCACGTTCTTTTAGTATTTGGAATACAACAACAGGACAAATAGTTTTTGACAGTGGTGATGATTTTGAAAAAATTACTGCAAATGACCCTACTTATGGAGCCTTATTCAATGTAAGTAACGACAACAATAATTTAAAAAATAGAAGTGACAACAAAGGTCCAGAACCAGAAGGAATTACTGTTGCAACAATAAATGGTGCTACTTATGCTTTTATTACATTAGAAAGAACTGGTGGATTAATGACCTATGACATTACAAATCCATTAGGGCCAACATTTGTGTCTTATAAAAATAACAGGACCTTAGCAACTGTTGGTGGAGATTTAGCTCCAGAAGGAATCATTTATATTGCTCCAACTGTTAGTCCTCTTGCAAAAGGATTGGTCGTAATGGCGAATGAAGTAAGTGCAACAATTAGTGTTTATGAAATTACAAATGATGTTTTAACAAATGAAAATTTCACTACTACATCTACTGCTTTTATAGTTTATCCAAATCCAGTTAAAGATGGAATAGTTTATTTTAACAGAGAAGTTTCAGTGAGTCTTTTCGACATTTCGGGAAGAAAAATTACGGAACAAGAAAATATATCCAGTTTAGAAATGAATTACCCAAAAGGAATTTATCTTCTCAAAACTAAAGATGGTTTAGTTGAAAAAATCATTGTTAAATAAGTTGTTATTAATTCTGATTAACCTAAAAGGTCTTTCGAAAGAAAGGCCTTTTTTTTTACTTTATATGGAAATTATATTAAAAGTAATGAATACTATGTAAATTAATAAGTTGGGTTTACATATAATTTTGCAAGATAACTTTTAAACTAAAAATTATGAAAATTAGTAAAATCATCGGAATTGTTTTAATTCTTGGATCCTTATATCTAGGTTATTTAGGCATTAATAAAGTTGCAAACAACAGTGCTGAACTTAACGTTTTAGGATTAAAAATCGATGCCTCTAATGATTCTGGAAAAGAACAAGGCTTTATATACATTGGATTAGCTATAGTTTTATTGGGTAGCGGAGTTTATTCAATAAACAAGGAATAATCATAAAGATCTTTCAAATTGAAATCTCTTATTTATTGCCTTAATATTCTGTAATTAAAAGTAAAAATCATGTAAATAATATAAGAAGGATTAGCAATACTTTTACACCATCAAATTATTATTAATCTTAAATTTTTAATTATGAAAAAGAAAATAGCGATTTTAGCTACTAATGGTTTTGAAGAAATTGAATTAACATCACCTAAAGAAGCATTAGAAAAAGAAGGTTGGTTAACAGAAATTGTTAGTCCAGAAACAGACAGTATTAAATCATGGGCTTCGACAGATTGGGGAAAATCATATAAAGTAGATAAAACATTAGAAAATGCTAATCCAAGTGATTACGATGCATTAATGCTTCCTGGTGGAGTTATTAATCCTGATAATTTACGAACAAATGAAAAGGCCTTAGCATTTGTAAAAGCTTTTTTTGAAGTAGGAAAACCAGTTGCAGCTATATGTCATGGACCACAAACATTAATAAGCGCGGGTGTAGTCGAAGGCAGAAAAATGACTTCTTATCCTTCTATCAAAACTGACTTGATGAATGCAGGTGTTGAATGGCAAGACAAAGAAGTTGTAGTTGACAAAGGTTTAGTAACAAGTAGAAATCCAGATGATTTACCAGCTTTCAATAAAAAAATGATTGAAGAAATAAAAGAAGGTAAACACGAACACTCTTTTTAAAATTAAACTATAAAAATAAAAAAGGTCAAACTATTAAGTTTGACCTTTTTTTATAGGACAAGAACTTTATTACATATTACGTCTATATTGCCCACCAACTTCAAACAAACCGTTTGTAATTTGACCTAATGAACATACTTTTGTTGCTTCCATTAATAATTCAAATAAGTTTTCGTTTTTGATGGCTGCATCTTGTAATTTAGTTAATTGCTCTTCTACTATATCTTCATAAGTGATATGCAATTGTTTTAACATATCTATTTGATATTGTTTTTCCTCTTCTGTAGCACGAATAACCTCAGCTGGAATTACAGTTGGAGAACCTTTTGAACTCAAGAATGTATTTACACCAATAATTGGAAATTCTCCTGTGTGTTTCAACATTTCGTAATGCATTGATTCTTCTTGAATTTTACTTCTTTGGTACATCGTTTCCATGGCACCTAAAACTCCACCTCTTTCTGTAATTCTATCAAATTCCGTTAAAACTGCTTCTTCTACTAAATCAGTTAATTCTTCAATAATGAATGAACCTTGAATTGGATTTTCGTTTTTTGCTAAACCTAATTCTTTATTAATAATCAACTGAATTGCCATTGCTCTACGCACTGATTCTTCTGTTGGTGTTGTAATAGCTTCATCATAAGCATTTGTATGTAATGAATTACAGTTATCGTAAATCGCATACAAAGCTTGTAAAGTTGTACGAATATCATTGAAATCAATTTCTTGTGCATGTAAGGAACGTCCTGAAGTTTGAATGTGATATTTTAACATTTGTGCTCTTTCATTTGCACCATATTTAGCTTTCAAAGCTTTTGCCCAAATTTTACGAGCAACACGACCAATTACAGCATATTCAGGATCAACTCCGTTAGAAAAGAAGAATGATAAGTTTGGTCCGAAATCGTTAATGTTCATTCCACGACTTAAATAATATTCCACATAAGTGAAACCATTAGAAAGTGTGAAAGCTAATTGTGTGATAGGATTTGCTCCAGCTTCAGCAATATGATATCCTGAAATTGAAACCGAATAGAAATTACGAACGTTTTGCTTGATGAAATATTCTTGCACATCACCCATTAAACGTAAAGCAAATTCTGTAGAGAAAATACAAGTGTTTTGTGCTTGATCTTCTTTCAAAATATCAGCTTGAACCGTTCCACGAACTTGTGATAATGTTTTTACTTTTATCTCATTATATACATCTAAAGGTAAAACCTGATCACCTGTTACTCCTAAAAGCATTAAACCTAAACCGTTATTGCTTTCTGGTAAATTTCCTTGGTATTTTGGTCTTTTTGTTCCTTTAGCTTTATAAATTGCTTCAATTTTAGCTTCTGTTTCTTTTTCTAAACCATTTTCAACAATGTATTTTTCACAGTTTTGATCGATGGCTGCATTCATAAAGAAACCTAACAACATTGGTGCTGGTCCATTAATTGTCATTGAAACTGATGTTAAAGCATGACTCAAATCGAAACCTGAATACAATTTTTTAGCATCATCTAAACAACAAATTGAAACTCCAGCATTTCCGATTTTTCCATAAATATCTGGACGTAAATCTGGGTCATTTCCATATAATGTTACACTATCAAAAGCTGTTGATAAACGTTTTGCTGGCATTCCTTGACTCACATAATGGAAACGTTTGTTAGTTCTTTCTGGTCCACCTTCACCAGCAAACATCCTACTTGGATCTTCTCCTTCTCTTTTAAAAGGATATAATCCTGATGCGAATGGAAATTCTCCAGGCACATTTTCTTGTAAATTCCATTTTAAAATATCTCCCCAAGCTTGGTATTTTGGTAACGATATTTTAGGAATTTGAGAATGCGATAAAGATTCGGTATGCGTTGCAATTTTTATTTCTTTATCACGAACTTTAAACGTGTAAAAAGGATTTTTATATTTCTGAACTTTTTCATCCCAAGTAAGAATTACTTCCCAGTTATATGCGTCTAAGTCCATTTTTATTTTATCAAATTGTTGCGTTAACAATTCTAAAAACACTTTATTTTCTTCTGTTCTATTTAAGGATTCGGCTACGATTCCTGCTTTATCTATTTCAGGAAGATTTCCGTTAACCGATTCAATAGTTTTGAAAATTCCGTATAATTTTTGAGCTACCTCAACTTGCGTTAAAGCCGTTTCATCATATTTTCTATTACTTTCAGCAATTTCAGACAAATAACGTGTTCTGTGTGGTGGAATAACATAAATTTTCTCACTCATTTCACGTGTAATTTCGAAAGTCGATTTTAAATCAACACCTGTTTTTTCTACCATTTTATCCATGATAGATTTATATAAAGTGTTCATTCCAGGATCGTTGAATTGAGAAGCAATTGTTCCAAACACAGGCATTTCGTCAGGATTTACATCCCAAAGATTATGATTGCGTTGGTATTGTTTTTTAACATCGCGAATAGCATCTAAAGCTCCACGTTTGTCAAATTTATTTAAAGCTACTAAATCAGCAAAATCCAACATATCGATTTTTTCTAATTGTGTTGCAGCTCCAAATTCTGGTGTCATTACATATAAAGATACATCAGAATGTTCGATGATTTCTGTATCTGACTGACCAATTCCAGAAGTTTCAAGAATAATTAAATCATATTTTGCTGCTTTTAATACTTGAATGGCTTCATTTACATATTTCGACAAAGCTAAATTAGATTGACGAGTTGCTAACGAACGCATATAAACTCTAGGATTATTGATAGCATTCATACGAATTCTATCTCCTAATAAAGCTCCACCAGTTTTTCTTTTTGATGGATCGACTGAAATTAATCCGATAGTTTTTTCAGGAAAATCAATTAAAAAACGTCTAACTAATTCATCAACTAAAGAAGATTTACCTGCTCCACCTGTTCCTGTAATTCCTAATACCGGAGTTTTTGAAGTTTCATTCTTTTTGTGAATGGCATCCATAGTTTCCTTTGCAATTTCAGGAAAATTTTCTGC
The DNA here is from genome assembly GCF_000422685.1 of Flavobacterium gelidilacus DSM 15343. Lineage (GTDB taxonomy): Bacteria > Bacteroidota > Bacteroidia > Flavobacteriales > Flavobacteriaceae > Flavobacterium > Flavobacterium gelidilacus. The sequence goes on along the minus strand of NZ_AUGN01000004.1, from coordinate 49,201 downwards.
CGAAGAAATAATTCTAGCAATTGCTGTAGGAACTTTTTCCTCTAAATGATTAAATTCACCGTTTAATTTATCACCAATAGGATAATCAGAACGTTTTACTAAATCGTTAATCATTCCTTGTAATCCCATGGCACGACCATCATCGGGAGAATATATTTTTTCTACTCCGTAAGCTTCTAATTCTTTAATTTCTGTTGGAAGAATAACTCCTCCTCCTCCAGCAAATATTTTTATGTGACTAGCACCTTTTTCCTTAAGTAAATCGTGCATGTATTTTAAATATTCTGTATGTCCTCCTTGATACGAAGTCATTGCGATAGCATTTGCATCTTCTTGAATAGCTGTGTTTACTACTTCATCAACGCTTCTATCATGTCCAAGATGAATTACTTCACAACCTGTTGATTGGATAATTCTTCTCATGATATTAATTGCAGCATCATGACCATCAAAAAGTGAGGCAGCTGTAACAATTCTTACTTTATTAATAGGAGTATAAGGTAACTGTGGTTCCATTTTAAATAATTATCAATTTTTAATGGTGCAATTTACGAATTAAATAAATTTTATACGATTTAAATATTTTAAAATTTGAATTCTAAATTGAGGCACTATATTTGCACATCTAATAATTAATTAAAAAACAATTAAAATGAAAAAAATATTTTTAGTAGTATTTGCCACAACAATTTTTTCAGGATGTGCAGAATTACAACAAGTTGTCGATCAACTTCCTCAAGGAACAGTGGGATTAAGTCAATTAGATATTGCTAATGGATTAAAAGAAGCTTTAGATAATGGTATCGAAAAACAAGTTTCAAAATTAACGGCAACAGATGGTTTTTTAAAAAATGAAGCTGTAAAAATATTGTTACCCCAAGAATTACAAACAGTTGATACCAAGTTAAGACAAATTGGGCTTTCTAGTTTAGCTGATGAAGGTTTAAAGGTTTTAAACAGAGCTGCTGAAGATGCGGTTAAAGAGGCTACTCCAATTTTTGTAAATGCTGTAAAAAACATGTCTTTTAATGATGCAAAAAATATTTTAATGGGTGATAATGTTGCTGCAACAACTTATTTACAGAGTTCTACTTCTACTGCTTTATATTCAAAATTCAACCCTGTAATTAAAAGTTCGTTCGCAAAAGTTGGAGCTGATAAAGTTTGGACAAACATTATAACAAAATACAACAGTCTTCCTTTTATTACTAAAGTGAATCCAGATTTAACAGATTATACAACAACTAAAGCAATGGAAGGTGTCTTTAAAATGATAGCTGTTGAAGAGCAAAACATCAGAACTAACTTTAGCTCAAGAAGTTCCGATTTATTGAAAAAAGTATTTGCTTTGCAAGACAAAAAATAGTCTGTTTATTTGTTTCTAAAATTTTAGAAATCAATAACATATAAATAACATACAATTAACATTGACTAAAAAAATATTGACGACATTTGTAGTGTTGAAAAACAAATAAGTTTGGTTGAGTTAGTTAGTAAAAAAGAAATCGTTAGTCAGAAGCTATCGGTTTTTTTTTATGCCAAATTTTTCAGGAATTGAATAGAAACTTCATTGAATTTTTGTGCCTGTTCTATATTAACAACATGACCACAATCTTCAATAACATTTAACTTCGAAGAATTATAATGGCTTTTCACAACTTCCTTAATGGATGGTAAAAACATATAATCTTCACTTCCCATTACATATAAAGTTGGTATATTTAATTCAATTTGTCTAAAATATTTTAGTAAAGGATTTATTTCTGCTGTAAGTTTAAACCATTTTATAAATTCTTTTTGGTATAACTTTTTAGCTTCATTAATAAAAAATAATCTTGATTGCTTGTGGTTTGCTTTTGGCATTATTATAAAAGCAAACAATTTATATAAAATCAAATAAGGTAAGACGTGTTTAAAAACATTTCCGACTTTCATTAATATTTGAGAGCGAAAGTTCATTTTTAAAATAGCACCACCTAGAATCATACTTTTTACTCTTGTTGGATGATTTTCTGCTAATTGACGAATTAAAATTGTTCCTAAAGAAATCCCGACAAAATGAGAAGCTTCTATTTTTAGATAATCAATTACTTCTAAAATATCATCTGCAATTGCGTTAAAAGTATATTTTGATGAAGTTACTTTTAATATACTTTTAGATTCTCCATGGCCACGTAAATCTAGAAGCAAAACATTATAATGCTTTTGGAATTCTCTTATTTGTTTGAACCAAATAGAAGAACTTCCTCCTGCACCATGTACAAAAGTTATCCAATCTTGACTTATTTTGTTTTTATAAATAGTGTAAGAAAGCAAATTGATTTATTTAAGGTCCAAAAATAGTGTTTTAATGCCTAAAACAATAATTAATTTATTCCTAAATTTTTCCGTGTAGTTGCTTGAAGTATTCAAACGATTTTAGAATTCGACTTCCATACCAAGAAAACATTTCTCCGTCCACAAAAACAGTTTTAGCATGATGTGTAAAGCGTCCGATTTCAAAAGCATCTTCATCTTTAAAAGGATAAGGTTCTGAAGACAAAAAAACCAAATCAGGATCACCTTCTAAACGAATCTTTTTTAATTCTACTTCAGGATATCTTCCTTTTTCTTTGTAAATATTTTCGAAAAGATTTAATTCTAATAATGTATTAATAAACGTTTCTTTTCCGGCAACCATATGTGGGTTTTTCCAAATAAAATAAGCTGCTTTTTTGGAAGGTTTATCTTTAATGAAATTCTGAAAATCTTGATAAGAAAAATTGATTTTATCATGCCATTTTTGAGATTCAACTCTTTTACTGAAAAGCTTTCCAAAATCTAAAATCATTTGTAAATTGTCTTCAACTGTATAAATATCAGTTACAATAACTGGACAAATTTGACTTAGTTCATTTACAATTTCTTTAGTATTTTCTTCTTTATTGGCAATAATTACATCCGGTTGTAAAACTTTTACTTTTTCAAAATTTACATTTTTAGTTCCACCAACAATAGTTTTTGTTGCCTTGAAATGAATTGGATGCACACAAAATTTTGTAATTCCAACAATAGAATCTTCTAAACCTAAATCATATAATAATTCGGTTTGAGATGGAACAATAGAAACAATACGTTTTGGAGTTGTCTCAAAAATATGATGATTCCCTATTTGGTCTTTATAATTAATCATTTTTTATCCAAAAAATTCGAAACTTGTTTATAATTAGTTATGAGAATTAAACCTAACATGAAATTAATTATTCCTACAATAAAATTAAAATAATCAACTTCATAACCATATATTGAATTATTTGAAGATTTAGTTTTGAAAATATTTATAATTTCAAAAAGTATCCTTGGGAAATTATCTACAAGTAAAAATCCTCCTATTAATAAAATTGCAAACTTGAATATTTCTTCATTGTTAAAATTTCCAAATATTATTTTATCATCATCATAGCCTTTATCTAAACTTAATTTATTAATAATAAAATCTGTCTTAAAAAGTAAAATTAAGAAAAAAGTAATCATTAATAATGTTGATCCTAAAATAACAAACATCATCCAAATTTCTTCTTTATAAATTGATAGGGTAGAAATATTTCGAGGTAAAAAAGTAAACAAAGAAATGATCATTGAATACAAACCAAAAAGTTTAATAATAATTCTAAAAAAATCTTTTTTTGTCATAATTCTACTTGTTCAATATAACTTCCATTTCTTGTTGTAATTTCATGGCTTCTTCCCTAGCCTTTTGTGCAAAATTTTCTTGGTTTGAAGCATAAATAATTCCGCGTGACGAATTGATTAAAAGCCCAACCTCATCATTCATTCCATATTTACAAACATCTTGCAGATTTCCTCCTTGTGCTCCAACACCAGGAACCAATAAAAAGCTTTTTGGAACTATTTTTCTAATTTCAGCAAAATATTCAGCTTTAGTTGCTCCAACTACATACATTAGATTTTCAGCATTTTTCCAATGTTTAGAAGTTTCTAAAACTGTTTTATAAAGTTCTTTTCCTTCTACAATTTTAGTTTGAAAATCAAAAGCACCTTCATTTGAAGTCAAGGCTAACATAATAGTATGTTTGTCTTCAAAAGCTAAAAAAGGTTCAACCGAATCTTTTCCCATATATGGAGCGACTGTCACCGAATTAAAATTCAAATCTTCAAAAAAAGCTTTGGCATACATGGATGAAGTGTTTCCAATATCACCTCGTTTTGCATCAGCAATAGTGAAAATTTCAGGATAATTTGAATTAAGATATTCTATAGTCTTTTGAAGTGATTGCCAACCTTTAATTCCATAAGCTTCATAAAATGCTGTGTTTGGTTTATAAGAAACACACAAATCGTGAGTAGCATCAATTATAGCTTTATTGAATTCGAAAATTGGATCTTCTAACTCTAATAAGTGTTTCGGAATTTTATTTAAATCAACATCTAAGCCAATGCAGAGAAATGATTTTTTAATTTGAATCTGTTGAAATAGTTGTTCTGTAGTCATTTGTAGTTTGTTGTTGGTGCAAATTTACAAACTTGAATTCAATAAACTTAAAATTTTATAAGAATCCTCAAAAATTCTGTAAGGCGTTTACCATGTTGTAGTAATATCTTTGTACAGAACATTTTAAACAACTAAAAAATTATTACAAATGGATACTAAATTAGGAATACCTCAAAAAGACATGAAAACTAATGTTAAAAATCTAACCGTAGTTTTAGCAAGTGAAATGGTTTTATATGTAAAAACTAGAAAATTTCATTGGAATGTAGCTGGAAACAGTTTTATGGAAATGCATAAACTTTTTGAAGGGCAATATAATGAACTAGAATTAATCATAGATGAAGTAGCTGAACGAATTGGAAAGTTAGGCGATAAAGCTATTGGAACTATGAAAGAATTCAATGATCATTCAGTTTTGAAAGAATGTACTAAATACGAAGAGAAAGATGCAATGGTCAAAGAATTATTAGAAGACTATAGAACATTAATAAATAAAATTAGAGATTTCATTAAGGAAACTGAAGAAACAGATGATTTTGGAACAGCAGATTTCTTAACTGCTATAATTCAAAAACATGAAGAACAAGCCTGGATTTTAAGACGTTACAACAACTAAAATTCAATAATAAAATAATTATTAATTCAAAATTTGAAACTATGAACACAACAGAAATTAAAGGAAACTGGAACGAGTTTAAAGGAAAAATGAAACAACAATTTGCAGATTTAACAGATGATGATTTGCTTTTTGAAGAAGGAAAAGAAGAAGAATTCTACGGAAGAATTCAACAAAAAGTCGGAAAGACTAAAGATGAAGTTAAAAAAATGATTGCAGAATTATAATCAACTTCTAAAATTAATCTAGCTGTCTATATATTTATTGGTATCCTAATAAGTTATTAATATATTTATAGGCAGTTTTTTATAAAAAACCAAATGGATAGTACTACCAATAAAACGCACATTGTTCAAGACTTACTAGCATTCGTATTGATTGTATTCTTAGCATATATGTTGCAAGATTTTTTAATTCCAATTCTTTTTGCTATTCTTTTGAGTGTTTTGGTATATCCTATTGTACGCTTTTTTGAAAAAAGATTGTGTTTTAATAGAATTATTTCTATTCTGATTGCTATATTAATTTTCACTACAATTATCTTTATTATTTTTGTTTTAATTGGTATTCAGTTTCAAGATATCATGGACAAAAGTGACATGTATTATGATAAGATTCTAGAAAAAACCAACATCTTAATTAGAGAAACAGAAAATTCAACTGGTATTGAAAGTGAAGACATAGTTGGTGGAGATAATATTGAAGTCAAAGAAATTGTAAAAAGAAATTCTAATAAAATATTTCAATTTATTTCAAGTTCTGGTAGTATTTTAAGTGATTTCGTTTTAACACCATTGTACATGTTCTTTTTCTTGTTATATAGAAGTTTCTTAATAAGCTTCCTATATAAAGCTACTTCTAAAGTGAGTAACAAAAAAAACATGAGAGTTATTTTGAACCAACTTTATGATGTACAACAAAATTATTTAGTCGGTTTAGTAAGTGTAATGGGAATTGTTGGATTACTTAACAGTATTGGTTTATTAGCTCTAGGAATAGATTATCCTTTTTTCTTTGGTTTTTTATGTGCTTTATTATTATTAGTCCCTTATATCGGAATTATTATTGGTTCACTAATGCCTGCATTAGTTGCTTTAGCCACAAAAGACTCCTATTTATATTCTGTTGGTGTGATAGCTATTTTTGGCTTTATACAATTTATAGAAGGAAACTTTATTACACCTAAAATTACTGGCTCTAAAGTATCTTTAAACTCATTTGCCTCTATATTAGTGATTATATTATTCTCCATGTTATGGGGAATTCCAGGAATGATTTTAGCTTTACCAATTACTGCTTCCTTAAAAGTCATTTTTGATCATTCTGTAAAATTTAAATCTATTGGCTTTGTTTTAGGAGAAGCCGAAGAAAAATATTTTACTAATAAAGCAAAATACAGATTAAAAAAATGGAAGAAAATCCGAAAAAACAAAAAGACATCTTAATATAACTTATTAGTATACTTGAAAAAAGCCGCAAAATTTACTCTACGACTTATTCTACTTTTAGTAGCATTATTCCTACTGATAGTTATAGCATTACAAATTCCGTTTGTTCAGAATTTTGTAAAAGATAAAGCAGTCACTTATCTTGAAAATAAAATAAAAACTAAAGTTGAAATTGGAACTATCGAAATAGGTCTACCTAAAAAAATTATTTTAAATGATGTCTATTTCGAAGATCAATCGAACGATACTTTATTGGCTGGGAAATCTTTAAAAATTGACATTAGCTTATTTCAATTATTCAATAATAAAGTTGAAATTAATTCAATTGATTTAGAAAAAATCACGGCTAACATTAGTGTAAATAAAGAGTCTGTTTATAATTTTGACTACATTATAAAAGCGTTTAAAACTCCAAACCAACCAAAAACAGATGAAAAAGGGATGGAAATTTCGATTAAGAAAATTAATCTTAATGCTATTAAATTTTCATATAAAGATGCTGTTGCTAAAAACAATATTGACTTATTCATAAATCATTTTGATACAACTATTGATAAATTTGATTTGAATAATTTAACTTTTGATGTTCCTGAAATAAATCTAAAAGGTTTAAAACTTTCTTTAAATCAAGACATAGAAGAAGCTACAAAAAAAGCCTCTAAAAAAATTAAAGATGAAGCTGATACAAACACTTTAAAATTAGTCCTGAAAAACATTAATCTTGAAAACATTGATGTTACCTATAAAGATGCAATCTCAAATTTAGATACAAAAATTCAATTTGAAAAGCTAAAAACACAAGTCAAAACTATTGATTTAGAAAAACAAATCATAGCTTTAAATTCAATTGAATTAAACAAAACAAATGGTAAGTTTACTTTAACAAAGTCGGCTAAAATCACTCAAGAAAATACTGAAAGTAATTCAAGTTTACCATGGAAAATTGATGTTGAAGACATTTCAATTACGGATTTTAATTTTGAATTTGACAACAACAATGAATTAAAAACACAAAAAGGAATTGACTTTAATCATTTAAAATTAAACGAATTAAACTTTAAAGGAAACTCTTTTGCAATCAATAACGATACTTACAACGGATTTATTAAATCCTTTAAGTTTAAAGAAAAAAGTGGTTTTCAATTAGATGAATTAGCAACCGATTTTAGTTATACTTCAAAAGGTGCTTCTTTGAAAAATTTATCACTAAAAACACCTCAAACTACTCTACAAAATAATATTTTGGTGACTTATCCTTCAATCAAAGCTGTGAATGAGAATTTACAAAACTTGACTTTAGAGGCAAATCTAGTCGACAGCAAAGTCGGCTTCAAAGATGTTTTATTACTTGTTCCTGACTTAAATTCGAATGATATTTTTAAAAATAATCCTAATGCAATTGTAAATTTCAATGCCATTATAAATGGAAAAATGGATGATTTAAAAATAAACACTTTCAATGCAAATGGAATTGGAAACACAAAAGTTGACCTTAAAGGAACAATAACAGGTTTGCCAAATATTGATAAAAGTATTTTTGATTTAAGTATCATAAATTTTGAAAGTACATCCAAAGATATTTATGCCTTCACACCAAAAAATACAATTCCAAACACAATTCAATTACCTCAAAATTTCAATCTTAAAGCAAACTTTAAAGGAAGCATCAATGTGTTCGAAACGAATCTAGATTTAAAAAGTTCACTTGGGAATGCAATTGTGGAAGCTACTTTTGATCAATCTAGAAAAAACAATGAAAAATATATTGCTGATGCAAGTGTAGAAAATTTCGATTTAGGTAAATTCATAAAGAACAATCAATTCGGAAAAGTAACGGCAAATGCAACAATAAATGGAAGAAGTCTTGACCCTTCAACTGCAACTGCAAAATTGACTTCAAAAATTATTAAAGCTAGATTTAACGAATATGATTATAAAAACATAAACATTAATGGAAACATTGACAATGGATTATTTGTTGCGAATGCGAGATCGACTGATCCAAATTTAAACTTTATTTTAGATGCAAAAGGTTCGTCAAATTCAGATAAACCTACATTAGATTTAAAATTAAACCTTGAACTTGTTGATTTAAACAAATTGAATCTTCATGCTGGTCCATTAAAAATGAGAGGAAACATCACGGCTAATTTTGATGATTTGAATCCAGATAATTTGAATGGAAAAATCAATATTAATAATTTTCTTGTTGCTTTAGAAAAAGAGCAGTTTCCTTTAGACACAATAAGTATTAGAGCAGTTTCGACTCTTGAAAAAGATTCTATTATTCTAAAATCACAATTTGCAAACGGAATTATTTCTGGAAATTATAAACTATCAACCATTGCAAATCAACTGTCAAATTCTATTTCAAAATATTATCAATTAGATAAAAAATATGCCAAGAATGAAGAAAATCAGAATTTAGATTTTGAATTCGTGATTAAAGACAATAAAATCACTAAAAAAATAATTCCTGAACTTATAGAATTATCAGAAATCACATTAAAAGGAAGTTACAATTCAGTGAACGATTCCATTGCAATTAATGCTTCAATTCCAAGATTAAATTATGCTAATAATGAAGTTTCAAATGGTGTTTTAAAAGTCAATACACAAGAAAATGCTTTACGTTATGATTTATCTTTAGGTAAAATTAAAAACGAACAATTTGAGATTCCAAAAACTACTTTAATTGGTAAATTAGAAGATAACAAAATTGATTATGCCTTAAATATTAAAGATGCAGAAAGCAAAGACAAATACATTATTTCTGGAATTTATAAAGACAGTTTAGGCAATTCAATCCTAAGTTTTAATCCTGAAAAATTACTTTTAAATTATGAAGATTGGACCGTAAATGAAAATAACGAAATAAAACTAGCGAAAAACGGAATTATAATTCGTGATTTTATTCTTAAAAACAACCAACAATCTTTTTCATTTCAATCGGAAAACAATTCAGCCACTTCTCCAATTGTGGCAAAATTTGAAAACTTTAAAATAGAATCTTTAACAAGTATTGCTAAATCTAATTTTGAAATTGGTGGAGCCATTAATGGTGAAGCTACAATTAAAAATATCACCACTACTCCATTGTTTGTGGCTGATTTAAACATTGAAAACCTAAAAGTTAAAAATGATACAGTTGGAAACCTCAACTTAAAAGTAGATAATAAAACGGCTAACTTATATAATGCAAACGTAACTTTATCAGGTTTAAACAATCAGCTAAATATTGATGGAAATTATAATATTAGTAATGAAAGTCTAGATTTTATTTTAGACATTCAAAAGCTTCAAATGAAATCGCTACAACCTTTTACGTTAGAAAACTTAAAAGAAAGTGAAGGTTATATGAATGGAAAATTAGAGGTTTCTGGAAAAGCTACTAATCCAAATGTAGATGGAAAACTTAAGTTTAATAATGTTGGTTTTCTAGTTGTTTCTTTAAATTCAAAGTTCAACTTGATTAATGATCAAATTACATTTAATACTAATAAAATACTATTTAATGATTTCAAGTTACAAGACGAAAACGGAAATCCATTAAAAATAAATGGCTCAATTGATAGTAAAGATTATACTAATTTAGGATTTGATTTGAATGTTGTAGCTAAAAATTTTAGAGCTGTAAATTCAAAAGCCAAAGACAATGATTTGTTTTATGGTGAATTGTATTTAGATAATAATTTAGGCATAAAAGGAACTTTAGAAAGTCCAATTATTGATGGAACAGTCAAAATAAATGCTGACACAAAATTCGCAATTATACTTCCACAAAGTGATCCATCCATTGCTGATAGAGAAGGAATTGTGGAGTTTATTGACCAAGATCAACCTGTTTTAATTACTATTGAAGATCCAACAAAACAAATTACACAAACTGAAGTAAGAGGAATTGATGCTTCGGTAAATATTGCTATTGATAAAGATGCAGAGATTTCTATCATTATTGATGAAGCTAATGGTGATTTTTTAAAATTAAAAGGTGAAGCCGAATTAACAGGTGGAATTGACCCTTCAGGAAAAACAACTTTAACAGGAAAATATGAATTTACTGGTGGTTCTTATGAAATGAATTTTAATTTAATCAAAAGAAAATTTGACATCAAACCAGGTAGTTACATTCTTTGGACAGGAGAACCAACAACTGCAAACGTAGATATAACTGCGATTTACAAAGTAGAAGCTTCTCCATTAGATTTAGTAGATGACCAATTGGTTGGAATTTCAACTGAAACTCGAAATACATACAAACAAAAAATCCCGTTTGAAACAGAATTAAAAATGAACGGGGAATTATTACAACCAGAAATTTCATTTGACATAGTGCTACCTGATGGAAACAATAGTGTTTCTGCAGAAATAATTGATGCTACCCAAGCTAAATTAGCACAAATAAGAAATGATGAAGATGCTTTAAACAAACAAGTTTTTGCATTATTATTACTGAACCGTTTCATTGGTGAAAATCCTTTCCAAAGCGAGACTGGTGGAGTTAGTGGTGCCTTTTTAGCCAAACAAAGTGCTAGTAAAATTTTATCGCAACAGTTAAACAATTTGGCTGGAGATTTAATTAGTGGCTTCGAATTGAATTTTGATCTTGAAGCCACTGAAGATTATACTTCTGGACAAAAAGAAGACAGAACGGATTTAAATGTTGGTCTTTCAAAACAATTATTAAATGATCGTTTAAAAGTTACTGTAGGAAGTAGTATTGGTCTTGAAGGTGCGCAACAAGAAAACCAACAAGCTTCAACAATTGCAGGTGATGTAACGGCAGATTATTTGATTACAAAAGATGGTCGTTATAAATTTAGAGCTTACAGAAAAAATAATTACCAAGTAGCTTTGCAAGGTCAAGTTATTGAAACAGGTGTTGCCTTTATCATTACCATGAATTACAATAAGTTTAAAGAATTATTTCAAAAAAGTCGCGAAGAAAAAATAAAAGACAGACAAAAAGATAAGAAAAAGAATGAGACTAAATAATTACATCTTACTATTTTTAGCAGTTTCAATTCTCTTGAGCTGTAGCGGAACAAGTAAAATTCCTGAAGGAGATTTATTGTACGTGGGTCATACTATTGAAATTGAAAAAGGCAAAGAATCTAAAAAAATAAGAAAGTCAATAGAGTCAGAATTAGATGGATTAATTCGTCCAAAACCTAATAAATCTTTTTTAGGAATGCGACCAGCACTCTTTTTTTATAACGTTTATGATACTGTAAAAAAAGAAAAAGGGTTTAAACATTGGGTAAAATATAAATTAGGAGAAGAACCTGTGTTAATGAGTGAAGTTGATTTAGAGTACAATAAAAAAGTCATTCAAAATTATGTAGAAAATAAAGGTTTTTTTAATGCTGAATCCAAAGCTGATTCAACTAGAACTGGTAAAAAAGCAAAAGCTAATTATCAAATAAAATTAAACAATCAATATAAAATTAAGTCCATTGTTTATCCTAAAGATTCTATTCTTTTGAGCCAGGAAATTAATAAATTAAAGGAAAAAAGTCTTTTAAAAATAGGAAAACCCTATGATTTAGATCAAATAAAAAATGAACGATCAAGAATTGATGCAAGTCTAAAAGAAAGAGGTTTTTATTATTTTAATGAAAATTACCTGTTAATTCAAGTTGATAGTACTGTTGCGAATCATGAAGTAGATTTGATTTTAAAAATCAAACAAGACATTCCTGAAAAAGCTAAAAATCAATATAAAATCAATGATATTATTGTCTACCCAAGTTTCAATTTAAAAAGAGACACAATTTCTTCCAAAAAAACAGACACAATTAAGTATCAAGATTTGACCATCATTGACAATAAAACCGTTTTTAAACCTCTAATTTTTGAAAAAACGTTATTGTTTAAAAAAGGAGATTTATACAATAGAACTACGCACAATTTATCACTAAATAGATTGATTACCTTAGGAACTTTTAAATTTGTCAAAAATGAGTTTAAAGAAAATGATACTATTAAAAATCAATTAGATGCTTATTACTATTTAACGCCTTTGCCTAAAAAATCAATTCAGGTTGAGACTTTAGCAAAAACCAATTCAGCCAATTATTCCGGAACTGAATTAAACATCAATTGGAGCAATAGAAATACTTTTAAAGGAGCAGAATTATTAAAAATTTCAGCATTTGCTGGATTAGAAGTGCAAGTTTCTGGACAAAATAACGGTTTTAATGTATATCGTTTTGGAGGTGAAGCAAGTCTGACTTGGCCACGATTTATTTCTCCAATAAAAATGAGTTCAGGAAGTGCTTATGTTCCCAATACAAAAGCATTAATTGGCTATGAATATCAATTAAGAACACAACTTTATTCGTTAAAAACATTGAATACTTCCTTTGGCTACATTTGGAAAGAAAATGAGAGAAAAGAACATGATTTAAATGTGGTTAATATTGCTTACACCTCATCGAACAATGTTTCAGATTTATATAAATCGCAAATAGCTACAAATGCTTCTTTGCAAAAAGTAATTGATAAGCAGTTGATTTTAGGAACTACTTATTCTTATACTTATACCAATACAATGATTTCCAATAAAAAAAACAACATTTATTTTAAAGGTGGACTTGATTTATCGGGAAATTCTACTGGTTTAATTTTAGGAGCTAATGATAGTGATAACCCTAAATCAATTTTAGGTGTTCCATTCAGTCAATATACTAAAGCTGAAGTTGAATTTCGTCATTATTACAATTTTAGTAAAGAAACAAAACTCGCTAGTAGAATTATTATTGGTGCAGGAATTCCTTATGGAAATTCAAAAGAATTACCTTTTATAAAACAATTTTTTATTGGCGGAACAAGTAGCATTAGAGCTTTTAGAGCAAGATCAATTGGTCCAGGAAGTTTTAATGGAAATGATACAACTAATTCTTTTTTACCCGATCAATCAGGTGACTTAAAGTTAGAAATGAATGCCGAATTTAGAGGACAAATTTATGATTTAGTAAAAGGAGCAGTTTTTGTAGATGCAGGAAATATTTGGCTTTTAAATGAAGATACTGAAAAACCTGGAGCTAAGTTTTCAAGCAAGTTTTTAAACCAATTAGCAGTTGGAACTGGAGTTGGATTGCGATTTGATTTTAATTTTCTAATTCTAAGAACTGATTTGGCTTTTCCATTAAGAAAACCATATTTACCTCAAGGACAAGAATGGGTAATTGATGATATTAGCTTTGGAAATTCAACTTGGCGAAAAGATAATTTAGTCTTTAATTTAGCAATTGGTTATCCGTTTTAATACAAAAAAAGGCTTTTCGAATTGAAAAGCCTTTCTTATAAGTTTGATTTTTGATTTGATTAGAATTTTAAATCTCCTTCTCTTCCAATATCCATTTTTAAACCTGTTGCAGCTTGTGTAGCTATTTTTAATAATGAAATAATTTTTCCATTCTTATTATCCCAATAGTGTACATCGTTTGGTTTAACACAAATGACAGAAACATTAGGATCTTTTTTTCCTTCATCAAACCATGCCTTTGCAATCGGAGACCATAATTTTTCAATAATTTGTTGATCTTTAAAAATTTCAGCATTTCCAAAAATGGATACAAATTCACTTTCGCTGTTATTGGTATAAAAAAGTTGCACTCTATTATCTGCTTTAATCTCAAAATTTTTATTGCTTTGTGAAGAACTTATAAACCATAAATTTCCTTCTTCATCTATTTCTGTACTTGCCATTGGTCTAGTTTTAATAGGTAATGATGTTAAATCCGTACAAAATAAACAAGTTCTTGTTTCACTAATTAATTCTTGTAATTTTTCAATTGCTTTTTTCTCGAATAAGTTTTCTATTTTGCTCATAATTTATATTTTTTAGTTACTTCAAAGCTATGAAAACTAAACACTTAAGTCATTACAAAATTTTAAGTAAAACTTATAGAATGTCAAGGCAATATGCTATATCATATAATAAAAAACTGAAATTGTGTAAATAAAGATGAGTCCATTTAACTTAAATTTGACCAAAATAATTTATTAAAGAAAATGAGTAAAAAATCACTTTCATATCAAAATAATAAATCACTTTTATCAGTAATAAAAGAGAAAGGTATTGCATTTTTTATAAATGTAGCTAATGTGGTTGATTACTTGAAAAACATTACTCGGAATTTATTTTCAAACAAATTCGAATTTCAAGAATTTTTAAAGCAATGTTACCAAATAGGAAATAAATCCGTCGGTTTAATTTCAATAACCGGAATTATTATTGGTTTAGTATTGACTATACAATCAAGACCACCATTAGTTGAGTTTGGCGCAGTTGCTATGTTACCAGGAATGGTTGCTGTTTCCTTAATTAGAGAAATGGGACCTGTAATTACAGCCTTAATCTGTGCTGGAAAAATAGGATCAAGCATGGGAGCTGAATTGGGTTCAATGCGTGTTACAGAACAAATTGACGCTATGGAAGTTTCCAATACAAATCCAGTAAATTTTCTAATTATTCCAAGAGTTTTAGCCGCAACAGTTATGATTCCAATTCTAACTTTATATGCTGATGCCATTGGAATTTTCGGAAGTTGGTTAGGCGTAAACATTAAAGATGATGTAAGTCTACAACTATTCATAACACAAGCTTTTAAAAGTGTAGAGTTTATTGACATCATTCCTGCTATTATAAAATCCTTCTTTTTTGGAGCTGTAATAGGTTTGGTAGGATGCTACAAAGGGTTTAATGCAGGAAGAGGAACAGAAAGTGTTGGAATTGCTGCAAATTCTGCAGTAGTAACCGCTTCATTATTATTAATCATTGTAGACTTAATTGCTGTACAAATAACCGATTTACTATAATGGAAAAAAATATAATCATAGACATTAAAAATCTCAAAAAAAGCTTTGGTGATCAAAAAGTACTTGACGGAGTTACGCTTCAATTACACGAAAAAGAAAATTTAGTAGTATTAGGAAAATCAGGTTCAGGAAAATCGGTTTTGATAAAATGTATTGTTAGTCTTTTAAAACATGATGAAGGAAGCATTCAAGTTGGAGATAATGAATTAACCGATATTAATGAAGAAGACTTAATTGAAGTTCGTAAAAAAATTGGGTTTCTATTTCAAGGTGCTGCTCTTTATGACTCAATGACTGTTAGAGAAAATTTGACTTTTGCCCTTTCAAGATTGAAAGAAGAGTTTTCAAAAGAAGAAGTTACAACTAAAATTGAAGAAGCCCTTGCCAATGTTAGCATGCCTGATTCAATCGACAAAATGCCTTCTGAACTTTCTGGAGGAATGAAAAAAAGAATTGGTTTAGCAAGAACTTTAGTCGTTAATCCAAAAATCATTCTTTATGATGAACCAACTACAGGATTAGATCCAATTACTTCAGACGAAATAAGTAATTTGATTAATGACACTAAAACAAAGTTTAATAATTCATCTATAATAATTACTCACGATATCAAATGTGTAAAAACTGTAGCTGATAGAATTATAATGATAAAAGACGGAAAAGTATATAAAGAAGGAACATTAGAAGAATTTACAAAAGATAGTGATCCCTATATTAAATCATTTTTTAAATAAGAAAACATGACAACAAATAAAAACACATATAAAGTCAAACTCGGAATTTTTGTATCTTTAGGCTTATTGATATTATTCGCAATAATATTTTTTATAGGTTCTAACCAAAATTTGTTTAGTTCTAAATTTAAAATTTCCACCAATTTTAGCAACGTTAGTGGTTTACAAGTTGGCGGTCAAGTTCGTTTTTCAGGTATTTCTGTGGGAACAATTGAGAATATCGAAATTATAAATGATTCAACTGTAAATGTTATTGCTACCATTGATAATGATGTCAAAAAATTCATCAAACAAGATAGCAAAGCTTCCATAGCATCAGAAGGAGTTATTGGTGATAAAATTTTAACCATATCACAAGGAAGTGCAAAGTCACCAGAAATAAAAGATGGTGCAAAAATAAAATCGTTTGAACCAGTGGAGTTTGACGATATACTTTCATCTATAAAAGTTACGGCTGAAAATGCAGAAATAATTACAGACGAATTAGCTCTTTTACTAACAGATATTAATAATGGTGAAGGAACAATTGGGAAATTAATGAATGACGAAGGAATGGCTAAAGATCTAGACAGAACAATGGAAAATTTAAGAAAAAGTTCCAAAGGTTTAGAAGAAAATATGGAAGCTGCAAAACATAATTTTCTATTAAGAGGTTATTTTAAAAAGAAGGAAAGAGAAAAAGAAAGAGCCAAAAAAGAGGCTGAAAAAGAAGCAGAGAAAAACAAAAAATAAATTCTTATATATGTATTCAGAAATAGACACATTCAAACAATCTATATCTCAATCTTGGTCGGGTTTGATTAGTCATTTACCAACTCTAATATTTTCAATAATTATATTTATTGCTGGTTTACTTATTATTAAATTAATCAATAAATATGCTAACAAAATTATCGTTTCTAAAGCAAATGATCCGCTAATAGCTGATTTCATCTTGAGCATAATTTCGTTAGTCTTAACTATAATTTTGTTCGTAATTTGTTTAGGGATTTTAGGTTTTGATGATGTAACAAATAAAATTTTAGCTGCAGCTGGATTATCTACATTTATAATTGGTTTTGCTCTGAAAGATATAGGAGAAAATTTCTTAGCAGGAATTTTAATGGCTTTTCAAAGACCTTTTAGAATTGGAGATTTAATCCAAATAGACAATGTAAAAGGAAGGGTTATTCAAATGAATTTGCGTTCGACTACTATTAAAACTTTAGACGGAATTGACGCCTATATTCCAAATGCTTCTATCCTAAAAAACAATCTAGAAAACTTTACTATAGATGAGCTAATGCGAAGTGATTTCATAGTTAGTGTAGCTCATGATGATAAAATTGATAATGCTTTTGAATTAATCAATTCTATTTTAAAAGAAAATGAATTCGTCTTAAATATTCCAATGCACGCGGTACTCGTAGATAAAATTGAAAATGACATTGTGAATATTGCTGTCTTTTATTGGTATAGAACAGATGAAGTTAAAGCACCAGGTGGAAAATTAAAATCTGATTTACAATTACTTATTTATAAAAAATTAAAATCAAATGGGTTTAATTTACCAACAACAATTGTTTCCTACGAAAGAATCGAAAAGAATTAAAAATATTAATTTTTATTTTAATAAATTTACGAAATAAAGAATTAGCTATGAAAGTATTTATAAAATTTGATTTTAACTCAATATGTAAAAAGGTTCTCGAGGAGAAACTAGAGGAACATCAAATAAAACATAAGGTTTTAGGTTTTGGAGAAATCGAATTTTTAGAAAAATTATCTAATGATCGATTAGAAGCATTTAACAATTCATTGAGTCCATATGGGATAGAAATAGTTGAAAATCAGAAGTCAATCTTAATCCAAAAAATTAAAGATACAATTGTTGATATGGTTTTTAATGAAGATAGTAATATTACTGTAAAAAGTTCTGTTTACATAGCCGAAAAACTTGGTCATAGTTATGGTTATTTATCCAATTTATTTTCAGAAGTAACCTATACTTCTATAGAAAACTTTATTATTATGCAGAAGATAGAACTTACCAAACAATTAATAATTAGCAATCAATTATCTTTAACAGAAATTTCATTTAAATTAAATTATTCGAGTGTTGCGCATTTAAGTTCACAGTTTAAAAACACAACCGGAATCACACCATCAGCGTTTCAAAGAATTATAAAGAAACGCAGGGAAAACGCAACTAAAAACATAAATTAAAAACTATGCAAGAAGATTATATCCTAATTACTTTAGCAGACGATGACGAAGATGACAGGTTGTTTTTCACTGACGCATTTGATGAATTAAAAATAAATACGGTTGTAAATACAGTTAAAAATGGTCGTGAATTAATTAATTTCTTAGATCATCCTGAAACCGTTTTGCCTAATATTATTTTTTTAGATTTAAATATGCCTATTCTAAACGGAATTGAATGTTTAAAAGAAATAAAACTTAATGATCGATATAAAGATATAGCTGTTGCCATCTACTCTACATCATCTTCTGAAGCAGATGTTGAAAATACTTTTGTGTTGGGGGCAAATATTTACATTAAAAAGCCAAGTAACTTTAACGACTTAAAAAAAATACTCTCCGATGTAGTTACAATAAATTGGCAATATCACACTAGCGGATTAAATAAAGATAATTTTTTACTTAGACTATAATGCCACTAAAAGATATTAAACATAAATCCTCTGTATTTCATAAAATCATTTTTACAATAAGTTTATTTGTAATTCTATTTATTGGAGCTATTACATTTAAACACATCAATAATATATCTGACTCTTCAAAATTATTGATGCATACTTATGAAGTCAATTTAGAGTTAGAACATCTATTTTCATATATAAAAGATTCGGAAAATAGTATGAGAGGTTATTTAATTTCAAAAGACACACTCTATTTAGAACCATACAGAACAGCAACAAAAAATGTAAACAATACTTTTTTACAGTTAAAAAAATTGACGTATGATAATCCACAACAACAACAAAACCTACAAGATCTTTTTAAAATAGTTAATAAAAGATATGAATACATGAAAACGTATTCAGAACAAAATAGAAGAGTTGATATTTCTAGAAACATTAATTTTAAAAAAAACTTTAGAGAAAGTAGTAAATTGTTAGTTGACATTAGAGACAAATTAAATGAAATGGTTGATTTAGAAGAAACTTATCTCAAAAAAAGGAATTCTGAGTATAATGATCAAATTTACTTAACACCTATTCTTACTTTAGGTATTTTATTTATGACTTTAATGCTTTTAATATTTGCTTACAACCAAACAACTAAAGATGTAGATAAGTTACAAGCAGCAAATACCAAATTAAATAAATCTCAATTTTTAAGTTATCAAGCAGAAATTCTCTCCCATTTTGGGACTTGGGAATGGAATTTAAATAATGACAAATTAATTTACTCAGACAATCTATATCGTATTTTAGGTGCTGAGCCACAATCGTTTGAAGCGAATAATGATAACTTTTTAAAATATGTTCATCCTGATTATATTGAATCTGTTAATGTTATTATGCAAAAAATATTGGATAATGAAGAACTTCCTTATTCTTATTTTAAGATTCAAAGAGCTGATGGACAAACAAGGTTACTTAGAGCTACTGGTAAACTTTTTGTAGATAAATTAGGAAACAAAACAGTTTTAGGTGTAACAGAAGACATTACAGAAGAACATCTTAAAGGGGAATTGCTAAAAAGTAGTAATGAAGATTTAATAAAGGTAAATAATGAATTAAAAATATTTGATGAATCAAGCAGACAAGCTGAAATATTAGGTCAATATGGAAGCTGGGTTTTGAACTATGATACACTTGAATTTAAATATTCAGATAACAAATTCAGATTATTGGGATGTGAACCTCAATCATTTAATCCATCAATAGACAAATTATTAGAGTTTGTTCATCCAGATGATAGACAAATCGTTATTGATGCTAATGAAAGTGCTATGAAAACAAAGCAAATTCCAACAATGGATTACAGAATCATTAGATCTGATGGAGAAATTAGACACTTTAAAACCATTGCAAAATCCTTTAAAGATTTAAGCGGAGTAGCTAGTATGATTGGTACAACTCAAGATGTAACAGAAGATTATATTAAAAGTGAGCAACTAAAAATACGTAACAAAGAACTAGAACAAAATATTAAAGAGTTAAGTGAATTTAACCATGTTGCCAGTCACGACTTACAAGAACCTTTAAGAAAGATTCAGACATTTATCTCTAGAATAAATGATAAAGAAAAAGAAAATTTATCTGATTTTGGAAAAGAATATTTAACCAGAATTGAAAAAGCATCTAACAGAATGCGAGTTCTAATAAATGATTTATTACAATATTCAAGAACAAATAGAACAGAAAAAATATTTGAAAAAACAGATTTAAACGAACAGTTTAATAATAGCCTTTTAGAATTATCTCAAAATATTGAAGATAAAAGAGCAATAATAAATCACAACAAACTACCTGAAATTACTGGCATAAGCTTTCAAATGCAACAACTTTTCACAAACTTATTGAGCAACTCACTAAAATATGCTAAAGAAAATGTGGCACCAATTATTAATGTTGAACTATCTGAAACAGTAGCTAAAAATGAATCAAGGTTAAAAGATTCAACTACAAAAAAGTATTATAAAATTGAATTTTCGGATAATGGAATTGGCTTTGACCAAGAGAATGCCGAAAAAATATTTCTATTATTTAATCGTCTTCACGGAAAAACAGAATACCAAGGAACTGGTGTTGGTTTAGCTATTTGTAAAAAAATTGTAGAAACTCATGATGGGCAAATATTCGCATCAAGTCAGTTAGGACAAGGAGCTACTTTTACTATTTATTTTCCTGTGTAATCATTTAGAGGTACTTTATAATTTGTATAAATTAAATAAAAAATTATGTGGTTTATTATTGCTTCTTCTCTTCTATTATTGGCAAGTATTTTACCTTTAATTAATTGTACTCATTGGTTTTTTAGAGTTTTTCAATATGGTAAAATCCAAATTGTTTCGCTTCAACTAGTGCTTTTAGCAGCAAGCTTTATTTTAGTACCCGAAGTAACTAAGCTATTGATTACCTTACAATTTTTTACTTTAATATTTATAATTTTACACTTAATTACACTTTATAAATTCACACCTTTCTATAACAAAGTACAAAAAAGAGTTGTCGAAAGATCTTCAGAGAAAATAACAACTATATCCGCAAACATATATAAAGAAAATAAAGATTATAAAAGATTTATAAAATTAATTCAGAAGTACGACCCCACGATATTCTTAACATTAGAATCAGATTCTAAATGGGATGATGCTTTAAAAATTTTTGATGAAGATTATCCTTTTCATATCAAAGTTCCACTAGAGAATACTTACGGAATGCACTTATTTTCTAAAATTGAAATAACAGCACATAAAGTTCATTATTTTATTGCCGATGACTTACCTAGTATTGAGGCAAAAATGCAAACGAAAGATGGTTATACATTTACTTTTTTTGGAGTACATCCACCACCACCAAGTCCTACTGAAGAAAAAAATTCTAAAGAAAGAGATGGCGAATTACTAAGCGTAGCTAAAAGGATAAAAAAAAATGCTGACACTTGTATAGTATTCGGGGATTTTAATAATGTCGCATGGGCAAAATCATCCATATTATTTAGAAAAACAAGTGAAATGCTGGACGGAAGAATGGGAAGAGGCTTCATATCAACTTATCATGCTAAATATTTCTTTTTAAGATTTCCGATAGATTTAATTTTTCATACTTCTGATATATTTATTGATGAGTTAAAGAAATTAGATTATTTTGGTTCAGATCATTTTCCGATATATTCAAAATTTTCAATAAATAAAGAAAAATCAATTCAGGATGAAGATTTAGAAAAACTTGAAAAGGAAGATGAAAAAAATGTTAATTCGTTAATTAAGGAAGGCAAAAAAGAAAAGAGCGACAACAGGAACTAAAACCTTCTTATTTGATTTTAAACCAAATAAAAATTTTAATCAAAAACAATTAATAAATTCTAAAATCATTATTGATTACCAATTGTTACATGAAAATTATATAACACTCTATTAAAATTTAATAAGTTACTTAAAGTATTTTTAGTGAAATTTGTAATAAAATTACATTATGTTAAAGTACCCAAACTTAAAAATTGCAACATATACTTTTGCTTTTATATTAACTCTAATTCTATTTTTGTCTTGTAATGATAAGAAAGAAAAAACTTATAGCAATGGTATTTTTAATGAAAAAAATATAGAGGTTGAATCAAATATAAACTTTAAGTCTGTAGCTGTCTTAAATGAAAATAATAAAAAGATAATTGATATTGCTTCAATTGCTTTTAACAATTCTAAAGAACTTAAAGAATCTCAAGTAATTTTAAAAATTAAAAAAGACCATCAAAATATAGAATTTGAGTTGAAAAGAATTACAAATGAAAATTTAATTATAATTCCTGAACCAATCTTTGATTTAAATCTAAATAAAAATTTCTTAAAAGGAACAAATTCTAGTTATTACTTAATTTCACTACTTGAAAAGGAAATTAATAATCAAATAAAATTATTAGATTCTATTGAAAAAATTTCTCAGGACGCACAATTCAAATCTTTTGCTGACAAATCAAAAGAAGTTTTAATTGACAATAATGATTCCCTGGAACAATTACTTGAACTATAAAATATGAATTCCTTTAAAAAATATATGGTAGAACTTTTGCAAGTTATAAAAAATGCTTTTAGCGGTTTTTTAGAACACAAAGTTTTGAAAATGAGTGCTGCGCTTGCCTATATTACGATGTTTTCGCTTGGACCATTACTTTTAGTAATTTTATTCTTGTCAGATATCTTTTTAGGAAGAGAAGCAATAGAAGGTACTATTTATAGTCAAATTCAAAACTTTGTTGGACCATCTAGTGCCAATCAAATTCAGAACATAATTGAAAATTTAGCTTTGTCAAACGAAGGTACTTTTGCTGGAATTATTGGTGTAGTGACTTTATTAATTGGAGCAACATCAGTTTTCGCAGAAATACAAGATTCAATAAATACCATTTGGGGAATTAAACCTAAGAAACAATCTGGGCTTTGGTTGTTTATAAAAGCTCGTTTGTTATCTTTTGGGGTAATCGGAAGTTTTGGTTTTATACTTTTAGTTTCTTTAGGATTATCAACTATAATGGATACTTTAAGTGATCGATTTTTCTCTCAATTTACAGAATCATCAATTTACATTGTTTATATAGCCAACAACATAATTACATTTAGTATAATCTCTTTATTATTTGGAGCAATCTTTACCATTTTACCTGATGCAGAAATAAAATGGAGACAAGTTAGGTTAGCCTCTTTTGCAACCGCTATTTTATTTATGATCGGAAAATTTTTAATCTCTTTTTATATAGCAAATTCGAACTTACAAGATGTTTATGGAACAGCAGGATCATTTGTTGTATTAATGGTTTGGGTTTATTACTCTTCTGTCATATTATATTTTGGCGCTGAATTTGCTAAAAGCTATGCTGTCAAATTTTCAAATCCTATTTCTCCCTCTAAATTTGCAGATTTCATCCATTCAGTAGAAGTAGTTTCAGAAGAAAAAAACAACAAAAATTTAGACAAAGAACTGCAAAGCATTAAAAAAAAAATCTATGAATAAGTAGTAATACTTAATGCTATTTAAATCTATCCAAAAACTCCTCTATAAACAAGAGGATTTTTTTTTATGATTACATTTTAAATACATGATGGTAATTCTATAAAAAATCTAAAATATCTTATAACGCAAAAGCATCAATACTGTTGCATCTTTGTAATGTAGAAATCGAAAAGATTATAACAAAAAAACAACAACAAAAAAACTATTACTATGAAAAACAAAATTCAATTATTTTCGGCTCTTATCTTTTGTTTTGGAGCAACATTAACAAATGTACAAGCTCAAACAAATGATTCTTCAAACGCACAGATTGGTGTTAAAGGTGGTGTAAACTTTTCAAACATGTACACAGAGGACGTAGATGACAACAATGTGTTGACCAGTTTCAATTTAGGGTTTTATGCCTCAATTCCTGTAACAGGTTTTCTATCTATTCAACCGGAATTTTTATATAGTAGAAAGGGATCAGAATTAGTATATGACAATGCTTTTGCTACAGGAACAGCAAAATTTAAATTAAACTATATTGAAGTACCTGTATTATTAAAAGTTAATGTAACTAAAAACTTCAACGTTCATGCTGGTCCATACTTTGCTTATTTAATTGATGCACAAGTAACTAATGAAACTAATGGTGGAACATTTGATTTTGAAGACAATTTAAACAATGATGATTTCAATAAATTTGATGTAGGTTTATCTGCTGGATTAGGTTTTGACTTTGAATCAATCGGAATTGGAGCACGTTACAACTATGGATTATCTACAGTAGGTAAAGAAAGAAGTTTTGGCGGAACATCTTATACATTTCCTGATGGAAAAAACAGTAACATAAGTGTGTATTTAGCACTAAAATTAAATTAATCAATATCACTTAACAAATAGAAAACATGCAAAACTTATTATATTTAGTCGCAGTTGTATTGGTAATATTATGGGCTTTAGGCTTCTTCGTTTACAGCGCAGGTGGATTAATTCACATATTATTAATAATAGCAGTAGTAGCAATCTTATTAAGATTGATCAAAGGAAAAGGAATTTAAAATAAAATATTAAAAATTAACTATTAAAATAAACATTATGAAAACAAGTAAAACAATAATCGGAGTATTAAGCGGAGTAGCTGTAGGTGCAGCATTAGGAATATTATTTGCTCCAGATAAAGGATCTAAAACTAGAAAGAAAATTGCTAAAAAAACTAATCAAGCTAAAGATGACTTAAAAGATAGTTTTGATGAATTCTTAGATACCGTTTCAGACAAGTATAATTCATTAGTAAGCACTGGGGAAGATTTACTAGAAGAAGGAAAAAAAGAATTAAAAAACGCAAAAAAAGAAATTTCTAAATAATATATAAAATGGACAATATTGCAACAAACATGGAACAATTATATCAAAAAGCGAAAGACTATACTGAAATAAGTATTGAACTTTTTAGACTTAATGCAATTGATAAAACAGCAGATTTAGTTTCTTCTCTATTATCAAGATTTATTTTAGCCATGTTTGTTACAATGTTCACTTTGTTTGTAAACATAGCTTTAAGTCTTTATATTGGTAAATTATTAGAAGAAACATATCTAGGCTTTTTAATTGTTTCAGGAATTTATTTAGTGTTATCAATTGTCATCTTACTATACAGTGACAAACTGTTAAAGAAACCATTGACCAATTTAGTAATTGCAAAATTATTAAAAACTAAAGATAAAAGAAACTATCCAAATATATCAGAGAATGAAGAAGCATAGAAATCAAAATGAAAAATTAGATAGAGCAATTGCTGAGTTAGAACTTCAAAGAGATTTAAAGTTTGTGGAACTTAAGCAGCAATTATCTTTAACCTATGAAAGTGTTAAACCAATTAATATTTTAAACCAATCATTAGTTGATTTTAAAGAATCTACGGAAGTTAAGTCAAATTTACTTCAATCAGTACTAAGTATTGCTGGTGGATATATTTCAAAAAAACTTTTAGTTGGCAAATCACATTCTACATTTAAAAAAATAATGGGATATGTTGTGCAATATGGTGTCACTAATTTCATTTCAAAAAAAGTCGATCCTAATCAATAATAGCTATGAAGAACATCACAAAATTTAGTGTCTTAGTTTGTTTACTTTTAATCGTAAACAGCATGTATTCTCAAGAAAATGTAGAAAAATATGAACGCAATTTCAAGTTTGGAATTGGATTAAATTCAGGTTTACCCTTCAATGATCCTTATGAATTTAATTTAGGAGGAGATGTTAGATTACAATACAACATTTCAGAAACTTATTCACTTTCATTCACAACTGGTTTTAATAATTTGTATGTGAAAGATGATGGAAAAAGTTTCAACTATATTCCTATAAAAGTAGGATACAAAACATTTCTATTTAGTAACGAATTTTATGTTATGGGTGAAATTGGAGCCGCTTTATCGGTAACAGATGAATACGACCAAAACAGTATGTTGTTTGCGCCAAGTCTTGGATATGCAACAAAATACATTGATATAAGTGTTCGATACGAATTCCTTAAAGACTTTCCAATCGTAAAAGATAATGCAGCTGATCATGGATTAGGTCAAATAATGCTTAGACTTGCGTACGGATTTGATTTATAGAAAGGTAATTATATAACACTTTCAAATAATTATATAACTGCTAAGGATACAATAAACAATAATTTTATAAAATAATTTAAAACTTAAAAAGATATGAAAAATTTAAAATTGGCTTTAGGATTAGTTGCATTGGCAACAGTATTTACATCATGTAAAGATGAAAAACAAGAAATGGCACAAAAATCTGTTGACTCATATGAAAAATATGTAGATTCTATCAGTAATGTTGCACAAGCAGAAGCTGCAGCGAACTGGGAAGCTATTCAGACAGATTATGAAAAAATGAAAATGGATGCTGAAGCATCTCTTACTGAAGCAAAAGACAAAGAAGCTCTTCAAACAAAAGTTGATAACTCTTCAACAAAATATGAAGAATATAAAGTAAAAGTTGTCGCTGAAAATGAAAAAATGAATGCTGACAATTCTAAAATGATGATGTACAAATCATTCTTTGGAGATTCTTATGTTAGTGATGACATGAAGTTTAATTGGGTAAACAAAGATAACATCTTAAGTGTTTATGAAAACTTTTATGCTACAGTTGAAAAAAATAAAGATTCTTATTCAAGAGAAGATTGGGATGAAATTAAATTGACTTACGAAGCTTTAGATACTAGAAAAAATACAGTAGAAAATGAAGGCTTATCATCTTCTGATAACAGAAAAATTGCTGGAATTAAAGTAAAATTTGCTCCAATGTATACGGTTAACAGAATGGGATCAAAGTCTGAAGAAAATGCAGATGCAAAAAAATAATTGTTAACTCACAATTAGTTTAGAGGTTAATAAAAAAAACAGCGAGAATTATCTCGCTGTTTTTGATTTTATATATAGATACATAGTTTAAAAAACTTCTGACTCTTTTAATTTTTCTGTATTATTTACCAATTGAAGTTCGTCAATAAATTTTTGAATTTTACCATTCATCACTCCATCCATATCAAAAACATCTAAACCAATTCGATGATCCGTTACACGACCTTGTGAATAGTTATACGTTCTAATTTTAGCAGAACGGTCACCACTACTTACTTGCGATGTACGCTTAACAGCATCTTCGGCTTGTTTAACAGCTAATTCTTTTTCATATAAACGAGAACGTAGTACTGTAAAAGCTTTATCTTTATTCTTATGCTGCGATTTTTGATCTTGACATTGTGCCACCAAACCAGTTGGAATGTGTGTTAAACGAACAGCAGATTTTGTCGTATTTACCGATTGACCACCAGGACCAGACGAACAGAAAAAATCTACACGAACATCATTCATATCAATTTGAACATCAAATTCTTCCGCTTCTGGCAAAACCATTACAGTTGCTGCAGATGTATGAACACGACCTTGTGTTTCAGTTTGAGGAACACGTTGTACACGATGCACACCAGCTTCAAATTTTAAAGTGCCATATACATCTTCTCCAGTAACTTCAAAAATAACCTCTTTAAAACCACCAGAAGTTCCTTCACTAATATCAACTACAGAAGTTCTCCAGTTTCTACTTTCACAATATTTAGTATACATTCTAAATAAATCTCCTGCAAAAATTGATGCTTCATCTCCACCAGTTCCTGCTCGGATTTCAACCATAACATTTTTGGCATCTTCTTCATCTTTCGGAATCAATAAAAACTTAATTTCATCATCCAATTGTGGCATGCGCTCTTTAGCTTCATCTAACTGCATTTTTGCCATTTCAACCATTTCGGCATCAGAACCATCTGATATTATTTCGTTAGCTTCTTCAATATTGGCAGTTAAATTTATTAATTCTTCACGCTTTTCCATTAGGTCTTTTAAACCTTTATATTCTTGAGTTAATTGCACATAACGTTTTTGATCCGAAATAACATCAGGTTGAATAATCAAATCTGATATTTCATCGAAACGCTGTTTTACATATTGAAGTCTTTCTAACATCTTGTATTCTTTTATTGGAGTGCAAAGATAATGAAAAAACATAGACATAAGCAATGTTAACATTTCACTTTTTTTAATTTGAAAATCAACATGTTAAAACTTTTATTTAAAATAAGTCTAAATAAACTTTGTCAATTAAAAAACACGTATTATTTTTGCATCGTTATTTTAATTAAATCTAAATAAGTAATGAGAAGAATATATTTAACAGTAGCGATTTCACTTTTAAGTTTAAGTTTTTATGCCCAAGATAGTTATAAATATGAGGGAGATGTTACTCTTGAAAATGATACTGTAAAAATCAAAAAATACAACCTTCAAGAAGTGGTTGTGACAGGAAAAAACATTGACAACCCTATTTCGATAGGAAAAACGTCAATAAAACCAATGGATTTACCACAAGCTTCTTCTGTAATTACTAATATAACTTTACAAAATCAACAGGTAAACTCTATTACAGATATTTTAAAAAATGCTAATGGTGTTTACATTATGGGAACAACTGGTGGTTATCAAGAAGAAATTGCCTCAAGAGGGTTTTCGCTTTCTAGTTCTAATACATTTAAAAACGGAGTTAGATATTTTAACGGAATGAGCATTGAAACTTCTGGCTTAGAAAGAGTAGAATTTTTAAAAGGAAGTGCTGCAATGCTTTTTGGAAACGTTTCTCCAGGTGGAATTCTGAATTTAGTAACCAAAAAACCTAAATATGATTTTGGTGGTGAAGTAGGATTCAATTATGGAAGTTTCAACACAATAAAACCAACTTTAGATGTTTATGGTGCTTTAAACAAGAACAAAACAGCTGCATTTAGAATAAATAGTTCTTATGAAACAGCTGATAGCTACAGAAATAATGTAGAATCTGAACGTTTTTATATCAACCCGTCATTTGAATTTAAACTTTCAAAAAATACTGATTTATTAATCGAAACAGATTTCACAAAAGACTCAAGAACACCAGATTTTGGTGCTGGAATTATAGATTATAAAGTAGTTGATTTGCCTCGTGATAGATTCTTAGGTGTTTCTTGGGGTAAATATGATAGCCAACAATTTGCAAATACAATTACCCTTAACCACAGATTTAACTCAAACTGGAATATAAATTTTGTAAATGGTATTCGTTATTATGATACAGAATTATTCTCAAACACAAGACCAAATACAGGTTCAAATGGAGGAGTACAAACAAATGGTGATTGGAACAGAAGCATTCAAAAAACTGAAGCAAAAGATAATTATTTTATGCAACAACTAGATTTAAAAGGTCTATTCACAACTGGAAAAATAGAACATAACGTGTTATTTGGTGCTGATGTTGAAAACTTTAAAACTTCTACAACTGCATATAATCAATTTTCTAATTACGATACCGTAAATATTTTTGAAGATTACAATCCAGCAAATGAAGCCGCAATACCAACTTTAACAGAAAATACTTTAACAAAAGCTCCTATTAATCGTTTTGGTGTTTATGCACAAGATTTAATAAGTTTTTCAGAAAAAATTAAAGTTTTAGCAGGAATTCGTTACAGTTATCAAGATACAAGAAGCGACGTTTTAAAATATAGTGATGGAAGCATTACACCAACAAAAAACTATGATGATGCTTTTTCACCAAGAGTTGGATTAATTTATCAACCAACAAAAAATCATTCTTTATTTGCAACTTATTCAAACTCATTTGAAATCAATACAGGTCAAGACGAGACAGGTAAAGCATTGGAACCTTCAATTGTAGATCAATATGAAATTGGAATAAAAAACAAATTATTTACAGATAAATTATATCTAAATGTAACAGCTTATCAAATTTCAAACGATAAATTCTATCAACAATCTTTAGCTAATGGTAACTCATATTCTTATGTAAAAGTCTTAACTGGTGAAGTAAGAAGTAAAGGTGTAGAAGTAGACATTACAGCAAATCCATTAAAAGGTCTAACAATGATTGCAGGATATAGCTTTAATGAAACTAAATTCTTAGACGAAGGTTATTATATTGCAGGAAGTTTATTAAGATATAATCCAAAAAATACAGCTAATTTAAGTGCAAATTATTTATTTAGTGAAGGAAAATTAAAAGGGATAAACTTAGGATTAATTTCGACTTATTTTGGCGAAAGATACGCAGGACGTTCAACAAGAACGCAAGTTGCAAATGATAACAGACAATTAATTTATTTACAAGATTTTGTACAAGTTGATGCTACTTTAGGATATACATTTAAGCAATTTAGAATTAGTACAAAATTAAGTAATGTCTTTAATGAATTAAATTACAATGTTCACGATGATAATAGTGTAAATCCTATTGCACCAAGAAACTACTCAATTGCTTTAAATTATAAATTTTAATCACACATGAAAAAAATTAATGCAAGAGAATTACACAGAGATTTAGGGTATTTCTTTTTAGGATTAATCATAATATTTGCTTTTTCAGGAATTTTGATGAACCACAGAAACGATTGGCATCCTGATAAATATACCCTTGAAGCAAAAGCAATTGAAATCTCCTTACCAGAAGAATCTCAAATTAATGATGCTTACGCTGAAAACTTAGCCAAAGAATTAAAAATTGATGATAAAGTAAAACGTCACATGGTACGAAAAGGTAAATTCAAAATACAATTTGAAAATACCGAAGTTGAAATTGATGTTAAAACAGGTAAAGGCGAAATAATACAATTTATTAAAACACCATTAATAAGTCAATCTATGTTATTACATAAAAACACTTCAAATTGGTGGATTTACTTTTCAGACATTTTTGGAATTTCATTAATCATTATTGCAATTACAGGAACATTAATGGTCAAACATGGTAAACACACCTTTAAAAGAAGAGGTTGGAAACTGGCTATAGCTGGTCTACTCTTTCCAATTCTATTTTTGTTAATTTTAAGTTAGATTTTTAAACTCCGATTCATTTCGGAGTTTTTTTTTGATTTTGTTAAAATATCCTAAATAATTTTATTATTTCAAAGCAAGTGCTTAGTTTTGTAATGTATTAAAAAATTAATGGCAAGAACTAAGAAATATAACGAACAAGAAGTAATAGAAAAAGCAATGACTCTTTTCTGGAAGAATGGTTATGAAAATACTTCTGTTCGAATGCTAGAAAAAGAAATGGGCATAAATCAGTTTTCGATATATGCAAGTTTTGGCAGTAAACATGGTGTGTTTTTAGAAAGTCTAAAATGTTACAAAGCAAAAAACAACAATATGTTCGTGAAATTAAAAAACGGGACAAATGGTGTTGAAGATATTAAAACTTTCTTTTATGACTCAATAAACAAACCAAATGAATTAGCCAATCAAAAAGGGTGCTTATTCACCAATACATATAATGAATTTGCTGATATTGAAGATCAAATGATAAAAAGTCAGATGAACGAATTCATGGATAATTTAAAAATGCTATTTATAGAAAAATTAGCAACAGATGCTTCTAAGGATGAAGAAACTATTCTAAAACAAGCTAATTATTTATTATTAGCTAAACATGGATTAGCTGCAGCAACAAGAGTAAACGACAAAAAAGAAATAGAAGATTATATTGAATTTACCTTCAAAAACATATAACTTTTTTTTTACACTAAACTAAGCATATGCTTAGATATGAATTATTAAAATAAATTAAAAATTAAAACTATGACAACATTAAAAATTCACACTATTGAATCTGCACCAGAAGGAAGTAAAGAATTATTAGAACAATCCTTAAAAACTAACGGAATGATTCCTGGTTTACATGGAGTTTTAGCTGGTGCTCCAGGTATATTAGAAGGGTACCAAACTTTACATAAATTATTTACAGAATCTTCTTTTGATAAAGATGAATTAACTGTAGTATGGCAAACCATCAATGTTGAGCACGCATGTCATTATTGTATACCAGCTCACACAGCTATTGCTGGTATGATGAAAGTAGATGAAAACATTACCGAATCTCTAAGAAACGAAACTCCTCTAGAAAACCCAAAATTAGAAGCACTTAGAACTTTTACATTAGCCATAACTCGTAATCGTGGACATGTATCTTCAGAAGAATTACAAGCATTTTATGCAGCTGGTTATACTGAAAGACAAGTTTTAGAAATTATCTTAGGTTTATCACAAAAAGTAATCAGCAATTATACAAATCATATTGCAAATACACCTGTAGACGCACCTTTCCAAAAATTTGCTTGGACTAAATAATAAAATTACTAAGTCACAAATAGACATTATCGTATATTGTGACTTAATAAAAATAAAAATATGATAAAATTAGATATAATATCAGACGTAATGTGTCCTTGGTGCATCATTGGTTTTAGACGTTTAGAAAAAGCGATTAAAGAAATGGGAATTCAAGATCAAGTAGAAATTGAGTGGCAACCTTTCGAATTAAATCCAAATATGCCTTCAGAAGGAGAAGAAATTCAAGAACACATCACTAGAAAATATGGTTCTACTTTAGAACAAAGTAAAAAATCTCAAGAATTACTTACGTCATTAGGTGCAGAAGTGGGTTTCACTTTTGATTATTTTGATGGAATGCACATCGTAAATTCTAGAGAAGCTCATGTATTACTTCAATATGCAAAAGAAAATGACAAACAAACTGAATTAAATATTCGTTTTATGGAGGCATTTTTTAGTGAAAGAAAAGATGTTTCTAAAAGAGAAATTCTTCTTCAAGAAGTTGAAAAAATCGGACTAAACAAGGAAGAAGCTTTAAAGAGGTTAAATGATAAAAATGCTCTTGATGAAATTCAAAATATTGAAAATTATTGGCAAAGCTTAGGAATTTCTTCAGTTCCAACAATAGTATTTAATCGAACTAGTGCATTAAATGGAGCGCAACCTGTTGAAGTTTACAAGCAAGTGTTAACTGAAATTTTAGAACAAAAATAAATATATCAAGTTCTGATTTAAAATAAAAAATAAATATGATTCTCAAAAAAAATATATTAATAATAGCTTCTTTAGTTTTAGCATTGTCAAGCTGCAATAGTAAAAAGACAGAAGATGTTGATTCAAAAGAAGAAACAAAAAAAGAAGTTACAATGGAAACAACTAATAATTCACCCTTAGATTCACTACTAAATATTAAAAAAGAAGAATTTGAAAAAAAAGCTTCAGAAGAAAAGAAACAAATTTATGCAGATGGCTTAGCTGATGTAAAAAATTCTGGAATACTTGAGAGAGCTTTAAATGTTGGTGATAAAGCACCTAATTTTACTTTAAAAAATGCATTAAACAAATCAGTTTATTTGTATGATGAACTTAAAAATGGTCCAGTAATTCTAACATGGTATAGAGGTGGTTGGTGTCCATATTGCAACATTACATTAAATTTTTTACAAGAAAAATTACCTGAATTTAAAAATGCTGGAGCTACTTTAATTGCATTAACTCCAGAAAAACCCGATAAATCTTTAAGTACAACAGAAAAAAACAAATTAGAATTTACTGCTTAAGTGATTTAGACAATAAAATAGGAAAAGAATATGGAGTTGTATTTACACTAACAAAAGGTGTAGCATCGATTTACGAAGAAGCTTTTGGTTTAAGTGAATATAACGGAAATAAAGATAACGAATTACCATTAGCAGCCACTTATGTAATTGACAAAAACGGAATAATTCAATATGCCTTTTTAGATGAGGATTATAGAAAAAGAGCTGAACCTAACGAAGTTATCAAAGCTGTTGAAAAGCTAAAATAATAGTAATGAAGAATAACAGAAGAAATTTCATTAAAAATATTGGAATTATGGGAACAACAGGATTAATAATGCCAAACATAGCTCTTGGAAACACTCAAGAGAATGAGATTAAAAGTATAAAAAAAGTTAGACCAAAAGTTTTATTTTTTGATGTAAACGAAACACTTTTAGATCTTACTCAAATGAAGCAACAAGTAGGTAAAGCATTAAATGGCAGAGAGGATTTATTATCATTATGGTTTACAACAATGTTACAATATTCATTAGTCACCTCAGCAAGTGGACAATATGAGCATTTTGGAAACATAGGCGCAGCTGCATTACAAATGGTAGCAGCCAATAATAATATACAAATTTCTGAAACCGAAGCTCGAAAAACCATAATTGAATCATTAAGAGGTTTACCAGCACATCCAGAAGTTAAAAATGCTTTAGCTCAATTAAAAAAAGACGGTTATAAACTTGTATCATTTACAAACTCTTCAAACGAAGGTGTTAAGAAACAATTTGAAAGTGCAGGTTTAACCGAATATTTTGAAGAAAGATTAAGTGTCGAAGATGTTGGAAAATTCAAACCATTTAGAGATACTTATGATTGGGCAGCCCGAAAAATGGATGTAAAACCCGAAGAATGTATGCTAATTGCAGCACATGGCTGGGATGTTGCTGGAGCACTATGGGGAGGTTGGAGAGCTGCTTTTGTAAGCAGACCAGGACAACAAATTTTTCCATTAGCGCCAAAAACTGAAATCAATGAATCTGATTTAAATAAAATCGCAGCTATTTTAGTTAACTACTAAAAAAAAGAGGGGTAAATTTAAATTAGATCCTGAAACTCTAAATCGTAAAAAAGGTATCTTTATATTACTCAAATTTGACTATCAAAAAATAATTTAATATTAAAAAAAGGTTTATAGTTTATTTATAAACCTTTTTTTTAATTCATATAATTCTATAACATTCGATAAAAAACATATAAATAAATTGATTAATAAAGTTTTAATTTTATAAAAAAATTAGAAATCAAAAATGAAAAATTCAAGTATACTATTAATCATTACGTTACTATTATTTACAAGTTGTGCTTCAAAAAAATATAAAAATGTTAATTATCTAAATGAAACGGATGAAAAGACGGAACAACCTACTTTAAACATCTTTACACCAAGCAGCTCAAAGTACACTAATAATCAAGTTGTCATTTTTGTTCATGGTGGAAATTGGAATTCTGGTGATAAAAAAACATACAACTTTATTGGTAGAAATTTCGCTAAGAAAGGAATTACAACTGTTATTGCAGGTTACACTTTAAGTCCAAAAGCAAATTATGATGATATGGCAAAAGAAATTGCAAAAGCAGTGACTTGGACAAAAGAACATATCAGTGACTATAAAGGCAATCCTAATGAGATATTTTTGACAGGACATTCTGCTGGTGGACATTTAATTGCTTTAATTGGAACTAATCCAAAGTATTTAGAAGATAAAAACATCATCAAAGGAATAATTCTAAACGATGCAGCTGGATTAGATATGAAACATTATTTAGAAGAAAATTCACCTACAAACAAAAATGATTATTTAGCAACTTGGAGTAATAATCCTAAAGAATGGAAAGATGCTTCTCCTATTTATTTTGTAGACGAAAATACGCCAAAAATGATGATTTATTTAGGAAGTAAAACCTATGAATCTATAAAAATTGGAAATTCGAGATTCATCAACGAATTAAACAAATATCAACCTAATGTTAAACCTATTATTTTAAATAAAAAACATGCTCCAATGGTAATTCAATATATAATTCCGTGGAGCAAACGTTATAAAGAAATACTAGAATTCATGAAAAATAAATCTTAATTTAAAAATCTGTAATATGACTTTAAAAGACAAAACAATTTCAAAAGGATTTATTATTGCAGGATTAATGAATAGTTCAGTCCTTCTTTTTTCAAGGTTATTTACAAATACTACAATTCCTGAATTTGATCCTGATGTTATGTCAAATTTCGGATTATTAATGATTTTTATTTGGGGCTTAGCTTACATATCAGTTGCTAAAGTTTTTAAAAACGTTAAATGGCTAATCGCAATTTTTGCTGTTGAAAAATTTATTTATGGTTATATTTGGATAAATTGGTTACTTAAGAACAATCTATCAGCTGTCTTTGAAAAGGATTTAATGGCTGGAGTATTTTACGCTATTTATGGAGCTAATGATTGGCTCTTTTTTATCTTTTTTTCATTTGTTTTTATTAGATTAATGAGATCTAGGAATAGTGAATAATATTTCTAAATCTTATTCAATTCAAAAATTAAATATATTTCTAAATATTTTTTATGATTTGTTAAAGCTTTCATTTACAAAATTTTAGTAACTTTATTAAGTAATTTTAAATTTTGAATTATGGAAACTTCAAAAAGATTTAATCAGGCTATAAAAAAATTATACAACGCTTTTCACAATGACACCTTAAACCCAGAATCATGTACAGAATGTGCCGTTGGAAACATACTAGATAATAAAGACTTTTGGAAACATTTATCAGATTGTCATGGTGCTGTAAAACTTAATTATGTTGGTTTAATAAATCAAAATTTTGGAAAAAAATTCAATGGTTATTCTCCTATAGAATTATTACAAATTGAGATGGAATTTTTATCAAAATGTGGGTATAAGCTGCCTTTAAAACACCTCAAAAATGCTAAAAAGAACATCAGTAAGAACACCTTATTCCTTGGTTTATGTGGTGTTGTAGAATTGCTTTGCAAGTTTGATAATGTTCCTAATATAATGGATTGTTCCAAGTTATTTGCTTACAATGATAACAATCCAAAAAACGAAATTTTAGAAATGATAAACTAAAAAAAATTAAAAAGCCTCATTTCAAAAATGAGGCTTTTTAATTTCTATATTATTTATTTTAGTTTTTAACTGGAATATTCTCCAAAACTTCCAATACAAATTTCCAATACTTTTGAGCAGAAGAAATACTAGCTCTTTCATCTGGACTATGTGCTCCTTTGATTGTTGGTCCAAAAGAAATCATATCCATATCTGGATAATTTGTTCCTAAAATTCCACATTCTAATCCAGCGTGACAAGCTACAACATCTGCTTTCTTACCGTTTTGTTTTTCATAAATTGAACTCAAAACATCTAATATTTCAGAATTTGCGTTTGGTGTCCAACCTGGATAACTTCCAGAAAATTCAACTTCACAACCCATTAATTCAAAGGCTGAACGTAATGAATTCGCTAAATCAAATTTGGCAGTTTCTACAGAAGAACGTGTTAAACATTGTACAGATAATTTTCCTTCACCAACAATTACTTTAGCAATGTTGTTTGAAGTTTCAACTAAATCAGCAAAATCAGCACTCATTCTATAAACTCCATTGTGAGCTGTGTACAACGCACGAACTAAAAAGTATTGAGCCATTGGTGGCATAACTTTAGCTGGAGTAATTTCTGATTTCTCGATTACTACCTCTAAATTTGGTTCCGTTGTTTTTAATTCAGTTTTAATGTCATTGATGATATCTTGCATGTCAAATACGAAAGCTTCATCATAAACATCTGCAATTACAACTTGTGCAACACTTTCTCTTGGAATTGCGTTACGTAAACTTCCTCCTTTTATAGAAGCAATTTGTAATCCAAAATCATCAAAACCATCAAATAAAAGACGATTCATGATTTTGTTAGCATTTCCTAATCCTTTATGAATATCCATTCCTGAATGTCCACCACTTAAACCTTTTACAGTAATAGTATAACCTACAGCGTTTTCTGGAGTTTCTTCTTCGTCATATTCAGCCGTTGCAGTAACATCTACTCCACCAGCACAACCTATGTCAATTTCGTCATCTTCTTCAGTGTCTAAATTTAAAAGAATTTCTCCTTCTAACATTCCACCTTGTAAACCCATTGCACCAGTCATTCCGGTTTCTTCATCAATTGTGAACAAAGCTTCAATCGCTGGATGTTTGATAGTTTTACTTTCCAAAACTGCCATAATCGTAGCAACTCCTAACCCATTGTCTGCTCCAAGTGTTGTTCCGTTTGCACGAACCCAATCCCCATCAACATACATTTCAATCCCTTGTGTGTCGAAATCAAAATTAGTATCGTTATTTTTTTGATGCACCATATCTAAATGCGATTGCATTACGACGGTTTTTCTATTTTCCATTCCTACTGAAGCTGGTTTTTTGATGATTACATTTCCAACTTCATCTTTTACTACTTCGAATCCTAATTTTTTTCCGAAATCCATCATAAAAGCAATGACTCTTTCTTCTTTTTTAGAAGGTCTAGGCACTGCATTTAAATCTGCAAATTTGTTCCAAAGCTCTTTAGGTTCAAGGTTTCTTACTTCTTGGCTCATTATATTTATGTTTTTGTAAGTTTCAAAGTGCAAAGTTACAAAGTTTAATTTCTTTAGGAATTGATTTGTAGTTATATTTACGTTTTTAAATCAATACTGTGCAAAGAAAATACATTTTACCTATACTATTAATTGTCCAAATCATCCTTGTAAAAACTTTAGCTTTCGTTCCTAAAAGTATAGAAAACTATTATAGTAATGGCCTCTACCCTATTCTTTCAAAAGGTTTGAGACTTATTTTTGGTTCGCTTTCTTTTTCTTTTGGAGATGTGATTTATGGCGTTTTAATTTTCTTATTAATCAAATGGATTTTAAAAAACAGAAAAGGGTTTTTCAAAAATTGGAAAGCAAATGGACTTAGGATTCTAAGCATTCTGTCTATATTTTATTTCTTCTTTCATTTTTTATGGGGAATGAATTATTATCGAATTCCGATACATGAAAAATTGAAAATCAATAAAGAATATGCATTAGCTGATTTAGAAAAGTTGACTAAAAAAATGATTGAAAAATCAAATCAATTACAATTAAGAATAACATCAAATGATTCAGTTGCTGTAATAAATCCCTACACTGAAAAAGAGATTTTTGAAATGGCTCAAAATGGTTATCACAAGTTACCAAAAGATTTAAAAGAATTTGATTATCATACCAAAAGTATTAAACAATCCTTATTTAGTATGCCTTTGAGTTATATGGGCTTTGGTGGTTATTTGAATCCATTTACTAATGAAGCTCAAGTCAATTATTTGAAACCAAAGTATTCAACACCTTTTACTACTTGTCACGAAATGGCACATCAAACGGGAATTGGTTCTGAAAGTGAATGTAATTTTATTGGTTATTTGGCTGCTATAAATAATTCAGATGATTATTTTCAATATGCTGCATACACAACTGCAATTAGATATTGTCTTAGAAACTTAGAAGAAATCGAAGAAGGAAAAAGTAAAATATATCTAGAAAAATTAAACAAAGGTGTTTTGAAAAACTTCAACGAAAATGAAGTCTTTTGGAAAGAATATGAAACTCCAATCAATAATTTCTTTGAATACTTCTACGATAATTTCCTAAAAGCGAACCAACAAAAAGATGGTTTAGAAAGTTACAGTAAGTTTATTGGGTTGTTGATTGGTTATGAGAAAATTAGTTCTTAGATAAATGATCCAAAGTGTTTTCTACTTTATATTTTGGATTATTTTCTAAAAAAACATCGAAATAAGCTGTATGAGTAGCTCCCAAAATAATTAAGACTCTATCGTTTTTAGTCAATGGAATATCACAAAAATTAGAATACATTCTTAGGTTTCGTTTATAAAAATCAGTAATAATATCAGCACCTTCATATTTTTCATTGGTATGCATTGTTGCTAAAAAATTATAAAAATTAAACGTTTCCATTTTATATTCTTTCGTATTTATTTTATAGAATTGTTCCAATAAAGGCAGGTTATTTACCTCTTTATAGGAATTCATTTGATTCACCACAAATAAACTATCAGATGCATTTCTGTTTGCTAAATCAATTAAACTAGGATAATCAAAACCCATTTGGTCATCTATCCCATAAATGTATTTCACATCACTTAATCTAGCTGTTTCAAAAGCAATAGCATTTAATTCTTCTGAGTAATTCAACCGATTGGATTGATCTATTATATATTTTTGAAAAACTTCATTTACAAAAGAATTATTGTCGGGCTGCATTTCAATACAAATTACTGTAGGCTTGTATGCAACTAAAAATTTTACAATTTTATTAATATCTTCTTTTACTTGTAAATCTTTTAAATCTCTAACAGCTGTATTTGCATCAGAAGTATGGGTTAAATGTGCTGAACCAAAATTTAAAACACTAATTTTTTCTGAATTATTAGACATAATACCTTTATCTTTTAATGAATTACAGCTAAAAAATAAAATCGACAAAATGACAATCAAAAAACGCTTCATAAGTACTAGTAATTTTGAATTAACAATAATATTATATTTCATCGCTAGTAAAACTAACGGCTTGCTTCTTTTTATAAGGTCGAATAATTAATCGGGCTTCTCTATCAAAACGAATATAATTATAAACCCAATTTAGGAAAACAACCGCTTTATTTTTGAAGCCAATTAAAGAAAACAAATGCACAAACATCCAAACAAACCAAGCAAAAACTCCACTGAACTTATAATTTGGTAAATCTACAACAGCTTTGTTTCTTCCTATTGTTGCCATTGAACCTTTATCTTTGTATTCAAAGGGTTTCATTGATTTTTTATCTAGCAATCTTACTATATTATCTGACAATTGTCTTCCTTGTTGCATAGCAGGTTGAGCCATCATGGGATGACCTTGAGGAAATTCTTCGGAAATCATGGAAGCAATATCACCAACAGCAAAAATATTTTCATAACCAACAACTTGATTAAATTCATTGACTTTAATTCGATCTGCTCTAGCAATTAAACTTTCTGCAGATAAACCATTTACTAATGCACCTTGAACACCAGCTGTCCAAATAACAGTTGCACTATCAAATGTTAGATCAGAATTTGACGTTACTATTCTCCCATCATAGCCTGTTACACGAACGTTTTTCCAAACACTAACACCTAATTTTATTAAAAATTCTTCTGCTTTTTTTGAAGCATTTTCGCTCATAGTATTCAGAATTCTATCACCGCTTTGAATTAGATTAATTTCCATTTTTCTAACATCTAAATCAGGATAATCTTTAGGAAGAATAGCTCTTTTCATTTCAGCTAAAGCTCCAGCTAATTCAACGCCAGTTGGTCCACCACCTACTAAAACAAAATTCATTAAACTGTGACGTTCTTCAATATCATTGGTTAGTAAAGCTTGTTCAAAATTTTCTAAAATTAAACTTCTTATATTTAGAGATTGCGGAATGGTTTTCATGGCCATACAGTTGCGTTCCATTTCTTGATTTCCAAAAAAATTGGTTTTGGAACCCGTTGCTAAAACTAAGTAATCGTATTTTAATTCACCTATATCTGCAATTATTTTATTGTTTTTAGTGTCAATCTCTTTAACATCAGCCAGACGAAAATAAAAATCATTTTTTTCCTGAAGTACTTTTCTAATAGGGTAAGCAATCGAATCAGGTTCTAAACCACCTGTTGCGACTTGATACATTAAAGGTTGAAAGTTGTGATAATTATGTTTGTCTAATAAAACAACTTGTATGTTTTTATTGCGAAGTTTTTTGGCTAATGCTATTCCTGCAAAACCACCACCTATTATTACTAATCTAGGAAAACTGGAGCGTGATATATTCATTATATTCAATGATTTTTATAGTAAAACAAATATACAATTGTTAGTCAATTTTTTATAGATTTTATGAATTCATTCATTGAATTACTATTTATCGACTAAACGTGCTAAAAAAATCAGTATACTTGTAACAACATTCACTTTTGGTATACTTATAGATATGAATCCAGAATCAGAAGAACTTTTTGTAAAGCAATTACAAGAAAACCAGAATATAATCCACAAAATTTGTAGGCTATATACTTCTGATGATGACTCGCACAAGGATTTGTTTCAAGAAATAACAATTCAATTATGGAAAGCTTTTCCGAAATTTAGAGGTGATTCTAAATTTACTACTTGGGCTTATCGTGTTGGATTAAACACTGCAATTACACTTTATAGAAAAAAGAAACGGACAATTGACACCATTGAGTTTAACAATACTTATCATAGGGTAAAACAAGAGGATTACAATTTTGAAGAAGAAGAACAACTAAAATTACTCTACAGTGCTGTTGATCAATTAAATGATATTGAAAAAGCCTTGGTTTTTTTATACATAGAAGATAAAGATTATGCTGAAATATCGGAAACTTTAGGAATTAGTGAAGTAAATGCCAGAGTGAAAATGAATCGTGTAAAAGGAAAATTAAAAAAAATATTAAATCCGTAAAAATGGATGAACTAGATATACTAAAAAAAGATTGGAAGAAGAAAGACCATTCTTTTAATCAAATAACCGAAAAAGAAATTTATGGAATGCTTCATAAAAGATCGTCGTCTATTGTGAAGTGGATTTTGATTATAAGCATTTGTGAATTTTTGATTTTAAGAATACTCGATATTTCAAGCTTTTTTGATAAGTCAAGCATCAAAATGATGGAAAAAAATCATCTATATAACTTTAATTTATTTATAACCGTTTTTAATTTGATTGTATTTTCAGGTTTTATTATTTATTTCTATAAAAATTTTAGAAAAATAAGTGCAGCTTCTTCTGTCAAAAAATTAATGTCAGATATCTTAAAAACAAGAAAAATAGTAAAATATTACATCTGGTATAATTTGCTTTTAGTTAGTATTACTACCTTTTTTGTCCTTAATTCTTTTTTTAAATACAACAAAGAAATTAACGAACTTTATGAAAAATTTCCAGCTATTTTTATAATTAGTAGTATTGTTATTATTGCCGTTATTGTAACGTTGTTTTGGATTATATATAAACTTTTATATGGAATTTTATTAAAACGTTTAAACAACAATTACCAAGAGTTAAAAAAACTTGAAATATAAATAACATGAAACGAATTCTTTTTATTTTTACTTCAATTCTGTTCAGTTTTGCTACTAATGCTCAAGATCTAGAAAAGAGTTTACTCTGGAAAATTTCTGGAAATGGATTAGAAAAACCTTCTTACCTTTTTGGAACAATGCATGCTGTTTGTGAAATAAATTTTGACGATGCTATAAAAAAAGCATTAGATGAAACTTCACAAATGTATCTTGAGATTGATATGGATGACCCAACTTTACAAGCAACCATGATGAAGGGAATGATTATGAAAGATGGTGTAACAATGTCTTCCTTAATGACCGAAGAGGAAGTAAAAATAGTAGATGCTTTTCTAAAAGAAAACATAAGTATCTCTATTAAAATGGTTGATAAATTTAAACCATTTATGATAAGTGCTATGTTTATTCCAAAACTTTTAGAATGTCCAATGCAAACCATTGAAACGGAATTAGTAAAAATTTCGAAAGAACAAAAAGAAGAAGTTTATGGTTTAGAATCAATTTTAGATCAATTAACTGTTTTTGATAAAATTCCTTATAAAACTCAAGTTGAAGAATTAGTCAAAACAGCAAAAGACAACATGGTTAATGATAAAGCAGAAATGAAAAAAATGCTAGCTATTTACAACGACAAAGATATTGAAGGAATGTTAGATTTAATGGATGAATCTGAAAACAAAATTTCATCTAATTTTAATGACGTCTTATTAAACGATAGAAATGATAATTGGATTCCGATTATAGAAAAGGTTTCTAAAGAGAAGCCTACTTTCTATGGAGTTGGTGCAGGACATTTAGCTGGAGAAAATGGTGTTATAAAACTCTTGCGTAAAAAAGGCTATAAAGTTGAAGCTGTAAAATAAAAAAAAACCATCAAATTAATGACGGTTTTATTTTTAATACTTCCACTTTCTATCGTTGTTGAGTTTTGCTTCTTCATCTAAAACTTCTGCTGGAATTACTTTTAAGAATGATTCGTGTTGTTCTATAGCATATTCCATTTTTTCTACAACATCATCAACGGTATCATTATCATAATCAATTTTCAGAGGTTCTTTGATTACCATAGATTGCAGAATACCTTTCTTTTTAATTCTTAACCCTTTTCTATCAAAAGATCTTCTAAAACCATCAATAACAACTGGAACGACAATTGGTCTATGTTGTAATATAATATGAGCTGTACCTTTTCTTACTGGTTTAAACGAACGAGTGGTTCCTTGTGGAAATGTGATTACCCAACCATCATCTAAAGCAATTTTTATATTTTCGGTATCACTTGGGTTAACTTCCCTTTTTACATCTTTACCTTCAGCTCTCCAAGTTCTTTCAACAGTTATGGCACCAACATAAGATAATATTTTTGGCAAAATTCCAGATTCCATGGTTTCTTTTGCAGCAACATAGTAAACATTCATTTTTGGATTCCAAAGATATCCAACGTTTTTAATATTATCTTCTCTGCCTTTTAAACTAGCATTAAACACATGAAACATAGCCACAACATCAGCAAAGTATGTCTGATGGTTAGAAATGAAAAGCACATTTGTGTCCGGTAAATTTTTTATAATTTCAGAACCTTCAATATGCATTTCATTAA
Organism: Flavobacterium gelidilacus DSM 15343; assembly: GCF_000422685.1. Taxonomy (GTDB): domain Bacteria; phylum Bacteroidota; class Bacteroidia; order Flavobacteriales; family Flavobacteriaceae; genus Flavobacterium; species Flavobacterium gelidilacus. Next base: position 4,600 of record NZ_AUGN01000004.1, on the reverse strand, counting down.
AGCCTCTGTACCTTCTATGTGTCAAAGCACCAAAGATTCTAATTAACCATTTCTTTAAGAATAATATATGTCCAAAAGGATTTCTTTTAAATAAACCCATAATATTTTAATTTTTTTTCAAGACTACAAAAGTAATAAAACCTTTTAAATTATAGCCTTTTTGATGTTTTCCTTTAACTCACTCATCATCATAGCTGTTGCGCCCCAAACAACATATTTTTCAACCATAAACGCAGGAACCTCTAAATCAACAGCATAAGAAGTTGTCATTTTAACAATTGAAACAGTAGCATCATCTAAAAAAAGCGATAATGGAAACTCCAAAACACGCTTAACTTCATGTAAATCTGGAATAAATTGTAATTCTTCGTGAGAAATTCCCATGTAAGGATATACTAAAAAATTACTTGGTGGAATATAAATTTCACTAAAAGGCTTAATTACTTGTATTTTTTCAGGATGAATTCCAACTTCTTCATGGGTTTCTCGCAAAGCTGTTTCTTGTAAATCTAAATCCTCTATTTCAACTTTTCCACCAGGAAAACCTATTTGAGATGAATGCACACCAGGATATGTGTTTCTAACTATTAAAGCTAAGTGTGTTATCCCATTTTTAGGATAAAACAACATTAAAACAGCAGCTTTTCTAGGTTTCTTATCAAGATAATTCATTTCCTTTAAAAAAGAAATTCGTTCCAATGGTGCCATTTTTGCATGAGCATCTGAAGAAAGAAGTTTTTCTTTCTGTATTTTTGGAATATATTTGATAAAATCAATAAAAAGCATACTTTTATTTTTAATTCTAAGTTTAAAGATAATCGAAATTTTAATTTCAACACAAATTTCCTATAAAAATGTTTAGTAAAGAAGAAGCACAACGTATAAAAAGAGAGTTTTGGGTAACTTTTGCCGAAGAACATCCAAGAAAATGGATATTATACAACACCAAAATAAAAGATGTTGCGTTTAAATTCTATATAGATAATAAAAAAGCACAAGTTTTACTTGAAATAGAACCAAAAGACGAAAAAAACCGTATAGTATATTATGAGAAGATTGAATCGCTAAAAACTATATTATTAGAAGAATATTTACCTGATGCTGTTTTTGAACGTGATCTATACCTGCAAAACGGAAAAGCCATAAGCCGAATTTGGGTAGAAAAATTGAACGTAAGCAGTAATAATAAAAACACATGGCCAGAAGTATTTGATTTTTTTAATGAAAAAATGGATGCTTTTGAAAGGTTTTTCTTTGAATATGAAGATTATATAAAAGATTTAAAAATAAACACATAATCAAGTTGATGTTCTAAATCTAACATGAATTTGATTTAATTAAAATTAATTTTGACTAAAATAAATAAGTTATGAAAAAGATTTTTGCATTAGTGCTATTAGTAACATTACAATCTTGTTACTCACAGAAAAAAGAAGAAATGAAACCATCTATTGTTAAAACCGAAGCCGAGTGGAAAGCACAATTAACGCCAGAACAATATCAAGTACTGAGAGAAAAAGGTACAGAAAGAGCGTTTACTGGAGAATATTGGGATCATTTTGAAAAAGGAAATTACGTTTGTGCAGCTTGCAACAATGTTTTATTTTCTTCGGAAATGAAATTTGAATCAGATTGCGGTTGGCCTTCTTTCGATAAAGCTGTAAAAGGTTCTGTAAAATATAATGAAGATTTTAGTTTCGGAATGGCAAGAACAGAAGTAGTTTGCGCTAAATGTGGTGGCCATTTAGGTCACGTTTTTGATGATGGTCCAAAAGAAACTACTGGAAAACGTTTTTGTACTAATTCAGTTTCCGTTAAATTCGTACCAGAAGGAAAAGAAGTGGAATAAAGAGCGATCAATTTATCATATTAAATAAATTATTAATTTTAAAATCAAAATTCAAAACATGCTCATAGCTTCTATAAAGGAAAATTTCAATGAAATAATTAGTCTTTTGTCTAGTTTAGAAAGTCAGCAATATACTGTTTGTCATCAAGAATTAAGCAACGCAACAATTGGTGAACACACTAGGCATATTATCGAAATGTATCAATCTTTGCTAAAAAACTATGAAAATGGAAATGTAAATTATGATAAACGTGATAGAAATTTAAGCATTCAAACTGATATTGAATATGCTATTAATTGCATAAATGAAATATTGTCAGAAATTGAGAAACCCAATAAAGAATTATTCCTTGAACAAGGCATTGAAAGAATAAAATACAGTATTTCAACAAATTACGAAAGAGAATTACTTTACAATTTAGAACATAGTATTCATCATCAAGCGTTGATAAAAGTGGCTGTTTTAAAACATCCATCTATTCAATTAAGTGAAAATTTTGGAGTTGCAAAATCAACAATCGAATATAGAAATCAATGTGTACAGTAAGTTTTGTCCCGCTAAAAGATAGTTATTGCATAACTTCAAATAGAGATGAAAGTATTTTAAGAGAAAGAGCAATTCCTCCAACTAAATACATAATCAATAATAAAGAAGTTTACTTTCCAAAAGATCCAAAGGCAGGAGGAACATGGTTTGCTCATAACAATAAAAGTTCAATTGTTTTACTAAATGGAGCAAGAGAAAAACACATTCATAAATCAAATTACAGAAAAAGTAGAGGACTAATCGTTTTAGACTTAATTTCATCTGTAAATCCAATTCAAGAATGGGATTCAATTGACTTAGACAATATCGAGCCTTTTACAATTGTATTATTTTGTGAAGAGAAATTATTTCAATTGCAATGGGATGAGATTGAAAAAAATTGTATTGAGTTAGATGCAAATAAAAATCACATTTGGTCATCATCCACTTTATATAAAAAAGAAAAAAGAGAAGAGAGAGCAGCTTGGTTTCAAGATTTCATGTTATCTGAAAATGAAATGAATAGCCAAAAACTATTAAATTTCCATCAATTTACTGAAAGTGATAATAAAAACTTCGGACTTCAAATTAATAGAAACAATATTTTAAAAACTATTAGCATTACCCAATGTATTATTTCTAAAAATAATATTACATTTAATTACATTGATTTATTAGACTAATGAAAAGCACTAAATTATTTTTACATAAACTAACAAATTGGGAATATTGGCCTTATCAAGTGCTTTATACACCTGTCTATTTTCAATATTTATACTATGTTTTTAGAACAAGGTCATTCTTCTTTTTTAATGCCTCAAATCCTACTATTAAAAATGGAGGTTTTTTTATGGAATCTAAAAAAGAAATTTATGATTTAATTCCTCAAGAGTATTATCCAAAAACACTTTTATTTAAAGCTAAAGAAGATATAGAGATAGTTAATAAGCTTTTGACAGAAAAAGAAATAAAATTTCCTTTAATTGCTAAACCTGACATTGGCTTAAGAGGAACAGCTGTTAAAAAAATTGATAATTTAAAGGAGTTAGAAAAATACATAAAGCAAGCAAATTTCGATTTTTTAATTCAAGACTTAATTCCCTATGAAAACGAAATTGGATTATTCTATGTAAAATTACCAAATTCTGATAAAGGATTACTAACAGGAATTGTTTCAAAGGAATTCCTAATCTTAAAAGGAAATGGAATAAACACAATCAGAGAACTTCTTTTACAAGACCCTAGATTTGAATTACAAATACCAGTTTTAGAAAAAGAATTTTCCGAAATTATTGATACTATTTTAGAGACCAATAAAAGTATAAATTTAGTTCCTTATGGAAATCACTGCAGAGGAACAAAATTTGTAGATGCAAGCCATAAAATAACACCAAAAATGACTGAATCCTTCAACGAAATATGCTCAAAAATAGAAGGTTTTCATTTTGGAAGAATGGATATAATGTACAGTAATTATTCAGATTTAGAACAAGGCAGAAATTTCCAAATAGTAGAAATAAACGGAGCTATAAGCGAACCAACACACATGTACGACCCAAAACACTCCTTATTATATGGATGGAAAGAACTAACCAGACATTTTCATTACATGTATTTAATAAGTAAAGAAAACCGTAAGAAAGGAGCTAAATATCTAACTTTTAAAGAAGGAGTTACAGAGTTTAAAAATCATCACAAACATTACGATAGAATTCTAGAATTTTAAAAAACGAAACCCAATTCGCAAGAGTTGGATTTTTTTTTGTGCGTGTCCCTTTGGGCCGGGCTATCCGCACTCGCTTTTTTTGTTTAAAGTATTTTACAAAAAAGAGCTCAAACAATTGCTCCTATCCCTCACGCAATCCACGTTACTATTCATATTTGAGTTTTAATACAACTTTTACACAGTAAATAACTTCATTAATTGGAGTTTGGTTTCTATTTTTTATAAATACAGCCGTATTTAGAGTTTTCTAGAAAAGTTTAAAACAACAAAAAACCCTTATCAACTAAATGATAAGGGTTTCTAAAGAAAGGCGACGACATACTCTCCCACATTACTGCAGTACCATCTGCGCAATCGGGCTTAACTTCTCTGTTCGGAATGGGAAGAGGTGAGCCCCGACGCAATAACCACCTTAAGCTGGTTTGCAAGGGTATCCCGATGTATCGGGACAACGTTACAGAATATCTTAACATACTGAGATAAATAAATTTAATATTTT
>NZ_KE383903.1:77401-591042 GCF_000422685.1 Flavobacterium gelidilacus DSM 15343 | reverse complement strand
CATATTCACAGGACTTGCTGCCGGAACTTACACCGTAATTGTTAGAGACTCTAAACTTTGTACCGATACCGAAAGTATTACGCTAGTACAGCCAGATGCAATTACCTTTGATATTTCAACAACAGGAATTACTTGTAACAACCCAGGAGGAACTTCATTTGGAGAGGTTATATTTGAAAATGTATCAGGAGGAACACAACCTTATACTTATTATTTGAGTAGTAATTTTGGTTATTCAGACAGTTACAATACAACTTTAAATGAAGATCATACTTTTATTGTATTAGACTTCGGAATCTATACTGCAGAAGTTATAGATTTTAATGGTTGTTCTGTATTACAAAGTAATATTATTATTGCATCACCACCAGATGACTTAGATATAGATATTTCAACAGCTACAGCAGACTGTACAAGTGGAGGAACAGCAATAATAACAGTTTCATCATTAGTAAGTAGTGGTTCATACGAGTTTGGAATACTGGAATTTAATACAATACCATATACAACAACATATCAATTAGCAGATGTTGGAACACCTGAAACTACAACATTTACAGGATTAATACCAGGAGTAACCTATACTTTTGTGGTTCATGATTTAATAACTGATTGTTATTATCTTGAAACTGCAAATGGTCCAATACCAAGTCCATCAAATTTAACTACAAACATAGATATAGTTCAAAATGTTACTTGTACAGGAACCGGAGATGGAAATATCTCTTTTACGTTTGATAATTATGATGCTACAACAACTTCTGTTGACTATGAAATATTTTATGCTCAATCAAATATATCAACAGGATTAACAGGAAATAGTCTGACACCTGGTGGACCAGTATCAGTTCCAAACTTTGGTGTCTTAGCACCTGGAACCTATTATATATTATTAACTGAAAATGGAACAGGAAGTGTAAACGGATGTACGTCTGCAACTCCAAGCTTTACAATAACACAATCTACAAACCCATTAATTGGAACAGCTACTTTAGTTAAAAATGATAATTGTAATTTAAATGCAGGAATTGTTACTGCAACTGGTCAATTTGGAACAGCTCCATATGAATATCAAATTTTACTAAGTACTGATCCTGCTCCAACAGTTGGAACTTGGACTGGAACTTCGACAAATACTTTTAATGTTGAAAGTGGATCATATATTGTCTATGTTAAAGATGCAAATAACTGTATAGTAGCTTCAAATGTTGTTGTTGTAGGTTTAGATCCTTCTCCTGAGATTACTTTATCTTTAGTAGATTCTTGTGCAAACGAAGGAAGTTTTGCCATTAATATAATAAGAACTGTAGATGGAATTTCTCCTTACGTATATGTTATCGATGGAGGAACACCATTCACCGAAAATGCAACTAACTTTTCTATTGTTGACTTATTATCAGGTAGTCATACCGTAACAATTACTGATGCAAATGGTTGTTCGTATGCTCAAACTATAATTATTGATCAAATCATTAATGGAAATGCTAATGTAACAGTTCAACCTAGTTGTGCTGATAATGATGGTGAAATTCAAGCTACCGCAACTAACGGAAGTACAAATTATTCTTTTGAGTTACAAACAATAGCTGGTGTTAACGTAGCCGGTCCAAACACAACTGGATTATTTACTGGACTTGGTTTTGGAGACTATAATGTAATTATTACTGATGCTACTTTAGGATGTGATATAACCATTCCTTTATCTTTAGAACAACCGGCACCTGTTTCTTTTATTACTTCACATGAAAATGTAAGCTGTAATGGAGCTACTGATGGAAGTATTTCTATTACTTTAGACGCAACAAATATTGATACTCCTTATACTTTTACTCTTTTTGATGGTACAACAACTATAACTCAAAATAGTCCTAACTTTACAGGTTTAGCTGCTGGTAACTATACAGTAACTGTGACTTCTTCTAAAAACTGTACTGATTCTCAAACTATAAATGTTACTCAACCAAATCCTTTAGCTTTAACTCTAACAGGTGGTGATTTTGCTTGTAATAGTAATAACACAGTAAGTGTTGTTACCATAACTGCAAACGTAGCTTTAGGAACAGGAACTGCTCCTTATTTATATAGTATAGATGGTACAAATTATCAAACGTCTAATACTTTTGATATTGTAGATAATGGAACTATTCAAACTATAACAATAACGGTTCAAGATTTTAACGGTTGTTTGGTTAATGAATCAATCACTATTAATCCTTTACCAACTATTACAAATATTGCAGTAACTCAAAATACAGCTTTAACTTGTGCTAATGATGAAGAAGTTTTAATTACGGTAACTGGTGGTTCAGGAAATTATACATATCAATTGTTGCCTAACGGAGCGATTGTTGGACCTACTTCTAGTAATACTGCAACTTTCTCTTTAAATGCTCCTGGAACTTATACTTTTGAAGTAACCGATACCGTAACAGGTTGTAGTACTATTACTGTTCCATATACAATTAATCCTTTACCAGTATTGAATGTTGTAGCCGATAATGCTAATGCGGTAAATTGTTTTGGGGATACTAACGGATCTTTTGATATAACTGTTACTGGTTACTCAGGAAATTATACATACTCAATTTTTGATGACACAGCGACAATTATAGCTACTGGAAGTAACAATACCATTACAAACCCACTTACATTAACAGGTCTAGGTGCTGGAAACTTCTATGTACAAATTATAGCAACTGATCCTCCTTTCTGTGAAACTATCTCGAATGTAATTAATATATATTCTCCACCAAATCCATTAACATTAGTTGTGCAACAAACTTCTGATGTGACTTGTAATGTTCCTGGTTTAGGAACGATAACTGCGCAAGCAAATGGTGGAAATGGAACGTTTGAATATGAATTAGTAAATACAACTACAAGTACAACTATTCAACCATTTGGAGCAAATAATATATTTACTAGCTTAGATGCAGGAACATATCAAGTAACCGTCAGAGATATTAACTTATGTGAAACCTCTCAAACTATAACCTTAAATGCTCCAACTCCAATAGATGCAACCTATGTAGTTACAAACACTAACTTATTGTGTTATAACAATACAAACGCAAGTGTTACAATTACAGCAACAGGAGGTCAAGGTAGTTATCAATACACTTTAACTGACTCTGATGGTGATATTTATGGACCTCAGATTGAAAATGTGTTTAGTGGTTTAGGCGTAGGTACTTATACCATAAGTATTAATGATGGTTGGAATTGTACTTTTGTTAGTCCATTGACATTCACAATTACAGAACCAACTCAAATTGCAGCTACTTTAAGTGTTCAAAACACACTAACTTGCGATAACGATGCTGAATTAGTAGTTAATGCATCAGGTGGAACACCGCCTTATATGTATAGTGCAGATGGAATTACCTTCAATTCAACTAATACATTCTCTGTAGGTCCAGGAACTTATCAATATTATGTTACAGATGCTAATGGTTGTACTGCAATACAAACAAATTCAGTAACAATTGCACCAATACCAACATTAACTGTAAGTATTAATGCTTCAAATACTACCATTCAATGTAACGGAGATATAAATGCTTCAATTACGGTAAATGCAACAGGTGGATTAGGAAATTATAATTATACTTTATTAAATAGTACTACAATGGCAATTATCACTGGTCCACAAACTAGTAATATTTTTAGCCCATTAGGTGCTGGTTCATATATTGTTAATGTTAATAGTGTTGATTGTGACCAACCTTCTAATACAGTTATAATTACACAACCATTAAACCCGTTAAACATAACAAATTATACTGTAACTCCTGCAACTTGTAATGGAACAGCAAATGGAAGTATAACATTTAACCCAACTGGAGGAACACCTCCTTATAAGTATGCAATTACAAATCAATTGAATCAATTTTTTGATACAAATACATTCATAGGTTTAGGAGTTGGAAACTATACGGTACTAATTCAAGATACAAATGGTTGTTTTGAAACAATCAATGTACAAATGACAGAACCTGCTCCTTTAGTAGCGAGTTCAGTTAATACATTTGAAGTATGTGAAGGAAGTAACAATGGAACTGCAACATTAACCATAACTGGTGGAACACCTCCATATTATACAAGTTTAGATGATGATACTTCAACTAGTTTTGTACAAGGACAATTAATTTTCAATAACTTAGATAGCACAGTTGAACATACCATATATGTGCATGATGCTAATGATTGTCAAACAAATATTTATATACCAGCTGGAAACCCAATTACATTAACACCAACTGCTACTGAAACTTATGCTTGTACAACCACAACTGCCTTACAAAACAATATTGTAACGGTAAATGTAGAAGCTTCAAATGTAGGTCAAGTACAGTATTCATTGGATAATCAGACTAGTTACCAATCAAATAACGTTTATACTAATTTGACTAATGGAACACATACTATTTATGTTCAACACACAAATGGTTGTGTTAAAACAGTAACAGTAAACATCACAAACTGGATTCCGGTTACTCAAACACATTCTCAAGTTAATATCTTATGTAATAGTGCAACAACAGGAAGTATAACTGCAAATGGAATTGGTGGAAATGGAACTTATCAATATGCTATTTCTCCAGCTTTCACATTTGGAACAGCAAATACATTTAACAGTTTAGCAGCTGGAACATATACAGTAAAAATAAGAGACGGTAGAGGTTGTGAAACTGAATTTACAACAACAATTACTCAACCTACAGCATTAAATGCAATTGTATCTGATTTTGGACAAGATGTATGTCAAGGAGATAATGCTGGATACGTACAAGTAACTGCAAGTGGTGGAGTTGGTCCTTATATGGCAAGCTTTAATAACACAACTAATTATGTAGCAGTAAATGCTTCTAATATTGTAGATTATTTTAATTTAGCTGGTGGAGCAACTTATACTATTTACATAAAAGATGCTAATGGTTGTGTGACTTCAGTTCAACAAACTTTAGATCCAGCAGTTGATTTAGATCCAAACGCTGTTGTAGTTTATGATTGTTTAAATAACCAATCTACTAATACGGTAACTATAACTGTTGATGCTATATATCAAAATGATGTAGTGTATTCTATTGATGGCGTTAATTTCCAAATAAGTAATACGTTTACAAATGTTGCTGCTGGTAACTACAATGCATATGTTGAACATTCTAACGGTTGTTTTAACAGCAATGAAACTTTTACAGTTGATCAAATTGATGCAGTAGCTTTAATAGTTACTGAAACAGGCTTAAATGAAATAACAGCAGTTGCTTCTGGTGGAATTCCTCCTTATACTTATGTGTTTAATGGAATTAATACTGGTTCAAACAATGTGTTTATTTTTAGTCAAACTGGTAATCAAACAGTAGTTGTTTATGATTCTAATGATAATCCATGTAGTGCAACAGTAACAATTCCAACCGTTTTCTATCCAATAGAAATTCCAAATTTCTTTACACCAGATGGAAATGGATTTAACGATTACTGGTCTCCACAAAATGTAGATAACTATACCAATATTGAAAGTTTAATTTTCGATAGATACGGTAGAGAAATCATACGATTAAAATTAGGAGAATCTTGGAACGGAACTTATGATTCCATTGATTTACCATCTGGTGATTACTGGTATTTGGTAAATGTAAATGACGGAACAGGAAGAACATTCACGGGTAACTTCACTCTTTATAGATAATATAAAATGAAAAATATTTTTAAAATTTTAGTTAGTTTAATCATGGTTAACTCTTTTGCACAAGAGTTAACCATACCAACTTACACACAATATTTGGGTGATAATCCTTATGTTATTTCTCCTGCTTATGCTGGAATTGGTGATAACATAAAAATTAGGGTAAACGGTTTAACCCAATGGGTTGGATTAAAAAATGCACCTGATAATCAATCCTTAGCTGTTGATGGTCGGTTAGGACAACGTTCTGGAATTGGTGCTTTTATTTACAACGATAAAAACGGAAACACTTTTCAAAAAGGAGGTAAAATATCTTTTGCGCATCACTTAATTCTAGATTATTACGAAAATAGGTACATATCATTTGGTATGTCATTTGTAATGAATCAGTTTTATATTGATAGAACGCAATTTGATCTTTCTTACGATCCCATTGTAACCAACAATAGAGATTTAAACAATTATAATGTTGATGTAGGATTTTTATATAGACAACAAGGTTTTTATTTAGCGGCAAATGTTTCTAATTTATTAAACAAAAACACCGATAAATTCATAATTAAAGAACCAAATATATTACGAAATTTTTCTGCTTATACAGGTTATAAAATAAAGTCTAACAGTAATAGTGATGTAGAATACGAACCATCAATCTTTTATCAATATTATCAAAGTGATAAACGTTCTAGTACAGATGTGAATGTAAAAGTTCGTTTTTTAGATTATGAAGATTATTATTGGGTAGGAATATCGTATCGTTTCTTAAATGATCAATTTTTTCAACCTTTAAATATTGGTCCAATGGCAGGATTAAAAAAGAACAATTTTTACTTTGCTTATTCGTATCAATATACAACAAATGCACTTTCTGCTTTTAATTCTGGAACACATATGGTAACTTTGGGCTATGATATTTTCCAAGGATTAAGTAATTGTCCTTGTACTAGTAATGAAATAGACTAAAATGGGAACAATTAAATTAAAAAAAATTAGAACTTTTTCTTTTCACGGATGTTTAGAGGAAGAAGGAAAAATAGGTAGTGATTACGTTGTAGATTTAGAAGTTAAATCAGACCTTAGAAAATCATCTTTAAGCGATGATCTAAACGATACAGTAGATTATGTTCATTTAAACAAGATTGTTGTTGAGGAAATGGCTATACGTTCAAAACTACTCGAACATGTAGCGCATAGAGTTATAGTAAGAACATTTAAAGAAATTCCAGCTGTTTCTAGAATAAAGATAGCTGTTTCAAAAATAAATCCTCCTATTGGTGGAGATGTTTCTAAAGTGACTATTGAAATGGAAGAATTTAGAAATTAATCTTTCATTTTATATTTTCTCTTTTCGTACAAATTCTTAGATGCTACAATATGTGCTAAAGCATCTTTTGCAAACTCGTTATCCAATTCAACCGGTGTAAAAATTGAATCTTTTTCCACTTTAAATTGTAATGGTGCTGCATTTGGATTAATAATAATTACATCATTATCAACTTTAAAAGCGTAGGTTTCATTAAACATCATTATTGTTCTACCTTTTGTATTTGCAGGAAGTGTCATTAGATTTCTTCCAGGCATTGGCGATTTTGATGTAATTCCAGATAAAGCTAAAACCGTTGATGGAATATCAATCTGACTTGCCATTTTATCATAAGTAATTCCGTTTTTAATATTTGGCGCAATAATTAAAGCAGGAATATGAAATTTATGAATTGGCACTAAAGCTTTTCCAAAAGTTCTAGTATTATGATCTGCAATGACTACAAAAATGGTGTTTTTAAAATACGCTTCTTTCTTAGCTAATTCAAAGAATTTTCCAATTGAATAATCTGCATATTTCATGGCATTATTAACTGTATTTTTCTCTTTATCATACAATTCAATTCTTCCATCTGGAAATTCATAAGGTTTATGATTTGAAGTTGAAAACATTAACGAAAAGAAAGGTTTATTTCCTAAAGAAGTAAAATATTCATTTGCTTTTACAGCTAAATCTTCATCTGAATAACCCCAAACTCCTTTAAAAGCATGTTTTTGACCATCATCATCTAAATCAGTTTCATCAATAATAGTATTAAAACCATTTCCGTTAAAGAAAGAGGCCATATTATCAAAATTGGATAAACCACCATAGATAAAACTTGTATCATATTTTTGTTTCCCAAAAGCTTCCGCTAAAGAGTAAAATCCTTGTTGTGAATTACTTAATTTAACCACACTTTCTGCTGGATTTGGTAAAAAACCGGTAACAACAGATTCAATTCCTCTAATACTTCTTGTTCCTGAACTATATAGTTTTGTAAATAAAAGCCCTTCTTTAGAAAGCTTATCAAATTCTGGTGTTAAAGGTAAACCTCCTAAACAACCCACAAATTCTGCTCCTAAACTTTCTTGTAAAAAGATAACTACATTATATTTTTCAACTACAGAATCTGGTTTTTGAATATGTAAAAACGGAATTTCTCCATCAATAAATTCAGTTACATCCATGTATTTTTTTACCCTGTTGTAAGCTTCAAATTCATCCATTTTACCATATTTATCTGTATTTCCTTCATTTTTTAAAGAATAAGCAGCAAAAGCAACCGTGTAAAGTGAATTTAAACCTAATGAATTTGTCATTTGGTCTGATGAAAATATAGCATTACTTGCGTTTATGGGACGAAGAGTTGTTAAACTTGAACGTGCTCCAAAAAACAAAAAGAAGGCCAAAACAGGAAATAAGATAAGCTTGATTTTATAAGAAGAAGCAACAGTATGAAATAATTTTTTTCCAAATTTAAAAGCAAAAAATAAAGCAACAATTACTAAAAGTATAGTTACAATCATTGAAGGTAAATAACTTTTAACTAATGTTCCAAGAACTTCTTTAGGATAAATTAAGTAATCTAAAAATAAACGATTTGGTCTAGTATCATATTCATGAATGAAATTTAGGGTTGATAACTCCATAAAGAAGAACAGAAATAAAAACACAATAAAGTATATATTAAAAAATCCATTAAGATATTTTAGAATTGAATCGGGCAAAAGACTTATTAAAGCAGCTGGTAGAACAGATAAATAACACAACATAATTAAATCAAAACGGAGACCAATTGTAAAAATTCTCCAATAATCTTCTATTAAAGTAACTCTATCTTTAAAGACAAAAAATAAAATTATTCTACTTAAAGTTGTAATTATCAAACCGATAAGAAAGAAATTAAAAAGAGGTTTTAGATAGCTAAGTTTTTTCATTTTTGTTATGAATCAATAAATTAGGACACAAAAGTAATTGAAAAAAAAGCATAACTTTTTTTAAAAAATTAAAATTTGCTAAATTTTCTTGTGTTAGTCCAAAATATATGTAAATTTGCATTTCTAATTTGGCGTTGTGGCCGAGCGGCTAGGCACCGGTCTGCAAAACCGTTTACCCCGGTTCGAATCCGGGCGATGCCTCTAAAACCTTCAAGGAAACTTGGAGGTTTTTTATTTTTTTATTTGAAAAATTAAATTAGAAATTGGTCTATGTAGACCTTGTCCAACCATATAACTTCCTTTTATATTACTAATAAGAATAATATCTTTCTTTCTAGCTTTTTTTAGTAATTGCAAAACTTCTTCAGTAAAAATATTTCCATTTATAGTTATAGTTGGTTGTCTCGGAACTTTAATTGAAAATTGAGTAATAGATGGGTTAAAATTTCCATAAATGAAATCTATAAATTTTATACCAACTTCAGCATCTTTTAATTCATCTATACTAAATTCTAAATATCCTTGAGTTGAAAACTGACTATTTAAAGTACTTATTGGAATTGGTAAACCTTTTATTTTATAAACATACTCTTCAGTAAAAATTGAATCATCTTGTAATTTTATAGCCACTATAATTTTTAATTCATTTCCACTTCCTGGACGAATTAAATATTTTCCTAATTCATCTGTTTTTGAAACTCCTGGGCCAGAAACCCAATATTCTTTAGCATTTGCAACAGCAATAGTTATTGGGTTATCAATTCCTCTATAAACAACTTTTACTTTGTCTAATGAAATTATACTTAATTTTGGTTTAGAAATAATGTCTTGAGCAATTAAATTAATTGAAAATAAGAGAATTAAAGAAACAATTAATTTAGTCATAGTTGTAAATTATTTATATTCCATCTCAGTTTTAGGTAAAAATCTTTGTTCTAATTTTTCTTTCTCTTTTGGAAAAACACCTTGAAGTATAAAAAATACTCCAAAAACTAAAATTACAATACTAATGACACGTTTTATTTTATAAATATTTTGAGGAGTTAATCTATTCTTTAATTGCTTAGCTAATATAATTTTAGCGACATCAAACATCAAATAGAAAAATAAAATTGCTGCAAAAAACCATGAAATTCGTTCGGTTTGCATTTCCATTTGTGGACCATAAGTTATGATAATCATCAACCAAAAACCTAAAACACCAATGTTAATGAAGTTCAATAAAAACCCTTTAAAGAACAAAGCAAAGTAATTGTTCTTTTGAATGTTATCATTATCAATTTCTTGATCTTGTTGTTTGATGAATTTCTTTTTTAATAAAATATAAGAAATCAATCCATAAGCCAACATAATTAAACCACCAACAATGAACAACGTTGGATTATCTTTTAATTGTTCTAAAAGTTGATTGGTACTTAAATAGGCTATAAGTATGAAAATTATATCACCAAAAACAATTCCTAAATCTAATGTAAATGCAGCTCTAAATCCTTTGGTAATAGAAGTTTCTAGCAATACAAAAAATCCTGGACCTATTGAAAACGCCAATAAAAGTCCCCAAGGAATGGCAGTAAGTATATCGTGTAAATGCAAGTTTTTGTGTTCAGTGTTCAGTAATTAGTGTTCAGTAGAAGAGACTAATCAAAAAACTAATTTTTACGAATTTACAAAAAATCTAACTTCTAATTAAAGAAATTTAATTTTTACTAAAAAAATCTATTTTCTTATGCATTCCATTGAAAAATTTCCACAAACCATATCACTTATTCCAAACGCTGTTCTTTCTCCCATTTCAGTGATATATAATTTATTATTTTTTAAACTAAATTTCCAAATTGAATTATTATCAAAAATAAATTCACTGTATGAATAATTTAAAAAATCATCTACTAATAAATCTAATTTTGAATTTTGAATTGAATAAGATTCATCATAGAATTCAAAATTAATATAAGAATCTTTAATAGTAATTAAACCTATTTTACCTTGAGAAATTCCCCAATTCGAACCTGAAGAAACTATTTCCCATTTTCCTGAAATATCTTTTAATAGATTTGATTTTAATATTCTATTTAGTGAATCTAATTTTTTATAAGCTAAAAAACCTAAATCACTATTAATATCAACATCATAAGCCTTTTTAAAAGAACTAAAAGCACTTTTGTTATCTTTAAAATCTAAACACAAATTTGCATGATTGAACCATTCAAGTTGAATTGAATAATTTTTAATTTCTTGACTAAATGTAGAAATTGAAAAGAATAGTATTAAAAATAAGTACTTCATTTATAACGTAAATAAAACTGCCAACTAATTACTGAACACTGAGCACTTATTTCGCTTCACGAATAGAACCACCAGCGACAACTTTTTGATTAATTTGTCTCGGTTTTCCGTAAATAGTAATGTTTCCACCAGCTCTTACTTTTGCGTCTACTAAATTTGTTGCGTAAATATCTGCTTCTCCACCTGCATTTACTGTGATTGTAGTTTGTTCTGTTTCCAAAGATTTTGCATTATAAATTGAACCTGAATTTATCAATAAATCTTGGTTTTTAGCCTTTCCTGAAACTGTAATAATTGCTCCAGAAGTTCCTTTTACGTTAAGTTTATCAACCTCTAAATTGATTTTAATTTCAGCACCTTCTTTAGCAATGATATCAAAAATAGTAGATTTAAAAATTTCAGAAGAAGAAATTCTTGAACCTTCATTAGCTTCAACAGCTTCAATATTTTTGTAATATAAAGTCACGGAAATATCTTCTCCACCCATTGTTTGTGAAAAAGGCATCCTAATTTTTAATTCACCATTTTTATTGATAGTTTCCACACTTTCGGCTTCATTACCATTAATTGTGATTCTATTTTCGGTTGATTTTATTAATAAAACTTCTAATTTATCAAAAGAAGTTACTTTAGTAAAATCTCCTAATGTTCTTTCCACTTGTGAAAATGCTACTGATGTTATTAATAGAAATGCGAATGTTAATTTTTTCATTTTAAAGAATTTTATATGTGATAAAGGTTATAATAATTAAAAATATTATTTCAATACCATTTTTTAAAAATTTATCTCTTATAAATTTATTCAAGAGATAATCTAAAAATAATAACAGTAAGGAAAATAAAAAAAGTACAATACTAATAGTTAAAACTGCATAGTAAAAACTTTCTCCTGGTTTTAGTAAAAGAAATAAATACAAAGAATAAATTATTAATAATAAACTAGTTATATTAAAAATTAAAATAAATTTATACTTATTTTTCATCTACAACAAAAATATTTTTAATCAAATCAAAAACTGTTCCCTTTTTAAAATAAATAAGATTTTGAAATCCTAAAACAAATTTAGAACAACAAAATCTTACTTTTAACTAGTGACGAATCACTATTCACTACTTATTCTTTTTTTCTCAAATAAGTAAAATCAAGTTGTTTCTTAACTAAATCTGCGTTTTTAACTTTAACGTAAACTTCATCTCCTAATTGTATGATGTTTTTAGAAACTTCACCAACTAATGCATATTGTTTGTCATCAAACGTGTAATAATCGTCTTTAATTTCGCGAATTCTACACATTCCTTCACATTTATTTTCTATGATTTCTACATAAATTCCCCATTCAGTGGCACCAGAAACAACACCTAAAAATTCTTCATCTTTATGATCTTGCATGTATTTCACTTGCATGTATTTGATAGAATCTCTTTCAGCTTGTGTAGCTAAATATTCCATAGAACTTGAATGTTCACACTTTACTTCATAATCTTCTGCTGAAGCACTTTTTCCACCATCTAAATAATGTTGGAGTAATCTATGCACCATAACATCAGGATAACGTCTAATTGGTGACGTAAAATGACTGTAGTAATCAAATGCTAAACCATAATGACCAATATTCTCTGTTGAATATTTAGCTTTACTCATAGTTCGAATAGCTAAAGTGTCAATTAAATTTTGTTCTTTTTTACCATTAACATCTTGCATTAACTGGTTTAACGATTTCGAAATATTCTTTTTATCTCTTAAATCTAATTTATGTCCAAAACGACCAATCAACGTTTGAAGATTTAATAATTTATCTTCATTAGGTTCATCGTGAATTCTATAAACAAACGTTTTCTTTTGTTTTCCAATAAATTCAGCCACTTTTCTATTCGCTAAAAGCATGAATTCTTCAATTAAATGATTAGCATCTTTTGAAACTTTAAAGAAAACTCCAACCGGTTCTGCTTCTTCATTCAAATTGAATTTTACTTCTACTTTATCAAACGAAATCGCTCCAGCTTGCATTCTTTTTTTACGAAGAATTTTGGCTAATTCATCTAATTTTAAAGTTGCATCAACTATTGGTTTTGGAACTTGATAAGATTCACCTGTAATAGAAATATCAGCAGGAATTATATCTGATTTAGTTTCAATAATACTTTGAGCTTCTTCATAAGCAAATCTTTGATCTGAATACGTTACTGTTCTTCCAAACCAAGAATCTACAATTTCTGCTTTATTATTCAGTTGAAAAACTGCTGAAAATGTATATTTTTCTTCATGAGGACGAAGTGAACAAGCAAAATTTGATAAAACTTCTGGTAACATTGGAACCACTCTATCAACTAAATATACAGAAGTTGCTCTGTTATAAGCTTCATCATCTAAAATAGTTCCTTCTTTTAAATAATGCGAAACATCAGCAATGTGAATTCCGATTTCGTAATTTCCATTTTCTAAAACTTCAAATGATAAGGCATCATCAAAATCTTTAGCATCTTTAGGATCAATAGTAAAAGTTAGCGTTTTTCGCATATCTCTTCTTTTATCAATCTCATCTTGTGAAATAGAAGTATCAATATTTTTTGCATAAACTTCAACTTCAACTGGAAAATCATAAGGCAAACCATATTCAGCTAAAATAGCATGAATTTCGGTATTGTGTTCACCAGGTTTTCCTAAAACTTTGGTAACTCTACCAAAAGGAGAATCAGCTTTCTTAGGCCAATCTTCCATAGTTACTAAAACTACATCTCCATTTTCTGCTTCACCAATTTTATCTTTTGGAATAAAAATATCTGTGTACATTTTGTTGTTTGCAGTTGTTACAAAAGCAAAGTTTTTCTGAATATCAATAACTCCAACAAAATCTACTTTATCTCTTTCTAAAATTTCTAAAACTTCAGCTTCTGGTTTTCTTGAACTTCTTCGGTTATAAACATAAACTTTTACTTTATCTTTATCTAAAGCGTGATTTAAATTTTGGAAAGGAATGTATACATCTTCTTCTAATTCATCACAAACAAAATATCCTGATTTTCTGGTTGTCATATCGACAATTCCTTCGTAATATTCAGATTTTGCAATTATTTTGAATTTACCTTTTTCTGGTTCTTCGATCTTTCCTTTTTGTTTTAAACGATTTAAATCTTTTATAATTTCGTTTCTACTTTTGGTATCATCTAAATTTAACGCAGCAGCAATTTGCTTGTAGTTAAAAGTTTTGTTAGCATCTTTTGCTATAATTTTTAAAATTTGAGCCGTAAAATCTTTTTCTTTACTGCCATACTTTTTAATCTTCTTTGTCATATTCTTTTTCTTAATAAAGTTTAAAAGTACGAATTAGTATTAAGATTACAGAATTAAGTATTAAGATTTATTATAATGATAACATTTTTAAATTTTAATACTCTTTGAAAATCAAAGTTTAATTTTAAAATTCAGAAGTTTTCAACATATATTAAAAACAACAAAAATATTTTTAATTAAATTTAAATTTTTGGTGGTTATGATAGCTTGTTAATAGTTACTATAAAATTTGGAAAAAGACATTGGATATTTAGTTTGTATAATTTATACACAGTAATTAACAATGTTATGAAATTGTAAAGTCCTAAATTTGAACTTATTTTTAGTTTTTATTAACAGTTGTTAACAACGCAAAAACAACAATTTTCCTTGATAAGTTTTTTTAAAATTTATGTTCATAACTGTCTTTTTTGTGCTGATAAATTTTCTGAAAATAATCGAAACTTTAGTAGGATTTTAAAATGTGGTTTTGGATTAGAAAAAATATCAATACAATGCTAAAAAACTTCTAAAAAACTATCTTAATTTATTAACAATAGATGTTAAATTAACATTAACTGATTATCAAGTAGTTGTAAAATTCTATTAACAATGCTTTTTTTGATAATTTTAATAAACTGTAAATCAGTAAATTAAACTATTTTATAAGAAAAGGCTTGTTCTATTTAATTTATAAATTTGCTTTAACTAACTTTGTATCAAACATACACACTAAAAAACACATTAAATGAAAATATCAATAGGAAACGACCATGCTGGTCCAGATTATAAACAAGCAATTGTAAAGTATTTAGAAGAAAAAGGACACACTATAATCAACCATGGAACGGATACCTTTGACAGTGTTGATTATCCAGATTTTGGTCACGGCGTTGCTTATGATGTTCAAATAAAAAATGCTGATTTTGGAATCGTAATTTGTGGTTCTGGAAATGGAATTGCAATGACGGCAAATAAGCATCAAGATGTTCGTGCTGCTTTATGTTGGATGAAAGAAATTGCTGAATTAGCTCGTCAACATAATGATGCTAATGTAATTAGTATTCCTGCAAGATATACTTCAATTCAACAAGCTGTTGATATGGTTCACACTTTTTTAAACACAAAATTTGAAGGTGGAAGACATGCAAATAGAGTCAATAAAATAGCTTGTAAATAATAATTTAGATGTTCGGATTTTCAGATTAAAGATTTTCAGATGTTATTTTTAAAAATAACGTTTAGTACTATCTTACTTTTTCTGAACATCTAATGTCCGAAAATCCGAAAATCTTCAATAATGAGTCACAACCATATTCATAAACATCAAGTACAAGGAAAGAACCTATTATTTTCAATTTTACTAAATATAGTTATTACAATTGCTCAAGTTGTTGGAGGAATTATTTCTGGAAGTTTAGCTTTAATTTCTGATGCCCTTCACAATTTTACTGATGTTATTTCTTTAATTATTAGTTATGTAGCTCATAAATTATCTAGAAGAGAAGCTTCTTATGAACAAACTTTTGGATTAAAACGGGCTGAATTAATTGCAGCTTTTGTAAATGCTTTATCTTTAATTGTAGTTGCAATTTACTTGATTTACGAAGCAATTTCTCGTTTTTTTCATCCACATGATATTCAACCGACAATAGTTATTTGGTTAGCTGCACTTGGAATTTTAGTTAATGGATTTTCGGTTTTATTACTAAAAAAAGACGCAGATCATAACCTAAATATGAAATCGGCTTACTTGCATTTATTAACAGATATGTTAGCATCTGTTGCAGTTTTGGTAGGAGGTTTGTTAATGTATTTTTATCAAATCTATTGGATTGATAGTGTTTTAACTTTGATAATTGCTTTATATTTAATTGTAGTTGGATTTGATTTACTGTTGAAAGCTACTAAAATGCTAATGCTTTTTACACCAGAAGATATTGATGTAAAAGAAATAGTTAGAACTATAAATGAAATAAAAGGTGTAAAATTATTGCATCACGTTCATGTTTGGCATTTGAATGAAGAAGAATTACACTTAGAAGCCCATTTAGATTGTTCAGAAGACATAAAATTGAGTGAATTCAATTATATGTTACATCAAATAGAGAAAGTATTGTTTGAAAAATTTCATATTAATCATGTCAATATCCAACCTGAATTTCAAAAAGAAGACCCAAAAGAAATAATTGTACAGGATTAATTTTATTATTCAAATAAAAAAGCTACATTTCTTTACAATTAAATGAGACAATGAGCGGAGAAAAACCACAGTTAAAGAAACAATATTATCCAATAAACGCCAATTTAAAAAGTTATCTTGAAAAATACAAAAGGTTAACCAAAACCAAAGTTTTTTATGACGATTTACTACGTTTTCAAGGAAGCATCGCTGTTTTTGATAAAGAAGATAAAGACACTTTATGGGTTAGAGTTTATTATAATGAATATGAAAAAGAAGAATTAGATAGAAGTCTAAAAAAAATATATACATTATTACATTCCGATGGAGATGAAGGAAGTATAGAGTATTTAAATGTCGATTATATTGACTTTTGCACCTTTGGAAATTCAAAACCTTTTAGAGTAAAGATTAGAAATATTTTAAATGATAATTATACCCACTTTTACATCAAAAAAGCTGATGCTTCAAGGATTTTTGGTTTAGAAATTGAACATATTATTTCACCAAATAGTATTAATTTTCTAGTGTATGAAGACACACTTATTGAAGAACACATTGTTGGAATTCCAGGAGATGTTTTTTTAGAAGAAAACTTAAAAAATTGCAATGAAAATGAAAAGACCCAAATAGCAAAAGAGTTTGTAAAATTCAATGAGCGTTGTATGATTGGCCTTTTAGGTGATATGCGTTCCTATAATTTTGTGGTTATTCCGATTTATGATTTTGACCAACGAATTTTTAGAATTAGAGCCATCGATTTTGATCAACAAAGTTATGAAGGAAGTTTTAAACTTTACAAACCACATTTATTTAAAGAGAATTTTAAATTTTCAGAATTAGTTCAAAATAAACTGAATCCTAAATCAATTACACAATATCAAATAGAAGAACGTTCTATTATTGTAAAAAGGTTAATTGATACCAAAGCAAGATTAAGACGATTAATTGAAGCCATGAAATCAACAAAGCTTGCACCAATTGAACATATTCAGCAATTACAAGAAGAAATTTATGAAGTAACTCTTGATATGGATTTCAAAAGAGCCAATTCAATGGGAGAAATTGTTCAAACAGCATTAAATTTTATGATAAGAAACTATAAGGTAGAAGACAATAATTAATTTGAGAAAAGCACTATTCATACTTTGTATTTTAGGAATTATTTCTTGTAAAAAAGAAGTAAAGGAAAACGATGAAATAGTTTTACCAAGCATAGAAAATATAAAAGATACTCTTATAGTGTTACCAGAAGTAAAAGAACTAAGAGAAAACAATTCTGAAACTATTAAAGACACTTCATTCGTCAACATTCAAACCTTAAGTACAGACTTCGTTTTAGACTTAAAATATGCAACAACAGACAATTTTTTACATCAAAAAGTATATGATTGTCCCGAATGTTTTTTAAGAATTAGCACTGCAAAAGCATTGGTGAAAGCCAATCAAGAATTGATAAAAAAGGGTTTCCGTATAAAATTATATGATTGTTATCGACCATTAGATGTCCAAAAAAAGATGTGGAAAATTCTACCAGGAACTAATTATGTAGCCAATCCAAAAAAAGGATCAAAACACAATCGTGGTGCAGCCGTCGATTTGACTTTAGTAGATTTATTTGGAAATGAATTAGATATGGGAACAAAATTTGATTTTTTTGGTCCAGAAGCACACCATACGTATACAAAACATTCTAAAGAAGTTTTACAAAACCGAAAATTACTCAAAGAAACTTTAGCTAAATATAATTTCAAATCCATTTATAATGAATGGTGGCATTATGAATTTCGTCCAGAAAGATATTCAACTGTCTCTAATTTTAAATGGAAATGTGAATAAATTAGGTTAGAAGGTTATGGGTTTAGAAGTTTAAATGGTTTTGTATATAAAACCTTTAATGCTATTTTAATGTTTCAATTGACTCAATTTACATTAATTCAGTCAATCAACTGACGGAATTTAGCTAAATTCAGTCAATCAACTGACGGAATTTATATTTTTTTACTATATTTGTATTGGTCTTAATTCAAATTTATATGGAAAATGTAATACAAAGAGCTGTTTTAAAGCAATTCGAAACTAAAGTTTTACCTAATAAAGTCTTGTTATTATTAGGAGCAAGACGTGTAGGAAAAACTGAATTAATAAAGAAATATATCGAAAAAATTCCAAAAGAAGATTATTTACAATTAAATGGAGAAGATGTTGAAGATGCTAGTTTATTAAAAGTACGATCCGTTGCAAATTATAAAAGGCTTTTAACAAATACAAAATTATTAGTCATTGACGAAGCACAAAATATTCCAGAAATAGGTTTGATTTTAAAATTAATTGTAGATTCAATTGAAGGTATAAAAGTCATTGCAACAGGTTCATCAGTTTTTGATTTATCTAATAAATTAGGAGAGCCTTTAGTGGGTAGAAAAAACACAATTTACTTATTTCCATTGGCACAAATGGAGTTTGCTAAGCACGAAAACTATAAAGAAACAAATAGCAAATTGCAAGAAAGATTACTTTTTGGAAGCTATCCAGAATTAGAACAATATCCAGAATGGAATGATAAAATTAATTACATAAAAGAAATAATAAATTCATATTTACTAAAAGATATTTTAATTTTTGAAGGCATTAAACAAGCCGATAAAATTGTAGATTTGTTAAAGTTAATTGCATTTCAAGTTGGTCAAGAAGTTTCGTTACAAGAATTAGCAAGGCAACTAGGAATTTCAAAAAATACAGTAGAAAGTTATTTAGATTTGTTATCAAAAGTTTTTGTTATTTATAAAATAACAGGATTTAGTAGAAATTTGCGAAAGGAAATTACAAAATCCAATCGTTGGTATTTTTATGATAACGGAATTAGAAACGGAATTATAAATAATTTTACCTTACTAGAAAACAGAACAGATATAGGTGCTTTATGGGAAAATTATTTAGCTTCTGAAAGGATAAAACACCAAAATTATACACAAAAATCAGTATCAAATTATTTTTGGAGAACTTATGATCAACAGGAATTAGATTGGTTAGAAGAGCAAAATGGAAACTTGAATGGATTTGAATTCAAATGGAATGAAAGAAGAAAATCAAAAATTCCAACTGCTTATGCAAAAGCCTACACAGAAGCAACTTTTGAAGTAATTAACAAACAGAATTATTTAGAATTTATACTATAAAAATTTATAAAGTTTTAACTTCACTGACCATGCAAACAATTAACAAAGCCTTACTCAAAAGCATTTACAAAATTAGAAATGAAAACTCTCACAAAGGTAATTATGGTCACGCTTTATTAATTGCAGGAAGTAAAAATAAAATGGGAGCAGCTTTGATAGCTTCAAAAGCTTGTTTGCGTTCAGGAACAGGTTTACTAACCGTTTCAATTCCTGAAGAAGAAAAAAACACTCTAAATACTTTTTTACCAGAAGCAATGCTTTCTTTTAGAGATAACCTCATAGATTTATCATTGTTTGATGGTATTGGAATCGGACCAGGTTTAGAACAAAATGAAGCAGCTCAAAAGTTAGTTTATGCAGTTTTTCTAAAAGCAAAAGCTTTAGTTATTGATGCAGATGCTTTAAATATTTTAGCAAATAATCAAGATTGGTTTAGTCAGTTGCCAAAAAATTCAGTTTTAACACCACATCCAAAAGAGTTTGACAGATTATTTGGAAATCATGATTCTGAAGAAGAAAGAAGAAGCACAGCAACAACCAAAGCAAAAGAATATAATTGTATTATAGTTCTAAAAGGTCACAAAACATTTATTACAAACGGAACAGAATCTTTTGAAAACACAACAGGAAATTCAGGCCTAGCAAAAGGTGGTTCTGGTGATGCTTTAACTGGAATGATAACAGCATTTTTAGCCCAGAATTATACATGTTTAGAAGCAAGCATTTTAGGAGTTTATCTTCATGGTTTATCTGCTGACATTACCTTAGAATCACAAAGTGAAGAAAGTATGTTAATAACAGATGTGATTGAAAATATAGGTCACGCTTTTCAAAAAATACAAGAATAAACTTCATATAAATTCAACACAATTTTTAGCAAAGTGAAGTAATTTGCATAAATTGCACCTTAGAAATTAAATACCAAAATGAACCAAATTCAATTCATAAAAACAGTTGTCAACACGACTGATAAAAACATACAAGCAACTTTACAATTACTTTCAGAAGATTGTACAATACCCTTTATTTCGCGTTACCGAAAAGATACAACCGGAAATTTAGATGAGGTTCAAATCGAAAATATTGCCAAACTTTCCAAACAATATGATGAAATTGTAAAACGAAAAGATTCGATTTTAAAAACGATTGACGAACAAGGACAACTTTTACCGGAACTAAAATCAAAAATTCAAAATAGTTTCGATTTACAAGAAATTGAAGATCTGTATTTGCCTTATAAAAAGAAGAAAAAAACCAAAGCAGATGTAGCTCGTGAAAACGGATTAGAACCTTTGGCAAAAATAATAATGGCTCAAAACAATGACGAAATTGACTTTGAAGCCTCAAAATATATTACAGATAATGTTGTAAACGAAGATGATGCTTTGCAAGGAGCAAGAGATATTATTGCCGAATGGATTAACGAAAATGTATTTGTCAGAAAAAATCTTCGTCGTTTGTTTCAAAGAAAAGCAACCGTAACCACAAAAGTGGTTAAAAAGAAAGCTGAAGAAGAAGACGCACAAAAATTTAAACAATATTTTGATTGGTCAGAGCCGATTTCAAAAGCACCGTCACATAGATTATTAGCCATGCTTCGTGCCGTTAATGAAGGTTTCATCAAACTAAAAGTTGAGGTTGATAATGATGAAGCAATTGATTTCATAGAAGAAAACACTTTAAAAGGAAGAAACGAATCTACAGAACAAGTCAAAATTGCTATAAAAGATAGTTACAAACGTTTATTAGAACCAGCAATTTCAAACGAAACTTTACAAGAAGCAAAAGCAAAAGCAGATGAAAAAGCCATAGATGTTTTCGCAGGAAACTTAGGGCAATTATTATTAGCGCCACCTTTAGGAGAAAAGCGAATTTTAGCGATTGATCCAGGATTTAGAAGTGGTTGTAAAATTGTTTGTTTAGACGAAAAAGGAGATTTATTATACAACGAAACCATTTATCCACACGCACCACAAAACGAATCAGGAATGGCTATGAAAAAAATCCGTTCCATGGTAAATGCTTATAATATTGAAGCCATTTCAATCGGAAACGGAACAGCTAGTCGTGAAACCGAATTTTTCATAAAAAAAATCGCGTTTGATAAACCCGTTCAAGTATTTGTAGTTTCTGAAGCTGGTGCATCAGTTTATTCAGCAAGTAAAATTGCTCGTGAAGAATTTCCAACGTATGATGTAACCGTTCGAGGTTCTGTTTCCATAGGAAGAAGACTTTCTGATCCTTTAGCGGAATTGGTAAAAATTGATGCAAAATCTATTGGAGTTGGACAATACCAACATGATGTAGATCAAACTAAGCTAAAAGAAGAATTAGATAATACTGTTGTTAGATGTGTGAATTCAGTTGGAATAAACATAAACACAGCAAGTAAATCGTTATTAAGTTACGTTTCTGGAATTGGAGAAAAAATGGCAGAAAATATTGTCGCTTATCGTTCAGAAAACGGTCCTTTTGAAGATAGAAAACAAATCAAAAAAGTACCAAGATTAGGAGAAAAAGCATACCAACAAGCAGCAGCTTTTATCCGAATTAAAGACGGAAAAAATCCGTTAGATAATTCAGCCGTTCATCCAGAAGCTTATAAAATTGTCGAAAAAATGGCAAAAGATTTAAAAATTTCAGTTGAAGATTTAATCGGAAATAAAGAAAAAATCAGCCAAATAAAATTAGAGAACTACATCACAGACGAAATCGGAATTTTAGGTTTAAAAGACATTGTAAAAGAATTAGAAAAACCAGGTTTAGATCCAAGAAAATCGGCCAAAGTTTTCGAATTTGACCCTAACGTAAAGACCATAAAAGATTTACGAACAGGAATGATTTTACCAGGAATTGTTAACAACATAACAGCTTTCGGTTGTTTCGTAGATGTCGGAATCAAAGAAAGTGGTTTGGTTCATATTTCCCAACTAAAAGAAGGTTTTGTGTCTGATGTTAACGAAGTTGTAAAATTACACCAACACGTCCAAGTAAAAGTGGTTGAGGTTGATGAAGCTAGGAAAAGGATTCAATTAACGATGATATTATAAAACACAAAAAATCCCAAACTCCAACTCATAAAAATTGGAATTTGGGATTTTATTTTTTTAGATTTTTAAAAAGTAATTACTCTTTAGTAATCGTTTCGTCTTTTTTAGAATCTTTATTTTCTTCTTCTTTCATGGCGTTTTTAAACTCTTTAACACCACCACCAAGACCTTTCATTAATTCAGGAATTTTTTTACCACCGAAAAGCAATAAAATGATAACCACAACTAAGATTATTTGTGGAGCACCAATTACACCTAAAAATATAGATAATGTATTCATTTTTTTAAAATTTAATACTGCAAAGATAAAAAGAAAATAACAAATGCTACTTTTTTAACGAATAATTATCGATAAGCTAATCTCTTAACAAAGCATAATTCTTATATTTGTAAAACAAACGGTTAAAAAATGTCCAAAAAAAGAATCAAAAGACAATTATTAAAAAATAAATTATTCAACAAACGAAGACTTGTAATCCTTAACGAAGACACGTTTGAAGAAACCTTTTCATTAAAATTAAACTTAATGAACGTCTTTGTTGGAGTGACACTTTCAGCTATTTTTTTAATATCGATAACAACCTATATAATTGCATTTACACCTCTTCGGGAGTATATTCCAGGATATGCTTCAACTAAATTAAAACAAGATGCAATAGTTTTAGCTATTAAGTCCGATTCATTACAAAGCAATGTAGAATTAAACAACAAATACATTGCATCAATAAAAAAAGTGTTGATTGGTGAACTAGAATATGCAAAATTGAACAAGGATTCTCTGCAAAACAATAACATTGTTAAGCCAGAAGATTTTGATGTAAAAACCACCAAAGAAGAACAAGAATTAAGAGATCAAGTAGCCAAAGAAGATAAATACAACGTATTTGATACTGCAAAAGCAAAAGTTAATTTTGTATTATTTCCACCAACAAACGGAAAAATAATTAAAAACTATAATCCAGCTGCTAAAAACTATGGAATCGAAATTGCAATAGCCAAAGATACACCAATAAAAGCGGTTGCTTCTGGAACAATTTTGTTTGCCGATTGGACACCAACTACAGGTTATGTAGTTATTATTAAACACAAAGACGAACTTATTTCAGTCTATAAAAACATATCTTTTTTAACAAAATCTGTTCGAGACAATGTGCGTACTGGAGAAGTTATCGGTCAAGCAGGAAGTAACGAATTTCAAAACAACAGTGGTAATTTTTACTTCGAACTTTGGAAAGAAGGTTTTCCTATAAACCCAACGCAATTTATTAATTTTTAGAAATGTTTTTAGAAGCTATTTCCAGCCATCCATTACAAGTTTTTTGCAAAAAACGTGTTTTTGTAAGTCATAAAAAGAGCTTCCTTTGGTCGCTTTTTTACAACTACAAAAACTACATTTTTTCACAAAAAAGCTTTTCATTCCTGTCTGGGCTAATTCACAAACTATGAGTATAAAAAGTTTCGCAGCAAAAATATTTGCCAAAAGCATACATTCACAAACTCAAAAATGGGCTTCAAATCCAATTGAAACCCAACAAAAAGTTTTTTCAGCTTTAATGCAACAAGCATCAGAAACCGAATTCGGAAAAGACCATAATTTCTCCCAAATAAAATCACATTCAGATTTCACAAACAATGTTCCAGTAAGAGATTACGAAGGTTTAAAAACCTATGTCGAGAAAGTTGTAAAAGGAGAACCAAACATTCTTTGGAAAGGAAAACCATTATATTTCGCAAAAACATCAGGCACAACTTCTGGAGCTAAATATATTCCATTGACAAAAGAATCAATGCCTTTTCATATTCAAGCGGCCCGAAATGCAATTTTAAGCTACATTCACGAAACAGGAAAAGCTGATTTTGTAGACGGAAAAATGATTTTCTTACAAGGAAGTCCAACTTTAGAAGACAAAAACGGCATAAAACTAGGACGTTTATCAGGAATTGTAGCTCATTTCGTTCCAGCTTATTTACAAAAAAACAGAATGCCAAGTTGGGAAACCAATTGCATAGAAGATTGGGAAACTAAAGTCAATGCCATCGTAAATGAAACCATAAATGAAGACATGGCAGTCATTTCTGGAATTCCATCTTGGGTGCAAATGTATTTTGAAAAACTAAAAGAAAAGGCAAATAAACCAGTTGGTGAAATCTTTAAAAACTTCCATTTATTCATTTATGGTGGTGTAAATTATGAACCTTATAGAGCAAAATTCGAAAACTTAATTGGTCGTAAAGTAGATTCAATAGAATTGTTTCCAGCTTCAGAAGGGTTTTTTGCTTACCAAGATTCACAAAAAGAAAAAGGAATGCTTTTGTTATTGAATTCAGGCATTTTCTACGAATTCATAAAAGCAAACGAATTTCATAACGAAAATGCAAAAAGGTACACAATCGGAGAAGTTGAATTAGGAGTCAACTATGTATTAATAATTTCCACAAACGCTGGACTTTGGGCATACAATATTGGCGACACAGTTCAATTTACAAGTTTAAAACCTTATAGAATTATAGTTTCAGGAAGAATTAAACATTTTATTTCAGCTTTTGGAGAACACGTAATTGCAAAAGAAGTCGAAAGTGCTTTGCAAGAAGCCATAGAAAACACAGAAGTTCGAGTAAATGAATTCACGGTTGCACCACAAATAAATCCAACTTCAGGATTACCTTATCATGAATGGTTCATAGAATTTGAAAACGAACCCAATAATTTAGATGAATTTGCGTTAAAAATCGACAAGGCAATGCGAAAACAAAATGCCTATTATGATGATTTAATTGTTGGTAAAGTTTTGAGAACATTGGTAATTTTTAAAGTCACAAAAAACGGTTTCCAAGACTATATGAAATCCATAGGAAAACTTGGAGGTCAAAACAAACTGCCAAGATTGAGTGATAATAGAGAAATTGCAGATAAATTAAGTAGAGAATAGAAAAAAGATGAAAGAACAAAGACTGTTATTTTTACTATTACTAACCACATTTTCGCTTTCAGCCCAAGTAAAAGGAGTTGTTTTGGATAGTATTTCGGGTAAACCAATTGCTTATGCAGCGGTTATATATGAAAACTCAAGAATTGGGGTAAATACTGATGAAAACGGAGTATTTGAATTACCAAAGAAAGACTCATTACAATATATTCAAATATCAAATTTAGGATATAATTCAAAGACAGTTTTAAAAAGTAATAGTTTAATCATAAATATTTCTCCTAAAGTTTATGAGTTAAATGAAGTAGTTGTTATTGGAAAATTAAACACACAAGAATTAACTTTAGGTGTATTAAAAAAAGAAAGAACATCATATGGAAATGGAGGAACATCTCATATGTGGGGTATGTTTTTTAATTTTGAAAACGAAAACAAAGCATTTCAGTTTATAAAAGAAATTAAATTTACAACAAGATCAAGAGTTAAAAATTCAAAAATAAAGCTTCGAA
This sequence comes from Flavobacterium gelidilacus DSM 15343, assembly GCF_000422685.1. Lineage (GTDB taxonomy): Bacteria > Bacteroidota > Bacteroidia > Flavobacteriales > Flavobacteriaceae > Flavobacterium > Flavobacterium gelidilacus. Next base: position 564,706 of record NZ_KE383903.1, on the reverse strand, counting down.
TATTTACAATTAACTCATCAAAAGAAATTGAAACAGATATTTTAGAAGACGAAATAATAATAACTTGTAAAAAAGGAAAGCAACTACAAATAATTGATTTAACAAGTTATAATTTAATTTTCCCAAAAGAAGGTTTGATGATAGCTTTTGAAAGTTTAGTCATTGAAGAAAACAAATTTGAATATAAGTATACAACGGAAGGAAAAAAAGGCAGATTTAATGGAGTTACTTATGAACCTCATATTGTTGGATATTTCGATACAGAACCTAATGTATATTTAATTAAAGACAACAAAGCATCCTTATTTAATTTTCAGCCAAAAGGATATAAAACGTATCATAATATGAGTTTACTACTTACACTTACCAATTAAAAACTAAAAACCTTATATTTGTCGGTTAGAAAATCAGAAAATGAAAGAAATTAAAAACATATCACGTTCAAGAGCACAAGAATCATCTGCTGCTATTGAACGGTTATACATTAGCATGCGTCACCTTTTTAACAGAGGTTTTTACAAACCAATGGGTATTTCAGGAGAAACTTTGCGTGAAGCCTTATTGTCATTACGTCCAGAAATTTATGGAAGTATAGCTGAAGAAAAAGTTGAATTAAGCGGCTTATTATACGTTATTGAAAGACTTCCTGTGGGAATAGAACAATGTCGTTTTATAAACTTGACTTCAGATGAAGGATATGCTAATTCTCATTTTAAAGCTATTGTTCCTCCAAAAAGAAGAAGAAATTGTTATAGAATTGACGACGAACAAATGAACGTAGAAATCACACGTGGTCGATCTGATATTTATGATATTTTGACGCATTTGACTTTTATTTTTATTGAATCACACAAAATAAAAGACCGAGTTTTAATAGATGAAATTGGAGAAGTTACTCGTGATTGGCAAAAACTTGAAGAATTAGTTCTTCAAAATAAAAAATTGACTTTAGTTGAAAGAGAAAAAGCCATTTCACATATTTCAAGTGTTTTAGGAAGAACTTTTGCAGAAGTACAATCCATTTATCCAGATTTTGCAACTCCAGAAGCACCAGAGCGTTTTTTACACATTGTATATTGGTTAGGAAAATTAGCTATTGAAGAATTAGTTTTAAATAACAAAAGAACTATTACGTTTAGTCCGATTTTAAGAGAGCGATTAGGACATCATATTTATGGAGAAATTTGGGCAAATAGTATTAAAGAGGTTTTACAAAAAAACAATTTAATAGAACGACCAATCCATATTATTAGTGCTAATATGCACAGTGTGATGAATTCTATTTTTGCAGAACCAGTTCTTGGAAAAAAATACAAAGACGCTACTGAATTTCAAGTTTTTGAAGATTTAAGTGGTTCTGATAATAAAGATTTACGTAAAAAAGTAGAAGATTTTGCGCTTAAAAACGGAATGATTTCTTTACCAGACACATCAGGAACAAATATTGATGTTCAAATTTTTGATACTGCTCAAATAGATTTCAAAAAATCAGCTTTTCCATCAGCTTCATTTGAAAAAGACAAGCCCGTTTTAATCGTAATGGATTATGCTTTCGGGGAACAAGCTTTTGAAACTATTGATGAGTTATTAAAACCTTATAAAATAGACAAGACAAAGATTTTCTTAAATGTTGAGTCAGTTTCAATTATGGGTAAAGCAGGAATTCTCGAAGGAGGAAAAGGCGATATAATGATTCCTTGTGCTCATATTAATGAAGGAACAGCAGATAATTATCCGTTTGAAAATGAATTAACCAAAGAAATGTTTGAAGAAAATGGAATATCTGTTTTTGCTGGACCAATGGTTACGGTTTTAGGAACATCACTTCAGAATAGAGATTTGTTGAAATTCTTTCACGAATCTACTTGGGAAGCTATTGGACTTGAAATGGAAGGTGCTTACTATCAAAAAGCAATACAATCTGCCTCAAAAATTAGAAAAAGTATCAATCCTAATGTAAAAGTTAGATATGCTTATTATGCTTCAGATAATCCTTTAGAAACAGGTAGTACATTAGCTTCTGGAGGTTTAGGAACAACAGGAGTTAAACCAACTTATTTAATTACAATAAAAATCTTAGAACAAATTTTTAACACAAAATAAATCACATGAGTACAAATTCTCAAGACCAAGAAATAGATTTAGGTCAGTTATTTAATAAGGTATCAGGTTTTTTTAAAAACATAATAAATTCATTTTTTAATTTAATTTTCTTTATTCAAAAAAAGATTATCATTATCATTATTTTATTTATTGTGGGTGTTGCATTAGCTTATTTAGCTGATGGGAAGAAAAATTATGAGCATGAAATATCAGTTATTCCAAACTTTGGAAGTAATGAGTATTTATACAAAAAAATAGAAGAATTAAATACTAAATTAAGAGAAGGGGACACCGTTTTTTTTAAAAATATTGGTATAAAAGATTACGAAAATATTTCAAGTATTTCAATTGAAGCATATCCAGCTATATATAATTTTATTAATAATAAAGATCAAGAAAATAATTTTGAGTTAATAAAATTGATGGCAGAAGATGGCAATATAGAAAAAATATTAAACTCTGAAATGACTAGTAAAAACTATTATCACCATAAAGTTACAATAGTTACAAAGGGTATGTGGAAAAGAGAAGATTTAATTGATCCGATTCTTACTTATTTAAATAAAAGCCAATATTTTTTAGAACAACAGAAAGTACATCAACAAAACTTAGAAGAAAAATTAATCGCAAACGATTCACTAATTAAACAAGTTGATAAAATAATTTCTTTATTATCTTCAAATAGTAAAGGAGGTTTAAATGTATCTATTTCAGAAAACAGTAGCATTCCAGAGTTAGTAAATAAAAAAGACAATTTAATTTCTGAGAGTCATCTTTTAAAAACAAGTAAGATTATATCAGATAAAATAATTAAAGAAGAAAGTAGTGTTTTAAATATTAGAAAGTACGTTCCATTAGTATTAAATTCTAAAATTTTATTTCCAATTTTATTAATTTTATTTTATTTAATTGGGTTAGCATTTCTAAAAATATATAATAAACAAAAATTAAGAATTAAGCAATAAACTTAAAATATGAAAGGAATTATATTAGCAGGTGGTTCAGGAACAAGGCTTCATCCCTTAACATTAGCGGTAAGTAAGCAAATGATGCCTATTTATGATAAACCAATGATATACTATCCCTTGTCAACTCTCATGTGGGCAGGAATAAGTGAAATATTAATCATTTCAACACCTCATGATTTGCCGTTATTTCAGCAATTACTTGGTGATGGAAAAAAACTAGGTTGTCGTTTTGAATATGCAGTTCAAGAAAACCCAAATGGTTTAGCAGAAGCCTTCATCATTGGAAAAGAATTTATCGGAGATGACAAAGCAGCATTAATTCTAGGAGACAATATTTTCTATGGAACAGGTTTAGCAGAATTACTTCAAGCTAATAATAATCCAGATGGCGGAATCATTTATGCTTATCACGTTCATGACCCAGAACGTTATGGTGTTGTTGATTTTGATAAAGATGGAAATGTACTTTCTATTGAAGAAAAACCCGAAATGCCAAAATCTAACTATGCTGTACCAGGAATCTATTTTTATGACAACTCAGTTGTTGAGGTTGCCGCAAACATAAAGCCAAGTCACAGAGGAGAATTAGAAATTACAGATGTCAACAAAGAATATTTAAAAAGAGGTACTTTAAAAGTAAGTATTTTAGACAGAGGAACAGCTTGGTTAGATACAGGAACTTTTCAATCTTTAATGCAAGCGGGACAGTTTGTACAGGTTATTGAAGAGAGACAAGGGTTAAAAATTGGAGCTATAGAAGAAGCTGCTTTTAAAATGGGATATATTGACGCTAATCAATTAAAAGAATTAGCGCAGCCCTTATTAAAAAGTGGTTATGGAACACATTTAATGAGTTTATTAGAAAAATAATATGAATTTTATAGAAACAAAACTAGAAGGTTGTTTTATCATTGAACCAAAAATAATCAAAGACGAAAGAGGTTATTTTATGGAAAGTTTTAATGAAAATACTTTTGCAAAAGGAATAGGTAAAACAGTTCATTTTGTTCAAGATAATCAATCTTATTCTTCAAAAGGAGTTTTGAGAGGTTTACATTATCAAACAGGAGAACATGCTCAAGCAAAATTAGTAAGAGTTCTTCAAGGAGAAGTTTTAGATGTAGCCGTTGATATTAGGCCAGAATCTAAAACCTATGGTCAATATGAATCAATTTTCCTTTCAGGAGAAAACCAAAAGCAATTTTTTGTACCAAGAGGTTTTGCACATGGTTTCCTAGTATTAAGCGAAACGGCAACTTTTTTCTATAAATGTGATAATTTTTACAACAAAGAAAGTGAAGGAGGAATAATGTTTAACGATTCATCTCTAACTATAGATTGGCAATTTCCAATAGACAAATGCATTATTTCTGAAAAAGATCAAATTTTACCAGAATTAAAAAACGCTAAAAAAGTATGGTAGTTTTAGTGACAGGTGCAAACGGACAATTAGGTCAATCTCTTCAATTTATTGCAGAAAAACACCCTGAAATTGAATTTGTGTTTTGTGATTCAAAAAAGTTAGATATCACAGATTATGACAATGTAAATGACGTTTTCAATGAGTTTATTCCTGATTATTGTATAAATGCAGCAGCATATACAGCAGTTGATAAAGCAGAATCAGAACCAGAAAAAGCCTATTCAATTAATGTACTTGGGCCACAAAACTTATCAAAACTTTGTAAAATAAATAATACTGTTTTAGTACATGTTTCTACAGATTTTGTTTTTGATGGAACCAAAAAAACACCTTACACAGAATTAGACAAACCAAATCCAACTGGAGTTTATGGACAGACTAAGTTAGATGGTGAAATTGCGATTCAAGATATTTGGGAAAAACATTATATTGTTAGAACTTCATGGGTTTATTCGCAATTTGGAAATAACTTTATGAAAACCATGTTGCGATTGGCTTCTGAAAGAGATAAGTTATCTGTAGTTGATGACCAAATAGGTACACCAACAAATGCTGTTGATTTAGCAGAAGCTTTATTAACAATTTGCTTATCCAACAACCAACAACTAAGAACCAACAACTATGGAATTTACAACTTTAGCAATGAAGGACAATGTTCTTGGTTTGACTTCGCAAAAAAAATATTTGAAGTCAATAATATTAGAATTAATTTACAACCAATTCCATCTAAAAGTTATCCAACACCAGCACAAAGACCAGCATATAGTGTTTTGGATAAAAGTAAGATTAAAAGTGTTTTTGGTTTAATGATTAATGAATGGTCTGAGAAGATTCCTTTTTAAAGATCAACTCTCTTTTATTATTTAAGAAACAAAAGAAGATCAAACTAAAATAGAACAAACCAAATTGCCTGTAAAAAAAATCTTCTAATAAGCTCACGCATAAAACATTAAACAACATAACATACAATAAAAACGAATTAATTTTTATAGTTAATTTTATGATATTATATATGTAAAATAAAAAAACGAATAGACCAAATATGCCACTTGAGATTAATATATACATAAAATAATTATGCGTTAAATAAATATTGTTTTTATAAAACCCTGAATCGTAGGTTGTTTTATAACATTCTAAAAATGTTTGTTTGATGTTATTAAATCCGACTCCTTTAATAAAATTAACTTCTACTATTTGTTTACTACAGTTTATAATAGCTACTCTTATATTAGTTGAATCATAAGACATTCCTACAGGAGGCTTATTATAACTATTAACAATTTCCACAAATCTATTCTTTACACCAGGTACATTTTTTATTAGAAAAAAAGAACTTGAAATTAATAAAAGCACTAATATAATCTTATAAAACCTTTTTATTTTGGTCTTAAATAAAATGATAAAAAGTATTAATAAAAATAAAAAAACCATGTTGAATTTAGCCAATAAAGCAATTGAAGTAATTAATCCAACAGTAATAAAAAAAATCTCACTCCATTTTTTAGAATTTAAAAGATTTAATATTGAATATGACGTTGTAAATATTATAATTGTTGTAAAATAAGTAGGATGAATTTTAAAAAAAGGAATTTCATAATAAATGAAATCTCTAAACTTTGGAATATTATATTTGTACTGAAAAAGATGTTCTAAATCATAGAAATAAAAAAAAGCTAAAAAATAACTTATGCAAATTAATAAGACTACGTACTTTAATACTTCAAAATAAAAAGTAAGTTTTTCTTTTGTGAAAAAAGATTTAGGAATATTTAAAAAGACAATAGGAAATAATAAAAAGTACAATCCGTTTTTTACAGGTTTTAAATCTTCGGGTTTAGAATACCAAAGAAGACAAGTAATTAATATAATCCAAAAAGGAATTGTTAATAAAAGTGTTTGTTTAGATATTGAAAAACTTTTACTTTTAATTGAATAATAAATAGTATTTATTGTAAGCAAAATAAAAAAGAAGGTGGATATGTTTTCTTTAAAAAAAGGAAATAAAAACAACGAAGGAATTAAGTAATTAAAATTTTTTTCAGCACTAAATATCATGTAAACATTTTTTAATTAACAAATATATTATTATTTTATATTCAAAGAGTCTATTTATTAATAGAATCTTTTACATTTGTATGGATTAAAAGAAAAAAAAGTTTTGAATTACTATGGATTATAAAGATAAAAACAGTGATTATTATAGCAATGTAAGATTAGACTTAATAGACTTTGCTGACTTTAATAAGAATAATTTAAAAATACTTGAAGTAGGTTCTGCTTATTGCGAAACATTAAATTATTTAAAAGAAAAAGGAACTGCATCAATCACTATAGGAATTGATCTTTTTGAAGATGTTAAAGGAAAAGATAAATACAAACCAGTTGACAAAATGATATTTGGCAACATTGAAGAATTAGATTTACCAGAATACAATGATTATTTTGATGTAATTATTTTAGCAGATGTTCTAGAACACATTTATGAACCTAATAAAACACTAGATAAAATAAAAAAATGGCTAAATAAGGATGGGTACATATTAGTAAGTATGCCTAACATTCAACATTATTCTGCATTTAATAAAATATTTTTAAGGGGAAGTTTTAAATATGAAGAAAGTGGTTTGTTTGATTATACACATGTTCGTTTTTATTGCAAAAAAGACATTAAGAATCTATTAGAAAAATCAAATTTCAAAGTCATAAATCAAGACGTTTCTTTTAAACACATAAAAGGTATGACTAAGGCTAAAATAGCAAATATCTTAACACTAGGGCTTTTTAAAAACTACTTATCATACCAATATTTTTTTAAAGCAAATAAGTTATAGGAAAGATTAAATGATTAAAAAATTAGGACTTAAAAATTATGCCTCATTTGGTTTTGGACAAATAATTAGTCTGCTTACACCAATAATAATTGCTCCAAGGTTAATAAGCGTTTGTGGAATTGAAAATTGGGGTAAAATAGGTGTTGGTATCTCGATTTTTTTAATACTAAATATTTTTTTAGACTTTGGAAACCTTATAACGGGTATAAAAACGATTAGTACAAATAAAAATAATCCTTTAAAAATAACGCAATATTTATCTGCAATTTATCAGTTCAAATTTGTAGTATTATCAGCATTATTAGCCTTTTTTATAATTATAATTATAATTTTAAATAAAGAGGTATTCCTTTATTTATTCGGAACAATTTATTTAGTTTCATTAGCTTCAAATCCAATTTGGTATTATCAAGCATTAGAACAATTTAAAAAAATAAATACCATAATTATCATATCAAGATTAACTCAGATTATCTTGATTTATTTATTAATTATCAACAAAAACGATTACATATATTATTTTTTAATAATTGGTTTGTCTAATTTAGTAGTAAATATTTATTTTTTAAGAAAGATATTTTTACAAAATAAAATTAATATTATCAGCTTTTCTAAAACCAATATTGTAGAAATTTTTAAAAGTGAGTTTTCTATTGTATTGTCAAATCTATCTATTTCATTATATGTAAATATTCCAATTTTAATAATAAGCAGTTTATTAGGTAATTATCAATCTGGAATTTACAAAATAGCAGAAATGATAGTTGGATTATTCAGAAGCTATTTATCAGTGTTTTTTGCAGTCAGTTTCCCAAGATTTTGTATTCAGTATAAAAACGATAAAAAAGAAGGATTAAACTTCATACAGTTAATTAACAAAGTGAACATTGCCGCTTTATTTACATTATCAGCATTGTTATTAGGAGTTTATCTAATATTACCTTTAGAATTATATTTTCCCTCAAAAACAATTGAAATAATAGATTTTGTAATAAAATTTATTCCTATACCTATTATAATAGCATTAAATATACCGTTTTATCAATTACTATTATATAATTCAAAAGAAAAAGAAATTTCATATTTATCTATGATAACCGTAGTAATAATGTTTGTTTCATGTTATTTTCTAACTTTAATTTATCAATTAAACGGAAGCCTAATTTCATTATACATAGTAGAAACATTCATTACAGGTTCAATAATATTGTATTATTATAAATATATCAAAACAACAAATCAAAATATATAATGTACATAGTAATTGTAAATTATAACAATAGTAAAGACACAATAGAGTGTTTAGAGAGTGTTTTAAAAAACACAAATAATAATTATCAAATAATAGTAGTTGATAATAGTGAAAACAATAAATCTTATGATGAAATTGTAAACTGGTCTAAAAATGAAATAAGTAATATTGAAACTAAGTTCCATGACATAATATATCCTTTAGAAAAAAAACCTGTAGATTTAGTTCTTTTAAATGAAGAAAGCATATTAAATGAAAACATAAGTAGTAAAATTCTTTTAGTAAAAGCAAAAGAAAATAAAGGGTTCTCTGCTGCCAATAATATTGCTTTAAAATATATTTTAAAGTTTGACAAAAAAAATTCTTTAATATGGTTATTAAATAATGATACAATAATTAAAAAACACACCGTAGATTCTATTCTTTTAGAAGTGTCAAAATTTAATGATAAAGACAAAATATTTTTTGGAACCCCTTTAATCGATTATAATAATCCAGAATTAATCCAAGCTACTGGAGGAAATTATAATTATATAACAGGGAATTCAATTATTGTGGATTTAAATAAGCCACTATTAAATTATAAATTTAATCCTGACTTAAAAGTTGATTTTCCAATTGGAGCATCAATGTTAGTTACAACTAACAATTTATTAAGTACTGGGTTATTGTGCGAAGACTATTTTTTATATTTTGAAGAATTAGATTGGTCTTTTAGAATGATAAAAAATAATGGTTATGTAAAGATCATTAACATATTAAGCGTTTATCATAAACAAGGTAATTCTACAAACACTAAGAATGTAGGAAAAAATTCAGATTTTATAGATCTAGTTTATTTAAAAGCAAAAATGAAATTTGCAACTAAATTTAATAGATATAGTTTAATAGTTTGGGTCTACACCTTAACATTCGCAATTTTTAAAAGACTTTTGCAAGGAGAATTTAAAAGGGCAGTTTCGATTTTTAATATTTTAATTAAAAAATCATATTGACTTGTTTATTAATAAAAAAAACTATTAAATTTGCAGAATAAAATCAAATATTAAATTTTTTAACAAATGAACAAAATAATTTTAGTTTCTTTAATTAGTTTCTTGCTTTTTTCTTGTGGAGATGGTACAAAAAAGGACGAAGCAATCGATGAAAAAGTATTAGTAGCTGATCAATTTTCAGTAACTATTAATGGTTTATATCTAAAAGATGATGTAATATCTATTGTTTACAAAAAAGACGGTTATTATTTATCTGGTGAACCTGTTGAAAAAGTAGTAAAAGGATCAGAACTTCCTCAACAAATTACTATTGACTTACCAAAAGGAGAAAAAATTCAAAATTTATCTATAAATTTAAGTACTAATAAGGAACAAAATGAAATAGGTATTACTGGGATCTCAATTAAAAACAATGATAAGGTTATTTTAAGTGATTCAGATAACTTTACTACATATTTCTTAGCTGGTGAATTTGTTTCTTGGAACGAAGTAACATCTAAATACATAATGAAACATGGAGGTAAATTCCCACCAGCAATGGGAGGAAGTGAACAATTAGAAGCACTTTTAGACAATTAATAAAAACCTTATTTTTATTAAAAAACAAAAAAACTAAAACCAATGTGTTTTAGTTTTTTTGTTTAATTTAGTGTTTTATAAAGCTCGGTCCAAAGATCACCTTTCTTTTCCCAAGAATAATTTTCTTTAACATATTCAGACAACATTATTCCCCTATTGTTTTGTTCTTCATTTGACCAAGAAGAAGCATCATTTAGTGCTTTTGTTAGCTCAACAATATTAGGGTTAATCATTATGCCTCCATTAGTATTCCATTCGGGATTTATACCTGTATAAAATGAAGTAATAACAGGAGTATTACATGCTGCTGCCTCTAAATTCACCATTCCTATAGCTTCAGAATATGAAGGTGCTACAAACGCTTTAGCATTTGATAAAAGATTATATTTTTCATCTCCAAAAACGCCACCTAAAAACATTACTCTTTTTGAAATATTTAATTTTTCACATACTCTTTTTAATTCTTCGGAATATTCGTTTTCTGAACCTACAATTTTTAATCTTATTTTCTTATTATCAATTCTACTAAATGATTCTAAAAGAATGTCTAATCCTTTCTTAGGGTGAATTCTACCTAAAAACATAAAATATTCTTCTTCATCTACTGCATTTTTAATTTTAGGCAAATTGGTATAATGAATTAGATTTGGAATTTCGACAATGTTTTTGTGATTTGTGAGTTTATATAAATTATCCTTTTCAAAAGGAGTAATGGCATGCAAAACATTAGATTTTTTAATAATTTTATTTAAAAAAAGTTTTAAATAAATACTTTTTTTAATTTTTTTATCATTTAAGTGCCAAGGTTCAAGCATTCCGTGAGGAGAAACAACATAAGGAAGATTATTTTTAATAGCTACTTTTGAACCAGTAAAATGTGCATGCATAAAAACACCATGAAGGTGTAAAATACTTTGTGAATCTAAATTTTGCTTTAAATACAAAGATAATTCCTTTGAGTAAGCCCAATTTTTAAATTTATCAGAAGGGAATACTAAAAAATCATCTTTTTCTTCTTTTTTATTACAAATAATTTGACTCTTAAAAGAAGACGATATATGTGAATTTAAATTTAAAACAACTGTTTTTAATCCACCACTTTCATTTGCTACACTTTCTGCTATATGATAAATAGTTTTCAAGGGGTTTGTTTTTTAAAATGATTTAAATAGGAAATATAAAAGATACATAAAAAAAAGAAAAATTCTGGAGGAAAATAATGACCATCTCTAAATAATTTTAGGCATATATATATAAATAATCCTTGTAAAAATATTAATTCTTTGCTAGAAAAAACTAAAACTCCTGCGATAATAGCAATGAGTATAGCTAATAAACCAAAAACACCAAACTCAGAAAGCATTCTAATGGCTAATGAATTGGCATCAAATGAATTATTTGTATGAATATTTTGTTTAACTAAATATTTTGGAGGTCTTAATTCTTTTATATAATTTTCTGTATGCATGTAGTGATGACTCCCAATACCACTTCCAAAAGGGTGATCTTTAACATTTTCCTTCATGATATATACGTTTGCTAACATAACATAGGAACTAAGATTTGTTTCTTCTTTAAACTTACCTGTATTAATAACTTTTAAGTTTTCATACGTGTCATCAACACGCATTTTAAAAAAAGTATAATTATTGTAGATATAAATAAAAGAGATCAATATAAAAGGCATTACTATTACTAAATATGACAATCTTTTTCGATTTAAATTAGGTAATAAAAATAGTAACCCGCAACCAATGTATCCTAAAGAGGAATTGGATAAAATAAGGGTGCCAAAAACAATAAAAAACGAAAGATATTTCTTTGTTTTAAAAAAATAGTAACATGCTGGAATTATTACAATTGCATAATGAGCGGGTTCTTTAAGTATACCACTTAAACGAGGGTCATTATTCGCGTTAAAATTAATTCCTAAAAAATACATAGGATAGGCAATAATAGAAATTACTAATGCCATTTTCAGGTAAACAGCAATTATTTCTTCAACTTTATAAAGCTGTATAAAATTATAATAATATATTCCAATAATTGTAATTCCAATAATTTGAGAAAGCATATAATTAAACGGAATTCCTATAATTGTATAGCAAAACAAACCATGTATGAAAACAAACAGAATAAAATAAATAAAGTTTTTAGTAAAAATAATTTTTTCATAATACGTAAATATTAACAAATAATTTACTAAAAGAATTAAGTAAAATAATTTCCAGTCAATAATTAAATTAAAATAAAAAGCTTCTGTAAATATGGCAAAAACTGAAGAGTAAAGTAAGTATTTTTTTAAGTTTATTTTCATTTATTCATTTGCTTTTGCCAGTGAACTTTTAAATCCATTTTCTAAATCTTCACCTCTTAATTCAAAAGTATTAAATTTATCAATATACCAAGTGAAAGAGATTTTTAATAAGTAAATAATTATTTTCTTAGTCTTCAACAAAAATAGAAAAATATAATTAAAAAGAGTTCTAATTAAAAAAGATGTGAAGTATGTTTCTTTTAAATTTTATACTAAATTGCACCCTTTAAACATAAAGATTAAATTAATGAGATATTCAACATTAGTTAAACAAATATTCATAGTATTAAAATCAAAGTGGATTTTGCAATTAATTAAAGGCAAGCTTTTTTCATTTGCATCATTTGAGGTTGTTTCTAACATAAAAAAAACAGTTCCAAAGTTAGATTTTATTATAGATGTTGGAGCTAATTCTGGACAGTTTTCAAAAGTAGCTAGTTACTTATATCCAAGTGCAGAGATTGAGGTATTTGAGCCTTTACCTAATTTATATCCAAAAATTGAAAAAATTTTTAATGCAAATAATAAAATAACTACTCATAATGTAGCCTTAGGAAATGAAGTTGGCTCAATTAAATTTAATAAAAATAAATTTGGGCATATAAGCTCAATACTAGATATTAGTAATGATAATAATCATTATCCTAAAGAAGAAAATGATTTAGATAAAATTGATGTTTTGATTAAAACTATTGATTCGTTAGAATTTAATAACAAAACAATAAAAGGGGTTTCTTTATTAAAGCTAGACGTTCAAGGCTATGAGCTAGAAGTTTTAAAAGGAGGCGAGAAAACATTAAACAGCATAGATTATATTGTAATTGAAGCTAATTTAGAACAACTTTATGTTAACCAACCGTCATTTACAGAAATTAATGCTTATTTAAACAGTAAAAATTTTGAATTAGATGGTATGTTAGACTTTAATTTAGGAAATAATAACAAGTATATAGAAATTGATTTTTTATATAAAAACAAAAACAAAATTTCTAATTAAATGTCAAAAATATTAATTACGGGAGGTTCGGGTTTTATTGGTACTAACTTAATAGACTATTTATGTTTAAAAGGTCATGAGATAATAAATTTTGATAAAAAAAAACCAAAAAACCAAAAATATCTAAACAATTGGTTTAAGGGAAATATTCTAAATAAAAAAGAATTATTAGAATGTTTTGAAACCTTTAATCCTGAATATGTAATTCATTTAGCAGCAAGAGTAGATTTAGATGAGAAAAACAATTTAAGCGGTTACGCAAGTAATATTGAGGGTGTTGAAAATATAGTTGACATTATTAATAAAAGACCTAATATTAAAAGAACAATTTACGCATCAAGTCGTATGGTTTGTAAAATTGACTATATACCTAAAAATTTTGATGATTATTGTCCTCCAAATTTATATGGAGAAAGTAAAATGTTAGGTGAAAAAATAGTTGGTGAAAATGCCAATCATGATTATGTAATAGTTAGACCTACTTCTATTTGGGGACCATATTTTGAAATTCCGTATAGAACTTTTTTTGATACTGTAAAAAAAGGACTGTTTTTTTTACCCAAAAATCAGTACCCAAAAAAATCTTTTGGATTTGTATTAAATACAGTATTTCAATTGGAAACCATACTTTTTGCATCAGGTAATAAAATTAAGAAAAATTATTATTTAAGTGATTACCCATCAATTGATCTTAAAGAATGGGCAGATATGGTTTCAATGCAATTCAACAATAAAAAAAGTAAAGAAATACCAATGTTTCCGTTAAAAATAGTTTCTAAAATTGGAGACTTATGTCAAATTCTAGGCTGGAAAAACCCTCCATTAACTACATTTAGATTAAATAATTTAATTACATACATGGTTTATGATATGTCTGATTTAGAAGAATTGTGTGGAAAATTACCATACAAACTTGAAGAAGGTGTTAAAATTACTGTTGATTGGATGAAAAATGAAAAATAAGGAATTCTTTTTCATAAAATAAAAATCAAAAAACTTATAAATGAGTTATCAATCAGTTCAAATAGTAGGAATAAAGTTTTACAACGGTTTAGTAAAAGGAGTTTTTGATTTTCTTCATGAAAAAGGAGGATTACTTACAGTTCCAGCTGCACCTGCTTTGGTTACAATTAAAGAAGATAAAGCTTATTATGAATCTTTATTAAATTCTGACATAGTCATTCCTGATAGTGGTTATATGGTATTGATTTGGAATTTTTTATATAAAAATAAATTAAAAAAAATATCAGGGTTAGAATTTATTAATCATTTTTTATCTCAAAGTGATAGAGTAAATCAAGGTAAATTGTTTTTAATAAACCCTTCAGAACTTGATGGTAAAATTAATACTCAATATCTAAACAATGCCGGATTTGATTTAGAAGAAGCATATAATTATACTGCACCTTTTTATAAAAACAACATTATTGATGTTGATTTATTAGATCAATTAGAGAAAAAAAAGCCAAAATGGATTCTTATTAACATTGGAGGAGGAACACAGGAAAAATTAGGATTATATTTAAAAGAAAACTTATTTTATAATCCGGCAATCTTATGCACAGGAGCAGCAATAGCCTTTAAAACCGGGAGACAAGGTAAAATGCCAACTTGGATGGATCAAATCTACTTAGGTTGGTTGCATAGGTGTATTTCAAATCCCAAAACATTTGTTCCTAGGTATTTAAAAGGATTTAAGTTGTTAAAACTTATTTTACAATACAAAACGGGTGTAATTAAGTGAAATTGTTACAATAGTTACAAAAAAATAAATTAAAAAAATTATATTTGTAGACTAGTTTACATAATTACATTAAAAATATAATGAAAAAAATATTAGTTTGTGGTGCAGGAGGATTTATTGGAGGTCATCTTGTTAACCGATTAAAATCAGATGGATTTTGGGTAAGAGGAGTAGATTTAAAAGAAAACGAATACGGAAATAATAATTCAGACGAGTTTATATTAGGAGATTTAAGAGATCCTGAAATTGCAAAAGAAGTTGTTAAAGGCATTGACGAAGTATATCAATTAGCTGCAGACATGGGAGGTGCAGGATATATTTTTACGGGTGAGCATGACGCAGACGTTATGAATAATTCGGCATTATGTAACTTAAATGTTCTTGGAGCATCTCAAAAAGAAGGAGTGAAAAAGATTTTTTATTCTTCTTCAGCTTGTATGTATCCTGAATATAATCAAATGGATCCTAACAATCCAAAATGTTCTGAAGATTCTGCATATCCAGCAGCACCAGATAGTGAATATGGATGGGAAAAACTTTTTAGTGAAAGATTATATTTGTCTTATCAAAGAAATTACGGAATAGAAGTTAGAATAGCACGTTTTCATAACATCTTTGGACCTCAAGGAACATGGAATGGTGGAAAAGAAAAAGCACCTGCTGCAATGTGTAGAAAAGCCGCTGAAGCAAAAGAGGGAAGCCAAATTGAGGTATGGGGAGATGGTAAGCAAACAAGATCATTTCTTTACATTGACGAATGTGTTGAAGCCGTAATGAGATTAATGAATTCAGATTTTTCTGGGCCAGTAAACATCGGTTCTGAAGAAATGATTTCAATTAATGATTTCGCAAAAATGGCTATCGAAATATCAGGAAAAAATTTATCAATAAAAAATATAGAAGGACCAACAGGAGTTAGAGGAAGAAATTCTGACAATAAACTTTTATTAGAAAAGTTGAGTTGGCAACCTTCACAATCTTTAAAAGAAGGAATGAAAACAACCTATAAATGGATTGAAAATCAAATTTAATATTTTAAAAAGCGAGTTTAATTTAAACTCGCTTTTTTATTGGCTAATATTAATTATATTGCTAGTACAAAAAAAGAATTTAAATTAGAAAAGTAATGAAACATTTTCAAGCTATTTTTAAAGAAATAATTAATGATTTCAATCAAGACAAAAGAAATAATTATATCAATGTTTTTTTTATTTTTATTTTAATAAGTATTCCTTTTTATAATTTTATAAATAGTCTTATAATTGCTATTTTTTTTTTAATAAGTTCTTTTAAATTTAGATTTAATAAAGAAAAAAACGTCTCTATATCTTTATTAATTGTTCTTTACATATTAATGATAATTTCTTGGCTTTGGAGTATAGATAAAGCCCTAACTATAGAAGCATTACTAAAAGAAATTCCACTATTAATTATTCCAATTTGCTTTCTTTTATGCAAAGATATTATTATCCTAAATAAAGATAAAATCCTCAAATATTATAGTTATTCAATAGTTGTTTTAACAGTATTTTTTTTAACAAAAGCAATTTATAATTATTTTTTAACAAAAGACTTTAGTGTTTTTTTCTTTCATAATTTAGTTACTAAAGAATTAAATGCTGTTCATTTTTCTGTTTTTGTTACCCTTGCTCTTTTTTATTTTTTAACTAAAGATTTGAAAAAGATAAACGATTATATCTTAGTTGTTTTTCTATTAATATTTCTTCTTTTACTATCTTCTAAAAACATTATACTTTCAACAATTCTTCTTTCAGGAATTTATTTTTTCTATTATTCTAAATCAGCAAATAAAATGCGATTGAGGAATATAATAATTTTAGGTGTTGTATTGTTGTCAGTTCTTTCCTTTAGCTTAATTAAAGAACGTTTAATCTTTGAATTTAAAATAAAAGAAGAAAGCAATATTGGTCATACAGTAATTAATAAAAAAGAAATAGGTTCCAATATTATTAGCATGAAAGAAGCTTGGTATAATGAAAAATTTAACCAAACCGATTATTTTTCAGGCTCTTCTTTTAGAGTTTATCAAACGCGTTTATTTTTCGAGTTTTTACAAGAAGATAATATTTTTTGGAAAGGTTTTGGTCTTAACTCGTCCTATAAAAAACTTGAAGAAAAAGGAATTCATTACAATGTTTTTCAAGGTAATAATCAAGTTGAGGGCTATCAAAAAAAGAACTTTCACAACCAATATATTCAAGTTTTTGCAGAATTAGGGATGTTCGGGTTTCTAATTTTAGTTATAATTCTATATGTAAATCTCAAAAAAGCGATAAAACACAAAGATTTTATGCATATTGCTTTTGCAGTTCTAATGATTAGTTTATTTTTGACGGAATCTTTTTTGTGGAGACAGCGTGGTGTGGTTTTTTTTACTGCATTTTATTGCCTATTTAATTATACCAAAAAAGAGTAAATTTCAATTAGATGAAAAGAATATTAATTACTGGTGCAGCTGGCTTTTTGGGATCACATTTATGTGACAGATTTATTAAGGAAGGCTATTTCGTAATTGGAATGGATAACCTAATTACTGGAGATTTAAAAAATATAGAACATTTATTTAAAGACAAAAACTTTGAATTTTATCATCATGATATTACAAAGTTTGTTCATGTGCCAGGAAAAGTAGATTATATTCTTCACTTTGCTTCACCTGCAAGTCCTATAGATTATTTAAAAATTCCTATTCAAACTTTAAAAGTAGGTTCTTTAGGAACACATAATTTATTGGGATTAGCGCGAGTAAAAAATGCTAGAATTCTAATTGCATCCACATCAGAAATTTATGGTGACCCATTAGTTCATCCACAAACCGAAGAATATTATGGAAACGTAAACACAATTGGTCCAAGAGGTGTTTATGATGAAGCAAAACGTTTTCAAGAATCCATAACAATGGCTTATCATACATTTCATGGTTTAGAAACAAGAATTGTCAGGATTTTTAATACGTATGGACCTAGAATGCGATTAAATGACGGCCGTGTAATTCCGGCTTTTATAGGGCAAGCGTTACGAGGAGAAGATCTAACTATTTTTGGTGATGGAAGTCAAACTAGATCATTTTGTTATGTAGATGATCAAGTTGAAGGAATATATAGATTATTACTTTCAGATTATCATTTGCCAGTTAACATTGGAAATCCAGATGAAATTACGATTAAAGATTTTGCAGACGAGATAATAAAATTGACAGGAACAGAGCAAAAAGTTGTTTACCATCCTTTACCTATGAATGATCCATTGCAAAGACAACCGGATACTACTAAAGCAAAAAACATACTAGGTTGGGAAGCAAAAGTTTCAAGAGAAGAGGGAATGAAAATAACGTATGATTATTTTAAATCTTTATCAAAAGAAGAGTTAATGAAAGAAGAACATAAAGATTTTACAAAATATATTCACTAAATCAATGCATAAAGGCAGATATTCAAAATACATAAGACCATTTAGTGTGTTATTAGATTTAATTATGATCTTAATGCTTTTTCCTTATTTTTTTAAAGGATTAAACATAGATTTTATATTATTTGGAACTTTTCTTTTTGGTTCTTGGGTAGTTGTCTCCTTTTTTACTAAATTTTACGAAGTTTTTCGTTTTACCACACCAGTAGAAATACTTTCTAAAATTGTAAAACAAGCCGTTTTTTTTACACTTGTTATTATTGCTTTTTTCCCTTTTTACAAAATAGCGATTTTTAGCGGCAAAGCAATATCATTATATATTTTAGTTCTTTTCTTAATAATTATAATAATAAAAACGCTGCTTTTTTATTATTTAAAAAAATATCGATTATCTACAGGAAATAATTATAGAAATGTTGTAATTGTTGGTTTTACGGATGAAGCAATTAACTTAAAAAACATTTTTGACGAAAGAGATGACTATGGATATAGGTTTAAAGGTTTTTTTTCAGATAAAAAAAAGAATGAAAAAATAATAGGCAAAACCAATTTACTTTATACTTTTTGTATTGAAAACAATATAGATGAGATATATTGTTCTTTAAATGAAATTTCCAATAATCAAATGAAAGAATTGGTAGAATTTTCAGATGCAAATAAAATTGAAATCAAGTTTATTCCAGATTCAACAGATGTGTTTTCGAAAAATTTTCGAACAAATTATTACGAATTATTTCCTGTTTTAACACTACAAAAAACACCGCTTCACAATCCTACAATTCAACTAATAAAAAGAACTTTTGATGTTGTTTTTTCACTACTAATAGTTATAGGCGTCCTTTCATGGTTAACACCACTTTTGGCAATATTAATTAAATTAGAATCAAAAGGCCCCGTTTTTTTTAAACAAAGTAGACCAGGAATTAATGAAGAAGAATTTAGTTGTTATAAGTTTCGATCCATGAAGTTAAATGGAACAACAGAAACCGAAGCTTCAAAAAATGACCCAAGAGTAACTAAAATAGGTCGATTTATAAGAAAAACAAGCATAGACGAAATACCTCAATTTTTTAATGTATTAAAAGGAGAAATGTCTGTAGTTGGACCAAGACCTCACTTATGGTCACAAAATGTAGCTTATGGCAATAAGGTTAAAAAATATATGGTTAGGCATTATGTAAAGCCTGGAGTAACAGGTTTGGCACAAGTAAAAGGATTTAGAGGAGAAATTGAAACGGATGACGACATGATTAATAGAATAAAATTCGATGTTTTCTATATTGAAAATTGGTCTTTTATAATGGACATCAAAATTATAATTCAAACCGTAGTAAATATTTTTAAAGGAGATGATAAAGCATACTAATGAGAAACCTAGTCTCCATTGTAACTCCAACATTCAATTCAGCTAAATATATTACTGAAACGATTACATCTGTTCAAAAACAAACCCATCAAAATTGGGAAATGATTTTGGTTGATGATTGCTCTTCTGATAATACAATCGATTTAATCAAGTCTTTTATTACTAATGACAACAGAATACAACTTCATCAATTAGAATCAAATTCAGGGCCAGCAGTTGCTCGTAACAAAGGAATTGAACATGTTTCCGGAAAGTACATGACGTTTTTAGATGCAGATGATGTTTGGTTTGAAAATTTTATCGAAAACAGCATCAAAACCATTCAAGAAACCGGAATTCATTTTGTGTTTTCTTCTTACAAACGTTCAGATGAAGAACTAAATTTCATTTATTCTGATTTCATTGTTCCTCAAAAAGTAACTTATTCGGATATTTTAAAATCAAACTCTATTAGTTGTTTAACGGCATTTTTAGATATTGAAACTTTGGGAAAAAAATCAATGCCTTTAATACGAAAACGTCAAGATATGGGTTTGTGGTTGCAATACTTAAAGGAAATTCCTTTTGCTTACGGAATTCAAGAACCAAAAGCCATTTATCGAATTAGAGAAAATTCTTTATCACGTAAAAAATCTAATTTATTGAAATATCAATGGCAATTTTATAGAGAAGTTGAACAATTAAACGTTTTTCAATCCACTTATTATATGTTACATTGGATGTATCGTGGTTTTATGAAGTATAGAAATTAAAGCATAGACTGAAACTGTTTCAATTTTCCTCTTTTAGTTCTTTCTAAAAAGTCTTTTCTTGTAAAAATAAACTTCAGATTAGGTTCTAAATACAATTCAATAGCATCTTCAATTTTCTTAATTTGAGCTGAAGTTAAATTAAATTCACTTACATAATCAATTTCGAAGGAATCAATTTTAGTTTGTTTTACTACAAATTCTTTTACATTTCCATCGTCTTCAATAATACTTTTTGTAACATAGTAAAACGTTAAACCTGGAGATTTTTTTCCACTTGGCAAAACAGCCAAATCATTTGTTCGACCAATTAATTTCTTTAAAATAGGTTTTTTAAAGGTGCTTTTTTCATCCAAAATACCAACATCACCGATTTCATATCTAATAAAAGGATGAGCTTTGTTATATAAGGAAGTAATCACAATTTTTCCTTCTTTTCCGTTTGGGACAGGTTGATTATTATCATCTAAAATTTCAACAAAAAGAGTTTCACTATTAACTTGCCATTCCCCTTTTGTGTTTTCAAAAGCAATTAAATCTAATTCAGATGCACCATATTCATTCACAATTGGAACACCAAATTGCTTTTCCATCAGTATTTTGTCTTCATCAAAAAGCATTTCAGAAGTCACTAAACAAACTTTTAAAGTTGGACAAACATCTTTTAAAACAATGTTTTTTTGTTGTAAAAACTTAGCAAATAATACAATTGAACTTGTGTAACCATTAATGTAATCGAATTTTGATCTCTTAAACTTTGCTAATACGTTTTCTAAAAAGTCATCAGACAAATCAAAAATTGAAAAACGATAACGATTTCCCAAAAAATCTTTCAAACGTTCTTTTTTATTTCCAATAAAATCTAACGGAATTCCATAAAAACGCGCTTGATAACTTGAATTAAAATCAATTCCATACCAACCAAAACGATAAATTATCGAAGCCCAAGTAATCGCATGACACATCTTATCTTTAGCAAAAACAAAAGGAGCACCACTAGAACCAGAAGTTTTGTTGACAAAAACAGTTTTTGGTGAATAACCATCTGAAAGTCTTTCGGCTAAAGGTTGTTGTAAATCTTTCTTAGTTAAAACTGGTAAAGTATTCCAATTTTCAATTTCAGCTTTCCCAACTAATTTTTGATAAAACGTATTGTTTTGAAGATGAAAATTTACAATTTCATTGCGTTTTTTTGTTACATAAGTTTCAAATTTTCCTTCTGAAATTGCTAAAATTTTTTCAAATACAGTTGTAGCTTTCTTTATTGGAAAACCATTTAATCGTAATGAAAAATCAAATAATTTAAACACGTTTTGTAAATTTTATCAAAAATAAGAAAACTAAAACTTTTTAAACGAAAATTATATTTTAAAAACAAAACAAAGTATTTTTGCCGTAACAACTAAACCGAACTAACTAAGATGAGAATCTGAAACAAGTTCAGATTAAACACAACAAAAATGAATATTTTACTATTAGGTTCAGGAGGAAGAGAACATGCTTTAGCTTGGAAAATGTTACAAAGCGATAAATGTCAAAATTTATATGTTGCTCCAGGAAATGCCGGAACAAGTCAAATTGCAACGAACATCGATTTAGATCCAAATGATTTTGAAGCTGTTAAAAAAATAGTTCTTCAAAATAAAATCAACATGGTTGTTGTTGGGCCAGAAGATCCTTTAGTAAATGGTATTTATGACTTTTTTCAAAATGATTCTGAAATTAATCAAATTCCAGTAATTGGACCATCAAAAATTGGAGCTCAATTAGAAGGAAGTAAAGAATTTGCCAAAGAGTTTTTAGTTAAAAACAATATTCCAACCGCAAAATATGAAAGCTTTACGGCCGAAACTGTTGAAAAAGGTTATAAATTCCTAGAAACTTTAGAAGCACCATACGTTTTAAAAGCAGATGGATTAGCGGCAGGAAAAGGAGTTTTAATCCTAAATGACTTAAAAGAAGCCAAAACCGAATTAAGAAGTATGTTGGTTGATGCTAAATTTGGTACTGCAAGTTCAAAAGTTGTTATCGAAGAGTTTTTAGATGGAATTGAATTAAGTTGTTTTGTATTGACAGATGGAAAAAATTACAAAATCCTTCCTACTGCGAAAGATTATAAAAGAATCGGTGAAGGTGATACTGGTTTAAATACAGGTGGAATGGGAGCAGTTTCTCCAGTTCCATTCGCAGATTCAGTTTTATTAGAAAAAATTGAAACTAGAATCGTAAAACCAACTATTCAAGGATTCCAAAATGACAATATTGATTACAAAGGATTTGTTTTCATAGGATTAATCAATGTGAAGGGCGAACCAATAGTTATTGAATATAACGTAAGAATGGGTGACCCAGAAACAGAAGTGGTTATGCCAAGATTAAAATCAGATTTAGTTGAAATTTTTGATGCGATTGCAAAACAGGAATTAGACAAAATTACTTTAGAAATTGACGAAAGAAGTGCAACTACAATTATGGTAGTTTCCGGTGGTTATCCTGAAGCCTACGAAAAAGGGAAAGAGATTACAGGTTTAGAGACTATTGAAGATTCCTTAGTGTTTCATGCAGGAACTAAACTTGAAGATGGTAAAGTTGTTTCAAATGGAGGAAGAGTTTTAGCCATTACATCCTATGGAAATTCCTTCGATGAAGCCATAAAAAAATCTTATCAAAACATAAATAAATTACATTTTGATAAGATGAATTATCGAAAAGATATAGGTTTCGATTTAACCTAAGAATGAATGAGCTGTTGTATCATCATTATCTTCACCATTGCTTTTGAAGATATTTAATTTTTTAGTCCAATAGACCATTGCGACAATACAAATGATGATAAATACCCAGTTTATAATGTTTGCTATCCACCAATTTGTTAACTCTAGTTCTCTTAACCAGTCAAAAGGTTTGAATAAAAAATCAACAAAAAGAGATGCGAATCCTTCAAAAAATGCTTTCATTTTTTTAATAGTGTTATATTTACACCACAAAAGTAATAAATATCTTTATGATAGCAAGTGTTTTTAGTAAAACAAGACCAATAAATTATTTAATATTAGGAATAATAACTTTATTCTTATATGGTTTGTATCAATTTAAAGAAACAAGTTGGACAAATGATGGTTGGCAAATAGCTCAAAAGATTGGTTTGTTTCTGTTTTTATTTGCCTCTTATTTTCTACTTAATTTCTTGACCTTAAAAAATAACTTAACCAAATCGAATAATTATACTATTCTTTTGTTCTCCATTTTTTTGTTTCTTTTTCCTTTAATTTTTAAAACGCCCAACGTAATAATTGCTAATTTTTTATTGTTATTAGCACTTAGGAGACTAATTTCTTTGCAAAACTTAAAAAACACTAAAGAAAAAATTTTTGACGCTTCTTTTTGGATATTTGTAGCAACTTTGTTTCATTTTTGGTGTATTTCATTTATAATTTTAGTGTTTATTTCTATTATTTTTCACGTGTCTGGAAATTACAAAAACTGGATTATTCCAATATTAGCATTGTTTGCAGTTGCAATTTTAAGTGTTTTAGTAGACTTAATTTTAGACAACAATTTGATATCTGATCTTTATAGTGAAATCAACACAAGTTTTAACTTTAGTTATTTTGAAAACATATATCAAAACATAGCTTTAGCAGTATTTAGTTCAGTGGCTTTGTTGTTTTTTTCTACTCAAATAACTGAGGTACAGAATAAACCTTTAAACCAACAATCAACTTATAAAAAAATACTGTTTGCTTTTTTATTAGGTGTTTTAATTTATGTTTTATCCGACCATAAAAACAACAGTTATCTAATATTTAGTTTAGCTCCTTTAGCTATATTAGGAGCTAATTTTATCGAAACCATCAAGACCATTTGGATGAAAGAAACAACACTTTATTTATTAGTCTTCGTTTCAATTACCATGTTTTTATTACAGTTATAATTTACTTCCGTAAGCTAAATCACCTGCATCACCTAAGCCTGGAACAATATAGTTTTTTTCATTAAGTTTTTCATCACAAGCTGCAACCCACAAATGACAGTTTTTAGGAAGATGTTCTTCTAAATAAGCTATTCCTTCTGGAGCAGCAATAACTACTGCAATGTGAATTTCTTTGGGCTTTTGTTCTAAATGTAATTTCTTTAAAACAGCTACAATAGATTGACCAGTTGCTAACATTGGATCAATCAAAATTAAATTTTTATTCTGAAAAGAAGGTGCTGCTTGATATTCAACTAATATTTCGAAATTATCATCGTTGTTATAATGATGTCTGTAAGCAGAAACAAATCCGTTTTCTGCATCATCAAAAAAGTTCATAAATCCTTGATGCAAAGCTAAGCCAGCTCTTAAAATAGAACATAAAACCACATTGTCCGCAACAGTTGTAGTTTCTTTAATACCTAATGGAGTTTGAACTTTAATGTCTTTATATTCAAGTGTTTTGCTTAATTCATAAGCCATAATTTCGCCAATACGTTCAATGTTTTTTCTAAAACGCATGCTGTCTTTTTGAATGTGGACATCTCTTAATTGCGTTAAAAAATGATTTAGAATACTGTTTTCTTCAGAGATATAATGAATGTGCATTGGAATATTATTTAGATTTTCAGGTTAAAAGTATAAAAATTCTCTATTTTTGTACAAATTAACACCATATAATTATGTTTGCGAAATTTGCATTTACCATTTTTGAACAAAGTATCAATGATTATCATGTACATGATAGTGTAGATCAACTAATAAATAATCCTTATCCAAAAGACCAAATTGAGCATTTATTGTATGCCAAAAATTGGGTTGATACAGTACAATGGCATTACGAAGATATTATTCGTGATCCACAAATTGATCCAGTTGCAGCATTAACTTTAAAGAGAAAAATTGATGCATCAAATCAAGTTCGAACCGATATGGTTGAATATATTGATAGTTATTTTCTTCAAAAATATAGTGAAGTTAAAGTAAAAGATGACGCTAAGATAAACACTGAAAGTCCTGCTTGGGCAATGGATCGTTTGTCAATTTTAGCTTTAAAAATTTATCATATGAATGAAGAAGCTACAAGAACAGAAGCTTCAGCAGAACATAGAGCAAAATGTCAAGAAAAACTGAATGTTCTTTTAGATCAAAAAAGCGATATGTTTAGTTCGATTGACCAATTAATCGTTGACTATGAAAATGGAGATAAATTCATGAAAGTGTATAAACAAATGAAGATGTACAACGATGATGAATTAAATCCTGTTTTATACCAAAATAAGAAATAAGCATTTTTTTTAAATGCCAAAAACAAAACACATATTAGTAATAAGGCTCTCAGCTATGGGTGATGTCGCAATGACAGTTCCAGTGTTGAGAGCTTTTTCTATTCAATATCCTGATGTAAAAATCACGGTTGTTTCTAGACCTTTTTTTAAACCGTTCTTTGATACAATTCCGTATGTTTCTTTTTTTGGAGTTGATTTAAAGAAAAGACATAAAGGTTTTTTAGGATTACTACGTTTATTTTCAGACTTGAAGAAATTTGGAATTACTCATGTTGCAGATTTACATAATGTGTTACGTTCAAAAGTAGTTCGAAATTTATTTGCTTTAAGCGGAAAAAAAGCGGCTGCAACAGACAAAGGTCGTGCCGATAAAAAAGCATTAACACGTGCAGAAAACAAGATTTTTGAACCTACAAAATCAATGTTTGAAAGACATATTGAAACTTTTAATAAATTAGGTTTTCAAATTGATTTAGCTAATCCAACGTTTCCCAAAAAAGCAGTTTTGTCGAATAATATTCTGAGTAAAATTGGAGAGATTCCCGATTTTTCGGGAATAAAAATTGGAATTGCACCTTTTGCTCAATACGAAAGTAAAGTATATCCTTTAGATTTAATGCAACAAGTGATTGATGATTTAGCCAAAAAACCAAATCAAAAAGTCATGTTATTTGGTGGTGGAAAAAAAGAAATTCAAAAATTAAATCAATTACAAAACCATCACAAAAACGTAATTGTTGTGGCTGGAAAACTAACTTTTACTGAAGAACTTCAATTAATTTCCAATTTAGAAGTAATGCTTTCAATGGATTCAGGCAACTCACATATTGCTGCTATGCTCGGAATTAAGGTTGTTACACTTTGGGGAGCAACGCATCCTTTTGCTGGATTTAAACCATTCAATCAACCTATGGAAAACTGTTTGGTTTCGGATAGAACAAAGTATCCTTTATTACCAACCTCTGTTTATGGAAATAAAATTGTTCCTGGCTATGAAGATGTAATGCGAAGTATTTTAGTTGAAAAAGTAGTATTCAGCATTGAGAATTAGTTAGAAAATAACAACTCATCAACCTATTTCAACAGTTCAGAATATAAAAATATTTCAAGCAACCTATTTGATTTAAGTTTGTTCTATAAAAATAAAATATCATGGAACAAGTCATTAAAATCTTCATTTATATTCACGCTTTTTTTGGAGGAATTGCTCTTTTATCAGGTTTAGCAAGTATTTTATTTATAAAAGGAAGTGCAAATCACAAAAAATCAGGAAAAGTTTTTTCTTATGGAATGGTGATTAGTTCTTTAATTTCTCTACCAATTTGTTGGTTACCAAATCATGAAAATAACTTTTTATTCTTAATCGGAATTTTCACCATTTACTTAGTAATTTCAGGAAATAGAATCCTTTTATTCAAAAGGAAAAAAGAAGCAAATTTCACAGATAAATTGATTTCAGGTATAATGTTTGTTGCCTCTTTAGTCATGTTGTTTTTTGGAACCTACTTTCTTCTAAGAAATAATTCTGGTGGAATCTTATATCTGTTTTTTGGACTAACGGCTTTATTAACCTCAATAAGAGACTTCAAATTTTATAAAAACATAGATAAAACAAAAATCCTACCTTTTCATATTGGAAAAATGTCAGGTGCATATATTGCTTCAATTACTGCTTTTTTAGTTGCAGGTTTACGTTTTGAAGGCTTAATCTACTGGATTTCACCTTCAATTGTTGGAACAATTTTTATAATGTATTGGATAAAAAAAGTTAGAAAGGCTTAGCATTTAGTATATTTCACTAATCACTAATCACTAATCACTAATCACTAATCACTAATCACTAATCACTAATCACTAATCACTAATCACTAATTTTTAAACGTCATCATAATCTACAAAAACCTCTTCAGAAGTAGGATGGGCTTGACAAGTTAAAATTAATCCATCTGCTATTTCCTTGTCTGTTAAAATGGTGTTTTTCTTCATTTCAGCATAACCTTTTGTGATTTTTGCGATACAACTACTGCAAATTCCACCTTGACAAGAATATGGAGCATCTAATCCTTGCTTTAAAGCAGCTTCAAGTAAAGTTTGCTTTTGACTCATTTCAAAAGTTGTCTCATCGCCATCAACTAAAACGGTGATTTTAGTATGACCTTCATGCGAAATTACAGCATCATTCTCTGTGGTTGGCGTTGAGAATAATTCGAATTTTATGTCTTTTTCTACTATATTATTTTCTTTTAAAGTGTCAGAAACCAAGTTAATCATGTCTTCTGGGCCACATAAATAAAATTTAGAAAATTCTTTTTGAGAATGTTTATTCTTTAAAACAAAGTTTACGGCAGATTTATCAATTCTACCAAAAAGTTCACCGTCAACATTTATTTTACTATAAACGTAGTGAACAAATAATCTACCAACATATTTTAAATGCAAATCGTGTAATTGTTGATGAAAGATAGTTTCTTCTTCGTTTTTATTTCCATAAACGAGTACAAAAGTACTTTTAGGTTCTTCTTCTAAAACCGTTTGAAGTATTGACATAACTGGAGTAATTCCACTTCCAGCTACAAAAGCAGCATAGTTTTTTTGTTTATCAAATTTTGGTTCGAAGGTGAATTTTCCTTCAGGAGTTCCAACTTCTAATAAACCACCAACTGCTAAGCTTTCATTAGCAAACTTAGAGAAAAAACCATTTTTAATGGCTTTAACAGCAATTCTTAATTCACCACTTTTTGGACTACTGCAGATAGAATAAGCCCTACGAATTTCTTGTCCGTCTAATTTTAGTTTTAGAGTAACATATTGACCAGCAATAAATTGATAGTTTTCTTTTAATTCTGATGGAATATTAAATAAAATAGAAACAGCGTTTTGAGTTTCCTTTTTAATTTCTTTTATAGCTAGTTTATAGAATGCTGACATAGTTGAGTTTCTTTTTACAAAAATACTATTTTTTAGAGAAAAGAAGAAAGAGAAAAGAGAAAAGATTGCAGATTTTCAGATTATAGATTTTGGGATAAAAAATTAAAAATAACATACATAAGATTCTAATGTATAAGAATATTATGTATGTTTGTAGTATAAAATTTCAATACAATGAAAAATTCACAATTATATAAAGGAAGTTTGAACACCATAATCATGAAGTTGTTAGAAGAAAACGGCCGAATGTATGGTTACGAAATTACTCAAAAAGTAAAAGAAATTACTAAAGGAGAGTTAAACATCACCGAAGGAGCTTTATATCCCGCTTTACACAAACTAGAAGCGGAAGATTTATTAGATGTAGAAGTAGAAAAAGTAGATAATCGCTTAAGAAAATACTATAAATTAACTGAAAAAGGCACAAAAGAAACGGTTAATCGTTTGACTGAATTAGAAGAGTTTATTAAAAACATGCAAAGTATTGTTAATCCTAAATTGAGTTATTAAGATGAAGTTGACAGCAGAACAAACAACCTACATAGAAAATTATATCAAAAAAAATGATATAAAATATTATGAAGTCTATATGGAAATTCTAGACCATATGATTTTAAGTGTGGAAGATATTTTAGAAAATGATAAAGAAATTTCTTTTCAAGATGCAGTTATGAAAGCAAAAGTTGAAGGCTTTGGAAGAAAAAAAGGCTTTTCAGGATTAGTGCTCGAAAAACAAAAACTAGCTCAAAAAAAAGTTAGAGATATTAATTTTAGGCAAATTAAGGAGTATTTTACTTTTCCAAAAATTACACTCACATTAAGTGTTTTTATTTTATATTACCTTTTCATATCTTTCTTTGAAAATCCTGCAAAACCTAATATGATTGCAATTGCAATAGTTGGATTTGTCGCTATTTTTCAACTTTTTTATTCTAGAAAGTATCGTAAAATTAATAAGTTATATGTATTAAAGACACAAACCCTTAATAGCTCGTATCTTTTGGCTTTAGCAGGAACACAAGTTACTCAAGCTTATACTATTTTAGGAAAAGAGTCTATTGATTTCAATCATGTTTTGATGCGTTTATTTATGACTTTAGTATTTACATTTTCTTTAATTTCATTATTGGTTTTTATAGAAATCAGAAAGAAAACAGTAGAAGAATTAAAAACTCAAATTTTTGTTTAAGATGAAATTATCGAAAGAAAACATAAACTTCATAGATAACTATCTAAAAAAAAATGAGGTTATTTATTTTGATATTCGAATGGAAATGCTTGATCATATTCTCAATGGAATTGAAAAAGAAATGACAGAAAAAAACATTGGTTTTTATGAAGCTTTTAAAATTTATATGCCAGTAAATAAAAAAGAAATATTTATGATGAATAAAAAATCTTCATTTGAAGCTTTAAAACTTTTCATAAAATCTTTAAAAAAGCGTTACAATTTAATTGTTGCTTTTTTTACAGCATTTGTTTGTTTTGTTTTTAGAGATGACTTAATTGCTTTAAATTCTGTTTTTTGGATTTTAATGCTTTTGTATTTTGTAATTAATACAAGCATCTATTTTTTAAACGCAAGAAAAAGATATTATATTTTAGAGAAATTTGGTCTAATATTAAATGCTATTTATTTTATAAACATATTTATTAATGGTTATGCTGATGGTTTTTTTGGAAATTTCCGAGGGAATATTTATACAGTTAGTGTAATTTTCTTTTTAAGCATTTCATTTTATGTTTATTATATTAATACTGTTGTTAAGTTTAATAAGTCTCAAAAAAGCATTTTGGCAAAATGAAACTAACCCAAACTCAAATAGAAAAACTTTACCAATTCACAAGACAACATTATGTAGAATGGTATGATTTACAAACCGAATTAGTAGATCATTTAGCCAACGCAATCGAAAATCAATTGCAACAAAACCCAAAACTTTCTTTTGAAGAAACTTTGCAAATAGAATTCAAGAAATTTGGCGTTTTTGGTTTTATGGATGTTGTCGAAAAACGTCAAAGAGCTTTAAGAAAGCAGTATAATAAATTAGTTTGGAGTTATTTTAAAGATTTTTTTTCCATTCCAAAAATAATAGGAACTGCATCAGCTTTTATTTTTTTAGTAGTTTTAATGTTAAAGTTTCAATTTGCCAATATTGTCATTATAACCTTGTTTATGATTTCGGTAATCATATTCTTTATTGGAATGATAAAACTATCAAGAAAAAATAAAAAACAAAATAAGATTTCAGGAAAAAAATGGCTCTACAAAGACATAATTTATAGTTTTGGAACTTTTGGAGGTTTGAGTTATTTGCCAATACAAATTGCTCTTCAGTTATATGATAAAATAAATTTTTTTAATTTGATTCCTTCAATACTAATAAGTGCTACAGTTATATCAGTCTTTCTTTTTAATTATATACTGTTATTCATTATTCCATCAAAAGCAGAACATTATCTTAAAAAAACTTATCCAGAATATGAACTAGCAAACTCTTTGTAACAATCTATCATAAAATACTACCAATTAGCAACCACAAACTAATTAACCAAAAAACCATGATAAAACAATTTATTCAATTAGAATGGAGATCTTTTATTAGATCAGCTTCATTTTCTACCAACTTGGCATTAAAAATCCTAATGGCTTTTGGAGCTTTGTATTTTATAGTTATGTTTATTGGTTTGGGAATTGGAGCCTATTTTATTCTGGAAGAAGCTGGTTTAGACCCGTTTCCAACCGTAAATAAATACATTATTTATTATCTAGTGTTCGATTTGCTTTTTCGCTTTTTCCTTCAGAAAATGCCAACGTTAACTATTAGACCTTTTCTAAATCAAAACATCAAGAAAAATAACATTGTACATTACACTTTGGGCAAAACAGTTTTATCTTTTTTTAATTTTTTGCACTGGTTTTTCTTTATTCCATTCACGTTAGTTTTAATCAAAGAAGGATTTGCCCCTATAAATGCTATTTTTTGGGGTTTAAGTATGTTGTTTTTTATCTACGCTAATAATTTCATTGCCATTTTAATCGATAAAAAAGATAGTGTATTTTATGCGGTAATTGGAGTTTTTGCAGCTTTTGGATTGTTACAATATTATAATATTTTCGACATTACAAATTATACTAGTTCGTTTTTTGAAGGATTTTATAACTTGAGCTATTTAGTATTAATTCCATTTCTACTAGTGTTTGGCTTATATTATTTTACATTCAAATTTTTTAAATCTAATTTATATTTAGATGCAGGTTTAGCCTTAAAAGAATCAAATGCAACTACAGAAAACTATTCTTGGTTAGACAAATTTGGTAGCGTTTCTACTTTCATCAAAAATGATATCAGATTAATTAAAAGAAACAAAAGAGCAAAAACTTCTGTATTAATGAGTTTTATATTTCTTTTTTATGGCTTTTTATTTTTTACAGGTTCAGTTGAAGCCTATGATAACCCTTTCATGAAAGTATTTGCTGGAATATTTATTTCAGGAGGTTTCTTATTCACATTCGGTCAATTTGTACCAAGTTGGGATAGCTCTTATTATCCTTTAATGATGACCCAAAACATTACTTATAAAGATTACTTATCAGCAAAATGGTGGTTGATTATTATTGCGACCATTGTTTCAACTTTATTAGCTTCATTTTATATATATTTTGGTTGGGAAGCTTACTTAGCCATTTTAGCTTGTGCGGTTTTCAATATGGGAATTAATTCGCATTTAATCTTATTAGGTGGAGCATTTATCAAAACGCCAATTGATTTAACTTCAGCAAAAGGAGCATTTGGAGATAAAAAAGCGTTTAATGTAAAAACAATGTTGATTTCATTACCAAAATTGTTATTACCAATCGCCTTATATAGTTTAGGACACTTCTTATTTAGTCCAATTTATGGATATGTTTTTATTGTTTTAGCCGGAATAATCGGATTTGCCTTTAAAAACAAAGTGTTTAAAATGATTGAAGCCATTTACAAAAAAGAAAAATACGCAACCTTACACGCTTACAAACAAAAAAGCTAAATCTATAACTAATCACCAATTACCTTTCACTAAAAATAAAAAAGATGATACACGTTTCAGATCTTAAAAAAACATACAACGGAACTACCGTTCTACAAATTAATCAATTAGATATTCCAAAAGGACAAAGCTTTGGATTAGTGGGAAATAATGGAGCAGGAAAAACCACTTTTTTCAGTTTACTATTAGATTTAATTAGACCAACAACTGGAAGAATAACTTCAAACAATATTCAAATAAACACAAGTGAAGAATGGAAAAAATTTACTTCTTCATTTATTGACGAAAGCTTTTTAATTGGCTATCTTACACCAGAAGAATATTTCTATTTCATTGGTGAGCTACGTGGTTGGAACAAAGCGGATGTAGACTCATTTTTAAAAAACTATGAAGATTTTTTTAATGGTGAAATTCTAAACAATAAAAAATATCTAAGAGATTTATCAAAAGGAAACGCAAAAAAAGCTGGAATTATAGGTGCTTTAATAGGAAATCCTGAAGTAATAATCTTAGACGAACCTTTTGCAAATCTTGATCCTACAACCCAAATTAGATTAAAGAAAATCATCAAAACTTTAGCTGAAGATAAAAAAACTACTGTTTTAGTTTCAAGTCACGATTTACAACATACTGTTGAGGTTTCAGATAGAATTGTAGTCTTAGAAAAAGGTAATGTTGTAAAAGATTTAGTACCAACAACAGAAACTTTAAAAGAACTAGAAGCTTTCTTTTCGGCTTAAGCTAAAAGTTAAATTTTCATCGGGTTTTACCCAAATAGGCAGAAATATTTTCATACTTATAAAAAAAACGTATTTTTACGAGTTGATATACTAAAAACTGAAATTTTCAGTTATGAATTATAAACTATTTTACTTTGAAAATTAATACATATAAATATTTTGGTATAGTAGCAATTATACTTCTAATCATCTCTTGTTCAACAAAGAAAGATAGATTTATAAACAGAACGTTTCATGCCAAAACTGCCAAATATAACATTTTATATAACGGTGATGTTGCTTTGGAAACAGGTTTAAAAGACTTAGGCACAACCTATCAAGATGATTTTTGGGATGTTTTACCTGTAGAATATATGCAGGAAGATGAAGAAGAAATGCTTCCTGGTGAAGAAAAAAATCCAAATTTTGAACGCGCTGAAGATAAAGCAATCAAAGCTATTCAAAAACATTCCATGAATATTGGTGGTTCTGAAAAGAATTCACAAATGGATGAAGCATACATCTTACTAGGAAAAGCTCGTTATTTTGACAATAGATTCATTCCGGCTTTAGAAGCTTTTAATTATGTTTTATACAAATACCCAAACAGCGATAAAATTTATGAAGCAAAAGTTTGGAGAGAAAAAATCAACATTAGACTAGATAACGATCAAGTTGCTGCGGATAATTTAAAAAGACTTTTAAAAGACAAAAAAATTGAAGGGCAAGATTTGGCAAATGCATCAGCAATGTTAGCCCAAGCTTACATGAATTTAGGTGTAAAAGACACGGCTCTAGTAGTTCTTAAAAAGGCCAAAGAAAAGACAAAAATTAACGATCAAAAAGCAAGATATACTTTTATTATTGGTCAACTTTATGAAGGTTTAAAGGATTCAGATAGTGCAGCAATGGCTTATAAAGAAGTTATCGCAATGAAGCGAAAGTCTCCAAGAAAATACACTATTCAGGCACATGCAAAATTAGCACAACAATTTGATTATGAAAAAGGGGATACATTAGTTTTTCTAGAAAGATTCAATAAACTTCTTGAAGATAGAGAAAACAGACCTTTTTTGGATGTAATTAATCATCAAGTTGCCTTGTTTTATGACAAACAAAGTAATGACAAACAAGCCGTTACTTACTATAACAAGTCACTAAGAAAACAAACAGCTGATAAATATTTAACTGCTTCAAATTATAGAAACATTGCTGAAATTAATTTTTACAATGCAGAATATCTTAAGTCAGGTAAATATTATGATAGTACTCTAACGAAGTTAAATGATAGAACTAGAGAATATAGAGCTATTGCTAAAAAGAGACAAAATTTAGATGATGTAATTAAATATGAAGCTATTTCAAAATCAAATGATAGTATTTTATATGTAGTCGGACTTTCTGACGAGGCTAAAAACGAATATTATTTAAAACATATAGAAAAACTTAAAGCTCAAGATTTAATCAAACAAAAAGAATTAGAACGATTAGCTTTAATTGAAGAGAACAAATCAAATGGTGCTGCAGTAATAGGAAATAATAATCAATCTCTTGCAGGTGAAGATGTAAGTCAGGCAAGTAAATCTAAATTTGCGCCACCATCAATTGGAGGAAACGATGCACAAACAAGTAGTTTTTATTTTTATAGCCCAACTAATTTAGCTTTTGGAAAATCTGAATTCAGAAAAAAATGGGGCAAAAGAGAATTAAAAGACAATTGGCGTTTTAGTAAACTTTCTAGTAATAAATCTAACGATAAAGACAACAACAAAGATGTAGTTGAGGAAAAAGAAGAAGAAAAAGTTGTAGATAACCCAGCTTATAAAGTTGAGTTTTATACAAGTCAACTACCTTCGGATTTAAAAGTACTAGACAGTTTAAAAAAAGACAGAGATTTTGCCGATTACCAATTAGGAAATATTTACAAAGAAAAATTTAAAGAGTATAAATTAGCTGCTTCTAAATTTGTAAAATTATTAGACAATAAACCTGAAGAACGATTTATTTTGCCTTCAAAATATAATTTGTTTAAAATATATGAAATCATAGGAAGTCCAAAGGCTAATGAAATTAAACAACAAATTATTTCAGAATATCCAGAAAGTAGATATGCTCAAATACTTCTAAATCCAAATCAAGACAATGAAGATAATCAGTCACCAGATGCTGTTTATGCAAAATTATATAAAGATTTTGAAAATGGAGAAATTAGAGAATCTTATGTAAAAGTCAATGAATATATCGATTTATATACAGGAGACGAAATTGCGCCCAAATTCGAATTATTAAAGGCTCAAATTTCAGCAAGATTAAAAGGAATAGAAGCTTATAAAAAGACATTGAATTTTGTAGCGCTAAACTATCCAAACGCAAACGAAGGAAAACAAGCAGAAAGTATTTTGTCAAAAAACATTCCTAGTCTTGAAAAGCTAGAGTTTAAAGAAGACACAAAT
Organism: Flavobacterium gelidilacus DSM 15343; assembly: GCF_000422685.1. Classification (GTDB taxonomy): domain Bacteria; phylum Bacteroidota; class Bacteroidia; order Flavobacteriales; family Flavobacteriaceae; genus Flavobacterium; species Flavobacterium gelidilacus. Next base: position 528,556 of record NZ_KE383903.1, on the reverse strand, counting down.
GGATCATGGAAAATAGTTTTTCCAAAAAACTACATGTCAACTTCTGAAATTGAAGCATTATATGTAAAATTAGATAAGTTTATAAAAGACAGAAGTGATGTTTTAGTAAAAAGATCAAATGATTTGTATAATGATTCAGCAAATTTTATTGTAGTGCATGGCTTTCAATCAAAAGAATCAGCACAATCAACACTATTTTTACTAAAAGACTATAAAGATTACAAAGTAAATGATGAAGCTTATGTAATTTCATCAGACAATTATATGGTTGTTCAAATTAAGAAAAATTGGGATATTTATTTATCCTTACTAAAATAAAAAACATGTTCGATAAAAAAACCAAACCAGCAGAAGGCCTTTTTGGCAAAATGAATAGAATTGCAGAAGGAACACAATTAAACGGAGACTTAGTTTCTGATTCTGATGTAAGAATTGACGGGACTTTAATTGGTAACATTACTTTAAAAGGCAAATTAGTTATCGGCCCAAGTGGTTTTGTCGAAGGAAATGTAAAGTGTCTAAACATAGATGTTGAAGGTAAATTTCTTGGAAAACTTGAAGCAATTGAACTCTTAAATGTTAAATCTAATGCAAACATTAAAGGAGATGTTATAGTTGGAAAACTTGGCGTTGAACCTGGAGCGAATTTTACAGCAACTTGCAGCATGAAAGGTTCAATTAAAAATATCAATGAAGTAAAAAATGGACCAAAACAAGAAGAAAAAACAGCCTAATAAATGGTTAGCACTAATAAACATTCCGATTCAAATGGGAATAATTATTTTTGCAGGAGTTTTTTTTGGAAATTATCTTGATGCAAAATTTAATTTAAGCCCTTTGTTTATAATACTATTCTCTTTAATTTCTATATTTATTTCGTTATATAGTATTTTTAGAAATTTAAAAAAAATTCAAGCCACAGATAATGATTAAAAAGTTTTTGATTTCAGTAGCCTATTTATTGATTATTTCATTAATTATCGGTTCAATACATTATTTTTTAATTAGAAACATAGAGGTATTTATTCCTATACAAAACATTTATTTTTTCAATTTCATAATGTCTCTTGTAGGACTTGGAATCCTTTATTTTATTTATGATAAATTCAGTGATTACGTAGGGTACACTTTTTTAGGACTTGGAATAATTAAGATGGCGCTTTCGGTCTCTTTTTTGATGCCTTTGATAAAATCTGACTTTGATAACAAAATTCCTGACACCTTAAGTTTTTTCTTTTGTTACTTTGTATTTTTAATAATTGAAAGCGTTTTTTTGATAAAATTATTAAACAAAAAAGAGTAAAATACAAAAAATGTAAAAATTATAACAATAACTTTTATTATTTTAATTAATAATGTACTTTTGCAAAAAAATTAAAACACTGTTTTATCTAAATATAGTTATGAAGATTTTTGGAAAAGTATTGAACATAGTTTTATTAGCTACTTTATTATTGGTTTCAACCAAAAGTATCGCTGGACAAGGTATTGAAGAAGCAGAGAAAGAATTTAATGCCACGGACTTAATTAATTCGCATATAGGTGATTCTCATGATTTCCATATTGCTGATTGGAATGGGCATCCAATATCTGTTTCATTACCCGTAATCTTGTGGTCTGAAAACGGATTAACAATATTTGGTTCTTCTGAATTTCATCATGATGATAACGGTATACATGTTGTAGAAAAGAACGGTGAGAAGTTTGTAAAATACAAAGAGGTAGTTTATTATGCTGACAAATTCGAAAATTTAAGCGAAGACGATAAAAGTGCCTTCAACTTTAGCGCAAGACCTTTAAATTTTTCTATTACAAAAAACGTGTTTTCAATGTTGCTTTCAGTAATAGTATTATTTTTATTATTCTATTCACTTGCAAGATCATACAAAAAAAACAACATGGCTCCAAAAGGATTAGCTGGTTTCTTGGAACCATTAGTAATCTTTGTTAGAGACGACATCGCTATTCCAAATATTGGAGAAAAAAAATACGCTAAATTCATGCCTTACTTATTAACAATATTTTTCTTTATATGGATTAATAATATGTTTGGACTTATTCCATTTTTCCCATTTAGTTCTAACTTAACAGGAAATATATACTTTACATTTGTTTTATCATTTATAACATTTTTAATTACATCATTTAATGCTAATAAAGATTATTGGGGTCATATTTTTGCACCACCAGTACCTAAAGCATTATATCCTATTATGATACCAGTAGAAATTATTGGAATGTTTACAAAACCTTTTGCATTAATGATTCGTTTATTCGCTAACATTACTGCAGGACATATTATTATTTTAAGTTTAATTTCATTAATTTATATATTCAAAACAACGTGGATCTCTCCAGTTTCTGGTGCCTTTGTGTTGTTTATGAGTGTTTTGGAATTATTAGTTGCAGCATTGCAAGCATACGTGTTTACTTTGTTGTCAGCACTATTTATTGGTCAGGCAGTTGCAGAACATGATCATCACTAAATTGAGTTTTATTAATTATTAACTAAATAAATATTTTATTATGGTATTAGCTGGAATCGGTGCTGGATTAGCTGTTATTGGAGCAGGAATCGGGATTGGAAAAATTGGTGGATCTGCTATGGATGCTATGGCAAGACAACCAGAAGTTGCTGGAAAAATTCAAACAGCAATGATTATTGCTGCTGCTCTTATCGAAGGTGTTGCACTTTTCGCTGTAGTAGTTGCTTTAATCGCTAAGTAATTAATCATCTTCTCACAACGGTTGGTTGTGAGAAGATTTTTTAAAAAAAGAAACAAAAAGTAAAATATATATATTATGAATTTAACTTCACCAGAAAGTTTAATATTTTGGACAAGTCTAATTTTTATTGTTTTCTTCTTATTAATGAGGAAACTTGCTTGGAAACCAATTCTTGGAGCTGTAAAAAGCAGAGAAGATTCAATTAATAATGCTTTATTATCGGCAGAAAATGCAAAAAAAGATATGCAAAATCTTAAAGCTGATAACGAAAAGTTATTAGCTGAAGCTAGAGCAGAAAGAGACATTATGATTAAAGAAGCACGCGAAATCAAAGAAAAAATGATTAGCGATGCAAAATCAGAAGCTCAAATGCAAGGAGAAAAAATGATCGAACAAGCTAAAGCATCAATTGCTAGTGAGAAAAATGCTGCTATTGCTGATTTAAAAAATCAAGTAGGTGCACTTTCTATAGAGATTGCTGAAAAGGTATTAAAAGGAGAATTAGCTAACAAAGAAGCTCAAACTAAATTAGTTGAGACTATGTTAGGCGATGCTAAATTAAACTAATTATGGCAGGTACAAGAGCAGCTATAAGATACGCAAAAGCGATACTTGATATTGCACAACTAAACAATAATACAGTCAATGTTACTAACGATATGACTTCAATAGTAAATGCTGTAAAAGATAGTAGAGAGTTAAAAAACTTTTTACAAAGCCCTATTATTAAAGGAGAAGTTAAATATTCTTCTTTAGTAGCAATTTTTGCGGCTGCACAAAAAGAAACTAAAAGCTTATTTCAATTGTTATTAGCTAACAAAAGATTTGAATTGTTACCAACAATAGCTTCAGATTTTCAAGCATTAGTAAATGAATTAAACGGTGTTGAGATTGCAAAGGTTACAACTGCTTTTCCAATTACTGCCGATTTAGAATTACAAGTTTTAGCAAAAATTAAAGAGTTTTCAAATAAGAAAATCACTTTAGAAAACATTGTTGACGAATCTATCATTGGTGGATTTATTTTAACAATGGGTGATCAACAATACAACGCATCTGTAGCAAGCAGATTACAAAATTTAAAAAGAGAATTTAGTTATTAATATTTATTGCACCTCAAGAGTGTACAAATTATAAATAAAATGGCAGAAATAAATCCAGCTGAAATTTCAGCAATATTAAAGCAACAATTATCAGGTTTTGAATCTGGTGCAACGTTAGAAGAAGTAGGAACTGTTCTACAAGTAGGAGATGGAATCGCACGTGTTTACGGATTATCTAACGCTCAATATGGTGAGTTAGTTCAATTCGATAACGGGTTAGAGGCTATCGTTCTAAACTTAGAAGAAGATAACGTTGGTGTGGTACTTTTAGGACCATCAACAGGAATCAAAGAAGGATCAAATGTAAAAAGAACACAACGTATTGCTTCTCTTAAAGTTGGAGAAGAAATAATAGGTCGTGTTGTAGATACATTAGGTAACCCAATTGATGGAAAAGGACCAATAGAAGGAACTTTATATGAATTGCCATTAGAAAGAAAAGCACCTGGAGTTATCTTTCGTCAACCAGTAACTGAACCATTACAAACAGGTATCAAAGCTATTGACGCTATGATTCCAGTAGGTAGAGGACAACGTGAATTGGTGATTGGTGACCGTCAAACTGGTAAAACAACTGTTTGTATTGACACCATTTTAAATCAAAAAGAATTTTACGATGCTGGTCAACCAGTATATTGTATATATGTAGCAATTGGGCAAAAAGCTTCAACGGTTGCATTAATCGCAAAAACTTTAGAAGAAAAAGGAGCAATGGCTTATACAACCATTGTTGCAGCAAACGCTTCTGATCCTGCAGCAATGCAAGTTTATGCACCTATGGCTGGAGCAGCAATTGGAGAATATTTCCGTGATACAGGTCGTCCTGCATTAATCATTTATGATGATTTATCTAAACAAGCTGTAGCTTACCGTGAGGTTTCCCTTTTATTAAGAAGACCACCAGGACGTGAGGCTTATCCTGGAGACGTTTTTTACTTACACTCTCGTTTATTAGAAAGAGCTTGTAAAGTAATTGCCAATGATGAGATTGCTAAAGACATGAATGATTTACCAGACGTATTGAAACCAATCGTTAAAGGTGGAGGTTCATTAACAGCTTTACCAATTATCGAAACTCAAGCGGGTGACGTTTCTGCATATATTCCAACAAACGTAATTTCGATTACTGACGGACAAATTTTCTTAGATGGAGATTTATTTAATTCAGGGGTTCGTCCTGCAATTAACGTTGGTATTTCTGTATCTCGTGTTGGAGGTAATGCACAAATTAAATCAATGAAAAAAGTAGCTGGTACCTTAAAATTAGACCAAGCTCAATATAGAGAATTAGAAGCATTTGCTAAATTTGGTTCTGACTTAGATGCAGTAACTAAAAATGTAATTGAAAAAGGTAAACGTAACGTTGAAATCTTAAAACAAGCGGTTAATGACCCATATACAGTTGAAGATCAAGTTGCAATTATCTATGCTGGTTCTAAAAATTTATTAAAAGATGTTCCTGTTGAAAAAGTAAAAGAATTCGAAAGAGATTTTATCGAATATCTTAATGCAAAAAACAGACCAACATTAGATGCTTTAAAAGCTGGTAAATTCACAGATGAAATTACAGATGTTTTAGGAGCAGCAGCTAAAGAGATTTCAGCAAAATATTAATTTATAAGTGAAAAGTAATTAGTGAGTAGTAACTAGCATAAAGCAACTAATCACTAATTACTAATCACTAATTACTTATAAAAGATGGCAAATTTAAAGGAAATTAGAAATAGAATTACTTCCGTTTCATCTACGATGCAAATTACATCTGCGATGAAAATGGTTTCTGCAGCAAAGCTTAAAAAGGCACAAGATGCTATTACGGCTATGCGACCTTATGCCGAAAAATTAACGGAATTATTACAAAACTTAAGCGCAACTCTTGAAGGAGATAGTGTTGGAAGTTTTGCAGATCAAAGAGAAATTAATAAAGTATTAGTGGTTGCTATAACTTCTAATAGAGGTTTATGTGGTGCTTTTAACACGAATGTTATTAAACAAGCTGTTATAGTTGGAAATTCTTATCCTGGAAAACAAGTTGATGTTTTTGCTATTGGTAAAAAAGGAAATGATGTTTTAGGAAAAAATTATAATGTAATTGACAACAAGAGTGCAATTTTCGATGATTTGACTTTTGATAATGTTGCAGCAATTGCTCAAGTTTTAATGGATAAATTTGAAGCAGGTGAATATGACAAAATTGAAATAGTTTACAATCAATTTAAAAATGCAGCTACTCAAATTGTACAAAGAGAACAGTTTTTACCTTTAGCACCAATTACTGGTGGTGAAGCAGTTTCATCTGATTATATCTTTGAACCTTCAAAAGAAGAAATTGTGTTGACATTGATTCCTAAATCATTAAAAACACAATTATACAAAGCAGTTAGAGATTCATTTGCTTCAGAACATGGTGCTCGTATGACTGCTATGCACAAAGCAACTGATAATGCTACAGAATTAAGAAATCAATTAAAATTAACTTATAACAAAGCTCGTCAAGCTGCAATTACTGGAGAAATTCTTGAAATTGTTGGTGGAGCTGAAGCTTTGAATAATTAGACGTAGCGTTAGCGAAGTCAAATTTTCCAATTGCGAAGCTTTAAATAATTAGACGTAGCGTTAGCGAAGTCAAATTTTCCAATTGCGAAGCTTTAAATAATTAGACGTAGCGTTAGCGAAGTCAAATTTTCCAATTGCGAAGCTTTAAATAATTAGACGTAGCGTTAGCGAAGTCAAATTTTCAAATTGTGAAGCTTTGAATAACTAATCATAGTTTTGAAAAGTTAAGTTTTATTAATTTATACACAAAAAAGAGTCAAAGTAATTTGACTCTTTTTTTATTTAATATATTTGTCAATACCAAAATCAGAACTATGCATAAATATATTTTTACTCTTTTTATTGTAATTGGATTTCAAGGATTCGCTCAAAACCTTCAGTTAGAACAAATCATGAAGGGGAATGAGTTTGTCGGAAATCAGCCAGAAAATCACCGTTGGTCTATTGATGGTTCTACTATCTATTTTGATTGGAATCCAAATAATGAAGTCGGAAATAGTACTTATTATTGGAATTTTACCTCAAAAGAACCTCAGGTTTTAAAGGATTCTGATAAAGAATTTTCAGAAATTGAGGATTCAAACCAAAAAGAATTTGAGACGGTTTATTATACTAAAGCAGGAAATTTATACGCTTTCAATAGAAAAAACAAAAGCATTAAAAAGGTTATCGTTGCTTCAGAAAGAATTTATAATGTAGAAAGAAGTAATAATCCAGCAATCATTTTTTACCAACAAAATAGAAATGTTTATCAATTAAACACTAACGATTTTTCAATAATACAATTGACAAATTTTAAATCAGGAACGGAATCTGAAGAAAAAGAAAAATCAAAAAACTATTTAGAAAAACAACAAAGTGAATTATTTCAATTTGTAAGAGATAATGAAGTAAAAGATGCTTGGTATGATGAAAAGTACAAACAAAATAAAGAAACCCTAATCAAAGAAATCTATTTTGGAAAATCATCTTTAGAACAATTAAAACCTTCACCAAACGGAAAATTTATTACGTTTAGGCTTTCAGATTATGCAACACAAACTTCTACTAAAGTCGAACATTTTATAACTGATGACGGTTATACATCAAATAAATCTGCACGTTCAAAAGTGTCAATAGATAATTTGAGTAAACATAAAATGGGAATTTTCAACATTGAAAAAGACACGGTTTATTATGTTTCGTTTTCAAATTTATCTGGCATTATGGATTATCCAGCTTATTATCAAGAATACGAAAATTTAAAAGACAAAGAAAAGATTGAAAAAGCAGTTGCAATGGTAAGTCCGGTTTATAACAAAACAGGAACAAAAGCAGTTTTCGAATTAAGAAGTCAAGACAACAAAGACCGATGGATTGTTCAATTAAATTTAAATTCAGGTGAAATTACAGAATTAGACCATCAACATGATGAAGCTTGGATAGGTGGACCAGGAATTCCAAATTACAATTATGGTGGAGGAACTTTAGGTTTTTTAAAGGATAATGAAACTATTTATTTTCAGTCAGAAGCATCAGGGTTTTCACATTTATATACTTTGAATTTAAACTCTAAAAAGAAAGTTCAGTTGACTTCTGGGAAATGGGAAGTTAAAGATGTAAAACTTTCACAAGATTTGAAAACTTTTTATATCACAACAAATACAAATCATCCTGGAAATAGAGAATTCTATAAATTAGATAGTGAAACCAAAAAAATGACAGCCATTTTAACGAATGATGGTGCTTATGAAGTTGAATTATCTCCAAATGAAAAACAACTTTTAGTTCGTTATTCTTATAAAAATAAACCTTGGGAATTATATGTTGCTGAAAATAAATCGAATCCAACTTTAAAGCAAATCACACATTCAACAACCAAAGAATTTGAAGCTTATGCATGGAAAAATCCAGACGTAATTACTTTTAAAGCTCAAGATGGAAATTCGGTTTACGCAAGAGTATATGAACCAAAAACTGAAACCAAAAACAAAGCGGCAATCATTTTCGTTCATGGTGCTGGATATTTACAAAACGCACATAATTATTGGAGTTCTTATCACAGAGAATTTATGTTTCATAATATGTTAACCGATTTAGGTTATACAGTTTTAGACATAGATTACAGAGGAAGTGATGGTTACGGAAGAGATGTTCGAACAGGAATTTATCGCCATATGGGAGGTTTAGATTTATCAGATCAATTGGATGGAAAAAAATATTTAGTCGAGAATTTAGGAATTGATGCCAATCGCGTTGGAATTTATGGTGGTTCTTATGGCGGATTTATCACTTTAATGGCTTTGTTGACTGAACCTGGTGAATTTAAAGCTGGTGCTGCTTTACGTTCGGTTACAGATTGGGCGCATTATAATCAAGGATATACAGCAAATATTTTGAATTTTCCAGAAACAGATGTTGTTGCTTTTAAAAGAAGTTCACCAATTTATTTTGCTGAAAACTTACAAGACAACTTGTTAATGTTACATGGAATGGTTGACGATAACGTACAATTCCAAGACGTAGTTCGTTTGTCGCAACGTTTTATTGAATTAGGAAAAAAAGATTGGGATTTAGCCGTTTTTCCAGTAGAAGCTCACGGATTTAAGGAAACTTACTCATGGATTGATGAATACAGAAGAATTTTAGATTTGTTCAACAAAAATTTATTAGAAAAATAATGGAAATCCTTGAGTTAACAACCAAAGAAGCAATGTTGGAGCAGTTGCCAATTATCCAACAATTGTATGCTGATTTTACTTTAGAAAAATACGAATCGCTTTTGGATGAAATGTTACCCATAAATTACAAACAAGTAATTGTTAAAGAAAATAATGAAACTTTAGGTTTGGCAGGATTTTGGATTGCCTCTAAATTATGGTGTGGAAGATATTTAGAATTGGATAATGTAATAGTTCATCCAAATCAGCGTTCTAAAGGAATAGGTAAAATTCTAACGAATTATTTAGTGAATAAAGCTATAGAAAACGATTGTACCATGGCAGTTTTAGATGCTTATACAACCAATTTTGCTGCTCAAAAATTTTATATCAATCATGGTTTTGTGCCTAAGGGATTTCACTTTGTAAAATATTTAAAAGAATAAAAATGAAAATAATTATAGCCTTTATTTTGATCGGAATTGTTTCGTGTTCAAATTCAAAAGATTTAGAACTTCAAAAAGCATCTGAGACAATTGACTATGTTTATTTCCAAAGATGGATTGCAGGTGTTCGTGGTGGTGGAAGCGGAGTCAATTTTCATGTAAATTTAAAAGCACCTTTAGAAAAAGATGTAATTTTAGAAAAGGTTCAATTTGAATCATACGAAGCTTCATTTGTCAAAATTTCTGAGACAAGTTATGTTGCTTACCTAAAAACTAACGGAAACCAAAATGATATGGTTTTAGATAGTAATCCAGAAAAAGAATACGGAAATAAAGCTCCAGATGTTACATTAAAACCCAATGAAGCTAATTTGTTTTTTACTAAAAATAGAGAAGAATTTGTAAAAAATATTCAAAACGTAAAAGAAAAACCAATGCTTGCATATCCTTCTGTAAAACCTAAAAATTAGTTACTTTTGCTTCAATATCAAAAACCAATACTTTGAGTGTATATAAAAGTCTTTTTAAACAAACCGCTATTTATGGCTTAGCAACTGTTTTGCCTAGAATGTTGAGTTTTTTATTGGTAAGACTACACACCGATTTAATGCCAGCTTCCAATTATGGTGAAATCACTACTTTGTTGGCCTATATGGTTTTTTTAAACGTACTACTTTCTTATGGAATGGAAACTTCTTTTTTTAGATTTTACAATAAAGAAGAAGATAAAAAATCAGTTATTGAAACTTCCAGCATTTCTGTTTTTTGGAGTTCTTTAGCTTTTTTAACAGTTGCTCTACTATTTAGAAATACGATAGCAAACCTAATAAAAACTGATGTTGAATATGTAATATATGCGATTTGGATTTTAGTTTTTGATGCGTTGAGCGTTATTCCTTTTGCAAAATTAAGAGCTTTACAAAAGCCTAAAACCTTTGCTATAATTAAGTTTATAAATGTTGGCTTAAACCTAATACTAAACGTATTCTTTTTATATTATCTTCCAAAAATAGCAAGTTCAAATCCTGATTCATTTTTAGCTTCTATTTACATTGAAGATTTTCAAATTGGTTATGTTTTCTTTGCCAATTTATTAGCAAGTTTAGTTACACTAATTTGTTTTATTCCTGATTATTTTAAGCTTAATTGGAAATTTAATTTAGAACTATGGAAGCAAATGCTAAAGTATGGTTATCCTATTTTAATTGCAGGTTTAGCATTTGGAGTTAATGAACATTTAGATAAAATATTATTAGATCTTTTTAGTGTTTCAAAAGCGGATATTGGTGCTTATGGTGCTTGTTATAAATTAGGTTTGTTCATGGTTTTATTTAGAACTGCTTATAGTTTAGGAATTGAACCTTTCTTCTTCAATCACGCTAAAGAAAAAAATGCAACTCAAACATTTGCAGACATAACTAAATATTTTGTGATAATTGGATCATTAATGACACTTTGTATAGTTGTATTTATTGATGTTTTGAAGATAATATTAATAGATAATCCAGAATATTGGCAAGCTATAAAAGTTGTTCCTTTAATTGTTTTAGCTAATTTTTTCTTAGGAATTTACACAAATTTATCTGTTTGGTACAAACTTACAGACAAAACCAAAATGGGAATGTATATTTCGATTATTGGTGCAATAATAACTTTAGCCTTAAACTTTTTATTAATTCCGATTTGGAGTTATATGGGAAGTGCGATTGCTACAATTTCAGCCTATGGAACGATGATGTTTATTTCGTATTATTTGGGAAATAAATACTATCCAATTCCGTACGACATGAAGAAAATTTTGAGCTATTTAGGAATTGCAATAGTTTTATCTGGAATCTCCTTTTATGTTCCAGTTCTACGAGAAACATATGTTTTCGGAATCTTATCTATTATCTTCTTTGGCTATTTTATTTATAAAAACGAAAAAGATGTCATTCTGAAAATAATTAAAAGAAAATAAAAAAACCTCATTTATCTAAAGTGATTAATAGTAATCAAAGTAAATAAATGAGGTTGAAATTCTTGTTTTTTAATGTTTCAACACATCTTTAATTCCGTTCAGACCTTCTGAAAATTCAGATAGCAAAGCAATAACTTGTGCCATTCTATCATCACCACCAACACCTTTTAAAAGTTTGTTTTTCATAAAAGTGGTTTTGATTTCATTCCAACGATTTTGTTCTTCTTCGGTTTGAATTTGCATCAATTCTTTCAACTTTAATAAATTGGCTTCTGCACCAGTTGTCAAAGTTTGTGATTCGTTTTGATAATGATTTAAAACAATTGCTTCCACTTCTTTTTCAGTTAAAATTGGTTGAATTTTTGCTACTAATTTATTCATATCACGATAAGAACCTTGTAATTTAAAATTAGGTTCATTTCGATAATCATCAGACATGGCAGCCGATTTTATATAAAGTGCATTCGCTTGTAAAACCGTATTTCTTACTTGCATGATTTTTTGTAAAACTTGTTTAAAGTCCTCCATTTCTTGTGAAGAAAAGTTGCCTTCTAAATCATAATTGGTATCATTTTGCTGAATAGCATCATACAACTTATATAAATTTTGATACGACGGTTGTGTTAATCGAACCATATATTCATTCGACATTAAAGCATTTTCAATCAAACTTAATTCGAATAAATCGCCTCTTGAACCTGAAATATCTCCTAAATTGTATGTGTCTGCTCTATTGGCCAACATATCTGGAATCTGGAATTTATCACCACTTTCCGTATACGGATTTCCAGCCATAACCAAGCAGAAACGTTTTGAACGCAAGTCGTAAGTTTTTGCTTCTCCATTATAAATTCCTTCAATTTTTCGTTGTCCATCAGCTAACGAAATAAATTTCTGTAAAAACTCCGGATTACAATGTTGAATATCATCTAAATATAACATCACATTATCACCCATTTCAAAAGCAAGATTTAGTTTTTCTAATTCTTGTCGTGCTCCAGCATTTTTAGCTTCACTTGGATCTGTAGAAGTGATGTCATGACCAATAGATGGTCCATTAATTTTCATAAAAACTAATCCCATTCGATCGGCTAAATATTCCATTAAGGTAGTTTTTCCGTAACCTGGTGGAGAAACTAATAATAACATTCCCATTCTGTCGGTTCGTTTATTTTCACCTAAAGCACCTAATTGCTTGGCCAAATTGGCTCCAATTAATGGAAAGTAAACATCATTAATCAATTTATTTCTAACAAATGACGTTAAAACTTGACTGGCAAATGTGTGTAATTTTACTTCTTTCTTTTTTACTTCTACCCAATGTTTTTTAAGTTGTTGTAATTCTAAGAAAGCAGGTTTTAATTTGGAATGAAAATAATCTAAACGTGCTGAGAATTCATAATAATCTAAGGCATAAGTAAGATTGCTTTCTATAGACTTTAAACCTTTAATTTCGACTGATGAACTGACATTTATAATCTGTTTCTTATGGAAATTTTGAGTCAATATAAAAGCAGCAACTTCTTCTGTGAAACTTTGAGAGAGAATAATGTTTTCATCAATAAAAAACGTTTTTAAGGCATTTTCTATGATATCATAACAAGCAGAAGGATAAGTGTATAATTCTTTAACTTGGTTAATAAAAACAACATCTTTTCCTCTTTCTTTTAAACTTTTGAAAAAGCGTTCGTATATATCACCAGCAATTTTAGAGATCGAGAAAGCTTTGCGATTTTCTTTCTTTAAATAAACGGCTGCTCTGTAAGATGAAGTTAAATCAAAACCATCAAAAGACTGATTGAATTCTTCAATTTTTTGGGATAATCGTTTATTTAAGTATTTAAATTGTTCTGTACTTGAAAACGTTTCTTTTAGTAATTGTACAGCATCAAATTGTTTTTCGTAAAATTCTTTGTCTGCATCATTAAGGAAAAACCAAAACAATTGTGCCAAAGCTCTTTCAGAAGGTGTGTATTTTAAAACACCCAATTCATTATTAATTTGTTGTAAGTTTTGTAAAAGAACCAAAGCATCTGTATCGTGAACTCCTTTGACTAATCCTTCACCAAAATGAGCTGCCATAAAATCTTGAGCTCTTTGTATATTTACAGATTCTGGAACAATATTTTCTTCTTGCAAGAAAAGTTCCCAAGCCATGTATTCGTAGCGTTTTACTTTTTGGTTTTCAGAAATATATTCTTGATTCCAAACCTCTTTATATTGTGCAATTTCTTCAAATTCAACAGCTTGATAAAAATTTGTCCCTGTTAAATGATAGAAATATTCTTGATCTTTTAAAACCAACGTTAAATCTAATTTTTGCTTGTTGACGGCAAATTTATAATCACCAAAAGCAATTACAGCATCACCATCTTCATAGATTTCGTTTTTGTCTTTTAATTTTCTAACCGATTCTTGTTGTGCTGTTTTTAATAAAGTAGATACTTCTTCCGCTTTATTGGTGTCGTTTAAATCCTTTAATTGATTGGCAATATCGCGTACCTTTTCAATCATTAAATCGGAAGCAAAATAACCGTTGATTTCGGTTGCTGTTTCAAAAGAAGCAGCTTTATTTTTTACACCTTTTAAAATACGTTCAGCCGATTGAAACAACATGGTAGTTCGTTTGTTTCTAGTTTCGGTTAATTGAACGCTTTTGTTTTGAAAATGGCCATAAACTTCTTCTCTTTTTTCGCCAATTTGTTGAATGAAATCATCAAAATCTACAAATTTAGCTTCCATTTCTTCTAGTTGAATGGAAAGTTTGTTTAAATAATCATCACATTTTTCTGAAGTGTTGGCTAATTCTAAGAAATTGATAACCGCTTGATCAAAAAGAGTAATTTGCGCTTTAAAATCGGCAGAAAGTTCTTTTCCAGAAATTTGTCTTTTCTTGTTGTTTAGCTCAATTCGTTTTTGATTAATTTGCGCAAAAATCAAGGAAATATTTTCAATAATTTGTGTCGAATGCGAAGCGTCTTCAATTTTTAAATTATTGACAATATCTACTAGTAATTCTAATTGTAAGGCCAATTCATCAATATCTTCTCCAAGCGTTTTGGCATCAATTGTCTTTTTTAAATCGGCAATTTGTTCGTTAATCAAAGTCACTTTATCCTGATAAGGAACTAAAGCATTGTCTTGTAAAAGGAACGAAACACAAGCATTGGAAAGTTCGTCAGCTCTTTCTTGTAATTGTTTTTCTAAAGATTCAATTAGAGCAATATCAGCATATTTTAATTCTTTAGCACTAATTAATTCACCGCGCAAAGCTCTAATTTGAGCTAAAATAGCAATAAATTGATCCAAAGATTGATATGAAATAGTACTTGTATCAGATAAAATTTTTTCGCACTTTTCCTTTAAATTAGCTATGGTTTGAGCTGTTTTGTTTTTTACTTCTTGCGCTTTTTCAAATTCATTTATGGCTGCATGAGCAATTTTTCTAATTTCGAGTAAAGGCTCATTTAACTGATGAATTTCTTTTTCACCTAAGAAATAATAGCTGTCTAAAATGATCGTAGCTTGCTTAACAATGTCGTTATATAAACCAGAATACGAATCTTTTTTTGACAATAAAATATTCAGTTCTTGACATTCAGCCATTACACGAACTAAATCTTTATTTCCAATTTTATATAATAAATTAGATTTTAAAGAGTCATCAATTGTAATTTCTTTAGTGAAAGGAGTTTGCCAAATTTGAATTAGATGATGTTTTGTTTCTTCATCAGATTTAAAATAGGCTAATTTTCCATTATCAAACAAGGTGAAACCATTACAATTAATAGGAGTTTCTATTGTTTGTTTAATAATATTGTACGGAATTAAAAGATAATCATGAGATTGTTCATCATAGAAAACAAACATAAAATTTTCACCATTAATACCTAAGATTCTACGATTGAAATAGACAGGTTTGTCTTCTGTTGCAATTACTTTTATTTCACCTGTTTGCAAGGCATATCCGTTTGGATAAATCACACCTTGGTTTTCAGGCAAAAGTATAATCGAATATTGAAGAGAATCTACTCTAACTACTTTCTTTTCTTTGTGATTATAAATAAAAAAACGTTCCGCTTCTTGGTACGGTTTAATCTTAAAAATGACTAAATTATTATAGTCGAAATAATGAATTTCAGCATCATCAAGCGTTTGATCTTTGTGAACAACATCTTCGCTATAAATACCTTTTCCAGAACTGGTGTTATCTTCTATTTTAATGGTAATATCACCACCAATAGCTTCCACAAAAACTTTATCAGCTAATGAAACGTGCGGATGACTTCCAGTACGTTGCATGTCACGTGTAACTTTCGTCCAAGTAAATTCTTGTTGGTTGGGATATTTTACTTCTGCAGCGCTTCTTGCATCAACAAAAGTTAGTGTATTATCTTTAATTAACCATTTAAACGCTTTAATATCGGAAGGACTATTCGATAATTGAAACACAAAATACAAATAGTTTTGCGTAATATGAAAGCGAACAAAAATTGTATTTCGGTAATATTTGTAAAGATTTTTGAATTCTTCTATAAAAATTTCATCTTCTATAAATTCAATGGGTTGAGGTTCAAATCTATTGTCTTTTAGCAAATAAGCTGAAAAAACATCGTTCAAATTTATTTCTGTTCGTAATCCTAAATGCGTGTTGTGTCCAACCAAACAAAGTCTTCCTAAAGAAAAAATATCTTTGATATAACAACTTTGATCCGTAGAAATACGTTCGTTGGCAATAAGCGAAAAATCAACACCTCCAAAAACCTTTTTACGATCCTCGTTTAACGATTGAATGCGTTGAATTAAATTATCTTTTTGCTCATTCAATCGGTTTTGAATGATTTCGTATGTACCCGTATTTAATTTATCGTTGCTCATTAATTTTTTGGTAAAATTTTTAAAAGTCTTTATTAAAAAAACTTTAATTAGCTTTAAAATGAAGAGAAAGCAAGTGAAAACAAAAACTATTCTCTACCTAAAAAGTAGAGAATTAGTTATCGTTTGTAATAGAATTAAATTTTACTTTAAGGGTTTGTTTTCGATTCCTAAATGTTGTGCCATATTCATAGCTCTAGATAAAATACCTTGTTCGTTATCGTTAGCAACTCCTTTTAATTGAAAAATTAACGAAGCAACACTCAAGTTTTTAATATCTTCTGAAGATATTTTATACTTTTCAACCATGTTCATGACTTTCCCGATAAGGTTTTCATCACCATCGTTACTAATTAAAGCTTGTTTAACTAATTGAGCGTTTTCACTATGTTGAATGAATTTATCGATTCCTTTACCAGCAGAAATTTGTCTTATTACATTGTCGAAGAAAGAATGATCTCCACCAACAATGTCAATGTTTGCCGTTTTGAAAGCTTCAGCTAATACACTAGCTTGTGCTTGAGCAATATCTTTTTGGATTGCAATTTGTGCTAATTCTACTTCTTTTTCTTTAGCTAATGTTAATCTAAATTCTTCATGCTCTTTACCAGCATCGTTTAGTTTTTTCATTGCTTCTGCTTTTTCTGTAATTCCGGCTGCTTCTGCAAATGCTTTTTCTCTGATAACTTCAGCTTCAGCTAATCCTTCTTGTTTGTTTGCTGCTGCTTTTTTCTCAATAATATTTGCTTCTACATAACCTTGTTTCTCCATTGCTTCCGCTTTGGCATGCATGACTTGTGCTTCAGATAGACCTACAGTTGCTTCTTCTTTTGCCAAAGCTTCTGCAAGGATTTTACGAGCATCACCTTCTTTTTCTGCAGCATCACGTTTGGCTTGTGCTTCGATAACATATTTTTGCGCGTCTTTTTCGGCCGATTGTTTACGAGCTTCAGCAGCACGAGTTAAAGTAATTAAGTTTTCTTCCGCTTCACGAGAGGCAACAATTAACTGTACTTGTTTCTCTCTTTCTGCAGTTTTTAATGCTTCAACATCTAAAATACTTTGTTGTTCTTCTACAACTGTTTTTTCTTTCACTAAACGTTCACGAATAACATCTTGAATGTTTTTCTTTTCAACTTCGACCGCTTTATCTTTTTCGATATCTGCTAAAGCAACTACTCTTTCTCTTTCTGTAGCTTCTAACATTCTGTCTTTTTGAACTCTTTCAGTTTCAACTAATTCAGCTCTTTCTTTATTTTTAGCAGCAATTACTACTTGTCTTTGTTTATTTTCTTCTGCTATTTGAAGCGTTTCTTCAGTTGAAATTCTAACCGTTTCAGACTTTAAACGTTCTTCTTCCGCAACTTTTAAGATTTCCGCATTTTCTCTAGACTGAATATTAGAAATTTGTCTTCTCTGTTGTTCTTCTTTCTCAGCTAGTTGTTTTTCTAATTCAAGAATCGTTTCTCTAGCTTCAACATCTTGTTTTTTGATGGTTTTTTCTTCATCTCTACGAACTAAATTCGCCTTAATGTTTTGCGTAGCCGTTAGCTCAGTGATTTTTTTAATACCTTCTGAATCTAAAATATTGTCTTTATTAAGATGTAAAATAGACGTTTGTTCTAAATTATCAATAGCACAATCATCTAAAACATAACCATTTAAATCTGTACCAATGATGTTTAGGATTTCTTGTCTAAATTCTGTTCTAGCTTCATATAATTCAATGAAATCGAATTTTTTACCTACTGTTTTTAGGGCTTCCGAAAACTTCGCTTCGAATAATTCTCTTAAAGTTGCAATGTCAGAAGCTCTTTGGCAACCAATCGTTTGACCAACATTCACAATATCATCAACCGATTTATTTACACGAACAAAGAATGCAACTTGTATATCCGCACGCATATTGTCTTTACAGATTAATCCGTCTTTTCCTTCTCTTGAAATTTCTAGTTTTTTTACAGAAATATCCATGTGTTCTAAACGATGAATAACAGGAATTACAATACCTGCATTGAAAAACACTTTAACTCCACCATAACCAGTTCTTAAAAGGACAACTCCTTGAACGGTTTTTTTGTACATGGATAAAACCCAGAATATTAAGCCTAAAAATGCAATAATAATAACTGCAAGCGTAACGTAAAATGTAGTCATAAAGTTTGTTTAATTAAATTAATTTGTTGTTAAAGGTATTTAAATTTCGTAAGATTTTTCAACAATATAGAATTTTTTATCAGGATTTTCATTTACAATGCATGCTTTTTCACCAATTTTTAAAAGAGAACCATCCTTACTTTTTACTAAAAGTTTAATAGGATCTTTATTGATTACTAGCTCGAGCATTCCTAATTTATCATTTTCAATAGTTGATTTTAATATTCCAATTCGCCCTAAATAATCATGAGCAATTTCTCCTTTATGATTGATTTCTTTAAAAATTGGTTTTAAAGGCAAGCTAATATATTTAGTAAAAAACAGACTTGCAAAAAATGCAGGAAGAATTGTGATAAAATACATCCAATAAGGTAAAGGAATATAGTAACTAATATTTACATTAATTAACCAAGTGAATAATAACACAAGAGTTATAAAAAAGGTAATAGGTATAATATCTAGATTCAGAAACTTTAAAAACTGAATAAATGAAGATGGATCATTTGGAACTTCAACCATTCCGTCAGGAGTATCAAAATCAGCATCTACATCCGCATCAAAATCTATATCATAATCTCCTACACCAGTAACTATAGTCATTACCCAATAGAAAACACTCAAAATTAATAATATTGAAAGAATGCTATTGGCCGGATTAAAGGAAACTTCTATTAACTCTTCTAGGTTCATTTTAGTTTGCGTTGAATTGTTCTTTTAGTTTTTGCAGTTCACTTGCTGCATGAGCATCTGAAGTATCTACTGCAGCATTAATTTCTTGATCTATACTTTTGGAAGAGTTTGCTATATCGCTATAAGCATCTGCCAAAGCTTCTTGTTGTAAAACCTTGTCTTTCATTTTTTCTAACATAGAAATGGTGCTATCAGAATCAATCTGAGTCATTTTTTTGTTGATATCTTGAGTAGCTTTACTTACTTGAACGCGTGCTCTAAGTGTTTTTAATTCACCTTCCCATTTCGAAATTGTAGATTTAAGCGTGTTGACGTTAATTTGCATTTTTTCAACATCACTTACTAATTTTTCGTGTTCCTTATCTGCAATTTGTGCGTCTAATAAAGCTTGTTCTTTCTTTTTTAGCGCTTCTTTTGCCAATCTATCAGCTTCCTCAATTGGCATTTCTTCTTTCATTCCTTTTTGGACTAAAAGCATTGCCTTATTTTGATAATCTCCAGATTGTGTAACCAAAGCTTCTTTTTCGTTATTTCTACGAATTGATAAAGCTTTTACTTGAGCCATTGCTTGAATGCTTTGGTCTAGTTGTTCTTTCATTTCACGAATACCTTGTTCCGTCATTTTTATTGGATCTTCAAGGCTTCCAATAGCAGAATGTGCTTCTGCTTTTCCTATTCTAAAAAGTCTTTTAATAATGTTCATAATACATAAAGAATTATAATGTTAATACTACGTTTTTTTTTCGAATTATTTAAAAATTAGAAATAATATTTTAGTTAAAAAACAAACTAGATTAAAAATAAAATATACCATATTGAAAATCAGTTTTTTAAATTTAATTATTTACTAAATGATATCATTTCAGTTGAATACTCACTTATAAGTAAGCTCAACGAATTTAATGTTGCAATCAATTCATTTTCGTTTAAGTTCTCTGTTTGAAGTGTGTCTCTAAAAATCACTTTTTCTCCAGATTCATCTAAAACAAATGCACCATGAACAATATCTCTATTTTTAATTAGCAACTGTTTGTGTACTTCATGCTGATTATTTTTGCAACGAAATAAAAATTGTTCGATAATTAGAATTTGTGGTGCAATTACAATCATCATGTTTTTGATTCCTTCATTTTCTTTTTCAATGATAAAGGATTGATGCTCTTCATTTTCTAATTGAATATTGTACTCTAATTCGAGCAGCCAATTCTTTACTTTAGAAAACAATTTTAAGTGTTCCATAAATTGATAGTTAGGTTAGTTGATTTAACAAATGTAGAAAAAAAAACCAATATTGCAAATATTTTTAGCAAAATAATGATAATAACTTTGTATATTTGTAAAAAATAATAGCAAAATGACGTATTTTGGAACTAATTTAAAGAAAATAAGACAAATAAAAGGCCTAAGTCAACAAGCTTTTGCAGAACTTATTGATTTAAACAGAGGTGTGATAAGCTCCTATGAGGAAGGACGTGCCGAGCCAAAGATTGAAACTCTTTTGCGAATTGCAACTTATTTTGGCATTCCAACCGATGACATTATTTCAAAACCACTTACGGTAAATCAATTATCTAATTTTTCTTTAATTGAAGCAAGTATTTCTGCTATAAATAAACAAAAAGAACCAGAATTACAGGAAATCACTTCAAATGGTGATTTAAAAAACATCGAAATGCAAAAAATATTTGCACATTTTGATTTTGTATTTATTGTAGATGAAAACTTAGCTGCTAAAAGCGTTTATGAAAAAGAAGCTGTGTTGTTTTTAAAAGAAATTAAAAATAACGACTTAACCATAGATAATTACTTAACTTCAGAGAAAGGAAAGGTTTCAATTTCTGATATATTTGTCCCTAATATAAAAAATTATGCAATTGTTGGTGTTTTGGGAAGTAACTCAAATACCAATCAAAACACAATTTTAAAACGACTAAACTTACTTGAGAAAAAGGTTTTTGGAAAATAATTCATTTTTAATTGCCCAACAAAAATCTAAAACCGACTATTTATCTTTATTTTTTTTAACTTTGAAACTTATAAATAAGCGTTAAAGAACTTTGGAAATAATTTATTTTCAATAATCAAGAAAAAATGAACATCAAAATAATCAATAAATCTCAACATTCATTACCTAATTACGAAACAATTGCTTCTGCAGGAATGGATTTACGTGCCAATTTAACAGAACCTATCACCTTAAATTCTTTAGAAAGAACTATTGTTAAAACAGGACTTTTCATTGAATTACCAATTGGTTACGAAGCACAAGTTAGGCCAAGAAGTGGCTTAGCTGCTAAAAAAGGTATCACCGTTCTAAATTCACCTGGAACAGTTGATGCAGATTATCGAGGAGAAATCGGTGTAATTTTAGTAAATTTATCTAAAGAACCTTTTGTAATCGAAAACGGTGAGCGAATCGCTCAACTAATCATAGCTAAACACGAAAGAGCAGAATGGCTTGAAGTGGAAGAATTATCAGAAACATCAAGAGGAGAAGGTGGTTTTGGAAGCACAGGAGTAAAATAAATTTAATAATTAAAAGATTAAAGAATTTAAAGATTACGCATGAGTAATTTTTAAATCTTTCAATCCTTAAATCTTACAATATATATGAAAATAATAGTACCAATGGCAGGTCGTGGTTCACGTCTTCGCCCACACACATTAACAATTCCAAAACCATTAATTCCAGTTGCAGGAAAACCAATCGTTCACAGGTTAGTGGAAGATATTGCTGGTGTTTTAAACCAACCTATTGATGAAGTAGCTTTTATCATCCACGAAAGTTTTGGTGAAAAAGTAGAAGAAGAATTAGTAGCAATTGCCCATAAATTAGGAGCAAAAGGAACAATTTATTATCAAAATGAAGCTTTAGGAACTGGTCATGCGATTATGTGTGCCAAAGACTCTTTAAGCGGACCAGCAGTTATTGCTTATGCTGATACATTAATTCGTGCCGATTTCGATTTAGACAAAAATGCAGATAGCGTAATTTGGGTAAAACAAGTAGATAAACCAGAAGCTTTTGGTGTTGTAAACTTAAATGATAATGGAGAAATCATTGAATTAGTTGAAAAACCAAAAGAATTCGTTTCTGACTTAGCTGTGATTGGAATTTATTATTTCAAAAATGTTGCTGTCTTGAAAGACGAATTGCAATTAGTTATAGATAATAACATCATTCATGGTGGAGAATATCAAATTAATGACGGAATTAAACAAATGATGGCAAAAGGCATGAAATTTGTACCAGGAAAAGTGGACGAATGGATGGATTGCGGAAACAAAGACGTAACCGTTGATACAAACACCAGAATGCTTGGTTTTTTACATTTTGATGGAGAACATTTAATCGATTATGATGTAAAACAAGAAAACTCAACAATTATTCCACCGTGTTATATTGGTGAAGATGTTGTTTTAATTAACGCTACAGTTGGACCAAATGTTTCTTTAGGAAAAGGCTGCCACGTTATTGATTCGACTATTAAAAATAGTTTGGTTCAAACACATGTACATATAAAAAATGCCAATTTAGACAATGCTATGATAGGAAATCATGCTTCATTTGATGGTGACTTTACAAGTATTAGTATTGGAGATTATTCAGTTTTAGAATAATTTTCAGACGGTTAGATTATTAGAAAGTTAGATTTTTTAGATAGCAACACCTTTTAAACTTTTAACCTCATAAACTTTTAACCTTTAATAAGATAATTAATAACTTAATGAATAGATTTATAACATTTTTGATGCTTTTTATAACTTTTAGTTATAACCAAGTGTCTTTTGCTCAAGAAATGCCAAACCCGGAAGAAATTGCTGCGGTTGACGATGCTTTTGAAAATAATTTTTACGACGCTTTAACTCAAAAAGCCATTGAAAATTATGATAGAGCCATCGTTTCTTTGCAAAAATGTTTAGATAAAGAAGCAAACAATCCAGTTATTTATCATGAATTAGGAAAGAATTATTTTGCTTTAAAAAATTATGCTGAAGCTCAAAATGCCTTTCAAAAAGCAATTGATTTAAATCCAAAAGAACGTTGGTATTGGAATGGCTTGTACGATGTTTTTTATGAAACAAAAGATTATAATAATGCTATTAGAATTGTGACTAAATTAATTGAATTCAATAAAGATTTTCAAGATGATTTAGTTTCTTTGTACATGTACACTAATCAAAAAGACAAGGCATTAGCGTTGTTAAATGATATGGAACAAACTACAAATTTGTCTCAAACTATGGAGTATTACAAATTACAATTAGAAAGAACTCCAGAAGTTAACAAGCCTCAAAAAGACGATTTAGAAAAAGAAATTCAAAAAAATCCTTTAGTTGAACAAAACTATATTGATTTAATTTACAAATATTCCGAATCTAATAACGAAGAAAAAGCGTTCGAAGTTGCTAAACAATTAGCCGAAAATATTCCAAATTCTGATTGGGCTCACGTGAGTTTAGTTAAGTTTTATTTGAACAATAATGATGGTCAAAACGCAACAACATCAATGTTTAAAGTTTTAGAAAGCACTAAAATTGACAACAAAATAAAACACCGAGTTTTTAATGAATATTTGATTTTTGCTTCAAATAATACTGAATATGCAATCAATTTAGAAAAAGCAATTACCATTTTGGATGAAGACAGATCTATTAATGTTAGTAAAGAAGTGGCTAAATATTTTCTTAAGAAAAACAAGTTAGATGAAGCAGTTTTATATTTTGAAAAAAGTATAGAAAATCAACCAGAAGATTTTGAAAGTTTTGAATTTCTAATGCAATTATTAGTTCAGAAAAAACAATTTGAAAAAGTAGATAAATATGCTAATCAACAATTAGAACTTTATCCAACTCAAGCCAGTTTATATTTTTATTCTGGAATAGCTTTGTTAAATTTAAATAAAACTAAAGAAGCTATTAATAAATTAGAAGAAGGTGTTGATTATGTTGTTGAAAATCCTAATTTAGAAAAAGAATTTTACACACAATTAGCTAAATCTTACGAAAAATCAGGAGATTTAAAAAAGAAAGAAATGTATTTATCCAAAAGTCAAAACGTAAAATAATAATGAAGAAAGTTTTTCTATTCGCATTTCTTTCAGTGCTTTTTGTTTCTTGTAAAACAACTCAATTGACTTCCAACGCTAAAGCTTCAAAAGGAGTAAAAGTTGAGGAAATTGTAAAAGGGCACAACGATAATTTTAAAGATTTTTCTACGTTAAGTATAAGAACAGATGTAAAATATCAAGACATTAAAAACAGACAATCAATTAGTGCCGATATTAGAATTAAAAAAGATGAAATAATCTGGATTAATATTAAGTTTTTAGGATTTCCAGTAGCAAAAGCATTAATTACTCCAACAAAAGTGAGTTATTACGAAAAAGTAAACGGCACTTATTTTGAAGGTGATTTTATTTTATTAAGCAACTGGTTAGGAACAGATTTGGATTTTGAAAAAGTTCAAAATTTATTGTTAGGAAAAGCTTTAGATGAAATTTCGAAAGAAGTTTTTGTGTCTCAAATAGTTGAAAATATGTATCAACTTTCTGAAAAAAAACCAAAAGACATAAACAAACAATATACTTTCGAAGCCGGAAAGTTTTTATTAAAAAAAGAACTTATTAATCAAGTTTCAGCTGAAAAGAGTTTAGAAATTAATTATATTTCTCACACACTTATTGATGATCATATCTTTCCCAAAGAGATGAAAATTAAAGCAAGTCAAAAAAATGAAGTTTCAATAGATATAGAATATAAAAAAGTTGAAATCAATCCTGAAATAACTTTTCCATTTTCTATTCCAGATGATTACGAACAAGTTGAGATTAAAAAACAATAATAGATGAAGTCAAAAATAGTTATTATAGCATTCCTTTTATGTAGCACATTAAATTGGGCACAAATTTCTAAGCAACAAGAATTAGAAGCTAGGAAAGAAAAAATTATAAACGCTATTCTTCAATACAATGGTTTACTTAATATTGAAAAGAAGAAAGAAAAATCAGTCTTAACAGAAATAAAGGAGAAAAATGCTAGGATTAAATTAAGTCAAAGTTTGATTACTACTAATGAAACTCAAGTCAAATATATTGCAAACGACATATCTAAAAATCAAAATTTAATTAAAAGTCTAACTAAAGAGTTAGAAATATTAAAAGCAGATTATGCGAGTATGATTGTAAAAGCATATAAAAGTCGTTCACAAAGTAGCAGGGTTATGTTTATATTGTCATCGCAAAATTTTTATCAAGCCTATAAGCGAATTCAGTATATGAAACAATATGCGGGTTTTAGAAAATCACAAGCAGAAGAAATAAAGATTAAGCAACAAAAATTAAATCAAGCAATTGTAGCTCTAAAGTCTAAGAAAGAACAAAGAGAAAAAGTAATAGCCCAAACAGCTAAAGAAAAAGAAGAGTTAGAAAAACAAAAACAAGAAAAAGAAAAGCTTGTTAAGGTAATTCAGAAGGATAAAAAGAAGTACACAGCTGAGATTGATAAAAAAGAGAAAGAAAAAAGAGATATAGACAGACAAATTAAAAAGACTATTGCTGATGCAATTGCTGCAGCCAATAAAAAAGCAGCAGAAAAAGCTAAAGCAGAAGCAAAAAAGAATAATTCAAAAACAACAACAACGACAAGCACAGTAAAAACAACACCAGTTGCAAGCAGTACAAGTAGTTCTAAATTCATTTTAACAGCAGAAGGCAAAGTAGACTCAGATAATTTTAAAGCCAATAGAGGTAAATTACCACTACCGGTAGAAAAAGGATATATCTCATCGCCTTATGGTGATCATCCTCATCCAGTTCATAAAAACTTAACTATACACAATAGTGGTATTGAGATTACTGCAGAATCGGGTTCATATGCAAGAGCTGTTTTTGGAGGAGAAGTAACGCAAATACAAGTAATTCCGGGTACTAATAAGAAAATTGTGTATATACTTCATGGTGATTTTTTCACCATCTATCAAGATCTTGATACTGTATCTGTTTCAACAGGTGATAAAATTTTAATTAAACAAAAAATAGGTAGAATTGTAACAAATTCAAGTGGAACTGCTACTATGAAATTTTTCATTACTCAGAATACTACAACTTTAAATCCATCCAGTTGGTTGAGTTTATAAGAATAAAAAAAGAGAGCAATTGCTCTCTTTTTTTATTATGTAAATAATGCTTTTAATTCCGTAGCATCATGAGGTTTCATTTTACCAGCTAAGACTAGACTTAATTGTTTTCTTCGCAAAGCACCTTCGAAACGTTCTTTTTCTATATCTGATTCAGGTACAACGGGAGGAACTTGTACAGGTCTTCCAGAATCGTCAACTGCTACAAAAGTATAAATAGCTTCATTCGCTTTTGAACGGTTTCCGCTTTCTCTATCTTCTACCCAAACATCAAGATAAATTTCCATAGAAGAATTAAAAGATCTTGATATTTTGGCTTCAACAGTCACAACACTTCCTAAAGGAATAGATTTATTAAAAGCCACGTGATTAACGCTTGCAGTAACCGTAATTCTTCTACAATGACGTCTTGCAGCTATACTTGCCGCTCTGTCCATGCGGGCTAACAATTCACCACCAAACAAATTGTTTAAAGGATTTGTTTCGCTTGGTAATACTAAATCAGTTAAAATAGTTAAGGATTGCGCAGCTTTTCTTGGTTCCATTCTTTTTTTTGGCAAAGATAAAGGAAATAAGATATTTTGAGCTTAAAATGTTGTTAAGAAAAAATTAATCAATTAACAACCAAGCTTGATTGTTAGACGAGTTTCTCACGCTATCTAAAAAGGATTTTGCTTCACTATATTCAACAAAACTTTGAAAATAAACAGGATTCATTCCATTATTACTTTTTGGACCTAATTCAGCTTTAAAACCTTTTTGAATTAAATCAGCGTAAGCGTTTTTAGCGTTTTGTTCACTACTAAAAACTCCAGCCACAATATGATAAGGGTAGTTTTTTGTATTTTCTTCAACTGCAATATTTACTTCTGGTAAAGGAGCGCTAATGAAAAAAGTAGCTTCTTGAATTTTATCTTGTACTTTATTTTGAACAGATTTTTCAACTAATAAAGTCTCTTGTTCAATTTTAGTATCATAATATTGTTTATAACCAAAAGTTCCAGCTAAACCAAAAAACAAAACAGCAGCCGCAGCATATTTTAGGTAAGAATAATTTTTCTTCTTTTCTGGAGTGAAAATTATTGGTGCAACTTCTTCTAATTCTTCCACAATTTTTTTCAATTCTTCTCTTTTAATTGAAGGTGAAATAAAGTTGGATAAACCAAAAGAACTTGTTAGATAATTAGTGTTGTTGATAGGCTCAAAAAACCAAGTCATTTCACTAGAAAGTTTAATGTTTCCAATGTTTTCAATTGAAAGTGTTTCTCTAGTTCGTAATTTTTCCATCCAAGAATCAACCACATTTGAAATAGAAATAACAGCTTCTTCGTAACTAATTTTTTCTGTTAATGAAATATGATTAGCCAACAATCCATCATTATTCTTAATATTAGCATTAAAAGAAACAACTTTTGAAGGTGGATTGAATGTAACAGCACTACCATTAAGCTGTGCAGACTGAATTTCGGTTAAAAAAGCACCAAAACCAGGAACTGTAACGCATTGGTAACGATACAACAAAGAAGATATGTGTCTGTTAATATTCATAGTAGCAAAGAAAAAATTTTATGGCATTAAAGCAAAACTTATCAGACTATATTTATTAACATTTACTAAAGTTTTTTACAAAATGTTTATTAACAATGTGTTATAACTTAAAAAAAATATTTATTTTTGAAGCCAATTTATTTATATGAGCCAAACAGAATTATTTTATGCCTTATCCTTACTACAAGTGGAAGGAGTTGGAGATGTCATGGCAAAGAAACTCATTAATCAATGTGGTTCTGCCGAAAACATTTTCAAAGAGAAAACAACAACGCTTCAGAAAATCGATGGTGTTGGAACTATTTTAATTAAAAAACTCAAAGACAAATCTATCTTTGATAAAACTATAGCTGAATTAAAGTTTATTGAAGATGAAAATATCCAAACCTTATATTTTCAAGATAAATTATATCCAGAACGATTAAAACATTGTATTGATAGTCCTTTAGTTTTATTTCAATCGGGAAATATTGATTTACAAAACCGAAAAATCATCAGCATTGTTGGAACAAGACAAATTACAAGCTATGGAACAGAATTTTGTAGAAAATTAATCGAAGATTTAGCACCATTAAATCCTATTATCGTTAGCGGTTTTGCTTATGGAGTTGATATTGTAGCTCATCAAACGGCAATGGATTTAGGATTGCAATCAATTGGTGTTTTAGCACATGGTTTAAACCAAATTTATCCAAAAGTTCATAAAAAATATGTTGCCAAAATGGAAGAAAATGGTGGTTTTATAACTGAATTTTGGAGTACATCAAATCCTGAAAAGGAAAATTTTGTAAAAAGAAATAGAATCGTTGCAGGAATGTCTGAAGCAACAATTGTAATTGAAAGTGCCGAAAAAGGAGGCTCATTAATCACAGCCATGTTAGCCAACGATTATAACAGAGATGTGTTTGCTGTCCCAGGAAGAACTTCCGATAAATTAAGTCAAGGTTGCAATAACTTAATAAAAACCCAAAGAGCCAACTTACTAACTAGTGCAGCCGATGTAGTTTATATATTGAACTGGGAAATTGAAAAGGATAAAAAAACTAAATCGGTACAAAAACAACTCTTCGTAACTCTTGAACCTGAAGAACAAAAAGTTTACGATTACTTATTAAATAAAGGAAAACAAGAAATGGACATAATTGCTTTAGAATGTGATTTTCCTATATTTAGAATTTCATCCATTTTATTAAATATGGAATTAAAAGGTGTCGTAAGACCTTTGCCAGGAAAATTGTTTGAAGCGATTTGATTAAAATTTATCAATAATGTACTAACTTAGTGCAAAAGTTTTTTAATCATGTATACCTTACCAAAAATTGAACGTTTTAACCAAAATGTTGCTTCAAAATATAATATCTATAACAGTGTTTTTATCACTTTACCTTTTGATGAAATAGACAATACAGGTGTTTTATTGCCTTTGTTTTCTGAAGTTTGTCAAAAAGGGTTTAAAAACAGTCAAAGTCCAGAAGAGATTTTTGATGCTTTTGTTGCTAAATATTTAGATAATCCTACACAACAAGAAAAGGAATCGTTAATGTTTCGTTTTATTCAATATATCGAACGTCAAGTGGTGCTTTTTGATGCGATTGAAGACGCTGGTTTTGCAGTTGTAAACAATTTAGAAGGGAAAGGTTCTTTGCGTGATATGAAGGAAAGTGCGGAACAAAAAAACAAACAAGAAGAACTTAAAGAATTTCTAGAAAACTTTAAAATCAGAACGGTTTTAACAGCACATCCAACTCAATTTTATCCTGGTTCTGTTTTGGGAATTATTACAGATTTGACTCAAGCCATTAGAGAAAATGATTTGCATTCTATAAAAGAATTATTAGCACAATTAGGGAAAACTCCTTTTATTAAACAAGAAAAACCAACTCCTTATGATGAAGCTATTAGTTTAATATGGTACTTAGAAAATGTGTTTTATGAAACGGCTGGTGCCATGATGCAATACATTCAGAAAAATATTTTAAAAGGTGAATTACCCAAAAATGACATTCTAAATTTAGGATTTTGGCCTGGAGGAGATCGAGATGGAAATCCATTTGTAACGACAGAAATTACTTTAAAAGTTGCAGATAGATTAAGATCTTCTATTTTAAAAAATTATTATACTGATATCAGAAATTTAAAAAGAAAATTAACTTTCATAGGTGTAGATACTATAATCGCTGATGTAGAAAACAAATTATATCGTTCCGTTTTTTATTCTCAGGGTGAAATTTTTATCAATTTAGAAGAATTGAAAGATAAATTACTGCAAGTCAAAATGTTGGTTGCAACTAAACATCAATCGCTTTATATAGATGAAATTGACTTATTATTGAATAAAATAAACTTGTTTGGATTTCATTTTGCGACTTTAGATATTCGCCAGAATAGTAGAATTCATGCTCGTGTTTTTGACGCAATTGTTTCAAACAAGAAAACGATTTTCCCAGAGAATTATCAAGACCTTTCAGAAGATCAAAAACTGCAATTTTTATCAAATGTAACATCAGATTTAGAAGAAAGTGACTTTGAAGATGAAACAGCAAAATCAACAATAGGTTCTATTCTTGCCATGAAAACTATTCAAGAAAGTAATGGAGAAAAAGCTTGTAATCGTTATATTATTAGTAATAATGAAAGTGCTTTACATGTTTTTGAAACCTTAAGCATGTTTCATTTATGTGGTTGGCAAAATCCTACGGTTGATATCGTACCACTTTTTGAGTCTGTTGAAGATTTGGAAAAAGCGGATAAAGTCATGGAACAATTATATACAAATCCAACGTATGCAAACCATTTAAAAGCAAGAGGAAACGAGCAAACTATAATGTTAGGTTTCTCTGACGGAACAAAAGATGGTGGTTACTTAATGGCCAATTGGGGAATTTACAAAGCTAAAGAAGCACTAACAGCAATTTCAAGAAAATATGATGTAAAAGTGATGTTTTTTGATGGTCGTGGTGGACCACCTGCTCGTGGTGGAGGAAAAACCAATAAATTCTACGCTTCACTTGGACCAACTATTGAAAACCAACAAATTCAATTAACCGTTCAAGGACAAACCATTAGTTCTAATTTTGGAACCTTAGATTCTTGTCGTTATAATTTAGAAAACTTATTAAGTGCTGGAGCAAGTAATCAAGTATTTACGAAGAATGAAAATGAGTTGACTGCTGATGAAAAAGTAATTCTACAAAATCTTTCAGAAATCAGTTATCAAAAATACGTTGATTTTAAAAATCATGATATGTTTGTGCCTTATTTGGAACGAATG
This sequence comes from Flavobacterium gelidilacus DSM 15343, assembly GCF_000422685.1. Classification (GTDB taxonomy): domain Bacteria; phylum Bacteroidota; class Bacteroidia; order Flavobacteriales; family Flavobacteriaceae; genus Flavobacterium; species Flavobacterium gelidilacus. The sequence goes on along the minus strand of NZ_KE383903.1, from coordinate 497,446 downwards.
AGTACGCTGAATTACTATGCCAAAACAAATATTGGAAGTCGTCCATCGAAAAGAAATGCTTCGGATAAATTAGATTTTGCGGATTTACGAGCGATTCCGTTTGTAGGATCTTGGAGTCAATTGAAACAAAATGTTCCCGGATTTTATGGTGTTGGAACCGCTTTGAAAAATTATGAAGATAATAACGAATGGCAAAAAGTTTCAGATTTATACAACAACTCCTTATTCTTTAAAACTTTGATTGAAAATAGCATGATGGCTTTAAGCAAATCGTTCTTTCCCTTAACAGCTTACATGAAAAATGATAAAGAGTTTGGAGAATTTTGGCAATTGATTTACACCGAATTTTTAGAAACAAAACGTTTGTTATTAAAACTTTCAGGCTACAAAGAACTAATGGAAAATTATCCAGACGGAAAAGCTTCTGTAGAACTTCGTGAGAAAATTGTTTTACCACTTTTAACCATTCAACAATATGCTTTATTAAAAATTAAAGAGTTAAAAGAAAGCGCAAATCCAGATGAAAAACAAATTGCTATTTATGAAAAAATTGTAACGCGTTCTTTATTTGGGAATATTAATGCTAGTAGGAATTCGGCTTAATAGAAAGCACTTCGACAGGCTCAGTTTGACATTTATGTAATCAATTGGCAATAGGTGAATATGAAAAACATTATTTCTAATTTACGATGTAACAATCGAACTCCGAGATGTCAGTCTGAGCTTGTCGAAGATGTTTTTTTAATATCCTTCAATTGCCGTTGGCTTTAGCCATCGGAATAAAATGGTAACAAAAAAAAAGGCTTTAGCTAAAATATTAACTAAAACCTTTTAATTTCATATTATAATTTTCCCATGGTTGAAACCAAGGGCAATTCGTTTAATATCCCAATTTCTCTCTAACTCTTTTTAAAACTCCATTAGCAACAATACTTGCTTTTGCAGCACCATCTAACAATAATTTATCTACTTCTTCTGTGTTGTTGATGTAGTAATTATATTTTTCTCTAACGGTTGCAAATTTCTCTACAATTAATTCAAAAAGAGCTTGTTTTGCGTGTCCGTAACCATAATTTCCACCTATATAATTGGCTCTCATTGCTTCAATTTGTTCAGGAGAAGCTAATAATTTATATAACGTAAAACAGTTACAAGTATCAGGGTTTTTTGGTTCTTCAAGCGGTGTGCTATCCGTTTCAATTCCCATGATTTGTTTGCGTAGAGCTTTATCATCTAAAAATATATTGATATAATTATTTGCCGATTTACTCATTTTTCCACCGTTTGTTCCAGGAACAATCATAGTGTTTTCATCGATTTTTGCTTCAGGTAAAACAAAAGTTTCTCCCATTTGATGATTAAAACGTGAAGCTACATCGCGAGTGATTTCTAAATGTTGCAATTGATCTTTTCCAACAGGAACTATGTTTGCATCATATAATAAGATATCAGCAGCCATAAGCATTGGATAAGAAAACAAACCAGCATTTACATCTTCTAATCTATCAGCTTTGTCTTTGAACGAATGCGCCAACGTTAAACGTTGAAAAGGAAAGAAGCAACTTAAATACCAAGATAATTCAGTGGTTTGTGGCACATCAGATTGACGGTAAAAAGTCACTTTATTGACATCTAAACCACAAGCTAACCAAGCTGCAGCAGTGCTATATGTATTTTGACGAAGAGTTGCTCCATCTTTAATTTGTGTAATGGAATGTAAGTCAGCAATAAATAAAAACGATTGATCATCGCTTTTTTCAGTCATTTCGATTGCAGGAATAATTGCACCTAGTAAATTTCCTAGATGAGGTGTTCCAGTGCTTTGTACACCTGTTAATATTTTTGCCATATTGTGTTGAATTTACTTGTTCTGATTTTATTTCAGAATTTAAGTATATGTTCTTTTTTACAAAAGTAAGGTTTTGTATTAAGATTTAGAATGTATGGTTTAAATTTTATTTTGTTTACTTTTGAAATCACTTTAGAGAAGCCCAAAACACAAATCCCTAACCCTGATAGGAACGGCATCCTTTTTTGTAAAAAAAAGATAGAGTGGATAGCAGGTAAATGATTGATTAAAATACCAAAAGTTTGGTTACAAATATTATTAAATGAAGATTTTTAAAATACTATTTTGGGTGCTTTGGCGTGTTTGGTTTTATATTTTAATGTTTATTCCAATATTGGTTATGCTACCTTTTTTGGTACTATCAATTCTTAGTGAAAAAACGTATCCTATATTTTTCTTTATGGCCAGAATTTGGGCTAGATTCATTTTATTTGGAATGGGATTTTATTATAAAATCGAAAGAGAACAAGAATTTGAAAAAGGTAAAAGTTATATGTTAGTTGCTAATCATACTTCAATGACCGATATTATGCTGATGCTTGCTGTTGTAAAAGACAATCCTTTTGTTTTTGTTGGAAAAGCTGAATTGGCTAAAATTCCATTGTTTGGATTTTTCTATAAACGAACTTGTATTTTGGTAGATAGAAGTAATAGTAGAAGTCGTTTTAAGGTTTTTGAAATGGCTCAACACAAGATTAATCAAGGATTGAGTGTTTGTATTTTTCCAGAAGGTGGTGTTCCTGATGACGAATCTATTGTGTTAGATGAATTTAAAGATGGAGCTTTTAGATTAGCCATTGAACATCAAATTCCGATTGTACCGATGACATTTTTAGATAATAAAAAGCGCTTTTCATTTACTTTTCTGAGTGGAACAACTGGAAGAATGAGGGTAAAAATTCATTCTTTTGTTGAGACGAAAGGATTGAAATTAGTAGATAAAGCAGTTGTTAAAAAGCAAGTTAGAGAAGCAATTTTAAAAGACCTTTAAGTCTTATATAAAATAAAAAAGCACTCGTGGCTAGAGTGCTTTTTCAGTTTCATCTTTAAAAAAGTATGAAACAACTTAACTAAATTTTTAACCAAAAAATTAGAATTTATAAGATAATCCGGAATATAACCCTATGAAATAAGGTTTAATATTATTTGAGTTATCAGTATATGTATTGAGTTGATATTTAAACATTGGGTTTATGTTTGCTTGAAATGATTTTAAAAATGTATAACTAAACCCCATACCAAAATTTGTACTATAATGAATAGAATTTAAATTAGTAGCAGAGCCTATTTCCATGCTCATGTCATTAGAAACAATGGAAACATTGTTATTGTTTAAAAACAATGTACTCATTCCTCCGATTAGATTTATACTAAATTTTTTATCCAGTATCATGTAACTTAATTCTAAAGGAATTTCTAAATACCCTAATTCTTGACTTAATTCTCCGCTATACTTTATTAATTCACCACCATAGAAATCGATTTCTTTTAGATCATCTGGTAGTTTGTTTTCTATATTTATTAAACTACCTCTTGTGTTTCTACTTAAATTATCAATAGTTGAGGGATTATTTCTTTGATAAAACAAGATATCTTTTGTATTGGAATTAAAATTTAAGGTGTTTACCCCAGTTCTAATACTTATTTTATTATTTATTGCAAAAGAAATACCTAAGCCATAACTAAGGTTTGAGTTATAACCCTTGTCATTAGAGTCAAATTTAGTGTCAAGTGTTGAGGTCTTTGATGACGAATTAAAATAAACGGGCGAAGCATTGCTACTTACCGCCCATCTATTTTGCATCTCTTTTTCTTTTTCCTCAACATTTTTTCCCACCTCTTTTTCTTTAAGCAATTGCTCTAATGCATTAACTTCTTCAGAAATTTTTGCAACTAGAGAACTATCTTGAGTTTTGTTATTAGCTGATTTTTCAGAAATAGCAGAACTTTTTTTATCTTTTAATACACCATTTATTTTATCAAAATCAATTTTGTTTTCAGATAAATTTGAATCTTTATTTTTGTTGTTATTATTTTCAAATACAATAACATTAGGTTTATTATCTTCTAAGCCAACACTATTGTCTTCGGTTATTTGATTAGATTTTTGTTTATTTTTAATGTTGTTTTTTAAAACCGAAACTAAATTTTTAGATGTTTCTACTAATATACTTTTCTGTTTTTTATTGAATGAGTTTTTACCTTGCGTTTCTTCTTTATTAATTGAATTATTAGGATTTGTACTGTTTTTATTTCCAGATAGCATTACACTTTCATCTTCATTTGATAACTCATCAGGCTTAATAATTGATTTAATAATATTTTCCTGATTATTTTTATCAATAGAATTACTGTTTTTTTCTACTGTTGAGTTTTTAGGATTAATAGAAATAGAATCAGTATTAAAATAAGTATACATATAGAATCCTAATAATAATGATGCTGCAATACCTGAAGCTTTAAACCAAAAAGGAATGAGTCTTCTTTTCTTTTTCTTTTCATTTAATCTAGCTTCAATGTTGTTCCAGGCCATTTCTGGAGGTGCAACTTCAAAGTCTTTAAACTTTTCTTGAAATAAACGTTCTATGTTTTTTTGTTCTTTCATTTAATTTTTGGAATTGACATTTGATTGTTCAATTCTATTTTTTCTTTCAATATGGCTTTTGCTCTTGCTAAATTAGATTTAGATGTGCCAATATTTATGCTTAACATTTCAGCAATCTCTTTGTGTGAATAATCATCCATAACATAGAGGTTAAAAACAAGTCTGTAACGATCAGGTAACTCTTGAATAATGCGAGTTAAAAAATCTAATGTAATATTTTCTTCTTCAGATTCTACTTCTACTTCATCTGGATAATTTTCAGAAACAATTTCAAATATATTTTGAGTTCTGTATTGTTGTAAAATATAATTTATTACAACTCTCTTTGCCCATCCTTCAAAAGAACCTTTGTGTTTGAACTGATGAATTTTGTCAAAAAGCAATAAAAACCCTTCTTGTAAATTGTCTTGAGCCTCTTCATAATTTCTCGAATACTTTAAACAAACAGCAAATATTTTAGAAGACAATAGTCTATATAGTTGCTCTTTTGCTTTAGTATTGTTCTTAGTACATTCATGTATGAGTTGCTCTATTGACAAATTATATTTAAATTATTGTACGTCTATATCATATTCTAAAAAAGTATTATTTCCGTTTTCATCCACTCCAGACCAAAATTTAAAATGATAAATACCAAATTCTGTAGGTTTGAATTGTAAATCTACTTCATAGGATTCAGCACTCGCATCAATACAATTATCATCATTGAGCTTTATAGCTTCAATATTAACTGTTCTTGTAAACTCATCTGTATACTGGTAGTTAAAGCCATTAAATAGATGACAAGTAGAAGGTCTTCTATATATAACCTTAATGGCACCCAACTGATTTAACGGCCAATCTGAAGGAATTATTACTGATTCAATCGGCAAAGCAACAGATTCGGATTTGGGTTCATCATCCAAGTTACACGAAAGCACCATGGAAATCATTATCAGAAAAAAAACAAATTTCTTCATTTTATTATTTTATTATACTTTGTAGATTCAAATTTTTGAAAAAGGTTGCGTTAAATATATAAAAAAACCCGAAAAAATTTCGGGCTTCTTTATTATGATTTATTTTCTGCTAAATATTCTTTAATTTTGACTTCCAATTCATCCATTAGTTCTGGATTATCTTTTATTAAACCTTTAACAGCATCTCTTCCTTGACCAAGTTTTGTTTCACCATAACTAAACCAAGAACCGCTTTTCTTTACGATTTCATATTCTACAGCTAAATCTAAAATTTCTCCTACTTTAGAAATTCCTTCCCCATACATAATATCAAATTCGGCCGTTCTAAAAGGTGGTGCAACTTTATTTTTAACGATTTTTACTTTTGTTCTATTTCCTATAACGTTATCACCATCTTTAATTTGAGTAGAACGTCTAATATCAATTCTCACCGAAGCATAAAATTTTAAGGCATTTCCACCAGTTGTAGTTTCTGGACTTCCAAACATTACTCCAATTTTATCTCTTAATTGGTTAATGAAGAAAACAGTACAATTCGTTTTGTGAATAGTTCCAGTTAATTTTCTTAAAGCTTGAGACATCAAACGAGCATGTAATCCCATTTTTGAATCACCCATATCACCTTCAATTTCACTTTTTGGCGTTAAGGCAGCGACAGAGTCAATTACAACAATATCAATTGCACCAGAACGAATTAAGTTTTCTGCAATTTCTAATGCTTGTTCACCATTATCTGGTTGAGACATAATTAAATTATCTATATCAACACCTAGTTTTTGAGCGTAAAAACGATCAAAAGCGTGCTCAGCATCGATAAAAGCAGCAATTCCACCAGCTTTTTGAGCTTCAGCAATAGCATGTAATGTTAAAGTTGTTTTACCAGAAGATTCTGGGCCATACACTTCAATAACCCTACCTCTTGGGTATCCATTTACTCCTAAAGCAATGTCAATTCCAAGTGAACCAGAGGAAATAGTTTCTATTTCTTCAACAGCAGAATCTCCCAGTTTCATTACGGTTCCTTTTCCGTAAGTTTTGTCTAATTTATCTAATGTTAGCTGTAACGCTTTTAATTTGGCTTCTTTATCTGAACTCATAATTGCATTTATTTTTCGTAAAAATACTGCTTTTTTTTGGTGTGCCAAAAATTGTTAATATATTTTATTTTAGAATTTAAAATTTGATTTTTTATCAATTTTTTTACCTTTGCAAATAAATCCTTCCATTTAGGATTAAAAAAAATATTTTCTGTACAATCGTTACATGTAACGATTCTAAACGTTTATAGCATGCAACTGTATAACACATTAAGCGCAGAAGAAAGAGCTCAACTTATTGATGAAGCAGGTAAGCAACGACTTACACTTTCTTTTTATGCGTATGCCAAAATTGAAGACCCAAAAAAATTTAGAGATGATTTATTCGTAGCTTGGAATGCACTTGATGCTCTAGGACGAATTTACGTTGCCCACGAAGGAATAAATGCTCAAATGAGTGTGCCTGCAGATAATTTTGAAGCTTTTCGCGATACGCTAGAAGTTTATGATTTCATGAAAGGAATCCGTTTAAATGTGGCTGTTGATCAGGATGACCATTCATTTTTAAAATTAACGATCAAAGTTCGACATAAAATTGTCGCAGATGGTTTAAATGATGCAACCTTTGATGTTACAAATAAAGGGGTTCATTTAAGAGCAAAAGAGTTCAATCAAATTTTAGAAGATCCAAACACAATTGTAGTTGATTTTAGAAATCACTATGAAAGCGAAGTCGGACATTTTAAAGGAGCAATTACTCCAGATGTTGAAACTTTTAGAGAAAGTCTTCCTATTATAAATGAACAATTAAAAGATTTCAAAGAAACCAAAAATCTAGTAATGTATTGTACTGGAGGAATTCGATGTGAAAAAGCAAGTGCTTACTACAAACACCAAGGTTTTAAAAACGTATTTCAACTAGAAGGTGGAATTATACAATATGCTAAACAAATTAAAGAGGAAAATTTGGAGAGCAAATTCATTGGAAAAAATTTCGTTTTTGATAATCGTTTAGGAGAAAGAATCACAGAAGATATTGTTTCCCAATGTCATCAATGCGGAAAACCATGTGACAATCATACCAATTGCTATAACGATAGTTGTCATTTATTATTTATTCAATGTGATGAATGTAAAACAGCTATGGATAATTGCTGTTCAACAGCATGTTTAGAAACAACACATTTACCTTTAGTAGAACAAGTCAAATTAAGAAAAGGCTTGCAAGTTGGAAATAAAGTCTTTAGAAAAGGAAAATCTGAAAATTTAAAATTCAAACATTCAGGAGAATTAAGTGATGTTTCACTAGCAGTTGTCAGTAAAACAAAAGACATCCATCAAAAAATAAAAGTAAAAAAAGTATTAGTTGGTAAAACAGATCATTATTATGTAAAAGCTCAAGTTGGACTTTTTACTATAGAAAAGCAAGAACTAAATATTGGCGATAAAATATTAATTTCTGGACCAACAACAGGAAATCAAGAGTTAATTCTAGGAAAAATGTTTGTGAATGGACAAGAGGCTTCTGAAGCTAAAGCTGGAGACAAAATTACTTTTGAACTCCCTTTTAGAGTTAGGCTTTCAGACAAATTATTTAAAATTTTGAATTAATGCGAAGAATTTTCTAAAAAGAAGAATTTAAAATCACATACTTTATAAAACCTATTTGCGTTTCAATGTAAGTAGGTTTTGTTTTTAGTCAAATATTTATCATTAGACTATATGTAAAATTATAGTATCTTTACATTCAAAATACACTTTTGACAAGTAGTTCTTTAATCGGAACAATCAATATATATACAAAATTATGGCATGTACAAGCTGTTCTACGGGTGCTAAAGATGGCACACCAAAAGGATGTAAAAATAATGGGACTTGCGGCACCGATAGCTGCAACAAATTAACGGTTTTTGATTGGTTGTCTAACATGGCTTTGCCTGGTGGACAAGAACCTTTTAATGCGGTTGAGGTAAGATTTAAAAATGGTAGAAAAGAATTTTTTAGAAATACTGAAAAATTAACTCTTTCAATTGGAGATGTTGTGGCAACTGAAGCTTCACCGGGACACGATATTGGAATAATTTCACTTACAGGAGAATTGGTAAAAATTCAAATGAAGAAAAAAAGTGAAAATCCTGATGGAGATTTAGCTAAAGTTTATAGAAAAGCTACTCAAAAAGATATTGATATTTGGAGTGTTTGCCGTGAAAAAGAAGAAAAAATAAAAGTAAAAGCTAGAGAATTAGCTATAGGTTTAAAATTAGAAATGAAAATTTCAGATATTGAATTTCAAGGTGATGGATCAAAAGCAACGTTTTATTACACAGCAAATGATAGAGTAGACTTTAGACAATTAATCAAAGAATTTGCTCGTGAATTTAGCATAAGAATCGAAATGAAACAAGTTGGTTTCCGTCAAGAAGCTTCTAGACTTGGTGGAATTGGATCTTGTGGTAGAGAGTTATGTTGTTCAACTTGGTTAACCGATTTTAGAAGTGTAAATACATCAGCAGCGCGTTACCAACAACTTTCGTTAAATCCTCAAAAACTAGCTGGGCAATGTGGAAAATTAAAATGCTGTTTAAATTATGAGTTAGATACTTATTTAGACGCGTTGAAACATATTCCAGACATGGAAACTAAATTATACACTGAAAAAGGAGATGCTTTTTGTCAAAAAATTGACATTTTTAAAGAGTTAATGTGGTTCTCATATGCAAATAATTCAGCACATTGGCATGTTTTACCTGTTGCTCAAGTAAAAGAAATTTTAGAAGTAAATAAAAAGAAAGAGCGTGTATCTTCGCTTGAAGATTTTGTTGTAGAAGCTGCGCCTCAGATTGAAAAAACATATCAAAATGTTGTAGGTCAAGATAGTTTAACACGATTTGATCAACCCGTAAAAAAGAATAAAAACAACAATAAAAGAAAGAAAAATTTTAAAAAGAAGCCAAATGAACCTAAAGGGAAATAGTATTTTGCTTTTATTTTTTATCGTTATTTTTACTTCATGTGACGATAAAAGGTTTTATGACGAATATGTAAATCTTGATGGTAAATGGACCAATAAGAAGGAAATAAAATTTTCGTTTGAACAAAAGGACACTATTAACTTGTATAATATGTTTGTTACAATTAGAAACAATAATAATTATGCATTTAATAATTTGTTTTTAATTGTAAAAATGGATCAACCTAATAATATTGTTAAGATTGATACTTTAGAATATTTGATGGCAAATCCTGATGGGACATTACTTGGCGAAGGAGTTACAGATACAAAACACAATAAACTTTGGTTTAAAGAGAATTTTAAATTTCCTAAATCAGGTAACTATTCAATTTCAATAACACAAGCCAATCGAGAAACGGGCAAGGTAAAAGGAGTTGAGGAGTTAGAAGGTATTACAGAAGTTGGTTTTAGAATTGAAAAAAAATAATATAGAATATGGCAACTGCAAAAAAGAACAATAAAGAGAATTTTTCTGATTATGTAAAAAAGTTTTGGATTCTTTTTACTTACGCTATGATTGCAATGGTGGCTTTTTTCTTTCTAGCTTCATGGGGCTTTTTTGGTGAAATGCCATCCTTTGACGAGTTAGAAAATCCAAATTCAAATATTGCTTCAGAAATTATTTCTTCTGACGGAAAAACCATTGGTAAATTTGCCATTCAAAATAGAATTCCAGTTAAATTTAAAGATCTTCCTGATGATTTAGTTAATGCTTTGGTTTCAACTGAAGATGAACGCTTCTACGAACATTCTGGAATTGACCCCAGAGGTACAATGCGTGCAGTTCTTAAATTGGGGAGCAATGGTGGAGCAAGTACAATTACTCAACAATTGGCAAAAAACCTTTTTCACGGAAGTGATGGTTCAAAAAATATTGTAGTTCGTATTGTTCAAAAAGTAAAAGAATGGATTATTGCAGTTCGATTAGAAAGACAATATACCAAACAAGAAATAATTGCCATGTATTTAAATCAAGTTGATTTTGTGAATAATGCAATTGGAATTTCTTCTGCTTCTAAAATATACTTCAATAAAAAACCAAAAGATCTAGCTACAGAAGAAAGTGCTGTTTTGGTTGGAATGCTTACAAATCCATCTAGATTTAATCCTAACAGATTTAAAGAAAGAGCTACAAACAGAAGAAACATTGTTTTAGGTCAAATGGTTAGAAATAAGCATCTGTCAGAAGATAAATTCGCAAAGCTAAAAGCCGAGCCCTTAAAATTAGATTTCAAACTAGAAAATCATAACGATGGAATTGCAACTTATTTTAGAGAATACTTACGTGATTATCTAAAAAAATGGACCAAAGACAATCCTAAACCAGACGGAACAACATATGATATTCATAAAGATGGTCTAAAAATTTATACTACTATTGATTCAAAAATGCAAAAATATGCAGAAGAAGCAGTAGCTCAACATTTAAAAAATCTTCAAGAAAAATTCTTTGAAGAAGCAAAAGATAAAAAAAACGCCCCTTTCGTTAATTTGACAGATGAGGAAACCAATAGCATCATTAAAAGAGCTATGAAAAATTCTGAACGTTGGAGAATTATGAAAGGTGATGAAAAAACAGATGATGAAATCTTAAAATCATTTGAGGTCAAAACAAAAATGAAAATTTTTACTTGGAACGGTGAGAGAGACACAATAATGACTCCAAAAGACTCAATAATTTATTATAAACATTTTCTTCAAACCGGATTTATGGCAATGGAGCCGCAAACAGGTTATGTAAAAGCTTGGGTTGGAGGAATTGACCAAAAATACTTTCAATACGATCACGTAGGTCAAGGAGCGAGACAAGTAGGTTCTACTTTCAAACCTTTCGTTTACGCAACAGCTATTGATCAATTGGGAATGTCACCATGTGATTCAATTATAGATTCACCATTTACAATGCCAAAAGGAAAATGGGGAATTACACAATCTTGGTCACCAAGAAATTCTGATGGAAAATATAGAGGCTTAATTAATTTAAAAAAAGCTTTAGCCAATTCAGTAAATACAATTTCTGCAAAATTAATGGATAGAGTTGGACCGGAGGCCGTTGTTAATATGGTTCATAGATTAGGAGTTTCTTCTGAAATTCCTGCAAGACCAGCAATTGCATTAGGTGCAGTAGAAATTACAGTAGAAGAAATGGTTGCTGCATTAAGTACCTTTGCCAATGAAGGACAATATGTAAAACCACAAATAATTACTCGAATAGAAGATAAAAATGGAGTAGTTATTTTTGAAAGTATGCCAGAAACAAAAGACGTAGTTAATAAAGAAGTAGCTTATGCAGTTATAAAATTAATGGCAGGTGTAACAGAAGATGCAGGAACAGGTGCAAGATTAAGAAGAGGTAGTGCGGGTTTTATGAATTATAATTACAATCTCCAAAATGAAATTGCAGGTAAAACAGGAACTTCACAAAATAATTCTGACGGTTGGTTTATGGGAATGGTTCCAAATTTAGCAGCAGGAGTTTGGGTAGGAAACGAAGATAGATCAGCTCACTTTAGAAGAACTTATTACGGACAAGGAGCTACAATGGCTTTGCCAATTTGGGGTATTTTTATGGACAAATGTTATAAAGATAAATCACTAAATGTTTCTAAAGAAAGATTTCCAAAACCTGCTGATATGTCTATTAAAGTAGATTGTTGGACTGCGAAAAAAGTTATTGATACAACAGAAACAGTAGTCCCTGATATTGATGAGTTACAATTTTAAAATTACACAAACACCTTTGAAAGAAGGTGTTTTTTTTATACATTTAAGCAAATTTTAGAACAACTATGATAAATAGAAAAGTAAATAACGTGCAAGAAGCACTCCAAGGCATAAAAGACAACATGACAATAATGTTAGGTGGTTTTGGGCTTTGTGGAATACCAGAAAATAGTATTGCAGAACTTGTGAAAATGAATATTTCAGGTTTAACCTGTATTTCAAATAATGCTGGAGTTGATGATTTTGGATTAGGATTATTACTTCAAAAAAGACAAATCAAGAAAATGATTTCTTCTTATGTAGGTGAAAATGCTGAGTTTGAACGTCAAATGCTTTCAGGAGAATTAGATGTAGAATTAACACCACAAGGAACTTTAGCCGAAAAATGTAGAGCTGCACAAGCCGGAATTCCAGCATTTTTTACACCCGCAGGTTACGGAACAGAAGTAGCTGAAGGAAAAGAAACAAGAGAATTCAACGGTAAAATGCATATAATGGAATTAGCTTATAAAGCTGATTTCGCCATAGTAAAAGCATGGAAAGGGGATGAAGCTGGAAATTTAATTTTCAAAGGAACAGCCAGAAATTTCAATGCTGTTATGGCCGGAGCTGCAAAAATCACAATTGCTGAGGTTGAAGAATTAGTTCCAGCAGGAACTTTAGATCCAAATCAAATTCATATTCCAGGAATTATGGTAAATCGTATTTTCCAAGGAGAAAAATTTGAAAAGAGAATAGAACAACGTACTGTAAGACAAAGAAATTAATTATGGCATTAGATAAAAATCAAATTGCAATGCGAATTGCAAAAGAAGTAAAAGATGGTTACTATGTAAACCTAGGAATAGGTATTCCAACTTTAGTAGCCAATTTTGTAAGAAATGATATTAATGTAGAATTTCAATCTGAAAACGGTGTTTTAGGAATGGGGCCTTTTCCTTTTGAAGGAGAAGAAGACGCAGATATTATTAATGCAGGAAAACAAACCATTACAACATTGCCAGGAGCAAGTTTCTTTGATTCAGCTTTTAGTTTTGGAATGATTCGTAGTCAAAAAGTAGATTTAACTATTTTAGGAGCTATGGAAGTTTCAGAAAATGGAGATATTGCAAACTGGAAAATTCCAGGTAAAATGGTAAAAGGAATGGGTGGAGCAATGGACTTAGTTGCTTCTGCTGAAAATATTATAGTTGCCATGATGCACGTTAATAGAGCAGGAGAATCAAAATTGTTAAAGAAATGCTCGCTTCCTTTAACAGGAGTTGGTTGCGTAAAGAAAATTGTAACTGAATTAGCCGTAATAGAAATTACACCAAAAGGTTTTAAACTCTTAGAAAGAGCTCCTGGAGTTTCTATTGAAGAGATAAAAAATGCTACAGAAGGCACATTAATTATAGAAGGAGATATTCCTGAAATGATATTAAATTAAAAAAAATATTTTCCCTAATGAAAAGCCAGCTATTGCTGGCTTTTTTTGTGCTATTAATAATAAATTGTTAATAAAAATAGTGGGTATTTAAAAAATATGCGGTTTAACCGTAATAAATATTAAAATTTTGTTAATATATTTAAAATCTCAAAATTAAAAGCCTATTAACTAATTTAACAACAGATTTATTATGAAAAAAAATTTACCTAAAAGCTGGATGGCAATAGCTGCCCTCAGTTTATTCTCACTAACTGTTTCCGCTCAAGAGGGAGATAAAAATGTAAAACAAAAAATTATTGATGAAAACGGACAAATAAGTTTAGTCGTTTTCAATGAGACTTCTTCTTATTCAACAAAAGACTCGAGGACCATTTTTAAAGATCAGTTTAATTTGTCAGATGATTCTGAATTTGTTTCAATTTATTCAGAACAAGACAGTAAAGGTTTCTTCCATGAAAAATTTCAATTGTTTCACAAAGGAATTAAAGTAGAGTTTGTTACTTATACTTTACATTCAAAAAGTGGAAAAGTTGTTTCAATTAGTGGAGAAATGTATCCAATTAATGATTTCAAAATAATTCCATCAATTAGTGCATCAGTAGCTTTTAATAATGCTACAAGAAAAATTGGAGCAACTTCTTATTTATGGGATAATCCAGAAGAAGCAGTTTTAGCCGGAAATTATCAAAAACCTCAAGGAGAACTAATGATTATTCCTGTTTTTAATGATAACGTAACAGATAGTAAAGAAAAAGTAAAACTTAAATTAGTATATAAATTTGACATTTATGCATCGCAACCTTTAAGTAGAGGTGATGTATATGTTGATGCTCAAAACGGAGAAGTTGTTTTTTATAACGCAACCATCAAACATGCTAATAACTTTGGACATTCATCATTTAATCCTTTAACAAAAAAGGCTAAATATATTCCAGAAGTTTCTACTGAAAAAACAAAACAACTTACCAATACTTTAGAAACTTTAGTAGCAGGAACAGCTTCAACTAGATACAGCGGTTCACAATCTATTGAAACTACTTTAAGCGGTGGAAGTTATATCTTAAAAGATGCAACTCGTGGAAGTGGTGTTAATACTTATGACTTAAATACAAGTACAAATTATGCTTCTGCAGTTAACTTTACAGATAATGATAATAACTGGACAACAGCAGAACATTCTACTAATAAAGATAATGGAGCTTTAGATGCACATTGGGGAGCTGAAAAAACATTTGATTATTGGGGTGTAAAACACAACAGAAATAGTTTCAATAATTCGGGTGCAGCTATTAACAGTTATGTTCATTATAGTTCAAACTATGACAATGCTTTTTGGGATGGTTCTAGAATGACTTATGGTGATGGAAGTGGAACTTACTTTGATATCTTAACTTCATTAGATGTTGCCGCACATGAAATTGGTCATGCAGTTTGTACTTATACAGCTAATTTAGCATATCAAAGAGAATCTGGAGCATTAAACGAAGCTTTTTCAGATATTTGGGGATCAGCAGTTGAGTTTTATGCAGCACCAACAAAAAGTACATGGTTAATTGGTGAAGATATTGAAAGACGTTCTGGACATTTAGCTTTACGTTCTATGAGTAATCCAAAAAGTGAAGGTCAACCAGATACTTATGGTGGAACTTATTGGCAAAATCCTAACTGTGGAACTCCAACTCAAGCAAATGATTATTGTGGAGTTCATACAAATAGTGGTGTTTTAAATCACTGGTTTTATATTTTAGTTCAAGGAAAATCAGGAACAAATGATATAGGAAGTACTTACAATGTATCAGGAATTGGAATGGACAAAGCATCAAACATTGCTTATCGTTTAGAGAGTCAATATTTATCAGCAAATTCAACATATGCTAATGCAAGAACTTACGGAATTCAATCTGCTGTAGATTTATACGGTGCAGGTTCACCTGAAGTTATTGCTACTACAAATGCATTTTATGCAGTTGGAGTTGGTGCAGCTTATGTTATTGCAGATTCACAAGCACCTTCTACACCTACAAACTTAGTAGCTTCTGGAACAACAGCTTCTTCAACTAATTTAAGTTGGAATGCATCAACAGATAATATTGGTGTTACAGGATATAATGTATACAGAGATGGAACTTTGGTAACAACTGCTACAGGAACTTCTTATGTAGCTTCAGGCTTGACAGGTTCAACTACTTATGCATTCACAGTAAAAGCTAAAGATGCTGCAGGAAACTTATCTGCAACAAGTAATACAGCAAGTGTAACAACATTAGTAGGTTCAACTACTTATTGTGCTTCTCAAGGAAACAGTACAGCAGATGAAAGAATTGGAAGAGTTCAATTTAATTCAATAAACAATGCTTCTACAGGAACTGCTGGTTACGAAGATTTTACATCTATATCAACTACAGTAACACAAGGAACAAATTACGCAATTACAATTACACCAACTTGGACAGGAACTGTTTATAGTGAAGGTTATGCTGTGTTTGTAGATTATAATAAAGATGGGGATTTTGATGATGCAGGTGAAACTGTTTGGACAAAAGCAACTTCAACTTCACCTCCAGCAAGTGGTTCATTTACAATTCCAGCAACTGCTTCAACTGGAGTGACAAGAATGAGAGTTGCAATGAAATATAACGGTGTTCCAACTTCTTGTGAAGCATTTAGTTATGGACAAGTGGAAGATTATACTGTTAATATTACAGGTTCAACGGCTGATACACAAGCACCAACCGCACCAACAAGTTTAGTTGCTTCAAATGTAACTGAAACTACGGCTTCACTTTCTTGGAATGCTTCATCAGACAATGTTGGAGTTACAGGTTATGATGTTTACAGTGGTTCAACATTATTAGGAAATGTTGCGGGAACATCTGCAAATTTAACAGGATTAACAGCAAACACTTCTTATACTTATAGTGTAAGAGCTAAAGATGCAGCAGGAAATGTATCTTCATCTAGTAATGCGGTAACATTTACTACAACTGGTGGTTCAACAGGAAATTCTACTACAACATTACATGAAGGATTCTTCGAATCTGGATGGGATGGGTGGCAAGACGGTGGAAGTGATTGTGCTCGTTATTCTGGTTCAAGATCTTTTGAAGGAAGTTATTCAATTTATGTGAGAGATAATTCAGGTTCTGCTTCAACAATGACATCACCTTCATTTAATTTAGGTTCATATGATGCAGTTGAATTCAAATTCTATTTCTACACAAATTCTATGGAAACAGGAGAAGACTTCTTTGTACAATTCTACAATGGTTCTTCATGGACAACTATTGCAACTTATGTAAGTGGTTCTAGTTTTAATAACAATACTTTTTATTCTGGAACACTTAATTTAACTAAAGCACAATACAATTTTGCATCAAATTCACAGTTTAGAATTCAATGTGATGCTTCTGCAAATGATGATTTAGTTTATATTGATCAAGTAACTGTAAAAGGAATTATAGGAACTGGTTTTGCACCAAATAGCTTGATGCAATTAGGAACTACAAATTCTTTAACAATTGATAATGTCGACGAAATTGATGGTGACTTTATGATTTATCCAAATCCAGTTACTGATGGAATGTTGAATGTTAGAGTTCCTTCTGAAAAAGCGACTTATAGCATTATCAACTTATTAGGACAAACAGTATTAAAAGGAGAAGTTTCGCAACAAGCGATAAACGTTTCATCTTTAAATGCAGGTGTTTATATTATTGAAGTTAATGATGGTGAAGAAATAAACAATCAAAAATTCATTAAGAAATAAATAGATTACTAATTAATTTAAAAATCCCGATTACAATTTGTAATCGGGATTTTTTTATTTAGATTATTACAGATTCAAAGAACGAATAGAGTATAATCATGATAACGATTGCTACAACTAATCCCAATTTTGAATTATCATCTTTAACTACATCATCATACGATTTTTTTCCCAGGTAATAAATCCAAACCGTAATATTTCCCAGTATATGACAAATCAAATTTTCAACTAAAAAAGAAGAGTTTCTCATTCAATTACTTTTTCTTATTCAAATATTCCAACAAAACATCATTTGCATTACCAAAAGTTGGATGTTGATCTGATATATTTACTACTCTTTTTTTATTTAATTTATACATTAAATCAAATTCAGTCGTAAATAAAATAACAGACAAAAACGGATTGTTTAAAAACGGAAGTAATCGATCAAAAGCTGTATCGACAGTGTGAATTTCAAACAATTCTTCTTGCTGAAACCTGAACTTTAATTCCATTTTCAATTCGTCGCCATCAATAACTGGACGAATGTAAATATTTTTTAGTTCAGTATTTCCAATAGTTTTTGCAAAAGTCAATTTCGCAAAAGTTCCATCAGTTAAACTAGTTTTAAATCTTGCATAAAAATCTTTAAAAGAATCAGTAAAAGGCATATTTCTTATTTTATATTAAAAAAACCAACTTGCGACAAAGATAGCAGTTATTACACAGATTAAATCAACTAAAAGCATTGTTCCTAGCGTATATCTTGTGTTTTTCATGTTGATACTTCCAAAATAAACAGCAATAACGTAAAACGTTGTTTCTGCGCTACATTGAAAAATACTACTCAATCTTCCAGTTAATGAATCTGGACCGTAAGTTTTCATAGCATCAATCATAAATCCACGTGAACCACCAGAACTAAATGGTCGCAACATTGCAACAGGTAATGAATCTGTTATTTCTTTACTCATTCCAGCATGAGAAGCAATAAATGAAATTCCGTTAGAAATCAAATCAAACAAACCACTATTTCTGAACATTGAAATAGCAACAAGCATAGCTAAAACATAAGGAAAAATCGTTACTCCAGTTTTTAAACCATTGTTTGCTCCAACAACAAATGAGTCGAAAATCGTAGTTTTTAAAGCAGTGAATTTCTTTTCGTTAATCCAAGAAAATATTAAGGTAAAGGCAATTATTACAACTAACATCAAACCAGAAAGATTAGCTGTAAAAAAGTTTTTCTCCACTAAATTTAATCCGTTTATGTAAAATAACAACCCTACAATTGCACCAATTAATGTAAATAAGGAAATTACCAGTGAAGCACTTTTAAAGTTTATTTTTTGACGAATTCCTACTATGATGAAAGCAGCAATTGTACCAATAAATGAAGTTATGATACAAGGTAACATTACATCAGCTGGATTGGCAGCATTTTCGGCCGCACGATATCCAATAATTGATGTCGGAATCAGAGTTAAACCAGCAGCGTGTAAACACATAAACATTATTTGGGCATCACTGGCTTTGTCTTTATCCGGATTTATTTCTTGCAAACTTTGCATGGCTTTCAACCCAAAAGGAGTTGCGGCAGAATCTAATCCAAGAAAGTTAGCCGCAAAATTTAAAGTCATATATGAAATGGACTCATGATTTTTTGGAACTGTAGGGAATATTTTTGAGAAAACGGGGCTCAATTTTTTGGCCAATTTTTCAGAAGCACCAGAGTCAATAAGCAATTGCATTAAACCACAAAAGAAGGCTAAATAAGCAATTAACGGAATGATTAAATCGACCAAACTACTTTTTGCAGTAGCTAATAAACCATCCGATTTTTGAACACCACTATATATTTTTACGGTTTGATTTTTATAAACGTAAGTTGTATCAGGATTTGTTGTTACGTTGTTAAGTATGTATGTTTTTTCTTCAGATTTTTCAATACTATCTTTAATGAAAACTGGAATTTCATTCAAAAATTTTTCTGAAACTAAAACTGGATCATCTTTTTGACCGTTCAAAAGAAAATCTATAGTATAAGTGTTTCCAGAAAACAAACTAACCACAACAAAAAGAATTGACGAAACAAAAATTGCCAACCAAAACCTGCTCAATACCATAATTCGAATTTTTGTAAAAGTAGTAAATCAATGTCAATTTCAATAACAATGTCAAAAATCAATGATAATTTTGGAATTTGGAATTTTACTTAAACATGTAAAATTTCATCATCAACTAACAAATCTTCTCTTCGCATTTTTAAGAAAACTTGAGCTACAGCGATAACGTCTTTTTCACAATACGTTACAATTCTGTCAATATCATTCTCTATATAAAATACTCTTGCAACTTCGCTTCCATCAATATCATCTTTAGGAGATTTAATGCCAAAAATTTTAGTCAATAATTTTAAAGAAGTAAAGTGTTTATAATCTCCAAATTTCCACAATTCTAAAGTGTCTAAATGAGGAACTTCCCAAGGTTTTTTACCAAATAAGTTTATTTTTTGTGGTAAAGCCAAATCGTTAATAATCATTCTACGAGCAATGAACGGAATATCAAATTCCTTGATGTTATGACCACATAAAAGATGAGCCGTTAAATGAAAATTTTCATTCAATAAGTTTGAAAAATCTTGTAATATTTTCTTTTCTTCACCAAAAAAGGAAGTCACTCTAAAATTCCGAATATCACTTTTGTTGTTAAAAAAGCCAACCGAAATACAAATTATTTTTCCGAATTCGGCCCAAATTCCGGCTCTTTCGTAAAAATCTTCTGCACTAACTTCGTCTCTTCTTTGGTATTGTGTTTTTTGCTCCCAAAGTTTTTTGGTTTCTTCATCCATTCCTAAATAACTTGTTTCTTGAGGAACAGTTTCAATATCTAAAAATAGAATATTGTTGAGGTTAATTTTTTCGATCATGGTTTTTTATTATTAAAAAGTGAGTGTCTTTTTTCTTTGTTTTTTCCTCTATTTTCTTTCTCCTAACATCTTATAACTTTCTTCCACATAAGTATATAAATCATTACTATGAGGATCAGTTGCCGTTTGAAGCCCTTTTAAATGCCCTAAGCGCACAATAATTAAATCATCTTCAGGAATTACAATTACAAATTGTCCTAAATGACCTCTCATGTAAAACAACTCTTTTCCACCAATGTTATGCATCCACCATCCATAACCATATTGTGGACTGTCTTTAAATCGTGGTGTAATGCACTTTTTCACAAAAGTTGAATCTAGAATTTGCTCTCCGTTCCATTTTCCGTTTTGCTTGTAGAGTTTTCCAAATCTTGCAAAATCTCTTGCGTTACTTGCTATGCAACAATAGGCTTTTTCAATTCCATCGTTATCGTGGTCTAGTTGCCAAAGTGCATCATTTTCTGCTCCCATTGGTTGCCAAAAGTTTTTAGAAACATAATCAGAAACATATTCACCAGTTGCTTTTTCAATACACATGGCTAACAATTGTGTTGCACCACTTAAATATTTGAAAGACTGACCAGGTTTTTCATTGATTTCTAATCCTAAAATTACTTTTTTCAAATCATCATCAAAATAAGCACGAGTTACAATTGAAAAAGGGCTATAATATTTTTCATCCCAATTTAATCCAGAAGCCATTGATGATAAATCACCAACTGTTACATCTTTAGCAAATTTACCTTTTAGTTCAGGGAAAAAGTCAGTTACTTTTTGGTCTAAACTTTTAATTTTTCCTTGTATTATGGCTTTTCCAAGTGCAGCAGTTATTACACTTTTTGCCATTGAAAACGAATTAGTTTTTGAGTTTTTATTAAATCCATCAAAATAACTTTCGTGCCAAATACTATCATTTTTAATAATTAAAAAAGCAACGGTTTGAAGTTCTTTATGAGTTTTTGCAAGAGTTGGAGTTGCTTCAACAGAATTATAATTCTTGGCAATATTCCAAGGTTGTGCTGTTCCTTTTTTGATTTCTCTATTAGGAAAATGAGTGTAGTCTTCTAAAAAAGCGGTTGTATAGCCTCTGAAATAAATGGTTCTAACGGCTCTAAGTAAATAATCTACATCAAAAAGGTACATTAAAATAATAATGCTTACTAAAACAATAGCAAACCATTTGAAGAGTTTTTTGAGAAATCTCATAGTAAAAAGTTTACAACGAATTTAATGAAATTTCCATACAAAAAAGAGAATTCAAAATAGATTTTAAAATAAAGATTGTTGTTTCACAGGATTTTCATGATCTAACAACCATTTTTTTCGCCACAAACCACCAGCATAACCAGTTAATGAACCATCTGAACCTATAACTCTGTGGCAAGGAACTACAATCCAAAGTGGATTTTTTCCATTTGCGTTTGCAACAGCTCTAATTGCTTTTACATCACCTAATTTTATAGAAAGTTCTTGATAAGACATTGTCTTTCCGTGAGGAATATTTAATAGCTCTTGCCAAACTTTTTGTTGAAAAGCTGTTCCTTTTGGATTTAATTTGAAATTGAAATCATTTCTATTTCCTTCAAAATAATCTTGAATTTGATTTACAGCTTCTTCTAGTTCAAGCGGAATTTTTTTAGATACTTTTTGTTCCTCATCAAAAACATGAATTTTTGAAATTCCGTTTTCATCTCCAATTATTTCTGTAAACCCTAAAGGTGTTTTGATCATTGCTGTTTCCATAAAATAAATGTAAGGATTATTTTAGAAAAGGGCTTCTCTTTTGAATTTGTAATTCAAAAATTCTAACACTTTTTTACTATTGATTATTTTTCCAAGAGATTTTTTTGATTTATCAAATTCAGGCAAAGGCAATTCATTTTCATTTGCTTTTTGGGTATAATATTCTTTTCTAGTTGGGTGATAAGGAGAAACAGCATTCAAAATTAAGTTGTCATGCTGAACATGATTCAGAATCTCACAAATTATTCCAATACAATCTTCTTGATGAATTAAGTTTATAGGAGCATCTGGGTTTTCAACGTCTTTTTTTCCTGCTAAGAACTTTATAGGATGTCTGTCTTCACCGATTAAACCTCCAAAACGAAGAATTGTAGTTTGGAAATTTGAGTTAGAAAGTAATAAATCTTGAGTTTGAAGCAATTGTTTTCCACTTTCAGAATCTGGATTTGGAATTGTATTTTCATCTATTTCAACAACAGGAAATGCATCTGCATAAACACTTGTTGAACTTATAAACACAATATATTTAATTTTTGATTTTTCAATTTCAGTAATCAATAATTTAATTTTTTCAACAAAATTTTCTGATGGATTACTTCGTAATTTTGGAGGAATGTCAATAATTAAAACTTCCGAACTTTCTAAAAAGCCAGCTACATTTCCTATAATTTCAGTTTCAGAAAGCTCAATTTGAAAAGGTTGAATGTCATTACTTTCCAAAAGATCTAATTTACTTTCAGAAGTTGTTGAACCTTTTACATCATAACCAGTTTCTATTAACTTTTTAGCTAATGGAAATCCTAGCCAACCGATTCCTAGTATTGAGATTTTATTGTGCATTATTTAATATATGTATCATTTCAGTTATATTAACGTTTCGCTCATAGCTTAGAGCATTTAAGTCAATTACGTTAAATTTTATTATATCATCAATATTATATTCCAAATTATATAATTCTAAATCTTCTTTTTTTGCTTTAATTTCGCAAGCTTTAAAATAGCCTTCTTTAGCTATTGAGAGTAATTGGATGTAATCATTAAAAACTGCATTTTCTTTTAAATCAATAGTGATTATATATTTTTCGTTTTCTAATATTCTATCTTTTATGTATTCTATTAAAGTTGTTTTATTATAGAATTTATTATCAACTGAAATTTCATTCTTACTATTTTGTTTTAAATCTATTCTATTTTCATAGTTTAAATAAAAATTCCGATTAGATTTATTTTTAGATAAATATTTTTTTCCATCACTAATTCCAAAAGAATTATCTTGATAAAAAGATTTTCTGTGCTCAAACTTTGTTGGATAAGTAGAATAAGCAATTTCATAATCAGTTAAAATATATATTGTTTTTTTTATTTTATTAACAAATTTAATTGGAGTTTTTTTATCAATGTTTAGTTGAATGTGTTCATTTCGATGATATTTTAAAAAGTCATTTTCCGTAATATAAGAAATTAAATTTTTTATCTTAATAGATTCATTTTTATCTTGATAGTAAATTTGTGAATCATTAGAAATGTAAAATTGTTTTGTAATAGAATTATAAAATAATTTTTCTAAATATTCAGATTTAGGTAAATCAATTTGATGCTTAGTATATAAATTATTCTTTTTTATTTCTGAAAATTTAGATTCAAAAGAAAGAATATTTATTTGAGAAAATAAGAATGCAATTAAACTTATTAATCCAAAAGAAAGAAGAATATACTTAAAATAGTTTCTTGTAAAACAGCGCATGCTTTGCCAAGATTGTAAGAATAAAACAAGAATTATAAGAAAAAAGAAATAATCATATTCTTTGTAAAAATCAATTTGATAATGAATGCCAAGATTAAAGTTTTTTCTTAGACCAAAGCTACTTATATTAAACATTCCATACATAACAGAAAATTTAAAAAACCAATATAAAAAAACCCAAATCAACACATTTTGATTGTGAACAATTTTCTTTCGTTTAAATTGAATGGTTTTTTCATTATACTTTCTATTAGTATCAAAAACTATTTTAAAAAAGAACGTTTGACCAATTAATAATGCCAAAAACGCATAAAAGAGATTATAAAATAAGAGTTCGTTTTTTGTAAATTCTAAATAGTTGAAGTTTTGAGTAAATGTAAGAAGTCGTAAATAATCACGTAAGGAAACAGAAAAAATATAAATTGAAAAACTCAACAATACAGAAACAAACAAACCCAACCAAAACCTAAATTTTGAAATAGTAAGTTCTTCTCTAAAAGAAACCTTTCTTCTTTCTTCTTTCATCTAACTTCTAAAGTCTAAACTTCTTTTTTAACTAACATAATAAATTCATCTTCCAATAATCTATAGCCTTGATCATATAAAAAATAATAAGTGTTTCCTGTTTTGGTTTGTAAAATGCTTGTGAAAAACTCAAAATCAAAACCTTTACTTGTCAGCTTAGTTCGCGTAGTTCTTCCTTTATCTTCTGGATTTAAATCGCAAAGAATTCTGTAATTTTTACGCAATTTGTTATTTATATTACGCATCAAATTATTTTGATCTTTATTCATTTTATTATTATAGGCATTACGACAACCGTCAGAACAAAACTTTTTGTCTTCTCTACCTATAATTTTATCACCACATTCTAAACAGTTTTTACTCATAATTTACTTCTTAAAGTTAAAAACCATTTCTTCATTAGAATCTTCAAAGTAAGCGTATACTTTCACATGATTTTCTGAAACAAATTCAAAAGTGAAATTGTCGAAATACATTCTATTGCCTTCCTTTTTAATGAATTTAAAATCTTCTGATTGATCTTTTTCTTCCCAACCGTTTAAATTAGCATCAAAATGTTTGATTTGATATTCAAGTGTCCCGTCTTTTTCAACAATGTGTCCTAGTTCATAAAAGACTATTTTACCTTCAACGACAAGTTTAAAGTTGAACATCATTGAGCCACCAAAAGGTTGACTCCAATTTTCTTCATAAGTTCCACTAAAAGCTTCGCCTTTCCAATTTCCAGCAAGCCATTTTATATCTTGTAAAGTTGCCTTTTCAGAACCCTTTTCATCATTGTAATGCAAGGTGTTTTGAGCGAAACAAAATGATGTAAACAATAAAAACAGAATTATTTTTTTCATGATTAGTAGTTATAAAATTAGATTCTGAATCAAGTTCAGAATGACAAAAATTGGATTATTTAAGTTTTTTAAGTTGGTATAAATCATGTCTTCTGTCTTTCATAGTTCTAACACTTCCATGTTGGTGTAATTCTTTTAATAAATTTATATCGACATCTACGATTAGAGTCATTTCAGTATTTGGAGTTGCTTCTGCTTTAATTCCATTACTTGGAAAAGCAAAATCAGAAGGTGTAAAAACAGCAGCTTGTGCATATTGAATATCCATGTTGTTTACTTTTGGTAAATTCCCAACACAACCTGCAATTGCTACATAACATTCATTTTCAATGGCTCTTGCTTGTGCACAATGTTTTACACGTGTATATCCATTTTGAGTATCGGTTAAGAAAGGAACGAATAAAATATTCATCCCTTCATCAGCCATAAGTCTTGATAATTCTGGAAATTCAACATCATAACAAATTACGATTCCGACTTTTCCACAATCTGTATCAAAAGTTTGAATGGCATCACCACCTGTAATTCCCCAATGGAAAACTTCGTTTGGTGTAATGTGAATTTTGCGATACATTTCGTTTGTACCATCTCGTTTACAAAGGAAACCCACATTAAAAACGTGTCCGTCTTCAATAAAAGGCATACTTCCTGTAATAATATTTATATTGTAAGAAATTGCAAATTCTTGGAATTTTAATTTTACGGCTTCAGTATGACGAGCTAGCTCTTTAATCGCTTCTGCTTCAGACAAATGGTTGTAGTCTGCCATTAATGGTGCTGTGAATAATTCAGGAAATAATGCGAAATCACTTCCGTAACCAGAAACTGCATCAATAAAGAATTCAGCTTGTTCAAAAAGAGCATCTAAATTACTTAACGAACGCATTTGCCATTGAATTAAACCTAAACGAACAATACTTTTTTCTGTATTAATTAATTTTGGACTGTCTTCATAATAGACGTTATTCCATTCTAATAAAACAGCATATTCTAAAGATTCTTTATCGCCTTCTAAATAATTTTTAAGTACACGAACTTCGTGAAAATCATTACTTAACTGAAATGATAGAACAGGATCATAAATTTCTTTTTTCTTTACTTTATCAATGTAAACTTTGGGAGTTATTTCGTCTTTGTATTTTCCATAAGTTGGAATTCTTCCTGCAAAGATTATTGATTTAAGATTTAATTGATCACACAATTCTTTTCTTGCATCATATAAACGTCTACCTAAACGTAGACCTCTATATTTTGGGTTGATGAAAACATCAATACCATAAATAACTTCACCATTAGGATTATGAGTGGAGAAAGTATAATTACCTGTAATTCCTTTATAAGTTCTAGTTTTAAAGGCAAACTCTTCTGTCACTAAAATAGATAAGGCAGAACCTACAACGATTCCATCTACAACAATAACTAATTGTCCTTCTGGGAATTTTTTTAATAAATTTTCTATTTGATTTTCTTTCCAAAATGTATCTGCCATTTCTGGATATGACTCAATCATAGATTTTTTTAACTCTTTATAATCTTCAATTTGTAGATTTCTTAATTCAACAGTTTGTATTGTGCTAGGCATATTTTGCTGGTTTTGTTGCAAATATAATAAAATTATTATCCGTTTACAAACGTTTACAAATATTTACAACCGAAAGTAAACAGATAACTACCGAATAAGTTATGAAAGCCGTCTAATCTTTGCACTGTCGAAATGAAACAACGATTATTTCAATTTTAAAATCAATTTTTATTAGACACGAAAATAATTTATATAAACAATTTAAATTTTACACGCCATGAATGCATTAAGAAACAAAGTACAATTAATCGGTCACGTAGGACAAGAACCAGAAATCAAAACTTTTGAAGGAGGAAAAAAATTAGCGAACATTACGCTAGCAACAAACGAAAGCTACACCAATGCAAAAGGGGAAAAAGTAGAAAGTACAGAATGGCATCGTTTAACAGCTTGGGGAAAAACAGCTGATTTAATTGAAAGCTACGTTACCAAAGGAAAAGAAATTGCTATCGAAGGAAAGTTATCACACAGAAGTTATGATGACAAAGACGGTGTAAAACGATACATCACAGAAGTTGTAATTAGTGAGTTGCTTTTATTAGGAAAGTAATTTTTTTAAAGATTGCACGGATTTCATAAATTGAAGTTCGTGCAATTCCTTTTTTAACCTTTAAAATTTTAAATCATGAACATAAGAGTTTTCAACATAAGATTAAGTAAAGAGTTTTGCATAGTAGATCAAAACCGAATGAATGAATTTTTAGATTCAGTAGAAGTAAAATTAACTTCAACCAATTTTGTTACAACAGGAACAAACGATTATTGGTCAGCAGTAGTTTTTTATGACTTAAAAACTAAAACAGAAAAATCAAAAGAAGACAAATCAACTTTTGAAGATTTATCTGAGTATGAAAAGGAAATTTTTTCAGCACTGAAGCATTGGAGAAATGACTTAGCGAAAGATTTAGGTTGGTCAGCTTTTAGAATTTGTCACAATGCACATTTATTAGCAATAGCAGAGGCAAAACCACAAAGTATAGTAGAGTTAATTCAAGTAAAGGGTTTTGGTGAAGTTAGAACCGAAAAATATGGAGAAGCTATTTTAGCTGTTTTGAACGCTTTTTAGAAAACACTTTTAGCCGCTCGATAGGTGTTAGCATGAGCTTCAATAATAGTTTTTATCTCTGGGGAATAACCACCGCCCATTGAAACTTGGACCGGAATTTCATATTTATAACACAACTCAAAGACTAGTTGATCTCTTTTTTTACAGCCCTCGAGTGAACAACCTAATTTGCCTAATTTGTCAGAAGCTAAAATGTCAACACCAGCTAAATAAAAGATAAAATCGGGTTTTTGTGCTTCAATTAAATCTGGAATTACGGTTGAAATAGTTTTTAGAAATTCATCATCAGAAGTGTTGTCATTAAAAGCAATATCTAAGTCAGATTTTTCTTTTTTGAAAGGATAATTGTTTTTACCATGTGTTGAAAAGGTAAAAACATTTGAATTATTCTGAAATATTTCAGCTGTTCCATTACCTTGATGTACATCTAAATCGATAATTAAAATTTTTTTGACTAATTTTTTGTCCAATAAAAATTTAGAGGCAATGGCTTGGTCATTTAGCATACAAAAAGCTTCTCCATGATTTGAATAGGCATGATGTGTTCCACCAGCAATATTAAAGGAAACTTTTGACTCAAAGGATTTTTGAGCACCAATTATGGTTCCCTGTGTAATTCTTAATTCGCGTTCTACTAGTTCTTTTGAAAGTGGGAATCCTATTTTTCGAGCAGCTTTAGCGTTTAATGTGAGCTTTAGTAAATCATCTACATATTCTTTTGTGTGAGTAGCTAAAATATGACTTAAATCGCAAGTTTCAGGTGCAAAAAAATCGGATTTTAAAGCTGTTCCTTCATGCAATAATTGTTGTGGTAGCAAATCATATTTCAACATAGGAAAACGATGTCCTTCTGGCAAAGGATGTTTATATATGGGATGAAATGCTATTGGAAACATATAGAACTAGTCTAGAACATTCAAAACTTCTTTTACATTTGAAAGTGCTAAAAAGTTTTTATGTTCAATTTCGAAATCAATTTTTTCATATTCCCAAGTCGTGTGATAAGGAATGTGAATTCCAAAACCACCTAAATTTAGAATGGGTAAGACATCAGATTTTAACGAATTTCCGATCATTAAGAAATCATTTGTTTTGCATTCTAAACGGCCAAACATTTTGGAATAGTCTAATTCGGCTTTGTCACTCAAAACTTCAATATGGTGAAAATAATGTCCAATTCCGGAATCGTGTAATTTTCTGTGTTGGTCTTTCAAATCACCTTTTGTAGCAACAACTAATTTGTACTTGCCATTAAGTTCTTTTAAAACGTCTTCTACATTTGGTAATAATTCAACAGGTTTTTGCAATAAATCTTTACCAATAGTTATAATTTGTTCAATACCTTTTCCAGAAATTTGATGATTGGTTAATTGCAAAGCAACCTCAATCATGGAAAGTGTAAAGGCTTTTATTCCAAAACCATATAGAGGTAAGTTCTTAACTTGATGGTTTAAAATTAAACCCAAAATCTCTTGACTAGAAGCAAAATCTTGAAATAATTGACAAAATCGTTCTTGAGCTTCATCGAAATAAGGTTCGTTGTGCCAAAGTGTATCGTCTGCGTCGAAAGCTATTATTTTTGGGTTCATTTAGTTGTAAAATTTATCTTCTTTCCAATTAGAAGGATTGTTTTCAATATAAGTTTGAATTCGTTCAAATGAAATCGAGTTTTTAATAATTATATCATAAAATTTAGACTGCCAATTAAAATCTGAATTGATTAAGCGTGCATTTTTTGTAACAACAGATTTATAAGAACGAATAATTGTTGAAACAGAACCAGGTTTCGGTGATATTTTTGAAAAATATGTATTCGTAGAATCGTTGCATTGCAAAGATTCATTAATTGCCATAGATGGTTTTTCATTGGAATCGTTACATTGCAACAAATTTAAGTTGTCATTTTGTAACGAGTTTATTATCAGTATTCCATGTATATGATTTGGCATAACAACAAAATTACCTAATTCAACAAACGGAAAATGGTTAGGTATTTCTAACCAAAAATTTTCTGCAATGGTTCCGATTTCATTTAAAAGCATTATTTTTTGATTGTTATTATTTTCAATTTCACCAAAATAATGTTTTCTGTTTCCAGTACAAATAGTTATAAAGTAAGCACCATTATTTCTATAATCCCAGTTTTTGAGTCTTAAAGATTCGATTCGGTATTTGTTTTTATAATTTTTGGACATAGGTATATTATTAATAACGAGACCTTGCATTGCAATAGTGGAGACGTTGCATTGCAACGTCTTTACGAAATCAAAGCACCATTAACAACTCCATCAGCATCAGGATTTACGAAAACTAACTTTCCTTCAGCGTTGTTTGTCATTAAGATCATTCCAGCACTTTCTACACCACGTAAAGCTCTTGGTGCTAAATTAACTAAAACTGTCACACGTTTTCCAACAACTTCTTCGGGTGAAAAATGTTCTGCAATTCCAGAAACTATTGTGCGAATATCAATTCCTGTATCTACTTTTAAAACTAAAAGTTTGTTGGCTTTTGGCATTTTTTCTGCTTCTAAAATTGTTCCAACTCTGATGTCTAATTTAGAGAAATCTTCAAAAGTTGACACTTCTTTTTGTGGCTCTGCTTTTGCATTTTCCATTTCATTTGCTTTTTTAGTTGCTAGTAATTTATCAACTTGTTTTTGAACTTCTTCATCTTCAATTTTTGAGAAAAGTAATTCGGCTTGACCAATTTTATGTCCTGCAATTAGTAAATCTGAACTTGTTGAAACATCATTCCAAGCTAATTTACAGTTCAGCATATTTTCTAATTTTGTTGAAGAAAAAGGCAAGAAAGGTTCAGCTAAAACACTCAAAGCAGCTGAAATTTGAAGCGCAACATACATTTGTGTTTTTACTCTTTCTGGATTTTCTTTTACCATTTTCCATGGTTCTTCGTCTGCTAAATATTTATTTCCTAAACGAGCAACGTTCATCATTTCTCCTAAAGCTTCTCTAAAACGATAACGTTCAATGGAACTTGAAATCACATTAGGATAAGCTTTTAATTCCGTTAAAGTTGCTTCATCAACTTCAGTAAATTCATTTGGACTTGGAACAATTCCGTCATAATATTTGTTAGTTAAAACCACAACACGATTGATGAAGTTTCCAAAAACAGCTACTAATTCATTATTATTTCTTGCCTGAAAATCTTTCCAAGTAAAGTCATTATCTTTTGTTTCCGGAGCATTTGCTGTTAAAGCATAACGCAAAACGTCTTGTTGGTTTGGAAAATCTTGTAAATATTCGTGCAACCAAACAGCCCAGTTTTTAGATGTCGAAAGTTTATTTCCTTCTAAATTTAAAAATTCATTAGCAGGAACATTATCAGGTAAAATATAACTTCCTTCAGCTTTTAGCATCGCTGGAAAAATGATACAATGAAACACAATATTATCTTTTCCAATAAAGTGAACTAATTTTGTATCAGCATCTTTCCAATAAGGTTCCCAATCTTTTCCTTCTTTGGCAGCCCATTCTTTTGTGGAAGAAATGTAACCAATTGGAGCATCAAACCAAACGTATAATTTTTTTCCTTCAGCACCTTCAACCGGAACGTCAATTCCCCAATCTAAATCACGTGTTACAGCTCTTGGTTTTAGACCATCATCTAACCACGATTTTACTTGACCTAAAACATTTGTTTTCCAGTCTTTTGCGTGACCTTCTAAAATCCATTTTTGAAGAAAATCTTGGTATCTATCTAAAGGTAAAAACCAATGTTTTGTTTCTTTTAATGTTGGAGTTTCTCCGGTTATAGTTGATTTAGGATTTATTAAATCTGTTGCGTTTAAAGTGGAACCACATTTTTCACATTGATCACCATAAGCTTCAGGATTATCACATTTTGGACAAGTTCCTGTTACAAATCTATCCGCTAGAAATTGGTCAGCTTTTGCATCGTATAATTGCTCGGTTACTTCTTCAATAAAATCACCTTGATCATATAATTTTCTAAAGAATTCTTGCGCAGTATCATGATGAATTTTAGATGACGTTCTTGAATAATTATCAAATGAAATTCCGAAATCTATAAAAGATTGACGAATAATTCCGTCATATTTATCAATTACTTCTTGTGGTGTAATGCCTTCTTTTTTAGCTTTCATAGAAATGGCAACACCGTGTTCATCACTTCCACAAATAAAAGCAACATCTTCTCCTTGTAATCTTAAATATCTTGAATAAATATCACTTGGCACATAAACTCCAGCTAAATGACCAATATGAATTGGACCATTAGTGTAAGGTAAGGCTGCTGTAATTGTATATCTTTTTGGATTTTGTATCATTATGATTTTAATTTGAGTACAAAAATAATTGTTTAAGCATGAATTATCGAATTTAATTTAGATTTTGTTTACTTTTGAGATAAAGAAATCTGACAATGTATCGATTTACTTTTTTAGTGTTATTAATTTTTAACCTTTCTTATTCCCAAAAGAAGATGAAAATCCCACCTTATTTAAAAAAAGGCGACACCGTTGCTATTGTTTGTACTGCTCGAAAATTTTTCCCAGAAGATGCCATTCCTGCTAAAGAATTGTTAGAATCTTGGGGTTTAAAAATAAAATTGGGTGCAACAATAGGTTTAGATAGTTGTCAATTAGGAGGAACTGATTTAGAAAGAGCTGCTGATTTTCAAAACATGATGGATGATGATAACATCAAAGCAATTTGGTGTGCTCGTGGTGGTTATGGAACGGTTAGAATGGTTGATTTACTTGATTTTACTAAATTCAAGAAAAATCCGAAATGGATAATGGGTTTTAGTGATGTCACGGTTTTACATTCACAAGCCAATGCAGAACGAGTAGCTTCTTTGCATTGTATTATGCCTTTTACGGTTCCAAAAGCTTCTGATGAAGTGAAAGAAACATTAAGAAAAGCATTATTTGGAGAACATATAGAATATTCAATTCCTTCAAAATCATATGATATTCAAGGAAAAACTTCAGGAGAATTGGTTGGAGGAAATTTATCGATTTTATATAGTTTGTTAGGATCAAAATCTTCTTTGGATACTAAAAACAAGATACTTTATATTGAAGATTTAGACGAATATTTATATCATATTGATCGAATGATGCAAAATATAAAACGCAATGGTTATTTTGAAAACGTAAACGGATTAATTGTTGGAGGAATGACTGATATGCATGATAATGAAATTCCGTTTGGACAAAACGCTGTGCAAATTATTACTGCTATTGCAAAAGAGTATAATATTCCTGTTTGTTTTGATTTTCCGGCTGGACATATGAAAGATAATCGAACACTTATTTTAGGAAAACAAGTTGATTTTGAAGTGAGCCAAGAAAAAGTTATTTTAAAATTTAAAGATTAATTTT
Organism: Flavobacterium gelidilacus DSM 15343; assembly: GCF_000422685.1. GTDB lineage: Bacteria > Bacteroidota > Bacteroidia > Flavobacteriales > Flavobacteriaceae > Flavobacterium > Flavobacterium gelidilacus. Next base: position 464,280 of record NZ_KE383903.1, on the reverse strand, counting down.
TGGAACACTGATTTGAGAAATTAAAGAAATTTTTAAAATATTAAGCTAACTGAAGACTAAAAAACAATGGCAGAGCATAACGAATTAGGACAATTAGGAGAAGATTTAGCTGTTGATTTCTTGCGTAAAAGCGGTTATGAAATTCTCGATAGAAATTGGCGTTTTCAAAAAGCAGAAGTAGATATTATTGCGCAAAAGACAGGAATTTTAGCTGTAGTTGAAGTCAAAACGCGATCTAGTTTAGAGTTTGGATTACCACAAGATTTTGTAAAACCAAAAAAGATCCAATTACTGGTAAAAGCTATAAATGAATATGTGGTTAGTAAAGATTTAGATGTAACAGTTCGTTTTGATATTATTGCGATTCATTACACTAAATCGGCTATTGATATTGAGCATATTGAAGAAGCCTTTTATTATTTTTAAAATATATTGTTATAACTGTAACAATTTGTTTTTATTTTGTATCATTGCAAAAATTTTATAAATGAAGACCGTATCATCTTTTGTAGAGCATTATTTAAAAACAAAACCGTTTTTATTAAATTCATTATCTGAAGGAATAATTAATCTTACTTCTTTAGCTAGGAATATGATGCCAGAAGTGGAAAAACAATTGGGTAAAGACATTAAGCAAGGTGCTGTTGTAATGGCTTTAAAGAGGTTGACAGAAGAATTAGATTTTAAAATAAATCATAAAGTCATTAAAGTAATCAAGAATATTGGTGAAATAACAGTTCGTTCTTCTTTAAATGATTATACTTATGCTATTTCGGATTCAATTTTGAATAAACATGCCGAATTAATTACAAAAATCAATCTTCAAAAAGATGTTTTTTATACTTCTTCCCGTGGTGTTAATGAAATCAATATTGTGTTGAGTAATTCAATGGATAGAACTATTGAAGAACTTTTTACTGGAGAAAAACAAATACAAAAGTTAAAAGATTTATCATCTATTACTATAAAACTACCCAATGAAAATGTAAATGTGCCTGGTGTTTACTACTACATTTTTCAACGTTTAGCTTGGGAAGGTATCGTACTTTATGAGGTGATTTCTACTTCAAATGAATTTACTTTTTTAGTAAGTGAACAACAAGTTGATATTGCTTTTAGAGTTATTAAGGATTTAAAGAATGTTTAACTAAAACCGTTGCATCAATTCCAAAGCCTTATTAATACTTTTTACATTATCAAAAGTTAGCAATAAGCGTAATCCGTTTTTAGTGTCTTTTTCTTTTAGTTTGCAAATGTTTCCATTGTGTTGCACAAATTGCATAACTTTTATAAATCGTTGGGATTGATAAAAATTAGATTGCTGATCACTTATGAAATAACCAATCATTTTGCCTTGTTTCATGATTAGTTTTTCTAGACCTATTCGGGTTGCAATCCATTTTATTCGAACACTATTTAATAAAGCTATAGCTTGTTTTGGAAGAGCTCCAAATCTGTCAATTAGTTTTTGTTCGAAAGCTAGTAATTGTTCTTCGGTTTTTATAGTTCCTAATTCGTTATACAAAGCCAATCGTTCCGAAACACTATTGATATAATCATCTGGAAATAACAATTCAAAATCAGCATCAATCAATATGTCTTTTACAAATTCTTTAGTTTCAATATCGTTTTCAGTTACATATAAATCCTTGAATTCGTTTTCTTTCAATTCATCAATGGCTTCATTCATGATTTTTTGATACGTATCAAAACCAATATCATTCATAAAACCACTTTGTTCACCACCTAATAAATCTCCAGCACCACGAATTTCTAAATCCTTCATGGCAATGTTAAAACCACTTCCTAATTCGCTGAATTGCTCTAAAGCATTAATACGTTTTTGAGCTTCACTTGTCATCATTGAATATGGTGGCGTTATAAAATAACAAAACGCTTTTTTATTACTACGACCAACTCTTCCACGCATTTGATGCAAATCTGATAAACCAAAATTATTTGCATTATTGATGAAAATCGTATTCGCGTTTGGTACATCTAAACCGCTTTCAATAATAGTTGTTGCTACTAAAACATCAAATTCTCCTTCCATAAAAGCTAGCATTAATTCTTCTAACTTTTTACCATCCATTTGTCCGTGACCAATTCCAACTCGTGCATCTGGCACTAATCTTTGAATCATTCCTGCAACTTCTTTGATGTTTTCTATTCGATTATTAATAAAGAAAACTTGACCATTTCGCTGAATTTCATAAGTAATGGCATCACGAATTAATTCTTCACTAAAACGAATAACATTGGTTTCAATCGGATAACGATTTGGTGGAGGCGTTGTAATTACAGATAAATCACGGGCAGCCATCAATGAAAACTGCAAAGTTCTCGGAATTGGAGTTGCCGTTAATGTCAATGTATCAACATTCGCAGCAATGGTTTTTAATTTATCTTTTACGTTAACCCCAAACTTTTGCTCTTCATCCACAATCAATAAACCTAAATCTTTAAAAACTACATTTTTATTAACTAATTGATGAGTTCCAATAATGATATCAACTTTTCCTTCAGCTAATTCTTTTATGGTTTCAGCTTTTTGTTTCGCAGTTCTAAATCGGTTTAAATAACTCACCGTTACTGGCATTTCTTTCAAACGTTCTGTAAAAGTTCTATAATGTTGATAAGCCAAAATTGTAGTTGGAACTAAAATAGCAACTTGTTTTCCATTATCAACAGCTTTAAATGCAGCACGGATTGCGACTTCTGTTTTTCCAAAACCAACATCACCACAAACTAATCGATCCATTGGTCGTTCGTTTTCCATATCAGCTTTTACATCAGCTGTAGCGGTAATTTGATCGGGTGTATCTTCATAAATGAAAGAACTTTCTAATTCTTTTTGTAAATAACTATCCGGTGCAAATTGAAATCCTTTTTCCAATCTTCGTTTCGCATACAATTGAATCAAATTAAATGCAATATGTTTTACACGAGCTTTAGTTTTTTGTTTTAAAGTTTTCCAAGCACTACTTCCTAATTTGTAGATTTTTGGAGCAATTCCGTCTTTTCCATTAAACTTCGAAATCTTGTGTAAGGAATGAATACTTACATAAACGATATCATTATCAGCGTAAGCGATTTTAATAGCTTCTTGGGTTTTTCCTTCAACCTGAATTTTTTGTAAACCACCAAATTTTCCAATTCCGTGATCAATATGTGTAACATAATCACCAACATTCAAAGAAGTTAATTCTTTAAGCGTAATGGTTTGTTTTTTAGAGTAATTACTCTTGATGTTGAACTTGTGATAACGTTCAAAAATTTGATGATCAGTATAACAAGCTATTTGTAATTCTTCATCGATAAAACCTTGATAAATTGATAAAACAACTGTTTTATATTGCTTTCTTACACTTTCGTGATTTTCCTCATCCAAATCTTCAAAAATATCATGAAAACGATTGGCTTGATTTTGATTGGAACAGAACAAATAATTCTTAATTCCGTTGAAATGATTTTCACTTAAATTATTCAGTAATAAATCAAATTGCTTATTAAAAGAAGGTTGAGGTTGAATGTGAAATTCAAATTCCTTCGTTGTTTTGAATAAAGCGGTGTTATTTAATTCAACTATATTGAAATTTAGCGCTTGTTTTAAAAATTGCTCTTGATTGACAAACAATTCTTTTGGTTGAGCGTGTTTGATATCTTTCGAAAGTTTATCAAAAGCTTCAATGGCTTTTGCAAATAATTTATCTAATTGATTGCAAACTAATTCTGTATTCTGAGTAAAAATGACAGTTTTATCATTGATATAATTCAGAAATGTTTCACGATTTTCATCTAAAAACTTATTTTCAACATTAGGAATAATTGAAATTTTCTTTAGTTTTTCAACTGAAAGTTGGGTTTCCACATCAAAACTTCTGATGCTATCAACTTCGTTTCCAAAAAATTCAATTCTGTAAGGATGATCGTTAGAAAAAGAGAATACATCAATAATTCCACCACGAACAGAGAATTCTCCGGGTTCAGTTACAAAATCTACTCTTTTGAAATTGTATTCAAAAAGGGTTTCGTTAATAAAATCAATTGATAATTTATCGTTTATGGAAACCTTTAAAGTGTTTTTTTCTAATTCTTTTCGAGTAACCACTTTTTCAAATAAGGCTTCAGGATAAGAAACGATAATTGCCGGTTTTTTTCTAGAATTTATTCGATTTAATACTTCTGCACGAAGCAAAATATTAGCATTATCTGTTTCTTCAATTTGATATGGTCTTCTGTATGAACCTGGATAAAACAACACATCATTTGTATTGATAAGCGATTCTAAATCATTTAAATAATAAGCCGCTTCTTCCTTGTCATTAAACAAGAGCAGAAACGGTAATTCTGTTTTTTCAAACAAGGCTTGAATCACAAAGGAAATCGAAGAACCCAATAAACCTTTGGCATGAATTTTTTGATTTTGGTGCGCTAACGATTCGGCAAAAGCAGAAATTTTTGCAGATTTTAGATAAGAATTGGCTATTTCAGGTTTCAAAAAACTATTTTTTATTTATAAAAGGAGATTTCCTTTTGTTTAGTGAATTATTTATAGAATCTTGCTGTTTCATTTTCTCCATCATCAATTCAGGGTTTGCATTTCTAGCAGTATCTAAAGCTTTAATCATGTATTCTTCACCAACTTCTTTGGGTATTCTTTTTTTAACAATAATTTCTTCCCATTGACCAACTAAAGCACTAATTTCTTCGTTTATTTCGGGAATTAACGCTTTAATTTTGTTTTGAGGCACATCTGTTAAATGAATAAATGTATCAAGCATTTTAATTTTCGTATTTAAAGCTGCAATTCTACTTTTAACTTGAGGTTTGTCAAATTGAGGTGGAATATTTAACTGAAGGGAATCAATTTTTGAAGATATATTCTTAGTTTTCAATTGAAAAGCCGTTAAATTGCTTTTTGGTTTTTGATTTACTTCAATAACAAATTGTTGCCATTCATTCCAATTTGCGACTTCATTTTGTGCTGTTGGAGAAAGTGTTGGTGTTTTTAAATTCCACACCGAATTAACCAAATTAAAGGTTTGGGTGTTTTTCGCAATAATTTTTTCGTTTTCAGCTTTTGTATTATCTTTTTCACACGAAAACAAGAAAATTGATAGAAATAAAACGACAATAGATTTATACATAAATTTCAATTGGATTACAAATGTACAAATGTTTAAAAAAACAAAGTATAGTAATTAGCATAAGTTAACACAATTTGGCAAAAAAATTAAAAGCAAGCAATTCAGGAACATAGCTTTGGTTTTTGAGACTTCTTAAATCAAAAGTGTTGATATTGAGAAATTTTTAAACATTTAGCAAAAAATTAGGGTATAATTCTACAATTCAATACTTGAATATACTATATTTGTGTAGCAAAATTTAAAGGGATTTATGAAAACAAAAGTTTTAATTATCGGTGCTTGTGGGCAAATAGGAACAGAACTTACCAAAAAACTTCGTGAGATTTATGGTATAGAGAATGTAGTAGCTTCAGACATTAGAAAATTAAATATAGATGTTGTAAATAATGGGATTTTTGAAGTTGTTAATGCTTTAGATTACAATCAAATTGATCATTTGGTTGAGCAATATGAAATTACAGATGTATATTTGATGGCAGCATTGTTATCAGCTACAGCTGAAAAAAATCCGGCATTTGCTTGGGATTTGAATATGAATTCGCTTTTCCACGTATTAAATATTGCTAAAGCAGGAAAAATTAAAAAAGTTTTTTGGCCTTCAAGTATCGCTGTTTTTGGACCAACTACACCAAGACAAAATACGCCACAATATACAATTATGGAACCTTCAACGGTTTATGGGATTAGTAAACAATCTGGAGAACGTTGGTGTGAATATTATAGTAAACAATATGGTGTTGATGTAAGAAGTATTCGTTATCCAGGTTTAATTAGTTGGGTTTCAGAGCCAGGTGGTGGAACAACAGATTACGCAGTTGAAATATATCATCAAGCTATTTTGACTGGAAATTATACTAGTTTTTTATCTAAGGATACAGCTTTGCCAATGATGTATATGGATGATGCTATAAAAGCTACTGTGCAAATTATGCAAGCACCTGAAGAGCAAATAAAAATCCGTTCATCTTATAATTTAAGTGCAATGAGTTTTACTCCAGAACAAATTGCTTCAGAAATCAAAAAACACTATCCTGATTTTGTAATGAGCTATGAACCCGATTTTAGACAAAAAATAGCAGATAGTTGGCCGGCAAGTATTGATGATTCATGTGCAAGAGAAGATTGGCATTGGCAAAATGATTTCAATATAGAGAACATGACCACTGAAATGTTTAAAAATTTAAAAGAACATAAATACAATAAGTAGTTTTATTTGCTTTTTTCTTTTATAATTTGATTTTCAATGGCTGATTTTATTGAAACAACTTCATTTGTGTTGTCATTTGGAATAGTCATAGAAAGCACATAATGTTTGATTTTCCAATCATTATTTATTTTAACTAAAACTCCTGAACCTCTGCAAATTTTCATTTGCGTATTTAATAATTCATCAAACCAAGCTGTTTTCCCATCAGTAGAAAAATAAATATTTCTTTCAAGTGATGTAAAATCCCAAGCTTTTTTGTTGTCAAAAAAGGGTTTAGCAAAAGCCATAAATTCTTTTTTGTTCCAGTTTTCTGTCGCATCAGTTCCAATGAAAATTCCATCATCGGCAATTGCATCAAAATAGGAATCAAAATTAGTTTCGGCAGCATCTTTATGCCACTTATCAAGTATTGAGTTGATCTTTAATTTCTCAGTATCCTGAGACATTTCTTTTTTAACAGCACAAGAACTTAAAATTATAACAGTTAAAATATATAGAATAGACTTTTTCATTTTAGGGATAAATTAATTTTAAATGTACAAAATTATTTTACCGCTATTGCAAACTGTTAAAATTTTTCATCATGTTGCGATAAATCAAGACCAATTCTTTCAGAAGATTCGGAAACTCTTATTGGAATTATACTATTTGTAATTTTAAAAAGCAGCATTGAACCAAAAAAAGTAAATAAAGACACCAAAACAAGAGCCGTCATATGATGTCCAAAAACAGACCAACCACCGTGTAAAAGACTTGCATTTTCACCTTGAGCAAAAATAGCGGTTAAGATCATTCCCATTATTCCACCAATTCCGTGACAAGCAAAGACATCTAAAGTGTCATCTATAGCTTTTAATTTTTTCCAGTTCAACATTTTGTTTGAGACAATTGCAGTTATAAATCCAAAAAAGATGCTTTCTGGAATTGTTATAAATCCAGCAGCAGGAGTAATAGCAACTAATCCAACAACAGCTCCGATACAAGCACCTAAAGCTGATACTTTTCTACCATTAATTCTATCAAAAAATATCCAAGTAATCATAGCAGAAGCAGAAGCTATAGTTGTTGTAGCAAATGCCATCGCAGCTGTTCCATTTGCCGCTAATGATGAACCTGCATTAAAGCCAAACCACCCAAACCAAAGCATACCAGTTCCTAATAAAACAAAAGGAATATTTGTTGGAATATGTTCATTGTTTTTACGTTTTCCTAAAGTTAAAACTCCTGCTAATGCTGCAAAACCTGCACTCATATGAACAACTGTTCCTCCAGCAAAATCTTTTACGCCAAAGTAAGCACCTAGTAAACCATTTGGATGCCATACCATGTGACATAAAGGAGTGTAAATAAATAAAGTAAACAAACAAATAAATAATAAATAAGAGATAAATCGAACTCTCTCGGCAAAAGAGCCAGTAATTATAGCAGGAGTAATTACAGCAAATTTCATTTGAAAAAGGGCAAAAAGGACAAACGGTAAGGTTGATGCTAGGTTTTTGTGAGGTAAAACACCAACATTGTTAAAAAAGGCAAAGTCAAAAGGGTTTCCTATAAGGCCATAATATGTTCCATCAATAGTAAATCCAATAGAAGAGCCAAAAGCCAAACTAAAACCAACTACAACCCAAACCAATGAAACAACACCTAGGCAAATAAAACTTTGAAGCATAGTTGAAATAACATTTTTTCGTCCAACCATTCCGCCATAAAAGAAAGAAAGACCTGGAGTCATTAATAAGACAAAAGAAGACGAAGTTAGAAGCCAAGCAACATCAGCGACGTTAATTTCTGACTCAGGTAAAAATTGATCTTTTAAATTATTTGAAGGAGTCCAAAATAAACTGGTTATTGCTAAGATTGTTATAATACTGAATGAAATAATCCATTTTTTTTCAATTTTCATGCTAATGCCCTTTAAATTTTAGGGTAAAATTAATAAAATATGTCTTTAATTGTTTTTTGAGTTAAAAAAAACAGGGTTGAAGTTTGATTTTTATCATATTTATATTTAAATGAATGATTTTTATCAAATTATTGTTTTTTCAGGGCTAAATTATTTTTATATACAATATGTGCTAAAATTATTTTACAACTTAAAAAATAGACTAAATTCGCACGTTGTTTGTCAATTCAGATAACTTATACAATGAACGATAGTTTTGAAGAATTGATTTCAAGTTATATTGACAGTAAAATAGGTATTTCTAAAGATTTTTTAAGTGAAGCTTTAGCAAATAGTTTAAAAAATAATTTGCTTAAATTATACAAAGACGAAGAATTAAAATCTGCTGGAATTGGTCATTTTGGTACGTTTGCAAAAAATAAAGAAATCCGTAGTGATGTTATTTATTGGTTAGACAAAGAAAATAACAACCCACATGAAATAGAGTTTTTTGCTCTAATTGAAGACTTTATTACTTACCTAAATAAAGAATGTTTTACGGGAATAAAAAGTTATGAATTTCATTATGCTTTGTATAAGCCGGGAACTTTTTACAAACGACATTTAGACCAATTTCAAGACACGAGTAATCGTCAATTTTCAATGATAACTTATTTGAATGTGGATTGGAAAGAAGGTGATGGAGGCGAGTTGAAAGTTTATGATGGCGAAAAATCACAAATAGTTAGTCCAATAAATCGTAAAACAGTTTTTTTTAAAAGTAATGAGTTGGAGCACGAAGTTTTAGAAACCAACCAATTACGCTTAAGCATAACAGGTTGGCTTCGAAAAGACCTTATTGATGTTATCGTTTCATAGCAAAGTGAGATTTAAATTCTTTTGCTTCACTATTTTTATTGAAATAATTAACTACAAACCAATAATCTGTAGCTGGCAAATCAATTCCGTTTAATTTTCCATCCCATCCAAAACCAGAAGTTTTAAACTGTTTAATAAATTTACCATAACGATCAAAAATTGAAACTATAGCATTTGGACTATCTCTTAAATCCCAAATATTCCAAGTATCATTAAAGCCATCTCCATTTGGAGTAAAATATTTTGGATATTTTAAAACAGTTGCTGTTATGAATATGTCGTTACAGTTACCTAAAACATCTTTAACATAAATAATATGTTCGCCAGACGAAACATTGTTAAAGACATTACTAGATTGAAAGCCTCCTGTGTTATCTAATTGGTATTCGTATTCACCATAACCATTTAAAATATTTATAGTTATTGAAGCGCTATCATCAAAGTCAGTTGAAACTACTGCTTCAGCAACTGCATAACTAGATTGAGAAACTAAAACAGTTGTAGTAGCATAATTACAATTTGAACCAGAATCTGGAGTCAATTTAATGGTTTCAATGGTGTATGTTCCAATTTGGGTGGCGTTATAAGATGGACCAGTATAGATTAGAGTGTTGTTAAAATACCAGTTAACTGTAAAAAGTAAAGGGCTTAAGTTTGTATTTATAAATGCGGGTTGAATAACATCATTAGTTATTGGGTCAACGCACATAAAAACATCTTCTAAACCTAAATCTAATAAAGGATAAATAGTTAATGAAAATGAAGTTTCATCACTACAATTTGGGTTGTTAAAAGCAGTTGCATAAACATAAATAGTATATGTTCCTGGAGTCGTTAAAGTATAGTCAGCTAGATTTATAATGTCAATTCCATTTTGACCCAAATAATAATTTACATTATAAGTCGAATTATCTAAAGTAGGTAAAGTATAAGTTCCACATTTTACAATACTTGTCAAACTTGGTAATATTGGAGTTTCAGATATAGTAATAGTAAATGATGCTTCATCGCTACAAAAAATTCGACCACCATTCTGCACATAAACAAAAACCGTATATGTTCCTGGAGTATTAAATGTAAAATCAGAAGTTTGAATTGGATCAACACCCCCAGATTGCCAGAAATAATCTCCAATTGTTAAAGCAGGTAAAGTATAGCTATCACATGCTGTAATATCATCAAAAGAACCTACTTCTATACCTAAAATATTTACTTGAAAAACAGTTTCAGCATAACAACCATTTGCATCTAATGGCTCATTGAATATATATATAACTTGAGTTGTATCAATTGTAGTTCCATTTGGAATTATAGTTCCATTTCCCGCAGGTTCAGTATAGTATGTTCCATTGGTTAAATTTGGCAATATAAAAGGATTACATCTAAAAACATCTGTCAAATTTTCTACAGGAGGAAGAGGAACAATTTCAACATTAAAATCAGTTTCATTTGGACAACCATCTAATATGTCATAAATATATAGGGTTTGTGTTGTAGAAATAATATCTCCAGCATTTAACATAGTCCCACCACCATTTGTGGCAGTATAATAATTTCCACCCGATAATACAGGTAATTCAAATGGATTGTTTGCACATCTAATTACGTCGTCTAAATCATCTACAACCGGTTTAGGTTTTATTGTAATTGGTAAAGTATATGTTGAAGTACAATTAGGCGTTGAAGTTGTATTTGCAAAAACATAAATGGTTTGAGAGCTAGTAATTGCAGTTCCGGCAGGAATTATTGTGCCTTGTCCACCAATTTGTGTGTAATAACTTCCAGCGGCTAATACTGGTAATGTATAACTTCCACAAACAACTCTAGGGATAGGTTGATTTAAAATTGCTACATAAAAAGAGGTTTCATTTGTACATGTACCATCATTTGCAAAAATATAAATAGTATCAGTTGCTGTAATAGTATTTCCAGCAAATAAGGGTGTACCACTACCATTGATTCCTGTAAAATAGTTTCCATTTGTAATTACTGGCAAAGTATGGCTTCCACAGGTTACTACATCACTTAAAGAATCTACTGGAGGTAACGGATGAATCGTTAAAGGAAATGCTTCTTCTCTGCAGAAAACACCATTAAATGTTACATAAAAATAAATTGTCTGATCTATTGTAATTATTGTGCCTTCAGGAATAAGTACTCCGGTTCCAGATGGTCCACCAGTACCAGTGTAAAAATCACCGGCTTTAGGTTTTGGAACTATAAATTGACCACAATGTTCTAAATCAATTTCATATTCATCCATGAATGTTGCCAAAAACGAAGTCTGATTAGTACAACCATTTGCATCAGGGCCGTTATAAATGTAATAAGTTCCGGTTTCGTCAATTATGTCATTTGGATATAATTGATTGCCAGAACCATTTGGACCTGTGTAATAAGCTCCGTTTGTTAAGGCAGGAAGTGTATAGTTTTCACAAGCAATAACCTCTGGAATTGAGTCTACTTGAGGTCTAGGATTTACTATAATTTGAAAACTAGTTACAGCAAAACAGGTTGAATTTGTAGTGCTTTCAACTCTAACCCAAACTGTTTTAGGTGAAGTTGCTAATGTTACAGTTGTTGATGAACTTATTGGATTTGTATTGTTGGTTGCATCTTGTTCGGAGTTGTAATATGTAATTGTTAAATTACTTGAATTTTGTCCATTCAGTATTTGACTGTTTTGAGTTGTTAAATCTACAGTTAAAGATGCGGCAGTATTACAAAGATTTATATTACTTGGTTGATTAGCAATAACAGGGCTATTCACCAATAAATCAAATAAATATTGTGCACTACAAAATGTATTAGTGCTTATGTTTAAAAGCTTAATGTATATTGTTTCATTTCCATTACTCGCATAAGCATTTAAACTTGAGGAAGGAATTGGGTTATTCGCATTTACATTAGCTATTGAATTGTAATAAAAAATTTGATATTGGCTTGAATTAATGCCTAAAGCGGCAGCGTTATTCTCAGTTAAATCAAATGTATAATTGCCAGTTCCATTGTTACAGAGATATATGTCTTGAGGAGTATTAACTTGTAAGTCAGTAAAAATAATTGTGTCAGTCAACTGACAGCTTGAGCCAGATTTAACAATTGTCACCGTGTAAGTTCCAGCTTGAGTAATGTTTAAAGTGTTGTTTGTTTCTCCAGGAATTATAACCCCATTTAATGTCCATGTATGATTATATTCAGTAGCATTTAAACCAGATGTAATAGTAGTGTTGTTTCCTAGGCAAAGACTTGAGTCTGGGCCTAAATTTACGGTACTATTAAAACTTCCAGCCGAAACAAAAACAGCTGAATCGTAATCAGCATCATTGTAATCACCTATTACAAGTTTTATTCTATAGGGATTATTGGGAATTGTTGCCGCCGATGCATTTAAAACCTGAGTAAAACCTCTCATGTTTAAACTTGAAGTAGCAGGATTGTTAACATTGTAAATATTAAACAAACTTGGATTAACAGAACCACAAGAAGAATTATAAGCATTGTTTCTAATATCTTTTACAGAAATTGGCGTATTAGTACCTGGAACAACCGCTATATTTGTGGTTACTCCTGTTGTTAAATCAGTTAATAAAAAAGCGAATACATCGCTAAATCCACATTGAAACTCTCCATATTCATTTGAGGCAAATAAAAATCTAAAATTAAAATTATTAGATATAGGCACAAAATCAAATTGTAAATAAGCCGCATCTGTTATGGTTGAAGTTTGTCCAGAGCTATTACTTAAATTTTGAAGGTCAACATCACTATTAGAATTCACTTGACTACTTAGGTTGTTTCCAGAATAAACTCCTTCTGAATGTTGTGCTACTCCATTTCTAATGATGACACCCTGATTTATTGGAAAGGCTGAGCCGTTCTTGTTAAAATAAGCAACAGATTGATCTGAAGAGTAAGAGACATTTGTGGGAGTAATACAAGAATTAGTAACCAATAAATTGGCTAAATCTGAAGCTGAATAAGTATTACTGTCAACAGTAATAGTCTGGCTGTAGCCTATGAATGAATATAAGCATACAAGAAAAATTAATTTTTTCACAGTTTGGGGCTTTATGAAAATGATTAACAAATTAAAACACAAATATATACAATTTAATATAAACGAAAATTCAGAAAAAAAAGTATATAAAAAAAGCCTAACATTGCTGCTAGGCTTTTAAAGCTCCCTCTCTTGGGCTCGAACCAAGGACCCTCTGATTAACAGTCAGATGCTCTAACCAACTGAGCTAAGAAGGAAACTGTATGTTTTTAATCTCAATAATTCTCTTTATGTGCCAAGGATTAATACCCTTTTTGCGAGTGCAAATATAGCATACATTTTTATTCTTGCAAACTTTTTTTAATAAAATTTAAAATAATTTATCGACGATTAATTGATAAATATCTTTACCAAAGGTTAAAGCCATCAAAGTCAATAAGATAATCATTCCAAACGTCTGAACTCTTTCTGCAGCTTTTACGCTTAAAGTTTTTCCAGTTATCATTTCTACTATTGTAAAAAGAGCATGTCCACCATCTAAACCAGGAATAGGCAATAAATTAATGAAAGCTAATCCAATTGAAAATAAAGCTGTAAAATTCCAAATAAACTCCCAATTCCACTCATCAGGTAAAATTCTTGCAATTCCAACTGGACTTTTAACCTGTTTGTAAGCTTCAGTTTTTGGACTTAAAATTAATTTAAATTGTTTTACATTATAAACTAATAACTGCCAAGCTTCTTTTGCTGCAGCAGGAACTGCATCGCCTATGCTTAATTTGTTATTTATAAGGTAGTCTGTTGAGTCTTTAAAGGTTGGTCTAAAGCCAATTTTGCCTTCTTTATCAACTAATGTTTTTATCGACAAAGCATTTCCATTTCTCAATATATCAATTGTAATACTATCGTTTTTGTTTTTTTCTAACTCTCCAGAAAGTTGATCATAAAATGGAACTTTTTGACCATTTATTCCTACTATCAAATCTTCTTTTTTAAATCCAGAGTTTATGCTATTAGCACTTGACAAAGAATCTATAATTGCATTTGTGACTCTAGGATAAGCAAATCCTTTACCTTCTTTACTTATAATTTCACCTTTTTGTTCTTCAGTTAAATCTAATTCTATTTTCTTACCGTCTCGTTCTATTTCGATTTTATCACTTAAAAGAACATCGATGATCATCCAATTGAATTTTGGCTGTAATTTTCCATCAACAGATAAAATTCTATCACCATCTTTAAATCCAACACTTTTACCTACCTCTCCAAATGAAAGACCATTTTTTTGCATGGCTTCTGTTGAAACATATTTTTGTCCAACTGTAGAAAACATGATTAAATATATAAACCAAGCTAAAAGGATATTTACAATAATTCCACCAAGCATAATTATTAAACGTTGCCATGCTGGTTTTGCTCTAAATTCCCATTCTTCTGGCTCGCTGTTCATTTGTTCAACGTCCATACTTTCATCAATCATTCCTGAAAGTTTAACATAACCACCAATTGGTAACCAACCAATTCCCCACTCAGTTTCCCCAATTTTTTTCTTAACTAAAGAGAATCCTGCATCCATAAAAAGATAGAATTTTTCTACTCTTACTTTAAATATTTTGGCCGCTATATAATGACCAAACTCATGAAGAATAACTAATACGGATAATATAAATAGAATTTGTGCTACTTGAATCATTGTTGTACTTAATTTTATAAGTGACAAAAGTAAGGTTTTCACCTTACTTCTGACAATTATTTTTTAAAAGGATTTATTTTTTTAATAGATTTTTAACTACGACCCCTTCATTTGTATAAATTCTAGCAATGAATAGTCCAGTTGACAAATCTTCTATATTAAATTGTGAAGTTGTTTTTGTTGAAATTAATTGACCTAAAGTATTATATATTTCTACTTTTTCAAGCAATATAGTATCAGGAACTATTAACTCTACAAATGAATTTGCAGGATTAGGAGATAATATAATAGATTCTTGCAATTCAAAAGTCAAATTAGCTAAAGCAGCTGTGTTGTTTTTGGAAATAAGGTGTTTATTAGGATCAAAAGTTACACCAGTTACAACAAAAGGAACATTTACTATAAATTGTTGTCCGTTTGAAACGTTTTCTAATCTAGCATCATAAACCTGACTTCCAGAACCAGTTAAACGAATTTCAATTGGCATTTCAAAGAAAGTAACGCTAGAGTGCGATTGATTTTGGTTTACCGTAATTTGAACTTGAGTAGAATTTATTGGAGTAGCATTAATTGTGTAAGTTGGATATCCTTGATTGTAAATC
The DNA here is from genome assembly GCF_000422685.1 of Flavobacterium gelidilacus DSM 15343. GTDB lineage: Bacteria > Bacteroidota > Bacteroidia > Flavobacteriales > Flavobacteriaceae > Flavobacterium > Flavobacterium gelidilacus. The sequence goes on along the minus strand of NZ_KE383903.1, from coordinate 448,867 downwards.
CAATCGTTAAAAAATTCAGTTAATGAACTTCCGTAAACGGCTTCTAAATGAGCTTGTAAATTTGGAGTTAAAGCATAGGCATAAGCCAAATTGCTGTCATTTAAATAATTGCGTAAAGCTTGAAAAAACATTGTATCTCCCATTTTCCAACGCAACATTTCTAAAACCATTGCACCTTTGTTGTAGGATAGTCTACTACTAAATATTCGATTAACATTTTCTGCTTCAGTTTCAGTTAAATAAACAGCTCCACTAGTTTGAGAAGTAATATTGTTTATCATGTTATTTTTATCAGAAACAAAAGCAGTTGCTCCATCTAAATTTTCAATGACCAATGAAGCCAAATAGGTTGCAAAACCTTCATTTAACCAAATGTCTCTCCAAGAACCACATGTAACTTTGTCACCAAACCATTGATGACCTAATTCGTGTGCAATTAAACTTCGACTATAAGCTCCAAGTCCATTTGCGGTCATAAATGAAACTGTTGTATGTTCCATTCCGCCTCCCCAACCAAATTGAGCATGACCATATTTTTCATTTCTAAAGGGATAAGGTGTAAAAGTTGCCTCATAAAAATTCATTATTGTTGGCGTAATTGCAACACTATTTATGTTATTTGTAGCCGTTTCGGGATACATATAATTAACAATTGGAAAAAAAGGACTTGCTGTTGTTCCTAAACCAGCTTGTTGATTATGAATTTGATAATTTGTAACCGCAATGGCAATTAAATAAGCCGGAATGGCATACCCATGATGAAAATGTGTTGTTTTACTTGTGCCAACTATACTTTGAGAAACTTCTAGTCCATTTGTAACACTTGTATATTGTGAAGGTGCTGTAATATAAACATCTATACTATTTACTTTGTCATTTAAATCTTGTTTACAAGGCCACCAATCTCTTGCTCCAAAAGGTTCAGATAAAGTCCACAAAACGGGAGTTCCATTATGATTTGTTGTTGTAAAAGATCCAAAACCATTGCTTTCTGGTGGTCCAGCATAAGTAATTACAACTGTTGCGCTTGTTCCTGTTGCAATTGCAGTTGGAAAGTTAATTACTAATTCTTTATTAGTGTTTTGTGTAAAGGTTAACGGTTGTCCATTTCTAGTAACAGAACTTACAGTCATAGAATCACTCATGTCAAATGTTATTGTTGACATATTAGCTAATGCAGTAAAAGTTGTAGTTACAATTCCACTAATGTTATAAATAGCTGGATCAACAGTAAAACGTAATTCATGATAAGTAATATCGTAATTTTGAGTATTTGGATTTACCGTCAAATTTTGAATTTTTGCAGCCGATTTCATTTCAGCTTCAACCATTTTTTCAAATTCAGAAGTATCTGTTTGGGCAAATGATATTGAGCTTAAAATCAGTACAAATAGGAGTATGAATTTTTTCATTTTTTTTGAATTTTACCCAAATGTAAAGTTTTTTTCTGAAGATAGTTTTTATCTTATCTAAATTTTAAGGAAATTAAAAGAAATTTAGCAACTGTTTTGCGCTATTTTTAGCATCTAAACTTTCTATTTTATACATTTGCATTCTTAAATTATTTACTATGTTACAAATACAATTTATTAGAGAAAACAAGGAAGAAGTTATCACACGATTAGCAAAGAAAAATATGGATGCTAAATCGATTGTCGAAGACATAATTAACTTTGATGAAAAAAGAAGATCAACACAAGTTGCTCTTGATACAATTCTTGCGGAATCCAATAAAGTATCCAAAGACATTGGTGATTTAATGCGTAATGGTGAAAAAGCTAAAGCTGAGATTCTAAAAAGTAAAACAACACAGTTCAAAGAGCAAATAGAAGTTTTAAAAGTAACGTTAAATACTCTTTCAGCTCAATTAGAAGAAGAATTATATAAATTACCAAATTTACCAGCAGAAATAGTTCCTAACGGAAAAACTCCAGAAGAAAACGAAAATGTTTTTGAAGAAGGAACTATTCCAACGCTTCACGAAGGAGCTTTACCTCATTGGGAATTAATAAAAAAATACGACATTGTTGATTTTGAATTAGGCACAAAAATAACGGCACCAGGTTTTCCAGTTTATAAAGGAAAAGGAGCAAAATTACAACGTGCTTTAATTTCTTATTTCTTAGATAAAAATATTGATGCAGGATATCAAGAGTATCAAGTGCCTCTTTTGGTAAATGAAGCATCAGCTTATGGAACAGGACAATTGCCAGATAAAGAAGGTCAAATGTATCACGATGCAAAAGATAATTTATATCTAATTCCAACAGCAGAAGTTCCGGTAACCAATATTTTTAGAGATGTAATTCTTCAAGAAAATGAATTACCAGTTTTAGCTACAGGTTATACACCTTGTTTTAGAAGAGAAGCTGGTTCTTGGGGAGCACATGTTAGAGGTTTAAATCGTTTGCACCAATTTGATAAAGTTGAAATTGTACGAATTGAACATCCAGAGAATTCATACAAAGCTTTAGACATGATGGTAGAACATGTAAAAGAAATATTAAACGAACTTAAATTACCATATAGAATTTTGCGTTTATGTGGTGGTGATATGAGTTTTGCGTCTGCTTTGACTTATGATTTTGAAGTATATTCAACCGCTCAAGAACGTTGGTTAGAAATAAGTTCAGTATCCAATTTTGAAACTTTTCAAGCCAATCGTTTAAAATTAAGATTCAAAGACAAAGACGGAAAAAACCAATTGGCTCATACTTTAAACGGAAGTTCATTAGCCCTACCAAGAGTCTTAGCTGGAATTTTAGAAAATTATCAAACACCAGAAGGAATTGTAATTCCAGAAGTATTAAGAAGATATACAGGATTTGATATCATTGACTAATAAACGTTAATCTTTATAAAAACAATGTACTAAATTGGCATAAAAAATGTTACTTTAGTACATTATTTGTTTCTAAGTAATTGTATGAGAAAACTTTTTATTCTTTTTTGTTTACTTCTATCAGTAAGTGTTAAGGCTCAATCTGAGCAGTTAGCCTATAATTATTTTGATAGAGGTGAATTTGATAAAGCAATTACTTTACTTGAAGAAATTGTTGTGAAACAGCCAGGGAATCCTGCGTTTTTTCAAAAAATGATTGAATGTTATCAACAATTAAAACAATACGATAAAGCAGAAACGGCTATTTTATATAAAATGAAAATTTCTAAAACACCTACATTATATGTAGAATTAGGCTATAATTTTCAATTACAAAAAAACGAAGCTAAAGCAACTGAAAACTATAATTTAGCTATAGAACAAGTCGTTTTACAATCCAATTATGCTTATTCTGTGGCATCGGTATTTGAACAAAAAACATTGTTAGATTGGGCAATCAAAGCATATGAAGTTGGAAAATTAGGAAATCCAAATTTAAACTTTGATTATCAAATTGCTTTACTAAATGGACAAATGGGAAATTTAGATTTAATGGTTGAAAAACTGTTAGATTATTCTTTTAGCAATCAAAATAACACCCCACTTGTTCAAAATCAACTAACTAGATTTATTAGTGAAGACACGGAAGGAAATTTTACAGAGTATATTAAAAAAGCACTTTTAATTAGAGTACAGAAAAATCAGGATATTTATTGGAATCAATTTTTGAGTTGGTATTTTATGCAACAAAAAGAATACGGAAAAGCATTTACACAAGAGAAAGCAATTTATAAACGTAATCCTGAAGGGTTTTACAACATTGTGAATTTAGCCAAATTTGCTATGGAAGAAAAAGAAAATGAAACAGCAAAAACCATTTTTCAATTCATTTTAGAAAATACGCAAGATTACGGTTTACAAATTATGGCTCACGATTTTTTAATTTCAATGCAAATTGAAGAATCTTCAGAAAAAGAATATCCAGTTATTCAACAAACAATAGAAAGTCTAGTAAAACAATACGGGATTTCTCCTTTCACTTTAGAATTGCAACTATTATCGGCACATTTTGATGCTTTTTATATGAAACAATTTGACAAGGCAAAAGTTACTTTGGATAATGCCTTATCTCTTAGGTTAGCACCAAGACAAGAAAGTGAAGTTAAGATGGAATTAGCTGACATATTAGTTTTAGACGAAAAATTTAACCAAGCGATTTTGTATTATGCTCAAATTTCAGAAACTTTAAAAAATGACGAAAAATCACATGAGGCAAGTATGAAAATGGCTGAAACTAGTTATTATAAGCAAGATTTCGATTGGGCATTACAACAAGTAAAGGTTTTAAAACAATCTTCAAGTTTATTGATTGCCAATGATGCCATTGAATTGTTTTTATTGATTAGTGACAATTCAGCAGAAGATAGTACAAGAGTTGCCCTAAAAGCATTTTCAAAAGCAGATTTGCTAACTTATCAAAATAAGAATGAATTAGCTTTGTCCCAATTTTTAGAAATTCTTGAAAAATATAAAGGAGATACAATAGAAGATAATGCTCTTTTTAAAATCGCACAGATTTATGAAAAGAAGAAAGATTACACAAATGCTTTAGTTTATTATAAAAATATTTTAGACAATCATTCAGACGGAATTTATGTAGATGAAGCCTTATTTTTTTCTGCTGAAATTTATAGAAAATATCTAAATGATAATGAGAAAGCAAAACCATTATACGAAAAAATGATTTTTGAACACGCAGATAGCATTCATTTCACGGAAGCTAGAAAACAATTCCGTTTGCTTCGTGGAGATGCTATTTAAGAAAACACATTTAAATGATTATATACAACGTTACAGTAAATATTGACCATTCAATCCATAACAAGTGGTTGCAATGGATGCAAAACAAACACATTTCAGATGTTTTGGCAACAGGATTATTCAACAATGCTAGACTTGTGAAAGTTTTAGTAAATGAAGATGAAGGAGCAACCTATTCGGTTCAGTTCTTTTCAGATTCAAAAGAAAAATTAAACGACTATTACCTAAACCATGCACCAAGATTACGAAAAGAAAGCTTAGAGCTTTTTGGTGATAAAATGCTTGCTTTTAGAACTGAATTGGAAGTTTTGAGTGAGCATTTTCACAGCGAAAATTAGATTCACTAAAGTCTTTTCCGAGAAATCGGAAAACTTTTAAAACACAGAAGCATTTATTTTAAAAATCAATCTTTAAAATTTATGAGTTATACCAGAAAGATGTTTATGTATATATTTTAGCTAATAAAAATAATTCTGTTTTGTACGTTGGAGTGACAAATAACATTCAAAGAAGAATATTAGAACATAAAGATAGAGTAAATAAAGGTTTTACTTATAGATACAATGTTGATAAACTGGTTTATTATGAAGTTCATGGTTATATAAATGATGCAATTCTAAGAGAGAAAAGAATTAAAAAATGGAATCGTAAATGGAAAGAACAGTTAATTGAAGAGCACAATAAAGAATGGATTGACTTATCATTAGAATGGTAAATTAAGAAATTAAGTAATTAAAAGATTCCCGATTTCTCGGGAATGAAAAAACAGAACATGTCAGTAAAAGCAAAAAAACATTTAGGTCAACATTTCCTAACAGATGAATCCATCGCTCAAAAAATAGCAGATGCATTGACTTATTCTGGCTATTCAAAAACTATAGAAGTTGGTCCAGGAATGGGTGTTTTGACAAAATATATTTTAGAAAAGCCTACAGAAACATTTGTAGTAGAAATTGACACAGAATCAGTAGAGTATTTACAAACACATTATTTAAATTTAGCTAATAATATAATTTCTAAGGATTTTTTAAAGTACGATTTGAACGAGATTTTTAAAGGAGAACAATTTGCCATCATTGGAAATTTTCCTTATAATATCTCTTCTCAAATTCTTTTCAAAGCTATAGAAATGCGAACTCAAGTTCCTGAATTTGCTGGAATGTTTCAAAAAGAAGTTGCGCTACGTATTTGTGAAAAAAAAGGAAGTAAAGTGTACGGAATTTTATCCGTTTTAACGCAAGCATTTTTTGATACGGAATATTTATTTACCGTGCCACCAGAAGTTTTTAATCCACCACCAAAAGTAGATTCAGGTGTTTTGCGTTTAACACGAAAAGAGAATTTTACTTTGCCTTGTGATGAAAAATTATTCTTTAGAGTTGTAAAAACAGCCTTTCAACAAAGACGAAAAACATTAAGAAACAGTCTAAAAACCTTTGCGTTTTCGGATAGTTTAAAAGAAGATGTTATCTTTGACCTTCGACCAGAACAACTTTCAGTTGAACAATTTATAGAAATCACCCAAAAAATAGACGCCGATGGAGTTTAAAATCAGCAAAGAATTCATTGCTCAAATAGAGCAACTTATTAGTGAAAATAAAGAAAAAGAGCTACACGACTTACTTCTTGATGTTCACTTTGCTGATATTGCCGAAATTATGGACGAGCTTGATAGTCATGAAGCGAGTTATATTTTCAACACTTTAGATTCCGAAAAAACAGCTGAAATACTTTTAGAATTAGATGATGATGTTAGAGAGAAAATCCTTAGAAACTTATCACCTAAAGAAATTGCAGAAGAACTAGATGAGCTAAGCACAAATGATGCCGCTGACATTATTGGAGAGCTTTCTAAAGAAAGAAAAGAACAAGTAATTTCTGAACTAGAAGATGTTGAACACGCCAAAGATATTGTTGATTTACTTCGCTATGATGAGGATTCTGCTGGTGGTTTGATGGCAAAAGAGTTGGTAAAAGTCAATGAAAATTGGAATGTACTAACTTGTGTTAAAGAAATGCGCGCTCAAGCTGAAAATGTTACTCGTGTACATTCTATTTATGTTGTTGATGATGAAAATCGATTAAAAGGAAGGCTTTCATTAAAAGACTTATTAACCACTTCTACAAAAACGCCAATTGGTGATATATATATTGCAAAAGTCGATTATGTAAAGGTTGATACAGAGAATGTTGAGGTGGCAAGAATTATGCAAAAATATGACTTGGAAGCTATTCCAGTTGTAGATGAATTAGGACGTTTAGTAGGTAGAATTACTATTGATGATATTGTTGACGTAATTAAAGAAGAAGCAGATAAAGATTACCAATTAGCAGCAGGTATTTCACAAGATGTTGAAGCAGATGATAGTATTTTTGAATTAACAAAAGCCCGATTGCCTTGGTTAGTTTTAGCCCTTTTTGGTGGATTTATTTCGGTTAAAGTTTTAGGTTTATATGGACCAGCAATGGATGTTCATCCAGAATTGTTCTTTTTTACACCTTTAATTGCTGCAATGGCTGGAAATGTTGGTGTTCAATCGTCTGCGATTATTGTTCAAGGTTTGGCAAATAATGCCTTATCTGGCTCACTTTTTAAACGATTATTAAAAGAATTATCATTAGGCTTACTTAACGGATTTATATTAGCCGTTCTATTAATTATAGGGAGTTATTTTTTGCTAGACATTGATATGATAACAGGGTTTACAGTTTCATTAGCCTTACTTTCGGTTATTATTATGGCATCTTTGATTGGAACTTTTATACCTATTATTCTAGATAAATATGGTGTTGATCCAGCACTTGCAACAGGACCATTTATAACAACTAGTAACGATATAATGGGAATTATAATTTTCTTTACTATTGCTAAAGTTATTTTAGGGTTTTAATTTTAATCGCAATCTTCGGGAATAATCAATTCTTTTTTAACAGGAGTTATTTTTTCCAAAACCCATTTATTTGTAATTTTATTTTCCCAATTGGTATAGTATTTTATTTTTAGGATTCCATTTGGAATTAGTTTCTTGTCTGTTATATATTTTTCATATACTGTCTGATGTGTAAAATAAGGTAAAAATGAATTACTGTTTTTATCAACTATATAATGAAACTGATCGATATTATTTCTTTTTTGATATTTTAAACTTCGATTAGATTTTATAGTATAATGATAATAAGATACATTTTCAATTAATGTGTCTTTTAAGTTTTCAAAATAGTAATCTTTTACTTTATATTTAAAAGGATATTCAGAAGCATACATAATTGCTTCACACGAAACAAAAATTGATTTATTCACAATGAAATCCATTGCATTTACAGTTGAAAATACTCTGGGTTGTTTTTTTCCATTCATTTCTCCAAAATGCAAATCAATATTCAAACTATCTTTTTTGTAAATGAGTACAAAATAATTGTTTGCATTAGAATTTACTAAATAGGTTGGATTTGAAATAAGTTTCGTTGAATCAATTTTGTTTTTATATTCTAACATATAGTCAAAATCATAAATATGTTGTGCATGAAGAGTTTGACTTAATAACAGAAAGAAGAATAGTTTTTTCATTTTTTAAAAGTAAAGAAAAAATATATTTATAAGAAAGTTTTAGAAAAAAATTATCTTTAACCTTTTATACAAAATCATGACAACCAAAAACATAAAAATCCTTCATATAGATTCCAATAATCCTTTATTAATTGAACAATTAAAAGAGTTAGGATTTCAAAACGAAGAAGATTTTACTTCAACTAAAGAAGAAATCGAAGCCAAAATTCATAACTATCACGGAATTGTAATTCGAAGTCGCTTTAAAATTGATAAAACATTTATAGATAAAGCTACAAATCTTCAATTTATTGCAAGAGTAGGAGCGGGTTTAGAAAGTATTGATTGTGATTACGCAACTTCAAAGAACATTCAACTAATTGCTGCTCCAGAAGGTAATAGAAATGCTGTTGGAGAACAAGCGTTAGGAATGTTACTTTCTCTATTCAACAACCTTAATAAAGCTAATGCGGAAGTCAAAAATGGTCAATGGAATCGTGAAGCCAATCGTGGACATGAGTTAGACGGAAAAACGGTTGGAATAATCGGTTACGGAAATATGGGAAAAGCTTTTGCTAAAAAGCTAAGAGGTTTTGAGGTTGAAGTTTTATGCTATGATATTCAAGAAAATGTTGCTGATGCCAATGCAAAACAAGTCACTTTAAAAGAACTTCAAGAAAAAGCAGATGTGCTGAGTTTACACATTCCTTGGACACCAGAAACAGATAAAATGGTGAATGCTGCATGCCTAAATGCTTTTCAAAAACCATTTTGGTTAATCAACACAGCTCGTGGAAAAAGTGTTGTGACTTCAGATTTAGTGGAAGCCTTAAAATCAGGAAAAGTTTTAGGTGCTGGTTTAGATGTTTTGGAATACGAAAAACTATCTTTTGAAAATTTATTTGATGAAGAAAGTAAAAACGAAAGTTTCGAATATTTACGTCAAGCGGAAAACGTATTATTAACACCACATATTGCCGGTTGGACATTTGAAAGTCACGAAAAATTAGCACAAACGATAGTTGATAAAATCAAAGCAATTTACAGAAAAGAAGAAATTTCAGAAGTAGAAGAAAAACGAGTTACAGGAATTGGTGGCTTTTTCTTCAAAACTGAAAACCCTAATGAGATTAAGGAATGGTACAAAAAGCATTTAGGTTTTAACACAGATGATTATGGTTGTACTTTTTGGTGGAAAGATGAAAAAGGAAACGATTGTTCGACACAATGGAGTACTTTTAAAAATGACACAAACTACTTTGAACCTTCCGAAAAACAGTTCATGCAAAACTTTCGAGTACATGACTTAGAAACATTATTAAAAAAATTAGTACAAGAAGGTGTAACAATTATAGATGAAATGCAGACTTATGAGTATGGAAAGTTTGCTTGGATTCTTGACCCAGAAAACAACAAAATTGAACTTTGGGAACCGATTGACTCAGTATTTCAATAAAAACAACTTTATAAACTAACTAATTAACCAAAAACTAAAACTAAAACGAAATGGAAACAACAAAAACACCTGAACAGTGGAATCAGCCTAGTGCAAATATTCCTGTATTTAAAGTAGACCCAATTGTAGTATTGCTTTTAAGCTTTATAACTTGTGGATTATACTTAATTTATTGGAACATTAAAGTTGCCGAAGTAATTAATGCTGTTTCAAATAGAGAAGTAATTTCTACGCCAATAGCTGTTTTTTCAGGATGTTGTTTGCCAGTAAACCTATATTTTTATTACGTAATAGGAAAAGAAGGTTTGCCAAATGTTTACAAATTAACTAAAGAGTTGGAAAAAGATCAGTCAACTTTATTAATTATATTGGGATTATTTTTTCCTTTTGCAGCTGCAATGATTGTACAAGGAGATATCAATAGATTATACTCATAAAACCTTTTGTTTTAAATAGAATTCTAGGTATTACAGGTGCTTTTGCAACACTTGTAATACCTTTTGTTTTGTGGTTTCAAAACAGCAATAATTCTTTAGATACAGAACAGTCTCTTTGTCCTTTAAAAATGGTTACTGGCTTTCCTTGTCCTTCATGTGGAATTACTAAATCAATAGTTTATTTTTATGATGGAAATTTACTTAAAAGTTTAAGTTATCATTTATTTGGACCACTGGTAGTTGGTTTTTGTCTTTTTATTATTGTTCTTTTTTTAGTGGAATTAAAAACAAAGAAAACCTATTTTAGAGCATGGTTTTTCAATAGAAAATTAGCGTATTATTTAGCTGCTTTTTTAATTGGCTACCACGTTATAAGACTTGTGCTTTTTATAAAAGAAAATAATTTGGATTCTATTGTTGAACAATCAATTTGGGGTTAATTTAAAATATAATATTGTAAAAAAATTAAAATGTTCAATTGGTATAAGAAAGTTGTTGTTGAAAATTATGCAAATTTTAGTGGTAGAGCTAGAAGATCAGAATATTGGTATTTTGTCCTTTTTAATTTTCTATTTGCAATAGCTGCATATTTAATAGATGTTAATTTGGGTCTAAATTTTGAAAAAGGTTCAGGTGGACCATTTTATTTAATATATATACTTGCAACTTTTATTCCAGGTTTAGCTGTTGCAATTAGAAGGTTACATGATGTTGATAAAAGTGGTTGGTTTCTTTTAATTGTATTTGTTCCTTTTATTGGAGGAATCTGGTTGTTAGTATTGTTTTTTAGTGAAGGAACAATTGGTAAAAATAATTATGGACCAGATTCGAAAAGCAATATAGACGAAATAAATGAAATAGGTAAAGAATAAAACAAACAAAAAACGCTACTTAAAATTCTTTTCCTTTTTTTCCAATTCAGCCTGAAATTCTTCCATTACAGGTTTTACAGTACTTTCAGGTAAATCAGCAATTCTTATATACATTAAACCGTCGACTGCGTTGTTGAATAATGGATCAACATTAAACGCAACAACTCTAGCATTTTGCTTGATGTATTTCTTAATTAAAACAGGTAAACGAAGATTTCCTGGTTCAATTTCGTCTATGATTTTATCGAATTTATTTAAATCAGCTTCCGTTTCGTTGAATACAAAATCTTTATCAGCATCTTTTAGTTTTACTTTATATTCTTTTTTAGGATGAATATATTGCGCTACATAAGGATCGTAATAATGTGATTTCATAAACTCAATCATCAACGATTTAGAAAAATCAGTAAATTGATTACTAATACTAACACCACCAATTAAATACTTATGTTCAGGATAACGAAGTGTTGTATGAACAATTCCTTTCCACAATAAGAAAAGAGGCATTGGTTTTAGTTGGTATTCTTTTGTAATAAAAGCTCTTCCCATTTCTATTGAACTATTCATCATATCGAATAATTCAGGTTCAAATCTAAAAAGTTCATGCAAATAAAATCCATCAATTCCGTATTTTGGATATATATGTGAACCCAATCCCATTCTATAAGCACCAGCTATTAATTGTGTTTCGCTATCCCACAAAAACATGTGATGATAATATTTGTCATATTGGTCAAGATCTATGGATTCGTTTGTTCCTTCACCAACTTCTCTAAAAGTAATTTCTCTCAAACGACCAATTTCATGAAGAATATTCGGAATTTTATCGGCTGTTATAAAATAAACTTCATAATTTTTACTTTGCAAAAGACGGCAATCATTTTCTTGACAATAAGCAACCTCTTCTATGATTTGTTGATGATTTGCGGGTAAAACTATTTGTTTTGGCGGCTTTGGAGTTGATAAGTTAAGATGTGGAGCTTTTAAAAACGAACTTTCTTCCTCAAACGAATTAGAAAGCATATATGTTTTTCTTCTAAGAAATTCACCATAAGCTTCTATATTTTCGATCTCGTTTTGTTCGTTTACTGAAATAGGCTTCCCTATTCTAACTTTAATAACTCGCCTTCTTTGCGTTAAAACTTCGCTAGGTAATTTAGCTGTTCTAAATGTGTCATTTAGCTTGCTCAAAAAATAAAACAACCTGCTGTTTTTAGCATGAAAATATATAGGTACAACAGGTACATTTGCTTTTTTAATAAACTTCATAGAACCTTCTTCCCAAGGTTTGTCTACTACTAATTTACCATCTTTGTAAGTAGAAACTTCTCCAGCAGGAAAAACACCAAGAGGTTTGCCATCACTTAAATGACGTAATGCATCTTTCAAGCCAGCAACACTAGACTTTGCGTCTTTGTGGTTTTCAAATGGATTAACAGGCATAATGTAGGGCTTCATAGGTTCAATTCTATGCAGTAAAAAATTGGCAATTATTTTAAAATCCGGCTCTTTTTCAAGCATTAATTTTAATAATAAAACACCGTCTATTCCACCTAAAGGGTGATTAGAAATAGTTATATAAGCACCGTCTTTTGGTAAACGTTTTAAATCTTCTTCTGGAATTTCAAATTTAATTTCTAGATCACCAAGAAGCCCATCAAGAAAAGCAATACCTTCTAAATGCTTATTTCGATTGTATAATTTATTTATCGTAGATATTTTGGTCAACTTCATCAGTAACCATCCCGAAAAAGTTCCAATAAAACCATATTTGTCTAAATTGATAGCCTTGGCTACTTCTTTGGCAGAAACTAATCCCATTTTAATTGTTTTTTTTGACCAGAAACAAAGATAAACAAAACAAATTAAATCAAAACCTTTAAAAAAACTATATATTAAAAAATAATTTTTCAGCATTAAAAATGCTGATAACGATGTTAATAAATATATAAAGGAGTTTACTATTCTAGTAGCTTTTTAGTACTTTTGAAGTAAATAAAATATACATGAAGATTATCTCATATAACGTAAACGGCATTAGAGCAGCCATTAAAAAGGGCTTTATAGAATGGTTGCAACAAGCTAATCCAGACGTGATTTGTTTGCAAGAAATAAAAGCCAACGAAGATCAAATTCCGACAGAAGAAATTACAAATGCTGGTTATCCGTATCAATATTATTTTTCAGCTCAAAAAAAAGGATATAGTGGAGTTGCTATTTTGTGTAAAACAAAACCCAACCATGTCGAATTTGGTGCAGGTATAGAACATATAGATTTCGAAGGAAGAACTCTTCGTGTCGACTTCGATACAGTTTCAGTTATGAGTTTGTATTTGCCATCTGGAACCAATATTGAAAGATTAGACCATAAATTCATGTTTATGGATGATTTTCAAAGTTATATAAACGAGCTAAAAAAAGAGATACCAAATTTGATGATATGTGGTGATTATAACATTTGTCATGAAGCGATTGATATTCATAATCCAGTACAAAATAAAAACACATCTGGATTTTTGCCAGAGGAAAGAGCTTGGCTAGATAAATTTATGAAATCTGGATTTATTGATACATTTCGAAGTTTTAATAAAGAACCTCATAATTATAGTTGGTGGAGTTATAGAGCAGGAGCAAGAGGAAATAATAAAGGTTGGAGAATTGATTATTGCTTGGCAAATGAAAATTTAAAAGATAGATTAACAAGAGCCTTAATATTACCAGAGGCGAAACATTCAGACCATTGTCCGGTTTTAGTAGAAATTGATTAGAATTCAATATCAATTACAAAAAACAATTACAATAAAAAGAACTTCATTGCCGTTTGACTTTAGTCAACGGATTAATAATTAATAAAAAACAATTAACAATTGAGGAAAAGATTACTTCGTTCCTCTTAATGACCAAAAAAATGATAAAAAAACTTGCCCTAAGTTTAGTAGTTGTTGGATTAACAACTTCATGTGTTTCTAAGAAAATTTATAACGATTTAGAAAACAAATTTGCTGATGTTAAAAAAGAACGCAACAATTTGTTTGACGAAAACGCAACCTTAAAGAAAGATAAAAATGCCTTAGACATTCAAGTTAAAGACCTACAATCGCAATTTGATAAAACTAAAGCAGAAAGAGATAAACTAGCGAATGATTATGCAGCTACTAAGAAAAGCTATGACAATTTAAAAGCTTCTTATGATGCTTTAGAAAAAGATAGCAATCAAGCTTTAGCAGCAAACATCAATAAAAACAGAGAATTGATTGCAGAATTAGATGCCAAGCAAAAAACATTAAACGCAGAACAAGATCGACTAAATAAATTGAAAGCCGATTTAGAAGCCAGTTCAAAACGCTTAAATGAATTAGAAGAAATGATTGCGGCAAAAGATGCTGGAATGAAAAAATTAAAAGACAATTTATCTAAAGCCTTAAATGCTTTTGAAGGAAAAGGACTAACAGTAGAACATAGAAACGGAAAAGTATATGTTTCTATGGAAAACAAATTGTTATTTGAATCAGGAAGTTGGACTGTTGGAACTGAAGGTAAAAAAGCAGTTGTAGCTTTAGGAAAAGTATTGGGTGAAAATCCAGAAATTTCAGTTTTGATTGAAGGACATACAGATAACGATAAATTCTCTGGAAGTATTGGTTCTGTTGAAAACAATTGGGATTTATCTACAAAAAGAGCAACAGCAATCGTAAACATCTTAGCAGAAAACAAAACTATTGATAAAAAGAACTTAACAGCTGCTGGTCGTGGAGAATTTGCTCCAATGGCTTCAAACGACAACGCAATTGGAAAAGCAAAAAACAGAAGAATTGAAATTATTTTAACACCAAAATTAGATGAGATTTCTAAGATGTTGAATGATTTAAATGACTAATTCTTTAGATAAAATAAAGTTTTTAGTTTTTGATAAATGCAATTTCAAAGTTACAGATGTTATAATTGACAAAGAAAGTAAAGAATATGATGGATGTGAATTTATTTTGGATGAAAAAAAAATAATTTTTAGAAGTTCGAAAATCACACCAAAAAAGATTGGACAATTTGTAACGTTTTGGAAAAGAAATAAAGAAGGAATTACAGAACCATTTTCAGAAAATAATGCAATTGATTATTATGTTATAAATGTTCAAACAGAAAATAAAGTAGGACAATTTGTATTTCCAAAATCAGTTTTGATTGAAAAAGGAATTATTTCAACTTCAAAAAAAGACGGAAAAAGAGGTTTTAGAGTTTATTCAATTTGGGACAAAACGATAAGTCAACAAGCAATTGCAACTCAAAAATGGCAATTGAACTATTTTTTTAAAGTCAATGATGACTTAAACTTGAATTTTGTAAAAAATTTATATTCAAATTAAATAGAAAACCTGTTAGTAGAAATATGAAACAGGTTTTTATTTTTATTAAGCTTAGCTACTTTGTATCTTTGCTACTATAATTATAAGATACTGAACTAAATTCAGCATAAAATGAAATATACTACTCTTCCAAATACCAACATAAAAATCAGTAAAATTTGCCTTGGCACAATGACTTTTGGTAATCAAAATTCAGAAGCAGAAGCTCATTCACAATTAGATTATGCAATTGAACGTGGAATAAATTTTATGGACACAGCCGAAATGTATCCAATTGGTGGAAACGCTCAAATTTTTGGAAGCACAGAAAAGCATATTGGAACTTGGATTCATAAACTTGGTCAATCGGAAAGAGAAAAACTTGTTTTGGCAACCAAAATTGCTGGCCCAAATCGTGGCATGGAATACATTCGTCAACCTTTAGATTTTTCTAAAAAGAACATTACAGAAGCAGTTGAATTAAGTTTAAAAAATTTACAAACCGATTACATTGATTTATATCAAATGCATTGGCCAGAGCGTATCATGAATATGTTTGGACAAAGAGGTATTCAACAAATTGATGAAAATTGGCACTATTCTATTTTAGAAATCCTTCAGGTTTTTGATGGTTTGATAAAAGAAGGAAAGATAAAACATATTGGAGTTTCAAATGAAAATCCTTATGGTGTAATGCGCTATTTAATGGAAAGTGAGAAACACAATTTACCAAAAATTGCTACAATTCAAAACCCATATTCTTTATTAAATCGATTGTATGAAGTTGGTTTATCTGAAATTTGTATGAGAGAAAATGTGGGTTTAATAGCTTATTCTCCTTTGGCTTTTGGCTTTTTGACAGGAAAATATTTAGAAGGTTTTCCAGAAAAATCTAGAATGAAAACTTTTCCTCATTTTACAAGATATACCAACGAAAATTGTTTCAAAGCCACAAAATTATACAAAGATTTAGCCGAAGCAAATGGAATGACTTCAAGTGAAATGGCTTTAGCTTATGTAAATCAGCAAAAATTAGTTACTTCAACAATTGTTGGAGCTACTTCATTAGAACAACTTAAAGCAAATATTGATGCTTTTGATATTGTTTTGTCGGAAGATATTTTAAATGAAATCGAAAAAATTCAAGAATTAATTCCTAATCCTGCACCTTAAAAAGTGTTCAGTGCTAAGCAATTAGTTGGCAGTTTTCTAATCTTTTACCAATTTAGAATTATAATTATTTCCATCAGTTGTTGAAATATTTAGTAAGTAAACTCCATTAGAAAGAGAAGTCACATCAATTATATTTGATTTATTTTGCGAAACTTCTTTAGAAATAAGTAGTTTTCCAGAAACATCAAAAAGCTGAATTTGTTTTGCAAAACTTGCTCCTGAGCTAGAAATTGTAATACTATCTTTTGCAGGATTTGGATATAAACTAAAACCACTGTTTTCAAAATTAGTTGTTGAAGCTGTTGCAGTATCAACTATTTTATAAATTATACTTGAATTTGTCACATATAATTCACCATTCATATCTTCACCAAAAGAAGTAAAATTATTATTTCCTGAAAAGTTTGGAGTGTATGTAATTGCGTTTGTAGTTGTATCGACATAACCGATTCTATTCACACAATAATCTGCAAAGAAATATTTGTTTAAAAAATTAGGATACATTGTTCCTGTATAGACATAGCCACCCGTTATAGAGCAATTTCCACCAGAATGAGTGTATTGTGCAACAGGCATAGTTAAAGTTCCAATTGGAGGACAACCTGCTGTTTGATAAGCAACATTTCCTTCATAGCATTTCCAACCAAAATTTAAACCAGCAGTTAAAGGATTTGTGACTTTATTAATTTCTTCAATATTATTTTGCCCAACATCTCCAATCCATAAATCACCATTTAATCTGTTGAATGAAAATTTCCAAGGATTTCTAACACCAATTGCCCAAATTTCATCATTTCCAGCAACACCAATATAAGGATTTCCAGCAGGAGAAGTGTAATAAGGAGCTATAGTTGTGTTTACATCAATACGAAGCATTTTACCTAAATTTTCATTGATGTTTTGAGCTCTATTTCCAGGATCACCAGCACTTCCTCCGTCACCCATTCCAATATATAGATAGCCATCTGGACCAAATTTTAAACTTCCTCCGTTGTGATTAGAATAAGGTTGAGAAATAGTCATTAAAATAGTTCCAGAATTTATAGCTATATCAGGATTTGTGCTGCTAACAGAATATCTTGCAATAACAGTGTCACCAGAAGTATTTGTGTAATTCACAAAAAAATAACCGTTTGAAGCATAATTTGGATGAAAAGCTAAACCTAATAAACCTCTTTCTCCACCAGAAGCAATTATACTAGATAAATTTAAAAAAGGTGTTGAATTAACAGTTCCGTTTGAATTTAAAACACGAATTAAACCTCCTTGCTGAACTACAAACAAACGATTGTCTCCGGCATGAGTAATTTCTACTGCTCCAGAAAAACCAGTAGCAAAAGATTGAATAGCTATAGTTTGAGAAAAAATAATTGAAGGAGTAAAGGCTATAAGTAATAGTAATAATTTTTTCATAGTTTTTCTTTTCTTGTAAATATAAATAAAAAACAATAAAAAAACGACTGAAAGTGTTAATTTTCAGTCGTTTAAAATTTCATTTAAGTAAAATTATAGGTTGTCTATTATTTTGTCTTTTGGATATTTTACTAAGTAACTAATCCTTATTTTTTTGGTTTCGTTAGGTGCGAGTTTTAATTCCCATGTCATAACACCAGTTTCTTCGTTTACTTTTGCTCTGTCTTTTTCTAGAACTTCAATGGTAATTTCTTTATCAGTACTTATAGGATATTGATCTTTTAAAAGCATTTCAATGGTTTCTTTTTTGTTATTTCTAACCGTAATGTCATAGGTAAACGTTTGTTCTTTGTAAGCTGATAAAAATTTTGTTCCCGATTTATCTGTTACTTTTTCACGTTTAATTGAAATCTTTTTATCTCTTCCCATTGATAAACTTAAGGTATCAGCTGTTTGATTTGGATTGATAAATGTTTTTCCAACATACATTCCTTCAAAAATAATATTGGCTTCTCCAGGCAATAAGTTGAATTTAGAATAATCATTAATTTGAGCTAATAAGAAAGCCTCTTTTTCTACTCTTGGAGCAGCATAATATCTATAAGTTGCTGGTAATTTTATTTCTTTTAAAGCTACACTATGTTTTTTTCCATTAGATAAAATATCATAAGGAATATCTATGTCGAATGAAACATTTAGTTGGTTTTCATTAACTGAAGTATAATTAGAAATTGATGATTCTTCCATTTCATCAGCCATAACAGCTGTATTTGAAGCTTTTCCTTGAATTGTATTCATTTTAGCATTTTTATCTTTAAAACCATAAGCTACAGGATAACCATATCTCAAGAACCAAGCTTGTAAAATTGGCGCTTCATTATTTTGATTTGGATTTCCACTTGATAAAGTCAGCTTTACTTTTTTCCAATCAATTCCTGTGTTTTGAACTACTTGAGCTTTGTACATCATGTTGATGGGTTCGTTGATGTTTTCTGCACGCAAATCATAAAAAGGTTGCCATGAAGCGTTGTTTGTCATGTAATTTATGTCCAAATTAACATTTCCAGCAACTTCATTCATCACTTGAAGAATCAGTTTTCCTCTTGATGTTTTTTCTTCGTTTTTGGTATTGATTTCAAGTTTTGAATTTAGTTTTTTCAATTGCTCATTCAACTTGTTTTCTTTTTCTTGGAATGTTGTGATTGCGTTACTTAACTCTGTTCTTTTTACTTTGTAATAATCCACTAATTTCATCAATTCCATAACATTTAAACCCGAATTTTGTCCAGCCACTTGTTGGTTTTTATCTAATAATTCAACCGTTTTTGAATGGGAAACTTTATCAATTTGAACTTTTGCAATTTCTTTTTGAACCCAATTGATACTATCTCTCACTTTTTTGATGGCAGGATTACTTTCATCAATTTCATATTCAGAAATGTAATTTTGGGTAAACTGAACTGAAAGCACAGTCAACGAACTTGGAGCTCCTATTTGAACCGTATTTTCATTCAAATAATCAGCCACATTTTTAATGACAATTTCACTTGTTCCTTTAGGAAGATTTAGTGAGGTTGATTGCGAAAGTTCAGCTCCATTGGTATAAACGGTTGCAGCATTTACTTTTGCCGAAGTAAAGATTGGTTTTTGAGCTAAAGCAATTATTGATGCAAAAAGCGTTAGAATTAAAAGTATTTTTTTCATGATTTTAGATTTTCTATTTATAGTAAGAGTATGTTTTTTATGAAAAGGTTGGGAAGAGAATTTCTTTTTATTCTAATTTAGGTTTAAGTGCATACCAAAAAACTGTATGATCAAACCTTAAGAAGACTTTTTCGTCAAAAGAATAATATTCTTTTAGAAAAGGAGAATGAATAATGTTACTATTTAAAAATTCAAAATTATAATAAACTATAATTTCTGTTTTTTCATCTTTTAAATCCTTTATTTGAATTTGCCATTTATCTAATTCGAAAATAAAATCATCATTATTAATTTTGATTTTATTTTTTAAAAATTCATTAGATAACTTTAAATTAAATTTAGTTTTTATAAAAATGACTTTTTCTAAATTTTCAAAAAAAGTGTCTTTCTTCTTTAGATAATCATCATAAAAAACTGGTTTGAAAAAGTTATTTTGTGTTAATAAATAATATTGTTGTTTATAATTTCCTTTTACATTTGAATTATTATTTATGTATAATGAATCTTTAAAATCTATCTTTTTTAATTCTTCTTCAAATACAAAGTCTGTGTAAACGAAATCTTTAGAAATCACTAAATCTTTAGAAAAAAAAACTTGAGAGTCTTTTGAGTTTCCAATATTCCCAATAGTAATTCCTCTAATTTGAGATTGAATCACATGAGAAATTAGAAGTATAAAAAATAATATTATTTTTTTCATAATTGAAATTTTTTACCCAAACAAAACCCCAACAACATCTTCAATTTTAGCCACTAATACAATTTTTATAAAAGTATTTTTTAAAGCAATTTTGTTGTGTTTTGAAACCAAAATAGTCGTAAAACCTAATTTTTCTGCTTCTTGAATTCGTTGGTCAATTCTATTTACGGGACGAATTTCACCAGATAATCCTACTTCACCAGCGAAACAAAATCCGTCTTCAATGGCAATGTCTTCATTAGATGATAAAATAGCAGCCACAACGGCTAAATCTATAGCTGTATCATCCACATTAATTCCTCCAGTAATGTTTAAAAAGACATCTTTTGTGCCTAAACGGAAACCTGCACGTTTTTCTAAGACAGCCAAAATCATATTTAAACGTTTGGCGTTATAACCAGTTGTACTTCGTTGAGGAGTTCCATAAACAGCAGAACTTACAAGAGATTGAATTTCTATCATTAAAGGACGCATTCCTTCCATAGTGCAAGCAATTGCAGTTCCAGAAAGTTGTTCATCTTTATGTGAAATTAATATTTCAGAAGGATTTTCTACTTCACGTAAACCACTTCCTAACATTTCATAAATTCCTAATTCGGCTGTAGAACCAAAACGGTTTTTCAACGAACGAAGAATTCTATAGACATGGTTTCTGTCACCTTCAAACTGAAGAACAGTATCAACCATGTGTTCTAAAATTTTTGGTCCAGCGATAGTTCCGTCTTTTGTAATGTGTCCAATTAAAATTACTGGAACATTTGATTCTTTGGCATATTTTATCAACTCAGCCGTGCATTCACGAATTTGAGAAATACTTCCAGCAGAAGATTCAATATAATCTGTATGTAATGTTTGAATGGAATCAATGATTACAATTTCAGGTTCAATATCCTGAATTTGCTTGAATATATTTTGCGTTTTTGTTTCCGTAAGAATGTAGCAATTATCACTATTTGGAGTAATTCTTTCGGCACGCATTTTTATTTGTTTTTGGCTTTCTTCACCAGAAACATAAAGTGTTCTATAAGGTAGTTTTAAAGATATTTGAAGCAAAAGTGTACTTTTCCCAATTCCGGGCTCACCACCCAATAATATTAAAGAACCAGGCACAATTCCGCCACCAAGAACTCTATTTAATTCATTATCATTCGTATTTAAACGAATTTCTTGAGAAGAATCTATTTCTTTAATTAATAAAGGCTTTGATGCTTTTGAAGTAGTTCCAGAATCGCTTTTCCAAGTTTTCTTTTCTTCTTTTTGGATGATTTCTTCAACAATAGTGTTCCATTCTTTACAATTGTGGCATTGGCCTTGCCATTTTGAAAATGGAGTACCACAATTTTGACAAAAGAAAGATGTTTTTACTTTACTCATTATTGACCTGCTCTTTTTCTTTTTAAATCTTCAAGTTTTTCAAGCATAAAGCTTTTTGTGAACATTCCAATATCTTTTAGAGAATATCCTTTTTCAACAGCTTTTATAGCTTTGTCATAATTTCCATCTTTTTCATAATAAGAAGCTTCAATAAAAGAAGGTAACATTGTTTTTGGATATTCTTTACTAGCTATTTTTTCTAAATTTTTTAGTTCCTCGCTTGAACCATTTTTAGTAATTAGATTTTGAATTGCTAAAAAATCAATTAATCTAATTTTCATATCAACACCGTAAAGAGTATTAATATTTTTGTATTTTTCAGTTAGATAATCAACAAACCCAGTAGTTTGGTTTTGAAGTTGCTTATATTCTTCTTTATTAATTGGTTGGTATCCTTTAAACACATGGTATAATGCTTGTGGAATAGCTACAGGAACCATCGAATAATGAGAGTAACCATCAAGTTGTAAATATTTATAAGAGACATTTTTATTTAAAACAGTCTTCAGATTTTCGTCTAATAATTTTACTCTTTCGTAAATTGAAGTTTCATCTGTTGGCGAAGAAACTTGAAAATAACTAATAGGTTTTGGCATCATTTTCATTCTATCCTCAATTCTGTTTTCCATATCATAGGCTAAATCTGGACAAAAAGAAATATATCCATCAAAAACAGGATTGTCTTTATAAAGGAAAAAGTTTAAAAAACCAGCAGTTGCATCATGACCTGCAATGACTTTATAGGGAACTGTTCTATAATTATTATTAATAAATGGAATTACTTCAGTTGCAATAAACTCATAAAAATTACCGCTTTTTTCAGTAGGTAATCCATCCTCGTCTCCTTTAGAATCAATGATTCTATCGTTGTTTTTTGCTTGATGAATTCCAACTAAGATTACTTCTGGCAAATCATCAAAATAATAACCATATTGAAGAGAACCGTTGAAAGGCTCCATTAAATATTCACCGTCTAACAAATAGATAACTGGATATTTTTTATCTTTTTCAAATTCATATGATGGTGGCAAAATAATAGAAATCTGTCTGGACTTTCCTAATCTATTTGATTCAATAGTCTCTGTTTTCTTTTGAGCTAATGAAATAAAAGAAAGCGATAATAATACTATTATATATATGTTTTTCATGGTCAGTTTCTAGTAAAGAAATGGCAATTTAGTTAATTATTTGTGTTTATTAAAAAAATGCAATAACAAATACGACAAAAGACCTACTAATACGGTAAGTAATGTTTGTGACGTCCAAATAATCCAACCTAATGCAGCACCAGCACCTTTATTAATTCCATAAAGCAATAATACAGTTTGAATTGAAATTGGAAAAGCACCAATTCCTCCATTTGTAAAACCTATTGCTACACTTCCAAAAATAAATCCCATTATTACAATACTGAAAGCCATATCAGAAGTTTCAGGAATAGCAAAAACGCAAACATAAAACATTAATAAATATAAAGTCCAGATTAAAAAAGAAAAGAATAAGTATTTCCATCGATCTTTCATCACCAAAATGCTTGTCATTCCTTCAATCAATCCAGCAAATTTTTCTTTTATTTTTCCAACAATCTTCCAATTAGAACGAAACCAAATTAGTAAAAAGATAATTCCTAAAACAAATAAAACAATTCCTATTATAATTAATTTTGAAGGAGAAATATTGGAAAATATAAATTCACTTATAATATTAAATTGCAAAATGAATGCAATAAAAACAAACAATAAGAAAATTAATAAATCAACAACTCTTTCGGCTACAATTGTACCAAATCCTTTGTCAAAGGGCACATTTTCATATTTTTTTAATAAAACAGCTCTGGTAACTTCTCCAGATCGAGGAATTGTTAAATTAACAAAATAAGCTACTCCAACAGCAAAAAAATTGTTATGTAGTTTTGTGGTATATCCCAGATGATTTAAGCTATATTTCCATCTATAAGCTCTTGCCCAATAAGCAACTATTGAAATACAAAGCGATAAGAAAACATATGTATAGTCTGCATTTTTAAAATACAGTTTAATGTTTTCTAATTGTTCTGGAGTTAAGTTTGAGTATTGATAATAAATTAATCCAATTCCAATTAATAATGGAATCGTTAAACTGGCAACTTTTTTAAAAGGAGAAGCCAAAATTAGGTTAACAAATTACTCTTCTCGTTAGGAAAAACAAGTGCTGGTTTGAAAACTTTAGCTTCTTCGATGCCTAAAATTCCATAAGCGATAATGATAATAACATCACCTTTTTGGACTCTTCTAGCCGCTGGACCATTAAGTGTTATTTCTCCAGATTTGCGATTTCCTTTGATGGTATAAGTTTCAAAACGTTCTCCGTTATTAATGTTAACAATTTGAACTTTTTCACCTTCAATTAAATTAGCAGCTTCCATTAAATCTTCGTCAATGGTTATACTTCCAATATAATTTAAATCGGCTCCCGTTACAGTTACTCTGTGAATTTTAGATTTTACTACGTGAATTTGCATGGTGCAAAAATAATTAATTAAGTGAAATATTATCTATTAATCTGATATTATCTATAAAAACAGCTATAAATGCTCTATATTTTTTGTTTTTAGACTTTCTAATGCAGGTTTTTAAAGTGGTTTCATCAGCAATTTCAAAGTATTCCAAGGTTATGTTTTCATTCTTTTCTAATGAGTTTTTTACCCAGTTATTTACTTCATTAGCACTTTTTGTGCCAAATTTTTCTTTAGCAGTCAGTAATGTTTTATAAATTATTGATGCTTCATCTCTGTCTTTTATAGAAAGTCTTTCATTTCTAGAACTCATGGCTAAACCATTGGATTCTCTAAAAATAGGACAACCAATAATATTAACTTTTAAGTCATTTTTGGCTACTAGTTTTTTGACAATTTGTAATTGCTGAAAATCTTTTTCTCCAAAATAAGCATTTGTCGGTTTTACAATTTCGAATAATTTTTTCACGATTGTACCAACTCCATCAAAATGTCCTGGGCGATGTTTGCCTTCCATTTCATGTTCTATCCCATCATAATTAAATGATTTAGAGTTTGTCTTTCCTTCATAAATATCATCTACGGATGGAGCAAAAACTATACAATCTGGACAAATCGTTCTAATTTTTTCAATATCAATTTCTAAAGTTCTAGGATATTTTTCTAAATCTTGACTGTTGTTAAACTGTGTTGGATTTACAAAAATACTTACAACATTATAGTTGTTTTCATCTAAAGATTTTTTAATTAATGATAGATGTCCTTGATGAAGAGCACCCATTGTTGGGATAAAACCTATGGCACAATTTTTGTCCCAAATTGTTTTTAAATAAGTTGTTAAAAGGGCTTTTTCTTTAAAAATTTGCATCAATGATAATAATAAATTGACTGCAAACTTACTATTTTAGTAGATAAATACATAAAATTTTGTAATTTTGCATGTTTTATAATTTGAAAACAAACAATTTTATGGAGGATAAAAGGATTTTGTATGTGTCATCTGAAGTAGTTCCTTACTTAGCTGAAAACGAGGTGTCAATACAATCTTATGAATTACCAAAAATGATTAATGATGCTGGAGGGCAAATTAGAATTTTTATGCCTAGATATGGTAATATAAATGAAAGAAGACACCAGTTGCACGAAGTTATAAGACTATCAGGTATGAATTTGGTTGTAAATGATGTAGATATGCCTCTGATCATTAAAGTTGCTTCAATTCCGAAAGAGAGAATTCAGGTTTACTTTATTGACAACGATGAATATTTTAAAAGAAAAGCTACATTTTCTGATGAAGAAGGAGTTTTATATCCAGATAATGATGAAAGAGCTATCTTTTTTGCAAAAGGAGTTGTAGAAACAGTTAAAAAATTAAATTGGGTTCCAGATATTATCCATGTACATGGTTGGATGGCTGCGCTTTTGCCAATATATTTAAAGCATTATTATAAAAATGAAGGAATTTTTAATGAAACAAAAATTATTACTTCAGTTTATAATCAGTCATTTGAAGGCGAATTAGATAAAAAATTAATCAATAAGATGATTTTTGATGAGATTCCTGAGGCAAGTATTTCAGATTTAAAAACACCTAGTTATGAAAACTTGTTAATGGCTTCAATTCAGCACTCAGACGGAGTTATTATTGCCTCAGATGATTTGTCATCAAGTTTAACAAAATATATAGAAAGTTCAAAAAAACCTTTTTTACCTTTCACACCTAAAGAAAGTTTTAATGAAGTTTATACCGACTTCTTAAAAAATACGGTTTTAAAATAATAATAAATATGAATACATTCACTAAAGCAGTTTTACTTTTATTTGCTTTTACTTTTATTTCGTGTGACAAAGATTTCAACACGTTGGGTTCAGACATAGTTGGAGATGAGCATTTTAATTTAGAAAAATATAGTGCAGAAAATTTAAATTCCTATATTAAAAGTACTGGTCCAGTTCAGACCAATAATTTACCAATTAATGAATTAGGAATTTATAACAATCCTATTTTTGGCAAAACAAAAGCACATTTTGTTTCACAAATTGAAATGGTTAATGCTAATCCAAGTCTAGGTTATAATCACTATATTGACCCAGACAAAGATTCTGTTTATGTATATATTCCGTTTTACAGTACTTTAGAAAGCACTAGTAGTGATGGTGATAGAACATATGCAATTGATTCAATTTATGGAGATAGTGATGCTAAGTTTAATCTTAAAGTATATGAGAATGGTTATTATTTAAGAGATTTTGATCCTTCCACGAATAATCAATCGACACAAAAATATTATTCTGATTTTAAACCAACAATCGACACTTATAAAGGTTCTCAACTTTTAAATACTGGACCTGCTAATCAAAGTACTGATTTCTTTTTTGATAATCAAGAGATCATTATTTATAAGACTAATGGCAATGGGCAATATTATGATAGTGAAAGCGCAATAACTACAGACCCTGATAAATATGTAATAAAAGAAAGAAAGACTCCTGGTATATGGTTGAATTTAAACAAAGCAGCTATTAAAACTAGAATATTAGACGCAGTTGCTCAAGGAAAACTTTACAACAACAACGTTTTTAAACAATATTTTAAAGGCTTATATTTTGAAGTTGAAGAGAATGTCGCAAACCAAGGATCACTTGTAAAACTAGATTTTTCTCAAGCAGAAATATTAGTACAATATCATTATTTTTTTGAAGATGGCGTAACAGATCAAACATTAGCATTAAAAAGTGAGTTAAATTTCCAAATGGGTTATTCAGAAACTGGAACAAAAAAGAGTAATTCAGTAAGTCTTTTAGAGTTTTCTAATGTAGATGCTAATTATTCTGATGCTTTACTTGGAAATAATACAGATGGTAAATTATATTTAAAAGGAGGAGTTAATGGCTCTGTAGCCTATATAGATCTTTTCGGAACAGTAGATTTGACAGGAGCTGTAAATGGAGGTCCAAACGGGGTATCAGATGAATTAGACCAATTGCGTGCTAATAAATGGCTAATTAATGAAGCTAATTTGGTATTTTATATTGATCAACCAGCTATGGCTAATGCAGATTATGAGCCGCAAAGAATTTACTTATTTGATGCGACAAAAAACAAGCCATTACTAGATTATTATGCTGATATTTCAGTGGGTACGTCGGCAAAATATAATAAGTTTATACATGGTGGAATTATTCAAAAAGATAGTGATGGAAAAGGGACAAAGTATAAAATTAGAATTACTGATTACATTAACAATGTCATAAATGGAACTAATCCTAATAATAATGGGAATTCAAGATTAGGACTTGTTGTAACTGAAAACATAAATGTGGTAACTAATGCATTTTTAAAAACCCCATATACAATTGGTTCTGATGAAATTAAATATTTACCAGTAGCATCAGTAATGCATCCATTAGGGACTGTTTTATATGGAGCTCAAAGTACAGATCCTGATAAAAAGTTGAAATTAGAAATTTATTATACAGAACCTAAATAAAATAATTTATGTGTGGAATTGTAGGTTATATTGGACATAGAGACGCTTATCCTATTATCATAAAAGGATTAAAGCGATTAGAATATAGAGGTTATGATAGTGCAGGTTTAGTTCTTTATGATGGAGCTGATTTGAAAATGTCAAAAACCAAAGGAAAAGTTTCAGATTTAGAACTAAAAGCAGAAAAAGAAGGAACTACAATAGGTAAAGTAGGAATGGGGCATACTCGTTGGGCAACTCATGGAGTTCCAAATGATGTAAATTCTCATCCTCATTTTTCAAATTCTGGAAAATTAGTAATTATCCATAATGGAATCATTGAAAATTATGAGCCCTTAAAAATTGAGTTAATTAAAAGAGGATATGTTTTTAAATCAGATACAGATACAGAAGTACTAATTAACTTAATTGAAGAAGTTAAGAAAAAAGAAAATTGTAAACTTGGAAAAGCAGTTCAAATTGCGTTAAACCAAGTGGTTGGTGCATATGCAATTGCAGTTATTGATGTAGAAAAACCAGATGAAATCGTAGTTGCAAGATTAGGAAGTCCGTTAGCATTAGGTATTGGCGAAAACGAATATTTTATAGCTTCAGATGCTTCTCCTTTTATTGAATATACATCAAACGCTATCTATTTAGAAGATGAAGAAATGGCAATTGTGCGTCTTAACAAACCGATTAAAATTCGTAAAATTAAAGATGATTCTTTAGTCGACCCATATATTCAAGAACTTCAAATGAATTTGGAGCAAATTGAAAAAGGAGGTTACGATCATTTTATGTTAAAAGAAATTTACGAACAACCAAGCGTAATAAAAGACACATACAGAGGGAGGCTTTTAGTTGACCAAGGAATAATCCGTATGGCCGGAGTAGAAGACAATCTTGAAAAATTCACCAATGCTAAAAGAATAGTAATCATAGCTTGTGGAACATCATGGCATGCAGGATTAGTTGCAGAATATATCATTGAAGAGTTCGCAAGAATACCTGTTGAGGTAGAATACGCATCAGAATTTAGATATAGAAATCCTATTATAAATAAAGATGACGTAGTAATAGCTATTTCTCAATCGGGAGAAACAGCTGATACTTTAGCAGCTATTAAATTAGCAAAAGAAAAAGGAGCATTTGTCTTTGGAGTTTGTAATGTTGTAGGTTCATCAATTTCACGTGAAACTCAAGCGGGAGCTTATACTCACGCTGGGCCAGAAATTGGAGTAGCTTCAACAAAAGCGTTTACAACACAAATTACAGTTCTTACTATGTTGGCTTTACGTTTGGCTAAAGCAAAAGGAACAATGCCAAATTCAGAATACCAACGTTATTTGTTGGAATTAGAGTTAATTCCAAAAAAAGTAGAAGAAGCACTTCAAACTACAAATGAAGCAGCAAAAGCTATTGCTGCAATTTATAAAGACTCACCAAATTGCTTATATTTAGGAAGAGGGTATAATTTTCCAGTTGCCTTAGAAGGAGCTTTAAAATTAAAAGAAATTTCATATATCCACGCAGAAGGTTATCCAGCTGCAGAAATGAAGCATGGACCAATTGCCTTAATTGACGAATCAATGCCAGTTATTGTAATTGCACCGAATAAAGGTCATTATGACAAAGTAGTAAGTAATATTCAAGAAATTAAATCACGTAGTGGTAAAATTATTGCAATTGTTACAAAAGGAGATACTCAAGTAAAAGCATTAGCGGATCACGTGATAGAAATTCCAGAAACTACAGAAGCATTAACGCCTTTATTAACGACAATTCCATTACAATTGTTATCTTATCATATAGCAGTTATGAGGGGATGTAATGTTGATCAGCCTAGGAATTTAGCAAAATCAGTGACTGTAGAATGACATATTTAAAGCGGAATTGAAAGATTTCGCTTTTTTATTGCAAAAAATTCAAAAAATAAATTGCAAAATTGTTTTGAAAAAAACTATCTTTGCAAACGGAAAAAAGCATCTTTTTTTCAACAGTAAATAGCTATTAAATAAATACATAAGTAATGTCTAAAGTTACAGGAAAAGTTTCAAAAATTATCGGACCAGTTGTTGACGTAGTTTTCAACCAAGAAGGAGCCGAACTTCCAAAAATTTATGATTCATTAGAAATCACTAAGAAGGATGGTACATTATTAGTACTTGAAGTACAATCTCACATTGGAGAAAATACAGTTCGTACAATCTCTATGGACTCAACAGATGGTTTAGCAAGAGGAGTCGATGTAGTTGCTACAGGTGCTCCAATTCAAATGCCAATTGGTGAAGAAGTTTTTGGACGTTTATTTAACGTAATTGGGGATGCAATTGACGGATTAGGAGATTTACCAAAAGCAGGAACTCATGGTTTATCAATTCACAGAAGTGCACCTAAATTCGAAGATTTATCTACAGCTACTGAAGTATTATTTACAGGTATCAAAGTAATCGACCTTATTGAGCCATACGCTAAAGGAGGAAAAATTGGTTTATTTGGTGGAGCAGGAGTTGGTAAAACAGTACTTATCCAAGAATTAATTAACAACATCGCAAAAGGACACGGTGGACTTTCAGTATTCGCAGGAGTAGGAGAAAGAACTCGTGAAGGAAATGACCTTTTAAGAGAAATGTTAGAATCAGGAATTATCAAATACGGTGATGATTTCATGCACTCTATGGAAGATGGTGGATGGGATTTATCTAAAGTAGATAAAAATATAATGAAAGAATCGAAAGCTACTTTCGTATTCGGACAAATGAATGAACCACCTGGAGCTCGTGCTCGTGTGGCTTTATCAGGATTAACTATTGCAGAATATTTCCGTGATGGAGCAGGAGATGGACAAGGGAAAGATGTACTTTTCTTCGTAGATAACATCTTCCGTTTTACACAAGCAGGTTCTGAGGTATCGGCTCTTTTAGGTCGTATGCCATCTGCAGTAGGATACCAACCAACATTAGCAACAGAAATGGGTGTGATGCAAGAGCGTATTACATCAACAAAAACAGGATCTATTACATCTGTACAAGCGGTTTACGTTCCTGCAGATGATTTAACGGATCCTGCACCAGCAACAACGTTTGCTCACTTAGATGCTACAACAGTATTATCTCGTAAAATTGCTGAGTTAGGTATTTATCCTGCAGTTGACCCGTTAGATTCTACATCAAGAATCTTAACAGCAGACATCTTAGGAAAAGAACATTATACTTGTGCTCAAAAAGTAAAAGAGATATTACAACGTTATAAAGAATTACAAGATATTATTGCAATTTTAGGTATGGAAGAATTATCTGAGGAAGATAAATTAGTTGTTGGTAGAGCAAGACGTGTACAACGTTTCTTATCGCAACCATTCCACGTAGCTGAGCAATTTACAGGTTTAAAAGGAGTTTTAGTAGACATTAAAGATACTATCAAAGGATTTAATATGATTATGGATGGTGAATTAGATCACTTACCAGAATCAGCTTTTAACCTTAAAGGTACTATCGAAGAAGCTATCGAAGCTGGAGAAAAAATGTTAGCAGAAGCATAAATCAAGTATTCAGTATTCAGTGTTCAGTGTTCAGTACTGAGGCTGTAAACTGAGACTGTAAACTAAAAATTATGATTTTAGAAATAGTATCACCAGAAGCTACATTATTTAAAGGAGAAGTTACTTCAGTAGCTTTGCCAGGTGTGAATGGTGAGTTTCAAATGTTGAATAATCACGCACCAATTGTTTCTTTATTGACAAAAGGTAACATTAAAATAAATGCTCAAAAAATTAATATTGATAAAGAATTTATTTCTCAATTCAAAAAAGTAAATGAGCAAACATTTTGGTTGCCAATCAACTCAGGAACAATCGAAATGAATGAAAATAAAGTTATTGTTTTAGCTGACTAATACATTCAACTAATTATATATAAAAGCCAAGCAGTAATGTTTGGCTTTTTTGTTTTGGAGCTATTTCCAGCTATCCACTATATCTTTTATTGCGAGAATGAAGCAATCTTTTGATGAGATTACTTCATTCTCGCAATAAAAGGATGCCGTTCCTATCTGGGCTAGGGTTTTCGTTAATAATTACAAATCATTTTTATAGCGACTCATATCAAACCTAACAGGTTTTTAAAACCTGTTAGGTTTATTTTATTCCTTCACATACTCCAAAATATCAGCAGGTTGACATTCCAATTCTTCACAAATTGCTTCCAAAGTAGAAAATCTGATTGCCTTTGCTTTACCAGTTTTTAATATTGATAAATTAGCTACAGTTATGCCTACTTTTTCAGCTAATTCATTACTTTTCATTTTGCGTTTAGCAAGCATGACATCTAAGTTTACAATTATCGGCATAGTTATATTGTTAATTCGTTTTCCTCTTTTTGTTTTTTGGCAATAGTAAAAACTTCACTTAGCACCATAAAAAATAAGCCTAAGCAAACAAGCATCACAAATGGATTTAAACCCATTTCAAAGCTTGCTTCCTTTTTTAAAAATGCAATGATAAAGGCGGGAACACCAGATAATAGAGATGAAATTAACAACAATACTCCAATTGTATTAAAGTTCTTAATCACTTCCACTTCAAATATTTTTGTCTTTTGAAACGATCCTAATATTTTTCTAAATAGAAAAAGACTATATAATATTAATAATGCCGCAAGTACAACAAATACTAGGAAAAATTTTGTTTGCTGATCAACTACAGTTACTTCTACACCATTCATTTTGATAGGAATGCCTAAAGGTTCATCACTAATTAAAATAAATCCAAAAAGAGCCACTAATGGCGGAATTGTAATAAATGACATAATCCATACAAAATCAACAATTGCTTTTAAAAAATTTAGTTTTCTCATAATTATATAGTTAAATCGTTTTCAGTTTGAATTTCTATTCCTTTTTTTACAACATGTGAAATAATAAAAAGTATCACAGCCATAAATAACCAAACATCAGCTCCTTCTAGGTTTAATAGCTGTAAGTTAACTGCTTGAAGGCCTTGCTTTGAAAACAATTCTGAATATTTGTCTCCAGAAATAGAAAATAGCCCAATTCCTAAAGCAAGATAGGATAGTTTTGAAATGAACTGTTTTAATTCCAAACTAAAAGGATTATAAAAATCTAAATTTTTATTTAGGAATAATTTTATGATAAGGTAAAACATAATGGCTTTCAAAATGGCAACAATAGACATAATAATGGTTACAACCATAAAATAACCATAGTCATATTGGTAAAGGTTAGATAAATATTCTTTCCCTTTCCAAAAATTTACAACTCCATTTGGAGTAATAAAAAGTGTAATAAATGTATTGACAAGTATTCCACCTGCTTCTACACATAAGCCAATAAAAATGATCCATGAAAGTATTTCCAAAACTTTCAAAATTTGATTGGTTGTGATTTTAATTTCCATAACTAAGTATTTAAAATTATTTCACAAATGTATAAAAATTATTGAATAACAATAAATAAATATCAAAAAAGAATAAAAATTTATTCCTTAACGATGTTGTTATAAGCCCTTTTTAGCTTTGTAACTACAATTTCAAGCTCTTCTTCATCTAAATGACCAAAGCCAAAACGAATTGCACAAGTGTTTTTATTCTGATAAAGAATAGTTTTAGGAAGAAATAAATCATTCTTTTGAGCTTCTTCAGCCAATTGAACTAGTGATATTTTAGGTTCAAATTGCAACCAAATGGCTAATCCACCAGATGGTTTTTCCCAATGAACAGTTTCTTTAAAATAATTGATTAGCATTTGACATAAATAATCACGTCTGCGTTTATAATTTACAATGTTTTTCTTGATTAAGCGATGAATTTCTCCTTCATAAATCAATTCAGACAACATTTGTTCCTGAATGACATCTCCCTGTTTATCCAACATTTGTAAATAATTCTTGGCCTCAACAATTAAATTAGTTGGAGCAACTACAAATCCTGTTTGAAAGCTTGGAAACAACGATTGACCCAATTTTCCCAAATAAATAACATTTCCATTCGCATCCGAACTTGCCATTGGTAACATGGCTGAACCTTCAAATTGAAAATCGTAATCAAAATCATCTTCAATTATAGCAAATTCATATTCTTTGGCCAATTCTAATAAAGCCAAGCGTCGTTCTGCACTAAGTGTATTTGTAGTTGGATAATGCCGATGCGCACAAACATAAACACAACGAATCGATTTTTTTATGTAATGTTTTCTAATGTAATCTATATCTAAACCATTTTCATCAATTGGAATAGTGTGAATTGTAGCACCAACTTGTTGAAAAATCATATTAGCTGCATAATTACTAAGATTACCAATCAAAACCACGTCGTTCGGCTGTAGTAAAAGCTGTGATACAATGTACAAACTCATTTCTGTACTTCTTGTGCTAATTAAGTTTTTAGGTTTAATGTGAAAGCCACGAGTAGCATTTAAATAATTACACAATTGATTTTTATAAACCGAATGAGTTGTATTTGATGTCTGATTCCATTTAGAAAGCAAGGTTTTTCGTTTCATCGAAGCACTATACCATTTTGAAAATTGATGCGTTGGATGCAATCTCAAATCGGGTTGACCGTCATTTATGCTATATTTTGTTTCTTTAGTTTCAGAAGTAGAAGCTAAGTGAAAAGAAGGTTTAAAATTAAATCCAGTTTTTTCTATGGATTCATTTTCCTGATTTGTTGGATAGGAAATAGCTTTAATTGAAACCGTTTTCTGCTCAGGTACAATTACAAATGTTCCTTTATTCGGAATGATTTCAACCCAACCTTGCGAAGCTAATTCATCATAAACAGCCACAACCGTATTTCTGTGAATGTTTAACAATTGACTCAAAGTACGACTTCCGGGTAAAGCGGTTCCTTTTGTTAAATAACCACGCTGAATGGCATCAATTATTTGATGAGAAATTTGAATAAATACCGCTGTGGAAGTATTTTTCTCAAACTGAATCAATTGTTTTAAAAGTGTTTCAACCGGACTATTCATAATTTAAAAACTGGACTAGATTACTCGTCCGGAAAGTTACGATTTTTGCAACGTTTTAAAATAAACAATAGTCATTAATATGAAAAATACCTTTTTAATAGCTTCTTTAGTACTTTTTACTTTAACAGGAAAAGCGCAAGATGTGCAACAAAAAACAGATTCATTAAGAGAAGTTGTCGTAACTTCTTCTAGAATTGATTTACCTTTTAATGAAAATTCAAGAACCATTCAAATTGTTACAGCTGCTGATATTCAGAAATTAGGAGTTACAAATGTGGCTGATGCGTTACAACAAGTTGCAGGAATCGATGTAAGAAGACAAGGTGTAAACGGAATGCAAGCCGATTTATACATAAGAGGTGGAAGTTTTGATCAAACCTTATTATTAATTGATGGAATAAAAGTAGATGATCCACAAACGGGACATCATACTTTAAATTTAGCGTTACCTATTGAAGTTATCGAACGAATCGAAATCATCAAAGGGCCAGCAGCACGTATTTTTGGACAAAATGCTTTCTCTGGAGCGGTGAATATCGTAACGAAAAATG
Organism: Flavobacterium gelidilacus DSM 15343; assembly: GCF_000422685.1. GTDB lineage: Bacteria > Bacteroidota > Bacteroidia > Flavobacteriales > Flavobacteriaceae > Flavobacterium > Flavobacterium gelidilacus. Next base: position 413,641 of record NZ_KE383903.1, on the reverse strand, counting down.
CTCCAAGTAATGCTTTGGTAACTAAATTTCAAGCCGGTTCTTATGATCAGTTTTTGGCCGAAGCTACTGCTTCAATTAATTTAGATAATAGTAGTCATATTGTTCATTTTGGTAAGAATTTTTCAAACGGTTATAGAGAAAACACAGATTTTGACAACAAAAATATATTTGTAAAAAGTCAATTCAATAAAAATAAACTGCCTATTAATTTGATTGCAAGTCATTCAGAACGAAAGTTTGGAGCTAATGGTTTTTATGGAATTCCAACAGCAACTGAACAATATGAAGAAACTCAAGCCAGTTTAGTTGGGTTTTCAACGGTTATTAAAAACGGAAACTTTACTTGGAAACCAAGAGTATACTGGAGAAGAAATGAAGATTTGTATTTGTATAAAAGAAAAAACCCATCAGCTTATAGAAACTTACACATCACCAATAAAATAGCTGCCGAATTAAATGGTTCTTATACGTCAACTATCGGAATTACTGGTTTCGGTGTCGAATTTTCAAAATATTATATTGTCAGTAATAATTTGGGAAACAATCAAAGAGAAATTGCGACTTTGTTTTTAGAGCATCGTTTTCAGTTTTTAGACAATAAATTAGATGTAACTCCTGGAATTGCAGCTTCGTATTTTTCAGATTTTGACAATAAATTGTTTCCTGGAATTGATGTAGGTTATAAAATTAATCAAGATCTAAGAGTTTATGGAAATATTGGATATACCTACAGAGTTCCAACTTACACCGATTTATACTATGTTGGTCCACAAGCCACAGGAAATGCAAATTTACAGCCAGAAGATGCTTTGGCACAAGAAGTAGGAATTAGATGGAATAGCAATAGATTTGGCTTGTCTTTAGTCGGTTTTAATAGAGATTCAAACGATTTGATTGATTATGTTAGAGTAAATCCTACGGATGTTGCTTTTTCACCTCAAAACATTCAAGATGTAAACACAAAAGGGTTTGAAACCCAATTTGATTATAAGTTTAAAGTCAATACTTTAAGTCAAAAAATCAATTTAGGCTATACATTTATAGAAGACGAAATAAAAAAAACAGCAGCCGTTGAATCGAGATATTCTGTTAATTCTTTAAAGCATCAATTAGTAGGTTCTTATCAAATGCAATGGTTTAAAAACTTTTCAAACTCTATAGCTTACCATTATTTAGAAAGAACTTCTGGAGTAAGTTATACTGTTGTAGATTTAAGTGCAGCTTATAAATTAAATGACATGGAACTTTCAATTTATGCTAATAATATTTTCAATACGGAATATTCTGAAACCAGTTTGATTCCAATGCCAAAAGGAAATATGATGTTTGGACTAAAATATACTTTTAGATAAGAGCTTTTTAAAAATCAATTTAACTTCTAACTTCCCCTCCATTGGAGGGGTGTCCGAAGGACGGGGTGGTTTTTTATGGTAATAGTAAAAACAACCACTAAGTAATATATATCAACTGTAAAATCTCCCTATCTCCAAATCCCGCTTTCACCCCATCACAACTTCTCCAACTCACGAACCTTCTCATAAATCAACTCATTTTCCCAACCTTTTCTTAGAAAGTAGTCGCAGAATTTTTTTCTTTTTTTCATGAAATTTGATTCAGTAATAGATTCCCAATGTTTGTTGGCTAATTCTTCAAAAGTTTCTAGATAAAGTGAATCGTTAATTTCCTTTAAAGCTATTTTGATAATAGTTGACGAAATGTTTCTTGCTTTTAATTCATTTACGATTCTAACTTTTCCCCATTTTTTATAATTGTGCTTTCCTCTGGTGAAGCTTTGAGCAAAGCGTTCTTCATTTAAAAAATTATTCTCAATTAAGTAGACCATAAGCTCTTCTTTTTCGTAAGTATTTATTGAAAAAGAGAACATTTTCTGATATACTTCTTGGTGGCATCTATCTTGATAAGCACAGTAGTACTCTAGCTTATTGCGTACTTCAACGATAGAAAAGGTATTTAATCGAGTATTTTTCACTTATTTAATTAAGATCTTTTTAGAGGTTATATTTGTAGTGTATGACACCTAATTTATTCCCAAAAGTATTTAATAAATTAACACAATCAAAAAATGAAGAATTTTTTATTCATTATTGCTTTTCTATGCTCAATTTTTAGTTGGGGACAAATATTAACATTTGAATTTGCTGGTTTAGCAGGGGATGAAGTTTCAGCTAATTCAAATTTTAACAATGCTAATCTTGGTTCTTCAACTATTACTAGAGGTGCTGGTTTAACTGCTTCTGGAAACGCAGATAGGTTTAATGCTACAAATTGGGCATTAACATCTATTGCAAATGCAGTTAGTGGTAACAATTACATGCAATTTTCTGTAACTCCAAATTCTGGTTTTCAGTTTTCAGTATCATCGATAAAAATTAATTTACAACGTTCTGGAACTGGCCCAAGTGCAATTGTTCTTAGGAGTTCAGTTGATGGTTATACTACAAATTTAGATACTCAATATTCTATAATAGATAATACATCTACACAATCATTTACTTTTACTTTTGCTCAAGCTAATTCTTCTAGTGCAGTTACATATAGAGTTTATATGTATGCTGAGGCAACAGGAGGTTCTGGAGGTATTGGAGATTTTACAGGAAACGATTTAGTAGTGAATGGTACAGTTACATCATTAACTCCGATACCAGAAATAAACGTTCAAGGATTAGGAGTTGCTATTCTAGATGGCGATGTTACACCAGCTATTGCTGATGACACAGATTACGGTACAGTTTTCACAAGTACAAACACAACACATACATTTACAATTCAAAACTTAGGTACTTTACCTTTAATTTTACCAACAAATCCAGTTACTCTTTCTAATACTACAAATGGTTTTTCTGTGGTTCAACCATTATTATTAATTGTACCACCTGGTTTATCAACTACTTTTACAGTAACGTTTAATAGTGCTGTTGCAGGAACATTTCCAAATACTATAAGTATAGCTAGTAATGATAGTGATGAAAACCCTTATGATTATGCTATTACTGCAACTGCAATAGTACCAACACCAGAAATGAATATTGCAAAAGACATGACTTCATCAGATATTCCTTCTGGTTCAACTGCGAGTACAGGTTATAACACTATTTTTGCTATAACGAATATTGGAAATAATGTTGTAAAAACTTATTATATAGAAAATGAAGGAACTGCTAATTTAACAATTGGTACTGTAACAATAACTGGTGCAAATCCAGGAGATTTTAGTATTTCTGCAATACCTTCAACAATTACTGTTGGTTCTACATTAGCAAGTTCTATTCCATTTACTATTACATTTACTCCACAAGCTTCAGGTGTAAGAACAGCTACGATTTCTATAGTTAATAACGATTCAAACGAAAATCCATATACTTTTGATGTGCAAGGAACAGGAAATTGTCCATCATACACAACAACAATGTCACCAACTTCTGGACCAGTTGGAACAACGGTTTATATTACATCAACATTAAATTTATCTGGCACAAATACTGTTACATTAAATGGTTCAGCTTTAGCGATAACAGTAATAAGTTCAACTCAAATTTCAGTTGTAATTCCTTCAGCAGCAATTACTGGAAATTTAGTAGTTACTAATTCTCAAGGTTGCTCAACAACAGACTTATTTACAGTTATAAAAAATGTAACAGGTAGTTGTGAAGGTGGAGCATCAGCAGCATCAGAACTTTTTATAAGTGAAGTTACAGATTCAAATACTGGAGGTTTAAGTTATATCGAAATTTATAATGCTACAGGAGTTACAAAAAACTTAAGTATGTATTCAATACAAATTTATAACAATGGAGGTTCAACAGCAGGAACAACAATATCTTTACCTTCTTTTAGTTTAACAAACGGCACTACTTATGTTGTAGCTGTCGGAACAGGAAATCCAATTTGTGCAGGAATTACAGGTTCAGATGCTAGTTTAGCTGCAACTACTTCTGGTGCAGGTGGTATTAATTTTACTGTAACAGAAAACGATCACATAAAACTATTTAATGGAGCAACTGAATTAGATCGATGGGGAACATATTTATCCAACAATTGGGCAGATGCTTTAGGTTTAGGTACTGAAGGAGCTAATTTTAAAAGAAAAAGTACAGCAACAGCACCAAGTTTAACATATAATAATGCAGATTGGGATTTTTTAAATTGGGCTACATGTACAAACAATGATTATTCTGGTATAGGTTCACATAGTTATTCTACAGGTGTGCCACCAACTGTTAACACTCAACCAACGTACACACCAAATTGTGGTTCTGTAGTTTTAGCTACAACAGCAACAGAAGGTTTTGCAGGAGGTTTAAGTTTAGCTTATCAATGGTATGTTAATGTTCCTGGTTCTTCATCTTGGACCGCATTAACAAATACAGGAGTTTACACAGGAACTGCAAGTGCTACTTTGTCGATTTCTTCAACATCTGGATTAAATAATTATCAATATTATTGTCAAGTTAGAGAGAATTCAATAACATGTTTTACTGCAACAAATGCTGTAAAAATAAAAGATGATATTACTACTTGGAATGGTACAACTTGGACTTATGGAGCACCAACTTTAGGTAGAAAAGCAATTCTAAACGGAAACTATACTACAGGTACGAATGGTAATTTTGAATGTTGTACTTTAGAAGTAAATGCTACTAGAACATTAACCGTTTCAGGAGGAGGTTATGTTGTTATTGATTTTAATATTATTAATAATGGTAATATTATTGTTGAAAACAATGGAAGTATTGTTCAAATTAAAGAAACTGATACAAATTCTGGAACATATACAGGAACAAAATTTCAAGTTAACAGAACTGCTCAAGCAAGAAATTTAGATTATATTTATTGGTCATCACCAATTCAGAGTTTTTTAGTAAGTAGTTTGCCTGGTAGTAACAGATATGAATGGAATCCTACAGCTATAAACGCAAATAGTACACAAGGAAATTGGTTAGCTGCTTCTGGGACTATGTTTACCGCTAAAGGATATATTGCTAGAGCTTCAAACGGAGCGACAACAGCTACTGCTTTACCAATTACGTTTCAAGGAAGTGGGCCTAATAATGGAATAGTTAGTGTTGGGATTGCTAGAGGTGACACAACAGGTACTGATGACACTTGGAACTTAATTGGAAATCCATACCCTTCTGCAATGTCTGCAAATTCATTTGTAACAGACAATACAAATATTGAAGGGAGTGTTAGATTATGGACACATGGAACTTTACCTAATAATACAAATCCAAATCCATTTTATCAAAGTTTTGCTTATAACTATACAGATAATGATTATATTGTTTCTAACGGAACAGGATCTACCGTGCCAGGTGCATTTGATGGAAATATTGCTTCGGGTCAAGGATTCTTTGTTAGAATGCTAGAAGACGGAGAAATAGACGGTACTCCACCTACAAACACAATAACTTTTGGCTCATCTAATGTAATATTTAAAAATTCTCACAGAAGAACTGCCGGTGGTATTGTATATGATAATTCAGCATTCTTTAAAAATAGTGATCCAACAAATTCTATAGAAAAAAGTAGAATCTGGTTAGATTTAATAGCGTCAAATAATGAGCTTTCTAGAACATTAATTGGATATGTGCCTGATGCTACTTTAGCAAAAGACAGAATGTTTGATGCTTTAATTGAAGTAGATGCCTTTAAACTATACACTTTAATTAATACACAAAAACAAGCCATACAAGGAAGACCGGTTCCTTTTGATGCTAATGATTTAGTGCCAATGGGAATATTTGCTGAAACAGCAGGAAATTACACAATTGCAATAGCATCTGTTGATGGATTGTTTTCAAATCTTTCACAAAATATATACGTCGAAGATAAATTATTGAATTTAATTCACGATTTAAGACAAGCTCCTTACACATTTACAACAAGTGCAGGTGAGTTTAATGAGCGTTTCGTGTTGAGATATACAAATACTGTTTTAAGCAATGAGTCTTTTGAAAATCCAAATGGTTTAGTAATAGTTTCTAACAATAAGGTTTCACTTTTTGCTTCTCAAAGCATTAAATCAGTTTTAGTTTTTGATATTTTAGGAAGAAAAATTTACGAAAACAATAAAGTCAATTCAACCGAAGTTGTTCTTGAAAAATTAATACAAACGAAAGAAGCTTTAATAGTTAAAACTACTTTTGAAGATGGAAAGGTCGTGACAAAGAAAATTATTTATTAATCATATAGTCTTAAAAAAAAAGGATTGCATTATGCAATCCTTTTTTTTTATTTTTTTTTAACCTTATGGTTTTAATTCAATTCCTTTCCAATATTGCATTAATACAAAAGAACCAATTAAACTAGAAGCAATTCCTTCGAAAAACAATATACTGCAATATTTAATAATGTTGTTGTCTTTTCCAAAGAAGAACGTGTCAGAAAGTTTGTCTAAATATGCCTCGCCACCTTTAATGTAAATAAATATAATTAAACCAACTATTCCTAAAACAATACCAATAACACCTGTCTTAAAACCTGAAAACAAATTTTCTAAGTAATCAGAATTACCATTCTTAATTTTTGTTTTTATTGTCTGATTAATTCCAAAAAGAACAATAAAAGCATTTAAAATTCTTAGATAATTTTTATCGGCAAGACCTAATACGTCCAATACAAGAAAAAATATTCCAATCCCAAGAAAGATTAAGATTCCATTTTTAAATTCAATATTATTTATCATAATTTGTTGTTTTGTGTTAAATTTAAGTAAAAAAAACAAAAATACTGATAATCAACATGTAAAATTTAGTTAAATTATCTTAAAACAACCCAATCGTTATGAAAAAAATAATCCCATTTAGCAACCGCGAAATCTTGTTTAGGATCAATTAAGGTTCTGTACGGTTTTTGATTGATAGCATTTTTACATTCAATAAAAATAGAAATGTTTTTACCTTTATATTCGCTTTTAATGCGTTGACAATATTGCCAAATAAAATCGGGTTTTGTCGATAAAGCATTAACTTGTTTGTAAGTTAAGTTTTTGTTGTAATAATAAGAAGTTTCTTTTTTAGTATCGTTGTCTACAATTTTAAATCGAATATAACCACTTTTTGCTCTAAGCATCATTCTCCAGCTCAAACGGTGACCTTCTTCTGTAACCAAAACATCACCTTTTATAAAGTGATGTCTTAATGGCAATATTAACTGAATTATTAAAACTGGAATTAATATTAATTGTAATATGTTTTTGTGCTTTAAAGAAGTTGTTTCAAACAATACAGCTTTCTTTTTTTTAAAGAACATTCGTCTTATAATTTCAGGCTCATAGAAAAACAAAATAAACCCAATAGCAAAAAAAGGAAAAATCCCAATTTGTAAAGTAATAGAGTTAAAGATGTGAAATATGAGAGAAGCTATAAAAGCTATTGTTCTTGTTTTTTTAATTAACAAGAATGGTACGATTAATAAATCAAATAATATTCCAGCATAGGCTATAAATAAATAAAACCATTCTTTTGAAAAGATATTTTTAATAAAGGGAATATCTGAAGATCCAACAAGCAGGTTTTTAGCAAAAGTACCATCCATCCAATCTGGATAAAATTTTGCAATCGCAGCAAAAAAATAAACTATACTTATTTGAATAATAAAAACAAGTGAAACCCAATAAGGCATTACATCGGATTTTATTTCTGGATGCCACTTTGCATCAAAAGATTTATATTGATTAGCAGGCAAAAAGCACATATAAAAGCTAATAACCATCAACAAATAATAGTGATTATTATAAGAGGTCTTTTGCGCTAGATAAACGGCAGCCCATAAAATTGTAAATAAAATAATTGCAAATCTATATTTGGCACCAAGCATTATTAAAATGCCTAATATCCCCATAACTATGAAATATAAGTACATTATGTCACCATGTAATACTTCTAACCATTCAAAACCTATAAAAGTAAATGTAAAATGAGTTTCAATAAAAACGCTTTTAACCCAGCCGGTTAGTATCGCGCCAAAACTTTCAGCTGCTACTAAAAAACCAAATAGAATTCTAAAAAGGATTAACGGGGAATTATCTATATTTTTATAAATATTTGGCATCATACATTTTTTGAAATGTAATTTTCCGAATATTCTTTGTCCAAATCTAACTGTCTTTTTAATTCGTTTATCGAATCAAATTTTTGTTCGTCTCTAATTCTTGATAATAATCTGACGCAAATTTCTTTTGCATATAAATTTTCATTAAAATCAAAAAAATGGATTTCAATACTGTCAGAATCACCTAGAACAGTTGGATTATTTCCAATATTCATCATTCCGAAAACAGTTTTGTCATCAATTACACTAGAGATAACATAAACGCCATTCTTAGGAATTAATTTATAATCTTCTGAGATTTTAAGATTTGCTGTTGGATAGTTTATAGTCCGACCTATTTTTTTCCCTTCTATAACTGAGCCAAATAAAGAATAATTATGTCCCAAATAACTAGTTGCTAATTCAATCTTTCCATTCAACAATGCTTTTCTAATTTTTGTGGAACTAATCGAAATGTCATCTATTTCTTTTGCGGAAATTTGCTCCACTTCAAAATTATATTTTTTTCCTAAAATTATTAAGTCATTAATATCAGCCGATCTATTTTTTCCAAATTTGTGATCATAACCAATTATTATTTTAGCTAAGTTTAATTTGTCAATTAGAATTTTTTTCACAAAATCCTCAGCTGAAAGTTCAGAAAATGTAGCATCAAAAGGATGAATAATTAAGTTATGAATCCCAGTTTCTTCAATTAACTTAGATTTTTCTTCAATGGTGTTCAGAAGCTGAATTTTTTCATCTTGTTTCAAAACCATTCTTGGGTGAGGAAAAAAAGTAAGTAAAATACTTTCTAAACCATTAGAATTAGCTTCTTTTACAAGTTTTTGTAGTATTTTTTGATGACCTATATGAACACCATCAAAAGTGCCTAAAGTCAAAATGCTTTTCTTGTTCTTATTGTAATCAAAAATAGATTGGAATGTGTTCAAAATAAATATATAAAATACAAAAGTATTGATATTGACACTTATAATCCTAACATTATAAAATAAATTGTTTATTTAATTTATTTTTTGTTAAATTTGTTAACTAACTATTACAACCATAATTATGAAAAAATTACTACTTTTTTCTTTATTTTTAGTGTTTTCTTCAAATTTGTATGCTCAAACAGGCAAAATTTGGAAAGAAGTATCTAAAAATGAAGTTACTCAAACTAACAAAAATGTGGAAAGAGAATCTTTTCCTCAAGAAATTAAATTGTTTCAAGTAAATGTTGATGCAATTAAACAATCGCTTTTATCTGCACCAGATAGATTTTCAAGAACAAAATCAAATACAATAATTTCTTTACCAAATGTAAAGGGTGTTATGGAAAAATTTGAAGTTTTTGAAGCATCTAATTTCGATTCAGACCTACAAGCTCAATATCCAAGTATTCGTTCATATGTTGGAATTGGTTTAGATGATAAAAATGCTCAAATAAGATTAAGTGTTGATCCAAATGGAATTCAGACCATGGTTTTTAGAGCAGGAAAGCAAAGCGAATTTATGGAGCCATATTCTCAAGATGGTTCTGTTTATGCGGTTTACAATTCATCAAGAAGCAAGGGTAAATTACCTTTTACTTGTTCTACAGAAGATCATGCCGTTATAAATGATATAAACCCTCAAACCCTAAGAGCTAATAACGGAGTTTTAAAAACGCTAAGATTAGCTTTATCATGTAATGGAGAATATGCAAATTATTTTGGAGCTACCAGTTCTCTTCAAGTTGCAAATGTATTAGCAGCTTACAATGCTACAATGACAAGAGTTAATGGGGTTTTTGAAAAAGATTTTGCTGTTCATATGAATATTGTTGCGCAAACAACGAATGTAATTTATTATAATCCAACTACTGATCCATACACTACATTGGCTAATTGGAATACACAATTACAAGTTGCTTTAAATACAACACTAACAGGCCCTTCTACTGCCTTAGCTGCGAACAATGCTGCTTATGATGTAGGACATATGTTTGGTGCTTCTGGTGGTGGTGGTAACGCAGGTTGTATTGGTTGTGTATGTGTCGATGGTGTTGCATCAGGTGCAGGAGCCACTAAGGGAAGAGGTATTACCTCTCCTGCAGATGGAGTTCCAGCCGGAGACACTTTTGATATTGATTATGTGGCACATGAGCTAGGTCATCAATTTGGAGCAAACCATACCTTTTCAATGAGCTTAGAAGGAACTGGTGTTAATGTTGAACCTGGGTCAGGTTCAACAATTATGGGGTATGCAGGTATTACTGGCTCAACAGATGTACAACAGAATTCAGATGATTATTTTGCCTACCGAAGTATAGCACAAGTTCAAACAAACTTGTCGACTAGAACATGTCCGACAACTACAACAATAACACATGGTGCGCCAGTTATGAATGCAGGTGCTGATTGGACTATTCCAAATGGTACTCCATTTATTTTAACAGGTTCAGGAACAGATCCAAATAATGATCCTCTTACATATTGCTGGGAACAAAATAATAATGCAACAGTTGCATTTACTACTGTTTCTCCAACAAACACAACTAGTCCTAACTGGAGATCTAGAAGTCCAGTTACGTCTCCTGTAAGATATATGCCAAAATTATCAAGTGTGTTAGCAAATTCATTAACAGCAGATTATGAATCAGTATCTTCGGTGGCAAGAACTTTAAACTTTACTTTAACAGGAAGAGATAATGTTGTAAATGGCGCTCAAACAGGAGTGGATGATATGATAGTGAATGTTTTGGGAACAGTTGGGCCATTTGATGTTACATCGCAAGCAGCTGATGGAATTTCATGGACTCAAGGGTCAACGCAAACAATTACTTGGACAGTAAATGGAACAAATGGATTATTTGGTTCTGCAAATGTAGATATTCTGTTATCACTTGATGGTGGTCAAACATTTACAACTACATTGGCTTCAAATACATTAAATGATGGGTCAGAAGTAATTACTGTTCCGAATGTAGCCGCACCATTTTGTAGAGTAATGGTTAAACCTACAGGTAATATTTATTATGATATTAATACTAAAGATTTTGCAGTAGGATTTGTTATTACAAATTCATGTGACACATATACAAACACAACTTCTTTACCAGTACCAGATGGGACTGGAGCTAATACTCCTGGTGCAACTGTAACTAATACTATAATTGTACCAGTTGTAGGAACTTTGTCAGATGTTAATATCGGTTTAAATGTTACTCATACATGGCCAAATGATTTGGTAATTGGAATTAATCATCCAAACGCTACTCAAGATTTAGTTTGGAACAGATCATGTGGGTCAAATGACAATTTTAATATAACTATGAGTGATGGTTCTCCAGCTTTTAGTTGTGTTGCAAACATGACAGGAACATTCTCTCCTGCTTCTCCATTAGCCGTCTTTAACGGATTAGTTTCTAATGGAACGTGGACGTTATCAGCAACAGATTTTTATAATGGAGATGTTGGAACAGTTAATTCATGGTCTATTGAAGTTTGTTCTCAAACCATTACAGCTTCAGCAGAAAGTTTTGGTTTATCTGATTTTTCATTATATCCAAATCCAAATAATGGTAATTTTACAGTTCAATTTAATTCAGAATCAACTAATACTATAAATATTAGTGTTCACGACTTAAGAGGAAGACAAGTTTATATAAATGGCTATAAAAATAATGGCTTGTTTAATCAAACATTAAACCTTAATGGCATTACGTCTGGTATTTATCTTGTAACTGTTCAAGACGGATCTAGAAAAGAGGTTAAAAAGATTATTGTAGAATAATTAAATCTCTATTTTAAATATTTTATAGCGAGAAATGTTAATTATAACATTTCTCGCTTTTTTTTTTAGCATAAATAAGATTACTTTAATATATTTACTAACTATTAAAAAAACTTAATTATGAAAAAATTATTACTATTTACTTTTAGTATACTTATTTCGTCTAGTTTTTATGCTCAAACAACAACTAGTTGGAAGACAGCGTCAAAAAAAGATGTAACTAAAGTTAACAAAAATGTGGAAAGACAATCTTTCCCACAAGAATTTAAATTGTTTCAAACAAATGTGCAAACATTAAAACAATTATTACAATCGTCACCAGATAGATTTGTTGCAAAAAAATCAAGTACTATAATTTCATTACCTAATATTGATGGTAATATGGAAAGATATGAGTTTTTTGAAGCTTCAAATTTCGATTCAGATTTACAAGCTCAATATCCAGACATTCGTTCTTATGTTGGAATTGGAATAGATGATAAATATGCTCAAGTAAGACTAAGTGTTGATCCAAAGGGAATTCAAGCAATGGTTTTTAGAGCAGGAAAACGCAATGAATTTATTGAACAATACTCTGCTGACGGTTCAGTTTATGCAGTTTATAATGCCTCAAGAGTAAAAGGAAATTTACCTTTTACATGCTCAACCATAGATCAAGAAATTATTTCTGATTTACAAACAAATCCAAATGTTTTAAAAGCTAGTAATGGAGTTTTAAAAACATTTAGACTGGCAATTTCATGTACTGCGGAATATTCAAACTATTTTGGTGCAACAAGTGCTGCTCAATCAGGTTTAGTATTGGCGGCATTTAATGCAACTATGACAAGAGTAAACGGAGTTTTTGAGAAAGATTTAGCTTTACACATGAATATTACTGCAAACAGTACAAGTGTTATTTACTACAATGCAGGAACAGATCCATATTCAGCTGCTGCGGCTGGTTCAGGAGGAGCTTGGAATGGTGAATTGCAAACAACTTTAACAAGTGTATTAGGAACAACCACTTATGATATCGGACATTTGTTTGGTGCTTCTGGTGGTGGTGGAAATGCAGGATGTATCGGTTGTGTTTGTAGCACAGACGGAAGTAAAGGAAGTGGTTTTACTTCTCCAGCAGATGGTGTTCCAGCTGGAGATAATTTTGATATTGATTATGTAGCTCACGAAATAGGGCACCAATTAGGAGGTAATCATACTTTCTCACATGGAACAGAAAACAATGCTGTAAATGTGGAGCCAGGTTCTGGTTCGACTATTATGGCTTATGCAGGTATTACTGGTGCTACTGATGTTCAAGCTCATTCAGATGATTATTTTGCTTATAGAAGTATTTTACAAATTCAAACAAATTTGTTGTCAAAGACATGTACTGTAAATACAACTATTACTCATGGAACTCCAGTGGTAAATGCTGGTAGTGACTGGACAATTCCAATAAGCACACCATTTATATTAACAGGTTCAGCAACAGATTCTGGTGGAAATCCCTTAACTTATTGCTGGGAACAAAATAATGACGCAACAAGTCCAGGTCTTGGAGCAACAGGTTCATTAGTGTCTCCTACAAAAACAAATGGTGCAAACTGGAGATCTAGAGATCCAGAAACTGTTCCATTTAGATATATGCCTAAGATGGCTAGCGTGTTAAATAATACGTTAACTGCTGATTGGGAATCGGTAAACTCTGTAGGTAGAGTTATGATTTTTAGTTTAACAGCTAGAGACAATGTTGCTGGTGGTGGTCAAACAGGTACCGATGAAATGTTATTAACTGTTTCTGTATCTGCAGGGCCTTTTGATGTAACTTCTCAAAATACAGACCAACTTGTATGGGCTCAAGGTTCTTCTCAAACTATTACTTGGACGGTAAATAATACAACTTCATTAGTAGGTTCTGCTAATGTTGATATTTTATTATCAATAGATGGAGGTCAAACTTATACGACTACTTTAGCTTCTGGTGTACCAAATAATGGTTCTTATGCTATTACGGTTCCAAACATTACTGCGCCAAGTTGTAGAGTTATGGTTAAACCAACTGGAAATATTTATTATGATATAAATACTAAAAACATTGCGATTGGAAATTATATCTATCAAACTCAAAATAGTTGTACAGATTATACTTTTCAAGTTGGAACACCTATTGCTGAAAATGCAGCTTCATATGCTGGTTTAGGATTTACTATTACGGATTCATTTACATTAACAGATATCAATATTAGACCAAATTTAACGCATCCAAATGCAGGAAGTCTTTATTTTGGTTATAGACATCCTTCACAAACTACAGGAGTAACAAGATTAAGTTCTGGTTCTTGTGCAGGAAGTGCTAATATTAATTTACTATATGACTCACAAGGTACAGCAGTAAATTGTGCTAATACAACAAGTTTGGCTCCAACATTACCTTTAGATCCATTTGCACCATTTATAGGATTAAATTCTGCGGGTCAATGGGTGTTTTTCTTAACGGACGTTGTAGTAGGTGATGGTAATGTAGGTACGTTTAATGATGTTACATTCAATTTATGTAAATCTGAAATGGTACCAGTCTTAAAATCTGAAACTTTTGGATTAACTGACTTTTCATTATATCCAAATCCAAACAACGGTAACTTTACAATTCAATTCTCATCTGAGACTAGTAATGATGTAAATGTTACAGTTCATGATTTAAGAGGAAGACAAGTCTATACTAAATCTTTCCAAAATAATGGATTGTTTAACCAAGAATTAAAATTAAACAACGCTTCATCTGGAATTTATCTTGTAACTGTTCAAGATGGAAACAGAAAAGAAGTTAAGAAAATTGTTGTAGAATAATTTACAATAATTAATTATAAAAAAAAGGATGCTTATTTTAAGCATCCTTTTTTATTTTCCATTAAATAAATTCATGGTTTCGTTTAAACCAGCTAAAACAAAAGAATTTATTATTTCATGAGATAATTCAAATCTTTCACTTAGTTTAGATTTTTCTTCATCACTCCATTCTCCAAGAACATAATTAACTTGTTGTCCTTTTTTAAATTCGTCACTTATTCCAAATCTAAATCTAGGATATTCCGATGAATTTAATATAAGTTGAGTGTTTTTTAATCCGTTATGACCGCCATCAGTACCTTTTCCTTTTATTCTAATTGTACCAAAAGAAAGGTTTAAATCATCTGTAATTACCAATAAATTTTCTTTAGGTATATTTTCTTTTTCCATCCAGTACTTAATGGCCTTTCCGCTTAAGTTCATGTAAGTGTTTGGTTTAAGTAGAAAAAGAGTTCTTCCTTTAATTTTATGCTGAGCGAGTTCTCCAAGTTTAGCGGTTTGAAAATCTATATTTTCTTTTTTAGCATAATGATTTAATACTTTGAAACCTATATTGTGCCTCGTATTTACATATTCTGAGCCTATGTTTCCCAAGCCAACAATTAAAAATTTTTTCATTGGATCAATTGTTTCTGTTTGTTTTTGTTTGAAGATATTAAAAAGCCATTTCATTTTGTAAAAATACTATTTTTTAAAAGTTTATTAAGAATCAACTATTGAAAATAGTTTGTGTAGAAAATATTCAAAAAAAAAGCACCAGTTTAGAACTGATGCTTTTGATATAGTTAGAAAATTTTTATTTTTTCTTAGTTGCAGTTTTTTCTGCTTTTGCAGCTTCTTGAGCAGCTTTCATAGCAGCACGAGAGATTCTTACTTGGCAAACAACTGTATTGTCTGGGTGCATGAATTTAAAATTATCAGATGCTAATTTAGTGATATATAATTTGTTCCCCATTTCAAGTGGAGTAATATCAGCTGTGATAAAATCTGGTAAATTTTTAGGTAATGCTTTAACTTTTAGACGTCTTTGCGCTAAACGTAAAACTCCACCACCCATAACACCAGGAGATTTTCCAACAACTTTTACAGGAACTTCCATAATAACTTCTCTATCTTCTAATAATTGGAAGAAATCGATGTGTAAAATTTTGTCTGTAACTGGGTGAAACTGGATGTCTTGTAAAATTGCATTTACTTTTTTCCCAGCTAAATCAATTGCAACAGTATGTGCATTTGGAGTGTAAACCAAACCTTTAAATGCTCTTTCGTCTGCTGCAAAATGCACTGGTTGGTCTCCACCGTATATAACACACGGAACCATTCCAGCATCGCGTAAGGCTTTAGTTGCCTTTTTACCTACGCTTTCTCTTTCTTGTCCTTCAATTGTAATTGACTTCATTCTAAATATATATAATTAATTAATATTTTACATTAAAAATTTTCCACTAATGGAATTGTTGTGCTGAACCATACGCATAACTTCTGCAAATAATGGTGCACAACTTACTACTCTTATTTTCTTTGACTCTCTCTTTAAAGGAATAGAATCGGTAACAATCAATTCTAATAATTTAGAATTTTCTATTTTTTCATACGCATCACCCGATAAAATTGCGTGAGTACATATCGCTCTAACACTTATAGCTCCTTTTTCGATCATTAAATCGGCAGCTTTTGCTAAAGTTCCACCAGTATCAATCATGTCATCAACCAATACTACGTTTTTTCCTTGAACATCACCAATTAATTCCATTGTGCCTATGACGTTTGCCGCTTTTCTTTGTTTGTAACAAATAACTACATCAGATTCTAAAAATTTAGAATAAGCATAAGCCCTTTTAGAGCCACCCATATCTGGTGAAGCTATTGTTAAATTGTCTAGATTTAAACCTTTTAAATAAGGTAAAAATATAGTTGAAGCAAACAAGTGATCAACAGGTTTTTCAAAAAATCCTTGAATTTGATCCGCGTGCAGGTCCATTGTCATAATACGAGTTGCACCAGCAGTTTCAAGTAGCTTTGCAACTAACTTTGCTCCAATTGGTACTCTTGGCTTATCTTTCCTGTCTTGACGAGCATATCCAAAATAAGGAATAACTGGAGTTATATGTCTGGCAGAAGCTCTTTTAGCAGCATCTATCATCAATAAAAGTTCCATTATATTATCTGCATTCGGAAATGTTGAGCAAACAATAAATACACGCAATCCTCTTATAGATTCTTCGTAAGACGGTTGCATTTCACCATCACTAAATTTTGAGAACGTAACTTTACCTAGCGGAATTCCATACTTTTCAGCAATTTGTTCGGCTAAGTGTACACTTTGGGAACAAGCAAATATTTTTGCTTCAGGTTCTTGATGTGACATTTTAATTGGTTGTTTTTATTCCGGTACGCTTCGTACAGTTCAGCTTTAATTTTGTCTATTGCTTAATGTTTGTATTCGACTCGGATGTAGTTAGTTAGTTGTGTGTCGCATTAGCGAAGTGCAAATTTAGAAATTAATTTTGACTCTGAAAGTATATTTTAAAGTATTTTTATTATTTTCTTAAAATAATTATTACATTTGCAATCTTCTTTTGAAGCAGCCTTGGTGGCGGAATTGGTAGACGCGCACGACTCAAACTCGTGTTCTTCGGAGTGTGGGTTCGATTCCCACCCAGGGTACAAAAGCCTCAAGTTCATTCTTGGGGCTTTTTTTATACTTTTTTTATCACATACGTAACAATTCCCCAAATGATTAAATCATTTTCTTCGGCAATTTGTATGGGCTTGTAGTTTTTGTTTTCAGGCATTAGGAAAACATTATCACCTTCAATTTTTATTCTTTTTACCGTGAATTCGCCATCTAAATAGCAAATAGCAATTTTGTTGTTTTGTGGCTCTAAACTTCTGTCAATCACTAAAATATCGCCATTGTCAATTCCTGCACCAATCATCGAGTTTCCGCTTGCTTTGGCATAAAAAGTAGCTTCTTTATTTTTGACTAATACATTGTCTAAACTAATTTTACTTTCATCAAAATCAGCCGCAGGTGATGGGAAACCAGCTTTTATTCCACTTGAAATATAAGGGAGTTCAATTTGATTTTCTAAATCTGGAAGAAAGAATTGTATTTTTTTTTTCATTTTTTCATTTTTTTTGGAACAAAGATTTAAGAAATCAAAGATGTTCTTATAATTTTTCAAACCGTTTTCTGAAAATCCAATGTCCGAAAATCTATTTTCTTAACACTTCACTTCTAAAATATCTTTAAAGTCTGTTGTGTATTTTTTGGATAAATGCTTTTGTCTCATTTTCCAAGTCTGTTGTAAATCTTGATTGCCTAAACGTATTTTTCGTTCACCTGTTTTTCTGTGGAAATCATCTATAACTTTCATTAAAGCTTGATGTTTTGGGTTTTCTTCTTCAAATAAATGCAACTGTTTTTGGTTTTCGGGAATGATATCAGAAACAATAATCCCTGCTTTTTTATAAATCTCACCTTCTTGAAAAAGATCTTTTAATAATTTTACAGCTAAATTACTTATGGTGATGCTCGAGTTACTAGCAAAAGGAATTGTTTCTAATTTATAAAAATTATAGCGGCTTCGTTCTACTTTGTGTTTGTCAATTCGTAAATATAGAATTACACTATGGCAACATGAATTTTGCTTGCGTAATTTTTCGGCACAAACGGTTGCGAAAGTAGATACACGTTCTTTCATTTCATCAAAAGTTGAAATTGTTCCTTCAAAACTTCGGGTGATTGCTATTTGTTTTTTCTGTGCGGGTGCATCTTCTAAAAGTAAAACTGATTTTCCTTCCAATTCATATTTTAAGCGTAAACCTACAACGCCCATTTCTTTTTTGATATAACTTTCGTTGTGAGGTAATGTGAAATCGTAAGCTGTTAAGATATTTCTAGCTTGCATTTTTTTAGTTAATCGAAAACCAATGCCCCAAACATCTTCAATTTTTGTCCATCTTAAGGCTTTGATGCGTTTTTCTTCGGTATCGATTACGTAAATTCCTTGTGTGCGTTCTTGGTATTTTTTAGCAATTTTATTAGCAACTTTAGAAAGTGCTTTAGTAGGAGCAAAGCCGATGCAAACAGGAATGCTCAGCCATTTATTAACTCTAGTTTTTATTTGAATTCCGTATTTGTGATAGTCTTCTATGTTCATTCCATCAAAGTTCATAAACGATTCGTCTATGCTATAAACTTCAATATTAGGAGTAAAACCTTCAAGAATTTTCATGACACGATTACTCAAGTCACCATACAAAGCATAATTAGAAGAAAACACTTTTACATTCTTTTCTCTTAATTCATTTCTGACTTTGAATTCGGGTGCACCCATTTGTATGCCTAAATCTTTAGCTTCATAACTACGCGAAATAATACATCCATCATTATTGGATAAAATAACAACAGGTTTTCCAACGTATTGTGGTTGAAAAACACGTTCGCAAGAAGCATAAAAATTATTACAATCGACTAGAGCATACATTTTACAAATTTAAAGCATATCCTTTCAAAATTTATAAAACGTACGTTAAAATTATGCACAAAAAAAACGCTCTGCAATGCAGAGCGTTTGTACTTGGGTAATCAAAAAATAATATATATTAGTCTTCGATAACTACAACTTGTGCAGCTACTTTACCTTTTCTACCTTCTTCTTCTTCGTAACTAACGCTTTCGCCTTCAGTTAATGATTCAACTCTCATTCCACTTGCGTGTACGAAAATGTCTTTTCCTGTTTCATCGTCTGTGATAAAACCGTAACCTTTTGATTCATTGAAGAACTTAACTTTTCCTGTTCTCATGTTGTAATATAAAAATAATTAATAATGCCCAAAGATAATTTTTTAATTGGTATAAAAAAGGATTTCTCCAATAAATTTATTGATTTTCAGTATCTTCCTTTTTTTCGTCACCTATTTTATACATGTAATCGTTTAGATTTTTATTTTTATATCTGTGATAAATGAATAGAGGCATCAAAACTAAAGCTAAAATTAAAATTCCAATCCCAATCCATTTGTCACCTTCTTCGCTACCACTATTTTTGTGATAATACCCAAAAACAATAAATCCGAAAACGATAAGTAAAAGTAATCTTAATATGTATTTCATTATTTCACGTCTAGTTTAATATGCAATTCACTTAATTGCTTATCATCAATTTTACTAGGAGCATCAATCATTACATCTCTACCTGAATTATTTTTAGGGAAAGCGATAAAATCACGAATTGTTTCTTGTCCTCCTAAAATAGACACTAATCTGTCTAGTCCGAAAGCTAATCCTCCATGAGGTGGTGCTCCATATTCGAAAGCGTTCATTAAAAACCCGAATTGTGCTTCGGCTTCTTCTTTGCTAAATCCTAATAAATCAAACATTCTTGACTGTAATTCTCTATCGTGAATACGAATAGAACCACCACCAATTTCGTTACCATTTAAAACCATGTCATAAGCGTTTGCTCTTACTTTTCCTGGTTCTGTATCAATTAATTTAATATCTTCTGGCTTTGGTGAAGTAAATGGATGATGCATCGCATGATAACGACCACTTTCTTCATCCCATTCTAATAAAGGAAAATCTACAACCCAAAGAGGAGCAAACTCATCCGATTTACGTAAGCCTAAACGAGTAGCAACTTCCATTCTTAAAGCAGAAAGTTGAGTTCTAGTTTTATCGGCATTACCTGAAAGGATTAAAATTAAATCTCCAGCTTTTGCATTTGTGGATTCTGCCCATTTTTTTAAATCATCTTGATCGTAGAATTTGTCTACTGATGATTTGAATGTGCCATCTTCTTCACATTTTACATATACCATTCCTGATGCACCTATTTGTGGACGTTTTACCCATTCGATTAAGGCATCAATTTCTTTTCTTGTGTAACTTGCACAACCTGGAGCAGCAATTCCGACAACTAATTCAGCTGAATTAAAAACCCCAAATTCTTTATGTTGAGCTACTTCATTTAACTCACCAAATTTCATATCAAAACGAATGTCTGGTTTGTCATTTCCGTAGGTTTTCATAGCGTAATCGTAGGTGATTCTTGGGAATTTCTCTACATCAACACCTTTAATCTCTTTTAATAAATGACGTGTCAAACCTTCAAACATATTTAAAATATCTTCTTGTTCCACAAATGCCATTTCACAGTCAATTTGAGTAAATTCAGGTTGTCTGTCTGCACGTAAATCTTCATCACGGAAACATTTTACAATCTGAAAATACTTATCCATTCCACCAACCATCAATAATTGTTTAAAAGTTTGAGGAGATTGAGGTAACGCATAAAATTGACCTTCATTCATTCTGCTTGGTACCACAAAATCTCTTGCTCCTTCTGGAGTAGATTTGATTAGGTAAGGAGTTTCTATATCACAAAAACCTTGGTCAGAAAGATATTTTCTAACTTCCATGGATACTTTGTGACGGAAAAGTAAATTATTTTTTACAGGATTTCTTCTGATATCTAAGTAGCGATATTTCATACGAATATCTTCACCGCCATCGGTTTCATCTTCAATAGTAAAAGGAGGAACTTGTGCTTCGTTTAAAATGGTAAGTTCAGTCACTAAAATTTCAACATCACCAGTTGTCATGTTTGGATTTTTGGAAACACGTTCGATAACAGTTCCTTTTACTTGAATTACAAACTCTCTTCCTAAAGATTTTGCTTTTTCAATAACAGCTTTATCTGTTCTTTGGTCGTCAAAAATTAGTTGAGTTATTCCATAGCGATCTCTTAAATCTACCCATATCATAAACCCTTTATCTCTAGACTTTTGTACCCAACCGGCAAGGGTTACTTCTTTATTGACGTGTGAAGCATTTAATTCTCCACAATTATGACTTCTATACATTGAAAAACTTTTTTGCAAAAGTAATATAAAATTCAATTTTTGCCTTACTAATATTTTTAAAAAGTAGTGTTTTAAGTTTTTTTTGTTTTTTTTTAAGATATAAAATATAACTTTACGTAAATTATTAGATCTATATGAAAAAATTAACTTACTTATTATTGCTTTCGACTTTTGTATCGTTTGCACAGACTGAAAAGAAAAAAACTTTAAATTTTTCTGCAAAAATTGAAAATAGAAATAGCGATACCCTTAAAATTATGGGTAAAAATAATTTTTCTAAAATTATAACCATAAACAAAAAGGGTGATTTTACAGCTGCATTTGAAATTGAAGAGGGGTTTTATCAATTGTATGATGGTAAAATGTATGCACAATTATATTTAAAAAATGGGTATGACCTAGTTTTGAATATGGATGCTAAAACTGAATATGAATCAATTTCTTATAAAGGAAAAGGTTCAGTTGAAAATAATTTTTTAATTAAATCTTCAATAGAATCTAAAAGCTATGATTATGATACTTTATTAAACTCGGATGAAGAAATGTTTAACAAGTTGTTTGAAGAGAGAAAAACTAAAGTACTGGCCAATTTAAATGACAAATCATTAGACAAAGTTTTTGTAGAAAATTATTCTAAAGATACTGAGCAATCTTTAAACGGTTTAAAATCATATTATATGCAAACCTTAGAAGCTAAAAAAATGAACGGTAGTGCTTCACCAGATTTTAATTTTGAAAACTTTAAAGGTGGAACTACTTCTTTAACTGATTTGAAAGGAAAATATGTTTATATTGACGTTTGGGCAACTTGGTGTGGACCATGTAGAGCTGAAATTCCTTTTCTAAAAGAAGTAGAAGAAAAGTATGAAGGAAAAAATATTTCTTTCGTAAGTTTGTCTATTGATAGAGTTTCTGACAGAGAAAAATGGTCTAAATTTATCATAGAAAAAGAACTAGGTGGCATTCAATTATTAGCAGAAGCTGATTGGAAATCTAAATTTGTTCAAGATTATAAAATTAATGGTATTCCAAGGTTTATTTTAATTGGACCAAATGGAGAAATTATAAGTGCAGATGCTCCAAGACCATCTTCAACTTCTTTAGTGGAGTTATTTGATAGTGTTTTAAATGACTAAAATATAATACATATTTGTTAAAGAAGTCAGTGTGAAAGCATTGACTTTTTTAGGTTTAATTTTCCAATGTTACCAAATTGTTAAGAAAAAGTTTGTTTATTGTAAAATATTATATATATTTGTTATCAGAATATTAACCTATTAAAAGAAATGAAGATGAAAAAAGTAATAATTATGGCAGCATTGTTGATCTCAGGTGTTTTTTATGCACAAGAAGTTCAGCCTAAATATGAAGTAGTAGGAAACGAAGTTAAAGCAACATATTTTCACGATAACGGTCAAGTTAAACAAGAAGGAAACTATTTAGCAGGTAAATTACAAGGTAAATGGATTTCTTATAATGAAAATGGAAATAAAGTAGCTATTGGTGAGTATAACAATGGAATTAAAGTTGGGAAATGGTTCTTCTGGACTGATGATACTTTAAACGAAGTTGATTATACTGACAACAGAGTTGCTGATGTTAGAAAATGGTCTAAAGAAGCTTTAGTTAAAAACTAAAACTTAATTGGTTCATTAAAAAAAAGCTCCTTGTGTAAACAAGGAGCTTTTTGATTTTATTACTAAATCATGATACTATTTTATGATACAATTAGTAATAATTAAAGAGTATGCTGATATTTTGAAGGAGAAGTACATAACTAAGATATTGTAGACTCCTGCAAATAATGTTATTAAGACAATAGATATAAAAAAAGGAGTTAAAACATTACATTTTAACTCCTTTTTGTTTTAATTAAAGAGTTTCATATTAGCTCTATAATTATGATAATTTTTGATTACCAAATCTTAACTCTATTTTCCGGAGCAATATACATTCCGTCTCCAACTTCAATATTGAATGCTTTGTAGAAAGCATCAACATTTTGCAAAGGCACATAAGATCTGTATTGTGCTGGTGAATGTGGATCAGTTTTTACTTGATTTTTAATTGCCTCATCACGCATTTTACTTCTCCAAATTGTTGACCAAGAAATAAAGAAACGTTGTTCTGGAGTAAATCCATCGATTAAACCTGGATTACCATTTTGTTTTAAATAGATTTGTAAACCATCATAAGCGGCATTTACACCACCTAAATCTCCGATATTTTCTCCTAATGTAAATTTACCATCAACATAAATTCCAGGTAAAGGTTGTAAGTTTGAATATTGGTCAGCTAAAGCAGTTCCTAAACCTGTAAATTGAGCTAAATCTTCATCACTCCACCAATTTACTAAATTTCCATCTGCATCATATCTTGAACCAGAATCATCAAAACCATGAGAAATCTCGTGACCAATAACTGCTCCAATTCCACCATAATTTACGGCTTCATCAGCTCTGTAATCATAGAAAGGTGGCTGTAAAATGGCTGCTGGAAAAACAATTTCGTTGTTAGATGGATTAAAATAAGCATTCACTGTTTGTGGACTCATTCCCCATTCCGTTTTATCAACAGGTTCGTTTAGCTTTTCAATATTTTTTTGGTGTGACCACTTTGCATATAGTCTAGAATTTTCAAAATAAGTTCCTCCATTTTCTGGACTAACTACTTCTAAAGCTGAATAATCTTTCCACTTATCAGGATAACCAATTTTTACGGTTAATTTATTTAATTTTTCTTTACCTTTTTCTTTAGTTCCTTTAGTCATCCAAGGTAAACCATCAATTCTGTTTTCATATGCTTTCATTACATTAGCAATCATTGCTTCTGCTTTAGCTTTAGCTTCAGGTGGGAATTTTTTAGCAACATATAATTTCCCTAAAGCTTCTCCAAGTCTCCCGTTAACAGTGGCTAAAGCTCTTTCATCTGCGGGTCTTTGTTTAACTGCTCCTGTTAAAGTTTTTCCATAAAATTCCCAATTAGCATTGTCAATTTCTGTTGAAAGTGAACCAGCCGAACCTCTTAATAAAGTCCATTTCATGTAAGCTTTCCAATCAGCCAATTTGTTTTCGTTGAAAATAGTTTCTAAAGTTTCTAAATATTTTGGTTGCGAAACCACAATAGAATCTATTTTACCAATTCCGATAGTTTTAAGATAATTATTCCAGTTTACAGAAGGAACCATTTTTTGAAGTTCTACAACTGTCATTGGATTATAAGTTTTTCTTCTATCTCTTCTTTCAACTCTATCTAAAGTAGCTGTTGACATTTTAGTTTCTAATGCTACTATTTTCACAGCATCAGAGTTAGCTGAACTTTCAGACTGTCCTAAATATTGTAACATTCTAGCTGTATGTTCCTGGTATTTTTGACGTTTTTCAACATTGTCAGGTGCATCTGAAACGTAATAATCTCGGTCTGGCAAACCTAAACTTCCGGTACCAACATAGACTACGTTTCTTTTACTGTCTTTTGCATCTGTACTTACATAAACGCCAAAGAAACCTAGGTTAATCTCATCATCAAATTCTGCAATTAAATTCACAACTTCATTAGCGTTTTTAACAGCATCTATTTTAGCTAAATAAGGTTTTAAAGGCTCAATTCCTTGTTTATCTCTTGTCAAAGTGTCTAAGACTGATTTGTATAAATTAATAGCTTTAGCTTGATCAGAATTTGGATCAATACTTTTGTCATTAATTGCTTCTTTAAGAATAGTCATAACATCTTCATCAGTGTTTTTACGAAGTTCATCAAAACTTCCCCATCGGGTTCTGTCAGCTGGGATTTCTGTATTATCCATCCAACTTCCATTTACATATCTGAAAAAATCATCAGAAGGTTTCACAGACTTATCCATTAAAGAAGTATTAATTCCGACTGGATTTTCTTTTTTGACTGTTTCTTGACTTGTTTTGCAAGAATAAAATACTCCTGTTAAAAAAAGGAAGCTGATACTTCCTTTTAAAATTTTATTATTCATAATTTATTGTTTAATAATTCTTTTAACTATTTGCTGATTATCTGCAACAATTTTAACAAAGTAAACTCCTTGAGATGCAGATGATAAATCAATTGTTGTTGTAAAATTTGAAGTCATAATGTCTTTTTTAGATAAAATTATTTTACCTGTTAAATCATATACTTCAATTAAAGTTGGATTAGTTTCTCCTAAGCTAATGTTGTAAATTCCATTTGAAGGATTTGGATAAATTGAGATAGTGTTTAATTCGAAACTTTCATTTGCTAAAACTCCGCTAATTACAAAATCATCAATATTAACACCTTTTTGATTAACGGCTTCGTCGGAATGAAATACAATTCTAAAAATCACATTTGATTGTCCAACTAATGAAGTTAATGGGTAAGCATATGTTTTTAGTGCTGTATCTGTACCAGTCCATTGTGCACCAACACAATTATTACAATCATCACCTGAAGTTTGTGGAGTTCTGTTGCTATTATACCAATTAGGTCCCATTTGACCTAATACAGACCAGTTTTGACCCATATCTGTTGTGTATTGAACATAAACAATATCCCAATCTTGCTCTAAATCAAATTTCATCGCAAAACTTATTTGAGGACTAGAGACATTTGTAAGATTATAGCATTGAGAAATTATATAAGCTTTTTTCTGATCAACATAATTACCGGTTAAATTAGTAGTATAAACTGTATTTCCTGCAGATGTCATTGGTCCAAAACCTTTAACACCTCTTACCCAAATTGAAGAAGTTTCGTTTTGATTATATGTAATTAAAGCATCTGTTGCCGTAGTAAAAGGATTGACCGTTCCAACAACTCCAGAATTATTTACAAGTAACAAAACAGATTTTGTATTGTTTTCTGGTCTTCCGTCATTTGTTATTGTTGATGTTACATTCATTATATGTGCACCTTTTGTTAATCCTGAAACTGATAATGGAAAAGTTGTTTCATTACAAGGAGCTAAGTTGCCGTTCCAAGTTTGGTTTATTGCTGTTCCACCATCAATTGTGTAAGAAATTGAAATAGAAGTTATAGCATTTAAACCTTGATTTTTAAGCTTTAAAACAGGAGTTAAACTAGTTCCACAAGAAATTGTACTTACACCAGTTATTGTTTGTAAGGCTACGTCATTAGAAACAGCTACATATTGTTCTCCTACATTTACAGCATACCAAGCATTTGTTACAGCAATTACTTCAGGGCTATTAGCACAATATATTGTGCTTGCTGCTTCAATTGTTGCATTTCTTGCATCAGCATAAGTTGAGTTCGGAGTCAAATAATCTCTTTCCGCAATGTATGCTATTTCAGCTGCTTTAGTCATTCCAATTCCAGTTACATTATAAACATCAGGTGTTGGAGCATTGTTTGTTCCAGATTTACCTGCTGTTAGAATATAAAACCAATGATTCAAAACACCAGAATTTGTATGTACTCCACCGCTATCTGCAGTTCCACTATACCAAAAAGATCCTAAATAAGTATCTGGATCTCCTTTAGAATTTGGATTACTCATTGATCTAAAGGCATTTCCTAAATCTTCACCAATTAGCCATATTGAATTTGGAATTGTAGCCGTTAAACCTCCTGTTCTTCCGTAATGTTCAATACAAGCACCCCAAATATCCGAAAAGCCTTCATTCATAGCACCTGATTGATTTTGGTATACTAATCCTGCAGTATAAGTACATATAGCGTGTCCGATTTCGTGACCACAGACATCAATTGAAGTTAATATGCCTGAAGAACCACTACCATCACCATAAGTCATTGCAGCACCATTCCAAAAAGCGTTATTATAATTAACATCAAAATGCACATAACTTTTAATTACAGCTCCGTTATCATCATAACTATTTCTGTTAAATAGATTGTTCCAAAAATCATATGTTTTTTCTGCACCCCAATGTGCATCTAATGCACCGTTGTCTTTATTTGCATTATTGTATTCTGCTGCAGTCCAATCGTTATCATTATCTGTAAAATCTACGTCTTGGTAGACCGTACCTTTTAGACAATTGAATGTTTTTATTCCGTTTCCTCTAGTTGCATCTTGTAAAATGTAATTTGAACCAGACAATGTAGTTTCAATTTGTCTTGTACCACTATATCTAGTTGCAGCTGTTCCTTGAATTAGTAATTCAGAAGCATTTAACTTTGAAAAAGGTTTTTTCACTTCATTACTAGCATTTATTTTATCAGCATGCTTAATGATGGGATTTGAAAATAAAATTTCTCCAGAATGCGCATCAACGTAAACTTCAAGTCTAGCAACAGGGTTAATAGAATAAATATCGTATTTGTAAGCTAAATGATTAACTTCTAAAGTTACATTTGGAAAAACAACTAATTCTCCTTCAGGCATTTTATAATCCATCAAACGTGATTGCTCAATATCTTCCCACATATATTTTTGAGCATTTACACTTTGCAGAGCATTATTAAATGCTTGTTGTTTTGATACTGTTGGAATTATACTTAAATCGTTTGTATTGTAAAGTTCGCCATTAATCAAATATACTCCTTCGTTGTTAGAATGAGTAATTACTGTTCCGAATTCTATTTTTATATTGTTGTAAAATTGTTGAAATTTATCATGATGAAACCCTCTTTCGTCAATTGTCGAATATAGTTTAGTGTATGAATAATTTTCATTTAAACTATATTCTTTTGAAAACAGTTTAATTGCTTCATCGAAATTTATATTTACAGTGTTTATTTTTAATGTTTTTTGATGTGCTTTTGCTTCTTGGAGATTATTTTTTTGTCCAAAAAACGTTGTTGAACTCAATAACATCAAAAGACATATTATTTTTGTTTTCATATTTTTATTGTTACTTGAAATGGGGTTTACTTTTTAATAATTCTTTTAACGATGTTTTGATCATTTGCATTTATCTTAATAAAATAGATCCCTTGTGAAGCATTTGATAAATTAATAGATGTTTCAAAATTTGAAATGGAAAGGTCTTTTTTCGATAAAATTATTTTACCTGTTAAATCGTATACTTCGATAGAAGTTGGTTCTATATCGCCTAATGATATGTTAAAAACTCCTTCAGAAGGATTTGGATAAACAGAAATGTTATTCAATTCGAAATTTTCTTTTGATAAGACGCCAGTAATTACAAAATCATCTATATTTACTCCTAATTGATTTACAGCAGCATCTGAATGAAATACTATTCTAAAAATTATATTTTGCTCATTGTTTAAAGCATTTAATGGGTAGCTGTAAGTTGTTAATGTTGTGTTTGTTCCTGTCCATTGACCACCAGGACAATTTTGACAATCATCTGCAGAACCAGACGATGCATTAGTTCTATTGCTATTATACCAATTTGGTCCTTGTTCTCCTAAAAGCGACCAGTTCTGACCAAAATCAGTTGAATATTCAACATAAACTATATCCCAATTTTCTTCCAAATGATGTTTCATTGTGAATTGAATTTGAGGATTTGTTATGTTTGTTAAATTATAACACTGTGAAACTATGTATGATTTTACTCCGTCAGGATAATTACCCGTTAAGTTTGTTGTATAAACTGTGTTTCCACCTGAAGACATTAGTCCAAAACCTCTAATTCCTCTTACCCATTGAGAACTATTTGACCCTGCATCATATGTTATTAATTCATCACTAGTATTGGTAAATTCATTTGTTTGACCTACAATCCCTTCATCATTAATATAAAAAGTAATTAAACTTGAATTATTGTCAGGATAAGCATCATTTGGAGTTGTCGAAGTAATATTTAAGTTGTGAAGTCCCCGTGATAAAGTCAAAGAAGGCAATGAAACTGATGCTGTTTGACCAGAAGTTATGTTTCCATTCCAAGTATATGTATTTACATTTCCATCAATATCATAATTAATATTGATTACTGTGATTGCATTTGTTCCATTGTTTTCAAGCTGTATTTGTGGAACAATTGTATTTCCACAATTAATGTCGATATTATTTGGACTTTGAATTGCGACTAATTTAATGTCAGTAGCAGGTACTTGAACGGGAATATTTGTTTGCCAAATACCTCTTCCATAAGTAGCCGCAATTAATTTATTATCTTCTAAATTAATTTCTAAATCTGTAACCGATACGTTTGGTAGATTTGTATCAAATGCTTCCCAAGCTGTCATAGTATCATCAATATAATAAACACCTAAACTTGTTCCTAGATATAAAGGATTATCTGTATTACGACCTTGATGAACAATAGTGTTTTTTCCAATATTTGGTAAACCAGCAGAAAAATTCGTGAATGTACTTCCTCCGTTTAAAGATTTTAATGTTTGTCCTGAAGTTCCAGATGTTGCTAGATAAACAATATTACTGTTAGTTGTATGAACATCTATAGCAGTAATCGTTCCAGGAGCTGAGTATGAAAGTGTAAAATTTATTCCTTTATTTGTGCTTTTGTATAAAGATGAACCATTGGTCACAAACATAATGTTGTCATTTGAAGGGTCAATGGCAATTAATTCCATATTTCCATTACCTAAACTACTAATGTTTTGTTGAACCCATGTTGAACCATTTAATTTATATAATCCATTGTAACCTGAAAAAACTTCTCCTATAGAATTAATCATTAATGGAGTAACCCAATTTCCACTTACACCGGAAGGAGAACTTACACTAGAACCAATTGAGTTACCTGCATTATTACTAATATACATGCTTCCTCCATTTTGAATGAAACCATAGTATAAATTTTGATTAACAGGGCTTATGGCAGCATCCATTCCATCTGCACCATAATAATTTTTCCAAGCACCGTTACTAAAAGCATGACCACCGTTGTCTTGCAAGCCTCCTACAATATTTGCTGAAGTTTGTTTAGAGACAGCAACTTTATAGAATTGACTTATTTGTGCCCCAGCAGTTTTGTCAGTAAAAACTATACCCCCATTATTAGAAACATAAATTCCTCCATCACTTCCACAATATAATTTTCCACCTTGAAAACCTAGATAATGAATATCAGCATGTGTATATGACGCTCCAAATGGAGAACTCCAATTGTTAAGTTTTGAGAATGTACTTCCTCCATTTGAAGATTTCCATACATTTAGACAACCTGTGTATATTTCGTTTTCATTGGTGTCTGATACAGCCAAAGCTAAGTCATACCATGATTGTGTAGATTCAAATATATCCGTTGATGTTCCAGATACGTTTGTCCAACTTGTTCCTCCATTAGTTGATTTATATAATCCTTGAAAAGCAGATGAACTTGTAGCACTTAAAATATAAATATAATTTGAATTTGCTGCTGTAACATCTAATAATAGTCTTCCTGAAGTGGAAGGTAAACCTGTAGTAATTAAACTAAAAGAGCTTCCGGTATTAGTTGATTTAAAAAATCTATTATTAGAGACTGCATAAACTGTTGAAGGGTCATTAGGTTTTAATCTTAGTGAACCTTGAGAGAAATTTCCTGATTGAACAACAGTCCAATTTAATCCACCATTGATTGTTCTATAAAGCCCAACACTTGTTCCACACCATAAAATTTGATTATTTGTTGGGTGTATTAAAATGTCACCTGCTAAAGTAGAAGTATTTGTAAAAGTTAATCCTGTAGTGTTCCACGTTAAACCTCCATCAACTGACTTCATAACACCGATAGAGTAGGTGTCTGAAGAATCTTTATCACCAGTAGCAATATAAATAGTATTAGAATTAGAATAATCAATTGCAATACCAGAAACCCCAATTTGTGGTAAGTTATCTGACAATGCTGACCACGTTGAACCAGCATCACTTGATTTCCAAATTCCACCAGCTGGTGTACCTATGTATACAGTACTAGGGTTTGAAGGGTCAACATGCACAATGTTTACTCTTCCTTGTCCAGATGACCATGAACCTGTATTTAAATGAGAAAAAGGACCAACAGGTTGCCAATCACTTACAGGTAAGGATTGAGCATTCTTATTTGTCTGAGCTGTTTTTTTTTGATTAAATGCAGCCCACATTTCTTCTGGAGTTATTTTATTTCCATTGACATCAACTTTGTTTTGCCAATGGTATTCCCATCGCATAAAAGGTTTATAGCCTGAACCCTTTTTATTCTTGTCATGAGTCAACCAATAATTATCAAAAGACTGTTTTAATTCTTCTATTGATAAGTTTCCTTGCTTCGCTTCTTCATTGTTTGAGAGCCAGGGTGCTGTTGAATTATATTGTGAAAATCCTAGTAAGGAAATTAACATTGTACATAGGATAATTGTTTTTTTCATTGTAAAATTTTGAATAGATAACAAATATATATAAAGAAATCAAGAAAAATTAATTTTTAACATCTGTTTGTTAGATATATAACATAGTTTTCTAAACGTTTTGTATTTTTGCAAAAAAAAATGACTTCAATATTTAAAAAATATAAAACGTTTATGTTTATTTTTTTAGGGGTTTCAATTCTTATTTTCATTGGTATTTATACTTTATTGCAACCTCAAAAAACGCTGCCTATTTTTACTCCAAGAGATGTAAATCCTCAGTTAGTCGACTCAACTATTCAACATGTTGGTTATAATCATAGAATTGCGGATTTTAAATTTACTAATCAAAACGGAAAAATAATTACCCAAGATGATTATAAAGACAAAATTTATGTAGCCGAGTTTTTCTTTACTACTTGTCCAACAATTTGTCCTATTATGACAGAAAACATGGTTTGGCTTCAAGATAAAATTATAGATATGCCAGATGTTTTATTGCTTTCACACAGTGTAACTCCGGATATAGATTCCGTTCCTGTATTAAAAAAATACGCTATTGAAAAAGGAGTATTAGATAGGAAATGGAACTTGGTCACTGGAGATAAAAAGGACATTTATTACATCGCAAGAAAATCCTATTTAGCTGTTGAAACTGGAAAACCTGAAGAATTGTATGACATGGTTCACACCGAAAATTTTGTGCTTATTGATAAAAAGGGTAGGATTAGAGGTTTTTATGACGGAACAAATCTCGACAAACCAACGGATGACGGAACAAAAAATGTAACCCAACTTCTTGAAGATATCAAATGGCTTTCAGAAATTGAAAAATAATACCTCACAGAAAGTTAAAATATGATAATTATCAGTATTAATCAGTATTAAATTTTTACTTTTGTATTTTAATTCAATCTAAATAAGCGTGGAAATTAATTTATCACAACTTAAAAAAGGTGAAAGAGCAACTATTATAGACTTTAACATTGAAGAAATTCCGTTAAAGCTACTAGAAATGGGATGCTTGCCTGGTAACAGTATAGAATTAATTCAAATTGCACCTCTCGGAGATCCATTATACTATTGTATTAATGACGCTCATGTAGCAATTCGCTTAGAAACAGCTATAGAAATTAGCATTATAAAAGAGCAAATTTAATATGGCTCAAAAAAATATCAAAGTTGCTTTAATAGGAAATCCTAATGTTGGAAAAACATCTGTTTTTAACCAACTAACAGGCTTAAATCAACAAGTAGGAAATTATCCTGGAATTACGGTCGAAAAAAAACAAGGTTTTGCTAAACTATCTAATGATGTTCGAGCAAAAATCATTGATTTACCTGGAACATATAGTTTAAACGCAAGTTCGATTGACGAAAATGTAGTCATTGAATTATTGTTAAACAAAAAAGACGAAGATTTTCCTGATGTTGCAGTTGTTGTAACTGAAGTAGAAAACTTAAAACGTAATTTACTGCTTTTTACCCAAATTAAAGATTTAGAAATTCCAGCTATTTTAGTCATCAATATGAGTGACCGAATGAAGTTAAAAGGGATTGAATTGGATATTCCGTTTTTGGAACAAGAATTAAAAACTAAAATTGCTTTAGTAAGTTCAAGAAAAAAAATCGGAATTGATACTTTAAAAAATTTAATTCTAAATTATGAAGATTTATCTATTGAACCTTGTTTAAATTCATCTTCAATTGATCCAGAATATTTTGATAAGTTAAGAAAAACATTTCCAAATCAGCTGTTATACAAACTTTGGTTAGTGATTACTCAAGATGTAAACTTCTTGAATTTAGAACGAAATGAAATTAAAAGTGCTTTTACAAAATCACATTCGGATTTAAAAAGATTACAACAAAAAGAAACTATAAAAAGATATCAATTTATAAATGATACCTTAAAAATAGGTCAAAAAATTGATAAATCTAAAGCATCAGGTATTCAAGCAAAATTAGACAGAATACTTACTCATAAAGTCTTTGGATACGTTATTTTCTTCTTTATTTTATTTGCGATTTTTCAATCTATTTTTGAATGGTCAACCATTCCGATGGATTTTATTGATGAATCTTTTGCCCATTTTTCAAACTACGCTAAGACACATTTACCAGTTGGAAAATTTACTGATTTAATTAGTGAAGGAATTATTCCTGGAATTGGTGGAATTGTTATTTTTATTCCGCAAATAGCCTTTTTATTTCTTTTTATTTCTGTTTTAGAAGAAAGTGGTTATATGAGTCGTGTTGTGTTTTTGATGGACAAAATCATGCGTAGATTTGGTTTGTCAGGAAAAAGTATTGTGCCTTTAATTTCGGGAACTGCTTGTGCTATTCCTGCCATTATGAGTGCTAGAAATATTGAAAATTGGAAAGAACGTCTAATCACAATTTTAGTAACACCATTTACTACTTGTTCCGCTAGATTACCCGTTTATGCAATTATAATATCCCTAATAATTCCTGAAGAAAAAGTTTTAGGTTTCCTAAGTTTACAAGGTTTAGCCTTAATGTTGCTTTATTTAATTGGTTTCTTCATGGCCATTTTTTCTTCATGGTTGTTAGATAAATTCTTAAAATTGAGTTGCAAAACTTACTTTGTGGTTGAAATGCCGAGTTATAAAATCCCAATGTTTAAAAATGTTGCAATCAATGTGTTAGAAAAAACAAAAGCATTCGTTTTTGGTGCAGGAAAAATCATTTTAGCCTTGTCGGTTATTCTTTGGTTTTTAGGTTCTCATGGGCCAACAAAAGATTTTGATAATGCAGAGCAAATAGTTGAAAAAGATATTTTAGCCAATAATTTAGTTTTAGAACCAAGTTTGATTGAAACTAAAGTCAATACTTACAGGTTAGAACATTCTTATATTGGAATTATAGGTAAAGCTATTGAACCAGCGATTAAACCTTTGGGTTATGATTGGAAAATTGGAATCGCTGTTGTTACCTCATTTGCTGCAAGAGAAGTTTTTGTAGGAACATTGGCTACAATTTATAGTGTTGGTGCAAACGATGATGAAGATGATATGCAAAATACCATTAAAAAAAGAATGCAAGCAGAAATAAATCCTGTGACTGGTGAAAAAGTTTTTAATTTTGCTACCGGAATTTCTTTATTGTTGTTTTATGCTTTTGCTATGCAATGTATTAGTACGCTAGCTATTGTGAAGAAAGAAACTAATTCTTGGAAATGGCCAATAATTCAACTTGTGGTTATGAGTGGATTTGCTTATATTGTGGCTTTAATTGCTTATCAAATTTTAAAATAATATGCAAGAAATTTTAGTTTATATTGCCCTTTTTATAGCTGTTGGATTTTTAGTAAAAAAATTCTTCTGGAAAAAATCTACCAAGAAATCAAAATCTTGTGGTGATGATTGTGCTTGTCATTAAATCAATTTTAGAAAGATTAATTTTCAATTAAAATTGATTTTCCAATTCTTCTTTTTAATTTTCGAATATTTTTTTTCGAATAATATACTGTTGTTAAATCTCCCAAACCAAAGTTAAATATGTATTGCATATTTTTATTTGTTTTTAAATAATTGAATTCTATTTTTAGATTTACAACCTCATTAATATAATTTATATTTGGAATTAAAATTATGTGATTTCTAGTTTCGATATAATAATCAT
Organism: Flavobacterium gelidilacus DSM 15343; assembly: GCF_000422685.1. Taxonomy (GTDB): domain Bacteria; phylum Bacteroidota; class Bacteroidia; order Flavobacteriales; family Flavobacteriaceae; genus Flavobacterium; species Flavobacterium gelidilacus. Next base: position 378,247 of record NZ_KE383903.1, on the reverse strand, counting down.
TCTTTAAAAAATCTATATCTTTTTGATAAATTTCTACTTTATCTAAATCTATTTTATTATATGTGTTTTTTACTTTATTTAAAATTATTAAAGTTAGAGAATCTATTTTAGTTTCATTTTTAAATAAATTAATATTTAATACATAATCTTGAGAAAAGACAAGACTAGAAATTGATAAAATAAGAATATTTATAAACTTTTTCATTGTCTAAATTTTACTCCAACTCAACTTTCAACACATACTCCTTCAACTCAATATTTTGACCTTCTTTTTTTATGGGTTGAACCAAAATATCTTTTACCTTTTTATCTGATGAAAGATATCTAGCAAAAAACGTTTTGTTTTCTTCTAACTTTTTATAATTGATAGAAAGCGTTTCTAATTTTTCAAGTTTCTGATTTTTGTAAATTTCCAATTCCAATTGAACTTCACCTGCCCAAACACAAGTCACACCTTCAGGACAACGAGAATCAGAAACAATTTTTGAGATTTTCATTTCATAATCATTTCCAACATTAACTTTTGAAGTTGCATTGATTAAAATTTCATTTTCGTTTGCAACTTGTTTTGAAGCACAACTTATAAAAATGAAAAGAGCTATAATTGGAGCGAAATATCTCATCGATGTAATGTTTTATTTCTCAAAGTTACACAAAGTTTTTTAACCTAAAGCAACATCTAAAACCATCATCACAATAAATCCACCAATAAATCCTAAAGTTGCTATATCAGTGTTATTAGCTTGCTGTGTTTCAGGAATCACTTCTTCAACCACAACAAATATCATCGCACCAGCAGCAAAAGCTAACGCATAAGGCAATATAGGTGTAAAAAATATTACAGCTGCAGCTCCTAAAACTCCAGCAATTGGTTCAACTAAAGCAGAGGCCTGTCCGTACATAAAACTTTTTCTTCTACTCATTCCCATTCTACGTAATGGCATTGAAACTGCAATTCCTTCAGGAAAATTCTGAATTCCAATTCCGATGGCCAAAGTAACTGCTCCAGCAATAGAGGCTTCTGGAATTCCAGCGGCAACTCCACCAAACAAAACACCAACCGCTAATCCTTCTGGAATATTATGCAAAGTAATGGCTAATGTTAATAGAGTAGTTCGTTGCCAAGGTGATTTTATTCCTTCAGTTTCTTTAAAATTGATATGTAAATGAGGCAACGTTTTATCTAAAGCAAAAATAAATAACGCTCCTAAAGCAAATCCAACAGCTGCTGGAATTACCTTTATAAATCCCTCACCATCACTCATTTCTATTGATGGGGCTAATAAGCTCCAAAAACTCGCAGCAACCATAACTCCACCTGTAAAACCAAGCATTCCATCAAAAAATGTTCGGTTCATTCCTTTAAAAAAGAATACAAATGAAGCTCCTAAAGCGGTTACAAACCAAGTGAACATTGTTGCATAAAAAGCAGCCAAAATTGGATCAATGCTTTCTAAATAAGTTAATACATCTTGAAACATAATTATTGTACGTATAAGTTAGTAGCTATTTTATCTGAAATCGTAATTTTTTTATCGTTAATTTCAACTTGAAGAATATCATCAAAAGTGTCTTTTTCTAAAATTTTGAACGTTGAACCTAAAGCAATTTTTTGTTTGTCTAAATATTGTAAAAACTCAGCTGATGAATCTTTAACACCAACGCATTTATAAGAAACATTGATTTTGGCATCAGACAAAAGTTGTTTTTGAACTTTTTTAATTTCGCCATTGGCGTTCGGAATTGGATCACCATGTGGATCAAAATCTGGAAAATTAAGGAAAGCATCTAATTTATCTATCAATTTTTCAGATTGAATGTGTTCTAGTTCTTCTGCAATTTCATGGACTTCATCCCAAGTGAAATTTAATTTTTCTACCAAAAAAACTTCCCACAAACGGTGCTTTCTTACAATCATTTTAGCCGTTAAAGTTCCATTTTCAGTTAATGACGCACCTTGATATTTTTTATAGATTACTAAATCTTTTTCCGATAATTTCTTCAACATATCAGTTACAGAAGATGCTTTTGTTTCAAGCATTCCAGCAATTGCATTGGTGTTTACACCTTTTGGAGAAACCACTGATAAATGATAAATTACCTTCAAATAATTCTCTTCTGAAGTAGTCATTCTTTTAAATTTTATACAAATATATAAATTTTTATTTTGATTCACATAATTATATTTTTAGTTTTGTCTAAAAATTATATTTATGAAGCCTAAAATTTATTTATTCTCTTTGTTTTTAACTGGAATACTTTGTGCTCAGGAAAATGAATGTATTCAAACGGATAGACCAGATCAAACAGAAACACCAGCTTTAACGCCTTTAAAAATGTTGCAAGTGGAAACTGGGTTCAGTTATGAAAAAACCACGAATGATGAATCAAACTATGTTAGTCCAACTATTTTATGGAAATATGGAATTACAGAACATTTTGAAATTCGATTGATTACAGAATTTTCGACTATAAAATCAAATTCAACAACTGCATCAGGAACTAATCCAGTATTAATAGGTTTTAAATCAAAGCTTGTTGAAGAAAAAGGGATAATTCCTCAAACTTCAATAATTGGTCATTTAACTTTACCAAATGTGAGTTCGACTAAATTTAAATTAGATTATTTAGCTCCACAATTTAGATTTGCAATGCAACACACTTTATCTCAAAAAACATCCATAAGTTATAATTTAGGAAGTGAATGGAATGGTTTTAAAGCTGAACCAATTTTTCTTTATACTTTAGCAACAGGTTATTCGATTACCAAAAAAGTAGGAACTTATGTTGAAATTTTTGGATTTGCACCTCAAAATCAAAAATCAAATCATAACTTTGACGGAGGATTTACATATTTAGTATCAAATAATGCCATGATTGATGTTTCAGGTGGAATTGGTTTAACCGAAAATGCACCCAAATATTATTTCGCGCTTGGTTTTTCTTTTAGAATTTAATGAAACACTACAATTACATTTTTACTGGAACTGGATTAGCTGCTTTACTGACAGTTTACGAAATGATTTTGTCTAATAAAATAGAAGATAAAACGATTCTTTTAATTGACAGTGATGCTAAAAAAACCAATGATAGAACTTGGTGTTTTTGGGATGATTCAAATAGGTTAGAAGAAATAATTTCTAAAAAATGGGATGCAACTCTTTTTGCTGATGAAAATTTTAGAAAGAAATTAGACATTCAGCCTTATCACTATAAAATGATTCAAGGTTTAGATTTGTATGAATTCATTTTTAATCAAATCTCAAAACATCAAAACATTCATTTCTTACAAGAAAAAGTAATTGATTTTTCAGATTTAGGAAATCATTGTTTAGTAAAAACAGAAGAAACTAGTTTTACTTGCAACAAAGTTTTTAACTCTATTTTTAATCTAACTTTGGTTACTTCCCAAAAAAAATATCCCTTATTACAGCAGCATTTTATAGGTTGGTTTATAAAAAGTAAAGAACCCGTTTTTGATGAAAATACTGCAACTTTTATGGATTTTTCAGTTAATCAGAAAGGAAACACTCGTTTTATGTATGTTTTACCAATTTCAAAAAATGAAGCTTTATTGGAATATACACTATTTTCAAAGGATTTACTTTCAAAAAATGAATATGAAGATGAAATTGAATTGTACATCAAAAATTTGGGTATAACTGAATATGAAATTGTAGAAAAAGAACAAGGAAATATTCCGATGACTAGTTATCCCTTTTGGGAAAATAATTCAAAAAACATTATAAATATTGGTTCATCTGGTGGTTGGACAAAAGCTAGCACAGGGTTCACCTTTAAAAATGTCACCAAAAAATCAAAGCAATTGGTTAAGTTTTTAGAAACAGAATCAGACTTTACTAAATTTCATAAAAAAGACAAATTTTGGTTTTATGATTTGCTTTTTATTGATGTTTTATTCCAAGACAATTCAATCGGTTCAGAATTATTTTCAGGATTATTTAAAGATGAAAATTCGGGTTTAATTTTAAAATTTTTAGATGAAGAAACCTCTTTATTTGAAGATTTGAAAGTGATTTTAAAATGTCCTAAAGCTCCATTTATGAAAGCTTTGTTTAGTAGAGTTTTTTAATAGAGCATTATCTATAACACAATAATTAAATTTTATAGTTTCTTTAAAATAATTCTTTAAAAATCATTGTATCTTTGCACTTGAATAAATAATCGGAAAATCTTTAACTCAGAATATCCGAACATCTAAATCAAAAATTATGTATCCAGAAGAAATGGTTAAACCAATGCGTGCTGAATTAAATGACGCTGGTTTTCAAGATTTATATAGTGCTGACGAAGTAAAAAATGCAATTCAATCAGAAGGAACTACTTTAGTTGTAGTAAATTCAGTTTGTGGTTGTGCTGCAAGAAATGCTCGTCCAGGTGCTAAAATAAGTTTAGAAGGGGCTAAAAAACCTTCAAAATTAGTCACTGTATTTGCAGGTGTTGATAAAGATGCTGTTGATGCAGCAAGAGAGCAAATGTTCCCTTTTCCTCCTTCATCACCGAGTATAGCCTTGTTTAAAAATGGTGAATTAGTTCATATGTTAGAACGTCATCACATTGAAGGTCGTCCGGCAGAATTAATTGCAGAAAATTTACAAGACGCTTACAACGAACATTGTTAAGCAATATTCCTTGAAAAATTTAATCCCTTTCTATATTTTAGTTAGGGATTTTTTTTACGCAACCTTTTTCATAATTTTGAATCTACATAAAAAATAACCTTATGAAATATATAGTTCGTATTTTTTTGTTTTCGTTACTTTTACAAAGTTTTCAATGTGATGATGAAGTAAATTCTAACACACCCATTACACCTGAAATGTTATCAATAAAAAAACAGGAAATAATAGAATATATTTCAACTTTTTCATGTACTGAATCTAGTGGTTGTCTTTCTATTGCTTTAGGTGCTAAGCCTTGTGGTGGCCCAAGAGAATATCTTGCTTATCCAAATACTGTAGATCAAATTACATTAGAAGCTATGGTAAATGAATATTACGAGATGGATAATAATTATAATATTCAAACAAATGCAGTTTCAGATTGTATGGTTGTTGGTCCACCAAACACAATCGATTGCATAAGTGGTGTTTGTACAATAATAAATTAAATTTTTAAGTAGATATACAAACCAAACCATCATTAATTTGATGGTTTTTTTATTTTATAATAGTACATTTGTGAAAATTATTTTTTGATGGAAAAGTTAATTTCATACCCACTTTCTATATTATATTATGTATTATTCTTGTTTTGGTTGATTGTTTTTCATCCAATACAGTGGTTTTGTTATAACGTATTTGGATATAATGCACATAGATGGAGTGTTGCAATTATGAATTTATTTCTAATTAGAACAACTCATCTTTTAGGAACTATATATACAATTATAGGTAAAGAAAATATTCCTAAAAATGCTCCTGTAGTTTTTGTAGCAAATCACCAAAGTTTACATGATATAACAACTATTATTTGGTTTCTAAGAGCTTCACATCCTAAATTTATTAGTAAAAAAGAATTAGGAAAAGGAATTCCGAGTGTTTCTTACAATTTAAGAAAAGGAGGTTCAGCTCTTATTGACAGAAAAGACCCAAAACAAGCCTTAACTGAAATAAAAAATTGTGCCGAATTCATCAATAAAAACAATTATTCCGTGGTAATTTTTCCAGAAGGGACTAGAAGTAAAACCGGAATTCCGAAGCCTTTTTCTGTCAATGGTTTAAAAATGTTATACAAATTTGCTCCAGATGCTTACTTTGTGCCAATTACCATAAATAATTCGTGGAAAATGACTAAATTTGGGCAATTCCCTTTAGGCTTGGGTAATAGAATAAATTTCAAGATTCATCAGCCTTTAAAAATTTCGGATTATTCATTTGAAGAAATTTTCGAAAAAACAGAAAAAACAATAGTTCAATCTATTAAAATATAAGATATGTCAATACAAAATGTAAGATTAGAAGTTATGCAATTTTTAGAAAAAAGGATTGATAGCTTTGTGGATGAATTTTTAATCCCGGTTGAAAAAATATGGCAACCAACAGATTTATTACCAGATTCTCAAAATGAAAACTTCTATGAAGAAGTTAAAGAATTAAGAGAAATTGCTAAAGATTTACCATACGATTTTTGGGTAACACTTGTTGGTGATACAATTACTGAAGAAGCTTTGCCTACTTACGAATCTTGGTTAATGGATGTTGAAGGTATAGATAATGTTGAACGAAACGGATGGAGTAAATGGATTCGACAATGGACAGGTGAAGAAAACCGTCATGGTGATGTTTTAAACAAATATTTGTATTTATCTGGAAGGGTAAATATGCGAGAAGTTGAAATGACAACCCAACATTTAATAAACGATGGATTTGATATTGGAACTGGAAGAGATCCATACAAAAACTTTGTTTATACTAGTTTTCAAGAATTAGCTACCTATGTTTCTCATAATAGAGTTGCTCAAATGGCTAAAAAATATGGTGATAACAAGCTTTCTAAAATGTGTCGTTTAATTGCTGGAGACGAAATGCGTCACCATCATGCTTATAGCGAATTTGTAACACAGATTTTTAAAGTAGACCCAAGTGAAATGATGTTGGCTTTCCAATACATGATGAAACACAAAATTATTATGCCTGCAGGTTTTTTGAGAGAAAGTGGACAAAAAATAAGTTCTGCTTTTGAACAATTTTCTGATTCTGCTCAAAGAATTGGAGTTTATACGGCAGCTGATTATGTTGAAATTATGCAAAAGTTAATTGAAAAATGGGAAATTGATAAAATCGGTGGACTAACTGATGAAGCTGAAAAAGCTAGAGATTTTTTAATGAAACTTCCAGCACGTATGGCAAGAGTTTCTGAAAGAATAGTTATTCCAGAAGAAGGACATATTTTTAAATGGGTTCAACCAGCTTTAATAAAATAAAACGCAGAATTTAAATATAAAAAATTCCAAATTCTAATTAGAGTTTGGGATTTTTTAAATACATAAAGATGTCAGTAATAGATAAAACAATACTTTTTGTAAAAGAACAACTTCAAAATGCTGAAGGAGGTCATGATTGGTTTCATATTGAAAGAGTTTTTAAAAATGCGCTATTAATTGCCGAAGACGAAGCATGTAATTTAGAAATTGTAAAACTTGGAGCTTTATTACATGATATTGCGGATAGTAAATTTCATAATGGTGATGAAACCGTTGGCCCTAAAGTAGCAAGATATTTCCTGGAAAAAGAGAATGTTGATGAGGAAATTATTATTCATGTTCTAAATATTATTGAAAATATTTCGTTTAAAGGCGGAAATTTTGATAAAAAATTTAGTTCAAAAGAATTAGAGATTGTGCAAGATGCTGATCGATTAGATGCTTTAGGAGCAATCGGAATTGCCCGTACTTTTAATTATGGTGGTTTTAAAAATCGTCCAATTTACAACCCAAATATTGCTCCAAGACTCAACATGAGTAAAGAAGAATATAAAAATAGTGAAGCACCAACTTTAAACCATTTTTACGAAAAATTATTACTTCTAAAAGATAAAATGAATACGGATTCTGGTAAAAAAATTGCTCAAGAGAGACATTATTTCATGGAAAAATTCTTGTCCCAATTTTATGCGGAATGGGATGGAGAGAAATAAAAAAAGGAGCAATTAAGCTCCTTTTTTTATTTCATATTTTTTTATTATTTACCAGGAAAAACTGCTTTTCTTTTCTCTAAAAACGCTGTTGTTCCTTCTTTAAAATCTTCTGTTCCAAAACTAGCTCCAAAGTTTTTAATTTCTACTTCAAAACCATTAATATCATCTTTATAATTTGCATTAATAGACGCAATAGCTTTAGCAATAGCAACGGAAGAATTTCTAGCGATTTTGGATGCAATTCCTTTTGTGAATTCTAATAATTCTACTTGTGGTACAACATGATTCACCAAACCATAATTCTTAGCAGTTTCTGCATCAATCATAGCAGCTGACATAATCATTTCCATAGCTCTTCCTTTTCCAACTAGTTGAGGTAAACGTTGTGTTCCTCCATAACCTGGAATTACTCCTAAAGTTACTTCTGGTAAACCCATTTTTGCATTATCTGATGCTACTCTAAAATGACAAGCCATTGCTAATTCTAATCCACCACCAAGGGCAAATCCGTTTACGGCTGCAATTACTGGTGTTGAAAGATTTTGTACATAATCAAACAATATTTCTTGTCCCTTTGCAGCTAATAAACCTCCGTTTTCAACAGAGAAATTTGCAAATTCAGAAATATCTGCTCCAGCTACAAAAGCTTTTTCACCACTTCCTGTTATGATTATTACTTTGACAGATTTATCTTCATTTAAAGACTTAAAACCGTCATGTAGTTCCTGAATAGTTGCTTTGTTTAAAGCGTTTAATTTTTCGGGTCTATTGATAGTTACAATAGCTATGTTGTCTTGTTTTTCTATTAAAATATTTTCCATTTTGAATGATTTAATTTGTTGTTTTTTATGTTGTAATAGGGAACGAAACAAAAAATTCTGTCCCTATGTTTTCTTTACTCTCAAAGGTAATGGTTCCGTTGTAATTTTCAATTATATTTTTTATTATAGCTAAACCTAATCCCATTCCACTAGATTTGGTAGTGAATTTTGGTTCAAAGATTCTAGCTTTATTTTCTTCAGAAATTCCTTTTCCGTTGTCTTTTACTGTTATAATTACATATCCTTCTTCTCTAAACACATCTACTTCAATCTGTTTGTTTTCTTGTTCTTCAGGAATAGATTGAATGGCATTTTTAACTAAATTAGTTATTACTCTAATCAACTGCGTTCTGTCTAAACGAGTAATGATTTCATCTTCTAAACTTGAAAAGTTAACAAAGTTTTCATTAAAAATATCCAAAGCAAGTTGCACAATTTTTACCACATTTAATGTTTCATTTTGTTGGGCTGGCATGGTGGCAAAATTCGAAAAGGCATTGGCAACTGAACTCATTGTGTCAATTTGTTGAATCAACGTTTTAGAATAGTCGTCTAATTTTTGCCTTACTTCAGGATCATTTTCATTAAAACGCATTTGAAAACTCTGGACCGTTAATCGCATTGGTGTCAAAGGGTTTTTGATTTCATGAGCAACTTGTTTTGCCATTTCACGCCAAGCTTGTTCACGTTCGCTCTGAGCTAATTTTGTAGCACTTTCCTCCAATTTATCAACCATGCTATTATAGGCTTGAACAAGAGAATTGATTTCATGACTTCCTTCTTCTAAAACAATACGCTGATTTTGTTGATTAAATTCTGTCTCTTGAATTTTATCACTAATGATCTTTAATGACTTTGTTATATAACTCGACAAGAAATATGACAACGCAATAGCAATTAAAAACATAAAAGCGTACACTTGTCCAAAGCGGATTAAAAAATTCTTTAATTCACTTTCGTAAAAATTAGTATCTTCTTCATAAGGCAAATTTAAAATCGCCAAAGGCTTAAATTTATTGTCTTTGATGTATGTATATGAATAACGCATCTTTAAACTATCTATCGTTTTGAATTCTACATAGCGTTTGTCAAGAGTAGATTCAAGTATTTTAAGAGTAGATGAATTAATTTTTGGAGCTTCTTTATCTTGTTTAAAAACAGCTTTTGACGACAGTAACAAACTTCCTTTTAAATCATAAAAATTTAGTTCCATGCTATGAACGTCTGATATTTCATATATTTTTTCTTTAAAAATTAACGAAATATTGTTTGTTGATAAAGGATAAGTTGTGTTTTGAAGGACATAATTAATATGTTCGACAATTGCATTTTCTTTTCTTTCTAATCGGTCTTGATGGTATTCTCGCGCTTCTTTTTTAAATTGATAGATAGAAACTGCTGCAATTAATATAGATGCAATTAACGTTAAGAATATCATGGAAAGAAATATTCTTAAGCGTAATGAAAGGTGTTTTATATTGAATATTCTATCCATTTTTTGGTTTAGCCCAGATAGCAGTGGAAAGCTTTTTTGTGAAAAAATGTAGTTTTTGTTATTATAAAAAAGCGACTTAAGAAGCTCTTTTTATGATATAGAAAAACACGTTTTTTGCAAAAAACTTGCAATGTATAGCTGGATTAGCTTCTTATTTTTTTTCTCTAATTCTTTTGTAAAATCGAAAGCCTAACATAATTAAGATTGAAAATACAAAAATTCCGATTACACCAAAAATCCAATTAATTGCACTTTTTAAAATTACTAAAAATACAATTGCAAATAAAATTATTGTAGCTCCTTCATTCCAAATTCTGAAAAAAGTGGAGGTGTGCTTTACTTCATTTTTCTGTAATTGCTTGAATATTTGATGACACTTTGCGTGATAAATATATAATAGCAAAACAAATGCCAACTTTACATGCATCCAAGGTTGTGATAACCATTCTGGAAATAAATACAATAAATAAAACGCAAATAAACTGGCTAAGACAGCACTGGGCCATGTTATAATGTACCAAAGTCTATATTGCATTAATTGGTATTGCTTAATTAAAATATCTTGTTCTGGTTGTGGCTTTTGTTTGGCTTCAGCATGATATACAAATAAGCGAACAATATAAAAAAGGCCAGCAAACCATGTAATTACAAATATTAGATGTAATGCTTTTATGTAATTATATTCCATCTTGTGCGTGTGTTAATTTGCGATTCATTTCTCTTTTTAAAAAGAAACCTGTCACTAAAGTTGACAAAACATCAGCAATTGGAAATGAAATCCATACCCCAAAAATACCATAATAATTCGGTAAAATTAAGATTAAAGGAATTAAGAAAAATCCTTGCTTAGTTAATGTTAGTAAAAGTGCAGGAATAGCTTTTCCTGCTGCTTGAAAATAAGCTGCTCCTATTAATTGAATTGCAATAATTGGTGAAGCAGCAAATACTAATCGCAAGGCATTTGGTGTTTCTTTAATTATATCAACATCAGTTGAAAAAACAGCAACAATTGGTTCAGCAAATACTAAAATTGCTATAAAAATCAATGTTGCTAAACCAGCTGCCCATTTAATGGAAGTTGAAATCGTTTCACTAACTCTTACATAATTTTTTGCACCATAATTATAACCTGCAATGGGTAAAAACCCTTGTGTTACTCCTAATATGGGAAATAAAGCAAACATTAACATTCGACTTATTATTCCATAAACCGCTACAGAATGTTCTCCACCATAAATAAACAAAGTATGATTTAAAATTATGGATAAAATGGCCACAACACCTTGTCGCGCAAAAGTTACAAAACCAAGTGAACTAATTTCTGAAACTATTTTAAAATCTAAGGCATAATGTTTAAGGTGTAAACGCAACTCACTTTTAAAAATGAAGAACCATAAAATAAAACCAAAGCACATAAAATAAGAAATAGAGGTTGCCAAAGCAGCTCCAAACATTCCTAAATTCATAAATTTAATAAAAATAATATCTAAGATAATATTGCTAAAAGCTGGAATTATCATGGCAATCATAGCAAATTTAGGTTTCCCTTCTGCTCTGATAACTGTGTTACCCATCATACAAAGAGCTAAAAAAGGAACACCATATAAAACAGGCATAAAAAACTCTTTAGCGGGTTTCATTATCTCGCCATTAGCTCCAAATAGTAGTAATACCTCTTCAGAGAAAAAGGAGCCTATTACAACAGCTGTGACGGCTAAACTAAGAGTCATCATGATCTGATTTCCAAAAGTTTTTAAAGCCTTTTCATGATTATCAGCACCTAATGCTCTTGAAATTATAGAACTTCCTCCAATTCCTAATGCCATTCCTAAAGAAGAAATTAGAAATGTTATAGGTAAAACGACTGAAACTGCTGCAATAGCTAGTGATCCAATCCATTGTCCAACAAAAATGGTATCAATAAGAATATTGACAGACATAAATAATATACCTATCGAAGCAGGAACCGATTGTTTAATCAGTAATTGTTTTATACTTAATGTGCCTAATTCGGTTGAAGAAAGTGCCATTATACGGTTTGCTCTTGGTTTTGAAAAGCCCATTGATCAATCCAACGGCTTAATGTTTTAGCCCAATTATCATCATCATTTAAACATGGAATTGCAAGAAATTCTTCTCCTCCATGTTCCTTAAATTCATGATTAGCTTCCATGGCAATTTCCTCTAAAGTTTCTAAACAATCGGAAACGAAAGCTGGTGTTACAACGGCTAATTTTTTAATTCCTTTTTCTGGCATTTTGTTAACTTCAACATCAGTATAGGGAGTTAACCATTTATCTCCTGCTAAACGAGATTGAAAGGTTTGACTGTATTTTCCTTCTTCAATTCCTAAAAACTCAACCACTTGTTTTGTCGTTTCATAACATTGATGACGGTAGCAAAATTCATGTGCTGGCGAAGGTGTGTTACAACAACTTCCATCTATTTTACAATGACTTTTTGTGATGTCAGTTTTACGAATATGACGTTCTGGAATTCCATGATAAGAAAACAACAAATGATCATATTCAAACCCTTCTAAATGTCTTTTTATTGAATTTGATAAATCTCTGATATAGTCTTTTTGATTGTAAAAAGCGGGAATTATAGTAAAATTCATATGAGGGAATTTCTCTTTACGAAGCTTTTCTGCTAAAACTAAAATTGTCTGGGTAGAAGCCATTGCATGTTGAGGATACAATGGGAACAGTAAAACTTCAGTAATGCCTTGATCGCTTAATTTTTGCAGACCACTTTCAATACTTGGATTACCATATCTCATAGCTAATTCAACAGGAATACTAACTTGTTTTTGAATTTTAGCTTGTAATCTTTTTGATAAAACAATTAAAGGGGAACCTTCATCCCACCAGATTTTTGCATAAGCAGCCGCTGATTTTTTTGGTCTAGTTTGTAAAATAATTCCTCTAACTAATAAAGCTCTTAATAAAAATGGAACGTCTATTACATATTCATCCATTAAAAATTCATCTAAATAAGGCTTCACATCTTTTGCTGTTGGGCTTTCTGGTGAACCCAAATTCACTAATAATACTCCTTTTTTCATTTTTCTAAATTATTTTTTCAATCAATTTTGTATAAAAGTAAAAAATATTGCTCTTTACTATTTATTATTCTTTTGTTTTTATCTATTGATGCATTACTTTAATCAATGGCTTAACTAAAATTAAACATTCAGGTTTAAATTCATTAAGTATTTCTTAGGTGTTGTTCCAAATTTCTTTTTAAAAGCTGCAATAAAATGACTTGATGTACTGTAGCCGATTTTCAAACCAACTTCATTCACATTATAAGAACCGCTATCTAATAAATGTCTTGAATATTCCATTTTGTAATCAAACAAAAAACTATAAACACTATCGCCATAAATTTGTTTAAAACCGACTTTTAGTTTTTTAATATTCAATCCAACTTGATCAGCTAATTCTTGTAAACCAGGTGGTTCTGCCATGTTGGCTATTACAATTTCCTTAGCTTTTTTAATCTTTAAAACATTTTCTTCATCGATTAAAAATGGACAATGTTCTGCATTTGGGTCCTCATTTCTATTAAAATATAAGCTTAACAATTCATATCCTTTTCCTTTTAGATATAGATTTTTAATAGAAGTGTTTTGATTGTAATGAAATATTTGATTTAATACAATAGCCATTGCAGGACTTATATCTTCTTCACCATAATATTTTTTATCCATATTTTCTTCACTCAAAAATGGAATATATTCGGCTTCATTTGAGAATAAAGTATGGAATTTTTTAATTGAAATTAAAGCAGAAATAATCCAAGATTTTGGAGCGACTTCCATGTGAAGTGGTAGTTCTTTTTGAGGATTATACAATAAAAGCGATTTTTCTTCTTTCAAATCTAAAGCATAGCTTCCATTGTTGAAGATAAATTTCCCTTTTCCTTTCACATTAAAATGAAATTGAATTAGTCCCGTTTTAACCTGTTTTTCAAAACGTTGCGTTTCATTGGTATCATTTTGAAAACGCAATAAAATAAAATCTGGTTCAATTTTTATTTCTTCTGCAGCACTCATAGCGATATTTTTTTTAGTTTTGTTTAACCAATTATACCGTATTCTATTTAGAATGGTTCTAAACAGAAAATTAGCTAAACATTGATTTTACTACAAATTTAAACGTTTTTTATGTTTTAATTACTTTTTTAACGAAAAATTCTGCAATCGACACAAAAAGTACTTTTAGCGTTACTTTTATAAAATTGTTAAAAGTACATTTGTATCACTTTTAGGAGAAGTCAATTATATGGATACTTTTACAATTGGAAAACATCTTTCGTTTTACGCTATCGGGTTAAGCTACAAAAAAGCTGATGCCGAAATGAGAGGTAAATTTAGTTTAGACGAGAATGCTAAATCAAATTTATTACATCAAGCTAAAAATGATGGAATAGAGAGTTTGCTTGTTACTTCAACTTGCAACAGGACTGAGATATACGGTTTTGCGGAACATCCCTTTCAATTAATCAAATTGCTTTGCGAGAATAGTAACGGAACTGTTGAAGATTTTCAACAAGTGGCTTATGTCTATAAAAACAAAGAAGCTTTAAATCATATGTTTCGAGTTGGAACAGGTTTAGATAGTCAGATTTTAGGTGATTTTGAAATCATTTCGCAAATCAAACAAAGTTTTAATGACAGTAAGAAATTAGGTTTAGCCAATTCTTATGTTGAAAGACTAGTAAATGCAGTGATTCAAGCTAGTAAAAAGGTAAAGAATGAAACTGATTTAAGTTCAGGAGCAACTTCTGTATCATTTGCTTCTGTTCAATATATAATGAATAATGTTCCTGATATTGGAAATAAAAACATATTACTTTTTGGAACTGGAAAAATTGGTAGAAATACGTGTGAAAACTTAGTAAAACACACTAAAAATGAGCATATAGTTCTTATCAATAGAACAAAAGCTACTGCTGAAAAAGTTGCTGGAAAATTCAATTTAATTGTAAAAGATTATGCAGATTTACAACTAGAAATTCAAAAAACAGATGTTTTAGTGGTGGCAACTGGTGCTCAAAATCCAACAGTTGATGCTGAAATATTAAAATTGAAAAAACCATTGTTGATATTAGATTTATCGATTCCGAAAAATGTGGATGAAAATGTTAAAGCTAATGAAAATGTAACGTTAGTTCATTTAGATCATTTGTCACAAGTTACAGATGAAACCATTGAAAAAAGAAAAGAACACATTCCTGCAGCAGAAAACATTATTGAAGAAGTGATGACTGAATTTTTAACTTGGTCAAAAACTAGAAAATTTGCTCCAACAATTCACTCATTAAAAGAAAAACTGGGTTCAATAAAGCAGATTGAATTAAATTACCAAAGAAAAAAACTAGAAAACTTCAACGAAGAACAAGCTGAAATTATCAGTAATAGAATTATTCAAAAAATCACCAATCATTTTGCTAATCATTTAAAAAATGAAGACACTGTTGTTGATGAAAGTATTGAATGGATCAACAAAGTTTTTCAAATTGAAGCAGTCGAAAAATAACAAAATGTCTCAAAAAGTTATTAAAATAGGAACACGTGATAGCGAATTAGCTCTTTGGCAAGCGCACACCGTTCAAAATAAACTTCACGATTTAGGTTACAAAACAGAAATTATTGCCGTAAAATCTACAGGTGATTTAATTTTAGACAAACCTTTGTATGAATTAGGAATTACAGGGATTTTTACAAAAACTCTTGATATTGCAATGCTTAAAGGAGAAGTAGATATTGCTGTTCATTCTATGAAAGATGTTCCAACTGCTTTGCCTATCGGAATTGTTCAAGCAGCAGTTTTAGAAAGAGCCAATACCTTAGATATTTTAGTGTATAAAGGAAATCTTGATTTTTTAAATTCTGATGGAATTATTGCTTCTGGAAGTTTACGTAGAAAAGCTCAGTGGTTAAATAAATATCCAACTCATAAAGTAGAAGATTTACGGGGAAATGTAAATACTCGAATGCAAAAACTAAAAGATAACAATTGGAACGGTGCTATTTTTGCCGCAGCTGGTTTAGAAAGAATCAACTTAAAACCTGATACTTTTTTAAATTTAGATTGGATGATTCCAGCTCCAGCTCAAGGAGCAATGCTCGTTGTTGCAATGGAAAAAGATGATTTTACAAGAGAAGCTTTAGCTAAATTAAACCATAAGGAATCTGAAATTTGCACTTTTATAGAAAGACAATTTCTTAGAACTTTAGAAGGAGGTTGTACGGCTCCAATTGGTGCTTTGGCAGTAAAAAATGGTGATCAAATTGATTTTCAAGGTGTTTTGTTTTCTTTAGACGGAAAAGAAAAGCATTCCATTGAAAAAAGTTGTAATTTTGACTCCTATTTAAACTTTGGTAAAGAATGTGCCGAAGAATTATTAAAAAACGGAGCTAAACCTTTAATGGAAAACCTTCGATCAGAATTAAAAGTAAAATAATATGTAAACGTCTCAGTTTCGTAAGATTCTGAAACAAGTTCAGAATAAATGGAAAAAGAATCATTACTCAATTACCTATACCGATTTTTTGACATCATTGTTTTGTTATTTATTGTATTTGATTTTGGGTATGATTTTCAAGAAAATTATAATTCTCCTCACGTAATTGGATTGATTATTTTGTCTTTTTCCTTGTTAGGTTTTAACCTGTTCAAATTCATTAAATATAAGTTTAAGAGCAATAAAAAGGTAGCATTAGCTAACATTATTTTATTGTCTTCAATACTTTTTGCTTCATTTATTACAGCATTAATTCATTTAGATTTCAGCTTTTCTTTCATATTACAAAAAGTTAAACCAATATTAGAAGGAGGATTAATTTTTTACTTTTTGATACGACTTCTTGTTTTAGTTCGTCATATTTATGATATTTATTTTAATCCAGCAATTGTCTTTGTTGGAAGTTTCATCATATTAGGGTTAACAGGTGCTTTTTTATTAATGCTTCCTAGTGCAACAACTAATGGAATTTCATTTACAAATGCTATATTCACTGCAACTAGTGCTGTTTGTGTAACTGGTTTAGCGGTTGTTGATACGGCTAAAGACTTTACAATAATTGGACAATCCATAATTTTAGTTTTAATACAATTAGGTGGAATTGGAATTCTAACATTTACTTCATTCTTTGCTTTCTTTTTTAGAGGAAGTTCATCTTTTAAAGAAGGGCTAAACACGAAGGATTTTATCGCTACTGAAGGACTAAAAGATGTTTTTAGAGCTGCTTTAAATGTGGTTATTTTTACACTTTCCGTTGAGTTTATTGGAGCCGTTTTTATCTACTTTTCGGTCTTAGACAATGATAGTATAACTAACAAATTCTTCTTTTCAATTTTTCATTCAATTTCAGCTTTTTGTAATGCTGGATTTTCAATTTTCTCAGCTGGACTATTTGATGAAAGTATAAGATTTGATTACTTCTTGCAATGGATAATTATGATATTAATTATTTTTGGAGGATTAGGACACAACATAATTTTCAATTTTTATCAATATATAAAAACCTACGTTTTAGAGTTGTTTGATAAAGGTAGAATTCACAAGCAAGTTAGAATTATAACTTTAAATACAAGATTGGTAATTTATACTACTTTATTCTTATTAGTTTCAGGTTTTATATTTTTATACATATCTGAATATAACAATACACTTTTAATGCACGATACTGTGTTTGGAAAAATCACGAATGCCGCCTTTAATTCTGTTACACCAAGAACTGCGGGTTTTAATACAGTAGATTTTACAAAATTCAACGTTCCTTCACTGTTGTTTATGATATTTTTAATGTGGATTGGAGCTTCACCAGCATCAACAGGTGGTGGTATAAAAACGAGTACCTTTGCATTAGCTACTTTAAACATTTTTGCTGTTGCAATGGGTAAGGGTCGAATTCAAATATTAGGAAGAAGAATTAGCAGTGATTCAACTTCTCGTGCATTTGCTATTTTATGCATTTCATTAATAGTGATTGGAATTTCCATCATGGCATTATTGATATTTGAACCTACTGACACGCCTCTTTTAACGGTTGTTTTTGAATGTTTCTCTGCTTATAGTACAGTTGGTTTAAGTTTAAATTTTACATCAACTTTATCTGAGCCAAGTAAATATGTAATAATTGCAACAATGTTTATTGGTAGAATAGGAATGCTCAATTTAATGGTTGGATTACTTCGTCAATTGAATCATCAATTTTATGAGTATCCAAAAGAAAATATTTTGATTAATTAATACTATACAAAATGAAAGTAATCGTTTTTGGATTAGGAAACTTCGGAATGTCATTATCGTTATCACTAACGGAAACGGGAAATGAAGTTATTGGAATAGATAAAAACATGGAAAAAATAAACCTTTTAAAAGACAAAATTTCTCATGTTATTTGTATGGATTCAACTAATGAATTAGCCTTTGATGCTGTTCCTTTAAAGGATGCAGATAAAGTTGTTGTTGCCATTGGTGAAAATGAAGGTGCAGCTATTATTACGACAGCTATTATTAAAAAACTTTCTGATGTTAAGATTATTTCTCGTGCCTTGTCACCAATTCACGATACGGTTTTAGAAGCTATGGGAATTCATAGTATTGTTCATCCAGAACAAGATTCTGCAGATAGATTAACCAAACAAATCAATTTTAAAACGACTTTAGAAAATTACCAATTGGATAACAATTATACTATTTCTGAAGTAAAATCAAAATCAGAATTTCACGGTAAAACTTTAGCCGAATTGAACGATATTGACAAGTATCATCTAACACTAATAACAATAATAAGAAAGCGTGAAAAACGCAATTTAATAGGTAAAAAAACTATAATTAAAGAAACTATTGGTCGGCCAACACCACAAACGGTTTTACAAGAATGTGATATTTTAGTGGTTTATGGAAACAATAAGGACATTTCTTTTTATTGTGAAGACCAAGAAGAAAGTGAAATAAAATTATAAATTTTGAAAACAATTCTATCTACAAAAAAATTAAAAAAAGTAGAAATTAAAAAACTTTCTGATGTTAACTTTAATGTAATAGAGAAAAAATTTATTAAGACTACAATAGTAGATTTTCAAGTTAAAAAACTTAATGAATACGTAATTTTCACTAGTAAAAACGCTGTTAAAAGTGTTTTAAAAAACAGAATAGAAAATCAAGTAAGAGATAAAAAAATATTTTGTGTTGGACAAAAAACAAAGCTTTTCCTTGAAAAACATCATTATTTAGTTCAAGAAAGCGCTGATTACGCAAGTGATTTAGGACTAATTATTAGAGAAAAATATAAAAATCATTCGTTTACCTTTTTTTCAGGGAATATTAGAAGAAACACTTTACCTGATTTGTTAAATGATAATTTTATAAAATGGAATGAAGTAATAGTTTATGAAACAGCTTTAAATCCAAAGAGAGTAAAAGAAAACATTGATGGAATTCTATTTTTTAGTCCGTCAGCGATTGAAAGTTATTTGATGAAAAACAAAATAGAAAATCAAACTTGTTTTTGCATTGGAACAACAACAGCAAAAGCATTAGAAAATAAAACAAAAAACATACAAATTGCAGCTCAACCAACAGTTGAAAATGTAATTGATGAAGTAATAAAATATTATAAATAAACTTAGTAACTCTGCTGCTAAGTCACTTTGAAACTTTAGAAAAAATGATTAAAAACGACTTATTTTTAAAAGCCTTAAACAACGAAATTGTTGATAGACCACCCGTTTGGATGATGCGTCAAGCAGGAAGATATTTGCCAGAATTTATGGCAATCAAAGAAAAATATGATTTTTTTACAAGATGTAAAACGCCAGAATTAGCTTCTGAAATCACTGTTCAACCTATTAGAATTATCAAGCCGGATGTTGCTATTTTGTTTTCAGATATTTTAGTAATTCCACAAGCCATGGGAATTGATGTAGAATTAGAAGACGGAATTGGACCAGTTTTACCAAATCCAATTCGTAAAGCTTCTGATGTGGATAAGGTATTTGTTCCAGACATAAACGAAACTTTAGGTTATGTTATGGATGCTATTGACATGACAAAAGAAAAATTGAACAACGAAGTTCCTTTAATTGGATTTGCAGGTTCACCTTGGACAATATTCTGCTATGCTGTGGAAGGAAAAGGATCTAAAAGTTTTGATAAAGCTAAAGGATTTTGTTTTTCAAATCCAGTTGCAGCTCATTTATTGTTACAAAAAATTACAGATACAACCATTTTATATTTGAAAGAAAAAGTAAAACATGGAGTAAATGCAGTACAAATTTTTGACTCTTGGGGAGGAATGCTTTCTCCAGTTGATTATCAAGAATTTTCATGGAATTACATGAACCAAATTGTGGAAGCTTTAGCACCAGAAACAAAGGTTATTGTTTTTGGAAAAGGATGTTGGTTTGCATTAGACGAAATGGCAAAATCAAAAGCAGCAGCAATTGGTGTAGACTGGACTGTTTCTCCAAGAAATGCAAGATATTTAACAGGTGGAAAGAAAACATTACAAGGTAATTTTGATCCTTCTAGATTGTTGTCTCCAATTCCTGTGATTAAGAAAATGGTTCACGAAATGATTGACGAATTCGGTAAAGATAATTACATCGTAAATCTTGGTCACGGAATTTTACCAAATATACCTGTTGATCATGCGAAAGCTTTTGTGGATGCTGTTAAAGAGTACGGCAAATAAATAGTCTTCAATTAAGATTATTTAATTGTTAATTCTTAATCAAATAAAAAGAAAACCATTATTTTAAGATTTAAAATTTAGTACTATTGTCTTTTTAATTAAAGTCTTTAATTAGTCTCTAATTCATATTTATAAAGTATAAAAAACTAAACATCAATGTAATGAAAAAAACAATTGCTTTATTATCGTTAGGATTACTTTTTTTTGCATGTAAAAAAGATAATGATTCTTCAACTGTTGAAGGTTCAAAGGAGGAAATTGTTACGGAAAATAATTCTGTAGAAGATGAAGCACCTTTCTTCCTAGAGTCTTTTGATTGGACTAAAATTTCTGAATCATCGTCAGAAATTGGTGCTTTCCCTTATGTAACTGCTCCAGAAGGTTTCATTATCTGGAAAGATGGTCATAATGAAATTGCAAAAAACGGAATGACGCAATTTTCTGATTTCAGTAAAATGATTATGTATAATGGGACTTCATTTTATAATGCTGAAGGAAAAAAAGCGGAACTTGATTTTGCAATGGCTGAAAAGAAAGCAGATTTCAACCAATTTAAATTTGATAAAAGTGTAGACGAATATCTTGTAAACATTGGGGCTATTTTATTATTTAAAGGACAAATTCCTAATGAATTTCTTAAGGAAATTAATAAAGTTGATGATTATACTGTTCATAAATATATTCAAGGTGATCCTTGGAATAGTGATCCAATAAGACATTA
Source organism: Flavobacterium gelidilacus DSM 15343 (assembly GCF_000422685.1). GTDB lineage: Bacteria > Bacteroidota > Bacteroidia > Flavobacteriales > Flavobacteriaceae > Flavobacterium > Flavobacterium gelidilacus. The sequence continues at coordinate 356,837 of NZ_KE383903.1, read as the reverse complement.
TGCCTTAAATCACAAAAACGGAAAAATAATGTTTCAGGTTTGGTCAAATTCAGCCGAAGGAGAAGTTGGTGTAGTAGAGCTAGAAGGCTTTAAACAAACCATTAAAGCTCCAACAGCTTCTGAAATGCAAAAAGACATCGATGCAAAAGGAAAAGCCGTCTTAAATATTAATTTTGATACAGACAAAGCAACTTTAAAACCTGATGGGATAAAGCTTGTTGATGAAATATTTATTCTATTATCAAGCAATCCAAACTTAAAATTATCTATTGAAGGACATACAGATAATACAGGAAGCGTGGCTAGAAATAAAGAACTTTCTACTGATAGAGCAAATACAGTAATGTATGCTTTGGCAGGAAAAGGGATTAGTATTAAACGTTTAAAAGCTAGTGGATTTGGTTCTGAAAAACCATTAGTAGCAAATGATTCAGACGAAAACAAAGCTAAAAATAGACGTGTTGAATTAGTAAAGTTTTAATAATATCGTATGAAAAACCTACTAATATTAGTGTCTTTTTGTTTTGTTCAAATTGTTTTTTCACAGGTAGAAAATGATTGCGACAACATAAATAAACCATCTTGTTGTCCAAGCATAGAAGATGGTTATTCACCAAAAATACCAGCATGGGAAGATGTTGGATGTAAAACTGCTTATAAAGAAACTGAATATTTGATGTTTCCAAAAATACTTGAATACAAAGGGTATATATTTAAGCAGCTTACAAGTTGTGCCGTTCAAAATATGGATTGTATATTAACTATTGATTATTGTTTACAGAAAACAAGACAAAATTTAAGAGTTGAAATTAAAGACTATAAAGATCCTTTTTTTGAATCTAAAATGGGAATAGCATCTAAAAATATAGACTTAATAGTATTTCAACCTGGTGCAGTAGGATTAGGCTCTCACAGTCTTTCACCATTAAATAAAAAATACAAAAATAGCGTGATTGTATCCTCACGTTTTTCACCTTATGGTGGTGAAGAAGACAGTGTAAGTTACATCGCATACGTTAATGAAAGATATTTAATTCACATCATTATAGATGATAAACCGAAATATTTTACAGAAGCTATTCAAGTAGAAAAGTTTTTAAAGGAATACATTTCACAAATAAATTTAGTAGAAAAATAGAATATTCTATATGTAAAAAATACAAGAATTATTCAACAAAAAAATAAATGAAAGACAAATTTTTCGCATACATACAAAATTTACAAGATCAAATCTGCAAAGGATTAGAAACTATTGACGGAAAAGCCAAGTTTCGTGAAGATTTATGGGATAGACCAGAAGGTGGTGGCGGAAGAACTCGCGTTATCGAAAACGGAAATGTTTTCGAAAAAGGAGGTGTAAATATTTCTGCTGTTCATGGAAAATTACCAGATTCTATGCAGAAATTGTTCAATGTTGGTGAAGCGGATTTCTTTGCTTGTGGTTTGAGTTTAGTTATTCATCCTAAAAGTCCGATGGTTCCAACTGTTCATGCTAATTGGAGATATTTTGAAATGTATGACGATAAAGGAAATGTTATCAATAGTTGGTTTGGTGGTGGACAAGATTTAACACCTTATTATTTATTTGAAGAAGATGCAACTCATTTTCATCAAACCTGCAAAACGGCTTGCGATAAACATAATCCAGAGTTTTATCCAAAATATAAAAAACAATGTGATGCTTATTTTTGGAACGCACATAGAAATGAAGCTCGTGGAATTGGTGGATTATTCTTCGATTATTGCAAAGAAACCACAGAAATGAAAATGGAAAATTGGTTCAACTTTGTAACTGAAGTTGGAAATAGTTTTCTAGAAGCATATGTTCCAATTGTTGAAAAACGCAAAGATTTATCATATACTGATGTTCAAAAAAATTGGCAAGAAATTCGTCGTGGTCGTTATGTAGAATTCAATTTAGTTCATGATAAAGGGACTTTATTTGGACTAAAAACGAACGGAAGAATAGAAAGCATTCTTATGAGTTTGCCACCACATGTGCAATGGGTATATGATCATCATCCAGAAGAAGGAAGTGATGAAGAAAAGCTAATTAAAACATTAATGAATCCAAAAGAATGGATATAAAAAAAAGAGCAGTAATCCTTAAATTACTGCTCTTTTTTTAGTAGTTAAACTTTAAGATTATTTCATGTAATCTATCAAATCTAAAGTTTGTAAAAGGATGTTTTTATTAGAGAAATTTGAGTTCAAATTCATTTCTACTTTCATTTTATTTCCGTCTAATTTGTTTGAAGATTTCATTTCTATATTTCTAAATTGATCTGCAAAACGCAATGCTTTTGCAGTATCTCTTCCAAAATCTTCTACTAACATATAGCTCTTAATGAAATTTTGAATGTTGAAGTTTCCTGTAAAATAATTATCCGAAGTTTCTTTTTCTACTTTTTTAGAAAAATCAGATTGAGAACCTTTTTCTAAGTATTGTAGTCCATTAGAAAAAACAAGAACATCTCCTTCTTTCATAATATACATATCACCAAATTCATTACTTTCTTTTACTTTATAAGTACCATTTTGTTGCACTAAAACTTCTTTTCTTACTCCTAGTTTTAGTAATTTTTCGCTCATTTTTGCATGAGTTGATGTCATAATAAAGGAGAAAATAGGTCTGGTTTTAACAATGGTTTTTTCGACTTCAATTTCTTCATAATCATCATCGTACTCAACCGATTTATAAGTGTAATCAAACTTTTCCATTCCATGAAAAAACATTGTAAAATCTCCATCTAATAGGGTTGCAGTCGCTTCTTCATCTAACATAGTTGTCATAAGATCCATAGCAATATCTAAACCATCCTTTTCAATTGGCAAAGCAGAAAAAGATTGTTCAACAATTGCTGGATAATTTTTCAGAATTTCTTCTGTACTCATATGATAAGTAAAATATCCTAAAGGTTCATTTTTGGGAAAATAATTGAAAATCTTATCATTTGGTTTTCTTGAGATAACTTTTTGCATTACAGCTGCCAATGGTTCTGTATATTCAACCGTTTGTTCAATTCTAGCTTTGTCATCTTCAAAAAACATATCCATTCCCATTCCTTTTATACTATACATCGAAGTATTTGGAGTTGTATTTGGATTCATTTTTCCAAAAAGATAATATAAAGAACTCATTTTACCTGCCAATGCTTGATAATCCATCCAAGCAGAAATATCAGCATTTTTATTCACATTTGATGAAGTAGGAATATCAAAACCTTTTTTAAAGAGTTTATCAATGTCTTTCAACTGTCTTTCGTGTTTAACTATTCTTAAAGCATTTGCTCTTGCTTCTTGCTGTTCTCTCAATCTTTTATAATAATTATCATCATAGTCATAATCATCTTCTACTTCTACAACTTCTGTCGCTTCTATCGCTTCTTCATCATATTCTTCATCATATTCTTCAGTTGCAACAGAAGTTTCATATACACCTTCTTCAATTTCAACTCTTCCTGAAGCCGCTTCGACAACTTGTGCTTCTTCCACAACTTCTTCTTCGTAATAATTAGCATCACTTATTACTTCAACAGCTTCTACCTCGTCAACTATGTACGAAGTATCATAAACACTTTCTGTGGCGTAACTTCCTGGAGTATTTTCGTAAGTAATATAAATGACTAATGCTTTTTTATTCCAAGCTAATGAAAAATCTTCATTTGGTGGTGAATAAATAGAGTATTTTGATTTTTTAATAATTTTATCGTCCTTAGAAACGGTGTTTTTTTGTAATTTTCTCTGAATTAATTCTGTAATTTTCTTCTCATCAACAATTGGAAGTGTAATTTGTGTGTAAGCTAGACTATCTTTATAGTCACCGTGAATTGTAGCATTTTTGGATTTATCTAAGAGAGCAACAAATTCTTTTAATTTAAAATCGGATTTTTCCTTATTAAAACTTTTAAATAAGTTGTGATTAAACAAGCTATCAATAGTAACTTTCTTAGCAAACTGAGTTGTGTTAAACTGAACAAAGTAATCATAATTTTCTTTGTTGTTTTGACTTAAAACAAAGAATGGTACTAAAAGTAATAGTGCGTAAAATTTTTTCATATTATAAATTAAGGAGTAAAACTGATGGAGTTATTCATTAGGCTATTATCATTTAAAACACTCCATACATTATGCTTTAAAAAAACCGTTTTTTTTGATTTTGAAAGTTTACTGTTTGCATTTTGAACTGTCTTTACTTCTTTATCAAAAGAATAAACAGCAGTAATTTTTGCTTCTTCTAAATCTTCTTTTTTATCTTTCTTTTCTTTTAATTTTTCTGGAATTGGATAAGAAGCGATTCGTTCAAATTTTCCATTTGCTTCTTTAAAATGATCTAATTTAGTTTCTTTATCAATGGTGTTTAATACTTCGTTTAAAGTCTCTAAGGAATTATAACTAAAATTTAATTTAAAAACGTAATTACTGAAATCATAAGATGTAGAAATCTTTGTAGCTCCTTTTATTTTTGAAGCATCGTTTCTAAATTGTGTTAATTTTTGTTTCATTTCAGCTTCACTTGGAATTTTTTCTCCATCCACTTCACCTAGCATTATGGCAGCTCTAGTTTTTACCCAAGAATCGGAAAAATCAATAACCAAGCTATAGTCTCCACTTTGGTTAGTTCTGTGTGCTATTTTTTCGGTTACCTGAAAGCAACTTGATAATAAAACACATAGAAGTAAAAAAATAAATTTTTTCATGTTTCAAAAATAAGATTTATTTTATTAAAATTAATTCCAGATCACGGCTTTTTTTGTAGTTTTCTTAAAAGCATTGGATAGATGCAACATTCGTGCCCTAATTAATATTTTTCTTCCTTCAATATTTCTTGTATAAACTACTGTTGACGAACTCACTTGTCTTTCCCAATGCCCTAAAAACACTTTGCAGCGTTCCTTTTTATCTCCAAACACTTGTGGAACAGCATAATAATTTTGAATTTCTAAATTTTTTCGTAACCAATTTGTTTTAATTATTAAGTAACGAGGATTTTTTATAGGTTCAATTATTTCTTGAAGTGCGTTTATAAATAAAGAACTTTCCATTTCTGAAGTTCCTTGAATAGCACAAACCACTTCTCCTTTTTCTTGAACTTGAGTAGTTAATTTTATTTTCGATTTTTCTGTATGAATTATGTTTAAATCAATCATAGAGTCTAAAAGGGCATGACTAATGTTTTGCAAATCTTTGTGCAAAAGTCCAAATTGCACATAGTTTTTTATTGCAACATAAGATTTATATCCAAAAGTTAAGCCTAAAGCACTTAACATTGAGTAAACAAAAGCTAAAATTCCTTTTGATAAAATAAGGTGAAGATTTCTAATTAAAAATTGTGGTAAAAAGAATGAAAGCGCGACCGATATTTCTAAAAAACCATAACGTACAACATCTTTAAAAGCAAACTTTTTTTCTTCAACATAAGATTTTTCTCCATCGTAGTATTGTTTAATTTCTCGAGAAATCCCTGTTCCTTTTACTATAGCTTTTTGCCATTTCTGTTTTAAAACGACTCTGTTATTTGCTTGCAGAAGTGTTTCATTATTTAATTGATCAATCGAGACATTTTCAAAATTATAAGGCAAACTTAATCGATCGATTCCACTTTCAATATAAGGTTCTTCCGAATTTGAAACTCCTACAAATGCATCAAATCTTCTTTTTAAGGTTTCTATATCTCTTCCACCGTTAATATCAGATGGATCTAGACAAACTAAATGCCAAATATTTCCTGTTTTGTCTAAATTATCTTTTTGAGTACGAATAGCTCTTCCTCGCATTTGATTAGATGATACAAATGAACCCACAAAAGAAGCTAATATTAAAGTGTTGATTGAAGGAGCGTCCCAGCCTTCTCCTAGCAAGGACTTCGTTCCAACTAAGACTTTAACACTTCCGTTTTCAAACAATTTTGTGATGGTATTTACTAAATGATTAGCTCCAACTCTTGGAATAATTTCTACAAATTCAGCATCAGATTCTAAAGGCAAGAAAGAGTAATTTTCTATAGGTTCGAACTTTTCAAATGCGGCAATTTTTGAGGCATGAATAATTACCAAAGTTCCAGTTAAAATAGCAATTTCTTTTTTAGGAATTCCATTAGAACGCAAATGATGAAAAATTGGAAGTACACCCAAACGATCAATAGATTTCACCGCTTCACCTTTAGTGTCTTTAAACTCTTTTTTGATGTAATCGGTTAAAATTACAGCGCGCAAATTATCCTTTAAACTTTGATATTCACTTGAAATAATTTTAACAATACTCTTTAATTTACTTGGACTATTCGCTAATGATTTATATAAATAATCTCCTCCTATTAAATCCACTTTTTTATTTTCAAAGATATTCAAGCGTCTTAATTTTGACTCTAAAACAGCTAAATAATCTTCATCTTTTATTAAAGTTAATCGATCTGAAACCAATAAATTTTGAAATAAAATCTCTGCCCAATTATTTGTAAAAGCTGGAAAGTCTATTTTATCTTTTTTTTCAAAGCCTAAAACGGTTAATTTATCTTTTAGAATTTCTATGTTTACAGCGTTTAAAAAAATTAATAAAGCTGAAAAGTATTCAGGATTGTTATAAATTTCATTCAAACACGGTTCTGTTTTGGATAAAAACCTATGCGAGTTTATATATGAAATAAAGGTTAAATCTTGCATCAATTCTTCAATGAAGCTAGAGATCTTCATTCGATAATCAAAAATAAAATTAATTTCAAGGTCTTTTGGTTCTGAAAAATATACGTAATCTTGATGAGGACACAAATCACCTTCTTTAATTAATTCTGGAACAGCTATTTCGTCATCAATTTCACCACATAATTTAAAATATTTTGAAACTTCAAGAGCATCACTATCATAAGGTGGAGTTGCTGTTAAAGCTACAACAGTTAATTTTCTCTCTTCCTTTAGTTGAAATAAACATTTCCACCATTCGTTTTTTAAGTGATGCGCTTCATCTAAAATTAAAACCTCAATGTTTTCCTTTTCAAAAAAATGATAATAATCCTCAACACATTTAAATTTTTTGTAAAATGAATGCAGCGATTGATAAGTAGAAAATGTAACTGTTTTGGGTTGACTCAAATCAAAAGAAAAGTCCTCAAAAACCTCATCCATCATGAAAAAGCCTTGCAACCTACTTTCCCATTGGTTTCTTACAGTTAATGTTGGAGCTAAAACTAAAGTTTTCTTCCCAACTTGTCTCATTATTTCAATTCCAAGAATTGTTTTTCCCGAACCTGGTGGTGCTACGACATGTAAATGATTATCATCAATATGATTTATGATGTTATTTATAAATTTTTCTTGATAAGTTCTCCAAGGAAAAATAAATTTAAGATTTTTATATGGCATAGAAAGAATTAGTATTTTTATCTTTGTATCAAATATAGAAAAATTATGTTTCCATTACACAGAGGTAGAAGATTAAGAGTAAATGAATCTATAAGAAGTTTAGTTCGTGAGACAAGTTTGAGTCCAGCTGACTTTATGTTTCCCATGTTTATTGCGGAAGGAGAAAATGTAAAAATTGAAATTCCTTCGATGCCAGGAATATTTCGTCGTTCTATCGACTTAACCGTTGAAGAAGTTAAAGAATTATTTGACTTAGGAATAAGAGCAGTAAATATCTATGTAAAAGTAGATGAATCTTTAAAAGATAATACTGGAAAAGAAGCTTGGAATGATAATGGATTAATGCAAAAAGCCATAATAGCTATCAAAAAAGCTTGTCCAGAAATGATTGTGATGCCTGATGTTGCTCTTGATCCTTATTCAATTTATGGTCACGATGGAATTATTGAAAATGGTGATGTTGCCAATGATGCTACAAATGATGCATTAGTAAAAATGGCTGTTTCTCATGCAAAAGCAGGGGCCGATTTTGTGGCACCAAGCGATATGATGGACGGAAGAGTTTTACGTTTACGTCAAGGTTTAGACGCTGCAGGATTTCATAATGTTGGAATCATGAGTTATTCGGCTAAATATGCTTCTGCTTTTTATGGTCCTTTTCGTGATGCTTTAGATTCCGCTCCAAAAGATGCTGATGTTGAAGTGCCAAAAGATAAAAAAACTTATCAAATGGATTATGCTAATCGCATTGAAGCTATTAAAGAAGCTATTTGGGATGTGGAAGAAGGAGCAGATATGGTTATGGTAAAACCAGGAATTGCTTATTTAGATATTGTACGAGAGGTTAAAAATGCTGTCAATGTTCCGGTAACTGTATTTCATGTTTCTGGAGAATATGCAATGGTTAAAGCTGCTGCCGAAAGAGGTTGGTTAGACCACGACAAAACCATGATGGAACAATTAATGTGTATTAAAAGAGCTGGTGCAAGTTTGATTTCAACTTATTTTGCCAAAGAAGCTGCTATTCTATTAAATAAAAAATAATGAAAAAAGTATTTCTTTTTGTAATGTTATTATTTTCAATTATTGGTTTTTCTCAAAACGAATCAATAGAGGCTTTTCTTGAAAAATGGGAAAATTCAAAAACTTATTTGGTTGATATTGCTAAAGCAATGCCTGAAGAAAGTTATAGTTATAAACCGACAGAAAGAGAAATGTCTTTTAGAGAACAATTGCTTCATATAAAAGGAAATATAGATTGGTTAGGCACAACTTATTTTACTGCTGAAAAATTTGATAAAAAGAAAGATGAAAAAACGTATTCCAAAGAAGAAATTATTTCAATGTTAGAAATGTCTTTTGATAAAGTTTATAATGTCATCAAAAATACTAAACCAGAGAACTTAAAAGATAAAGTCGAATTTTTTGCTGGTCCTAAGACAAAGTTACAGATTCTAAATTTGCTTCAAGATCATGTTACACATCATCGTGGTCAATTGATTGTTTATCTTAACTTAAATGAAATTAAACCTCCAAGTTATGTGGGTTGGTAAATTATTGTGTGACATTTGTCACATTCTAAATTAAATAGATACCTTATATTTGATATAATTTTAAATTTTTTCAAAATGAAAACTTACGTTAAACCTTTTTTTGCACTAACAATTGCTTTGGTTTTTGCAAGTTGTGGTGACAAAAAGCCTAAAGAAGATTTTGGTAAATCTGCTGAAGAAGAAACTGTTGAAACTACTGAAACTGCTGTTGATGAAGTTGCGGCAGATCCTTTAGTAGCTGAGGGAAAAACTATTTTTGAAGGCAAAGGCACTTGCACGGCTTGTCATAAGCCAGATGTAAAAGTAGTTGGGCCTAGTTTGGCAGACATTTCAAAAATCTACAAAGAACAAAATGCTAGTATTGTTTCTTTCTTAAAAGAGGAGGGCAAACCACTTGTTGATCCATCTCAATATGAGGTAATGAAAGCTAATTTTGCCATTACTAAAGCTATGAGTGATGATGAATTAAAAGCACTTGAAGCTTATGTTTTAAGTTATTAAGTTATTCTATAACTAATTTGAAACCAACTCTTGGAATGTTTTCTATTCTAACGTTGGTTTCTTCTTTTATGATTTTTCGTAAACGCGAAATAAAAACATCTAAACTTCTTCCCATAAAATAATCATCTGTTCCCCAAAGTGCTGTTAAGATTTTTTCTCTTTTTAAAACCGAATTTGGATTGTCTAAAAATAAATGCAATAAAGCAGCTTCTCTTTCGGTTAACATAATATCTTTTTCGCTATTCTTTAATTGATAATTTGCAGGTTCAAATTCAAACGAACCAAATTGGTAGGTTTTTATATTTTTTTCAACTGATTTTTGACTTCTGTTTAAAAATATTTCAATCTTTAATATCAATTCTTCAATAGAGTAGGGCTTTATTAAATAATCATCAGCACCTAATTTCAATCCTTTAATTCTGTCTTCTTTTAAAGTTTTTGCACTTAAGAAAATAATTGGTATTTCTTGATTCCGTTTTCTAATTTCAGTTGCAATCTCAAAACCATCCATATCTGGAAGCATGATATCTAAAACGCATAAGTCAAAATCATCTTTGCAAAAAAGGTCAAAAGCTTCTTTTCCGTTGTTACAATGAATTACTTCAAAATGTTGTTCTAAATTATCAGCAGTCAAAAAAGCTAATGTTTCATCATCTTCTACATATAAAATTCGCTTCTTATCCATTTACATCTTCTTTATTTATTAAAATCTTAACTGTTATTCCTTTATTTGGATTGTTCTTTAAAGAAACTTTCCATTTATGTAAATCACAAATACGTTTTACATAGGAAAGGCCAATTCCAAATCCTTCAATATCTTTATTGTCTTCTCGAGTTACTCTATAAAATTTATCAAAAATAAAAGGCAAATCTTTTAAAGGAATTCCACTTCCATTATCAACAATACTCAATTCTAATTCGTTTTTAGTTTCCTTAGATTTGATAGTTATTTCGATATCTTTTCCAGAATATTTAACCGCATTATCTAAAATATTATATATTATATTGTATAAGTGAAATTCATCTGCATTTATACTATAGTTGTTGTCTAATTCTATTTTAAATATATTCTCCTTTTGATATTTTAATTCAATATTTTCTTTAACTAATTCAATTGTTTTCGTCAAGTCAACATTTGTTTTTACCAATTCTATTTGATTGCTATCTGTTTTAGCAACATATAAAATTTTTTCAATATGTTGATTTAATTTATTGCTTTGATTTATAATAATCTGAATATATTTTGACAATTTAGGATTGTCCTTGATTTCATTTTGAGTATTTGCAAAGTTTGAAGCAATTAAAATAGAGGACAAAGGCGTTTTAAATTCATGTGTCATATTATTGATGAAATCCTTTTGTAATTCTGTATATCTTTTTTGTTGCAACATCATAAAAACTGAATAAACATAAACAATTAATACAAAGAACAATACAAAAGTAAAAATCCAATATTGTTGCAAATTGCCATAAAATGTTTTGTTTATATCCGGAAAACGAATGGCAAAATAATAAATCAAATCACTATTGGTTGAAAAACATTCTTCACATTTATCCGAGGTTTTACCAGTTGAAGAAACGTAATTACCATAAACCATTTTGTCTGATCCACAATTGTAAATCGCATATTCAAAGTCTAAATCAATATTTACTTTTTGGAATTCTACTTTTAAATAATGTTCAAGAATCTTATTTTCGAAGACATCATTTACATTTACTATATAATAGTCATCAGAAACTTTTTGAATTTGTTTGTTAAACATTAAATTCGATTTGTTATCAGAATATATGCGTTCAACAACATCTTGAAGGGCAAAAAATATTTTACTTTCAAGTTCTTTCTTTTCAAAGCGTAAGGCTTTATTTAACAATAACAGTTGCATAATGATTACGCCAACAATTGCTAGAAAGCCAATAAAAATAACGATATTAAATCTTGTTAGTCTCATAATTGATGCTATATTAGCACATAATTGATATAAAAATCACATCATTAACAACTCATTAACAATCATTAAAAAGTGATTAACAAAAGGTTTGTAAAATATATTTAGTTTTGTAAAGGTAAAACATAAAACAAATTTTAAAACATATATTATGAAAACAATTAAATTAGCATTAGTAGCATTATTTATTTCTGCGGCATCATTTGCTCAATCACCAGAAATGAAATCTGCAAATATTGCTACAAAACAAGCTGCATCTGAACTTAAGTGGGAAAATGATATGCATGACTTTGGCACATTATCTCAAGGTAAACCAGCAACGTATGAATTTACTTTTACTAATACTACTAAAGAAACAATCTTAATTACAAATGTAAGACCTTCTTGTGGTTGTACCGCTGCTAATTATACTAAAACTCCAATTAAACCAGGAGAAAAAGGAATGGTTGCTGCAACTTATAATGCATCTGCTGCTGGAGCTTTCACAAAATCAATAACAGTTACTACTAGTGATTCTGATTTACCAAAATCATTAACTATTAAAGGTAAAGTTGACGCTGCACCGGCTGTAGAAGAAATTAAAGCAGTTTTAAACTAAAAATACAACACTTTTTATTATTCATCTTTTAAAAGGAAAAAACCATCAGTGCAAACTGGTGGTTTTTTGTTATGTATAATTTTTAATTAATGATAAACAAACAAATATACTAATACACAAACAAATACGTTGAGTATTATAATGTAAACTAATAAAGAACTTAGATATTTTATATGTAAGTTTTCTGAGGATTAGAAATAAGGTAACTTTTAATGAATTCAATATGGACAAAGTATTTTACTTTATAGGATAACAAAAGAGTATCTATAATTTTTAAATTGTGTGAATATAGAATAATTTAGATCTTCCAATAAAAGCTTTAATTATTGATAAATTTAGAGACTCCTTTAGTTTGGTTTAGTTAACTTTTTACTAATAAGAAAGAAGTCACCTTAAATCCGAATATTAATATCACATTAAAACAACAAATTAACTTAATAAAAAAACTCCTTAGATTAATTTCTAAGGAGTTTTTTTACTATAAATTCATACTTATTAACCACCTATTTCTTCAATAGTTTTAGTGTGATTTTTTCTATTTTTGATTCTGTTTTTAACTCTGTTTACCAAGTAAAATAGGACTGGCACAACAATTAATGTTAGGAACGTAGCGAAGATTAATCCGTAGATTACGGTCCAAGCTAATGGCCCCCAGAAAATAACGTTATCACCACCCATATAAACATGAGGATTACCTGTAGCAAACAAGCTAAAGAAATCAATGTTGAAACCAATTGCTAGTGGAATTAACCCTAAAACAGTTGTTATAGCTGTTAATAACACAGGTCTTAAACGCGCTTTTCCACCTTTTACAATAGCTTCAAAAACATGTTCGTTACTTAATAGTTCTTTTTTATCAACGCCTAATTCCTCTCTTTTTCGAGCAATTAATAAATCGGTATAATCGAGTAGTACAACACCATTGTTTACAACGATTCCGGCTAACGATATAATTCCCATCATGGTCATCATAATTACAAAGGGTTTTCCTGTAATCATTAATCCTAAGAATACACCTATAAAACTCAAGAATACAGCCACCATAATAATTGCTGGTCTTGAAACCGAATTGAATTGGAAAATTAAGATTAAGAAAATCAAGAATAAACCAGTAAATAAAGCACCCATCAAGAAAGTCATTTGTTTTCCTTGTTCTTCTAACTGTCCAGTGTAATCAAATTTTACTGTTTTTGGAGCATCAAACGATGCCATTTCTGCTTGAATTTGAGCTACAGCAGCACCAGCATCCGTAAATCCGGGAGCTAAAGCTGAATATAAAACTACAACTCTACCAGAATGTTTGTGTTTAATAGCACTAAATGAGGAAGCATTCTTTTGACTAGCAACTGTAGAAACTGGAATTTCTTTAATTTGTCCAGAAGCCATATCTCTAAACGTAATATTTTGATTAAAAAGTGCACTTTTATTATATCTGTTTTCCTCGTTAAAGCGAACATAAATATCATAATCTTCACCATCATTTTTATAAATACCAGCTTTTTCCCCAAAAATAGAGCGACGCAATTGGTTTCCAACTTGACCAGCTGAAACGCCTAATTCACCAGCTTTCTCTCTATCAACCACAACTCTCATTGCAGGTTTGTCTTTGTTTACATCTACTTTTAATTCATCAATACCCGGAATGTTTTTTGTGTTTAAAAAATCTTTCATTCGCTCAGCAGTAGTGATTAATTCTGTATAATCTTCTCCTTTAATTTCTATATTAATAGGATAACCTGCAGGTGGACCAACAGCATCCTTTTCAACAGAAATAGAAACTCCAGGATAAATGTCTTTTAAAGAAGCTTGAATTTTTTTACGTAAATCTTCAGAGTCTCTACCATCACGAAATTTGAATTCTTTCATAGAGATTGTTATTTTACCTTTGTGAGGCATTTCTGCAGAAGAACCACCATCTGTTTGAGGATTTCCAGCACCTTCACCTACTTGAGCAACTCCATTTTCTACTAAATAATTTTGTTTTTTACCCTCTTCATCTGTATAAACGAAATTTTTATCATCTAAAACCGTAAAGACACGTTTTTCAATTGATTTTGTAATTTCATTCGTTTTTTTAATATCTGTTCCTTGAGGATATTCGATATAAACTATAATTTGATTTGGTGTATTGTCTGGGAAAAATTCAACTTTAGTTCTTCCACTTCCTACGCTCCATCCAAAATACAACATTAGAACAGCAAAGAACATTACTACCATTGAGATAATTGTGATAACTGGTTTTCTTCCAGATAAAAAATAACGTAATGTGTTTTCGTAAAAGTTCTCTAATCGAGTTAATAAATTATGTTGAAATGAAGTGGTTAAGTCTTTTATCACATATTTATACAACCAAAACATAAGAGCAGTAAAGATCATTAATGAACCAAAAGCTTTTATTGGTCCACCAAAAAGCAGAATTAGTGTTCCAATTCCTCCTAAAATAATAGATAAGCTAATTAACTGTTTTCTTGAAACTACTTTCTCATTAATATCCATGAATTGAGAAACCATAACAGAATTAAAAAAGATAGCCACAAATAATGACGAACCTAAAACGACTGATAAAGTTATGGGAAAATATATCATGAATTGGCCCATTGTTCCTGGCCACAGACCTAGTGGTACAAAGGCAGCCACAGTTGTAGCGGTAGAAATGATAATTGGTAAAGCAATTTCGCCAATTCCTTCTTTAGCAGCTTGGATGCGACTCATTCCTTCTTCTTCCATTAAACGGTAGACGTTTTCGACGACGACAATACCATTATCCACTAGCATTCCTAGTCCCATAATTAATCCGAAAAGAATCATCGTATTCATCGTGTATCCTAAAGCATCTAGAATCATAAACGACATAAACATCGACATTGGAATCGCAAATCCTACGAAAAGCGCATTTCTAAACCCAAGGAAAAACATTAAAACACCAACAACTAAAATAATTCCGAAAATAATGTTATTTACTAAATCATCGACTTGATTTAAAGTTCGTGATGATTGATCATTAGTTACAGAAATTGTTAAATCTTTTGGGAAGTGATTTAATTTTGCATCTTCTAAAAGTACTTTAATTTTTTCAGTAGCTTCAATCATGTTTTTACCAGCACGTTTTTTCACGTCAAGCATTACTACACTTGTTCCAAATTCTCTAGCATAGGTTGTTTTATCAACTTCTTTAAAAGTTACTTTTGCAATATCTTTCAGATAAACAGCACCACCTTGTGTTTTAACCACAAAATTTTCTAAATCTGATGGATTTTCAACTTCACCTAAAATTCTAATAGTTCTTCTTTGATCGTTTGCGATAAGATTACCAGCAGACATAGTTACGTTTCCGTTTCTAACGGCATTAATAACATCATCAAAACTCACTTTTGAAGCCATCATTTTGTAGATGTCTACAGCCACTTCAACTTCTTTTTCTTGAGCACCACGAATATCTACTTGTTTGATTTCTGACAATGCCTCAATTTGATCTTCTAAATATTCACCAAACACTTTTAACTGCCCAATTGGATAATCTCCTTGAATATTAATGTTTAGAATAGGAACTTCTTCAGAAATATTAAGGTCAAAAACATTAGGTTCTACTTTAGCACCATTGAAGGTTGGCCAATCTTCACCACCTGTTTTGGTATCAATTTTATCTTTTATTTTTTGTTTTGCAGCTTCAACTGTAATTTTTTCATCGAATTCTACAGTGATAATTCCATAATCTTCTTGAGAAGTAGAAAGAACTTTTACAACGTTACTTACGTTTTTGATTTCTTCTTCTAAAGGGTCAATAATTAAACGTTCAATATCTTCTGCAGTATTTCCTGGATAAACCGTACTGATGTATATTTTAGTTTCTTTAATTTCAGGAAAATCTTCCCTTGGCATACTGTAATAAGCAGATAATCCTAAAAATAAGATAATCACCATCATTACATAAACCGTCATCTTGTTTTCAATAGCCCAAGACGAAAGTTTAAATTCGTTATTGTTTTGAGTACTCATAATTTCTTTTCTGCTTATTTAATTATTGATACTTTTTGTCCATCTTTAACACTACGTGCACCTTCTTTGATGATTAAATCACCATCTTTAATTCCTTCAACAATTTCTACTAATTCACCTTGCGATAAACCAACTTTTACGATAACTCTTTTTGCAATAGCATTTCCATTTTTATCTGGATTTTGAGCTATGTATAAGAATTGTTCTCCATCAGCATTTTCTGAAATAATACTTGTAGGAACTGTAATTGCTTTGGGATTTGAATAATCTTTTATCTGAATTTTTGAAGAAAGATTAGGTTTGATATTTCCACTTTTGTTTGGCACAGCAATTTGGATCATAAAAGAACGATTTGCTGGATTGATATAATTTCCTGCTTGAGTTACTTTTGTTGTAAATGTTTCACCTAAAACTGGAAAATCAACAATGACATCTGAACCTTTTTTTACTGTTCCGATATTTTTTTCTGGTACTTCAGCTTCAAGATACATATTTCCTAAACTCACTATTCTTAATATTGGTGAACCTGGACCAACAACACTTCCTCTTTCCGATGCAATTTCATCAATAGTTCCAGAAAACGGTGCTCTTATAACTGTTTTAGATAATTGTGCTCTCATTTGAGCAACAGATTTTAACTGCGCATTATAATTTGTTTTAGCTTGTAGGTATTGAATTTCTGAACCAATTTTTTGATTCCAAAGATTTTGTTGTCTTTCAAAAGTAGTTTTTGCTAAAGCAGCCTGTGTTTCCATTTGTGCTAACTGAGAACTTAATCCACCATCATCAACTCTGGCAAGAGTTTGACCTTTGGCAACTTTTTGACCTTCTTTTACATAAAGTTGTTGTAAAATTCCACCAAATTCAGCATTTAACATTAAGTTTTCTTTGGTTTGAACATTTGCTTGTAATTCTACATAATGATTAAAAACAGTATCTTTTGCAGCTAATGTTGTAATAAGTGTTAGCTTTTCATTTGTGTCTTTTTTACCAATTGCTTCATCTAATGACTCTAATTCTTTTCTTAAATCGTCAGATTTAGCTACAAGTTCTGTTCTTTTAGCACGCATTTCTTCAAGCGTTCCTTTTTCAATTACAGAGGCAGTTGAATTTTTTTTATCACCACCACATGATATTAAAATAAGTGATGTTACTATAATTAGGTATATTTTTTTCATTGTATTATTTGTTTATTAATTTGTCTAAAGCTGTTTTTTTATTGATAACATCAATCATAGATTGAAGATAATTTTGTTGTGCGGTGTAAAGTTGTCTTTGGGCTTCTGTAAATTCAAAACTTGTTGAAATTCCTTCTTTAAACTTAACTTGCTGTTTCTTTTCAATACGTTCCGCTAAATTTAAATTTGATTTTGAAGTTGCATATTGTTCTATACTATACTCATATTCGCTTTTAGTAGATTCATATTGAAGTTTTATCATTTGTTCTGCTTCAGTTAATTGCGTTTCTGCTTGTTCAAAAGCAATTTTTGCTTGTTGATTTTTTGCTTTTCTTCCAAAACTACTAAAGATGGGAACATTTAAACTTACTCCTAAATTAGAGTAATTATTCCAAGCTTGATTTTGTTTTAAAAAATCGAAAGTATTAGCAAAAGAGTTATATCCGAAGTTAAAATTTGCTCCTAAAGTTGGCAGTGCCGTTGCCTTTTGAGATTTGTATTCTAATCTTCTTTGTTCTTTGAAGTTTTCAGCAATTCTATAATCAATATTATTTGATACATTAAACGAATCTCCACCAAATGATAAGTCAACATTTTTTGTAGTCAAATCATCTAGTTTCTCCGTTAAGATTAATTCATCGTTTATGTCAATTCCTAGCGTAATTTTTAGCATTTTATTAGAAACGTCAATCAAACGAGTTACGTTACTTAAACTACTGTTCACAGAAGCTAAAGTAATTTGAAGTTGCTCTACACTTTCTTCTTCTATTAATCCATTCTTGTATGTTTCTTTTGTTTCGAACAGATTTTGTTCAAGAGTAGCTTTGTTTTTTTCTAGAATTAAGATGTTTTCTTGAGCAAGTAATACATTTCCGTAGTAATTCGTAACCATTTCACGAATATCATTATCCGTTTTTAATTTTGAATTTTGATAAAATTGCAAATATGTTTTTGAAGCTTGTAATGCAACAATATAAGAACCATCAAAAATTAATTGGCTTAATGTTGCTCTAGCGTTCATACTATGTTTAGTTCCAAAAGCAATAGTTGAAACTGCATTTGGATCACCACCAGTTGAAGGACCAAAAGCATTTCCTGTTATACCTTGTTTTTGAAAATTAAAGTTGTTCATATAATCTAAACCTGCATTAATTTGAGGTAAACCTGCAGCAGTTGTTTCCCATTTTTTTTGTTGGGCAGACTCAATGTCTTTCGAAGCATTTAAAGCTTTGTAATTATTTTTAAGTGCATGTTCAATAGCTTGATCTAATGTAAAAGAATAGGTTTCTTTTTTGTCTTGAGCATTCATTAAACTTGCAAATAATAAAAACGTTATTATTATTGTTTGTCTCATTAGGTATTGTTTGTTATTTATTGGTGTTTATTATTGTTTCTAATTGTATAGTTCCTTTAGGAGTACAGATTCCTCGTAAGTGATATTCTAAGTAACACGATTGAACTGTTTTTGAACTAAATTCTTTAGGATTAAAAAGTTCTACATCTTTTATGCTAGTCATTCCAGCAAAGTAAAACCTACTTATAAGTTCTTTACGAATGTCTTTTCTAAACAATCCAAGCTGAATCCCTTTCTCTAAGTTATCAATTACGCAAGTTCCCATTTTATCAAATTGTTTGATCATTAATGACTTGTGAATCTTTGGATAATATTTTTGCAGTTGATAAATAGGTGAAGTGTTTTCATCTTTTAGATGTTGCATCACAAACTCTTTAATGGTAAAAAGTTCTTCAATTGGATCTTTGTCAGCTAAAATAATTTCGTCAATTCCACAAGAGATATTCTCGAACAAGTTTGTAGTAGCATCTTTAACTAAATTGTCTTTGTTAGAAAAATGCTGGTAAATTGTTTTTTTAGAAATACCCATTTCGCTAGCAATATCATCCATCGTTACACTTTTAAACCCAAGTGTAAGAAACATTTCTGTTGCTTTATTTAAAATTTGGTCTTTCATTATTGTGTGTTCATTTTTAACAATTCTATTTAAAGTTTTATTTTTTAATAATTCAAGTGCAAACTTACAACGGAAACTTTGAATACAAAAAAAGTTTCCAAAGTTTTTAACAAAATTTAACATTTACGAAACATTAGCATTATTGATAGCCCTATAAAGTGATTATTCGTTATAATTATTTTACTTTTGTACTGTTTAATAAACCAATTTTAAAAAAATGCATTCCATTTCAGAATATCAAGAAGTCGTTTCTGCACATTTTAACGCATTAGTTGTAGAAAAAGAGCCTAAAAATTTATATCAACCAATTCAATATATTTTGGGTTTAGGTGGAAAACGAATGCGTCCAGTTTTGACATTAATGGCTGCAGAAATTTTTGATTGTGATTATAAAAAAGCATTACGAGCAGCAACAGCTGTTGAGGTTTTTCATAATTTTTCATTAATTCACGATGATATTATGGACGATGCACCACTAAGGAGAGGTAAAATAACGGTTCATGAAAAATGGAATATTAATACCGGAATTCTATCAGGTGATGCTATGCTTATTTTAGCTTATCAATATTTTGAAGAATATGAACCAGCTGTTTTTAGAGCTTTAGCCAAATTGTTTAGCAAGACAGCTTTGGAAGTTTGTGAAGGACAACAATATGATGTGGATTTTGAAACGCGCGATGATGTTACTATCTCAGAATACCTTAAAATGATTGAATATAAAACAGCTGTTTTAGTTGGTGCAGCGATGAAAATGGGAGCAATAGTAGCTGAAACATCTCAAGAAAATGCTGATTTAATTTATGATTTTGGATTGAATTTAGGAATTGCATTTCAGTTACAAGATGACTTTTTAGATGCTTTTGGAAATCCGGAAACTTTTGGAAAACAAATTGGAGGTGACATTATCGAAAATAAAAAAACCTTTTTATATTTAAAAGCTTTGGAATTTGGAGCAAAGGAAGATAAAGAACAGTTAATGCATTTGTTTTCAATTCAACCTAAAGATAATTCAGACAAAATAGAAACTGTAAAAACAGTTTTTAATGAATCTGGAGCAAGTAAGGCTACACAAGAAGCGATAAAAGAATACACTCAAAAAGCATTTGAAACACTTCAAAAAATGGAAATTTCAGAAGAAAAGAAACAAATCTTATATGTTTTCGGAGAAAAATTAATGAATCGTAACGTTTAGATTTCTATGTTTGAGTTTCCAAAAAATATCGACTCTTTAATTTCTCAAGCAGAGGAAGAGCATTTATATTTTAAATTAATCGAACAAACCAATAAAGATTTTGCTTTAGCTAATGAAGCTATAGATATCCCTTTAGATGTTTTTCCATTGCACTTTAAAGAAAGAGTTCACGAAAAAATTCTTAAATTAATTCAATTCAAATTCGCAGAATACCTAAATCTTCTTTATATAATTGATGTTTCAGAAGAACAGATTAAAAAATTAGATGGTTCAGATTTAATTCAATTAGCCGAACAAGTCACTTTTTTAATCTTAAAAAGAGAATGGCAGAAGGTTTGGTTTAGGAATAAATATTAAGGCAAAATTATAGGTCCAATTTTATACATCCAAATGTAAAACCCAAGTGAACTTCCAATCAATCCGCTAATAACAAAAGTTAAGCGATATTTTAGTGGTATAAATTTAAAAATTACAAAGAGAGAAATAATTAATCCACTAAGACCAAATATTACATCAAATGTACCTTTTGGAATGTTTAAAAATTCAGCGATTTCTGTTTCATCACCTCTTCCAAAATAACTTGCGTTATTATTAATAAGTCTTCTTAAAAAAGAATATATAGGATTGAATAATTGTCTTAGCCAAAAGAGAGCTAGAAACACATAAAGCCAATCAATTTTTGAAAAATTAATAGTAGTAATTTTGTTTCTTTTATAAAGTAATAGAAATCCAATAATCCCAGTTAACATAGTTTGTATTGGTCCACCCAAAGAAATTAAAAAAGAATCATTTTGTTGTTTTTTAGCTAAAGAATAAAACCTTACCTTTTCAGGAAATTCCTTTTTATTCTTGATGGCAAACTTATTTCTTTCAAATATTTTTATAATTGTATCATTTATATTTGTGTTATATTTTTGATAGTTCATACTACCGTAATGTAAAGTAGTTTTATAACCCAAACTTTTAGCAACTAATATATGACCATACTCATGGGATAAGGTACCAATCAAAGTGAACAAAATAAAAGCGATTGAAAAAAAGATAAAGTTCCTTACTGAAAATAAAAGCTTCATAGATTAGAAATAAACCCTTAGGAAAGGCATAAAAGCAGTCGTATAAATATTATTTCTGTCGTTATGTAAAACGTTATAACGAATTCCAATCGTTGCATTGTTAGTTCTGTAACCAGCACCTAAAAACAAAGCAGTATTCCAATAATTGTCATTAATAAAGCTAGGATCATTAAAATCGGTATTTACTCTTAATTCTTCTAATTCAGCCGATAATTGAATTTCTTGAATAGGGTTCACTAATCCAATAATGCTTCCTCCATACAAATGACTTGTATAAAAATCTTTTTGATTGATATAACTATATTGGAGTCCAGCACCTAAAGCTACTTTTTCATTAAAATTATAAATAGCACTCGGAGAAACTGAAATATTAGTTGAATTGTTTCCAAACGCTAATCCAAGTCCTCCTCCAAATTGTACTCTGCTCCAAAATTTGCTTTTTACAACAGGTTCTTGTGCAAAACTTTCTTGAAATGTAAATAATGTAATTATTAGGGCAAATAAACCAATGATTTTTTGTGATTTAAATTTCATTTGTATTTTTTTAATGATTCAGTAATTATATCTTCTGATAAAGGATTACTATACTTAATTTGCAAATTATTTCATAAATGTATCCAAAAATAAGTAAAATATAATTGCAATTATTGTACTTTTGTCTAATTATTTAACCAAAACGTCTTTTAAGACCACAATATGGATAGGTTTTCCTTTTTAAACGCTGCACATACGGCTTTCTTTGCCGATTTATACGAACAATATTTAGAAAACCCAGATGGTGTTGAGCCTAGCTGGAGAAGTTTTTTCCAAGGATTTGACTTTGCGCAGGCCAATTACGGTACTGAAAATGTAGCTCAACAAATTACAAATGGTGATTTTTCGTGTGATCATATTACAGAAAAAACAGAAAAAGAATTTAATGTACTTCGCTTAATCGATGGGTATAGAACTCGTGGACATTTGTTTACAAAAACAAATCCAGTTAGAGACAGAAGAACCTATACACCAACATTAGCCTTAGAAAATTTTGGACTTTCACAATCAGATTTAACTACTGTTTTTGATGCTGCTAAGATTGTAAATATGGCGCCAAGTACTTTGGCTGATATTTTAAAACACTTAGAAAAAGTGTATTGCCAATCAATCGGTGTCGAATACATGTACATTCGTGAACCTCAAAAGTTAACTTGGGTAAAAAACAGGCTTGACTTAAATGATAATGAACCTAATTTCACATCAGACCAAAAGAAAAACATTTTAGGAAAATTAAATGAAGCTGTTTCTTTTGAAACTTTTTTACATGCCAAATATGTTGGTCAAAAACGTTTTTCATTAGAAGGATGTGAATCTGCTATTCCTGCATTAGATGCGCTTGTTGAAGCTGCAGCTGAGAGAGGTGTTGAACAATTTGTAATGGGAATGGCACATAGAGGTCGTTTAAATGTTTTAGCTAATATTTTCGGAAAAAACACTCAAAATATCTTCTCTGAATTTGACGGAAAAGACTATGATGAAGATAATACTTTTGATGGTGACGTTAAATATCACTTAGGCTTAACTTCAGAAAGAAGTACAAGTTCAGGAAAAAAAATAAACTTAAACTTAGCACCAAATCCTTCACATCTTGAAACAGTAGGAGCAGTTATTGAGGGAATTACAAGAGCTAAACAAGATAGATTATATCCAAATGACGTTTCAAAAGTATTGCCAATTGCCGTACACGGTGATGCTGCAATTGCAGGACAAGGTATTGTCTATGAAATCATTCAAATGGCCAATTTAGATGGTTTTAAAACAGGAGGAACTATTCACCTTGTTATTAACAATCAAGTTGGATTCACAACAAATTATTTAGATGCTCGTTCGTCTACATATTGTACAGATATTGCAAAAGTAACTTTATCACCGGTTCTTCACGTTAATGCTGATGATCCTGAAGCTGTAGTTCATGCGATGTTATTTGCTTTAGATTACAGAATGGAATTTGGTTCTGATGTTTTTATTGATTTATTAGGATACAGAAAATATGGTCATAATGAAGGTGATGAACCTAAATTTACCCAGCCAATTTTATATAAAGCAATTGCTAAGCAAAAAAATTCTCGTGACATTTATGCTGAAAAATTAAGACAAGAAGGTATTATTGATGCTGGATATGTTAAAGAATTAGAAGCTAAATACAAGGCAAAATTAGATGAAAGTTTAGAAGAGTCTCGTAAGAAAGATTTAACAGTTATCACACCTTTCATGCAAAATGAATGGACAGGATTTGAACAAGTTTCTGATGATGGAATGCTTAAAAAATACGATACAAGTTTTGATAAAGCTAAGTTAACTGAGATTGCTAAAACAATTTCAGAATTACCAGAAGACAAAAAGTTCATTAGTAAAATCAAGAAAATTATCAACGATAGAAAGAACATGTATTTCGAATCGGATAATTTAGATTGGGCTATGGGTGAATTACTAGCTTATGGTTCCTTAGTTACAGAAGGTTTTGATGTTCGTATTACAGGACAAGATGTTGAAAGAGGAACATTCTCTCACCGTCATGCTGTAATTAAGGTTGAAGAATCAGAAGAAGAAGTAGTTTTAATAGACAAAATAAAAGATAAAAAAGGAAACTTTTACATTTATAATTCACACCTTTCAGAATATGGAGTTGTTGGTTATGAGTATGGATACGCATTAGCTTCACCAAATACATTAACAATTTGGGAAGCACAATTTGGAGATTTCTCTAACGGTGCGCAAATCATGATTGACCAGTATATTTCTGCTGGTGAAGATAAATGGAATAACCAAAACGGATTAGTATTCTTGTTGCCCCACGGTTATGAAAATCAAGGAGCAGAGCATTCATCTGCACGTATGGAGCGTTACTTACAAATGTGTGCAAAGCATAATATGTATATTGCAGATTGTACAACTCCAGCGAATTTCTTTCACTTGTTGAGAAGACAAATGAAAACAAATTTCCGTAAGCCATTAATGGTGTTTACACCAAAAAGTTTGTTGCGTCATCCATTAGCGGTTTCAACAGCTGATGAAATGGCAAATGGACAATTCCAAGAAATACTGGATGATCCAAATGTAACTGACAAAAAAGCAATTAAGTCATTAGTGTTTTGTACAGGAAAAGTATATTACGATATAATTGCACAAAGAGAAGAATTAGGAAGAAATGATGTAGCTGTTGTTCGATTAGAGCAATTGTTCCCATTGGCAACTGATCAGATAAAAGAAATTATTGCAAGTTATCCAAATGTTGATGACTATGTTTGGGCTCAAGAAGAACCTAAAAACATGGGAGCTTATAGTTTTATGTTAATGAATTTTGACCTAGTTAAACTTCGTTTAGCATCACCAAAAGCTTATAGTGCACCAGCAGCAGGAAGTTACGAACGTTCTAAAAAACGTCAAAAGAATGCTATTGCCATGATTTTTGATAAAACATTATTTCAATAAAATAACAACACAAATACAACCCTTAGTTATTTTAAGGGTAAACTTTTAAACTAAAAGAAAATGATTTTAGAAATGAAAGTCCCATCACCGGGAGAATCAATTACAGAAGTAGAAATTGCAACTTGGTTAGTTCAAGATGGCGATTACGTAGAAAAAGATCAAGCTATTGCTGAGGTTGACTCAGACAAAGCTACTTTAGAATTACCTGCAGAAGAAAGTGGAATTATTACACTTAAAGCTGAAGAAGGTGATGCAGTAGCGGTTGGAGCAGTTGTATGTTTAATTGATACAAGTGCAGCAAAACCTGCAGGTGATGCACCAGCTAAAACTGAAGGAAAAGTTGAAGAGAAAAAACCAGAAGCACCAAAAGCAGCTCCAGTTGCCGAAAAAACATATGCTTCTCAAACTCCTTCTCCTGCAGCAAGAAAAATATTAGACGAAAAAAACATCCAACCTACTGATATTGCAGGAACAGGTAAAGGTGGAAGAATCACTAAAGATGATGCAGTTAATGCTGTACCTTCAATGGGAACTCCAACTGGTGGTTCTCGTGGTTCTGAAAGAACAAAATTATCAATGTTACGCAGAAAAGTAGCCGAACGTTTAGTAGCTGCTAAAAACGAAACAGCTATGTTAACGACTTTTAACGAAGTTAACATGACACCAATTAATACTATTAGAAATCAATATAAAGACGAATTCAAAGCTAAGCACAATGGTGTTGGTTTAGGATATATGTCATTCTTTACAAAAGCAGTTACAAGAGCTTTACAATTATATCCAGATGTGAATTCTATGATGGATGGTGATTATAAAATTGCTTATGATTTCGTAGATATTTCAATCGCAGTTTCTGGACCAAAAGGATTAATGGTTCCTGTGGTTAGAAATGCAGAAAACTTGACTTTTAGAGGTGTTGAAGCTGAAATCAAAAGATTAGCCTTAAGAGCTCGTGATGGACAAATTACAGTTGACGACATGACTGGTGGAACATTTACTATTACAAATGGTGGTGTTTTTGGAAGTATGTTATCTACACCAATTATCAATCCTCCACAATCTGGAATTTTAGGAATGCACAATATTATTGAGCGTCCAATTGCGGTTGATGGAAAAGTTGAAATTCATCCAATGATGTATGTTGCCTTATCTTATGACCACAGAATTATTGATGGTCGAGAGTCTGTTGGTTTCTTAGTTGCTGTTAAGGAAGCTTTAGAAAACCCAATGGAATTATTATTAGACAACAATCCTAAGAAAGCTTTAGAATTATAATATAAACCTAACAGGTTTTCAAAATCTGTTAGGTTTGGTTTAATATAAAAAATCCCAAATTCTTAATTGAGTTTGGGATTTTTTTAAGCCTATTTTAAATATAAAAAGTGATTTGCATAATCAATAATTGCTTTTCCTTCTAATAAAATATCAGCACCAATGATTCCGTTTACGGGTTTGGTTTTGTAACTAATCAAAGCTTCATTAACGTGACTCATATCAAAAACCACTAAATTTAAAGATTCTGATTTCCATCTACCTAATTGTAATTTGTTCTTTTTTGATAATTGTGTTGTCATTCCAGTTGCACCAGCACCAGCAGCTTTGGTTTCAGAATTCTCGGCAAATAATTCGAATCTTATTATTTCATCAAAACCGACACAACTATTACTTGCACCAGTATCTAAAATGAATGTTCCTTTAATGTCATTTATTTTGGCAGTTACCAATAAATGTTGCGTTTTTAAAACCTTAAATTTTATCTTTTTGTATTTTTTTCCTTTTAGAAAATCTTGAATTTCTTGCATACATCAAAAGTAGATATTATTTTTAAAACACATAGAAACATAGAATTATTTTGAATTAATTAGCCGCTTTGCTTAATATAGTATTCATAGGCTATGTGAAAAATAAAATTTCTAAAAAATTCTTATTTAAGTACTATAAATCTATGTTTCTATGTGTTTAACTTTTTTTACGAAAAGCAGGAACAAAAGAATAACTAAAATTCCTCCAAAAAGTAAATAATAAAAGTAATTAGTTTCCTCAGAATCAACAGCACCATAATACACAAAAGCACCCCAATAATAAGGAGATTTTTTAGCGTTAGAAATATCTTTATCTCCTAAATAATTTATTTTTGAAAGATAATTAGATTCAAAAAAAGAATTGGTTTTTTCAAAATTCACATAAAAATTTGTCATTAATTGAGCCGCTGCATAATCGTTAATTTTCCATAAACTAAATAAAATATTTTCAGCACCAGCATATTGAAAAGCCCTAGCAATACTCATTGCACCTTCTCCTTTTTGAAGTTTTCCAATTCCAGTTTCACAAGCACTCAAAACTACTAATTGAGGATGACAATTTTCTAAAGCATATAATTCATTTATCAACATTAAATCATCATAAAAAACCAATGTTGCAGGTTCGTTGAAACTTCCACTTGTTCCATGAGTTGACAAGTGTAGAATGCTATAATTACTGCTATTTTTCATGAAATTTTCTTTTGTAGCTTTTTCATTCATGAATAATGTCGCTTTAAAAGGCAACAAGGCTTTTGCTTCTTCTTTTGAATATAAAAGTTCTGCATTTGTGTTTTCAAAAACTGGAAAAAAACCAAGAATTGTATTTTGTTTTTCTTTCGGAATATTGTCAATATAAAAAGAAGCATTTGTCTGATAAGCCAACTTATTTTGAAACACCAAAAACGGAATTTTATTAAAGTTTTTTGATGTTGTTTTTTGAGTGACCAAAGCATCAAACGACACAAAATTTAATAAGCCATCAGGAATAATAATTGTGTTTTTATCTTTTTCTAATTTTGATAATTTTAGATTTTCATACAATTGAAAACTCGTTTTGCTAAACAAATCAATGTCTTCATTTATTTTAGAAGCATCATCAAAAAAGTGAATAAAATTCTTTAAAGTTGAAGCGAAATTTTCCTCAATTTTAATTTGATTCCAAGTAGTTTTTTTATCACTAATTTGAAATTCATAAACCGATTCATTTCCCCAAAAGAAATAAATCATTTGCGCTTTATCTTTTTCAATTTTAGAATATAAATCAGAAAATGAGAATTCATTTTTTAAAGATGATTTGAATTGCTTGTGAATTTTTTCGTTATAAGATTTCAATTCCATACTTATTGATGCTAATTTGGAATTTATAGTTTCAATTTCATTCGGATTTTCACCAGTAATTTGCAATCGAATTAACTTATTAATCAATGTTTCTTGCTGTGAAGTCAATTTATTTTGAGCAATTAAATCTTTGTTTTTTGGATGTACTTCTAATAAAGTTTTAAGGTTTGATTTGTCTTTTAAAACAACATTTTTACTTCTTTCGGCAAACAAAAATGCTTTTTCAATCCAAGAATCATCTTTAGTTTTTTGAAATTCATTCCAGAAAATTTGAAGACATTTTTCGGTTCTTTTTCTATCATCAAATTGTTGAATAATTAGAGATTCTTGCGAAACTATATTGTCTTTTATCAAATCACTGACATAAAAACTCAAGTTATAATAATCGATTTTCTTTTGCGAATTAGTTTCAAGTTCAGCTAATTGGTCAAAAATAGATAAGAAAGTATTTTCTGCATACAAACTATTTTTTTCAGGCAAAATCATTTTCTTTTCCAAAGGCAATAAAGTTTGTAATGCTTTTGAAAGTAGATTTTTCGATTTCTTATCCTCTTTCAAAAACCTATAAATAGAAGCTTCATCAACATATAGTTTGGCAACTTCTCGTGCAGTGAAATCTTTGGTTTTAAAAAAGGTAGTTTTTGCTTTTTCAAAATAAGGAATAGCTTCTTTACTATTATTGTTTTGTAAGGCTAAAAATGATTTAGATTTTAAGTTTTGATAATCATTTTCAACAGCATTTTCCAGTAATTGATTTGCATTTTCATACTTCTTTAAACCTATAAAATTCACAGCTAATTCTTCTTTAATTCTTTTATTTTGGAGTGATGAAATTGCTTTATTTTTTGACACTTTTTGAAGTAAATCAATAGCTGTTTGATATTTTCCAATAGATTTGTAAACGATTGATAAATTGATATAACCCGAAATAATCGTAGCTTGATTGTGCTCTTTTTCAGCAATGAAAATATATTTTTTAATAATATTTTCGGCTAAAGTAAAATTGCCCGATTTGGTATATAAAGTTCCTAAAGGTTTTAAGCAATATTCAACAATATCATAATTGGAAAGTTTGTTTTTGTCGAATAATTTCCAAGCTTTTTCATAAGAAGAAATGGCATTTTTTTCTAGGTTGTTTTTCATTTCAAACGAGCCTTTGTTGCAATATAAAATCACTAAAGCCAATTGCTCATCAAACGATTTTACTTTAGTTGAAAACTCTTTTTCTTTTAAAGTAAGAACATCTAAATTCTTCTTATTTGGATTAGCTACAAATGAATCTACAACATCATAAATTTGGTCTTCTAAAGTTTGTGAAAAACCAATAGAAGTAAAAAATAAGAATAGTAAAAGTGTCTTAAAATTTCCAAATTGCATAGAACTGCCACGAATCAAAATCGCTTTTAAAATTTTTATAATATCGAATTCCAACACTTGGACCAATTCGTGCAAAACCCAAAGTTACATCAGCAAATAATTGCGTTTGAATTTCAGTTTTTTCTTTTAATGATGTATTTGTTTCTCTTTTCAGTTGTGGAATTTCTTCACCTACATCAAAACCTCCAACTGTATTTTGTGTTGCTTCATAATATTGAAAGGTTTCACTTGTTTCTTTAGTCGACGAAAGTATAGTTGAAAATTGTGGTCCAAAACCAATTCCAACATAATTATTTACATTATATCTGATTGAGACAGGAACAATATCAGTAACTATTCTATTGGTTTGACTCGATGTAATTTTTTTTTCAAAACCAACATCTGAAACTGTTCCATTTGGATTTTGAATGGGTGGATTAAAATTTACTTGACTTAAATCTGAAGTTAAAGTAGCATCATCAAAATCTAATTTATTAAAAAGTAATTCAGATTGCCAATACCAACGATAGGATTTATAAGGAGAAATAGTTGCTCCTACAAAATAACTTTTAGCATTTTCTAATTTAGGGAAATAATTATACCCTGTTTTAGCACCAATTGAAATTCCTGGGTTAAATCTTGTAACGGAATAATTAGTAATAATTGGGTCATTCTTATCAAAGATAATAGCTGTTTTACTTTTGGTTTTTACTTTATGAAAATCTTTTCCGAATTTTAAACTGTATTTTACAAACCCTTTAGTTGAATCTTTTTCAATCACATTTTTTTGTTCACTTCCTGGTAAATAAATGTTTTTGAATGTGAAAATAATTTGTTTTTGAGCCACAATTGTATCCAAACAACTATAACGAACTTCTTGATTTTTTGGGCAAATTGGACATTCAGGGTACATACCTTCAATTTGAAGAGTGGATTTGTCATACATATCAGGAACATCAGTTTCTAAACGAATGGTTGTTGCTGGTCCTTCACCATTATTTTGAAAACGAGTTTTGAATTTCACTCGTTTAAAACGGACTAGTCTATAATTAATGAACATTCCGTTTGTAGACATTTTATTTGGATCATGTGATGTCACAATTTCCATTTCCATATCTTTTATTTTATGGTTTTCATAGTTTGAATCTGGAACATAAATACTTCGCACTTTTAAAATAGCACTTGTATCTTTTATCATTTCTGGAGTTGTTTTTAAAGTGAAAAATATATTACGCTGTTCGTTTGGATTCATGTTATTAAACGTAATGGTTTTTCCTTTTTTAAATTTTTGTTTGGATTCTTCTAAGGATAAAGGAAGATTTTTTCTTATTTTAGTATCTTGAAATTTAGTAGTTGAATAAATTAAATTTTCAAGGGAAGCATAAGCTAAGTTGTTTGTATCAAAATCTTCATTATAAACTAAGTCACTTGATATTTCTTCTATATTTTCATTGTAATAATTTCTTATTTCGACTAGTTCAAAATTGTCGTTTTTAAATTCTTTTTCGTTGTAATAAAAATAGATTTTGCCATTAGTAACGTAGTCTTTTTCGTTTTTATAACTTAAAATCACTATAAATTCTTCATCAGGTAAAGGTTCTCGATTTCTTCTTAAAACGATATTGTCATCCATAGGTAGAATTTCATTTTGAGAAGCATTTGCTTTGTCGTTTGTTTTTACTTTTTGTGGACGAGTTGAAGGTGTTTTTCCTGAATCGTAATTGTTAGTTGCCCAAAGTTTTACTTCATATTCACCAGCTTCTTTGTAAGTGTGATTTGGTTCTTCTTTTGTTGAAAAATTTCCATCTCCAAATTCCCAATAGTGACTATAAAATGCTTTTGGAGCACCAGCAATTTGATTTAACAATGGTTTTTCAGATTTAAAGGAAAAAGAGTTCTTATTTTGTACAGGAATTATTGTCGCTTTTCTAGCTACTGTATCAATAGGTTTGGTTTGAGAAAAACCCAATAGAGAAACAAGAAATAAAAATAATGTACTAATTTTCAACATGGTGTCTAGCTTTTAAGTTATAAAAATAGGAAAAAGCGATGAGTAAATCATCACTTTCTCCAAAAAACAAAACAGAACTAAATTTAGGGTAGGGCATTTATGGCAGCTACAAGTTGAGCTTCAGATCCAACAGTTGTTTCAGCTAAAGTAAATGTATAAACAGCATTTTCGGTAATTGTAACAGGTTTTATAGCATATCTCCATTGTCCATTTTCTTCAGTTGCAAAAATGATGTGACAAGCTAATCCAACAGGAATTTGACCATAATGTTCAGAAAATAATCCTGAATTACCATCATAAGTATCAAGTTTTGCTAATGCATTTCCTTCCCCATCATAATGTAAAAATACAGCACTATTTTGATTGCTATAACCAGTTGGCACAGCTGCTAATATTTGAGTTTTTGGACCACTATATGATGCAAACTTATCAACATTGGTCCATCCAAAATTATTAAAAGAGGCATAATAACTCTGTCCACCAACTGCGTTTTGTTCTAAAAAAACACCACCTTGAACGACAGTCACATCTTCTTCTTCCCAATCAACATTCCCTTCATTATCAACCACACCATTCCATAATGTCATATCGTTATCTGGAGCTGTTAAATTTGCTGGGATTCTTAAATTCATTGCACAGCCTAAAGCTAATTGTTGTCCATTTTGAGTAGCATTGATGAAAAATTCACCACCAGAAATAAGCATTGCCATATCTCCATTTGGTAATTTTCCCATGGTTGTTTTATTTGTAACTAACATGTGTCCACCATCAAAAACTTCAACATATTCTATATCAACTTGTCCAGTTATTGCATTTCCATTTAAGGTAAGACAGTTAGCGTTAATGTCAATTTCTACACCATTTGCAGAAGTTAAAGTAGTTACACCATCTGCAACATCAATTTGAAAGCTTTGCGAAATATTGTCTAATGCAATTTGTCTAATTGAATTAAATGCTGTTGAAGAAGGTACATTAACTTGAGTAGTTGTTTCGTCATCGGGATTACAACTTGTAAAAATTGTTGCAAAGGCAAAAAGTATTATAAGAAATCTATTTGCTAATAATTGGTTTTTTGTTTTAAGTGTTTTCATAATTTCTAAAATTTAAAGATTTAATTTATTTAATAATTCAACTGAGTAAGCAGTTTACTCAGTTGAATGTTTTTTTTTATTTAAAGTCAGCTGCAATTACTATTTTGGAATTTAAAATATCTCCTGTACTTAAAAGTTCAATCATTTTTTTTGCTTGATTTTCTGAACTTGAAAAACCTTTAGCTTTTCCGTTTTTAGTTTCAACTTCCCAGTAAAATAATCTTAAAGAGCTGTTTGAAACTTCATTTTTTAATTGAAAGAATGTTTCAATTTTTTTGTCTAAAATAATTTCTCCTGCAGATACAAGTTGAATCATGTTTTGAGCTTCTTCTAAAGAACTTGTAGTTCCTGCATAAGTTCCGTTGTTTGTTTTTACACTCCAATCATAAACTTCTACTATGTTATCTCTTGAAATTGAAGTTTTGATTTCTAA
Source organism: Flavobacterium gelidilacus DSM 15343 (assembly GCF_000422685.1). Lineage (GTDB taxonomy): Bacteria > Bacteroidota > Bacteroidia > Flavobacteriales > Flavobacteriaceae > Flavobacterium > Flavobacterium gelidilacus. The sequence continues at coordinate 323,973 of NZ_KE383903.1, read as the reverse complement.
ATTATTTGAAGTTTTTGTTACTTCTGTAGCGTTTACGTTTAAAAAGGATAAAGCTAAAATTGCGATTGTAAAGATTGATTTTCTCATGATTTCTAAATTTTAATGTTATTGTTAATTGTTGTTTTCTATTGTTATATCAATTCAAGTTTTAATTTGTTACCTCTGTTCTGAATTTATTTCAGAATCTTTTTTTTATTTCTTTTTGGAAACATTTTAAAAACAAGATTTTGATGAACGATTACACCTATATATAAAGTAGCTTTGAAAATTGTTACCCATTAAATCATATACTTTTTTATTTCTTTTTATATTAGCTGATAAATAAAGATTTTATGACTTCAAAAATTCTGCATCACGACCAAATGTATATAGATGGGTTACTTAATAATAATTCCTCAATCATTGAATCTATATATAAAAAGTTTGCACCAAAAGTCACTTATTATATAAAGATGAATTCTGGAAGTGCAGATGAAGCGCAAGATGTAATCCAGGAAGTTATAATTACTATATACAATCAAGCAAAAACAAAAGGTTTAGAATTAACGTGTCCGTTTGATGCCTACTTTTTTTTATTATGTAAAAGAAAATGGCTAAACGAATTAAAAAAATCTTACAATAAAGAGGTAACAATTAAAGATGAAAATGTATCTATAGACAAAGACGTTGAAAAATTAGCCATCGAAACCGAAGAACAAGACGAAAAACAATCCTTATTTGATGAAATGTTTCAAAAATTAGGAGAAAAATGCCAAGAAGTTTTGAAATTGAGTTTTGTAACCAAAACTATGGAAGAAGTTGCTAGTAAAATGAACGTGACTTATGCTTATGTGAGAAAGAAAAAATCCATTTGTACAGGTCAATTAACAGAGTTAATACAACAATCTAATCGATACCAATCTATAAAATACTAAAGTAATGCAAGAAGAATTATACATAGCATTTGAAAATTACCTCAATAATGAAATGACTTCAGAAGAAAAAGTCGATTTTGAAAATAAACTTCAAAACCAGGAATCTTTTAAAAAACAATTTGAATTATATAAAGAAACAACACAGTTTTTAGAAGTCAAGTTTTCAAATGATACTATTGATTTTAAAGAAAATTTAAAGTCGATTTCGAAAGATCATTTTTCAGATACGAATAAAAAGAAATCAAAAGTTATTTCATTACAATCAAAATGGTTTGCAATTGCAGCTACGTTGGTCGTTTTTGTTGGAGTTTGGTTTATGAATAGTGGTGGAAATCCGACTTATTCAGATTTCAATCAGCATGAAAATGCTAATTTTACAGAAAGAGGTTCTGTTATTAAAGATTTAAAAGCAGCTCAAGAAGCATTTAATGATAAAAATTATGAAAAAGCAATTCCTTTGTTTGAAAAAGTTCTTGAAGAATATAAAAGACCAGAAATCGAATTCTATTACGGAATTTCATTATTAGAAGTTAATAAGACAGCCCAAGCAGAAGTAGTTTTCAACAACTTAAAAGACGGAAAATCGGTTTATAATCAAAAAGCTACTTGGTATTTGGCCTTAACTAAATTAAAAGTAGAAGATTTTGAAGCTTGTAAAACATATTTAAAAGAAATCTCTTCAGATTCAGAAGATTTTGAAAAAGCTCAAGAATTATTAAATGAGTTAGATTAATTGTATTTTTGCCACTTGAAAAAGTAATAAGCCAATTATAATGATATTAACAGATACTCACACTCATTTATATTCAGAAGAATTTGACCAAGATAGACATCAAGTAATTCAAAAAGCTATTGACGCTGGAGTTTCACGATTTTTTATTCCGTCTATTGATTCTAGTTATACATCAAAAATGTATGATTTGGAAAGCCAATTTCCTGAAAATATTTTTTTAATGATGGGATTGCATCCTACTTATGTAAAAGAAAATTATTTAGACGAATTAGCTCACGTTGAAGCTGAATTGGAAAAAAGAAAATTCTATGCTATCGGAGAAATCGGAATTGATTTATTTTGGGATAAAACTTTTTTAAAGCAACAACAACATGCTTTTAAACAACAAATTCAACTAGCTAAAAAATACAATTTAGGAATTAACATTCATTGTCGTGATGCTTTTGATGAAACATTTGAAGTTTTAGAATCTGAAAAAGACGAAAAGTTATTTGGAATTTTTCATTGTTTTACTGGTAATTTAGAACAAGCAAATCAAGCTATTTCACTTGGAATGAAATTAGGAATTGGTGGTGTTTCAACATTTAAAAACGGAAAAATAGATCAATTCTTAAATCAAATAGATTTACAACATATTGTTTTAGAAACAGATTCACCTTATTTAGCACCAGTTCCTTTTCGTGGAAAAAGAAATGAAAGTAGCTATACCTTGTTAGTAGCTCAAAAATTAGCTGAAATTTATAACGTTTCTGTTGAAGAAATTGCAAAAATTACAACCGAAAATTCAAAAGCTGTTTTTGGGATTTAAGTTAAAATTGCCTTTAAATTCATAAATTTTTTGTTCTTTTGTTTTCTTAAAATTAAAATTAATACATGTCAAAGTTTGATGCTATTCGACCTTTTTATGATAGTGAAGTAAATAATGCTTTAAAATCTTCATTAAATCATCCTATGATGAAAGCGTTAATGGATTTTACGTTTCCAGATTTAGAGGATGAAGTTTGGAAGGCTAAATTGATTGAAACACATTCCATTAGAGACTTTCAATGTAATTTTATCTATAAATCTGTACAAAAAGTTTTAGAAAAAAGTTCAGATGGATTATCTACTTCAGGATTTGAAAAACTTGAGCCTAATACCTCATATCTTTTTATTTCTAACCATAGAGATATAATTTTAGATACCTCTTTATTAAATGTAGCCTTATTTGAACATGGCTTAACAATGACAGCTTCAGCTATTGGAGATAATTTAGTCAAAAAAGCATTTTTACTTACTCTTTCAAAATTAAATAGAAATTTTGTAGTACAAAGAGGTCTTTCACCAAGAGAGTTATTAGGAAGTTCTAAAAATCTTTCAGAGTATATCGCTCAATTATTATTGCATGAAAATCGATCGGTTTGGATTGCTCAGCGTGAGGGAAGAACAAAAGATGGAAATGACATGACTAATACTGGAGTTTTAAAAATGCTTTCAATGGGTTCAGATGAAAAAGACATCATGACCTATTTTAAGAAAATTAAAGTTGTTCCTGTTTCTTTATCATATGAATATGACCCAACTGATGCACTAAAAATGCCTCAACTTTTAGCAGAAGCAAAACAAGAAATATACATTAAGGAAAAAAATGAAGACTTTATTACTTTATTAAGTGGAATTATCGGACAAAAGAAAAGAATTCATATTCATATTGGGGATATTTTAGATTCAGAAATTGATAAAATTACAGCAATAGAACAAAATCCAAATAAACAAATACAATTGTTAGCTCAAGAAATTGATGATTCAATATTGCAATCCTATAAATTGTGGCCAACAAATTATATAGCTTATGATATTCTTCATAATTCAACTCAGTTTGAAAAAAACTATACTATTGAAGAAAAACAATTGTTTCAAAGAAGATTAGAATTGCGAATAGATGACAATTCGGCTGTATTAAAAGAAGGATTTTTAGCTATGTATGCTAATCCAGTTGTAAACAAATTGAAATACAATAATGCCGCAGTCTAAACCTAAAATTTTACTTATTTATACTGGTGGTACTATTGGTATGATTAAAGACTATGAAACAGGAGCCTTAAAAGCATTTGATTTTAAAAAATTATTAAAAAGAATTCCAGAATTGCAATTGTTAGATTGTGAAATTGATACAATTTCATTTGAAGAGCCTTTGGACTCATCAAATATCAGTATACAAGATTGGCAGAATATAGCTTCAATTATAGAAGATAAGTATGAGTCTTTTGACGGATTTGTTGTTTTACATGGTTCTGATACGATGTCTTATAGTGCGTCAGCTTTGAGTTTTATGCTCGAAAATTTAGCAAAACCTGTTGTTTTTACGGGTTCACAATTACCAATTGGAGATTTAAGAACGGATGCAAAAGAAAATCTGATTACAGCTATTCAGACAGCATCACTACAAGACAAAGGAAAGCCGGTTTTTAATGAAGTTTGTTTATATTTCGAATATAAATTATACAGAGGAAATCGTACTACAAAAATAAGTGCAGAACATTTTAATGCGTTTGCTTCACCAAATTTTCCTGAATTAGCTGAATCGGGTGTACATTTAAAAGTAAATAGAGAGATACTTTTAAAAAATAAGGGCAATAAAAAGTTAAAAGTAAATAAATCATTTGATGATAATGTTACTGTTTTAAAGCTTTTCCCTGGAATTAGTAAAAATGTTTTATCATCAGTATTAAAAACGCCAAATCTAAAAGGAATAATCTTAGAAACTTATGGTTCTGGAAACGCTCCTACATCAGAATGGTTTATTTCTGAGTTAGAAAATGCAATAAAAAATAATATTTGCGTTATCAATGTCACGCAATGTAGTGGGGGAAGTGTTAACATGGGGCAATATGAAACTAGTACACAATTAAAAAACATAGGAATAGTCTCAGGAAAAGACATTACTTCCGAAGCTGCTATAACAAAATTAATGTACTTATTAGGTCAAAAAGTGACGCCTAAAGTGTTCAAAACCATTTTTGAAACACCGTTAAGAGGAGAAATGACATAAAAATAATGAACAAAATTTTCTCACGTGAAATTTTTTATGTTATTTAGCAACTTCAAATTCAGTTCTCCATTGGAGAGGTGTCCGAGTGGTCGAAGGAGCATGCCTGGAAAGTATGTATACTCCAAAAGGGTATCGAGGGTTCGAATCCCTTCCTCTCCGCACAAACAATTTGTAAATTAATAAATATTTTATACTTTTAACCAAATTAACTAATTAAATTTTAAGAACAAGAGCAATGAAAAGATTATTTTCTATTTTAGCAATCACAGGGATTATGGCTTTCGGAAGCGTACAAGCACAAGAGGCTACAGATTCTACAGGAGCAGCACAAACACAAGTTGAAGATGTTGCAGCTCAAGCAGACGAAGCAAATGCGGTAGCAACTACAGTTGAAGAAGATGCACCAGTTGCAGAAGTTTCGTTTACCCAAAAATTAAAACAACGTTTTGTTGAAGGTGGACCTGGATTTATGGGAATCGTATTATTATGTTTAATTTTAGGTTTAGCAATTGCTATCGAAAGAATTATTTACTTAAATTTATCTACTACAAACACTAAAAAATTAGTTGCTGATGTAGAAGATGCTTTAAAATCTGGTGGAGTTAACGCTGCAAAAGAAGTATGTAGAAATACTGCTGGTCCAGTTGCGTCTATTTATTATCAAGGTTTAGACAGATATGAGCATGGAGTTGATTCTGCTGAAAAAGCTGTTGTAGCTTACGGTGGAGTTCAAATGGGACAATTAGAGAAAAACGTTTCTTGGATTTCATTATTTATCGCTTTAGCACCAATGTTGGGTTTCATGGGAACTGTAATTGGTATGATTGAAGCTTTTGATAACATTGAATCTGCGGGTTCTATGGAGCCATCTTTAGTTGCTGGAGGTATTAAAGTTGCCTTATTAACTACAGTATTTGGTCTTGTTGTTGCAATGATACTTCAAGTATTTTATAACTACATTACTGCAAAAATTGATTCAATCGTAAACGACATGGAAGATGCTTCTATCAGTTTAATCGATATGTTATCAGACTATAAAAAATAATAACCTATAAATAATATATAACTGTTATGAATTTACATAAAGTAATCAAAATAGCAGCTCTTGTTATAGCAGTACTAAGTTTAGTGTTTTTAGCACTAATAATGGCTAGTAGTGATGCGGTTAACAGCAGTTGGATTTCACCCCTTATATATTTATCTTATGTAATTCTATTTGCATGTGTTGCAGTAGTTTTAATATATGTATTTAAGAATTTATTTACACACAAAGAAGCATTAAAAAGAGCAATGATAACTTTAGCAATTTTTGCTGTAGTTTTAGTATTGTCTTATATTTTTGCAGATGGTTCAGATGTGTACAATGTAAAAAAAGAATTATTGGTTTCAGGAAGTGCCTCAAAATTAGTAAGTACAGGTTTAACTATGACTTATATTTTAGGTGCAGTTTCTGTTGGATCTTTATTCTTCTTCATGTTTAAAAACGCAAAAAAATAATAGTATGGCAAAGAAAAGAGGTACGCCACCAGAAGTAAATGCAGGCTCTATGGCAGATATTGCCTTCTTATTGCTTATCTTCTTTCTGGTTACTACAACTATTGGAGTAGATCAAGGGATCAATAGAAAATTGCCACCAATGCAAGACGAACCAGATGTTCCGCCAATTAATCAACGTAACATTTTAACGGTTTTAGTTAACATGAACAATCAGTTGTTAGTTAACGAAGAACTGATGGATCTAAAGGATTTAAGAGAAAAAGCTGTTAGTTTTTTGGAAAATAATGGTGATGGAACTTGTTCTTATTGTGAAGGAACAAAAGACGGGTCTTCATCAGATAATCCAACAAAAGCTGTTATTTCATTATCTAATGATGCAGAAACTACTTATGAAACTTATATTGCTGTGCAAAATGAATTAGTTGCAGCTTATAATATTTTAAGAAACAGAGAAAGTGTTAAGAAATATGGTATTACTTTCTCAGAGTTAGAATACATATACAGTGATCCAGCATCAAAAGGGGATTATTCAGACAAAGAACTAGAAAAGGTTGGGGAAAAAGTTAAATATATTCAAGAATTATTTCCTCAAAGACTTTCAGAAGCAGAACCAAAACGTAACTAATAAATTTTAGAAAATGTCTAAATTTAACAAGAAAAAATCGGGCGACATGCCAGCAATTTCAACAGCATCTTTACCAGATATTGTATTTATGCTATTGTTTTTCTTTATGGTTGCTACTACTATGAAAGATAGTGATTTAATGATAGAGAATAAATTGCCAAAAGCTGATCAGACATCTAAATTGTTTAAAAAAGAGTATGTAATGTATATTTATGCTGGTAAGCCTAGCGAAAGATATCAAAGTACTTATGGTAGCAATGCCAGAATACAACTAAATGACAGATTATCTAATGCTAATGACATTCAAAGTTTTGTTACATCAGAAAGAGCAGCTAGAAACTCTGATGCAGAACCATATTTAACCGCTTCATTAAAAATTGATAAAGATGTAAAAATGGGTTTAGTAACAGATATCAAACAAGAATTAAGAAAAGCAGAACAATTAAAAGTTAATTACACAACTACGCAAGGTAGTGTTACTACTAAATAATATTTTTGCTGTAATAAAAATTAAAAGGTGTCCATTTGGATGCCTTTTTTTATTATTTTTATAAAAAATTAGAACGTGAAAAACTTATTGTTATCTTTTTTTATTCTCTTTACTAGTGTAGTATTTTCTCAAGAAGATATAAACATAGACGTTGATTCTTTGTATAGAGAAGATCAAATGTATGCAACTTTTTCGTTGAATCTTGTGCAGAATAGACCTGCTGGTTTTAGTAAGCACTCGTTATCTTCTGGATTATCCGTTGGTTTTCTACGTGACATGCCTTTTAATAAAAAGAGAACTTGGGCAATTGCTGCTGGTTTAGGGTATTCATATAATAATTTAAAGAATAATATTAAAATTGATAATTCAAGTAATACTTTAAATTATACAATAGATAATACTTTCGATAAAAATAAATTAGTTCTGCATCAATTGGATTTACCAATAGAAATTCGTTGGAGGAACTCAACTTTTGAAAGTCATAAATTTTGGAGAATATATGGTGGCTTTAAAATTTCTTATTTATTTGCTGACAAATCGGTTTTTAAATCATCAACTGAAGACATAACCGTCAGAAACAACAATGATTTATCTAAAATTAAATATGCAACTTATTTGTCTGTAGGAAATAATACGGGAAATATTTATGTACAATATTCGCTTTCCCCAATTTTTAAAGATGTTCAGTTGAACAATAAAAAATTAGAACTTAGCTCTTTAAATATTGGATTTGTTTTCTATATTTTATAAATAAAATTGCCACAAAATTATTTGAGAGAGTATTCCTATCATAGAACCAGTAAAAAGTTCTATATAATCATGAGACTTCATATATAATCTTGATGAAGCTACGGATCCAACAAATAATAAGAACAAAGCGATTAACGGAAGGATTGCAACATTCAAATACACATATAAGCTTACTGTAAAGGCTAACAAAGAACAAACTCCAATCATATGTAAACTTACTTTAAAGTTTATAAAAGTTAGCATAAAAGCTATTGTTGATGATATTAATCCACCTATCATGAAATAGTATATTGCTGGTAAATCTTCTATAAAACCACTAAATTTTAATAAAATAAATAAAAATAGTGCTTGAAGCAATATGGGAAACTTCCTTTCATTGATTGTTGCTTCTGTAAATGACTTTATGTAACCAGTTGCCTTTAGTAAATAATAAATGGATAAAGGCAACAACATAGTCAATATTATAACTTGAATTAATAATACTAAGGACAAAGAATTAAGTCCTAAATCAGATAACCATATATAAAGTATAACCCCATAAAATGTAATAAATATGGGATGAAATATATAAGAAAATAAAGGGAGTATTTTTTTTAAATCCATAGTTGGAGTTATATCTTCTTACGCAAACGAGCAACGGGAATATCTAATAATTCTCTATATTTTGCAATAGTTCTTCTAGCAATTGGGTATCCTTTTTCTAATAACAATTCAGCTAATTTATCGTCAGGATAAGGTTTCTTTTTGTCTTCGTTTTCAATAACTTGTTGTAAGATGTTTTTAATTTCAATTGTTGAAACTTCTTCTCCTTGATCATTAGTCATAGATTCACTAAAATAATCTTTAATAAGTTTTGTCCCGTAAGGTGTATCAACATATTTACTATTTGCAACACGAGAAACCGTAGAAATATCCAATCCAACTAAATCAGCAATGTCTTTCAAAATCATTGGACGAAGTTTTGTTTCATCACCATCTAAAAAGAATTCTTCCTGATAATGCATAATTGCATTCATAGTCACAAATAGAGTTTCACTACGTTGTTTTATAGCATCAATAAACCATTTAGCTGAATCTAATTTTTGTTTGATAAACTGAACAGCATCTTTCTGAGAATTTGATTTTTCGCTTGTATCTTTATAAGTCTTCAACATGTCTTGATAATCCTTAGACACATGAAGTTCTGGTGCGTTTCTTCCGTTTAAAGTTAAATCTAATTCACCTTCGATAATTCTAATAGTAAAATCTGGCACAACATGTTCTGTCATTTTAAGATTTCCACCATACGAACCACCTGGTTTTGGATTTAATCGTTCAATTTCATCAATAGCTTTTCGCAATTGGTCTTTAGAAACATCAAATTTTTGAAGTAATTTTTCGTAATGTTTTTTAGAAAAAGCATCAAATTGATCTTCAATAATATGAGTAGCTAAATCGATAGATTCGTTTGGTGTTTTGTGTTTCAATTGAAGCAATAAACATTCTTGCAAATCGCGAGCTGCGACACCTGAAGGTTCTAATTCTTGCACTATAAGCAGAATGCGTTCAACCGTTTTTTCATCAGTGTAAACACCTTGTGTAAATGCCATATCATCAACCATATCTTGAATAGTCCTTCTGATATAACCCATATCATCAATACTTCCTACAAGAAATTCGGCAATATTTCGTTCTTCATCATTAAGGATAAACGTATTCAATTGGTTGATTAAATCTTGATGAAAACTAATTCCAGCAGCGATTGGTCTGCTTTTATCTTCATCATCATCACTATAATTATTTGCCTGATATTTATAATCAGGTGTTTCGTCATTGCTTAAATATTCATCAATATTGATGTCAGTTTCAATTCTTTCGTTATCATCATCATAATCGTCAGAAGAATCATTGAAATCATCATCATAATCTTCTACTTCATCTTTTCCATTTTCTAAAGCCGGATTTTCAACTAATTCTTCTTCTAAACGTTGTTCAAAAGCTTGCGTAGGCAATTGAATTAACTTCATCAACTGAATTTGTTGTGGAGATAATTTCTGTGATAATTTAAATTGTAAACTGTGTTTAAGCATTTTATAGTTACGGAGTAACTAAGCAACAAAGTGGCTAAGTTTTCTCGTGTTTATGGATTAAATTTAATCATTTTTTTAATACTTTCTAACTTTGCGACTTAGTTACTAATATTAAAATTCTGCGTTTTGTGGCGTTCTTGGGAAAGGAATTACATCTCTAATATTCGACATTCCAGTTACGAAAAGAACTAAACGTTCAAATCCTAATCCAAAACCTGAATGAACTGCACTTCCAAATTTTCTAGTATCTAAATACCACCATAATTCTTCTTCTTCAATTCCTAAAGCGTGCATTTTTTTCACTAAAACATCATAACGCTCTTCTCTTTGTGAACCACCAACAATTTCACCAATTCCTGGAAATAAAATGTCCATTGCTCGAACAGTTTCTTTCCCTGGTTCAGTATTATCGTTTAATCTCATGTAGAATGCTTTGATATTTGCAGGATAATCAAACAAAATTACTGGACATTTAAAGTGTTTTTCCACTAAATAACGTTCGTGTTCACTTTGTAAATCTGCTCCCCATTCTTTAATGATATAATTGAATTTACCTTTTTTGTTTGGTGTCGAATTTCTTAAAATATCAATCGCTTCAGTATAAGAAACACGTTTGAAGTTGTTTTCTAAAACGAAGTTTAATTTTTGCAACAAACTCATTTCACTTCGATCAGCTTGAGGTTTTGATTTTTCTTCATCCAATAAACGTTGTTCAAGGAAAGCTAAATCATCACCACATTTATCAATGGTATATTTGATTACATTTTGAATAAAATCTTCCGCCAAATCCATGTTTGCATCTAAGTCATTAAAAGCTACTTCTGGTTCAATCATCCAAAATTCTGCTAAATGTCGCGAAGTATTTGAGTTTTCTGCTCTAAAAGTTGGTCCAAAAGTATAAACTTGACCTAAAGCCATTGCATATGTTTCAGCTTCTAATTGGCCAGAAACCGTTAAGTTTGTTTCTTTTCCAAAGAAATCTTCTTTATAATTTACGTTTCCTTCTTCTGTTCTTGGAGTTTTATCGAAAGGCAAAGCAGTTACTTTAAACATTTCACCAGCACCTTCAGCATCACTTCCTGTAATAATTGGTGTGTTTACATAAACGAATCCTTTTTCTTGAAAGTAGTTGTGTACTGCAAAAGATAGTACAGAACGAACTCTCATAATAGCACCAAAAGCATTTGTTCTTACACGTAAATGGGCATTTTCTCTTAAAAATTCAAGAGAGTGTTTTTTGGGTTGAATAGGATATTCTTCTGGATTTGAATCACCTAATATTTTGATTTTAGTAACCTGAATTTCTACGCTTTGTCCTTTTCCTTGACTTTCTTGTAAAATTCCAGTTACTGAAACAGCAGCACCAGTTGTAATTCTTTTTAATGTTTCTTCTGGTGTGTTTTCAAAATCGACAACACATTGAATATTATTGATCGTTGAACCGTCATTCAACGCTATAAATTGATTGTTTCTAAATGTTCTAACCCAACCTTTAGCTGTTACTTCGTGTAGTGTTTTTGTGCTGTTTAAAAGGTCGATAACTTTAGTATGTTTCATTCTTTTCTAATTTAATTATAACTGTAAAAATTAATCTTGATTTATTATTTCATCATCTTCATGATTTTCTGATAAAATATCTATTGTTGGTTCTATAAATTCTTCTTTGTTGGCAATTGTTTTTTCTAAAGATAATAATAAAGCTGGTAATAATACTAAATTAGAAATCATGGCAAATAATAACGTTAGAGCAACTAAACTTCCTAAAGCAATTGTTCCTCCAAAACTAGATAGTGTAAACACTGAAAAGCCAAAGAATAATACTACAGAAGTATAAAACATACTCACACCAGCTTCTTTGATGGAATTGTAAACTGATTTTTTTATGCGCCAATTGTTTTGTTTTAATTCTTGACGGTATTTTGCTAAAAAGTGAATCGTATCATCAACGGAAATTCCGAAAGCAATACTAAATACTAAAATTGTAGAAGGTTTAATCGGAATTCCTAAAAAGCCCATCAAACCAGCTGTCATAATTAAGGGCAATATATTTGGCAATAAAGAGACAATTATCATTTTAAAGGAGCGAAATAAATAAGCCATTAAAAGTGAAATCAAAATGATGGCAAATACTAATGATAAAACTAAATTGTGAACCAAATAATGTGTTCCTTTTTCAAAGACAAATGCTTTTCCTGTTAAAGTGACTTCGTATCGTTCTTTCGGAAATATTTTATCAATTTTTTCTTGAAGTCTTTCTTCAATCTTAGCCATTTTATCGGTTCCAATATCTTTCATGAAAGTTGTTACACGAGCATATTGTCCGGTACTATCAACATAACTTTTTAAAAGATTTTCACTGTTTTCTTGCGTTGAATTTTTAACATAAGTCAATACAAAACCTTCTTCTAATTTGCTAGTTGGCAATTCGTAATAGTCAGGATTACCGTTATAGTAAGCTTGTTTGGCATATTTAACCAAATTAACAATAGAAACGGGTTTTGATAATTCGGGAATCTCTTCAATTTCTTCTTGAAGTTTATTAATTCGTTTCAAAGTAGCCGATTTCATGGCGCCTTTTGGTTTTTTGGTGTCAATCATGATTTCTAGTGGCATTACACCATCAAATTCATTTTCGAAGAATAAAATATCTTTAAAGAAAGGTGCTTTTTTAGGCATATCTTCAATAATACTTCCCGAAACTTTTATTTGATTTATTCCAATAATACCTAAAACCAGAACAATTATGGCAGTTGCAAATACAGCAATTCTGTAGTTTTTTATTACGTTTTCAATCCATTTAATGAATGAATTCATGTAGTTTTTACCTAAATGTTCCAGGTGTTTGTCCTTTGGTAAAGGCATATAACTATATATAATTGGAATAATAATTAAACAAAGTATAAATAAGAAAACAATGTTTAATGACGCAACGATACCAAATTCAGTCAATAATTTACTATCCGTAAACATGAAAGTAGCAAAACCAGCTGCTGTAGTTAGGTTAGTCATTAAAGTAGCATTTCCTACTTTTGAAATTACACGTTGCAAAGATTTTGCTTTGTTACCGTGCAGTTTTATTTCTTGTTGGTATTTATTTATTAGAAATATACAGTTCGGAATTCCAATTACAATGATTAAAGGTGGAATAATTGCTGTTAAAACGGTAATTTCGTAATGCAATAAGCCTAATGTTCCAAAAGACCACATTACACCAATAATAACAACACACATAGAAATTAATGTGGCTCTAAAACTTCTAAAGAAGAAGAAAAATAGCAATGATGTAATTAATAAAGCTGCACCTACGAACAATCCAATTTCATCAATTATGCTTTGTGCATTTAAAGTTCTAATGTAAGGCATTCCAGAAACGTGCATGTCAATACCAGTTTCTTTTTCGAAAGCATCAATTTTTTCTTGACTGAAATGTTTGAAAACAAAATCTTTACGAGCTGAAGTATTTACTATTTTTTTATCGATATAAATGGCAAAACGAACAGCTCCAGTTTTTTTATTAAATAACATGCCTTCGTAAAAAGGTAAATCATTAAAAAGTTCTTTTTCTTTTTGCCTAACATAAGCATCAGTAATTGACTTTTTGTTTACAAAAGGAACGAGATTAAATTTTTGAGCAATAGTGTCTTTTGAAAGAACTTGTAAATCTTCAATGGAAAGTGTTAAGTCAACCGCTTTATCAGTTTTTATTTCATCTACAAAATCGTCCCAAATCTTAAGATTTTTAGCTGTAAAAAAGGTTGAATCTTTAAATCCTACTACGATTAAATTTCCTTCTTCCCCAAACTTATCTAAAAATGATTGGTATTGTTGGTTTACTTCATGATTGTCTGGAAGTAAGTTGGCTTCTGTAAAGGTAAAACGCATGTTTTTCCATTGAAAACCCATAAAAACGGTGAAAAGCCCAACTAATATTAGTAGCGCAACTCTATTACGTAAAATTCGTCCTGCAATATAATTCCAAAAACGACTATTTAGCCATTTAAACATTTTCTAAAATTTAGTCTGCAAAGTTACGTATTATTGATTAAATAGTTCGTTTTCAAACCAAAGAATTACAATAATTTAAAGCCCTAAATCGAGATTATAAGAAATCTTAATAGCAATGTTATCGTCAAAGTTAGCTAATTGATAATTTCCATAGCGATAAAACATTCAAAAAAGCTAATCTTTTCAATTATCTTGAAATCAATTTTTCAACTAAATTGGTAAGTTTTTCTAAGCCTTCAGCTAACTTTATTATTGCTTCTGTTGAATCAACTTTTACATTTGAACCAGTAATTACATTAATGTTGTTATTGCCAATATAAATATTTGGAATGAAAGACAATAATTCTTTTAATTCAACATTAAAAAATTCAGATATTTTTACAAGATTTTCTGTTTTTGGTATAGCTATATCACTTTCCCATTCACTATAAGAACTTTGTGAAACACTTAACAAGTTAGCAACTTCGGATTGAGATAACTTTCTTTTTAATCTCTCTTTTATTAATGTTTTTCCAATACTCATTTTTTAAGTTATAGGTGTGATGATAAAAATTATAGGTAAAGCTAAGATAATAAAAAAAATGATTAATTAAGTTTGAATTTGTAAATTTAAAAAAAAACACATGAGAAAATTCAAAAGCCTTAATTTGATAATTGTATTTCCTATTGCTATTGTAGGAATATTTTTTTTATCAAGTTTTTTTAAACAGCCACCAGAAGCATATCCAAATTGTCAAATTTCTGAGCAAAGAGATGGAAAAATCACTATTTTGTTTAATGGGTCTACAGTCAACCCTTATAGAAACGCTAATAATGTGAGTTATATTCCAAACCCAGACTTAAGATTCGGCAACGTACCTGGGCAAAATATGTTTGATCCAACTAAATATTTATGTGAAGTACAAGTTACTTCACCTAGTTGCCCAAGTTTTAATTGGGTGAGGTCGTTAGAGAATAGTTCAGGAACTAATAACATGGACATAAAATTGCCACCAGAAAATTTTGAAGCTGTTATAAAAATAACTTATTATGAGAGAGGTGAAAATTCTGCCACAACAGATTTTAATAAACCGGTACCCAGCCCTATTGGTAATTATCAACCAGGTGGTGTTATGCCTTATTCAAGGGTTGTTTATGAATTTGAACAAACTTTTCAAGGATGGGTAAGTGGAAATGTTAGTCAACCAATATATTTAAATCCTTCATATAATCAAGGTTATACTATAGATTCTTCGGGTATGCTTGAAATGAATTCAGGTAAAACCACATTAGGAGACATGAGTGGTTTAAACGCTTATATTGATTTTAATTTTGATTTTAATCCTTAAAAAAAATTATGAAAAACACATTAAAATTTTTAACAATTTTCGCAAGCTTATTTTTAATAATATCTTGTTATGGCGAATATGATACATCTGATTTAAAAGAATCAGAAATTAATTTTAGGCAATATTTAATAGATATGGCACAACTAAAGGGAAAAGGTACTGTTTTGTTACAAAGCAATGAGTTTGAGACTACTCAGAAAAACCCTGTTAACATTAATATATCTGAAAGACAAGGAAATGAAGGAGGATTAAAATTATTTAATAATAATAACCAAATCATTAATATTCAAGAGTGTAATAATAGTTTAGAATTAAAGAAAAATTTATTTGGTTCAAATTTGAAATATCAAATTGAAAATCAAATTACTGAAATATACTTTCCTAAATTAATACAATTAAATTACAATGAAAAAAATTTACAAGTTGGTTCTACCATTAATTGGAATATAGATCAAAAAAACAAAAAGGGTGTAATTGTGTTTTTAACATATTCGCCAATTGGACAAACAGATTTGGAAATGATGCTTGACAACAATAAGTTCATTTCAGATGGTCTTGCAACTTTAGACAATGGTTCATATACTTTTACAGAAGATGATTTAGAAAGATTTCCAAAAGGAGCAAGTTTGAGTTTAAATATATTAAGAGGTAATTATATAATTAATGAAATTGAAAAACCTTCATTAATTGTCTTTAGTAAAGTAAGCAAAAATGTTGTTTTGGAAAAGTAATCTTATTTATGCAGAAAGAAAAGAGGGTAATTACACTAATAAGCGTAAATTACCCTCTCTCTTTTTTGATTTTTCTCTTCTTTTTCTAACAGTATTTTTATCATGGAATTATATTGGAATTTTATTTATCTATTTTTTATTTCGATTATTCAAAGATATAGATAAATATAGGAATTCAAGTTTTAAAACTTTTTTCTCAATTTCTTTATTATACATTTTTATCTGGCATCTTGGTGTTTTATTTTGGATGTTTAATATAGAAGAAGGGATATACGCTTTTTTTTTAAGTTTTATTTATTATTTTTCCCCTTTCACATTATATTATTTTATAAATAAGTATTTGAAGAAATGTTTATTTGCTTTTATTCCTATTTGGATTTTATTTGAATTTTTTTTAGACTATTTAGACTTTACTTTTCCGTGGTTGATTATTGGCAATTGTCTTTCAAATTCCAAATTTTTACCTCAAATTTATGAGTTAATAGGTAGTGTTGGAGGTAGTTTTATATTATTAATTTTATCCTATTTTCTTTATAAAAGCAAAAATTTTAAAGCAAAAATTTTATATTCAACACTTTTTATAAGTGGATTGTATATTTTTGGTATTTATAGCGTTTTCGGAAAAGTAGATAATTCAACTACCATAAAATTAAATTATTTAATTTTTGATCCTGAAAAATTCTACAAAATAAATAAATATATTGACAATGAAGAACTTGCTTTTTATTTAAAGAAAAAAGTAGATTATTTTAACGTAGATAAAATTTTGTTGCCAGAACAGGCTTTTAGATCAATAAGTTATAAAAATTTCGAAAACACTTTAGTTTATGATTATTTAAAAGCTATTTGCAAAAAAAACAACACAGAAATTTATTTTGGTAGTACGGGAGTATTAGAAAAAGGTAAAATTTCAAATATTGTTGTTTTATTTAACGAAAGACAAATGTTAATTAAAACAAAAGATAAACTTGTGCCATTTTCAGAATACATTCCAAATTTTATGAGAAAACTATTTCCTAAAAGAATATCTTATGATTATATAGATAATGATGATTTAAAGACTATTAAGGTTTTATCAAAAGAATTGCCTGTCATTTGCTATGAGATAATTTCTTCTAACTATGTTTCAAAAAACATAGATAATATTAATTTGATATGTCTTTTAACTAGTGAAAAATTTTTTAACAATTCTTTTTTTGGGGAAAAGCAATATGATAACATTATAAAACTAAGGGCTATTGAATGTAGAAAACCAATAATAAAGGCTTCAAACACTGGTTTGAGCTACTTTATGGATAAACATGGTGTTATAATCAAACAAAGCAATAGGGAATTAACTTTATTTGAGATTAATGTTAAAAAAAACGGATATTTAGACAAAAGTTTATATTCCAGTTTTGTTTCAAAATATTTTTTCATTCCAGTTTTACAATTATTAACTTTACTAATCTTAATTTTAATTAAAAATGAATATAAAACATAAAATAACAATACTTGTATTAGCTTTTCTTTCAAACAGCTATTCACAGCAAAATAAGATTGAATTCGGGGCTTACAATGTAGGTCTTGGGGGTTTTGTAGGTGGAATAGGAGCGTTAATTAATAATTCTAAAAATGAAAAACCTTTAAAGGTATTTGCAAATGGATTTTTAAAAGGTTCAATAGGTGGTGGTTTTGTGCATTTGAGTAAATTAAGTATTGGCGAAATTGCTATAAAAGAAAAATATGAGTATAGTTGGTTAGCAAAATTAAATAATTCGATAGGTACTTCTATTATAGAAAATGCTTCTTTAAATAAGAAAATGTTTTCTAAACTCCATATCAATATAGGTTTTAATAGAATAGAATTGTATCCAAAAGAGCAGTTTAGAGTCAAATACAAAATTATGCCTGTTTCATTTTTATTTACCTCTTATATAGCACTTACTAATGATTTTGAATTTAAAAAATCAATAGCTTCTGGAGAATTTATTTTTTCAAGTGATAATAATAAAATTTTCAAGAATGAATATAATGGTTACACATTTGGCACATCAATTGTTTTAAATAAAAATAACATTAATGCAAAAGATACTTTTTCGCATGAGATTATTCATGTTTATCAATATTATGATTATAATTTTGTAAATTCGTTTATGCATAAACCAATTAAAAAATTGTTTTCTGATTCAAGCTTTTTCAGTAATGACAAGCTCTTTTATTATGACTTTCAATCACCAATTATTAATAGTTTATATTTAATTGAATATCAAAAAGAAAAATATTATGATAATTTTTTTGAAAAAGAAGCTGGTTTTTATAGTAATACTCTAGGAGATTTTTAAAGCCCTAAATCAAGATTATAAGAAATCTTAATAGCAATGTTATCGTCAAAGTTAGCTAATTGATAATTTCCATAGCGATAAAAGGCAACCAAGCCAAATCCTTTAAACAGTTTATTGCATTCAATGCCACTTTCAAAAAAGCCTTTTTCTAAAGATTTAAAGGGTAAGCCAATATGGTTTTCAGGATTATTTATGGTTCCAAAAGCCATTCGTGTTACAACTGTA
Organism: Flavobacterium gelidilacus DSM 15343; assembly: GCF_000422685.1. GTDB lineage: Bacteria > Bacteroidota > Bacteroidia > Flavobacteriales > Flavobacteriaceae > Flavobacterium > Flavobacterium gelidilacus. The sequence goes on along the minus strand of NZ_KE383903.1, from coordinate 305,251 downwards.
AATTCAGGATTTAGTTTATAGCCAATATTAACTCTATTAAATGTATGTTTTAGTTGCATTGAAACATATTTATCAGAGAAAAACTCATTGTAATACATGGTTTCAAAACTGTTTTTACCTGCAAAAGTTATTCGTTTTAAAATAGCATCTTTATTTAAATTATTTGGTGCAATTGCATATAATTGTGTCAGAGGAATATCGCCAAAAGCTATACCTGTTTGAAAGAGAAAGGAACTTTTTTGACCAGATAAAAACTGAATTTCATAAAAAGTTTTAAAATCAATTTTAGTAAAGTCAAAATTATTTCCCAATATTTCTGGGATAGTTTGTGTTATTTGTAAAGAGAATTTAGGATGTCTTTTTTCGATTTCAATTTTACCCAAAGGTGTTTGCATATAACTACTAAAAGGATTCCATTGAATAGCAAATTGAGCAGATGTTAAATTATAATTAGAAAAACTTTGCCCGTTGTTGAGAAAAGTATAATCAAATAATGGAGTTATTTCGCTTTGAGAAATGGAGAAATAAGCAGCTGTTTTAGGTAGAATTTTACTTTCAATAAAAGCAGAAGAAATTCTATTGTTATAAAAAGTAGAAATATTAAAAGGTCTTGGATCATAAACACGAAATCTCCTTGAATCTGTAGCAAAAGTAGTTTGACCAATTTCGCTAACATCATCAATAAATGAAAGACTAAGCCATGTTTCATCTAGTTTATTTAGCAGATATGATGGAGTAATGCCATATTTAATACCTTCATCTTTAAAGCCATACGCACCATAAAAAGCAACTTTGTATTCTTCTGAAACTTTATTATTTGTAACAGCTCCAAATCCTACTCTAAAACCTTCATAATTGTTGTATTTTAAAATACTTCTCAAATCCAAATCAACATAACTTATAGGCAAATAACCATTAATTATTTTTTTTCCTAAAAATATTTTACGCTCAATATTACTCGATTGAGACAAACTGTCTAATGAAGTATAGGTTTTCATTTTTCGAATATCAACAGTGTCTTTTGCAATTGAATTCCAGTATTTTTCCGATTTTTTTAAACTACTTTCAGGAACATATACTTTAATTCCGTCAAAGTTGAGCTTTACGGGTTCGTTTATTTTTATGTCAAAAGGAGTTGATTCTATTATTAACACAGTTCTGTCTGATGCATTGTTGTCTAATCCTTGTTCTAAACTAGATCTAAATTTCATCGTACCACCAAGAATGTTTAAATCTTCTGAATTACTTCCTTTACTTAAAATAATTTTTCGTTTTTCTGGGAACCAAATGTTTTCTTTTTTAAGATAATTGAAGGTATAAGTCGCGTTTACATTCACAATTCCATAAATTCGATAATAGGCTTTTGCAATCGAAAAATTCTCTGCATCAACATACAATAAACCTCTTAATCTATTGGCTCTTAGTTTTTTTGGTTCAAAATAAATGCGATATACTTTTCGACTTTGAATTTCGGTTGAATCTAATAAATGATATGTATATAATTTTCTACCATAATTGGAAATTGGATTCTGAAGAGGTATTTCTAAAAGTTCAAAAGGATTATCATAAACGGAATAAGAAATTAGTTTTAAGCCTAAAAATTCGTACAAAGGTTCTTTAAAACCAGCCATACGAGTAGCCAAAACTGTTTCTTTTGAAGTGTTTTGATTATGTTGAATTAAATTGACTTTTTCAGTTTGATAAATATGACTTTCTTCAACTAATTTTTTGAATTTGTAGTTTGTAGAATCAAGTTTTAAAATTTGTTTGCCAAAAAGATTTCTTTTGTAAATTTTATCGATTTCTCCAGAAATACTATCAGGATTTGCAGTTACTTGAATGTATTCGTAATTTTTATATTCGTAAGAATCTAGCGCTTTTTCTGGTTGCGTATTTTTTTTGTTTTCGATTACTTTTTTAACGATATGATTTACTTTATTAAGCGAATAATATTCGTTTTTTATTTTATTGATGTCTTGTGTTAATTTAATGATGAATAATTTTCCATCATTTAAAGCATAAGCAGGTTTTTCATAATAGCCTTTGTAGCGTATGTATAAAGGTGTTTTGAAATCCGTAATTTCTAATGAAAATTTACCTTCCCAATCAGCAAAAACAGTTGTTTTGTCGTAAGTTATTTTTGCGAAAGCAATTGGAATTGTAGTATCAAAATCGATAACTTGCCCTTTGATTTTTGTTTGACCAAAAATAAAGTTTGTAAGTAGTAGTAAAAATAAGAGATATGAATATCGCATTTAAAAAGTTTCGATTGAATACAAAGATATTTAAAAAAGAAAGTCCTGATGTTAATCAGGACTTAAAATTTATACTTTCATTATTTCAGCTTCTTTATGAACTAAATGCTCATCTATTTTCTTGATGTAAGTATCTGTTAATTTTTGAATATCATCTTCAGCTGATTTAGCAATATCTTCAGCTAAACCATTTTTCTCTTCTTTTTTAATATCGTTATTAGCATCTTTACGAGCATTTCTGATTCCGATTTTAGCATCTTCAGCTTCAGCTTTAGCTTGCTTTACTAAATCTCTTCTTCGTTCTTCCGTTAAAGCTGGAACATTGATAATGATGTTTTCACCATTGTTCATAGGATTTAATCCTAAATTAGCAATTTGAATTGCCTTTTCAATAGGTTGCATCATTGCTTTTTCCCAAGGTGTAACGGTTAAAGTTCTTGCATCAGCAGCATTAACATTAGCTATTTGAGACAATGGTGTTAGTGAGCCATAATAATCTACAAAAACACCACCTAACATTTGAGGTGAAGCTTTTCCAGCTCTAATATTTAAAAATTCTTTTTCTAAATGAGCGATTGAACCATTCATAGATTCTGTTGCTGTTTCTATAATAAAGTTAATTTCTTCAGTCATTTTTCTTATTTTTATATTTCTAAATTCTTTTTTCTGAATTCTAAATTAAATTGTAACTGTTGTTCCTATTGTTTGACCTTCACATACTTTTAATAAATTTCCTTCAATATTCATATCAAAAATAATGATTGGTAATTTATTTTCTTGACTCAATGTAAAAGCTGTTGAATCCATCACATTTAATCCTTTAGCAATTACATCTTCAAATGTAATAGAATCAAATTTTGTAGCGTCTTTATTTTTCTCTGGATCAGATGTGTAAACACCATCAACACGAGTTCCTTTTAAAATTACATCAGCACTTACTTCTACACCTCTTAAAACTGCAGCTGTATCTGTTGTAAAATAAGGATTTCCTGTTCCAGCACCAAAAATCACAACTCTACCTTTTTCTAAATGACGAGTAGCTTTTCTTTTGATGTACGGTTCAGCAATAGCTTCAATTTTTAAGGCTGTTTGTAGTCTTGTTTGCATTCCAGCTTCTTCTAGAGCACCTTGTAGAGCCATTCCGTTAATAACAGTTGCAAGCATTCCCATGTAATCACCTTGAACTCTATCCATTCCATTACTTGCACCAGCAACACCTCTAAAGATATTTCCTCCACCAATTACAATAGCAATTTCTATGCCTTTTTCGTGAATTTTTTTGATTTCAGCAGCATATTCAGCTAAACGTTTTGGGTCAATTCCGTAAGCTCTGTCGCCCATCAAGGCTTCGCCACTTAACTTTAGAAGAATTCTTTTGTATTTCATTTATTCTGAATTTAGTTCAAAATCTTGTAATTAAGATTCAAAATTGTGATGCAAATATAGTTATTATCTAAATTAAAAAAAATCTAGTTTATAATTATAGATTCAAATTTTCAAATGAAGCTTTTGCAGCTTGATAACCAATATCAAAAATCTTATCCATTTTTAGCTTATTGGTTTCAAAAGTACTAAAATTGGCTAATTCTTTAGGTTCTATCACCCAATCACACAAATTAAATTTTTGATAATTTCCTTGAGCAGATAATAAGTCAAAAGCTCTTGTAGTTACTGATTTTATAGATCTCAAATCTTTTGCTTCAATAGTTTGAATTGGACTTACATAAACACCTATAATATAATCACATCTCCCTTGTAATAAATCGGATGGGAAATGATTTAAAATCCCACCATCGCTATATAATTTGCCGTTTAACTCATAAGGAGAAAGCATACCAGGAAATGAAGATGAAGCCAAAACAGCATCTGTTATTTTTGTTTCAGGTCTAAAAACTTTTAGTTTTCCTTTTACCAAGTCGGTTGCAGTTATGAATGTTGGCATAGCTAACTCTCCAATTGTTGTGTCTTTAAAGATGGTATTGAAATAACTTTTAAAAGAATCAGAATCTACAATTCCTGCTTTTTTGAAAGTAAAATGTTTCCAATGAAAAAAGTAAATGGATTTAAAAAACTCTAATATTTCCTCAGGTTTTTTACCATAAGCATACAAAGCAGCAATAATTGCACCAGCACTCGTGCCTGCAATATGAGAAGGTTTTATGTTTTGTTCTTCTAAAAATTTTAAAGCTCCAGCTTGAGCAATTCCTTTGGAACCACCACCAGATAATACTAAACCTATTGATTTTGAAGAAAAATCCATTTTAATTGATTGTTATGTAACATAGCTTACTTTCAGGTGTCAAATTTAGTGGTAATTTTGTGTAATAAATAATTAAATTATCATGAACACAAATATAGTAAAAGCTTTAGCAAAAAGTTATACATACAACGCTTACAGAGAAAAGGTTTCTAATTTAATAAATCAAGGAAAATCTACAGGAAATACTCAGTCTGAAGATTTATTGCATTATTCTGAATTGAATGAAACTAGAATGAATCGTTTAGAAAAAACTATTAAAATTACAGATGAAGTTCAAACACAAATTAATCAATTAGACAAAAAATATACTTGGTTAGTAATTGCAGAAGGTTGGTGTGGTGATGCTGCACAGATTTTACCTATTATTAATAAAATGGCTGATTTGTCTGAAAACATTGATTTAAAAATTGTTCTTAGAGATGAGAATGAATCTTTAATGAATGATTTTTTGACTAATGGTGGAATGGCAATTCCGAAATTAATCATTATTGATGAAGATAATAATGTAATAGGTGATTTTGGACCAAGACCAGAACCTGCAAGAAAACTTATTGCTGATTATAAAGCTGCAAATGGTGTAGTTGACGAACCTATAAAAGTAGAATTACAAAAATGGTATTTACATGATAAAGGAGTTTCTACTCAAAACGAAATCATGCAATTAATGAAAAGTAAGGAATTGGTTTAAAAGTGATTTTCGGATTTTCGGAAGTTGGATTTTCGGAAAAAAGTTAAATCACACCTATAATTTTTAACTTATCAGAAGTCGAAATTCCACCAGGATTACAACCTAGTTTTCCTTCTGGAATTTCGATTTTTAGGTTTTCGTAATAATCAATCCAAACCTTAAAATATTGATTTGAATTTGGTTCCTTAAAAGTCATTGGCGTTAATTCGAAAAACGGTTTTTCATAAGCTGATAAAAAAGCATCGTAAATTAATTCCGAACAATAATAACTTCCGTTGTCATATAAATAAGCCTCATCATAAGGAACACCCATTTGAGACATTGAAAATTCTATTGCCTTTGGAATGTGTTTTCGATATTTTCTTTTTAATCTTCCTACATACATGGTTTCAGTCGTGTAAGTTTTAAAAATCTCTAAAGGTGTTAATTTGACTTCTTTTCCAGCAGCTTCAATTACATAAATGGAATCATTTTGAATGTAAATCAATCCCAAATGACTGAAGTCCTTTCCATCAAACCCTTCTGTAACTGCATTTATAGCTTTGCATAAATCACAATTCATAGATTGAAAAATAATATCTCCTTCTTTTAGTGTTGCTTTTTTTTGAGCAAATACAGAAAAAGAGATAAGTAATAATAGTATGATTTTCTTCATTAAAAATTGATTAGTGCAATTCCAAAACTGATGCTTCCTAAATTGCTTTTATTATGAATGTCAATTCCGTAATTAACAACTTCAATAAAATATTGATAGTCACTATTTTCGTAAATTAACTTTATTCGTTTAAAATCACCCGTTAAATCACCACGACCAATTGCAAATGTTTTTCCTAAACCAATATCAATTCCCAAACGAGAATCAGAACTAATTTTAGGCATAATTCTTAAATTTGAAAAAACAGGAGACATAATTAATTTCTCGGAAATCATCATTGCAATTCCTGAATTTGCAGAAACACCAATCCACTTATTAAAATGAAATCCATAACCAAAATTAGCATTTATTCCATCTGGAAGAAACCAATTATTATTTGTGCTTCCATCAGGAAAAACTTCCCCTCGATTTTTATTTCCTTGTAAAGGAATTGAGATTTCAAATTGTGTATAATCACCAAATGATAAGGGTTTTTCTTCTTCTTGTGAAAAACCTAAAGTAGTAATGCATAGCAAAAAAAGGACTATTAGCTGCTTCATTCTTATAAATTTTTTACAAAATCATCAGGTAAAACACCATTTTCAACACTATAATTGCCAATTTTTGTTCTTCGTAAAGCAGATAAATGTCCACCAGAATTTAAAGCTAATCCGAAATCATAAGCTAAAGAACGAATGTAAGTTCCTTTGCTACATTGTACTCTAAAGTCGATTTCTGGCAAAGCTATTCTTGTTATTTCAAATTCGTAAATCGTTGTTTTTCTAGATTGAATTTCAACTTCTTCACCAGCTCTTGCATGTTCATATAAACGTTTTCCGTCTTTTTTAATAGCTGAATAAACAGGTGGTTTTTGATCAATTTCTCCTAAAAATTGTTTTGTAGTTTCTAGAATTAATGCTTCAGTAATATGTTCTGTTGGAAAAGTAGCATCAATTTCTGTTTCTAAATCGTAAGAAGGAGTTGTGGATCCAACTGAAATAGTTCCAGTATATTCTTTAGTTTGAGCCTGAATTTCTGAAATAGTTTTCGTGAATTTTCCTGTACAAATAATCAATAAACCAGTTGCTAATGGGTCTAAAGTTCCGGCATGACCTATTTTGAATTTTTTAGGTAAATCGAAATGATTTTTTAAAGCATATTTCAATTTATTAACCGCTTGAAATGATGACCATTTTATAGGTTTGTCAATCAAAAGTACTTGTCCGTTTAAGATATCTTCTTTTGTCATTAAATTACAGTTAATTTTTGAACAAAAAAGTGAATTAACAAAACAGCAATTCCGGCAATAATTCTATAATAACCAAATATTTTAAAACCATGTTTACTCAAATAACCAATAAATGATTTTATAGCAATTAAAGCCACAACAAAACCAACAACATTTCCTATAATTAATAAGTTTATTTGTTCATCTGTTAAGACAAAACCAGCCTTATAAAAGTCATAAGATTTTTTAACTGTTGCTCCAAACATTGTAGGAATAGCCAAGAAAAACGAGAATTCTGCTGCTGTTGTTCGTGATAATTTTTGAGTCATACCTCCAACAATACTTGCACCACTTCGTGAAACTCCAGGAATCATAGCTAAACATTGAAAAAGGCCAATTTTAAAAGCCGTTGGATAACTAATTTCTTCTGGAACTTCTTCTTTTGGAGTATTTCCAAACCAATCATCCACTTTTAAAAGTAAAACTCCACCAATAACCAATGATATGGCAACCGTAATTGGGTTTTCTAAAAGTGAATCAATAAAATCACTCAATAATAACCCCAAAACAACTGCAGGAATAAAAGCAACAAATAATTTAAAGTAAAAATCTACCGATTGAAAAAATCTCTTGAAATACAAAACTACCACAGAAAGTATAGTTCCTAGTTGAATTACAATGGTAAAAAGTTTGGTAAAATCATCTTGAGCAATACCAAAAAAAGAAGATGCGATGATCATATGACCTGTTGAAGAAACAGGTAGAAATTCGGTTAATCCTTCAATTATGGCAAGAATTATGGCTTGTAGTGTATTCATCTTTAGTGATTAATGATTAGCGATTTGTAATTAGTAGAAATCTGTCTACTTAATACTGATCACTAAACACTATTTTTTAAAAGGATTTTTCATTATCGCATAAATAGTAACACCAAAACCAGCTAAAACTAATGTTGGTGCTAATCTAATTCGTCTAAAACTAAATAACGCTTCTTCGTCAAATGTGTTTGGATCATCAGTTCCGCCACCTGTCATTAAAATAAATCCTAAGGCAATAATAGCAACTCCAATGAATAAAATCTTATAGTTTACTTTTTCAAATAAAAAAGCAGGTTTGTTTTCTTCGTTTTTCATATTCATTTTCCGTGAAAACGGAAATCTTTTTAATTAATATTTTTTTTAATCTGAAAATCCAAAATCTGAATATCTGTAATCTAATACAAATCATCCGTTTTTAAATTCAAGAATCGTTGTGTTGCAAAATACGTACTTATCCAAGTGATTACAATTCCAACGAGGAAAACACTTCCAATTACAATTCCTAATGAAAGATAATCTTTTGAAATTCCTAAATCTGGTAATTTTGAATCGGCATAATATACTAAAGCTAATAATCCGACAACTGCTAAAGTTGAACCAATTAACCCAAGTTTAATACTTCTCCAAATAAATGGTTTTCTAATGAATGATTTTGTAGCACCAACCATTTGCATTGTCTTGATTGTAAATCGATGCGAATAAACAGATAATCTAAGAGAACTATTAATTAAAAGCATAGCTACCAAAGCCAATACACCACTAATAATTAACATCCAAAGACTTATTTTTTTGATATTGTCATTAACTAAATCTACTAATTGTTTGTCATAAATGATTTCAGAAACCATTTCGTTTTTCTTGATTTCAGTTTCAATTTTTTTGATGCTATCTGCTTGAACGTAATCCCCTTTTAGATTAATATCAAAAGAATTTTGTAATGGATTAACTCCTAAAAACTCCATAAAATCTTCGCCAACAATATCAACATTATTTTTGGCAGCACTGTCTTTATGAATGAAAGCGTACTCTTTAATAAATATTGAATTTTTCAAGTCTACGTCAAAGGCACTCAACAAACTATCTTTTGCATCATTTTTAAAAAACACAGTCATAGGAATGTTTTCTTTAAAATCATTCGTCAGTTTTTTAGAATTAATCACAAATAATCCCAATGCTCCTAAAAGAAAAAGCACCAAGAATATACTTAAAATTACTGAAAAATACGATGAAATTAGTCTTCTTTTATTATACTTTTCAAATGATGAAGCCATAGTACATGTTAAATTAAGTTGTAAAAATAAAAAAGAAAATTGGTTTATATAGAATATAACAACAAAGTTTTAACTTTAGTATTATAAAATGTAAATTTGCAACTGATTTTTTCTAGAAGTAATCTGTAAATAATCAATAAATAATCGAATCTTAATTAAAAGATTCTGAAACAAAGTTCACTGAACACAAATAACAATATTTACTAGTGAAGTAAATAAATTCAGAATAAATGAAATACAATCCAAACGAAATCGAAGCCAATTGGCAACAATATTGGTCAGAAAACCAAACATTTGCAGCAACAAATAACTCAGAAAAACCTAAATATTATGTCCTTGACATGTTTCCTTATCCTTCTGGAGCAGGATTACACGTTGGTCATCCACTAGGTTATATTGCTTCCGATATTGTGGCTCGTTACAAACGTCACAAAGGATTTAATGTATTGCATCCACAAGGTTACGATTCATTTGGTTTGCCTGCTGAACAATACGCAATTCAAACAGGACAACATCCAGATAAAACGACTAAAGAAAACATTTCTCGTTATAGAGAACAATTAGATAAAATCGGATTTTCATTTGATTGGAGCCGAGAAGTTCGTACTTCAAACGCTGATTATTACAAACATACACAATGGATTTTCATTCAATTATTTGAATCTTGGTACAATAATAATTCCAACAAAGCAGAAAGTATTTGCACTTTAATTCAAGAATTTGAAAAAAACGGAAATACCAATGTAAATGCAGTTTGTGATGATAATATTGTTTCTTTTTCGTCAAGCGATTGGAATGCCTTTTCATCAGATGAACAACAAAAAATATTATTGCACTATAGATTAACTTATTTAGCCGAAACAGAAGTAAACTGGTGTCCAGGATTAGGAACTGTTTTAGCCAATGACGAAATCGTAAACGGAGTTTCAGAACGTGGTGGCCATCCTGTTATTCGTAAAAAAATGACACAATGGTCAATGCGAATTTCAGCTTATGCAGAACGTTTGTTACAAGGTTTAAACGATATTGATTGGACAGAATCTTTAAAAGAATCACAAAGAAACTGGATTGGAAAATCGGTTGGAGCAATGGTTTCTTTCAATGTGAAAAATCACGATGAAGTTATTGATGTTTTCACAACTCGTCCTGATACAATTTTCGGAGTAACCTTTATGACTTTAGCACCAGAACACGATTTGGTAGCTAAAATCACAACTGCAGAACAAAAAGAAGCTATTGAATCTTATGTTCATGCAACTGCAAAACGTTCGGAAAGAGAAAGAATGGCTGATGTAAAAACCATTTCTGGAGTTTTCACAGGAGCTTATGCTGAACATCCTTTTACGAAAGAACAAATTCCGGTTTGGATTGGAGATTACGTTTTAGCAGGTTACGGAACAGGTGCAGTTATGGCAGTTCCTTGTGGTGATGAACGTGATTATGCTTTCGCGAATTTCTTCAAAGGAACAAACGGAATGCCTGAAATCAAAAATATTTTTGACCAAGATATTTCGGAAGAAGCTTTTGGAGCTAAAGAAGGTTTCAAATTAGTGGATTCTGATTTCTTAAACGGTTTAGGTTATAAAGAAGGAACAAAAAAAGCGATTGAAGCTTTAGAAAAAATAAATCAAGGAAAAGGAAAAACAAATTACCGTCTGCGTGATGCTGTTTTTTCGAGACAAAGATATTGGGGTGAACCCTTTCCTGTATATTATGTAAACGGTTTACCACAAATGATTGACAAAAAACACTTGCCAATTGCCTTACCAGAAGTAGAAAAGTATTTACCAACAGAAGACGGACAACCACCTTTAGGAAATGCAACTATTTGGGCGTGGGATAGTGTTCAGTGTTCAGTAGTTAGTAATCAGTTAATAGATAACAAAACAATTTTTCCATTAGAATTAAACACAATGCCTGGTTGGGCTGGTTCTTCTTGGTATTGGATGCGTTATATGGATGCACATAATGAAGAAGATTTTGCAAGCAAAGAAGCATTAGATTATTGGCAAAATGTAGATTTATATATTGGAGGAAGCGAACACGCAACCGGACATTTATTATATGCTCGTTTTTGGAATAAGTTCTTAAAAGACAGAGGTTTTGCACCAACTGAAGAACCTTTCAAAAAGTTAATTAACCAAGGAATGATTTTGGGAATGAGTGCTTTTGTTTATAGATTACCATCTGTAAGTATAAGTGATAAAAGTAAGTCAAGAAATGTTTTTTTATCAAAAAATCATTCTGACGTTCTTATGAAATTTAAAAATATTGTAGACTTACAAGTTCAAGGTAAAAATGTCGAAGTTGATAACGAATTAGGAAGTCAATTCTTATTGCTTAAAGAAGAGTTAACAAAAAAAGATGTCACCTTTGATTTAGTTACAAATGCAATCCATGTAGATTTATTGTGTATCAATGATATTACAAATGAATTAGATATTGAAAAGTTCAAAAATCATCCTTTATATGTTGATTATAAAGATGCAGAATTCATTTTAGAAGATGGTAAATACATCGTTGGTCGCGAAGTAGAAAAAATGTCTAAATCAAAATACAACGTAGTAAATCCAGATGAGATTTGTAATGAATATGGAGCAGATACTTTGCGTTTGTATGAAATGTTTTTGGGTCCATTAGAACAAGCAAAACCTTGGAACACAGCAGGAATTACAGGTGTTTTCGGTTTCCTAAAAAAATTATGGAGATTGTATTTTGATGATAACGGTTCAATCGTAACCAATGACGAACCAACAGCTGAAATGTACAAATCGTTACACAAAACCATCAAAAAAGTAACAGAAGATATCGAGAATTTCTCTTTCAATACTTCAGTTTCACAATTTATGATTTGTGTGAATGAGTTGGCAACCTTAAAATGTCATCATAGAGCCATTTTAGAACCATTAGCTATTGTAATGTCACCTTATGCACCACATATTGCAGAAGAATTATGGTTAAGATTAAAAGATTCAAAAATTGAAGGATTGAAAGATTATAAAGGGATTTCAGAACAACCATTTCCTATATTTGATCCTAAATATTTAATAGAATCTGAAAAAGAATATCCAGTTTCTTTCAATGGAAAAATGCGTTTCACAATGAAATTGCCTTTAGATTTAAGTCCAAAACAAATTGAAGAAATTGTTATGGCTGATGAAAGAACCATTGCTCAATTAGCAGGAAATACTCCTAAGAAAGTGATTATTATTCCAGGAAAAATTATTAATTTGGTTGGATAGTTTTTTAAATCCAATATTAAAATATTAAATCCCAAATGCTGTTAAAAAAAGTGTTTGGGATTTTTTATGTTTTTGATTAATTCTTTGATTTTACTCGTTAAAAGTAATTTTTAAATACTAAAATTACTTTAAAGTGATAAAAATTTGAATTTTACACAATAAAATCATGTTTTTTGCTTTAGTACTTATAGGCCAAATTGAAATTTGAATTCTTATTTCTAATTTCACTAAAACTTACTAATCACAAATCTAAAAATCATGATAAAATTAACCCAAAAAACAATTCTTATACTCTTTGTTTTTTTAGTCAATTTAGGAACACTAAAAGCGCAAGAAAAAAGTAAAAAATTAACGAACGATTTAAGTACTTTAATTGATAATTCAAATGATTTTAAGGAATATAAAGTTGTCAAAAAAGCAACTATTACTAATTTTCAGGCTTCGTTAAATAGTTATATTAAACAAGAACAAAGCATTCAAATGAATCTTGAAAATGAAATAAAAGCTAATGAAGAAGTCATAAAGGCTTTGGGAAAAGAAATGAAAACTTTTAAAACAGCAAATGAACAATTAGTGAGTGAGAAAGCTACTATTGGCTTTTTAGGATTTCCGGTAAATAAATCAAATTATTCTGCTATTATGTGGACTTTGTTCTTAATAACTTTAGCAATAGCTGTAATTTTATTTTTAAGTTTTAAGAAAGCTAATAAAGTTACTAAAAGCTCCAAAACAGCATTAGCAGAATTAGAAGAGGAATATCAATCTTACAGAGGAGCTTGTGTTGAACGTGAACAAAATTTGAGGAGACAGCTTTTCGATGAGGTAAAAAAAATGAAAGATCTTAAAAATGTATCTTGACTTTTAAAAACAAGAGTAGTGAACTTATTAATTTTACTATTATATTTATACTATTAAATTCTCATTAAAGGATATAATCATAAAATATATTTATATGAAAAAAGCAATTGTGTTTTTATTTTTAGTTTCAAGTAGTCTTATTATCGCTCAGTCTTCTGAAGATACACAAGGTAAAAAAGTTGATGTTGATTTTTATTTCGGAATTGGCGCTCAAATTCAAATTAAATATGATTTAAACGACAAACTAAAAGCAGCTAATTTACCAGAATTAAAACAAACAATACCAGAACTTCAAGTAGGTATGAATGTTTTTGGCAATAAAATCTCTGGTGATGCAGAATTTGGTTTTTTCTTATCAAAAAATGATAAAGGAGATTCGGAAAATCAAAACATTGGAGTTACCTCGAGATTAAGAGTGCATTACAACTTCATAAACAAAGAAAAAATGGCTTTTACTGGAGGTTTAAATGTTTCATCAACAGCTTCTGAAGTGGATATTTACAACAAGAATAACGTTATTGATTTAAATGATTTAGAACCTTTGAATAATAGTGGTCATGTTTCATTAAAAAATCAAGTCTTTTTTGTTGGCCCATCTGTTTCATTATACTTATTTAAAAACAAATCAACCAAAATTAGAGCTAACCTAGGATATGAATTTGCGTTCACAAATGGAAAATGGAAATCAGATTTTGCCTCAGTTGAAAATACAGTTAAAGAAAATGGAAATAACAGATTTGTTTTTGGAATAAGTTTTCTGTAAAAAATAATTCGTAAATTTTATACTTTATAATATTGACCCCTAATTTTTTAGGGGTCTTTTTTTGTTATTTAATAAAAATAAACATCTTGCTCTTAATTTTTTGATATAGTTTATTTAAAATAACGATTTTTGAAACACAAAATCTTAAAATCATGAAAATCGGAGTTCCAAAGGAAATTAAAAATAATGAAAGCAGAGTTGGAATGACTCCTGCTGGTGTTTATGAGTTAACCAAAAACGGTCACATTGTATTTATTCAATCAAAGGCAGGTGAAGGAAGTGGTTTTTTCGATGAAGACTATAGTAAAGTGGGAGGAATAATCCTCAAAACTATTGATGAGGTTTATCATATTAGTGAAATGATTGTAAAAGTAAAAGAACCTATTGAAGAGGAATATAACCTCATTCAGCCTAATCAAATCATATTTGCTTATTTTCATTTTGCTTCAAGTGAACCTTTAACTTTTGCTATGTTAAAAAGTGATGCTGTTTGCATTGCTTATGAAACCGTAGAAGATTCAGACGGAAGCTTACCTTTGCTAACTCCAATGTCAGAAGTGGCCGGAAGAATGGCTATTCAGCAAGGAGCTAAATATTTAGAAAAACCAATTAAAGGTAGAGGTGTTTTGTTAGGAGGCGTTCCAGGTGTTGCTCCAGGTAAAGTTTTGATATTAGGAGCAGGAGTTGTCGGAGTTCAAGCGGCAAAAATGGCAGCAGGCTTAGGGGCACATGTAACGATTTTAGACACCAATATGAAAAGATTGCGTTATGTAAATGATGTTATGCCACCTCATGTTATAACCGAATTTTCTAGTGAATATAATATTAGAAAACACATTAAAGATCATGACTTGATTATTGGTGGTGTTCTAATAAAAGGAGCAAAAGCACCAAAATTAATTACAAGAGAAATGCTTAAAGAAATGCGTCCAGGAACTGTATTAGTTGATGTTGCCGTAGATCAAGGAGGTTGTTTTGAAACATCAAAACCTACAACACATGAAAACCCTACTTATATAATTGATGATGTTGTACATTATTGTGTAGCCAATATGCCTGGAGCTGTTCCTTATACTTCAACTATAGCTTTAACAAACGTGACACTTCCTTATATATTAATGTTGGCAAAATTTGGATGGGAAGAAGCTTGCGAAAAATCTCCTTCGTTAGCTAAAGGATTGAATATTGTAAACGGTAAATGTTATTATGACGAAATTATTGAAGCTTTTGAATGGAAAGATAAAGTTAAAGCTAAATAATTATAAACGCTACATAAGAATTATAGTTTTAAGTCCAAATTTAAATGAGTTTGGGCTTTTTTATTTGCACGTATAATAATTTTAAGTCAAAATGTCATTTATAAAAATTGGAATACAATTTGATATTTAATTTGTAACTTTAATTTTTAAAATAAGTAAGATATGAATTTTGGATATTTAATATTAATTGGAATAATTTCGCTTTTCAGTTGGTTAGTGAGTTCAAAGCTTAAAAGTAAATTTGAATTTTATTCAAAAGTGCAATTAAGAAATGGAATGTCTGGTAAAGAAATAGCTGAAAAAATGTTAGCTGATAATGGAATAAGAGATGTGAAAGTTATATCTGTTGCTGGAAGACTTACAGATCATTATAACCCATCTGATAAAACTGTTAACTTGTCTGAAGCTGTTTATAATCAAAGAAATGCTGCAGCTGCAGCTGTTGCTGCTCACGAATGTGGTCATGCAGTGCAACATGCTCAAGCTTACAGTTGGTTGACTATGCGATCTAAAATGGTTCCATTGGTAAGTATTTCTTCTAAACTATCACAATGGGTAGTTATTGGGGGTTTAATTTTAATGGCTGTTAACAGTTTCGGAATTTATGTAGCGACTGCTGGTTTGGTTTTAATGGCTATTGCAACAGCCTTTAGTTTTGTGACTTTGCCAGTAGAATATGATGCAAGTAATAGAGCGTTAGCTTGGCTGAAAAACAAAAATATGTTGACTCAACAAGAATATGTTGGTGCAGAAGACGCTTTAAAATGGGCTGCTAGAACATATTTAGTTGCTGCTTTAGGTGCATTAGCGTCTTTGTTATATTGGGCTTTTCAAGTTTTAGGCAGAAGAGATTAATTCTAGGGAAATAGTCCTAAATAATAGATACAGATTATTAAATAAAAAACCGTCTTGTTTTAATTAACTTGACGGTTTTTAAATATTTTTTAACTCATAATTGAATCTGTCTCTCAATTTGTTGGTCTAAGGAAATAAATGTTTCTGTTCTAGAAACACCTTCAATAGTTTGAATTTTTTTATTTAGCATTTGCATCAAATGTTCATTATCTCTACAAATAATTTTAATAAGAACACTCCAGTTTCCTGTGGTGTAATGACATTCTAATACTTCTGGTATTTTTTTTAATTCACGAACTGCATCACCATTATTTGCGGCTTTTTCAAGATAAATGCCGACAAAAGCAACAGTTGTATAACCCAAAACTTTGTTGTTGACAATGAACTTTGAACCAACGATTACACCAGCTTGTTCAAGTTTCTTCAAACGTTGATGAATGGCTGCGCCAGAAATTCCAACTTTTTTGGCAATTTGAAGAATCGGTTTTCTAGCATCTTCCATCAAATCACGAAGGATTTCTTTATCGATTCCGTCTATTTCAATTTGTAAGTGATTTACCTTCATAAGCTTTTAATTATAAAGTAAAAATACGGACTTGGTTGAAATAAAACTAAAAAACCACCCAATTATTTAATTGGATGGTTTTTATATTAAGTAAATTGTCTTTATGTCATAATGTTTAAAGGATTATAGCCTAAATAAGGGACTTCCATTTCTTTGAAATTTACACCATAATCTTCAAGTTCTTTTAAAATTGGTAAATAAATTTCTTTAGTGATTGGAATTTGTACACCGTAAGTAGTAATTTCTTTGTTCAGAATTTTTAAAGTCGCAATTGCAACAGGTAATCCCACAGTTTTTGCCATAGAAGTATAGGTTTGATCATCGCCAAGACAAACCATTGTTGCGTCTATCTGATGTTTTTCACCATTTAATTCGTAACCAAATTTATGATACATTACAATCATGTCTTTGTCTTCAGGTTCTAAAGTCCATTGTTCGGTCAGTATTTTTTCTAGAATTTGAGCTGGAGTTGCATTTTTAAGTCCAACTTTTTTCTTACCATTAAAAATATCTAATTCAACTAATTTATCCCAAATGATATCATCTTGTTCAATTTTTTGAATGTAACGTAGTTTAATTTCAACTGTATCTGTTGGATGGTAAGGTAAAAATGAATTAGTAAAATCTCTATAACTCATGTTTTCCGAATTTTCAATTGTATAAGAATCATCAGTCATTCCAAGTTGAACTAAAATATCCCAGGCACGAGAATAACCAACTCTGCGCATTGTTCCTCTATAAACAGTTAAAGCATTGTCTAAACCATAAACGCTTCTGTATTTTAGAGAATCTCTGTTGGCATAAGCTTCAAATCTTCCAAAACCTTCAACTTCTAAAAACTCTGTTCTTCTAAATAATTTGTTGTAAGGAATGTATTTGTAAGTACCTTCTTGAATAAATTTAGCTACACCACCTTGTCCGGCTAAAACTACATTTCTAGGATTCCAAGTGAATTTATAGTTCCATAAATTGGTGTCAGATTCAGGAGCGACTAAGCCACCACAAAACGATTCAAACAAAATAATTTTTCCGCCTTTTGCTCTAATCTCGTCTAAAACTTTCATGGCACTCATGTGGTCGATTCCAGGATCAAGACCAATTTCGTTCATGAAAACCAAGTTGTTTTTCTTTGCTTCTTCATCCAATTCTTGCATTTCAGGACTAATATAAGAAGCTGTAACCAGGTGTTTTTTATGAGAAATACAATCTTTAGCTATCTCAATATGCAAATGAGCAGGCAACATAGAAATAACGATATCTGCTTTTTTAATAGCATTTTTTCTGTCTGTTTCATTAAATATATCAATTGCAATTGGTGTTGCGTTTTTGTGATTATTAGTCTTTTTTTTAGCCAAATCAATGTTTAAATCAGCAATTGTTAAATGTAAATTTTCAGTTTCTGATTTGTCTAAAAGGTACTTTATTAAGGAAGATGCTGATTTTCCAGCACCAAAAAGTAATATGTTTCTCATTGTGATTGTTATAATTATCACACAAAACTACATAAATGTTATACTTTTTAAAAGAAATTTATGATTTATATCACACTTGGCTCGGCTTTGATTTTATATCTTTGTGAAAACAAAATAACATATGTCGCAAAAGATAATGCTTACGGCTTTGATTTTAGGAGCTTTGGCTATAGTTTTAGGAGCATTTGGAGCTCATGGATTAAAAAAGTTTTTAGTCATAGATCAGTTAAATTCTTTTGAAGTTGGAGTTCGATATCAAATGTATCATGCTTTATTTTTGTTATTTGTTGCTCAAGCAAATTTCATCACAGATAAGCAGAAAATGATTGTTTTCTTGTTGACATTGATTGGAATAGTGCTATTTAGTGGTTCAATTTATTTATTAGCCACTTCGACTATTACAAATATTAAAGCAAAATTTATTGGACCTTTAACTCCGATAGGAGGTTTGCTGTTAATATCTTCATGGATTTACCTGTTTTATTGCATTATTGCTAAAAAATAGTTTTAAAACACGATATATAAAATAATATTTTTAATTTTGCATTCTCAACTAGAAGCAACATAACTAAATTTTTATGAATTCAAACACTCAATTTACGAAAACGATTTCGTTAGAAAAATACGGTATTAATAATGTAGATGAAATAGTTTATAATCCATCATATGAGCAATTGTATAATGATGAATTAAATACCAACTTAAAAGGATTTGAAAAGGGACAGCTAACTGAACTCGGAGCTGTTAATGTAATGACTGGTGAATTCACTGGTCGTTCCCCAAAAGACAAGTATATTGTAAAAGACAATGTTACTAAAGACACAATTTGGTGGACATCAGACAAGGCAACAAATGACAACAAAGGTATTTCTCAAGATACTTGGAATGCATTAAAAGAAAATACAGCAAAACAATTATCGGGAAAGAAATTATATGTAGTTGATGCTTTTTGTGGAGCAAATGAAAATACAAGATTAAAAGTTCGTTTCATCATGGAAGTAGCATGGCAAGCGCATTTTGTAAAAAATATGTTTATCAGACCGACTGATGCGGAATTAGAAAACTATGGTGAACCAGACTTCGTTGTAATGAATGGTTCAAAAACTTCATTTAAAGACTATGCAGCTCACGGATTAAATTCAGAAGTATATGTAGCTTTTAACCTTACCGAAAAAATTCAATTAATTGGAGGAACTTGGTACGGTGGTGAAATGAAAAAAGGATTGTTCTCAATGATGAACTATTACTTACCCTTACAAGGAATTGCTTCGATGCACTGTTCTGCCAATAAAGGTAAAGATGGTGATGTAGCTGTTTTCTTTGGCTTATCTGGAACAGGAAAAACAACCTTATCAACAGATCCGAAACGTGAATTAATTGGAGATGACGAACACGGATGGGATAATGAAGGAGTTTTTAACTTTGAAGGAGGTTGTTATGCAAAAACAATTGATTTGAGTAAAGAAAACGAGCCTGATATTTATGGTGCTATTAAACGAGATGCGTTATTAGAAAATGTTACGGTTGATGCTAATGGTAAAATTGATTTTAGCGATGGTTCTGTAACACAAAACACTAGAGTTTCGTATCCTATTAATCATATTCAAAATATTGTTAAGCCAGTTTCAAAAGCTGGACATGCTACAAAAGTAATTTTCTTAACAGCAGATGCTTTTGGAGTAATGCCACCAGTTTCAAAATTAACACCAGAACAAACAAAATATTATTTCTTATCTGGATTTACGGCTAAATTAGCAGGAACAGAAAGAGGTGTAACAGAACCACAACCAACTTTTTCAGCTTGTTTTGGTAAAGCCTTCTTGTCGCTTCACCCAACAAAATATGGAGAAGAATTAGTTAAGAAAATGGAGCAAAATAATGCTACAGCTTATATGGTTAACACAGGTTGGAATGGAACAGGAAAACGTATTTCAATAAAAGATACTAGAGCAATTATTGATGCTATATTAGACGGTTCAATCGAAAAAGCAGAAACTAAAATGATTCCAATACTTAATTTTGAAGTTCCAACATCTTTAAACAATGTTGATGATTCAATTTTAGATCCAAGAGACACTTATGAAGAAGCAACTGTTTGGACAAACAAAGCAACAGATTTAGCAAAACGTTTTATTGCTAATTTTGAACAATACACAGACAACGAAGAAGGTAAAAACCTTGTAAATGCTGGTCCAAAAGTTTAGTTGATAAAATAGAATAGAATATATAAAACAAAAAAGCCTTTCTATTGAAAGGCTTTTTTTATGGTATTAAATAAAGATTATTTTCCTTTATTTACTTCTGTAATATATTTGTCAAGAGCACCTGTCATAGAAGGCGTTTCTGGTGATGGTGCAAAGATATCTACACGCAAGCCACTATCAATAGCTTCTTTCTTAGTTGTTGCTCCAAAAACAGCAATACGGGTGTCATTTTGTTTGAAGTCAGGGAAGTTCTTAAGTAAAGATTGAATTCCGATTGGACTAAAAAATGCTAAAATATCATAATAAACATCTTTTAAGTCAGATAAATCACTCATTACTGTTTTGTAAAAAACACCAAGTGTCCAATCTAGCTTCATATTATCTAAAAACTGAGGCACATCTTCATTCAAATTGTCTGGAGCAGGTAACAAAAACTTTTCGTCTTTGTATTTTTTAAATATTGGAGTCAAGTCCGAAAAATCTTTTTGACCAACATAAATTTTACGCTTCCTGTAAACCACATATTTTTGTAAATAAACAGCTATTGCTTCAGATTGACAAACGTATTTTAAGTCTTCGGGCACTTTGTAACGCATTTCGTCAGCTATTCTGAAAAAATGATCAATTGCATTTCTACTCGTTAAAATAATTGCAGTATAGTTGTTTAAATCTATTTTCTGTTGTCTTACATCTTTAGCAGATACACTTTCAACGTGAATAAATGTTCTAAAATCTATTTTGACTTTCAACTTTTGTTGAAGGTCAAAATATGGTGAATTTTCTACTTTAGGTTCTGGTTGAGAAACTAAAATCGTTTTAACTTTTAAGTTTGACATATTCAATCTTATCTATTTTTTTGTAAACCAATGATATAGTAAATAATAAGGTCCTATTTCAAGGGTGCAAAGATACAAAATAAAATAAAATATTTTGCTTAGAATCTGTTTTTGATATGTGATTATGGATAAAAAATAAAAGTAAATCATACCAACCCCTATGATTGCTAGGAATATTGAGATTATTCCTACGCTCAAAAAATTATTATAATATAATAAAATTACAATTGGAAGAAAAATAAGCCCAATATATGTTCGATATGTTACTTTTTTAAGATTAAAAATCTCTAAAAAATCTTCAATATCAAAAATTGTTGCCACTATTTTTTCTACGTAAAATTTTATTAAAATAGCCACAAATAAAGTTGTAAATATTTGAATAAAAGTTATCCAATTGGCTTTAGTTGTATAATCGAAATAACTCAGTATAATCTGAATCAAAAATGAAAACGAAATTAATTGCACAAAAAACATTGATATAGTAAAAGCACTATATAAATTTGAAGTGTCTTTGTAGGTTGAGGTGTATTTTTTAGAAAAAGGCAGTCTCAAAAATTCATTAAATTGAATTTCAAAAAGATACTTTATAATCGCAATAACAACAAAGCAAAGCAAAAACAGGAGTGTTGCCCAGTCTTTATTTTCAATTATTCGTTGTTGTAATTGCAGTACTATCATATCGAGTGTAAAATTACAAAATTAACTTGATTTGAATTATTATAATTTTATTAATAAATAATATATTTAAAAAGGTTTACTTTTGTAGAAATTTGTAGATAAAATGGACAAAAGGATTGTCATAATTCCAACATATAACGAAATAGAGAACATAGAAAGCATTATAAATGCAGTGTTTCTTCTTAAAAAAACGTTTGATGTGCTTATAGTTGATGACAATTCTCCAGACGGAACAGCAAATAAGGTTATAGAATTACAAGCTCAATTTTCAGATAGCCTTTTTATTGAGGTAAGAGAAAAAAAATCAGGACTAGGAACTGCTTATGTGCATGGTTTTAAATGGGCATTAGCTAATAAGTATGATTATATTTTTGAAATGGATGCTGATTTTTCACATAATCCAAAAGATCTTGTGCATTTATACCAAGCTTGTGTTGACGGAGCAGATATGTCAATTGGCTCAAGGTATTCTAAAGGAGTTAATGTGGTAAATTGGCCCTTGAGCAGGGTTTTGCTTTCTTATTTTGCGTCAGTTTATGTGCGATTAATTACGGGCATGAAAATTGCTGATGCAACAGCTGGTTTTGTATGTTATAAAAGAAATGTTTTGGAAGTTATAAATCTTGACAGAGTAAAATTTATTGGATATGCTTTTCAAATCGAAATGAAATATAGAGCATTTGTTAAAAAAGTCAATATAGTTGAAGTGCCAATTATTTTTACTGACAGAACAAAAGGACAATCAAAAATGAGCGGAAGTATTATAAAAGAAGCCGTTTTTGGAGTCATATTACTTAGAATAAAAAAAATATTTAATACATTATAATGAGTTCAATTTTAATAAAAAACGCTAGAATAGTTAACGAAGGGCAGATTTTTGAAGGAGATGTTTTGATAGAAAATGAATTTATTGTTGAAATCGCATCACAAATAAGTTCGAAATCATCAGAAACAGTTATTATTGATGCTGAAGGCAATTATCTATTACCAGGTGTCATTGATGATCAAGTTCATTTTAGAGAGCCAGGATTAACACACAAAGGAAATATAGAGTCAGAAAGTAGAGCAGCAGTTGCAGGTGGTATAACCTCATTCATTGAGCAGCCTAATACAGTTCCAAATGCAGTTACTCAAGAATTATTAGAAGATAAATATCAAATTGCAGCCAAAACATCTTACGCGAATTATTCGTTTATGATGGGTGGAACAAATGACAACTTAGAAGAAATTTTAAAAACAAATCCTGAAAATGTTGCTGGAATAAAATTATTTTTAGGTTCTTCAACAGGAAACATGTTGGTAGATAATCCAGAAGTTTTAGAAAAAATATTTTCATCCACAAAAATGCTAATTGCAGTTCATTGTGAAGATGAAGCAACTATAAAAGCTAATACTGAAAAATATATTGCTGAATTTGGAGAAGATATTCCAATGAAATACCATCCTTTAATTCGAAGTGAAGAAGCTTGTTATTTGTCTTCATCAAAAGCCATTGAATTAGCTAAAAAAACTGGAGCAAGATTACACGTTTTTCACTTGTCTACAGCAAAAGAAATGAGCTTGTTTACCAATAAAATTCCCTTAGAAGAAAAAATGATTACTGCTGAAGTTTGTATTCATCATTTGTGGTTTACAGATGAAGATTATGAAACAAAAGGATCATTAATCAAATGGAATCCAGCGGTTAAAACTCAGAAAGATAAAGATGCTTTATGGGAAGCTCTTTTAGATGATAGAATTGATGTAATTGCAACCGATCATGCGCCTCATACTTTAGAAGAAAAGAAAAACACCTATTTAAAAGCTCCTTCTGGTGGACCATTAGTACAACATGCTTTAGTAGCTATGTTTGAAAAGCATTTAAAAGGAATGATTTCGATTGAAAAGATAGTTGAAAAAATGTGTCATAATCCTGCAAAAATTTTTAAAATAAAAAATAGAGGTTACATTAAAGAAGGATATTTTGCCGATTTAACTATTGTTAATTCTCACTCACCTTGGAATGTACAAAAAGAAAATATTTTAGCTAAATGTGGTTGGTCACCTTTTGAAGGAACAAATTTTAAATCACGAGTAATGCATACATTGGTCAATGGTAAAATAGTTTATTCAAATGGTAAAGTAGTAAAAGGACACCACGGTCAACGTTTACTTTTTGATAGAAAATAGTTTACTATGAAAAAAATACTATTCATATTCGTCTCAGCTTTATTACTCTCTTGTAGTGATAAACCTGTTGCTAAACCTGACAATTTGTTGAGTAAGGAAACAATGGAAGACATTATTTATGAACTTGCAATTTTACAAGCAGCCGAAACTTATAAACCACAAACTCTTACTGATAGTAATATAAAAATCAAGCAATATGTTTATAAAAAGTACAATTTAGATAGTACAACTTATTTTCAAAATTATAAATATTATGCTTCAGATGTTAAGGCATTCAAAAAACTATATAGTCGCGTAAATGAGCGAATTATAAATCAAAAAAACGAAATAGATACCTTGCTAAAAGAAAAGAAAATTGAAATTCTAGAAGATGTGCCTACTTATACACCTCAGATAAGATAGTTAAGTAAGAAGTCATGTTTTTAAAAGTATAATTTAATTCAGCTTTAACTTTAGAATTATCATAAATATCTATAGAATGTGAAGATGTTGCAGTTGCTCTTGTAAAACTTCTTCTTTTGCCAATTATTTTAGACAAAAACCAATCCAATCGCCAAGCAATACTTGTTAAAGTTCTATTGGCATAAATGGATGGTCTTTTAATTTTTAAGCCATCAGCAATTGTAAAAAGAATAGTGTCCAAAGTTGAATTTTCTGCAACTAAAGTATATTGTTGGCCACTTATGTTTTTATGCATTAAAAGAACCATACAGTTTACAACATCTTCTACTGCAATAATTCCAGTTTTGCCTTTGGTGTAAAATGAAAGACCTTTTTTTAAGGATTTAAAAATCAAACTACTGCCTTGTTCCGGAAAGCCATAGCCAAAAATTACACCTGGATTTACAATTACAACTTCCAAACCTTCTTGAAAACCTCTCCAAACTTCCATTTCGGCACCATACTTAGTTATTGCATAATCGCCATGATTTTTTTCAGGATTCCATTCTGTTTCTTCGGTGATATTTGTTTCGCCTTCTTTAGTGTCTCCTAAAGCAGCAATCGAACTTACATGACAAAGTTTTTTAATTCCAAAATCGATACAACAATTTACAATATTTGCTGTTCCTTCTATATTGACTTTTCGTAATTTTTCTTCGTCTTTCGGTTCAAAAGAAATTAAAGCGGCACAATGATAAACTAGTGTAATGCTTTCAAAAGCTTTGTTTAAAGAAGGAATATCGGTTATATCACCTTCAACCCAATTAATTTTATCAAACAAAGAAAGTTGGTTTTTATAACTAAAAACTTGTTTAACTTTTTCGATGTTTTTTTTAGAACGATATAAAGCCTTCACAGTATCATTTTGCTCTAATAAAGAAATCAATAAATGTGAACCGACTAAACCTGTTGCTCCTGTAACTAATATCATATTGTAAAGATAAATAGATTCTTTGATTTTAAGATTATAGATTTTCAGAATATTTTTTAAAATAACACAAAATTTGGAATTTGGAATTTGAAGTTTGGTTTTTAAAATTGATATATTTGCATAAATTAACAATAACAAAATTTCAGTAAAACTAAAAGATACTGAAATGAATTCAGCATAAGATGAAAAATTTAGTAGAAGAATTACAATGGAGAGGCTTGGTGCACGATATGATGCCAGGAACAGAAGAACAATTATTAAAAGAAGCTACTACAGTTTATATAGGATTTGATCCAACTTCAGATTCATTACATATTGGAAGTTTAGTTCCGATTATTTTGTTGAAACATTTACGCAATTTTGGACATAGGCCAATTGCTTTAGTTGGTGGCGCAACAGGAATGATTGGTGATCCATCAGGAAAATCAGATGAAAGGAATTTGTTAGACGAAGCGACTTTAAATCACAATGTAAACGGAATTAAAAATGTACTTTCTAACTTTTTAGATTTTGAAGCAACAGATGAAAACGCTCCAATTTTAGTCAATAATTATGATTGGATGAAAGATTTCTCATTCATCAATTTTGCACGTGATGTTGGTAAAAGAATCACAGTAAATTACATGATGGCAAAAGATTCTGTAAAGAAACGTTTGTCTGGTGATGAAGGTGGAGAAGGAATGAGTTTTACGGAGTTTACTTACCAATTAATTCAAGGATACGATTTTTACCATTTGAATAAAGAATACAACTGTTTGCTACAAATGGGAGGAAGCGATCAATGGGGAAACATCACAACAGGAACTGAATTAGTTCGTAGAATGAATGTTGATAACGACGAAAGATCTAAAGCTTACGCAATGACTTGTCCGTTAATTACAAAAGCAGATGGTTCAAAATTCGGAAAATCTGAAGGTGGAAATGTTTGGTTGACTGCGAATAAAACTTCACCATATAAATTCTACCAATTTTGGTTAAACACTTCAGATGTTGATGCTGAAAAATACATTAAGATTTTCACATTTTTAGACAAAGAAACTATTGATGCAATAATTGCTGAACATAACGAAGCACCACATGTAAGAGTATTGCAAAAACGTTTAGCGGAAGAATTGATGTTATTAGTTCATTCAAAAGAAGATTTAGACAGTGCTATTTTTGCTTCTGGAGCTTTCTTTAGTAAAGATATGTCAGATTTAAAAACATTAAACGAAAGTCAATTGACTGAAATTTTCGAAGGAATTCCACAAGCTGAAGTTTTAATGTCAGATTTAAGTGAAGGAATTGATATCGTTACTTTATTAAATGAAAAATCAGGATTTTTAGCTTCAAATGGAGAAGCAAGAAGAGCTTTAAAAGAGAATTCAATTTCGGTAAATAAAGAAAAAGTCACAGAAGAATTCAACCTGTCTTCAAATGATTTAGTAAGTAATAAATTTGTTTTATTACAAAGAGGAAAGAAAAATTATTTTTTGGTGAAGTTTGTTTAAATATCTTCTACAAGCAAGACTGACATCTTGTATTTAGATAGTTATTAAGTTGATGATTAAGAATAATTTCTAAATTTACGCTTAGTCAATTGATAATTTATTGTCAAACTGAGCTTGTCGAAGTACTAAATAACCATCAAATTGCAACCACGAATATCAGAATTGTCAAAACGTCCCAGCACTTCGAAAGAATGGTTGGGATATTTTTTGCCTAAATCTTGCGTAGCAATAAACGAACAAGAATTGATGTTGGCTAAATCAATTACATTTATTCCACCAGTTTTTCCTTCGTTAACATAAGATAAAGCATCTTCAGCATCTCTGATTAGGATTTGCATCCAATTTGGACATTCAAAAATTCCGTTACCTAAAGAATAAGCTTGTGATAATAATTCAGTCATTCCATATTCAGAATGAATTACAGGAACACCAAAACCTTGACAAAGAATATCGTGTAATTCTTCACGAATCATTTCTTTTCTTTTGCCTTTCATGCCACCAGTTTCCATGATGATTGTGTTTTTCAATTGAAACTTATGTAGTTCAATCAAATCCAATAAAGCATAGGTTACACCAATTAAAATCACATTTTGACCTGAATTATCTAATTCAATTAACTTCGCGATAAGCTCATCATAATTGTTTAAATAAAAACCACTGTCTTCATGTTTACTACTATGAATCAAATCATCCACCATGTGAATTAAGGAAGAACCTTCACGTTCTAAATAGGATGGAAGTAAAGCCAAAACGCAATAATCTTCAATATTTCCATAAAATTCAGAAAACGCATTTCGATAGCTTTCTTCGTATAAAGTGATATCTGTGACTAAATGTTTGCTGGTTTGCATTCCAGTTGTACCACTACTCGTAAAAGTAGCCTGAATAGGTTCAGTTGAACTTATTACCTCATGACTTTTAAAAAATTGAATAGGTAAAAAAGGAATTTCAATTAGGGATTTTACATTTTCTTTATTCTTCTTCAAAAGCGTACAAAATTCTTGATATACCAAATTGTTATCAAATTGAAATCGGAAAACCTTTAGAGCGATTTTCTCAAATTCCTTTTTGGATGAAATGGTAAATATATCGTTCGAATTAATCATATTGTTGAGATGCTGAATAAAGTTCAACACAAGTGCAAAAGTATAAAATAAAAAAGCACCAACGTATTGTTGATGCTTTTAAAGTTTTTGTCATCCTGAACTTGATCCAGGATCTAAATAAAATATTATCTAACTACTAATTTTCTAGTAGCAGTTTTTCCGTCTTCAGTAACTTTAACGATATAAACACCAGCGTTTAAGCTAGAAACGTTTAAAGTGTTGTTGATTACTTTTGTATTGATAACTTGTTTTCCAACAATATCAAAGACAGCAACATTCATATCTAAATTTGCAGCAGAAGTAATGTTTAACACATTTCCAGTAACTGGATTTGGATATAAAGATAAACCAGCTATTGCATCAAATGTTTTAGTTGATAAAACAGGGCCTTGAGCAAATAAGCCTGGAGTATCATCAGTTATTACAATCCATGCCATAGAAGTTTCATCATACTCTAAAGAATAACCAATAGGAGTAGTACTAGTTTCCATTGCAATAATATCTACTGAGTTTAAACCCATTGCTGGACCATCTACTGCAGGAGCAGTCATAACTCCTTCGTAACTTAAATATTGCACATTCGTAGAACCTGTTCCTGTTTTAGATAAAGCAATTGCATCAGGAGCTCCGTTTTGTATTCCAGTTGCGTCAAAAGAAACTGCGCCTACACCATTAGCTTCATTTGGAATTGAACCTGTTAAAGCAATTGTAGCATAAGAAGTGTTGTTTGAACCGTTGTAAAGGGTTAAAGTATAAGTTGATAAATCTGTTCCAGCAGGACCAGCAACTTCAATAAATTCACCAACATCTGTTGAAGCATTATCATAATGAATTTCATTAATGTAAACACCACCAACATTTCCAGTAATTCCAACATTAGTTTGAGCAAAACCAATTGCAGAACCTAATAATAAAGATAAAAAGTAAAGTTTTTTCATTTTTTTTGATTTTAAATTATAAGGCAAAAGTAATGGTTTTTTGGCTAACAAAAAAGGAGTTAACAAAAAAATAATATAGGATTAATAATATAAAAAAGAGTCTAACTACTTGATAATTAGTTTTCTTGTAGCTGTAGCGTCTTTTTCTCTAATTTTGATGATATAAACACCAGCATTTAAGTTAGAAATATTAATTTCTTTTACACCTGTGGTAGTATCAAATACTTTTTTACCTAGTACATCAAAAATTTCGATTGTCTTTTCTGATCCTAATTTTGATGTAATGTACAATTTTCCGTTAGAAACGGGGTTCGGGTAGATTGATAATCCTTCAATAGTAGGTTCTTGAGAATTACCCATGGCAGACTTGCTTTCTTGCGAATAACCATCGAAAGTAAAGAAGCAAAATGCCATAATTAAAGTTAAAATGTAGTTTTTTTTCATTTGGGGATGAATTTTGTTATTGTAAATATACAAAAATTATAATACAATAAGTATACCACAAAAAAAATCCCTCCGAAGAGGGATTAATTGTCATTATATAGATTGAATTACAAACCTGTTGTCCATCCTGCAGCCCAAATTGGAGTATCTCCATTGTTTCCAGCACCAGTTGCAGTACCTTGAGTCATGTAAGTCGTATTAGGACCTGTATATTCAGAAAAATCTCCAGAGATATTAGAAAACTGAATAGGACTAAATGTTACAAAACCATTAGTTACACTTGCATTAGCAGGAATATCTGAAGAGTTAATTTTAATTCCTTTTGTAAAGTCTTGTATGTAAATATTTTGACCAGCCCATTTTCCACCACCTTCTTTGATGTACATTCCGTGCTCTTGACCAGCTAAAGCACCTTTTACAAGTGAAATATTTTTTAAAGTAACGTTTGTACTTGGTAAAGCAGCACCATTATCTCCATTGTTTGATCCTTCAATACCAGCTTTAGCAACATCTTTTACATAAGCATATTCAATAGAACCAGTGAAACCATCAGCAAAGTCTAATGCATCATCTTCACTATGTAAAGCTACTAAATATTTAGCATTAACCGCTCCACCGAAGAATTCGATTCCGTCATCACCACTTTTATAAGCTTGAATATATTCAAATGTAGTACCAGAACCAACACCAAATAATGAGATACCATTAAATTCTTTATCTGCATTAAATGCTGCACCTGTATATTCTACTCTTAAATATTTGATAACTCCAGAGCTATCATTGTTTTCAGTACCACCATAAGTTAAATCAGAAACCTCTGCAGTAGCAGTTTCTCCGTTAGAACCTCCTTTGTTTGTTGTAGCTCTTCCACAGATAACTAATCCACCCCAGTCTCCTGTTGCTTTAACTGTTTTTCCACTTGTCATAACCACAGGGTTTGTAGCAGTTCCAGTAATATAGATTAAACCGTCTTGTGCAACAGCTATGTATGAAGATGTTCCACCGACAGCTTCAATTCTAGTTCCAGCAGGAATAGTTAATGAAGCACCAGCTTCAACAACAAATGAACCTGTTAATTTGTAAGTTTTAGAAGGATCTAAAGTTGTTGTCTGTCCACTTGTTAAAGTCCCTTTAAAATCATTAGCATCAATGTTAACTACACCACTTGGTGTTTCTGTTGAATTATCATCTCTTGAACAAGATGTAAATGCTAAGGCAGCAATTGCTAACGTAGATAAAATAAGTTTTTTCATTGTGTGTGTTTTGTGTTTTTTAATTTGTTAAGGCAAATGTAGGATTAGCATGCTAACTGAAATTTATCTGAATGTTATGAGTTTATTAAAAATAAGTAGGGATGCTTTTAAAAAGCATCCCTAATATTTCTTTTATGTTAACTAATTGTTTAGAATGAGTATTTCATTGAAAAACTAAAGTTTCTACCTTTTTTATAAGAGTCAACAACTACATTTTGAATATTTTGTTTTCTTTCAATTGTTGGATCTGTTAGATTTTTTGCACTAAGACCAAAACCAAGATTTTTATTTAACCTAAATTTTAGAATAAAATCTAAGGCAATAACATCACTATCTACAAGGTCACCTTTTCCTGTTACACCTAATGCATAAATTCTATCAGAGAAATAGGCTCCAGATAAAGTTGCTGTTAAAGACTGATCAGCAGAGAAGCTTTTGTTTAAACTAACATCAGCATTAACTAATAAATCAGATGCACCTGTTAATCTTGAATTACTATTTGTAAACGCAACTCCTAATCCGTTAGTTTCTTTTTTTACCTTTTCTGAATCCAAATCTTGATTTGTATGTAAGTAAGAAACATTTAAACCAGATGATATATTTGTTTTTTTGTCATTTGATCCTTCAAAACTAAATATATCTTTTCTTATTTCTAATTCTGCTCCAATTCCAACTGCTTTTTCACCAGAATTTACCCAAGAGATATCATTTGTAGCAGAAGCTACTGTTACTTCATTAATTGGATTTTGAATATATTTTCCAAAACCTGTTAACGAAATTACTTCTCCACCTTTAGGGAAATATTCCCATTTCAAATCAAAATTATAATCGGTTGAATTGTATAAAAATGGATTTCCGAAATAGGATTGTCCAACTTCTTCATATAAGAAAGGAGCTCTTTCTTTAAATTGTGGTAAAGTATAGGTTTTACTCGCTGCTAATTTTAAATTTTGTTTTTCGTTTAATTCATATTTTGCCGATAATGAAGGTAAGTACTCCATAGTGTCAAATTTATTTTTTCCTTGTTTTAAAGAAGTGTCATAATCAATATCTTGAATGATAAATTCTGAACGGAATGCACCAATTACATATAATTTTGGAGTAAATTGATATTCAATTGCACCAAAACCGGCTGAAATAATTTGTTGTCCATTAAAGTTTTGTGGCGTTAAAGCATTAGCATTTGTAATATCTCCTCTAAATGTTTTTAATGAAAAGAAGTTAGCATCAAGATTTGCTTGATTAAAATAGCCGTCTAGGTTGTTTAAATCAACTGTTGGTTGAGAGGCAAAATTACTTCTTGTAACTGCTAAATTGATTTGTGTCGCATCAAAATTAATTTCTTTATAACGTGCACTGTAACCTGCAATTAATTTTCCCTTATAATCACCATTTTCGCTTTTCCCAAACTTATAAGATAAATTAAAGTTACCTGCAATTTCATCATCAGTCATTTCTTGGTAATATCTTTGGTTATCCGATGGATTTACATCAGATGCTACTAAACGAGAACTTGGATCATCATATAAAAAAGGGACAATTGTATTTTGCATACGATCTGGAATCACATTAGTAAGTGTGTTGTATGATAATCCCCAATCAAATTTAGTTCTTTCTCCAAACTTGTGATCTCCTAAAAGTTGATTAACTAATAAATAAGTTTTGTCAAATGTAGAACGACGAATAAAACCACCACCATTTTGAGCCGAACCATTTGCATCTATAATTCCGTTAAATTCTTCATGTTTTTGTGTAGCTGAATTAATTAACATTGAATTGATACGAATATTATGATTTTCGTTAATTCTGTAATTAATGTTTGCCATCGCATTAGAATTAGTTTGATATTCATAAGCTTTTCTGTTCAAGTTTTTAATAGCAAGCCCTTGAACGTTTACACTTCCTCTTCTTACTCCTTCTTTATAAGTATATCCATTATCAAAAGAAGCATTTAAAAAGAAACTTATTTTACTGTAATCTCCAAATGAATAAGAATCTCCACCTCTAATGTAAAAAGAACTGTTTACGGGTGTAGATGCTTGTTTATCCCAACTTGTAGAAAAATTATATCCAGATAAAGGATCATTAGGTATTGGCTCATTACTAAATCCAAGAAAACTAGGTCCATCTTGTAAGAAGAATTTATTTTGTTGAACTGCATTTGAATTTGCACCCATTCCTGTTCCAACTTCTAAAGAACCATCACCTTTATAATTTTTAGATACAATATCAATATTAGCTCCAGCAAAATCACCGTAGTTTTTGTAGTTATATGTTTTGTCGATTCCAATATATTCTACAATATCAGTAGAGAAAATTTCTAAATTGATATTTTTTCTAGAAGGATTGTTTGAAGGTAACGGCAAACCATTCATTGTTGTTGAATTATATCTATCACCCAATCCTCTAACATATATACTTCCAGAACCTTCTTGCTTAGTAATACCAGTTGTTTTTGTTACGGCAGCTGCAACATCACTAATTCCTTTATTTGAGATTTCTTCAGCACCAATAGATTGTTTGATTTCTACAGATTTTTGTTGTTCTTGCAATAAAGCTTTAACACTTTCTTGAGTTACTGTAGCGGTTAAAACTATATCTTCTAGCATTACACCTTCAGTTTCTAAAGTGTAATTAATTACTTTTTTTTCATTTGCTTTAACTGTAAAAGGAATTTCAACAGTTTTATACCCTAAAAAACCAACAACTAAAGTATAATTTCCAGCAGAAACGCTTAAACTATATTTTCCATTTTCGTCTGTTGAAGTACCTTGTGAAGTACCTTTCAACATAACATTAGCAAATGCTAGTGGTTCGTTGTCATATTCTTTATCTAGTATAAGACCAGAAACGGTTGCTTTTTGTGCAAAACAGAAAGATGATAACAGTAAGGTAAATAATAAAAATTTTAGTTTCATTTTGTTGTTTTATATTTTGTGCAAAGAACGTGTCATAAAATTACTTTTGTGTTACTTCTTTGTTATGAATAGACTCAGTAAGTGTTATGTTATGGTTAACAGATTAAATAATTGTTAAGAGGATTGAAAATTTTATTTTATCTTTACCTTTACAATTCAAAACACAACTTTCTTACTATAATGAAAAAAAAAGAAATTAAGATCTTATTGGTTGATGATGAGCAAGATATCCTAGAAATTGTTGGATATAATTTAGCTCAAGAAGGCTATCAAGTAATTACAGCAACTAATGGTAGGGAAGCAGTCGCGAAGGCAAAAAAAGAACTTCCAAATTTAATTATTTTAGATGTTATGATGCCAGAAATGGATGGTATTGAAGCCTGTGAGAACATCAGAAAAATACCTGAATTAGAGAATACTATCATCACATTTTTAACAGCGCGTTCAGAAGATTATTCTCAATTAGCTGGTTTTGATGCTGGTGCAGACGACTATATAGCAAAACCTATAAAGCCAAAGATTCTTGTCAGTAAAGTAAAAGCACTTTTAAGAAGATTAAAAGAAAAAGAAGAAAAAGTAGATGTTTTAAATGTTAATGGCATTGAAATTAATCGTGAAGAATATAAAATTGTTAAAGAAGGACAAGAAATAATTTTACCAAGAAAAGAGTTTGAACTTTTTTATCTTTTAGCATCAAAACCCGGTAAAGTTTTTAAAAGAGATGAAATTTTAGATAAAGTTTGGGGTAATGAAGTGATTGTAGGAGGAAGAACAATCGATGTTCATATTAGAAAATTAAGAGAAAAAATTGGAGACGATTTTTTCAAAACTATTAAAGGTGTAGGTTATAAAATAGAATTTAATGAAATTTAATTTCAAAAAATCATATAAATTTGCAACAATATCTTCTATTTATATTAGTTTATTCTTGTTTGCTTTATTGCTTTTACTACAATTTACGATTATTGAAATATCCTTTGTTAATATTATAATTGTAGTTGTTTCTACATTTCTTTTTTCTTTTTTTGTTTTGCAATATAGAGTTGAAAAATTCATTTATCAACGAGTTAAAAAGATATATGACGATGTTTCTTTATTAGAAACAAGCTCTTTTAGAAATCAACCTATAACTACAGATATGGCAACTTTGACAAGAGAAGTTCAGAAGTTTGCTAAAGACAAAAAATTAGAAATAGAAACCTTAAAAATTCGTGAAGAATACAGACGCGAATTTTTAGGCAACGTTTCACATGAATTAAAAACACCACTTTTTACAGTTCAAGGTTATTTGTTAACATTACTTGACGGAGCAATGGATGACAAAAACATCCGAAAAAAATATTTACAACGTGCTGAAAAAGGAGTCGAACGTCTTATTTATATTGTAAAAGATTTAGATATGATTACTAAGCTTGAAACGGGTGATATTAATTTAGAATTATCAGAATTTAATATTGTAGAAGTTGTTCAAAATGTATTTGATTTACTCGAAATGCGTGCTTCTAAGAAGAATATTACGTTAACTTTTGATACAAAATACAATTCAAAAATTCTTGTTTTTGCGGATCAAGAGAAAATTCAACAAGTCGTTACTAATTTAGTGATGAATTCTATTAAATATGGAAAAGAAAACGGTACAACAGAAGTAAGTATTGAGGATTTAGTCAACAATAAAATAATTGTGAGAATTACTGACAACGGGGAAGGAATCGAAAAGAAACATATATCACGCTTATTTGAACGGTTTTATCGAGTTGATAAAAGTGGTGCTCGTAGCGAAGGTGGTTCAGGTTTAGGCTTAGCTATTGTGAAACACATTGTAGAAGGTCATGACGAAAAAATCTATATTGAAAGCGAATATGGTGTTGGTTCTGAGTTCTCTTTTACTCTAGAAAAGGTCAAATAATTCTTTCCAAGTTATTTTTTTGCTATAATTGGTAAATCCTTTATAAAAAGCAATTTTATCTAATTTTTGAATTGTAAATTTTTCTTGCTTACAGGTTGGAATGATTCCTTCTCTATCAAATTTTTTCGCTAAATATTCTTGTTCATACTGACCTGGAGTTGGAATGAAAAAAGCTTTTTTATTCAATTTAGCTAAATCCATAACAGTTGTATAACCAGAACGACAAAGAATATGATTGCTTTCATTAAATGTAGTTTCAAGTTCGATACTATTCATAAAATTAAAATAGGTAACATTTCCTTTTTCTATTTTAGTTTGACTTTTTTCAATAATACCCTTGATAAAAACTACTTTTTTAGTATATTTTTCTAATTCAGCAATAATTTTCTGCTCCAGTATAGTACGTTGAGGTTCTGGTCCAGAAAGTAAAACCATCAAATCATATTTTATAGGCATCGGTTTTTTACACAACCTACTTAAGGGGCCAATATATTTTACATTTCCAATTAACTCTGTTGGATGACCTAATTTACCAGATAAATTTTGACCATTTTCAACATCAGGAACCCAACATTCATTGAATTTTTGGATGTATTTTTTATGCAATTTTGTAGTAAACCAAGAAGTGTTTCCCGTCAAAACATTTAATTGATGGGTAATAAAAACCGAAGGCACATCTTTAGAGTAAACACCTAATCTATTATCTGAAATTATGCCATCAAAATTATAGGCTTCTAGAATTTTATTGATTTTATTCCTTTCTTTTTTTATAGTTGAAATGATTTTTGGCAATTGCGCAATCATTTTCCATTTAAAGTTCTTTCCTTTTACAGCGTATTGAATGTCATAAGAAGGCAATTCAAAAGAAATAAGTTTAGGAAATTCTTTTTTTAATAATTCTAAGGCAACTCCATCACTAGCAATAACGGGTTCAAACCCATTATCCAATAACCCTTGAATTATTGGAATACATCTTGTAGCATGACCTAATCCCCAATTTAGTGGTGCAACTATTATTTTTTTCATTTAAAAGAATTCTTTACAAATTTAATTTTTTAAGACTGAAATAAATTGTTCGGCTAGTTTATTTTCATATTCAAAACTCTCTTCTTCAACAACTACATTATGAATATCGTGTTTGTACATTTTCCACTTTTTATTGTTGTATTCTAAAGCGGTTAAATTTTCAATCCAATCGCCCGAATTTAAATACATCGTTTCACCTTTTTCTGTTTTTATTTTTTCCATTTTTGGTTCGTGAATGTGTCCACAAATTACAAAATCATACTTGTTTTCAATGGCTAATTCTGTACAGACACTTTCAAAATTAGTAATGAATTTAACGGCAGATTTCACATTGTTTTTAATCTTTTTAGAAAGCGAATAAGGTTCTTTATTCATTTTAGCTAAAACCCAATTGATAAAGCGATTGATTAAAATTAACATGTCATAACCCCAACCCCCTAATTTTGCCAGCCATTTAGCATGAGTAATCGATGAATCAAAAACATCACCATGAAAAATCCAGGCTTTCTTTCCGTCTAAATCTAAAACTAATTTATTCAGAAGGCTTAAATTTCCTAAATGTAAATCTGTAAATTTTCTCAAAAACTCATCATGATTCCCTGTCAAGTAATACACTTTTGTTCCTTTTGAACTTAAAGAAATTATTTTTTTAATTACTTTTAGGTGATTTTGAGGAAAATAAGATTTTCTAAATTGCCAAATATCAATGATATCTCCGTTAAGAATTAATGTTTTGGGTTTAATAGATGATAAATAAGCTAATAATTCTTTTGCGTGACATCCATAAGTTCCAAGATGTACATCCGAAATAACGACCAATTCTACTTTTCTTTTCTTCAAAATAAAATATTTTTACAAAATAAGAGCTTTTTGAAGGGAATAAAGTTATATAAAGATTATCAAAACTTTATTTTTAGTAATTTTACCAAAAATTTAATTGTAGTGGGAAGTAAGAATAAATTAAAGCGCTTTAAGGAAAACGAATCATTTGAAAATGTTTTTCAACCAACGAGAGAAGAAGTAACATCAGGAAGTTTTCCTTTAAAAGGGAAATGGAATAGTGAGTTTTTCAAAAATGATAATCCATTAGTTTTGGAATTAGGTTGCGGAAAAGGAGAATATTCCGTAGGTTTAGCAAAGCATAGTCCAGATAAAAACTTTATTGGTATTGATATTAAAGGAGCAAGATTTTGGAGAGGAGCAAAAACAGCAGTCGATGAAGGAATGAAAAACGTAGCCTTTTTAAGAACTCAAATAGAGTTAATAGAAAATTGTTTTGCTGAAAATGAAGTAGATGAAATTTGGATTACTTTTCCAGATCCACAAATAAAATACAAGCGTACTAAACACAGAATGACAAACACTGAGTTTTTACAACGCTATAAAAGAATTTTAAAAGATAATGGAATAATGAATCTAAAAACTGACAGTGAATTCATGCACGGTTACACGCTAGGTTTATTGCATGGTGAAGGTCATGAAGTAATTTATGCCAATCATGATATCTATGTTAACGAAGGTTCTCCTTCAGAAGTTACAAGTATTCAAACGTTTTATGAAAATCAATATTTAGAGAAAAATAAAGCGATTACATATATTAAATTCAGAATTAAATAGAAAACAAATATGAGTATAATTCTACCCTTTCTTTTAGGTTTTTTAATTGCTGCAGTTGGAATCATAGCACCAGGAATGTTAAACATGACCATAGCAAAATTAAGCATAACCGAAAATAAAAAACAAGCTTTACTATTCGCCTATGGAGCTGTTTTGGTAGTTTTAATTCAATGTTTTACGGGACTTTATTTCGCAAAATTTTTAGACAGTCACCCAGTGATTAGTGAGAATTTAAAGAAATTTGGAGTCGTTATTTTTATTATTTTGACCATAGCATTTCTTTATGCTGGATTAAAAGCTAAAAAACCTCAAGTTGAAGTAGAAATAAAAGACAAGAAAAACAGACTTATTTACGGAATCACATTGTCGTCCTTAAACATGTTTGCAATTCCATATTACGCATTTGTTAGTTTAACACTGGCGTCTAAAAATGTGTTTGATTTTTCTTTGTTGTCAATTATAATTTTTTCCATTGCAGCTGCTTTAGGAACTTATTTTATTTTCTACTTATATGCGATTTTATTCAAAAAAGTAGAACATAAAGTAGGTTTTATTACCAATAACATCAATTTTTTAATTGCTGCAGTTACTGGAATTGTAGCAATTTCATCTTTGTATAAAATGTTTTCAACTTAATCATTTGCTAAAAGAAAAGCCAAATAACGAGAATTTCTTTGAACGAGTTTATGAAGTCGCTCGACAAATTCCTTATGGTAAAGTGACTTCTTATGGTGCAATTGCCAAAGCGCTTGGAGCAGCTCGCTCAGCACGAATGGTTGGTTGGGCAATGAATGCTTCACATAACATGGAAGATGTTCCTGCACACAGAGTTGTAAATCGTGTGGGTTTACTTTCAGGAAAACATCATTTTGACGGAACAAACCTAATGCAACAATTACTAGAATCTGAAGGAATTGAAGTAATAGATAATCAAATTATAGATTTTGAAAAGCATTTTTGGGAACCAGATTTTTAAATCATTCTAACAAACAAATCATAAATGTAGTATGATTGTCATTGTTCTGATAAGCTAAATAACCACCATGAGCTTCTAAAATATTTTTAGACAAGGTTAAACCAATTCCTGCACCTTCTTTTCTAGTAGTGAAAAAAGGTAAAAATATTTTATCTTCAATTTCAGCATCAATTCCATTTCCAGAATCGGTAATTTTTATAAAAAAGCGTTTTTCTTTGGCTTCTGCTGAAACAATTATTTGTTTTTTATCATGATTTTCTAGAGCAAAAATACTATTAGTAAACAAATTAATAAATACTTGTTCCATTTGATAAGCATCTATAGAAAGCCAACGTTTCTGGTTGATTTCGTTTATAAATTCAATGTTATTTTGCTTAAACAAAGGATTCATCAACTCAATACATTGCTGAATTAGTTCACTAATTTCAACTTTTTCTTTTTGTGGCGTTGGAAGCATGGCTAACTTTCTATAGCTTTCAACAAATTGCTGCAAATGATCACTACGGTTTAACATAGTAACGACGCTTTGTTTCATGT
This sequence comes from Flavobacterium gelidilacus DSM 15343, assembly GCF_000422685.1. GTDB lineage: Bacteria > Bacteroidota > Bacteroidia > Flavobacteriales > Flavobacteriaceae > Flavobacterium > Flavobacterium gelidilacus. The sequence continues at coordinate 265,613 of NZ_KE383903.1, read as the reverse complement.
CGTCTAAATCTTCTGCCGAAAAAGTTTCTTGTTGCACAAGTTCATGTAAATTTTGGGATAAGGAACGAATTGGAGTCAATGAATTTAATAACTCATGAGAAATCACTTTCATTAAATTAATCCAAGCTTCTTTCTCTTTTTTCTCAATTACTTTCTGAATTGAATCTAATAAAACCACATAATATTCTTGATTAAAGGTCTTGCTTTTTGAAGTTTGCATTACAAAAGTCTGCGAATCTTCACCATTAACTCTAATCTGAAGGGTTGTTTTTATTTCTTCAAAATTTTTAGCTTCTATCAAATCACATAATGCTGGAAATTGATTTTTAAGATATTTCCACTTAGAAACTTTAGGCACATTAAAATGACTTGAAAAGTAATCATTCATTAAAAAAACAGTCCAATTCTCATTTTGTTTCTGAAGGATTAAAATTCCCGTTTCAATATTATTCAAAATAGATTGATAAATAATATCTTTTGAAATTTGTTCGTTTTGTTTGCTTTTCAAAACAGCATATAACCTGAATAGACTTTTGTAATTATCGAAAGATTTATGCTTAGAAAAATCAGATGAAAAATCACTTTCTAAAATGGAAGCAATAGTTCTGTCATATAAAAGGAAAGCGTTTTTTATGAATAAATACATTTCAATAATAGCCAAAAACAAGATAAAAATACCAAAAACAGCAGTGTAAACTAATCCTTCCTGATAAATATAAAAGGTTATGCCAAATGCCATTAAAAGAATTAAAATTCTAATGAAAAGTTGGTTGTAAATTTTAAAATTCTTCATTATATTAATTATTTTCTATACCATATTTCTCCATTCTTCTGTACAATGAAGCTCTTGATAAACCTAACTCTTCAGCTGATTTACTAATATTGTATTCGTTTTTTACCAAAACTTTTTCGATGGCCAATTTTTCAATATCAGAAAGTTGAATGTCATCACTGTTTTCATCAAAAGTAGTGGCAATTTCTAAATCTAAATCAACTGCAGTAATGGTGTTGTTTTCACATAATATTACTGCTCGTTCAATTCGGTTTTCCATTTCTCTGATATTTCCATTCCAGGCATGTTTATCTATTTGTTCTAAAGCTTTTTCATTGAAAACAATAGAATTTCGTTCATACTTAGTGGTCAACTTATCCAATAAAAATTGAGCTAATGGAATTTTATCTTCTTTTCGTTCACGCAAAGCAGGTAAAGTAATTTCCATTGTATTGATGCGATAATACAAATCTTCTCTAAAGTTTTTTTGCTGAATTTCTTCCTTAAGATTTAAATTTGTGGCTGTGATTATCCTCATGTTTAAAGGTCTTTGCTTGGTTTCTCCTAAACGGGTTACCATTTTAGTCTGAATGACTTGTAATAATTTAGATTGTAAATGAATGGGAACATTACCTATTTCGTCTAGAAAAAGAGTACCATTTTGAGCAGCTTCAAATTTTCCGACAGTATCATTTTTCGCATCCGTGAAAGCACCTTTAGCATAGCCAAATAATTCACTTTCAAATATACTTTCATTTAAGGAACCTAAATCAACAGGTATAAAAATTTCATTTTTTCGATCCGAATGTTGATGAATGTAACGAGCCATTACGAATTTTCCAGTTCCGTTTTCACCCAAAACAAGTACATTAGCATCCGTTTTAGCTACTTTTTCAGCTAATGAATAAGCTTTTATAATCGTTTTAGATTCTCCAATAAAATAAGAAGTATCATTTTCGTTTTTTACCACTTTAGAAACAGTTTTTCTTCGTTCTTGAATGCCTTTTTTAATAGTTTCAAGCATTTTTTCGTTATCCCATGGTTTCAAAACATAATCAAAGGCACCTGATTTTAAACCTTCAACAGCTGTTTCTACTTTTCCAAAAGCTGTCATTAAAATTACAACTGTATTTGGAGCTAACTTCTTAATCTCTTTTAATAAATATAAACCTTCTTTTCCATCTTCAAAACCAATGCGATAATTCATATCTAAAAGAACCAAATCAATATCGTTTTCTGCCAAAAGTTGAATAACATTTTTGGGGTTACTTATGGTATAAATTGTTTCAAAGTGCTTTTTTAATAACATTTTTGCACTAAAAAGAATATCTTCTTGGTCATCAATTATTAAAATAGAAGCTTGTGTTTTTTTCATGGTGTTCGGTTTCGTACATAAGGTGTTCAAAAACGAACACTAAGAATAATAAGTAAAATATAAGTAACTGTAAATTAAATAGTTGTGTATTTTAAATTTATGGCATAAAATTCCTATATACATTATAAAATTATCAATATGGACACTGTCATCAATCGTAAAAATAACAAAAAAAAACAGCTATTGCTCATTATCCCAATTATTTTAGTTTTAGGATATTTTGTTTTTACTGCTTTAACCAAACAACGAAGTTTAAATGTAAAACAATCAGAAATTTCTATAAAAACGGTAGAAGATGATTTTTTTGAAGATTTTATTTTGTTTCAGGCTAAAGTAACGCCACTTAATTCCATGTTAGTTAATATTATTGAAGGAGGAGCTGTACAAGAAATTTTTGCTGAAAATGGAGACATGGTTACAAAAGGGCAACCTTTAGTTCGTTTGTATAATCCCAATACGGAATTGAATTATATGCAACAAGAAACGGCTATAATTGAACAAATTAATAATCTAAACAAAGCCAAATTAGATCTAAGAAATCAAGAGCTAAATCTAGCTAAAGATTTAATAAGTATAGAGCATGATTATTTAGATGCTGAAAATTTATACAACTTAAATAAAAAACTTTTTGAACAAGAAATTATAGCTAAAAACGAATGGAAAGTAACACAAGAAAATTACCGCTTTCAGAAAGAAAGAATGAGTATTATAAAACAAAGTGTTACTAAAGAAAAGCAAGCCAACTTAATTCAGATTGGACAACTGAACCAATCTATCGGAATTATGAATCAAAGTTTATCTATTTTAAGAAAAAACAAAAACAATTTTTTAATTACAGCACCACTTTCGGGTAGACTTTCTTCTTTTGAACCTATTTTAGGCAAAACATTTACACAAGGAAATAGCATTGGAACTATAGATGTAATGCAAGGTTATAAATTAGTAGCAGATGTTGATGAATTTTATTTAAACCGTGTTTCTGAAGGACAAAAAGGAAGTGTAGATTTTAATGGAAATACAGTTGAGGTTCAAATTGCGAAAGTGATTCCCGAGATTAAAAGCGGACGTTTTATTGTTGAATTAAACTTTATAAAGAATGAAAATTTAGAATTAAATCAAGGACTATCTTTTGGAGTTCGAATCAATTTATCTGAAAAAACAAAAACGACTTTACTATCAAAAGGTAGTTTTTATCAAGAAACTTCAGGAAAATGGATTTTTGTTGTAAACGGAAACAAAGCTGAAAGAAGAAATATAAAGTTAGGTAGAGAAAATCCTTTGTATTATGAAGTCTTAGAAGGCTTAAAACCAGGAGAAAAAGTCATAACATCAACCTATAAAGATTATAAAGAAGTAGAAATTTTAAATATTGAATCAAATTAAATCAAAAACGAATAATCATGATAAAAATCAACAACCTTTCAAAAATCTTCCAAACAGAAGAAGTAGAAACAAAAGCATTAAATGAGGTTTCAATCACAGTCAATCAAGGAGAATTTGTAACTATTATGGGACCAAGTGGAAGTGGAAAATCAACACTTTTAAATATCGTAGGTCTTTTAGATAGTGCAACAAGCGGAAGTTATCAATTACTTAATCAAGAGATGATGGGCTTAAAAGAACAAGAAAAATCAAAAGTCAGAAAACAAAATATTGGTTTTGTATTCCAAAATTTTAACCTTATTGATGAACTTTCGGTTTATGACAATATCGAATTGCCATTAATTTACAATAACGTTTCCTCTTCTGAAAGAAAACAAAAAGTAGAAAGTATTGCAGAACGATTAGGTATTTCGCACCGTTTAAAACATTATCCACAACAACTTTCTGGAGGACAACAACAAAGAGTAGCTGTCGCAAGGGCATTGATTAACAATCCAAAAATTATTTTAGCCGATGAACCAACAGGAAACTTAGATTCTAAAAACGGAAACGAAGTAATGGAACTTTTAACAGACTTGCATGCACAAGGAGCAACAATATTAATGGTTACGCATTCAGATTATGATGCTTCATTTTCTCAAAAAACGATACTTATGAAAGACGGAATGGTACTTTCTGAAAAGTTAAACAGTAAAAAAATAGATATTTTAACCACTTAAAATTTTAGTTATGACAAAAATAATTTTAGCAATCACTTTTTTCTTAGTTAGCATAATAGCTTTGGCTCAAGTGTCAGAAAACAGAGAAGTTTCTAATTTTTCTAGCTTAAAAGCTTCAACTGGAATAGAAGTATTATATACAGTTTCTAATACTAAAAGTGTAAAAGTAGAAACAGATGATAAAGAAAATTTAAAATACATAAAAACAGAAGTTGAAAATGGAACTTTGAAATTATATGTAGATACGAAAGACTATAAAAAGGAAGGAAAAACTAAAAAAAGATCTAAAGGAAATAATGTAAATTGGATAAACGGAGTTGAATTTTCAATTTTAAAAATTATTGTTTCTGGTCCAAATTTAGAAAGTATAAAAGCAAGTTCTTCTGCGGATATTAAAATTGAAAACACAAATATAAGTACAGAATTAAATATAGCAGTTAGTTCATCTGGAAGTATTTCTGGGAATTTTAATTGTTCAAACTTATTTATTGATGCTTCTTCAAGTGGAGAGTTTTTATCAAATTTAAATGTAACAAAAGTTGAAGTCGAATCAAGTAGTTCAAGTGATGTGAAATTATCTGGTAAAGCAACAGAAATTTCAGTAAAAGCTAGTAGTTCATCTTCTTGTGATTTAAAAGATTTCACTGTTGAAACAGCTATAATTAAAGCTAGTTCTTCTTCAGATGTTTCTTTAAAAGTCACAAAATCAATTGACGCTAAAGCATCATCAAGTGCTTCAATAGTATATTATGGAAATCCCTCGCAAGTTGCAAAAGAAGAAAGTTCATCAGGTTCTGTAAGAAACAAATAAACATCAAAATCATCAAAGAATTTGAACTTGGTTCAGATTAAATCAAAAAACGAATAGTTATGTTAAAAAATTGGCTACATATATTCTTATATCATATTAAAAACAATAAGCTTTTTACTGTTTTAAATGTTTTAGGACTAAGTATTGGAATAGCAGGATTAATTTTTGCCATTTTATATTGGAATGAGGAAAATAGTTACAACGATTGGAATCCAAATAAAGAGACAATTTTTTTATTAGTCAATCAAATAGATGAAAATACATTTTGGACTTCAGGTTCAGCTCCAGTTGGTTCGGCTCTTAAGTTGAAAACACCAGAAGTAGCATCATATTGTTACATAAGTGGAGATTATGAAAACGATATAATTCGAATTGGAAAGAAAAAAATCTTTTCAGAAAAAATTCTATCAGCACAAAAAAACTTTTTCGATTTTTTTCCATTTGAGTTTATAGAAGGTAGTGTTAACAATGCTTTACCAGATGAGAATAGTATTTGTTTGTCTGCAGAAATGGCAACACAATTGTTTAACAAAGAGCCTGCATTAAATAAAGAAATTGACTTTCAAGGCAAAAAACTCATTGTAAGAGGTGTTTATAAATTAGACAAAAAATCTTCTTACATGCCTTCTTGTGTTTATAATGGTATGGATTTTATAATTAAACAATATAGTTCGCAATGGGGAAATTATCAGTTTACATTATTAATTAAAGCAAAAAGCATAAAATCAAAAACACAAATTCTGAAAAACATTGAACAATTGTACTATGATAATATGGTTTTAGTTTATGCAAAAAGACAAGGTATAACTCCAGAAGAATTTATTGAAAAGTATGGTGTTTCACAAGTGTCCTTAGAATCGTTATCAGAAGTGCGTTTGCATACCAAAACATCGGGATTATTAGATAGGAAGGGAAATTATAAGTTTCTTGTTATCATGTTAGGGTTGAGTATTCTAATTTTGTTTTTATCGATTTTTAATTATGTTAACTTGGCTACAGCAACTGCTGTAAAACGAGCTAAAGAAGTGGGTGTTCGTAAGATTTTAGGCGCATCAAAAACTAATATTATTGCACAGTTTGTTTTTGAAACCTTCATCATAGTGTTGTTTTCTACCTTGTTTTCTTTAGTCCTCGTCGAATTAGCACTTCCTTACTATAATGATTTTTTAGAGAAAACGTTAAGCATTCAACCACAAGAAATTGCACTACAACTCGGGATTGTTTTTATAATTCTAATCATCACAGCAGGTATATTTCCGGCTTTGTATGTTTCTAATTTTGAAGTACTCAAAGTGTTAAAAGGTAATTTCAGTAGAAGTAAATCAGGCATTTGGCTACGAAATTCCATGTTAGTTTTGCAATTTTCAATCGCTACTTTTTTTATTGTGGGTTCCTATATTGTATATCAGCAAATAGATTATATGAATACAAAAGATTTAGGCTTCAAGGCGAATCAAATTGTAAATATTTCTTATAGAAACATATATGGTGAAGACATTTCAGATGAGTATAGATTTAATAGATATATGACTATTAAAAATGCATTACAAAAAATAAAAGGAGTTAAACAAGTTGTAGGTGGAGCTTTTAAATTTGGAGATGGTGCACCTATAACTACAAATTATACATATAAAGATATAAATATAAATAGTAATAATATTCCTTTAGATTTTGGAATGCTTGAAATGATGCAAATAAAAATGGTTCAAGGACGTTATTTCAATCCAAAATTTGCTCAAGATACTATTAATTCTGTTTTGATAAACGAAACGGCTTTAAAATTATTAAAGGAGCCTAATCCTATTGGTAAAAAAATAAATTGGAACACAGAAGAAGTTGTAATAGTGGGTGTTGTTAAGGATTTTAATTTAGGAAACCCTAGTGAAGCAATACCACCAATGTCCTTTTTTCATTTAAAAACAATTTCTTGGCTTGGTAGTACTTTAAATAATATTTATGTGGAAGCTGATGCCGAAACAATGAATGAAACTCTTGCAGATATTGAGCAATTTTGGATTAAGAAGGTAGATTCAGAATATCCTTTTAAATATGATTTTGTAGATAAAGAATACAAAAGATCTTACAGCAGTTTTGTAAAACAAAAAAACTTGTTTTCGGCATTAAATATTGTTGTTATTCTTATTGCACTATTTGGATTGTTTGCTTTAGCAACCTATTCTATTCAGTCGCGAATGAAAGAAATAGCTATTCGAAAAACATTGGGTGCAGAAACAAATACGTTACTTAAAACACTTTCTAAGCAATACATCGTTTTTTGCATAATAGGCTTTTTTATAGCTTTATTGCCAACGTATTATTTGTTAAATCTATGGTTGCAAGATTTTGCTTTTAGAATTGACATTTCAATACTTCCGTTTATTATAGGCTTCATTCTTTTGCTTGTTTTAACCTTGTTAATAGTGCTTTCTAGAGCTTACGTAGCCACTAAAGTAAATGTTCTAAAATATTTAAAATACGAGTAATTCATTTAAAAAATAAATTATGTTAAAAAATTGGACAAATCTTTTCATCTATCATATAAAAAACAACAAGTTATTTACAATTCTCAATGTTTTAGGACTAAGTATTGGAATTGCAGGATTAATCTTCGCAACTCTTTATTGGAATGACGAACACAGTTATAATGAATGGAATCCTGGAAAGGATAACGTTTTTCAATCAATCAGTAAAATTAGCGCAACAGATTATTGGGCAAGTAATGTTGCTCCTTTTGAAGAATATTTTAAAAAAGATTTCCCAGAAATTGAAAGTTATTGCTACTTTGATAATTGGTATGAGGAGGCTATTCTAAAGTATAAAAACAAAAAAGAAATAGTAAAATTCACTTATGCACAAAACACATTTTTTGAAATGTTTCCTTTCACAATTGTTAGCGGTAGTTCTAAAAATGTATTGAACGATAATACCAATATTGCGATATCATTAGACACGGCAAAAAAACTTTTTGGAAATGAAAATCCATTGGGTAAAACCTTAGATGATGGTGTTAGAAAATTAGTTGTAGGCTGTATTTATACAATTCCAGGAAAATCATCAATGGCTCCAGAAGTTATAGTCAATTCTATTGATGAAAGAATGAAAGAAAATAAAGACCAATGGGGAAATTTTAGTTATGGATTACTCTTGAAACTTAAAAACCCTGATGATAGCGATAAAGTTGCAGCAAAAATGAAACGGTTGATGTATGAAAATAGCACTGTCAAAAGTGCTAAATTAGAGGGAATTTCTCCAGAAGAGTGGATGAAAAAAAACGGATATGTAACTACCGAAATCATCTTAGAACCTTTGAGTACATCTAGATTACACGCTATAACAGAATGTTATGCAGAAGGAAATGGTAATTATCAGTTTTTATTAATAATGCTTTGTTTATCTATATTGATTTTAATTTTATCGATTGTAAATTATGTAAACCTTGCAACTGCAAATGCGATAAATAGAGCAAAAGAAGTAGGTGTTCGAAAAATTCTTGGAGCTTCAAAAAGTAATATTATCAAACAATTTTTGTTTGAAACTATACTAACAGTTTTATTTTCAATTTTACTATCGTTAGTAATTGTAGAGCTTTCATTACCATATTATAATGAATTTTTAGATAAAAATTTAATCATATTTGGAAATCAATTCTATGTGCAATTAATTTTAATTTTTATTGTCACAATCGTATTTGCAGGAGTTTTTCCAGCAATTTATGTATCTAATTTTGAAAGTTTAAAAGTATTAAAAGGTAATTTTGGAAGGAGTAAAAATGGAATTTGGTTGCGCAACGGAATGCTGATATTGCAATTTGCCATTGCTACATTTTTCATCATCGGTTCTTATATTGTTTATCAGCAAATTGAATTCATTTCAAACAAAGATTTAGGTTTTAAGGGCGATCAAGTAGCTTCAGTTTGGTATAGGAATGGCTACAATTGGAGAGAGAAAGATTTTAAACAAAAAGTCGAAAATCGCTATCTATTAATAAAAGGTGAACTTTCAAAAATCAAAGGTGTAAAACAAGTTTCCACTGGTGCATTTGTATTTGGCTCAGGGAATGGTTCGACTACTGGCTTTTCTTACAAAGGTGGCGACAATATTCAAGCTCGAAATATGGGCGTTGATTTCGGAATGCTAGAAATGATGCAAATTAAAATAAAAGAAGGACGTTTTTTATCAGATAAATTAACATCAGACACTATAAATTCTATGTTAGTCAATGAAACGGCATTAAAAATGATGAATGAAAAAGATCCAATTGGCAAAGAAGTAGAATGGAACGAAAAGAAATTGAAAATTGTAGGTGTTGTGAAAGATTTCAACCTTTTTGGACCTCAAGATAGAATTCCACCAATGGTTTTCTTTCACTATAAAACGGTAGACTGGATGTTGCAAAATTCTAGCAGAATTTATGTAAAAATTGATGCTGAAAATCCATCACAAACCTTAGCAGAAATTGAAAAATTTTGGATTAAAAATGTTGATACTGAGTATCCTTTTAGTTATGACTTTGTAGATAAACAATATGCACAAACCTATGCAACGTATGTAAAACAAAAAAACTTATTTTCACTATTAAATATTACTGTAATTCTAATTGCACTATTTGGATTGTTTGCCTTAGCAACCTATTCAATTCAAAGAAGAATGAAAGAAATTGCCATAAGAAAAACATTAGGAGCGGAAACATCAGTTTTACTAAAAGAACTTTCAAAACAATACATTCTGTTTTGCGTCATTGGTTTTGTAATTGCGTTGTTTCCAGTTTACTATTTACTAACACTTTGGTTAGAAAATTTCGCATTTCGCATAACAATTTCATGGGTTCCTTTTGCTGTTGGATTCTTCGTTTTGTTGGTATTGACTTTAGTAGTAGTATTGTCAAGAGCTTATGCTGCAACAAGAGTTAATGTTTTAAAATACCTGAAATATGAATAAATTAACCACATTAATTTTCGCGCTCTTTTGTTTTATTAAATTAAATGCACAAGAAATCAGTTTTACATTAGAACAATGCATAGCATTAGGAATGGAAAACAGTTTAGAAATAAAAATTAAACAAATCGAGATAAAACGAACCCAAAAAAACCATAATTCTTTTTCAAATAGTCTAATGCCAACAGTTAGTTTTGACGCAAATCAAAGTTATAATTTTGGTTCAACTATTGATCCTTCTACAAATGGAAGAGTTAGCTCTAATATTCAATATGATAATTTCTTTTTAGGAGCTCGAATGAACTTAATTGATTTCAATTCAATCGCAACTTCTCAATTCACCAAATTAGATATTGAAAGAGCAAAAGTTGAAAAAGAAGTCTTGGAAAACGAATACAAATTACAAATAGTAGAAAGCTATTTCACAGCTTTATATACACAAGAGTTATTAAAAATTCAAGAAAATCAATTGATTAACGCAAAATCAAACTTAGACAGAATTCAAAAAGAAGAAACAATTGGAAGCAAACCCAAGAGTGATTTGTATGACATGCAATTGAGCGTAGCACTTGAGGAAAAGAATATTCTCGAAACAAAGCAATTAGATCGAATTCAAAAAACACAGTTATTTCAATTGTTAAATGCAAAGGAGATTGGTGCCGAGAATTGCATTTTAAGTGCTTATCTAAATTCAAATTCTAATGTAACTCCAACAGAAACAAATAACCCAAAAATAAGATTAGCAAGGCTTACTTATGAACTAGGTCAGAAGAGAATTAAACAATCAAGAGGAACAAACTTACCAACTTTAGGTGCTTTTTATAATTACTCAACATTTTATTATAAGCCATTAAATCAATCAGATGTTCAAGTAAATAGTTTCAATAGTCAGTTTTCAGACAATAAAAATCAACAAGTAGGATTACAGTTGAGTGTTCCGATTTTTAATGGATTTCGAAATTCAAAAAAAGTAAAAGCTTTAGAATTAGAGAGTGAAAAAGAAAAACTAGCTCTAAACCAAGAAGATTTAAAACTGAAACAACAAATTCAGATCGAAGAAGAGAAAATAAAACAAATTCTAGTATTAGAAGGTAAATTTTTTGAAATTAAAAACTTAACAGAAAAAACGTTTCAAACGTCACAATCAAAATTTGAAGCAGGAAAAATCGATACAATCGTGTTTTCAACAGTTAAAAATCAATTGTTACAATCCCAATATGATGTTTTGAAAAATAATTTACAACGTCAATTTACAACCATAAAATTGAATTTGATAAAGTATAATGAATTATAAATTACAACTATCTAATTATAAGAAAACTTTAAACCTTGTTGCTTTCAAACTAGTAAACTTCTAACTATCTTTGCAATTGATATTTAGTTTAAATAAAGACTAAACAATTTTGATTTAAAAAAGTTAAGATGAAGTTAGATAGAAAAGAAATCCTTAAAGCCTTAGAAACTATAACAGTTGCTGGTGAAGGAAAAAATATGGTTGAAAGTGGTGCCGTTCAAAACGTAATCACTTTTGGTGATGAGGTTGTGGTTGATTTATTATTAAGAACACCAGCATTACACATCAAAAAAAGAGCTGAAGTAGATATCATGAAAGTGATACACGAAAAAGTTTATGAAAAAGCAAAAATAAAAGTAAATATAAAGGTTGAAGCTCCAGAAAAGCCTGAAAACCCTAACTTAATTAAAGGAAAACAAATTCCAGGAATTAGTAATATTATCGCAGTTGCTTCAGGAAAAGGTGGTGTAGGTAAATCAACAATCACAGCCAATTTAGCCGTAACATTAGCAAAAATGGGTTTTAAAGTTGGAGTTTTAGACGCTGATATTTATGGACCTTCAATGCCAATTATGTTTGATGTTGAAACTGCAAAACCAAACTCAATCGAAGTTGACGGAAAATCAAAAATGGAACCTGTAAAAAGTTATGGAGTAGAAATGCTTTCTATCGGATTTTTTACAAAACCAGATCAAGCTGTAATTTGGAGAGGACCAATGGCAGCAAAAGCCTTAAACCAAATGATTTTCGATGCACATTGGGGAGAATTAGACTTCATGCTAATCGATTTACCACCAGGAACAGGTGATATTCATTTATCAATTATGCAGTCGCTTCCAATCACTGGAGCAGTTGTTGTAAGTACACCACAAGCTGTAGCTTTAGCAGATGCTAAAAAAGGAGTTTCCATGTTTTTGTCAGAAGCTATCAAAGTTCCAGTATTAGGAATTATTGAAAACATGGCTTATTTCACACCAGAAGAATTACCAAACAACAAATATTATATCTTCGGAAAAGAAGGGGCAAAAAACCTAGCAGAGGACTTAAATGTTCCTTTATTAGGAGAAGTTCCATTGGTACAAAGCATTCGTGAAGCAGGAGATTACGGTCGTCCAGCAGCTTTACAAACTGGTTCGGTTTTAGAAGGAATTTTCGAAGAAATTACAAGAAATGTAGTGCAAGAAACAATTGCAAGAAACGAAAATTTAGCACCAACTGAAGCAATAAAAATTACTACAATGGCAGGTTGTTCTGCTGTAAAAGGAAAATAAAATGAACACAGAAGATTTAAAAGTTAGTGTTGAAAAAGCTTTAGACGAGATTAGACCATTCTTAATTTCTGACGGTGGAAACATTACTTTAATGGATATTATCGATGGCAAGCACGTTAAGGTTCGTTTAGAAGGAGCATGCAACAGTTGTAATATCAATCAAAGCACCATGAAAGCTGGAGTTGAGTCTACAATCAAAAGAGTGGTTCCTCAAATTGAAACGGTAGAAAATATAGGATAATTTAATCTTGAGCTTGTCGTAAGAGGGCGTTCCCCTTTGGGTCGTGTCATCCGCTATATCTTTTTTTACAAAAAAGGATGCCGCTACTACCACTAACGCAACCGTAAAGTGATAAAAGTCATAAAATAATTCATAACATCTTTGCAACTTTGCATTTCAGTACAGACGTTGCAATGCAACTTCTCTTTAAGAAAAAAAAATGATTGAAACAGATATACTAATAATCGGAGCAGGTCCAACAGGACTTTTTACCGTCTTTGAAGCAGGATTATTAAAATTAAAATGCCATATTATTGACGCTTTGCCTCAACCAGGTGGTCAATTAGCAGAATTATATCCAAAAAAACCAATATTTGATATTCCAGGTTATCCAGAAGTATTAGCTGGTGATTTGGTAACTAATTTAATGGAACAAATTAAGCAATTTCAACCAGGATTTACTCTTGGGGAAACAGCAGAAACCATTGATAAATTAGAAGACGGAACGTTTATTGTTACCACAAATAACGGAACAAAACATAAAGCAAAAGCTATTGCAATTGCAGGGGGTTTAGGAACTTTTGAACCTAGAAAACCTTTATTAAAAGATGTAGATTTCTACGAACAAAACGATAGAGGAATTGATTATTTTATCAAAGATCCAGAAAAATATCGCAACAAAAATGTAGTTATTGCTGGTGGTGGAGATTCTGCATTAGATTGGAGTATTTTCTTAACTAATGTTGCTTCATCAGTAACTTTAGTACACAGAAGAAATGAATTTCGAGGAGCTTTAGATTCTGTAGAAAAAGTGCAGGAATTAAAAGATGAAGGAAAAATAAAAATGATAACTCCAGCCGAAGTTGTTGGATTTTGTGGAGCTGAAAGAATAGAATCTATCGACATTTTAATGAATGGAGCTAGAATGAATGTTGAAACCGATTATTTTATTCCACTTTTCGGTTTGACTCCAAAATTAGGAGCAATTGCTAATTGGGGATTAGAAATTGAGAAAAACGCTATCAAAGTAAATAACGCTTTAGATTACCAAACCAACATTGACGGAATTTACGCGATTGGTGATGTAAACACTTATCCAGGAAAATTAAAGTTGATTCTTTGTGGTTTTCACGAAGCTACGTTAATGTGTCAAAGTGTTTATAACAGAATCAATCCAGGAAAGCGTTATGTTCTAAAATATACAACTGTTTCAGGAGTTGATGGTTTTGATGGAACAAGAAAAGAAGCTGAAAAAGCAGTTGTTAAATCGATTGATTAATTTTTTATATTTGTATATGGAATATATAAAAATGGATAGAAGCGTTGTTTCAAAATCTTCTTTTGAAGAAGCAGACGATCATGTAACTTTTTATGAAGATAAAACACCTTTAGAAAGATTGAGCTTTGCATGTGATATAATTAATTCTATTTTTGATACAAATCCTGAAATGAAAGTAGATAGAACCGTTTTTTCATCAAGAAAACATGCCGAACTTATTTAATATTGATTTTTTAGAATTTTTAGAACTACTAGAAAACCACAAAGTTGAGTTTCTTTTAGTAGGTGGTTACGCTGTTATTTTACATGGATAGTGAAGAAGTACTGGAGATTTAGATTTATGGATAAACCAAAGTTTTGATAATTACAACAAATTAAAGCTTGTATATAATGATTTTGGAGCACCAATATTTTCTTTAGAAGATTTTGAAAACGATAAATTTGATGTTTGGAGTATTGGTGTTGAACCCAGAAAAATTGAAGTATTAACTAAAGTTATTGGTTTAGAATTTGAAAGTAGCTTTAAAAATTGTAAATGGTTAGATTTAGAAAAATTTAAAGTTCCCTATATTGATTTAGAAGATTTAATTAAAAACAAAACTGCAACAGGTAGATATAAAGATTTAGCAGATATTGAACAATTAAACAAGAAGAATAAAGAAACTAATGACTGATATTACTATAAAAATCACAGACAGAAACGGAGTTAAACACGAAGTTCTTGCACCAACAGACATGAACATGAATGTCATGGAATTAATTCGTTCTTATGAATTAGCAGAAGAAGGAACTGTAGGGGTTTGTGGTGGAATGGCAATGTGTGCCTCGTGTCAATGTTATGTTTTAAACGATGTTTTAAAAACAGAACGCAACGATGACGAAGAAGCAATGCTTTCTGAAGCTTATCATGTTAAAGACAATAGTAGACTAGGTTGTCAAATTCATCTCACAGAAGAATTAGATGGTTTAGAATTAGAAATTGCACCAGAGCAATAATCTGAATATCCAATATCCGAAAATCTAATATCTACTTATAATCCTCCAAACGAGCAGGTCCTTCTAAAATTTCTTTTACAATTTGAAGTGTACCATCTTCTTTAGTATCAATAAACCATTTTATTAAGGAAATCTTTCCAGCAGCAATTTCGATTCCTGTTATGCTTCTTGGATGAACGCAACTACCATCATTAAAATAATGCAAAGCATTTTCGCTTGGACTAGGAAATCGTGGTCGATGAGTATGACCTGTAATTGTAATTTTATTTCCGTTATTGGCAATCCATTTTTTGATTCTTCTTTCAACTTTTACTAACTCAACATAATTTTTGGCTGGACTTGTTGGATCATTAATTCCCCAAACTTGAAGAGGTTTCCATAAAATTCGAACTAAAAAACGATTGAATTTCCAACCTACATAATTCATAAAATCAGCTTGATGACCATGAGTTAAAAACAATTCTTGATTCGTTTCTTTATGAGTTAAAACGATAGCTTCTTCAAATTTAATATTTGGAAATAACGGAATTTTTTTACCTTCTTTAGGGTCAAAATATTCAGTTAGTAATCGTTTTACAACGTTTGGATTTTTATAAACGAAATCGTGATTACCAAAAATCAAATGCAAACGATTTTGATTAAAGAATTTTTGCATTAACAAATACACATTTTTGTTGGCTTCAAAAATATCTTTGAAAAACATGTTTTCCCACAATTCATCACCATCACCTAATTCAATGTAAGTGTAGCCTTCTTTGAAATAATGTTGTAAAGCGTGAAAATAAATATTTCGATTATTGGCAAAATCATCTGCAAAACTGCTATCACCACGATGACAATCACTAAACAAAATAAATTTTGAAGTGTTATCAAAACCTATTCTTTTGGCTTCTTTATAAGCTTTTGTTAATCTATCTTGTGATGACATAAAATGTAAATTCCAATTAGAAAACCCTAAATTAGGAATTAATTTGAAATTACTGATGTTTTTTAAACTAAAACCTCTTTTTCAATTATTTGCTCTTCAATAGCATTCCAAAGACCAATTCTTTTTTCTAAGGCATCAATCGAAACAACTTCAACTTCTTTCCATTTTTTCTCGTCTGTTCCACATAATTCATCAATCATTTGCATAGCCATTGGTCCATGTTCGTCAGCATCTAATTCAATATGTCTTTCAAAATAATAAATCAATTTAGACAAATCCGTTTCAGGAAAATTATTTTGAAAATTCTTTAAAATTTCAGTAAACATATTCGGAATCAAATCTTCTCTTCCAAAAGTAAAAGCTGCAGCAATTTCATGAGGTTTTCCTTGTTCGATAACTCTAAAAGTAAAATCTAAAAAAGCTTTTATATTAGGATGTAAATTACTTTGTTTGATGGAAACAAATATGTTTTTGGTGCTTTCAACTTCCTCTAAAAATGATTTTATGTCTGAAGTTTTGGCACCGCATTGCTCCATTGCATCCAAATACATTTCATAATGACTTTGGCGTTTTCCATCTAATGATAAGTCCGTTTCTTCAGCCACAACAATTTCATTAATTAAATAACGAATTTCAGGATTTCCAACAGGCATCCAAGGTGTAGTTGTGCAAGTCAATGTATTTTGAAGCGCTTTTAACAAAGACATAAAATCCCAAACAGCATACACATGATTTTCTAAAAAATGATGTAAATCTTCAATAGATTTCACATTATTATACAAAGAATGATTTAACAATTGCTCTTTGTAAGGATTGATGACTTTATTTATAGTAGTTGTATTCATAATGTTTTTCTTTAATAATATTATATACGCAAAAACCAATCCAAACGGTTTTAATTGCTTTACAAAAGTAAAAATGCTTCCCGAGAATGAGAAGCATTTTGTATAAAATTTATTTATTGTTTAATTCAACCTTTCCACTTTTGGAATTTGGAATTTTCTAATTGGAATTTCTTTCTTTATTTAAAAGCCGGAATTCCAGTAATATCCATTCCAGTAATCAATAAATGAATATCGTGAGTTCCTTCATAAGTAATAACAGATTCTAAATTCATACTATGACGCATAATTGAATATTCACCTGTAATTCCCATTCCACCTAAAATTTGTCGAGCTTCACGAGCAATGTTGATGGCCATATCCACATTATTTCTTTTTGCCATCGAAATTTGAGCTGTTGTGGCTCTTCCTTCATTTTTAAGAACTCCTAATCTCCAAGTTAATAATTGAGCTTTCGTGATTTCTGTAATCATTTCAGCTAATTTCTTTTGTTGCAATTGTGTTCCAGCAATTGGTTTGTCGAATTGGATTCTTTCTTTTGCATAACGCAAAGCTGTGTCATAACAATCCATGGCAGCACCAATAGCACCCCAAGCAATTCCATAACGAGCCGAATCTAAACAACCAAGAGGAGCACCTAAACCAGATTTGTTTGGTAATAAGTTTTCTTTTGGCACTTTTACGTTGTCAAAAATTAATTCACCAGTTGCAGAGGCACGAAGCGACCATTTATTATGTGTTTCAGGAGTTGAAAATCCTTCCATGCCACGTTCAACAATTAAACCGTGAATTCTTCCTTCTTCATTTTTTGCCCAAACAACTGCAATATCAGCAAAAGGAGCATTTGATATCCACATTTTGGCACCATTTAAAAGATAATGATCACCCATATCTTTAAAATTAGTAGTCATTCCACCAGGATTTGAGCCATGATCAGGTTCCGTTAATCCGAAACAACCCATGAATTCACCAGTTGCTAATTTTGGCAAATATTTTTGTCTTTGTTCTTCGTTTCCATATTTCCAAATTGGATACATAACCAATGAGGATTGAACAGATGAAGTTGAACGCACACCAGAATCACCTCTTTCAATTTCTTGCATGATTAAACCATACGAAATTTGGTCTAAACCTGCTCCACCATATTCTTCTGGAATATAAGGGCCAAAACCACCAATTTCACCCAAACCTTTTATGATTTGTTTTGGAAATTCGGCACGTTGTGCGTAATCTTCAATGATAGGAGAAACTTCTTTCTTCACCCATGCACGAGCAGAATCACGAACTAATTTGTGTTCTTCGGTTAATAAATCGTCTAAATTATAGTAATCTGGTGCTTGAAATAAATCTGGTTTCATATCTATTATATTGTTAATTGTCTGAAAATCTGTTATCCGAAAATCAATTGTCTAAACAACGAAATCGTTCGCAAATTTACGGAAAGAAATTTAACAATTTAAGGAACGAATGTTATAATTTGTAAAATTTAATTATTCCTTTTAACTGATTTATAATGTTGTTTATAGATTTTTTCAAATTTTTTATTAATTATGTAAGATTTTAAATACATTAGCGTAAAATTAGACAGCTATCTAAAATTAATTTCTAAAGCACAGATTTAATTAAAATGAATAAAACTCTTAATTTACTAATCGTTGATGACCATCCAATGATAATAGAAGCATATGCATCTATAATTTCTACTAACTTAAAAAACTATTTCATTAATTTTCATAAGGCAACTAATTGTGAAATAGCCTATAATAAAACGGAAGAAATTTTCAATAGAAAACAAACAATTGATGTTGCTATTTTAGATTTGAATTTACCATCCTATGAAATCAAGAAAATTTTATCAGGTTTAGATTTAGGTAATATTATTAAAGTAAGATTTCCAATGTGTAAAATCATTATTATTACTCAACACAATGATGGATTTATGTTAAATAAAGTTTTAAAGGTATTAAGTCCACAAGCGATTATTAATAAAGGTGATATTGATAATGATATTTTTTCAAGAGTATTTAATAATATCTTGAATGGTGAAATGTTTTTAAGTGAAACTATTAACAAGTCTATTATCGAGTTTAACAATGATAATATAAAGTTAGATGGAATTGATTTTGAAATTTTATCATTACTTGAAAAAGGTATAAAAACTAAAGAACTGCCTAACCATATTAATTTATCATTAAGTGCTATTGAAAAAAGAAAAGCTAAAATCAAATTTTATTTAGTAGGAAAAAATGTTAAGGATGGCCAAATGATTAAGATGAGAGAAATGTTAAGATTTTCTTAAATAAAAAAACCGTAACAGTTTTGATTTAAAACCGTAATGTTTAGAAATTTTTAATATTCATATTTGTATTAATTAATACAAATATGAAATTGATATTAAATAGATATTTAACTACTGCAAATTTTCACTCTCTAATAGATGATTTTGAAAATAATTATATTTCACACCCAAACTATCCTAGTTTATTAGCAGTTACAGACACTTTAACATAATTTAATATTGAAAATATTGCTGCAAAAGTGCCTTTTAAACATATAGACCAGTTACCAAATAATTTTATTGCTGAACTAAATGTTGAATCACAAGAAAGTTATTTAATTTCAAAAACTAAAGAAGGTTTTGTTGCAGAAAATGATTTAGGAAATATTATAAAAGGAACAATTGCAGAATTAGAAAAGTATTGGGCAGAAGTAATTTTAATTATTGAAGAGAATGAAAAGAGTTTAAATAATAAAGTTATTGAAAACTCTAGTTTTGTATTCCCTGTTTTACTTACTATATTCTCATTAATTACAATCTATAATAATAAATCTAATTTAATAGAATCAGTATTTATAGTTCTTTCAAGTATTGGTTTGTTTGTAAGTGTTGAAATACTAAAAACCTATTTTAAAGACAGTACAAGTAATGAATCTAAATTTTGTTCAGCTAACAAAAACTTCTCTTGTAAGTCTATTATCAGTTCAAAAGGTTATTCGTTTTCAAAATACATTGAGTTTGTAGACTTACCTATTGTATTTTTTAGTGTTGCATTTTTAAGTCAATTTTTAGGACTAAATGTCTTTTATTATTTTGGTTTAGTTAGTTTAGCATCAATACCTTTTATACTATATTCTGTTTATTTGCAAAAAGTAGTATTAAAAAAATGGTGTTTACTTTGTTTAATAACAAGTTTATTAGTTGTGTTTATTGGATGTCTATTTATTCTAAAAATAAAAAAATATACGTATAATTTAAACGACATAATTACATTAATTTCAATTACTGTAATGCTATCAATTGCTTGGTTTTTTCTAAAAAAAATAATCAAAAATTCAAAAGAAAACATACAAAAACTAAATAATTTATTACGATTCAAAAGAAGCGAAGATGTTTTTTATAAAGTAGCAAAAAAGGTTGAAAATAAAGAACAGTTTAAATCATTAGAAAAAATAGTAATAGGAAATAAAAATGTTAAAAACACAATCACACTTTTTTTAAGCCCAAGTTGTCCACATTGTCATAGAGCGTATAAACATGCTATTGAATTAGTTGAAAAGTATAGCGAAGATTTAAAATTAGAAATTTGTTTTAACTTAAATATTAATAATCTTGAAAATCCCTATTTAAATGTAGCCAAAACAATTTTAAACTTATACAACACAAACAAAGATTGTAAAAAAGCATTGTATGATTGGCATATTGAAAATATGAAATTAGAAATTTGGTTATCAAAATGGAAAAATACAGAAAACTTCATAATAGAAAACAACCAAATAGAAAATCAATTTCAATGGTGTGCTACTAATGAATTAAATTATGCTCCTATAAAAATATTTAATGGAAGCTATTTATCTAATGTATATGAAATAAACGAATTGTTTTACTTTTTTGAAGAGTAAAATTAAAAATATTGTTGCAACGATCGTCAAGAGCTCAATAGACGTTAAATGATTGGGTATTTTTATTATCTTTAATTTTTTAAATTATGAAAAATTCAATTTTAGGTTTAGAAGGAGTAGAAGTTCTTTCAAAAAAACAGATGAAAAATGTAGGTGGTGGATTAGGTCACTTAACAAATGCAACTTGTACTGGTAACACTATGCAAGCTGGTGATACAACTGTTTGGGAATGTAAATACCAATATCAAAGAACTTTTATAGGTATGGATTGGGGTTCACCTCAAGATTTAGCTGAATCAAATGCTTACGGACCATGTCCAGCCAATAAGATTTGTTAAAAACATATATGTGGTTGTTAATTGCAACCACATATTTAAATTAAAAAGATGAGATTAAATATATTATACTTTTGCTTCTTTATGTTATTTTTTACAAATATTTTTTCGCAGAAAATAACAATTACAATACAAGATTCTATAGAAAAACAATCATTACCTTATTCTAGTGTTAGTTTTTTTGATGGAAATGGCTTATTTGCAGATGAAAATGGAAAGTTAATTATTGATAAAAAAATTATTGACAGCATAAAAGTTGGTCATGTTGGATATTTTAGTAAAATTATTAAATTATCAAATATTAAAGATCTTGTCTATCTTGAGAAAGATACTACTCTTCTAAAAGAAGTTGTTGTGGTATATAAAAGACAAGAGTCAAAAGGAATTAATGTAAAGCCATTAATTCATAATAATGTTTATAATATGTATTGGTCTGCTATGGGACAACAGTATGCTTTTTTTATACCTAATGAAATACCTAATTCTTTTTTAAAAACGTTAACATTTCCTATTATAAAAAAAGATTTTGATCAATTAACAGGTTCGGGGCCATTAAAAAAACAAAATTTTAAAACATTTATTAAAGTAGAATTTTTTTCTAAAAGTGGTGATTTTCCAGACAAAAGATTATATGATTTTGAGCAATATGCAATTATTAATTCTGAAAATATTACTGATAAATTTAAATTAAGTTTAGATGAAGAAATTAAAATTCCAACAGAGGGCTTATTCACATTGATGACAATTTATGGTAAAGTTGATGAATCTGATAATCTTATAATCGATACTCCGTATGACTTAAATATTATAGATGGCGAAGAAAAAAAATTTTTAAAATTAATTTTACCAGATTTTCCTATAGTTGAATCCCCAAAAGGTAATTTAACATATTTTAGACATGTTTTTACAATTGACCAAAAATGGTACAGAATAGCAAAACCAATGTTATATGATAAAGACAAAGAATATCCTTTTTTTAATATTGGTTTAGGTTATACTACAGTAATTTTAAAATAAAATCAATTGAAACCATTAATTATCTTTTATTGTTTATTGAGTTTTAACTCATATACACAAAATAAAATATTTTATATTAAAAATAAAGATTTAAAAACTTTAATACCTAATGTAAATGTAAATTTTTTAAATAATACAGAAACTAAATCAGACTCAATTGGAAGAGTAGTAATTAAAGACTCTTTGATAAAAGAATTAGAATTGAGTTATATTGGATTTGAGAATTTGAAATTAAAAATTCTAGAGATAAAGGACACTGTTTTTTTATCTAAAAGAAAGCATATTACACTAAAAACAAAAACAAAAACAAAAACAAAAAAAGTATCTCCACAATTTAATTTAAATAAACTATTCTCATTTAGTAATATTGGAACAGGTAGTCCTTTACACCAAAATGAAGCGAAAGCTATTTTTATTCCTTATGATAAAAAAAATGATGGATATGTAATATCAAAAATTAAATTATTCCCAACAGCATATAATGTGATATCTCTTGATAATATTGAAAAAAAGATTACTTACAGTGATGTTAAATATTCACCTTTCTGGTTAAATTTATATTCAGTTGACACATTAAGTGGTATGCCTGATAAAAAAACATTTACAGAAAACATTAAAATTCAATTAAAAAAAAATGAAAAGTATGCAACTTTTACTATTGATAATTATGAAAAAATTGATATTCATCGCAATGGAATATTCATTGTTATAGGTTCATATAATGATGAGTTTTATAAAAAACTAAATTATAAGTCTGCACCTGCTTTTAAATCTACTAAAAACAGTAAAAAGAGTAAATTTAAACAATTTAATCTTAGAAAACCTTTTCTGAATGATGATGAATATTTTTGGGAGATTGATAATTGGTCTTGGACTCATAATAGTACATATTATTTTGAATTAGAACTAAAAAAAAATAATTGAAAAAATTCCCAAATTACACCCAATCAGAATCTAAAGACTGCGGCCCAACCTGTTTAAAAATTGTAGCTAAACATTTTGGTAGAGTCTTAAATATTCAAACCTTGCGAGAGTTAGCAGAAACTACTCGTGAAGGAAGTAATTTATTGACATTAAGTGATGCCGCAGAAAGTATAGGTTTTAGAACTTTAGGGGTTAAGTTATGTGCAAATGATTTACAAGAAACACCTTTGCCTTGTATTTTGCATTGGAATAATAATCATTATGTAGTTTTATATAAAATTAAAAAAGGAACCTATTATATTTCTGATCCAGCAATTGGATTATTAGAATACACTCAAAAAGAATTTATCAAATTTTGGATAGGAAATAATGCGGATGAAACTACAAAAGAAGGAATTGTACTTTTATTAGAACCAACTCCAAATTTCTACGAAAAAGAAGACGAAGATAAAGACAAGAAAGTTTTCGGTTTCGGAATGCTTTCCAAATACGTTTTAAGATACAAATCATTCATTGTTCAATTAATCATCGGTCTTTTTGCCGGAAGTTTATTGCAATTAATATTTCCGTTTTTAACGCAAAGTGTTGTTGATGTTGGTATTCAAAATCAAAATATTCACTTTGTATATTTGGTTTTAATTGCTCAATTATTTTTATTTTTTGGAAAAACAGCATTAGAATTAATAAGAAGTTGGATAATTTTACATCTTTCTACACGAATAAATATCTCATTAATTTCCGATTTTTTCATCAAATTAATGAATTTACCTATTTCATATTTTGATGTTCGAATGACTGGTGATATCATGCAAAGAATCAATGATCATCATAGAATTGAACGAATTTTAACTACTTCATCATTAAGTGTTTTATTCTCTTTTATCAACATGATAATTATGGGAGCAGTTTTAGCTTATTATAATATATCAATATTTGTAGTGTTCTTTATTGGAAGTTTTTTATACTTTCTTTGGGTAACATTATTCCTAAAAAGAAGAGAAAAATTAGATTACAAACGATTTTCAGAAGTCAGTCAAGAACAAAGTAAGGTTATTGAACTGATTAACGGAATGCAAGAAATAAAATTACACAACGCAGAAAAACAAAAACGTTGGGGTTGGGAATATATTCAAGCAAGATTATTTAAAGTTTCTATGAAAAGCTTGGTTTTAGAACAAACACAAAGCATTGGAAGTAATTTTATCAATGAATTAAAAAATATCATTATCATATTCCTATCAGCCAAATTAGTAATTGACGGACAAATTACTTTAGGTATGATGATGGCAATTACAAGTATCGTTGGAAATCTAAATGGACCAATTGTACAATTAATAGGATTTATTAGAGAATTACAAGATGCCAAAATATCATTAGCACGTTTATCTGAAATTCATGAAAAAGAAGATGAAACTCAAAACGATGCTGACAAAACAAAAGAAATTCCTAAAGATGCTGATATAACTATTAAAGATTTATCTTTTCGCTATGTTGGTTCAGATATTCATGTATTAGATGATTTAAATTTAACTATTCCAGCCAATAAAATAACAGCAATAGTTGGAACAAGTGGAAGTGGAAAAACAACTTTAATGAAACTTTTATTGAAATTTTACGAACCAATAAAAGGTGAAATTAATATTAACAAAACGTCATTAAACAATATTACTCAAAAAGCATGGAGAAATCATATTGGTTCAGTTATGCAAGAAGGTTTTATTTTCAATGATACTATTGCAAATAACATTGGCATTGGCGAAGATATAATTGATAAAGAACGATTACAATATGCTGCTGATGTAGCAAATATCAAAGAATTTATTGAAGATTATCCATTGCGATACAATACAAAAATCGGTTCAGAAGGAGTTGGAATGAGCACAGGACAAAAGCAACGTTTATTAATTGCAAGAGCTGTTTATAAAAACCCAGAAATGTTGTTTTTTGATGAAGCTACAAGTGCTTTAGATGCCAATAATGAAAAAGAAATTATGGAAAAATTAGACATCTTTTTCAAAAACAAAACGGTTGTAGTAATTGCACATCGATTAAGTACAGTAATGAATGCAGACCAAATTGTAGTTTTAGAAAAAGGAAAAATTATTGAGCTAGGAACTCACGAAGAATTAGTTGCCTTAAAAGGAAGTTATTTCAAATTAGTTAAGAATCAATTGCAGTTAGGAAGTTAAAATATGCCAAAATATCAAGACATAGAATTAAGAAGCGAAGAAGTTCAAGAAATATTGACTCGTGTACCACATTGGATGATTCGATGGGGAAATATTATCATAGTACTTTTACTTTTACTTATGATGATGTTTGCTTATTTCATGAAATATCCAGATATTTTAACAACTCAAGTTGTCATTACTACACAAAATCCACCTGAAAAATTAGTAGCAAGAACAACAGGAAAGATTGCTAAAATTTTAGTGGAAGATAGAGTAGAAGTTGAGCCAAAAACTCCTTTAGCAATAATTGAAAACACAGCAAACTATAAAGATGTATTTCAATTAATAGCTTGTGTTGACACAATTTCAATTAATAAAACTCAATTTAATTTTCCGTTTGAAAAGTTGAATGTTTTACAATTAGGTGAAATACAAAACGCATTTACCATTTTTGAAAAAGATTATGTTGCTTATGATTTGAATAGAGATTTAAAACCCTATTCTATTGAAAAAAACGCACAAGGTTTAGAAACAAATCAATTAAAAGAAAGACTTAATCTTCAACAGCAGCAGTATCAAATCAGTCAAAACGAATTACAATTAAAAAAACAAGAATTAGAACGATATAGAACTTTACATGATAAAGGAATAATTGCTTCACAAGAATGGGAAAGTAAAAACTTAGATTATCTTCAATCAGAAAAGAACGTTAAGAATATAAGTTCACAGTTGTCTCAAATGCATTCCTCTATAAATGATTTAAATAGAAATTCTGGAAACACACGAGTTAACGAAACAAAAGATAATATAAATTTACTTCGCAATGTTTTGCAATCCTTTAATCAATTAAAAAAAGCAATAAATGATTGGGAGTTGGCTTATGTGTTACGTTCTTCTATAAAAGGAAAAGTTTCATTTATGCAAATTTGGGTTGAAAACCAAACGATAAATTCTGGAGAACAGGTATTTACAATTGTTCCAACTGACAATAAAAATTACATTGGAAAAGTAAAAGCTCCAGCTCAAAACTCTGGAAAAATAAAAGTAAATCAAGATGTAAATATCAGATTAGCTAATTTTCCTGATAGAGAATTCGGAATTATTAAAGGAAAAGTAAAATCCATTTCACTAACACCAGATAAAGAAGGAAATTTATTAATTGATATCTCATTACCGAACGGAATTGAAACATCGTATGATAAAAAAATAATTTTTCAGCAAGAAATGTCAGGAACAGCAGATATTGTCACTGAAGATTTGCGTTTGATTGAAAGATTATTATATCAATTTAGAGATATTTTTAGTAGACAAAGTGAAACTACATCTTCAAATAAAAATCCTTCGTCAAATTAATAGAAGCATCAATATATTAATGAAGATTGATTTTAATAACTGATTCGATTTTCTTTTTAAAATGTGTTTTTACAAGTTTTTTATCGTAACGATCAGTTATTAGGCCTTTTAAAATTCACATAAAAAAAATTTAACAAATTTAAGATTGAATGTTATAAAACAACATTTATAGTCTTTTATTAAAAAAAGGACCTTTAAAAAAAACATAACTTTATGAGTTGTTTCTTAGTGAAATAAATAGTATTGAAATTATTATTTTTTAATAAGTAATTGATAATAAGTATTTTGTGTTTATTTATTTTTATTTTTTAAATCTAAAGTAACCTTAAAAAGAAGAAGTTTTTATTCAGTTTATAATCAGATAATAAGAGGGTGTGAAAATCTTTTTTTGTAGTGATTTTTTGATCATTAAGCCATTAATTTCTAATTTCAAAAAAATAAAATGTGCTTTTAATCGATTATATTTGCATTTAAACGATATTATTAATACGTTTGATAAAGATTAACCCTTAAATCTATTTATCATGAAAAAACTTTACACCAAATTATTAGTATTAGCATTTTTATTGTCAATATTTTTAGGAACAAATTCTTGCTCTAGTTTAGAAAAAGGAATTTTTGAATCTATTCAGCCAAATGGATATAGTGATTTGTTGACCACAAAGATAATAAATGATTATAGAGAATCTAAAGGATTAAATAAGTTAGAAGAATCAAATCTTGCTTTTTTGCAAAGTTCTGATTATGATCAATATATGAAATTAATTAGCGCTACTGGATATGATAACTTTGAAAAAAGCCAAGGCAAACCAAAAGCTGAGCTTACATCACTAAACGTTGTAAAAAGTGAATCTTTTAATTATGATAATTGCTCATATTTAATTGATGCTTGTATAAATAATTCTGATATAAATAATAAATAAAATTTAATAAGATTTTTATCTGTCCTTTTACTTAACCTCAAGACGAGAGAGTTTCTATTTTAGAATCTCTCTTTTCTGTTTTTATAAATGAGATTTATTTAAAAAAAGGATAAAATGTAATTTGTGGATTCAATTTCATAAGCGATATATGTTTTTATTGCTAAAGTTTTCACTAATAAAAGGCTACATCTTCAAATAAAAATCCTTAGTCAAATTAATATAATCATTCGTATATTCATGACGATTGATTTCAACAACCAATTCATCAGCCACTAAAACGGATAATTCATAACGTTTAAAAGCTAATAAACTTCTAACTATTGGTGTTTTGTGAGAACCTCTAACGTGAGTTGCTTTTACAGGATAAAGTTCAACTTCAGCACATAAATTCAGAAAGCGTTCTTCTTCTTTAAAAGGAATAACAACTGCAAAAATTCCGTTTTCAGACAACAATAAATCAGCAGCTTCAACCAAATCTTCAAAAGGCATCGCGTCTTGAAAACGCGCTAAATCTCTTTGAGTATTATCCGTTTTAAAATCTTCAGCATAAAAAGGAGGATTGGAGATAATAATATCATATTCATCTTCTGGATCTTCTACTATTTCATCTAATTCAGCATGAAAACAAAATAATCTATCGCTCCAAGGAGAATTTTCATAATTTGATACACATTGTTCATATGCGTCTTCATCTATTTCTACTGAGTCAATTTGTTCAGCGTTAGTTCGTTGAGCTAGCATCAAAGATAAAATACCAGTTCCAGCACCAATGTCTAAAACAGAATTAGGATTATTATCAATCGGACACCAAGCACCAAGCAAAACACTATCTGTTCCCACTTTCATGGCACATTTGTCTTGTTCTACGTTAAATTGTTTGAATTGAAACAAAATGATTGTTGATTTAATAAAAATTTACTGAACGCTAATAACTGGGCACTGAGCACTTTTTTAAAGATACATCTCAACAAGTCCTTCAGGAATATCCATTTTAAAAATCTTATTCTTTCTATCAACTTCAAGAATAAAGTCATCAATTAGAGGAACTAAAATTTCTACTTCACCATTCATTATTTCTAATAAAGGTTGGTGATTACTATCGTTTACTCTTTTGATGTTTCCAATTTTCCCTAAACGAACGTCTTCAACTAGAAAATCAGTAATTTCGTGATAATAAAATTTATCACCTTCTAATTTAGGTAAAAATGACATAGGTAAATATACTTCACAATTCATAATTGCATCAGCATCTTCTTCAGATTCTACATCTTCAAAACGAACGCGTAAGAAGTTGTTTTTATGAATGCCAGATTTTAAAATAAAAAATGGAACCAAGTTTTTGTGTAATTCCACAAAAACTGATTCCAAATTTTCATACAAATAAGGTTCGTCTGTATCTAAATAGATTAAAACTTCACCTTTAAAACTGAATTTTTTAGCGATTTTGCCAAGATAGAAACATTGTTCTTTTTGCATTATCGCAGTAAATTAAGCTTGTGTTTCTTCGTTGTTTTCTTCTGCAGCTGGAGTTTCCTCAGTTGTAGCTTCAACTTCTTCAGTTGCTACTTCAACTACTTCTTCTGCTGGTTGAGCAGCTTCAGCAGCAGCTTTAGCACGTTTCTCATTAGCTTCTTGTTCTAATTTAAAAGCTTTCGCTTTTGCATCTTCTTTCGCTTTTGATAATCCGTCTTTTTTAGCACTTACAGTTCCGTCTTTCTCGTCTAACCAAGCAGTAAATTTTGCATCTGCTTGCTCTTGAGTTAAAGCACCTTTACGAACTCCTCCATCTAAATGGTGTTTCAATAAAGCTCCTTTGTAAGATAAAATTGCTTTAGCAGTGTCAGTTGGTTGTGCACCATTGTGTAACCATTGAACAGCTGCATCTACATTCAAATCAATGATTGCAGGGTTTGCAGTTGGATTGTAAGTTCCGATTTTCTCTAAGAATTTACCATCTCTTTTTGATCTAGCATCAGCTGCTACGATCCAGTAAAAAGGTTTCCCTTTTTTACCGTGTCTTTGTAATCTAATTTTTACAGACATAATCTTGTGATTAAATTTTGAGGTTCTCGACCTCTGTTAATTAAGGGTGCAAATATATAAAACTTTTAGAGAACTAAATTTATATTTTAAAAATTATTACTTTTTGTTCGTTTTTTTAATACAAAATTTTACATTTGTCGTTAATATGTTTCAATACCTACTAAAAAATAGCAAAATGAAGAAAATAATTTTAGTTTTAGCGATATTAATTTCATTTGTTTCATGTACAGATGATGTGTCTTTTAACGATCCTTCTTTTCAAGGGATTAAAAATGGAGAAAACTGGAGAGCAAATGATGCTAGAGTTATCTTAAATGCAGATGGTTCAATGACTGTTGAAGCATATTCTCAGTTTGAAATAGTAACTTTTGAAGTTTCTTCTGCTAATGTAGGAACAAGAACTTTTGGTCTAAATACGGCTAACGTAGCTACCTATGATGTAACAATTGATGGAGTTACAGATTCATATGAAACTGGTGTTGATGTTGGAAGTGGCGAGTTAAAAATAACTGAAAGTCCAGCTGTAACCGGAAAGTTATCTGGAACTTTTAAATTTAGAGCTGTTAATGCAGATGGAATTGAAGCAGGATATACTAATGGTGTTATTTATGGTGTTCCTGTAAAATAATTTACTTTTAAAATTACAAAAAAACCATGCATCCTTGTGTGGTTTTTTTTTATTGTTAATAACTAAAATTGATTTCTAAATTCTGAAATAGTATTTTTGAAAAGTAGATTTAATTCTAAAATCTATCAACTCAATTCAAAAAATCTTTTATCAGATGTATTTAATTTTCGATACCGAAACTACCGGATTACCAAGAAGTTGGTCGGCTCCAATTACGGATACTGACAATTGGCCAAGATGTGTTCAAATTGCTTGGCAGTTACATGACGAAATGGGAAATTTAATCGAACATGAAGATTATTTAGTAAAACCTGACGGATATAACATTCCTTATGATGCAGAACGTATTCATGGTATTTCAACAGAGTTAGCAGAACAACAAGGAATTCCATTAATTGAAGTATTAGAGAAATTCAATATTGCACTTTCTAAAACCAAATATATTGTGGGTCAAAATTTAGGTTTTGATGTAAATATTATGGGTTGTGAATTTCATAGAATGAATGTTGGTTCAGACATGGCAAAAATGCCAGTTTTAGATACTTGTACAGAAGTTACAGCTAGTTTGTTAAAATTACCAGGTGGTCGTGGTGGAAGGTTCAAATTGCCAACACTAACTGAGCTGCATCAATATTTATTTAACCAACCATTTGCAGAAGCGCATAATGCAACTGCCGATGTGGAAGCAACAACAAGATGTTTTTTAGAATTAATTAAACGTCAAGTTTTTACAAAAGAAGAATTAGATGTAAGTCCAGAATATTTTCACAGGTTCAAAGAAAAAAATGTTGGTGAAATTCAATTAATTGGATTAAAACACATCAATTTAAAAGAAGCGTCTAATGATATTAGAAAAAGACTTCAAAAAATTGAACAAGAAAATACGCAAACAACAATTTCTGAATCAGATAAGAGTGATTTAAAAGGAGCTAAGTTTGCACATTTACATAATCACTCACAGTTTTCGATTTTACAATCAACTATCGCAGTTAATGCCTTAGTTAGTGCTGCTGCAAAAAATAGTATGCCAGCTGTTGCCATGACAGATACTGGAAATATGATGGGAGCATTCCATTTTGTGAGTGCTGTGATGAACCATAATAAAGCCATAAAAGCTAAAGTTCAAGCTGCAATTGAAGCGGGTGAAGAGTCATCAGAATCAGAAATAAAACCAATTGTTGGTTGTGAATTTAACATTTGTGAAGATCATTTAGATAAAACAAAAAAAGACAATGGGTATCAAGTAGTTTTATTAGCAAAAAACAAAAAAGGGTATCATAATCTTGCTAAAATGTCATCAATTGCATATACTGATGGATTTTATTACGTGCCAAGAATAGATAAAAAAGTTGTAGAGCAATACAAAGAAGATATAATGGTTTTGTCCGGGAATTTATATGGTGAAATTCCAAGTAAAATTCTAAATATTGGTGAAAATCAAGCCGAAGAAGCCCTAATTTGGTGGAAAGAACAATTTCAAGATGATTTCTATTTAGAAATTATGCGACACAATCAAGAAGATGAAAATCGTGTCAACAAAACCTTAATTGAGTTTGCTGAAAAACATAAAGTCAAATTAATTGCAACCAACAATACCTATTATTTAAATAAAGAAGATGCCAATGCACATGATATTTTGTTGTGTGTAAAAGACGGTGAAAAACAAGCCACACCAATTGGACGTGGTCGTGGTTATAGATACGGATTGCCAAATCAAGAATACTATTTCAAGTCGGAAGAAGAAATGAAAAAGCTTTTTTCTGACTTACCTGAAGCAATAATAAACATTCAAGAAATTGTAGATAAAGTCGAAATTTATTCTCTTTATAGAGATGTATTACTTCCAAAATATGAAATTCCAAGTGAATTTGTAAATCCAGAAGATGCAACTGATGGTGGAGTTAGAGGTGAAAATACTTATTTAAAACATTTAACCTTTGAAGGAGCAAAAAAACGATACGGAGAAATTACTCCAGCAATTCAAGAACGATTAGATTTTGAATTATTAACCATTTCAAACTCAGGTTATCCAGGTTATTTCTTGATTGTACAGGATTTTATTGCAGAAGCCAGAAAAATGGATGTTTCAGTTGGACCAGGTCGTGGCTCTGCTGCAGGTTCAGTGGTTGCTTATTGTTTATGGATTACGAACATTGATCCAATTAAATACGACTTACTTTTTGAGCGTTTCTTAAATCCAGATCGTGTATCGATGCCCGATATTGATATTGATTTTGATGATGAAGGTCGTGGTCGTGTAATGGACTATGTAATTAAAAAGTATGGTCAAAAACAAGTTGCGCAAATTATCACCTATGGTAAAATGGCAACTAAATCAGCTATTCGTGATACAGCTCGTGTACTAGATTTACCATTGTTTGAAGCAGATAG
This sequence comes from Flavobacterium gelidilacus DSM 15343, assembly GCF_000422685.1. Lineage (GTDB taxonomy): Bacteria > Bacteroidota > Bacteroidia > Flavobacteriales > Flavobacteriaceae > Flavobacterium > Flavobacterium gelidilacus. The sequence goes on along the minus strand of NZ_KE383903.1, from coordinate 233,103 downwards.
AATCGCTAAATTAATTCCAGCTTTAATGCCTTCAAAATGGAATTTAGCACGATTTATTTCTGAAAAAGAAGAAGACATTCGAAAAGCAGTTCGTTCAGATGATTTTGATAAAATAAAAGAATTAATCAGTATTGCCAACGAAGATGATTTAGCAGGAGAAACTATTCAACAGGCAAAAATTTTGGAGGGTTCAATGAGGAACACAGGTATTCACGCTTGTGGAGTAATTATTACACCTTCTGATATTACCAATTATGTTCCGGTTGCTTTAGCAAAAGACTCAGAATTATATGTAACCCAATTTGATAACTCGGTTGCAGAAAGTGCTGGACTATTAAAAATGGACTTTTTAGGATTAAAGACACTAACTTTAATCAAGGACACCGTAAAATTGGTGAAATATCGTTTAGGAATTCAACTAAATCCAGATGAATTTCCAATCGATGATGAAAAAACATATGAGTTATTCCAAAGAGGAGAAACTGTTGGTATTTTTCAATACGAATCTCCTGGAATGCAAAAATACATGAAGGATTTAAAGCCTACCGTTTTTGGAGATTTAATTGCGATGAATGCACTTTATCGTCCTGGACCTTTGGAATATATTCCTTCTTTCGTAAGAAGAAAAAATGGGGAAGAAGAAATTAAATATGATTTAGATGCTTGTGAAGAATATTTAGGAGAAACGTACGGAATTACAGTTTATCAAGAACAAGTGATGCTTTTATCACAATCGTTAGCCGATTTCACTAAAGGTGAAGCAGATGTTTTGCGAAAAGCGATGGGTAAGAAACAAAAAGAAGTTCTTGATAAAATGAAACCAAAATTTGTAGAACAAGCTTCTGCAAAAGGTCATGATGCAACAATTCTAGAGAAAATTTGGAAAGACTGGGAAGCATTTGCTAGTTATGCCTTCAATAAATCGCACTCAACATGTTATGCTTGGATTGCTTACCAAACAGCTTATTTAAAAGCACATTATCCAGCAGAATACATGGCTGCAGTTCTTTCTAATAACATGAACGATATCAAGCAAGTTTCGTTTTTCATGGAAGAATGTAAACGAATGGGATTAGATGTACTTGGTCCAGATGTAAATGAGTCTTTTTACAAATTTACGGTAAACGAAAATTATGCAGTTCGTTTTGGAATGGGAGCAGTAAAAGGTGTTGGAGCAAATGCAGTGGACACAATTGTACAAAACAGAAAAGATGCACCATACAAATCTATTTTTGATGTCGCTAAAAAAATAGACTTACGTTCAGCTAATAAAAAAGCTTTCGAAAGTTTAGCATTGGCTGGTGGATTTGATTGTTTCGAAGATACACACAGAGCTCAATATTTTCTAGATGAAGGAGACGGAATCACATTTTTAGAAAAAGCTATTAAATATGGAGCCAAATTTCAAGAGAATGAAAATTCATCGCAAGTAAGTTTATTTGGAGAATCTAGTGAAGTACAAATTGCAGAACCAATTGTTCCTCCTTGCGAAGAGTGGAATACAATGGAAAAACTAGCCAAAGAAAAAGAAGTGGTCGGAATCTATATTTCAGGTCATCCGCTTGACGATTATAAATATGAAATGAAATATTTTTGCCCTACAAAATTGCAAGAACTTAGTGATTTAAATACGCAAGTTGGTAAAAACATTAGTGTTGGGGGAATTATTACTAAAGTGGAACATAGGGTAGCAAAAAATGGAAAAGGTTGGGGAATGTTCTCATTAGAAGGATATGACGAAAGTTTTGATTTTAGAATTTTTGGAGAAGAATATTTAAAATTCAGACATTTCTTAATTCAAAATAATTTTACTTTTATACGTTTTAATGTCAAAGAAGGTTGGACGAATCAAGAAGGAAAAAAAGGAGATCCAAGATTACAGTTTCTAGAAGTTAAGATGTTACAAGATGTTTTAACTACTTATGCTAAAAAATTAATATTACAATTCAGTATCGTTGAACTGCAAGAAAAAATGATTCAGTCTTTATTTGAGTTGTTTTCCAGATCACAAGGAGATAATCAAGTCACAATTGAAGTCATGGAACTAGAAAAAATTAAAAAAGAAGTAGTTTCAGAAATTCAAGCTTTTGAACCTTCTGAGGATGAAAATGAAGAAGAGTTGTTACTTAGTGAAGCATCAGACGAAGAAGAAATAGCAACCGTTGTAGAAACCACTATTGAAGAAGAAATTATAGTCGTTACAAAGTTAAGTATGCCAAGTAGAAAGCTGAAAATTCAAATTTCAAATGAATTATTAGCTGAATTGGAGAAAATGCAAATCAATTTTAAACTTAACTAGTGTTAGCTACCAAACAAGCAAATAAAAACTTCGGTACTATCTTTGCAGTAATAAATTAAAAAAAAACAATCATGAAAAAATTAATTGCAATAGCATTATTTAGCTTAGCCTTAAATACACAAGCACAAATAGCAGAAAATGCTGAAGATGTAAGCCCACTTTTAATTGGAGAAAAAATTCCAAATATAGAATTAGCAAATATTGATGGCAAGAAAATTGAATCAGATAAAATTTTAAACAAAAAAACAGTTTTGGTTGTTTATCGTGGTGGTTGGTGTCCATATTGCAATAGACAATTAGCAGATATGCAAGATATCGAATCACAAATTTTAGATTTAGGGTATCAAATTGTAGCTATTAGTCCAGATTCTCCAAAATTTCTTAAAGAAACAGAATCTAAAGACGAATTAAATTACGCTTTATATTCAGACAGTGAAGGAAAACTTTCTCAAGCCATCGGAATAGCCTTTAAAAAAGAAAAAGGAAAATTAGACAAGTACTCAGAAGGCAAAAATCCAGGTTTTTTACCAGTTCCAACGGTTTATGTTTTAAACGATAAGCAAGAAATTGAATTCATGTACATTAATCCAAATTACGGAACACGTCTAAAAGGAGAGCTTTTATTAGCAGTTTTAAAGAATTTATAAATAAAACTATAAGTAAAATTTATACTAATTATATAAAGTTAGTATAATTATTTCTAACTTTGTAATACAATTTGAAACAACTTAATAACCACATAAAATAATAAAAATGGCATTAGCAATAACAGATGCTACTTTTGACGAAGTAGTTTTAAAATCAGATAAACCAGTAGTAGTAGATTTTTGGGCAGCTTGGTGTGGACCATGTAGAATGGTTGGACCAGTTATCGACGAAGTTTCTTCAGAATATGAAGGAAAAGCAGTAGTTGGTAAAGTTGACGTAGATGCAAACCAAGAATTTGCTGCAAAATACGGAGTTCGTAACATTCCAACGGTATTAATTTTCCAAAACGGAGAAGTAGTTGGTCGTCAAGTTGGAGTAGCTCCAAAGAAAACGTACACTGATGCAATTGATGCATTACTATAGTCATTACTAGGGACGAAGTAATCTCGTCTTAATAAAATCAAAGGTTCAGCGAAAGTTGAGCCTTTTTTTTTATTCTGAACTTGTTTCAGAATCTCATGAATTTGTTTTAATCCATCAGAAGCAAATCGTCCTCTTGTATTTACTTATGTAATTCCTGCTGTCCATTCTATCTTTTATTGCGAGGAACGAAGTAATCTTTAAAACAATAATTCGTTTCGCAATAAAAGGATGCCATTCCCATCAGGGCTAATAGAGCTATCATTTGTCTTTTTATAAACTGTCCGAAAATCCACAATCCGAAAATCCGATATCAAAAAAACTTTATTTATCTTTGAGACATGAAGATAGAATCACAAATCCAAAAAATATCAAGTTTTGAACATTTAGAACTATTAGCCAATCAAATTGTAGAAGGCTTTATTTCTGGAATGCACAAATCACCTTTTCATGGGTTTTCTGCCGAATTTGCCGAACATAAAATTTATAACCCAGGAGAAAGTACAAGACATATCGATTGGAAGCTTTTTGCAAAAACAGACAGACTTTATACAAAGCGCTACGAAGAAGAAACGAATTTACGCTGTCATTTAATTTTGGACAACTCTTCTTCCATGCATTACCCAAAGTTGGCGGAAAACGACTTATTTTACAAAAACAAGATAGGTTTTTCAGCTCTAGCTTCTGCTGTCTTAATGAATTTGCTAAAAAAACAACGAGACGCAGTCGGAATTAGTGTTTATTCCGATAATTACGAATACTATGCGTCCGAAAAAGGTAGTGATCGCCATCATAGAATGATTTTAAGCAAGCTGGAGGAAATTTTAGTAAGTAAGCCAGAGCAAAAGCAAACTGATACGGTTACATTCTTACATCAGATCGCAGAGAATATTCATCGTAGGTCTATGATTATATTGTTTTCGGATATGTTTCAAAAAGAAGACGAAGAAAAAATATTCAAAGCTTTACAGCATTTGAAGCACAACAAGCATAAAGTGGTTTTATTTCATGTATATGATAAGAAAACTGAGGTAGATTTTGACTATGATAATAAGCCAAGAAAGTTTATTGACGTTGAAACTGGAGAAGAAATCAACCTTTTTGCAGAAAATATCAAAGAAGAATACGAAAAAAAGGTAGTTGAATACAATAAGATAATTGCAAATACATGTATGCAATACCAAATTCAGTACATTCCTGTTTCAATTGATGAAGGATTTGAAAAAATTTTAACCACATATCTTGTTGAAAAACAAAAGTTTGGATAAAAACATGAAAAATAATTGAAATATTTTTACTAAAACGTTTGTATTATTGAAAAAGCGTCCTATATTTGCAACCGCAATTAAGCGCTGGTCTGGTAGTTCAGTTGGTTAGAATACCTGCCTGTCACGCAGGGGGTCGCGGGTTCGAGTCCCGTCCAGACCGCTAAATTGGGAAGAGCGATTCAGAAATGAGTCGCTTTTTTGCCCAAAATAAGCATCAAAGATTAGTTGTGTTGTTTGGTCAGCCTTTGTAACGTTGACCTGGTTTAGTAGTTAAACCGATGAAAAGCTTTTCCATTAACTTGGAATGGCTTTTTTGTTTTAAAGTACTTTGTAAACAGTTTCATTCTCTTCTTTCTTTCTATTAGTTTGTTTTAAATATTTAAAAATAAGTATATTGCACTCTATTTATAAAACTATTTTAATCAAATTCTAAATCAAAACAAGCAAATTCTCATTTGAATCATTTTAATGCAAATTAATTTTATAGCTTTATCATTCAAAAAATAATCTTATGAAGAAAACTTTACTTTTATTATTCCTATTTATATCTACTGGAATTTTCGCTCAAGGTCCTTATCAGCCAACACAGTTCAATAATGTCTGTGATGATAATAATGATGGTTTTGCACAATTTTTCATGCAAGAGATTTCTAATGAAATTTCTGGAGGAGCAACCAATTTAGTTGTTATGCATTATGAAACACAAGCTGATGCAGCTAACAATACAAATCCAATAACTACAAGTACTTATATTAATAATGTTCAAAATCAACAAACATTATTTGCAAGTGTTTTAAATACATCAACCAACCAAGTTCAAATATTGGCTTATCAATTAACGGTAAGTCCACCACCAATAGCAACGCCCTTAACTCTAACTGAATGTGATAATAACGGAACAGGGAATGTTGCTTTCGATTTAAATAATGCCTCACAAATAATTTGGAACTCAAACCAATCTAGTCCAAATAGTCAACAGATTTCATATTATTTAACACAAGCTGATGCTAATAATGGATCAAACCAAATACCAAACACTCTGTTTACTGCCTATACAAATCCACAAACGCTTTATTATTCAGTTCAGAATTTACAAACTGGTTGTTCTTCAATTTCAACATTAACATTGGTATCTCAATCTTGTAATAATCCAAACTGTCCTACACCTACAAATTTAATAGCAACAAGTATAACCAATAATTCTGCTGTTTTAGGCTGGTCAGAATCGGGTACAGCAACAGAATGGGAAATTCAAGCTAGTATAAATGGAGTTAGTTTTCTACCACCAACTACAATTACAAATAATCCATATGTTTTAACTGGACTTCAATGTGGTAGCACAATCACCTATGAAATAAGATCTATTTGCTCTGCTACAGAACAAAGTTCTTGGATTGCATTTACTTTTCAAACCACACAATGTTTGCAAGTAGGTCAACCTTCGGATCTTACTTCTTGTTTAATAAGTGGTTCTGCTTGTTTTGATTTGACACAAAATACACTGCCGGTTTTAGGAAACCTAAACCCAACAGCTCATTCTGTTTCATATCACTTGACTTCTTCTGGTGCAGCATCAAATACTAATGCAATAACAAATCCAACTAATTATTGTGTAAATTCTAATCAAGCTATTTATGTTAGAGTAGAAGAAAATGCTAATCCATCAAATTATCAATTAAGAATTTTTAACATAAGTCCACAAACTGTAGTAATAAACACTAATACATCAATTGCAACATTAAACGAATGTGATGATGATTCTAATGGGCAAGTAATTTTTGATCTAACAGAAGCTGCTCTATATATGAATAGTCCTACTTCTGTTACTTATTATACATCTCAAAGTAATGCCGTAAATAATGTAAATGCAATTACAAACCCAACGGTTTATAGTTTAGGATTACAGCCTGTAAGTACTTTTGTTTTTGCAAGAGCTTTCTATACAAATTCTACTTGTGAGACAATTTTTCAAATAAATCTTAAAGCTTTTGCTCTTTGTAATAATGCGTATACGTGTTCGGCAGCTAATTCACTTTGTAATGCTCTAGGACAACCTTTTGTAAATACTTTTCAAGGAATAACTGCGGAGCCAGGAAACAATTATGGTTGTTTAGGTTCTCAACCAAATCCAACATGGTTTTATTTGCCTGTGAGTTCATCTGGAAATTTACAATTCTTAATTCAACAGAGTTCGGATATAAATTTTTCAACTTCAAATTTAGATGTTGATTATATTTGTTATGGCCCTTTTACTTCATTAAGCAATGCTTGTAATGTGCCTATGAATAATATTGTAGGTTGTAGTTATTCTGCAAGCGCAACAGAAACATTAACTATTCCAAATGCTATTGCTGGACAATATTATTTGATTATGGTGACTAATTTTAGTGCACAACCGGGTTTTATTAAAATAAATCAAACGGCAGGAAATAGTGCTGCTTTAGATTGTTCGGGTTTAAACTTGAATGCATTTTTAGATTTAAATGGAAATGGAACTCAAGACACCGGTGAAATTAATTTTCCTTTAGGGACATTTACTTATCAATTAAATAATAATGGAAATAACATAAATGTTACTTCGCCATTTGGAGAGTATAATATATATGATGAAAATGCTACAAATAGCTATGACTTATCTTATGCTATTTTGCCTGAATATGCTTCTTATTATAATGTAACAACACCAAGTTACCAGGATTTGACAATAATTGCTGGGTCAGGATTACAAACTTATAATTTCCCTGTAACAGTTACTCAACCTTACACAGATGTTGCCACTTATATTGTTCCTTTACAACAACCAAGACCAGGTTTTACTTATAAAAATAAGGTGGTTTATGCTAATTTAGGTAGTCAAACAGTGGCAAGTGGAACAGTAACTTATATTAAAGACGCTAATGTTGTCATTACTAATAATACACAGACAGGAACCATTCCAACAGCTTCTGGATTTACTTATAATTACAGTAATCTATTACCTTTTGAAGTTAGAAGTATGGATGTAACTATGCAGGTTCCAACGATTCCAACGGTTCAATTAGGTCAGTTATTAACTAATTCTGCAAGCATTACACCTTTAACAGGAGATGTTGTTCCATTGAATAATTCAAATTCAAATTCACAAATTATTATTGGTTCGTATGATCCAAATGATAAAATGGAATCAAGAGGAAATAATATATTACACAGTTCATTTACGTCAAATGATTATTTAACTTATACCATTCGATTTGAAAACACTGGAACAGCAAGTGCAGTAAATGTAAGGGTTGAAGACATGCTTGATACTAAATTAGATGAGAGTTCTATTAGAATGATTGATGCAAGTCATACATATACATTGGAAAGAACTGGTGCAGGTTTAAAATGGTATTTTGACAATATACAATTACCAGTTTCTGTTGCCAATTCAACAGTTGGAAAAGGTTATATTACTTTTAAAGTAAAACCAAAACCAGGTTATGCAATTGGAGATATTATTCCAAATACGGCTAATATTTATTTTGATTTTAATCCAGCGATTGTTACAAATACATTTACAACTGAGTTTGTAGCTGCTTTAGCGGTAAATACTTTTACTGAAGGTAATGTTACGATGTATCCAAATCCAGCTAAAAACCAAGTAACGGTTTCGTTAGACAATACAAACGAAGTAATTGCTAATGTAAGCGTAGTTGATATGTTAGGAAAACAAGTAATCCGTTTAAATAAAGTAAATGAAATTACTAAATCGATAGATTTATCATCTTTAAATACTGGAATATATTTTCTAGAAATAGAAACACAAAATAAATTAGTTGTAAAACGTAAGCTAATAGTCAATTAAAATTTAGATTAGTTAAATTTTGAAAAACCATCTGAAATGAAAATTTTAGGTGGTTTTTTATTAAAACCAAACTTCTAAATTAGAGAAGAAAACTACAAGGTAAATTCCAAGCAAAACCAAGCAAAACATAATTTTCATAAAAGTTGAAGCCAATAAGCCTAAAAACGAACCAAATGCAGCTTTAAAAGCTCCTTTAGTGTCTTTTGAGTTATAGATAAGTTCTCCAATAAAAGCTCCTAAAAACGGACCAATAACAAATCCAAAAGGAGGAAAGAATATCAATCCAATTAGTAATCCGATATTTGTTCCCCAAACACCGTATTTTGTGCCTCCAAAGTGTTTAGTTCCTTTTGCGGGTAAAACATAATCTAAAACAGCAATAATTATTGTTAGAATAAGAGTTAATCCTAAAATCCAATAATTAATTTTTATAGCCGGGATTAAATAAATAAGTAACAATCCAACCCAACTAATTGGTGGTCCGGGCAAAGCAGGCAAAATACTTCCAACTATTCCAAAAAGAATTAATACTAGACCTAAAATAAGTAAAACATATTCCATAGTTGAATTGATTTATTTTATTACAAAAAAAGTATATATTTGTTTTATTACCTAATTTAAAGATAATTTATGAAAAACATACAATTGGTATTGAAATTAAATTTGATATTATTTTTATTGAGTTCAACATTTAGTTTTGCTCAAAATCAAGATATTGATGTTCCCTTTGTGGTTTTAGAAGATATTCCACAATTTGATAATTGTGAAATAACCTCAGGAAAAGAAGCTAAAGATTGTTTTTTTCAAATGATGAATAATCATATTATATCGAATTTTAGATATCCAAAACAAGCCGTAAAAAAGAATATACAAGGTAGAGTAACAGTTTTGTTTGTTATTGATAAAAATGGAGATATAACAAATATAAAAACGCATGCTCCAGAAGGATGTCAGTTGTTAGAAATTGAGGCTGTTAGAATAATAAAATTACTTCCAAAATTTAAACCTGCAATTCAAAGAGGTGAAGCAGTTGGTGTAAGCTACGCACAACCAATAAATTTCAAACTAAATTAATGAAAAATTTACTTTTAAAAACCAGTTTTCTGCTGTTATTTTTGACTAATCTCTCTTTTGCACAAGAAAATGTTCCAGTTGCTGACCCAGAATCAGAATCAGAATTACCCTTTCAAGTCATAGAAAAAATTCCTGAATTTGAAGCCTGTGAAGGTTTAAAACCAAATGAATCAAAATCCTGCTTTAATAAACAAATACAAAGACACATACGAACTCACTTGGTTTACCCTAAAGAAGCACAAGATCAAAATATACAAGGGAGAATTTATGTCTCGTTTGTAATTGATGTAGACGGTACTACCACAGATATAACTACTAGAGGTCCAAAAATAATAGGAGTTAATTTTTTGGAAAACGAAGCAATTCGAATAATGAAATTATTACCTAAATTAAAACCAGGCATTCATCAAGGAAAACCAGTAAAAGTGAAGTATACTCTACCTATTAACTTTAAACTTGAAGCAGAAAAAAATCCTGCTAAAAAATAATTTAAAAAGCATTTATAAATTCTATAAATACTTTTTTTACAAAACTTTCAACTAAAAGATTAGTTTAAACTAAATATTTAGTTTACATTTGAATTATCAAACTAAAAACTTAGTTCAAAAAACACTAGTATATTATTATAATGATACTGAAATAAATGCAGCATAAAATGAAACAACTTACAAAAGCCGAAGAAGAAATAATGCAAGTTTTATGGGATTTAGACGAATCTAATGTAAAAGATGTACTAGATAAATTACCAGAGCCAAAACCAGCTTACAACACAGTTTCCACAATTATAAGAATATTAGAAACAAAAGGCTTTGTGGGTCATAAACAAGAAGGTAAAGGATATATTTATTTTCCATTACTAAAAAAAACAGAATACAGTAATTCGTCATTAAATAAATTGGTTGAAAATTATTTTCAAGGTTCGTTTAAAGACATGGTTTCCTTTTTTGTTAAGAAAAATGATGTTGATTTAAAAGATTTCGAACAAATGATTAATGAAATTAAAAGCAAAGAAGATGAATGATTTTTTAGTTTACAGCTTACAAACCATACTTTTGCAATTGGGTTTTTTAATAATTTTTGAAATATTTTTCAAGAAAGAAACCTTTTTTAAAGCCAATAGATTTTATCTTTTAGGAAGTATACTATTGTCTTTAATAATTCCATTGATAAAAATCCCTATTAAGGGAAACATTCAAAAGCAAACTTTTTTTCAATTAAAAGAGATTGTTGTTTCAAATGCTGGTTTTATTGAAAATAAATCAGAAATCACTTCCTCTTTTATACCGCTTTTTATTTTATACGGAATAGGTATTTTAGTCTTCCTTATGTTGTTTTTAATTAAACTTTTCAAAATTTATCAAATTAAGAAAAACACTTTAATTGAAGTAATTGATCAAGTTGAAGTACATCGCATTAAAAACTCTAAGCAAGCATTTTCATTTTTTAATTATATTTTTATTGGAAACGATAATTCAAACATTGAAACAATAGTAAAACACGAAAAAGTTCATAAAAACCAACTTCATTCCTTAGATTTAGTTTTTTTAGAAATGTTGAAAATTATCTTTTGGTTCAATCCTTTAGTGTATTTCTATCAAAAAAGAATAGTTGAAACACATGAATTTGAAGCCGATTCTAACAGTATTTCCGAAAATAAAAGCTGTTATTATGAAACGCTTATATGTCAAATTTTTGAAGTGAACTCCATTTCATTAACCAATAATTTTTACAATCAATCATTAATCAAAAAACGTTTAGTTATGTTACAAAAATCAAAATCAAAAAAAGCAGGAATGATCAAGTATTTAGTAGTTGTTCCTATGACAGTCTTGTCTTTAATGTTGTTTTCAACTAGTGTTGTAGCACAAGTTAATAAAGGAGAAACTGTTGAAAAGAAAAAAGAAAAATTATTAAAAGAGATTAAAGAATTCAATCAAAGTGCGACAAAAGAAGAAAAAATAAAGGTTTTAGATGAAAATTTTCTAGAAGAAAATTTAAAAGAATTATCTAAAAACACAGAAGCTAAAATTATTAATACCAAACCTACTTCTGATGACCCAATACCTTTTGCACTGCTTGAAAACCCACCAGCTTTTGAAGGTTGTGAAGAAAAAACAGGCAATGATGCAAAAGAATGTTTTATCAGAGCTATGAATGATCACATTAAAACACATTTTAACTATCCCAAAGAAGCAGTTGACAAAAAAGTTCAAGGTAGAGTGACTATTATGTTTCAAATCACTAAAGAAGGACTAATTGAAAACTTGAATGTTAAAGGAACTGGAAATGATAATAGTTATTTATTAGAAGAAGAGGCAATAAAAATCATTAGACTTCTTCCAAAATTCCAACCAGCAATGATAGAAGGAGAAGCAGTAGCAGTTTCTTATGCTCAACCTATTGCGTTTAGATTGCAAAAATAATAAATTCAGAAATATTCTAAAAACAACAACAATTTTCAATGAAATATATTTTATTATTTTTCTTAACACTATCGCTTCAAAGTTACGCTCAAAACATAGCTTTGGGTGATAGTTTAGTTGCAATAGGAAAATATAATGAAGCCATAAACACTTATAAATTAGCATCAGAAAATAGTAAGAATTATAAAATTGCCAAAGTTTTTGAAGCAAAAGGAAATAAAAATGAAGCTTTAAAATATTATCAAAATTATATTAAGTTAGACTCAACTTCTATTCCAATAAATTTTGATTTCGGATTACTACTTTTAGATGTTTCAAAGTATGATAAAGCACAAATTGTATTTGATAAATTGGTTCAAAATCAAAAAACTAATTCCATTTTTTTATATTATTTAGGACTTTCATTTGAAAAACTAAACGAACCCGGAAAAGCATTTAAAAATTATAAATTAGCTAGTGAGATTGACTCAACTTACCATAAAAGCAATTATAAATTAGCTTATTTTTATTCGCAAATTAAGCAAGAAGAAGAAGGAATAAAAATTTGCAACAGATTCATCAAGCAAAATTCAAATGATATCGATATGCTAAAATTAAGAGCTCAACTTTATTATATTCTGAATGAATATTCAAGTGCAATTATTGATTACGAAATGTTATTAAAGTTAAATCAAGACGATGAATTTATTTATAAAGACATTGCAAAAGCTTATTTTAAGCTAAGTAATTATAAAAAAGCAATAGAAATATATGATTATTTATTAGCATTAAATCCAGAAGATTCTAATTATTATTTTGAAAGAGCTTTGTGTTTTGGAAACTTAAATGACTTTAAAAAAGCACAAAATGATTTAGATAAAACTATTGAACTAAAACAACTTACTTTTGAAAGTGAATATTTTTACAAAGCCGTTTATTATCAAAAAAATGTTCAATTGGATTATGCTTTAAAATTTTATAATAAAGCCTTTAATGAGAACAGAGAAAACATAGAAGCTTACTATCAAATATGCGTTATTACAGATTACAAAGAAGTAAATAAGAAAAAAGTTTTGCCAGTATTTAAACTATTTTTAAAGAAATTTCCACAGGCACATCAGTCAAAGACGGATTATATTACCAAAAGAATTTCTCAATTAAAACAAGAATTGCACATGCAATAAAAAAAAGATAGTATTTTTACAAAAAAAAGATTTGAAAAACATCGGAATCACATTTTTATTCTTTTTTATAGTTTCATGCCAACTTTTTGATAAAAAAGTGCCCAATGAAACCGAATTATTGCAACAAGAACTTCAAAAAATAAATTGGAGCGAAGTGGACGAATATCCATCGGTTTACGCTTGCGATACCATGCAAAATAAAGAAGCCCAAAAGCAGTGTTTTTTCAATTATCTTTCAAAGGAAATCCAACAAAAAATAAGCGTTGATTCCATTCAAATGTTATATCCAAATATTGATACAATTCAGGTTAAAGTAACAGTTTTTCCAGACAGAACAAGCATTTTTGAAACTCAACATTCAAAAGACAGTTTAGGCTATGATTTGAAAGAAATTGATAGTATAATTCAAGACAAACTAGCTAATTTCCCACCAATCGAACCAGCAAGTAAACGAGGTGTAAAAGTTAAAACCCAATTTATTTTACCTGTAATTATTAAGAAAAAGTAGTTTTTTCAGAATTTATCCTGAATTTATTTCAGAAGCTATTTCCTGCTATCCATTACAAGCTTTTGCAAACAATACTTTTTTTGTAAGTCATAAAAAGAGCTTCTTAGGTCGCTTTTTTATAACAACAAAAAATAGCATTCTTTCACAAAAGGCTTTCCATTGCTATCAGGGCTATGAAATCCGTTTTCATAACAAACTATGTTTTTCTAAAATAAGCAAAGCGATTTAGTTACAATCAAAAACCTATCATTCTATCTTTTTTAACTTAGATGACTTATATGTTTAAAAATAATCAAAAGAAGTAATTGTTTTTCATCAATGTAATGATTCATATAAAAAGCAAAGCGACTTTTCAAAAGAACTCAAAACCTATGTTTCTATGTGTTTTAAAAAAGCATTTATTTCCTAAAAATTCTCCCTTTCCAACTATAATTCCCAAACAAAGAATACAAAGCCACAGCACTAGTAAAAAAAGGATAAACCAAACTACAAATCAAAACAAATCGAATACGTTGCCCAAAGAAATTAGCCGATTTCTGAATCATAATAAAATCCACCAAAAACTTAATTCCAAAATAGAAAAGTAAGTTATCATAAGTGAATAAACCCATTACCCATAACCCAAAACCAATCACCAAAAAAAAGTTCGTTAAGAAAACCACAATAGCCAAAATTTTCGAAAACCAATCCACATAAGCACTCGATTTACTTGCCCAACGCACACGTTGATAAAACAATGCTTTCCAACTCGTAACACTTTTTGTAGCAACGATACTTTCTTTGTTCGCACAAAATCCAACTTGTTTTGCATCAAATTGTAAAGCTTTTTGCAATAAAAAAACATCGTCACCACTTGCTATTTTATCATTTCCTTCAAACCCATTTAATTCCTTAAAAAATGTTTTTTCATAAGCAAAGTTTGCACCATTACACATAAACGGTTTCTCAATTCCAAAACTTCCAACCGTGACACCTTGTAAACTCAAAAAATCTAAATGCTGAAAATCATGTAGAAATCCTTGCTTTTGTAAATAAGAAACAGCAGCAGCAACCATTCTTTTATTTTCTATCTGAATATAAGCATCAATTGATTTCAACCAATTTTTTTGCACCAAACAATCAGCATCAGTTGTAAAAATCCAATCGTTTTTAGCATTCGAAATTGCAGTATTTATTGCATCTTTCTTTGGAGAATTTGTATTTCTAATATTCTTTATAATCTGAATTCTAAATTCTAAATTCTGAATTCTAAATTCCTCTTTCGAGTCATCATCAACCAAAATAACTTCAACCAATTCCTTCGGATAATCTAATAATGAAATAGAATTTAAAAGTTTAGGTAAATTTTCAGTTTCATTCCTAAAAGGCACAATAATACTAAAGCTCGTTTTCGGATTTAAATTCGTTTGATTTTTAACTTTCATCTTACCAAAACCATAAATAAATGCACCTATAAAAAGTACATAAATAAAAAGCATAGTATAAAATCCAACTAAAATCATTTCTTTAAAGGTTTATATTTTAAGACAAAAATACTTCCAATAAGCAAAGGTAAAACCAAATTAAAAAGCCACATAATCGAAATAATTGCAGCAACTTTCCAATCATCAACACCTAGTTGACCAAATAAAAACAAAGCCACACTTCCTTTAACAGCAACGTCCAAAAAATGAATCGTCGGAATTATAGATGCTAAAAAATACATGGTAAAAATAGTTCCAATTGCAGTTGTAAAGTCCATTTTAATTTGGAAAATTGAAAGTAGATACAAAAATTGAAATGAAAAAACTAAATAACGCATAATTGAAAACCAAAGGTTATTTCTATGAAAATCAAAAGAAAATGAAATTATTTTTCGAATTGAAAACCCATAAATTTCAATATTTCTAGCAAAATACAATAACGGCAAACAAATAATAACAATTAGCGCAAGAATTAAAAACCAATTAAAAACTTCAAACTTAAAATCACTAATTAAAATCCCAATTAAACCAAAAAGAGTAGTAATCAACATTTGACTGCTATTGCCAATAAAATTCAAAAGCACAATTTGTTTAGTGTTTTCTTTAGGGAAATATAACGCTTTGGCACCATATTCACCAATTCTGTTTGGTGTAAAAATCGATGCAGTTAAGGAACCTAAACTTTGTTCCATAGCTTCAAAAAATGAAATATTTTTGAATGATGAAACTAAATGTCTCCATTTAAAAATTTCTAAAACCCAATTTAAACAAGAAAAAGTAGTTAAAATCAAAAGAGTTTTAAAAGATAAGTAACCTTCTATCTGATTAAAATCTATCTTTTTATCATCATTAAAATGCCAATAAATATAATAAATTGCGCCACTTACAATCAAAAGTTTGATAGTAACCAAAAAGAATTGTTTAGCTTTGTGAGAAATAGCAATCATTGCAACAAAAGTAGTCAATTTGAAAACGAATTAGTATTGTTTTTTCAATAGTTAACTGCCAACTAAATACTGAACACTGAACACTAATGTCTAGCGAAAGAATCATATTAGGAATCGACCCAGGAACAACCATCATGGGATTTGGATTGATAAAAATAGTCAACAAAAAAATGGAATTCTTGCAACTAAACGAATTGCAATTGTCCAAATACGACAACCATTACCAAAAACTAAAAATCATCTTTGAAAGAACTATTGAGCTAATAGAAACTTATCATCCAGACGAAATTGCTATCGAAGCACCCTTTTTTGGTAAAAATGTGCAATCCATGTTGAAACTAGGAAGAGCACAAGGAGTAGCTATGGCAGCTGGACTTTCAAGAGATATTCCCATCACAGAATACGAACCCAAAAAAATAAAAATGGCAATCACCGGAAGCGGAAATGCCAGCAAAGAACAAGTAGCCAAAATGCTTCAACAATTATTAGGCTTAAAAACATTACCCAAAAACCTAGATTCAACAGATGGATTAGCAGCAGCAGTTTGTCACTTTTTCAATTCAGGGAAAGTTGTAGGTGAAAAAAGTTATACTGGTTGGGATGCTTTTGTGAAACAGAATGAATCACGAGTTAAAAAGTAATGTCAGGAATCTATATACACATCCCATTTTGCAAACAGGCTTGTCACTATTGCGATTTTCATTTTTCTACTAGTTTAAAGAAGAAAGACGAGATGATTTTGGCATTAGCGAAAGAAATTGCCTTGCGAAAAAATGAATCAGAAAACGAAAGTATTGAAACCATTTATTTTGGTGGCGGAACTCCAAGCATATTGTCAATTAAAGACATAAAATTCTTGATTGATGAAGTTTATAAAAATTACAATGTTGCAGAAAATCCAGAAATAACGGTTGAAGCAAATCCAGATGATTTAACAGAAGGTCGAATAATCGAACTGTCAAACAATCGAGTAAATCGACTTTCAATCGGAATTCAATCTTTCTTTGAAGATGATTTAAAAATGATGAATCGTGCTCACAATTCCAATGAAGCTTCAAATTGTTTGGAATTTGCGACAAAATACTTTGAAAATATTTCCTTAGATTTAATTTACGGAATTCCAGGAATGAGTAACGAAAAATGGAAGCAGAATATTGAAAAAGCACTTTCCTATAATATTCCACATATTTCGAGCTATGCATTAACGGTTGAACCCAAAACTGCTTTAGAAACTTTCATCAAAAAAGGAATCATCAAAGGACCAAATGATGAAGTGGCTCAAGAACATTTTCATATTTTAGTCGAAACGCTTCAAGAAAAAGGATTCATTCATTACGAATTATCAAATTTCGGAAAGGAAAATTTCTTTTCAAAAAATAATTCGAGTTATTGGTTAGGAAAAAAATACATCGGAATTGGTCCGTCAGCACATAGTTTTAACGGAACATCAAGAAGTTGGAATATTGCTAATAACACATTGTACATCAAGTCTATTCAAGATAATAAATTGCCTTTAACTTCAGAAAAACTTACAAAAGAAGACAGTTATAACGAATATATTATGACTGGCTTAAGAACAATTTGGGGAGTTTCTTTAGACAGAATTGAATCAGAGTTTGGACAAAATTTTCTAGATTATTTAAACAAACAAAGCCAACGATTTATCGATGACGGTTTGTTAGAAATTGAAAATAAAATCCTAAAAACCACAAAAAAGGGAAAGTTTTTATGTGATGGAATTGCAAGTGATTTGTTTATGCTGAACTAGTTTCAGCATCTGTTGAATTTTAACGAGAGAGTTAATGAACTAGTTTCAGCATCTGCTGAACGTAAGAAAACAATTTATGATTAAAGGCTATGTTTATATATTGACAAATAAAAACCATTCCGTTTTGTATGTTGGAGCTACAAAAGATTTAAAATATAGAATAGAATGTCATAAAGAAGGAACAGGTGCAGTATTTACTAAAAAATATAGTGCTACATTTTTAATTTATTTTGAAGAATATGATAATTATAGAGATGCTTTTTTAAGAGAAAAACAATTAAAAAATTGGCATAAAGACTGGAAATGGAATTTAGCAAAAATTTTAAATCCCGAATTAAAAGATTTATATTTGGAGTTGTAAATAACAGTGTCTTACTAACAAAATCTCGTTAAGTTCAAAAGATGCTGAAACGAGTTTAACAAAATATAGTTTTAGCATGATCAGATGCTGAAACGAGTTCAGCATAAATGAAAGCACAAATAGATAATAAATACACAGTCGACCTATCAAAACCCATTGATATATCCATTCCATTAACCAATGACGATGAAAATCCGATTGCATGGTATCAAGGAAAACCAGAAATCGAACCTGTAAAAATGGATGATTGGATAGGAAAAGTTTCTGAAGGAAAATCATCTACCAATTTCAATAATATTTTCTTTAATCCTCATGCACACGGAACACACACAGAATGTTTAGGACACATTACACGAGATTTTTACAGCATTAATCAATGTTTGAAACAGTTTTTCTTTTTGGCTGAAGTTATTTCAGTTCAACCTGAAAAAATCGGAGAAGATTTAATCATCACAAAAGCAATCATCGAAGAGAAGTTGCATTGCAACGTCTCAACAGATTTTCCAATAAAAGCATTAATAATACGTACGTTACCAAATTCTGAAGATAAAAAGCATTTAAAATATTCAAATACAAATCCACCTTATTTAAGTGAAGAAGCTGCTGTTTTTATTAGAGAAAAAGGAATTCAACATTTATTAATTGATTTACCAAGTGTAGATAAAGAACATGATGAAGGAAAATTATTGGCTCACAAAGCCTTTTGGAATGTAAAAGATGTGAATAATTTGAACGATGATGCAAGAATGAATTGCACGATTACAGAATTAATTTACGTTGATGATTTTGTAAAAGACGGAAGTTATTTGTTAAATTTACAATTCGCTTCATTCGAAAATGATGCAAGTCCAAGCAAACCCATTTTATATAAATTTATGTAAAATAAAAGCAATTTCATTTGAGTAAATTTTTAAATCTTTCAATTTTTAAATCTTTTAATTAATAGAATGAACATTCAACAACTATACGAATATTGTTTATCCAAAAAAGGAGTAACCGAACATTTTCCTTTTGATCAAGATACTCTAGTTTTTAAAGTTGGCGGTAAAATGTTTGCTTTAACTTCGTTATCTAATTGGGAAAAAGAAATCCCAGCCATAAATTTAAAATGTGACCCAAAAGTTGCCTTAGAATTAAGGGATAAATTTGAAGGGATAAATCCTGGATTTCATATGAGTAAAGTCCATTGGAATACTGTAACAATCAATGAAGATGTTCCAGATAAAAAAGTTTTACACTTAATAAATCATTCTTACGAATTGGTTTTTAGCAGCCTAACCAAAAAAATTAAAACCGAAATTGAAAATTTAGAAAATTAGGCATTACATTTGTATTCAAATAACTACAAAACCTTTAAAACTAATAACCTCTTATACTTCTAAACTTTTTTTATATGATTGAGAATTTAAAAAATATATTAAACGAAGACCAAGATCCAAAAGCAATTGAAAAGATTACTTTAAAATTAGAAAATCTTTTAATGTCTAATGAAGAAGTTGGTTATATAGCTGTTCAAAAAAAACCAGCATTAACTGTTTTTCCTGATAGCGTAGTGGTTACCAACAAGAGAATTATTATATGTAAGCCAAAAAACTTAGGTTTATCGATGGAATTTATTGATTATGATTGGAATGATGTTGCCGGAACTTTTGTAAAAGAAGGAATTCTTGGAGCTGAATTCACCTTCAATACTAAATCTGATTTAACGCTTAATATTGATTACTTGCCTAAAAATCAAGCAAGAAAACTATATACTTATTCAAAAGAACAATTGGATCTTTTAAAAAATCCTATTGTTAATCCTTATATTGCAGAAGATATTAAAGCTGAAGAATTTCCTCAAGAAGAAATAATTGAAGAAATTGAAGCGGAAGAAGTAACTCATTTTGCAGAAATCGTTCCATCAACTCCAACTTATGAAACGTATGAAGAACCAAAAGATACTTTATCTTCAAGCGATAAAAAGCTAAATGAGCTGTCTCAAGATGAATTGTTTGAGAAACTTCAGAACTACAAACGCTTATTAGATAATGGTTTAATCATGCAAGGTGAATATGATACGTTGAAAAAAGAGATTTTGAGTCACATGTAATTAAAACTACTTGTCTATACTTTTCTACCATTCGTCTATACTAAAAATGTGCTTGTCGAAAAGAAAGTCGATAACAATATTTAAATTTTACTTTTGATATTGGACAAAAAGCATAAAACATGACAAAATCTTTAAATATTCTCTTAATAGAAGATGATGCTATTGAAGTGATGAAATTCAACAGAGTTTTAAAAAAACTAGAATTAAATCATAAAATAATTGAAGCTAACAATGGAGAAGAAGCATTAGATATACTTAAAAACAAAGAAATAATACCTGATATTATTCTCTTAGATTTAAATATGCCTAAACTTAACGGAATAGAATTTTTAACCATTTTAAAGAATGATGAAATTTTAAAATATATTCCATCTATTATTTTATCTACATCTAGTAATCATAAAGAGATGATGGAATGTTATAAAATTGGCATTGCAGGTTATGTTCTAAAGCCATTAAAATATGAAGATTACGTAGATAGAATAAAAAAACTGTTAGATTATTGGAGTACAAATGAATTAATTTCTCAATAAATGTATGGAATAATAAATAAAGCCATTCAAGATTTAGTTATTGCCAACTTTGGTGAAGAAAAATGGGAAGCTATTCTAGAAAGAAGTGGAATAGAAGAAGATTTTTTTATCAGTAGTGAAGCTTATGACGATGATATTACATTCAAATTAGCAATAGCAGTTTCGGATGAAATGAACATGACTCTAGAAGATGTCTTAATTGCTTTTGGGGAATGGTGGGTTATTAAAACAACAAACGAAAGATATGGTGGTTTAATGGAATCTGGTGGTTCTTCCCTAAAAGAATTTTTAGAAAACTTACCATTATTTCATAATCGAGTTATGCTAATTTATCCTAAATTAACACCCCCAGAATTTAAAGTTAGTGAAGTTTCAGAAAATAGTCTTAACTTACATTACTTTTCTAAAAGAGAAGGTTTGCAAGAATTTGTAAGAGGTTTAATTCAAGGTTTGGGCAAAATGTTTAAAACGCCAACCACAATTGAACTTTTGCAAACAAGAGATTTAGGAGATGATCACGAAATTTTTAAAGTAAGTTGGTAAAAAATGCAAGATTTTCAATTCAGTTTTGATGTTACTAGTTTTAATAACATCTTTCCTTTTTATTTATTAATTGATAAAGAATTAAAAATAAAGAGTTTTGGAAAGAGTTTAAAAAAAATTCTTCCTGAATTAAAAGAAGATTTACTTTTTACTGAAGTTTTTGCTATTAAGAGACCAAAAATCGAGCATCTTTCATCTCAAAATTTTAAAGAAACTATTGGTGAATTAATTGTTTTTGATTCATTTTCAGACAAAACTGTTTCATTAAGAGGACAAATCAATCTTCATAATGACTATTATTTGTTTATTGGAAATCCTTGGTTTCAATCTATGGAAAATGTTATAGAAAAAAAATTAACACTTCATGATTTTGCCATTTTTGATCCACTTTTAGATTTACTACACGTTTTAAAAAACCAAGAGATTAATAATTCTGAATTAAAAGAATTATTAACAACAGTAAATTCTCAAAGAAAAAAACTTAAAAAAGATAAAGAAGAATTAAACAAACTTTCTATTGTTGCAAGTGCTAATAAAAACGGAATTATTTTTACAGATCCTAGCGGAAGAATTTTTTGGTGTAATGAAGCCTATTTAAAACTCACAGGTTTTTCATATGATGAATTAATTGGCAAAACTCCAGTAGAAGTTGGATTATGTGAGCTTTCAAATAAAGAAGAGATAAATAAAATGCTTGATGCTTTTTATAAAGGGGAAATGTTTGATGTTGATATTTATCATGCACATAAAACAAAAAAGCCATTTTGGTCAAAATCTAAAGGGCAACCTGTTTTTGACAGCGATGGAAATGTAGAGCAATATTTTGCCACTATTGAAGATAATACTATCGTAAAAGAAAACGAAGAAAGACTTTCTATTTTATCTTCTATTGCAGAAAAAAACATTAATTCGGTTGTAATTTGTGATAAAGAAGGCAAAATAGAATGGGCAAATGATAGTTTTATGAAATTATCAGGTTATTCAAAAGAAGAATTAATTGGCACTAAACCTGGACATTTGCTTCAAGGTCCAGAAACAGATAAAGAAACTATACAATATTTAGCAAACCAAATAAGACAAGGTTTATCATTCAATTGTGAAATCGTCAATTATTCAAAAAACAAAGAGAAATATTGGATTCGAATTCAAGGTCAAGCTTTAAAAAACAGTAAAGGTGAAACTGTAAAATATTTTGCCATTGAAGAAAACATAACAGAACAAAAAGAGTTCAATCAAAAAATTATAGAATCAGAAAACAAACTAAATTCACTTATAGAAAACCTTCAATCTGGAGTTTTACTAGAAGATGAAAACAGAAAAATTGTTGTAGTCAATAAAAAGTTCTGCGCCATGTTTAAAGTTCCATTTGAACCCGAACAAATGAAAGGAATTGATTGCGAAGCAGCAGCTGAGAGCACCAAACATTTTTTCAAGAATCCTGATAAGTTTATTGCTAGAATTGATGAGATTTTAAAAGATAAAGAAAAAATAATTGCAGAAGAAATTGAGTTAACAGATGGAAGTGTTTTAGAAAGAAGTTTTCTTCCTATTTACAAAGATGGAAAATATGCAGGACATTTATGGAGCTACGATGATATAACTATCAAAAAGCGCTACAAAGAGAGCATAGAAGCAGAAAGACAAAAATATAGTAACATTATCGCTAACATGAATATGGGATTGTTAGAAGTTGATAATGATGATGTAGTGCTTTTTGCAAATCAATCTTTTAGTGATATGAGTGGGTATTCATTATTAGATTTATTAGGAAACAATGCTTCAAATTTGTTAATGGATGAAAATGAAAAACAAATAATTGAAGAGAAAAATTCGATTAGAACAGAAGGAATTTCTGATTCATACGAAATCACCACCAAAACCAAAACCGGAGAAACTAAACATTGGTTAATAAGTGGTGCGCCAAATTATAATTTAAATGGGGAATTAATAGGGTCAATTGGAATTCATCTAGACATAACTAAACAAAAAACACTTGAAATTCAGAAAGAACAACTTTTAAAACGATTAGAAAAACAAAACGAACAGCTTAACGAATATGCTCAAATTGTTTCTCATGATTTAAAATCGCCATTAAGAAGTATCCATTCATTAATTTCATGGATAAAAGAAGATAACGAAAAAGAGTTTAGCGACGAAACCTTGCAATATCTTAACATGATTGAAGGAAAAGTTGAAAAAATGGACCATTTAATTCATGGAATTTTAACTTATTCAAAAGTGGATACTGAAGATACAATAAATGAATCAATCGATTTAAATGATGTAATTAATAATTGCATCAAAATCATTCATATTCCAGAAAACACAAAGGTCATTATTGACAATACGTTGCCAATTGTTAAAGCTGATAAATTTAGAATGCAACAATTATTTCAAAATATTATTAGTAATGCAGTTAATTATATAGATAAGCCAGAAGGCTTAGTATCTGTTGGTTATGCAGAAGATGCAAAAAGTTACACGTTCTATGTAAAAGATAATGGACCCGGAATCGCGAAAGAAAATCAAGAAAAAATATTTAAAATTTTCCAATCTTTCACCAACCATGAAAGTTCTACAGGAATTGGATTGTCAATTGTAAAGAGAATTGTAGATAATTATAAAGGAACAATTTCTATTGAAAGTGAACTGACAAAAGGAACAACGTTTTATATCAAAATGCCAAAAACAAACTAATGAAAATAGTACAAGCATATAAATTAGAAGGACAAAATTGGAAATATCTTCAAGCTAAAAAAGAATTGAAAAATCCTTTGGTATTGATTTTTGCTAACAGAATGCTTCTTGAAAAAAGTGAAGTTATTGAAGAAATCAGAAAGGAATTTCCATATGAGCACATTGTTTTTGGTTCAACTTCTGGCGAAATAATAAATGATAACGTTTTTGACGATTCTATAGTTGCAACAGCAATTGAATTTGAAAAAAGCACTTTTGAAATTAGAACTGAAAATATTTTAGATTATAATAAAGACGCAAAAAAACTAGGTGAAATTTTGTACAATGAGATGCCTAAAGAAAACTTGAAACATTTATTTGTTCTTTCAGAAGGTAGTTTTGTTAACGGAAGTTCATTAATTGAAGGTTTGGAAGAAAACATTCAAAATTCAATTCCGATTTCTGGTGGAATGTGTGGTGATGATGCTAAATTTGAAAAAACATTAGCATCTTACAAAGTAAATCCAAAAGAAGGTGAAGTGATTTTAATTGGTTTTTATGGGGAAACGTTAGAAATTTCATTTGCCAGTTTTGGTGGTTGGTCAACATTTGGGCCAGAACGAATTATAACAAAATCTGAAGCCAATATTTTATATGAAATTGATGATCAACCAGCATTAGACTTATACAAAAAATATTTAGGAGATAAAGCAGATCAGTTACCGCAAGCCTCATTATTATATCCACTTAATGTAACACCAGAAGGGAAAACAGAACCTGTTGTACGAACTATTTTAGGGATTGATAACGAAAATCAATCTATGACATTAGCTGGTGATGTTCCTGTAAATTCAAAAGTACAATTAATGATGGCTTCTGTTGATGCAATTGCTGAAGGAGCAAATGAAGCTGCAAAATTAGCTATGAAAAATAGAAAAAATAAACCACAATTAGCTTTGTTAGTGAGTTGTGTAGGAAGAAAATTAGTAATGAACCAACGTGTAGAAGAAGAAATTGAAAGAGTACACGAAGTAGTTGGTGAAAAAACAGCTATAACAGGATTTTATTCGTATGGTGAAATGGCTCCTTTTTCTGGAAATACGTTTTGCGATTTACACAATCAGACTATGACATTAACCTTAATAAGCGAATAATGAATTCACTTTTAAAAAGACAAATAGCAAAGTTCATTCAACCAGAACAGCTTAGAGATTTAAAGCAATTTTTAAAAGCGGTTAATGATTCATATGTTAATTATGAAGATCAATTGACTATGTCTCAACGCGCTATGCAAATTAGTTCAGATGAATTATTTGAAGCTAACCAAAAATTACGAGCAGAAGCTAATAGCTTAAAAGAAATCAATCAAAATTTATCTGCAATTTTATCTTCTATGAATTTAGACCCAGAAAAATTGAGTGATGAAAAAGAATTTAGTAAAGCAGAATATGTAAAAAAACAAGCCTTAGAAATTGTTGCTATTAATAATCAAAGAGAAGAATTATTAAAAGACTTAGAACAGCAAAACGAAGAGTTAAATGAGTATGCACATGTGGTTTCTCACGATTTAAAAGCACCTCTAAGAAATATTGATACTTTAGTAAATTGGGTAATTGAAGACAATAAAGACGGAATGAGATCAGGATGTTTAAATTCTTTAAACCTAGTGCTTTCTAATGTCGAAAAAATGGATTTGTTAATTAAAGGAATTCTTGATTATTCAACCATTGATAGGTTAGAAGCAGAAGACAGACATATCAATTTTAATTTAATAATTGATGATATTTTGAGAACTATTTTAATTCCTAATAACACAAAAATTTTGGTTCAAGAAAACTTACCTAGTTTGTTTGGAAATGCTTGGAGATTTAAGCAGGTTTTTCAAAATTTAATTCAAAATGCAATAAAATATAACGACAAAGAAAATGGGATAATTGAAATTGGAGCCATTGAAAAAGAAGATCATTTTGAGTTTTTTGTAAAAGACAATGGAATGGGAATATCTCAAAATTATTTTGATCGTATTTTTAAAGTCTTTACCAAATTAGAAAGTAATAATACTTCATCTGGAATTGGGCTTTCAATAGTTAAGAAGATTGTGCAATTTTATAATGGAGATATTTGGCTTGAAAGTCAAGAAGGAATTGGAGCTACATTTTATTTCACATTACCCAAAAACTAATGGAACAACCAAATTTAAATTACATAAACGAACTTTCAGGAAATGATGAAAGTTTTAAGCAAAAAATGATTGCAATTGTAAAATCAGAGTTGCCTCAGGAAATTGAAAATTATAGATCATTATTAGAATCACAGAATTTTAAAGCCACTGCAGAAATGGTTCATAAACTAAAACATAAAATTTCTGTTCTAGGTCTTGAAAAAAGTTACTATATTGCTGAACAATTTGAAGATAATTTAAAACAAAGCTCAATTGTATTGCAAAATGAATTTGAAGAAATTCTAAATAGCATGCAAAACTTTGTGGATGATTTGTAAAAAACAGCAACGCAATGAAGTGTATAATAATTGATGATGAAGCAATGGCTAGAGCTATTATAGCTCAAAGAATATCTAACTTTCCAGAAATGGAAGTTTTAGAAGAGTTTTCAAACGCTATGCACGCTATCAAATATTTAAATCAAAATTCAGTTGATGTTATTTTTCTAGACATTCATATGCCCGATTTTACAGGGTTTGATTTTATTCAAACTATAAAAAATCCACCAAAAGTAATTCTCGTTACTTCAGATAAAAACTTTGCTATTGAAGCTTTTGAATATGAATGTATAGTTGATTATTTAGTAAAACCAATTTCAGAAGAGCGTTTTGAAAAAGCTGTACAAAAATTAAAATCAGCAAAAGTTCCTTCGAAAACAATTACTTCAAAAGAAGAAACTCCTTCTGACACAGTCAATGAATTCTATGTTAACATTGACAGAAGATTAATAAAAATTGAATTTAACACTGTTACTGTAGTTGAAGCAAAAGGAGATTATATTCTAATCAAAACAGATAATAAAAATTACACCGTTCATTCTACTTTAAAAAAAATTGAAGATAAACTGCCAACGGATTTATTTTTAAAAGTACATCGTTCGTTCATTATCAATACCAAAAAAATTATTGATATTGAAGACAATAGCGTTCTTATTGCTAAAGATGTAATTCCAGTAAGTAGAGCAAATAGACCAGAATTAATGAAAAGATTGAATTTACTTTAATTTTTTTAAACCATTCGTCGACAGTTTTTCACCATCTATCTAACTTAAACAATAGGCTTAACGATAGTTTAATAATGCATTAAGTTTATTGGCTACATTTGTATAACGAAAAAGCAATATAAGTTATCAAATCAAGCAATTGAAAAGATAAATAAAGATATTTTACATTAGACACGTAAATATTATTTAAAAAAAACCGAAGAATTTATTCTTCGGTTTTTTTTGTTTTAAATACTGGTTTGCTAAAAAGTAACCACTTTAAGCGAAAACCAAATTCGTTATAAGTAAAACCAGCTGCAGTTGCAGAAGCGATATTACTTCGTAAGCCATAAACATTAGCCAACAATCTGTCAGAGAATTTATACCCAAATTTTGCTTGAATTCTATAAGTCCATTGCTTATCACCGTCTTCAATAAATTGAAAACCAGTTGCAGCATTTACGTTATAAAAGATACTTTTAACTTCAGCACTATTTTCATCTTTTAAGAAATCAGCAAAAATTTCAACAGCATTAAATTTTTTGGGACTAAAATAATCAGTAGGAACTTGATTTTTAAAAGCAATATACTGATAATTAACTCCTCCTTTTAAAACAGGTTTCGATAAAAAGTTATAATACAAAGAAGTAAACAGTAAATTTCTAGTATTTGAATCCGATTGCGTAGTGTAAAAATATTGGGTAAACCAACCAAACTTAATGTTGGTGCTGATATTATAATTAGCATAAAAATTATTGCTCACAATTTCTTTATTAATCAAATCTGAGTTAAAGTTTTGCATTTCTCTTTTGTAACCAACTTCCAAATCTTGCAGTTTTAAAGGTTTCGTTTTAAAGAAAGTATGAACCAGCAATTGGTTGTAACTGTTTGTAAAACCACTTGCATTAGAAACTCCAGCATTCATAGTAAAGCTAACTTTTGGATGAAATTTATAGGTTGTTCCTAAAGTAAAATCATTTGTAGTTGCATTGGCTGAAGTAACTTTATTATCCGTCTTTCTAAATTGATAAGAAGTATTAAACGACCATTTTGTTGAAGTTGGAAAAGTAATTTGTGTCAACGAAGCAAAAGCAGTATTATCACCATTATCAAAAGAATAACTCAATTTTTCTTCTAAAAAAGGTGTGTGTTCTGCGTTTAACTTCTTTAGAAATCCAATAGCATCATTTTGATTTTTAAAGATGTCTAAGGTTTTAAAAACAGCATTGTAAGCATTGTCAATTTCACCAGAAGCATAATAAGCATTGGCAATTCCTAAATTCCCATCAAAAGACTTAGAATCATTTTTTAAGATATTTGAATAATCTTTAATACTTTGTTTGAAATCACTTTTATAAATAGCTAAAGTTGCGGATAAAGCTAAAACCCAATTTTCATTTGGATATTTTTCTAGTAATGAAGTAATATTTTCTTCAGCTAAATCATATTTTCTGTTCCAAATTAAAGCTTGAACATAACGTTCGTTGGTTTGTTTAATGATTTTTTCATCTGTAACAGATTTGCTTTTTTCTAAAGATTCCGTTGCT
Organism: Flavobacterium gelidilacus DSM 15343; assembly: GCF_000422685.1. GTDB lineage: Bacteria > Bacteroidota > Bacteroidia > Flavobacteriales > Flavobacteriaceae > Flavobacterium > Flavobacterium gelidilacus. Next base: position 204,341 of record NZ_KE383903.1, on the reverse strand, counting down.
AAATTTAAAGCTTCAGTGTCATTTTCATTTAAATGAGCTAAAAGCGAAAGTCCGTTCAAAGCAACATTTGGATTTTCTAAAGCTAATAATTTATAAACTTCATTTCCTTTTTCTATTTGTTTTGAAATCAAGTATAAATTGGCTTTGTTTAATAAAGTTTCTTTATCATTTGGAAAATCTACTAAAATTTCATCATAAAAATTTTCAGCTTCATCATATTGTTTAGCATTTACTTTTTCATTAGCAAAACCTAGTTTGATGTATTTTCTAGAAACCAAAGCGCCACCATTTCCAGGAGAAAGATCTAGCGCTTTATTTACATTAAGCAAAGCATTTTCAAATTCCTTTAAATTAGATAAAGTATTTGCAAAACCTAAATGAGCGACAAAGTTTTCTGGATTTTCTGCAACAAGAGTTGTGTAATATACTTTAGCTTCAGGAAATTTTTTATTCCATAATAAAGATTCAGCATAATTAAGTTTTATTTCTAAATCATTAGCATATTCTTTTTTCATTTCAATGAATAAGTCTAATGCTTTTTCTGGATTATCATTTAACCCAACAGCTCTTGCATAACAAAGTCGTGCTGTTTTGTTTGCTGGATACTCTTTTAATATAGTTTCAAAGAAAGTTTCGGCTTTAGCAAAATTTCCTTTTTCAAGATAAGTAAATCCTTCTTGCATGTTTTGAGCCATTCCATTTATTGTAAATAGGAATATAAAAACAAGACTTAATTTATATAAATTTTTCATTCGTCGATTTGAGGTTTAAATGAGTTTGCAAGTTAGGTATAAAGTAATAATAATTCATCTACATCAACTTGCCATTCGTCGAAAAACAACGGTGATTCATGTAGTTAAGTTAGATATTTGCATCAGAATTAATCAAAATAACAATTAAAAAAACAAATATCATGGCATTACAAATTATAAATAACGCAGGAATTTTAGAACTAAACGGAAGTTTAAACGCTCAAAACACAAGTTCTTTACAAAATCACTTTGAAGCTTTAATCAATCAATCTAGTTTTATTATGCTTTCTCTTAATAATATTATTGATATGGACAAAACGGCTTTTCAGGCAATTATCGCATTATACAAAAAAGCACTTTCAAAAAATAAAGTGTTCTATATTATAGGTAAAGAAAATCAAAAAGTAGTTGATTTGTTTAAAACTGAAAAATTAAATTATTTGCTAAAAAGTAACGCAGCCTAATTCAAGTTCAATTATATAGTTGAAAAGTAAATTGTAAATTTATTCATCACCTTTTTTGCCTCAAGCACAATTGTTGAAACTAAAATATAATACTATGATTTAGTTAGTTATATATAAAAATGAAGGTTTATGTTTTCCTTTATAATCGATAAAACCAAACTGTTTTTGTTTGCTTTTTATCCAAGGCCATTTCCCGGCAACACCGTCTGGAACTTTAGGGAAATCATATAAAGTCCATGACACAAATGCAAGTTGTTTTTCTTTGAAAATCACTTGCATTTTTTTATGATATTCAGCTTGATCTTCTTTTGAATTTCCGGTCCAACTCCAAAATCCTTTGTTAGATGACATTCCAAATTCTTGCATCACTACAGGTTTGTTTGTTGCTTTTTCAAGCGCTTTCAATTTGTCAGTAAACAAAGAAATATGTTCGTAATAATGATAAGAAACTACATCGACTTCATCTTTTAGAATTTCACTTGCTTTTATATTCGAATAACCAATAGTAACCAAATGATTTGGGGCTGCTTTTTTTACTACTTCAATCATTTCAGATAACCAAGGTTTCACATTTTGAATGCCACGAGATTCAAAATCTAAATCGGGTTCGTTTTTTATATCCCAAGAAATAATATTGTCAAAATCTTTACAACTTGAAACTACAGTTTCTGCATGCCTTTGTGTTAATGTCCAATTGTTCACAGAATAATCTCCATAGAAATCAAAAAGAGTTACAATTACAGCTAGATTTTTTGCTTTTGATAATGCTAAAACTTGTTTCAGTTTCTCTAATTTTTCGGTTTTAACTTCAGCTTTTCCAAAATCTTCATAGGGTACAAATATTCTTATGGTATTCAGTTTTGCTTTGGTAATTATATCAAAATCTGCAGCAATAGTATCCAAATTAAACAAATCACCATACATATCCCAAGCCGAATTTTTAGGATAATAATTGATTCCTTTTATAAGGAACGGTTTGTTGTTTTTTAAGATTTGATTGCCTTTAACGATAAATGTTTTTTCATTAGTTTCTGCTTTCAAAGTATCTGTAACTTTAGCCATTCTTTCACAATGACGAATTCTCCAAAAACCATCTTCTAATAACATTAAAACTTTATAGGTTGCTGTATCTTTTACTGAAGTAATTAATTTTTTATCTTGATAAATGTTCTGAAATTCAACAACATTTTCATCTGTAAAAACTACTAATTGTCCATCTTCACTATAAAATTCTAATTTTGGATTGTGGGTTAATGTGGTGCTTTCAATCGATATTTTATCAGCTTTATTATTCTTTATTATTGTGTCTAAAATTTTTCTTGGATTTTCTGTAAAATAATCACCTATTCCTTCATCTGTGTTGTTTTTTAAAGCATTATTTTTTATGTACCATGAAAATAAATAATGTTTTTCTAAAGTCGCTAAAGTTTGTTTTTCCATTTCTCTACCAGGATTTTCAAGGCTTTTCCACGAAATTTTCGGTAAATAAGTATTTGCCGTTTCTTTATCTAAATGCAACATCGTACTTCTATCAGCACCTTCATTTAAGTAAGCTAAAATAGAGCTAATTCCATATAACACCAATATATTTAGTGCAATAAACGATGCTAGTAAGAAAACGCGATAACTATTTTTATTGTTGATTAGCGACATTAATTTCTTTTGTTTTTATGATTTTGCCTAAAGTTTCAATTTCAAAACGATAGTTTTTTTCTTTGTAAAATTCGGGAGAAAGATAAAATTCAGCTTTTCCTTTGTTACTATTTTCTGTTATGGTTTCAACTAATTTATCTTTATGATAGATGTTTAAATTTACTTTAATTCCATCAGGAACAATCTGATTCATGAAACTTTTAATTGGTCCAACAGTAATAGTTCGATTGTCTTTTGAAAACGAAAATGCAATCGTTGGATTTATCGATTTGTATGCAATTTCAACCGAATTACTCTTACTAATTCCATTAACGAAAGCTTTTACAGAATACTTATTTTCTTTTTCTGGATGCAAAATTTGACCTGTTGCAATTCCTTCTATAGTTGTTCCAAAAGTTTTTAGAATGGCATTTTCTTTATTTTTAAGGATAAAGGTTACCATTGTTCCATCACTAACTGTGTTTCCAAACTTATCTTTCAGAATCGAAGTGGTTAATTTTGTGATTTGATTTCCATCAGCAAATTCATGATTTCGCTTGTATGAAATGGTAAAGTCTGTTGCAATTGAAGGATAAATTACAGCATCAAATTCTTTAGTTAAAGCCTCATTACAAGAAGCTGAGATTAATACAATTCCGGATTTTGTTGGTGCATAAATATTTTTCCAAGCAATAAAATCTTTAGTTTTTTCATTGTCAGTAGAAATTGAATTCAAAAATTGATGTTTTATAGCCACATCAGTATTGGGAAGTTTTGGATTGTCGAAATCGTCTGTTGGAATAGTTACAAACATCACATAATGATTGTCACCCGCTAAAGTACTTGGCGGTCCAAGATAAGATTCAAGATTAGTTTTGGTCTCATCATTTGGCAAAATTTGAAAATTTCCTTTTGCTTTTTCTTTGTTGTTTTCTATCAAAAACCAAGAAACATAACCCGTTTTAAGGGCATAATTTTTAGGTAAATTAAATTGAATTTTATCATTTTTTAAAACACCATCAAGTAATGTTCTTCCATAGGAATGAATGATAAAAAGTTGCGGTTTGTTTTCAGAATTTCCTTTAAATTCTATTGCAATAGGTTTTCCAGCAACAAAATTTTCTTGAGTCGTAAGACAAGAAAACGCATTTTTAGTAGTTGGTTTTTCATCCAATAAAGTGACAGAAAGCAAAACCAAAGCTATGCTTACTAATACAATGATATGTGGTTTTCTTTTTATCATTTTGGATTACCAATGTAATTATTCAACTCAATTTTTATGTATGCAAAACCTTTTCCGTTGACTTTTTGCAATTGTTCTTCTTCTTCGTTGGTTTTTCTTTTTTTAATTACACCTCTTGCAATAGCTTCATTTGAAATTCCGTTTACAAAACAATTTTCTGTCGAATATTTTAAACTTTTTAAGCTAGAAAGATTTAAAAACGAATAGGTAAAATATTGTTTTCTTTGAATTCGAACACCTTCTTTTATGAATTTATGATCTACATAAATCAATTCTTTTTTATCATTATAATAAGAGATCAAAACTTCTGGAACCGTTACTTCTTGAATACCATAATTGAATAAAGTTCCTTTTATTTCTTTATCTGAAACAACTAAATCTGAAATTGCAACAGCAGTATATAAATCAGAAATAGCTACATTTCCTGCACTTTGAATGTCAAAAGTAACAGGTTTATTATTAAAATTTTTATCTGTAAACTCATCTGGATTAAAACTTGTAGGTTTAACATCCGTTGCATTTAACCAAGCAATGTCTTCAAAATTGACTTTAAAACTCGTGGTTTCTTTGGGCATTAATTTATGTTTGATGACATATTTTGCATTAAAAGTTCCCAGCATTTTATCTTTTTCATCGTATAAAGAAGCTTTCAAAACCACATCAGCTGGAACGTTATCAATATTTTGAACTTCACCAATAATCATATATTTATTGTCAAAGTAAACTAAATTAGCTTTAATAATTTCCAAATCAGGTTGACGCAAAATATCATCATGATAGGTTTGTTGGGTCGAAATTTTTCTTCGTCCTTGTTTGTAATAAGAATTTACATTTGTGGCAATAAATTCATCTGGCGGCAAATCGGTATCTTTTTTTTCTGGAACTATATACCATTTTCCTTTTATCTTTTCGACTTCGTGTGTATATGTTTTTTCGATTATTTCTAACGGAGTAATCCATTTGGTTTTGGCAATTACACTAGCTTTATTAGTAGAGTTATGTTTGATCGTTGTTTCAATAGCATCCAATTTTCCATAGGAATTAAGAATTCCATCAGAAACAGAAATCTCCAACATAAACTGAGAAACACCATATTCTTTATCAGGAACAATATAGGAATACGCTTTTTCATAAAACTTATAGTCTAAAGCATCATAATAAGATTTCACTACATTTTCTGGACTAATTTGTGTAGCATTTTTGATGTAAGTAAAGTAAATTCCAATCCCAAAAAGGATAAGCACAATTGCTGTCCAAATGTGTAATACCTTAATCATACCACTTTTAAAACCATTATAAACAATACCATGATTTAAAAAAGCAGGTTTATCGAGAACTTTTATTTTTAAAGCTTGTAACCAAATCATTTGTATGTTTAAAATAAAAGCAATTAAAACGGTAAGCATAGGAATAATTCCCCACATTAATTTTAAAACGATAGAAACTTCATCTTTAGGTAAAATTTTGGATAAAGGTTGCACGTTGAGTTTTTCCCAAACCATAATGCCATTTTCTAATTGCGTCAAGCGATGCCAACCACAGAAATAGAGAATAGGGTCATAAAACTTGTCGTTAGAAAAGACATATTTTAAATTGTATTTTTCTGGTACAGTTAAGAATTGTTGTAAAGAACCAATACCTTCAACACCTCTAAATTTTGAGTTTTCTAATCGTTCTACAGCTCTTGTGGTTAATTCGGGTAATCTTCTCGCAGAATGATAATTGCCATCAACAGTCATGGCTTTAGTTTGTGTAGAAAGAAAAGCCATTTGATCTCCAAAACCTAGCGGTAAAAATCGCCATTGGTCATGTTGGTCTTGATTTAAGAAATTTACAATGGGTAAAAAGTTAATTTTATCTGGTTGCAAAGGTCTAAAATACCCTAATGTTATTGTGAAAATCGTAAAAAGTAGAAAACTTCCAGCAAACAAACCACCTAAAATTCGATGATAAATCGTTCCAAACTTGTTTTGTAATGCAGTTTTTAAATCACCTTCAACCAATCTATACACAAATTCACCAAAAATTGGCAAACTCATTATGGAAGCCCAAAGTGTAAATCTATCTAGTGTTAAGATATTAAAAGCAGTTTCACCTAACATTTTTAGAGGAATTGGAGTTGTTCCACCAGTTCCTAAAATCGTTAATAGAGTAATGGATAATCCAAAGAAAATATAACGTTTTGAATAATATCGATAGAAAATATAAGGTAAAATGAAAAGTAAAATTCCCCAAGGAATCAAGAAAAACATTAACCCAGACGAAGTGACTTCTAAAAAATTATCACGACTTCCATGGGGAATGGGTACTTGAGTTATTGGATTTGCTTTAGAATTTATCCAATAGGGTAAAATACAAAATACAATTAAGAAAACCGCTGAACTACAAAATAGTACTATTCGTTTAAACAAAGAAAGAAATGTATTGAAGAAAACTTTAAACGTTATTTCTTTATAAGAACTGACTTGTTCTCTTGATGCATCCATAATCACCATTCCTATTAAAGGAGAAATGAAAAAGACCATTCCGAACAAAGGAGTCACATGATGCGAACAAACCGTAACAGCAATTAAAGATAATGAAGTAAAATAATATTTTCGCTTGCCTGTTTTTACATATAAATAAATTTCGGGCATGGCATGCATCAATAAGGAAACGCCAATAATACTTGGGAGTTGCCCAAAAATATGGAGCGTTTCCACAAAAGAGGAGGAAAGTATGGCGACAATAGCAGCATATCCGGCAACGGTTCGATTTCCAGTAATTAAAACAGCATATCTAAAACTTCCGGTTACAAAAAGCACAATTCCTATTATGGCAACTGCAAACATTCCAAACTTTAATCCACCTATATAAGATAATAATCCAATGGCTTGATGAACCAAAGGTGGATAACCCATAACGGTGAAGCCCGTGTACCAACTATAATTCCAAGGTTCAAACCAACTATTGGCATAGTGATTTCCAAAAAACATATGAATTAACGCGTCATACGTATTTTCAATAGTAAAGAAAATAGCACTTCCGTGGAAGGTTATTCCAAAAAGTAAGGCTACAATTAAATATTTGTTTGAAGTTTCTTTCACTAAATAAGTTATTCTTAAACTAAGTTGTAAATATAGTAATATAGTTGCTATAGATAAAAAATATAAGTCTAAACAAATTTACCATTCATCGATACATTAACTAGTCTTTGTCTAATATTCCTAATTAGGCTGTTCATATACCTATATATTTGTACTGTAAATAGATAGTTAATTTTATTGTTTTTAATTTTTTAACAATAATTTTATATATTTGACGGATATGTTTTGAGGTAATATAATTATTTTTCAATGTATCATTCAAAAATTTATTAAAAGCCCCAAACTACTAATGAGTTTTAATTCAATCGTTAAAAAGATAAGTCAAGAACAATTTTTTATGCTCTCTATTCTATTGGTGAATGGAGGAAATTATCTGTATAATTTATTGTTAGGAAGAATATTAGGTCCAACACAATTTGCTGATGCAGCTATATTAATCACATTACTTTTAGTGTTGTCTTTTGTAGGAATGACATTTCAGATTGTAACTGCAAAGTATGCTGTATTGTTTGAACAAAATATGTTGCATAATTTTTTAAACTTTATCTTTAAAAACGCTCTTTATATTGGTGTGTTTTTAGGGATATTAGTAGTTGTTTTTAGCAAACAATTACAGGTTCTATTCAACACTAAAACAGCAACTATGTTTGTGGTTTTTGGTGTTGGATTGCCACTGTACTTTATCATGAGTATAAACAGAGGTTTATATCAAGGTAAAAACAAACTTACAAATCTTTCTAAAACCTATTATTTTGAAATGTTTTGTAGGTTATTATTAACCATCGGAATGCTTTATATGCTTCCAGAAATGGAAACTTCAATTGTAATTGCTATAGGGATTTTTATTTCTTTTTTCTTTGGCTTAATTCCTTTTCAAAAAACAATTATTGACAAAGCCGATGTAGATGAAGCAAATTTATTAGAGAAAAAACCTATCATAATTTTCTTTGCTTTGACAGCTTTTTATGAATTAACTCAAATAATAATTAACAACAGTGATATTTTATTAGTTAAACATTATTTTGACAACACGCAAGCTGGTTTATATGCTTCTCTAGCATTAATTGGTAGAGTAGTTTATTTTGTGGCTTGGATGTTTGTAATGTTATTATTACCTAAAGTTATTCAGCAAAAAAAAGACGGTGTTGACACATTACCAATTTTATTAAAATATGTAATGTACATCGTAATACTTTCTACAGTAATTATTCTTGGAGCATTTTTGTTTCCTGAATTAGTTGTTAAATTAATGTTTGGTGAAAAGTATTTGCCCATTGCATTTCTACTTTGGAAATATGCTTTGGCGACTTCAATTTTTGCCGTCGCTAATATTTTTGCTTATTATTTCTTGTCTATAAATCAATATATTCCCGTTGTAATATCCGCTTTTTTGGGAATGACCCAAATTATATTAATAATAATGTTTCACGATTCATTAGAACAAGTTGTTTTAATGCAAATCCTAACAATGGTAATTTTGTTATTGTTTCAATTAATATATTTTTTAGCAAATCATTTTAGAAACCCAAAACTTAAACATACAAACTAACCTCAAATTTAATTTATGAAAGTAGCATTAGTAACTGCGTTTCCTCCAAGTAAGGTTACATTAAATGAATATGGATATCATCTCGCAAAAAACTTTGTTCAAAATGAAGAAGTGTCTGAATTATTATTGTTGTCAGACAAAACGAGTGAACCAAAACAATTAGATTTTGATAAAAAAGAGAAAGTAAAAGTTAGAGATTGCTGGGAGTTTAATAGCTATACATCCTTTTTCTCAATCATTAAAGCTGTTCGTCAAGAAAAGCCAGATTATATTTTGTTTAACTTACAATTTGTAAAATTTGGAGATAAAAAAATTCCTTCAGCTCTAGGTTTATTGTTGCCTATGTTTTTGAGATTATTTGGTTATAAAACGGTTGTATTGTTGCATAACATAATGGAACAAGTAGATTTAGAAAAAGCAGGTTTTACAGAGAGTAAAATTATGCAAGCTATTTATAATTTTATAGGAACTAATTTAACGCGTTGTTTATTAAAAGCTAATAGATTAGCAGTTACAATTCATAAGTATGTTGATATATTAAATGCAAAATATAAAACCAAAAACGTAGTTTTAATTCCACACGGAACTTTTGAAACCATAAAAGAACCAAATTTTGAAGCTAAAACGGGACCAAAACAAATTATGGCTTTTGGAAAATTTGGAACATATAAAAAAGTAGAAATACTTATTGATGCAGTAGAAATAGTTAGAAAAACAAATCCTGAAGCTTTAGAAGTTGTGATTGCAGGAACGGATAGTCCAAATACACCAGGATATTTAGAAAGTGTAAAACAAAAATACAAAGATGTTCCTGGATTAATTTTTACAGGTTATGTTGAAGAAAATGATGTAGAACGCATTTTTACAGATAGTACAATTGTAGTTTTTCCTTATACTTCTACAACAGGAAGTTCAGGAGTTTTACATCAAGCTGGTAGTTACGGAAAAGCTGTTATTATGCCTGATTTAGGTGATTTAGCGCTATTAGTAAAAGATGAAGGCTATAAAGGAGAGTTTTTTGACTCTGAAAGTGCTTCTTCATTAGCAAAAGCAATAGATAAAATTTTATCAAATGATGCTTATAGAATGGAATTAGCCAAAACTAATTATGAAGCAGCAAGCGCATTGTCAATGGATAAAATAATTGACATATATATAAAATGTTTTAAATCAATAAAATAAAACCAAACTAAATAAACTACTATGAAAATTTTAATTATTGATGATCAACAATTGGTATTGTTATCATTAGAAAAAGCTTTAACCGATTTAGGTTATGAAGTACATAGTGCGGAAAATGTTAGTGATGCAATAATATCTTATGATAATTTGCAACCTAACTTAGTTATCGTAGATATTAACTTGTCTGGAAAAACAGATTCATTAGATGCAGTTGAAACTTCATCAGGTTTGGAAGTTGTAAAGTATATTAGACAAGAAAAACAAGATAATACTACAAAAGTAATGGTTTTGTCTGGCAATACTGACGAAGAAATTATTGTTAAAGGCTTTGATTTAGGGATTGATGATTATATGAAAAAGCCATTAAGCCTTAGTGAAATTGGCGCAAGAGTTAAGCGTTTAATAGGTTCAAATTTAAATGTAAAAAGCCCAAATATAACTTCAGAAAAGCCTTCTGAACAATACATTCAAAATAAATGTATTGGAATTGTAATTCCATGTTATAATGAAGAAGAGCGTTTGTTAGGAGAAGAGTTTAAGAGTTTTACCCGAAAAAATTTAGGCTATCATTTGTGTTTTGTAAATGATGGAAGTAAAGACAGAACTTTAGAAGTTTTACATGAATTATCTAAAGGAAGAGAAGACTATATTAGTGTTTACGATTGTGAAAAAAATGGTGGAAAAGCAGAAGCTGTTCGTTTAGGAATGTTGCATTTAGCCAAACAAAGTCAGTTTGATTATATTGGATTTTTAGACGCAGATTTATCTACAAATTTTGATGATTTTGTGGATTTAGCGGATACCATTACAAATTCAAAATACAAATTAGTTTTTGGATCTCGTATGGCTCGAATGGGTGCAGACATAACTAAACAATCAGCAAGAGCAATAATTAGTAAAACCATAAATTTCATCATTAGAAAAATCCTAGGAATGGATATTAATGACACACAATGTGGTGCAAAAATTATGACTAAAGATGTAATTGAAAAAACATTCCAAGAAAAATTTATTACACAATGGATTTTTGATGTAGAAATTTTTATGCGAATGAAAAAAATATATGGTACAAAACAGACTCAAGAACTTATTTTAGAAAAGCCTTTAAATAGATGGATTCATGCAGATGGTTCAAAATTATCTATGAAAGATTCTATAAAGATTGTTGGTCAATTAGGACAAATAGCTGTTCATTATAGATAGTTTATTTTTATTTTAAAAACAAAAACCCGATGACTTAAAAAGTTATCGGGTTTTATATTTTAGCTATAGAAATCACATACTTTTTTTCTGTTTGTCTACAAAACCATCAGCTTGTAATTTTAAAAGTTCCAAAGCTCCTTTTTTCTTGTAATTATAAAGTTCTTTGTCGTCTTTAATGTCTGCATACACTTTATCATAAATTTCTGCATCCGTTTTCTTTTGCAATTCGCTTTGGTATTTGTTTTGAGCTAAAACATTTATGATTCCCATTTCTTTGTCTTCTTGCTTGTAATCATATTCACCTCTTGGAGATAATAATTTGGCAATAATAGGAGAAGTTTCAATAGCCAAAAACAACAACATTATAAAAAATGAAGGTAACCAAGGCAATTTGTCTAAGGCATTGATTCGCGCCATTAAACCATCAAAGCCATCAATGATTGGTTGTGTTTCTATTATCTTTTTATCCAAATCTATTTGAAGTAATTTTGCTTTTGCTTCTAAATCAGTAATTTTTGCTTGATTAGTTGTTTTTAAAGCTGCTAAATCTTGTAAACCAGCATCATGTTTATCGCGTTTTTCTTTGTAAACAGGACCTTTTCCTAATTTTTTTGTTCCTGAAGTTCCTTCTGCTTCTGTGATGTAAACTGCGTATAAATCGTTTACTTCTTTTTCTTTTTTAGTAATGTCAGATTTTAAACTATCAATTTGAGCTTTGTTTTTGTCTATATCGGTTTGAAAATAATTGGCAACTTCTTTTTTGTTGGCTAACATCATAGCATTTTTTTCTTTCAATAAAACGGTGTTGATTTCTTTTTCAAATATTTTGATTTCTAAAGGTTTTGAAATTACAATTGCAATAATCACAGCTAATATAATTCGTGGAGTTGCCTGAATGAATTCATCCATAAAATTATCTCGTTTCTTGATTGTTGAAACGATAAATCTATCTAAATTAAATATAAGTGAACCCCAAATTAATCCAAAAAAAACGGCAACATAATAATCGTCAAAAACGGTGTAAAGAGCATACGAACCAGCCAAGAAAGCCATAACTGCTGTAAAAAAAACAGTGGCTCCAATTCCGGCATATTTGTTTTGTTCTCCATCGGAACAATTTTGCACAATGTCTTTATCGACACCAGAACAAAGAATAAAAAAACGTTTTAACATAGTGATTGATTTTTACTGAAACAAGTTCAGTAGGATTGATTGATGATGATTAGTACAATTTTAACGCCAAAAGTTACGAGATGTTGTAAATTGTTGATAACTTGTTTTATGGAAACAAAAATTCCGTTTACTCAATAAAGAATTAACGGAATTTTAAACCTAACAGGTTTTAAAAACCTCTTAGGTTTGTTAAAAAAAATGAATTTATTTTTCCTCAATTATTTCTGTTATTTTTTCTCCTTTTTCATTTACTTGATTTCCCCAACGGTTAAAGTATTCTACTGCACCTTTATCGTTTTTGGAAAAAAAGTAAGTCCCATTATTCATATAAATATAGCCTTCTTTTTTGTCTTTAGTATCAAAATCACTTAATTTATCTACTTTTATAATTTTGGCTTTTTCTATTTCTTCTGAAGTTGCAGTTTTGACTTTAATGTTTTCTGTTTCTAATTTTTCTGTTTTAGGATATAAATTAATTCTTTTTTCACTAACCTCAATTGTCCCATTTATTTTTTCATCATTCTTTTCAAATGCTTTTATAAATCCTTTTTCAGTATATAAGTTTGCTTGATTTTCTTGAGGAAATTTTTTACTTCTTGCATTTTTGTAAACGTGACTATTCATGAAATAAGCAAAATCAGAAGCTTTGTATTTATTTAATTCAGAATTTTTTACGTGATTTCCGTCAATCCAAATTGCATATTTTGTTTGGTTTTTGAATTCTTGAAATTGGGTTTCTGATAGTTTTAATTTTTCGGTTTTTGGCGGTGGTGGTGGAACTCGCATTTTTTGTTCTTCTGTAAGTTCTGTGTATTTTTTATCAACAATGATTTTTCCGTCATGGTCTTTAATAATCACTCTTGTGTTACCATAATAAGTATCTAATTCTTTGTGTGGAAATTCGGGATTTGATTTTATTTTTTCTTGTGCAACTACATCAGTACAAAGAAAATAGATCATTAAGGTCATTAACGGAATAATTCCTGCTTTTTTAATAAAACCAGAAAATTTTGAAGTGGTTTTTGTCATCATAATAAGACGTTTTTTAGTGATTAAATAATTCAAATTACTGGCCAAGTAATAGCTTGCGTTTCCATTTGTATTCAACAATAAAGATTGATAAAATGAAACGTTTTTATGTGTTTTTACAACTTTTTCATCAGCAATAAATTCATGATTCAGTTGAATAGCTTTTTTGTAGAAATAAAATACTGGATTAAACCAAAAGATGATTTTTAAGAGCTCAATTCCTAAAATATCATAACTATGTTTTTGATTTACATGCGTTAATTCGTGTTCGTATAATTCATTTTCAATAGTTCTGTTGTTGTAAGATTCTTTGTTTAGAAATATATAATTTAGAAATGTATGTGGAATTATTTTTTCTTCTAACAAAACTAAAATCGCATTTTCATAAGCTACTTTTTCGTTTGACTGAATTGTTTTCTTGAAATAAAATATGTTTTTCACAAATCTAAATAACAAAACTAATGAGACAATTACATACAAACTCCACAATAGAATAGGAGTGAAGTCAATAGCTTCTTTTATAGGAATATTTTTTCCTGAATCAATAAATACTGGAAAACCTGTTGGCAAAGTTATAGTTTCAATTTCTTGTATAATTTCGATAGAAATAAAAGGAATAATAATCGAGATTATGATTGAAAACAATAAGTAAAATCGATTGAATTGATGCATTTTTTCACGTTCTAAAAATAAATGATAGAAAGCTAAAAACGCAATTAAACTAACAGTTGATTCTAAAAGTAAATTTATCATTTTTTCTTTTTTTGAAGTTCTACATCTATTATTTTCTTTAAATCTTCTAATTCTTTTTCTGATAAATTGGTTGCTGTTGTAAAAAACGAAGCAAATTGAGAAGCCGAATCGTTGAAGAAATTTTTAATTAATCCGTTTACATGTTTTGAAAAATAATCTGATTTTTTGACTAAAGGATAATACTCTCTTGAATTACCATATAAATTATAAGCTATAAATTTTTTGTCACTCATTCTTTTTAACAAAGTTGCAATTGTTGTAGTGGCTGGTTTTGGTTCGGGATAAACTTCTAATAAATCTTTCATGAAAGCTTTTTCTAGTTTCCAAAGGTGTTCCATTAATTGTTCTTCTGTTGTAGATAATTGCATTTTGCTCTATGTTTTTAGAATTAACTCTACAAATGTAGAATAATATTTTAATTCTACAAGTGTAGAGCTAAATTTTAACATAATTTATTATAAACCTCAAAGGTTTTTAAAACCTTTATGGTTTGGTTTTAAAAATATTTATTTGATTTGAAAAGAACTATGCGTTAAGGATAGAAGCAATTGTTTGAGCTCTTTATTGTTTGTGAAAACAATAAAAGCGAGTGCGTATAGCCTGACCTTGTTGTATTCTTATTTTGATTTTAAATATATAGTTGAACAACAAGGTAACGCCCAAATAAAAAAACCGTTTACTCAATTAAGAATAAACGGTTTTTAATTTAAAAATTAGATTTGACTATTTTTTGACTATTTTAAATTCAGTCGATTTGTCTTCTGTAAATGCTTTTACAACATAAACTGAAGCAGCTAAATCAGATAAGTTAATTGTAACTTCGGTATTGTTTGAAGTATTAACTTTTACTCTTCTACCACTTAAATCATAAACTTCAATAGAAGTAATGTTTTGAGAATAGCGAACTGTAAATAGGTCTAAAACAGGGTTTGGATAGTAATTTAATTTTGCTAAATCAAATGTTGCTGTACCTAATGCAGTAACATTTATGCATGTACTTCTAACTGTACAACCATTTTTAGTTACATCAACTGCATAACTTCCAATAGCTGTAACTAAGTAAGATTGAGATGTTGCTCCACTAATTGGAGTAAACGATCCATCACAAAGTAACCATTGGTATGTTGCTCCAGTTTCAGTTGCTGATAATGTATCACCTGATTGCGTAGTTGCATTACTTGGTGAAGCATTGATTGTTAAATTTAATGTTCTTGTAACACAATTTGTAGTAGAAGTATAAGTTCCACCAGTTGTGTAAGTCGTTCCATTAGCAGCCCAAGTATAAGTATCACATGCTGATACAACTTCGTTTGGTAAAGAAGAACTTGTAGTAATTGTTAAATTTAAAGTTTCTGTATTACAACCAGTGACTGATGTATAAACACCAGATGCTGTATATGTTGTTCCATTTTCAGCCCAAGTATATGAATCACAAACTGATACTGTAGTACTATTTGATGTTACAGCATTTACAGTAACATCTGTAGTTGCAGTCCTAGAACAACCGAATGCTGAAGTAGCAGTAGCTGTATATGTAGTTGCAGCAGCAGCCGTAGAAGATTTAAAATAAACCGTTGGTGCATTTGTATTAGCTACATAAGCCACAGTTGCAGCAGCATCTGTATATAAATTAGTTGCTGGAGACCATGTAACATCTGTTGGAAGAGAACTTGTCCAATCAAAAGTAGTATTTAATCTTTTTAAAGATAAAGTTCCAGTTGGGTTAGAAGCTACATATGCATCTGAACTTGCAAATGTAGTTGAAGTAATAGCTGAAACTGTTTTGTTATCAGTAGTTGCTGTGTAATAGGTTGCAGAATTATTTGCAGAATCAGCTCCTGTACTTCTAACATCTACAATAATATTTGAAGTTCCATCCCAAGAATAAGGGGTGTTAAATACTATTGAGTTTGAACCAATTGTTTGATTGTAAGTGGCAGCACTAAATACTTCTGTTAAACCTGTTGGAGTGAAGCCTGTTAGTGTGCTTAAAGCTGTAGATCCTAAATTAACTTTAAAATCTGAAACAAAAGCAGCTGAGCCAATAGAATTAATGTCAAATTTAATACCATTGATATTTCCAGCTTGAACACCAGCAGCATTTAGTTCTGCTTGTGTAAACACCATTTGTAACCAATAATGTTCGTATCTATTGTTAAAAGCTGTTGGATCTGTATTGTTTTCTACTGTTAATGTAGTATCAGTTCCAATAGCTGTAGATCCATTAATTCCAATAGTACCACCAGTAGCAGTTAATGGTTGAATTGCATCAACACAAACTGCAGATGATGCAGGTGAAAAGGTTATAACACTAGGTAAAGGATTTACAGTTACTACAACAGTAGCGCTAGAAACGCATAAACTTCCTGTTGATTGTGATGCATTTAAAGTGTAAGTAGTACTAACTGTAGGATTAAATATCCAACCTGTTGCACTATTACCAGAAACACCTGCACTAGGAGACCAAACATAAGTATCATAATCCGATGCTGTTGATGTTAATGTCACAGCTGATGACGAATCCGATTCACAGATAGTAGTTGTTGAGTTACTTAACGCTAATGTTGGTGGAGTTGTCACTGTGGCAATTACAGGCACACTTTCTGATGAACATGTAGTCTTAACACTCCAGTTGTAGAAATAATAATATGTGGTTGATGTTCCAGATATATAACCAGAAGTTATACTTCCTACTGGACCTAAATTATATGGAAAGCCTCCTAAAGCTGATTCCCTAACCATTCCTACACCAGAGGTAGCTATTAATCTATAGCCAATACCAATAGGTACGTTGAAATTTAAATTTAAGGTATGTTGTAAAGGAGTTGTTGCGTTTCCTGCTGGAACTGCTAAAGTTGTCGTTTGCAATGTAGTTCCGGTGATATTTTGCAAAACTACTGTTACGTTTCCACTAGTTGTAGAATTTAAAAATACATCGACAGAATTTATTAAAAAAGCTTCATTAGCATCGAAAACTAAACCATAATTAGAAGGAGTTGTACCTGCAGTTGTAACTGGCGCTGTTCTTGCTAAACCATTTAAAGTTGACTCAGTTTCAGCGATCGCATAAAAAGTAGTAGTAGCCGAAATACTTGGTGTAGTAAAGTTATTTCCAGAACCTACTAAAGTCCCACCTGTTTGAGCTGTGTACCAATTAACTGAAGCTCCAGTGTTTGGTGTTGCAACTAAATCTACAGTACCTGTACCACATCTTGTGGCTGGTGTTGTAGCGGTAATAGTATTTGTAAAAGTAATTTGAACAGCAATAGAAGTTCCTGTAACAGAACCTGCAGAACAAGTAACTTCACACAAATAATATGTAGCTGTTGTAGGAGAAGTTACTAATGTTGAGTTAGTTGCTCCTGAGATTGAAGTGTATGTTACACCATCAGTAGAAGATTTCCATTGATAAGTAACACCTGATCCACTAGTTGTGTTTTGTAAACTTAAAGTAACACTTTCTCCAAAACAAACTGTACTAGAAGAAGGTACTGTATTTCCTGGTGTTGGAGTTCCGCTACAAGCATTAGAATTAGCAAACGATAAAAAACCTGTATAGTTTGTACTAGTTACGGGAGTGTTAGATTGAATGGTGTTAGGTATTCCAGGAGTAAAAGTAGCTACACTACCAAATGCTGAATTGTAAGCACCTGCTGCTGCAGGAGCTTGTACCGGTATGTTAGTTGCAGTGATTGTTGCATCAGCTAAACGAACATTAATATCTGTAAATGTTCCTGATACTGGTAATGCTTCAAATCTTCTTGTAGTTGAAAGTCCAATAATTGATGCGTCAGATGTACCTGTATTACTTCCAAATGATTCTGCTTTAAATAAAGCAATAGATGTAGTTGCAGGTGCTAAAGCAATAGGTGTATAAATACCAGATTTTCCGATAGGAAATGTTACATAAGTAGTATTTGTATTTGCTGTAGCAATCGACCTAGTTAAAGATCCATTTACATAAGCAGTTTCTGAACCACCTGTTAAAGCTCCAACAGTTGAGGAATTTCCTAATATTAAGTTGTTTACACCCGTTGTTACGATTCCATTTGTTAATGCTAGTGATGAAATTGTTGTAACGTCGCCACCTGAAATTGTAAATCCATTTGTATTATTAAAAACTAAATTATTAATGCTTCTTGTAGAAGGAATTTCAAAACCTGAGGTTCTACTTACACTTTCTTGAGCGTAATTTACCGAATAAGTACCTGTTCCTAAGTTAAACAAAGGTAAAGAGTCAAAGCTTCCACCAGGAGTAGTTAATCCAGCAGAACCAATTTGAGTTACACAGTTTACAGCTAAACCAGTACCAAAAGTTATTTTATTACTATTAGTTACAGTGCCTTGAAATAAGTTTACTCTAGCTAAAATAACTGGATTTACGTGTGTTATTGTTAGACCAGCAGTATTTTGCATGCTTAAACTAGCAATATTTGTTAAAACTGTACCTGATCCTGCTAAAGTTTGAGCAGCGCTTCCTGTAAAGTTTACAAATTGTAATGTTCCTGCAGGTCCTGTTAAGATTCCATTATTAGTGAATGTGTTACCTCTTTGAGAAAAGGTTCCTGCAAGTATATCTAAAATACCGTTTGTATCAATTGTTGTTGTACCATTTGCAATAAGCGTTCCTGTGCTGCTTGCAGATTGAAGTCTTCCTTGAGTTATAATGATATTACCATTAACATTTAAAGTACCCGAAGTAAGCGCTCTAAAAGTTCCTGTATTAGTATTACTAATTGTTAAATTTCCTTTGATAAGTCCAGTTGTACTGGTGGTAAAAGCACTAAATGTAGCAGTACTTGTAGCACTATTATAGGTAAAATTACCAAAATTTTGAGCTGCATTTGTAAGTCCAGTAGAAGTTGTACCTCCTGTAATAAATACATTAGATGATTCTCCCCATGTAGCTAAAGGTATAAATCCATTAGTTGTTGTAAAACTTGAGTGTGTGTAATTACTACCATTAGTAAAGTTAAGCGTTGCCACAGAACCTAATAAACACCCTGAACTACCTAAAATTGTATTATTAACATTACCAGTGCTTGTAACAGTTACCAATGTTCCTGTTCCACCTGTTGTATTTATAGTGTTTGAAGTTGATCCACCAGCAATATATGTTCCAGCAATAGTTCCTGTATTTACAGAACCAGTAAAATTAAAAGCTACTGCATTTGTTGCAGAGGTTAAATTTAAACTACTTCCGGCTTCTAAAAGGAAATCCTCATTTGGGCCACCAGAAATTGTAATTGTTCTTGTAGCAGTTGCGCTTGAAGCTAAAGCAAGATTTGTATTGCTTGTGATTTTTATTTGTCCTACAGTAAAACTTACTCTATCTACAATTATTGATAATGCTCCTCCGGGTGTAGTACCCTCTCCATCGATTATGTGTATGTCTGAATTTGTCCAAGCTGTTGGATTAGAACCTGATCCATCTGCAGAAGTATTCCAGTTAGTAAATAAATCCCAATTTCCACCTGAAGTTCCTGTCCAATAATACGCAGCTGCGGTTAATGTTGCCTGAGTTCCTGTTAAGGGAGTAGATTCTGCTTCAATAATTGAAACTACTCTGTAGTAATAGGTTGTACCTGAAGATAATCCTGTTTGATTTGATGAATAAGCAGTTCCTACACCAGCTGTAGTTGTTGATGCAATATTTGCCCCAATCTGCACAAAATTAATATTATCCGTTGAACGGTAAACTCTAAAAGCCGTTTCATTTGTAGAATTGTCTACCCAATTAACAGTCATTCCTGATTGTGTTACTGCAGTAGCTGAAAAAGTTATAGGTGCTGCGTCAGGAGTCAATGCAACTCGTGATGTAATAGAAATTTCATCTAATGCAGCTGGAGGATTAGCTATGTCTGTAATATCCGATTTCCAACTAAACACCAATCTATATGTGCTTCCTGGCATACCTGAAACCGTAATTGTTTCAGCATTATAAGCTGTTGAATTTAACTTATACATACCTGAAATAGCCCCCGGGCCAGATACTTGAAAAGCAGAACTTACTGAAACGTTGGCAGTTGGTGCTACTAATGAAGTTGTTGTGCCCCAAAATACCTTTAAGTTATCCCAATCTGATGTTGTAGTTCCTTCACCACCAGCTTTCCATTTAAAAGCTAAAGTTACAATTGTTTCACCAGCAGGAATCGTTACATCATAGTACATATGCTGTATAGAGCTGACCTGCGAGTAGGTCCATGTTTGAGTTCCACTAGGAGTCGAACTGATAAAAGCACATCTTGTTCCTGCACTTACTAATGGCGTTGTGCCAGCAATCCAGTTGTCTGTACTTGAATTAACAGCTGTCCAGTTGTTTGCCGCTAGTGTTGTGCCATTTTCAAATCCACCATCACCCGTTGGTGATAATAATGTGGTTTGCGCTTGTGTAAGCCCAAAAGAAAACAATGCTACAAAAACACTAAAAAGAGAAAGATAAATTCTTTTTTTAGTGCTGTACGATGTTTTTTCTTTTGTAAAAGAAATTGTTGAACTCAATGGTAATTGAGAGGCAACGGAATCGTAATTTTTTTTCATATTCGGTAATAATTAGTGTATATCGCAAATGTAATGTTAAATAATTCTCATATTAACAAAGTAAAAAATATATTTTAGTGATTCTTCAGTATCAACGAATACGAACTTTTTTAAATAAATGTTATTTATTTTTAAATAATCACCTTTTTTTTCTTGTAGGAAAATACGATTTATATTTTTGGAATTTGTAACCTTTACTCAAGTATTTGTTAAATATCGAAAAGTAGTAGCGTTAAGTATTACTTCGTATAATTTTATTTTCATACGAGTTCATTGAACTTCGTTTGTGTCTTTTGATTGAACTCTTTAATGTTTGTTAGAGTAATAAAAGTAAGTGCGGATGGCCTTGCCTTGTTGTGTACCTATTGTCAATTTTACTTTGTTGTTGAACAACAAGAGAACTCCAAAAAAAAAAGCCGTTTACTCAATAATGAATAAAGGGCTTTTATGTTTTGAAGTTTCTTAACTACTTTCAGAATAATAAAATTGTGATTATTTAGATAATTCCACAAAATATTTATAAAACAATGGAATAGTTTCAATACCTTTTAAGTAGTTGAAAACGCCAAAATGTTCGTTAGGTGAATGGATGGCATCTGAATCTAAACCAAAGCCCATTAATATCGTTTTTGATTTTAATTCTTTTTCGAATAAGGCTACAATTGGAATACTTCCTCCAGAACGGACAGGAATAGCAGGTTTTCCAAACGTTTCTGTATAAGCCATGTTTGCTGCTTTATATCCAATACTGTCAATTGGTGTAACATAACCTTGTCCACCATGATGAGGTGTTACGGTTACGGAAACAGATTTTGGAGCTATGCTTTCAAAATGATTTTTAAATAATTCTGTGATTTCTTGCCAATCTTGGTTAGGAACTAAACGCATAGATATTTTTGCAAAGGCTTTACTTGCGATAACTGTTTTTGCACCTTCACCAGTATAGCCACCCCAAATTCCGTTTACATCTAAAGTTGGACGGATTGAGTTTCTTTCGTTTGTAGTATAGCCAGCTTCTCCATAAACGTCATCTATGTCTAATGCTTTTTTATAATTTTCTAATGAAAAAGGCGCTTTTGCCATTTCAGCTCTTTCTTCTAATGACAATTCTTCAACTTTATCATAGAAACCTGGAATTGTAATGTGATTGTTTTCATCATGAAGTGAAGCAATCATTTTTGTTAAGACATTAATTGGATTTGCAACTGCTCCTCCATATAAACCAGAATGTAAATCGCGATTTGGACCAGTAACACAAACTTCAACATAACTTAAACCACGTAAACCAGTTGTGATTGATGGTTGATCGTTTGAAATCATACCTGTATCAGAAATTAAGATTACATCATTGGCTAATTTTTCTTGATTGCGTTCTACAAACCAACTTAAACTTTTTGAACCCACTTCTTCTTCACCTTCAATCATGAATTTTACATTGCAAGGCAAACAATCATTGGCAATCATGTATTCGAATGCTTTAACGTGCATGTACATTTGACCTTTGTCATCACAAGCGCCACGAGCAAAAATGGCTCCTTCAGGATGAGTTTCTGTAGTTTTTATTACAGGTTCAAATGGAGGAGAAGTCCATAATTCGATTGGATCTGGTGGTTGCACATCATAATGACCATAAACTAAAATTGTTGGCAAAGATTTGTCGATTATTTTTTCACCGTATACAATTGGATAACCTGGAGTTTCGCACATCTCTACAAAGTCGCAACCTGCTTTTTCTAGACTCGCTTTAACAACATCTGCTGTTGCTATAACATCATGAGAATAAGCACTATCTGCACTTACTGATGGAATTTTTAGTAGTTCGATTAATTCGTTTAGAAAGCGTTCTTTGTTTTCTTGAACGTATTGTTTTATGTTGTTCATTTTGAGGTTTTAATGATAATGTCAAAAATACAAAAAAATAGATCGTAAAAAAATTTACATTTCTTAATTTATATATAAGAATTATTTTTATATTTGCACCCTCATAATACGAGAAACCAATATTCGCGGGTATGGTGAAATTGGTAGACACGCCAGACTTAGGATCTGGTGCCGCAAGGTGTGAAGGTTCGAGTCCTTTTACCCGCACCAAAGCTCAAACGAAAGTTTGGGCTTTTTTTTTGTAAAAATTTTATAAAAAAACAAAACCCTCTAATTTCTTAGAAGGTTTTGCATTTTAAAATAAACTAACTCGACATTTATTTTATTGTTTTATGAATTTTTTAGTGGCTTGATTGTTATTGATGTCAATTACTTTAACTAAATAAATTCCTTTTTGTAAATCTGAAACAGATACTGATTCATCACTAAATTTATTAGTAAATGATTTTACTAGTTGTCCTGTCACGTTATAAATTTCTATTCTTTTTGTGTCTATAGACAATGCAAATGATTCATTAACTGGATTTGGATAAAGAATAAAACTAGTGTCAAAATTAAAATTTTCATTTTTTAAGATTGCAGGTTGGTTTCCATATATTCTGAATCCACCTGAAGGAATATTTATTACGGCAGAAGTACTTGTAACAGTTAAAGGAGAGTTGTCCATTAAATTGTACCAAGTTCCAGTGTAAGGGAAATTAGGAGTCACATCTAGAGCATCAACCGAAAAATTAGCTAAAATCACAACATTTTTTAATTCTGTTGATGCAATTGTATTGTCGAAAACATATATTCTTTGTTTAAAATTATTTCCGTCAGGGCTAATAGTGTAATCACCATTAAAAACGGGTAAATTTTTCTTGAAATCTATAAACTTAGACCAATTATTATATACAACACTACGTGTAGCATCAGTTAGCCAATTATTAGTCCATTGAGGTTGAGGCTTAGTATCTAATTTACAGTTACCTGGTGTTGAATCCGTTTCAGTATTTACACTTCCATTTGAACAAGTATATATTGAATTATTCATGCCTAATTCTCCAAAATGCCAAATCATCTTTGGACCAGGTATTAATAAGCTTGTTGCTCCAATGGCAGACATTCTCATAATAGAATTTGTTAGATTTCCATTAATTGGGCTTGTTCCACTACTATTTCCAAAAGTTATTGCTTCATATACTAACCTATCTTTATCATGACTTTCTGGATATCCAATTAATCTTTTACCAGTAAAGCCTCTACTAACATGTCCCATTCTTGTAATGCTTGCATTCGAAGTGTAACCTAGTTCTAGTTGTTTGTAAGGTTCAAATAATTCACCCCACATTAAAATTCCTTTCCCTTCATTTAAACGATAATTTGCCCATTGTTGTTCTTCATTATCTTGGCCTAAATGTTCGAAAATTACAATGTGAGTTGGATCAAGTGACCAAGAATAATCAGCATAATCTTTTAAAACATCAACTCTGTCTTGTTGGTATGCATTTGTTTGAGAATCACTTCCTGTTGCGTTTTGAGTAAACCCTTTTGTTAAATCCCATCTAAATCCATCAATTTTATATTCTTGAATCCATTGTTTAACTACCCTTTTTACATAGTTTTTTGTTCTTGCTTGTTGGTGATTAAAATCATTTCCAACACTATAACTATGTGTTGCCACTTGGTTAAAATAAGGACTTTCTAAACTTGGGCTGCCCCAACCATCACCATCAGGATCATTCATCCACATTCTTACCATTGGATTTCTTCCAAAAGCATGATTTAATGCAACATCAAGAATTACAGCTATGTTATTTTGATGGCATAAGTCTACAAATTCTTTTAATTTATCACCATTTCCATAAAATTTATCCAATGCCATGTGAAAAGAAGTGTTATAGCCCCAACTTTCATTGCCTTCAAATTCCATCACAGGTAATAATTCAATAGCATTAACTTTTAGGTTTTTGAAATAGTCAATTTTATTAATTAAATCTTGAAAATTCCTATTGGCATCAAAATCTCTAATCAACACTTCATATACTACTAAGTTATCTTTATTTGGTTTAGTAAAATTAGTTACTTGCCAATTATATAGTGTTTGTCCTGTTTTTAATACTGTAACTTCTCTTTCTTGTCCAGCTGGGTAAGTAGGCATATTTGGATATGAAGCAGCTGAAATATAAGGATCATCATAAGGAGACAAAACAAGAGTAGAGTATGGGTCAGCAGTTTTAACCAATAAAGGTGAATTTGCAATAGGAGTTTGATCAACTACCCAATATTGATAAGTTTCAGTTTGACCTGAAGTTAATCCTGTTAATTCTAACCAAAATTTAGTAGAATTAGGATCTTTCTTCATAGCATATGATGCATTGGGTTGCCAATTGTTAAAACTTCCTGCAACATAAACAAAATCTTTATTTGGCGCATCTAATACTAAAGTTGCTTTAGTTGCGTCTGATGAGTTATAGTTAATTCCATCTTCTAAACCTGAAGGTAATGCTTGTGTAGTAATATTTGGATTTACAATTACATTGAAGTTCCTATTTATTACGGTTGAATTTTGTGTAACTACTAATTCATAGTTAGTGTTTTCAGTAATATTTGTATGATTGAAAGAATAACTTGAAGTTGAAGAGTTTGTATTGATTGAAATTCCGTTAGCTATTAAATTATAGGAAGCATTTCCACTTGTATTGGTAGCTGTAATATTTAAATTTCCTCCAGAAGTAATTATGCTTGTACTATTATTAGTTGGAGAAGTTAAATTAACTTGAAAAGTTCCCACGTTAAAAATAAAATCAGAACAACTAGGTGCTTTTTTCATTTCTTGATTTCCTGCAGCATTTCTTAAAACTAAACCAAGTTTAGTAGCATTAATTTGTTGTGTTGTATTCAGATTAAAATAAGTACTTGGTGTAATTGTTATGCTCCAAATTCCGCCACCTTGATTGGTCATTAATCCGATTCCGTCATCTTGTCCCCAGTTTCCAACTACAGTAAATCCGAAAGCATTTGTGTCGTCTCCAATACCTGCATGCATATAAACTTTGGTCGAAGAAGTTGGTATTGAATTACAACTGCTTTGAGCTAAGTTAACTGTAATAGTTATAGGATCAGTTACATTAAAGCTAGAAGGTGTTATGGTTACTTGAGCATTTGATAGAAATGTTATAAAAATAACAAATAATAAGATTATTTTTTTATTCATAGCGATTTATTTATATTAATATGGGCTGTAAAAACAGCCCATATTTGAATTAAAACTTAAACAATTAAATTAAGGTAATTGTTTTTGCTGTTGCATCAATTTTTAATATTCTCATGCCAGTAGGTCCAGTGTATCTAAAATTACTATCACCATCTAAAGCATTTTCAAGTTCAGCACTGATTGTATATCCTTCGTTGATATACCAAGGATAATTTCTATCACCTAGTCCCCAACTATCACCGCCATCATTTCCTAAAAAGACTCTGAAAGATTCTCCAGAAGTAAGTGTTACAGGAACTTCATAGATATTGTCTGAAATTAATGGTAATTCCGTTTCACTGTCATCAGACCAAGACCAGCCTCCTGGAGTTGCAGCTCCAACTAACCAAGTTGATGTTGGTTCGAAACCTGAACTTACTGTACTTCTAGCAACAGTTATTGTTTTTTTATTTTCGTCAATTTTTAATCGATAAGAACCAGGAGTTCCTGTGAATGTGAAATTATTATCTCCATCTCCCGCATCAATAAGTACAGATGAAAATATATATCCTAATCCTTGATAGTAA
The DNA here is from genome assembly GCF_000422685.1 of Flavobacterium gelidilacus DSM 15343. Lineage (GTDB taxonomy): Bacteria > Bacteroidota > Bacteroidia > Flavobacteriales > Flavobacteriaceae > Flavobacterium > Flavobacterium gelidilacus. The sequence goes on along the minus strand of NZ_KE383903.1, from coordinate 178,092 downwards.
GGGAAATTTCTTCCTGAATTCCAATCTCCTTCAGTTGTAAAAAATCTAAATGCATCATTAATTAAATCAGTTTTAGCTGTTAGAACATTATTGTTACAATTAAGAGTTAAAGGAGAATTCCATCCCCATCCAGCAGAAGGTATTCCAGCACCTACAGCATACTGACCTAAACAACCAGATGGAGTAACTGTAATAGAAATTACATTTGAAGCCATTGGTGAAAAGCCATTTGCATCAGAAACAATACGTACATCAAAATTGTTGGCAACAAATGGAGTTGCACCCAAATTTAAACAAGCTAGGTTTAATGTACCTTCATCAACTGATAACTGTAGATCACCAACTGTACCTCCTAAAGTTTGTGGAGCAGAAAAATCGCCACCCGAATTATCAATTTCTAATGTGTAGTTTATAACTACATCTCCATTATAATTTGCTTTAGTCCAAACAAATCTATCCGCTTGTAAGCTTTCATTTCCTGGTGATAAAACATATATTGCGCCACTTTCTGGTGCTGTAATTTGAGGTGCGTCAACACCCTCAATTATTGGTCTGTCTTGTACGTCATCTGTGTTACAAGCAATTGTTAATACTGCTAATAAAGCAAAAATTGTTTTTGTTATATTTTTCATTTTTATATATTTTTTAAATTAATAACCTGGATTTTGAATAAATTTTGGATTTAATGAAATAGCATCTTGAGGTATTGGGAATAAGCTTCTATAGGAAGAAGTAGGTGCGCCATTAGCCACATTTCCTTTCCAAGGCCATATATAAGTGCTTCCTGTGAATTGACCAAATCTAATTAAATCGGTTCTTCTATGACCTTCCCAATGTAATTCTCTAGCTCTCTCATCTAAAATGAATTGAAGAGTAACATCACTAATAGAGATATTCCCTGAAGTATTTCCATAAGCTCTTACTCTTAAACTATTTAAGTACCCTAGAGTTGTTGAGGTTATTGTTCCTCCTGTTCTCAATTCACATTCAGCTAACATTAAATAAGCATCTGCTAAACGGAAAATAGGGAAATCAGTATCTGCAAAATCTCCAGCAGCGTCTGAACCAGCAACACCATTTATATCAATGTTTTTCCATTTAGTTACTGCATATCCATCTGTAAACGCACCCACATTAGCAATCTCTAAATTTTGACCAGTTGTGTATAATTGTTTTCTACCATCATTATCCATTCCATTAAATTTGTTAACAAATGCAGAAGTAGTTCTTAACCCAGCCCAACCGCCGTTTACTCCAAAATTTGAAGCAGCCATACTTCCACCAATTGAAGCATGTACTAAATAAGTAGTACCTCCAAAAGTTTTAGTATTTAAACCATCAAAAGCAACAGCATAAATAAATTCATTTTGAGCACCATTTGTACCATTATCTGCTAAAAACAGGTTTGTATAATTTGAGTTTAAAGCATAACTAGTTTGCGTAACTACCTTATTAATGTATGTTAATGCATCTGAGGCCCTGTCAACTCCAATATATACTTTAGCATTTTGATATAATTTTGCTTTTAGCATCCAAGCTGCAGCTCTATCAATTCTATATTTTTCATTTGAATTTGGATCTTTTAAATCTGCTTCAATAGCAGTAAGCTCTTGTTCTATATTAGCAAAAATATCTGCTCTAGTAGCGTAATCAGGTAAATGATAGTCAATAGATGAATCTTCAGTTTCTAATGATCCTGCACCAAATAAATCTACAATATGCCAATTACTCATTGCTCTTAAAAACCTAGCTTCTGCTCTAAAAGTTTTAATTTCTTCACGTAAAGGCCCAGTTACGCCTCTTGAATCTAATTTTTCATCAGTTGTTTGACGTAAAAATTCATTACAATTTGTGACTTGAAATGCTAACCTATAGTACGTCGCTTTTAAAAAACCATCTGATTTTGTCCAAGTATGCCAATGGAAATCTTTGATGGTAGCGTCATTCCAAGCTATAATTGCTTCATCAGTAGTAAGTTCTTGAAGGTTCCAATAGTTTCTAATGTATTGACTAAATCCTTCATCAATTCCTGCAACGTCACCATCACCAGCTGGTCCTTGTTGACCAGTAGTTGCTAAACCAGCATATAATTTAGCCAAATATTGTTTGTATGAAGCGGGATTGCTGTAAAGTTCTTCAGCCGTTTGTCGTGTATCTCCTTCAGGTTTTGTGTCAAGTTCATTAACACAAGAAGAAAAAAGTAATACTCCACAAATTGCAAAAAGACTTAAAAAGTTAATTCTATTTTTTTTCATAATTTTTTATTTAAAAGTTTACATTTAAACCTAAAGTATACATTCTAGGTCTTGGGTAAATATTGTTATCTATACCACCATTAATTTCAGGGTCAATTCCTTTGTATGAAGTAAATAATAATAAATTTTGCCCACCTAATGAAAGTTTAGCATTTGCATTTGTTCCAAGGAATTTTTCGAAATTATATCCAACTGTAACGTTATCTAATCTAATAAATGATGCGTCTTGAATATAATAATCAGATAAATAACGACCAGGATTAGTACTGCTAAAATTAGTATTTAAAACTTCAGTTACTGCATTACTTAAATCAGTATTTCTAATTAGCACTTGATTTTGCCATCCTAAATTTGAATCTACATTATTATAGATATAATTTCCCCAGCTTCCGTGCCATGACATAGACATATCCCAGTTTTTATAAGATAGATTTGTGAATAATCCATAGAAAATATCAGCTGTAGGTTTTTTGTATACATATTGATCATTTGTGTCAATAGAACCATCACCATTTCGGTCAATAAAAACACCATCAATTGGTTGTCCGTTTGCTCCATAAGCTTGTTCGTAAACATAAAATGAGTTTGGTGCGTAACCTTCTTTAATAATTTCCACATTGTTGCCAATACCACCTTGAATACCACCTTGAGGTGATAATAATCCAAAATTAGGAGCTCCATCTATAATTTTTGTAACTTTTGAATTTTGTAAAGTAATATTACCACCAACAGTAAATTCAAAGTCATCTGTTCTAATAGGAATAACTTGAGCTGCAATTTCTATACCTTGACTTTTTGTTTTTCCAATATTATAATTTCCAAAATTAGAAAAACCATAAAAAACAGGATTATTTACATATAATAATAAATCTTTTGTTCTTTTTTCATACAAATCAACCGAACCAGTAAATCTATCTTTGAAAAAACCAAAGTCTAATCCGACATTTCTAGTTTCAGTTTGTTCCCATTTAAGATTTTCATTATATTGTTGAGGTCTTACAGTAGTATAAAAAACAGGAAGTCCATTTCCGTCAACACCTAATTGATATTGTGCTTGGCTATTTGAAATGTTGTAGGTTGCTATAGAAGGGTATGGGTCTCCAATGTCTTGTTGACCAGTAATTCCCCATCCAAAGCGCATTTTTAAACTAGATATTGCTTCTATGTTTTTAATAAAACTCTCTTCTTTTAATTTCCATGCTAAAGCAGCAGAAGGAAAATTACCCCAACGGTTATTTTCGTTAAAACGAGAAGAACCATCTCTTCTTATTGTTGCAGTTAATATGTATTTATCATATAAATTAAAAATTCCTCTTCCAAAAACAGATTGTAAATTTGATTCGCTAAATGTATTTTGACCTGGAGGCGTTACATTATTATTTGTTGAAGTTCCAAAACCAGTATATTGAAAATTTTGATAATTATAACCAGCAGTAAATTCTACTGAACCTTTTATAGCAGCTATATCTTTTTTATAATTAAGATATAAATCCATCAATGTGTTTTTACTAGTGTTTGTAGAGCTATAATAATCTGGAGTATTTTGAGCATATCCATAATCAAGTGAAGAATCGCCATAACTTCTACCTGTTGTGTAGTCATAACCAAAATTGGCTATAGCTTTTAATTCGGGTAAAAAATGTAATTTGTATTCTGTTTGTAAATTTCCTAAACTTCTAAAATGATTACCATAATTATTGTTTTGATTTAATTCTGCCAAAGGGTTTCTTCCGGCTAGAGTGTTAATTTCTCCACTAGGATTGTACCATTGAAAATAAGTTCCATCAGCATTATAAGCATTTTGAGTTGGATCATAAGAAACAGCAGAACCAATAGCGCCTCTATTGCTGTAATTGTTTTTAGTTAATGCAGTTTTGTTATTAAATTGCATTTTTAAATGATTATCAAAGAAATCACCAACAAGTGCTAAAGATGTGGTTGCTCTGTTATAGTTGTCTTTGTTTAATATACCATTCATATCTGTCATACCTAAGGAAGCCCTATAGGTAAGGTTATCTGCACCTCCAGAAAGTGCTATATTATGATCAGTTCCTAATCCATCTCTGTATATTTCATTTTGCCAATTAGTATTAGCAGTTCCTAATAATGCAATTTGATCTGCATTACCGTTTTCAGACACATAAGTTCTAAATTGATCAGCACTTAAAACTTCTGCTTTTTTGTAGATTGAACTGTAAGAAACATTTCCATTATAATTTATCTTTAATTCTCCACTTTTTCCTTTTTTAGTGGTAATAATAATTACTCCATTAGAAGCTCTAGATCCATAAATGGCTGTTGCTGACGCATCTTTTAAAATAGTTACGCTTTCAATGTCGTTTTGATTTATTGTTGCTAACGAGTTTCTTCCACCGGTATTGTCTTCTGCCACTGGTACTCCGTCAATAACAACCAAAGGACTATTATTTGCACTAATTGAAGATCCTTGTCTAATCCTTATTATTGAACCTTCTCCAGGAGCACCTCCGCCATTAGTGATTTGTAAACCTGCTACTTTACCTTGTATCATTTGGTCAACAGCAACTACAGGACCTTTAACAAAGTCTTTAGTAGTAACAGTTGCAACTGAACCAGTAGCATCAGCTTTTTTAACGGTTCCATATCCGATAACAACTACATCAGCTAATTGCTGTGAGTCTTCTAGCATAGTTATGGATACTTCTTTTTGATTGTTGTAAACTAAATCTTGTGTTGTAAATCCTATGTAAGAAAAGGAAACAACATCTCCTTTTTTTAGATTTGTTAGCGTAAAATTACCATCAAAATCTGTTGCAACACCGTTTGATGTGCCTTTAACTACCACACTCACACCAGTTAAAGTTTGCCCTAAATTATCTAAGATAGTACCTTTTAAAGTACTTTGAGCAAAGATGCTAAAAGGTAAAATAAATAGTAGAATGAATAGTTTTTTTTGTATTGTCTTCATACAATTTGTTTAAGTTAGTTTTTGTTAAAATCTGCTTAATAACTTTGCTTCGAATGTTAAATTTATGTAAAATACCGAGATAAAAAAACGACAAACCATTTACACTGTAGCGAAAACGTTGTAGTGTTGAAAACTTTATTAATTTCTGCAATATTCCTTACTAAAATTTTGAATATGAAAAATATAAACTACTTTTAGTGTAATATTAATTGTCTTCAAAAATTATAATGAGAAAAAAAGTCACTTTAAAGCAAATTGCAAAGGAATTAGATGTTTCTATTTCAACCGTTTCTAAATCCTTGAAAGACAGTCATGAAATAAGTGAAGATACTAGGCAAAAAGTTCAAGCATTTGCTAAATTATACAATTATAAACCAAACAATATCGCCTTAAGTTTAAAGAATAAAAAGACTAAAACGATTGGTATAATTATCCCAGAAATTGTTCATCACTTTTTTGCAACAGTTATTAGTGGAATAGAACAGGTAGCTAATGAAAATGGATACAATGTAATTGTTTGCTTATCAGATGAATCATTTGATAAAGAAGTTATTAATATGGAGCTTTTAGCCAATGGAAGCACTGATGGTTTTATTTTGTCACTTTCGAAAGAGACCCAACAAAAAAAAGATTTTCATCACATACAAGAAATTATTAGCCAAGGAATGCCAGTTGTAATGTTTGATAGAGTTACAAATGACGTCTTCTGTGATAAAGTTATAATTGATGACCAACAAGCTGCCTATGATGCCATTCAATTCTTTATTTCTAGAGGATTTAAAAAAATCGCATTACTAACAACGGTAGATTATGTAAGTGTTGGAAAGTTAAGAACAGATGGTTATTTAAAAGCTTTAAGAGAAAACGGGATTGAAATCAATGAAGATTTAATAGTAAAAATAGAAGACATTGATAATTGTTCCAATAAAATTGAATCACTAATTAAAAATCAAGAATTTGATGCTTTGTTTGCAGTAAATGAGCTTTTTGCAGTAACAGCAATTAAATTAGCCAATAAGCAAGATAAAAAAGTCCCAGATGATTTTTCTGTTATTGGTTTTACTGATGGAATTATTTCTCAATTTTCAACGCCAAGTATTTCTACAGTAAGTCAAAATGGAATTAAAATGGGGAGAAAAGCCGCAAAAATGCTAATTGATAGACTCGAGAAAGATGAAGAAGATGAGCTTTACACAACAGAAATAATTGAAACTGAATTGGTTTTAAGAGAATCTACTACAACGTGATAGTGTTTTTTAAAACACTGTCATTCAATTATATATAAATATTTTATATGCAAAATGGATTTGTTAAATCTTATTAAAATGTTTTTTCAATTAAAATAAAATATATATTTGTGACATCAAAGCTTATAACTTTACTTCGAAAATAAATTAAGTTTTGATAAGCAATTAAATATCGCTTATCGTTTTATTAACCAATTAAATACGATAATGGAAAAGCGTAAGCTAAATTTCTGGCAAATTTGGAACATGAGTTTTGGATTTCTAGGAATACAATTTGGATTTGCCTTACAAGGTGGATTCATGTCTCGAATTTTTCAAACTCTTGGTGCCGAAGTTGATGATATTCCAGGGTTATGGATTGCAGCACCTTTAACAGGTCTTTTAGTTCAACCAATAATAGGATATTTATCAGATAATACGTGGAGTCCAAAATTTGGAAGAAGAAAACCATATTTCCTTATCGGAGCTATTTTAGCTTCTATTACCTTATTTTTTATGCCTCATTCTCCAGCATTATGGATTGCTGCAGGATTATTATGGGTGCTTGATTCTTCAATTAACATTAGTATGGAACCTTTTCGTGCTTTAGTAGCTGACAAACTTCCAGAATCGCAACGTTCAAACGGATTTGTCGTTCAAACACTAATTATCGGAATTGGAACATGGGTAGCGAGTAACTTACCTTGGTTAGTAAATAAATTAGGAGTTTCAAATGAGGCTTCTGCGGGAGTTATTCCACAATCTGTTGTAGTTGCATTTTCAATTGGTGCTTTTGTATTTATTGCTAGTATAGTTTATACATTATTAACAACAAAAGAAGATCCACCAGAAAATTTAGAAGAATTTCTTTCAGAAAAAAAAGAGTCAAGATTTATTCCAGATTTAATGACAAGTTTAAAAGAAATGCCTTCAACCATGAAAAAACTTGGCTTAATTCAATTTTTTAGTTGGTTTGCCTTTTTCACCATGTGGAGTTTATCTATGCCTGCCTTAACAGAGCATGTTTTCAATGCACCTAAACCTGATGCCAAAGAATATGCTCAATTAAATACTGAAGGTGAAGTTCTTAAAAATGATAAAAAAGAGCCTATTTTCTTAAGTGTAGAAAAAGAACAAGGGTATAAAGCAAAAGATAAAGTTTATAATGACGCAGCGGATTTAGTGGGTTCTTCAACCGGAGTCTACGGACTTTCTTCAATGGCTTTTGCTCTTTTATTGTCTTTCTACACTATGAAAAATAAAATAAACAGGAAATTAATTCATATGGCTTCCCTAATTTTAGGAGGTTTAGGATTTATCTATATGTTTTATGCAACGCCATCAACCTTACTATATTCTTTTATATTGATAGGTTTTTCTTGGGGAAGTATTCTTTCAATGCCTTATGCCATGTTATCGAGTTCAGTAAATCCTAAAAAAATGGGAATGATGATGGGATTGTTCAATATGTTTATTGTAATTCCCCAAATTATTGCTGCTCTTGGCGGAATAAATTTCTTGTATAAATTAATCGGTAGTGAGCATATAAACGCAATGCTTTTAGCAGGAATTTCATTAATTATTGCAGGATGTTGTAATTTATTAATTACAGACAAAAACGCAATTTCAGGTTAAAAATTAAAAAATGAGTAAAAAAACATTCATATTCGACCTTGACGGAGTAATTGTTGACACAGCAAAATATCACTTTTTAGCATGGCAAAGATTAGCGGCTCAAATAGGAATCGAATTTACGCCAGAACACAACGAACAACTTAAAGGAGTTAGTCGTGTAAGATCTTTAGATCTAATATTAGCTTTAGGAAATGTGGATGCGACTCAAGTCCAAAAAAACGAGTGGTTGCTTCAAAAAAACACAGAATATCTGACGTATATTGAAGAAATGGACGAAAGTGAAATTCTTCCTGGTGTAATGCAAGTGCTAGACTATTTAAAACAACACGAACAAAATATAGTATTAGGTTCGGCTAGTAAAAATGCAAAACCAATTCTAGAAAAAGCAAAAATTATGCATTATTTCGATGCTATTGTAGACGGAAATGATGTATCAAATGCAAAACCTGATCCTGAAGTATTTCTTCAAGGTGCAAATAAAGTAAACGATATTGCTGAAAACTGTATTGTTTTTGAAGATTCTGTTGCAGGAATTCAAGCTGCGAATTTAGCCAATATGATAAGTATTGGAATCGGAGAAACAGATGTTCTCCACGAAGCAGATTATATCTTTAACGATTTTACGTTCATAGATTTAAGCTTTATAGAAAATTTAATAAATGAAAAATGTGTTTAATGTTATATAGCTTAACAATTAAACAATTAAACAAAATATAGAATGAACCAAGATTATATAAAACCAGATAATTGGTCCATCATTGAAGAAGGATTTGATGCAAGTAGAGTAAAATCATCTGAAAGTTTATTCAGTATTGGTAACGGTGCGATGGGGCAACGTGCTAATTTTGAAGAATCTTATTCAGGAAAAACTTTCCAAGGAAGTTATATTGCTGGAGTTTATTATCCAGATAAGACACGTGTGGGTTGGTGGAAAAATGGTTATCCAAAATATTTTGCCAAAGTGTTAAATGCTCCAAATTGGATTGGAATTGATATCGAAATCAACGGGGAACAACTAAATTTAGCCACTTGTTCTGAAGTAAAAAATTTCAGAAGAGAATTAAATATGAAAGAAGGTGTTTATTCACGTTCTTTTGAAGCTACTTTGCAAAATGGTACGCAAGTTGGTGTAAATGTAAAGCGATTTTTATCTTTAGATTTAGATGAATTAGGTGTAATTAATTATGAAGTAAAAGCTTTAAATAAAGATGCAAAAATAGTTTTCAAACCTTATGTTGATGCCGGAATCACAAATGAAGATACCAATTGGGATGATAAATTTTGGGATATTTTAGAAATCAAAAACAAACAGAATTCAGGATTCATTGTTTCAAGAACTTTAAAGACTAATTTTTCTGCTTGTACATTCATGCACAATAGTTTTGTAGTAAACGGAAAAATTACAGATGTAAATCCAACAAATATTGAAAAATCTGAAAATAAAACGCAATTCTCATACGAATTTGCTGCTTCAAAAGGGCAAACGATTACGATTCAAAAATTAGGTGGTTACACGGTTTCTACTAATCACGATGAACAACAATTAATCAAAGCTTCACAAGACGTTATTGATAAAGGATTAGAATTTGGTTATGAAAAATTACTTCAAAATCAAATTGAGGCTTGGGCAAAAATTTGGGAAATGAGTGACATTACCATTGATGGTGACGTAAAAGCACAACAAGGAATTCGTTTCAATATTTTCCATTTAAATCAAACATATTTAGGAAAAGATTCGCGTTTAAATATTGGTCCAAAAGGATTTACAGGAGAAAAATATGGAGGTTCAACTTATTGGGACACGGAAGCGTATTGTATTCCTTTTTACATGGCTACAAAAGATCAAAATGTAGCAAGAAATTTATTGACTTATCGTTACAATCAGTTAGATAAAGCTATTGAAAATGCTCAAGATAATTTAGGATTCAAAAACGGAGCTGCTTTATATCCAATGGTTACCATGAATGGTGAAGAATGTCACAACGAATGGGAAATCACACACGAAGAAATTCACAGAAATGGTGCAATTGCCTTCGCGATTTTTAACTATTATCGATATACAGGAGATTATTCATATATTCCAGAAAAAGGTTTAGAAGTTTTAATCGGAATTGCTCGTTTTTGGCATCAAAGAGCTAATTTTTCAACAGCCAAAAAACAATATGTAATTCTTGGAGTAACAGGTCCAAATGAATACGAAAATAACGTAAACAACAATTGGTACACGAATTATATCGCTAAATGGTGTATCGATTATACTATTGAACAAATCAATAAAATAGAAAAAGAATATCCATCAGATTATACTCGAATTTTAAATAAGGTAAATCTAGCTGCAGCTGAAATTTCAGACATGAAAAAAGTAGCTGACAACATGTATTTTCCATATTCAGAAGAAAACGGAGTTTATTTACAACAAGATGGATTTTTAGATAAAGAATTAATTACAGTTGCGAATTTAGATAAAACACAACGACCAATTAATCAAAAATGGTCTTGGGACAGAATTTTACGTTCACCATATATAAAACAAGCAGATACATTACAAGGATTCTACTTTTTTGAAGACCATTTTACCAAAGAACAATTAGAGAAACATTTCGATTTTTATGAACCATTTACAGTTCATGAAAGTTCACTTTCTCCTTGTGTGCATTCAATTCAGGCTGCTGTTTTAGGACGGATGGAACAGGCTTATACTTTCTATTTACGAACATCACGTTTAGATTTAGATGATTACAACAAAGAAGTGCATGAAGGTTTACACATCACATCAATGGCTGGAACTTGGATGAGTATTGTAGAAGGTTTTGGTGGAATGAGAGTTAAACAAGGAAAATTATCTTTCGAACCTAAAATTCCAAAAGAATGGAAGGCCTATTCGTTCAAAGTAAATTTCAGAAATTCGATTGTTAAAGTTGAAGTAAATCACAACGAAACTAAAGTAAGTGTGGAAGGAAATCAAGACATTGATGTTTTAGTAAATGGAAAATCACAATTAGTTAAATTATAATACAATGAAGCAGTTTTTAGTTTTAATTCTCACAATCATAGTTTCAATTTTTGGAAACGCACAAGAATTCAAATCACCAAACGGTAATTTCACCATGAAATTTTCCTTATTAAATGATGGAACTCCAACGTATCAACTTTCTTACTTAAACAAAGAAGTAATAAAATCTAGTAAGTTAGGATTGGAATTAAAAAACGACAAAAAATCATTGTTAAATGAATTTAAAATTGACAGTGTTCAAAATTCAACTTTCAACGAAACATGGAAAACCGTTTGGGGTGAAGAAACAGAAATTAGAAACCATTACAATGAACTAGCTGTTGTTCTTAGTCAAAACGAAACAAATCGACAAATGATCATTCGTTTTAGACTTTTCAATGATGGTTTAGGTTTTAGATATGAATTTCCACAACAAAAAAACTTAGTTTATTTTGTAATTAAAGAAGAAAGAACAGAATTTGCCATGACTGGTGATCACACTGCTTTCTGGATTCCAGGAGATTATGACACACAAGAATACGATTTTACAGAAAGTAAATTGTCTGAAATAAGAGGTTTATTTAAAAAAGCAGTAACAGATAATGCTTCACAGCAACAATTTTCTGAAACCGGAGTTCAAACTTCATTAATGATGAAAACTTCAGACGGAATTTACATCAATCTTCACGAAGCGGCTTTGATTAATTATTCGTGTATGAGTTTAGATTTGAATGACAAGACTTTTGTTTTTCAATCACACTTAACTCCTGATGCAAAAGGTGATAAAGGCTATATGCAAGCACCTTGCGTCTCACCTTGGAGAACAATGGTTATAAGTAATGATGCTCGAGATATTTTGGCTTCAAGAATGACTTTAAACTTAAACGAACCTTGTAAAATTGAAGATACTTCTTGGATAAAACCAGTAAAATATGTTGGCGTTTGGTGGGAAATGATAACAGGAAAAAGTTCATGGTCATACACAAACGATTTTCCAGCAATACAATTAGGAGTAACCGATTATTCAAAAGCGAAACAAAATGGAACGCACGCTGCAAACAATAAACATGTTAAAGAATATATAGATTTTGCTGCACTTCACGGATTTGATGCCGTTTTAGTAGAAGGTTGGAATGAAGGTTGGGAAGATTGGTTCGGACAATCAAAAGATTATGTTTTTGATTTCGTGACACCTTATCCCGATTTTAATGTGCAAGAAATTCATGCTTACGCAAAATCAAAAGGTGTAAAAATGATTATGCATCATGAAACTTCTGGTTCAGCAAGAAACTACGAACGTCACATGGATAAAGCTTATCAATTCATGAAAGACAACGGTTATGATGCTGTAAAAAGTGGTTACGTTGGAAATATGTTACCAAGAGGTGAACATCATTATAGTCAATGGATAATAAATCATTACCAATATGCTCTTGAAAAAGCAGCTGATTATAAAATTATGGTAAATGCTCACGAAGCAGTTCGTCCAACAGGAATAGCCAGAACTTATCCAAATTTAATTGGAAATGAATCAGCTCGTGGAACAGAATTTCAAGCTTTTGGAGGTTCAAAACCAAATCACACGACAATTTTACCGTTTACAAGATTAATGGGCGGACCAATGGATTATACTCCTGGAGTTTTTGAAATGGATATTGCTAAATTAAATCCAAACAATAATTCACATGTTAATGCTACGATTGCTAATCAATTAGGATTATATGTTGTGATGTATTCACCTTTACAAATGGCGGCCGATTTACCTGAGAATTACAATCGTTTTTTGGATGCTTTTCAATTTATAAAAGATGTTCCTGTGGAATGGTCTGAATCAAAGTATTTAGAAGCAGAACCAGGATATTACATTACAATTGCTAGAAAAGATAAAAATTCAAACAATTGGTTTGTTGGAAATTCAAACGGAAATAACGCAAGAACTTCAACAATAAATTTAGATTTCCTAGAAAAAGGTAAAAAATACGAAGCAACAATTTATGCTGATGCAAAAGAAGCTGATTACAAAACGAATCCTCAAGCTTATAAAATTACAAAGCAAAAAGTAACTAGTAAGTCAAAATTAAAAATGACTTCAGTGGCAGCTGGTGGTTACGGAATCAGTATTGTTGAAATAAAATAAGTTTCACCTTTTCATGCTGAATTGGATTCAGCATCTAAAATAATTAAACATGAAAAAACAGATAGTAGTTTTATTCCTTTTAATAACAACTTTCACCTTTGCTCAAATCGACAAGATGGAACCACCATTTTGGTATGAAGGTATGAACAAAAGTGAAATTCAAGTTTTATTTTACGGAAAAAATATAACAGAAAACACAGTTTCAATTTCAAATAGTGTTATCATCACAAACGTGACAAAAACGGAAAACCCAAATTATGTTTTCGTTACAATTGACACAAAAAATGTTTCAGTTCAAACTTTAAAATTCACGTTCAAAAACGGAAAGAAATCATTTACTAAAGATTTTGAAATCAAAAAGCGACGAGAAAATTCGGCTTTAAGAAAAGGTTTTGATGCTTCGGATGTGGTTTATTTATTAATGCCAGATCGTTTTGCCAATGGTAATGAATCCAACGATTCTTCTTCAAAATTACAAGAAAAGGCAAACAGAGAATTACCAGGTGGAAGACACGGTGGAGATGTTCAAGGCATTATCGATAATTTAGATTACATAAATGAATTAGGAGCAACAGCTATTTGGAGCACACCAATGTGTGAAGATAATGACAAAGGCTATTCCTATCACACTTACGGACAATCAGATGTGTATCAAATCGATGCGCGTTATGGTTCCAATGAGGATTACAAACGTTTAGCTTCAGAAATGCACAAACGTGATATGAAACTAATAAAAGATTACGTTACAAATCATTGGGGTGCAGAACACTGGATGTTTAAAGATATGCCAACTTATGATTGGTTTCATCAATTTCCAGGTTACGCTCAAAGTAATTATCGAATGACAACTCAATACGATATTAACGGTTCAAAACGCGATGCTAAATATTGTATGGATGGCTGGTTTGTGCCAAGTATGCCAGATTTAAATCAAACTAATCCTTTAGTATTGAATTATTTGATTCAGAATGCGATTTGGTGGGTTGAATTTGCAGATTTAGACGGTTTTCGTGTTGATACTTATTCGTATTGCGATAAAGATGGAATTGCAAAATGGACCAAAGCGGTTATGGATGAATATCCCTATTTTAACATAGTTGGAGAAGTTTGGATGCACGATCAAGCACAGATTTCGTATTGGCAAAAAGACAGTCCCATTTCAAAAATTCAGAGTTATAATTCCTACTTACCTAGTGTGATGGATTTTACTTTACACGATGTTTTTGGAAATGTTTTTAACGAAGAAAATGCTTCATGGAATGACGGAATGATAAAGTTTTACGATAATTTTGTGAATGATTTCTTGTATGCTGATCCAAATAATTTGTTGCTGTTTTTAGAAAATCATGATACAGTTCGTTTTAATGAAATCTATAAAAATGATTTTAAGAAATACCAATTGGGATTGACTGTTATTGCAACAATGCGAGGCATTCCTCAAATATATTATGGTTCAGAAATCGGAATGGCTGGTGATAAAGGAAATGGTGGTGATTCTGAAATCCGAAAAGATTTTCCTGGTGGTTGGAAAACAGATAAAAACAACGCTTTTATAAATTCAGGAAGAACAACTGCTCAAAAACAATATTTCGATTTCTCTAAAAAATTATTGAATTGGAGAAAAAATAAAGAGGTAATTCACAACGGAAAACTAACCCATTACATTCCAGAAAATAATGTTTACGTTTACTTTCGTTATAATGATACAGAAAGTGTGATGGTAATTGTGAATAATTCAAAAGACAATCAAAAAGTAAACCTGACTCGTTTTCAAGAAAATTTAATAAAATACAATTCTGGTAAAGATATTTTATCCGGTCAAAATTTTGATTTGAAAAATGAAGTATCCATTGAAGGAAAAACCAGTTTAATTTTAGAATTGAAATAAACATGAAAAAAAACATTCTGATACTTTTCTTCTTTACATTTTCTTTGGCTCATAGTCAAATTAAAAGCTACTCTTTGCCAGAATCTGATAAAGTTGAGGGAACGATAATTAGAATTGATAGTTTTCCCACAAAATTAATTCAACCTAGAAATGTTGATGTTTGGTTGCCTAAAAACTATTCAAAGGATAAAAAATATAACGTGTTGTATATGCATGATGGGCAAAATTTATTTGATGCAAACACAACTTGGAACAAAGAAGAATGGAAAGTAGATGAAGTTGCTTCAAAACTAATAATAGAAAACAAAATCACTGAATTTATTGTTGTTGGAATTCATAATATTCCACAAATTCGATTCTTAGATTTGTTTCCCAAAAAAGCACTTAATTTTATTGCAGAAAAAGATAAAGAATATATTTTTGATTTAGCTAAAAAAAGAGGTGTGACTATTTCTGAAAACGATTTTAAAGGAGACGATTATTTAAAATTTATAGTAGAAGAAGTAAAACCTTATATTGATGAAACCTACTCAACATTAAAAAATCAAGAAAATACTTTTGTTGGCGGATCGAGCATGGGAGGTTTAATGTCAATGTATGCCATATGTGAATATCCAGAAATTTTTGTTGGAGCAATTTGCATTTCAACGCATTGGCCTGGATTATTACCTAATGATGATCAAACAATTCCAAATTCATTTTTTAGTTATTTAGAAAAAAATATTCCAAATTATAAAAATCATAAATTTTATTTTGACTTTGGAACAGAGTCATTAGATCGATTCTATCCTCAATATGAAGAGACGGTAAATAAACTATTCAAGGAAAAAAATTACACATCAGTAAATTATAAAAATTTAAAATTTGAAGGAGAAAATCATTCTGAAGTTTCATGGCAAAAAAGACTAGATATTCCCTTTGAATTTATGTTTAAGAAATAAAAAATAGCAGAAATGAAAAAAATACTTTTATCAGCATTACTACTTGTAGCTTTAATTAGTTGTAAAAAAGAAGCTAAAGAAACTGAAACAACAACAGAAGAAGTAAAATCAGAAATCGCACAATTTTCTCCAGAAGTAGAAGAAAATGCTGTGATTTATGAAGTAAATATTCGTCAATATTCACCTGAAGGAACTTTTAATGAATTCACAAAAGACATTCCAAAATTAAAAGAATTGGGAGTAAAGATTATTTGGGTGATGCCTATTTTTCCAATTTCTGAAACTAAAAGAAAAGCAACTGGTGGTGATGATAGTAAATTTGCTTCAGAAATGCCAAAAGAAGAGCAACATAAATATTTAGGAAGTTATTATGCAGTTTCAGATTTTAAAGCTGTAAATCCTGAATTTGGAACAATTGAAGATTTCAGAAAAATGGTAAAAACAGCTCACGATAACGGAATGTATGTTATTTTGGATTGGGTGCCAAATCACACAGGTTGGGATCATGTTTGGATAAAAGAACACCCAGAATTTTATACTAAAAATGCAAAAGGTGAAATTATCGACCCAATCAATCCAGAAAACGGAAAATCTTGGGGCTGGACAGACGTTGCCGATTTAAATTACGACAACCAGAAACTTCGTAAAGAAATGACTAACGATATGTTGCATTGGATAAAAAATGAAAACATTGATGGTTTTCGTTGTGATGTGGCAAGTAATGTTCCTACAGATTTTTGGCAACAATCTATTCCAACATTAAGAAAAGAAAAAAATATTTTCATGCTAGCTGAAGCTTGGCAACCAGAATTAATGAAAGACAATTTATTTGACATGGGGTATAATTGGACAAGTCATCATTTAATGAAAGACATTGCTCAGGGTAAAAAAAACGTAAAAGATTGGGATAAGTTTATTGTAGATGATATAAATAAATATGAAGCAAATGATATTTTAATGAGCTTTGTAGATAATCATGATGAAAATTCTTGGAATGGAACTATTCAAAGTAGATTGGGAAAAGCAGAAGAAGCTATGACTGCATTAAGCTACATAACACCAGGAATGCCATTAATTTACAGCGGAAACGAATATGGATTAAACCACAGTTTAAAATTCTTTGAAAAAGATTCAATTCCAAAAACAAAAGGAAAAGATTGGGATTTTAGAGCTAAACTAGGAAGTTTGAAAAACAATAACATTGCTCTAAATGGTGGAAAAAACAAAGCAACTTACACAAGAATAAAATCTTCAAAAGATGATCAAGTTTTAGTTTTTGAACGAGTAAAAGACGGAAAAAAAGTTATCTATATGGCAAATTTATCTTCAAAGCCAATTGAGGTAAGTGTTCCTTTAAATGGAAGCTACAAAGATCTAATTTCAGGTGAAACTATTGGATTAAATGAAAAACAAATTTATCCGTTAAAAGCTTGGCAATATTATATTTTACAGCAATAATATTTCTTCATGTTACAATAAAAGCATCAATTTTTCAATTGGTGCTTTTTTAGTATAGGCTTATTTCTTAAGGATTAAATAGGATAATCTTAAGGGAATGTTAAGCCGTTTTTTTTAATATACCTATATTTTTGTCGTTCTAAATAACAATAAATATTTTGAAATCTTATTTCAAAAAATAGAATAAGACATAAATTATGGTAACAAAAACTATAAATAAAGTAGCTGAAATAACACTTTTATTTTGGTTGATGAAAATTGTGGCGACAACACTTGGAGAAACCTTGGGTGACTTTATTTCAATGACACTAAACTTAGGTTATTCAACAGGAATACTTATTACTGGAATCTTTTTTCTAGTTGTATTGTTAATTCAATTAAAATATAAAAATTACAAACCTATAATTTTTTGGTTAGTCATAATTGCAACAACAACATTAGGAACTGAAATTTCTGATTTTATCGACAGAAGTCTGCATTTAGGATATACTTATGGAAGTTTATTACTATTTTTTGGATTAATAACTACGTTATATTTTTGGTTTAAAAAATACAACAACCTAAATGTAAGCCCAATTATAGAAAAAAATAAAGAAATTCTCTTTTGGACAGCTGTTTTGTTTTCTAATAGTTTAGGAACTGCTTTTGGTGATTACTTAGGTGATGCAATTGGCTTGAGCTATTTACAAGGTGCTTTAATCACAGCTGCAATAATTGTTATAGTTGTTTTATTGCATTATTTCACGAAGCTAAATGAAGTGTTCTTATTTTGGTTAGCCTTTGTGTTTACACGTCCGTTTGGCGCAACTTTTGGAGATTTTCTAACCAAACCCATTGCAAAAGGAGGTTTAGATTTAGGTACTCTACAAGCATCTTTAGTTTCAGTATTTATTATGCTGATTATGATTTACTTCTCTCATAAACAATTAAAAAAATAAATTAAATGAAAAATATTCCACAAGTCAATTTTATTTATTGGATATTAATGATTATTGCTACTACAACTGGAGAAATTGTAGGTAATTATATTTCTAGAGATTTAGAATTAGGGTATAAAGTTGGGTCAGTTATTTTAGTTTCGTTGTTCATTATTTCAATTATTTATGAAATTAAAAATAAGAAAAACAATTTACTATTTTATTGGTTCCTTATAATAGTAGGAAATATTGCAGGAACAAATGTTGCTGATTTAATTTGTATTCAATTAGAATTAGGAACAATCTATGGCTCATTGTTAGTAATTTCAACTTTGTTTCTTGTTTTAATAGGAATTCATCTTTTATCCAAAAGTAAAAATCCTTTTACTGAGAAGAAAGTTGAGTTTTTATATTGGTTGGCTATTTTAACATCAAGCACCTTTGGAACAACTTCTGGAGATTTTCTCTCTAATGATACTCCATTAGGTGCAGCAGGAGGAACAATTTTACTTGTAATACTACTTCTTATTTTTATTGTGCTTTTAGTTCTTAAAAAGATTTCAAAAGAAGTTTTCTACTGGATTACCATTGTATTAATTCATCCCATTGGAGCAACATTTGGAAATTATATTTCAAAACCACAAGGATTAGATTTAGGGAATGTATATACAAGTATTTTTCTTGTCACATTATTTTCAATCATATTTTTTACTAATAAACAAAGTCATGAACAAATATAAATTATATATATTTTGTCTTTTAGGCTTACAATTATCCTTTGCTCAACAATCAATTGATAGTACAAAAATTAATAAGAACAATAAATTTAATTATAAGCAATTAATAATTCCAAGTATCTTAATGACTTATGCTATTGTAGGTATGGAAAGTGATCAAATAAAACTTTATAATACAAACATTAGAGAAGAGGTTATAGATGACATAGACAAAAAAACTTCTATTGATGATTTTTCTCAATATGCACCAGCTGCTGCTGTTTATGGACTAAATTTAGCAGGAATTCAAGGAAAAAACAATCTTAAAGACAGGACCATTATTTTAGGAACTTCTTATTTAATTATGGCAACTACGGTCACAAGTTTAAAACACCTGACTAAAGTTGAACGACCAGATGGAAGTAATTTTGATTCATTTCCTTCAGGACATACTGCAACTGCTTTTGTTGGAGCCGAATTTATGTGGCAAGAATATAAAGATAAATCGGTTTGGTATGGAGTTTCTGGATATCTTGTAGCAGCAGGAACAGGAGCTTTTAGAATGTATAACAATAAGCATTGGTTAACAGATGTTGCCATGGGAGCAGGAATCGGAATTTTAAGCACAAAAGCCGCTTATTGGTTGTTTCCTGTCATTAATGAAAAAATATTCAAAGCGAAAAATAAAACGGCTTTAGCTATACCTTTTTATAATGGAAAACAAGCTGGTTTGGCATACACAATTCAATTTTAATAATGATAATTTGGTCTTCTATGGTAAAGTTTTAATTTGTATTTTTAGCCATATATTTTTGGAGTTGTAATAATATTTTAAAATGGAAAAACCACTTATCATAGGCCACAGAGGAGCAATGGGTTACGAAACCGAAAACACTATGTTGTCATTTCAAAAAGCATTAGACTTATTTGTTGATATGATAGAAATTGATGTTTATGTCATCAAAACCGGTGAAGTAGTAGTTTTTCATGATAAAACCCTAAAACGATTAGCTTTATCTTTAGAAAATATTGAAGATTTAACGTTAGAAGAAGTAAAAAGTATCAATTTAATAGGTAATCATAAAATCCCAACCTTAATTGAAGTAATTGAATTCATAGATAAAAGAGTTCCACTAAATATCGAATTAAAAGGTCAAAATACAGCTTTGCAAACGCATAAAATTGTTGATAATTTCATTCAAAAAGCAAAGTATACTAATCAGCATTTTCTAATTTCAAGTTTTGACTGGGATGAACTAAAAATATTCAGAAAACTCAATCCCGAAATTCCAATAGCACTTTTATCCCAGCAAAATCATCTTGATGCTATTCCATATGCAAAAAAAATAAAAGCTATTGCAATAAATCCTTGGTTTTTCACTTTAACAAAACAAGAAGTCGAAGAAATTCACAAATATAATTTAAAGGTTTATACTTACACCGTCAACGAAATTTCTGATATTAAAGAAGCCATTTATTTTGGTGTTGACGGAATGTTCTGCAATTTTCCAGACAGAATTCACGCTTGTTTTTAGTTTTTTAGAGCTTCATCTGGCTATACAATACAAGTCCGCAGCACAAAAGCCATAGAGCTAAGCCTTGCAAAGAGCTTCCTTTGGTCGCTTTTCCAAGTCAAGTTCTATTGGTTTTTGTTCTTTACGGGCTTTTCATTACTATCCAGCGCATAATTCGTTTATAAATCACGATATTTGCAAAAAAAAGATAAAACATTGAATACTAATTACGACATAGTTATCATAGGTGGTGGAGCAGCTGGATTTTTTACAGCAATCAATATTGTTGAAAACAACCCTAGTTTAAAAGTAGCCATTCTCGAAAGAGGAAAAACGACTTTGGAAAAAGTTAGAATTTCTGGTGGTGGAAGATGCAATGTAACGCATGCCTGTTTTGTGCCAAATGATATAGTCAAGTTTTATCCTAGAGGTGAAAAAGAATTACGTGGACCATTTCATCAATTTTGTTCAGGAGATACAATTGAATGGTTCGAAAAGCGAGGTATAACTCTAAAAACAGAAGAAGACGGAAGAATGTTTCCAGAATCAGATTCATCAGAAACCATAATCGATTGTTTTACAAAAGCCACTCAAGATTTAGGGATTGATATTTTAATAAGTCAAAGTGTACAGTCTATTTACAAAACGGAAACAGATTTTAAAGTCCAAACCAAAACAGATACCTTTTTAGCAGAAAAAGTAGTTATAACGACAGGAAGCAACCCAAAAATGTGGGAAATGCTAGAATCACTTGGGCATTCAATAGTTTCAGCGGTTCCTTCTTTGTTTACATTTAACATTAAAGATGCTAGATTAAAAGATTTAATGGGATTGTCAACATTTGCATCAGTCAAAGTAAAAAAATCAAAATTAGAAGCTTTTGGACCTTTATTAATAACTCATTGGGGAATGTCTGGGCCAGGAATATTAAGACTTTCAGCTTGGGGAGCAAGAGAGTTGTTCGATAAAAATTATCATTTTGCGATTCTAGTAAACTGGTTAAATGAAACTACTTTTGATGAAGCTATTGATTTATTAAAAGATATAAAAATTGAAAATGCTAAAAAAGTAATCTCGAAAAAGTCACCAATAGAAATGCCAAACCGTTTGTGGGAACGTTTAGTTCTAGCATCAGGGATTTCAGCAGAAACTACTTGGGCAGATTGCAATAAAACAGAATTAAATGCTTTAGCAACTCAATTAACGGCTGGGGAATTTCAAGTAAATGGAAAAAGCACCTTCAAAGAAGAATTTGTAACAGCTGGTGGAATCGATTTAAAAGAAGTCAACTTCAAAACTATGGAAAGTAAAGTAATTCCAAACATATATTTTGCTGGAGAAATTCTAAATATTGATGCTATTACTGGTGGATTCAATTTTCAAAACGCTTGGACTGGAGGATTTATTGTAGCTCAATCAATTGCATAAAAAAAACCTTGCTTTCACAAGGTTTCATGATTTATTTTTCTCTTCCTTTGTCAAGTTTGTCTTGCCAATCTTTTAGTTTTTGCCATTTACCTTGGTAAGCTAATTTAGATTGTCTTGGCCAAGTTCCTGGATCATGAATTTTATATCTTTCACCAGCTTTGTGAAGTATTTTGTTACATCTATCTACAGATGTTTCTGATAATCTTTTCCAAGTTAAAATGCCTGAAGTTTTAAATAATTCTTCGATTTTTGGACCAATTCCTTCCACAAGTTTTAAATCATCTTCTATTATTTTCTTGCCAAAAACAGCTTTTGCTGCATCTGCATTAAAGGCAATGACTGATGTTGTAGCAGTTTTAGTTGTCTTAGAAACAAAAGTAGCTTTCTCAACTATAGGTTTTTTTGCTTGAATTCGCAGAGCATCTAAATCGGTTTGCAGTTGACTATTTCTTTGATTGCAAGCCTCTAAATCACTTTTGTAATTATGTTCATCTTTTTTTAAAGAGTTTTGATTGCCTTTACCAATAAAATAACCAACAATTCCGCAAATAATTCCAACAAATAATGCGACTAATAAACTAGTTGTTTCCATAGAATTTATATATAAATGTATTTAAATAAATTTGACTTTATAAAAATAGAAAAAAAACTGGAAACAACAGTACTAATTATCTGAAAATTAAATAGATGCTTGTTTTGGCCAATAATTATCGATTAAGAAAATAAATCGTAACAGTTAGAAGTGTAGCAAAAGCAACCCACAACATATAAGGAATAAGTAAATAAGAGGCTTTTTTGTCTATCTTCTTGAAAATCAGAAAAGTTTCATAAATAATAAGTAAAAGCAAAACTATTTCAAGACTGGCTAATAAAAGGTTGTTTAACCCAAAGAACAA
Source organism: Flavobacterium gelidilacus DSM 15343 (assembly GCF_000422685.1). Classification (GTDB taxonomy): domain Bacteria; phylum Bacteroidota; class Bacteroidia; order Flavobacteriales; family Flavobacteriaceae; genus Flavobacterium; species Flavobacterium gelidilacus. The sequence continues at coordinate 155,142 of NZ_KE383903.1, read as the reverse complement.
ATAACTCCACATTGCATTCAAACCCAATTGAACTCCAAAAAAGAAAAGGCCCTTTTTTACTAATTCTTTGTTTTCATCTAATTTATCCCAAATTAGTCCAGCCGAAATTCCCATTAAAATAAAGAGTAGAGTCCATACTGGTGCAAATACCCAATTTGGGGGATTAAAAGAAGGTTTTATTATTGTAGGATACCAAGTTTGAATACTTGATTGGGTAACTATTGACGATAAATAACCAACGGTTAAACAGATTGCTACTGTGATTATTATTTTAACGTATTTGTTCATCTTAAAATGTTTTGTACAAATTAACGAAATATCAATTTAATAAATAGACAAAAAAAGTATCTTTGTTAAAATTTTAAAGTATGCTTTCCGAAAAGGATTTTATTGTTTCAAGTTATTCGAGTATTGACTACGCGGCTTTCGAATGTAGTGCGCCAAGTAATATTGCATTAGTCAAATATTGGGGAAAAAAGGAAAATCAGATTCCAGCAAACCCATCTATAAGTTTTACCTTAAACAATTGCAAAACAATTACTAAAGTAAATTTCACTAAAAAGAAATCCAAAAACGATTTTTTATTTGATTTGTTGTTTGAAGGAAAACCAAAAGAAGATTTTAAACCTAAAATTTTAAAATTCTTTCAGCGAATTGAAACCTATTGTCCTTATTTAAAAGAATATCACATTGTTATTGATACTCAAAATACTTTTCCTCACAGTTCAGGAATAGCCTCTTCGGCATCGGGAATGGCAGCGTTAGCCATGAATGTAATGTCTTTGGAAAAAGAAATAAACTCAAATTTAACGGATGATTTATTCTATAGAAAAGCATCATTTTTAGCTCGTTTAGGAAGTGGAAGTGCTTGTAGAAGTATAAAAGGAGAAGTTGTTGTTTGGGGAAAAAATGAATCTATAGCAGAAAGTTCAGACCTATTTGGAGTAGAATTTAATAATATTCATAAGAATTTCAATAATTACCAAGATACTATATTGCTAGTTGATAAAGGAGAAAAGCAAGTTTCAAGTACTGTTGGTCATGAATTGATGTTTGATCATCCATATGCAGAAAAAAGATTTGAACAAGCCCATGATAATTTAGCTAAAATTACCAAAATACTGTCAGAAGGAAATATAGAAGAGTTTATAAAAATCGTTGAAAGTGAAGCTTTAACCCTTCATGCTATGATGATGACTTCAATGCCCTATTTTATTTTGATGAAACCGAATACATTAGAAATAATCAATAAAATTTGGAAATTTAGAAACGAAACTAATATTCCAGTCTGTTTTACGCTTGATGCTGGAGCTAATGTGCATATTTTATATCCCGAAAACGTTTCCGTAAAAGTATTACAATTTATTAAGGATGAATTAGTTGCCTTTTGTCAAAATGGGCATTATATTTGCGATCAAATAGGAAATGGTGCAGAATCAAAATAATTTTGTAACTTTACACAACCCAATCTAAACACTTTATGAAAGGACCATTATTTTACTCAAAAATATTACTCTTTGGAGAATATGGAATTATTGAAGACTCAAAAGGGCTATCAATTCCTTATAATTTTTATAATGGAGCTTTAAAAACAGATGAAAATCCGTCTCAAGAAGCCATCAATTCAAATAAAAGTTTAGATCGTTTTTTTGAATATTTAATACAATTGCAAGTTGAACAACCAACCTTGGTTAAGTTTGACAATGAAGCTTTAAAAAAGGATATTGCAAACGGTATGTACTTCGATTCAAGTATTCCTCAAGGATATGGCGTTGGAAGTAGTGGTGCTTTGGTAGCTGCAATCTATGATAAATATGCTTCAGATAAAATTACAGTTTTAGAAAATTTAACTAGAGATAAACTATTGCAATTAAAAGCTGTTTTTTCTAATATGGAATCATTTTTTCATGGGAAAAGTTCTGGTTTAGATCCTTTAAATAGTTATTTGAGTTTACCAATTCTTATTAATTCAAAAGATAATATTGAAGCGACTGGAATTCCTACACAAAGTGTAAATGGAAAAGGAGCGGTTTTCTTATTAGATTCAGGAATTGTTGGAGAAACAGCACCAATGGTAAGTATCTTTATGGAAAACCTTAAAGATCAGGGTTTTCGTAAAATGTTAAAATCTCAATTCATTAAACATACAGATGCTTGTGTAGAAAACTTTTTACATGGTGATATCAAATCTTTATTTGCTAATACAAAGAAATTATCTAAAGTAGTTTTAAATAACTTTAAACCTATGATTCCGGAACAATTTCATTCATTATGGCAAAACGGAATTGAATCAAACGATTATTACTTAAAACTTTGTGGTTCTGGTGGTGGTGGATATATTTTGGGATTTACTCAAGATATTGAAAAAGCTAAAGAGTCTTTAAAAGACTATAAATTAGAAGTAGTTTACCAGTTTTAGTGATGTTAACTAGAAAAACAAAATTTTTATTATCTAAAGTTTTCAGTTTTTTTTCTGTTATTAGAGGCTATAACATTTTTGTAATTGTGTTGGCACAATATCTAGCGTCTATTTTTATTCTTTCACCTGAAATAAGAGCATTAGATGTAATCTTAGATTATCAATTGTTTATTTTGGTTTTGGCTTCTTCCTTAACAATTGCTTCTGGTTATATTATTAATAATTTTTATGACGCACAAAAAGATTTAATCAATCGGCCAAGAAAAGTCATGATTGATAGATTAGTAAGTCAAAAAACTAAATTAACAGTATACTTTACCATTAACTTTATAGTAGCTCTAATTGCAAGTATAGTTTCGTGGAGAGCGATGTTGTTTTTTTCAACCTACATATTTCTCATTTGGTTTTATTCTCATAAATTAAAAAAATATCCAATTATTGGCAATATTACCGCTTCTGTTTTAGCTGTTTTGCCTTTTTTCGGTATTTTACTTTACTATAAAAACTTTTATAATGTTATTTTTGCACATGCTATGTTTCTGTATTTGCTTCTTTTAATCAGAGAATTAATTAAAGATTTAGAGAATATAGAAGGAGATTTAGTTTCTAATTATAAAACTATTCCAGTTTTGTTTGGAGAAAAAGTAGCCAAAAATATAATTGCAGTTTTAACTATTTCTACAGTAATTCCAGTTTATTATTTGGTTGATGTTTTTAACGTAGGTTATATGGATATTTATTTTTATATAAGCTTACTTATTTTAATGTTCTTTTTACTTAAATTGGGAAAAGCTAAAACAAAACCAGAATATCTCAAGTTACATTTTCTATTAAAATTCATCATTGTTTCTGGAGTTTTTTGTATAGTTTTAATAGAGCCTTCAGTTTTGTTACACGGAAAAAAACTTATTTCCGCTTATTAGTTATATCTTTGCAAAAAATTAGAATAAAATGACGCGTCATCAAGGAAACAATAATGATAAGAAAAAAGGAACTTCTTCAAGACAAGGTGGAACAAAAAAGCCTAGTACTTCGAGAGGGAATGGACCTATAAGAAAAAAAGCAAGTTCAAAAATAAAACCAGATTTAAAAGCGGAGCCTAAACCAGAAAAAAAACCAAATCAGGCACCAAAAACACCAAAAAATCCAGACGAATTACGTTTAAATAAATATATTTCGAATTCAGGAATGTGTAGCAGAAGAGATGCTGACATCTATATTCAAAGTGGAAATGTAAAGGTAAACGGTATCGTTGTAACAGAAATGGGACATCGAGTTAAGTTAACAGATGAAGTTATTTTTGATGGAGTTAAATTAAATCCAGAAAAGAAAGAATATATTTTATTGAATAAGCCTAAAAACTTTTCAACGGCAGGAGATGATGATATTTATTCACCAAGTGTTTTAGATTTAGTGCGAAGTGCTACTAAGTCAAAAATTCAACCTGTTGGAAGAATGGATAAAACAACAACTGGTTTGTTATTGTTTACAAATGACACAGATATTATAAGAAAATTCACAGAACCAAATCAGAAAACTAGTAAATTATATCAAGTTACTTTAGATAAAAACTTGCGTTATGAAGATTTGGAAAAAATTATTTCAGGTTTAACAATTGATACGCATAGAGTTTATGTTGAAGAAGTAACTTATATTGATGATCAGCCAAAAAGTGAAATTGGTATAAAAATGAAAACTGCAAACATTAAGGTAGTTAGAAAAATATTCGAACACCTTAAATATGACGTTATTAAATTAGATAGAGTAACATTTGCAGGTTTAACTAAAAAGAACTTGCCAAGAGGAAATTATCGTTTCTTAACAGAACAAGAAATAATAAACATAAAAAATATTTAACAACTTAATCCCGATTCATTCGGGATTTTTTAATCAAAATATGACACCAGAATCATTACAATCAATTGCTTTTCGTTGGTTTGAAGCTTTTAATGCTAAACAACTAGATAAATTACTATCCTTATACGAAAGTGATGCTGCACATTACAGTCCGAAATTAAAAATTCGTCAGCCAGAAACAAATGGTTTAGTAATTGGAGTAGATGCTATGCGAGTTTGGTGGCAAGATGCATTTGATAAACTACCAACATTAGAATATGAATTGAAATCGCTAACAGCTAATTCTGACAGAGTTTTCATGGAGTATGTTCGTAAAGTTGAAGGTGAAGAAGATATGTTAGTGGCAGAAGTTCTTGAAATTAGAGAAGGTAAAATAACAAAATCGAAAGTTTATCACGGATAGAACTATAAAAGAATTTGTTTTAATCCATCAGCAATACTTATCCAAAGAAAATTATAAAACGATTTTTCTTGATTACGTTCAACTTCAATTTCAGTTGTTTTTATTTCGTCATCAGAATCATTTTTCACAAATAAATTCCCAATAGTAGATAAGAATTTGTTTTTATTTAAGCGTTTGTCATTTTGATAAATTTCAACTTTTAGATTATCGTATTTTATTGAAAATTTCCCTTTGTTAATAAGATCATTTCCTGCAAAATTAAAATTAACAGTTTCTAATTCCCCTTTAATTTTGATATTCATATAAGGTTTTGTGAAATCTTCTAATTCTTCGGTGTTGAATTTTTTTACCGAACCAGCAATTTTAAAACCCTCAGTTTTATCTAAAACATTAAAAGACCAATCAACTTTTAAGGGTGATTTCTTCATAAAGTTGCAATTGACTCTAATCTTTACATCAGGAAGATTAGACTTTTTGTAACCACTTTCTATATTTTCAGCAGTCAAATTAAAATTGCTGAAATATAATTTCCCGGAACCTTTTTCAAAAGTTTTTTCTTCTTCATAAGTCAGATAGGAATTTTTAATTAGTAAGGAGTCAACTTTAATGTCAGTTTTTAAATTCCGTAATAAGTTGTTGTATAATTCTTTTTTGGATAAATCGTCAGTTGGCATTTTTCCTCTGTAGATATTGGCTGCAACCTTGTCTAAAATGACTGTGTTGGATTTAAAATAGAGTCTCTCGTCTTTAAAGCCCCAGACCATTTTATTTATTGAGATGTCATCTGCTAGAATTGTATATATGTCTTTTTCCTTTGGTAGTTTTTTAACAAATTCTTTTCGACTATATTTTGGCGTTAACTTAAAATTTTTAATATTAAAACCTTCTTTTGTAATTTTAATTTCCTCCCCTTTAATTTCATAAAAGGCATTAACATTGTAATGTATGTAATCACAAAAAAAGGAGTAATTGTGGAATGAAAGTGGGATTTTTTCAGTCAAAGTTTTTTCATTTAAAACAATTCCTTCTAATTTAAAATTAATATTATTTGCCTTTATTATTTCAATATTGTCTCTAATGTTAAGGATTTTAAAGTTTCCTTTGTTGATAACCAAGTTAGAAACTATAATTATTTTTTCAAATGGTTTAAATACTTTTGAATTTATACTACTGTAATTGTTTATTGCATTTACATTGTTTTTATAAAGAATTACAGAAGGTTTGGATATTACTAAGTTATTTGCTTTGATTTTTTTACCAAATAATATACTCCAAATATCAAATTTATTTACCTCAATTATATCAATACTTGCAAAAAGGCCAATTTTTTTTTCAGAATTTTTTAAACTTTCCTTTGGACTTATTTGAATATTATAAGCAGTGATTTTTGAATTCCAAATAGATAAATCAATATCTTCATAAACGATATTGTAATCTGTATTGTTTTCATTGTTAATAAGTTTGGGTAGTTTGGTTTCAACCCATAAATTTATGCCTAGATTTAAAAGTCCTAGGAAAAAAAATATTCCAATAGAAGTAAAAAGGATTTTTTTGGTCTTATTCATAAAATTTGTTTTAAACATTAAATGTATGAATTATTTAAAACTTAAAAGGAGTAGAAACAAAAAACCCTTGAAATCTTAAAGAAATCAAGGGTTGTAAGTGGTACCTCCAGGGATCGAACCAGGGACACATGGATTTTCAGTCCATTGCTCTACCATCTGAGCTAAGGTACCTTTTCGCTGTTGCGAGTGCAAATATAGAATGATTTTTAATTTATACAAAACAATTTTTAAAAAAAATCAATTTGTATCTTTGAAGTTTTAAAATATAAAAATGATATTAGCAATTGATGTTGGGAATACAAAAATTAAAGTAGCTGTTTTTGAACAAGATACAGTTATTTTGAAAGAAGATTATATAAATGAAACTTTATTGGAAGGGTTAAAAAAAATTTTTAAAAAATTTCCAAAATGTAATAAAACAATCATTTCAAGCGTTTCAAATGTGTCAGAAGAGGTTTTTTTACTAATTAAAAGTACGAATAAATTATATTTTCTTACTAATGAGAGTAAATTTCCTTTTGAAAACAAATATGCAACACCTTTAACGCTAGGAATGGATAGAAAAGTAATAGTATCAGGGGCAGTTTTGAAATTTCCAAATCAAAATTGTTTAATAATTGATGCTGGTTCATGTATAACATATGATTTTGTAGATGAAAATAAAAATTACTTTGGTGGAGCAATTTCTCCTGGAATAGAAATGAGGTATAAAGCGCTAAATTATTATACTACCAAATTACCAAAATTAGATGCAGAAGAACCAGATTCATATCTAGGTAATTCTACAAACCAATCCATTCATTCAGGTGTTGTTAACGGAGTGATACATGAAATAGAAGGCTTTATTAGCGATTATTTAAGAGAAAATAAATATTTAACAATAATTTTAACAGGTGGCGATGCACTTTTTTTGGCTAAAAGATTAAAAAACCCCATATTTGCCAATTCAAATTTCTTACTAGAGAGTTTGAACTTATTATATCAATATAACATACAATGATAAAGAAATTATTTCTTGCATTAATTTTCCTCACAACACTAGTTGTTTCAGCACAAGAAGGAACTTCTTCACCATATTCTTTTTATGGTTTAGGAGATATTAAATTTAAAGGTACACATGACGCTAGAGCTATGGGAGGGTTAGGTGTTGCCTATGACTCAATACATTTAAACTTATTGAATCCAGCTACTTATTCGAGACTAAAAATCACAAACTTTACAGTTGGGGGAACAACAAGCTACAATAATTTATCTAGCGAACAAGGTAAAGAAACGGCTCAAAGAACAACTATAGATTATCTAGCCGTTGGTCTTCCTTTAGGAAAATTTGGAGCAGCATTTGGTCTTATGCCATTTTCAGCAGTAGGTTATAAAATTCAAAATCAGTCATTGGAGGGAGATCTTAGAACTGCAAGATTTACTGGTCAAGGTGGAATTAATAAAGTTTTTGCTGGTGCAGCTTATAATTTTTCTAATAACTTCAGTGCTGGTCTAGATATTCAATATAATTTTGGAACAATAGAAACTGAATCTGTTGTGTTTCTCCCAGACGTGATTTTAGGATCAAGAGAAAATAATCAATCAAATATAACCGGTCTTTCTGCCAACTTTGCATTGTTGTACACAAAAAGTTTAGCTAATAAATTAACATTGAATACTAGTTTTGGGTATTCTCCTGAGTCAAAATTGAATTCAGTTAATTCTAGAAATCTTGCTACTATTTCATACACAGTAAGTGGAGTGGAGTTTGTAAATGATAACGATGATTTAGAAGTTGCAGATACTAAATTAGTTATTCCTGCCAAATATACACTTGGTGCAGGAATTGGTTTGCCTAAAAAATGGTTTGTAGGTTTGGAATATATTTACCAAGAAAATAGTAAATTAGGAAATAGATTTGACGATATTAACAACGCAACATTCGAAAACTCTCAAAAAATAATAGTTGGTGGAAATTTTATTCCTAAATACAATTCTTTTACAAGTTACTGGAGTAGAGTTAATTATAGAGCTGGATTTAGATATGAGAACACAGGTCTAATAATAAATTCTAAGCAAATTAATGATTATGGCATAAATTTTGGTCTAGGTTTACCAGTAGGGGGAAGATTCTCAAATATCAATCTTGGTTTTGAATACGGAAAGAAAGGAACTATCTACAATAATTTAATAGAAGAAAATTATTTTAATATAAGCGTAGGTTTATCTTTAAATGATTTATGGTTCGAAAAAAGAAAATATGATTAATACAAACTTTTATAAAATGAAAACGAAATTAACATTAGTGTTATTAATAGCAGTTAGTTTTTTAACTAATGCTCAGTCAAGTGATAAATGTACTGAAGATTTACAATATTTAGTACAATTTACTAAGTCTAAAGATTATAATGATGCCTATCCATATTTACAAAGTATGAGAAAGGAATGTCCTGCTTATCACAAAGCAATTTATATTTATGGTGAGTTTATTTTAAAGCATAAATTAGACAATGCACAAACACCAGAAGAAAAAGAAAAAGAAGTAAAAGACTTAGTTGCTTTATATGGCGAACATGATAAGAATTATCCTGGAAACGGTGCAGGTAATACAGTGAAAAAAGCAATGTTACTTTTAGATAATAATGTAGGTTCAAAAGAAGAAGCTTACGGTTATTTAGATAATGCATTTAAAACAGATGCTGCTAATTTTACTTCTGCTAAAGCATTATATACTTATTTTGAATTATTTGTAGATGAATATGAAGCAGGTAAAAAAGGTATTGAGTTGCAACAAGTGTTTGACAAATATGACGAAATCACTGAAAAACTTGAGTTAGAAGAAAAAGGTCTTTCAGATGAGTTAGATGTTTTATTAAATAAAATCGAAGCACAACAAGAGCTTACTGACAAAGAAACAAGGCTTAAAGAAAGAAATGAATATAACCTAGAGCAGTTTAGTACTGTAAAAGGAAGCATGGATTCAAAAATTGTATTGCTTTCTACTTGTGAAAAACTTATTCCTTTCTATCAAAAATCATTTGAAGAAAAGAAAACAGATGTACTTTGGTTAAAAAGAGCTGCTGAACGTTTAGAAGCTAAAGATTGTGATTCAGATCCTTTGTTTACTAAAATATCTGAGCAATTACATAAATTAAACCCAACAGCAGAATCTGCTTATTTGTTAGGAGTTGCTGCTCAAAGAGCTAAAAACACTTCTAAAGCTTTAGAATATTTTAACCAATCTGCACAATTGTTTACTGATGCTACTAAAAAAGCAAAAGTATATTACAAAATTGCTACCATGTATGGTAATGGAAATAAATCGCAAGCAAGAGCATATGCAAGAAAAGCTTTGGTAGCAAAACCATCATTTGGTCAAGCATACATGTTAATAGCTCAATTATATGCTAGTAGTTCTAATGAATGTGGTAAAACACCATTTGACAAAAGAGCCGTTTATTGGTTATGTGCTCAATATGCAAATAAAGCTGCTGCAGTAGATCCAGCTTTAAAGGCAACTGCAAATAGACAAGCAGCTTCTTATAATGGTTATGCACCATCTAAAACTGATATCTTTAATGGCGATATGGCTGGAAAAACAATCTCTTTTAATTGTTGGATTGGAGAATCAGTAAGAGTTCCTAACCTATAATATGATTAAGAATTTTAAAAATATATTCACTTACATAGTCACAGTTTTCGCTGTGGCTATGTTTTTTTCATGTGAAAGTAATTTTAAAGAAGTACAAAAACTGAATCAAAAAACATTTATCCCATCAGGTCAAGCGGATACAATTAATTTGGTTTATACGGATTCAGGTAAAGTAAAAGCTATTTTAGTAAGTCCAAAGATGATTGATTATGGTACACTTGAGAACCCATATACGGAATTTCCTAAAGGTATAAAAGTTACTATTTTCGACGACAAAGACAATAAAAGTTATATTGATGCTGATTATGCAGTGTCTTATAAAAAAACCAACCTAATCGACTTACAAGGGAATGTAAAAATCATTTCATATGACAATAAAGTTTTAGAAACATCTCAATTATATTACGATCAGAAAAACGAATGGTTTTTTACTGAAAAACAATTCAAATATTCAGACGGTCAAGGGGGATTTCTTCAAGGACCTGGAGTTGATTTTAGCAAAGATTTTACAATTTTCAATATGCAGAAAAGTAATGGTGAAGTAAATAATATAGACTAATTATAGTGTAGTTATTTATAAAATTTATACTTTTGACAAAAATTAAACCATGAGTTTTTTAAAACTATTTCAATACGTTTATATAATTTTCGCAGCTTTTTTTGTTTACGATGCATATGTAAAGTATCAAAATAATGAAAGTGTAACTATGAGCTTATTGCTTGCAGCTGCTGCAGTGTTTATGTTTTTCTTTAGAAGAAGATTTAACAATAAATACGGTAAATAAGTATAATAATTAATCCACTTTTATGGAAATAACAATTATAGTTATTTGTTTATTGCTTTCAGCTTTTTTTTCTGGGATGGAAATTGCCTATTTTTCATCTAATAAAGTTTTTTTGTCCATTGAAAAAAGACAAAACAATTTTAATGCAAACATCTTAAATAAACTTACCGAAAAACCTTCACAGTTTATAACAGCAATGTTAGTAGGTAATAATGTAGCCTTAGTAATTTACGGATTTATAACAGGTGATTTGATAACTAAATGGTTAGAAACATTGTCACCCTTTTTTCAAGATGAATTTGTAAGCCTAATTTCTCAAACAGTTTTATCAACATTATTGATTTTATTTACAGCAGAATTTTTACCTAAAGTTTTTTTTCAAATCTATTCTAATAAATTAATAAAATTATTCGCAGTTCCAGCTTACTTTTTTCACCAATTGTTTTATTGGGTTTCTAAATTTATTATTTGGATTTCAGATTTTATCTTGATGAAATTTTTCAAAACAGAAGGTGATCAAGTTCAAGATTATTTTAGTAAAGTAGAATTAGGAAACTACATCAACGAACAAATGAGTTCAGTGTCTGACAATGATGAGATTGATTCAGAAATTCAGATATTTCAAAATGCTTTAGAGTTTTCCGAACTTAAAGCTAGAGATATTATGACACCAAGAACCGAAATTTCAGGTGTTGATATTGAAGATAGTATAGAAGAACTAAGAGAATTATTTATAAAAACAGGCTATTCAAAAATTATTGTATATCAAAACTCAGTTGATGATATACTAGGTTATGTACATTCATTTGAATTATTCAAAAAACCAAAAGACACTAAGTCAATAATGATGACAATTGAATATGTTCCAGAAACTATTTTCATAAAAGACTTGCTAGATATTTTGACCAAAAAAAGAAAAAGTATGGCTGTTATTCTTGATGAATACGGTGGAACTTCTGGTTTAATCACAATTGAAGATATAATCGAAGAACTTTTTGGTGAAATTGAAGACGAACATGACTTAGGAGAAGAAAAAATTGACGAAGAAATCGAAGAAGGAGTATATTTATTTTCTGCAAGATTAGATGTTGAATTTATAAATCAAAAATATAATTTAGAAATTCCGGAAAGCGATTCTTATTCTACTTTAGGAGGTTTTATTGTTGATTATACCAAAGATTTTCCTCAAAATGGAGAGAAAATTCACATAGAAAACTTCGAAATAATCATACATTCTGCAAGCAATAAAAAAATTGAACTTGTAAAACTTTCATTATCTGAAGAAAAAAGATAAAAATATCGCTTTAGTATTTTATTATTTCATAGATAATTGTATTTTCGCCTTCTGTAAAAAATAAACAAATTATAAAATGGCAATTTTATCAAAAATTAGACAACGTTCATTTTTCCTAATAGTAATCATCGCACTAGCCTTATTTTCTTTTGTGTTAGCAGATGTAATTAAAAGTGGATCTTTTGGTAGTAGTTCAAAATATGCGGGTACTGTTAATGGCGAAAACATTATGGGACAAGAGTTCCAAGTAAAAGTTGGTCAAGCAGAACAGCAAGGTATGAGCAATGTTCAAGCTTCAAATGGAGTTTGGGATCAAGAAGTTAAAAGAATTATCTTAGCAGAGCAGTATGAGGAATTAGGATTACGTGTTGGTCCAGACCAATTAATCAATGTAATGAAAGAGAATCCTAACTTTGCATCAAATCCTCAATTCTTAAACGAAGCAGGTAAATTTGATGTTGCAAAGTTTAAAGAATATGTTAGTACTAACTTTTACAAGCAAGGACCAGAGCAAAAAGCACAATGGGAAGCTTTTGAAGCTGATGTTGAAAGAATGTTTACTGAACAAATGTATTATACATTAATAAAGTCAGGTATTCAAACTACACAAGCTGAAGGTCAAGCATTATATGAAGAAGAAAATGACAAAGTAAATTTTGACTTTGTAACAGTTGGATATGCTACAGTAAATGATGATGAAGTTAAAATTTCAGATGATGAAATTATGGCTTACATAAAAAAGAATGAGAAAAAATTCAAATCAGATAAAATGGCTGATTTAGAATTGGTTTTTATTGAAAACAAACCATCTAAAGCTGACGAAGATCAAATGAAAAGTTCTATTCAAGGCTTATTGAATGGAAAAGTAGAATATAACAAAGAAACTGGTATTAATGATACAATACCAAGTTTTAGAAATGCTTCTAATGTTGCAGAATATGTTAACAAAAATTCTGATATTAAATTTGATTCAACTTATGTTGCAAAAAAAGATTTACCATTAGAATATCAAGAACAATTATTTAACCTTCCTGTAGGAGAAGTTTTTGGACCTTATTCAGATAATGGTTTTCAAAAATTATCTAGAAAAGTAGGGAGTAAGTCTGGTGCAGCTGCAAAAGCTAGCCATATTTTAATTGCTTTTGAAGGAGCAGAAAGAGCTGACCCAAGCATCAAAAGAACGAAAGAAGAAGCACAAGCTTTAGCAAATAGTTTATTAGCTCAAGCAAAAGCAAATCCAGCTGGTTTTGGAGCTTTAGCAACTGCTAATACAGATGATCCAGGTTCAAAACAAACTGGTGGTGAATATGATAATATTGCACCAAACCAAATGGTAAAACCATTTAACGATTTTGTATTTGATAGCCCAGTAGGAAGTATCGGTGTTGTTGAAACAGATTTTGGTTTTCACGTAATTAAAGTATCGGATAAATATAATTCAGTATTGTTAGCAACAGTAGCTCAAAAAAATGAGCCATCTGAAGCAACTTCTGATCAAAACTATACTAAAGCTTCTAAATTTGAAGCTGATGCTAATTCAAAAGATTTTGCTCAGGTAGCAAAAGATATGGGATTAGAAGTTACACAAGCACCAAATATTAAAACATCTGACGAAAATATTCCAGTAGTAGGTCCACAAAGAGGAATAGTTCTTTGGGCATTTGGAAGAGACACTGAAATTGGAAATGTAAAACGTTTTGATGTGCCAACAGGTTATGTTATTGCAAAATTAAAAGCAGTAAACGATTCAGGATTGACTTCAGTTGAAAACGCAAGAACTCAAGTTGAACCAATTTTAAAGAACGAAAAGAAAGCAGTTATCATTAGAAAGAAAATGACTGGCAAAACGCTAGAAGAAGTTTCAAAAGCAACTAATGCATCTGTTATTTCTGCAACAGACGTTGTTTTTAAAAGTGCTTTGTTGCCGAACATTGGTCCAGAACCAAAAGTTGTTGGAAAAGCATTTGCTCAAAAAGCAGGAACTACTTCAGATTTAATTGACGGTACTTTAGGTGTTTATGTTGTTAAAACAAAAGCTGTTGTAAAAGCTAATGCAATTCCAAATTACACTTCATATGTTAACCAAGCTAAATCACAAGCACAAGGTTCTGCCTCTAATAAGGCTATTGAAGCTTTAAAAGCAAAATCTGAAATTGAAGATTTAAGAATTCAATAAGAAGAATTCATTATCATATAAAAAATCCCGAGCAATTTGTTCGGGATTTTTTTTGTTTTAAGTAGTTTGAATCACAAAATCATCTCTTCATACTTCAAAATAGTATCATATCCTTTTTTATTAAAATAAAATAAAGGATTTTCTTTTGAAACAACCATCACAAAATCTCCTCCCCAAGCACCTAAACTTTTTACAGTTCCCTTAAAATCTGGGAATAAAGATTCTTTTACAGTAAGTTGTTCTAAAACATCACTCAATAATATTTCATGCTTTTCTAATGCAGACATAAAATCATCAATATTATTCGTTTCAGAAACAAATGCTGTAATTTTATCAATCTTAATTTTTACTTTTTCTAAAGAAAACTGTTTGTTCAAATAATTATTAATGGCTGATTTGCTACTTTGTTTTTTATTCAAATAGACAAAATAAATATGTTCTTTAAATTCTGGATTAAATGAAACAGTTTCAAAAAAAGGTTTTTCATTTTCCAAATGATAAATAATTGCTTGGTTGTTTTGTGCACAAGCAATATCATAACCACTGCCTCCAAAACTGTTTGTAAGCAACTCAAATGCGTCAATTGACAACCATTGTCCTAAATTATTTATTAACGTAGACGAAGTGCCTAAACCCCATAATCTAGGAAATGATAATTTAGTTTCAATTGTATAGCCTTCTGCTTTTGAAATAAAATCAGGATTCAATAAATAAGCATGGTGTAAAATTTCGACTAAAGTGGTCTTGACCTTATTTTCAATGAAAGAAGTTTTCTCAAGTATAGCATCAAAAAGAATTTCGTCTTCAAACCAAATACTTCCATCTGAATCATAACTTTTCCAAATTATTTTTTCCCCAAAACTAGGAATGACTTCCAAATCTTGACCAAATTTTGTTGGAACAGCTAGAGACTTTGCCCCATTAAGAACCAAATACTCTCCAGTTAACAATAATTTTCCGTTGCTATAATAAGTCTCTTTTTTCATTTTATGCTGAACTCGTTTCAGCATCTCACGAAACTAAAACTATTTTTAACTGAACTCGTTTCAGCATCTCACGAAACTAAAACTAAATTTTAATTGAACTCGTTTCAGCATCTCATCATGCTAAAACTATATTTATTTAAAACACTTTATTTCAAAAGAATTAATTAGTGATAATTCTTGAAATTCGTGTTAACTTTTTACTTTCTAATCATTTCCAAATAATCCACAACCAAACTATGAGAAGCTGTTGTATCGTTAAAATAAGCAATAACTTTTTCCTTTTCTTCTTTAGTTGCTTGAAATTGATTCAAAATATTATGAATATGCATTTTCATGTGTCCTTTTTGAATTCCAGTTGTTGTTAACGAACGTAAAGCAGCAAAATTTTGAGCTAAACCTGTCACTGCAACAATTTTCATTAAATCTTGAGCAGAAGGTTTTCCTAACATTTCCAAAGAAAATTTAACTAAAGGATGTAAGCTTGTTAATCCACCAACAGTTCCTAACGCTAACGGAATATCCAACCAAAATTTAAAAACTCCATTTTCAATAGAAGCATGCGATAAACTTGAATAGCTTCCATTTCTGCTTGCGTATGCGTGTGCACCAGCCTCTACTGCTCTAAAATCATTTCCTGTAGCTAAAACTACAGCATCAATTCCATTCATGATGCCTTTGTTGTGAGTCACAGCTCTGTATGGTTCGATTTCTGCAATTTTAACTGCTTTTACAAACTTTTCAGCAAATTCTTTAGGATTAATTTCGGTGTCTTCATTTAACTCTTCAACTTTACAAGAAACTTCGGCTCTAACCACGCAATTCGGAACAAAATTGCTCAAAATACACATGATGATTTGAATTTGCTTATCAGTCTCAGAAAATTCTTCATACGAAGCAGCTTCTCTTTCCAAAGTTTTAGCAAATTGCTCTAGACAAGAGTTGATGAAATTTGCACCCATACTATCTTTCGTATCAAAAGTAGCATGCAATTGATAGTAATTTTCTAATTTATCTGTTTTATTAACTAATTTTATATCTAAAATTCCACCACCACGTTTCTCCATGTTTTTCGTGATAGAAGCTGTGTCTTCATAAAAAGACGTTTTTTTTTCGTTAAAAAACACTTTTAATTTCTCAAAAGAACCCGAATATGAAAAGTGAACTTGACCAATTTTTTCAGTTCCTAAAACTGTTGCTTTAAATCCACCACGCGCTGCCCAGAATTTTGCTGATTTACTTGCTGCAGCAACAACCGAACTTTCTTCAATTGCCATAGGAATTGTATAAGCTCTATCATTAATGACAAAATTTGGAGCAACTCCAAGTGGTAAATAAAAGTTAGTTAAAGTATTTTCAATAAATTCATCATGTAACTTTTGTAGTTGGTCATCAGAATTCCAATATTGCTTAACTAATTTTTCAGCCTCTTCAGGATTTGAAAAGTAAGTGGTTGTAATCCAATTTATTTTTTCTTCTTTGGTAAGTTTAGAGAAGCCTTTATTTTGAAGCATTGTGTATTTTTTTTACAAAGATAAGCAAGATAGAACATATTTTAACAACCTTTTTTTTGTGAATATATCATAAAAAGCAAGGTTTTCTCGATAATTTTTAGTAAAATTGAAAGTTTTTTACCTTACACTATTATGACAAGAAAAATTATATTCGGAGTTTTATTCTTATTTACTTCATTATCAATTGTTGCTCAACAAAAAATCACTTTAGAAGAGATTTGGTCAGGAGCATTTAGAACGCAAAGCATGGACGAACTCCAAGCTATGAAGAACACAAATCAATACACCGTATTAGATTTTAACAGAACATCAAGAAGTACACAAATCGACTTATATGATTTTGCCTCTTTAGAAAAAGTTTCAACTTTAATTGACTCAAAAGATTTTCCAGAATTGACTTCAATAGATAGTTATACATTTGATAAAGATGAAAAAAAGATACTTATTGCTTCAAATTCGGCTCCAATTTTTAGGCATTCATTCACTGCTGATTATTTTGTGTACGATATTTCGACAAAAAAATTATCAAAATTTACTTCAAAACAAATTCAAGAGCCAACATTTTCTGCAGATGGAACTAAAATAGCTTATGCTTTCGAAAATGACTTATATGTTTATGATGCAATTTCGGGTTCACATTTGCAAATTACAAATGACGGAAAGAAAAATGCTATCATCAACGGAATTACGGATTGGGTTTATGAAGAAGAATTTGCTTTTGTAAAAGCTTATGATTGGAATGCAAACGGAACTAAAATCGCATACATTCGTTTTGATGAATCTGAAGTTCCAGAATTTTCAATGGATATGTACAACCAAGGCTTATATCCAACGCAAGAAGTTTTTAAATATCCAAAAGCAGGAGAAAAAAATGCTGTTGTATCCTTATACATGTATGATTTAAAAACAGGAAAGTCACAAAAAATTAACTTAGGGGATTATACTGATTTTTATATTCCAAGAATTAAATGGACGAATGATTCAAATATTCTAAGCGTTCAAGTCATGAACCGTCATCAAAACAATTTGGATTTACATTTTGTAGATGCGAATTCAGGTAAAACTACAATTGTTTTAAACGAAAAAGATAAAGCTTATGTTGATGTTACTGATAACCTAACGTTCTTAAAAGACAACAGTTTTATTTGGACTTCAGAAAAAGATGGATTCAACCACATTTATCACTATGATAAAAATGGAAAACTAAAAAAGCAAATCACTTCAGGAAAATGGGAAGTGACAAATTATTACGGTTTTAATGAGAAATCAGGAATCATTTATTATCAATCGGTTGAAAATGGTTCTATAAATAGAGATGTTTATTCCATTAAAATTGACGGAAAAGAAAAAACAAGACTATCATCAAAAACAGGAACAAATGACGCAACATTTAGTCCAAATTTTGAGTACTACATTAATTCGTTTTCAAGTGCCACTCAAGCACCTTCTTACACTTTAAACGAATCAAAATCTGGAAAAGAAATTAAAAAGATTTTATCAAACGAAGCAGCTGAAGAAAAATTAGCAAAATATGGAGTTAGTCCAAAAGAGTTTTTCACACTTAAAACAGAAAAAGGAAATGTACTAAATGCTTACATAATCAAACCAGCTGATTTTGACGCTTCAAAAAAATATCCAGTTTTTATGACACAATATTCTGGACCAGGTTCGCAAGAAGTTCATAATTCTTGGAATTCTTACAATGATTATTGGTTTTATATGTTAGCTCAAAAAGGATACATTATTGTTTGTGTTGACGGAAGAGGAACAGGTTTCAAAGGAGCTGATTTCAAAAAAGTAACTTATAAAGAATTAGGTAAATACGAAGTTGAAGATCAAATTGATGCAGCAAAAGTAATTGGGAAATATGATTTTGTTGATGCTTCAAGAATTGGAATTTGGGGATGGAGTTACGGTGGATTCATGAGTAGTAACTGTATTTTAAAAGGAAATGATGTATTTAAAACAGCAATTGCTGTTGCACCAGTTACAAGTTGGAGATATTATGATTCAATTTATACTGAAAGATACATGCAAACGCCACAAGAAAACGCAAGTGGTTATGATGATAATTCACCAATAAATCACGTTAAAAAATTAAAAGGAAACTATCTTTTAATTCACGGAACAGCGGATGATAATGTACACGTTCAAAACACTATGAAAATGGTTGAAGCATTAATACAAGCCAACAAACAATTCGATTGGGCTATTTATCCAGACAAAAACCACGGAATTTATGGTGGTGCAACAAGATTACAATTGTTTACAAAAATGACTAATTTTATTCAAGAAAAATTATAATATGACAAACATACCTATTGAGGAACAAACGTTCTTTGGACATCCAAAAGCTCTTTTTATATTGTTCTTTACAGAAATGTGGGAACGTTTTTCGTTCTATGGAATGAAAGCTTTATTAATTTTTTATCTAACAAAATACCATTTATTTTCAGATGATACTGGAAATTTATTAATTGGAAGTTATGCAGCATTAGTTTATGCAGTTCCAGTTATTGGAGGTTTTATTGCAGATAAATATTTAGGTTTTAGAAAGGCAATTGTTTTTGGAGGAATTATGCTTGTTTTAGGTCATTTAGGAATGGCTTATGAAGGAAATGCAGCCACACAATCTATTACAGGAGAAATTACTCGTGATAATTTAGCACTACAAGTGTTTTATTTCTCACTAGCTATGATTATACTTGGTGTTGGGTTCTTAAAAGCAAATATTTCATCTTTGGTTGGTGAATTATATTCAGTAGGAGATAAGCGAAGAGATTCAGGATTCACCTTGTTTTATATGGGAATTAACTTGGGTTCTTTCTTGGCAACGATTGTTTGTGTTTGGTTAGGAGAATCTTACGGTTGGAGTTACGGATTTGGTGCTGCTGGTGTCGGAATGTTCTTCGGGTTAGTTACTTTTATTTCTGGGAAGAAATTCTTAATGGGTAAAGGAGAATCAACCAACCAACCTTTCTTAGAAAAAAGATCATTTGGGCTTAAAAACGAATGGTTAATTTATATAGTTAGTGTTTTATCTACTTTATTATTTTGGCAAATGGTTCAAAATCATGATGCCGTTTCAATTGCATTACAAGTAGCTGGTGGAGTTTCATTTTTATACATTGTATACTATGCTGTAACAAAATTAGACGGTAAAGCTCGTGAACAATTAATTGCACTGACAATTTTAATCGTGTTTACTATTGTATTTTGGGCTTTATTCGAACAAGCCTATACTTCAATGAATTTATTTGCAGATAGAATTTTAGACAGGCATATCTTTGGATTTGAGATTTCTGCTGGACAATTTTTAAGTTTCAATGCCTTATTTATTATACTTTTAGCACCAGTTTTTGCTTGGCTATGGGTTAAATTGGGAAAATATAACCCAAATACAGCAGTTAAATTTGCATTAGCTCTTGCATTAGTTGGACTAGGATTTGGAGCTTTAGTAATGGGAATCAATCTTTCAGGAGTTGGGAAAGTAGCAGCATTTTGGTTGATTTTAGCTTATTTTTTACATACTTGTGGAGAATTAAGTTTGTCACCAGTTGGACTTTCAGCAGTAACAAAATTATCTCCAGTAAAAATCGTTGGATTTATGATGGGAGTTTGGTTTTTAGCCACTGCAAGTTCAGAGTTTATAGCATCATTATTAGCAAATATTGCCTCAGTAGATACTTCAAATGGTTTAGCTCCTGATTTAAATGTTGCTAAGGAAAGTTATTTAAAATTATTTGAATATTTATTCTACACAGGTATTGGATTTGGAGCTGTTTTATTAGCTTTGTCTCCAGTTATCAAAAAATTAATGCACGGAGTTGATAAAGAATTAAACAACTAAAAATTAATAAAAAACTAACTTACAATTATATAGTATGAGTCAAAATTCAACGGATCAATTTTTTAAAAATCCTGTTTTAGGTCATCCAGCAGGTTTATTTGTATTGTTTTTCACAGAAATGTGGGAGCGTTTTTCATTCTACGGAATGCGTTCGCTTTTAATATTATTCTTAACAGCATCTTTTACAGATGGTGGTTGGGAATGGACTAGAGAAAATGCATCAGCATTATTTGGTTCGTATGTTGGTTTAGTATATTTATCTACAATGTTAGGTGGATATTTTGCTGATAAAATTATTGGTTTCAGATGGGCAGTTGTTGTTGGAGCAGTTTTGATGACTTTAGGTCACGCTTCTATGGCTGTGGAAACCGAATTTTCTATCTATTTAGGTTTAGTGTTGTTAGTATTTGGAAATGGATTTTTCAAACCAAATATGACATCAATTATTTCTGAAATGTACAAAGACAGACCCGAAAAGAAAGACGGAGCTTATACTTTATTTTATATGGGTGTAAATGCAGGTGCTTTCTTCGGAATTCTTCTTTGTGGTTATTTAGGAGAAAAAGTAGGATGGAGTTACGGTTTCGGATTAGCTGGGATTTTCATGTTCTTCGGAATGTTGCAATTTTGGTTGTCTCAAAATATTTTTGGTGATATTGGATTAAAACCAACTGCTGAAAGTAAAGCTAAATCAGAAGCAGAAGATACGGATACAAGAAACCCATTTACTAAATTAGAATTAGGAATTATTGCTGTTAGTGCAACTTTAGGTTTGCTTTGGATTATTAATGACCCAGCTTCAAAAATTTCAAATGGAGCTGTTAATGTTTTTGGATTCTTAGGTGAAAACGGAAATTCAATAGCAATTGTTACTGCATTGTTGTTGTTTATTTATTTGCTAGTTACTCGTTTAATGAAATACTCTCAAATCACAAGAGAAAAATTAATTGCAGTTACTTTCTTTGCATTTTTAACGATTTTCTTTTGGGCAATTTTCGAACAATCACCAAATTCATTAACAATTTTTGCAAGTGATTATACAGATAGGGTATTAGAAGGAAATTGGAGTACATTTTTCTTATTTATTAATACTTTAATTACAGTAGTACCATTAGCAATTATTACTTGGGTATTATACTTATTATTCAAACAAACATTCAAAACTTATGCTATCGCAAATATGATATTAGCTTCAAGTTTTATCATTATTTGGGCTATCGCAATTTGGATGCTTATGAAAGATTTCTATACTGCAGGATTTATTGATCTATCAGACTCAACACTTCAAATGTTAAAAATTGATAAAGTAACTGAAGCAATTACAGAAGTTCCAGCAACATGGTTCTCTACTTTAAATTCATTATTCATTATTTCATTAGCACCATTGTTTTCTAAATGGTGGGAAAGTAAATACAATCCAAATGCAAATATGAAATATGGAATTGGTATGGGATTATTAGCTTTAGGAATGGCATGTGTCGCAATTGGAGCTACAGGTATTGAGCCTGGAGCAAAAACTGCATCAGTTAGTATGATTTGGTTGATTTTAGTATACTTATTCCATACAATGGGAGAATTATGTATTTCACCAGTTGGATTGTCTTACGTAAGTAAATTAGTGCCAGCAAGAATGATTGCATTTATGTTTGGTGTTTGGTACTTAGCTGTAGCAATTGGAATGAAAGGTGCAGGTATGTTTGGAGAGAAAATTGATAAAATTGCAAACGAATCAGGATTAAGTTCTTTCTTTTGGATGTTAACTATAATCTCTCTAGTTATGGCTGCGTTATCTATTTTAATGACTCCAGTTATCAAGAAATTAATGCACGGTGTTAGATAACAAACAGACTTTGGCATCTTCTTTGTATACTTTTGTATAGAAATAAAATATATTGAAATGAAAAAAATACTATTCATACTTTTTGTAACCTTGTCTTCAATTTTAGTTCAAGCACAAGAAGATTTGATATGGCATACTGATATGGCAAAGGCTTCTGAACTTTCTATGAAAGAGAAAAAACCGTTAATGTTATTTTTTACTGGTTCTGATTGGTGCGGTTGGTGTATTCGTTTGCAAAATGAAGTCTTTAAAAAAGATGAGTTTACAAAATGGGCAAAAGAAAATGTAATTTTAGTTGAACTAGATTATCCTAGAAGAACACCACAAGATCAATCAATAAAACAACAAAATCAACAAATGCAGCAAATTTTTCAAGTCAGGGGTTATCCAACAATATGGTTGGTAAATCCTGAAAAAACAGACGATGGAAAAGTTAATTTAAGTGCATTAGGTAGTACTGGATATGTAGCAGGTGGTCCAGAAAAATGGCTTGAAGGAGCAAATAGTATAATTAAGAAATAATAAAAATATTCGGTATCCTTGATGAGATACTGAAATAAATTCAGTAAATATGAAAAAGATAATATTAGTTTTAAGTTTAATGCTCCTAAGTATGGTTTCTTTTGCACAAGAAATCAAATGGATGACAATGGATGAAGCTCTTAAAGCACAAGAAAAAGATCCGAAACCTATTTTTATGGATGTTTACACAGATTGGTGTGGACCTTGTAAAATGTTGGATAAAAACACTTTTCATGATGCTGCAATAGTTGAAATAGTTTCTAAAAGTTATTATGCTGTAAAGTTTAATGCAGAAGGAAACGAAACAATTACTTTTAAAGAAGTTAAATATACTAATCCAAAATATGTAGAAGGAAAAACTGGAAGAAATGGAGTGCACGAATTTACTTCTTTTTTGAAAGTACAAGGTTATCCAACAATGTATATTTTTGATAAAGACGGAGAAATTAAAACAAATGTATTAGGTTATAGAACAGCTGAACAGCTGAAAGCTGAGCTATAGACAAAAAATAAAATTACATCTTATAAAATCCCTTTTCGGCAATAGCATGAAAAGGGATTTTGTATTTTATACAAGTTGCTTTCCATCTTTTTAAAGAAGTATACGAATTACTTTTATCAGCAATTATTAGTTGCGGTTTTGATGTCAAAATTAAACGTTCCATATTAATTCTTGAGTTTTGTCTAATAACTACAACATCAGGTTTTATAGATGTGTTATAAATTGTGTTTTCGTCAACAATAATTATTTTTTTGTTTTTGAAAAATAAGACATTCTCCAAAGGATGAAATACTATTTTTGGATTAAATTTAGCCGTTGCATATTCTTGAATGCTTTGATTTTCTTGTATCAAACTATCATTCGAAAAAATTGTAATTTTATTAGCTTCAAAAATTGAAATAGCACTTTCTTTATTGTTAAATACAATCAATTCATTTTTATGTGAAGTTTCGCTTTTTGTAAAAAAATATAAGATTTGAAATGACAAAGTTAGGACTAAAATATATAAAATACGTTTGTTTTTAGGTTTGTAAATCCAATAAATAACACTTAAAATCAAAACGTATAATCCAACAGTTAAAAACGGTGTAAACGTAATATTCTTGATAACGTATTCCTGAAAACTTGACAACCAATGTATATAATAATTCATGAATTCAACTAAAAAGGAAATTAATTTCCCTAAAAGTAATGCTAAAGGCAAATACACAAAATTTAGAAAAAGAACTATAATTCCAAGAATTAAAACTAATGTTGCAACAGGAATAACAACAAAATTGGCTAGTAAAAATAACGTCGGAACTTGCTTAAAATACAATAACATTAAAGGCAAAACACCTAGTTGAGCGGTTAATGAAACTAAAAATAAATCTGTGATATAAACTACAATCTTATTTTTAGAATAATAAAATTTTTGATAAAACGGTTGAAACAATAAAATCGAAATTACAGCAGCATAACTCAGTTGAAATCCAACATCAAAAATTAAAAGCGGATTATAAATCAATAAGATTAAGAACGAAGCAGCAATAGCATTAAACATAAAGTTCTTCCTATTTAAGAAAGTGCCAAATGCAATTACACTAAACATTGTAACTGATCTTGTAATGGAAGCAGACATGCCAGAAATCAAGGCAAAAAGCCATAAAAGAAGAATTATAACAATCAGTTTTATAGTTTTTCCATGTTTGACACGATTTAGGAATCCAAAAATAAAATTGAAAAAAGTATAAATAATTCCAATATGTAAACCAGAAATTGCTAAAATATGAACAACTCCAGCGTTTTTGTAATCCTTTAAAGTTTCACTATCAATTTGTTGCTTTTGGCCTAATAATAATGCATTAATTATAGATTTTGTTCTAACAGAAAAATGATGAGCATCAAAACTATGAACTAATTTTTTTCGAAGTTCATTAATGTAAAAGGTAAAATTTTTAACTTTTTCTCCAACGAAATAATCATTTTCAAAACATTTTATTTGATGATAAACATTTTGATTTTCCATATAATTAGCATAATCAAATGTGTCTGGATTATAGTTTTTTAGAATTGGTTTTACTTCAGATTTAAAAGAAACTAAGTCGCCAATAAATAATGAATCTGGGTTTTTCTTTGAAAAATAAACCAAAAGTTTTCCTGAACTTTTCTGCTGATTAAACGAATCAATTTTGACTATAAACTTGGTATAAAATTCATTTGATTTTAATTCTTCAACCACTAAACCTTTAATATTATTTTGTTCTTTTATTTCAAGATTTGAATAATTATTTTTGGCATGAAAGTCTTGATGAATGTATAAAGACAAACTTCCTAGGGAAAGAATAAGGAAATAAGTTGCCAAGCCAAAAAAGACATTTTTCGTGTTTTGGTTTCGGTTCTTAAAAAATAAAAGTATAAATAATATAAATAAAAGTAAGGAAGAAAACAAAAGAGTAGAAAGAGAAAAATACGCATAATTTTGGATTACAATTCCTAATCCAAAACAAATAGCAATAAGTATGATTGGATATTTTACTACATCCATTTATGTTATGTATTACTCTATAACTCGTTTTATTTTTTCAAAGGCTTTTGCGTAATAAGCTTCGTTTGTAGAAGAAATTATTACTCCTTTGCTTGTGGACGAATGTATGAAAAATATTTCATCTTTTTTAATATCAGTAATTAATCCAACGTGATTTATTTTACGACTTCCACCAGTTTTAAAAAATATTAAATCTCCAGGTTCAGCTTTAGATTTTGACACTTCTTTGCCTTCATTTGCCATTTCATAAGAACTTCGAGGTAATTTATAGTCAAACTTTTGAAAAGTGCTATAAACTAATCCAGAACAATCCATTCCAGATTTTGTTGTGCCACCAAATTTGTATTTAACACCTAAATTTTCTTCAGCTGTTTTTACAATCGAATTCTTTTGTTTTGAAATGTTTTTAGAAGTATTTGTAGCAGATTTTGAGGATTTACAACTAATAAATACCACAGAAAATACAACAAATAAAAGTAAGATAGATCTTTTCAAAATTTATATTATTCTATAATACGTTTGATTTTCGCAAATGTTCTTTGATAGTAACTTTCTTCTAAATCTGATTCGATAACACCTTTACTAGATGAAGCATGAATGAATTTTATATGACCATCCTGATTTTCTGTAACTAAACCAACATGCGTAATTACACTTCTCCTTCTATTAGTTTTAAAGAAAATTAAGTCTCCAGGTTCAGCATTAGATTTTTTAATTTTTCTGCCAATTTTTGATTGAGCTCTTGAAGTTCTTGGAAGTTCCATGTCATTTTTTGTGTAAGCAAATAACATTAATGCAGAACAATCAATACCTTTTTTTGTCATTCCTCCATAATGATATGGCGTTCCAATATATTCTTTAGCAGCTTCTATTACTTCTGCTTTTTGAAAATTAGGGAAATTTGTATTTGAAATAGTTGTTGCGTCTTCTAGAGAAAGTCTTTTTTGAAGTTTGTCAGAAATTAACTTATACTTTTTAACTTCACTTTCTTTCTTTTTAAATTTTTTGACTAATGCTTTTTCACTGGCATCATATTTTTCAATAATTCCAGTACCTTCTGAAACAGATGCAATGGTCATATTTTTATTAAATGACTGAGCTTCAATAGAATTCTGAAATAAAAACAAGAATAAAATTGTAAAAAAGTAGTGCTTCAAAGTAATTGATTTTTGCAAATATATCATTTTTTCAATCTCTTGTATATTAAATGAGCAGTTTTTTCACTTGCACCTTTTCCACCAAGTTTTTGTTGGAGTAATTCATAGTTTTTTAAAATTTCTTCTCTTTTAGGTGATGTAAGTATATTGTTAAGTTCTTTCTTCAGTTGTTTTGTATTTAAATCACCTTGAATTAATTCCTTAACAACTTCTTTATCCATAATTAAATTGACTAATGAAATGTATTTTAAAGTAATAATTCGTCTAGCAATTTGATAGGAAACCGCATTTGCTTTATAACAAACCACTTGAGGAACTTTGAATAAAGCTGTTTCTAATGTCGCTGTTCCAGATGTTACTATTGCTGCGTGAGAAATATTTAGCAAATCATAAGTTTTGTTAGAGATAAAGTTTATGTTTTTCTTCTTTAGAAAAGGTTTGTAAAATTCAAATTCCTGACTTGGAGCACCAGCAATTACAAATTCATATGCTGCAAATTCATCTGTTACAGAGAGCATAATGGCAAGCATTTTGTTTATTTCTTGTTTTCTGCTTCCTGGTAAAAGTGCAATTATTGGATTGTTAGATAAGTTATGTTCTTTTCTAAAAACAGCTTCATCAACATTTTTTCTGTTTTCTATAGCATCAATTAATGGATGACCTACAAAATCAACTTTATAATCATACTTTCTATAGAAATCTTCCACAAAAGGTAAAATTACATACATGTGATCAATGTCTCTTTTGATAGCATGAACGCGATTAGCTCTAGATGCCCAAACTTGTGGTGAAATATAATAGCTAGTTTGAAAATTTTGTTCTTTTGCCCATTTAGCAATTCGCAAATTAAAACCCGAATTATCAATGAATATCAAAGCATCTGGATTAAAAGAAGTAATGTCACTTTTACAATAAGCAATATCTTTAAAGATTTTAGAAATGTTTTGAATGACTTCTAAAAACCCCATAAAAGAACGCTCTTTATAATGCTTTACTAAAGTTCCGCCAACATTTTGCATTAAATCGCCACCCCAAAATCTAATTTCAGCATTTGCATCTTCTTTATACAAGGCTTTCATAAGGTTTGAACCATGCAAATCTCCCGAGGCTTCTCCTGCTATTATGTAGTATTTCATAGCTAAGCAAATAAAGTATAAATCGTTAGTATAAATAAAGATAAAATAACACCTTTTGCCATTTCATCTTTGTTTTTTTTGAATAATAAAAGTACAATTCCGATGTTCAATAAAGCTCCTAAAGTTATTAATTTACCTAAACTTCCTTGCGCTTTTAAGTTTGTATAACCTTCTGCAAAATCCATTGAAGTAAAAAATGTTATAAACAGAAAACAACCTATAAAAGAAGTTATAAGTCCAACTAAAACGCCAATAAATAAATCTTTCTTTTGCATTATAAATTCCAGTTATTTAATTGAGAAATAGCGTGATGAGCTGTTAAATCAAATTGAACAGGTACAACAGAAACATAACCGTTATGTAAAGCCCATTCATCAGTATCTTCTCCTTTATCTTGATTTACGAATTCACCCGACAACCAATAATATTCTTTTCCCATTGGATTTGTTCGTTTATCGAATTCTTCAATCCAAGTTGCTTTTGCTTGACGGCAAATTCTTATTCCTTTAAGTTCTTCTGCTTTTAATTTTGGAAAATTCACATTTAAGACAACACCTTCAGGCAATCCTTGTTCTAAAACTTGCATTGCAATTTTCTTGACATAAGCTTTAAAAGGTTCGAAATCTGCATCCCAACTATAATCTAATAATGAAAAACCTATGGCAGGAATTCCTTCTATTCCGGCTTCAACAGCAGCGCTCATTGTACCTGAATAAATAACATTTATAGAAGAATTTGATCCGTGATTAATTCCAGAAACACATAAATCGGGTTTGCGCTTTAGAATTTCATGAACTGCAATTTTTACGCAATCTACAGGTGTTCCAGAACAACTATATTCGTGTTCAATCTCTTTGTCTAAGTTTAATTTGTCTAAAGTAATGGTATTGTTTATTGTAATTGCATGTCCCATAGCGCTTTGAGGGCTGTCAGGTGCTACAACAATTACTTCTCCAATTTCTTTCATAACTTCAATAAGTGCTCTTATTCCTGGAGCAACTATACTGTCGTCATTTGTAACTAGTATTAAGGGTTTCTTCATTTTTATTTAAATAGAAATGCTAAATTACTAAATTTGAAAGTAACTTTATGCTAATTTCACACACTAATAAGTAAATATTATCAAATTTTTATAATCTTTTTAAGAGTTTGGCACAATATTTTATGTAATTTAGTTGAAAATTTTTGAATGAACCGTTTAGTCATATTTATGAAAAAGAATTATAAGATTATCTTGATTATAACTGCCTTATCAGCAGTGCTTTTTTGGAGTTTTAGACCTAAAAAAGTTGAAGCAAATCCCGAGAAAGACAAATTATTATTAGAGCTTTTGGCTTATGTGCTTGAAAAAGGACACTACAGTCCAATTGCTATGGATGATGAGTTTTCCGAAAAAGTATATGATAAATATTTGAATTCATTAGATCCTTTTAGACGCTATTTTGTTCAATCTGATATTGAAGAATTTAAAGTTTACGAAGACTCAATTGATGATTTTATTAAAAATAAGGATTTGAAATTTTTTGATTTAACTTACAATAGATTACTTAAAAGAATGGATGAATCTGAAGCCATTTACAAAGATGCTTTAGATAAACCATTTAATTTTAATTTAAATGAAAGCATTAGTGTGGATTATGAAAAAATTCCGTTTGCTAAAAATAAAAAAGAGTTATATCAAATTTGGGAAAAGCAGCTTAAGTTTTCTGTATTATCATCTATTGATGACAAGGAAAAAATCCAAGAGAAAGCTGATGCCACTAATAAAGTTGAAGTTAAAACTTTTGCTGAATTAGAAAAAGAAGCGAGAGAATCAATTAAGAAGAATTTAGATGATACTTATTTTAGTATTAAAGATTTGAATAGAGATGATTGGTTTGGTGTTTACTTGAATTCAATTGTTGAGCGATTTGATCCCCATACATTCTATTTTTCACCTGAAAACAAAGAACGTTTTGATGTAAGCATGAGTGGAACATTCGAAGGAATTGGAGCGCGTTTACAAAAGAAAAATGTTGGAGTTGAAGTTTCTGAATTAATTTCAGGTGGGCCAGCTTGGAAAGGAAAAGATTTAGAACAAGGAGATATCATCATAAAAGTTGCTCAAGGAAAAGAACAGCCAATCGATATAACTGGAATGCGAATTGATGATGTAGTTAAAAAAATTAAAGGACCAAAAGGGACTGAGGTTCGTTTAACAGTAAAACGCGTTGATGGAACAGTAAAAGTAATTTCAATTATCAGAGATGTTGTTGAAACGGAAGAAACCTTTGCAAAATCTAGTACTGTTGTTAAAGACGGAAAATTATTTGGTATAATTTATTTGTCTAAATTCTATATTTCTTTTGACAACAAAGACAAGAGAGATGCTTTTAAAGATGTAGCAATAGAAATTGAACGTTTGAAGAAACAAAAAGTTCAAGGAATTATTATGGATTTGAGAGATAATGGTGGAGGTTCGCTGCAAACTGTTGTTGATATGGTTGGTTTATTTATAGACAAAGGACCAGTTGTACAAGTAAAATATGCAAAATCTGAACCAAACATATTAGATGATAAAGATTCTAGTGTTCAGTGGAATGGACCATTAGTAGTTATGGTAAATGGCTATTCAGCTTCAGCTTCAGAAATATTTGCTGCTGCTATTCAAGATTACAAGCGTGGTGTTGTTATTGGAAGTAAGCATACTTATGGAAAAGGAACTGTTCAAAACGTAATAGACTTAAATGACATGGTTAGAGGAAATTCTTTAGGTGATTTAGGGTCGTTAAAAACAACTATTCAGAAATTCTATAGAATTAACGGAGGCTCAACTCAACGAGAAGGAGTGTTGTCTGATATAGTGTTGCCAGATCGTTTTGCTTATTTTGACACAGGAGAAAGAGATGAGCCAGAAGCATTGCCTTGGGATAAAATTGCTCCTGCAACTTACAACACAACTGGTGCTAATTTTGATGTAGTTTTAGCCAATAGTAAAATGAGAGTTGAAAAAAGCACTGAGTTTAACTTAATTGATTCTTACGCTAAATGGAATTTTGAACGTAAAGATGACAAAGAAGTAAGTTTAAACTATAAGTTATACAAAAAAGAATTAGCCGAATTAGAGACTAAAAATAAAACATATGATGGTCTTAAAACGTATAAAAATAATTTAACCTTTACTTCATTGCCTTATGAAATGGAGGAATTTAAAAAAGATACTTTACTAAAAGATAAAAGAGATAGATGGCATGAAGAACTAAGTAAAGATCCTTATGTAGATGAATCGTTAAATGTAATACAAGACATTGCTAAATTAGTAAAATCTTCAAACTATGTTTCTGTTAATAAGTCTAGAAAATAAGATTAAAACAAGTTAAATAAAAAAATCCCATTTGAAAAAATGGGATTTTTTATTACTATTATTTTTTTGAAGTTTTTCTTTTTTCTTGCTCTTTTAAAATTGTATTTAAATAAGGTTTAATAATGGATATTAAATCATCTTCATTTATGGATAATGCTTTTGAATTATCTACTAATTGCAACCATGGTTTTGGTTCGTCAAAATTATAGCTACCAAAAACTATAACAGGAGTTCCTTTTGTCTTCACGGTTTCTGCATCAGCTAATACCCATTGATCTGCCCAATTGTATAAATGTTTAGCATTTTTTTCTAATAATCTCAAACAAGAATGTGAAGCTGGATAACCAGGTAAACTATATTCATGAAAACCTACACCTTCTTTATTTTCTATATTGAAATTCCATTTTAAATCCCATTCGTCATTAAAAGTACTGGTTGTTTCTTCTGCTTTCCAATTGGTAAAAAATAATCCAGTTGGTGTTTTGTGTATTTTACTTCCCATACTTGTTGGTCCTGTGTAAGTTAAGATACCATATTCATAAGTTGCAAAAGCTTGTGCTGGATAAGAAAAGACTATAATTTTATCTACATTGTCCAAAGAAGATACCTCAAAGGGAAAGGGCAAATAAAATTCTTTGTCACCGGTTAAATCAGTTGGGATAATTACTGAATCTAATTTGGTAAAATTTTCTTTATCAACTCTATTGACTGCAAAAGCAATATCTAAATTTCCAGTACTATCTTTATTTTCCTGAAGCCATTTTTTAGTATTTTCTAATTTGAATGATACATTTTTTGGTTCCTTTCTTTCGGGTAATTTTCTAGTTACTTCCTTAGTTTCATTTTTACATGAAAACAAAAATAAAGTAACAACACTAACTGCAATAATTGATTTTTTCATAACTATTTAATTTTTGTAAAATTGGTTTAAATAGTCTTAAATAGTCTTACACAATTTTTTGAAACTCTTATTAATTTTACATATTTGAATATAAAAAAATCCCATTCAAGTTATGAATGGGATTCTTTATTGATAAAAGATTTAAACTATTTTAATAATTTGTTTAGATCTTTCTTGTCTTTTTCTAAGTCAAGTTGTAAATCATTGATTTTGTTTTCTTTTTTCAATAATTTCTCTCTTAATTTAACATCCTCGTTAGGAGAAAGTTTACCTCTTAATTTATTTTTTTCGTATTTGGCTCTTTCTTTCTTTAAATCAGCAGTTGCTTTTCTAATTTTATCTTCTGTTTTTTCAACATTTTTAGTAGCCTTGTCTAATTTGTTTTTTTCTTTTTCTATTTTTTTCAAGGCTTTTTCTGAAGCTTTTCTCTCTTTCTCGGCTCTTTTAGCTTCTTTTTTAGCTTTGTCAAGTTCTTTTTGATGCTCTTTTTCTACATCATTTTTTTCTTTTTCAGCTTTTTCTAATTCTTTTTTTTCAGCTTCAAGCTGTTTTTTTTCATCTTTCAATCTATCTTTTTCTGCTTGCACATTAGCTTTTGTTTCTTTTTCTAGTTCTAAAGGTGCAGTTTTAACAGAATCAATTGCTACAGAAGCAACTCTAACTGGTTCTTGACTAAATCCAAACTGAAATGTTAAGATTGTTATTGCTAGTATTAATTTTGTTTTCATAGTGTTATTATTAATTTAATTTATCTTTACAAAGTTAAGAAAAAACAAGTTAAAGTAATTTTTATAAGTATGAAGAACATCAAATTTTTATTATTATTCGCCATACTACAGTTTTTATCCTGTAAACAGGTAAATTCTGTTGATATATTTGATGAAAGTCAGCAATCATCTACTTATTCTCAAGATTCTAAGTTTGATTATTTGCCAACTTCAACTTCAAATAATGTTTATTCGAATGATGCTTATACTTTTTCTTACAAGGAAAGTTTTGAACAAGCGGAATGGGTAGCATATGAATTAACTAAAAGTGACATGCCTAAAGCAGATTATAAAAGACCTTATTTTAACCAAGACAAATCAGTTAATACAAAATCGGCTGATTGGAGAAATTTTAAAAATTCAGGTTATAACAAAGGGCATCTTTGTCCGGCTGCAGATAGAAAAAGTTCTTATGAAATGTATGAGTTGACCTTTTTAACTTCAAATGCTTCTCCACAATTATATGATTTTAATGCTGGAATTTGGAATCGATTAGAACAGAAAACAAGGTATTGGGCAGAACGATATGATGGTATTTATGTAATTACTGGAGGTGTTTTAGAAGACGGACTAAAAACAATTGGTAAAGAAGAAGTTGCTGTTCCTGATTATTTTTACAAAATTATTTTAACCAGAGACAGATCGAATATGATTGGTTTTTTAGTACCTCACAAGGAATCTAATAAACCTTTATATAATTTCGTTGTTCCTGTTGATGATATCGAAAAGGTGACTGGAATTGATTTTTTTAAAAATTTACCTGATGATGTTGAAAATCGTTTAGAAGCAAACAATGGTTACAAAAACTGGAAGTTTTAATTACCATTCATTTACTTTATTGGCATCGAGTTTTATAAACACAAATAGCAAAACAGTAAAAGACCATAAACTAGAACCACCATACGAGAAAAAAGGTAATGGAACTCCAATGGTTGGGAATAATTTTATAAGCATGGTAATGTTTACAAAAAAGTGAGTAAAAAGAATTGTAGCTACACAATACCCATAAACACGACTAAATTTGGTTTTTTGATTTTCTGCTAATTTTATAATCCGAAGAATTAGTGTAACAAACAATGCAATTACAACGAATGAACCCACAAAACCCCATTCTTCTCCAACCGTTGTAAAAATATAATCTGTATGTTGTTCGGGAACAAAGTTTCCTTTAGTTTGCGTGCCTTCAAGATATCCTTTTCCATATAAGCCACCAGATCCAATTGTAATCATTGATTGGTTTAAGTTATAACCTTCATTTTTCATATCAACGTTATCGTTAAATAACACATCAATTCTATCTTTTTGATGAGGTTCCAATACATTTTCATATACATAATCAACCGATAAAGTAAATCCGGTAATTAGTATAAATAACAAAACATAAATGATTGGGTTTCTGGATATTTTGCTATTTAAAATAAAATGAATTATCATAAACACCAATATAAAAGAAACTAAGAAAACAGGTTTTACAAATAAGGCTAATAAGAAAACTGCAATTGCTGTAACTCCAGTCCATAAATACCAAGACGGTAAGCCATCTCTGTTTAGAACAAAAATTAAAGCCAGAAAAATCATTGCACTTCCGGCATCAGGTTGTAGTAGAATCAATCCAACAGGCACCATAATAATTCCTATGGCTATGTATTGAAACTTTCTAACTTTTAAATTAATTTGTGCATCACTTAAATACTTTGCTAATAATAAGGAACAAGAAATTTTAACAATTTCTGAAGGTTGAAAACCAAAGCCACCTATTTTATACCAATTGGTTTGTCCTTTAACTGAAGTTCCAAAGACAAATAAACCTAATAATAAGAGTATACCTATTATGTAAAAAATAACTGAAAATTTTTCGAATATTTTGGCATTTATGTTTAGAATAATCAATATAATTGGAATAGCTAAAAGTATAAAAAGCAGCTGTCTTCCATAAATTTGCGAAGTATCTAAAATATAGGTTTCTTCTAAAGGTAATGAAGCAGAATAGATATTCATCCAGCCCATAATAACTAAAGTTATATAGATTAGAATCGTAATCCAGTCAATATTTGCTATTACACTTTGGTTTTTCATTTATTAGTGGTTGATAGAGAAAGGTTTTCCACTTACATATTTTGCATATTCAGACTGCAGACTTCCTTTTAACATTTTCTGTTCTAAATCAATTCTTGAAATTTCACCTCTTATATATTTTTCAATCATTAATGTTGCAATGGGGCCAGCCCAACGATTTCCCCAATAGCCATTTTCTACTAAAACCGCTATAGCAATTTTCGGATTGTCTTTAGGAGCAAAAGCAACAAATATAGAATGATCTTGTAATTGAGTTCTTTTTCCGCCAATCTTCATAAAATTCTCAGCCGTACCTGTCTTTCCGCAAATAGCAAGACCTTCTACTTTTAAAGTTCTCGCTGTTCCGATGTTGTATACATCATATAAACCTTCAATTACTGGTTTAAAATATTGTTTATCAACAGACGTTTGATGACGAGTTGTAAATTTTTTATCAATCTCAAAATTTTTAATTTTCTTTACAATGTGAGGTGTGTAATAATATCCTTCATTTGCAACGGCAGCCATCATATTTGCTAGTTGCATTGGCGTAACATCAATTTCTCCTTGGCCAATTGAGTTTGAAATTATTGTATTACTTCTCCAGCCCCCATTTGGATAAAATTTTTCATATAAACTTGAAGAAGGAATTCGACCTTTTCTTCCAATAGGTAAATCGTAGCCAAGATAATTACCTAGGCCAAAGCTTTGTAAATGTCTATTCCAGTTGTCAACACTATAGGATGGGTCTTTATATTTATCAATAGTTCTTTTAAAAACATTGGCAAAATAAGTGTTGCAAGAATTGTAAATTCCGTTATGTAATATTGAAGTTCCTGAGTCGTGACATTTCATAAAAGCACCACGTCCATAAGAAAATCCATGGCGACAAATAAAACCAGTGTTTTCATCAATTACTTCTTCTTGTAGGCCAATTAGTCCGGTTAGAATTTTAAAAGGTGAGCCAGGAGGATATTCGGCTAATAAACTTCTGTCATATAAAGGTTTTGCAATAGAATCATAATACAACATGGTGTAATTTTTTGACCTATCTTTTCCAACAAGTAGAGCCGGATCATAAGAAGGAGCAGAGATAAGTGCTAATATTTCACCAGTTTTAGGTTCGATAGCAACAATTCCACCTCTTTTGTTAATCATTAATTCTTCCCCATATTTTTGCAATTCCGCGTCAATGGTTAATGTTAAATCTCTTCCTTGAATAGGGATGGTATCATATTTTCCATCCTTATAAGAACCTATAATTCTATTAAACCTATCTTTTTGAAAATATTTAACCCCTTTTACTCCTCTTAAAATTTCTTCGTACTCTTGTTCAACTCCTTGAACACCAATTAGATCTCCGCTTTTGTAATAAGGATTTTTGTTAATTTGTGCTTCGTTTACTTGTTTAATATATCCAAAGACATTAGGAGCGTAGTCTATTTGATAATCACGTAAAAAACGTTTTTGAATATAGAATCCTTTAAATTTTCTTATTTTTTCTTGAAAGGCAGCATATTCTAATTTAGTTAACTGTGGCAAAAATACAGATGGTAATCTAGGACTATAAACAATAGCTTTTTCTATTTTCTTTTTAAAATAGTCCGTATCAATTTTAAGTAATTGACATAACTCTACTGTATCTAATTCCTTAATTTCTCTAGGAATTACCATAATATCATATGAAGGTTGATTGGCAACTAATAATTTACTGTTTCTATCATAGATGTAGCCACGTTCTGGAAAATCATAGGCAATTTTAATAGCATTGTTGTCTGACTTAATTTTTAAACTATCATCGATAATTTGAAGATAAAAGAGTCTGATCAAAATAATGATTGCTGATATGATTACTATTGCTGGTAATAGTATTTTTTTCATCGCCTATTTGGTTTTATTAAAAATATAGTCAAAACACAAACAATAGTAGTGAATATAGTATTTAAAAGTGTTCTAAGGAATATATCTAAAATTAAACCAAAACGCAATAATTCTAGCATATAAATAAGGAAATGATGAATGAAAACAGAAATGACAATAAAAGAAATTCGATCATAAGAGATTTTTTCAGCAATTTTTATGGTTTGATATTCATAACTCAAGCCAAAAGAAAATTTAAATATTGAGGGTCTTATATAAGCTAAAATTAAACATGCTGTTGCATGAATTCCTCCAGTATCACCAAACATGTCTAGAGTCAATCCTAATAAAAAACTCATAAGTAAAAATAACGATCTATTGCTATTAACCGGATACAGAATAATAAAAAGAACATAGGGAAATGGGTCAAGATAGCCAAAAAGCTTAATGTTGTTAAACACTAATACCTGAAGAGCTATCAGCACAATAAATCTAAATATATTTAGTAAAAGACTACTGTTCATTATATGAGTTTTGTAATTCTATTAATTCAGTCTTTTTTGTATTGTCAATAATATAAACAAATCCCACGTTTGTCATGTCGTTAAATAAGCGAACACTAATAGTATAGTAGTTAGTGTTTTTGTCTATATATGCTTTATCAATTCTTCCAATAGGAATGTTTTCTGGAAAAATAACAGATTGACCACCAGTTACAATAGTGTCACCTTTTTTAAGGTTAGCTAGTCTAGGAACATCAACTAGTTGAACATAACCAGCATTTTTAGCATCCCATGTAAGGGTTCCAAAATGATTGGTGTTCTTAATTTTTGCATTTAACCTCGATTTTGTATTTAATATACTTAAAACAGTTGCATAAGCATTCGTTGTTTTGTCTATAATTCCAACAACACCTTTGCTATTAATGACCCCCATATCTTCTTTTATGCCATCTTTTATTCCAGCATTAAGAGTCAGATAATTATCATATACATCAAAAGAGTTTTTAATAACCTTAGCTTGAATAACTTTATATTGAAGTAAGTTTTCAGGAAGATCAATAGGAGCAGTTAAAGTAGTGTCTTTTTTATTGTAAAGTAGTTGTTTTAAATTACT
Organism: Flavobacterium gelidilacus DSM 15343; assembly: GCF_000422685.1. Taxonomy (GTDB): domain Bacteria; phylum Bacteroidota; class Bacteroidia; order Flavobacteriales; family Flavobacteriaceae; genus Flavobacterium; species Flavobacterium gelidilacus. Next base: position 117,440 of record NZ_KE383903.1, on the reverse strand, counting down.
GTTTTCTTCAACTAATTCTTGGTTTACTTCTTTTAAGTCAAAATATTTATTGACTTCATCAATCTTTTCATAAACAGAACCGCTTATATAATTTGCTGAACTAATTGTTCTGCTTTTATGGTAAGAATTGTTTTGAATAGTAAAGAAAATAGATGTGCCTAAAAGCAGCAAAAACAGCAATTTATAGCTGTTTTTAATAAAGAAGTTTACTATTTGCTGCATTTACGTTTTCTATTATTTGATAAGTATTCCTTTGTATTTGTTTATGTTTTTCAGTGCCATTCCAGTTCCTCTTACAACGGCTCTTAAAGGGTCTTCTGCAATGTAAACAGGTAAGTCAGTTTTTAATGATATTCGCTTGTCTAGGCCTCTTAACATAGATCCACCACCAGCTAAATAAATTCCAGTGTTGTAAATATCCGCAGCTAATTCAGGCGGTGTTTGAGATAAAGTTTCCATAACAGCATCTTCTACACGTTGAATAGATTTGTCCAAAGCTTTAGCTATTTCTCTATAAGAAACATCTACTTGTTTTGGTTTACCTGTAAGTAAATCTCTACCTTGAACGGACATGTCTTCTGGAGCATTTTCTAATTCTTCAATAGCTGCACCGATTTGAATTTTAATTTTTTCTGCTGTAGTTTCTCCAACAAATAAATTGTGTTGCGTTCTCATATAATAGATAATGTCGTTTGTAAAAACATCACCAGCAATTTTTACTGATTTGTCACAAACAATACCGCCAAGAGCAATAACTGCAATTTCTGTTGTTCCACCACCTATATCTACAATCATGTTTCCTTTTGGTTGCATGATGTCAACACCAATACCAATTGCAGCTGCCATAGGTTCATGAATAAGGTATACTTCTTTTCCATTTACTCTTTCAGCAGATTCTTTTACAGCACGCATTTCTACTTCTGTAATTCCAGAAGGAATACAAATAACCATTCGCAATGCTGGAGTAAATAGTCTTTTCTTTAAGGCAGGAATACTCTTGATAAACATACTTATCATTTTCTCCGATGCATCAAAATCAGCAATAACACCATCTTTTAAGGGACGAATTGTTTTAATGTTTTCATGCGTTTTACCTTGCATCATACTGGCTTCTTTACCGACAGCTATAATTTTTCCAGTAATTCTGTCTCTTGCAACAATAGATGGGCTATCAATTACAACTTTGTCGTTATGAATGATTAAAGTATTTGCGGTACCAAGGTCAATTGCTATATCCTCGGTCATGAAATCAAAAAATCCCATATTTAATAAAGGGTATTAGTTACTATTTAGCTATTTTAGAATACAAAAGTAATGAAATTAATGTTTAAAATGACGAATTCCTGTAAATACCATTGCAACATTGTTTTCATTACAATAATTAATACTCAATTCATCTTTTATTGAGCCTCCAGGTTGAATGACTGCAGTAATTCCAGCTTTGTCTGCTAATTCTACACAATCAGGAAACGGGAAAAAAGCATCACTTGCCATAACAGCTCCTTTTAAATCAAAATCAAAAAAAACAGCTTTATCAATAGCTTGTTTTAAGGCATCAACTCTTGATGTTTGACCTGTTCCTGAAGCAAAAAGTTGTCTATTCTTTGCAAAAACAATAGTATTTGACTTTGTATGCTTGCATATTTTCGAAGCAAAAATTAAATCTTCAATCTCTTCGTGTGAAGGTTTAGCTATAGTAACGGTTTTTAATAGCTCTTTAGTATCTGTAACGTTGTCTTTATCTTGAACTAATATTCCGTTTAAACAAGTTCTTACTGTAGTTGAGGGAAGTGCTGCTTCTTTTTGGACTAAAATAATTCTATTTTTCTTTTCTTCTAATGTTTCAAGAGCATCATTATCATAATCTGGAGCAATAACGACTTCACAAAATAATTTATTAATTTCTTCTGCAGTCGCTTTGTCAATTTTACCATTTGCAATTAAAACACCTCCAAAAGCAGAGGTTGGGTCTCCAGCAAGAGCAGCAAGATAAGCTTCTTTCATTGTTTCTCTTGTTGCTATTCCACAAGCATTATTGTGTTTTAAAACAGCAAATGTTGGTTCGTCATTATGAAACTCACTCATTAAATTTACAGCAGCATCAACGTCTAATAAATTGTTGTATGATAATTCTTTCCCATGTAACTTACTAAACATATCATCAAATTTTCCAAAGAAAAAGCCTTTTTGATGAGGGTTTTCTCCATAACGAAGTGCTTTTCCATTAGTTTCACTAATTTTTAATACAACTTCATCATGAGTTTCGTTGAAATAATTAAAAATTGCGGAATCATAATGAGATGAAACATTAAAAGCTTTAGTTGCTAGTAATCTTCTATTTTCAATAGTGGTTGATCCACTGTGTTCTGTATAAAAAGTTAAAAATTGACTGTATTCATTAACAGAAGCCACAATAACTGTGTCTTTAAAGTTTTTAGCAGCAGCTCTAATTAATGAAATTCCACCAATGTCAATTTTTTCAATAATATCAGCTTCACCAGCACCACTTGCAACTGTTTTTTCAAAAGGATATAAATCAACAATTACTAAATCAATTTGAGGGATATCAAAAGCAACCATTTGTTCTACATCACTTGGATTGTCTTGACGGTTTAAAATTCCTCCAAAAACTTTTGGATGTAATGTTTTAACTCTTCCTCCAAGAATTGATGGATATGAAGTTACGTCTTCAACGGCAACAACTGGAATTCCTAATTCTTTAATAAATGATTCCGTTCCACCAGTTGAATATATAGTAACGTTATTTTTGTGAAGTGCTTTAACGATTGGCTCTAAACCTGTTTTGTCGAAGACAGAAATAAGTGCTGAATTGATTTTTTTTGGAGTTGTCATTGTGTGTTGTTTGTTATATCTGAATAAATTTCAGACTTAGTGATGTTTAGTCTTGCAAAAGTAGGTATTGTTAACAAAAGATTCAAGAATATTTATAAGTGTTTTTTTGTTTTTTTATGTAACAAAATCTAATTTAATTCTACTTATAAGTATTCAAACAAGATTATGATTTTATACTTACGATTACTTGGAGAAAGTTTGCAGTTTGCTTTAAACGCTTTACGAAACAATAAACTTCGTACCCTTTTGTCATTATTGGGTGTAACGATTGGTATTTTTTCTATTATTGCAGTTTTGGCAGCAGTAGATTCTATGGATAAAAAAATTAAGGAAGATTTGAGTGACATGGATATGAATACGATCTATCTAATGAGGTTTTCGTTTGGACCTTCTGAAGTTCCTCGTTGGAAAAGAGAACAATTTCCAAATGTTACTTACGAAGAATTTGAAACTTTAAAACGTTCTGTAAATGGAGTTGATAAAATGTCTTTTAATATGTTTACTAGAAATGAAAACATAAAATTTGAAGATAAAACAGTAAATTCTATTAGAGTTAAACCCTCAACCAACGAGTTTTTTGATATTGAATCCTTTAAAATTGATAGTGGTAGATTGTTTAATGAATCAGAATCAAATTCAGGTTCAGCAGTAATTGTTATTGGAAGTGAAGTTGCAGAGGGATTGTTTGGAAATAGGAATCCATTAGGAAAGGAAATTAGATTATATGGTCAAAAATTAAATGTAATTGGTGTTTTGAAAAAGCAAGGACAAGGTATTTTTGGTGATAGTAATGATGTAGCTGTGTTTTTACCAGTAAACTTTTTAAGGAGAATGTATGGAGATAATAATCAAACGCTAACTCCAGCTATTTTAATTAAACCAGAAAAAGGAATAGATATTGAAGAATTTAAAGCAGATGTTAGTCAGAAATTAAGAACTATGCGCGCCATTAAACCAGGAGAAATTGATAATTTTTTCATGAATGTTTTATCAGGATTTACCGATTTTATTGACAATATAATTGGGCAAATGAATATGATAGGATGGGTTATAAGTTTATTTTCATTGTTAGTTGGAGGTTTTGGAATTGCCAATATTATGTTTGTTTCCGTAAAAGAGAGAACTAATTTAATAGGAATTCAGAAAGCATTAGGAGCAAAAAATAGGTTTATTTTGTTTCAATTTTTATTTGAAGCCATTATTTTATCTGTTATTGGTGGATTAATCGGAATGTTTTTAGTTTGGATAATTGCTCTGATTTTATCAAGTGCTTTGGATTTTGAATTTGTCTTGAGTGCCTCAAATATGCTGTTAGGAACTGGTTTAGCGGCTTTTATTGGATTGCTTTCTGGAATTATTCCTGCTATAACTGCTTCAAAATTAGATCCTGTGGAAGCTATTCGAACAGGAATGTAGTTTAAAAAACAATAATTGTGTACTAATAATTTAAAGTAACACTGTCAGAAATGAAAATAATATCATTGTTAATATTGTCGTTGATTAGTCTTTTATTCGGATGCAATTCAAAGGTACAGAATGACAAAAAATACATTTATTATTTACATGGAAGGATAATCGAAATTCAAGGTAAAAATGCAGTTAGTGAAGAATTTGGTAAATATGAATTTGACAAAATAGTTGAAGCTCTAAAAGACACAAATTCAGTAATAATTGCTGAAGTTAGAACCGAAGATGTTGATTATTTACAATATGCCAATAAAGTTTCCAAAGAAATAGACAGTTTAATTAAATTAGGAATTAAATCAAATAACATAACTATAATTGGAGCTTCTAAAGGTGCAATTATAGCGAGTAATATTTCAAGTATAAATATTAATCCTATAAATTATGTTTTCTTAGCTGGTAATAATGATTATCAAGAAGAACACAACGATTGGAAATTTCATGGACAAGTTTTATGTTTTTATGATGATTCCGATACTATAGCTGGTAAGAATTATGATTATTGGAAAAACAAATCGAATTTCACCACAAAATTTGAGCAAATAAAAATCGATAAAAAATTGGGTCATGGTTTTTTATACAAACCTTATAAAGAATGGGTTGAGCCAACAAAAAAATGGATACATGAACAAGAACTTTAGGTCTTAATATTATTAAAAAAAGGTAGATAGTAAGCATAAAAAAATCCCATTCAGATTAAGAATGGGATTTTTTATTTATCTAATTTCTTGATTTAATATTAAATCAATATATAAGTTGATTTTATTTTTCAATTCTTTTCTATGAACTATAAAATCTAAGAAACCGTGTTCTAATAAAAATTCAGAAGTTTGGAAACCATCCGGCAAATCTTTTCCAGTAGTATCTTTTACTATTCTTGGTCCAGCAAAGCCAATTAATGCTCCAGGTTCACCAATATTAATGTCTCCCAACATTGCATATGAAGCTGTTGTTCCACCAGTTGTTGGATCAGTACATAAAGAAATATATGGTATTTTTTTATCGGCTAGTTGTGCTAATTTTACAGAAGTTTTTGCCAATTGCATTAACGAATAAGCAGCTTCCATCATACGTGCACCACCAGATTTTGATATCATTACAAATGGTAGTTTGTGTTTAATTGAATAGTCAATTCCACGAGCAATTTTTTCTCCAACAACTGCACCCATTGAACCTCCAATAAAGGCAAAATCCATACAACAAACTACAACATTATTTCCTTTTGATTTTCCAACAGCTGTTCTAACTGCATCTTTCAATTCAGTTTTTTTCATAGCTTCTTTTAAACGATCACTATATTTCTTAGTGTCTTCAAATTTCAAAGGATCTTTAGAGGTTAGTTTTGCATCTAATTCTTTAAATGTATTTTCATCAAAAAGGATTTCGAAATATTCTTTACTTCCAATTCTTACATGAAAATCATCTTCTGGGCTTACCCATAGATTTTTTGCTAATTCTTCAGTATCAACAACTTTTCCTGTTGGAGACTTGTACCATAGACCTTTTGGGACATCTTTTTTATCTTCTGTAGCGGTTGTTATACCTTTTTCTTTTCTTTTAAACCAAGCCATATTATTAGTGTTCAGTTGTCAGTGTTCAGTTATCAGTTTGAGAAAATACTATAAAGTATTAACGTTGTTTAAATCTGTAAAAGCTTGTTCTAATCTTTTGATAAAAGTAAGTTCACTTTCACGAACCCATTTTCTTGGGTCATAATATTTTTTGTTAGGAACATCACTTCCTTCAGGATTTCCAATTTGTGTTTTTAAATATTCGATATTTGAAGTCATGTAATCACGAACACCTTCTGTGTAAGCGAATTGTAAATCAGTATCGATATTCATTTTAATTACACCATAACCAATTGCTTCTCTAATTTCTTCCACTGTAGAACCACTTCCACCATGAAAAACAAAGTCAATAGGGTTTGAACCTGTGTTGTAATTCTTTTCAATGTATTCTTGAGAGTTTTTCAAGATTTTTGGAGTTAACTTTACGTTTCCTGGTTTGTAAACACCATGAACATTTCCAAAAGCTGCAGCAATAGTAAAACGAGGACTAATTTTTAATAATTCTTCATAAGCATAAGCTACTTCTTCTGGCTGTGTGTATAATTTTGAGCTGTCAACATCTGAGTTATCAACACCGTCTTCTTCTCCACCTGTGATACCTAACTCAATTTCTAAAGTCATACCCATTTTACTCATACGAGCTAAGTACGTTTTACAAATTTCAATGTTTTCTTCAATTGGTTCTTCTGATAAATCTATCATATGAGAACTATATAGAGGTTTTCCTGTTTCTGCAAAATGTTTTTCAGAAGCATCTAGTAAACCATCAATCCAAGGTAATAATTTTTTTGCACAATGATCCGTGTGAAGAATTACAGTTGCACCATAAGCTTCAGCTAATGTATGAACGTGTTTTGCTCCAGCGATTCCACCTAAAATAGCAGCTTTTTCAGTTGCATTTGAAAGCCCTTTTCCAGCATTAAACTGTGCACCACCATTTGAAAATTGAATAATAACTGGGGCATTTAATTTAGCAGCAGTTTCCATAACAGCGTTAACTGTACTTGAACTTACAACGTTTACCGCAGGTAAAGCAAAGCCTTTTTCTTTTGCGTAATTAAAAATATTTTGTACTTCGTCGCCTGTTGCAACACCAGGTTTAATATTGTGAGCCATAGTTTTATTGTTTTAATTAGTTTGACAAAAATAAGTATTTTAAAAATTAGAATGGGTAATTTATTCCAAAATTTAGAACAGTTTTACTAAAGTTAAGGTCTCTAAACCATCTTTCATTCTCTATTCTTCCTGGATTGTAGGTTTTATACCCAAAATCTAAACGGAACACAAAAAAGCTAAAATCGTAGCGAAATCCTATTCCTGTTCCTAGTGCAATGTCTTTTAAAGAAGAGATTCCGTTAAAGGTGTAAGATTTGTCTTCTACATTGTCAAAGACATTCCAAATATTTCCGGCATCAGCAAAAAAGGCACCATATAATTGTCCAAAAAACGGGAAACGATATTCCGCATTAAAAGCCATTTTAAAGTTAGCTTCATTAAAATCATTTATTCCACCACTTGAACCTGGCCCAAGGGCATAAGGTTGCCAACCTCTATTGTCATTTGAACCTCCAGAAAAGTAACTTTTTGAAAAAGGTATAGAATTAGAATTTCCGTAAGGAACGGCTAAGCCGACAAAACCTCTCATGGCATAACTTCTTTTTCTTCCTAAATCCCAGTGTTTGATATATTCAAAATCTCCTTTGATATATTGAGCATATTCAACACCAAACATGGTTTTATTTCCGTTATCACTATAAGGCTGGTCAACTACATTTGATAAAAGAGAAAGCACATTACCTGCTGACTCTAATTTTACCTTTAAATTATAAAAATTATAATCATAAATGTCGCTTTTGTTTGTTGTTGAAAAAGTAAAACTTGATGCAGCTATTAGATAATTTTCAATTAAACGTTGTCTTCTTTCTCCAATACTTCTTACGGTTTGAAAAGCATCATTATTTGAAGTTAAAGAAGTGTTTCCATTAATTACATCATCAATAAAAGAAACAGCTCCTTGGGGAGATAAGTTTCCATCACCATTTTCATTCTCATAATTTATATTCTCGTTATAAACTAAAGCTATATCGTTTAAATCGTCATAAGATGAACCATACACAGTAAAGTAGTTGCCAATATTTAAGTTTCTAACATATTGAAGGTTCAATAACTCAAATTTAGAAACATTCTTGACTTTCCTGATCCAATTATAGTCTATGATTCCTGAAAAATTTTCTTTATCTAAACCAATGTTAGTTTGTCTAAATAAACCCACGGAAAGATTTGTTGTAGGTAACATTTCTTTCCTAATCAGTTTTGAAGTTGGAAACAAGAAAAATATTCTTGGAAAAGTTAATTTGGCATCTGCTCCATATTCAGATAAGTTAAAAAATACTCCATTTGGATTTGCTAAATCTTTTGATGAACCGATGTTTCCTCTTGTTGAAACTTGTAATAACTCAGCACCTCTAAAAACATTTCTAAAGGTTACAGATAAATTTCCTGCAATTCCAAAATCTTGAATGTTAGAATGGATAAAATCACCACTAGCATTAAAATTATATTTTTTAACAGGAGATAAATTAATACTTGTAACTAATGCTGTACTGTCTTTGTTTTCTTTATAATCAATATTTGGATAATTGAATGTGTTTAAGCTGCTTAATGAACGTGCCGTTTGAAAACGAGAAATATCACTGTAGTAATCACCTTTATTGACAAAAATAGCATTTGTTATTGCTTTTGGCCTGTATTTTATTTTTTTAGAACCATAAAGAGTATAATTTTTATAGGTAATACTATCCGTTATTTTTGATTTGTTTTTGATAGCATCATTATCTAAATAGACATTTACTTTTTCAATTTTGTAAATTTTATGTGGTATTTGAAAATTTTGTTCATCAACAGTTATGTCTCTATCGTTAATTTTTAGATCTACAGCTAATTTTTTTGTAATGGTATCTTGATAAACGTTATAATTAATGTCGTTTTCTTGAAAATAATAAGCACCATTATTTCTAAAATGAGTGGTTATTCTTTTTCTTTCATTTTCAAAATCTGTAACGATATATTTTTTATTTAATTTTAAATGTGAGTCTTTTTTAATAGATTGATACATGCTATCAATTACTTTTGTTTCAATAATTGAAGCGATTGAATCGATAATATAAGGCTCGTTTTTTACTAAAGTATAAACTACTTTTCCTTGTTTTTTTCCAACGGAATCGATTTCTGCTTTTACTTGATTGTCGAAATAACCAATGTTTTTATAATAACCGTTTAATCTTTTTTTCGATTTTTCGATTTTATTTTCATCAATAATGACTGGAGTTTCGCCAATTTTTTTGAAGAAATTACTATAGCCTTTTACAAGAAATGACTCTCCTAAACGGTTGACCTGTTTTTCTGAAAGAAGTTTAATTAGATTCTCTTTTCTATTTGGTTTTTTATTCAACCACGCAACATAAGACGAATCTGCATCTTTTTTGCTTAAATGATATAAGTAAAGACGAATTGGAATTTTAAAAAAACTCGAATTTGGTTTTTGATACAACAAAACCTGAATACTGTCATTAGTAACTTTTTGATTGTCAACTACGATTTCATTTTTTACCAATAACATTTCGTCATCAGGTACTCTTTTTAGAGGAGAACAAGAATATATAATTGCAGTTATTACAATTAATAGTGTTATTTTTGATGAATTATATTTCAACTTTCAGTATATATTGGTTCAAAAATACTTCTTTTTATGATTAGTAAAAATCAAATTAAACTAATAAAGAGTCTTCAACAAAAAAAATACAGAAAACTGTATCAATTATTCATTGCTGAAGGTGTAAAAGTAATTCAAGAATTACTCAATTCCAATTATGAATTGGTTGAATTATTTACAACACAAGAATTATTCCCAAATGTTGAAAAAACTAAATTAAATTTCATTTCGGAAACTGACTTAAAAAGTATTAGCGCTCTTGTTACTCCAAACGAATGTTTAGCGGTTTTTATTATTCCAGAAAAAGTTCAAGTTGACTATTCAAATACCTTACAAATAGCTTTAGATGATATTCGCGATCCGGGAAATATGGGAACGATTATTAGATTAGCCGATTGGTTTGGTGTTCAGAATATAATTTGTAGTGAAGCAACAGTTGATGTTTTTAATCCAAAAGTTATTCAATCTACAATGGGATCAATTGCTAGAGTAAATGTGATGTATTGCGATTTGAAAAAAGAATTGCTTTCTGCAAAAGTTCCGGTTTATGGAACCCTTTTAGAAGGAAAAAATATTTATACTGAAAAATTAATGCAACCAAGTATTATTGTTTTAGGAAATGAATCTAACGGAATTAGTCCAGAAATTCAAAAACTAATTACTCATAAAATTACTATTCCACGTTTTGGAACCTTGCAACAAACAGAAAGTCTAAATGTAGCAACAGCAACAGCCGTTGTGTTAAGTGAATTCTGTAGAAATTCTTAGTGAAAAGCAAAGTTTAAGAAAACGCCTCTTGTTCGCATAGCATCAATGTTAGATGTCCATTGACTATTTGGGTTTTTGTCTCTAACTAATTCATCGTTCATGCTAAAAACACCTCTAATTGAAGGTGAAAAGATGAAATATTCCAAGTATAAATCTACTCCAAAACCTAATTCATAATTGTTTGTCCATTTTTTCATTCTAAAAACAGCAGATTCATTATCATCTGGTGAATCCTCATAACTACTCAAATTTAAACTTCTAGAAACACCACCAACAAGATAAGGTCTAACGTTTCCAAATCGTTTAGAAGAAAATTTTAACAATACAGGAAAATGGATGTAAGTAGAAGTGACTTCTCTAAAACGGTCTACTGGATCAACAATATCAGGATAAATTAAATTTCTTTGCGTATAATATAAACCAGGTTCAAAACGCAAGTCGATATTTTCGTGAAGTCTTAAATTACCTATTAAACCTACGTTGAAACCTGTAGTGTTTTGCACTTCTAAATCTTTCGTAACAGATTTATAATCAAATTGAAAGTCATAGAAATTAAAACCTAGATAAAACCCCCAATGCACTCTGCTTTTTTGAAAATTCTCCAAATTAATTATAGGATCTTTTCCAAATTGTGCCTGGCTAGAGAGCGTAAATAACGCAAAACAGATTATAAAAAGTTTTTTCATTTTTAGCAATTACTTCTTTGATGCATGATAAATTGTAGCAACTCCAAAAGTTTGAGGAAGATGCTGTACATCTATAAACCCAATTTTTCGTAAAATATTGTTTAAAGCTTCACCAAAAGGAAATTCATTAGCAGAATCTGACAAATAACTATAAGCAGCTTTGTCTTTAGAAAACAATTTTCCGACCAAAGGTAAAATATATTTTGAATGAAAAGCATACCCTTGTTTGTAAGGGAATTTTATTGGAACAGAAGTTTCTAAAATTACAAAAATGCCGTTTGGCTTTAAGACACGAAGAATTTCGGATAATCCTTTTTCTAATGTTTCAAAATTTCTAACACCAAAAGCAACCGTTATGGCATCAAAATAATTATCAGGATAAGGAATATTTTCACTATCACCCAAAACCATTTGAATTTTTGAATCTAGTTTTTTTTCTGCAATTTTCTTTATACCTACTTCTAGCATTCCGGCAGAAATATCCAAACCAATAATTTCTTCGGCAGAAGTGTTAGTCATTAAGATGGCTAAATCACCAGTGCCAGTTGCAATATCTAAAACTGTTTTTGGGTTTTTAGCGGAAACTAATTGCAATACTTTTTTTCGCCATTTTACATCAATTCCAAATGAAATTACGCGATTTAAGCCATCATAATTTCCCGAAATATTGTCAAACATTTGGGCAACTTGCTCTTTTTTACCTAATTCAGAATCTTTGTATGGTTTTATATTTTCTGCCATTTTGTTTTTATTGGACTGCAAAAGTACGATTTATAATTAAAAAAGACACGAATTTCCTATCAAACAAGTTATAAAAAAGATACAAATTTCACGAACTTGTACAAATTAAATTTGGGTAGATTTCTATAAAAATCTTTGACAGGCTTAGACTGACACTTCGTGTTTCAATTGTTACTAATTAAATGCTTATGACTAATTTTTATATTTACCATTAGTCAATTGTTTAATAATATACCATACTGAGCTTGTCGAAGTGCTATCTTTTAACAAACGTTAAATAAGTAAAATCATATTCATGTTTTTCATCTTTTGGATGATGTTCAGATTGAATGATTTCCCAAATAGTTTCATCAATTTCAGGAAAATAGGTATCAGCTTCAACAGTTGTATGAACTCTTGTTAATTCAATTTTATCAGCTATTTCAATAGATTGCTTGTAAATTTGTCCACCACCAATTATAAAAATTTCTTCGTTTTCTGGAGAGATTTCAATAGCTTTTGTTAAACTATTTACCACAATACAACCTTCTGGGACTTCATAATCTTTTTGCCTTGTAATGATTACGTGAGTTCTATTTGGTAAAGGTTTTGGGAAACTTTCGAATGTTTTTCTTCCCATCACTATATAATGACCAGAAGTTAAAGCTTTAAAACGTTTGAAATCATCTGGCAAATGCCAAACTAAATCATTATCTTTTCCGAGGGCATTGTTTTCTGAAGCTGCTGCGATTAGTGTTAGCATAATTAGTTTAGATTAAAATTTATAGGAATTGCATAACTTACTCCAACAGATTTACCTCTTTGTGTTCCAGGCTTCATTTTTGGTAGAAGTTTTATAATTCTAAAAGCTTCGTCTTCTAAAAGAGAGTGAGGTCCATTGGCTTGAATATTTTCAATCTCACCTTGTTTGTTTATAACAAATTTCACAAATACTCTTCCCGAAATATTTTTTCTAATTGCTTTTTTAGGGTACTTAAAATTTTTAGCAATGTGTTCAGAAAGTTTTTTATTGAAACAATCAATTTGATTGCTTTTTTCAACTTCTTCACAGCCAGGGAAAAGAGGAATATTTTCAATATAAACTACCTTCAATTCTTTGTCATCACTGTCAAAATCTTCAATATCTTTTACTTCAATCTCTATAGAATCCTTCTTTTCTTCAATCTGACTAAATCCAAAAAAAGGTATAAAAATAAAAATAAATAATAATTTCTTCATAATAATTAAATTAAACAGCAACGGCTCCTTTAATATGTGGATGAGGATCATAACCTTCTAAAGTAAAGTCATCAAAAGTGAAATCAAAGATGTTTTTAACTTCTGGATTTAATATCATTTTTGGTAATGGTCTGCATTCTCTTGAAAGTTGTAATTCCAATTGTTCCATATGATTGTTGTAAATGTGTGCATCACCAAAAGTGTGCACAAAATCACCTACTTGTAAATCACAAACTTGTGCAACCATCATTGTAAACAATGCATAAGAAGCAATATTAAAAGGAACTCCTAAAAAGATATCTGCACTTCTTTGATATAATTGACAACTCAATTTTCCATCAGCTACATAAAACTGAAAAAATGCGTGACAAGGTGGTAAAGCTGCTTTGTTATTAGCAACGTTTTCTGCAAAAGATTTAGAAGTATCAGGTAAAACACTAGGATTCCATGCTGAAACTAACATTCTTCTACTATTTGGGTTATTCTTTAAAGTATCTATTAATTCTGTGATTTGGTCAATTTCTTCTCCATTCCAGTTTCTCCATTGATAGCCATAAACAGGACCTAAATCTCCATTTTCATCTGCCCAATCATCCCAAATTTTAACACCGTTTTCTTTTAAATAGTCAATGTTTGTATCACCTTTTAAAAACCAAAGCAATTCATATATAATTGATTTTAAATGCAGTTTTTTAGTAGTTACCATTGGAAAACCTTCAGCCAAATCAAAACGCATTTGGTAGCCAAAAACGCTTTTTGTTCCTGTTCCAGTTCGATCTCCTTTTTGGTTTCCGTGCTCTAAAACGTGTTTTACTAAGTCGTGGTATTGTTGCATTTTTTTAATTTAGAAATTAGAATTCTGAATTTAGAAGTTTATCCAATAATCATTCCAGCAATCGTAGCTGATAATAATGAGGCTAAACTTCCACCAATTACAGCTTTTAATCCAAATTCTGATAATGTTTTACGTTGATTTGGCGCTAATGAGCCTATTCCTCCAATTTGAATTCCGATGGAAGCAAAGTTGGCAAACCCACATAACATGTATGTTGCCATAATTACTGATTTATCATAAGTGAAATGTATATTGCTTGCCATGTTTTTTAATTCGGCTAATTGGATATATCCAACAAATTCTGAAGCAGCTAATTTTACACCTAATAATTGTCCCATTAACATCATGTCCTCTTTAGCTACACCAATTAACCACATTAATGGCGAAAAAATAATTCCTAAAATTGTTTCAAGTGAAAAAGCTTTATATGGTGTATTGTCGGCAATTACTTCATTTAATCCAGTCCAGCCACCAATCCAACCAAGCGTATAATTTATCATTGCAATAAATGCGATGAAAACTAATAGCATTGCCGCAACGTTTGCTGCTAATTTTAAACCTTCTGTTGTTCCTGTTGAAATGGCATCTAATACATTTGAACCAATTTTTTCTTTAGTAACTTCAACATTTGTATTTATTTCTTCAGTTTGTGGGCACAACATTTTTGAAATTACGATTGCTCCTGGTGCAGCCATAACAGATGCAGCTAATAAGTGTTTAGCAAATTCTAATCTTAAAACGGGATCATTTCCACCAAGGAAGCCTATGTATGCGGCTAAAACCCCACCTGCAACTGTTGCCATTCCACCAATCATAACAAGAAGCATTTCTGACTTGTTCATTTTTTCTAAATAAGCCTTAATTAATAGGGGAGCTTCCGTTTGACCTAAAAAAATATTCCCAGCCACTGATAAGCTTTCTGCACCAGATATAGATAATAATTTGGTTAATACTTTAGCTAAACCTTTTACTACGATTTGAATTATTCCTAAATAAAACAATAAAGAAGTTAAAGCAGAGAAAAATATAATTGTTGGTAATACTTGAAATAAGAATATGAATCCGAAACTTTCAATATTCATCATTCCACCTAAAAGGAATTCACTTCCTGCTCTTGTAAAGTCAAGAACTAAAACGAATAAATTTCCAACAAATTCAAATCCAGCTTTTACAAAAGGAATTTTTAAAACGCCAATGGCTAAAATTAGTTGAGCTGCAATTCCTAAACCAACTGTTTTCCAATTGATGGCTTTTTTGTTGCTACTGAATAAATAAGCAATACCTAAAAGCGATAACATACCTAAAATTCCTCTCCAAATGCTAGTAAAAGTCATTCCTTCACTTTTAATGAGTTGAGCATTTGCGTTTTTTTGTGTTTTTTTGTTTGATGCAAAAAATGAATACGCTTTTCCTTTGTTTTTGATGACTAAAGTTGAATCAGTTTTTGCTTCGATAACGAATCTCTTTGTTGGAGAATCAGAACCGTTTTCGAACAAAAAGATAAAATTTTCTTGCACTAAATAATCTCCTTTTTGATTGATGCTATCGTTAGCAATTTGCAGTGTGTAAGAACCTTTTTGAAGCTCTAAATAATCATTTTCAGAAGTTGATAATTGCCATTTTTTTTCAATTTCTTGAGCATTCAAACTATTTAAGCTGAAAACCACAGCTAACAATAAAACTATTTTTTTAAACATTTTGTTTGGTTAGTTTTGTTAAGATTCTTTTTTTGAAATTTCATCACGAATGCGAGCCGCTTTTTCGTAATCTTCATTTTGAACAGCCTCTTCAAGCTTGTCGTATAATTCTTTTACTGTAAATTGGCTATAACTATCTGCTTTTGGAACTTTCTCATCATTGGCAAAAGTTTCAGGTGTTGAAAGTACACCATCATTATCTATATCATCAATTTCTTGATCTATTGGATTTGTGTTTAGATAAATTCCAGCTTTATCTAGTATGTTTTTGTATGTGAAAATTGGAGCTTGAAAACGTAAGGCTAATGCAATTGCATCTGAAGTTCTGGCATCAATAATTTCTTCGATTTTGTCTCTTTCACAAATGATACTTGAATAAAAAACACCATCTACTAATTTATGGATGATGACTTGTTTGACTACAATATCAAATCTGTCAGCAAAACTTTTAAATAAATCATGTGTTAAAGGTCTTGGTGGTTTTATTTCTTTTTCGAGAGCGATTGCGATGGATTGTGCTTCAAAAGCTCCAATTACGATTGGCAATTTGCGTTCGCCATCTACCTCATTTAAAATTAAAGCATAAGCTCCATTTTGAGTTTGACTGTACGATATTCCTTTAATAGTTAATTTGACTAAGCTCATTCTTTGTGTAAGTTAAGAGTTGATTTTTAAGTCAAATCTTACATTAATAAATAGAAAATACATTTCTTAAATAGCCCTGATTGCAACGACATCCTTTTTTGAAAAAAAAGATATAGTGAAAAGCAGGAAAATGGTAGCCAAAATAAGACCAAGCCATTTGCTACTGAACTTTTTCAGCGAGAGTCCAAAAATAAAAAAAAGAGCTATCTAAACAAAGATAACTCTAATTTTAATATAATTTATTTTTGAACAAACTTTTTAAGCGTTTGCAGCCTTGAAAGCTTTTAGTTTTTCGATCAATTTTGGAACTACTTCAAAAGCGTCTCCAACTATACCATAATCAGCAACTTTAAAGAAAGGAGCATCTGCATCTGTGTTAATTACAACTTTTACTTTTGAGGAGTTAATACCAGCAATATGTTGAATAGCACCAGAAATTCCGATTGCGATGTATAAATTTGCGGCTACAGGTTTTCCTGTTTGTCCAACGTGTTCGCTGTGAGGTCTCCAGCCAATGTCAGAAACTGGCTTAGAACAAGCTGTTGCTGCTCCAAGAACAGAAGCTAACTCTTCAATCATTCCCCAGTTTTCTGGACCTTTTAGTCCACGACCAGCAGAAACAACAATTTCAGCATCAGCGATTGTTACTTTTCCGGTTACTTTTTCAACGCTTTCAACTTTTACAGAGAAATCTGCATCATTTAACGTTGGGGTAAAATCTTCTTCAGTAAGAGAGGAACTAGTCTCAACTAAACCGAAAGAGTTTTTTGCTAGAGCTAATACTTTAACATCAGTTGAAATTTCTGTAAAATTAAATGCTTTGTTTGAAAAAGCAGTACGTTTTACTTGAAAAGGACTTGTGCTTATTGGTAAAGCAACTACGTTAGAAGCAAATCCAGCGTCTAAATAAGTTGCAACTAATGGAGCAAGATATAAACTATCTGTTGTTGAAGAAAGCACAATTACTTTACTTCCTTCTTTTTCTGCAGCTTGTTTTACTACATCAGCGTAAGCTTTTGCATTAAACTTTGATAAAGAATCATTGTTTACTTTTAATACTTTATCTACTCCATAATTTGCTAATTCAGCTGTTGAACTAGTGTTGATTGTTACAGCAGTAACGGTTGTTCCTAATGAATCTGCAACTTTTTTTGCGTAAGAAGCTAATTCAAAAGCAACTTTTTTGAATTTTCCATCTGCAGATTCTGCGTATATTAATAATGACATAATTTTTGATTTAAAGATTGAAAAATTTAATAATTTAAAGATTTCGAAATTTGTTATTAAATAACTTTTGCTTCGTTATGTAGTAAGTTTACTAATTCGTCTAAGTTGTCTGCACTAACTAATTTTACAGCTGATTTTGCTGCTGGTTTTTCAAATTTCACAGCTTTAGTTGCTGTTTCATTGTTAGTTGGTTCCACAACTGTGATTACTTTAGATCGAGCTTGCATAATTCCTCTCATATTTGGAATACGAAGGTCTTTTTCTTCCACTAAACCTTTTTGGCCACCAACGACTAAAGGTAATGTAGCAGAAAGTGTTTCTTTACCACCATCAATTTCTCTTTGAGCTGTTGCGTTATTTCCATCAATCGTTAGGCTAATGCAAGAGTTTATAAAGTTATAACCTAGTGAAGCAGATAACATACCAGGAACCATTCCACCATTGTAATCTAAAGATTCTTTTCCGGCAATAATTAGGTCATAATTACCTTGTTTTGCAATTTCCGCTAATTGTTTTGCAACAAATGTTCCGTCTGTTGGGTTTGCATTTATACGAATAGCATCATCTGCACCAATGGCTAATGCTTTTCTTAGGGTAGCTTCAGAATCAGCTAATCCAACACTAACAACCGTTACAGTTGCGCTTTGTTGTTCTTTAAACCAAACGGCTCTAGTTAAACCAAACTCATCGTTTGGATTAATTACGAACTGAACTCCATTTGTGTCAAATTCAGTATCGCCATTTGTGAAATTAATTTTCGAAGTAGTATCAGGCACATTGCTGATGCAAACTAATATTTTCATCTTATCTAATTTGAATATTTATGGCACGAAAATACAAAAAAATGTTTAAAAAATACTATGCACGCATATTAAATTTTGTTAATTTTTGATTTTTAATCAAAAAGATATTTCTAAAATATTTTAAGTTAGAAAAAAAAGAGTATAATAAATATTTTTTTTTATATATTTGATAAAAATATTTGTAAGAATTAATCATTGATATGAACAACCAGAATCAAATTAAAACACACTTTGATAGCAATGTAATTATCTTTTTTGCTTTATTGTTTGTTTTTTCATGTGGTTTATTGGCTTTTAAAAATAGTGAAAAAGAAGAATGTAACATAGAAGATTTCAATATTGAAGGTATTGCTTTAGAAGAAGGAGAGTTATTGACTTTTTCTGACAATTCTGACAATTCTTATTCTTGGAGGTGGTATTTTGGAGATGGAAGCGATATTTCATATAAATCAAAAGTGGTACACGTCTTTAAAAAACATGGAATTTATAAGGTTAAATTATTAATAAATAATTCTTGTGTTATTGAGAAGAATATTAAGAT
The DNA here is from genome assembly GCF_000422685.1 of Flavobacterium gelidilacus DSM 15343. Lineage (GTDB taxonomy): Bacteria > Bacteroidota > Bacteroidia > Flavobacteriales > Flavobacteriaceae > Flavobacterium > Flavobacterium gelidilacus. Next base: position 98,679 of record NZ_KE383903.1, on the reverse strand, counting down.
TTTACCCAAGAATATTGTTGTTGAAAAGAAACTTGATATTGATTTTTTCGTACCGAGTAAGGTATATTTAGGTCAAAAAATAAAATTTTCGGACAAAACAGAAAACGGAACAACTTGGGAATGGAGGTTTGGTGAAACAGATGTAATAGATAGTAAAGTAAAAAATCCTTCATATGTATATAAAACAACAGGGGTCAAAACAGTATCTATAGTTGTAAATGGTAACAAGAAGAATGTCAAATTTAAGGATGTTGTTGTAGTAATGCCGGAGGTAAAAAAAACAGTTAGAAAAGTAAAAACAAATACTAAAGTTGAAAATGTTCCAGAAGTGATTGTTGAAATATTGGAAACCCCAGAGGTAGAAGTTATAAAGGCAATCAATGAAGTTGAATTAACAGAATTAATTTATATTATTTCTGATGGCAAATTGTCTTATGAAAGTTTTAAAAATAATTTTTGCGCAGATAAGCTTCCATTAATACAAGTAAATGATGCTTCTAAATATATTACACTAAGAGAGTTTTATGATTCAGTAGTAGATAAAAAAATAAAAATAAAAGAGGTTAAGATTAATAAAGAAAAAAATAAATGTATTGTTTTAATATTAGTTTATTACAAGCTGAAAACTTTTTTCTAAAACAATAATAATTTAAAGAACTAAATAAATATATTATGGCAAAAACATTTTCAAACAGTTATGGTATTGGTGGTAATGAAGTTAGAGTTGAAGGTCAAGAAGGAATTCTTGAAATCCCTCAAAACAGAACTTTAATTGCACAAAAATTGACGCCAACAACTCCAGTAAAACCAGAAATAGTTACTGGTTTAAAAAATATGGATGAAGTTTTTGAACATTTTGATCCAAAAGTAAATGTAACTTTTGAAGATGAAGCCGGGCAAAACATCAAAGAAGAATTGAAGTTTAAAAATGTTGGAGATTTCTCTATTAATGGAATAACACAACAAAGCGCATTTCTTACCGATTTAAAAACTAAAACCGAGCAGTATCAAAAAATGATTAAGCAATTAAAAACTAATAAAGTTTTAAAATTAGCTTTACAAGATCCTGAAGCAAAAAAATCTATTATAGAAACTTTAGAAACATTGATTTCTGAAATTGATCAATCTGACAAATAAGAATATATATTATGGCAAATCAAGAGAATAGTAAAGCTGCAGCAAATGCAAATAAAGAAAATGATAAAAAATCACATTCTATTGAAGCGAGTTTAGAAAAATTCATTCAATTTGGAGGTTTTGATTTATTAGAAGGATCTATTGAAGGTGTTCAAAACTTAAATCCAGAAAGAAAAGCTAGAAAAAATATTTTCTTAACAGAATCTAATAAGAAAGCTGAAAGAGAAACTTTGAAAAAAGTTTTAAAACTTTGGGCTGATTCACTAAAATCTTCTGATAATTTAGTGGATTTAGTAAATGAATCTACTGTTAAGTCAGAAGAAGCAAGTAAAACGCTTAAGAAAAACTTAAAAATAGCAGTCGAAGAAACGCATGAATTAGAAGGTAATTATAGATCAATTTCACTTTTTTACAAGAATACTGAAGAAAGTAAAATTAAGAATATATCTATAATGAATGCCGAATTAGATCAATTAAAAGATTTAGACAATTCAAGATTTATTGACAATATAGAAGAAGAATTAGTTCAAGGTTTTGATAGATTAGACTTAAGACAAAATTATTCATTATTAGTTATTCCGGGTTATTTGGGTTCAAATAAAGTTATTGAAAAATGGGCTAAAATTGCTTATGAAAATAAAGTGATGTTAGTTACAGATTTTCAACACTTAGACGAACCGGATGATGTTATGGAGATGTTTGAATCTGCAAATTTAACAGGAGGAGACACATATCGTTCAAACGTAATGATGGCTTGTAACTGGTTGGTTGGTAGAGGAAAGCATGACGAAATTGACGAAGAAGATAATTTATATATTCCGCCTTCAATGGCTTTAGCAGGAAAAGTTTATAATACTTTGATGTCGCAAGTAACTGCGGGTAAGAAGTTTGGTGGAATTAATGAAGTTGATGGTGTTAAATTTGATTTAAAGAAAAGTGAAATTGCTAACCTTGAAAACTTAGGTTTAATTCCTATGGTAAATGAATATGGTAAAGTAATGGCTTTCTCTGGAAAAACATTGTTTAATGGTGATAATTTAGGTTTGCAAACTTATTCTGTAGTTCGTGTATTTGATTATGTAACAAAAGTATTAATGGATTTCTTAAATAGAAGAGCTTTTGAGAATTTTAATGCAAAAACAAGAAAAGAAATATTAAATCAGATAGTAAAATTCTTAGATAATGTAGCTGGCCCAGATAAATTAATCGAAGATTTTGAAATAAAAAGATTCGAACAAGACCCAAATCAGAAAGACAGAATATTCTTAGACATACGCTTAAAGCCTTATTTTCCTGCAAAAAACTTCTTAATCAAAATGGATGGTCAAAAAGGAGATGACGGAAATGACTGGGATACAGAATATTCTGAATCATAGATGCAAAAAAAATAATATTTTTTTTACATTTAATAAATATTTTTTTTATAAATTAGCTCATTACTATTTGAATTTTAACCCTTTAAAAATAAAATTATGTCATTTAAATCGAAATTAAAAGTTGGCGGAAAAGAATTAAATATTTTAAATGCTTCTTATGATTTACATCAAGAAGTAGACGCTAGTGGAAGACCATCTTCTGTAACAAGAGGAGGAACTATTTATTTAACTGTAGAATCTACTGGTGATTCATTCTTTTTTGAGTGGATGACTAACAATTTCGAAAGAAAAGATGGTTCTATTCAGTATGTAAAACGTGATACTGATGCTAAATTAAAAGAACTTAACTTCAAAGAAGGTTATTTAATTAAGTACAAAGAAACATTTGATGCTACAGGAACAAATCCTTTAGTTGAGACTTTTACTATTTCTGCGAAAGAAATTTCAATGGGTGGTGGTGAGCACATCAACGAATGGGTATAGTTTTATAATTGCATTAAATTAATGACAAAGAGTATTATTGCTCTTTGTCATTAATTATTATTTCTGTTTAATAACCTTAATTGTGTAGATATGTCTTTTTTAGCAAAACTTGAGATAGACGGGGAAGTTATGAATGTGTTAGAGTTTCAGTTTTCTGTTGGTCAAGAAATCGACAAAAGCGGTAAACCTTCTGCAGACCCAAATGGTGGTAGATTTAGACTTATATTAGAGTCTACCAAAAGTACTATGCTATTTGATTGGATGATTAGTAATAATCAAACAAAAAATGGGAAAGTAACTTTTTATAGAAGAGACGCTATTTCAAAAATGAGAGAGCTTCAATTTAATGAAGGGTATTGTATAGGTTATGACGAATCTTTTTTAGCTCAAAGTAATACTTCAATGAGTGTTGAGATAATTGTTTCTGCAAAAGAAGTAATCATGAATGGTTCAAAATTTACACGAAACTGGCCATTGAAATTCTAAACAACAATGGACGAATTAGAAGCAAATTTTTTCATGGGTCTAAGCATTCATTTTGGAGGACCAAAGACATACATGTCTGGTACTGCAGGTGTTGGTGTGACTAGAAATTTTCAAAATTTTTCTCCTGGAGCAAATGTTGCTGTTAATTTTTATAATGGTGGATTAGGTTCTTTGTCTAATAATAATTCCTTTAATATAGATACTGTCGTAACTGCTAAATTAACAGGTGGAAGCTCAACCTTAGGAGGTCCAATAACTATAAATCCTTTACACCTTAATAGTGGCTCTGGATTAGAAGATAACAGAAAATTTTCTGCAACAATAGGGACAAACTTTATCTTTAACAATAACAATAGAAATCAGCAAGTAGCCTTTCTGCAATTGAGATCTAATGATTTTAGCTTTCAAACTTACAATGATTTTCAAGGTGCAAAAAAAATTGGTTTAAGTGATGGTTTTGACCGTTGGTGGACTGGTGGAGGAAACGTTACAATAGGAAACAATAATAACAATTATCAATTAATTATCGCAAGTGATGTTTTTACGGCTGACACTGATAGTGAAAGTCTTATAGATAGTAATACAGCAGATGATAACCTAAGCCAATTTAAAAAAAATAATCCAAAATTTTTAGATAGATTAAAAAACAGAGTGTCAAATTATACACCTGCAACTGCTTCTGAAGTTGATCAAAATTTTTTAGATACTTATCGTAATAAAGCAGATTGGTCATCTCAAGCCCATTCATTTGATCTAAATCAAGGAAGAACTTCATTTAGGTTAAAAACACCACAAGGAAATTTTGGTTTAAATAATATTGGACAGAGCAATATGTTCTCTCAAGATTTAATTCACAGAGTAATAAATTTCCACCTCATTCCGTCTGAAAGACCCAATTATTGGGAAATTCAATACAATACTACTTTAGAAAAACAATTTTAAACGTGAAATACTTTTTTTCATATTTATTTTTTGTTTTAGTCTTAATTTCATGTGGTCCAAAATTTTATGATAAAAATGATTTTACATTTTATGATAAAAACTTTACATTAAATCAAAATTCATTATTGAGAACTGATGGGTTTTATGTTTTAGGAAATTCTTGGTCTAGAAGAAATAATGATTCAATAAAGCCTGAAAAATATGAAATATATAAATTTTACAAAACTGGTCAATCTAATTTAATTTTAGTAGATTCATTAAAGGCTTCTCAAGAATATTTAGATTTAATGAAAGAACAGATCAAAAAATATGGTAAAGGCAAAAACGAATACACACTTTCTCAAGGATATTATAAATTACAAGGCAATAAAATTGTTATTCAAAGCGTAACTACTGTAATAAGGCAATTTAATTATTTATATGGTTATTTAGAAAATGATAAATTAATAATTGTAAGTGGAACTATTAATGGTAGAGGTAAATTTAAAGATAAATATTTTAATGATTATAATAAAAGAACCTATAATTTTGTTCCTTATAAAAAAGCTGATGAGTTAGAACCAAATTGGTAGTTTACAAAATGCGTTTTAAGTTTAGTCTTGAATTTTGATAGTCCAAATTATTTTAACCACAAGAAAAATGCAATTAAAATTATATGTCTGAGTGACAAATAAAGTATCTTATTTTATTTACAATTACTAAATATTATCAGAAATAAGTTTAACTTTAAAATTTAAAATAATTCCTAAGACTGTTTTTTTTAAAACTCTCAAAATAAAATAATGAAAAATCCATTCTCATATTTAACTATTTTTATATTACTAGTATCTAGTCAAAAATTTTATGGTCAAACTATGGAATTTAAAGATTTTGATGATGCTTTTAAAAAAGAATTAATTGAAGATAATAATGCACTAAAAGAACGAATTAGTAATTTTCCTCAGGTCGCAAAGGATATAAATTCACAAATTTCAAGTCAAGTAAGACAAAAAAATTATAGTGAAGCATTGTTTTTAGCAAATAAATTAGATAGTATTTTACCAAATAACGCAGATGTTAAAAATTTTAAAGCTAAGATGTCTATTAGATTAGATGACTATGAAAACGCATTAAATTTATTCTCTGAAGCCATAAAATTATTACCTCAAAATAAATGGTTCTATATCAGTAAAGCAGGTTTGTTAGCTGAAATGGGAAAATATGATGAAGCATTACTATTAGCTGAAGCATTAATAAACCTAGACACTAATTGGAGTCTTTCTTATTATTTGAAAGCAATTGTTTTGGCAAATAAAAATAAAGAAAATGAATCATTAATTGAACTTGAAAAAGCAATAAATGCAGAACCTAAAAGTGCCATGATATATGTCGGGCGAGGAGATTTATACTTAAAATTAGGGAAAAAAAATAAAGCAATTGAGGATTACAATAATTCATTACAAATTCAACCTAATTACATACTAGCATCTGAAAGATTATTAACTCTTAAAGATTAATTTTTATTGATTTTTATTATTTTTTTTTATTAGATTTACATAGGTAATTAAGTACAATATTTCGTTAACACTACTAAAAATATTTCTTATGGCAATCAGTACAAAAATCAGCATTACTATTGGAGGAGAAACACTTACGCGATTTTCCAAGTTAGTTATTCAACAAAAAGTGCATACGCACCATACGTTTTCAGTACTTCAACCTTTGCCAAAAGAATTTGTGAGTCAAGCTATCGATAAAGCTCAAAGCTATATTGGAGAACCCATCAAAATAGAAATTACACCAACAAGCCTATCCACTACTTCACCGTTCATTTTTAACGGAATAATTACAGAAGCCCAAATGATACGGACTTCTGGAGCTGCAGGTGGAATAATAATAAATGGCTACAGTCCAACCATCGTAATGGAAGGAACTCCAAAAACAGTTTCTTACACAGACCAATCGTTATCCGATGTTGTTAAGAAAATCACCTCAAACTATAGTCAGAAAGAACTGCAACCAACTGTTAAAATTAACAATGACAGCTCGATGCCTTATACTGTTCAATACAGAGAAAGCGATTTTGGATTTGTAGCAAGATTAGCGCAAAAGAAAGGCCAATGGTTCTATTATAATGGTGAAGAATTAGTTTTCGGACAACCAACATCAAAAAACTTTACATTAGAATATGGTCGTTCGCTTCATAGTTTCAACATAGAAATGAGAACCAAACCACTTGGATTGGAATATTTAGGCTATGAATCAAGCAGCGCTGAAACCCAAAAAGCAAATACATCAGAAATAAATTATCAACCAGAAGGCTATGCAAAAGTAGCTTTTGAGCGATCAAAAAAACTATTTCCAGATAACGCGACAATGCTCTACACACATCCAATTGAAGAAGGAAGTGCAAGAACCCATTTAGTAGATAGAGTCACGACACAATTGCAATCACGAGCTGCAGATTTAGTAACGGCAAAAGGAGACAGTGATTAAACAGGACTAAGAATTGGAGATGTAGTTTCCATCCAAGAACCAGCATTTTCATTAACCGGAAACCTAATTGATGGCTTACAAGAACAAAACTTCGGAAGTTACATCATAACAGATATCACGCATGTTTGTGAAGAATCGGGTTCGTATCACAACAGTTTTCAAGCGGTTCCAGAAGATGTAATGGCACCACCTTACGGGAATGTCCACAGTCATCCAAATGCAGATACACAAACCGCAATTGTGACAGACAACAACGATCCAGCAGGATTAGGAAGAGTTCAAGTAAAATTCGCATGGCAAGAAGACAACACTCCTTGGATTCGAATGACAAATCCACATGCAGGATCAGGCAAAGGAATGTACTTCATACCAGAAATTGGAGAAGAAGTACTAGTAGCTTTCGAAGCAGGAAATGCAGAAAAACCATTCGTTTTAGGAACGATGTATAACGGAAGTGAAAGTTCCAGTTATGCTACATCAGGAAATGATAATAAAGTAATACAAAGTAGAAGCGGGACAAAAATAATTATGAATGATGCTCAAGGTAGTATTTTTATAGAAGACCCAAGTGGTAACACATGGATGATGGACGGACAAGGAAATATTAGTGTAAATGCACCGAATGATATTAGCATTACTGCTGGAAAAAACATGAGCATAAGTGTAGGGCAAAATCTATCTATAGATGCAGGTCAAGACATTTCTGAAATGGCTGGTGAAAATAAAAACCTTATGGTTGGAGCTTTTCATAATATTAATATTGGAAAAAATTATTTATTAAACGTTATGGGAAGTTTATTAGAAATTGTAAAAGGAAATAGAGAGTCTGAAACATCCGAAAGAAATGAAATTTCCAAATCTGCTCTATTTAGTACGACAGAAAAAAGCATTGAAATTAATGCTTCGAAATCTATTTTGAAAAATAGTGGCGAAAAATCTAATTTATATTAGTTATGAGTATAACTAGAATAACTGGAGGAGAACTCAAAAATACTTCTACAAGTATGAATTTGTCGGCTAATGACGGTAATTATCAATTTAATTCACCTACAACAAATCAGTGGCAAGGAAACGAAGATGGAATTATTGAAGATAATTACGAAGCTCCAAACAAAGAAGATTTATTATCGAATAGCATCAATGTAAGGTTAAATTTGTTTTTTGATGGTACACAAAATAATAAAACCAATACAGAAGCAAGAAGCACCAATTCTAAAAATCATGCAACATATAAAAAAACAGGCAACAAAAACGACGACAGTTATGAAAACGATTATACAAATGTTGCCCGTTTATTTGACGCAATAAATCCAGATGCAGAAAACCAAGTAGCAGTTTACATAGAAGGTATAGGAACGGAGGACTTAAAAAAAGATACAAAATTTCCTGGTGTAGCAACCGGAATGGGAGATACTGGGACTAAAGCAAAAGTAACAAAAGGATGTTTAGATTCAGCTATACAAATGAAGAAAAAAGGATTTGCAAGTAAAGAAATAGATTATTTATATGTAAATGTTTATGGTTTTAGTCGTGGAGCAGCCGCAGCAAGACATTTTTTACATGTTGCTAATAAAACTGCCAAGTATGGAAGAAAAAAGAAAATTGATGATAAAAATACAAAATATCATATTTTTCCGGATTATTTTTTTAATGATACCATTCATCAATTTGATATAACAGTAGAGAATACCTCTTTCATAGATAAATATGGGTATTTTGGGGCTTGTTTAGTTTATCAAGGAATGAAAATAAAAAAAATAATATATAATTTCGTAGGGATATATGATACGGTGGCATCTGATGGTTTTTACCATGGTAATGATGTGAGAGATTTAAAATTAAATAGTGTTTCAAAAGCAAATTACGTCTACCATATAGCCTCAGAGGATGAATATAGAGAAAACTTTGATTTATCAAATATTAATTCGTGTGGTTTAAGTGGTTTAGAAATAAAATTACCAGGAGTACATTCAGATATTGGAGGTTCTTATCTTAATAACATGAAAGAACTATCTGTTTTAGATAATATACTAGCAGTAGATAGTGTAGAGGATAGAAAAGTAGCAAAAATGAGCAGAGAGCAAAGATATAATTCCTTTAAAAAAATTGTTGTCGACGAGGGATGGTATATCGCTACCCAACTAACAAACGAATTTTTTTATGAGAAAAATTTTGACCCAAAAACAAAAGGATATGAAAATCAATACAATTATGGCCTAGTAGGAAGAAGAATACTCTTTAATACGTACGATAAAATTCCACTAGACCTTATGATTAATAAGTCTAAAGAGTATAATGTTAAGTATGATGATTCTATCCTCTTAGGATATAAAATAAACGATGCATTTATAAATAAAATTTACAATCAATTAAAACAATATGTTAAAGCTTGTAACGATAATAGAGATAGTTACTTTAAAAAATATGATCAAAAAACATTAAACGCTTATAAAAAAGAGTTGTCTCTAAAATATGCAGAAGGTTTAAAGGCTATTCAATATTCTAATTATTTAGATGTAACCGATTTGAAAAAATTACGTAACGAATATTTGCATTGGTCGGTAAAAAGTAACTTATTTGGATTGTCTGCAAGAAAAGCAGGTCCACTAGCGCAAAGTAAACGTAAAAGAGAAATACACAATGGGTAATTTAAAAAAGATAGTACTACTGTTTTTATTTTCACAATTAAATGTTCAATGCCAAATGAAACAAGAAATTCCTGAGTTTAGAACCGAAATTTCACATCCAGATAAAATATATCGTATAACCCCCATATTCGATTATATTAAAACTCTAGAAGGTAATCCTGCTGGTTTGCCTTATGGCAGTAGTAGTGGTTCTTGGGGTAGTAGTGGCAAAATGTGGACAGCTCAAAAAGGAATGCCTATAGGTTTTGAAATTACTTATTACTCTTTATACGAGAATAAATATTATGAAATAAATGAAGATTTTGATGTTACTAACATTAAAGAAATGACGAATCGTTGTTATCCCTCAAATGACGAATTTAGTGAAGAACCGGTTAAAGAATTTATTACTAAAGATGAATTTAATAAACATTACGAACCTTTGCGTTATTATTATGAGCCATTTAGTGACTTGATTTTTGGTTTTGCTCCTCAAGGAATGGTAGTAGTTTGGTTAGGATATGGAGCTAGTAGAATAGAATTAGGTCGTTTTCAAGCCAAAGAAATTACAGATAAAGAAAGAGTAAAAGAATGTGAAGAAAAATATTTAAGTACTTATAGAATTCATCCAGATACACACAAAGAATTAATTGAAATTATGCATCTTGATAATCCTTCGCCTGAAAAATGGGATAATTATCGTCTTAGATACAATTGGGATTACAAAATATCTTCAGAAAATAAAGGCTTTAAACTTTTTCAAATAGCAAATGAATATTTTAATGGTGAAAGAGAAAACATTTTGAGACCTATGTTACTAAACTCAGTTATGAAAGAAAAAGCTATACCAGAAATGACAACCTTATTTTGGGAAACCAGTGCAAAAGAGCGTTACCAAGCCAAATTATTTTTTGATTGGGATAAAACTAATGAATTTCTAAAAACACAAGGAGGAGATACTACTTTTAATATTACTATCAATGAAGACAACACCAAACTCGAAATTAAAGTAAATGGTGAACCTTTTCCTGTAAAAAGTATTCGTATTTATCCTAATAGTGTAATGCGTTACAGGGAATCGTATAAAGATTTTTAAAGTAAGGTTTAATGAAACATTTATTTAGTAAAATATAATAAATTAGAGAAATACTCAATGGTTAATCCTATAAAAAATAGTTATATTATTTTTAATTAAAATAGTTATAACAACCATAAAAATAAAATTATAGCTACAATTAAAATTATTAGTTTTATCTTTAAATTTATATTTTGATTTTTTTAATGAAAACTAAATACAACACATACAGCTTAAAAGAAAAAGATACCTTAATTAGTATATCAAAAGAACTAAATAAAACACCAATTGAGGTTGCTGGTTTTCACAATATATTTGCTGATGAAGATAATTATATCGGAACAACTTTTCCCAGCAATTTAAAAGAACTTTACGTTCCTTTATCAATAAACATTAAAGAATTAGAACATACACCAAAAGTTAATTTTGATTATGACTCACATTTAAGTTTAAAACCATCTAAAAAAGTACTTTTATATCAAGTCGAAAAAGAAATTGTCTCAAAATCTAATACTTACACTTTAAAGTTTAAAACTGAAATTATATTTATTAAAAATAGCGGTGTCAATTTTGTATTCGATATTAATAAGCTTGACAGAAAAAAGGATTCAAGTTTAGATACAATTTTGTATAATCTCTTGGAAGAATTGGATCAAGTGTTTTATCCACTTCAGTTGTTGATTTCAGAAAAAGGGGAACTTCTTGAAATAACAAATCATAACGAAATTCTTAAAAATTGGTCTACTTTAAAAACAGAACTTCAAGAAAAATATGAAGGAGAAGTTATAGAGAATTACATAAAATATTATGAAAAAAATATTACAGATAAAATAGTTTTAGAAAAGATGCTTTTTAAAGAAACGTTTATAAACACTTATTTCTATAAGTTATACACTAATTACACTTCAACTCATTTCATAGAATTTAATTATTGTTTTCCAGTAATTTCAAAAATTAAAAACATTGATTTTGTAGTTAAGCAAAGTGTAAATCCTTTTTTATCAGATGATAACAAAGTCGAAATTGAAATTTCAGGGAAATCAATAGACAAAAGAACCCAATTAGACTTTGATTCTAATTTGGATGACCCTTTTTTTATGGAAAGTGAAACAAATAATTTAGTAGAAGGTAATTTTGATGCAAAATATTTATTAAATCCAGAATCAAAAATCATAGAAAGTGTTACTTTATCTTGTGATTTACTTTTAGAAAACCCTAAAAAAATTAATTTATCAATAATTTTAATTGAAATGTGAAACACATCAAACAATTTAGTAAATTAGCTACAACAATTTGTCATACAATATCTTATGAGCGATAAACATATAGTGGTGCATGGTGCAACAGTAAAGTGCAAATTTAGCGTTGAACCAAAGTTAGATAAAGTTCAAGTATTGTCTCAAAAAAAGCATTATGCAAATGATGCGGATGGTTCAGAAAAGCTAATTGCAACAACAAAAGAAATCGGACAAACATTAGAGAAAAACACTTTTGGAAAATGCAAGCTGCAACCCACAAGTAGTGACTTTTTACCTTGTATGGCTACGATAACACAATGGTCTAATTTTTATAAAAACGTAACGCTTTCTAATAAAGGACAAATCCTTACAGAAGAAAGTAAAGCAACTTGTCCAATTGGTGGTCCAGATTGCATTACAATAGATAAACATGGACAAAAAGGAGCTGCTAGTAGTCAAGATGCTAATAATACAGATGAAGATACAGCAAATGATGTAAATCCAGCGGCAGATATGAGTGGATTTAAACAAGATGAGGACCAAAAACAAGGCATTGAAGTAGAATAAAAATAGAAATCGTGAAAAAAGGTGTAAAAAGCATATCAGGAGCAACAGAATTAAAAGTCAATGAGTGGCAAACTTATACTGTTAAAGAATGGTATTCAGACACACCAACTTCTGAACGAAAGGAAGCTAATGTAAAATGGGCAGTTTATTATTTAAACAATGGAGTTCCAAATAAGATATTAGAAAAAACAGAAGGAAAAATTAGATTTCAAGAAGCAGCAATTGGTAAATCGTACTTAATTGTAGCCTACGTATATGATGCAGAAATAAGCACAGGATTAAAAGTTACAGTAATTGGTTCCGAAAAAAAAGAAATATCTTCAATTGAAGTTTCAAGTAAATCAAAAAAAATAGCCTACGGAAGCACTTTAGACGTAAAAGTTCAAACAGTCGGAATGCAAAGCGAATATTTAGAATTATCTTTATATGAAGACGATGCAAACGGAAAAGGACATAATTCTATTAATGAAAAAAATCTATTAAAGAAAAGAAATGTACAAGTAGGAAGTAATGGGATTGCTATGGCAAATTTTTTATTAGAACCCGATTTCGAAAAAATTGCCAATGCCTATAACAAATCTGAAGGAAGTCAACACGAATTTTATGTTACAGCCTATCATTTAGGAAGTTTAAAAGCATCAAGTGATAATATAAATGTGGCAAACCCAAAACACGTAGAAGTAAGAAAAGATGAAACTACAAAAGTTATAAAAGGACAACAACCACCCAAACCAAAACCGGTTCAACCATACAAAGCAAAAGCAGGAACACCAAAACCAGCAACTGCATCAGGAATTAGCAAAGTAACCTTAGTTAAAAACGGCTCAAAAAAGCTTTCAGCCACAATTTACTCTTCTGGTTTGATAGGTAAAACCGTTCGTTTTAAAGTAATGGAAGAGGATACTTTTTCAAATGACTTATTAGTAAACGAAAAAATCACAATTAAATCAGACGTTCATAAAAAAGATATTTTATTAAGCACAATACCTGCAAGTTTAGGAGGAACTTCTTGGGATCTAGAAGGCAGTGAACAAGAACTATTTGTAGATGTAGAAGTTTTAGAAACAAAAACACATATTGTAAGCAAAACTGTTGATGTAGATATTTCTGAGTTTAAAGTTGATATTTCTGAAAATAAGACTGTAACGGCAGTTAAGGAAGGTAAAAAGCCCGAAGAGCCTAAAAAAGAGAAAGGAAAATGTTATTGTAATAGAGACTTAACTTTACAAGAAACAACAGATATCATAAAAAAATTAAGAGATAGTGAAACAAGTGTTAAAAAAGCGAGTGGTTATAGTCTGTTTGGGGCCAATAATTGTAAACTAAATGCTCAAGATAAAACAATTGAAAAATTTAATACAGAATTAAATAAAATTTTTAATAAATACAAAATTAATACTTGTATTAGAAAAATACACTTTCTCTCACAAGTCTATCTTGAAACTGATAGGTTTAGAACTACAAAAGAATATGCTACAAATGGAGAATATAAACCATATGTAGGTAGAGGTTTAATGCAACTTACTTGGAAGTCAAATTATGTTATTTATAAAGCATATAGTAAAGTTGATTGTGTAACAAATTATGAATTGATAGCAAATAATTTAAAAAACGCTTTTGATTCAGCTGGTTGGTATTGGAAACAGGGTAAGGTTTTAAGTGTTGGCCAAAGGTGGACAGGGCCTAAAAAAGCACCTACCTATGTTAAAATTCACAAACCAGATTATCCTAAAACAACTATTAAATATATTATTGATGGTGAAACAAAAAAATACGGCACTGTAGATTTAAGTTTAATTGCGGATGATGATAGAGTGGATATAATAAGTTATCTAGTCAATGGGGGGTCTAATGGCCTTGTTGAAAGGAGAAATTATGTGTTAAATTTAAAAAATATTTTTAAATACCCACAAATATGCATAAACAAAAACGGTGGAGTTAAAAGCGTTGGAAATTCTACTGGTGTAACTATAAGATTAAAAAGGAAATGGCAAACAAATAATTCAACAATAGGTGAATTTACTATTGATGATTCAGAAGTTAAAGGGTTTATACTTGAAGAAAAAGGTCCTGATACAACAGTTTCAGGAATTGAACAAAGAGTGCCAATTGGAACATATAATTTAGAATGGCATTATGGCACCAAAATAAAGAAAGGATTAAAACTATTTAATAATCAAGTATCAAAAAGTAGAGCCATATTAATACATGGTGGAAATAAGGCAGAAGACACAGAAGGTTGTTTATTACCTGGCACTACTAGATCTAAGGATTTTGTAGGCCAAAGTCAAGCAAAATTGAAAGAGATATTTGACATTATTGAAGAAAAAGGAATAGATGGTGCAAAAATAATAATTACTGAAGCATATGTATAAGATTAAATTTATTTATTTGTTAAGTTTATTTCTATTTGTAAGTTGTAAAACTTCTTCACAAACCGATATAAATATTAATAATCTAGAGGAGAGTTTTATTAATAAAGACGAATCTCAATTTTTAAATCAATTTCCAAAAGAGTTTAAACAATTTAATGAGTATTTTGGATGGGATATAGAAAAAGATGAACCAAGTGAACTATATAAAGAAAGTAATAATTATATTGATTATTGGTTTAATTTATTAAATAAAAATGAAAAATATGAAAACAATATAATTTCTATTTGTTATAATGGTAAATGGTATGCAGATGCAGTAAATTATTTTCAATATAAATCATTAAGATATATAAAAGAAAAAAATAAATATTATTTAATTAATGAATTAGATGATATGAAAGCTAAATCTGTTCTGTTTTTTCTTTTTGATTCACCATATCCAAAAAAGGATAATGTTTTTAATTCTAATTTGAATTCTTCAAAAAGAAAAATTATAGATGATTTATTTAACGCTGTTTTTTCTGTAAAAGATAAAGATATTGTTAATACAAAAAACATTTCTTTCTATGAAAACAATGATGATTATTTTGTTAAAGAAATCGACATTAATAATGACAATGTTTTAGATAAAATTGTTAGTTCAAAACCATATCAAGGTGATGATTTGTTTTTATTTGTTAACAATAATAACAAATATGTTTTAAGATTAAAAACAATTAACTTTTCAGAAGATGGTGGGAACCAAATTACGGATATTAAAAAAAATAAAAATGGCTTTGTAATTAAAACAAAATTCCCTGACAGAGGTTATTTAGAATCAGAATATTATATTGAATATAAAAATAATGATTGGTATCTGATAAATACTATTTATAAAACTGAGTCTAGTAATCAAGAAGACTCATTTATTTATGTTTGTAATGTTAAGCAAGAATTAAACATAAATGATATTGATTTATTTGATAAAGTAAAATCTTTACCAGATGAAACAAACAGAAATAAAACATGTATTAAAGAATTAATGAATACAAAATCAAAACCAGAATTAAAATACAAAATTAAAGATCCAGATGGTTATACAAATTTAAGAAAAGAAGAAAACAGTAAGTCTGAAATTTTACAGAAAATAATTTCTGGCGAAACAATTCAAGTTTTATATGATAAAGGAAATTGGTGGTTAGTGCAAACAAAAGAAGGTAAAAGAGGATATGTATATAAAACTAAAATAGTTAGTGAATAATTTATTAAAATACAGAGTAATTATTTATTTATCAATATTTATAACTTTTACTTCCTGCAAAGGACAAGAAAAAGAGCAAGCAAATAAGAGTGTAACAAATAATCAAACTACTATTACGCAAAGTGGAATATATTATTATAAACCAAATCTCAAATCAATTGATTCTCTAAAAAAATCTATGGGAGAAGATGATTTTTATAGTATTGCTGATGATAATAATGCTTATTTTTCAGAAATATTACAAAAATTAGATAATAATATTATAAAATTAAAAACAAATTCTGTTTATTTTAAAAATGAAAATATAACTATTAAAATAGATTCATTAAAGAATAATTGGGGAATTTTAGAATACAATAGAGGGAACAAGCATAAAGTATTTTCTTTTGTAGACTATAATTTACTTTTAAATGATAGAGATCAAAACTATAATGTAATAGAGAATAAAGATTCAATAAGAATTGACAAAACATCATTGTTTATAAATCAAAAGGAGTATCAAGGGTTAATAATTAATGAAATGGCACTTAATACTTCTTTGAAAATTATTGACCCAAACACTTTTTATTTAATTTATGAATATACCGCTTCTTCAACAAAACAACGGGTAGCTTATAAATATTATCACGAAAAAGAAACATATCTTATTTATAAAGAAAGTATAATTTTTGGAAGGGAAGGAATAAAATCAAACCGTATTTATTTTGAAGATTATAAATTAAGCAATACAAATTTTGAAACATTAGAAGCAATTAATTTTAATAAAAAATTTTTGTTTTCACCAATTAATTATAAGGCTTAAACAACAATTGTAGATTATAAAGGAAAAGACATTGGTAACTTAGTTTACACTATTTCAAATGAGGAGTTGTTTATTAGTTTTCCAGTAATTGAAAAATCGCAAAACTTAACAAAGAATTTCAATATTTCAAATGTAGAAATTTTTAATAATATTGCCTATAATTATGAGCAATTAGGAAATTATAATGAAGCAATATTTCTTTTGGAAAAAATTGTTAAAAAAGATCCAAACAGAGTTGTTGCTTGGTTAAATTTAGCAGATGCACAATGGGGAAATGATGAGAATAAAGAAGCAAAGGTATCTTATCAAAAATACATTTCACTCATGAAATCTCAAAACAAGGACATTAAGAAAATACCACAAAGAGTTTATGAGAGAAATAAATAAATAAAAATTGAAAAAGCTTTTAATAATATTATTTGCTAGTTTTGTTTCTTGTTTTTCAACCAAAAAACAGACCATTCAATATGAAATAAGAGGAACGGTTTTAAACCTAGAAAACAAACCTATCGATGAGGTTGAGATTTTATTTTATAACGATGGGGAAACTAAATTACGTTATCCAAATAGTTCAAGTATATTTTTTTTTGTAAAAGTTCACTAGCATTTTAATTTTACAATTAAAAATTTACTAAAAAGGGACTGTAAAGAATCTGTTTTATTGAAATTCCACAGCCATTCCAAAAACTCTAAGTTAAATCTTAGCGTCTAAATAAAAACACATTAAAATCCACTTTCAAAAGAATATTTTTACTAAATTTACTACTTATGTTTTAAAAAGTAAATAAAAAATATTTCTTATGGCAATCAGTACAAAAATCAGCATTACTATTGGAGGAGAAACACTTACGCGATTTTCCAAGTTAGTTATTCAACAAAAAGTGCATACGCACCATACGTTTTCAGTACTTCAACCTTTGCCAAAAGAATTTGTGAGTCAAGCTATCGATAAAGCTCAAAGCTATATTGGAGAACCCATCAAAATAGAAATTACACCAACAAGCCTATCCACTACTTCACCGTTCATTTTTAACGGAATAATTACAGAAGCCCAAATGATACGGACTTCTGGAGCTGCAGGTGGAATAATAATAAATGGCTACAGTCCAACCATCGTAATGGAAGGAACTCCAAAAACAGTTTCTTATACAGACCAATCTTTGTCCGATGTTGTTAAGCAAATAACCTCAAATTATGGTCAAAAAGAACTGCAACCCACCGTTAAAGTTAATCATGACAGTTCAATGCCTTACACGGTTCAATACAGAGAAAGCGATTTTGGATTTGTAGCAAGATTAGCCCAAAAGAAAGGACAATGGTTCTATTATAATGGAGAAGAATTAGTTTTCGGACAACCAACATCAAAAAACTTTACATTAGAATATGGTCGTTCGCTTCATAGTTTCAACATAGAAATGAGAACCAAACCACTTGGATTGGAATATTTAGGCTATGAATCAAGCAGCGCTGAAACCCAAAAAGCAAATACATCAGAAATAAATTACCAACCAGAAGGTTATGCAAAAGTAGCTTTTGAGCGATCAAAAAAGTTATTTCCAGATAACGCGACAATGCTCTACACACATCCAATCGAAGAAGGAAGTGCAAGAACCCATTTAGTTGATAGAGTCACGACACAATTACAATCAAGAGCTGCCGATCTAGTAACCGCAAAAGGAGACAGTGATGAAACAGGACTTAGAATTGGAGATGTAGTTTCCATTCAAGAACCAGCCTTTTCATTAACCGGCAACCTAATTGATGGCTTACAAGAACAAAATTTCGGAAGTTACATCATAACCGACATCACACATGTTTGCGAAGAATCAGGCTCGTATCACAACAGTTTTCAAGCCGTTCCAGAAGATGTAATGGCACCACCTTACGGGAATGTCCACAGTCATCCAAATGCAGATACACAAACCGCAATTGTGACAGACAACAACGATCCGGCAGGACTAGGAAGAGTACAAGTAAAATTCGCATGGCAAGAAGACAATACACCTTGGATTAGAATGACAAACCCACATGCAGGATCAGGCAAAGGAATGTATTTCATACCAGAAATTGGAGAAGAAGTATTAGTAGCCTTTGAAGCAGGAAATGCCGAAAAACCATTCGTCTTAGGAACCATGTACAACGGAAATGAAAGTTCAAGCTATGCTACATCTGGGAATGACAAAAAAGTTATCCAAAGTAGAAGCGGCACAAAAATAATCATGAATGATGCAGAAGGAAGTATCTTCATAGAAGACCCAAGCGGCAACACATGGATGATGGACGGACAAGGAAATATTAGTGTAAATGCACCGAAAAATATGAGCATAAGTGTTGGGGAAAATTTAGATATAAGTGTTGGAAATAATATGACAACTAGTATTCAAAACAACAATGATACTTCTGTCGGAGCAAACAATACATTATCAATTACAGAATTACATAGATTATCTGCCAAAACATACAATCAAAATATTGACGAAAATAAAACGGTTAAAATTGCTGGTGATTTGACAGAAACAACCGCAACCACAACACATAAAGCAGAACAAGGAGATATTTTATTTAAAAGTGCAGGTGTCGCTAAAATATTAGGTGCAATTGACGCTAAAGTCAATAAAGGATGATACAATATTTAAAAAAAAGCTATGAGCGATATATTAATATTTGGCAAAATTTTAATAAATATATTGTAAAATCAAATAAATCTGATTTTTGGACTTTTTTGATTATAAATTACTTAGTTTTCATTTGTATTTCTTCAATTATGTTTCTAATTGATTGGTACCTGCTCATAAATATTTGTCAATTGATATTCATTGTAATAACAATATCTATTGGAATAGGAAGAATGAATGATATAAAAAAGCCGGTGTATTTATTATTTGTTCCTTTTTATAATTTATATCTTTTAGCGCAAGATTCTGTAATAGAGATAGAAGATTCAAAAGTAATACAAAAAGAAATAAGTGCAGTTGAAGATTTAGTAAGACCAAACAAAATAATTAAAAAGAAACTTTCTTTTCTAAAATCTATTTTAGTTGCTGTTTTAATAGGAGTTTTTAACTTGGTAATTACTCTATTTTATGCTGAAAATGTTTGTAATAATATGTATGTTGCATTTATAGTTATGGCATTAGGTGCACTTGTGACTTTTCTTGCATTTGTAGGAATAATAATTATTGATTCTAATTTAAAAAAAGGATTTAGCGAAGACCAGTTAATGCTTTTTACTTTTTTAAGTGCTATTGTATTTACAATTATAACATGTTTAGTAACATATCTAATTTGTCAATGATTATAAAACCAGTTTTAATAAAACTTTATGTATCTAATTTGTGTTTAGCTATTTTGTTATTGCTTCTAATTGCTTGCCAAAACAAGCAAACACAACAACAAAATATGCAAACAACACAAATAGAAAAATTTAGATGGCAAGATGGATCAACTTGTCCAATTGGTTATCCAATCGAAGTATATAGAGGAGGATTTGAATCGGCAGATGGTGGTTATGTAGATCTTCAGGCAGGTACTGATAGCGGTGAAGGTGGTTGGGGCGATCCAGGTACTGGAGGTATGAGCGATGGAATAAAAGCGGTACCTAATAGACTGCATGTTCAATGGGTTGCTTATGCCGAAGATTGTGTTTATGAAATCGACACAGAAATAGATTATGAAAAAATGGTACACTATTTTAAAGAAGGATATCAAGAAAGCTTGGTTTTTTTAAATAAAAACGGAAAATACGAAAAAGAAACTTACACTTCTATAGTTGTGGGCTATGCACCAGGTGGTGCAGTTTATATTTGGTTACATGGTTCAGGTAAACAAGTAGAAATTGGACGTTATCAAGGTAAAAAAGTAATAATACCGCAAGAAGAAATTGATAAATTAGATGGTTTTGAAAAACTAATGCATCAAAAAAATGAAGCTGCTAGAATTATGAACAATCCACAAATAGTTCCTCCAGAAGTAAGAGAAGCCAACAAAAACAAGCCTATTCCTTTTGGATTATGGGATACATATAGACAAAAATATTCTTGGAGACCTACTTTTGTTATACAAAATGAAGGCACAATATTTATAACAAGAATGGATATGTTTAATGGAGAATTTGAACAACTATTTGATCAAAGTTTAATTGAAAATGAATTTTCAAAAAGGGCAATTCCAAAAAAAATAAATTTTGGTTGGAGAGATAAGACAGGACAGAATTATGGTGGATCAATTTGGTTTGATGAAAAAGAAATTTTTGATGCCTTTACAGAAATTTATAAAGATAATTATCAAGGAGAAACAGAAATAGAATTACGTGTTAATAGAACAAATACTTTTGTTACAGCTTGGTTAAAAGGCAATGGTAAGGAAGTTGGAGTAAACTTAAAGGCTAAAGTAGAGGTTTTTAAATCACGTAAAAAATACTAATATATGGGACAAACTTATGTTTATAATTCAGGA
>NZ_KE383903.1:0-77251 GCF_000422685.1 Flavobacterium gelidilacus DSM 15343 | reverse complement strand
AGGAAGTTGGAGTAAACTTAAAGGCTAAAGTAGAGGTTTTTAAATCACGTAAAAAATACTAATATATGGGACAAACTTATGTTTATAATTCAGGAAAATACGAAGTTTCTGACGATGAGATAGAGGTGACTTTTGGCGTTTTTATAGACGGTACGCTAAACAATAAGGAAAACACTAAACTGAAATATAAAGTTAAAGGGGAACAAGATCCATTATTAGAAAAAGGGGAAGTACAAAAACCTGCCACTACTGAAGAGAAAAAAACTTATCATGAAGCCGTAGATACTAATGCTATTGCCGATTGGTTTAAGCGTCAGGCCGATATAGGTGGATATGGAGACAACAGCAGTTATGCTAATGATTACACCAATGTAGCTCGACTATGGTTTTGTACAAAAAAAGCATACAAGATTTATATAGAAGGTATGGGAACAGATGATTTTAAAGAAGATGTTTCAGATGGTTATGCTTTTGGTTCTGGTTTAACAGGCATTAGAGCTAAAGTGCGAAAAGGTTGTGAAAAACTTGCAGATGAAATTGTTAAAAAAATAACACTAGATACAACTAAAAAATTAACAAAAATCACAGTTGATGTTTTTGGTTTTAGTCGTGGAGCAGCTTCTGCACGCAATATGGTATATGAGATACGAAAAAGTGCTTATGCACCTTCTACAAAGAGTATTCCAGACGGTTATTATCCACCAAATCCTTATGATGAAAGTGCCATTCCAAAATTTAAAAAAGCTCAAGTTGACAAAGATGGCCTAGAGTTTGATTCTAGTTTGCTTATTGATGGCAAATTGCCAAAATACGGTTTTTTAGGTTATTGCTTACTTAAAAAAATCACACCAGAAGAACTCGAAGAAATAAGTATAGTTGTACGTGTTTTGGGAATTTACGATACGGTTTCTTCCTATTACGAAGCGGGAGATTCATTAGGTACATATAATCAAAATGGTAAAGTGGTTGATGAAAATATTCTTTGGAAAGGAGTAAAAAAAACAGCAAAAGGATTAAACCCACTAAAAGATGCAAATCCATTTTCTAATAACGAAAATGAATTAAATCTACATGATTTGGATTTGGATTCGGATTTGGGTGCAGTTATAAAAGCAGTTCATTTTACCGCAAGTGATGAACATCGAGTAAATTTTTCGCTTACTAGAATGAAAATTGGTATAGAAAAAAATTTTCCAGGAGTACATTGTGATATTGGTGGAGCATATCCTACTGGTTATGAAGAAAAAATTAAATTAGCTGAACAAAGTTTAATTACTAATTTATACAAAGGTGTTATTGGTGTTACTAAATTAGAATTATTTAAAAATCAATTAATTAAAGAGCATTGGTTTAAAGATCATCAAATTTGGACATCAAGTACTTTAACAAAAATTGTGCTAAAAAGTAATAGGTTCTTAAAAAAAGAATACAGTTACATACCCTTGCAATTTATGGAAGATTATTGCCGTCAAACATCTATGAATAATTATTTTACAGATAAAACAGAAGAAAAATTCAGTATAGATGGTGACGACATTTTAATAGAAGCTAAAAAACATTTACGACCTTATGTTATGAATGAAGGTGGAAAAGAATGGAAATTTATTAGTGATGAAGAATTAGAAGAAAGAAGAGAACAAAGAGAAAAAGAAGATAGACTAAAAAACGAATTGAATAGAAAAATTGAAAAAGCAAGTAAAAATAAATTTTCTGAAATACAAGAATTTACAGTTGATAATTTACAAGCTAAAGATTACATTACTATATTAAAATCAGATGATAAAAAACCCTTTGAAGCTGAAAATAAGCTGGATACACCAGCAAATGAAATAGCTGGTGAAATTGCGCTTCCTGAAGTTGTTCTTATTGGTTATAATGACCAACAAACGTTGAGAACTTTAAGGAATGAATATTTACATTGGTCAGCTGAAAATGCTGGAGTTGGTCTTGAGGGAAGAAGTGATAGGAAAAGGGAAGAGTTCCCAAAAAACAGATAAAATAATTAATAAATACTTGATATAAATCCAAAGGAATGCTTCTTATGGAAAAGAATATTTAGATTATTTTTTTAAAGCCTTAAGCAGTAATTTATGTTTAAAGGCATATACAATATTCTAATTTGGCGATAAATAACAACAGAAAAGAAAAGAACATTGATAAACATAAACTTAGTAAACGGACTAAAATTTTTCACTTTAGAACCTTTACTTGATAAAACATATAAGTATAGATTTGAAACAATAATTGAAGATTTTTCTAATCCAAAAAGAATTAAAAAAATTAGTTACATAAGAGATGTAGCAATTACATTATATGAAAGAACAGAGATTATATCAAATTTTCAATTATTTCTTTCTAAACTAACTATAGAAAGTAAAACAACAGAGCCAAACGAATTTTTAATAAAACAAATGAGTTATGCTTTTGACGAAATTGAAGTAGGTGTAAATTACAAAGGACAAATTCTCTATATATACAACATAAAAGAAATGAGTCACAGATGGGAAAAAACAAAAAATGAACTTTTAGAACACAATAAAGGTCAAGAAATTGCCAATGCATTTGAAACCATCAGTGATTTATTAAGAAATGAAGAAGAATTAATTTTGTATCTTTCTGATTATAAAATGTATGGTCTTTATTTTACAGGTTTCTTCGGAAAATATAATTTATGGCAAATGCCAGTTATTAGAAAACAAAGCTTATTAGACTATAATTATACTAATGAAGAAAAAATTTATCCAGAAAAAAAAGATAAGATACTATATCACATATTTGGAGAAATACACACAGAAAGAAAACCAATAAAAAACGGATTTAATATTTACAATGGAATATTATCATACGTAGACTTCCAATTAGAAGAAGCTTATTTAGAAACCCAAAAGGAAGACAAAAAAATACAATATAATGTCCTTTTGTTAGGATAAACTATAACGACAACAGCATGGCAAAACCAGACAACAACGCTAAGCGAGAAGAACGTCAAGAAGAAGAAAAAGCAGATAAAAAATTATTGCTTGTAATTGATGGTGCAAAACTCGAATGTAAACTTTGTACCAACCCATTAGGCTTGTTAAAAGTAAACTTTGACACGCCAACAACACAAGGCAAAAAAACGGCAACCGTAAAAGAAAAAGATAAAAAAAGCCTTATTTTTATGGGTACTTGTACCAAAAGTCCAAACAGTGCTAGTCCATGTGCTGCAGTAATGCAACTAGGAGAATGGAAAGACACCGGAACCGTTTTAATACAAGACCAAAAACCATTATTGCAACAAAGCACAATCATGTGTAATTATGGTGGAACAGAAATAAAAATTACTGATTCGGGTCAAATAAATATTCCAGAAGCTATGAATATCAATGGTGCACCTGTGCCTGAAACAGAGAAAACACTAACAAATGGTCATTTTTACAATGAGGATGGAACTTTTGAGGGAAAAGTTGATGTAAAAACGAATAATGGTTCTGTAAATGATGTGTATACTTGTACTGGAAAGAGTAAAGAAAAAAATAAAGAAGGTAAAGAAATTGATGTGTACAATGGGATTGTTTTATTAAAAGAAAATGATGTAAATATCACTAAATCTGACTTTAACTATATAGCTTATGTTGTTATGAATGAATCTGGAGAAACAGATTTTAAAGAATTAAAATGTATAGCTTACACTAGTTATAATAGAGCAAAAAAAACTTCTGTTAAGTGGAAAAAACTATTGTCAACCACTTACTCTTCTGTGCCAAATAAAAAAGAACTTACAACATCTAGTAATAATGAAAAATCTAAGTTAACTAGGAAAGCACTTTTCTATGTGCTTAATGGAGAAAATGATTTGACTAAAGGTGCTGAATTTTGGGATGGAACAGATTTTCTAGCATGGGGAAATTCAGAAACTAACCCATATAATAAATTAGGTCAAAATAAATTTGATGAATATAAATTTATTGAAATCCCAAAAGATATATATGATTCTTTTTTATCTGCAAATGGTGCTTCTGCACGTTATGGTGACAAAAGTAATCATGATAAAAAAAATGATTCTGGAAATCATGAACATATTAAGAAAAAAATCAAGAAAAAAATAACTGATGCAGATGGAAAATTTGTGCTTGATAAAAATGGTAAACCAACTTTTGAAGAAGTTGAAGTTCCATCAAAAATAAAATATAAAATCCCTGCTTCAGATTTTGAAGATCAAAATTACTGGACTTCTGGAAGTTTTTATTATGAAACAGGAGTGACTACAGCTTATGGTATTTCTGGAACTATTAATGCTGGTAAAAGTATTTTTTGGAAAAGAACAAAAACAAGATTAACTAGTGAAACATCAATTAAGAAATAAAATGAAAAAAATAATATTTATTATTGTCATTACAAGTATTCTGTTTTCTTTCTGTGTTTCAAAACCTAAAGAAGAAGAACTAAGGTATAGATATGCTTATTGTCAAGACATCTGTATAGACAAAGAAAATAGCAATAAAGAAGTAAATAATTATATTGGTATTTTTCCTAATAAAAATGACACAATTACTATTTATAAACTAGAGGATAAACTCACAAAAGAAGAATCAAGAACCTTATTTTGGCATACTAAAAACTATGATGCCCAAAATATTACATTTTATAATTCAGAAAATGATAGTGTTAAAGTTAGGTTTGAAAATAATAGCATCTATTTAAATAATGATAGTTATGAATTAAATAACGAATATTTTAATTTTTTAAAAAAGAAAGTTTTAGAAGAAAATTCCATTTTAGATTTAGCTTTTTTAGTGAAAGAGGGAATTGGAGATTATACTTCTTTTTTTGAATTATTAAATAAAAATTGGCGCAATCAAACTGAAAATAAAAGCTATAAAATAATTAGTGCAAAAATAAGTAATAAAAACTATCAAACTGATGATCAGTTCTTTAAGTATACGATGCAGTTCAACTACAATAATGAAGGTTTAGTAAATATTTTTTCTAAAGAGAATAGTTACACTAAAACATTTATTTCAGAAGACAACAAGCATATTCATTACTCTATTAAAAAAACAATAAATGAAAGAGCTTCAATCGATGAAGAACTTTATATAAATAAAGAAACGACAAATGATTCAATAATTGGTGCTTATGAGCAGTATTCTAATGCTAAAACAACTCATTATATAAAATATCAATCAAAATTAAAAGAACTTGAATCAAAAACCGAATTAAAATCATTAGCAGAGATAATTAAAACTTTAGAGTTAAAATAATTTTTTATATGAAAATTTTAGTTGGTATCCTTATTTTGTTTTTTGTTTTTCTTGTTCTCCAAAAAAAGAATGTGATCAAAAAAGAAGTAATAAATTTCCTATTCTAGATAGCCTGTCTTATGCTCGTTTACCTGAAAAATATTATTTACCTAAAGGAAATAATATTTTTCAAAAGATAATTAAAAATAAAGATTCAATAATTCTAAGTCTTGTTGAGAAATTATTAGATACTACAACTACAAATTTAAGAATTGCAGATAGTTATAATTACAAAACTGCTGATATAGCTTTTCTAATTTTACCCTATTCTTCATCACAAAAAACTGATTTAAGACAAATTCTTTTTAAGGAATTTAAAAATGAACTTAAATATAAAAATGAAGAATTTTCATTATTTGAACAAATTTACTATGATTTATTTTTCTCAAATTCAAAACAGGTTAATTATGAAAATAGGATTTGGCTTTATATTGTAATGAAAAATCATTTTAAATTTTTATATATGAATTCCACCACAAAATTAACCCTAAATAATTTACATAATTAATTTTCAATTCATTATATTTGAGTTGCAAATAGCTCTAAGGATTTCATTGATAACATTATACTCGTAATTTATGGTTTTTGAAATAGTTGAAGAAGTAAACATCCAAACAAATGGTTTTCTAAAAAAACTGAAAACTAGATTTATGATCAGTTTCTTATTGTTTAATAAAACAGAAGACGAACGTATTTATATCATAAATAAAGAAAAAATAAACAATCTTCCAGTTCAAGAGAATGAGTTTTTAAGCATTCAAGAAGAATTTGAAGCACTTAACTTTCCTATAAAAATTAAAACAGATTATAAAGGTCACTTTATTGGAATTCATGATCACGAAACTTGGTTGGCAGAATGGGATTTAAAAGCCGAAGAGGTTATAGAAATGCATGAAGATCCTGAAAGAGCAAGAAGTGTCAAAAATAAATATTTTGATGTTATAAAAGATGAAAACTTTTTTACAAAAAATAAATTCAAACAGCCTTCTTGGAATATTTTCTTTTTTAATCCACCTATAGATAACGTCAATTTACCCGATTTAGGAACAATTTTAAATTGGAATATTCAAGCCATTGGAACAATTCCATGTGTGGGAAGAACAGCTATATTAAATCCAGAATCAAAAGAAATTATTATTTCCTTCGATTCTACTCAGAAATTATCACATAATATAATTGAAAATCTAAAATCTAAAATCAAAGCAGATATTAGATGGGATGAACAACGCGTAAAGCTTCATACAGAATCTCATTTTGATACTGTAGAGAAAAAAGTAAAAAAGAAAACAGCTTATTTTCAGTTTATGATAAAAGACATCATCTCTTATACAGAAGACGTTACAATAACATTAAAAAATTAAACTTAACGATAAACAATTCTAAACGGAACTATATTTAAAGCTCTTTTTTCTATCATTAGTTTCAAATCTTCACTTAAGAAATACCATTCTTCTTCAGTGTAATGCTCTTTATCGGTTTGTGTTATCAAAATGTCTATTGTAGGCGTGTAACCCACATTGCTATCTAAACCGGTCTGGATTCCATTGACAACTTCAATGTTTTCAACAGCTTCTCCAAAATGATTTTTACATAAAATAATAATATCTTGTCGTGTAACAACTCTTTGATTTGATATTAAATTTTCACGGTAAGCGTATATTTTCTCTGAATTTGTTAACTCGTTTCTTCCTCCTTGAGTAGAAGAAAGTAACATAATATTATCTTTTTCAAAATCAGAACCTTTATAAACACTAAACTTAGTAAAAGTGTTGATTTTGTTAGCATCATTACCGTTAGTTGTCCAATATTTTATGAATAAAGTTCCTTTTTCTTTATTTTTTTCAGTGGTAAGAACCAAATAAGGATTATTGACATTTTGCATGCCGGTTTGATTCATTTTAGTCTTAAAACGAGCAATAATCTGGTTGATTTCTTTTAAATTATTATCTGTAAAATCATGACCTAAACGACTAAAAGCGGCAGCTTCATCTCTAATTAAATCAATTAAATAGTTTATTTCTTCAGCAGCATTTCTTTCGTCAAATCGAGCTACACCACCAAAACGCAAATACGCATAATTCTCATCTTCAGGCTCATCGTTATTTGTAATTACATCAAAGTTTTTATTTCTGTCATTCATCACAGAAAAAAGCTCTAAGAAGTAATCATCATTTAATTTTAACGGATAAATATCTAACAGTTCTTTAATGTTTCCTTGAGTTTCATTCAATTTTTTATTGATAACCGGAAAGCAATTATTTGAACAAAAAATATCGGATAAAATACTAGGACCAATAACATTTGGAAATTCAATTTTTATCCAAATCAGCTTTTTATCTTCTTTAATTTTTTCCAATTCTTTTGAAGGAATTAAATCTTCAAATTCTGTTGGAACTGTATAGTGAGAATCATCAATTGTTACACTATCCTTTACAGTTATAAAGTTTTTAAAATAAAAGTCATTGGTGTGTTCTTCAATTTTTTTAATATGATAAATGTCGTGTTGCTTTAAATCATATTTAATTTTTTTAGTATCCTCATCATTATTGTACCCTTTAACAGTAGTCAATGGAACACCATTTATCGACCATTTTGCTCTCGGTAAAAAATGAAAAAACTTGGTGCGATCATTAATGTTTTTTAAATAAAAATAAAACATTAAGTCATTTATAACGCCATCACCTTCATGTTTTAAGCCAAGCCAAATTGTTCCATGCGGAGTTTTTTTTAGCAAGTTTTTTTCATTAACAAACTCTCTAAATTGGTTTTTTTCTATGTTGTGAACACCACTAGGTAAAACAACATAGTTTATTTTATTTCTATTTAATTTGACAGGAATTGTAGGTCCAAAATGATAGTTTTTAATAACATTCTCAATTGGATTATATGGGTTTATTTCCTTTTTTTGAAGAAAAAATTGATGATGATCGTTTAAAATACTTTCATTCTCAACCGGATAAGCTCTTAAAATTCCTCTTGCCGGAGTTGCTTTTGTGGCCGAAGTTGGAGTTAAAATATCAACTAATCTTTCTGTCATTCTTCTTCTACTAGAAAATATTTCGTTTGAAATTTTCTCTAATTCTTTGGCACAAACATCAAAAAGTAAGTTTACAATTGGATCAAATACGTTTTCTAATTCCACGTCATTGTAGCCCCATTGTTTTGCGGCACGTTTTAATAAGCGGTCTTTTATTTGATCTTTTGATAATTTATTCATTCAGTCAAAATTTATTTAAATGAAAATGGAGCTAAAAAATAAGAACTTTTGTAATAATACGGTTGATTGGTTTCTTTAATGATTCCATAAACCACAATATCTAATCTTTTTTTAACCCTAATATTTGTTTCGTAACTCAAAGTATTTTCATCAACTCCAAGAGTTACATCTGTTACTTTTAATCTTTTTTCGTATTGATTTACCTTTTCATGTACCGATTCTTTAATCAAATCTTTCAATTGATTTGGATTGGCCAATAGGTTAAAATCGGTATCCCAAATAATGGTTCCAAAATCAGGATCATATTTATATTCTCCAAAAATGGTTGTAATAATTACTGAAATAAATTGTGCTAACGATTCTTCGATGGTCACTTTTGTAGCGTCTTCACCGGTTGTTAATTTAGTATAATCAAGAGGAAGTTTATAAAATAGCTCTTTCATTTGTTACCGTAAATTTTACTTCATCGTTTTTATCAAGAGTTACATTTACAGTATCTCCTTTCATAATTTCATTAGCAATAATCATTCTCGACAAAGGTCTTTTTAGTTTATTTCTAATCGTTCCTTTAATTGGTCTAGCTCCATATTCTGGACTAAAACCCATTAATGAAATCTTTTCTTTGTCTTTTTCGCTTATCGTTAAAGAAATCTCTAATTTTTCTAATAACTGAAGCAATTCTTTTTTAAGATGAATGTCAAAAATTCTAGAAACACTTTTAACATTAATAGGTGCAAACGGAATAATTTCGGTTAAACGTCCTAAAAACTCTGGTCTAAAATGTCCCGTCATTAATTGAATTAAGTCATTCGATTTCGGAACAACATCTTTTTCAAATGATTTTACAATATAATCAGATCCAATATTTGAGGTAAATAATACAACAGAATTAGAAAAATCACCTTCTTTTCCTAGTCTATCGTGTAATTTTCCTTCATCCAAAATTTGAAGAAATACATCAAAAACTGATTTATGAGCTTTTTCAATCTCATCAAACAAAACTATTGAATAAGGTTTTTGACGAATTTTATTTACTAACAAACCACCTTCTTCATAACCAACATATCCTGGAGGAGCACCATATAATAAAGCGGCCGAATGTTCTTCTTTAAACTCAGACATGTCTAATCTAATGATAGCACTTTCATCTCCAAATAGGAAATCAGCTAAGGATTTAGCCAATTCTGTTTTTCCAGTTCCAGTTGGCCCTAAAAAGAAAAATGACCCAATTGGTTGACCTGGTTTAGTTAAACCAGAACGTGATTCCATAATAGCATCAGCTACAACTTTAACAGCATGATCTTGTCCAATGACTCTTTTCTTAAGCGTATTTTCAATGTCTAATAATTTTTCTCTTTCATCAGACTTTACTTTTCCTGCTGGAATTCCAGTAATGTCTGAAACAACGATAGATAAGTGTGAAGCTAAAACGTCATTTTCTTGCTCTTCTAATTTTTCTAAATCGTTTAAAAGTTCCTGAATAAATGTTACTTTTTCATCAAATGAAGGTTTTGCCTTAAATTCAGAGGTGCTTTGTTCAGTTTCGTTTAATAATTTACCTGTTTTTTGTAAAATATCAGAAAATAACCACTCTGTTTTTTCAATTTTTTCTTCTAAAACTTCTATTGTGTGTAAAGCTTCTGATTGTGTTCTTAAATCTGGAATTTCTTTTTTAATTGTTTCTTTAGCCACTTTTAGTGATGACATTGTTCTGTCAATCAAATCTAAAGCAGAATCGGGTAACGATTTTTCTTTTAAATATCTTTTAGATAGTCTGATTGCTTCACGTTGACCATCTTCATCAATATTGAAATCATGATGTTTTTGGTAGGATTCAATTATGCTTGATATCATTCTGAATGCTAATTCTTCATTAGGTTCAGTTATTTCAAGAGTTTCAAATCTTCTTGATAAAGCATCATCTTTAGCTAAAGTTTTTCTGAATTTTTCAGCAGTTGTTGCCCCAATAAAAGTTATATCACCTTTTGAAAGTTCTGATTTTATAATACTTGCAATTCCAGAGCCTTGATTTGAATCAAACAATTCATGAATATCATCAATAAAAAGGATTGGTTTTTCGTATTTTTTTAAGTCGTTAAATATTTTTTGCAATCTATCTTCAACTTCGCCTTTATAGGAGGCGCCAGCAAATAAAGCACCTATGTTTATTTCGTAAACGCTTGCGTTATCAAAAGCATCTAATATAGTTTTACTTGCTATTTTTCTACAAAACCCATCTACCAAAGCCGATTTTCCAACACCAGGCTCACCAGTTATGATTACATGAGGTTTTAATTTTCTATTTAAAATCTCGGTGATTGTTTTTAATTCTTCATCTCTACCAATGATAACATGTGTTTCACTAGTAGATATGTTTTGAAGTTTGTCTATGCAGTACTTGGATAAAGCACTTCCACCCGATGAAGGAGAAGCAATATTCAAATCTGGTTGAGCAATGCCGTTTCCAGTTTGATAAATATCTAGTATTGTAGCACCTGTTAAAGGTAAAGATTTTAATTGATCATGTGAAAATCCAACTCCAGCAGTCAATAATGCTGCTAAAATTGCAGGAAATTCATTGTTTTCTCCAAGTTTTTTTTCAAGTAGTTCAGCTTCTTCTAAAACGATTATTGCTGAAGAATCTGCATTTGGCGTATCATTTGGTTTTGAAACTTTTGGGTATTCACTTATTCGAATATCAGCCCATTCGTCTAAATAAAAAACATCAACACCTTTTGAATCTAATTCTTTTAAAAAATCAAATTGCGGATTTAAAAGCGCTTTTAATAAATGAGCAGCATAATACTTATCATTAAAATTGTCTTTAGCATATTGTTGGGCAATATGTATAATTTGAGTGGTAGATTCTGTTGACATTTAATTGAGTTTATCTGTTTCGGCTGACTATTTCACACATTTGCAATTGACGTGCTAAATCTTTGTTTTCATCAGCAAGTTCTTTCAATTCTTTGTCCATCTTATCAATTTCTTTTTTAGAATCATTGATTTGTAGCAGTTTCTTTTTAGTGTTGACATAAGTCTTGTAAGTCAAAATTACATTTTGATATAATTTTGGGTCAACAATAGAATCATTCGGAATTTTTTCTTTTAACTGAACTAGTTCATAATTTATAGATTGTTCAATAAATTGAAAACTTTCTGGAGCAGCATCAAGAGAATCAACTAATTTGTTAATGTCTTCAATAGTGTTTGAAAATTCTTTATTAAAAGAATATTGCATATTCATTTTATCGTTCTCGTTTTTAAGAACTTCATTTTCTTTAATAGGTAATTTATAATTGAAGAAAATAGCAGAAATAAGTACTATCATCGTTATAAAAAACATCAGTAGAAAAAGCATAAAAGCATTAAAACGCTCTTTTTTATTTAGGATATCCATAATTTAGTATTTATTAGTCAGCTAAAAATGTTGGTGATGATTCCGGACTATCATTGTCGTTATTGTTAGAACCAAATAGACCACTTGTTTTGCGTTCGTTTTTTAAGATGTTTTCATTTACAAAAATTCCAGCATCACGTTTTTTACCAATGTAATCTAATTGATTTAAAATTGAGAATAACTGATCAACTTTTGTCATGAAATCTTGGATTTGAACAACAATTGGTTCAATGTCATAAGCTTTATACTTTACGTTAATAGTGTCTGTAAAAAGTTTTTCATATTCACCACTACTAATTTCTGTCCATTCAGAAAAATAATTAAAAAGCATTTCTTTTCCATCACCTGAAAAATAATCAAAACTATTTTTTATAGCTCTACTTAAGGTGATTACACTTTCTAATAAGTCAATTGGTTTTAAATTATAATTAACCCATTTGTTCTTTGTTATCTGTAATTCAATATTGCGAAGTGCTTTATCACATACTTCAAAAACCATATTTGAAATTAAATTTTCATCTTCGGAATTATTTCTGAATTTTATCTTGCGATTGATTTGAATAGCATAAAATTCCAATTGTTTGAAAAACAAATCATAGCTTTCATATAAGCCAATTAAACTAGGATGACTATTTAACGTTAAACAAGGAGGTATATAAGTCGTCAAAATCTCAAAGTTATTTGCAGAAGTTTTAAATTTTGCAATTGGAAACTGTAATGGTCCAATATTATTTTGGTTTACTTCTCCTTCAATAACACTTGAAACCGTATATTTTGGTAGTGCATGAGGAAAACGTGGAGGAACTTCGTCCATGTTTTGTTCTCCAGATGGTACTCGAGAAAAAGGATCAACATTAAGCATTAAGTAATAATTGTTCTCTTTTTTGTCTAAGTTTTTTAATTCAATTTTTTCAGAAAATTCTCCAGTATAATCAGTTATTTCAATACGTCCTCCAGCTGGTGTGACAGCTTTAAGCATTTTTATATCAATACTTAATTCGTTATGAGTATCAATTGAAATAGCATATTGAAAAGGTCTACTCAAAGGAGTTGATAATAAGCCATAATGCAGGTCATTAACTTCAAGATTACGAGCATCTCTAATTAAGTCTTCCATATTGTCTTGAAATTCAATAAAGTGATTTTTATTGATTTTCATTCCATCGATCCAGTTTACTGGAAAATGTTTTATATTTTCTGCCATAATTAATGTTATATACGTTGGCAAATTATAGTTGTGCCATCTTTAATATTGTTAGTGTCAATAGCCAAGTCAGGATCAATATATTCAGCTGAACTGAACCATTTTGGCTTTGTATAAAAGTACCATCCAAAGGGTTGATTCTTCTCATCCAAGAAATGTATTTGACTATTTGGATTTTTTACATTATAATCATTTATAAAATAATAAAACAACCTTCCATAATCAATAGCTCTTGGTGCTTTAACCTTAAAGTTGATGATTTGTTTGTCATCTGCTTTTTTCTGAAAAACTAAATTAAGAATAATTATGTTTCTCATTTCAGAGATTTTCGGACTTGGATATCTGTCATTCATAGGGTAAAACCATCTTTTGTGAAGTTTTACAGGAATTGAAATTGAATATTCAAATAACTGGTAGCATAGTAAGGGTAAAATAAAGAATAATAAAGTGCTTAATAAGTAAGCAAAATATTGACCCTCATCAAAATACTTAGTAATTACAATTAAAAATCCTGCGATAAAAAACATTGTGCATATTGTAACTACAACTTCTTGCCAAAACTTTTTAGCTTCAAACTTTTTAAAAACATCATAAAACACTTTTAAATGTACAATTCCCGCAACTGTCATATATACTTGCAAGGATATAAATCGTTGGTTTAAAGAAGTACCCTTTAAATTATATAGAATTAGTGAGAATATGATATAAACTACTACCTGAATTAATACATATAAGAAAAATTTCTTTTTCTCTTGTCTTAGTTTGGGTACTTTAGAGCCAATAAGCATAAACAATACATATCCGAAAGCTAATATTAGCAATAGATATAATAGTTGTTCTCCTCCATTTATTTGATTTAAATATTTTCTCATTTATAATATTGTTGATATGCCTAATCTAGATTTAAATTTTTGGTCATCGATTGAAAATTTTTGATCTTTTTTCTTTAAAAGAACCTCAAAAGTATACTGTACATGAAAGGGTAAAAATAAATTAAAAAAACTATTTAAAAAAGAATGCATTGTTTGATTTTCAAAGTAACTATTTAAATTATTAGAGTTTTTTAAGGGTCCAATAATAAAATTATATTTTTTCAAATAAATTTCTTGATTGCTTTCTAACGTTGTATTTATTCCCATGATGAAATCTTTTTCAACTTCATTAACATCACTTACATTTTCTAATTTGATATTACTAGAAGTAAAAGTAACTTTTTCTTCAATAATTTCTTCTAAAATTAAAATAATTTCTTCAATGTTTTGATTTGCATTTTCCTTCTGTTGGAGTAGAGCATAAAACATCTTAACAACTAAAGTGTCAGGAATGTTTTTTTCAAAAACTAAAATGGATTTAATAATATCTACAAGACCATTAGCTCTTAGGTTTAAAAAAAAATCGGATTCATTTTTTTCAATAGCATGTCTGAATCTAAAAAGTTCATTTTCTATAGGATTAAAAAAATGTCTGGCTTCTTTTTCTTCTTTTTTTCGGATTTTAAATTCTTCAACCGGATTCGTAGTAGAACCGGATTGTCTAAAATTGTGTGAGAAACTTTCAGGTAGAACATCATAAAAGCCATCTCTACTAACATCAATGTTTAATACATCAGAATTGTTAGAGTCTAAAGAAATGTTCATTCTGTCTTTACTGAATTTTCTAAAAAACAAACCATTTGGCCTAATCACAACATTGAAATCATCAACTATGTTGTTTTCAAATAATGCCTCAAGAATAAGTTCGGTTTTCAAATCAAAAGAAGTTAAATGCCTTTGATTTTGTATAATTTTTTTTTCTTCTGACATAATTATTTAGGGTTTTTTTAAGCGACCCGAAACTACATAAAACTTTTTCCAATAAGTGCTGTTTAAGTCTGATATGGATACTCCACCAGATAAATTTGCATTAAAAAACTTATTGTTTTTTAAATAAATTCCAACATGTGATATAATTTTTTCATCGGTTATTCTAAAAAAAACCAAATCTCCTTCTCTTAAATGCTTTCTTGATTTAAACTGCTCTATGTTTTTGTCAAAACCCATTTCGGCAGCCGTTCTCGGTAGGTTGTAATTATAAACTTTACTAAATAAACGTTGCATAAGCGCTGAGCAATCAATGCCTGATTTAGTTTCGCCACCATAAACATAATTAGTTCCTTCCCATTCTTTTAGAAATTTATATAATTTTCCATCAAGAATTTCTTCTTTTTTAACGCCAATTTTATTTGCGAAATACACCTTGTCTTCTTCTGATAGCGGTTCATATATAACATAATCATTCACATTACCAGCTGGTTCTTGATAAACCGTATCTTCATTAAAAAATGACGATTTCTTTTGTGAACCACAGCTCAATAATGAAAGGCTAAAGAATAATAGGAATATGTTTTTTGTTTTAAGCATAAAAAAGTATTCATTAATCAAATACAATAGTAGGAATTTTAATTTAAAATTGCAAGGGTTTGGCTATAAAATTGCAAGTCGTTTTTGTGCTTTTGAGCTTGTTTTTTTAAGTAGATAATAAAGTTAATTAAAAATAGTTTTAATTAAAATCGTTATGTTTTTAAAAGAAAATTCATATTTTTGAAAAAAGTTATCTTGCCCGCTTATACATTTATTAAAACATCCCTAAATGTTTATTTTAGAACAGTTTAAAAAATATTTTGATTTAAAAGTTTTACTTCTATTTGCATCAATTTTAATGCTTTCTATCATTGCTATTTTATTTAAATATACCAATGATGAGGAATGTGAGATAAATGATTTTAATATTGAAGCCGACTCATTTGTAGTAGGTGATTTAATAATTTTTTCAGAAAATTCTAAAAACGCTAACTCTTGGCGATGGTATTTTGGCGATAGTACGCAAATTTCATTCAGATCTAAAGTAGCTCATTCTTTTGAAAACGAAGGAGAATATATAGTTAAGCTAATTGTAAATAATAAGTGCAAGATAGAAAAGCTTGTAAAAATCCTTCCACGAACTTATAGTGTCAATAAAAGATTAATGCCAAAATTTAATTTACCTTCACATATATTGGAGGGTGAAACATTGAATTTTAAAGACAATACGGAAGGATCAAAATCATGGGAATGGCGTTTTGGTGAAAGTAATAAAATAGATTCTTTTGACAAGAATGCTTCTTATGCATATTCAATTCCAGGAAAAAAAACAGTTTCTTTAGTCGTAAATGGTGATTATAAACATGTTGCCATAAAAGAGATTTTTGTTATTCCTAAAAAAGAGGTAAAAGAAAAAAGAGAAAAATATAAAAGTGATGTTCCATGGAATCCTTTTCAAAACGTTCAAGATGCTCCGACAGAAGAGCCAGAGAAAGAACCGATAAAAAAAGTTGTAAGAGGTCCAGAAATAAAAGATACAGATAATGATAGATTAATTGAAATATTAAAATTAGTTCGTGAGGACAAAATTACATATGACAATTTTTTAAAATACTTCTGTGTATATAATTTACCTGTTGTAGTTTATAAAGACGCGGAAACTTCTTCAGTGAAAGATTTTTATTATGCTGTAAAGAAAAATAATGTAAAAATTAAAGAAGTAAAAATCAGTAAAGATGCTGATGACTGTATAAGAGTTATTACAATTACAGATAAAAAATATAAATCTGTTTTTTAATTTATGCCAAAAGGCCAAATAAATTCTCTAAATTTTTAATTCACGAAAAGGTTATAGTTGGTAAAACATCTTTTTATTTGAATTTGAATTATAATTATGGAATATTTTTTTACTATTTTTGCCTTTCAATATGATTTTAAGAATTTAATATATGAGAACAATACAATTCAGAGAAGCTATTTGCGAAGCAATGAGCGAAGAAATGCGTAGAGACGAATCTGTTTATTTAATGGGTGAAGAAGTCGCTGAATATAATGGAGCTTATAAGGCTTCAAAAGGAATGCTAGATGAATTTGGACCAAAACGTGTTATTGACACTCCAATTGCTGAACTAGGTTTTGCCGGTATAGCTGTTGGTTCTGCAATGAACGGTTGTCGTCCAATTGTTGAATACATGACGTTTAACTTCTCGTTAGTTGGTATTGATCAAATTATTAATAATGCAGCAAAAATGCGTCAAATGTCAGCAGGACAATTCCCTATGCCAATGGTTTTTAGAGGACCAACTGCTTCTGCAGGTCAATTAGGAGCAACTCACTCACAAGCTTTTGAAAACTGGTTTGCAAATACTCCTGGTTTAAAAGTTGTAGTGCCTTCAAATGTTTATGATGCTAAAGGATTATTAAAAGCTGCCATTCGTGATAATGACCCAGTTATTTTCATGGAATCTGAACAAATGTATGGTGATAAAGGTGAAGTTCCAGAAGGAGATTACACTATTCCAATAGGAGTTGCTGATATTAAAAGAGAAGGAACCGATGTTACTATAGTTACTTTTGGAAAAATTATTAAAGAAGCATTTACTGCTGCGGATGAATTAGCAAAAGAAGGAATTTCATGTGAAATTATCGACTTAAGAACAGTTCGTCCAATGGATTATGATACAATTATTAATTCCGTAAAAAAAACAAATAGATTAGTAGTTTTAGAAGAAGCATGGCCATTTGCTAGTGTAGCTTCAGAAATTACATACATGGTGCAAGAAAGGGCTTTCGATTATTTAGATGCTCCTATTCAAAGAATCACTACAGCAGATACACCAGCACCATATTCGCCAACTTTGTTAAAAGAATGGTTGCCAAATGCTGAAGATGTAATTAAAGCTGTAAAGAAAGTTACATATAAATAAAAATAATCTTTATATATTTGAAACTTCATCAGGACAAACTGATGAAGTTTTTTGTTTAAATCTGTTCCAATGAAATATAAATTAGTATATCTATTGTTATTTATAACATCTGCACTTTTTGCTCAAACAAAAGTGGGTGGAAAAGTTGTAGATGAGTATAATCAGCCAGTAGCTTTTGCTAATGTTATTTTTAAAAACTCTAAAGAAGGAGTTATTACAGATGAAAATGGAAGCTTTTATTTTGAATCAAAAGAGAATTATTCTACTTTAATTATTTCTTTTATTGGATATGAGTCTGTTGAAATCCCATTAAAATCAGGGTTAACAAGCAACATTAAAGCTGTTTTAAGAGAAGGTGTCACGTTGAGAGATGTTGTAGTTTATTCAGGAAAAACTTCAAAGAAAGATAATCCAGCCATAGATATTTTGAGGAAAATTTGGGAACGTAGAAGAAAAAACGGACTTCAAATGTTTGATCAATATCAATATGATAAATATGAAAAAGTAGAATTTGACATGAATTCTATCGACAGTACTTTTATGGCAAACAAAGTGTTCAAAGGGTTAGAGTTTGTTTTTGAGCAAATGGATACTTCTCGAATAACAGGAAAAGCATTTTTGCCTATTTTTATTAATGAAGAGCTAAGTGAAGTTTATGGTGATAATGTAAACAATAGAAAAAAAGAAGTTCTCAAAGCTAATAAAAATTCAGGTTTAGGAAGTAGTAATGGTGTAAATGCTTTCATCAAAGATTTATATGCAAATTATGACATCTATAACAACTACTTAAAATTCTTCGACAAAGATTTTGTTAGTCCACTTTCTAGAACTGGAATTAATGTTTATAATTATGTTCTAAGTGATAGTACTTTTATTGATAACAAATGGTGTTACAACATTGTATATTATCCAAGAAGAAAAGGCGAGTTAACTTTTAAAGGTGATTTTTGGGTAAACGATACAACTTGGGCAATCAAAAAAATAAACTTAGAAGCAAATAAAAGTGCCAATATAAATTGGGTAAAAGAAATTTATATTGAACAAGAATTTGATGTATTAAACGACTCCGTTTTCTTGTTGAAAAGAGATCATATGATGTCCGATTTTAGTTTTTCTAAGAAAGAAGAGTCTAAAGGTGTTTACGGTAAACGAACAACTCTTTATAAAAACCATAAATTTAATATTCCAAAAGAAAATGATTTTTATAAAGAAGAAGTGAATTATTATGATAAAAAAGCGTTCAATCAAACCGATGAGTTTTGGGCAGAAAACAGGTTTGAAGAATTAAACGATAATGAATCCGGAATATATAATTTACTGGACACTTTAATGACAGTTCCTAAATTTAAGAGGGTTTATGATTTAGTCACTATTTTAGGAAGTGGTTATGTGCAAGTTGGAAACATAGATATCGGACCAATATTTTCTACTTTTGGATATAATGATGTAGAAGGACAACGTTTGCGTTTTGGGGGAAGAACTTACTTTGGAACAAATGATCCATGGCGAATTCAAGCCTACACAGCCTATGGATTTAAAGATAATAAATTTAAATACGGAGTTTCCGGTAAATGGTTAGTAAACAAAAGAAATAGATTAATTCTTTCTGCAGGAAACAGAAGAGATGTTGAGCAAATAGGAGTAAGTTTGACTACTTCAAATGATGTTTTAGGACGAAGTTTTGCCTCATCATCGTTTTTCTCAAGTGGAACAAACAATAAACTAACAAATGTTAATTTAACAAATGTAGGAATTGCAATTGAACCCGTTAAAAATCTAGTTTTACAAACAAATTTTTCTTATCGAACCCTTGAATCTGCTTCAAACGATTTTAGTTTAGATTATTTCACAGACAATACGTTTACAACAACAAAAGGAACTGTAAAACAATCCGAAATCAATATAGTTGGAGAATATACACCAAAAAGAAGAACCATTGGCTACGGTGTTGAAAGACAAGATGTAGATGATAATTATGCTCGATTATTTTTAAGTTTTAGCCACGGATTTAAAGGTGTATTAGATAGCGATTTTAACTATGAAAAAGTTCAGTTTTACTATAGACAACCTGTTTTAGTAGGAGGTTTTGGAAGGTTATTTACGACTTTAGAATTAGGAAAAACTTTCGGACAAGTACCTTTAGGATTAATGGGTGTTGTGCCAGGGAATCAATCTTATTTTGTAATCGACAATACTTATAATCTATTAAATTACTATGATTTTGTGGCAGATGAATATGCTTCATTGCATTTTGAACACCATTTTAATGGAAGATTGTTTTCAAGAATTCCTCTTTTGCAAAAATTAAATTGGAGAGAAATCGTGGGAATAAAAACAGTTTACGGAACAGTTTCAAACGAAAACCGACAAATAAACGCATCCGGATTAGCATATCAAGCACCAGACAAAGTGTATTGGGAATATCACGCTGGAATCGGAAATATTTTCAAAGTATTCCGTTTAGATTTCGCTTGGAGAGGAAATTATTTTGACCTTCCTGGTGCAAATAAATTTACAGTAAAAGGTTCATTCGGATTCTATTTCTAATTGTTTTTTTTGAAATTTGGAATTTTAACTGTTGGAATTTCTTTAATTTGGGTGTTCCCTTTCAGGTCGTGTCTTCCACTATATCTTTTTTGTTTTGAAAAACAAAAAAGGATGCCGTTCCAACCACTAACACAAACCTCGTATAATTTGAAAAATAGTATTTCATATTTACTAAACAAAGACAAAGTTTTTCAACAAATAATTGATTTATATGGAGAACCAATTATTTCAACTCGCCCACAAGGTTTTGAATCACTTTGTAAATTAATTATCGAACAACAAGTTTCCTTAGCCTCAGCAAAAGCTTGTTATTTAAAAATGGAATCTTTTTTAGGAGAAGTAACGCCACAAAACATTATAAATACTTCCGATGAAGAGTTAAGAAATAACGCTGTTTCCAAACAAAAAGCAATTTATTTAAAAGAACTTTCTAAAGCAATTATAAATAAGACGTTAGATTTAGAATCACTTTCACAAAAATCAGAAGAAGAGATAAAATTAGAATTAACAGCTATCAAAGGAATTGGCCATTGGACTGCTGAGGTTTATATCCTGTTTTGTCTTCAAAAAGAAGATGTTTTCCCTATTGGCGATATTGCACTTCAAAACACATTAAAAGAGTTATTTTCTGTAACCACAAAAGAAGAAATGATAATTTTATCAGAAAATTGGAAACCAAATCGATCTTTAGCAACCTATTTTTTTTGGCATTATTACTTAAAGAAAAGAAATAGAGAACCTCTAATTTACTGATAAACTAGATAATGTATATTTATTTTGCAATTTAGAGTAAAATAAAAGTATTTTTTTTCTTTTAAAAATGTTAGAATTTGTATTTTTGCAGTCCAAAAAATAAAAAGAAATGACAGTAGATAAAGTTACTACATTTGATGTGTTGATAGAAATTCCAAGGGGAAGTAGAAATAAATACGAATACGATTTTGATTTAAAAAGAATGCGTTTTGATAGAATGTTATTTTCTTCAATGATGTATCCTGCAGATTACGGATTTATTCCAGAAACGTTAGCATTAGATGGTGATCCATTAGATGTTTTAGTTTTAGTAACTGAACCAACTTTTCCAGGTTGTGTAATGGAAGTTAAACCAATTGGAGTTTTCCACATGGCAGATGAAAAAGGACCAGATGAAAAAGTAATCTGTGTGCCTGTTTCTGACCCAATTTGGAACCAATTAAATGATTTAAGTGATGTAAACCCACACTTAATAAAAGAAATAGAACATTTCTTTCAAGTTTATAAAGATTTGGAAAACAAACAAGTAGATGTAGAAGGTTGGGGAGATGTTACTGAAGCAAAAGAAATTTATATTAAATGCAAACAAAGATTTAATGAAATCGAAAACAAACCAGAAGGTCTATTTAGTATAGGTTAAATTTTAACATAATTTTATAAAAAAGGCAATATTAGTAGTAATATTGCCTTTTTTGTTTATTTTTGTTTGACTTTGAAAATAATAATGTATAAAAAATTAACTAAAATTTTATGGATTCAATAATGATTTATGTGCCAATAATCATGGCTATAATTGGGTTGCTTTTTATGATGTATAAAAGAGCTTGGGTTTTAAAACAAGATGCAGGAGATGGTAAAATGAAAGAAATTTCAGATTACATTTATGAAGGTGCTTTAGCTTTCTTAAAAGCAGAATATAGACTATTAACTTTCTTTGTAATTGGAGCAAGTATTGTTTTAGCCGTAGTTGCGTATTTTGTACCAACAACAAGTTACCTTATTATTATAGCATTTATTTTTGGAGCTATATTTTCTGCCTTTGCCGGAAATATGGGAATGAAAATTGCTACAAAAACTAACGTTCGTACAACACAAGCTGCTCGTACAAGTTTGCCACAAGCACTAAAAGTTTCTTTTGGTGGTGGAACAGTTATGGGATTAGGAGTTGCTGGTCTGGCAGTTCTTGGTTTAACAGCTTTCTTTATATTTTTCTTTCACTATTTTATGGGTGGGGTTTGGACATCAACTGAACAAATGACTATCGTTTTAGAAACATTAGCTGGGTTTTCTCTTGGAGCAGAATCTATTGCTTTGTTTGCACGTGTTGGTGGTGGTATTTATACTAAAGCTGCCGATGTTGGAGCAGATTTAGTAGGAAAAGTTGAAGCTGGAATTCCAGAAGATGATCCAAGAAATCCTGCTACAATTGCAGATAATGTTGGAGATAATGTTGGGGACGTTGCCGGAATGGGTGCCGATTTATTTGGTTCTTATGTAGCAACAGTTTTAGCGGCAATGGTTCTAGGTAACTATGTAATTAAAGATATGGGTGGAAGCATCGATGATGTTTTCGGTGGAATTGGTCCAATCTTATTGCCAATGGCAATTGCAGGTTTTGGAATCTTATTTTCTATCATTGGTACTTTATTAGTAAAAATTAATAATGATGATGCAAAAGAACCACAAGTTCAAAAAGCATTAAATATAGGAAACTGGGTTTCTATTGCTTTAACTGCTATTTCATGTTTTATTTTGGTGAAATATATGTTGCCAGAAACTATGGATATGAATTTCTTTGGGGAAGGATTAAAAGAAATTTCTTCAATGAGAGTATTCTATGCTTCATTAATTGGTTTATTTGTTGGTGGAGCTATTTCATCAGTAACAGAATATTACACAGGATTAGGTACAAAACCAGTTATGGCAATTGTACAAAAATCTTCAACGGGTGCAGGAACAAATGTAATTGCAGGTTTAGCAACAGGAATGATTTCTACTTTTCCAACAGTTTTATTGTTTGCAGCTGCCATATGGTCAACTTATGCTTTAGCAGGATTTTATGGTGTTGCTTTAGCAGCTTCAGCAATGATGGCAACAACAGCAATGCAATTAGCAATTGATGCCTTTGGGCCAATAGCAGATAATGCTGGTGGAATCGCTGAAATGAGTGAATTACCAAAAGAAGTAAGAACAAGAACA
The DNA here is from genome assembly GCF_000422685.1 of Flavobacterium gelidilacus DSM 15343. Classification (GTDB taxonomy): domain Bacteria; phylum Bacteroidota; class Bacteroidia; order Flavobacteriales; family Flavobacteriaceae; genus Flavobacterium; species Flavobacterium gelidilacus. The sequence continues at coordinate 53,884 of NZ_KE383903.1, read as the reverse complement.
GATATTTTAGATTCAGTAGGAAATACTACAGCAGCAACAGGAAAAGGTTTCGCAATCGCTTCGGCAGCCTTAACTTCGTTAGCTTTATTTGCTGCTTATGTGACTTTTACAGGAATTGACGGAATTAATATTTTCAAAGCTCCAGTATTAGCCATGTTGTTTGTTGGTGGAATGATTCCTGTAGTTTTCTCAGCATTAGCAATGAATTCAGTTGGAAAAGCAGCTATGGACATGGTATATGAAGTTCGTCGTCAGTTCAAAGAAATTCCAGGAATTATGGAAGGAACTGGAAAACCAGAATACGGGAAATGTGTTGAAATTTCTACAAAAGCAGCTTTACGCGAAATGATGTTGCCAGGAATTTTAACTATCGGTTTCCCAATTGCAATTGTATTAATAGGAGTTTTAATTTATCCAGAGAATAATCAATTAGTAGCTGAAATGTTAGGTGGTTATATGGCTGGAGTTACTGTTTCAGGTGTACTTTGGGCTGTGTTTCAAAATAATGCAGGTGGAGCTTGGGATAATGCAAAAAAATCTTTTGAAGCTGGTGTAGAAATTAACGGTGAAATCACATTTAAAGGTTCAGACGCTCACAAAGCAGCTGTGACTGGAGACACGGTTGGAGATCCATTTAAAGATACTTCTGGACCATCAATGAATATCTTAATTAAATTAACGTGTTTAATTGGTTTAGTAATTGCTCCAATTTTAGGAGGAGAGGCGCATACTGTAACAAATAAAGCTGCAATGTCTTGTTGTGCTAATATGGGTGAATGTGCTTCTATGTCTAAAGAAGAATGTATGGAAAAAGGATGTACAAGCAAAACTTGTAAATTCATGAATCAAAATATGAATCAAGAAGTTTCTAAAAGAGTAATCGTTGAAAAAACTAAGATTAATGATGAAAACGTTCAAGCAAGTGTAAAAGTGATTTCGACAGTAGACGGAAATGAAACTGTAGAAGAATTTAACTTTGAAGGAAACGAAGAAGAAGTTGATAAAGAAATAAGAGCGATAAAATAAATAGTTCTTCAATAAAATAAAAATGCCTTTCAAGTAATTGAAAGGCATTTTTTTATGCTGAAAATTTAAAGTCTGAAAATCCAGTTTCTAAACATGTTTTCCTTTTTCCCAACCTGTTTTTCCTAAATATTGTTCGGCACTTTCAACAGCACCATCTTCAATAGTTGTTCCCATCGAATCATTCCAACGGTTTAAATATCCAAAAAGAGAAATAACCCCAAGCATTTCAACGATTTCTCCTTCGTTCCAATGTTTGTATAAATCAGTTTTGATTGTTTCATCAACAGCATTAGGAATTAAAGAAGAAGCTAATGCAAAATTTAATGCAGCTCTTTCAGCATCAGAAAACGCAGGATGTGTTTTATATTCCCAAATATTATCTAATTGCTCTTGGTTTGCCCCATATCGTTCAGCTGCACGAATGGTGTGTGCTTGACAATATCTACAACCAGCAGCATTACTTGTAACCCATCCAATCATTCTTTTTAAGGCAGAAGTCACGCGACCTTGATTTTCCATAACTGCTTTATTCAAATTAATAAAAGCTTTTGAAATGGCTGGTCGGTGTTGCATAGTTAAAACCGAATTAGGACAAAACCCTAAAGTTTCATTAAAAAAAGCAGCTAACTCTTGTGTTTCTTTATCGTGATCAGGTGAAAGTGGTGTTACTAATGGCATATTTGTGTTTTAAATTTATACTATAAAAAAACCTCAATTAAGAGGTTTCGTTTGGACTAAAATAATCCGTTTATTTCTGCATTAATTCTGTTGACAATTTCTCCTAAATCTTCTGGATTGTTTACATAATCCATGTTGTCAACATCAATAATTAATAATTTTCCTTTGTCGTATTTATGAATCCACGCTTCGTAACGTTCATTCAATCGACTTAAATAATCAATTGATATTGTGTTTTCATATTCTCTTCCTCTCTTGTGAATTTGGTTTACTAAATTAGGAATAGAGCTTCTCAAATAAATTAATAAATCAGGTGGTCCAACTAAACCTTCCATTAAATCAAATAATGAACTGTAATTGTTGAAATCTCTATTAGTCATTAATCCCATTGCATGAAGATTGGGTGCGAAAATATGTGCATCTTCATAAATGGTTCTATCTTGAATGATTTTTTTTCCGCTTTCACGAATTTGTAATACTTGACGAAAACGACTATTTAAGAAGTATATCTGCAAATTAAAGCTCCAACGTTCCATTTGGTGATAAAAATCATCTAAATACGGATTGTCAACAACATCTTCATAATGAGGTTCCCACTTAAATTGCTTGGCTAATAACTTGGTTAAAGTTGTTTTACCTGCTCCAATATTTCCTGCTATAGCTACATGCATTATGGTAAATCTATTTTATAATTAATAATTTGATTGTCTGTAAAAATAGATAAAATTCCGTTGGTATAGAAAAAATTGGTGAAGCTTTTTTTATTTAAATCAATTTTTTGTCCTAAAGGCTTGTTACTATTGAAGTAAAGTAATTCATTATTTAATTTGATAATATAGTTGGTTTCATCTATAACTTGAATTGTATCATAATCAGGAATATTTCCCAATGTTTTTATCTTTCCAAAAATTGAAATACTATAAAGTGTATTAGATTCATTAATCCAATAAAAATAATTATAATCACTATGATAATCTTTTATTTTTTCAGTAATTGGTGTTGAAATTATTTTAATTGTATTAGTTTTGAAATTATACAAACTAATCTTTTGTAAAAAACCATCATATAGCCAAACCTGATTTTGACTAGCTAATCCAAAGGCTTCAATTTTAATAGGAGTTTCAAACCTATTTGCATTGATTTGCTGGGTTTCATTTAATTGATTGTCCAATAAAACTAGTGAATTAAAATCTTCATAAAAAACGACAACTTGTAAAGGATTGGTAATGCAAATGCCTTTTATTTTTCCCAAAGACAAGTTTTGATATTCGTATTCTTGACTACTATTTCTTTTTTTGATAACGTTTTTAAAAGAAAAATAATCATTTTTTAAATTGTCTTTTCCAATATAATTATCAGTTTTTACTTCTAAGGAATCTATTAGTATTGGTTTGATTACTTCTTGCGTCCACATAGGAATACATGAAAATAGTATAATCAAAAAAACAACTTTTTTTATTTTTTTCATTTCAATTAAACCTTTTTGAAAATTTAAAGTCTAAAGATAGGTTTTTAACAGAACATTTTGATTTTTAGATGTAACAAAATTCGCATTTAGAAGTCTAAACTATAGGAAATTATTTAAAAATAAATTTAACACAAGAATATTCCCTTTCATAAGTGTAATTAATAGAAAACTATATAAAAATGAAAAATACAATTTTAACTGCATTGTTTTTAGTAACAACTTTCATGCAAGCGCAAGAATTTCAGGGTTTGGCTGTTTATGAGTCAAAAACAAGTACAGCAGAAATGATGAAAAATTTTGGAGGTAACAGAGAAATTACGCCAGACATGAAAGCAAATATTGAAGAAAGAATGAAAAAAATGTTTGAAAAGACTTTTGTTTTAAACTTTGATAAATCAGCTTCAATCTATAAAGAGGAAGAAAAATTAGATGCACCAGGGCAAAATGGTGGTGGTGGAAGAATGATGTCTTCCATGATGGGTGGAGGCGGAACTCAATATAAAAATGTTAAAGAAAAAATGTACTCAGTTGACAAAGAATTTTTTGGAAAAGAATTTCTAATTAAAGACAGTTTGCCAAGTTATAAATGGCAAATGACTGCCGAAACTAAAAAAATTGGTGAGTATACTTGTTATAAAGCAACTGCGGTTATAGCTACAGATGCTACAGATTTTAGAAACTTTAGAATGCGTGGAGATGATAAAGATAAAGCGAAAGAAGAAAAAGAAAAAGAAAAAGCAGCTAAAGCAAAGGATTCTACAGATGCAAATAAGAAAACCAACTTTATGGAAGATATTGAGCAAATTAAAGAGAAAACTATAATAGCTTGGTATGCACCTGAAATTCCTATTAACCAAGGGCCAGATAAATACTGGGGTTTACCTGGATTAATTCTAGAAGTTAATGACGGAACTACAATTTTATTGTGCTCAAAAATTGCTTTAAACGTAAAAGAGAAAGCAGACATAAAAGCTCCTAAAACAGGAAAAGTTGTATCGCAAAAAGAGTACGATGATACGGTTACCAAGAAAATGGAAGAAATGAGAGAGATGTACCGCGGTCAAGGTGGTGGAAGAGGAAGAGGATTTTAACAAATAAAATAAATAAATCTATCAAATGAAAAACTTATTAATTGTACTTTTTTCTTTCATTATCACTAATGTTTTGTCACAGAATTTTCAAGGAATTGCTTATTATTCTTCACAAACTCAAATAAAAGATTTTAATATTAGTGGTGAAGGAATTACTCCAGACATTAAAGAAAAAATGATGGAGAAAATGAAAAAAGCATTTGAGAAAAATTACATTCTAACCTTTACAAATTTTGAATCTGTTTATGCTGAAGAAGAAAAATTAGATGCGCCAAACCCTTCAGGTAATAGAATTTCAATGGGTTATTCGGGAGGAAATAATTCAAAATATTATAAAAATTTTAAAAACAAACAATTCATTAACAACAATGATATTTTTGGAAAAGAATTTTTAATAACAGATTCATTAGAGAAATTTGATTGGAAAATTACAGAAGAACAAAAGAAAATTGGTAATTATACTTGCAATAAAGCTCAAATTATAATTCCAGTTACAGAAGAAGATATTGAGGAATACGAAGAATTTAAGAAAAAACAAGAAGAGAATAAAACCAGTTTTATGACTATTAGTGAACCAAAAGACGAAATAATCGAAGCTTGGTACACAATGGAAATTCCAGTATCAAATGGACCGAGAGAATTTTGGGGTTTACCAGGATTAATTTTAGAATTACACGATGGAAATACAACGCTTTTATGTTCTAAAATTGTAATAAATCCAAAAGAGAAAATAGAAATAAAAGCTCCAAAAAACGGTAAAAAAGTAACTCAAAAAGAATTTAATAAAATTCAAGAAGACAAAATGAATAGCATGATGAATGAAAATGGTGCTATTGAAATAAAAATGAATTAATCAAACAAAAAAATACAAACTAAAATAAATTTGATGAAAAAATTACTTTTCATTTTGACAATGACACTTTCAATGAGTGCCATTTCTCAAAACATTCGATTTGAAGGTACAGTTAAAGACACAACTGGAGTGGCATTAGAAATGGCTAATGTTATGGCAATTAACAATACTACAAAAGCTATGGATGCCTATGCAATTACTAATGATGCTGGAAAATACCAACTTAACCTTAATGCCAATACGCCATATACTTTAAAGATTAGTTATATTGGTTATAATTCACAAGAAAAGCAAGTAACAACTACTGATAAAACTATGAATTACAACATAGTCTTAAAAGAAGGAAACATGCTAAAAGAAGTAGAATTAGTCTATGTAATGCCAGTTTCGATTTCTGGAGATACTATTATATATAATTCAGATTCTTTTACGAATGGTACTGAACGTAAGCTTGAAGATGTTTTAAAAAAATTACCAGGAGTAGAAGTTGATGCAGATGGGAATATTACGGTGGAAGGAAAATCAGTCCAAAAAGTAATGGTTGAAGGGAAAGATTTTTTTGATGGTGATACAAAAATTGCTACTAAAAACATTCCAGCAAATGCATTAGATAAAATTCAGGTTTTAAGAAATTATAACGAGGTTTCTAACTTAAAAGGGTTAGAAAATAACGAAGAAAACGTTGCTATAAACATAAAATTAAAAGAAGGGAAAAAGAACTTTTGGTTTGGAGATGTTACGGCTGGCGCTGGAGCATGGGATACAGAAGATCGCTATTTAATAAATCCCAAGTTGTTTTATTACAATCCGAAATTTAGTGTGAATGTAATAAGTAATTTCAATAATATTGGTGAATTGCCTTTAACCACAAGGGATTATTTCAAATTTACTGGAGGATTTAAAAATATGATGCGAAAAGGAGGTTCAAATTTCAACGTTTCTTCAAATGATCTAGGAATTGGAAACTTAAACAACAATCAAGCCTTAAATATTGATACAAAATTTGGAGCTGCTAATTTTAGTTATAATCCTTCAAAAGCTCTAACTTTTAGTGGTTTCGGAATCGTTTTAGGAAATAAAACAGCTACTAAAAATTTATCCATCACAGACAGACCAAATGAAAATGGTTTAGAAGATGAAACTAGAACAGATTTGTCAAATCAGACTACAACACAAACTTTATTGAAGTTAAGTACAAGTTATGTTCCTTCTGATAAATTGCATGTAGATTATGACGTTTTAGTAAAATTTTCTGACCAAGTTGAAAATCAAAATTCTAACTCAAATGTAATTGGAAATATTGATACCAATAAAAAACAAAATCCAGTTTCTTTAAATCAAAACTTCAATTACTATTATACATTAGATAGTAAAAACGTTTTAGCTTTTGAAACGCAACATTTATACCAAGAAGAAGATCCGTTTTATAATGCCATTTTAGCGAATAACCCTTTCCCAGTTTTAGTTTTTGATACGCAAATCCCAGATGTTTCACCATATAACATCAATCAAAACAGATTTATTAAAACCAATAAAATTGATTTAAAAGGGGATTATTATTATATGCTTACTCCAAAAAGTAATATTAATGTGACTATTGGAAACACGTATTCATATCAAAATTTTAATTCAGATATTTTTCAAATATTAGATAACCAATCGGTAAAAGAAGATATAAATACACTTTCTACAATTGACACAAAAAACCAAGTGAATTTTGCATTTAATGATACATTTGTTGGTCTGCATTATAAGTTCATTACAGGAAAATTTACATTTAATCCAGGATTTAGTGTTCACAATTACATCACAAAAGACACACAATTGGGCTCTTCAAATTCAATGAATTTTAATCGTATTCTGCCAGATTTTTATGTAAAATATGATATTAAAAAATCGGAAACTTTAACATACGAGTATAGTTTGCAAAATAATTTCACCGATATTACAAGACTTGCTGAGGGCTATATTTTTTCTAATTACAACAGTTTATTCAGTGGAAATCGTAATCTAGAAAATTCTTTATCACAAAGTCATACTATTCGATATTTTAAATATAACATGTTTAATTTCGAAAATATTTTTGCTAATTTAGCATATAATAAACAAGTTAATCCTATTAAGAACAAAGCTCTGTTAAATAGTGTTTTTCAAACTACATCTTCTGTTAATTTGCCTTCTAATTTTGCCGATGAAACAATTTTTGGTATATTTGGTTACGGTCGTTCTTTTTTAAAACACTACAAAGCATCTGTCGGTGGTAGTTTCAATTGGGGTAAATTCAACAACATTCGTGTTTTTCCATCTCAACCAGACCAAATTCAAACTACAGAATCATTTACACAAAGTTATAATGCAAAATTTTCTACTAATTTTAAAAATGCTCCAAACTTGTCTTTAGGTTATGTTTACACAATAAATGATAACTTTACAGATACTTTTTTTACAGATAGCCCTTCTGTTGGGTTAGAATACTTCTTTTTAAATGCTTTTTCGTTTGTTTCAGATTACACATATAATCACAATAGAAATAAAGCAAAAACCATAGATAACGAATTTGATTTCTTAAGTGCAAGTTTAATTTATCAGAAAAAAGACAGTAAATGGGAATATAAAATATCTGGAACAAATTTACTTAATACTGAAGCTTTAAACAACAACAGTTTTAATCAGTTAGCTGGTATAAGTAATTTTTCGAGCTATTTTGTGCAGCCAAAATTTATAATATTGAGTTTAAAGTATAATTTATAAATTAATAATTAAGGTCTTTTAAATAATATCATTTAAACATATTTAAAAGACCTAATTCATAAATTTATTGTGTTGACCTATTACAGTCTTTTCTGTTTTGTGAAGCTTGACTGAGTGCTTGAGTGTAATTTGCCCAGATAGTATCATAATACCATTGATTTGCGTTTGAAGGAGGATAAGTGGATAACCAATAATAAGCATAATCAGCGTTTGAAACCTCAAAAAGATAATTATCGTCACAGATTGGATTTTTGGGGATTAAATAATTTTTAATGTTTTGATTTTTATACAAAGGATTTACTGCAAATGCACTCGTGAAAATTAAGACAAATGATAAATTAAAAATTTTTTTCATAATTAAAGTTTTTATTAATTAATATTAATATACGAAGCTACAAAAATAAAAATTTACAACAAAATATATTTATTTTAAATATATCAAAGAAGATAGACAATGAATTCGATTTTTTAAGTGCAAGTTTAATTTATCAAAAGAAAGACAGCAAATGGGAATATAAATTAGCTGGAACAAATATTTTAAACACAGAATCTTTAAATACCAATAGTTTTAGTCAATTGGGAGGAATTAGTAATTTTTCGAGCTACTTTGTGCAACCAAGATATTTAATTTTAAGTTTGAAATATAATTTATAAATTCATTATCTAAATCCATAAAAAAACCTGATTCAAAATTTTAAATCAGGTTTTTTTTATGGATTTATAAGTCCATTATCTCACTCTTTTAGTGAAGCGGTCTTTCAACTCTCTTACAATTTAAAAGCGGCTTTTACTTTATCAACAAAATCTAATTTCTCCCAAGTAAATAATTCAACAGTAACTGTTTTTGGTTCACCATTAGGCAATTGAAAAGTTTTAGTTACAGTTTCTGGAGTTCTTCCCATATGACCATAAGCAGCCGTTTCACTATAAATTGGATTTCTTAATTTTAAACGTTGTTCAATAAAGTAAGGACGCATATCAAAAATAGCTTCAACTTTTTTACTAATTTCTCCATCAGTCATTTTAACTTTTGAAGTTCCGTATGTATTAACATTTATTGATGTTGGTTTTGCAACACCAATTGCATAAGACACCTGAACTAAAATTTCGTCACATAAACCAGCAGCAACTAAATTTTTAGCAATATGTCTTGTTGCATAAGCAGCAGAACGGTCAACTTTACTTGGATCTTTTCCAGAAAAAGCACCACCACCATGAGCTCCTTTTCCACCATAAGTATCAACGATAATTTTTCTTCCTGTTAAGCCAGTATCACCATGAGGTCCACCAATTACAAAAACTCCAGTTGGGTTAATGTGATACGTAATATCATCATTAAATAAATGAGCGTATTGAGGATATTTAGCTTTAATTCTTGGAATTAAAATTGAAACTAAATCACTTTTAATTTTTACCAACATTTCATCATTGGCAGCATCTTTATCTGCTCTTGAACTTGATTTTGGTTTAACAAAGTCATCATGTTGTGTAGAGATAACGATAGCATCAATTCTAACAGGTTTGTTGTCGTCAGAGTATTCTAAAGTAACCTGTGATTTCGCATCTGGTCGTAAATAAGTAATCTCAGAATTTTCTCTTCTTAAATTAGCCAACTCAATTAATAAAGCATGAGATAAATCTAATGCTAAAGGCATGTAATTCTCAGTTTCATTAGTTGCGTAACCAAACATCATTCCTTGGTCACCAGCACCTTGTTCTTCTTTATTAGCTCTATCAACTCCTTGATTAATATCAGAAGATTGTTCGTGAATAGCAGAAAGCACACCACAAGAGTCAGCTTCAAACATGTATTCACTTTTTGTATATCCGATTTTTCGGATTACTTCTCTTGCAATTTGCTGAACATCGAGATAGGTGTTCGACTTTACTTCACCAGCCAAAATTACTTGACCAGTTGTTACTAAAGTTTCACAAGCTACTTTCGATTCTGGATCAAATGCCAAGAAATTATCAATTAATGCATCACTAATTTGATCCGCTACTTTGTCTGGATGTCCTTCACTAACAGATTCAGACGTAAATAAATATGCCATATTATAAAATTTTAATTATTTTAATATGGAAAATTTTAAAAGATATGTTCGCGTCAAATACTAAAGGAGAGTTTCTGCTTTAGCATTTTTTTAACGAGGTTGCAATCAGTCAAATTTTTCCTCTAATTTTAGTTTGGCAAAGATAGAAATGTTTTATATAATAGAACAGATAATTTGTTAAAAAAGGTTTAAAATGTTATTTATGTAACTAAATTCCTTATTTTTGATTTATATATTAATTCATCAAAAATTTTACATTATGAAAAAAACTTTACTTTTAGGTTTAGCACTTTTAGGTGTTAACGCAACAAATTTTGCTCAAACAACATTGTTTGAGGATTCTTTCGATACTTATGCAGATTTTGCTATTACAGGTGTTGGAAATTGGACTCTTATTGATGTTGACTTAAAAACCACTTACGGTTTTACAGGTGTAACATTTCCTAATTCAGGAGTTGCAAAATCTTTTCAGGTTTTTAATGCAACTACAACTGTAGCTCCATTAGCACCAACAGCAACAAGTAATTGGACTGCAAGAACTGGTAATAAACACATGGTATGTTTTGCAGCAGCTAGTCCAGCTCCATTATTAAATAATGATTGGTTAATATCTCCTCAAATAACTTTAGGTTCTTCAGGAAATGTTTTAACTTTTTGGGCAAAAGCTTGTGATTCTGGTTTTGGTGCTGAAAAGTTTAAAGTCGGTATTTCTTCTGGAAACACTACTGCAAATATTACTTTGTTATCTGCGGGTACAATTACTATTCCGTCAAATATAAATTGGGTTCAATATACTTACACTGTACCAGCATCTTTTGATGGGCAAGCAGTTTATTTTTCAATTAATTGTGTATCAGACGATCAATTTGGTTTTGCAGTAGATGATTTTAAAGTAACAACAACCGCTGTTGCAAGTACTCAATCATTCTTTGCAAATAATTTCTCTATTTACCCAAATCCAGCAAACAACGTTTTAAACTTATCTGTTAAAAACGGTTTATCAGTGAATGAAATCACTATGGTTGATATTAATGGAAGAACAGTAAAAACAATTAACAATGCATTTGATTCTGAAATGGAAATTAATGTTTCGGATTTAACTTCTGGTGTTTATATGTTAAATGTTAAAACTGATGAAGGTGTTGCAACATCTAAATTCGTAAAAAACTAACAATTTTCTAATAATATTTTATAAAAGGTCAGAATTAGTTCTGACCTTTTTTTTATGTATTAAAATAGTACAAAAAGAAAATAAAACTATTTGTCGACTAAAAAGAAGATAAAATTCCTTAAATTTAAAAATAAAGTTAAAGTTTTTAGAAAATAAATCTTTATTTGATATTTGATAATACCTTTGTAATGTAAATAGAATAAAAAATGAATTTAATTATTTGTAATACTTGTTGTAAGATGTGGAAATTTCCTCAGAGGACTTCTATTGCATAATTTTAAATTTTTAAAATATATCAAATGAAACCTCTGCTATCTGTAGAGGTTTTTTGTTTTAAAAGAATTTGATTAAATCGATTAGTATGAAAAGTAAAAATATAAGTCAAGTATTGTTTGATAAAAATAAGGCCGAACAAACTGTACCAATTATTAAAAAGAAAATTGAAAATTGGTTAGAGGATTTATTTGCATGGCTATTTTACGGACACGGACAATGTGAAACAATTCAAATGTTTCAACATAAGGAAAATGAATTGAACCAAGAGTTACAATTTTTTTTGTCTCAAGTTGGTTATATAAATGAAGATGAATTGGCAGATTCTTTTTTTGAAGATTTATTAAACATTCATCAAGATTTATTAGCTGATTTGGATGCAATCCTTGAATTTGATCCAGCGGCAAAATCAAAAGATGAGGTTTTGTTAGCTTATCCAGGTTTTTTTGCGATTGCGATTTATAGAATGGCAAATAATCTTTGGAATAAAAAAGTGCCAGTTTTACCAAGAGTAATTTCAGAATACGCTCATGGAAAAACAGGTATAGATATCCATCCTGGAGCAACTATTGGAAAACGTTTTTTTATTGATCACGGAACCGGAATTGTAATTGGGGAAACTGCTATAATAGGTAATAAAGTTAAAATTTATCAAGGAGTAACTTTAGGGGCTTTAAGTGTAAGTAAAGATAAAGCAGAAGTGAAAAGACATCCAACAATAGAAGATAATGTAATCATTTATGCCAATGCAACTATTTTAGGAGGAAATACAATTGTTGGAAGAGATTCAGTAATTGGAGGAAATGTTTGGATTACGGATTCAATTCCATCAAAAACATTAGTCTATCATAAGAGTGAAATAAGTGTAAGGTCCAAGAATAATTTTCCTGAACCAATCAATTTTAGTATATAATTAATTAAAAATAAAAGTTATGAAAGTAGAAAATATTTTAAAAACAATTGGAAAAACTCCCGTTGTAAAAATCAATCGATTATTTGGTTCAAATAAAAATGTTTGGATTAAATTAGAAAAAGCAAATCCCGGTGGAAGTATCAAAGATCGTATTGCTTTAAGTATGATAGAAGATGCTGAAGCAAAGGGACTTTTGAATAAAGACAGTGTAATTATCGAACCAACTTCTGGAAATACTGGAATTGGCATAGCTTTAGTTGCTGCTGTAAAAGGCTATAAGGTGATTTTGGTAATGCCAGAATCCATGAGTGTGGAAAGAAGAAAATTAATGGAAGTTTATGGAGCTACATTCGAGTTAACTCCACGTGAAAAAGGAATGAAAGGTGCTATCGAAAAAGCAGCCGAATTAGTTAAAGAAATTCCAAATGCTTGGTCACCTTCACAATTTGAAAATCCTGCAAATATTGAAATTCATAAAAAAACTACAGCAGTTGAAATTATAGAAGACTTTCCTGATGGTATAGATTATATCATTACTGGAGTTGGAACGGGTGGTCATATTACAGGAGTTGCTGAAATTGTAAAACAAAAATTTACTAACGTAAAAATAATTGCAGTTGAACCAGAATTATCTCCTGTTTTAAGTGGTGGAAATCCTGGACCACACCCTTTACAAGGTATTGGTGCTGGTTTTGTACCAGAAAATTATCACAGCAATTTAATAGATGAAGTAATTACGGTTTCAAAAGAAGATTCTTTTGAATTTGCTAAAAATAGTGCTCTACAAGAAGGAGTTTTTGTTGGAATTTCTACAGGAGCTACTTTAGCAGCTGTGGCTAAAAAAATTATTTCTTTGCCAGATGATGCTGTAATTCTAGCCTTTAACTATGATACGGGTGAACGTTATTTATCTGTGGAAGGATTATTTTAATCTTTAAAAAAGTCCCTTTATTCATAGTAAAGGGACTTTTTAATTTAAAATGAGTTTATTTTAAAATCAAAATCACGGCAAAACGCTGTCTTTAATTTAAAATATTCTAAAATAATCAACTTTAGTGGATTTTTATTCTTTCTTTAAGTCAATAATAAAGTTATTTCGGAAAATATTTCACAATTAAAAATTTAATATTACCTTTGTCCTGTTCATAAACATAATGATTGTTATCACGAAAGCTGGAGAGATTAGACTCAATGAAAGCTTGGCAACCTCTTATTCCTTTAATGAGAAAGGTGCTACATTCTATTTTTATGCTGAAGTTATTTCAGTATCTGTTAAGTCAGATAGTAAAAAGCAGATAACTCAACGAAATTCTTTCCAGTTTCTTGATGACAATTTATAAGTAATACGATATGTCAAAAATACAAGAAGCTATAAAAGAAAGAATCCTAGTCCTTGATGGAGCAATGGGAACAATGTTACAACGCAATAATTTTTCAGAAGAAGATTTTCGCGGCACACGTTTCAAAGGTTTTCCGCATCCATTAAAAGGAAATAACGATTTACTTTCCATAACACAACCCGAAGCTGTAAAGCAAGTCCACCGTTTGTATTTTCAAGCTGGTGCTGATATTGTTGAAACTAATACATTTTCTGGGACAACTATCGGAATGGCTGATTATCATTTAGAAGACATAGTTTATGAATTAAATTATGAATCGGCTAAAATTGCAAGAGAAGTTGCAGATGAATTCACAGATAGACCAAGATTCGTAGCAGGTTCAATTGGACCAACAAACAGAACGGCATCAATGTCTCCAGATGTAAATGATCCAGGTTTTAGAGCAGTGACTTTTGATGATTTACGAATTGCTTACAAACAACAAGTAGAAGCACTAATTGATGGTGGTTGTGATGTTTTACTAGTAGAAACGATTTTCGATACGTTAAATGCAAAAGCAGCTCTTTTCGCTATTGAAGAAGTTAAGGAAGAAAAAAATATCGATATTCCAGTAATGGTTTCTGGAACAATTACAGATGCTTCAGGAAGAACTTTATCAGGTCAAACCGTTGAGGCTTTTTTAATTTCAATTTCCCATATTCCATTGTTAAGTATCGGATTTAATTGTGCTTTAGGTGCAGACCAATTAAAACCCTATTTAAAACGTTTGGCACATAATACACAATTAAATATTTCAGCACATCCAAATGCAGGTTTACCAAATGCTTTCGGACAATACGATCAAACTCCAAAAGAGATGCAGGCTTTAATTCGGGAATATTTACAAGATAATTTAGTGAATATTATTGGTGGTTGTTGTGGAACTACTCCAGAGCACATCCAACTAATTGCCGAAGTAGCACATGAATTTAAACCAAGAGGAATAACCGTAGAAGTCTGATTATAATGAAAAATAAAATAGTAGACACAAAAAAAGGATTACAAAATAAATGGCAAAATTTTAGAACAGATTTTAAACTGTTTTATAAAGAAGTCAACAAGCATTACAAGAGAATAAACGATGAGCTATAAAACCAATAAATACTTACAATTATCAGGATTAGAACCTTTAATTATAACGCCAGAAACCAATTTTGTAAATGTTGGTGAACGGACTAATGTAACTGGTTCTCGCAAGTTTCTTAGATTAATTAAAGAGGAAAAATACGATGAAGCCTTAGATGTTGCAAGAACGCAAGTAGAAGGTGGAGCACAAATTATCGATGTAAACATGGATGAAGGAATGTTAGACGGTGTTTATGCTATGACCAAATTCCTAAATTTAATTGCGGCTGAACCAGATATTGCACGTGTTCCAATAATGATTGATAGCTCAAAATGGGAAATTATTGAAGCTGGTTTAAAAGTAGTTCAAGGGAAAAGTGTGGTGAATTCTATTTCCTTAAAAGAGGGTGAAGAAGTTTTTATTCATCATGCCAAATTAATAAAAAAATATGGTGCAGCAGTAATTGTTATGGCTTTTGATGAAAATGGTCAAGCGGATAATTACGAAAGAAGAATTGAAATTTGCAAAAGAAGTTATGATATTTTAGTAGATAAAGTCAGATTTCCAGCTCAAGATATTATTTTCGATCCAAATATTTTCCCTGTAGCAACTGGAATGGATGAACACAAATTAAACGCATTAGATTTTTTCAGAGCTACGAAATGGATCCGAAAAAATTTACCGTACGCAAATGTTTCAGGTGGTGTAAGTAACGTTTCTTTCTCATTCAGAGGAAATGATAAAGTACGAGAAGCGATGCATTCTGCTTTTTTATATCATGCCATCCAAAACGGAATGACAATGGGAATCGTAAATCCAGAAATGTTAGAGATTTATGATGAAATTGACCCAATCTTATTAGAACACGTAGAAGATGTTTTATTAAATAGAAGAGAAGATGCGACTGAACGACTTTTAGATCTAGCCGAGAGTTACAAAGGAGATTATAAAGTAAATGAAAAAGTTATTGCAGAATGGAGAAGTGGTTCCATTCAAGAACGTTTAAAACATTCATTAGTCAAAGGAATTGACGAATTCATAGAAATTGATACAGAAGAAGCTCGTTCAAATTCAGCAAAAGCGATCGAAGTTATCGAAGTTAATTTAATGGCTGGAATGAACGTTGTAGGAGATTTATTTGGAAGTGGAAAAATGTTCTTGCCGCAAGTTGTAAAATCGGCGAGAGTTATGAAAAAAGCTGTTGCTTATTTATTACCATTTATTGAAGCTGAAAAAACAGGAAAATCATCAAGTGCTGGAAAAGTATTAATGGCAACTGTAAAAGGTGATGTTCACGATATTGGAAAAAACATAGTCGCTGTAGTTTTAGGCTGTAATAATTTTGAAATCATTGATTTGGGAGTTATGGTTCCACCAGAAAAAATTATTGAAGCTGCTGTTCGAGAAAACGTAGATATTATTGGTTTAAGCGGATTAATCACACCTTCTTTAGACGAAATGGTTTATTTAACTAAAGAAATGGATAAACTAAACATAAAAATTCCAATTATGATTGGTGGTGCAACAACTTCACGTGCACATACAGCTGTAAAAATTGCACCAGAATATAAAGAAACTGTAATTCACGTGAATGATGCTTCAAGAGCTGTAACTGTTGCCAGTAATTTATTGCAAAAAGAAACCAAAGAAAATTATGTAAAAGCTATTCGTGAAGAATATGATGAATTACGGGATAAATACTTAAACAGAAGTCGCGATAAAAATTATCTAACCATTGAACAAGCTCGAAAAAACAAATTGCAATTAGATTGGAAGAATTATCAACCAACCAAACCAAATTTCATAGGAACAAAAGTGGTTGAGGTTGAATTATCTGAATTAATTCCGTTTATCGATTGGACACCCTTTTTTCAATCATGGCAATTATTCGGAAAATTTCCAAAAATATTAGTGGATGAGGTTGTAGGAACAGATGCAACGAATCTATACAACGATGCTTTATTCATGTTAGATAAAATTGTATCAGAAAAATGGTTCACCGCAAAAGGAATTCTGGGAATTTTTCCAGCAAACACAATTAATGATGATGATATTCAACTAAAAACTGATAACCAACAAGCAACAACCTTTCTAACTTTAAGACAACAATCTCAAAAAACAGAAGGAGCACCAAACATAGCTTTAGCCGATTTTATCGCACCAAAAGATTCAGGAATTCAAGATTATATTGGATGTTTTTGTGTGTCAACAGGTTTTGGAGTCGAAGAAAAAGCAAAGGAATATGAAAAAGATTTAGACGATTACAATTCAATTATGGTAAAAGCATTAGCAGACAGATTAGCCGAAGCTTTTGCTGAATATTTACATTTAAAAGTTCGTAAGGAAATTTGGGGTTATGCTTCTGATGAAAATTTGAACAATCTCGAATTAATCAAAGAAGAATATAAAGGAATTCGTCCAGCACCAGGTTATCCGGCTTGTCCAGATCATTTAGAGAAGCCAACGATTTGGAAATTATTAAATGTAGCACAAGAAATCGGAGTAACCTTAACGGAAAGTATGGCAATGTGGCCAGCTTCATCCGTTTCTGGATATTATTTTGCCAATCCACAAAGTAAATATTTTGGATTAGGAAAAATTAAAGAAGATCAAGTAATAGATTATGCTAAACGAAGAGGAATTTCAACAGAAGTTGCCACAAAATGGTTATCACCAAACATAGCAGATTAAAACATGAAAGTAACGCAACATATAGAAAAAGCCAACGGAAAACCCTTAT
Organism: Flavobacterium gelidilacus DSM 15343; assembly: GCF_000422685.1. GTDB lineage: Bacteria > Bacteroidota > Bacteroidia > Flavobacteriales > Flavobacteriaceae > Flavobacterium > Flavobacterium gelidilacus. The sequence goes on along the minus strand of NZ_KE383903.1, from coordinate 36,421 downwards.
TCTCCTTCGAAATTCTTCCACCTTTAAAAGGACAAAATATTCAATCTATTTTTGATAGTATTGATCCTTTAATGGAATTTAAGCCACCTTTTATTGATGTTACTTATCATCGTGAAGAGTACGAATTCAAAGAACTACCAAACGGTTTGTTGCAAAAAAAGATTGTAAAAAAACGACCAGGAACCGTTGGAATTTGTGCTGGAATTCAAAATAAATATGAAGTGGATGCCATTCCTCATATTTTATGTGGTGGATTTACACAAGAAGACACAGAAAATTTACTAATTGATTTGGATTTTCTCGGAATTAATAATGTTGTAGCTCTTCGTGGTGATGCTTTGAAAAACGAAACCTATTTCAAACCAGAAAAAGAAGGCAATGAATTTGCATCAGATTTAGTAAAACAAATTTCGAATTTGAATAGCGGAATTTACTTAGATGAAGATTTACAGAATTCTTCTTGCACTGATTTTTGCATTGGTGTTGCAGGTTATCCTGAAAAACATATGGAAGCACCAAGTATGGATAGCGATATTCATTTCTTAAAACAAAAAATTAAAAATGGGGCAGATTATATTGTAACCCAAATGTTTTTTGATAATCAAAAATTCTTTGAATTTGAAAAAAAATGTAGAAAATCTGGAATCACAGTTCCAATTATTCCAGGATTGAAACCTATTGCTACAAAAAAGCAATTAAACTTAATTCCACATCGTTTTAGTGTTGATTTACCAGACGATTTAATAATGGCTGTTGTAAAAGCTAAAGATAATGATGCTGTAAAACAAATCGGAATAGAATGGTGTTTGCAACAAAGTAAAGAATTAGTCGCAGCCGGAATTCCAGTTTTGCATTATTATTCGATGGGAAAAGCAGAAAATATAAAAGCTATTGCTAAAGAAGTTTTTTGATAAACTTTCTATTATATTTGCCCTCAATATGAAGCAAATTTTATTTTTCTTATTCATTTTTTCAATGGCAAGCGCTCAATTTTCTGTTGATGCTGATTATTTGTATGGAAAAATTTTGCCTCATAATCAAACAATTAAACATTTGATTACGAAACATCCTGAAAGTATTTTGTTGAGTTTTAACAAAAAGACTTTTGGGGAAGAAGAATGGCAATCAGAATTTAATTTTCCAGATTACGGATTTTCATTGCATCATCAAGTCAATAAAAATCAAGTTTTAGGAGATTTATATGGAGTTTTTGGTCATTATAATTTCTACTTTTTAAATCGAAATTTAGTGTTTCGAATTGGACAAGGAGTTGCTTACAACACAAATCCTTATGATAAAAACGAGAATTTTAGAAATTTCGCATACAGTACTAAAGTTATGCCTTCGACCTATTTTTTATTGAATTATCGTAAAGAAAAAGTCATTGGAAATATTGGTTTTCAAACAGGCTTAGCTTTTTTCCACCATTCAAATGCTAATATAAAATCACCAAATACGAGTACAAATACTTTATCATTTCAGTTAGGATTGAATTATGCTTTTAAGGATGAAAATATCGAATATAAAATATCAAACGACACTTTAAAAACGACATTTCCATTAAAATATAACATTGCTTTCCGAACAGGAATAAATGAAAGTGATATAATTGGAAGCGGTCAAAAACCTTTTTATGAATTGAGTTTTTATGCCGATAAGCAATTCACAAAAAAAAGTAAAATACAGTTAGGAGTTGATGTCTTTGCCATGTATTATTTGAAAGAATACATAAAATATAAGTCAGTAGCTTATCCAAATGAAAATATAAAAGAAGATACTGATTTCAAACGTGTCGGACTTTTTGCAGGTTATGAATTAGTAATTAATAAAATTTCCCTTGAAGCTCAAGTTGGATATTATGTGTATGAACCTTTTGATTTTTTAGGACCTATATATCAAAGATTAGGTGTAAAATACCATTGGAACAAAACTGTATTCAGCAGTTTATCCTTAAAAACACATGCTGCAAAAGCTGAAGCTTTAGAATTTGGAATAGGAGTGAAATTATGAAAAAATTAGTCGTTTTATTTGGTCTTTTCTTATTATTGAGTTGCGATGAAAATCAGCTGCTAGAATCTTCGGGTGAAATAGTTTCAAAAGAAATTTCGGTTGGATTTTTTGATAAAATTAATATTTCAGAAGGAATTGAATTGCATATAACAGATAAAACGGAAACTAAAGTTGAAATTACAGCAGGAGAAAATGTGATTGATAAAGTTAGTTTTTCAGTAATCGACAAGCAACTTTTTATTGATGCAAAAAATGCAACAAAAACTTTTCAAAGTTATGAACCTATAAAAATTTATATTTCAATTGATGATTTAGATACAATTTATTCATCTTCTCAACACAATGTGTATTCAGAAAATGTGTTGAATTTCACAAACTTTCATTTGCAATCAGGTTTGTTTGAAGACACTGCTTCAGGAGAATTTCATTTAGAAGTGAATTGCAATAGTTTATTTGTAGAAGATAACAGAGCCAGTTTTTACAATATTTCAGGAAATACTAACGAATTATCAGTAGCTTTTTACAATGGAGACGAACTTTTTGAGGGTTCAAATCTAATCGCTCAAAATGTTTATGTTTTCCAAAGAAGTTCGAATGATATCATAGTAAATCCACAGCAAAAAATATCTGGAACAATTTACAGCACAGGAAATGTAATTTTAAAAAACAATCCACCAATTGTTGAGGTACAAGTTTTATATCAAGGACAATTAATTTATAATTAAGATATTAAATGATTTGAAAGATTGAAAAATTTAAAGATTATGAGTTAAAAATGTAACCAAACTCCAAATAAAAAACCAATTACTGAACACTGAACACTGAACACTGAACACTGAACACTGAACACTGAACACTACTTCTTCGTCTGTTCTCTAAAAATTTGTTCTAAATTCTTGTTCTTCAAGTTCAACTGTAAAATCTTTAAGCCATTGTCGTGAGCGAAATCAAAAACGATTGGTCTCATGTCACTTTCAGTTTCAAAAGTCAATTCCCAAATAAAATCGTGAGAGTTTTTAGTAGTTTTTATATTCGGAATTGTATTTAAAATAGTTTCATCAACCACTTTATCAAATTCCACTTCAATAGTTTGTTCTTGTTGCTCTTTTACTAAAGTATTAAGTTTTTTGTCAGTTACAATCTTTCCATTATTGATGATGATAACTCTATCACAAATCGCTTCAACTTCTTGCATAATGTGTGTTGAAAGAAAAACCGTTTTGTCTTTTCCAATGTTTTTAATCAATTCACGAATTTCCACCAATTGATTTGGGTCTAATCCCGTTGTAGGTTCATCTAAAATTAAAACATCAGGATTGTGTAACAAAGCAGTTGCCAAACCAACACGTTGTCTATAACCTTTTGATAGTTGTCCAATTTTCTTATTCGCTTCTGGAGTTAAACCAGTCAATTGAATTACTTCTTCAATTCTTGATTTATCTACTTTATAAACATCAGCGTTAAAAGCTAAATATTCACGAACATATAAATCCAAATACAACGGATTATGTTCAGGCAAATAACCCACAGACTTCTGAACTTCTTTTGAAGCCGTTTCAACATCATTGCCATTTACAGAAGCACTTCCTTCGTCAGAAGTAATATAAGTAGTCAAAATCTTCATTAAAGTCGATTTCCCAGCACCATTTGGACCAAGAAAACCAACAATTTCTCCATTTTTAACCGAAAACGAAACATTATCTAATGCCTTTTGAGCACCGTAATTTTTAGTTATATTCTTAACTTCTATTGACATGTTGTAATATTTATAGCAAATGTAATAATTAATTAAAGAATTTGACTAGTGTGAAATCATGAAAAGTTAAATTAACTAAATTTTATTTTTTTTGATAAAAATTTAAGAAATTTCTTTAGTATCATTGTTATGTAATTTTAAATTAAACAAAAAAATGAAGAAAACATTATTGTTTTTATTAATGACATTTGCTATTGTTGCAAATGCTCAAAAAGGAACTTATTTAGTTTCAGGAAGTGCAAGTTATTATTCAGATAAGAAATCTGAAGATAATGCAATTGATAATCAAAATTTTGGATTTAATCCAAAACTAGGATATCAATTTAATGATAATTGGACAGTTGGTTTGGAATCATCAATTAACCAAAGTAAATGGTATGGACAATCAACTGCCAATAATTATTTAAGTAAAAGAGATAATTTTTCTCTTGGTTCGTTCTTAAGATATTCAACATCTTTAAATGATAGCTTCTCATTATTTACTGATTTAGGCATTGGATTTCAAAATCGAAAAGAAGTCTTTTCTACTGATAATTTTTCAGAAATTACTTCAAAATCAAATGGGGTTTATGCAACTTTACAACCATTAATTCATTTAAAAATTAAAAATGGTTTTGGAATGAATTTTGGATTAGGAGGGATGTCTTATAGTTCAATGAAAAACCAAGATTTGAACAATACAAATAGTGTTTTTTACATTAATTTTGGTCAAGCTTATACAGTTGGAATTCAAAAAAACTTTTAGTTGACGAAAACGTTTAAGTGATTTTTTTTATTAAATTAAGTTTTTTTATAGAAATTATTTTCTACTTTAGCCAATAGAATAAAAAAACAAATGACAAGCAGTACACTTTATTATAACAATTTTTCTTATTTCTTCTGGAGAACAGAAAGGGATTGTTATATCGTATGCTAATTTTTAAAATAAATTAAATTCACAATATATAATCCCGATGAAAATCGGGATTTTTTTTTATTCTGAATTTACTCGTGCTGAATTTAGTTCAGTAGTTCAGAATCTTTTGAATAAAACGAATATTAATGAAAAACAAAATAGCAATACAAGGCATAAAAGGTTCATTTCACCATCAAGTAGCATTAGACTATTTTGATGCAGCTATTGCTATACACGAATGTATGTCTTTTGATAGTTTAGTTGAAAGTGTCTTAAAAGAAGATTCGAAATTTGCTGTAATGGCAATAGAAAATTCAATTGCGGGTTCAATAATTCCGAATTACGCTTTGATAGATAATAATAATTTGAAAATAATAGGTGAATACTATTTATCTGTTCATCATAATTTTATGACTTTGAAAGGTCAAAAGTTGGAAGATATTACAGAAGTTCATTCACATCCAATGGCAATTTTGCAGTGTAAAGAATTCTTTAAAAAATATTCGCATATAAAGTTAGTGGAAGACAAAGACACAGCCGAAACAGCCAAACGAATTCATGATAATAATTTAAAAGGAATTGGCGCAATTGCAAGTAAAACAGCTGCTGAATTATACGATTTAGAAATTTTAGCATCCGAAATTCAAACGATTAATGACAACCAAACTCGGTTTGTAATTATTAGTACAAACCAAGATGAATCAAATAAAAGTTTAATAAATAAAGCTTCATTAAAATTTGAGTTAGAACACAAAAGAGGAAGTTTAGCAACGGTTTTAAATGTAATGAGTGATTGTAAATTAAGTTTAACTAAAATTCAGTCGTTACCAAAAATAGAAACACCTTTTCAATATTCATTTTTTGTTGATATCACATTTGATGATTACAAAGATTACGAAAAAGCGAAACAACTTTTAGAAATAATGACAACTCATTTTAAAGTTTTGGGTGAATATAAAAATAACAACAAAAATCAAGAGCAATAACAATAGTCAAGAGCAATTTCAATAACAAAAATCAAAAGAATTAATTTGTAAAAATTTGTGAAATCTTTGTAAACAACAAAAAACAATTATATAAATTTCTTTAATTTCTCAAATCTGTGTTCCAAAAAGCAATAACCTAATGATAAAAACAGCCAACAGACTAAATACAGTTCAAGAATACTACTTTTCAAAAAAGTTGAAAGAAGTTCGTCAGCTTATTTCTGATGGAAAACCAATTATCAATATGGGAATTGGAAGTCCAGATTTATTGCCTTCACCATTAGTTATTGAAGCCATTCAAAAAGCAATGTTTGATGACAAGGCACATGAATATCAAAGTTATCAAGGCTTGCCAGAATTAAGAAAAGGAATGGCTGATTTTTATAAAAACCACTTTAATGTTGAGTTAGATTTTAATTCAGAAATATTGCCTTTAATGGGTTCGAAAGAAGGAATTATGCATATTTCAATGGCTTTTTTAAATGAAGGAGATACCGTTTTAATTCCAAATCCAGGTTATCCAACGTATGCAGCTGTGACAGAATTAGTTCAAGCAAAACCTGTTTATTATGATTTGACTGATGAAACTAATTGGCAACCTGATTTCGAAAAATTAGAACAACTTGATTTATCAAATGTCAAAATTATGTGGGTGAGTTATCCTCATATGCCAACAGGTGTTAATGGTTCTTTAGAATTGTTTGAAAAACTAGTCGCTTTCGGGAAAAAGCATAAAATCCTAATTATAAATGACAATCCATACAGTTTTGTTTTGAATGATAATCCAATGTCAATTTTACAAGTTGAAGGAGCAAAAGATATTGCAATAGAACTAAATTCATTAAGCAAAACCTATAATATGTCAGGTTGGAGAGTTGGAATGGTTTTAGGAAATTCAAATTTCATGGATGCCATTCTAAAAGTAAAAAGTAATATGGATTCTGGAATGTTTTATGGCATTCAAAAAGGAGCAATTGAAGCTTTAAAATTAGATAAATCTTGGTTTGATGAACAAAATAATATTTACAAAAAACGTAAAGAAGTAGTAATTCAACTAGCAGAAAAATTAGGTTGTGAAGTAAATAAAAACTCAGTTGGATTATTCGTTTGGGCAAAATTACCAAGTCATGTAGAATCTTCTGAAGCATTTATTGATAAAATATTACTAGAAAAACACATATTCATCACACCAGGAACTATTTTTGGATGCAACGGAAATGGATACATTCGTTTTTCATTATGTGTAACTGAAGAAAAAATAAAAGAAGCAATTTCAAGATTTTAGTTGGAATTTGGAATTTTTAATATTGGAATTTTTATGAATATATATATAATAGGAATAGGTTTAATAGGAGGTTCAATAGCATTGGATCTGAAATCACATTTTAAAGAAGCTACTTTTTTCGGAATTGATAGTAATGAAAGCAATTTAGCTGAAGCAATTCAATTGGGAATTATTCATCAGAAAGCCAATTTTGAGGATTTAGAAAATGCAGATTTAGTAATTGTTTCAGTGCCAGTTGATGTTGGTTTAGTAATTTTGCCTCAGATATTAGATAAGATTAATGATAATGCTTTAGTGATTGATGTTGGTTCAACTAAATTTCCAATTTGTGAAGTCGTTGAAAACCATCAAAGAAGACGCAATTTTTTAGCAACACATCCAATTGCAGGAACAGAGTTTTCTGGACCAAAAGCAGCTATAAAAGAGTTGTTTCAAGGAAAAACAAACATCATTTGTGAAGTAGAAAAAACGGCTTACAAACAACAAGAGTTGGCTTTAGATTTATTTCAAAAATTAGGCATGCGAATTCGATATATGGATCCAAAATCACATGATAAGCACATTGCTTATGTATCACATTTATCCCATATTAGTTCGTTTATGTTAGGAAAAACAGTAATCGAAAAAGAGAAAAACGAAAGAGATATTTTCGATATGGCTGGCAGTGGATTTGAAAGTACTGTTCGTTTAGCCAAAAGTTCACCAGCCATGTGGACACCGATTTTTAAACAGAATAAAGATAATATTATTGAAACATTAGACGAATACATATTAAATTTAACGCAGTTCAAAGAGTTACTTCAAAATGATAATTATGATGAGGTTTTTAACGAAATGCAAAATACAAATAGAATTAAAGAAATATTAAAATAGCTAAAAAATGGAAAATAAGAAAGAAATGAGAACATGGTTAGATGATTTTAAATTAGATCATCCATTAGTAATTGCTGGTCCATGTAGTGCAGAAACAGAAGAACAAGTTTTAAAAATTGCTCACGAATTAAAAAATTCTGATGTAAGTATATTTAGAGCTGGAATTTGGAAACCAAGAACGCGTCCAGGTGGATTTGAAGGTGTTGGTGCAATCGGTTTGAAATGGTTGCAAAAAGCAAAAGCAGAAACAGGATTGCTAATGGCAACAGAAGTAGCAAATGCTGCTCACGTAAAATTGGCTTTAGAACACGATATCGACGTTTTGTGGATTGGAGCAAGAACTACTGTAAATCCATTTGCAGTGCAAGAAATTGCTGATGCTTTAGAAGGAACTGATAAAATAGTCTTAGTTAAAAATCCAGTAAATCCAGATTTAGCTTTATGGATTGGTGGAGTTGAACGTTTGTACAAAGCAAATATCAAAAAATTAGGAGTAATTCACAGAGGATTTTCAACGTATGAAAAAACGAAATACAGAAATATTCCAGAATGGCAAATTCCGATTGACTTACAAAATCGTTTTCCAGATTTACCTTTAATTTGTGATCCTTCGCACATTACAGGAAAAAGAGATATGATTCAAGAAGTATCACAACAAGCTTTAGATATGAATTTTGACGGATTAATTATTGAAACTCATATCGATCCAGATAACGCTTGGAGTGATGCTGCTCAGCAAGTAACTCCAACAACATTAAAACAAATTTTTGAAGATTTAAAAGTCAGAAAAGAAACAGAAAGCGGAAGCGAATATTTAAGTAAAATGAATGGTTTGCGTTCTCAAATTGATGAACTTGATGCTAAAATACTTGAAGTTTTAGGAAGCAGAATGAAAGTAGCTGATAAAATTGGTGTCTTGAAAAAAGAGAATAATGTAGCAATTCTTCAAAATAAACGTTGGAATGAAATTCTAGGCAAAATGATTTTAGAAGGAGAAGAAAAAGGATTAAGTAATGATTTTGTAATGCATTTGTTTAAAGCTATTCACCAAGAAAGTATAAATCATCAAGAAAAGGTTGTAAATAATTAATTGTTAATTTTTTTTTCTTATTATTGCAAAAAAAATTATAAAAATGAATAAAATCTACTTTTTTCTTGTACTCTTTGTAGTTTGTAGTACAAATGTTTTTGCACAGTATGATATTGAAAATATTAAAATTTCATATGGTGTTGAATTACCAGATGATAAAGCAAAAATTGTAAAACTTTTTGGTGAAAATAACGGAATTGTATACGCTTTAGCTTTAAAAGGCAAGGATGATTATTACATAAAAACTTTTAGTTCAGGTGAAATGAAAATGCTTTCAAACAAGCTAATTGTTTTGCCTGAGTTAAAAGATAGAGAGATCGAATTTGAAGAAGTAGCTTTGTTAGATGGTAAACCATATATTATTGGAAGTGTTTATCATAAAAAAGACAAGATATATACTTTAGCAGGTTTAGAACTGGGTGAAGATGGAAAGTTGAAAAAAAACATGGTTACACTTTTCGAATCTGAAGTAGCTAAAAACAGAGACAAAGGATCTTTCTATTTTAAAGTTTCACCGGATGAAAACAGTATTCTAATTATGCATACTGCTATTTTTGACAAGGAAGACGCACTGAAATATGAAATCAAATTATTTGATTCCAACTTAAAACCAGTTTTCTCAAACATAGATAAAGTTACTTACGATGATTCAAAAAAAGACTATGAATTCGTATTGTCAGATTTTGATGTAAATGTTTTTAACGATGTTTTCTTGGTAGTTAATGAAAGTTATAGAGATTCTAAAAAGAAAGAAAAAGTTGAAAACTTTCAAGTTTTTGCATTTAAAAATGCTAATGCTTATAAAAAAGAAGTAATTGATATTAACTTTAAAGACAAAGAAATTATCAATTGTAAAATGATGGCTACGAATAAAAAAACGTTACAATTAGTAGGTTTTTATTCAAGTGTTAGAGATAATGGAAAGGCAAATAAAGAATTAAAAGGGGTTTACAATGCAACAATTAATTTAGCAACAAACGTTAACGATAACCTTAAATTTAATGAATTTGACTACGAGACTAAAGTAAAGTTATTAGGAGAAAGAAGAGCTAAAAAAGGAAAAGACGTAAAACCATTATATAACATTCATACAATAATTGAAAAAAATGATGGTGGTTTAATTGTTTTATCAGAATATCAACTAGTAATTGTAGGTCAAAAATCTGGTATAGGTCCCTTAGCAATTCAACCTATAACTTTCATTAGAAATGAATAATAGTAACTTGCTTAAAGCCTGACGGTTCTTTAGAGTGGAGCAATGTAGTGGCAAAAGATCAAGCAGCAGCAGTTACTGTAATGTCTGTAGGTATGTTTGGAGGTTCAAGTGGTGGAAGTTTTTCAGTAGGAATGAGTGTCTCAATCCCTTTAGCAGTAATGGGCAAAGGACCAGAATATTTAAGTGCTATTCCTATTTATAAAGATGGTCAATTGAATATTATTTTTAATGATAACAAAAAGAATAAAGGAATTACTGATATTGAGGAAATAAAAAGTTTAGGTAATTATAATAATGCAGTTCCAACTTTATTCAGATTTGATGCTAAAGGAAATATCACAAGATTTGATCCGGAAGAAGTTATTAAAAACGAATTAGTAATTAGACCAGGTGTTTATTATAGAAAAAATGACAACGAATTTTTAATTTATGCTTCAAGAAAGAAAGCTGATAAATTAGGAAGAATGATTATTCAATAATAAGATTCTCTACTACATAAAATTTTTAAAAGGCTGTCTAATAGATGGCCTTTTTCTATTTAATAAAACAAGAAATGCTATCTTTGTAACTCATAAGTTGAAAGTTAGAATAATTCTAAAGTCTAACTTCATATTTCTAAATTAAGAATGACAGGAATCGTTTATAAATCTACAGGAAGTTGGTACACCGTAAAAACTAAAGAAAATAAGTTTTTCGAATGTCGTATTAAAGGAAAATTCCGAATGCAAGGAATTAAAAGTACAAACCCAATTGCAGTTGGAGATGTAGTAGACTTTGATGTGGATAACGTTGATGAAGCAAATATTGGTACAATTAATACTATTCATGATCGTAAAAACTATATTGTAAGAAAATCGGTTAACCTATCCCATCAAATGCATATTATTGCATCAAATATTGATATTGTTATTTTATTGGTAACGATTAATAATCCACCAACTACAACTAGTTTTATCGATCGGTTTTTAGTTACAGCAGAAGCCTATGGAATTGAAGCAGTAATTGTTTTCAATAAAATTGATACGTTTGATGAAGCTACTTTAGACGAACAATTATACATGCAACACATTTACACTAGTGTAGGTTATAAATGTTTGCGAGTTTCTGCTCAAGATGGAACTGGAGTTGAAGAACTTAAAGCTTTAATGAAAGATAGAGTTTCTATGTTTTCAGGACATTCAGGTGTTGGAAAATCAACTTTGGTGAATACTTTAGAACCTTCATTAAATTTAAAAACCAATCAAATTTCGGCATCCTATTCACAAGGAAAACATACTACAACCTTTGCAGAAATGTTTGATTTAGCTTTCGGAGCTCAAATAATAGACACACCCGGAATTCGTGGATTTGGAATTGTAGATATGGATAAACAAGAAATCGGAGATTATTATCCCGAATTTTTTGCTTTAAAAGAGGAGTGTAAATTCAACAATTGTTTGCATAAAGACGAACCAAAATGTGCCGTTAAAGATGCTTTAGATAAAGATGAAATTGCATGGTCAAGATATAAATCTTATTTGCAATTATTAGAAGGAGACGAAGACAATTATAGAAACGACATCTACGGAGAAGACAGAGCAGAAAGCGATAAAACAAGAAAATCCGAGTAGGGACAGGTCGAGACCTGTCCCTGGTCGAGACCTGTCCCTGGTCGCAATCTGTTAATTGGCAGTCATTACTAGGCACGAAGTAATCTCATGAAGTTTTACGTAAAGTTGAAAAGATTGCTTCGTACCTCGCAATTACTAAATGAAAAATTATGAAAGCAGTAATTCAAAGAGTATTAGAAGCATCCGTTGAAATAGAAAACAAAATAGTAGCCCAAATAAATCAAGGCTTACTAATCTTAATAGGAATTGAAGAAGCAGATAATCAAGAAGACATCAATTGGTTGACATCAAAAATTGCTAATCTTCGCATTTTTGCTGATGAAAGTGAAGTAATGAATTTATCCGTAAAAGATATAAATGGTGAAATTATTGTGGTTAGTCAATTCACACTTCATGCAGCTACCAAAAAAGGAAATCGACCGTCTTACATAAAAGCCGCAAAACCAGAAACTGCCATTCCTTTATATGAGAATTTTGTTTCGCAAATGGAAAACGAAGTGAGTAAGAAAATACATACAGGGAAATTTGGTGCAGACATGAAAGTTGCACTAGTAAATGACGGTCCAGTTACCATTATTATTGACACTAAGAACAAAGAATAATTTTTTTTCAAGATATAAGAAAATTCACTAATTTTGGTTTAGTATTAACTTAAAACCAGATACTTATGCCTTTTGAAAATTTAAACCCAGTGCACTACACAGCTGCCGAAAAAACAGGAACAGCAACCAATTTAACAGCGCTAGAAAACCTTTTGAGTGCTAAATTTAGAAACCTTTTGCCCGATGAACGCCAAAAATACGGTAGCATAAACGAGCAGAATAAACTTATTGTAAATAAGGTAAAAGATTATAAAAGCGGACAACCAGCATTAAGTTCTCCAGATGTCGATTGGGCTGAGTTTCAAAACGACTTCGATTCGAGAGAGTTTCTGCAAAATACCATCAACCGACTGCAAAACATTATTGATGGTTTAAACAACAATAAAATTTTACACGATTTCGACAATTATCAGGCAGCATTAACCGATTATGATTATAGCAAGTATAAGTTTAATACTAAAGTAGCTGGCTATGAAACTAAAGTGAATGAGTTATCGCAATTCTTTAACCGAACAGGCACAACAAACACTCCCACAGAATAATTTTAAATTAATAAAAGTACGGACAGGTCGAGACCTGTCCGTTTTTAATATAATTGCAAAGCAATTATATTAAAAACCCCAAATATCACATCTAGAACCCCAAACTTGGCATCCAAAACCCCAATTAAAACGCAAACAACCTCATACATGGCATCAAACAACCTCAAATTTGACGTCAATAACCCCAAATATGACGCTATAAACCCCAAATTTGGCATTCATAACCCCAAAAATGGCGCTTTTTAAACAAAACCCACAATTCGCAAGGCAGCATTAATAATTAACAATTAATTATTAAATTTGGTATTAATAATTCACAAATTGTGATATGTTGTTTATCAAGAGAAAAATAAGAAAAATAATTTTGTGTAGGGACAGGTCGCGACCTGTCCGTACCCAATATTTGCAGAATAATTCGTAATTTTAATTGAAAGATTAATTTAATTTTCAAAATGCAAAATAATTTAAATAGAAAGCCCAATAGAAAATTAGGATATAATTATTCGCAAAATAATTTATATTTCATTACGGGCAATGTAAAAAATTTCGATTGTTGTTTGGGTTTTGTAGAAAATAAAAAAATGAATTTAAATAAATTTGGTGTTGTTGTTCAAAATCAAATAAATTGGTTAGCAGAACATTATAAATATGTTGTTTTACATGCTACTATTGTAATGCCAAATCATTTTCATTTTGTTTTAGAAATAGATAGTCATTTAGTGGATTCAAGTACTAAAATAAAATCAGTGTCACAATTAGTTGGAGCATTTAAAACCACATCTTCAAAAGAAATTCATAGCATGGGTTTTAAAGATTTTGTTTGGCATCGCTCTTTTTATGATCATATTATAAAAGATGAATTATCCTATCTTAGAATTTGTAATTATATAGAAACCAATCCCGAAAAATGGAAAGAAGATACATTTAATAAACCAAAACAATAAACCTAAAAATTTCAACAAGGTGAAAACAAAATATACCGAAAAAATAATTTATTATTTAGAAGCAGATGTTGCAGACGAGGCCTTTATGCAATGGGTAGAGCAACAACCATTATTAGATCAACCAGATATCATGCGAGAATTTAAACAAATAGTTACCAAACGTTTAAACGAACGTGGTATTTTCGACTATGATTTTGAAGAGATGGACGAGGATATTGCCAACTATGAAGACAAAATCTTAGACGAAAAACTAGCCGAAGCCAATTTAGTAATGGCAATGCAAGACCAAGAAAAGCATATGAAAATTATTGATGAAACTGTTGCACAAGTTCGAGAATATATCATTAATTGCATTATCAATAAAGAAGAAAATGCCGAAGCTATGAAAGAATTAGCGGCAAAAGTGATAGCTTCGGAGAAAGAAACAGGTGTTTATGAAGAAAAAAACTGGTTAGCAATTCTTTAATTGTGAATTACAAATTATGAATTGTAAATTTGCAATTCATCATTTACAATTCACCATTCATAATTATAAAAAATGAACCTAAAAAATTCCCAACAAGAAGTTGACACTTGGATAAAAGAACATGGAGTTCGTTATTTTAACGAATTAACAAACATGGCTCAACTTACTGAAGAAGTAGGAGAAGTGGCTAGAATAATCGCTCGTCGTTACGGAGAACAATCCGAAAAAGAAAGCGATAAAAATAAAGACCTTGGCGAAGAATTAGCTGACGTAGTTTTTGTAGTTTTGTGTCTTGCCAATCAAACCGGAATCGACCTTCAAGCCGCTTTTGACAAAAAATTAGATTTAAAAACTAATCGCGATCACGACAGACATCACAATAACGAAAAACTTAAATAAATTGAACTGGATTTTATTAATAATAGCAGGTCTTTTTGAAGTAGGTTTTGCAACTTGCTTAGGAAAAGCAAAAGAAACTTCAGGAAACATATCTTATTATTGGTATGCTGGTTTTTTAATTTGCTTAACCATAAGTATGGTTTTATTGGTAAAAGCAACAAAAGAATTACCAATCGGAACAGCTTATGCAGTTTGGACAGGAATTGGAGCTGTTGGAAGTGTTTTAGTTGGAATATTTATTTTTAAAGAACCAGCAACTTTTTGGCGTGTATTTTTTTTAACCACATTAATTCTATCATTAGTAGGATTAAAATTTGTTTCTAACTAAATGAATATAGTACTTCAACAATCAAGTATAAATAAAACTCAATCTTCAATTAATGTTACGGGTTCTAAGTCAGAAACCAATCGTTTATTATTGTTGCAAGCTTTATATCCAAATATTGAATTAAAAAACATTTCTCAATCAGATGATTCAAACGTGATGGTAGAAGCATTACGAAATTCACAACTCACAATTCACAATTCACAATTAATTGACGTTCATCATGCTGGAACAGCTATGCGATTTCTAACCGCTTTTTTTGCCATTCAAGAAAATAGAGAAATTGTTCTAACGGGTTCTTCAAGAATGAAAGAACGTCCAATAAAGATTCTAGTAGAAGCTTTAAAACAACTTGGAGCAGAAATTACGTATGAAGAAAATGAAGGTTTTCCACCAATAAGAATCAAAGGTCAAAAAATCACAAAAAACAAAGTGTCCTTAAAAGCAGATGTTAGTAGTCAATATATTTCAGCTTTATTATTAATTGCACCAAAGTTGGAAAACGGATTAGAATTAACACTCGAAGGAGAAATCACGTCCATTCCATACATAAAAATGACATTAGCATTAATAAATGAAATAGGTGTTGAAACCAGTTTTAAAAATAATGTCATCAAAGTAAACCCACAATTTACAATTCACAATTCACAATTCACCATTGAATCAGATTGGTCTTCGGCTTCGTATTTCTATTCAATTGTTGCCCTTTCAGAAATTGGAACACAAATCACTCTTTCAAGCTACAAACAAAATAGCTTACAAGGAGATTCAGCATTAGCAGAAATATACAAAGACTTTGGAGTAGAAACTTTTTTTGAAAATCATAGTATTATTTTACGTAAAGTCTACGTTCACAATTCACAATTCACAATTCACAATTTAAAAAATTCTCCAGACATTGCTCAAACCATTGCAGTAACCTGTTTCGGATTAGGAATAGGTTGTCATTTAACAGGGTTACACACTTTAAAAATTAAAGAAACCGACCGATTAGAAGCACTAAAAACCGAATTGTCAAAACTTGGAGCTACTGTTTCAGTTACAAACGATTCTCTAACAATCGAACAATCGAAAAATCTAATAATCGAATCAAGTATAGACACATATCAAGATCATAGAATGGCGATGGCTTTTGCACCATTAGCATTAAAAACGTCATTAGTTATTAATGAAGCTGAGGTGGTTTCAAAATCATTTCCCACTTTTTGGGAGGATTTAAAAAGCTTGGGCTTTCATATTTCTGATATATAAAACATTGTGACTTGCCGTTTTCATTGATTTTTTAAAAATAAACATCAAAACACTTGACAACGCCTATTCCACAGTCGTATATTTGCACTCGTTAAAAGTGTGGGCAACCAACTTATAACATATAACTTATAACTTTCTTATATGAAATTATCACATTTCGGATTCACTTTACCAGAAGAATTATTAGCAGAATTTCCAGCAGAAAACAGAGATGAATCTCGTTTAATGGTTATCAATAGAAAAGAAAAAACTATCGAACACAAAATGTTCAAGGATGTTATTGACTATTTTGATGAAGGGGATGTAATGGTTTTAAACAATACGAAAGTTTTTCCAGCACGTTTATTCGGAAACAAAGAAAAAACAGGTGCACGTATCGAAGTGTTTTTATTAAGAGAACTAAATGCAGAACAACGCCTTTGGGATGTTTTAGTTGATCCAGCTCGTAAAATACGTATCGGAAACAAATTATATTTTGGTGATGACGATTCATTAGTCGCTGAGGTAATTGACAATACAACATCAAGAGGTAGAACATTACGTTTTTTATATGACGGTTCTTACGAAGAATTTAGAAGCAAATTAACTGAACTTGGAGAAACGCCAATCCCAAAATTCATCAACAGAGAAGTAACTCCAGAAGATGCAGATCGTTACCAAACAATCTATGCTAAACATGAAGGAGCTGTTGCAGCACCAACGGCAGGTTTACACTTTTCTAAACATTTATTAAAAAGATTAGAAATCAAAGGTGTAGATTTTGCAGAAGTAACTTTACATGTTGGTTTAGGAACTTTCAATCCAGTTGAAGTAGAAGATTTATCAAAACACAAAATGGATTCAGAAGAAATCATTGTTTCTCAAGAAGCGTGTGATATCGTAAACAATGCAAAAGTAAATAAAAAACGTATTTGTTCAGTGGGTACAACATCTATGCGTGCCATAGAAAGTACAGTTTCTTCACAACAAACACTTAATCCATATTCAGGTTGGACAAACAAATTTATTTATCCACCTTACGAATTCGGAATCGCAAATTGCATGATTACAAATTTTCATTTACCAAAATCAACTCTTTTAATGACAACAGCTGCATTTTGTGGTCACGATTTATTAAAAGAAGCTTACAAACAAGCTATTGAAGAAAAATATAAATTTTACACTTATGGTGATGCAATGTTGATTATTTAATCAAAAGCAATTATCAAAATTATAGAATCTCATCAGCAATGATGAGATTTTTTTTTGGACTTGTGCAGATGAATATCAGTAGCGAATGGCTCGGGCATTTTAGAAAACCATATTCCTGCTACAAGAACTCGCTTCCTAAAAAGGAGAGCTCAAACAATTCTTGTATCAGGGCTAGTTGGCCATTGTCTTACACAAAATCAAACTTTTAACAGCTATACTTTTAAACCTCTAAACTTTTCGCTATTTTTACACTTCAAACCAATAACCACAATGGATTTTCATAATACTAGAGAATTTGCACAACAATTAGATGCACAAGACGAATTAAGTCACTATAGAAACGAATTTATTTTTCCAAAAGTAAACGGAAAACAAGTAATTTATTTTACAGGTAACTCACTGGGTTTACAGCCAGTTAGAACAAAAGCTTATGTGGATGAAGTAATGAACGATTGGGCAAACTTAGCGGTAGAAGGACATTTTTATGCCGACAAACCTTGGTGGGATTATCAAGAACGTTTTTGCCAACCTTTATCAGAAATCGTTGGAGCAAAACCTTCAGAAATTGGAGTAATGAATACGTTGACCGTAAACCTTCACTTGTTAATGGTTTCATTTTACAATCCAACACCAAAAAAATATAAAATTATTTGCGAAGAAAAAGCTTTTCCATCTGATCAATACATGTTTCAAAGTCAAGTTCATTTTCATGGATTAAAACCAGAAGATGCTATTGTAGAAATTAAAAGAAGAGAAGGAGAACACAACATTCGTCTAGAAGATGTCTTAGCTAAGATTGATGAAGTAGGAGATGAGTTAGCTTTAGTTCTAATCGGTGGAGTAAACTACTACACAGGTCAAGTTTTTGACATAAAAACCATCACAGAAGCAGGTCATAAATACGGAGCTTACGTTGGTTGGGATTTAGCTCACGCAGCAGGAAATATTGAATTAAAACTAAACGAGTGGAATGTTGATTTCGCAGCTTGGTGTAGTTATAAATACATGAATTCTGGACCAGGAAATGCTTCAGGATATTTCGTTCACGAAGCACATCATAACAATACAGATTTACCAAGATTTGCTGGTTGGTGGGGACATAACAAAGAAAGACGTTTTCTAATGGAACCAAAATTTGATCCAGCTCGAAGTGCAGATGGATGGCAAATTAGTAATTTACCAATTCTATCTTTAGCACCTTATTTAGCTTCTGTAGATATGTTCGCAGAAATCGGAATGAAAAAATTAATCAAAAAACGTAATTTAATTACAGCCTATTTAGAATATATTCTTCATGAAATTGATAAAGAAGTAGATAGTACATTTGAAATCATTACACCTTCAAATCAAGAAGAAAGAGCTTGTCAATTATCAGTGTTTCTTCACGGAGAGGGAAGAAGTTTATTCGACTATTTAATGAAAAACGGAGTAATCACAGATTGGAGAGAACCAAATGTTATTAGATTAGCACCAGTTCCACTTTACACATCTTTCGAAGACATGTATGAATTCGGACAATTGTTGAAAAAAGGAATTTTAGAATAGATTTTCGGATTTTCAGATATTGGATTTTCGGATAACATATATTGAAAAAAGATGCACAATTATAAAGAATTAGAAATTTGGAAAGCAAGTATCAAATTTTGCCCAAAGATTTATAAGGTTACAGCAACATTTCCAGATTCAGAAAGATTTGGATTAATAAGTCAATTAACTAGAGCAGTTATTTCAGTTCCTTCTAATATAGCAGAAGGTTCAGCAAAGTCATCTGACAAGCATTTTATAATTTTTCTTGAAACATCTTTAGGTTCATGTTATGAAATAGAAACACAATTATTAGTTTCAAAAGATTTAAATTACATAAAAACAACTGAATATGAAATATTAGCAGAAGAACTTTCATCAATTATAAAAAGGATAATAAGTTTTATGAAATATTTGCAAAACAAATTAAAATAACAAATTTAAATAAATAAAGATATATCAAGATTTACGCATACTATCCGAAAATCCAATATCTGAAAATCGAACATCCTAAAAATGGAAAAACAAGAAATAATAAACTCATTCGATCCATCACAACCAGGTTTAGCAGATGCAACCGTTTTTGGATTACCATTTTCAGCAGAACAATCAGAAATTATTGTAGTTCCTGTGCCCTGGGAAGTAACGGTTAGTTATGGAGCAGGAGCAAGTGAAGGACCAGAAGCTGTTTTAGACGCATCATTTCAAATAGATTTATTACATCAAGAGTTTCCAGAATTATGGAAATTAGGCATATATTTAGATGAACCAGCAAAGGATTTAGCTTCCAATTCAAAAAAATATAAAGAATTAGCACAGCCAATAATCAAAGCTTTAGAAGAAGGAGAGAGCATTGCAGAAAACTCAAGCTTAAACGAAGGTTTAGAAGAAATAAATTATGCGTGTTCTAATATGGTGGAAGCTGTGGAACAACAAACATTACAATGGTTAAACAAAGGGAAAAAAGTAGTTTTGCTTGGTGGAGATCATTCAACTCCTTTAGGATATTATAAAGCTTTAGCTAGCAAACATGAAAACTTCGGAATTCTGCATTTAGACGCTCATATGGATTTACGTGTTGCTTATGAAGGATTTACATATTCTCATGCTTCCATAATGTATAATGCATTACAAATTCCTCAAATTTCTAAAATTGTTCAAGTTGGAATTCGTGATTTCTGCGAACAAGAAGTTGAAGTTGTAAAAAAACAAGAAGGAAGAGTTTTAGTTCACACAGATACTGACATCAAAAAGCAACTTTTTGAAGGAAATACTTGGCAACATTTATGTGATCATTTAATTTATTCTTTACCTCAAAAAGTGTGTATTTCTTTTGATATTGACGGAATGAGTCGTTTATACGCACCAAACACAGGAACACCAGTTCCAGGAGGAATGTCATATGAACAAGCAACTTATTTATTAAGTCGTTTAGCAGAATCAAATAAAGAAATAATTGGTTTTGATTTAGTAGAAGTTGCACCAGGTGATGATGATTGGGATGGAAATGTTGGGGCAAGAATGTTATTTCACATGTGTGGTGTTTTGGCAAAATCACAAAAAATGAATGTTGGAGATAAAATTACATTTCAAAAATAAACAATATGGAAAACTTCAAAAGATTTAGTGAACAATGGAGAGAGTTTGACATTGCAGGACAAAGAGAAACAAGATATGCAGTATCAAATTATGGTGGTTTTAGAAGTTTTATCGATACAATTGAAAACGGTAGAGACTTAAAGGGTTCTATAACTGAAGGATTTCAATTTTTAAGGTATAAGAGATTTGAAAATGATGTAATGAATTACTATTGTTATTCAATTCATAAAGTAATTGCAGAACAATTTATTCCAAAAACAAGTGAAGAACAAACCCATGTTTTGCATTTGAATTACAATAAATTAGACAACCATTTGAATAATTTAAAATGGGCAACCTATGACGAAATGATTGCTCACGGAAAGAAAAGTCCAGCGGTTATCGAAGCTAAGAAGAAATTTAAAGAGTTCAATATTAAGCGCGATGGTGCAAAATTAACATCTACAGATGTAATTCGTTTAAAAAGAAAAATATTAGATCCCAATCGAAAAACTAGATTAAGACTAATAGCAAAAGAATTTAATATCTCAGAAATGCAGATTCATCGTATAAAAACGGGCGAAAATTGGGGCCATATAAAAGTAGAGATTCCTACAAAAAAATAAAAAGTATGCAAAATTTCATAAGGGTAAGGGAAGAATGGAAAGAATTTGAAGTTGTAAAATCAAAACATAATATAAAATACTCAATTTCAAATTACGGAAATTTAAGAAGTTATAAAGAATCAATAGAAGATTCTAAACTGATAAAAGGAGCTATCACAAATGGTTTTAGAGTTTTAAAATTGGCTAGGGTAATTAACAATAAGTTAACTCATTTTAATTACCGTTTAAGTCATCTTGTGGCTAATAATTTTGTTGAAAAGGTTAGCGAAGATCAAATTTTTATCTTGCATTTAGATTATGATTTGATGAATGTGCATTTTAGTAATTTAAAATGGGCAACAAGTGATGAATATCAGGCACATAGGATGAAAAATCCAAAAATTATCAAAGCCAAACAAATAAGAGCTGTTTCTCATATTGTTACCTATAATTCGAAACTAACAGAAACACAAGTGATTAGGTTGAAGATGAAATTATTGAATCCAAACAGAAAAACGAGGCTTAAAATGATTGCCAAAGAATTTAATATTTCTGAAACACATTTGTTTGATATTAAAAGAGGAAAAAAATGGGGACATGTTAAAGTTGAGTTACCTAAAAACAAAGAAGAAGACTAATATTCGTTTAAATTTTCAATAATATGATTAGCTTTCTCGTTGATTTTAGCTAATTCTTCTGGTTTCATTTTTTTGAGCATGTTTAACATCATTCCCATTCGTTGATTATTGGCAAAATATTGTTTTTTCTCGTCAAGAAAATTCCAATATAAAGTGTTAAACGGACAAGCTTTATCGCCAAATTTGTCCTTTACATTGTAATGACAACTAGAACAATAATTACTCATTTTATTAATGTAACTTCCTGATGAAACATAAGGTTTAGTGGCTAAAATTCCACCATCAGCATATTGACTCATTCCACGAGTATTGGGCAATTCGACCCATTCAATAGCATCAATATAAACACCTAAATACCAAGCGTCAACTTCATCGGGGTGCATTTGAGTTAACAAAGAAAAATTTCCAATAATCATTAAACGTTGAATATGATGCGCATAAGCTTCTTCCAAACTTTGAGAAATGGCTTTTTGCATGCAATTCATTTTTGTTTTTCCTGTCCAATAAAAATCAGGTAATTTATTGTGGTTTTCTAATTCATTCATTTTAGAATAATTCGGCATTTCTTTCCAATAAATTCCACGAACATATTCACGCCAACCCAAAATCTGACGAACAAAACCTTCAACTTGAGAAATAGTAATAGCCTCTTTGTTTTCGTGATAAAAATCAACCACAGTTTCAATAACTTCTTTTGGGGAAAGCATTTTACTATTCATGGCAAATGATAAACGCGAATGAAATAAGAATTTTTCATCCGTATGCATAGCGTCTTCATAATCACCAAAATGAATTAATAAATTTTTACAGAAATAATCTAACTGTTTTAAACAATCTTCCCTTGAAGTCGGCCAATAAAATTTCTTGGTATCAATTTTTCCAAAAGTAGCAACATTTGCTTTTTCAATTTCGTTTAGAACTGCTTCAATATTTTGATTGAAAGTAATTTCATTTGGAATAGGAACTTGTCCTTTATATTTTAAACGATTATCCTTATCAAAATTCCATTGATTGCCTTCTGGTTGAGAGCCTTTCATTAAAACATGATGTTTTTTACGCATCATTCTATAGAAATTTTCCATTAACAACATTTTCTTACCTTCAAAAAATTCAGTTAATTCAGTTCTTGAAGTGTAAAAATGCTCTGTATCGAATGCTTTAGTTTCAATTTTTAAGGTTGAACATATGTTTTTTAACTGTTCGTCTAATCTATATTCATCAGGTAATTGATATTCGAATTGTGAAATGTTGTGTTTCTCAATACAATTCTTAATTATATTTTCTAAATCATGTGCATTATCTTCATCAGAAATTTTGAAATAAATTACTTCATGACCTTTTGATTTTAATACATCAGCGAAATTTCTCATCGAAAGAAAAAAAGCAATTACTTTTTGAATATGATGTTTCACATAATCGGTTTCTTGACGCATTTCTGCCATCAAATAAATTGTGTTTTCATCAACTTCTTTGTGCCATGAATGTTGATAATTGAGTTGATCACCTAGAATTAGACGTAGTTTTTTCATTTTTTTTCTGTCAATGTGAACTTGTTTGAGGTTCTAATTTAAACGTTTAACCATAGTTTTTGAAATTCTCCTTTTCCATCATACATTTCAGCCTGTCTTTTGATGTTGAATTTTCTATCTCTTGGGTCATTTCCAACACCAGCATTGTATATCCAATTGCCATAATTTGAATGTACATCGTAATCAATTAGCATACTTTCAAAATATGCAGCAGCAAATCGCCAATCTTGTTCCCATTCTTTTGCCCAAAAACTCGCTACATTTTGCCTTCCTCGATTACTCATAAAACCGGTATTTTGTAGCTCAATCATGTTAGCATTTACAAAAGGTTCTTTGGTGTTTCCATTTATCCATTGTCGAAAAGCTTTGTCATTAAGTTTCCATTCGTATTGTTTTTGTAAAATTCCATCAAGCTTAAATATCTTGTCACCGTGTTTAAGCGAAATATATTTAAAATAATCACGCCAAATAAGTTCAAAAATTAGCCAATAAGTGTTTTCATTTTTACAAATTTGGTTTTCATATTCTTGAACTTGCCAATAGATTGTTCTTGCCGAAATACTTCCATTTGCTAGCCAAGCTGATAGTTTTGAACTGTAACTTTCGCCAATTAACCCATTACGTGTTTTTTTGTATTCTGACAAATTTTCGGTTTCAAAAAAATAATTCTCCACTCTTTTTAATGCCTGATTTTCGCCACCACGAAAAGGAAAAGCTGATTTTTTATGCAATTTGAATGATTCTAAACCTAAATCTTCCAAACTAGGAAGTATGTTAGAGGTTTCAAAGAAATTTTCGGAAGGTATTTGTTCAATAGAAACACAACTTCTATTTTTTGATTCTTTTTCACATTTTTTTCTAAATTCAGTAAAAATTTCTGGAATTTTATTGAAATCTTGATAAGGAATATCAGAAGGATGAAAAAGAAATTGATCAAAAGTTTCAATCCAATTAACACTTTTAAGATTTTGTAGTTCTTGTAAATTTGTATTAATTTTCACTTCATCAGGTGTCCATTCTTTTTGTAAAAAAATAGAATCTATTTGATGTTTTGAGACCAAATCAGGAATTATATTTTCAGGCAAATCATGAAAAACATAAAAAGGTATATTTTTTAGTGCTAGATTATTTTTGAGTTCACGCAATGTTTCCAACAAAAATTTTGCTCTAAATTTTTCCGTTTTTTTGAAACCCGATTTATTAGTTTCAAATTGTCTAGGATCCAAACAATACAAACCAATTACATTTTTAGCATTTTCACAAGCTTGAAAAAGCGAATTATTATCGTTTACTCGTAAATCATTTCTAAACCAAACTAGATTATTCATTTTAATTGGAATTTGGAATTTTATTATTGGAATTTCTCTTTAATCTACATTTATCACTACAATATTTAACTTGCTCCCAATTTTTCTCCCATTTTTTGCGCCAAGAAAAAGGTAATTGACAAACAATGCATATTTTTTCTGGTAAATTAATTTTTTTATGAGCCATTTTTAAGCATAGATTTTGTTTCAGTATTTGGTCTAGCGTATTCAAAACGATCAATTAATTTTGGTAAACAATAACCATCTAAACCATTTATTGCTACTATATTTCCTTTTTCTAATTGCAACCAATTGTCTTTTGTAATAAGTTTTTCATCACAAAATATTGTTTCAATTGAAGCTAAAACATGAATACAATTGTTCTCTTTAATTTCATATTCACTTAAATATTTACATAAAATCTGAACAGGACTTTTAGCAACGAACGGTTCATGAATTTCATTATGATATTTTTCTTCTAAACCTGTGATTTTGAATTCAGATATTCCAAAATCATAAGCTGCAGAAGTTTGATGGGCTTGAGCAATTATTTCTTCTGTTATATGGTTAACCGTAAAATAACCTGTTTCTTTCATATTCGTATAAGAGTTTCTAGGAACAGTTGCTGGTCTTAATATAAAACTCAATAAAGCAGGATCACTTCCTAAATGGGTAATGCTACTAAAAATTGCCACATTTGATTTTCCATCTTTTGATTTTGTTCCAATAAGATTTGCCGATTTATAACCTGTACAACTATTTATAAGGTTTAAGCGATTTATTTTTGGAAGTTTTTGAACATCTTCTTTATTAAATTGAACCATAATTTTGTTTTAAAGTTCAAATATAATCAATTTGTTTAACTTAAACACAGTATGATTAAACAAAAAATAATACTATTTGAATTAAAAACTTGCCTTAAAACTATTAATAATCGTTATTTTTGTAATAAGAAAAGAATAATTATGCAGAGTTCTAAAAAAATCGCAGTAGTTGGAGCAGGTTTAGTAGGTTCATTATTAGCTATATATTTAAAAAAAGCAGGTCATACTGTTCACGTTTACGATAGAAGTCCAGATATTAGAAACATCAAATTTTCAGGAAGAAGTATCAATCTTGCGATGTCAAATCGTGGTTGGAGAGCTTTAGAGAACATTGGAATTGCTGATGATATTAGAAAAATTGGTATTCCAATGGATAAACGTGCGATTCATAATATGGACCAATCACTGATTTATCAGAAATATGGAAAAGATGGAGAAGCTATTTTCTCGCTATCAAGGGGAGTTTTGAATCGAAAAATGATTGACTTAGCAGAAGTTGAAGGTGTTGAGTTTTTCTTTGAACAAAAAGTCTGGGATGTTTCCTTATCTGAAGCAATTCTTCATATTGGTGAAGACGAAAGAGGTGAGTGGACGGAACATAAATACGATATGGTTTTCGGTTCTGATGGTGCTTTTTCAAGAGTTAGACACAGAATGCAACGTCAAAGCATGTTTAATTATTCGCAAGAGTTTCTTGAAATTGGTTATAAAGAACTAAATATTCCAGCGAATGAAGATGGAACGCATAAATTAGATAAGAACTCACTGCATATTTGGCCAAGAGGAAATTTCATGTTGATTGCTTTACCAAATCTAGACGGAAGTTTTACTTGTACATTGTTTATGCCTTTTGAAGGAGAGAATTCTTTTGAGCAATTAGATGATGAGAAAACATTAGTTGACTTTTTTGCCAAATATTTTCCTTCAACTACAGAAGTTATTCCAGATTTAGTAAAAGATTTCTTTAAAAATCCAAAGAGTTATTTGGTAACTATGAAATGTTTTCCTTGGACACATAATGATAAAGTTGCTTTAATTGGTGATGCTTGTCACGCAATTGTGCCTTTTTATGGTCACGGAATGAACGCAGGTTTTGAAGATATTACAATTCTAAATGAATTGATGGAAAAATACGGTGATGATTGGCAAACAATTTTTACTGAATATGAAAACTCGCGCAAACCAAATGCTGATGCCATTGCCGAATTATCGTATAGAAATTTCATAGAAATGAGTACGAAAACGGCTGATCCAAATTTCTTATTACAAAAGAAAATTGAAAAATGGTTTTCAGAAAAGCATCCAGACAAATGGATTCCTTTATACAGTCGTGTTACTTTTAGTCATCAACCTTATGCAGATGCACTATCGATTGGTGATAGACAAAACGAAATTATGCAAGAAATTTTGGCTATGGAAAGTATAGAGCAGATTTGGGAAACTGAACCTGTGGAACAAAGAATACTTGAAATGTTAAAACATAATTAATATCTACCAGTTATTTTCTTACATTTGATTAAATCTTTTTAAAAATTAGACAATGTTAGAGTTTTTTTTATTTGTGATATTGATTTTAGTCGTTCTAATTTATAGTTCAATGAATTCGAAGTTTAAAAACTTACAAGATTCATTCTATAGAATGAATGAAAGTATTTCTGAACTAAAAAAAGAACTTGATTCTAAAACTATCCAAAAGAAGGAAAAACCTTTAGAGCAAGTTGTTAAACCAATAGAAGAAACAAAACCAATAGAACCAGTTGTTGTTGAAACTCCAAAAGTTGAACAAATAACTGTAGAAAAACCTATTGAAGTTGTTGAATCTATTTCTGCACCAAAATACAAACCTGTACCAAAACCAGTTTATATTCCAAAAAAATCTTGGTTTGAAACGTTTAAAGAAAACAATCCTGATTTAGAAAAATTCGTTGGAGAAAATCTTATCAATAAAATCGGAATCTTAATTTTGGTTTTAGGAATCAGTTTTTTTGTAAAATATGCTATTGACAAAGATTGGATAAACGAACCAGCAAGAGTCGGAATCGGAGTTTTAGCAGGTTCATTAGTCATGGCTATTGCTCACAAACTCAAGAAAAATTTTGCTGCTTTCAGTTCGGTGTTAGTCGCTGGAGCAATTAGTATTTTCTATTTTACGATTGCAATTGCTTTTCACGAATACCAATTGTTTAGTCAAACCGTTGCATTTGCAATTATGATTGTAATTACAGCATTTAGTGTTTTGGTTTCCATTTCTTACAACCGACAAGAATTAGCTGTTTTATCTTATATTGGTGGTTTTGCTGTTCCATTTATGATAAGTACAGGGAGTGGAAATTACGTTGTTTTATTCTCATACATCGCAATTTTAAACATTGGATTATTAGCGATTTCCTATTTTAAAAAATGGAAAGTAATAACTATTTTGTCATTTATATTAACTAGTATTTTATTTTCAACTTGGTACACAACGGAACTTTACGATAACAAACTACCACATTTAGGAGCATTATTATTTGCAACATTATTCTATTTCATTTTCAGTATTGTAATTGTGCTAAATAATTTAAGAAATAAAGGTGTGTTTTCAGTGATTGAATACATGATTTTAGTTGCAAATACATTCTTATTCTTTGGTTTAGGATTAGGAATCATTCACAATTGGGGAATTAACTTCAAAGGAATGTTTACCTTATTATTAGCCTTATACAATTTAGTTTACGCTATCATTTTATATAGAAAATTCGGATTAGACAAAAACGCTATCTATTTATTAATTGGTTTGGTCTTAACTTTTGTTACTTTAACCATTCCAATACAATTTGAAGGAAATCAAATCACAATGTTTTGGGCTGCTGAAGCGGTTTTATTGTTTTGGTTGTCGCAAAAATCTAAAATAAATTCCTTTAAAATCGGAGCAATTATAGTTCAATTTTTGACGATTATTAGTTTAATGTTGGATTGGCAAACTTATACTTACAACCAAAATGATTTATCCGTTATTTTAAATTCAATATTTATTACAGGAATTGTTGTTGTAGTTTCATTAGTACTTTCATATTTTATTTTGAAGAAAGAAGAAACTACTTCTAAAATATTCAATTTCACTTTTGATGCTGTATTTTATAAGAACGCTTTATTAGTTGTAACTGTAATTGTGCTCTATTTTACTGGAATTTTCGAAACCATTTACCAATCAAATCAGTTATTGAGTAATTCGAGTTCTGCGCAATCATTTTCTGTGACTTATCATTTTGTATTTACAGCAATTTTATTATTTTTAGTTTCAAAATATAAAAACATAATCTTTAGAAATGTATTATTAATCATAACTTTAGTAAGTACATTACTTTATATAGTTTGGTTTTATAGTCTTCCAAATAAAGAAATCATCACGAACATTATTCAAGATTCAAATGTAAATTATGCCTTTTATTTACATTATATTATATTTGCTTGTTTGGTTTATTTCGGATTTGAAGTTTACAAAATTTCAACAACAGAACCAAAATTGAAGATTTTAAATTCAAAAATAGCTCCTTGGTTGTTTGTGTTTGCCATAGTTTATATTTTGAGTAATGAAATTATGACACATAGCTTACAATTTTCGCAAGATAATATAGATAAAGTTGAATTTGCTAAAGCTTTTCCAAAAACAGATTCGAGTGATCATTATGTAGTTTATGAGAAAGAATACTATTTAGATTTAAAATTAGACAACTTTAAAAGACAAATTATTAAAATTGGTTATCCTATTTTATGGGGAATTTTCTCGTTTGTTTTTCTAATTATCGGAATTAAACAACAATGGAAAAATTTAAGAATCATAGCTTTATCCTTATTAGGATTAACTATTGTGAAGTTATTTGCTTACGATATCAATAACGTTTCCGAAACTGGAAAGATAATTGCCTTCATATTATTAGGAGTTTTAATTTTGATCATATCATTTGTGTATCAAAAAATAAAGAAATTAGTGGTTGATGAAACTTCAAAAAAGAATTCAGATGAAAATTAAATTTATACTAGTTTTAGTATTCAGCATAACTTTTGGATTTGCTCAAAATCACAAAGGAACAATTGAAAACATCAAAGAAGATGGATTTCATAAAATTCTAATTGATTCAAAAGTTCGTTCTGCGAGTCATGATAATTTAGATTACTTCAGGATTTTAGATAAGAATAAGAATGAAGTTTCCTATGTTGTTTTTGACGACATAAATCAATACTTTTTGAGATTTAAAGAATTAAAGATTTTGAGTAAAACGATTTTGAAAGATTCACTTACTTCAATTGTTGTTCCTTATTATAATCCCATGCAAAAAAATAGCACTGAATTAGGTTTGCATATAACTAATACAACAATTAACAAAACGTATTCTATTAGTGGAAGTAATGATCAAAAAGAATGGTTTGGTCTAGTTGCAAATCAAACATTAACAGATATAAATGATAAAAGTGGTAAAATAGCAGAAAAAATAGTTTCTTTTCCTGACAACAATTTTAAGTTTTTAAAGATTGAATTTAATGATAAAAATTCATTACCTATAAATGTTTTAGATATTGGATTTTTTAAAGGAGATGAAAAAGTTATTCTATCATCAATATTAAATGATTTCACCTACAAAATTTCAGAAAACAAGAAAGACAAGAAAACTATAATTACTTTTTCAGCGGATAATTTTCAAAAAGTGGACGGAATTTCATTTGCAATTGCAACCAAATTGTTTTCTAGAAACACAAGACTATTTGTGAAAAGAACAAGAAAAATTAAAAAGAGAACGGAGAATTATCAAGAAGAAATTTCTGGATTTGTATTAAACTCGAATACTTCAAACTCCTTTCAACTAAATGGTTTTTTTGAAAAAGAATTCACTTTAGAAATTGAAAACCAAGACAATCAACCTTTAGAATTTTCAAAAATTGAGTTATTGCAAAATTCATTGTATGTAATTTCAGACTTAAAGAGTAATGAAAAGTATGAAGTTAGTATTGATTCTACATTATCAAAACCACAATATGATTTAGCCAATTTTATACTTAATGCTAAAGATTATCCAAAAGCAATGATTTCAAATTTTAAGAAAATAGAAAATCAAAAGACAAATACTTTCGAAAAACCATTTTGGCAAACCAAAGCATTTATGTGGATTTGCATTTTATTTGGTATCGCAATTATTGGTTATTTCGCAATGGGATTATTAAAAGATATGAAAAAAGAATAATTTATTCTTCTCGATGCACTTTGTTAAAATCAAAAGCAGGTTTACAAATAGAAATATAATCACAAGGTTCGTCAAACGGATTTGAATATTGAACTCTAGTATTGGCTTCAATTTTAATGGATTGACCAGCTTCTAAAACAATAACTTCATCTTCAATACTAAATTGTTTTTTTCCAGAAATCACATAAGTATATTCTTCAAATTCTGGAGTTTGAAAAGGCTCTGACCATTTTGGTGGTGCAACCATATGAGCAATTGAAATGTCTTTGTTTCCAGTTGTAGCATTTCCATGATGTTCTTCAATTAACTTTCCATCAGTTGTTGGAACTACAAAAGGTTCTTTTTGTATAAAATATTTTTTCATGATTTTTTGATGTGTTTTGCTAAAATTTCTTTTAGTTTAATAATATCTTCATTATTGATTTCATTTAATGAAAATTCAAGTTGAGTTTTGTTTTTCTTTGTAATTTTTAATTTATTTTCTTCAAAATTAAAGGATTCAACTTCAGAAAAAGCAATAGATTTACTTTTAGAGTTAATTTTGATGTTTCCTCCTTTTTTATTCCAAACAAAATAATTCTTAAAAAATAAATTTTTAAACTGAGGAAAAGTAGTAAGTGATGCTGAAATTGCTGCTAATGATCCCATTTTACTTTCGGGATAAACAAAAACACCGATCAAACCAATAACTAGACATATTATTCCAACAACAACAATTAAAGTATCCAAATTCTTTTTAAAACCTAATTCTGTAAATTTTATTCTCTCCATCTTATATCTAATTATGTCAAAATTAAATAAAAAAACTTAATCCTTAAGAACTATAGTTCTAAATTCTAAATTCTAACTTCTAAATTTAGTAACTTTACACCCTATTTAAAGAAAAATGTTAGACAAAGAAACACAAATTGCAGTCAATAAAGGAGAAATGCTTCCGTTAATGGAAGAATTTTATACCATTCAAGGAGAAGGATTTCACACAGGAACTGCTGCATATTTCATAAGAATTGGTGGTTGTGATGTAGGTTGCCATTGGTGTGATGTAAAAGAAAGTTGGAATGCAGAACTTCATCCACCTACAAATACAGATGTGATAGTAGAAAATGCAAAAAAATATGCAGAAACAGTTGTAGTTACTGGTGGAGAACCATTAATGTGGGATATGTCTGTTTTAACGTCAAGTTTAAAAAATAAAAATTTAAACGTTCACATTGAAACTTCGGGTGCTTATCCAGTTTCAGGAAAATGGGACTGGTTTTGTCTTTCGCCAAAGAAAAATAAATTACCAGTAGATGATGCTTATGCAATCGCGAATGAACTTAAAGTAATTATTTACAACAAACACGATTTTCAATTTGCTGAAGAACAAGCTGCAAAAGTCAATTCAAACGCAATTTTATTTTTACAACCAGAATGGAGCAAAAAAGAAGAAATGACTCCTTTAATTGTAGATTATGTAATGAAAAACCCAAAATGGAGAGTTTCATTACAAACTCATAAATATTTGAATATTCCATAATTATTTTTTGGAATGTTTTTTGAAATCAATATATTTACATAATAATAAATAAATAAGCAAAATGAAAAAATTAATTTTATCAGTTATTATTCTTTTAGTAACTCAAATAACATTAGCGCAAAGCTCTTTTAAAGATGATGCGATTAAAGTAATAAAGGCATCTGGTTCTGCTGCACAAATGGAAGCCGCCAAAGATCAAATTAAGGCCATGATTCCTGCGGATAAATATGAAGCATTTTCAAAAGATTTTGATGCAACATTACCTTCTTTATATGAGAGTATGGCAAAAATATACATGGAAACATATACCCATGAAGATATTAAAGCGATGCTTAAGTTTTATGATTCACCAGTTGGAATGAAAATTTCTAAAAATGCTGGAGAATTATACAAAAAAAGTATGGAAGCAGGTAAAGAGTGGGGAGCTGAATTACAAGGTATGATGATGAAGTATATGGAATAAATATATAAAAGTTCAATATTTAAAATTCCAAATTCCAAACGCTATTTAGTTGGAATTTGGAATTTTTTTATTGAAATTTACTTTGATAGTTTAGCCAAATAATCAAAATGTACTCCTTCTAAAACTAGCTCACATTTCAAACCATTATCGAAACAGGCATTTTGAAGAGTGTTATAATCCAAATATAACCAAGGAAAAGTTTCTTCAATTTCTCCTTTATATTGAACACTGAAAGTTAGTTCACCATAATAACCATCACTTGGAATCCATCTTCCACCATCTTCACCTTCATCAAACATATATATGATATCAGAACTGTCAATTAAAATTTGTCCGTTTTCATTTAAAAGCGATTTTAATTTTAGAAGATATTCCGAACAATTTTCTAAGGTTTCAAAAATACCTGTTCCATTCATTAAAAGTAAAATGGTATCATATTTTTCATTTTCATCTAAATCTAAAACATCTTCAACTTTAGCATTTTTCAAACCACGAAGTTGACAAGCTTCAATAGCATTTTCAGAAATATCTATAGACGTCACATCAAATCCTTTTTCTTGTAAGTAAAGGGAATGAGTTCCTGAACCACAACCAATATCTAAAACTTTACCTTTTGAAAGTTCTAATGCTTTTTGTTCGATTTTTGGCATTTCATCAAAATTTCTAAAAAGATAAGCAACACTCATTTCATCAGCTTCAGAAATTGAAGTTTCTGTAATCAAATCTTCAGGAGAATTATTGGTTTGGTAATCTAAAATGGCTTTTCCGAATAGGTCTTTCATGTATTCTGAATTTATTTCAGAATCTTTTCAAGGATTCTTTTATTAGTTTAAAAGTTTAAAGTTGATTAGCTTTGTGATTGAAATTTTATATGATGTTAAAACCAAATTTAAACGAACTCACAAAACTTGCCAAAGATACACATATCGAAACCAAAAAGTATTTTGTTAAGTTAAAAAAGAAGACTCCAAAAAATTTAGATTATGTAATGCAAGATTTACATGATGCAGAATTTAAGAAAACCAATTGTTTAGATTGTGCCAATTGTTGCAAAACAACAGGTCCTCTGTTTACTTCAGCAGATATTGAAAGAATTTCAAAGCATTTAAAACAAAAACCACAACAGTTTATTGAGCAATATCTAAAAGTAGACGAAGATGATGATTATGTATTGCAAAGTGTTCCTTGTCATTTTTTAGATTCTGACAATACTTGTTTTATTTATGATGTTCGTCCAAAAGCTTGTCGCGAATTTCCTCACACAGATAGAAAAAAGTTCAATCAAATTACAGATTTAACACTGAAAAATATTCCAATTTGTCCAGCTGCTTATAATATCGTAGAAAAAATGAAAGAGAAATTACCACTTTAGTTAAATAATTAAAGCTCCTTTTTGGGTTTTATACTTTTCCAATTTGTGACTTATTCATAAATCAAATACTTTTCTCGCATTGCTTTAAATTCGATTAAATCATTTTTCCAGGTTTTTCGAATCTCTTTTTCAGAAAATCCTGCTTCAATTTGCTCTTGTAAACTTTTAGTGCCTGCTAGTTTAATAAAAAACGAATTAAAGAATTTAGATTTATCTTGAGTTTCTTCATAAGCTTTTAATAACCATTTTAATTCTAAATCTTTTACTCTTTTAATTTTTGATAAATCCTCACCATAACAAAGCACACCATTATATAATGGATCTTTTGCTCCTTCGTTTGGTATTGGAGTAAAACTAAAATCGCTTACAGGTAAAAAAGGAGAACCATAAACTTGAAATTGCTGTTCAGTTCCTCGTCCAACACTTACATTAGTTCCTTCAAACAAACATAAACTTGCATATAAATTTATTGATTTTGCATTGGGTAAATTTGGTGATGGTTTTACAGGTAAATTATATTTCATATCATGATTATAATCCAAACACTTTACAATTTTTAAATCACACTGAATGCCATTAGCTAGCCATTTTTCATCATTTATCATCATAGCATATTCTGCAATAGTCATTCCGTGTAATACCGGAATTTGATGCATTCCAACAAAACTAGTATTTTCTTTTTCTAAAATTGGACCATCAATTATTCCTCCATTTGGATTTGGTCTGTCTAAAACAATCAGAGGAATATTATTTTCTGCACATGCTTCCATCACATAATGTAGAGATGAGATGTAAGTGTAAAATCGAGCACCAACATCTTGTAAGTCAAAAACCATTACGTCAATTCCTTCTAATTGTTCTGGCTTTGGTTTTTTGTTGTTTCCATATAAGGATATTATAGGTAAACCTGTTTTAGTGTCTTTTCCATCTACAATTAATTCACCAGCATCAGCTTTTCCTCTAAAACCATGTTCTGGAGCAAATATTTTAGAAACCTTTATTTTTGAGCCAATCAACCAATCAACTAAGTGCATTGTGTCTGTTGCGGTTTTAGTGTAATAATCAGTATCATTATCTAAATTTGGATTGTAATTAACTAAACTAGATTGGTTGCCAACTATACCAACCGAATTGTATTTTTTTAATACAGGCAAATATGTTCTCCAATCATCAGCTCCAGTTTTAAAAACAGTATCCACTTCAGTTTCAAGTTTAATTGTTTTTTTTACAGTTATTTCTTTTACTGCTTTGGATTTATTTGAAACAATTGTTTCTACTTTTTTAGTTTCTTTGTTTTCCATATTTTTAATAGAATTTCCACAAGAAGAAACAACTGACAAAAGGCAAAAAAATAAAGTAAAATATCTCATTATATATAGGTGTAATAATTTTATTAGTGTATTTCGTGTTTAAGATGTATTTTTGAAATCAAAAGTAAAGCCAAAATTGAATTTAGAGTATTTTATTTCCAAAAGACTAATAACTACCAAAAGTTATAAAAGTAGTATTTCTTCACCAATTATAAAAATTGCCATCACAGCTATAGCAATTGGTATTATTATGATGATAGTTTCTGTAGCTACTGGAATTGGACTTCAAAATAAGATTCGAGAAAAAGTTGCAGCGTTTAATGGTCATGTTATAATTTCTAATTATGATAACAATCAATCGGAAGTCACAAAAGAACCCATATCAATAAAACAGAATTTTTATCCAAAGTTTAAAAATATTTCTGGCATAAGTCATATTCAAGCAACAGCAAGTAAGGCAGGAATTATCCATACCGAAGAAACTTTTGAAGGAATTATATTTAAAGGAGCAGGTAAAGACTATAATTTTAAAAACCTAAAGGAATATTTGGTTGAAGGTAAAATGCCAAATTTAAAATCAGACTTAAATGAAGAAGTATTAATTTCTCAATATATAGCAAAAAGGTTAAATTTAAAATTAGGAGATAAATTCAAAACCTATTTTCTAAAAGAATCAGGCAACAATCCTAATTTACGTATTTTTAAAATTGTCGGCATTTATAATTCGGGTTTTCAAGAATTTGATGCTTCTTATATAATAGGAGATATTCGTCATATTCAAAAGATCAATAAATGGAAAGACGATCAAATTGGTGCATTCGAAGTTTTTATTGACGATTTTACTCAAATTAAACAAAAAGGAGAAGAGATTTATAAAGAAATTCCTCCTACTTATAATAGTACAACCATAGAAGAAAAATATTATAGTATTTTCGAATGGTTAAAGTTATTTGATTTCAATATTGTAATCATATTAATTGTAATGATAATCGTTGCAACAATTAACATGATAGTAGCTTTGTTGGTGTTGATTTTAGAAAGAACCCAAATGATAGGAATTCTAAAAGCACTGGGAGCAAACAATTGGAACAT
>NZ_AUGN01000001.1 GCF_000422685.1 Flavobacterium gelidilacus DSM 15343 | reverse complement strand
CCACTGTCAACTGCAGCCATCGATAATGGATTAAAAGCACCATTTTTCAATGAATACATTTGTCCATTAATCTCTTGGTAAAATTCAACACCTAAAGCCAAAAACAAAGGCTTAGTTGAGTTAGCCGTTACCACATTAGTCTGACTAATCACTGCAGTAGGAGTAGAGTCCCATGGCATGATAGGAGTTTCAGAAGTCGCAACCACAAAAGTTTCAGCTTCAAAATCTACCTCAGCACCTCCAGATATAATCTTAAAGTGAGTAGTTCCACTAGGAGCTGCAATCATGTTCCCTGGAACAAATGATGCAATATCCACTTTAACCTCTCCAGCCGCACGGTCAATACTTGCCACATAAGGAGCAAACAAAGAAGTTCCTAACTTCCCACGAATATTGAATTCAAAACCAAATAACAATTCAGCCTCTCCATCAATAACGTTTCTTAAACCTCTCTCACTCACCAAATCCGCTTGGATTACTTTAACCATTCTTTGAGTAAGTCTACTCACCATTCTACCATCGGCAGAATTTAAAAGTAACGGTCTAAGGGCCGTTCTTAAAAGCTTACCAGCTTTTCCAGCTCTACCAAATTCAGAACCATTCTCACGAGTTCTCTGAAACGCAGGATCACTTTTGATTCTACTAGCATCAATTCCACCTTTTTCACGAGCCAAGTGCCCATCTTGCGTTTTGTAAAAAGTAATATCTCCGATAGTACCTTTTAATTTAATTATGCCTTTCTGTCTAGCCATAACTTCAAAATTTTAAATTAAACAATCACTTTCATTCCATCAATCTGTTGCAACCACATTCTGAATGATTTATGCAAAGTTTACAAAGCAATTCCCATAATAAAAAACAACAAGTGTCACATATGTCCTAAAATGACACGTATGTCCTAAAAAGCACTTAAAATCAAATGATTTTAAATTAAATATAATTAGTAAATTGCATTACAATAAAGCTACTCAACAAGTAGTTAAAGCTATATCAAAAGTATAGATAAAGTATGAAATTGAAGTTTAAAAGGATTTGCATCTATCCAAAGGACATACAGCGTATCACAGGCAAAAGTTATAGGCAAAGTGCAAGAATGTTAAAGGCTATTAAGTTAAGCTATGAGAAACGAGATAATGAGTTTTTAACAATAGAGGAATTTTGTTTATACACTGGTTTGAATATTGAACAAGTAGAGCCTTTAATTTTTGGATAAGATTTATAAAATAATAAGAAATAATTTTACTTATCTGCACTCATAAGTTGTTTGAATACTAGTCCATTATGAAGTTCAAATAATAGTCTTATAGTATTGCAAATTATTTAAATAATCACTACTTTTACTGTATACAATTTAATGTATTTTATTGTTATTTATAAGTGACCTATTCAATGACCTATTAGAACATACTACAGCAAAACGTTTGTAAATATTGGCGTCAGAGAGATTGGACAAATCCCTCTTTCTCCGCTTAGTAGATTTCAAATCTCAACAAAACCTCGAAAATCTTACGAATTTCGGGGTTTTTTGTTTTCTAAAACTTCAAAGAAATACATTCTTTATCAAATTTCAAGATGCATAATCGAGACCCTAAAATTTACACAAATTTGGGTCTCGCTAAATGGTAGAAATAAAAGTAAGAGCCCTTGCTGCTGTTAAGGTTGTGAACCAAAAAAGCACCCTACCAAAAATTGAACATCTTGTTTTGTGACAAACCTTTTTTAAATTATTGTATAATTAAAAGGTTACCAAAATGAAAGCAAAAATTTATATGTTTTTCTATCTAAGAAAATTAAAATTGATCATTCTTTTGTAACAGATTATGAATTCTTTTTGAGAACAGTTCGAAAATGTGCTAATAACACAGCTGTCAAATACATTAAGAATTTCAATAAAATTATTAAAATATGTTTCGCCAATCATTGGCTGGATAGAAATCCATTAATTCCGTATGAAATTTCTAATGAATAAAGATATTGGTTTAACAAATAGCTTAGAAGATTCGATTTCCGATTTATTAAGAAAGAATAAAACAATTTCACTAGATACTAATTCATTTATGACTTATTTTAAATATTATAATTTAATGGCAAAAGTAATATTTTAAAAAAATGTCCTACTTAAAAGCATAATCTAAAGGATTTAAGGACAAAAAATAGTGTTTGGTTTAGTTCTTAAAGCTGGTAGATTAGCAACCATTTAGGAAGTGTTTTTGCAGATATTGGTGTTGCTTTATTGGCTTTTTTAAATGCTATCAGAATTCAAAGGATGAAATTTTAATTTAAAAGTGTTATATTTAGCTTCTCAAAAAAAAGATAAAATGAAAAAGATTTTTACTTCAGCGTTACTGATTTCCTTGTTAACTATTTCTTGTAAAAATGAGGAAACTACAGAACCAATAGCTAATGATAATGTTCCTATAACTTCAGAGGCATCATCAGAACAAAAGAATAATGTTATAACGCCAATTGCAGCACCATCAATGACAAATCAACCAGCAACTGCTATGAACGGATTAAACCCTGCACATGGTCAACCTGGTCATCGTTGCGAAATAGCTGTTGGTGCACCTTTAAATTCAACGCCATCTGCGTCAAGTAATAATATACCAACTACTACTCAACCAAGTGTTGTTCCAGCTAATGCTGCTACAAGTCCAATGTCCAATACAACTGCTTCTGGAATGAATCCAGCTCACGGTCAACCTGGTCATAGTTGTTCAATTCCAGTTGGTGCACCATTATCACAATTAAAATAAACTAAATTTAACTAAAAAAAATCCTAGCATAACGGTTAGGATTTTTTTAGTTTATATTTTTAACTTATTAAAATTACTCTTTTCTATCAGACATCTGAATCGGCATTTCATTCAAAGTTGTTCCACCTTTAATTCCAAAGTCTAATGTGCGTATTGGGAACGGAATCATAATGTCATTAGCATCATAAGCCTTCTTAATTTTCATGATGGCTTCGCTTCCTACTTTGTTGTAAACAGATTGTTCAGGAGTATTAATCCACATTCTTACGGATAAATTTACCGAACTATCACCAAATTCAACGAAATAAACATTAACGGCATCTGTTTTTGAAAGTTCTTCAATATCGCTAACTGCATTTAATGTAATTTGTTTTACTTTTTCTAAATCATCACCATAAGAAACACCTACGCTTAAATCAAAACGTCTTTTTTGCAAGATTGTATAATTTTCTATAGGGTTTTGAAATACTTCTTTGTTAGGAATTATAACGGTTTGTCCCTGAAAAGTTTCCATTACGGTATCACGTAAATTAATTTCTTTTATTTTTCCCATGTAGTCGCCAATTTGAACGATATCAGCCACTTTTAAAGGTTTTCTGAATGAAATAAAGATTCCAGACATAATATTAGCGGCAATATCTTGAAAAGCAAAGGCTAAAGCTAATCCTAAAATACCCGCACCAGCTAAAATTGAAGTAACGGCTTTGTCTAAATTAAGAATACTTAAAACTGTAAAAATAACAATGCCAATAAATATAAAATAAATTACAGAGCTAAATAAGTTGTTAAGGGTGATGTTGTTAGATATTTTAGCAAAAAGTTTTCTAGCAATTTTACGAACGAATTTGGCAATATAAAAACCAATTACCATTACAACGGCTGCCATAACAATATTGGGTAATAGTTTGATTAAAGCTTCAACCCAATCCGTTAATTTTTCTGTAATTAAGTTAGAAATTTTATTAATGTCCATTTTTTGATTAAAATTTAGTTGTGACAAGATAGCAAAAGAAATCTTTTTTTACAACTATTAATAAATAGTGAGCTAATTCTATTTTAAAATAAAGAGCCTTGAATAACTTGAGTTGACTTTTCACCTTTAAATTGAAATGAATCAATAACTTCAAACTGTTTTAAGTTAGTATTAAATTTCCTCAGAAAAACCCTTTCACACAAGAATTTTACTTCTATTTTTTGAAATAGAATATTAGCTATTTTTAACTTTTCAACATCTAGTTTTCTAGCAATAGATAGATGAGGTTCAATACTTTTGTACATTTTTTTTATAGTTAATGAAGCAGTTAAAATTTTTATTATTTTCTTTAAATCTTCTTTTGATTTTTCTGAAGGTTTTATAAAGAATACACCATTTGGATAACTATCGTAATCTACTAATTCAACATCAAAAGGGGAGAAGCTCGCTGTTATTCGACTTATTTGATTTTTTATGATTTCAATTTCAGTTGAAGTGAATTCGCAAATGGTAATATGTGCCAAAGAATTTTTACTGTTGAACCAACCAATTTCATTTGCTAATTGAAGTTTTATTTTCTTTACTTCATCAATGACAATATCATCCGGAATAAAAGCAAGTGAATATTTGTTTTCCATTTTTTAGTTTTATAGATCAATTACTTTTTTTTGATTAGAACTTTCAAGAGCAGCTTCAATAATTTGCATGACTTTTAAACCATCATCAGCTGTTACAGGTTCTATTGTATTATTAATTATTGACTGATAAACTCCTTCAAAAAAATCATAATAATTACCAGGAATTGTTGGGACATTTTTTCGAATATCTTCACCGTTTAAAGTGATATTTAAAATTCCTTCTTCTTTAACAGGTTCTTTTCCCCAATCTTCTAAATTTGGTTTTTTACCTGTTTTAAGAACATCTTCTTGAATGTCAGCACGAGATTTAAAAAAACTTCCATGTCGACCTTGTAAAGTAAAGCCAGGTAATTGTTCTTTGTTAAAAAAACCGGCATGTAATCTTACTGTTTTATCAGGATAATACAATAAGATGTCAATATTGTCATCATTTATAGAGTTTTCTCTAAGGGTGCGAATGTCGGCAAAAACAGCATTTGGATAACCAAATAAACATAAAGCTTGATCAATAATATGTGGTCCTAAATCTTTTAAAATTCCAGCACCATCATTTTTAGCTTCTTTCCATTTTTTTGCACTTAACTGAGGATTATAACGATCAAAGCGAATTTCTGCTTCTACAATTTCACCTAAAACATTTTCATCAAGTACACTTTTTACTGTTTTGAAATCGCTATCCCATCTTCTATTTTGGTAAACAGCAAGTTTAAGTCCTTTTTCGTTTGCTAATTTTTTTAGAATTTCAGCTTCTTTGGCTGTTGTGGTAAAAGCTTTTTCAACAATAATATGTTTACCAGCATTTAAAGCTTGTTTTGCATATTGAAAATGTGTGTCAACTGGTGTATTAACAATGACTAAATCTATATCGTCAGTCAATAATTCTTCTAGAGTTGTATAACTTTTGACATTTGGATAATCATTTTGTATTAATTTTTTACTGCGTTCCCAAGCACCAATTAATTCAAAACCGGAGTGTAACTCGATAAATGGAGCATGAAATACTTTTCCAGACATTCCGTATGATAAGAGAGCGGTTTTTATTTTGTTCATTAAAAGAATAGATAAGATATACAAAGTTAGGTAAAAACAAAAAAACAAAAAGAGGTAATTACTTTAAGTTTTTCTTATGTAAAGATATTTTGAGACTGAAAATTAATTTAAAAGATAAAGTGATATATTTGCAATCCTTAAACAAAAAGAAATTATCAGTGGAATTTTTTGATAGAATCCTCTATAAAACCTTAAAGTCTTCAAATCTAATTTAAGATTTTTTATTCAAATTATTATGCAAGAAAGTTGGACTTATTTATTATTAGTAGCTTTAGGATTTTTGGCAGGATTTTTAAACACTGTCGCTGGAGGAGGAACTTTGTTAACTTTACCAATCCTTATTTTTATGGGATTACCAGCACCTTTAGCACAAGGAACAAATAGAGTTGCAATATTATTACAAACTTTTACGGCAGTTAGAGGCTTTAAAAGTAAAGGAGTTTCAACATATCCGTTTAGTTTGTATGTTGGAATTGCTGCTTTATTAGGATCAATTATTGGTGCTTATTTGGCTTTAGACTTTGATGGAAAAGCTTTTAATAGAATGCTTGCCGTTGTTATGATAATGGTTTTGTTTTTAACTATTTTCAATCCAAATAAAAATTTAACTAATGTAACTGAAAAATTAACTGGAAAACCTTTAGTAATCTCATTAATAGTTTTCTTTTTCCTTGGAATTTATGGTGGATTAATTAATGCAGGAATTGGTTTTTTAATGCTTATTGCACTTCCTTATATTAACGGAATGAATTTATTAAGATCTAATGCAACTAAAGTATTTGTTGCCTTTGTTTATACAATTGGAGCCGTAGCCGTTTTTGCTTTTAATGACAAAATCGATTACGGCTTAGCAGCTGTATTATCTATTGGAAACGTTTCTGGTGCTTGGTTTGGAAGCCGTTGGTCTGTTAAAAAAGATGAAAAAGTAATTAAAATGTTTTTAATCGTAACAGTTACAGCTTTAGCAATTAAATTATGGTTTTTTGATTAGTATTTAACGTAATCTGTAATTTCTAAACCATATCCAATCATTCCCACACGTTTTGTTTGTTCAGAATTTGAAAGTAATTTTATTTTTGAAATATCTAAATCGTGAAGAATTTGAGCTCCAATTCCAAAATCTTTGGCATCCATTTTTACTTGAGGTGCTTTGTGAATTCCTAGTTCTTGTAATTCTTTTAATTCGGTAATTCTATGAAGCATTTCGATAGATTGCTTTTCTTGATTTACAAAAATGACTGCTCCTTTTTCTTCCTGATTTATTCTTTTAAACATATCTTCTAATCTATCATCAGGATTTGAAGTCAATGTTCCTAAAATATCATTGTTAATTTGTGATGAATTTATACGCGTTAAAACTTCATCACCAATATTCCAACTACCTTTTGTCAAAGCAATATGAACTTGTTTGTTTGTAGTTTGAAGGTAAGCTCTCATTCTATATTTTCCAAAACGGGTTTCAATTTCAAAATCTTCTTTTTTCTGAATTAAACTATCGTGTTGCATTCTGTAAGCCACCAAGTCTTCAATTGAAACTAATTTTAAATCAAACTTCTTAGCTACTTCAGCTAATTGTGGTAAACGAGCCATTGTTCCGTCTTCGTTCATTATTTCCACAATAACACCAGCAGGAGTAAAGCCCGCTAATCTTGCAAAGTCAATTGCAGCTTCTGTGTGACCAGTTCTTCTTAAAACACCACCTTGTTTTGCGATTAAAGGAAAAATATGTCCAGGACGAGCTAAATCAAAAGGTTTTGTATCTTCATTAACTAAGGCTAAAACTGTTTTTGCTCTATCAGCCGCAGAAATTCCAGTAGTTACACCATTTCCTTTTAAATCAACAGAAACTGTAAAAGCGGTTTCCATATGATCCGTATTATTGGTAACCATTGTGTGTAAATCTAATTCTTTACATCTTCTTTCTGTCAAAGGAGTACAAATTAGTCCACGACCATGAGTTGCCATAAAATTA
This sequence comes from Flavobacterium gelidilacus DSM 15343, assembly GCF_000422685.1. GTDB lineage: Bacteria > Bacteroidota > Bacteroidia > Flavobacteriales > Flavobacteriaceae > Flavobacterium > Flavobacterium gelidilacus. Next base: position 585,772 of record NZ_AUGN01000001.1, on the reverse strand, counting down.
ATCATCTCGGGAGTTACTTTTTCGGCTGCAGCTAAAAAATCTCCTTCATTTTCTCTATCTTCATCATCAACAACAATGATTATTTTACCTTGGCGAATATCTTCAATGGCTTCTTCAATTGTGTTTAGTTGTATTTTATGTGACATTAGTTGTAGTTGTTTTTTGTTTTTTTAACTTGTTTATTACTTTTTTAATTGGTTCCGTGATCCAATCAAAATTTATCATTATTCCTATATCATTTGTCGCTCTGTATGTTAGTAAAATAGCAAAAGGTGCTAAGATAAATGATGACATCCAAGCTCCTAGAAATGGACTAATACTATCTTCTTGAGCTAGTTTTCGTCCAAAGGTATTTATAAAATGAAATGTTATGAAAATTAGAATTGCAAAAACCATAGGTAAACCTAACCCTCCTTTTCTAATAATAGCTCCAAGTGGTGCTCCAATAAAAAACATCAATAAGCACGAAAAAGCTAGCATATACTTTTCATGAATTGCAGTCCAATGTTGATTGATATTTCTCTTTTTAAACTCTAAATCATTTTTACTACTGTCAATAGAAAAATCTATACTTGTAATATTGTTTGTAGCGATTTCAATAATTTTCTTTTGATCAATCAATTGATATAATTCTAATAAATCATCAGTAATAGTATCTTTATCAACGTATTGTATTTTCCTTGAATTTAAAATATTTGAAGTTCGTTGTGTAATATTATCAGAAAATGAAATGATATCTTCATTATAACTTTTTTGTAAAGAATCAATTGTGATATTAAGTTCGCTAATATTTAGCATCTTATCAGTATTTGAGATAGCTTCCTGATTAACATCTGAAGTATTTAATTTACCAATATCAATGGTTAAGATATATTTCTTGAAGGTGCTTTTTGCAAAAGGTACCTTTTTTTGTTCTTCGTATTTAGTAGGAACAATATCTTCGTAATAATTACCATCAAATAGTTCAAGATTTAATAGGTTTCCACTATCATCACTTGATAAAATACCATTTTTAGCATTTATAATTGTACTAGCACCATTTCCGATACTAGATTTTTTATGAATAACAATTCCCTTTAAAAACTGTCCTTTGTCACCTGATTTTTCCTGGACTTTTATGTTTGTGTTTCCTATTTGATTAAACTGACCTTGAGCAATTGCCATGGCAGGTTTCTGCTGAACTATATTTTGACGTAAATTGATGAATTTATATTGTGCTTGTGGAATTACGTTATTAGAAAAAACAAACGCAACAATACTTAAAAGAACAATAAAGACTGTTAAATACTTCATGGCTCTTTGTAACGAAATACCAGAAGATTTCATAGCAGCAAATTCATAATTTTCAGAAAAACTTCCAAAAGTCATGATAGAAGCTAATAGCACAGAAAGAGGTAATACCAGAGGAACTACATTTGGAGCATAAAAACTTAAAAACTTTAAGATGGTAAGAAAATCTAAATCTTTACCAGCTAATTCGGCAATAAAAAGCCAAATACCTTGAAGGATGAATATAAAAAACAAAATTACGAATACTGTTGTAAACGTAATTATGAATGATTTTAAAATATATTTGTCTAATATTTTCAACGAAACTTATTTTAGTCTAGTCTATTGATATAATAGCCAGAATATTTTGATTCCGTAAAGGTAAAATGATTTTTCGATAAAGGCTGATTTGTTTTAAAAGAATTAACAGTTAAAGTTGTTTTTGTTCCTTTTTTATCAGTTTCAATCATAGTGTAGATATGATTTGTTGAAGTATCTATTCCAATTAAAACCTCTTTTACATTATCTTTTGAACTGGTTGGTTTTAATTTTACATATTGAATTTTTCTTCCTTTTACATTTTGCAAAATATCCCAAGAATAACTATAACCCGATTGAAAAAAAGTTAGCATTTTGTCTGGTGTAATTGCTTTGTCATCATCTTTTCCATTCGAAATTGTTATTTCTTCATCTTCTGGAACAATTGTGTATGTTTTTTTACCATCATACATTTTTGTAATTCCCATAAAATTTAAGACATATTTATTTCCGCTTATAGAAACGTTTCCATTGCTATCCTGGTTAATGTTTTCTTTAGCATTTGAAAGCGAATATTTAAAGTCAATAACAATATTAGTGTATCCTTTTGCTTTTGTAGCAACATCATCTAATAATTGTTTTGCTTTTTTGGCATCTTGTGCCTGAATGTTTAAAGTAAATAAAAATAATACTACGACTTTTAATAAAGTTTTCATGTTAAGAATTGTTTTTTTCATTGTTTAAAAATAGTTCTAATGCTACTAAATCTGGAATCAAGACAGATCTTGCTTTACTTCCTTCAAACTGACCAACTATACCAGCAGCTTCTAATTGATCTATAATTCTACCTGCTCTATTGTAGCCTAATTTTAGCTTTCTTTGTATTAAAGAAGCACTTCCTTGTTGGGCTGTTACAATAACTTCGGCAGCATCTCTAAAAAGAGAATCTCTTTCGGAGATATTCATATCAAGTTTTGTGCCACTTTCCTCACCAACATATTCTGGTAACTGATAAGCTTCTGGATAAGCTTTTTGAGAACCAATGTATTCTGTAATTCTATCAACTTCTGGAGTGTCAACAAAGGCACATTGTACACGTACTATTTCATTTCCTTGAGTAAAAAGTAAATCTCCACGACCAATTAATTGATCAGCACCACCCGAATCTAAAATAGTTCTTGAATCGATTTTTGAAGTTACTCTAAATGCAATTCTCGCTGGGAAATTGGCTTTTATCATACCTGTAATAACATTTACAGAAGGTCTTTGTGTAGCAATTATTAAGTGAATTCCAATAGCACGAGCTAATTGAGCTAAACGAGCAATAGGTGTTTCAACTTCTTTTCCTGCTGTCATAATCAAATCAGCAAACTCATCAACTACAAGTACTATATAAGGTAAGAATCTATGTCCTTGTTCTGGATTTAATTTTCTTTGTTTAAATTTATCATTGTATTCCTTAATATTTCTAACCATTGCATCTTTTAACAAGTTGTAACGGTTATCCATTTCAATACATAGTGAATTTAAAGTATTAATTACTTTAGCATTATCAGTAATAATTGCATCTTCAGTATCAGGAAGTTTAGCTAAATAATGTCTTTCAATTTTATTAAATAGGGTTAATTCTACTTTCTTTGGATCTACTAAGACAAACTTAACTTCTGCAGGATGTTTTTTGTATAAAAGTGACGTCAAAACAGCATTTAAACCTACAGATTTTCCTTGTCCAGTTGCTCCTGCCATTAATAAGTGAGGCATTTTTGCTAAATCAAAAACAAAAGTTTCATTTGAAATTGTTTTACCCAGTGCAACAGGTAATTCCATTTCAGATTGTTGAAATTTCGCTGAAGAAATCACACTTTTCATAGATACTAAAGTTGGATTAGCATTTGGTACTTCAATACCAATAGTACCTTTTCCAGGAATAGGAGCAATGATACGAATTCCAAGTGCGGCTAATGAAAGTGCAATATCGTCTTCTAAGTTTTTAATTTTTGAAATACGAACACCAGCTTCTGGAACAATTTCGTATAAAGTAACGGTTGGCCCAACAGTTGCTTTAATTTGAGAAATTCCGATTCCATAATTCTTTAAGGTTTCAAGAATTTTATTTTTGTTTTGTTCTAATTCTTCTTGATTAATGGTTATGCCAACAGATGTGTACTCTTTCAGTAAATCAACGCTAGGCATTTTATAATTTGATAATTCTAAAGTAGGATCAAATTCACCAAAATTTTCAACAATTTTTGCTGCCAAATCGCCTTCAACAATTTCCTCTTCTTCTGTAGTTTCTATTACAAAGCTATCGTCTTTTGTTTCAATGACTTTTTTTGATTTGTCTTCAATTGAAAAGGTTTGTTCTGTTTTGGGTTCTTCTTTTACTTTAGGTTCAAGAGATAGTTCAGATGAATGTCCAATAGTTGGTTTTAAACTTTTTTTGTCAATTTCAAAAGCGGATGTTGGTTTTAATTCAATTTTTGAAATGGCTTCATCATCTTCAGTTAATTCAAAATCTTTAGAAGTTTTTTCTTCTTTATTTAGATTTACTTCTGTAATCTCAATTGATTCTTCTTTCTCAAAAACTGGATTAGGAATTTTATTTTTTATTTTTTCAACTTTATCTTTAATTTTGTCTGGAGACATTTTCATTTTGAAAACTAAAAATAATATGGTTATTAAAATTAGTAAAAGGATAGTTCCAATTTTACCAATATAATCTTGTATAAATTGATTTATTTCATAACCAATTACACCTGAAAGGTTTGGAAATTGATTCCAGAAAAAACCAAAAATTAATGACAAAGTAATAATCAAATAGAAATCCCAAAACAAAGATTTTCTTAATTTAAAAATACTGATATCTAAAATAAAATAGATTCCAATCATTAAAATTGATTTTACAAAAATAATTGAAGCAACTCCAAAACCTCTATAAATAAAGAAGTCAGCAAGATATGCACCAATTTTGCCTAACCAATTTTCTGTTTTTTCTGTCCGATCAATAATTGAGCCTATTTGACTTTGGTCATAATTACCAGTAACATAATAAGATATAAACGAGATTAATATCGCAACAGCAATTAAAACTAAAATACAACCTATTATAAACCTATGTTGCCTATAGTTTTTAGGAGCATTTGTTTCTTTTTTAGAAGTTGATGTTTGTTTTTTTGCCATATAAATTTACCTTTAATTAAGGTTTTTTTCAAAAATTAATTAGGATAAATGGGGAATATAAATGATACAACCAATTGCAATTGCGGTCAACGCTGCAAAAAATACAGCACCTGCAGCAATGTCTTTAATAAAGCCAATTCTTTCGTGGTATTCAGGATGAATAAAATCAGCTATTTTTTCAACAGCAGTGTTTAAACCTTCAATACCTAAAACCAATCCAATAGCTAAAGTTTGAATTAACCATTCTTCATGAGAAATGCCAAAGTAAAAACCAGCGATAATCATTAAAACAGCCAAACAGCTTTGAACCATTACGCTATGTTCTGTAGTGATAAGTTTAACAGCACCTTTAAAAGCATATCCCATGCTTTTAATCCTTCCCGTAAAAAGCGTTTCGTCTTTTTCGAATTTCATATAATTATAATGAAGCTAAAGCAGATTCGTAATTTGGTTCGTCAGCTATTTCTTTAACTTGTTGAGAATGAATTACAGTTCCGTTGACATCTAAAACTATTACAACTCTAGAATGTAGTCCTGCTAATGGCCCATCTACAATTTCTAAACCATAATCTTTACCAAAACTTCCTTCTTTGAAATCCGATAAGTTAACTACGTTTTCTAATCCTTCTGCACCACAAAAACGCTTTTGAGCGAATGGTAAATCTCTGGATATACATAGTACTTTTGTGTTTTTCAATTTACCTGCTTCTTCGTTAAATGCTCTAACAGAAGCAGCACATGTTCCAGTATCAATACTTGGAAATATATTTAATACAACTTTAGTACCTCTAAAATCTTCTAAAGTAGTGGTTGATAAATCGTCTTTAATTAATTTGAAATTTGGCGCTTTCATGCCTACAACAGGTAATTCACCTGATGTTAATATTGGATTTCCTCCTAATGTAATTGATGCCATTTTGATATAAGTTTTAAGTAACAAAAGTATGAAATTAATTTGGAATAGGGAAAGGCATAATTATTTAATAAAATTCCAAAAATAATAGTGATATTAAATTAATATATCGTAATATTGCAATATAATAATCAATAGATTTATGGGAGCTTCAAAATCAGACTTTTTTTCAGACGAGCAAAACGAATTAGCTAACTTATTTAAGGCTATTTCTCATCCTGCACGAATTGCTATTATTCAATATTTATTGACTGTAGATACATGTATTTGTGGTGATATTGTTAACGAATTGCCTTTAGCACAACCAACAGTTTCTCAACATCTAAAAGAGTTGAAAAATGTTGGCATTATTAAAGGAACTATTGAGGGTACATCAATTTGTTATTGCTTAAATCCTGAAATAATGGAGAAAATGGAAAACTATTTTGGAGGAATTTCCAAAGAATTAAAAAATAAATGTTGTTAAATCTTAAATAATATTAATCTTCAGCATTGACGAGATGCTGAAATAAATTCAACATAAAATGAAATTATCAGAAATTAAAAAAGAATTGAAAAAGCTGACAACTATTGCTTTTCAGTTACCGAATGGAGATTTAGTACCTACTCATTTTCATGTTACAGAAGTAGGTAAGGTGACTAAAAATTTTATCGATTGTGGTGGAACAGTCCGAAACGAAGAAGTTGTAAACTTTCAATTGTGGGAAGCAAATGATTATGACCACAGATTACATCCAGAAAAATTAATTAACATAATTGAATTGTCTGAAGAAAAATTACAAATTCCAGATTTAGAAATTGAAGTGGAATACCAAATGAAAGATACTATTGGTAAATTTGATTTAGATTTTGATGGAACAAACTTTCTATTAATTTCCAAATTAACCGATTGTTTAGCAAAAGACAAATGTGGAATTCCAGTAGAAAAGCAAAAACTAAAATTAAATGAATTAAGTGCACAAGGTAATTCTTGCACTCCAGGTTCAGGTTGTTGTTAATATGGAAAATATCAAAAAAGATCACTGGGAAAAAGTCTTTACAACAAAGGCAGAAAATGAGGTAAGTTGGTTTCAAAAAAAGCCAGAAACTTCTATTCAATTAATTCAAGCTTTAAAATTGCCAAAAGACGCGAAAATCATAGATATTGGTGGTGGCGATAGTTATTTAATTGACAGTTTAATCGATTTGGGTTACACAAATTTATATTTGCTAGATATTTCAGAAAATGCCATTCTAAGAAGTAAAAATAGGTTAGGAGCAAATGCTGATAAAGTCACTTTTATAGTTTCTGATGTTTTAGATTTCAAACCAACTGAAAAATTTGATGCTTGGCATGATAGAGCATCGTTCCATTTCTTAACGGATGAATCGGATATTTTAAAATATAAAGCCATTGTTTCTGATGCTTTAGCTTTAAAAGGAAATTTTGTTTTAGGAACATTTTCAGATGAAGGACCTTTAAAATGCAGTGGATTGGATATTTCTCAATACTCTATTGAAAAAATACTAGATCTTTTTGAAGATACTTTTGAAATGGAAAACTGTTTTACTGAAGATCATGAAACACCTTTTGAAACCACACAAAATTTCATTTTTTGTTCCTTTAAAAAATTATAATATGTATTCAAAAATAGAAACTATAATAAATGAAGTCTCAAATTTCATAATTTCAGAAGAAAGAAAAGAGATATTGAATTCATTAGTTGAATATGTTCAGCAAAAAGTGAATGCTAAGGAAGAAATTCGTTTGAATTTTATTTGTACACATAATTCCAGAAGAAGTCATTTATCACAAATTTGGGCACAAACCATGGCTTTTCAATTTAATATTCAAAATGTTTTTTGTTATTCTGGTGGAACAGAAGCAACAGCTATGTTTCCAAAAGTAGCTGAAACGTTAGAAAATCAAGGGTTTCAAATTCAAAAGGTGAGTGAATTTGAAAACCCAGTTTATGCTGTAAAATATGACGAAAATGCTCATCCTATCATTTGTTTTTCAAAAAAATATGATGATGCATTTAACCCAACTTCAAAGTTTACAGCAATCATGACTTGTTCCTCTGCTGATCAAGGTTGTCCATTTATTGCTGGAGCTGAAAAAAGAATTCCCATTCAATATGAAGATCCAAAAGCTTTTGATGGAACCGATTTAATGAATGAAAAATATGCTGAAAGAAGTTTAGAAATAGCTTCGGAAATGCATTATATTTTTTCTCAAATAAAAAAATAAGAGTATGAAAAAGAGATTAGGATTTTTAGACAAATATTTAACACTTTGGATTTTTTTAGCGATGTTATTTGGTGTTGGAATTGGTTATTTTATTCCGAATTCAGCAGATTTTATAAATTCCTTTTCTTCTGGAACAACAAATATTCCTTTAGCAATTGGATTAATTTTAATGATGTATCCACCTTTAACTAAAATTGATTTTTCAAAAATACCCTTGATGTTTGAAAAACCGAAATTACTCGGAATTTCATTTATAATTACTTGGATAGTTGGACCATTTTTAATGTTTTTATTAGCGACTTTTTTCTTGAAGGATTATCCAGAATACATGACAGGATTAATCATCATTGGAATTGCTCCATGTATTGCCATGGTTATCGTTTGGAATGAATTGGCTGAAGGAAACCGTGAATTAACAGCGGGTTTAATTGGAATAAACAGTCTATTGCAAGTTTTCTTTTTTAGTTTATATGCTTATTTTTATTTGGAAGTAATGTTGCCTTTATTCGGAATAAAAGGTTTAGAATTAGACATTACAGTAGCTGAAATAGCAAAAACGGTTGGAATTTATTTAGGAATTCCGTTTGCGTTAGCTGTTGCTAGTCGTTATTTTATAAAGAAATATATTGGTGATAAATGGTTTAATCAGAAATTTATTCCGTTTGTTTCTCCAATTACATTGATTGCTTTATTGTTTACAATTGTCATAATGTTTAGTTTAAAAGGAGAGATGATAGTAGATTTACCTTTTGATGTGATTAGAATTGCAATTCCGTTAGTAATTTTCTTTACCATAATGTTTTTCTTGATGTTTTTTGTGGCTAAGAAAATTGGAGCAAATTATCGTGATGCTGTAGCTTTATCATTTACAGCTTCTGGAAATAATTTTGAGTTAGCTATTGCTGTTTCTATTGGCGTTTTCGGAATCAATAGTGGACAAGCTTTTGCTGGAGTTGTTGGGCCTTTAGTGGAAGTACCAGCTTTGATTATATTAGTAAACGTGGCTTTTTGGTTGAAGAAAAAGTTTTATAAATAAAAATGCTCCCAAATTGAGAGCATAAATTTATTTATCAATAGATCCTAAAACACGCTTCATAAAATCATTTAGCGCTGTTTTTTTGTCTTTTCCTTCTTTGACCATTTTGTGGACTTCAAGAGCTCCGTACATGTTTGAGATTAACTCACCAATAACATCCAATTCTTCATCTTTTAAAGATGGAACTTCAGTTAAGGCTTCTAAAACCTCAATGGTTTCTACTAAATAATCTTGATCATTATCCTCAATAAATTGAGTTAAATGTTTGATAACAGGTAGTTTCATAATTAGATTACTTCATTTACTAATTCCGTTAAAACTTCTAACTTATTAGTTTGCGTTTGATTTACTAATTTTCCGTTTTTAAAAGTTGCAAAAGTCGGTAAATTATCCACTGTTGCTAATTTTCTCGATTCAGGAAATTTTTCTGCATCAACCATTAAAAACGGAATACTTTCATTTTGTGAAGCCAACATTTTAAATTTTGGTTTCATAATACGGCAATTTCCGCACCAAGTTGCTGAATATTGCACTACAACCGTTTCGTTTGAAGCTATAACTTCGGCTAAATTATCTTGTTCTATTTCTGTAAACATATTTTTTGGATTTTTCAATTAAAAAAACCAAATCCCAAAGTTATATTCTTGGAATTTGGAATTTTAAATTTGGAATTTTTTCTATTAGTTTTGAGCTAAATATGCAGCTGTACTTAATCTATCAGCAGTCATTGCTTCTTTACCTTCTTCCCAGTTTGCTGGACAAACTTCACCTTTTTCTTGTACGTGTGTGTAAGCATCGATTAAACGTAAATATTCGTTTACATTTCTACCTAATGGCATATCGTTTACACTTTCGTGGAAAATTTTTCCTTCTTCGTCAATTAAATATGTAGCTCTGAAAGTCACGTTTGAACCTTCTAAAATTTCCTCGTTTAATTCTTCATCATAAACCCATTCTGCATCAAGAATTTCTAAATTTGCAGATAAATTACGAGTTGTATCAGCTAAAATTGGATATGTAACACCTTCAATTCCACCATTGTCTTTTGCTGTGTTTAACCATGCAAAGTGAACTTCATTTGTATCACAAGAAGCTCCTATTACTATAGTGTTTCTTTTTTCAAATTCACCTAAAGCCGCTTGAAAAGCGTGTAATTCTGTTGGACAAACAAAAGTAAAGTCTTTAGGATACCAGAATAAAACTACTTTCTTTTTGTTGTTTACTGCTTCTTCTAAAACGTTAATTCTTAAATTATCTCCCATTGCTGAAATTGCGTCAACTGTAATGTTTGGGAATTTTTTTCCTACTAATGCCATTGTGTTTATTTTTTTAATGATTAAATTTCTACTGCAAAATTACAAAATCAAGTAATAAAAAGTCAATAGTATTATGATTTGTTCTTATTAAGATATAGATATTTATTATGCGTATATTTCTTACTAATAATTTAACACTTTATTTATTTAAATGATAATTTTTAAGTTTTTATTTTAGTAATTTCATAAAAAAAACCACCAAAAGGTGGTTTTGTAGTTTAAGATTATTTTGTAAATAGTTTTAATTTACATCAAACCTATCATTATTCATGATTTTTGTCCATACTTTTACAAAGTCATTCACAAATTTTTCTTTAGCATCATCTTGCGCATAAACTTCTGCATAAGCTCTCAAAATTGAATTTGAACCAAAAACTAAATCTACACGAGTTGCAGTCCATTTTGTTTGGTCTGTTTTTCTGTCGTTGATGTTGTACAAGTTTCCAGCTATTGGTTTCCAAACATTATTCATATCCGTTAGATTCACAAAGAAATCGTTTGTAAGTGTTCCAACTTTGTCTGTAAAAACACCATGTTTAGTTTCACCATAATTTGTTCCAAGAACTCTCATTCCACCTAATAAAACAGTCATTTCTGGAGCAGTTAATCCTAAAAGTTGTGCTTTGTCAAGCATTAATTCTTCTGGTTTAACAGCATATTCTTTTTTCATAAAGTTTCTAAAAGCATCATTTGTAGGTTCTAATTCAGCAAATGATTCACCATCTGTCATTTCAGCATTTGCATCACCACGACCTTGTAAAAATGGAGCTTTTATAGTTACGCCAGCATAGTGAGCTGCTTTTTCTACTGCTGCAGTTCCACCAAGAACTATTAAATCAGCTATGCTTACTTTTTTAGTTAATCCTGCTTGGATTTCTGTTAATTTATTTAATACTTTTTGAAGACGTGCTGGTTCATTTCCAATCCAATCTTTTTGCGGAGCTAATCTTATTCTGGCACCATTAGCACCACCTCTAAAGTCAGAACCTCTAAAAGTTCTTGCACTATCCCAAGCTGTGTTTATTAATTCAGCACTGGTTAAGCCACTATTTAATAATTTTGTTTTTAATTCTTCAATTTCAGCCTCTGATAAATTATAATCTACTTTTGGAATTGGATCTTGCCAAATTAAATCTTCTTTTGGAGCATCAGCACCTATGTAACGATCTTTTGGTCCTAAATCACGATGTGTTAACTTAAACCAAGCTCTTGCGAATACATCTTCAAAGTAAGCTTGATCGTTATGAAAACGTTCTGATATTTCTCTATAAATTGGATCCATTTTCATAGCCATATCAGCATCCGTCATGATAGGATTATTTCTTTTTGTTGAATCAAAAGCATCGAGAGGTTTATCATTTTCTTCAATATTAATTGGTTCCCATTGCCAAGCTCCAGCAGGACTTTTCTTTAATTCCCAATCGTACTTCATTAATAGGTGAAAGTATCCATTATCCCATTTGGTTGGGTTTGTTGTCCAAGCACCTTCAATTCCACTTGTAACAGAATCTACTCCAACACCAGTTTTTGTTGGGTTTTTCCATCCAAAACCTTGATTTTCAATTTCACCTGCTTCAGGTTCTCTTCCAAGTACTGATGCATCTCCGTTTCCATGAGCTTTTCCAACAGTATGACCACCAGCCGCTAAAGCCACAGTTTCTTCATCGTTCATTGCCATACGTTTAAACGTAGTACGAACATCAATTGCTGTTTTTAAAGGGTCAGGTTTACCATCAACACCTTCTGGATTAACATAAATTAATCCCATTTGTACTGCAGCTAAAGGATTATCTAATGATTCTCTATTTTCATCACTTTCATATCTGTTTTTAGTCTCAGCTAACCATTCTTTTTCAGCACCCCAATAAATATCTAATTCTGGATGCCAAATATCTTCTCGTCCACCTGCAAAACCAAATGTTTTAAAACCCATAGATTCATAGGCCATATTTCCGGCAAGAATCATTAAATCAGCCCAAGAAATTTTATTACCGTATTTTTTCTTAATAGGCCATAACAATCTTCTACCTTTATCTAAGTTTCCATTATCTGGCCAACTATTTAAAGGAGCAAATCTTTGATTTCCTGTATTACTTCCTCCACGACCATCTGAGACTCTATATGTTCCAGCAGAGTGCCACGCCAATCGAATCATTAATCCACCATAATGACCCCAATCTGCTGGCCACCAATCTTGACTATCGGTCATTAAATTTTTTAAATCAGTTTTTAAAGCTTCTAAATCTAACTTTTTAAACTCTTCTGCATAATTAAAATTATCACCAAGTGGGTTTGTCTTTGAATCATGTTGATGTAGAATGTCTAAATTTAATGCTTCAGGCCACCAACTTTCATTTGTGGTTTTTGGTTTTACGTTATCCTCTTTTTGATGAAAAGGACATTTACTAATGTCGTTCGAATGTTCCATATTTTTTGGTTTGGTTGTTTATTTACTGTGTAAGCAATTGAATCTCATGTAAATTTACAACATAAAAAAAACCATCACTAAAAAAGTAATGGTTTTTTTTTATAAAATAATAGATTTTGATTATAATTAAGCTAATCTTTGATAGTTGAAACCAATTGTCTGATTTTAATATTAAAGGCTGCAAAAATTAATGTCATAACTGGACTTAAATAATTAAAAATAGCATATGGTAGATAATCAAAAGTATCTACACCTAATGTTCCAGATTGATAAGCACCACAAGTATTCCAAGGAATTAAAACAGATGTAACTGTTCCAGAATCTTCTAAAGTTCGACTTAGATTTTCAGGTGCTAAACCTTTATCATGATAAGCTTTTTTAAACATTTTCCCAGGAACTACAATAGCTAGATATTGGTCTGATGCTGTTATGTTTAAGGCTAAACAACTTCCCACAGTAGAAGCAAATAATCCAAATGTAGATTTTGCCATACTTAATAAGGTTTGACTAATACGAGCTAATGCACCAATCGCGTCCATTATTCCTCCAAAAACCATGGCACATAGAATTAACCAAATTGTGCCTAACATTTTTTGCATTCCACCGGATTTGAATAGATCAGCTAAATTTTCATTATCTGTTGGAATAACTGATTCAACTGTTATTGCATTTAAAATTCCTTTGTAAGCATTTGCAAAATTCATAGTTTTTTCACCCGAGAGCATTAAAACAATTTCAGGTTGAAAAATTAATGCAAAAACTGCAGCTAATAATGTTCCAATAAATAAAGCAATTATAGGTTCTGTTTTTTTAACAATTAATCCAATTACAATAGCTGGAACTAAAAATAACCAAGGTGTAATATGAAATGCTTTTTGAATATCGGCTAATAAAGCAGATGAATCCGCAACTCCAGTCGTTTCTACTGTTAAGCCTAGTATGATAAAGATGATAAACGTAATAATATAGGTCGGTACAGTTGTAAATGACATATATTTAATATGTGTAAATAAATCTGTTCCAGCCATTGCAGGTGCAAGGTTTGTAGTATCTGACATTGGAGAAAGTTTATCCCCAAAATAAGCTCCAGAAATTACAGCACCGGCAACCATTCCTAAGGGGAAGCCTAATGTTCCACCAATTCCAATTAATGCAATACCAACAGTTGCAGACGTTGTCCATGAGCTTCCAGTTGCAATTGATATTACAGAACATATTATTAATGTTGCAGGCAAAAATATTCCTGGACTTAATACTTGCAATCCATAATATATCATTGATGGAATTATTCCACTCACTAACCAAGTTCCTGCTAAAGCACCAACCATTAGAAGAATTAGAATTGCACCAGCGGTAGATTTTATGTTTTCGGCGACTTCATCTATCATTTTTTGAAAGGACACTTTGTTGAAAAAACCTACAATTGCAGCAACAGCTGCGCCCATTAATAAAATAAATTGATTACTTCCACTTAACGCATCATCTCCAAAAACGTAAACATTGTAGCCTAACATTCCTACTAAAGCTATAACTGGAATTAAAGCTTCCCAAATGTTTAGTTCTTTATTTCTATTAATATGTGTATCCATGAATTATTTTTTGAAGACGCAATATATAAAAAAAAATCCGCTTAAGAATTTCTTAAACGGACTTTATTAAAGTGATAAGATATTATAGAATATTTAATTCCTTCATGCAAGCTTTCATCATTTCATAAGTTCTTTCTATGTTGTTATCTAATCCAATTGAAAAACGAATTAAACCATCTGTTAATCCCATTTCAGCTTGTTCTTCTACTGGAATTTCTGATGAAGTAGATGAGCCTGGGGCACTAAATAAAGTCTTGTAAAACCCTAAACTTACTGCTAAATAACCTAAGTTTTTTTCTTGCATTAATTCCATTAAAGCATTAGCTTTATCTAAACTTCCAACATCAATAGTCATCATTCCTCCAAAACCATATTCTGGGTTAATCATATTTTTATAAACTTCATGACTTGGGTGAGATTTTAACCCAGGATAAACCGTTTTAATTCCGTCTTTTTCGAATTTTTCAGCTAAATAAGCTGCGTTTAAACTGTGTTGTTTAATTCTTAAATGCAGAGTTCTTAAGTTTTTCATCACACTTGCAGAACGCATGCTATCCATAGTTGGTCCTAAAAGCATACTAGCACCCGAATTTACATCTTTCAATTGATTAATGAATTCTTGTGAAGCACAAACTACACCACCAACAGTATCACTACTTCCGTTAATGTATTTTGTAAGGGAATGAATCACAATATCAGCTCCTAATTTAATTGGAGAAACCGATAAAGGTGAAAATGTATTGTCAACCACTAAAGTTAAGTTGTGTTTTTTTGCAATTTTAGATAATTCAGCCAAGTTAGCAACTTCTAAAAGAGGATTACTAACAGTTTCACAATATAAAACTTTAGTATTTGGAGTTATAGCCGCTTCAACAAGATCTAGCTTAGTAATATCAACAAAAGAAGTTTTTACACCCATTCTTGGAGCAAAATTCTTTAAGAAAGCATAAGTTCCACCATAGATTGTTCTACTAGATACAATATGATCTCCATTTCCACATAATTGTAGTAGAGTAGGAGTGATTGCTCCCATTCCAGATGCAGCTACGTTTGCTGTTTCCGTTCCTTCCATGGCTGCTAGAGCTCTGTCAAGATATAAATTACTTGGAGAGGAATGACGAGAATATAAATAACATCCTTCAGCATTACCTTCAAAGGTATCAAACATTGTTTTTGCAGAAAGGAAAGTATAAGTTGAAGAATCAGAAATAGATGGATTTACACCACCAAATTCCCCAAAATATTGTAAATCTTGAATATTATCAGCTGGATTAAATTTGCTCATGTTTATAAGTTTAAAAGTTATTCAAAATTGATGATTTGTAATTAAATAATCAACACATGGGTATATATTTAGACTTTTATACATCATAAATATAAATTTTTAGAAAATTATTCTAAATAAAGTTTGTAAAACATCAATTTTTAGTATTTTTGAAACTTCAAACTAATAATTATGGATGCAATTGACAAAAAACTAGTAGGTTATCTACAATTAGATGCTAAAAAAACCACAAAAGAATTATCTCTAAAATTAAATCTTTCGGTAACGGCTGTTTATGAAAGAATTAAAAAATTAGAACGTGAAGGAATAATTTCTAAATATGTTGCCTTACTTGATAAAAAGAAAATCGATAAAGGTTTTATGGTTATTTGTCACATTAAGCTAGTACAACATAATGTGGATAGTGTAACTACTTTTGAGAAAGAAGTTGTAAAATTGGATGAAGTTTTAGAATGCTTTCACGTAAGTGGTGATTATGATTACATCATCAAAATATACGTTAAAGATATGGAAGCTTATAGAGAATTTATGTTGACAAAATTAACTACTCTGCAACATATTGGAAGTACGCATAGTGTCTTCATGATTGGTGAAGTAAAGAATGAAACTAATTTTAAAGTTTAGTCTTCTTTTCTGGATTTTTAATAAAATATAAGTTGATCAATCGGTTTAAGTCTTTTTCTTTTACTGTATGACTTTTAAATACAATAACCGCAAAAGCAACACCGAAAGCCAAGGCAAAAACAATGAATATTGCTGAAACTCCAGTGTTGAAAGTTTCGATTACATCATTTACATTTTGAGTTTCTCCATTAGGTTCCATGATCCATTTAATGATTCCCATCATAAATTTGTAACTTAAAAGTCCAGGAATCATATTTATTACAGCTGGAATTGTGAAAACAACTGGTGGAGTATGTGTACGATGTGCAAAATATATTCCTGAAATTCCAACAAAACAAGAAGCACAGAAAACTGAAAAAAGCTGACTAAAGTCTAATTCTACATTCAGAAAATACTTTATCATAAAACCAATACCTCCCAATAAGAACACAACCCATAAAGCTCTTTTTGGTGTGTTGAAAAGAACAGCAAATCCTATAGATGTTATTCCTCCCCAAAGAAATTTTGAACCCAATAATAAAGGATAAAAGCTTTCTCTATGAAAAGTAATACTCTGCTGAACTTCAGAAAGATCAATTAATATGTGATTAAAAATTCCTTCATCAAAAATAAAATTTGAAAAAAAATAACCACTTGCAATAGAGAATATTATAAATAATCCATGAGTTAATTTGGAAGTTCCAGCTTCAATATATCCTTCTAAATAATCTATAAATGAATTAATTAGTACAACTCCAGGAACTAAATATAGTACAGAAACGGCTAGTGCTTCAATATTATTTAGATTAAAAAGAGAACCTAAAAGATGAATTGTTGAAACTGAAATTAGTGTAACCAAAAAATAGGAAAAAAAGAAATTATAATTTTTAGATCTTAAGAATTTTAAAAAACTAAACCCTAAAAAGGTAGAAATAAAAGCAATAATGCATTGAAACCAATCACCTTCAAATAAACGACATAGTGCTACACTTGCCAAAGGAAGTAAAAGATATAATTGCCATTTTTGATAAACTGTTTTGCGTTTAATTCTTTTGAGAATTTTACCTATTCGTCTTGTACTTATTTTATTTTGATAAACATCCCAAGATAGAATACTAATTCCGGAAACAGTTTCAAAATTAATTCCTTTTACTTTGATACTTCTTGATAACGTATAACTGCTTTCATTTTTATTAATTGTAATTACGATTCCGTTAAAAGTTAAAACCAAATCAACATCATAGCCCAAACCTTCTGCCATACGTTCTAGATTACGAACTATACGAGCATAATGCGTACCACTCGAATGTAATGCTACAACGACATCGGCTAAAATATTTAAAGTTTCATTGATTTCTTTTTCGTCAACTTTTGGTACAATTTCCATTACAATCTTATGATAAAAAAAATTAAGCCACTAATGTAGTGATTTATTAGTGGCTTAAAATAGTTAATTATAAACTTGGACCTGCAGAAACTAATCGTTTTCCTTCTTCTGTGCCGCAATATTGTTCGAAGTTTTTATTGTAAAGAACAGTTAAGTCTTTTGCTTTTTTCTCCCAATCTGCAAGTTCTTTGTAAGAAGTTCTTGGATCTAGAATATCATCGACTTTGTCTAATTTTTTTGGTGCAGTCAAATTCAAGAAAGGAATTTTTATAGTTTCAGCTTTATCAATGCTTCCATCAAGAATTGCGTCGATAATTGCACGTGTATTTTTTAAAGAAATTCGTTTTTCTGTTCCGTTCCAACCTGTATTTACTAAATAAGCTTTGGCATTGTGTTCTTTCATTTTACTTACTAATGTTTTAGAATACATAGTGGGATGTAAAGTTAAGAATGCTTCCCCAAAAGCAGGAGAGAATGATGGTTGTGGTTCAGTGATTCCTCTTTCTGTTCCAGCTAATTTTGAGGTAAATCCGCATAAGAAATGGTATTGAGCTTGATCTTCATCTAAAATTGAAACGGGTGGCAATACACCAAACGCATCTGCAGATAAATAAATAATTTTACTTGCATGTCCAGCTTTTGAAGGCAACACAATTTTATTTATGTTATAAATGGGGTAAGAAACTCTTGAGTTTTCTGTAATTGAATGATCATAGTAATCAACATCACCATATTCATCTACAACTACGTTTTCTAATAATGCATCTCTTTTAATTGCTTTCCAAATATCAGGTTCGTTTTCCTCGCTTAAATCAATAACTTTAGCGTAACAACCACCTTCAAAATTAAATACACCATTATTATCCCAACCGTGTTCGTCGTCACCAATTAAATAACGTTTTGGATCGGCAGAAAGTGTTGTTTTACCTGTTCCTGATAAACCAAAGAATATAGCTACGTCACCTTTTTCACCTACATTAGCGGAGCAATGCATAGCGGCAATTCCTTTTAATGGTAAGTAATAGTTCATCATTGAGAACATACCTTTTTTCATTTCTCCACCGTACCAAGTACCACCAATAATTTGAACTTTTTCAGTTAAGTTGAACATCACAAAATTTTCAGAATTTAAACCTTGTTCTTTCCAGTTAGGGTTTACTGTTTTTGAAGCGTTCATTATGATGAAATCAGGCTCTCCAAAATTTTCTAATTCATAAGTAGAAGGTCTAATAAACATATTGGTTACAAAGTGTGCTTGCCAAGCTACTTCCATTACAAAACGAACTTTTAATCTGGTGTTCTCATTTGTTCCACAAAAAGCATCCACTACATATATTTTTTTTGAAGAGGAAAGTTGTTTTACTACTAATTCTTTACATTCTTGATAAATTTCATTAGAAGTTGGCATATTCACACTGTTCCAATCAATCGTGTCTTTTGTTATATTGTCTTTTACTATATATCTATCTTTAGGAGAACGCCCTGTAAAAACTCCAGTTTTAACAGCAATTGCACCTGTTGAAGTTTGTGCTCCTTTTTCATATCCTTTTCTAGCATGAGAAGTTTCAGCTTGAAATAATTCTTCATAACTAGGATTGTAAACTACTTCATGATATCCTGTGATTCCTAAATTGTGTAATTCTTGTATTACTTTAATGTTTTTCATGATTATATGATTTAGTTTTATTTAATGAATTCTTTATTTAATTTTATATTTCAAATATCCGATTTTTAAAAACCTATAAACCTGATATTTATCATGAAATAAATAATTCTACGAAAACGTTTTCTTTGATTATCAAGGGTTTTGGGTATTCTAGGAAGTGTTTTTGTAAAGTATAAAAACAATTTTAAATTATAAAAAATGACAAAAAGAGTACTGTTAGGATTTTTTTGTTCAATATTAATTTCATGCAAGACTAAAATGGAAGAAACTCCTCAAAATATTCATAGAAAATGGATGTTAGTTAAATTTGAAGATTTTAGTAAAGAAATATTAATGGAAAAAGAGTGTTATTTAAATTTAACAGATGAAAAGAATGCTTCAGCAAAAATGGGATGTAATAATTTAGGTTTTATTTATAAATTAGAACGGAATTATATAATTTCTTTTTCACAAGCAAGATTTACACGAATGTTTTGTGAAGAAAATGAAATTGAAAAAAAATTTTTAAACAGTGTTGAATTATTCGATTCATACAAAATAGAAGGACATAAGCTCTATTTAAAAACAAAATTGAATAAAGAACTAGTTTTCGTGGCAGAAGATTGGGATTAATTTAAAAAAAAATAAATTCAAAACTAAATTTATTTGTAATTTTGCACTACAAAATAAATAACACACACAAAAAACAATAATATGAGTCAGTTTGATGTAGTAATAATAGGTTCTGGTCCCGGTGGATATGTTTCAGCAATTCGTTGTGCACAATTAGGATTAAAAACAGCAATCATTGAAAAATATTCAACTTTAGGAGGAACTTGTTTAAATGTAGGATGTATTCCTTCAAAAGCTATGTTAGCTTCTTCACACCATTACGATGAAATGAAACACTTTGCAGACCACGGAATTGAAGTTTCTGGGGAAGTAAAAGTTAATCTTCAGAAAATGGTCGAAAGAAAACAAGCAGTTGTAGATCAAACTTCAGGTGGTGTTAAATATTTAATGGACAAAAATAAAATCACTGTTTTTGAAGGATTAGGTTCTTTCGAAGACGCAACTCACGTTAAAGTGACTAAAAATGATGGTTCATCTGAAATAGTAGAAGCAAAAAATATCATTATTGCAACAGGTTCAAAACCTTCTAACTTGCCATTTATCACATTAGATAAAGAAAGAATAATCACTTCAACTGAAGCTTTAAAATTGCCAGAAGTTCCTAAGCATTTAGTAATTATTGGTGGTGGAGTTATCGGGATTGAATTAGGTCAAGTTTATCTAAGATTAGGAGCTCAAGTTTCTGTAGTGGAATATATGGATAGAATTATTCCAGGAATGGATAGTTCGTTATCTAAAGAATTAACAAAAGTTCTAAAGAAACAAGGAATGAAGTTCTACGTTTCTCACAAAGTACAATCGGTAGAAAGAAAAGGAAATGAAGTTACAGTAAAAGCTGAAAACGCTAAAGGAGAAATTATTTCTTTAGAAGGTGATTATGCTTTAGTTTCTGTAGGAAGAAGACCTTACACTGCTGGATTAAACGCAGATAAAGCTGGAGTAAAAATCACAGAAAGAGGAATGGTTGATGTAAACGATCATTTACAAACAAATGTTTCTAACATTTATGCTATTGGTGATGTAGTTCGTGGAGCAATGTTAGCACACAAAGCCGAAGAAGAAGGAGCAATGGTTGCTGAAATTTTAGCTGGACAAAAACCACACATTGATTATAACTTAATTCCAGGTGTAGTTTATACTTGGCCAGAAGTTGCAGCTGTTGGAAAAACGGAAGAGCAATTAAAAGAAGAAGGTGTTGCTTACAAAGCTGGAAGTTTTCCTTTCAAAGCTTTAGGTAGAGCAAGAGCTGGTGGAGATATAGATGGATTTGTAAAAATTCTTGCTGATGCTAAAACAGATGAGGTATTAGGAGTTCACATGATTGGTGCTCGTTGTGCCGATTTAATTGCAGAAGCAGTAGTTGCAATGGAATTCAGAGCAAGTGCAGAAGATATTTCTCGTATGAGTCACGCACACCCTACGTTTGCTGAAGCTATTAAAGAGGCTGCATTAGCTGCAACAGATAATAGAGCTTTACACGTTTAATATTGCAATATATTTTATATGTTTGTCGTTTAAATAACGAAAATGATTCAAATGGTACAGTTATTGTGCTTTAAAATATAAATTATTGCAGTTTTCATAGTATTTATTTAATTGGTTTAAAAAAATATAGAAATTTCCTGCAATATAGAAAGTCCCGTGCAAACGGGACTTTTGTCATTTATATAAGTTATTTTTTCAAAAACTTCTTATAACCTAAGAAACCTAAAAATCCAATCAAGAAAAAAGGCCAAAGTGAAACTAAGAAAGCTAAAATATTTTCAAGAATAAACCAACCACTTTTTAAGCTTTCCCAAATTTGTAATCCAATATTTGGTCTGTATGAATTTAAACTTTTTTCATTAGCAACCATTTCTTGCGTTATAGTTTCATCTTGATAAATTTGAAGTGTTAAAGTACTAAAATTAACCTGATCATCTAAAGATAAATTTTGCAGTTTGTTAGCATCATTTTGTTCTTTTTTATCATCTAAAGTATTTTCGGCTTCAATAATTTGATTTAACTTCTTTCCTTTAGTATCAATTGAATTGGCTACTCTTTTTTCAGATGAATCGCTTCTTTTTTGAGCCATTTTGTTGGATAACATTTGAAGGGTAACATCATCAGCTTTAATAACTCTATAATTTAGAAAATGAATTTGCTTGGCAATAGTTTTAATAACAGTGTCTAATTGCGTATTTGGAACTCGAATCGTAATATCATTTTCAACTAGATATTTTGTAGAAACCAAAGTACTATCTTGACTCATTTTAGTTTTGTCTTCCTCTAAAATAGTGCTTTGCAAGTTAGTGTAAGTCACAAAACCTCCAAATTTAACGGTTGCATCTTCAATTTGATTTGTTGATTTTGCCACATTCTTGACTTTAAACTTAATATCAGCTGTTCTAACAAATTTCCGATTACTTTTTGGGTCAACTTTTGCAGCTGAGGACGAAACTGCTTCACTTTTTTCAACAGCATCATAATTTGATTCCATCGAGGATTCTTCAGTACTTTCTTGTGATTGTTTACAAGAAATAGCAAAACCAACTACTAATAATGCTAATACAACGATTACTCTTTTGTTCATAAATTCATCTTTTAAAAGTTATTGATAATTATTTTAAATTTTAAGGAATAAGTAGTTTTATTATCAATAGAAAATGAATTTTAGTAAATTAATGATGATTTGTATAACTAAAAATCATGCCAATAATTTTCAAGAGTTATGAATAGACAAAATAATTTTATCGTATTTTTGAAATTCAAAACAACAATCCTTGAGAACTTCTATATTTAAACAAATAGACAATCCTAATGCTTTTAAAAAACAACTTTTAAATTGGTCACAACAGTTTAGAGAAATAACTTTTTTAGATTCGAATGTCAATTACAATCAAAATTCAAAATATTCAAGTTATGATTTAGTTTTAGCTGTTGATGCTTTTACCTCAATTGTAACTGATTATACCAATGTTTTCGAAGATTTATATGAATATCAATCCCGAATGAAAGATTGGTTATTTGGTTATATGTCTTATGATTTAAAAAATGACATAGAAGATTTAAAATCTAAAAATTTTGATGGATTACAATTTCCTGATTTATATTTTTTTCAACCTAAGAAATTATTTTTTTTAAAAGGAAATCAATTAGAAATTCAATATCTTAATATGTGTGATGATGAGGTAGAAGATGACTTTAATGAAATTAATTTACAAGAACTTTTCGAATTCGAGAATTTGCAAGAAATAAATATTCAACAAAGAGTTTCCAAAGAAAAATATATTGAAAAAGTTTCTAAAATGTTAGACTACATTCATCGTGGTGATATTTATGAAGCAAACTTTTGCATGGAATTTTTTGCTAAAGATGTTCAAATTAATCCATCACAAGTTTATAACGATTTAAACGAAATTTCAGAACCACCTTTTGCCGTTTATTTTAAGAATAAAGATATTTTTTTGATATCAGCTTCACCAGAACGGTATTTGAAAAAGGTAGATACAAAAATCATATCACAACCTATAAAAGGAACTGCAAAACGTAGTTTTGATATGGAATTAGATGAAGAGCTTAAAGTTAATTTATCTAAAGATGCTAAAGAACGTTCAGAAAATATAATGATTGTTGATTTAGTTCGTAATGATTTATCACACACAGCCACAAAAGGAAGCGTTCAAGTAGAAGAATTATGTCAAGTTTATACATTTAAACAAGTCCATCAAATGATTTCTACAGTAGTTTCAAATGTAGAAAATACAACTTCACCTATCCAAATTATAAAATCTACTTTTCCAATGGGAAGCATGACTGGTGCCCCAAAAATATCAGCGATGAAAATCATTGAAGAATTAGAAGAGACAAAACGCGGATTATATAGTGGAGCAGTAGGATATTTTACACCAAATGGAGATTTCGATTTTAATGTTGTAATTCGAAGTATTTTATACAATTCATCAAATCAATATTTATCTTTTTCTGTCGGAAGTGCTATAACTTCTCTATCAATTCCTGAGAAAGAATATGAAGAATGTCTTCTAAAGGCTCAAGCGATGTTTGAGGTTTTGGTTGATGATTCTTTATAAGTTGTTATTTATTAGGTTATTAAGCAACAAAAAAAGTATGTAATTTCAAAATAAATAGTATGTATATTCAAAATAAAATATATGTAATTTCAAACTAATAGATATGTATATTTAAAATATATTTTGTGTTATTACATAATAAAATCTTTGTATATTCAAAATAAACTTATACATTTGCTTAATAATTAGAACATTATGGCTGTTATAAGAAATATTATTCACGAAATAAATTTTTTAAAAGAAAAATATCCAATAGTTGCTATAACTGGACCAAGACAATCAGGTAAAACAACTTTATTAAAAGAATTATTTCCAAACTATAAATACATAAGTTTTGAAAACCCAAGTATAAGACGTTTTTTCACGAATGATCCAGATGGTTTTTTTCGAGAATATAACACCTATTGTATTTTTGATGAAGCTCAACGTGAACCTGAATTATTCTCCTATTTACAAACCATAGTAGATGAATCAAAAATTATGGGACAATATATATTGTCAGGTTCTCAAAATTTTCATTTAGTAAAAAGTATTACACAAAGTTTGGCAGGCAGAGTAGCACTTTTTAAATTGCTTCCGTTTGATATTATTGAATTAAAAAATGCCAATTTATTATCTGAAAATTTCATTACAACAATGATAAAAGGTTTTTATCCGGCTATTTATGATAGAGATATTCCTTCACATTCGTTTTATAATAATTATATTCAAACTTATGTAGAACGAGACATTACAGAGCTTGTAAACATTAGAGATATGAAAGCTTTTAGAGCTTTTATTTCATTATGTGCCTCAAGAGCTGGAAGTTTATTAAACCTGAATTCTTTAGCAAATGATTGTAATATTACGCAACCAACGGCAAAATCTTGGCTAACACTTTTGGAAACAAGTTATATTATTTATTTGTTACAACCTTATCATAAAAATTTTGATAAGAGAACTATGAAAAGCCCTAAATTGTACTTTTATGATACTGGTTTGTTGTGCCATTTACTAAAGTTTAAAAAAGAGGAACAACTTGTTACACATAAGTTTAAAGGGCATTTGTTTGAAAATATGGTAATAATGGAATATTTAAAACAGAATTATCACAAAAATCAAGGAAAAGATTTTTATTTTTGGAGAGATTCTGCAGGAAACGAAGTAGATTTAATTATTCACGATGATGAAAAAATTGACATTGTCGAAATAAAAGCTACGGAAACAATATTGCCAGAAGTTTTTAAAGGATTAAACTATTTTGAAAAATTAGCAAAAGACGAAATCAAGTCAAAAACGTTAGTTTATGCAGGAACAGAAAATAAATTTAGAACAGATGCTAATGTAGTTTCCTGGAAATTAATAAAATAAATGATAAATAAATGATAAATAAATTACAAAACCAACTTCAAAAACAGTTTCCTTATCTAAAAGAAAAAAAACTTCTTTTGGCCATAAGTGGTGGAATTGACAGTATGGTTTTATTGCATTTATTTCATGAATTAAAATTTGATATTACTGTTGCTCATTGTAATTTTAGCTTACGCAATGTTGAAAGTGATGCTGATGAAGAATTTGTGAAGTCAACTTCTGAAGCTTTAAAAATTCCCTATTATAGTCAGAAATTTGATACTAATGGATTTGCTTATGATTATAAACTTTCCATTCAATTAGCAGCTCGAAAATTACGTTATGATTGGTTTTCTGAACTTTTAACGAATAAAAAATTAGATTATGTTTTAACAGCTCATCATTTGGATGACGAAATTGAAACGTTTTTAATCAATTTAACTCGTGGAACTGGCTTAGAAGGTTTAACCGGAATTCCAGCTAAAAATGAAAAAACAATTCGTCCTTTATTAAAATTTTCAAGAGAACAAATTGAAACTTTTGCTAAAGAGAAAAATATAAAATGGAGAGAAGATTCTAGTAATGCTTCTAGTAAATATTTGCGAAATAAATTAAGACATGATGTAGTTCCAATCTTAAAAGAATTGAATCCAAGTTTTATGCATTCGTTTCAAAACACTTTGGATAATTTAAAACAAAGTCAGTCTTTGGTTGATGATGCTTCTCGAATTGTTTACAGAAAAGTAGTTCAGGAAGAAGAAAATCAAAAAAAAATTAATATTTCCGAATTAAAGCAACTACAAAATTATGAAGCTTATCTTTTTCAATGGTTGAAACCTTTAGGATTTTCGGCTTGGGAAGATATTTATGATTTAGTTAATGCACAATCTGGAAAACAGGTTTTTTCAGAACATTATTTGTTATTAAAAGATAGAGATTATTTGATTGTTTCTGAGAAAAATCAGAAGGATAATCAAAATATATATAAAATTGAAAAAGAGGTCTTAGAAGTTAAAAAACCCTTAAAATTGGCAATAAGTAAGGTAGATGACATTTCTAATCTTTCAAATACAACTATATTTGTTGACGAAGAAAAGCTAACATTTCCTTTAGTCATTCGTAAATGGCAAGAAGGAGATTTTTTTTATCCATCAGGAATGAACGGTAAAAAGAAAGTCAGCAAATATTTTAAAGATGAAAAATTCTCACTAATTGATAAACAAAATCAATGGTTACTTTGTTCAAATGATGCGATTATTTGGATTATAAATCACAGAGCAGACGAAAGATTCATTGCAAACAACAAAACAAAAAACATAATAAAACTAGAAACAAAATAATGAAGAAAATTCTTTTAAGTTTAGTATTTTTAGTTTCCTTTATTGGAAATTCACAAATATTAGATCCAGTCAAATGGAAATCAAAAGTCGTTCAAAAATCAGACACAGAATTTGAATTAGTAATGGAAGCAGCCATCGATACCGATTGGCATATGTATTCACAATTTACACCAGACGGTGGAGCACAACCTTTGGTTTTTACCTTTAAAGCAAGTGGAAAAGACTTTAAATTAATTGGAAAGACCAAAGAAAGTCAATACAAAAAAACATACAATGATATTTTTGAAGTTGATGAATATTATTTTTCTAAAAAAGCAACATTCACTCAATTAATAAAGGTTACAAACCCAAATTTAAAAGAGATTAAAGTGCTTTTAGAAGGGCAATCTTGTATTGAAGGAAAATGTATTCAAGAAGAGGATAACTTGACTTTCAAATTACCTGCAATTAAAGTAACTGAAAAAGTTGAAGAAGTTAGAAAAGATGAGCCAATAGGAGCAGTTGTCCCAGTTGAAGTAACTTCTAATGATAATGATTCAACTGATGTAATTGTAACAAACGTTTCTGAAACAAAAGAAACAATTAAAACAAAAGAAACAACAACAGATAAACCTGAAGATGAAGAGAAAAAAGGTTTATGGACAATTTTCTTTTTAGCGTTTGTAGGTGGTTTTGCCGCTTTGTTAACGCCTTGTGTGTTTCCAATGATACCAATGACAGTGAGTTTCTTTACCAAGCAAAGTAAAACTAAAGCTGCTGGTTTTAGAAATGCCGTTATTTATGGACTTTCTATTGTTGTAATTTATTTACTTTTAGGAGTTTTAGTAAGTTTAGTATTTGGAGCTGATGCCTTAAATGCCTTGTCAACAAACGTATGGTTTAACATTATATTCTTCATTCTTTTATTGGTTTTTGCTGCCTCTTTCTTAGGAGCATTTGAAATTATGTTACCAAACAAATGGGCTAATAAAGTAGATTCACAAGCAGATAGAGGTGGACTTTTAGGTATTTTCTTTATGGCATTAGCCTTAGCAATTGTTTCGTTTTCCTGTACTGGACCAATTGTAGGAACGTTATTAGTTCAAGCAGCAGCTGGAGGAAGTCAAATAGGACCAATTGTTGGAATGTTAGGTTTTTCTTTAGCTATAGCTTTACCTTTTGCTTTATTTGCAGCTTTTCCTGGATGGATGAATTCATTACCAAAATCAGGTGGTTGGTTAAATACGGTTAAAGTTTCTTTAGGATTTTTAGAATTAGCTTTAGCTTTCAAATTTTTATCTAATGCCGATTTAGTGTTACAAGCGCATTGGTTAGAAAGAGAAGTCTTTTTAGCAATTTGGATAGTAATTTTTGCAGCTTGGGCTTTATATTTATTCGGAAAATTAACCTTACCTCATGATAGTCCTTTATCACATATTTCAGTTGGAAGATTATTTTTAGCTTTATTAGTTTCGTTTTTCACAGTCTATTTAATTCCAGGACTTTGGGGAGCACCTTTAAAATTAATTTCAGGATTTCCACCGCCAATGACTTACAGTGAAAGTCCAAATGGAGTAGGTTATAAGTTTGAAGGAAATGTCGGAGAAATTTCAGCTTTACCAGAGCACGCTCACAAAGGACCACATGGAATTGTAGCTTTTCATGATTATGAACAAGGATTAGCTTATGCAAAAGAAGTTGGAAAACCAATATTATTAGACTTTACTGGATATGCTTGTGTAAACTGTAGAAAAATGGAAGATTTCGTTTGGTCAACACCAGAAATTTTGCCCATGTTGAAAGAAGAGTTTGTCTTGATTTCATTATATGTTGATTCAAAAGCAGAATTACCAAAAGCAGATCAATATATTTCTCCAGAAACAGGAAAAGAAATTGTTACTGTAGGAAATAAATGGAGTGACTATCAAATTACAAGATATCAAAATAACGCTCAACCTTATTATATTATCTTAGATGATGAAGGTAAAGATTTAACAAAACCAGTTGGATATACACCAGATCTTGAAGAATATAAATCTTGGTTAAATGAAGGTTTAGCAGCTTTTAAGAAATAAAATCAAGTATAAAATATATACATTTGTTTATAGTTGACCTAACAGGTTTTTGAAACCTGTTAGGTCTTTTTTATTAATCTGTTTCTTCTAAAGTAAATATTTCTTCTACAGGCTTATCAAAATACCTTGCTAATTTTAAAGCCAATAGCGTAGAAGGAACATATTTTCCTTTTTCCATAGCGTTTATGGTTTGTCGGCTGACTTCTATTTGTTTGGCCAATTCTTCTTGCGAAATGCTTTTGATGGCTCTTAAAACCTTTAAATTATTCGTCATCTTGATTGGTTTTATTTAGTTTGTAGATCATGTAATGAAAACGTATGATGAAGAATAGAAGTAAAGTAAACATATTGTAAAATAGTACATTTAGGTAAGGCATTCCGTAAATAAATAAGGCAAAAAACAGAATTAAACCATAATTAAGATATGTAGCCCAAACTAAGCTTTCATATCTAATTTTCGATATCATTTCATCTTCTTCTTTAAGTTTAGAAAATCCAATAAAAACTCCACCTAGAATCATTCCAAAAGTTAATAATTCATCTGAAATACTATTGGTAATTACATCAAAAAAACCAGGAGTTTCTCCTAATGTTTCTTGATAAATGGCAAAAACGCTTACAGTTATATAATCATCAGTAGAAACATTAAAAATGGAACTAGAGATTATTAATAGTAAACTTGGAACTAATAAAACCCAACCTAGAGTTTTAAAGCTGTTCGGAAAAAGGAAACGTGTTTTCATAAGATATGTGATTAAAATTATTTTTCAAATGTAAAGTATATTTTACATATAGACAAATAAATTTAACAAAAAGTAAAATATACTATACTTTTTATTCCACTCTCTTTTCAATGTAATCTGAATTTAGAAGATATAATGCACCCATGTATTGTAAGTCAAAAGAAACTAAATCACCCATTTTGTATTTGTTTTTTGCATTGCTAATATCAATAACAGTCATATCAGAACTAGAATCAATTATAGTAATCGAATCATCTGTTGGTGATAAATATTGAGGTTGCATATCTAATAAACCAAAATCTAAAATGGCTCTTAAAGAAGTTTGACTTAAATCTGCATTTTCATCTATTTCATAAGTGTGACCCGCTACATTTTCTCCTAATTCACCTGTTGGGTTATTAGGTTTTTCTGTAATTTCAATGATTTCTGCATATAATTTAAAGACATCATTATGCATTCCTTCAATAGTTTCACCAGTGAACAAATCTTTTGCAAAAAACAGAGCTTCACCTACACGAAAATGATTTACAGCCATAGGTCTAGCATTTTTAAGCATTAAAGGAATAGCCACAGAAGTTCCACCAGAAACCCATGGAATTTTTACATTAAATTTGGCTTCAATTAGTTGCTTGTATAAACTCAATTGAATTAATTTATCTTGTGTTGGCATTACACCGCTTAAACAGTTTAGATTTGTACCAATTCCACTAATCTTAATATTTGGTAAACTAAAAATTTGCTCATAAAAAGACATTAGTTCTTCACCCAAAACTCCTTCACGCAAATCTCCCATTTCTATCATAATGATAATTTTATGGGTTTTGTTTTGACGTTTGGCTTCTTCTGATAAAAGTTTGATGGTATAAATTTCAGTATTGAAACTTACATCAGCATACTTTACGATTTTTTCAATATTCAGTTTTGAAGGCGGTTTGATGTAAACCGTTTGAATCTCTGGTTTTAGTTTTTTGATTTTCTTTAAATTACTAATTCGAGAATCATGCATTTCCATTACACCTAAATCAATTACTTCTTTTAGATAAATAGTATTTCCACAAAGTAGCTTTGTTACAACGCCCCATTCGATATGTCGCTCTTTAAAAAGCGTATCAAGAAAAGTATAATTTTCTTTTAATTTTTGTCTGTATAATTTTAAAAATGCCATTATTCAATTATTTTTCTAGGAATAGATTTTGAAATTCGGGATAAAAACTCATAATTCAATAAATTATTTAATTCTCCAAAAGAAGAAACAGAAATAGATAAATCTCCTTGATTTCCTATTAAAATGACTTCATCCCCTTTTTTAATATGTTCGATTTCAGATACATCTAATGATAACATATTCATATTGATTGTTCCAATAACACCACAACGTTTTCCGTCAATTAAAACGCGACCTTGATTGCTCAAAGAACGACTATATCCATGAGAATATCCTAATGGAATAGTTGCAATTTTCATGTTTTCTTTAGCCATATAACTTGTACCATAACCAATAAATTCACCTGATTTCACTCGTTTTACATTCATAATTTCACTTTTCCATGAAATTACGCGTTGTAATGGATCTGTTTTTTTCTTTTTAGAATTAAGGTAAGTTACCAAAACTTCAGAACTTGGCCATAAACCATATTGTAAAATACCTATTCTAACTAAATCCATTTGCGTTTCTGGAAACATCATGGAAGCAGCTGAACACGCTGTGTGTTTGATTTTAGCTTCAATTCCGTGTGATTTGAAAATTTCTATAGCTTCATTAAATCGTTTAATTTGATTTTCGACTCTATAATAGTTTGAAATACTTTCAGCTCCAGCATAATGAGTACAAATTCCAACAAAATCAAGATATTTTGCCTCTTTAATTAAATATTTTGCCAATCTTGAAAGTTCTTTTTTAGAAAAACCAGTTCGGTTCATTCCAGTTTCAATTTCAATATGAATTTTTGCTTTTGTTTTTAATTTTTTGGCTATTTTTGTTGCTGAAGCCAAACGATAACGTTCAAATACGAAAAATTGAATTTCATTTTCAATGACCCAAGGTAAATCATCATCGGCTACAAATCCCATAATCATAATGGTTACTTTGTTACCTAAAGTTTCAAATACAATTTTAGCTTCTTCAACATCAAAAACCGAAAAATGATTTACACCACTTTGATACGCCATTGTCACAAATTCTTTGATTCCATGACCATAAGCATTTCCTTTAACGACTGAAGAAAAGATTACTTTTTTACCTAACATTTTTTTTAAAAATGCGAGATTATTTTGATAAGCTTTCTGATTTATTTCTATGATAGAATTTCTATGCATTTAAAATTTCTTTTGTAATTTGATGGAATAATTGTACTCCAGTTTGTATTATTTCATCTGGAAAATCATAATCAGGATTGTGTAACGCTGGTGTGTTTTCTCCTGAACCTAAGCCCAACATTGCTCCTTTAAAATTTTGAGTAAATAACCCGAAATCTTCTCCAAAAGTAAAAGGAAGTTCTTTTTCTAGAGTATCTAAATTTAGAATTGAAGCTGATTTTCTAATGAAATTTACAGCTTCAACATTATTTTCATTGGCTTGAAAACTTTGTGTCCAATCGATTTTTGTTTTCAAATTAAATTTAGAAGCAATTTCTTTTACGTTTTCTTCTAAATCAGATTCAATAATTCTCATTTGAGAATTGCTATTACTTCTTACAGTAAAGTGAATTTCACCATAACCAGCAGAAACTCCGTAAGCTTTTTCACCCATATTAATATGAATAGGAGTGATAAGACAATAGTTTTTTGAAGCTACATCCGTATTTATTTTTGAATTGAAAAACGTAGTAATTTCAGCTATAGCTAAAGCAGGATTGATTCCGTTTTCAGGTTCACCAGCGTGCGATGTTTTTCCTTCTAATTGAATAATCATGCTATTTACAGCACAAGTAAACGTATTTTCTTTTATGACAATTTGATGTTTTTTATAACCCGGAAGATTGTGTAATGCGAACGCAAAATCAGGTTTTATGGCAGCAAAATTTGAATCGTTTATGACTCTTTTTGCACCATTACCATCTTCTTCTGCCGGCTGAAAAAGAAGCATTACTGTTCCTTTTTCTAAAGGGTTTTCGTGTAAGGTTTTTACCATTCCACACAAAATAGCCATATGACCATCGTGTCCGCATTTATGAGAAACTCCTTCGTAAAGTGATTTGTAATCAAACTCATTAATTTCCTGAATTGGTAAAGCATCTAATTCACATCGAAATAAGATTGATTTTCCGTCTTCTTTTCCTTTGTAAATTGCCAAAATACCAACACCACCAAGATTTTTAATTACTTGATTGGGTTTGTATTTCGCTAGAAAATCTAAAATTCTTTGGGCAGTTTTAGATTCATTTCCCGAAACTTCTGGATGTTTGTGTAATTCTTGTCTTAATTGAATAAGTTCGTTCAATTTTTTTCTTTTTTAACCATTAAGATATTAAGAGACATTAAGTTTTTTTCAATCTTTCAATCTTTCAATTTTCTATTTATTTAAACGCATTTCCAAATATTTATTGGTAAAGCCTAATTTTTCATATAAACCTTTTGCTGGATTGTCTGGTTCAACGTGTAAAGCAATATTTCCTTCTGCAGTATCAATCGCTTTTTGCATTAGTTTTTTACCAAATCCTTTTCCACGTTGACTGTTATCAACAGCAATATAAACTAAGATGTTTTCTGGAATAAAGTCTTTCATTCCCGTATTGTTTAAGATTACAACACCTACAATTTTATCTTGTTCTAAACCAACGATTATATTTCCTCCTTTAGCAGGATTCATTGCGTAATCGATGCATTTTAAGATGTCTTCCACTTTATCACCATATTGTTCTAAATGTGTAAATAGAAAATTAGCGATAATTTGATGTGTATAAGTTGAGTTTTCTCCAGTTGCTGGATTAATAATTTTAAATTCCATTGTTATTTTTTTTATGATGATAATTTGATAGTAAAATAAATGTGATTAAAGATACGCTAATTCCGAATATATTGGCATCTAAATGTTCAGGTAAATTTATGTTAAACGGTAATTTGTTGTTAGAAAGAATTAATCCAATCGTAGTCGAGCCACCTAAAAGCATACTCCAAAAAGCGGCAATAGGATTGCTTTTATGCCAAAATAAAGCTCCAAGAACCGGTACAAATAAACCAGACACCATGAAAGCGTAGGAGTAAAGCATCAATTCTAATACATTTTGCATTTGTGAAGCTAAAAGAATGGCAAAAACACCTACCATAAGCGTTACGATTTGCGATAATTGTAATAATTTTTTCTGCGTTAATTCTTTTTTATAAAATTTTGAAATAATATCTGTAACAATATTTCCAGAAGCTGCCATTAAACAACTATCTGCTGTTGATAGAATTGCTGAGAAGTAAGATGAAAGCATTAATCCCATTAAACCAATTGGTAAAATTGTGCTTAATAAAATAGGTAATCCCATTTCGCTATCCATTGTTGAAGCATCTGTTATGCCATCAAACATTCCTTGTGTTGCAGCTACTTTAGCTAACATTCCAAGAATTACTCCCATAAAAGCCATTATTGGCCATTCGAATAAACCTGCAATGAACCAAGCTTTTTTCGCTTCTTTTTCGTCTTTACAAGCATAAATTCGTTGGTATAAAGTCATACCAATAAACCAAATGGGAATAATAGTCACTGCCCAATTTAGCATTTGATGCCAAGAGACATTGGTTAAGGATAAATATTCTGGAGCTAACGTTGCTTTGATAACATCATAACCTCCTACAGCATTATAAGCTATTGGAATTCCGATGAAAACTAAACCAACAATTAAAATTATCCATTGAATGGTATCTGTATAAATTACAGCTTTTAAACCACCAACAGCAGTATAAACTACCGCAATTGCTCCCATGACTACTAAGGCCCATTGTAAATCTAATCCGTCAATTGTGGCAGAAGCTAATTTGGCTCCAGCTAAAACTTGAGAACTGGTAAATCCAATGTAACCAATAGCAGAGATAATTCCGGCTAATAAAGCTACTTTTCCGTTGTAAAAATGATTGAATATTTGTGGAAAGGTGAAGAATTTATGTTGATGTCCTAATTTGCTCACTTTCGGAATTAAGAAAACGGCACTTAACCAAGCACCAATAAGTCCTGTAAATAACATCCATGAACCCGAAATTCCCATGGTGAAACCCAATCCACCTAGTCCAATTGAAAATCCACCACCAACATCAGTTGCCACAACGGATAAGCCAATGTGCCAACTACTCATGTTTCGTCCACTAACGTAAAAATCTTCGGAGGATGTGTTTTTTCTGTAAAAATAAAAGCCTACACCAAGCATTGCTATCATGTAGACCACAAAGATTAAATAATCTATTGCGTGCATTCTTTACTATTTTAGATTAATTGTCTACGATGGAATTTTTCCAAAAGACAAGATGCAAAACCTTGCAAAAGATGAAAATGAGATTGATTTAAGATTAAAATCATTAGAAGGTTCTTATAGAACCGTCTTATTTTCAAAATAATTATGCAAAGGTAAGAAAATTATAGGGAATTCATATTTTGGATAAAAAAACTGAATTAAATATTTGGAAAATTCAAATTATTTTTTGGATATTTGTATCTGTATAAGCCATTTAAATAAAAATATAAGCCATGTTAGTAAAAGTCTTTGGAAGCGCTGTCTTTGGCGTTGAAGCCACAACCATTACCGTAGAGGTAAACATTGATAAAGGAATAGGATATCATTTAGTAGGATTACCAGATTCCGCCATAAAAGAAAGCAGTTACCGAATTGCTGCTGCACTTAAAAATAATAACTACGAACTTCCCGGAAAAAAGATTACGATAAATATGGCTCCAGCCGATTTGCGTAAAGAAGGTTCTGCTTATGACTTAACATTAGCAGTCGGAATTCTCGTTGCTTCTTATCAAATAAAAGCAGAAACCTTATCTGAATATGTAATTATGGGAGAATTGTCTCTTGATGGAGGATTACAACCCATAAAAGGAGCTTTGTCTATTGCCATAAAAGCTAAAGAAGAAGGGTTTAAAGGATTGTTTCTGCCAATTCAAAATGTTAAAGAAGCCGCTATAGTCGAAGGACTAGATGTTTACGGAATTGAAAATGTAATGCAAATTATTGATTTCTTTGAAGGAAGAGGCACAATAGAACCAACAGTAATTGATACCGAAGTAGAGTTTTCTAAAACATTAGAATTTCCTGAATTTGATTTTTCTGATGTGAAAGGACAAGAATCCATTAAACGTTGTATGGAAATTGCTGCGGCTGGTGGACATAATATTATTTTAATTGGACCACCTGGTTCAGGAAAAACTATGTTAGCCAAACGATTACCAAGTATTTTGCCGCCAATGACTATGAAAGAAGCTTTGGAAACCACAAAAATTCATTCTGTTGCCGGAAAGACAAAAGAAGGTGGATTGATGGCACAACGTCCTTTTCGAAGTCCACATCATACAGCAAGTTCTGTTTCGTTAGTTGGTGGTGGAAGTTATCCACAACCAGGAGAAATTTCTTTAGCACACAACGGAGTTTTATTTTTAGATGAATTACCAGAATTCAAGAGAGAAGTTTTAGAAGTAATGAGACAGCCTTTAGAAGATAGAGAAGTCACGATTGCTAGAGCTAAATTTACAATAACATATCCATCTTCATTTATGTTGGTTGCTAGTATGAATCCTAGTCCAGGGGGATATTTTAATGATCCTGATGCACCAGTTACTTCATCTCCAATGGAAATGCAACGCTATTTGAGTAAAATTTCTGGACCATTGTTAGACAGAATAGATATTCACATAGAAGTCACACCAGTTCCGTTTGAAAAATTAACAGAAACTAGAAAAGCTGAATCTAGTGTTGAAATTCGAAAAAGAGTTACAAAAGCTAGAGAAATTCAGTCTTTGCGGTACGAGAGTTTTGAGAATTTGCATTACAATGCTCAAATGAGTAGTAAACAAGTTAGACAATATTGTGAATTAAGTGAAGCATCTTTGCAAATGCTAAAAACTGCTATGGAACGCTTGAATTTATCTGCAAGAGCTTATGATAGAATTTTAAAAGTAGCTAGGACTATTGCTGATTTGGAAGGTTCTGAAAATGTGAATTCTAATCATATTGGAGAAGCTATTCAATATAGAAGTTTGGATAGAGATGGATGGTTGGGCTAAAAAAAAATGCCTTCAGCTTTAACTGAAGGCATTAAAATTATTCAAAAAAATTATCTTGTTTTGGATCTAGATGAACCCATTTTTTATTACTATTTAACTTGAATGATCCAATGTGTTCTTTATTCCAACTCTCGGGAGAAATTAGAGATAAAAAATTAGAACCATCCTCAGCTAAATATAAATGATAAATTTCTCCAATTATAGGTTCAAATGAATATTTTGCATTGTATAAAATATCATTCCATTCGAATTCTTGCATTAATTTTTCATATTGAACTTTAAGTTCGTTGAACTTACTTTCAAATTCTTTATTTACGTTTCTAACACCTTTGTTTTTCCAATCAACAATATTATCAATTTTTATGGCTGGTGCACCAACATTTGTAGGATAAGCTAATATATTTGCATTGTATCCATTTTCTTCAGAAAAAACTACATTGTCAGGAATTTTACTTTTCATTTTTATCTTTTAGAAATTTTATTGTTTGTTATAGCTCTTTGTAATTTGCATTTGAAACGATCAATACCTTCTGCTCGTTTTGCTAAATGTTTAGTTTTGCAATTTTCAACTCTTTTTCGCCACAATTTGTAACTACTGAATTTGAGTTCTTTTTTCATTATTACTTTTACATCAGATTCATTTAAACCAAATTGAAACTTAATGGCTTCAAAAGGAGTTCTATCTTCCCAAGCCATTTCTATAATTCTGTCAATTTCAATTTCTGTAAAGTCTTTTTTAGAAGAAATAATCATTTGTTTAATTTTTAATTAAAAAAGTTAAACAAAATTACAAAAAATATTTAAAATAGAAAAATACATTTGAAATTAAATGTGTTTTTTCCAATATCGCTTTCCGTAACTACAAAAAATTTCACTTTTTGATTTGATGTTTTTTGTTGACATAATACATACATTATCATCATCATCTAATGTGATTTTTGCATTGTTTTTGAATTCTGAATTTTCAAAAGCTTCAGCATCATTGGCATATTTAGCAAAACAATCTATATGCATAGAATCCATAATTGTTCCGTCAATCATGTTAATGAAGTATTTATCATTATCATTTTGAACCCGATTTTCAGCTTCAATTTCGGTTAAGATTTCTCCTTTAAAAATTGAAATTACTTCGTATTTGTAAATTTCAATTGTAGTAAATAACCCTTTTCCAGCATTAATTATTTGAGAATTTTCAATATATAAATAGTCTGATTCTGGAGCATCTATTTTTAGGGATAAATTATTCAGGATATTTAATTTATTAGTTAATAAAAAAAGAGTTACCAAAAAGCAACTCTTTTAA
This sequence comes from Flavobacterium gelidilacus DSM 15343, assembly GCF_000422685.1. Taxonomy (GTDB): domain Bacteria; phylum Bacteroidota; class Bacteroidia; order Flavobacteriales; family Flavobacteriaceae; genus Flavobacterium; species Flavobacterium gelidilacus. The sequence goes on along the minus strand of NZ_AUGN01000001.1, from coordinate 547,960 downwards.
TTTATGATGTTTTGTTTGAATTATAAAATCTCTTTAAAAGTATCGTGCAATTTTATGTCACCTGATTCATACCCTTTCATAAACCATTTCATTCTTTGCTCAGACGAACCGTGCGTAAAAGATTCTTGGTTAACATGACCTTGCATTTTGCTCTGAATGGCATCATCACCAACTGCATTTGCAGCACTTAAAGCTTCTTCAATATCACCAGCTTCTAGTAAATCTTTATTGTAATGCGCCCATAATCCCGCATAAAAATCGGCTTGTAATTCTAAAGCTACAGAATATTTATTGGCTTGAGCTTGACTTTTTCCTTGTTGTGCTTGTCTCACTTTTCCTGAAGTACCTAATAAAGTTTGCACGTGATGTCCCATTTCATGTGCAATAACATATGCAATGGCAAAATCACCACCTTTAGCTCCAAAACGGGTGCGAAGTTCTTCAAAAAAAGTTAAATCCATGTACACTTTTCTATCAGCAGGGCAATAGAATGGGCCAGAAGCAGCAGTTGCTCCACCACAAGCAGTTTCTACTGAATCAGAAAATAAAACCATTCCTGGTTCTTCGTAAGTCCCAATATTGTTTTCAGTAAATATTTTAGACCAAGTTTTGTTATTATAAACAAAATTAGCTTTTGCAAATTCACCTAATTCTATTTCAGCAGCAGTTAACTCTCTTGTTTGTGTTTGTTCTGTTTGATTTTGAGAACCTTGAGTTTGTTCTAAAACATTTCCAATGGTTTGTCCAGTTTCACCGCCAAAAATATTTAGTAATAATATAACAATTCCAATTAAACCACCACCAACGACAGCTTTTCCACCTCCAGACATTCCACGTCTATCTTCAAATGAATCACTTGATTGTTTTTTCCATTTCATAATGTTTTGTTTTAAATTTCTTCTTGTCCAATTTCGTCAATTACTGATTTTTCTTCAAAACCAATTGCTTGATTATAAATAGCATATACCATTGAATAATAATAAGGAAGAGTGAATATAATCCCTATACAAAGGGCAAATATTCCTAAAATCATTCCAATTACAGCTAATAATAAGGCAACAAAAATTAATATAGGTTGTTTAAAGAATAATTGTACGCTCTTAGTTATTGCATTTTCAAAATTTTGATTGCCATAAATAATTAAGGGTAATGTGAATACAGATAATAACCCTACAATAGCTTGTACAAAATAATTCAGAATTTCTAAATTTAATAATACTAAACCTGAATTTAAAATACCTGTCGTTAATCCAATGATTATGTAACTCATGAAAATATCTTTGAAAAATTTACTTTTATAAAATTCAAAGAAAATATTTATTCCAATTTCTTGATTGTTTTTTGCTAAATGATTTGCATGAATAAATCCTGCAGTAACAGGAGCAAAGAAGCCAGTTGTTATTGCGGTTATAATTATAGTTATTATTAAACCAATTGCTGTAGATTGACTGGTTTGTATTTGAGTCATGGTTGAAGTCAAATCTGAAAAGCCAAAAATTACAATAAATAGTGTTCCATAAATTATTGCAAAAATTATACCTAATAATATCATAGCAACACCAGATATTAAAAATGTCTTTTTAAAAGTTGCAATACTTTCGTCAATTAGGCTACCAGTATCTAAAGTATATCCGTTTTGGATTTTTGAATCAATTTTATTTTTCATTTTTTATATAATTAAAATCCAATTCTAAATCCTAAATAGACATCAGCTTGCTTTGTGTCGTCAATCATAGCCGTTAAAATTGAGCCAGAACCCATGAAAAAACCACCTAATCTGAAACCAAATCCACCCGTGAACCCTGAAATTTCATTATCAGAAAGGGGTACAAATATTTCATAATTTTCACCAGAAAAACGTGGTGTTAATGTGATGCTATTTTGTGTTGTAGAAAAATCATTGTCACTGTCATCAACTAATTTTTGTTGTGTAAAGGCACTTACATAAAAACGTTCTGCTAATTTTAAATCTGCATATGCAGTAAACAATGTAGGTAATTTAATAGTGAAATCTTTTTGATCATTAGTCTTAGTTAAATAACCACTGCTTAATAATATCTGTTCGATATCTTTAATATTGTCAACATTTTCAAATTGATTTAAATCTAAAAATTGCGTATTTGAAATGTTTAAATTATAGTTGCTAGATTCATTATTATCTGATTTAAAAGTCATTGAACCAATGTTTTTGATAGATAAACCCGAGTTGAACTTGTAATCTTTTGGATTGTCAGCAGCTTTAATTCTAAAATTTACACCTAAATCTACTGCATAGCCATTAATTCCTGAGCTAAAGAAATCATTAAAATTGTTTGCATCTGTAAAACCATCTGCAATAGGACCTGAATAAGCGATATTTAAGTTGGCTTGTGTATCTGTTAAGCTAAGATTTCCAGCAGTATTTACAATTGTTCCATTAAACTTATCAGCAGCAAAATTTGTATAAGAACTCGGAAAAAGTAAACGTATATTCGTACCTACACTAACTTTATATTTGTCTGTGTCATAAATATCACGTGCTAACGATAGACCAATTTCACCCCATGTTGCAGCATTAATTTTTTGATTGTAGTTACTGCTAACTGATGTTGCTCCAAAAATAGAGTTTAGGCCTGAATTGGTTAATGCATTTCCTAAATTTACATCAACATCAATTATATTGGCTTTTGCCACGGCACTTGTTGAGATTCCGAAAGCCCATTTATTATATTTCATTGCAAAAGAAGGACCATTAACGAGCAGATCTAAACGCATATTAGCTGCTTCATTTCCATCAAAAATTAAGTCTTCTATATCTTTATCAGAGTTTACAATATCACCAAAGCTGACTTTATTGTTTGATACATTTAAACTAGTGTTAAAAACATTTACTTCATATGTATTTGATAAATTTGTCATTTCTGCTGGATTAAAAGAAGCATTTAGTATTCCAACTCTTCTTGAAATATTAATTCCCGAAAAATGTTCTTGAGCGAAACTCAAATTTAATATGAATAGCGATAAAAACAAAAGTACTTTTTTTATTTGCATAAGATTTTAGATTTTAGTCTTAAAACAAATGTAAAAAAAATTGTTAATATTTAAGAGAGATAATCAAATATAAAACTATAAAGTAACATTAATACGACGAAATACAATTAAATAGCCTTCCAAACGACATCATTTGGAACAGAAGCTTCAAAAGTTACTGTTTCTTTTGTTACTGGATGAGTCAAAACTAATTTTCTAGCATGAAGATGAATTCCACCATCAGGATTACTTCTGTCAAAGCCATATTTTAAATCACCTTTTATAGGACAACCAATGGCTGTTAACTGTGCTCTTATTTGATGATGTCTTCCAGTATGAAGATTAATTTCTAATGCAAAATAATTATCTAATTTTTTAATTATTGAATAATCTAAACTAGCTTTTTTACTTTCTGGAACTTCTTTTGTATGTGCTTTTGAAGTATTATTTTTAGGATTTCGTTTTAGAAAATGAATCAAAGTATCTTTATCTTTTGGAGGAAAATTTTTTACAACAGCCCAATAGGTTTTTTGAGTTTCTCTGTTTTTAAATGACTCATTTAAACGAGTTAATGCTTTGGAAGTTTTAGCAAATACAATAATTCCTGTTGTTGGTCTATCTAAACGATGTACAACGCCTAAATAGACTTCTCCTGGTTTGTTATATTTATCTTTAATGTATTCTTTAACAACTTCAGATAAAGGTTTGTCACCCGTTTTATCACCTTGAACAATATCGCCTACGCGTTTATTAATCACAATTATATGATTGTCTTCATGAAGGATTTGAAGGTTGTCTTTTGTAGAAATTATTTTTCCAGCCATTATTTTAAATTCTAAATTTTTATTCAGAATTAATATTGCTCATTTTCATTCGGAAAATCGACTGCTTTTACATCAGAAACATATTGTCCAATTGCTGCTGTCATATCTTCGAATAAGTTCATGTATCTTCTTAAAAATCTTGGGCTGAATTCATGTGTCATTCCAATCATATCGTGTAATACTAAAACTTGTCCATCAACACCACTTCCTGCACCAATTCCAATTACTGGAATAGAGATACTTTCTGCAACTTTTTGGGCTAATTTAGCAGGGATTTTTTCTAAAACTAAGGCAAAACATCCAACACGTTCAAGCATTTTAGCATCTTCAATTAGTTTATCTGCTTCTTCCTCTTCTTTTGCTCTAACCGTGTAAGTTCCGAATTTATATATAGATTGAGGTGTAAGTCCTAAATGTCCCATAACTGGAATTCCAGCATTTAAGATGCGTTTTATACTTTCTTTAATTTCAGAACCACCTTCTAATTTTACAGCATGTCCACCACTTTCTTTCATAATTCTAATAGCAGAACGCAATGCTTCTTTAGGATCTGATTGATAACTACCAAAAGGTAGATCTACGACAACTAACGATCGTTCAATTGCTCTAACAACTCCTGATGCATGATAAATCATTTGATCTAGTGTAATTGGTAAAGTTGTTTCGTGACCAGCCATTACATTACTTGCAGAATCACCTACAAGAATTACATCAACACCAGCAGAATCAACAATCTTGGCCATTGTGTAATCATAAGCCGTTAGCATAGAGATTTTTTCTCCATTAGCTTTCATTTCAATTAATGATTTTGTGGTAATTCTTTTGTAATCTTTCTTTGCAACTGACATAGTAAATAGTATATAATTTAAGCAAATGTAGTAAATCAAAATTTCTTTTAAATTATAATAAAATATTTTTTTACTATTTCAATTCTAATTGATAAATACAGAGTACATTTATTCGTTTTTATAGAAAATAAAAAAATGATACCAATTTTATTAATGGTAGCTATTTTAGGCTACCTATTTGTGATTTTTGAATCTCCGATTCGAATTAATAAAACCATAACAGCGATTTTAACTGGAGCCATGTGTTGGATAGTTATAGCTATATTCAATCCAGGAAATGCTCCAATAATTTCAGAAAAATTAGTCACTTATTTTGGTGAAATCTCAGGCTTACTAATCTTTTTGTTGGGTGCAATGACTATTGTAGAGTTAATTGATTTACATAAAGGATTTACAGTTATTACTCATAGAATAAGAACAAAATCGGTTTTAGAATTACTTTGGATAGTTGGTTTTGTGACTTTTGTATTATCTGCAATGCTAGACAATTTAGCTACAGCCATAATTATGGTTACACTTTTACGAAAATTAATGCCCAAAAGTGAAGTTCGAATGACTTTAGCTGGAATTGTCGTAATAGCTGCAAATGCTGGTGGTGCATTTAGTCCGATTGGGGATGTTACCACAACTTTGTTATGGATTGGTGGTCAAGTAAGTGCTTTTGGAATTGTAAAAGTCTTAGTTTTACCTTCAATAATGGTTTTGTTAGTCCCATTAGTTATTGCGAGTTTTAGAATGAAAGGATTTGCAGTTTTAAGAGCTCAAATCTCAATGGCCGAAGCTAAGCAAGAAGAAAAAATGAAAGGGAGTTTTAGTGTCTTTGTAGCTGGTGTTATTGGCTTGTTATTGGTCCCTGTAATAAAGTCTGTTACTGGTTTGCCACCTTTTATTGGTGTTTTAGTTTCACTAAGTATGGTTTCATTGGTTTCAATTGTTTATCACAGAAAAAAACCACAAGAAGAAAAAGATAAATATTCTGTAGCAACAGCACTTTCCAAAGTAGATGTTAGTTCGATTTTATATTTTATGGGAATTTTATTAATGGTGTTTGCCTTACAAGAAGTTCGTGTTTTAACACATTTAGCTACATTTTTAGAAACTCATTTGCCAAACAATAATATTATGATTATCACTATTGGAATTTTATCTTCATTAGTTGATAATGGTAGTTTAGTCGCAGCTACACAAGGAATGTTCTCGTTAACCGAATTTCCTATCGATAATAGTTTATGGGAATTTATTGCCCTATGCGCTGGTACTGGAGGAAGTATGTTAATAATTGGTTCAGCATCTGGAATTGCTATTATGGAAAAGGAGAAAATGACTTTTTTGTGGTATTTAAAAAAAATCACGCCGCTTGCAATTGCTGGATATATAGCTGGAATTGTAACATATTTAGTGATTAATTTACTAATGCATTAAAACATTTTAAGATGAAAAAAATTATTACAATAATGGTTGTGTTTAGTTCAAGTTTGATTTTTTCCCAAGAAAAAGAAGTCCAAAAAACAATAAATGATTTTTTTGTGGGACTAAATTCAAAAGACACATTAGCCATCAGAAAGCAATGTTATAAAGATGTTATAGTTCAAACTATTCTCAAAACAAAACAAGGAAATCAACTTAAAACTGATGATTTTAAGGCCTTTTTGGTTTCTATCTCAGCAATTCCTGTTGAAGTTAAAATTGAAGAAAAAATACTTGATTATAAAATTGAAATTGATGGTAATTTAGCTCACGTTTGGACACCTTATGAATTCTATGTAAATGGAAATTTAAGTCATAAAGGAGTTAATTCGTTTACTTTGTTTAAGGAAAATACAGAATGGCAAATTATTTACATTATAGATACACGAAGACGAAATTAATTTATATAAGTCTTGTATTCAATTATATAGGCTATAATTGTACCAATTGAATAACAAAGTAAATCTGTCCAAAGGAAACCTTTACCTAATATATAATGTCCCAAAGTAGTTGATCGGATTTTATACAACCAATTCCATTGAATTAATTGAGAAATTTCAATAGTAAAGCAGAATAGTATACTAAAAAGTAGCACTAGAATTCTATTTTTTGTTGGAAATAAAAAGCAAAAACCAAAATAGATTAAAACGGAATACAGTATATCACCAATAAACAATGGAATAAAATCAATTTTCCTTGAAAGTATTCCAATTAGCATAACTACAATTGAAAGAATAAAGTAATTTAACCTTTTTTTAAATGTACTTAGTTTAACAATCAGCTAGATTTACAGCAACAGCTAAACCACCTTCGCTTGTTTCTTTATATTTTGTATTCATGTCTTTTGCTGTTTCCCACATAGTATTTACTACTTTATCTAAAGGCACTTTTACGTTTTTGGCATCAGTTTCTAAAGCTAATTCAGCAGCATTAATGGCTTTTATTGCACCCATTGTATTTCTTTCAATACATGGCACTTGAACCAAACCACCAATTGGATCACAAGTCAACCCTAGATGATGTTCCATAGCGATTTCGGCAGCAACCGATACTTGTTCAGGTGTTCCACCCATTGCTTCACATAATGCAGCAGCAGCCATTGCAGATGAAACTCCAATTTCAGCCTGACATCCTCCCATTGCAGCACTAATTGTAGCTCCTTTTTTAAAGATACTGCCTATTTCACCAGCTGTCATTAAAAATTGTTTGATTTCTTCTTCACCCGCTTCATGGTTTTCAATGACCAAATAATACATCAAAACAGCAGGAATTACTCCAGCACTTCCATTAGTTGGAGCCGTTACAACTCTTCCTAAGGCAGCATTAACTTCATTAACAGATAAAGCAAAACAGCTTACCCATTTTAATATTTGTCTAAATTTAACTTCAGTTTGTCTTATGACTTGCATCCAAGAATGAGGATCAGTATAAGGTAACACGCCAATTAAATTTTTATGCATGTCATAAGCACGTCTTCTTACATTTAATCCACCAGGTAAAGTTCCTTCAGAATGACATCCAATATACATACATTCAAGCATTGTATCCCAAATACGCATTAGTTCATTATGAATTTCTTCTTCAGAACGCATGGATTTTTCATTTTCATAAACAATTTCCCAAACTTTTTTATTTTCTTGATTACAGAATTTTAATAAGTCAGTTGCATTGTCAGTTCTAAAAGGGAAAGAACATTTTATTTCTTCATTTTTAATAGAATTTATTCGTTCTTCAACTACAACAAATCCACCACCAATAGAGTAGTAGATAGTTTCATATTCTTCTTCTGAAGTATAAGCGGTGAATTTCATTCCATTAGCATGAAAAGGTAAAAATTCACGATTAAAAACTATATCTTTTTCAAAATCAAAAGGAATAATAATTTCATTTCCAAGAAAAATTTCTTTCTTATTCTTTATAGCAGAAATAATTACATCAAGACTTTCAACCGGAATATATTCTGGATCTCCACCACTTAAACCGAGCATTACAGCTAAATCTGTTGCATGCCCTTTTCCTGTTAAAGAAAGAGAACCATATAAATCTACTTTTACACGATTAATATCGTCAAGCATATTTTTATCTCTTAATTCTCCTAAAAAGCGTTCGGCTGCACGCCAAGGTCCAAGTGTGTGCGAACTTGAAGGTCCAACACCAATTTTTAACATATCAAAAACTGAAATACATTCCATAGCTAAATCGTTATAGTTGCAAAGATAGTGTAGTTATTTATAACTTTTCAGTTTTTACAGTTTTAGATGATAAATCTTCAATTGCTAATAAGCTATTAATATATAATTGAGTTTCATTGGCATATTTTCTGCCAATACTGACATCATTATTTTCTTTAAACTCTTTTCTTAAAGTTTTTAATTTTTTTAAACTACTTTGATTTAATAATTTAATTGATTCTAAAATTGTTTTTTCATTTGGTTCTATTTGACCTTCTTTAAAAACATTAAAAATTATTCGTTCTTCTAACTCTTTTTCTTTTAATTTTAGTTCAATTACTTCATCTGTATCTAATAATTTTTTTGTTTCTTCTGTACCTAAAATTAAATATCCAAATTCATTCGCATCTTCACCTTTAGGTAAAAATTTATCTTCGATAATAATCAAATATCCATCAGAATTTAATATTCTTTTTATATTATTTAAAACTTCTTTCCAATCTTTAGGTGAAATTTCATGTAAAACATTACATAACAATACGCAATCAAAAGTATCTTCTGGTATTTGGTTTTGATTTGTATAATGTCTTTCAATATTTGGTACATTTTTCAGAAATTCTTCATTATCTAAATTTGGATCAAAAGCTGAATATTTTATTTTTTGTTTAATTTCATTATCCTCTTTAATCGTGTATCCAATTCTACCTTTACCAGCTCCATAATCTAAGAGATTAATTTCACTTTTTTCTTCAATAAATTCTTTAAATAGTTTAAATTGAGGATCATTTGGATTATTTCCAAATATGATGTCGGGTTCTACAAAACATTGTTTCATAAAATTACCATAAGCCCACTCAGAAATAGAATTAATAAAACTAGAAAGCTCACCAATGTGATCTTCAAGTCCCATTAGGTCGTTAAAAGAGTTACCAGGTGTTGTTCTTGATGGCAAGATAATTCCATCATCTTTAACCATAAGAATTTCATCATATTCTAAGTGTGAAAGTATATGAACAGAATGTGTAGCAATCCACAATTGACCTTTGTCTTTTATAATACTTTTTATTGCATCAATTAATTTTATTTGCGCTTCAGGATGTAAATGTTTTTCAGGTTCATCAATTATTATTATACATTCATTAATATTAGCTTTTGAATTAACTTCTAAATAAAAGAAAAGTATTGCATATGCAAATAATGTTTTTTGACCTGGAGATAATAATCCAATGTTAAACGGTTGATCATTAAAATGTAGAACACTATCTATTGTATTTCCCGTAGTGCTTTGTTTGTAGCTAAATTCTTTACCTAAGAATTCTTTAACAAATTTTTGAAATTTTTCAAAAAGTTGAAAAGATTTATTTTTTTTTATTTCATTTTTTATAACTTCTGGTTGATTTCTATTTTTAATATATAAGTTGAATTCTTCTGAGACAATATTTACGGACAGTTTTTTTAAATAATTAATTGTTTCATTATTATTAAACTCGTTTATTTCATTTAATAATATATTGTCATTTGGTTTATTATTTATTATAAGCTCAGGATTAGTTATATAATTGTCAAAATGAACATTTGAAAGAATTTTTTCAAAACTTAAAATATTATTATTTATGTTCGATTTAATTTTTTGCAATTCATCATTATCAATAACTTTAATATATCCATCTGAAAGTTTAATTAGTCTATTCAAAATTGACGGAAAACTTTGAGTAATATGACTTGTCAATCTCTTTTTTTCGTTTTCATCTATATTTTTTTTGTAATTAGACATTAAATTTTTTCCTTGATTATAATTATCAATAACATTGTTCATAATATTAATTGGTAAGAACATTAGATAATCTTCATAGAAAGAAATAGCATCTATTTTTTTAGGATATTCTTTGACAAAATTTAAAATTCTTGATTTTCCTGAACCATTTTTTCCTACCAAAGCAACAACAGAACCTAATGGTTTCTTTGTTAAATCTATTTCTTTTAAATTTACAGATTTTGTTTGTTCTAATGGAATTTTAATTTTTGCTATTCTCATAAATCAATTTGTTAAGTTTCAAAAGTAGTATTTTTCTTTTAATGAATATATTTTCCTTCAATTTTTATTATTAATTCATAAATCAAAAAGTGTCATCTTGTCATATAATTTACTCGAAAACTGACAATTTATTGATAAATAATGTGTTGGCATAATACTTGACTTGTAGTAAACAAGTTTAAAAAAATAAATTAATTAGAAATTAAATAAGATGAGTAAAATTATTGGAATCGATTTAGGAACTACTAACTCTTGCGTCTCTGTAATGGAAGGTAACGAACCAGTAGTAATTCCTAATGCAGAAGGAAAAAGAACAACGCCATCAATCATTGCGTTTATTGAAGGTGGAGAAATTAAAGTTGGAGATCCTGCAAAAAGACAAGCAGTGACTAATCCAACGAAAACTATTGCATCTATCAAACGTTTTATGGGAAATAAATTTTCTGAAAGCGCTAAAGAAACAAAGAATGTGGCTTACAAAGTAGTAAAAGGAGATAATGACACCCCAAGAGTTGATATCGACGGAAGACTTTATACACCGCAAGAATTGTCAGCAATGACACTTCAAAAAATGAAAAAAACGGCTGAAGACTATTTGGGTCAAACAGTTACTGAAGCAGTTATTACAGTTCCTGCTTACTTTAATGATGCACAACGTCAAGCTACAAAAGAAGCTGGTGAAATTGCAGGTCTTAAAGTAATGCGTATTATCAACGAGCCAACTGCAGCAGCATTAGCTTATGGTTTAGATAAAAAAGGTACGGATCAAAAAATTGCTGTTTACGATTTAGGTGGAGGTACATTTGATATTTCTATCCTTGAATTAGGAGATGGTGTATTTGAAGTATTATCTACAAATGGAGATACTCACTTAGGTGGAGATGATTTTGACCAAGTTATTATTGACTGGTTGGCTGATGAATTCAAAGCTGAAGAAGGAATCGATTTACGTGACGACCCAATGTCATTACAAAGAATAAAAGAAGCTGCAGAAAAAGCTAAGATTGAATTATCATCTGGTGCCGAAACTGAAATCAACTTGCCATATGTAACAGCTACTGCTACAGGACCAAAACACTTAGTTAAAAAATTAACAAGAGCTAAATTTGAGCAATTATCAGATTCTTTAGTAAAACGTTCTATGGAGCCAGTTGCTAAAGCATTAAAAGATGCAGGTTTATCTACATCTGATATTGACCAAGTAATTTTAGTTGGAGGTTCTACTCGTATGCCAAGAATTGCTGACGAAGTTGAAAAATTCTTCGGTAAAAAAGCATCAAAAGGAGTTAACCCTGATGAAGTAGTCGCAATTGGAGCTGCTATTCAAGGTGGAGTTTTATCTGGTGATGTAAAAGATGTATTGTTATTAGACGTTACACCTTTATCATTAGGAATTGAAACAATGGGTGGAGTTATGACTACATTAATTGAGTCTAATACTACAATTCCAACTAAAAAATCACAAATATTCTCAACGGCTGCAGATTCTCAACCAACAGTTGAACTACATGTTCTTCAAGGAGCAAGAACTATGGCTGCTGATAACAAAACTATCGGACGTTTTAACTTAGATGGTATTCCACCAGCACCAAGAGGAGTTCCTCAAATTGAAGTTACTTTTGATATTGATGCTAATGGTATCATCAAAGTGTCTGCAACTGATAAAGGAACAGGAAAATCTCACGATATTCGTATCGAAGCTTCTTCTGGATTAACAGCTGAAGAAATTGAAAGAATGAAAAAAGATGCTGAAGCTAATGCTGATGCAGATAAACAAGCAAAAGAAAGAGTTGAGAAACTTAATCAAGCTGACAGTATGATTTTCCAAACAGAAACGCAATTAAAAGAATTAGGTGAGAAATTATCTGATGACCATAAAACTGCGATTGAATTTGCTTTAACTGAATTAAGAATGGCTCACGAATCTCAAGATTTAGCCGCTATTGATAAAGGTTTAGACAATATTAATGCAGCTTGGAAAACAGCAACTGAAGCAATGTATGCTCAAGGTGAAGGTCAACAAGAAGGACAACCACAAGGTGATGCATCTGGTGATCAAACTCAAGATGTTGAATTCGAAGAAGTAAAAGAAGATAAATAATTTAAATATTATTAATTCAAAATTAAACCGAGTAAGTAATTACTCGGTTTTTTTTTGGAATATATTGAAAATTGTAAAGACATGCGGAAAAGTAATGGCTGCTATAAATGAAAACAAAATTGTTTCCAGCATGGAATTATTTTTCATTAGGTAGAAATAAAGAATAAAACTTACTATTGATAAAAGCCAAATTAAAAATCCCGATTTTAAATATTTAATGAATGTTAAATAACTAAATTCTCCATAAATAAACTCACTCTGACTTTTTATACTAGGAATGCTGTGCCATAAGATAAAATATAATGAGAATCCCCAAATAAGAGGAGAAAATTTAAATATTAATGAAAATACTATTAATAAGAAAACTTCAAAAAAGATAAAAAAATCTTTTGACATATAATTTTTAGATAAAAAGTAAAAAAGAATTGTAAAGGCTATGGTTAATATTAGAATATAGTTGAATAAAATACTTTTTACTTCAAAACTTGTAATGTTTAAAATGATTTTAGAAACTTCTTCTTTGTGAAAAAATAGTAAAATGGATAATATTAATGATCCATAGAAAAACCTAAATGCTAGTATATTTAAGTTAAGGGAATCGTAAACTTTAAAGTTTAAATGTTGCTCCCCAAAATGATAAGCACTTATGACCATAAAAATTATGAATCCTATTAAAGGGAAAAAATAAAAACAAACACTAAAAAAAAGTACACTTATTATATATGAAATTAAAAAGCGTATTTTATTTTTTGAATTACCTTTATTATTAATCGTATTATTCTTTTGAATAAGTTCTAAATCATTTGCACCATGAAATATTCCAAAGGAAAGAATTAAAAAATAGCCTAAAACTATCAAATTATCCTCTGAAATGATATGTGAAATCCACATTCCAAAAAAACTTAATATTAATATAACCTTATTAAATACTGACATTCTTTAAAATTTTGTTTAAAGATATTAAAAAAATTTTAAACAAAAGTTGTTTATTTGTTTAATCTTTTATAACTTTGTTTAAACAAATTAACGTTTTAACCTTAATATTTATAAATTATGTCAAACTTTATTATGATTTCGGGTTTAGTATCTAAACTTAATCCAACTGATTATGTTGGATTTACATTTTTTGTCGGATGTATGGCTATGATGGCAGCATCTGCATTTTTCTTTTTATCATTAAATCAATTTGATAAAAAATGGCGTACCTCAGTTTTAGTTTCTGGATTAATCACATTTATTGCAGCAGTTCACTATTTCTACATGAGAGATTATTGGGCAGCATTTGGCGAGTCACCAACATTCTTTAGATATGTTGACTGGGTATTAACTGTGCCATTGATGTGTTTAGAATTCTATTTAATTTTAAAAGTAGCTGGAGCAAAACAGTCTTTATTATGGAAAATGGTTCTATATTCTATTGTTATGCTAGTAACAGGTTACTTTGGTGAAGTAGTATTCACAGACAGTGCTGCACTATGGGGATTCATTTCAGGAGTTGCTTATTTTGCAATTGTGTATGAAATTTGGTTAGGAGAAGCATCCAAATTAGCAAAAGCTGCTGGTGGAAATGTTTTAGCGGCTCACAAAATTTTATGCTGGTTTGTACTTGTAGGTTGGTCAATTTATCCTTTAGGATACATGATGGGAACAACTGGATGGTATAATTCTATGATTCCTTCAGGAAACATCGATGTAGTTTACAACATTGCGGATGCAATTAACAAAATCGGATTTGGTTTAGTGATTTATTCATTAGCAGTTAAATCACAAAAAGACTAATAGCAAAACAAACAATTATTGTAAAATCCGAATTAGAAATAATTCGGATTTTTTTGTATGCATGCATAGCATGTCTAATAACTTTTAGTATATTTGATATTCATTAAATAAGTACAAAATGCAAAAGCAAACTCTTACTTCGTTATTAAATATAAAACATCCAATAATAATTGCTCCAATGTTTTTAGTTTCTAATACAAAAATGGTTATTGAAGGCATGAAAAGTGGAGTAGCAGGTTGTATTCCAGCATTAAATTATAGAACATTAGAAGAATTGAGAGCTTCTATACAAGAGTTAAAAGCAGCAAAAGTAGAAGGTGGTTCGTTTGGATATAATTTAATTGTAAACAAATCAAATCCTAAATATAAAGATCAATTACAAGTTATTTGTGAAGAAGGAGTGGATTTTATAATAACATCCTTAGGAAGTCCAGAAGAAACAATTAACCAAGCACATAAAGTTGGAATAAAAGTTTTTTGTGATGTCACTGATTTATCTTTTTCTAAAAAAGTAGAAAGTTTAGGAGGTGATGCGTTAATTGCTGTCAACAATCAAGCTGGTGGACATAGAGGAAATCATAATCCAGAAGAATTGATAAGAGAATTAAACGAAAATACAAGTTTACCAGTAATTTCGGCTGGTGGAGTTAGTAGTAAAGCAGATATTGATAAAATGATAAGTTATGGTGCAATCGGAGTTTCTGTTGGAAGTCCTTTTATTGCCTCAAATGAAGCTGGAGTTTCTGATGAATACAAACAAGCGTGTGTAGATTATGGTGCAAAAGATATCGTAATGACACAAAGAATTTCAGGTACACCTTGTACAGTTATAAATACACCTTATGTTCAAAAAATTGGAACTAAAGAAACTTGGTTAGAAAGTTTATTAAACAAAAATAAAAGCCTAAAAAAATGGGTAAAGATGGTGCGTTTTTATATCGGAATGAAAGCAACTGAAAAAGCTGCAACACAAGCAACATATAAAACGGTTTGGGTAGCTGGACCAAGTATTGAAGCTACAAAAGCTATTTTGCCTTTAAAAGAAATAGTAGCTAATTTAACACATTAATATGTACGATAAGATTTATGTATTTCTAAATAAATTCTTTAAACAAGCGACTTTATTTAAAACCATGTTTAACTTGTCTCCAATGTATAAAAGGAGTTGTGGTAAAATTACTTTTGTTTCAGATGATTTGTTTTTGGTTAAAGTTAAAATAAAATTAAGTTATAAAAACCGTAATTATGTAGGATCAATGTTTGGAGGAAGTTTGTTTTCTGCAACAGATCCAATTTATATGATTCAATTAATGCATATTTTAGGAAATGACTACGTAGTTTGGGATAAATCTTCAGAAATTAGATTTAAAAAACCAGCTTATGAAAATGCATATGTTGTTTTTGAATTCTCTAAAGAAGAAATTGATACTATTATAAGGCAAGTTGCTTTAAATCAGGAATTTAATTATACTAAAAATTTAATAATTACCGATAAAAATGGTGCTGTTTTTACAGATTTAAATAAAACATTATACATTAGCACAAAAGCGCATTATAAAATGAAAAAGAGTTTAAGAAATCAATCAGCCTAATTAAAAAATTAACATTTTATTTGAAGTTTCTATTATTTCTTTAAATAATTTTGTTTGCATTAAATACGATAATGTATAAAGGTTTAAAATTAATATTAGTCCTTGTTTTACTTTCATTTTTCTCTCAAAAAATGGAAGCATCAACTAGTATTAATTTCAATTCTGTTGAAAAAACTTCCTATAAAAAACAAGCTTCTATTACTACAAATGAATCTGGTTTTCAATCGTTTGGTATATCAAATGAAATACATTATCAGTTTTTAAATTCCAATTTAACATTTGATTCTTCATTAGCTAATAAAAAGTTATTGGCTAAGTTTCTTTGTAACTCTTTGTCAAAAAAGGAACAATATTTTACAAATAAAGTTCAATTACTATGGACATTTTGTGACAAAAAAGAAGTTTCGTTTTCGGCAATTCAAATCATTTTCCCCTTTCATTTTTTTTGGTAATATATTTTTTTTTATCGTTTTATAGTCTGTTTTCTATAAAAATGGACTTATTTCTATGTAATAATTTATAAAATCAAAAAATAATGGATATACCAAATACAATTATTGGGACTATTTTCTTTTTAGTTCTAATTGCTCCTATAGTTATAGTTAATAAAAGAATTCTTAAAAGAAGACAACAGTTTGTCAATAAAATAAATGAGTTTGCTGCTGAAGATCAAAAGAAAGTAATAGAATTCGATACATGGACTGATAATACAATTATTGGAATTAGTGATGATAATCAAATGCTTTATTTCTTAAGAAACACAGCTGACTATAATCTAAAAACTAAAGTTGCTATTAGTGATATAAAATACTGCTTTATTAAAGAGGATAAAGAATCTAATAGAATTAATGCACTCGAATTTGTTATTGAATTAAACTCAAGTAAAGATTCTATTGTATTAGAATTTTTTAAAGTAGATAATAAAAACTTTATAATAGGAGAAGAAATGCGAATAGCTAAGAAATGGAATACAAAATTAGTAGAAGGAATTCCTAAAAGCAAAGTACTTTTGTATAGTTTTTAAAATAAAAGAGAGAAGTATTAAATTGCTTCTCTCTTTTTTATTTTTCTACAGAAATTTCAAACGACTTATCCCAATTTTTGCCAGTAACGAGTATTGTTTTTGTTTGAGGATTATAAGCAATTCCATTTAAAACTTCTCCTTGTTTCAAGGTCTTTGTTATTTTCGTTTTTAAATCACTTAAGTTGAGAATTTTCTCAATTGCACCTGTTTTTGGATCGATCTTGATGACCATATCTTTTTCGTAGATATTTGCCCAAATTTTTCCATCAATCCATTCCATTTCATTAATAGAATCTATTTTGTTAGCATTTGTGTATACATTTATATAATCTATCATTTCAAACGTTTCTGGATTTATAATGTATATTTTCTCAGAACCATCACTCATATATAAATTTGTACCATCATTTGTCAATCCCCATCCTGATAAATCTTTTCTGAAATAAGGAATAGATTTTTCAAGTTTAAAGGTTTTAGCGTCATAAACAAAGGCTTTATTTTCATTCCATGTCAATTGATAAATTTTATCCTTTAAAACGGTAACACCTTCACCAAAATACTGTTTATCAATATCTATTTTTTCTAGTACATTCCCTGTCTTATAATCGGTTTTTCTTAAAGAGGATTTTCCGTATTGACCGCTTCCTTCAATTAAATTACCTTCATAAAATTCATAACCTTGCGTATAAGAATTTCCATCATGATTAAAAGTATTTACAATTTTATAATTTAATAATTCAGGAGCATCTTTTGCATAGATAATAAAATTGGTTTCTGTTTCTACATTTTTACCTTCAAAATAGATTAAAGCTTTTACATGAGTATATCCTAATTTTTGATTTTCTAGTGAAAAGTGTATTTTTTTATTTTTTAATGATTTTCCAATGTTTTTATCATTCATATAGTAAATGACTGAGTCAATATCTTTATTTTTTTCGTTCTTTAAAGCTAAATCTACACTTTGAGATGGATTATAGGCTTGCATCATTGCGGATGTATCTATAGAAAAAATATTTTTTTCATCATTTTTATCTCCTCCACATGAGATAGACAGAATAGTTAAACCTATGAAAGAGAATACCTTATATTTAAACATAATTATTTTTTTTAAAAATCGAATATACAACGTTTTTTTTAACCTACAAATGACTTGCAAAAATACAAAAAGATTGTATATTTGCAACGGCAAGTCCTACACGACCAGCTCCTGCAGAATCCCCCAGGGTGGGAACGCAGCAAGGGTAAGCGGTTGTAGCGGTGCGATGTAGGTCGCTTGCCATTTTTTTAATCTGAACTTGTTTCAGATTCTCATAAAAAATTCAAATTATCTTCCAAACCGGAAGATTTTTTTATTTAGTATAATTACTCTGTAAAAGTATAAACCTTTATTTAATTGGATGTTAAAGTTCCTTTAAAATTAACTCAACTTTTTAATTAACTTTGCAACTCTAAATTTTGAATAAATAATAATGCAAAAAGTTGTTTTTATTACAGGAGCTTCATCTGGAATAGGTAAAGCCATTGGAGAATTTCTTCATCATAAAGACTTTATAGTTTATGGTACAAGTCGAAATCCTTCAAAAATTGAAAATTCTATTTTTCCTTTAGTTGCTTTAGATGTTAGATATGTGAATTCTATTAAAACAGCAATTGCTGAAGTTTTATCGGTTACTAAAAGAATTGATGTTGTAATTAATAACGCAGGTGTTGGAATTACTGGACCATTAGAAGAAATTCCGTTAGAAGAAATAAAGAATAATTTTGAAACTAATTTATTTGGACCAATAGAAGTCATGAAAGCAGTTTTGCCTCAAATGAGAACTCAAAAACAAGGTTTAATTATTAATATAACTTCAATAGCTGGTTATATGGGATTGCCTTATAGAAGCGTTTATTCATCCTCAAAAGGAGCTTTAGAATTAATTACAGAAGCCCTTCGAATGGAAGTTAAGTCTTTTGGAATTCATATTACAAACGTTGCACCAGGAGATTTTGCTACAAATATTGCTGCTGGTCGTTATCATGCACCAGTTGTAAAAGGTTCTGCTTATGAAACAACTTACGGAAATACATTAAAAGAAATGGATTCTCATGTTGATAGTGGAAGCAATCCAAATCAAATGGCAGAAGTTATTTATAAAATCATCAACACACCAAATCCAAAAATTCATTATAAAGTTGGAGCTTTTATGCAAAAATTTTCAATTGTATTAAAACGGATTTTACCTGATAAAGTGTATGAAAAAATGCTAATGAATCATTACAAATTATAATAAGTCGAATAAGTAAATATAAGAACAACACTAATAAATACAATTAAATATGAAATTTTTTATTGACACAGCAAATTTAGCTCAAATTAAGGAAGCTCAAGAATTAGGAGTTTTAGACGGAGTTACTACAAATCCATCTTTAATGGCAAAAGAAGGAATCACAGGAAAAGATAATATCTTAAAACATTATGTAGCTATTTGTAACCTTGTTGAAGGTGATGTAAGTGCAGAAGTAAATGCCATTGATTATGATGGAATGATTAGAGAAGGGGAAGAATTAGCTGAATTACACGAACAAATCGTAGTAAAACTTCCTATGACAAAAGAAGGAATTAAAGCTTGTAAATACTTTTCGGATAGAGGAGTTAAAACAAACGTGACATTAATATTTTCTGCTGGGCAAGCCTTATTAGCAGCGAAAGCTGGTGCAACTTATTGTTCTCCATTTTTAGGAAGATTAGATGATGTTTCTACAGATGGTTTAAATTTAATTGATGAAATTCGTCAAATTTATGATAACTATGGTTTTGAAACTCAAATCTTAGCGGCTTCAATTCGTCATACAATGCATATTGTAAATTGTGCAAAAATAGGAGCAGACGTTATGACTGGACCTTTATCATCTATTATGGGATTAATGAAACACCCTTTAACAGATATTGGGTTAGCTCAGTTTATTGCAGATTTCGAAAAAGGAAATAAGTAGTTAGTAGCTCAATCGAAAGTAATAAAAAAAGCGATTTTCAAGTGAAAATCGCTTTTTTTATATAACTATATTTTAATTTTGAACACTGAACACTGAACACTGAACACTGAACACTGAACACTGAACACTGAACACTGAACACTGAACACTGAACACTGAACACTGAAATCTAATTCAAATTTTTCTCAAAATTTACATCAAATAAATTTACAAAGGCATTTTTTATGGTTCCGTCTGCATTAAGAATAATAGATCTATGAATTTTATAAATAACCCATTTTTCTTTAATAGCTTCGGAATTAACAGCATGAATTTCTATAATATTTTTATGATTAAAATCATTTAATTTATTTTCCCATTCTTCATAACTATCATCAATGTTAATGGCGATAAAGTTTACGTTGGGGTATTTTTCTTTAAAAGCAATAACTTTTCTATGAACTGAATTTAGGTGCGATTGAATGTTTGTATTGTAAAAGAAGATAACAGTTTCTTTGGTAATTAGTTTATTTAAATCAACTGGTTCATTTTTTTCATTGACAAAATTTTCAGAAGATAATGTGTTGCCAATACCAAGTTTATTAATTGAGTTTTCTATATCAATTATTTCATTTTGCATTTTTTTATCGGTCGATAATTCAAGAAAACGTTTAATAAAAGCACTGTTGTTAAACATATTTTGCTCTTCCATTAAATAACGCAAAGCCAAACCATTTAACACATGATTTTTTATTTTGCTGTTTTTTATTAAAGTGTCGGCAATGTTTAATTTTTTAATATTGTTTTCTAAAGCAAACTCGTCAATATTTCCCTTTTTTTCAGTAAAAGTTATGTTGTTTAATAATGAGGTAACATAATTTACATAAGGATAAAAATTAGCAAATGTTGGATTGTCAAAATCAACACTCTTTCTATGGTCATAATAATCTTTGGGTAAATCATTAATCACGTTTTCACCAGCAATAAATTTATGTGCATAAGGATAAACTTCTTTCTTATAAAAATGGGGTAATTCTAAACTTGCTATTGCTAAGGAATCAAAATTAGCGTTCCATTCATTTTTTGATTTATGTTTTTCATAGACCTTTTTTCTAACGGCATAGCTTGAATCAATGTTTTTAATAAAATCTTTTGAATTTCTAAAAAAAACATCATACATACTCGAACGATCTTTTTCATTTAAAAGATACATTTCCATCAAATAATTATTCTTTTCACCGCCTCTTCCACAAAAAACTATGGAGTTGTCAAAATCTTTAGAATTGATCATTACCATTAAACTATCATTTTTGTCAAAATAGACATATTGATATTCTGGTTGATGTTTAAAAATATATAACCCTGGAGTTAAGGAATCAAATTTGTGAAGAAAACGATTTTTTTTGTCTAAAAATATAGTATCAATTACTTCATTATCTTTTAAAAACAAAACATAATTAGTTTGTGGGTTAATAACCTCACCTCCAAAATAGGCAGTAAAATCTTCATCACTGTGTTTTTTGTCACAAGATGTAAACATGCCTAAGGATAACAATGTTAGAATTGAGGGTAATAAATGTAAATATTTTATCATGCTATATTATTTCGAAAACAAATTTATAGTTTACATTTTAATAGCGTTGTTAAAGCATAGTTAAATTAAACCTATTATTATTCTAAATAAGACCATAAAAAACTACGAATTTAACACATAAAAGTAAACGCAATTTACTACTTTTGCAAAAAATTAATTAGTATGTTAACAGTTTCTAATTTATCAGTTCAATTTGGTAAACGTATATTATTTGATGAAGTAAACGCAACCTTTACCCAAGGTAATTGTTACGGAATTATTGGTGCTAATGGTGCAGGAAAGTCAACTTTCATGAAGATTATTGCTGGTGATATGGATCCTACAGCAGGAAGAGTAATTCTTGAACCAGGAAAACGTATGTCGGTTTTAAATCAAAATCACAATATGTTTGACGAAAATACGGTTTTAGAAACGGTTTTGATGGGAAACAAAGTTTTACATAAGGTGAAAGCCGAAATGGATGCTTTATATTTAGATTACAACGAAGAAAATGCCAATAGAATAGGAGAGTTGCAATTGCAATTTGATGAAATGGACGGTTGGAATGCGGAATCTGATGCAGGTTCAATGCTTTCTAATTTAGGAATTTCTGCTGATTATCACTACAGTTTAATGGGCGATTTAGAAGGAAAACTTAAAGTTCGTGTCTTATTAGCACAAGCGCTTTTCGGAAATCCTGATGTGCTTATTATGGATGAGCCTACAAACGACTTGGATTTTGAAACCATTGGTTGGTTAGAAAATTTCTTAGCAAATTATGAAAACACTGTTTTAGTAGTTTCGCACGATAGACACTTTTTAGATTCAGTTTGTACACATATTTCTGATATCGATTTCGGAAAAATAAATAACTATTCTGGAAATTATACTTTTTGGTATGAAAGTAGTCAGTTAGCAGCAAAACAAAAAGCACAACAAAACAAAAAAGCTGAAGAAAAGAAAGCTGAATTAGAAGAATTTATTAGACGTTTTAGTGCGAATGTTGCCAAATCAAAACAAGCAACTTCTCGTAAAAAAATGATTGATAAGTTAAATTTAGACGAAATCAAACCTTCAAGCAGAAGATATCCTGCTATAATATTTGACACGGAGCGTGAAGCTGGTGATCAAATTTTAAACGTTCAAAATTTAAGCGCATCAGTAGAAGGAGAAGTTTTGTTTAAAGATGTTCATTTAAACATGGCAAAAGGTGATAAAATCGTAGTTTTCTCTAAAGATTCTAGAGCAACAACAGCTTTTTATGAAATCTTAAACGGAAATCAAAAACCAGATTCAGGAGAATTTGATTGGGGAATTACAACAAATCAATCGTATTTGCCTGCAGATAACCATGCCTTTTTTGAAAGCAAAGACTTAAATTTAGTAGACTGGTTGCGTCAATGGGTAAAAACAGAAGAAGAAAGAGACGAAGTATATATTAGAGGTTTCCTAGGAAAAATGATTTTCTCTGGTGAAGAAGCACTAAAAAAATGTAACGTTCTATCAGGAGGAGAAAAAGTACGTTGTATGTTATCAAGAATGATGATGATGAGAGCAAACGTATTAATGTTAGATGAACCAACAAATCACTTAGATTTGGAATCAATTACAGCTTTCAATAATTCATTAAAAAACTTTAAAGGTTCTATTTTATTAACAACCCATGACCACGAATTTGCGCAAACAATAGGAAACAGAATTTTCGAAATCACACCAAAAGGAGTTATCGACAGATACATGACTTTCGATGAATATTTAGATGATCCAAAAATTAAGGAACAAAGAGCTAAGATGTATTCTTAATAAAATTACAATATTTAAAATACCAAATCCCAATTTTTTAAGTTGGGATTTTTTATATCTTTATCACATGAAATTAATCCCGTAGGGATTCCATTCAGGTAAGTAGTAAACCACAATGTCAATAAAATCCCGTAGGGATGATATAAGAAACACATAATTAGCATAAAATGCCAAACACTTACACGCAAATACACATACAATTCGTTTTTGTAGTAAAATATAGAAAAGCTTTGATTGATAAGTCATTCAAAGAAGAGCTGTATCAATATATTTCTGGCATAGTAAAGAAGAATAATCATAAATTATTGGCTATAAATGGAGTAGAAGACCATATTCATCTTTTTATTGGAATGCGACCAACTCAATCTATTTCTGATTTAATGCAAGATGTAAAAGGAAGTTCATCTAAATGGATTAATGAAAAAAAGTTCTTAAAAGTAAAATTTAAATGGCAAGAAGGGTATGGAGCATTTTCTTATTCTAAATCACATGTTCATAACGTAATTAATTATATACAAAATCAAGAAGAGCACCACAAAAAACAATCATTTAGAGAAGAGTATTTAGCATTCTTAAAAGTATTTGATATTGAGTATGATGAACGATATATTTTCAAAGAACCAGAATAAAGAAAGAAAGCAAACTTAAATGTCATCCCTAAAGGGATTTTAAAATATATATTATGTTTACAATACCAGTATTTAATCCCTACGGGATTTTTTACTAAGGTTGATAAATAAAAATTTATATTCACAAAACAAAGTAATCAGAAATTAAAAAAAGAAAAATCCCGTTAGGGATGAAATATCGGTAATTTTGGAAGTATGACAAAACACCTAGCACTACTAAGAGGAATAAACGTATCAGGTCACAACATGATTAAAATGGATGCTTTAAAAAGCATGCTCGAAAAGATTGGATTTCAGAATGTTGAAACTTATATACAATCAGGAAATGTGTTCCTTGAAACAGAAGATGAGAATGCACAAAGCGTTGGATTTACTATAAAACAAGAAATCGTAAAGCAATTAGGTTTTGATGTTCCAACAATTGTTATCAATAAATCAGATTTAGAAAAATGCTTGACTAATAATCCATTTTTTAAAGAAAAGGATGTTGATATAAAGAAATTATACGTTGCATTTATTTCAAAAGAATTAAACAATAATGCGCTGAATGATTTAAAAATAAGTCAATTCAAACCCGATGAAGCTTTCATAGATGGAAACAGAATCTATATGAAATTAGAAACAGGAGCAGGAAATACAAGGTTAACTCAAAAATACATTGAGAAAAAACTAAATGTAACAGCAACATCTAGGAACTGGAATACTGTGAATAAGTTAATTGGGATGTTCTAAAATTAAATAAAAAAAATATTTTTTTGAAATTTATTTTATGAAAAAATTATTACTTCTATATTTTTTACTCATATTTAATTTTGCTTACTCTCAGGGTGAAGCCAACATTTGGTATTTTGGGCAAAATGCGGGGTTAAATTTTAACACCAACCCACCTACTGCTTTAATCGATGGGCAATTAAATACTGGTGAGGGCTGTGCCACAATTTCAAATGGTGCGGGGCAACTATTATTTTATACAGATGGTATAACAGTTTGGGATAGAAATCATTCTATTATGCCAAATGGAACAGGTCTTTTAGGACATCCATCAAGTACGCAGTCTGCAATAATTGTTCCTAAACCAGGTAGTTCAACTATATATTATATCTTTACTTGCAGTACTGAATTTCTATCTGATGGTATAAACTATTCAGAAGTAGATATAAGTTTAAATGGTGGTTTTGGAGATGTTACTGCTAATAAAAATATTAATCTTATGTCTGGGAGTGTTTGCGAAAAACTAACTTCTGTAAAACATGCAAATGGCAATGACTATTGGGTTGTTGCTCATGATTTTGGAAACAATAATTTTTATTCTTTTAAAGTAAGTTCATTAGGTGTTGACACAAGCCCAGTAATAAATTCAATTGGAGCAGTAATATCTTTAAATGAAAATAAAATTGGTTATTTAAAATTTTCACCAAACGGAACTAAACTTGCAGCAGCTAATAATTTCTCTGGTATTGATTTGTTTGATTTTAATTCAAGTAATGGACAATTAAGTAATTATATAAATTTAAATAATAACATTAATTATGGAGTTGAATTTTCTCCATCTGGAGAGCGATTATATATTGCTAATCGTATTAAAATATTTCAATATGATTTAACAGTAACTAATATTGCAGCCAGTGAACTATTAATTTATCAGGCACCGTCTACGGCATATCTCTTTTTTGGAGCCTTACAATTAGGTGTTGATGGTAAAATTTATTGTGCTGTTTATGATGAACCTTTTATTAGCACGATACACAATCCAGATGCTATAGGATTAGGTTGTAATTTTCAATACCAAGATTTTTATTTAGGAGGCAAAACGTCATACTTAGGCTTGCCAACATTCATTCAGTCCTATTTCAATTCAGGTATATTAGCACAAAACAATTGTTTAGGAGAAATAACAAATTTTGATTTAACAAATAATACCACTATTACTTCAGTGGTTTGGGATTTTGGAGATGGTTCAGCTAATTCAACAGCTTTAAATCCTCCACATACTTATCTAACAGCAGGTTCATTTACAGTCAGTGCAACAATTACAAGCGGCACACAAACAATTACAAGAACCAAGCAAATAGTTGTTTCCGAAGTTCCAGTTATTGCAAATTCAATTGCAAATCAAGAAGTTTGTGGGACAGTTGCAATGAGTTATGATTTGTCACAATTCAATGCAACTGTTTTAGGAAGTCAATCCACTACAACTTTTGGAGTCGCTTATTTTTCAAGTCAAGCTAATGCTGAAAATCATACCAATATTTTAGCAACTACTCAAAATTTAGCTTTAGGCACCACAACTTATTATGCTAAAGTTTACAATACAGCCAATACTAATTGTAATGCTATAACAAGTTTTGATGTAAATTTATTTCAACAACCCATTGCAAACGTAGTTTCAAATTATATTATTTGTGAGTCTCTACCTTATAATGGAATAGAGCAATTTAATTTACAAACAAAAACAGCTACAGTTCTAGGATCGCAATCTTCAACCAATTTTTCAGTAAGTTATCATGCTTCACAAAGCGATGCTGATACAAATACTGCTCCATTACCATTATTATATTCTAACACTTTGTCTTTGGAAACAATATATGTTAGAATCGAAAATAATTTAAACACTGACTGTTTTGCAACAACAACTTTCAATATACAAGTCATCCAACAACCAACCATATTAACTGTTAGTGATTATGTAGTTTGTGATGATGCAACAAATAACGTCATAGAACAATTTGATTTATCAACAAAAACTAATGAAATTTTAAATGGTCAATCAGCAACTGTTTTTGAAGTAAAGTACTATTTAACTTTTGCTAATGCTCAAAATGATACAAATGCAATTACAACTCCTATAAATAACACAACAAATAATCAAGTTGTTTATTATTCTATTGCAGCTATTGGAAATGCAAATTGTAAAGTGATTGATAGTTTTAAATTAGTTGTTTCAAATCTTCCAATTGCAAATACACCGAATGCTATTTTTATATGTGATGACATTTCTAATGATGGAATAGGAGTTTTTAATTTAGCTCAAAATAATTCTGTTGTTTTAGGTAGTCAAAACGCATCTAGTTTTACAGTTACTTATTATGTAAATCAAACCGATGCTGATAATGCTATAAGTCCATTAAATAATAACTATACAAACATTTCAAACCCACAAACCATTTTTGTTAGAATACAAAATAATACAAATACTAACTGTTTTGCTACAACAAGTTTTCAAATAGGATTATACAAAATGCCAATTGCAAATCAACCACAAAATTTACATATATGTGATGCTGGAAATGATGCAACAGAAACATTTGATTTGTCGCAACAAACTTCCATAGTTTTAGGAAGTCAAAACCCAGCAGAATTTGCAGTTACTTATCATAATAGTCAACAAGATGCGAATAATGATTCAAATCCTTTACTTACTAATTATACAAGTAATCAATTAGTGAAAACAATTTATGTTAGAATTGAAAACATATTAAGTGCAAATTGCTTTAGCACAAGTACTTTTCAATTGATAATTCATCCAAATCCTATTTTAAATATAAACCAGAGTTATACAATTTGTGAAGGCAATCCAATAACAATAACAGCTCCTTCTGGATTTACAAGTTATAATTGGTCAAATGGTTCTACATCAAATCAAACAACTATCACTCAAGCAGGACAATACACTTTAACTGTAACAAAAAATTATGGTACTATAATTTGTTCAACAACAGAAAATATAACAGTTGTAAATTC
This sequence comes from Flavobacterium gelidilacus DSM 15343, assembly GCF_000422685.1. Lineage (GTDB taxonomy): Bacteria > Bacteroidota > Bacteroidia > Flavobacteriales > Flavobacteriaceae > Flavobacterium > Flavobacterium gelidilacus. The sequence continues at coordinate 520,406 of NZ_AUGN01000001.1, read as the reverse complement.
TAACATAGCGACTATTGAGGAAATAATTACAGAAGATTGGACAGACAATAGCAATATAATTTCTGTATCTGTTTCTGGTGATGGAGATTATGAATATTCATTAAACGGAATCAATTATCAAGATAGCCCTATATTTAGTGGCTTACAAAGTGGTGAATACACTGTTTATGTAAAAGATAAAAACGAATGTGGAATCAAAACAGAAACGATTTATTTGTTAATCTATCCAAAATTCTTCACACCAAACAATGATGGTTATAATGACACTTGGAAAGTTAAGTTTTCTAACAACGAACCAAATATTAAAACTTCAATATTTGATCGCTATGGAAAATTAATTTACATCATAAACGGAAACCTAAAATCTTGGGACGGAATGTATAATGGTGTTCCTTTGCCATCAACTGATTATTGGTTTGTAGTTACCAGAGAAAACGGAAAAGAATTTAAAGGTCATTTTACTTTAAAAAGATAATTTTAACTTTTCAAATTTATATTAAGGTTAATAACTTTTAACCTCATAACCTCATAACCTTATAAACTATTAACCTAAATTCTTTATCTTTGTAAAATAGGGATGATTTCTCTCCCAAAGAAGGAATTGACTACAATTAAATTAAAAAAATAACTATGTCAGTTTTAGAAAAAAATGCTGCTAATCATGCAATTGCTTTAGAGGATCAATATGGTGCTCACAACTATCATCCACTTCCAGTTGTATTAGCAAAAGGAGAAGGAGTTTACGTTTGGGATGTTGATGGAAAAAAATATTATGATTTTCTTTCTGCATATTCTGCTGTAAACCAAGGACATTGTCATCCAACAATTATTGGAGCAATGATTGAACAAGCTAAAACATTAACCTTAACTTCTCGTGCTTTTTACAACGACAAATTAGGAGTTTATGAAGAATACATTACAAAATACTTTGGTTTTGATAAAGTGTTACCAATGAATACAGGTGCTGAAGCTGTTGAAACGGCGATCAAAATTTGTAGAAAATGGGCTTATGAGAAAAAAGGTATTTCTGAAAATGATGCTCAAATAATAGTTTGTGAAAACAATTTTCATGGAAGAACTACAACTATCATTTCGTTCTCAAATGATGAGAATGCTAGAAAGAATTTTGGACCTTATACAGCAGGATTTATCAAAATTGCTTATGACGACTTAGACGCGTTGGAAAAAGCCATTAAATCGTCTAAAAACATAGCTGGTTTCTTGGTTGAACCTATTCAAGGAGAAGCCGGAGTTTATATGCCAAGTTCTGATTATTTAGCAAAAGCTCAAAAATTATGTAAAGACAATAACGTTTTATTCATTGCAGACGAAGTTCAAACCGGAATTGCACGTACAGGTTCTATTTTAGCTGTTTGTGGAAATTGTTCTTGTGAAAACGCTTGTGAAAAACAAGAAACTTACGTTCAACCTGATGTTTTAATATTAGGAAAAGCTTTATCTGGTGGAGTTTATCCAGTTTCAGCAGTTTTAGCAAATGATGAAATAATGAATGTTATTAAGCCAGGTCAGCATGGTTCTACTTTTGGTGGAAATCCTGTTGCTGCCGCTGTTGCAATTGCTGCTTTAGATGTTGTACAAGATGAAAACTTGACTCAAAACGCAAGAAAATTAGGAAACCTTTTTAGAAGTGAATTAAATAAATATATCGAAACTTCTTCAATTGTTTCTTTAGTAAGAGGTAAAGGTTTGCTTAATGCGATTGTAATTAACGATACCGAAGAAAGTGAAACCGCTTGGAATATCTGTATGAAATTATCTGAAAACGGTTTATTAGCAAAACCAACTCATGGAAACATCATTCGTTTTGCACCACCTTTAGTAATGACAGAAGAACAATTGTTAGATTGTGTTTCAATAATTACTAAGACTTTAAAAGAGTTTGAAAAATAATATATTGTTATAAATAAAAAAAAAGGCTTTCAGAAATGAAAGCCTTTTTTGTTGTTATCTATTGCTAAACTGTCTAATCAGTTCTTCAAGTTGTTCTTGTTGTTCTATATCTTTTCCTGTGACTTTCATGTAGATGTAGTAGATTATTGTAAGTATACTTAAGATAAAAGCAACCAAGTTAACAATTTTCCAAGTGTTTACTCCTTTTAAAGTGTATGTTTCGGGGTCTTGATTGTAGACATCAGTAGCTTTTTTAGCCAAGAATAATCCTATTCCTGATAATACAAGACCTCCAAATCCACTGGTACAGCAGCATCCGATATAAGATACTATTCCAAGAATCATTATAGCTTGTTCGTTAGGTAATTTTTGTTTTTCCATTGTTTAAGTTTAGTTTATTGGTTTTAGTTTATATAAATTTTATAAAAATAATTCACAACCATTATAACGCCATTTGCTACTGCAAGAACAGCAATGGGTGTTAAATAGTTTCTTTTTTTATCTAGTAAGTGTAAGGTTATGGTAAGGCCAAATAAGAGTAAAGTATAAATTGCAGGAAACATTTTAAAGGCTTCAATGAATTCGCCGTCTAACAATAAAGCTAAAGATCTTTGTGTTCCGCAACCCATACAGTCAATTCCAAATATTGATTTGTTCATACAGGGAACCATATATTCTTCCATAAAATTAATTTTATTTGCATACAATTTTACAAATAAAAAATGTAATTGTAGTTAAATCCTTTAATCTTTTTTACTTTTGATACTGAAATAATTAAATAAAAAAGCAATGTCAGATTTTCAAATAGGAGATAAAGTTTCAGTTTTAGACGATGCGATTGATGGAGTTGTTACAGGAATAAATTCTGATCAAATTACCATTGAAACAAGCGATGGTTTTCCGATGACATATTTTGTCAATGAATTGGTTAAAAATTTAATTTCCAGTGACTTGAAAGGATTTATCTCAAACTCTGCTATAAGTCAAGTAAAAGCTGAAAAACAAGAAGAGAAAAAGCGAACTTTTACCAAAGACAAGAAATCTTCAAGAGAAGTTTTTGCATTAGAAGTAGATTTACACATCGAAAAACTAGTCCCAAATAAAACCGGATTAAGCAATTATGATATTTTAAATATACAAATGGATACTGCAAAACGACAAATGGATTTTGCTATTCGTAACCGAATTCCTAAGTTGGTTTTAATTCATGGAGTTGGTGAAGGAGTTCTAAAAAGTGAATTAGATTTCCTATTAAGACGATACGAAAATATAACAGTCCAAGAAGCCAATTACCAAAAATATGGTCAAGGTGCTATGGAGGTTTATTTTTTACAGAAAAAGTAAATTAGATTGTTGTTTTATAACTTCCAACTAAATATTCTTCAAAACTAAAGCTATTAGTACCATTTGAAAAATTTACATTTACAAGTTTGAAAGAATAAGTATAACCTAGTAAAGTTGTTCCGTCTGTGTCAAAACTTTGGGTTGTAGTTACATCAATTGTTCCACCTAATGCTTCCCATTCGTTGGTTACAGTTGGACTTGCAGGTGCAATTGTACTACAAATTGTTAGACTAGTTGCTGTGTCATTATATAATCTATAAATTACAGAAACGGAACTATTGTCTATTGCATACGATTTTGTATATGGAAAAACTGTTTCAGCTGTATCATAAGTATAAGGATCAGCTGAAATATCTAATATTAACATCTCCTTATCGTTTATTTTATATAGAAAAGTTTTGCTCTCACATTTCTGAATGGATTGACTTGAAAAATTAAAAGACTCAAGTGTAATATCTCCATCATCACAAGAATTGAACATAAAAACAATTGATATAAGGAATAAAAGCTTTTTCATTAGGGAATATTTTTAGCAAAAATAACTTTAATCTTTATATTATAAATTTTTTTTGATAAAATTATGATATTAAAATCATTGAAAACCTTTTCAAATTAAAAATTCTACTATATTTGAAAATTAACAAACCAAATTAAAAATTTAGATGAGTTCACCTATAAAAACTAATTACCCAGCACTTTATACTTTAATAACTGTGTTCTTCTTTTGGGGATTTATTGCAGCCGGAAACAGTATTTTTATTCCTTTTTGTAAAAGTTACTTTTCTTTAGACCAATTTCAATCGCAATTAGTTGATTTTGCCTTTTATACAGCCTATTACATTGGTGCTTTATTACTGTTTGCTTTAGGAAATAGTTCGGGTAATGATATTGTTGGAAAATGGGGTTATAAAAAGAGTATTGTTTATGGTTTATTATTTTCAGCACTTGGAGCTGGAGCTATGATTATTGCTGTAGAAGCTAATCTATATGCAGGAATGTTAGTAGGATTGTTCATCGTTGCTTTAGGATTTTCTTTGCAACAAACAGCTGCCAATCCGTTTGCTATTTTATTGGGTGATCCTAAAACAGGAGCAAGTCGTGTAAATCTTGGTGGTGGAATCAATTCTTTCGGAACAACAATTGGTCCTATTGTAATTGCATTGGCTTTATTTGGAACAGCTTCGTCGGTTTCAGAAGAACAAATCAAACTCTTAGAATTGAATAAGGTTGTGATTTTATATATCTGTGTTGGTTTGCTTTTTGTAGCCGCAGCTGCCTTGTTTTACTTCTCTAAGAAAGTACCTAGCGGAATTTCTGATGAACCTATTGAAAAAGCAAATAAAGCATTGAAAACATTAGTTATAATGACAATTCTGTTAGCTATAATGTTTACACCTGTTTTTCATAGTTATAAAAGTGAAGATGGTTTGAAAATAGAAACACTTCAAAAAGAAATTAAATACGATAAATCTGATAAAAATATTAATGATTTAAAAGACTATACAGGTGATGAATTAGCTGCTTACAGAAATACAATGGAAGCAAAAAGCAGCGAACTTAAAGTTTTGAAATCTGATATAGAACAATATAGAATGAATTGGCTTTTAGGGGCATTAGCCGTAGTTATAGGAGGAATTTTATTCTCTTATACATCAGCTAAAAAGAAAGCAGAAGGTTGGGGAGCAATGCAATATCCTCAGTTGGTTTTAGGAATGCTTGCAATATTCACATATGTTGGAGTTGAAGTAGCAATCGGAAGTAATTTAGGTGAATTATTAAAACTAAAAGAATTTGGAGGCTTAGAATCTTCAGATATTGCACCCTATATTTCAATGTATTGGGGAAGTTTAATGATTGGTCGTTGGGCTGGTGCTGTTAGTGTTTTTGATTTAAAAGGTGCTAAGAAAACTATAGCTTTAATCATTGTGCCTTTAGTGGCTTTTGCCGTTATTCTTGGAGTTAATATACTTTCTGGAAAAGATATGAAACCTTTATATTATTATGTATTCTGTGTTTTCATTCAAATTGGTGCTTTCTTTTTGAGTAAAGATAAACCAGCAAGAACTTTAACCATTTTCGGAACTTTCGGAATCATAGCAATGCTAATCGGATTATTCACAACAGGAACAGTTGCCATTTATGCTTTCTTGGCTGGTGGATTAGCTTGTTCGATAATGTGGCCATCCATTTTTAGTTTATCAATCATTGGGTTAGGAAAATATACTTCGCAAGGTTCAGCTTTCTTGGTTATGATGATTCTTGGTGGTGGAATTATTCCTCCAATTCAAGGAAAATTGTCTGATATTATTGGAATTCACCAATCGTATATTGTAGCTGTTGTTTGTTTTGCTTACTTGACTTTATTTGCTGTTATAGTAAAAGGGTTGTTAAAGAAACAAAACATAGATGTTGATGCTATAGAAGTAGAAGGTAGTCACTAATTTTCATGTAAATGAAAATCTCCTTATCATAAATTCCAAATTCCAAATTCCAATTTTTTGCTAAAGTTGGAATTTGGAATTTCATTTTTGGAATTTCTTATTTGTATCTTTGCTTAAATTATTAAAATCGAATGTCAAAACGTATATATTTAGATAGTGCTGCTACTTCATCAGTACATCCAGAAGTTATTAAAGCAATGATTGAAGTATTGCAAAACGATTACGGAAACCCATCTTCAACACACAGCTTTGGTAGAAGTGCTAAAACTTTAGTTGAAACGGCTAGAAAAAGCATTGCAAAACACTTAAATTGTTCGGCTCAAGAAATTATTTTTACGAGTAACGGAACAGAAGCAACCAACTGGATTCTAACTTCTTTGGTAAAAACACAACAAGTTAAACGTATCATTACTTCTAAGATTGAACATCATGCTACTTTATACACTGTTTTAGCGCTTGAAAAAGAATTTGGTATACAAGTTGACTTTGTTTCAATTTTGCCTTCTGGTGCGATTGATATGAAGCATTTGGAAGAACTTTTAAAACAAGATATTCCAACGTTGGTTACCTTGATGCATGTGAATAATGAAATAGGAACGGTTTTAGACTTAGAAAAAGTATGTGCTTTATGTCAAGAAAATAAAGCTTTGTTTCATTGTGATACGGTTCAATCTATTGGGAAAGAACTTCTTGATTTAGCTAAATATCCTATTGATTTTATCGTAGCAAGTGCCCATAAGTTTCACGGACCAAAAGGAGTTGGGTTTACGTTTATTAGAAAAACGGCTTCCATAACACCTTTTACCCATGGTGGTTCTCAAGAAAAAGGATTGCGTTCTGGTACTGAAGCGGTTCATCAAATTGCTGGAATGTCTAAGGCTTTGGATTTGTGTATTGAAAACTTAGAAACTGATAAAAAACACATTAGTGCTTTAAAAGCCTATTGTTTAGAGCAATTGAAATCCAATTTTGAAGGATTAAAAGTAAATGGTGAAGCTACTTTCTATAACATAGTCAATGTGCTGTTGCCCTTTTCGGAAGAGAAGACGGCTATGATCTTGTTTAATTTGGACATGAAAGGTATTGCAGTTTCGAGAGGAAGTGCTTGTCAGAGTGGAAGTATTAAGCCTTCTCATGTGTTGGCTGAGATTTTAGCAGATGAGGATATTAAGAAACCTTCTTTGCGAATTTCTTTTTGTCATGATAATACCAAAGAAGATATTGATGCTTTAATTGATGGGTTGAGTGGGATTTAGAAATTAGAATTTAGAAGGCAGAAGTTGATATAAAAAAAGCACAGGTGAAATTATACTTTCTCTGTGCTTTTTCCTTTTAAATTCAATTGTTATGGCTAATGGTTATTGAATGCTTTTTATAATATTTGTTGCGATTTCGTTTTGACCTTCTTCGCTGGTGATGTATTTTCTATCGTTTTCGTTTGAAATGAATCCTAGTTCTAAGGATATTGCTGGACAATTGGATTTTTTTAAGATTGTAAAGTTGGCTTGTTTTACACCTCTTGATTGTAGCTTGTCATTTGCTATGGCTTCAATAAGTTTTCTAGCTTGTTCTTTTGAAGCTTCGTGGTGCGAATTGTTTTCTGATACATAAGCTTCTATTCCAGAAGTGTCTGTTTTGGCGTTAGCATTTATGTGTAATGAAATTACCAAATCTGGGTTTAGTTCGTTGATTTTGTTGACTCTGTCTGTTAATGAGATGAAGTTGTCTGTGTCTCTCAGTAAAACGATTTTCACTGTTGAAGGATCGTTTTTCTCGAAAATCTTTTTTGATATTTGTGCTACGATGTCTTTTTCATTCCATTTTGTGTAAGTTGTTCCTTGGTCGTGTCCTCCGTGACCAGCATCTATTACTACTAATTTTTTGTTGTTTGGAGTTGTGAAGGATACTAAAGATATAAATAAACATAAACTAAGAAATGCTAGTACTTTTTTCATGAGATTTGGTTTTTAGGTTTGAGGTTTAATTTATAACGAAAAATTAGAAAATATATTTTAATTTGATTGTGAACTAATTTTTCTCTGATTGGTTTTTTAAAAGAAATTAATAATACTCATTTTCGGGTAAGGTGTCTTTTTCATATTTGTTGTGAATTACTATAATTGCTAATCCAAAAAGAACAGCAACAACAATTAATACAGTGCTAATCAATCCGGATACACCAAACGACATTCTTATTAAAATGGTTGAAATGATAAAACCTGAATTTCTTATAATTTTATGAAATTCGTCCGTATAAAAGAAAGAAATTAAAAGTAACACAACGTCTACAAGGATTAATATTGTGAAAAATTGATCAAAAAACAAGTTGTTTATGCTTTCAAGTGTTGGCAAGCTTTTAGAGCTAATGGAAATTTCAGTAAACCAATTTATCAGCGTATATAATGCCATGAAGAAAAACAAAGGCACTAAAATTATTGCAATTAACTTTTTCTTTGCAACAAATTTTTCAATAAAAGGTTTGTTTTCTTTACCTTGATTATATTTCAGTCTACCTTGTTTTTGAAAAAGAAATATTAAATAAAACAGTAAAAGTGAAGCCACTAAGTCGTAAGTAAATTGCAAATCTCCTTTTATTTCAAACCAATTTGCTGTTAACTCTAAAGCAGATAAATCTTTGAACAGCTTTCGAATAATAATCAGTGTTATAATCTCATATTGCTTTGTTATATAAGTTGTAAAGGATTTTGGAAGATAATAAATTAAGAGATAAACTTCATAAATAAGAATAAAGGAAAATGGAGTATAAACGGCAGAAATAGGATTTTTTAATAATTCTGAATTCGATCCAAAATCAACTATATCTAATTTAATAAAATAGATTATGGCTAAATGTATAAAAAAGCTAACTATTGCGATTTGCAGAATAATTTTTTCCGTTTTCTCTCGGGTTTTCTCCGAAAGAAATTTTTCATGAAGTAAAGAAATAAGTTTATTCATACTCATCATTTTATGTACATAAAATTAATACTAATGACATAAAAGTATAACTATTTTTTTTAAAAGCAGAAACTAATTTTAAAAAAGGGAAATGTTACTAGTAAAAATGCCAATTTTACTCTTATAGTATTGAACCAAAATTACTTGTAGGGAAGGTTTGGACTGATTCTGTTTTTTTCTCCTATAGTTTTTAGGGATTTTTGATTTGGTTGTTGATTTGACTTGTGATTTGTTTTAGTTGTTTGTAGGGCATTGTGGCTAGGGTTTGGTTGATGCCTTTTTGGTTTTCGGTTTGCTTTAGGTTGTTTAGTGGGTGTTCTTTTGGAAGTTGTTGGTCTTTATAGTGGCTGTAAAGCAATAGGTCGTTTGGTTCGCAAACTAAGATGGTGCATAGCTTTTCTATGTGGTCTAAGCGAAAACTTCTGGTGGTGCCGTTTAACAGTAGGTTTGCTGTGTGGTAATTGAAGCCTGATTTTACTAAAAAGGAATAAGGTCTTTCTATGCCGCGGGCTTGAAATATGGGTTTTAGGTTGAGTGTTAGCATAATAAGGTTGTGTTTTTTTGTGATACTTATGTTAAAAGTATAAAATATTTTGTAAAAAGTGGAATATTTTTTTAAATAATTTAAAATGAAGGTGTGAACTTCTAAAAGTAAGTTAAAAGATTTTAAAAGTAGGTTGTAAGAATTTAAAACAAGGATGTAAGAACTCTAAACAAGTATGTGAAAACTCTAAACAAGGATGTAAGAACTTTAAATGACTATGTAAAAACTTAAAACAAGGTTGTAACAACTATAAAAAAGGTTGTAACAACTATAAAAAAGGATGTAAAAACTTAAAACAAGGATGTAATATTCTAAAATGCAGTTGTGAACTATTTAAATGAAAGTATAATATTCTGAAAGTATATTACAATAAGCATAAAATATATTGTAAAAAAGTGGATGTGCTTGTGGATTATTTTTTAAAGAAAATAGTTTTTAGCGTTTGACTGTTGTTTATTGTGTTTGAAACTTCGGTATTGGGACTATTTGCAGCTACTTTTTTATAGTGCTGGCATAAAAAAAGTAGGGTTATACCTGTTAGGAGTAGGAGTGTGCTTTTTTTCATTTTTGTTTTGGGGTTGTTTTGTGGAACGTCTTGTGGCTTTGCGAGGTTGCGAGCTTCGGAACTGTGTATTTTCTGCTAAGATAAAATTTCTTGCGAAAGAAATACGTGAATTTAGCACTTATTTCGCAATCTCGCAAAACCGCTGTTGTGCGACGTTTTTATACATTTTCAAAATCTTTTCTTTTCAAAATATGATGTTTTCGGTCTTGAAAATTTAATTCCTTTAAGTTTTTATATTCTTTCCAATAACTATTGTCACTTTCCAATATTTTTAAATTATAAACATTTAATTTTTCAAGTTTTTTTAAGCTATCTAAAATTATTCTCAAGCTTTCTATTTCGTAACTACTAAAAAAGTTCAAGTCTTTAACATTGGGAAAAAGTTTAATTATTTTTTCTATTCTAATTTCCTTACAACTTTCAATATGAAGTATTTCAACATTTGGGAATGTACAAGTTAAATTATTAAAGGATAAAAATCTATTAGCGATAAAAACCATTTCTTTAATTTTTTGTAAATTTTCAATACCATTAATACTTTTGATATTACTTTGTATTATTCTCAATTCGGTTAATGAAGTTAAACTATTAAATTCTGTTAAGTTTTGATTTTTGGGTTTGTATTGCCACAAACTCAATTCTTTGATTTTTTTAAGTTCAGATAAATTTGTGCTACTTTTGTTCCATTCATATCTTAATATTTCAAGATTGGGAAAATTAGAGAAATTATAAATAAACTCATTTCGATTGTCTAATTCAATTAAATTTTCTAATTGATAAAAAGATTCGACGTTCAAGTCTTTATGTGGTTTTGAATGTATAAGAAGTTTAGTTGGATTAATTTGTTTAATCACACTAAAATCAGTAAATTTTTCATAATAACATCTTAACTCTTGGAAATCGATAATTAATGTTGCATCAGAATTTTCATTGAAATATTCTATTATTTTAGGGATAACGTTAGGAAAAAAACCTACCCGTTTCATTTTTATATTATAAATTGTTAATTCATTTTTCGACATAAGTTTCTTATTTATAACGATTTGCGTAAAATGTCGCACAACTCGTATATATACGAAAGTCCTATTTTTAATTAATGTAAATATATAAAAAGAAAAGTAAGATTTTTACGGTTTTCAGTAATTGGTATAAAAAAGTGTAAAAAAAAATCCCCAACGTTATTTGTTGGGGATTAAGATTTTGTAGTAACGATTATAAACTAAACAGTACACCAACATTGAAACTGCTTCTTCCGTTTCTAATAGCTTCACCTGCATTTTCTTCAAAAATATCTGAGAAACCAGATTGTGCGTCATATTCAATAAATAGCTTAATGTTTTCTGCTACTTCAATTTTATGTCCAATTCCAAAAGCTGCCCCAAAGTCAGTGCTTTTAAACCCATCTTTTAAGTCTAAACCTAATTCTGAATCTTTGGCACTCATTAAAAATCCAGCGTATGGACCAAAGTTTAAATACCAATTTCTGTTAGATCCAAAATGCCAATTAGCCATTACGGGAACGGTTAAGTAGTTTAGTTTAAAATCTGTTATTGTAACCATATTGTTTTGGTCTAAAATGTAACCATCTGCCCAACCTTTGGTGTCATAGATTAATTTAGCTTTTACGCCCCATCTATCCGAAAAATAGTATTCACCTGAAGCTCCAACGTTGATTGAAGTTTTAGAAGAGGCATTGTCTTGTCCGTCTATTGTTGATACATTTGAAATATTTACACCCAATCCAAGTCCTACTTCAAAATTTCCGCCATCTTGTGCATTAGCTGAAAGTAGTCCAAAAATTCCAAATGCAGCACTAAGTAATTGTTTCTTCATAAAGTTGTTTTTAATTTAATTTTAATGTTGGTTGTAAATATATAAAAAGAAAAGTAAGAGTTTTACGGTTTCCCGTAATTGGCGTAAAAAAGTGTAAAAAATCCCCAAAGTTGTTTGTTGGGGATTTTGGTTTTTAATTTAAAGGAATTTTAATGGCCGAAATAAAATAGTCTGGATTATCAGTTCCGAATGCCATAAAAATGTAGAGCGTTTGGTTTTTTATAATGGGAGAAGCAAATGCTCCAAGATGATCCCAAGCCCAATTGTATATGGGGTATTTGTGGCGAAGTTCTACAGGGTTTATTAATAAAGGGCTTCTGGAGTCGTGGTTCCAATTGGTTCCATTCCAATTCATTAAACCGTATTCTCTATTTCTTGAGGTTAAGAAGCTAGAAAACACTTCTTCACTTCCTAAAAGGATGTGTAATTTTGAATTGAATGTTATGTAGGTTGCATCGTCTGCTTTTCCTTTTAAATATCCGCTACTGTTTGTGCCTTTGTGAATTATATTTGAGGATATGATGCTACTATTATTGTCTAAAGCATTTAATAAATCGGTTGCAAATACTTCATGAATTTCTCTTTCTACTGCATTTGTATTTCTTTTGTGAAAAAGAATTCTATATTTATTTTCGAATTTTGTAAGTGCTAGTGGGAAGCTGTTTTGGTTTAGTCCATTCCAACCTGGTATCATAATCTCTTTTGGTTGTTGTATTATATTTAGGTTTTCATCAATTATCATGTAAGCCGAAGTGTAGCTGTTATTGGGTTGTTGAACGCCTAATAAAACGAGATAATTGCCATTGTCTAATTTGTAAGGATTGTCTGTTGAGAAAACGTTTCCATTTGTTTTTGCAAACGGTATCATATCAGTACTTAGAATTTTAGTATTATGAAACGTCCAATCTTCTAAGTTGTTGCTTGTTGCAAAATAGATACTTCTTGAGTCATGAAACCCAAAAACTACAGGAGTTAAAAGGACATAAGTACCGTCTGTTTTTTCAATAATTCCACCAGGTTGTATGTAATTAAAAACGCCTTCGGTAACACTAGTAGGGTAGGGATTGAATAAAGGACGGTTATTAATGATGTTGTAGTTTATGAAAGGGTTAAAGAATTCTATGCTTTGCCCGATATTATTATTTAAACTACCTAAATATGTGTTTCCTAAAGTAATCCAACCTGTTGTTATATCTATGCTTTGTATTTCGACTAAGTTTGAAGCTTCCATACCTTGAGCTACAAACCAACTTTGACCACCGCTGGCTTGTATAGTTAAGTTTGTTAGATTGGTATAGTTTGTTTTGATTCTATTATTGGTTGGATCGTATTCAGTAATCCTAATAGGATTAAGTCTGTTAATATTGCTTTCGTTGTCTGAAATTAAAGCATTAGAAAAAAAGGAGTTAAGACTACCTGCAGGAAATACTTCTTCAGAACCTATTTCAGGCTCTATTTCAGGTGAAGTTTCAATTTCGGGCGGATTATTCTCAGTGTTTATTAAATCATCATTTCTACATGAAGTGATGAATAAAAGAATAAAGAGTACTAGTATTTTTTTCATTTATGATTTTAAAGCCAAGTTTTAAACTTTTTGCTATTTAATTATGGCTTTAATTTTTATTTAAGGAATTTAAAATCTTTATATTTTTGGTAAATATAAAAAGAAGGTGAGAAACTTTATGAGTTTATTTGAAATAGTGCAAAAAAAATCCCCAACGTTACTAGTTGAAGATTTTTTTAATTTGATAGTTTTTACTTATAATATTCTTTATAAGCAATACTGCTTTAAATTATTTATTTTCTAAAGCAATTTCTCCACATCCAATTCTATCTCCAGCGTTTCCACTTGGCTGAGATTTCATATCATCTATATCTTTGTGAACAACAATTGATTTTCCGACTATGTTTTTGGTTTCATCTTCACAACTTATGCACCATAAATCGGTTTCTTTGGTGATGGTTGCAATTCCGTTTTCATCTGCGACTAGGTTTCCTATGTCTCCTTTATGAAACGCTTTATGTTCCCAAGCTCCATGGTCTTCTTTTGTTGGATTCCAATGTCCACCTGCTGATGAGGCGTCGTCTGCACTACAATCCCCATTTTCGTGAATATGTATGGCATGTGGGCCAGGAGTTAATCCTGATAAATTTGCATTCATTATTACTATACCGTTATTTTCAGTGAAGGTTACTGTACCTGACACAGCGCTATTACTTTTGGCTGAAATTAGGGCAGTGGCCGTAATTGATTTTTCTGCAGGAACAACTTCTGTCTCGTTATTTGTATCTGTTTGTTTTACTGTTTCTTTACATCCTACAAGTACAACACAAAGAGTTGCAATAATAAAAATTTTTTTCATAATTAGTCTTTTTTAGTTTATTAATACTTTTGATGCTAATTTACTGTTTTTTAATCAGTTGTGTGTTATAAAATACCCATGTTGAATTTATATATTTAACATGTTTGAGGTTTTAATTTTATTAACGCTTCAGTTTAAATGCTTCAATATCATTGATAATTCAGGAAATGGTTATTAATATTAAATATAATTCCCATTTGATGATTGCCAATTGTTTGAGTAAAAGGGTTGTTATTTGTTGATATATTATAACCATAAAATATATTTGCATCACCAAATATTCCAAGACCAATTTTTGGGGTTATAACAACATCTTTTTTCATAAAATCGGTTTGATATTTTAGCTCTAAACCTAAGTTTAATAAAAAAGCATTTGCTTCATAGCCCACTTTTAATCCATATATATTATGCTCTTTATTTGGAGTCCATTCAAGAGCACTATAGAAGTCATTTGAGAAAAAACCAGTGTCACCATAAGTACATTTGTGCAATGCTAAACCTAATTCGGAGTAAAAAGCTTTTTGAAATCCAACTCCAACTCGAATTGAAATTTGTTTTTCTGTCGTAAATTGCTTGAGTCTATAGATTTTGGGTAAACTATCTTTTGGTAACTCTTGTCCTGCCATTCCAAAAAAGCTACAAACAAGAAGAATTAAGAAGTTTTTTTTTATCATTTTTAAAGATTTATTTGCTTCTTAGGGATAAAGATATTTAATTTTTTGAATGCCATTTATAATAAATTAATTAAAATTAAATAATAATTTAAGAGTGATCATTCTCCATTTCTATGTCATGTAGTATCGGTTTTTCATTTGGTTTGATTATCATTCTAAAGTATTGATCTTTGTAAATATAATAGCCTATCCAATTGACAAAGGTGCGAAGTCTATTTTTGAAGTTTACTAATCCCATGATGTGTACAAAAAGCCAAATTAGCCATGCTAAAAATCCTTTTATGAAGTATTTTTCTTTAGGTAAATCGAAAACGGCTTTGTTTCTTCCAATAATAGCTAAAGAACCTTTGTTGGTATATTTAAAAGGTTTCCAATTTTTATAATCTTTATCTAAATTACTAGCTAAGTTGTCGGCTTGCTGAATAGCAGGTTGAGCCAATTGAGGATGACCTTCGGAATAATTTTGATCTCCAGAAAGAAGGGCACAATCTCCTAAGGCATAAATATTTTCATAGCCTTCTACTAGATTGAAAGCGTTTGTTTTTAGTCTTTTTCCTTTTCCATAGGATGATTTTTCGAAACCTTCAAACGTTTTGGCTGATACACCAGCTGCCCAAATTAAGTTTCTAGATTCAATTTTACTACCATCAGAAAGTTCAACGATATCTTTATTGAAATCTTTTACTAAGCAATTCAGTTTAATTTCTACACCAAGTTCTTTTAGTTTTTTATATGTGTATTCTTGTGATTTTTTAGACATTACATTTAGGACTGTTGGCATTCCGTCAACTAAATAGATTTTTAGAATGTCTTTACCTGTTAGTTCTGGATAATCTTTTTTTATTATGGATGCATTCATTTCGGAAAGTACGCCCGAAAGTTCTACACCTGTTGGTCCAGCACCTGCAATTACGAAGGTTAACATTTTTTGTCTTTCGGCTTCGCTTGGTAATCTTGTAGCACGGTCTAAACGTGTTAGAATTGTATTTCGTAAGGTAAGGGCATCGCTTATAGTTTTCATGGGTAAACTATAGGCTTCGATGTTTTTGTTGCCAAAATAATTGCTTTCTGTTCCAGTGGCCATGACTAAAATGTCATAGTTTAATTCACCGTTACTCAGTATTATTTTATTTTCATTAGGAACTACTTTTTCTAGGCTACCTAATCTAAATCTTGTGTTTTTACTATGTCTAAGTATTTTTCTGAAAGGATAGCTTATGGCAGAAGGTTCCATTAGTCCTGTAGAAACTTGATATATTAATGGCGGAAAGAAGTTATAGTTGTTGGCATCGACTAATATGGTGTTGTATTTTTCGGAATTCCCTATTTTTCTTATGAACTCTAAACCTGCAAATCCACCACCGACGATTACTACTGTCTTTTTCATTGTATGTTAATTATACAGTAAAGTTACATTTTTTTGAGATAGTATTGTTTTTGAAAGTCTTAATATTTTGTTAGCGTTTTTAATTAAATAGTTATGTTTATTAAAAAATGAAATCTGAATTAATTACTTTATTTTCAAAATAATAAAAACTACATTTTTTTCTTAAAGGCTACGTTTCAAGATTTTTTTTAAATTTTCACACTATTATTTAAAGAGATTAATAGTTCGCCTGTAACGTCATAACGATAATTCTTGGGAGGTTTATCTTTTTCGTAATCGTAATTTATGGTTGCAATTTGTAGTGTTTCGTTGTTTTCGAAATGTAGAATAACTTCAACAATTTTAGATACTTTTTCTAATTTCATTGTGTAATCAATAACTTCATTGAAATCTAAAGTTTTAAATTTTACTTCAACTACTTTTTTTCCAATTAGGTTGGACAGTTTTTTAGTTTCTTCAATATTTATTTCTTCTTCATTTTCATTATCGTATAGTTCTGTGAATGGAGTAGCTTGAAACATATTATATTCATGTTCAGATGAAAAACCGATTGAGAAGAAACCTTTGTTGAATTTGAATTCAATGCCTTCAAAAATGAATAAATTTTCACTTTCTTCATGATAATAGAAATCATTTACTTGAAATATTTTTAAATCCATCAATTTACCTGATAAAAAAATGGATTCAAATTCTTTAAGTAAGTCTTGATTTATTTGAGGTGCATTAAATTCTAAATGAATTTCTTCATCAAATCGTTTTTTAATTTCTTCTTTGTATATTTTATCTTCTTTATAAGCACTTTTAAAAAAAAGGACAAAAATTACTATAGATATAGCAATTACTATTTGATATGTTTCCATTTTTAAATTTTGATACTATTTTACGTATTAATAATATGCTATTTCTCTTGTCCATTTATATAAATCAACTCCGTCAACATTTTTAATGATTTCAATCCAATTGTTTTTTGCATCATATTTATAGGAAAAAGTTGATTTGCTCTTTTTCATCCCATTTACTTTAAATTTATCGTCATACGATTCATCTGTATATTCTAAGGATATTATTTTATTGTTTTTGTATTTATATTTTTCAATAATTCTAGGATTAAAGTTTTTATCATTGCAAACATTATATTCAACTAGTCTATTTTGTTTGTCATATTTATAATTAAAAAAGATTGATGTTCCACCATTTTCACTTTTTCTTTTAAAACTAATTAAATTATCATTTTTATAAGTATAAATTTCTTGATAGATCAATTTTGGTTTTTCATAGTTATCCTCTTTTGAGAAAGAATAATGAAGAGAATTTATTAAGCGATTTTTTTTGTCATATACATTGGCTAAATCTTTATGAACTTTACCAATTGAATCTTGAATTCCATGACTCCATGAATTTTCACCATGTTTTTTATAGGACATTGGATCTTTATGTATCCTTGAAGATAGTTTTCCTAATGAATTATAATTATAAATATACTCATCTATATAACCATTATCGTCAATGTTTTTTGATCTAGTTAATTTATTGTCTTTATGAAAATAGATTAAATGTTTAAAGTGATTATTATCTGAGCTTTGAGAAATTATATTTTCAATAGTAATGTTTCCATAATCTTGGTAATAGGAATTTTTTGTTCGCACAGAAAAATCAGTAGAATCGATTTCAGTTAGTACTCTATTTTTATTATCATACTTATATTTATATAAATACATAAACTCATTTTGTTTATCATACCAAAAGTCTTTTATAACATTTCTTTTTTCATCAAAATGACGTTCATAATTAATATAATAACAAAAATCAGATGAGAACCAAGTTTTATAGAATCTTGAGGTTGTAGCTGCTGGTCCCATAAAGCCTGAATGTCCATAATCATCATAATATAGCATTTGTGGATTTTCAACTTTTGTAAGGAAAACAACTTTTTCACGTATTTTCTTTATATTTCCATAGATAGTATCTTTCAGTATTTCTTTAGGTATTTCCTGTGAATTACTAATTGATGGAATAATTAATAGTAACAAAATGAAGGTGTAAAATTTCATAGTAATATTTTGGTACATCAATATAAAAAAAATCCCCAACAAAACTGTTGGGGATTTCTATATAATTTATGTTTTAATAATATGCTATTTCTCGGGTTCTTTTAGACTTCTCTTTTCCGTTAACAATCTTGATAATTTCTATCCAATTATTGTTGTAATCGTATTTATATTTATAATCAATTTTTTGAATAGTAGTTTTGCCTTTGTCTTTTGAAATAAGTTGGAGTGAAGTAATTTGATTTTTTTTATAGAAATACTTTTTAATTTTAACCGATTCTGAAATAGTATCGCTACAACAATGATATTCAATTATTCTATTTTTTTTATCATAAACATAAATAAAGGAGGAAGAGTTTCCTGTTTCATAAATTGTTTTCACACTAGTTTTATTGTCATCATAAGTGTATAAAAGTTGATTTAATAAAATTGGTTTTTCATAATTATTTTTTATTGAATAATCATAATCTAACCTTTTTAAAAGTCTGTTTTTATCGTCATATTCATAAACTGAACTTTTATATACGTTGGGAATAGTGTCTTGAACTCCATAAGACCAACCTCCATTTTTATTTTTTTTCCAAGTTTCTGGATTTTTTAATGTAGTATATTTTAATTTTCCGTTTTGATTGTAATCATTGATGAATTCTGTAATATTTCCGTATTCATCAATTAGTTTTATTCTTATGACTTTATTGTCTTTATGCTGTTTTATTGTATGGTCAAAATAGTTTGACTCTAAATTTAAAGAAATTATATTTTCATTTGTATAGTTATCAAAATCGTTATAATAATGTTTTTTTCTGTATACAGAATTTTCAAATGAGTCAATTTCAACAGTTACTCTGTTTTTTTCATCATATTTATAAGATGTTGACCTATAAAAATCATCTTTTTTTACAAACCAAGTGTATTTTGACATTTTACCTTTTTCATTGTAATAACATTCATAATTTTCATAGTCAGTATGACTGCCAGAATAGGAGCCATCGTAAATGTTTAGGTTTAAAGTATTAGGAATTAAAATCATTGAGTCTCTATACTCATCTATTTCTATTTGTTTAGGATTGTCTTTATCACTCATATCGAAAACTTTCTCTCGTACACGCTTAATCTTTCCGTAAATGGAATCAATATTTATAACTTGTGAGTTAACTGTGAAAATTGATAAAAGGTAAAGAAGAATAAAAAAAGAAAATTTCATAGTAATATTTTGATACAGCAATATAAAAAAAATCCTCAACAAAACTGTCAAGGATTTCTATATTTCTGAATTCTAAATTTCTTATAAGTGAATCACTTCTCCATAAGCATCAGCTACAGCTTCCATAACTGCTTCACTCATTGTAGGGTGAGGGTGAACTGCTTTTAATATTTCGTGTCCAGTTGTTTCTAGTTTACGCGCTACAACTGCTTCTGCAATCATATCGGTAACACCAGCACCAATCATATGACAACCTAACCATTCACCATATTTTGCATCAAAAATCACTTTTACAAAACCATCTTTTGTTCCGGCAGCACTTGCTTTTCCTGAAGCAGAAAATGGAAATTTACCAATTTTTAATTCGTAACCTTTTTCTTTAGCTTGTTTTTCAGTTAAACCTACAGAAGCAATTTCTGGAGTTGCATAAGTACAACCTGGAATGTTTCCGTAATCTAATGGATCAACGTGTAAACCTGCTAATTTTTCAACTAATAAAATACCTTCAGCAGAAGCAACGTGCGCTAAAGCTTGACCTGGAGTTACATCACCAATTGCAAAATAACCTGGGATATTTGTTTGGTAGAAATCGTTTACTAAGATTTTATCTTTGTCAGTAGCGATTCCAACTTCTTCTAATCCGATGTTTTCAATATTTGTTTTGATTCCAACTGCAGAAAGTAAAATATCAGCTTCTAAAACCTCTTCTCCTTTTGCTGTTTTTACATAAGCTTTCACTCCGTTTCCAGAAGTATCAATTCGTTCCACAGAAGAGTTTGTCATGATTTTTACACCAGCTTTCTTCATAGAACGTTCCATTTGTTTTGAGATATCCTCATCTTCAACTGGAACGATATTTGGCATGAATTCTACAACAGTTACATCTGTACCCATTGCATTATAGAAATGAGCAAACTCAACACCAATTGCACCTGAACCTACAACAATCATAGATTTTGGTTGTTCTGGTAAAGTCATTGCTTGTCTATATCCTATTACTTTTTTACCATCTTGAGGCAAGTTAGGCAATTCACGAGAACGTGCACCTGTTGCGATTACGATATTGTCAGCACTATATTCAGTAGTTTTTCCGTCTTTATCTGTTACATCTACTTTTTTTCCAGCTTTTAGCTTTCCAAAACCATATATAACGTCAATTTTATTTTTCTTCATCAAGAATTGAACACCTTTGCTCATCCCATCAGCTACATCTCTAGAGCGTTTTACAACAGCACTAAAGTCTTTATCAAAAGATTCAACTATTAAACCATAATCAGATGCATGTTTTAAATAATCAAATACTTGAGCCGATTTTAATAAAGCTTTAGTTGGAATACATCCCCAGTTAAGGCAAATTCCACCTAAATTTTCTTTTTCAATAATGGCAACTTTAAAGCCTAATTGTGAAGCTCTAATGGCAGTTACATATCCACCTGGACCACTACCTAAAACTATAATATCGTATTTCATTTTTTTAGTATTTATTTATTATTTGTAAAAAATGCAGTCGCAAAAGCTCGTGTCATAATGTGTTATTTCCTTGTTTGTAATAATGCTTGCGAAATTATGGAAATTATTTGTATCGTAAAAGTTTATGAGTTTAAATTGTTTAGAAGTTTATGAGTTTAGTATTTCTACATAGTTCAAATGAACAGTTAAAACTGATTACTGACCACTAAATTAAGCTACTTTCGTATCAAATTGCGCTTCATACAAATTCTTATAGAAGCCAGATTCTTGTGCTAATAATTCGCTATGAGTTCCTTGTTCTACTATTTTTCCTTTATCCATAACTATAATTTTATCAGCATTTATGATTGTGGCTAATCGGTGAGCAATTACTATAGATGTTCTTCCTTTAGTAATTTTTTCTGTTGCTGTTTGAATTAATTCTTCTGAATAAGTATCAACTGATGATGTTGCTTCATCTAAAATTAGAATACTTGGTTTACTTACATAAGCTCTTAAAAAAGCAATTAATTGTCTTTGTCCAGACGATAGCATTACACCACGCTCTTTTACATCATAATCATAACCATTTGGTAAACTCATGATGAAATCGTGTACACCAATTTGTTTGGCACAAGTTATTACGTATTCGCGAGTAATTTCTGGATTATATAGTGTGATGTTGTGATACACTGTATCAGCAAATAAGAATACATCTTGTAAAACTACAGCAATTTGTCTTCGCAAACTTTCTAAAGTAAAGTCTTTAATGTCAATGTTGTCAATCTTGATTTTACCTGAATCAATTTCGTAAAAACGATTTAGTAAATTTATGATAGTTGTTTTTCCAGCACCAGTACTTCCTACAATGGCAATGGTTTCCCCTGAATTGATTTCAAGATTTACACCTTTTAGGACTTCTTCATTTTCAATATAACTAAAACGAACATTTTCTAAATCAACTTTTCCAGCGAAGCTTGTTGCAACTTTTGTTCCTTTATTTTGAATTTGGCTGTCAGTTTCTAAGATTTCGAATACTCTTTCGGCAGCTATAATTCCCATTTGCATGACGTTGAATTTGTCGGCAATTTGACGCAGTGGATTGAATAACATGTTGATTAACATCGTGTAAGCGAATAAATCTCCAAAAGTAGTCATTCCGTTTCCATCTAATATGTTCATTCCACCGTACCAAACAATTGCACCTAAAGTTATAGAGGAAACGATATCGGCAATAGGGAAGAAGATCGAGTTGTATAAAATATTCTTTTGCCAAGCATTGTTATGTTTTTCATTAATTGCTTTGAATTTTTCAAACTCAATATCTTCACGGTTGAATAATTGTACGATTTTCATTCCAGTTAATCGTTCTTGTACAAAAGTATTTAGGTTGGAAACTTGTGTACGTACTTCATTAAAAGCGACACGCATTTTCTTTTGAAAGATGTTTGTTGCTATTATTAGAATTGGCATTGCTAGAAGCACTATTAAGGTCAATTTCCAGTTCATGTAAATCATGATTCCTAAAATGACTATCATCTTTAAAATGTCACTAACAATCATAAATAAACCTTGACTAAAAATACTTGCAATAGATTCAATGTCTGAAACAGAACGGGTTACTAGTTTTCCAACAGGTTCATTGTCAAAATACTTCATTTTAAAAGAAGCAATGTGATCGAAAAGTTTATTTCTAATGTCTTTTATTATGTCTTGTCCCAGCCAGTTTGCCCAGTAAGTAAAATAGAATTGAGCTGCAACCTCGAAAAGTAACACAACACCCATCAAAATAATATAATTTAAAAGTCCGGAATCATCATTTAAACTTATATATGAATCAACGGTTTGTTTTAATAAATATGGACGAGCAGCTGCGAATATGGACAAAAGCACGGCCCAGACTATAACCCAAATAAACCTTGATTGGTAAGGCTTTGCGTAAGCTAATACTTTTTTTAATGACTTGGTTTGTATTTTGTTTTTCATTTTATGCTGAACTTGTTTCAGTATCTTTATTATCCGATGGCTGAAACCAACGGCAATTAATTATTTTATTTATTTTCCAAAAAGGGGTAATCTACTTTAACTAAAAATAATCCATGCGCTGGAACTGAAAATCCAGCTTTTGAACGATTTTTACTTTCTATAATCTCTTTAAATTCTTCTAAACTTGTTTTTCCAGAACCAATATTAACCATAGTTCCTACGATTGCCCTTACCATATTGCGTAAAAATCTATCGGCTTTTATGGTAAAGATTAATTGGTTTCCGTTATGTTTCCAATTAGCTTCTGTAATTGTACAATTGAATGTAAATACTTCGGTATGCACTTTTGAAAAACACTCAAAATCAGTATGTTTAAATAATAATTGACAAGCTTTGTTCATTAAATTAACATTTAATGGCTGAAAACAATACCAACTTATATCTTCTAAAAATGCATCTTTAAAAGTGTGAATGTAATATTCATAAGTCCTTGCAGAAGCTTCAAAACGAGCATGAATATCTTCCTTGACCTCAAAAATATCATAAATTACGATATCTTTTGGTAAATAAGAGTTAAGTTTTGGTAACCAATAGGTTGTGTCTAATATATTTTCATAATCAAAATGAGCAAACATTTGCTTGGCATGAACACCAGAATCAGTTCTTCCTGCACCAACGATTTCAATAGATTTATCAATTAGCAACTGCAAAGCTTTTGTCAAAGTTTCTTGTACAGACGAAGCATTAGGCTGTGTTTGAAAACCATGATAATTTTTTCCGTTGTATGCGAATTCTATGAAATATCTCATTTTAGAGGTTAAAAGTTATGTGTTTAAAAGTTTAAAAGATTTTGCACATAATCGACAAATTTACAAAATTCAAGAGCATTGACAATTTCAATTTCAATAATTAAGCTATTTTTGTGATATGATTAAGATATTATTGCTTTCCGATACGCACAGTCACATTGATGATACCATTTTGAAATACGTTAATCAAGCCGATGAAGTTTGGCATGCTGGGGATATTGGGAACTTAGCCGTAACTGATGCCATAAAGAAACTAAAACCTTTACGAGCTGTTTATGGAAACATAGATGATGATAAAGCACGATTAGAGTTTCCATTGAACAATCGCTTCATGTGTGAAGGTGTTGATGTTTTAATTACACATATTGGAGGTTATCCAGGAAAATACAATCAAGCTATTCGAGAAGAACTTTATAAAAATCCACCGAAACTTTTTATTTGTGGACATTCCCATATATTAAAGGTTATGTTTGACAAGAAGCTAAATTTATTACACATGAATCCAGGAGCAGCTGGAATTTCTGGTTTTCATCAAGTTCGAACTATGTTGCGATTTGTTATCGATGGTGATAAAATTAAGGATTTGGAGGTTGTTGAGATAGGGAAGAAATAGAATTAATTCTTTAAAGTTTTATTAAAGTTCTTGTTTTTTTTATTCATTTATAGTAAGTTGAGAATATAATTTAAATATATATATGATGAAAAAAGTAGTAACAATTTTAATTTTATGTTTAACATTTTTAACAAATGCTCAAGAAAAAATTACATTACCAGCAATTGTAGAAGCTAATTTTGAGAAAGAATTTAAGGATATTAAAGATGTCAATTGGTCTATTTTTTATAGAGGAAAAAACAATAATGATCTTAGATTTGAAGCTGAGTTTTTAAAAGGTAATTCAAGATTTCTAATTAGTTATAGTGATGATGGTGTTATTAAAGCTATTCAAAAAAGTATTGCATTAAGCTCGTTGAAAGAAAAAGTTAAAAAATATTTAATAGATAAATACCCAACGTACCAAATTAACGAGGCTTCTTTAATTGTCAAACAAGATCAAAAAACGTATTATGATGTGGGAGTTTCTGATGAAACCAATTATTTTATTTTAGTTTTTGATGGTGAAGGAAATTATTTATACTTAACACCTCTTTCTGATAGACTTTAAATTTTTTAAACCACAAAAAAACCCGAAACTTTCGAATCGGGTTTTCTTCGCACTAATAAACTAAGATGATAGGTTTATCTTAGACGATCCACAGATTTTACGAGATCTTCGTCCTTTTTAATAGCTTTGTTGGCCAAAACTAGTAACACGATAGAAACTAAAGGAACAAACATCGCAATACCTTTCTCAGAAACCGAAGCTTCTCCAGATAAATTTAGCGTTCGATACACAAATAATCCTATTAAAATAAAGTTCAATATGATATTCAACCTGTTTAAAACAAATTGATTTTGTCTCTTTTTAAATAACAATATGCTAATTAAAGCCATTATTGCAATTAATCCAAACCCTACTATATAAATAATATCACTTGTAAAATAAACAGGCATTTGTTTTGCATCTTTCCACAAAGGAAGAAACATTGGCACTAAAGCCGATAACAAGGCACATACAAATAAATATAAGGATTGTATTCTCTGAATCATTTCTAAATCATTATTAGGCCAAAATTAAGTTTTCTTTTTTTAAAAAACTATTGTTTTATTGTAAAAATATCGTATTATTGCATAAGATATTCGTAATCACTTCATTTACGAATCGTTACAAATCTTTACTTACAAAGAAATCATATTATACATTCTGTATCAACTTAACATTACGAAACCTTCATGTTTGACATTGAAAAATTAAATGAGATGAAACTCTCAGATTTGCATGAAATTGCAAAAGCGGCCAAGCTAAAAAAAGTAAGTGCCTTAAAAAAAGATGAATTAATCTATCAAATATTAGATCATCAAGCTTTAAACCCAATTCCAGTAGATGTTGTAAAAACCGATGCCTCAATCGAAAAAAGAGCTAAAGTAACAACGCCAAAAGCAAAAAAGCCAGTAGCAAAAAAAGCTACTAAACCAGTTGTTGAAACAACTACAAAAGCTACACCAACGGAAGAAACTCCAATTGAAAAAGCACCAACAACCAAACCAGTAGCAAAACCAAAGTTTACTAAAGAAACAAAGATTGCTCCAAAACAGGAAGCTATAGATTTTGAGGAAAATCCAAAACCTGAAAAGAAAGCTCCACAATTAACAGAAGAGCAGAGAAAGGCTATCATTGAGAAAGCCAATCAAAACAACCCAAATCACCCAAGTTATATTGGTCCAAAAGCCACAAACGGTGATACGCAACCCAAAAAAGAAATTAAAAGTACACCCCATAAAAAAAATAATTACAGAGAACCAGATTATGAATTTGATGGAATTATTGAAAGTGAAGGAGTTTTAGAAATGATGCCAGATGGTTATGGTTTCTTACGTTCTTCCGATTACAATTATTTAGCTTCACCAGATGATATTTATTTATCAACTTCTCAGATTCGTTTATTCGGATTAAAAACAGGAGATACAGTAAAAGGTGTAGTACGTCCTCCAAAAGAAGGAGAAAAGTTCTTTCCATTAGTGAAAGTATCCAAAATAAACGGACATGATCCACAAGTTATTAGAGATAGAATCTCATTTGAACATTTAACACCAATTTTTCCAAAAGAGAAATTTAATTTAGCTGAAAGAGGTAGTACAATTTCTACACGAATTTTAGATTTATTTGCTCCAATTGGAAAAGGTCAACGTGGAATGATTGTAGCGCAACCTAAAACAGGTAAAACTATGTTGTTGAAAGAAATAGCTAATGCTATTGCAACCAATCACCCAGAAGTTTACTTAATAGTTTTACTTATTGATGAAAGACCAGAAGAGGTTACCGATATGCAAAGAAGTGTAAAAGGAGAAGTTATTGCTTCCACTTTTGACCGTGAACCACAAGAACACGTAAAAATTGCAAATATCGTTTTAGAAAAAGCAAAACGTTTAACTGAATGTGGTCATGATGTTGTAATCTTATTAGATTCAATCACACGTTTGGCTAGAGCTTATAACACAGTTCAACCAGCATCTGGAAAAGTATTAAGTGGTGGAGTTGATGCTAATGCCTTACAAAAACCAAAACGTTTCTTTGGAGCAGCTCGTAATGTTGAAAACGGTGGTTCATTAAGTATTATCGCAACAGCTTTAACAGATACAGGTT
Organism: Flavobacterium gelidilacus DSM 15343; assembly: GCF_000422685.1. Taxonomy (GTDB): domain Bacteria; phylum Bacteroidota; class Bacteroidia; order Flavobacteriales; family Flavobacteriaceae; genus Flavobacterium; species Flavobacterium gelidilacus. Next base: position 493,648 of record NZ_AUGN01000001.1, on the reverse strand, counting down.
CTAAAATGGACGAAGTTATCTTTGAGGAATTCAAAGGTACTGGTAACATGGAACTTCAATTAGACAGAAGAATTGCAAACAAACGTATCTTCCCAGCTATTGATTTAGTTTCTTCAAGTACGCGTAGAGATGATTTATTGTTAGACGAACAAACGATCCAACGTATGTGGATTATGCGTAAGTATTTAGCGGATATGAATCCGGTAGAAGCAATGGACTTTATCAACGATAGATTCAAGAAAACAAAAAATAATGAAGAATTCTTAATTTCGATGAATAACTAATTGGATATTCGGATTTTCAGATTTTAGATTTTCAGATATAAAAACTCTCATTAATTTGGGAGTTTTTTTTATACAAAACTCAAAATCCTTTTAAACTCATAAACTTTTAAACTAACTTTGCTCAAAATAAATCAAAATGCTACATTTAGGACAATACAATACCTTAAAAATACTTAGAGACACACAAGTTGGAATTTTTCTTGGTGACGGAGAAAACGAAGAGCACGATGTTTTACTGCCAAATAAATATGTACCCAAAGAATTCTCAATTGGTGATGAAATTACGGTTTTTGTGTATTTAGATCATGAAGAACGTCCTGTAGCGACAACAATAAAACCTTATATCAAATTGAATGAATTCGCTCACTTAAAAGTGAATTACATTAATAAATTTGGTGCTTTTATGAATTGGGGTTTAGAAAAAGATTTATTTGTCCCTTTTAAAGAACAAGCGCGTCCTATGGAAATTGACAAACGCTATTTAGTGTATTGTTACATGGACGAGAAAACCAACAGGCTAGCTGCAACCAGTAAAACGAACCAATTTTTATCTAATGATAATATTGATTTACAAACTAACGAAGAAGTTGATTTAATTGTTTCTCATATTACAGAAGCTGGAATTAATGTTATCATTAACGAAAAGCACAAAGGTTTAGCTTATGCTAATGAAACGTATCAAGATATAAAGCCTGGTAAGCGATTAGTAGGATATATTAAGCAAGTTCGTGAAGATGGAAAGATTGATGTTTATCTGAGAAAAGTTGGAGTGGAAGCTATTGAGCCAACGTCTCAAATAATTTTAGACGAATTGAAAGCCAATAGAGGTTTTTTAAGACTAAATGATAATTCACATCCAGAAGATATTAAAACAGTTTTGAAAATGAGTAAGAAATCATTTAAAAAAGCAGTAGGAAGCTTATACCGTCAACAATTAATTGAGATTAAAGAAGACGGAATTTATTTGATTTAATCTATTTATTGAGTTTAAATGCCTTACATAAAAGAGTCAAAATACGATAAATCAATACCTTTTTTGCATAAAAATGCTCATTTTTCGACTATTTATGCAGCAAAAGTAAAAAACTTCTCAGCTCCAAAGTATAAAAGAGAAAAGCTAGAACTTTCTGATGGTGACTTTTTGAATGTAGATTATAAAATGCAATCTAAAACTAAAGCAGTTATTTTATGTCATGGTTTAGAAGGCAATTCACAGCGAACTTATATAAACAGTTGCGCGGATTATTTCTTGAGACAAGACTTTTCTGTTTTTGCTTGGAATAATCGTAGTTGTGGTGGCGAAATGAATCGTTTGCCAAGATTATATCATCATGCCACTATTGAAGATCTAGATGCTGTAGTGCAATTTGCATTAAATAAAGAGATTCAAGAAGTGTATTTAATAGGTTATTCAATGGGTGGAGCGCAAGTCATGAATTATTTTGGAAGAATTTCTGAAATTAATTCAAAAGTTAAAGCTGGAGTAGCTGTTTCTGTTCCAGTTGAAGTTAAAGCTAGTGCTGAATCTTTAAAGAAAGGTTTTAATCAAGTTTACATGAAGAACTTTGTGATTGATTTAACTAAGAAACTTAAAGTAAAATCAGAGCAATTTCCTGAATTAATGAATTGGAAAAATATTAAAAACATTAAAGATTTTGATTATTTAGACGATAATTTTACGGCTCCAATGCACGGTTTTATTGATAAAAATGATTATTACTTCAAAGTTTCACCAGCTCGAAGTATGGAAAAAATTAATAAACCAGTTTTGATAATTAATGCGTTTGATGATCCTTTTTTAGGACAAGGTTGTTTTCCAATTGAAATAGCAAAGAATAATTCATTTGTACATTTAGAAACTCCTAAATATGGAGGTCATTGTGCATATCCAATGAAAAATTCGGTTTATTCGTATGCTGAAATTAGAGCTTTTGATTTTTTTAAATCCTTATAAAATGATTACAAAAAAAAATATTTATTTAGGTTTAAGCATTTTAGTCTTCGTCATTACTATGTTTACAATTTTGACAAGTAATCAATCTCATGGAGTTTTAGATAATTCTCTTTCAATACATTGGATTGTATTATTAATATTCACTTTGTTATTGCCGATTTTTAATTTAGCAGAAATTATTCTAAATAGAAACGATTGGAGTAAGTTTTATTGGCTAGGATTAATATTTAATATCTTGACAATCTTTTTTGTAATGCGTTTTTTTAAGATTGAGTTATTAGCTGAGCTTTTTAATTAAGAAACTTTTCTTTGCAATTCATTAATAGTTGATAAAATTAGATTTGCATTAAATGATTTTTTCCATTTTCCAATTTCTATAACTTTTCCATTGTGATAAAAACTTAAAATATTTTTATGATAATAATATTTTTTACTACTCTCTGGAGTATACTCAAAACCACCAAATTTAAAAGTTGATTGAGAAGTATATATATTAGATTTTACATTATTTTCTAAAATTATAGTGCTAATTTCTTTTATTTCATATTTTTTATTGAAATGTATTCCAAATATGTTTTTGTGTTCTACTAAATTATATTTATCAATAAAAATATAATTTCTTTCATTAGACAAGAATAAACCAATTAAAACAAGCAAAGATGCTATTGATATAAGAATAATTTGAATTATTTCTATGGTTTCAGAAATAGTTATAATGTAAATATTACTAAGTAGTAAAACCAATCCAATAATTAATATTATTAACCAAAGACTAAATTCATGCCTATCATTTATAATTTCTAATTCAACAATATTTTTAGTATTATTCATTTTAAATAATGGAATATTTATTACTCACTTTCCTCATTATTCAACTTAAAAGGATAATCACCAAAAAGAGCTGAAATTCGCATAGTTTGGTAGACTTTTCGGGTATATTTGTTAGATAAAGCTATCATGGTTACAGTATCTTTCTTTAATGTAATGTAAGATGAAGTATTACCATGCCACCAACCATTGTGATAAAAGACTTCTTGACCTGTTTCCCATTCGCGCAAACGAATACCTAAACCATAATTCTTGATGCCTTTTTTCTCATAACTATAGCCTTTGAAAATTTCTTTTTTTAATTTTTCTGAAATAAAGTCATTAGAATAAGTGGCTAAATCAAATTTCAATAAATCTTCAGGAGTAGAGTAAATGTTTTTATCACCATAAATAGCATCTAACTGGTCAAAAGGAACTTTTTCTTTAGTACTTTTATAAGATTGACTCACATTGTTTTTATCATTTTCTAATTCAAAAACAAAAGTATTGTTCATCTTTAAGGGTTTAAAAACAAGATTTTGCATTGCATCTGGAAAAGATAAATCAGTCAGTTTTTCAATTACTAAAGCTAATATGGCATAATTAGTATTGCAATATGCAAATTTACTATTAGGTTTAAAATCTAAAGGAATATTATGTTTACCTAATAAATTTAAAACATCAGCATTATGTAGCGTTTTTGATCTTCCCCAAATTTTTTCAGGTTCTGAAAAATTACCATATTTTGGTAATCCACTTCTATGATTCAACAACATTCTAACTGTAATTGTTTTGTAAGGAAAAGTAGGTAGAATAGTCTTTACTTTTTCATCTAAAGTCAATTTTTCAGTATCAATTAACCTGAAAATAGCAGATGCAGTCAAAACTTTACTAATTGAGGCCAAATGCAAAGGAGTTTCTTTGGTAATTAACTCGTTTGTTGCAAAGTTTGATTTTCCTTGATATTTCTCAAAAATTATTTGTCCGTTTTTAGCTACTAGAAAACTTCCATTAAACTCCTCTTTTTGATTAATATGTTCATTAAAAAACGATTCAACTAAAATTTTCTTTTGTTCAATATATTTTTTAGGTAATTTCGTAAAACCAAAGGGAACTAGAGAATCTTCGTTAATAAGGTTTTCATTTTCAATATGTTGTGCGATTTCTTTTTTTTCTTGATTTTTACAAGAAAGCAAAAGAAATAAAAAAGCTAGGTTTAATAGGTACTTCAAGGAATTGTTTGTTTTCACAAATATAAAAAAAGCAATAGGAAAGTTTTTTTAAATTTTTAGTTTTGTGAATATTTTAACCCAAAATTATGAAAAATAGTATTCTTTTTTTTCTTATTTCTCTCAGTTTCTTAAGTTTTGCTCAAGAAAGTAATGATTCTATTTCCGATAACGATTTAAAATTAGCCGCTTTACCTTATTACAGTTATGGAAAAGGACTTGGAATTACATCACCAGATAGTTTATTTCAATTAAACATTCGTTTTAGAATGCAAAATAGAGTTTCTTACATTCAAGCTGATGGGGAAGACAATAGATATGAAGCTCAAATTAGAAGATTAAGGTTACGTTTTGATGGTTATGTAGGTAATCCACAATTTTTATATGTGATTCAATTATCATTTGCTCCCGGTGATGTTGGTGTTATTGAAGAAGGTGACAATATAAATATAATAAGAGATGCTGCAGTAATTTATAGACCTAATGATAGTAAATGGAGTTTTATTTTTGGTCAGACAAAATTGCCAGGAAATAGACAGCGTGTTAATTCTTCTGGAGCTTTACAGTTAACGGATAGAACCATAAACAACGCCAAATTTAATATTGACAGAGACTTTGGATTTCAAGCGTATTATATCAATGAAAAAAAGAATAAATTTTCTTACAACCTTAAAACAGCTGTTTCAACAGGTGAAGGTAGAAACTGGACCAAAACTTCTGATGATGGTGTTGCCTTAACAGGAAAATTTGAACTTTTTCCTTTTGGTTCTTTTAAGAAAAATGGTTACTATTTCGAAGGTGATATTGCTAGAGAAGAAACACCAAAATTATTGCTTTCTGGAGCTTACCATCAAAATAACAGAGCTGTTAGAACTCAAGGACAATTAGGAAATGAGTTATTTGCTCCAAGAACAATTCGTGCTATCTTTTTGGATGGATTAGTTAAGTATAATGGATGGAGTTTTATGACAGCTTATATGCAAAGACATGCTAATGAATTGATAGCTTATAATCCACTAGATTTAACAGAATCTAATTATGTTTATGGCGGTTTTGGAATGGATTATCAAATGAGTTATGTTTTTCCGTCTAATTATGAAATTATTGGAAGGTACTCAACCCAAAATATTGATAAAGAAATCGAGGCTTTCACTCCAAGCACTAAACAATATAGTTTAGGTGTAACTAAATACATTTGGGAACATTCTCTTAAGTTACAAACAGAACTGACTTACAATGATTTAGATTATTTTTCTGGAACGAATAAAAATAATTGGTATGCACGTTTTCAAATAGAAATCGGAATTTAACTAATTTCTATGTTTGGGTTAATGGCTAAAATTTCTGCTGTAAAATCAGCTATATTTTGAGGCGAAATATAAATATCATCATACTTATTATAGGTCACGATTAAACCAACTTGACTTAAAGCTGGCTTCCAAACTGTTGGGACAAAAATACCATCATGATGTTTTATTTTTATGATGCTATTGATATCTATTTTTCCATAAAAAGGTCCTGATTGCCAATGAAGGAAGGTTTTTTTTATTCTATATTCAGTTTTTAAAATTATACTAGCTAATAACAAAAGTGACAATAAATTTATTACAATAACTATATAAAAGCTACTCTTAATATCATTAATTAAAGCAGGAATTGTTGCACCAATTATGATGGCAAATGTTATTGCAAAAACAAGATTTAACCGTTTGCTTTTAGCTGATTTATAGACTTTCATAGCCTAATTATTAAAGGTTTAATTTCTCTTTAGAATCTTTAATCAATGCATCCTTATGCACTAAAACTGAAATAGCTTTCAAACGCATATAAGCAACACTCATATAAACAAATCCACCATTTGTTACTCTTTTTTCATCGGCTCCCCAAGAGTTTTTTACTTTGTAATACACATTTCCTTTTTGGTCCTTTACTGTTCCAACAATGTGCATTAAATGATCATCAGTTGTATCATAATTTTCAAATTCAGCTTGACGATATTCTTGTGAAACTGCTTTTTCTTCTATAATTTCAGCTAAACCAATTTTCGTATCTTCTTCACTTTTTGGAATAAAAGCAACGCCATATTTTGCAGAAAAAGTAGCTTCAGAAACATCACAATCTAAAGACAATGAATAACCTTTTGCTAAGGCATTATCAATGTTTTGCATGAATTCATCTAATGGTAAATTATACATGCTTCCATTAGAAAAATTATCAGGAATATTTAAGATAAAAGATTTGTAAAAAGGTTGATGAGAAAACGAAGTTAAAGTAACGTAATTTTCTGGCTTAATTTTAGTGAATTCAGCAAACGATTTTGGATTATATTTTTTTCCTTCAAAAGTGAATTCAGTTGGATTTTCACCTAAATATACATCTAAAACACCAGAAACAGCTTCTTTCCATTTTGGAGATAATTTTCTTCCAGGATTGTCAATATATACTTTTAGCATCGCTTCTAAAACCGATTCTAATTCACTATGATTGTGTTTTTTTTCATCTTCGGTTAAGCCAGAATATACATCAGCAGGAAATAAGCCAAAATCAGCCACACTATTCATCACATCATGTGCCAAACCACCTTGACTAAATTGGGCTTTTCCTTGACGCATTACAAAATTAGCTGCTTTTTTAGGATATGTATTTCTAACTTGATACATTTCCGATAAATCAATTTGTTTTCCGGTCAGACGAATAATTTCTGACTCTAAGAAAGAAGAAGTAGAAAAACTCCAACAAGTGCCAGTAATGTCTTGCGAAATAACCGGAGTAGTTTCAATGTCTATAACTGTTTGAAATTCATATATTTGAGCATTTGAAGTCAAAAAACCTAAACCAAGTAATAAAGCAATATATGTTTTTTTCATAATAGTAATTCATTTGAAGATGCAATATAATGTAAAAAATGGTTTATTTTTACGTGAAATTTCATTTTAACTTTAACTTGATTTTTTTTGGAACACAGATTTAAGAAATTAGAGTAATTAATATAATCTTTAAATTTGTACTTAAAATCATAACTAAATTTTTTAATACAACATGAGTCAAATCAATTGGAAAACCGTAAAAGAATTCGAAGATATAACCTATAAAAAATGTGATGGAGTTGCAAGAATTGCCTTCAACAGACCAGATGTGCGTAATGCATTTCGACCAAAAACAACACGCGAATTAATCGAAGCATTTTATGATGCACAAGAAGATACTTCAATTGGAGTAGTGTTACTTTCTGCTGAAGGACCAAGTTCTAAAGACGGAATTTATTCGTTTTGTAGTGGTGGTGATCAAAAAGCACGTGGACATCAAGGATATGTTGGTGATGACGGTTATCACAGATTAAACATTTTAGAAGTGCAACGAATGATTCGCTTTATGCCAAAAGCTGTAATTTGCGTTGTTCCAGGTTGGGCAGTTGGTGGAGGTCATTCGCTTCATGTGGTATGTGATTTGACTTTAGCGAGTAAAGAACACGCCGTTTTTAAACAAACTGATGCAGATGTAACCAGTTTTGATGGTGGTTATGGTTCTGCTTATTTAGCTAAAATGGTCGGACAAAAAAGAGCAAGAGAAATTTTCTTTTTAGGAAGAAATTATTCAGCTCAAGATGCTTTTGAAATGGGAATGGTAAATGCAGTTATTCCTCACGCAGAATTAGAAGATACAGCTTTTGAATGGGCTCAAGAAATATTAGAAAAATCGCCAACATCCATAAAAATGCTAAAATTCGCAATGAATTTAACGGATGACGGAATGGTTGGGCAACAAGTATTCGCCGGAGAAGCAACACGTTTAGCCTACATGACAGATGAAGCCAAAGAAGGAAGAGATGCTTTCTTAGAAAAACGTAAGCCTAATTTTGAGAAGAAATATTTACCTTAGAAAATTTAGAAATTAAATATATGAAAAAAATAGTTTTAGTATTTGCCTTAACAATTAGCACTTTAGCTTTGGCACAAGAAACATCCTCTAATCAACCAAAAAAAATTCAAATCGGAATACATTATGTAGGAAATCTTAAAAATGAAAATTTAATTAGTGATGAGTTTAACGGATTAATTGGAGTAGATGCCAGATATAGTATTGTAAATGAAGAAAGTTTAAATTTTTATGGTGGCTTAACATTAGATTACCTTAAAAATAAAGACCAATTTTTTAAAAAAGATGCTATTGTTGTTAATCCAAATATAGGGATAGAATATGATGTTTTTAAATCAAATTTTAGACCTTTTGTTAATGTAGGTTTTGCTTTTTTTTCAAGTGAATTTGAATATTTTGCATTAAATTTTGATCCTGCTGCTCCCTTAGAAATTGCTTCTGAAAAAGTGAATTTTTCTGGAATAACAATTAATCCAGGTTTTCGTATTCATGCTAGCGATTTAATTTTTATTGAAGCTAGTTATAAATATTATCCTGTAAATTCAAAAGATTTTGAAGGTAAAGCAAACGTTCATTTTATAAATTTAGGTTTTGGAATCAAATTATAAATTATGGAATTCACCAACGAAACAATAAACATTTCAACTTTACCCAAATTTGAAGACACAAAATTAGAACCTTTGCAAAAAGATTATTTCAAAGTCATGCTAATTCAATTTGGGATTGTTTTTGGCATACTTTTAATCGGAATAATAGTTCTATACTTTATTTCTATTGAAGCATTAATCAAAGATAAAATTATCTATTTTGTTATTGGTTGGTTAATTTTAGGGGTCGTGAGTTTTCTATATTTAAAAATAAATTTTGCTAAAAAGGGTTTTGCCTTGCGTGAACATGACGTGATTTTTAAATCAGGTGTAATTAGCGAAATTACTACAATAGTTACTAATAATAGAGTACAACATGTAGCTTTACATCAAGGAATGTTATCCAGATATTTCGGATTAGCTTCTATTGAACTATTTACTGCTGGTGGAAGTACAAGTGATCTAAAAATTAAAGGTTTATTGTTAGAAGATGCTAAAAAAATCAAAGAAAGTGTTTCCTTAAAAATTAATGAGATAGAAGCTGAGAGTATAAAAGAACAAATTATTGAGGAACAAATTCAACTTTCAGAAAACAATTTAAAAGAAGATTTAGATGAAATCTAACTTTGATTTTTCTATTCCTCAAAGACAATCCTTAATTGGGGTTGTTGTTTTGTTTGCAAACACGTTGCAAAAATCTGTTCGTGCACTTTGGCCTTTTATATTAATTGTTTTCTTTAAAAAAGAGGCTTATAGTGCTATTCAAGTTTATTTAGGAATTGCGGGAATAATTATATTTATTGCTATTATCGCATTTTTAAGATATTGGTTTTTTAAATTTTATATTGATTATAAGTTAGAAGAATTCGTAATAGAAAACGGAATTTTCAACAAAACTAAAACAACCATTCCGTTTAATAAAATACAAAAAGTCACAATTGACCAAAGTTTAATTCAAAGGTTTTTTAATGTTCATAAATTAGAATTAGACACAGCAGGAAGTGATGGAAAAGAAGCTTCAATCAATGCTATTTCTCAAGAAATGGCTGTTGAATTAAAACAACATTTACTAGAAAACACTGAGAAAAACACAAATTCGGTTGAAGATTTAATTCAAGAAGAAGAGCAACCAAAATCATTCATCACAATCGGAATTCCAAGTCTTTTAAAAATCGGAATTACAGCAAATTACATAAAAAGTTTTGCGTATATATTTTTGGTTGTTACAACAATTTCGGATAATTTAAGACAAATTGGTCGCGATGATTTGATTGATGACAATATAAATCAGTTAGAACAAATTCCGATAGTAAGCTTGTTGTTAGGTTTGTTGATTTTTGTTTTTACAGCTATAATTGTCGTCAATTTAGTTATAACAGTTGTTAAGTATTTCAATTTCACAATCAAGAAAGATAAAAAGTCATTTGTATTGACTTATGGTTTATTGAACATCAAAAACACAATCATTAATCCAGAAAAAGTTCAAATTATTAAGTTGACGCAAAACTTTTTTCAGAAGAAATTAGATGTTAATACTGTTGAAATATTTCAAGCTTCAAGCGAAATGAAGCGAGCAAGTCCAAAAGACAAAACTAAAATTCCAGGTTGTAATAAATCAGAAAAAGAACAAATTTTAAAATTATTGATTGGAAAATTGCCACAACATCAAAAAACTTTAGTTCCAAACCTTAGAAAATTACTTTTAAATCTATTCTTTTTAATTCTAATTCCTGTTAGTATTGGATTAATCGTAAATTATAACATAGATAAATTTACCATTTATGAATTAGTAAGTGTTATTTCAGTTTATATTTTATTTATGGGAACGATTTTATATTTTTCTTATAGAAATTACAGATTATTTATTTCGGATGAATTTATCGTAAAACAAAGTGGTGCTTGGGATATTGATCACGAAATTATGATGCCATATAAAATTCAAGCTATTGAAACCCAACAATTCATTTGGCAAAAAATCACAAATATTGGTTCAGTAGTTTTATACACTGCTGGTGGAAAAGTCTCCTTTTCGACTTCAAATTATACAGAAATTAAAGAACAAGTCAATAAATGGTTGTATCAAGTGGAGATTTCTAAGGAGAATTGGATGTGATTAAAGAGTTTTAAAGTTACTGAGAAACTGTGTCACTAAGTTTAATTATTAATTTAAGTAGTATGTTTGATATTTCACAATTCACAGTTACTCTCTTTGGAGTTTTCTTAATTTTAGCTAGTTTTTTGATGTTTTTTAGCCCTGAAAAAGTTAGAAAAATTATAGCAAAAGCTGGAAGTACTTATTTAATTAATTATTCAGAATTACTAATTAGATTTTTAATAGGGTTAGCATTTCTTAATTCAGCAATATTTTCAACATATGGCTCATATCTTGAACTTATTGGAAATTTTTTGATGATTACTGCTGTATTATTAATGTTTGTACCAATTAAGTTACATAATAAATTTGCAAAAAATGCAGCAGATAAATTAAATCCTTTTTACTTGAAGTTAGCAGCTCCAATTTCTTTATTTTTGGGAATATTTTTAATAAGAGCAATAAAAATTGGTTATATAAACTTTTAAAAACAATGAAAAACTGGATACAAGCCGCAAGATTAAGAACATTACCCTTATCACTATCTGGAATAATTGTAGGAAGTGCCTATGCTTATCACCAAGGATTTTATGATTATAGAATTTTGGTTTTAGCACTTCTTACTACGTTAGGATTACAAATTTTATCCAACTATGCCAATGATTATGGTGACGGAATTAAAGGAACTGATGTTAATAGAATAGGGGAAAAGCGAATGGTTGCCGCTGGAGTTATAACAGCCAATCAAATGAAGAAAGCTGTAATTATTACTGCTGTGATTACTTTATTTCTAGCTTTAGCACTAATTTATGTAGCCTTCGGAAAAGAAAATTTTGCCTTAAGCATGATTTTTATCCTTTTAGGAATTGGTTCAATCGGTGCAGCAATAAAATACACAGTTGGAAGTAACGCTTATGGTTACAACGGTTTAGGAGATTTATTTGTTTTTATCTTTTTTGGATTGGTTTCTGTTGTAGGGTCAAATTTTCTGTACACTCATTTTTTGGATTGGAAATTATTTCTTCCAGCTGCAGCAATTGGTTTGCTGAGTGTTGCTGTTTTAAATTTAAACAACATGAGAGATATTGAAAACGACAGAATAGCTGGAAAAAGAACATTAGTTGTCAAAATGGGCTTGGAAAATGCTAAAATTTATCATTTTTCATTATTCATAACTAGTTTAATTCTGATGTTAGCTTTTTCAAAAATTTTAAAAATGACATCAATACCCATTTTAATTGTCAATATATTGTTCATCAAACATGTTGATACAGTCAAAAAAGCAAAAGAATATAAAGATTTTGATCCAGAACTTAAAAAAGTAGCTTTAGGGACTTTTGTTTTGAGTTTATTAGTTGGACTTAGTTTAATATATTTGTCAAAAATAACGTTCTAATTTCTTTATATCATTTATGAAAAAAATCCTTTGTATTGCTTTACTATTTTCAATTAATCTAGTAAAATCTCAAGTAACAACTCAATTAAAAGTTTCTGAAAGTCCAGAATTTAAAGATGAAATTACGGTTGATGGTGTTCTGGCTATTCACACAACAAAAAGTGGAAAAACAGGTTTAGTAAGAGCTAATAAAAACAACTTTCTATTAGATGTTTTTGATGCTAAATTGAATAAAATTTTCAGTAAAAGAGTAGAAAGTAGTAAAAAAGAAAGTTTTGATGGTTATGTTAGCTATGAAAACGAAATTAAATACATTACGGTTTTGTCACCCAGCAAAAGGGAACGTATTGTTTATTGCAACACTTTTAATATTGAAACAAAAACCCATTCTCAAAAAGAACTTTTTAAAGCTGATGTAGAAAAAGGTGGTTTATTCACTGGAAGAAATAAAAGAGGAACAAATGTGGCAATTTCTCCAAACGGAAAATATATTGCTATTGCAACAGATAATATCAAGAAGAATCTTAATTCTTATAAAATTCATGTTTTTGATTCAGAAACTTTAAAAGTAGTTTTTGAAAAAACGTATCAAGAAGACGAAGGAAATTATTTTGAACCTAATGATTTATTTGTAGATGATGAGGCTAATGTTTTTGCTTTAGGAAAACTATTTATCAGTGGAAAATCGAAGAAAAAAGATGGTGATGCTAATTACGATTTTGTATTAAACAAAATTTCAAAAGGCAACAATCAAAGCACTAAAATTAGTTTAGAAAGCGGTAATTTTATTTCTTCGTTAGCGATTAATTATTATGAGAACCAATTGAGTTTAGTCGGATTTTATTCCAATGAAAGAGAAGGAAATATCAAAGGGGGTTGTAATTTTAAAATAAATGCTAGCTCTTTGGTCATAATTGCTAAGAAAAATTCAGAACTGCCAAAAGATGTTTATGAAGATTTATATGGTGATGCAAAAGCAGAACGACATGATAAAAAGAAAAAAGAACTAAACTCTTTTTATGTAGATTATGTGGTTAGAGATGATCAAGGAAATACTATTGTATTAGCAGAGGAATTTTATGTAACGCAAACTTATGTTGCTACAGGAATGAATGGCGCTGGTTATTGGACGACAACCTATCATTACGACGATATTTTGATTTTAAAATTTGATAAAAATGGTGAAATAAGTTGGGGAAGAAGTATTTTTAAGAGAGCAACAGTGCCATCTTATAATGCATTTTTAAAGGATGATAAATTACATGTAATTTTAAATTCAGGTAAAAACTTAACCGAAAAAAGCGATGGTAGAACCAAAGTATCTAAAGGTTGGTTTGAATCTTCTGCTTTATATGACTTTACTTATTCTCCTGACGGAAAAGTAGATTACAATAAAATTCAAGACAATAAAGGAAATACTTATTATTTACCTTTTTATGGAACTTATAATTTAGATACTTTCATTATGATGAGTGATGGTGGAAGAAAAAAACAATTCATGATACTTCAATAATTTAAAGATACAACTATGAAAATCACATTTTACGGTCACGCTTGTTTAGGAATTGAAATAGAAGACATAAACATTCTTGTGGATCCATTTATTACAGGAAACCCAAAAGCTTCTCATATCGACATTAATACGTTAAAAGCGGATTATATTTTGTTAACTCACGCACATCAAGATCATGTTTTAGATGTGGAAGCTATTGCCAAAAGAACAGATGCAGTTATTGTTTCAAATTTTGAAATAGCAAATTACTATGGAAACAAAGGTTTTCAATTTCATCCTATGAATCACGGTGGAAGTTGGGATTTTGAATTCGGAGTAGTGAAATACGTTAATGCCATTCACACTTCATCATTTGCTGACGGAACTTATGGTGGTCAACCTGGTGGATTTGTAATTGAAGGTGAACGAAAAAATATTTATATAGCAGGAGATACAGCTTTAACAATGGATATGAAGTTAATTCCAATGCGAACTAAATTAGATTTAGCTATTTTACCAATTGGAAGTAATTTTACAATGGATGTTGAAGACGCCATTTTTGCTTCAGATTTTGTGGAATGTGATAAAATTTTGGGTTATCACTACGATACTTTCGGATACATCGAAATTAATCATGAAGAAGCAAAACGAAAATTCTTCGAAAAAGATAAAGATTTAATGTTGCTGGAAATAGGAGGATTTATAGAATTATAGAGTACAGATTTTCGGAGATTAGATTTTCAGATAAAGCATCCTTTGCCGTTTAGGTTTTAAAAACGGAATATATAAACAGCATAAAAGAGGCACAACTATTGCTAATGAATCGCAAAATTAAATATGAATAAAGTTATTATACTAGCAATCTTGTTTTCGTTCAAAACATTTGCTCAAAAGGATGGTTATTGGGACAAAGAAAGAGCGACTTCAAAAGAGATTACCCTTTCAGCTGGAAAAAGAACGTTAATCAAGTCGGAAGATTTACCTGTTGGAACTACCGAATTTATCTACAGAATAACAGTTTTAGATGAAAATCAGAAATTAAGTAGTAGTCTAGTATCTGTGTTAAAAGCTATACCAGATCCGTCTGGAATTAGTCAAGGTGCTGCTGGAGCAATTCATTTAACATCAACAATCGCAGGTAGTGATAAATGTACTTATGCATTGTTTTCAAATGCTGATGCTGCAAATTTGTTCCTAAAGGAAGCAAAATTGGATGGTGCTTGTTTAACGGATAAAGAAAAAGTCAATAAAGTTGCTCGTTTGGTTTCAACAAGTTCTACTTGCTTATCAAATATTCCTTATTTGTGGTTCGGAATTGAAAGTCAAAACTGGGTAATGAATCAGAAAATAGTTTTAGAAGTTGTGCCTTGGATAGATTATAAAGCCAGTAGAGGTTGGGATAAAGAAGCTAAACAAGAAATTTTAGGCTTAGCAGAAAAAACAGAAGTAGCAAAACTTTTAGAATTTAAAAATAAGTTTTTAATTGCGTTTTTAGAACAGATTACGTCTAAATATAAATATAGTGAATTCAAGCAATTATTACCTTTAGAAAAAACTAAATTAATAGAATCTGTTTCCGATGAAAGTATAGTTAGTTCAGGTATTTTGACTGATTATTTAAAACTTTACAACACACATATTAGAACTTTATCATTATTAAAACCTGAAGCAGCAATCAAAGAATTACATCAGTTAATTGATATTAGAAAGTTAGGCAAAGAAAATGAATACGATTTGTTAGGCTCTTTGTATTTGAGAACTAAACAATATCAAAAAGCTGAAGATTGGATTTTAAAAGCTATAAGTTTAAATAAAAACGAAATAAAATTTCAATTGCATTTGGCACATGTTTATTTAGTGACAGATAGATATTCAGAAGCCAAAGAAATTCACAAAAAATACAAAGATCAGAATATTGCCGTTTCTACAAGTTGGATAAATGCAACAAAACAAGATTTTGAAAACATGGAAAAAATCGGATTACCTTCTGATAATTTTAAAAAGATTTTGAGATTATTGGATTAATTTCAGTGTTTAGTTTTCAATTTGCAGATTTTAGATTGTTTAAATTCTAAAACAGAATACTTAATAAATTATCTAAAACAAAGCAACTACAAAAAACTCTGTGCAACTTTGAGCAAACTTTGTAAAACTCTGTCTAACAAAAAAAAGAGATACTGAAATAAATTCAGCATAAATGAAAGCAACATACAAGAAATACATACTAAACTTTAAACGACCAAGTGGAACTTCAAGAGGAGTTTTAACCGAGAAAGAAACTTGGTTTATTCTTCTAGAAGAAAATGGAAAAGTTGGAATAGGAGAGTGTGGTATTTTAAGAACTTTATCAATTGATGATCGGCCAGATTATGAAGAGAAATTAAAATGGGTTTGTGATAATATTCATTTAGGAAAAGACAAACTTTGGGAAGCGCTTTTAGAATTTCCGTCTATACAATTTGGAGTGGAAATGGCGTTCCTTTCTTTGGCCTCAAAGACACCTTTTGAGTTGTTTGAATCTGACTTTACAAAAGGACAAAAAAGCATGTTGATTAATGGCTTAGTTTGGATGGGAGAAGAGGCTTTTATGAAGCAGCAAATTGAAGAAAAATTAGCACAAGGTTTTACCTGTATAAAATTAAAAATTGGTGCCATTGATTTTGAAAAAGAATTAGGTTTATTACGTTTTATCAGACAACATTTTGATGCGAAAACCATTGAAATACGAGTAGATGCTAACGGTGCTTTTAGTTCAAATGATGCTTTATATAAAATAAAACAATTAACTGGTTATAAATTACATAGCATAGAGCAGCCTATTCAAAAAAGCAATACTGACAGGATGGCAGAGCTATGTAGAATCACTCCTTTACCTATTGCTTTAGATGAAGAGTTGATTGGTGTGTTTTTGCCTTCAGAAAAGGAAGCTTTGTTGCAAAAAATTATGCCTCAATACATCATTTTGAAGCCTAGTTTGGTAGGTGGTTTTAGAGGAACTTTAGAATGGATTTCAATAGCAGAAAAGTTACAAATTAAGTGGTGGATTACATCTGCTTTAGAGAGCAATATTGGACTAAATGCTATTGCGCAATTTACTTATACGCTGCATAATTTATTACCTCAAGGATTAGGAACTGGAGGATTATATACCAACAATTTTGAATGTCCTTTAGAGGTTTATAATGGTCAACTTTGGTATAGAAATGATAAGAAGTGGGAAGTAGATTTTGAAGATTTTAAATAAAAAAAAACCGACAAAATTGCCGGTTTTAATCTTTTTCTTTTTCAATTTTTTCTATATTCTATTTTTCAACTTTCACAGTTCCAGAACCATCTTTAACTTCTACTTCTGTTTTTTTATCTCCATCTTTTGTTGAAAATTCAACGCCATCTGAATTCACGCTAATAGAAGTTCCGTCATTTTCTTCAACTGCTGGAGCCGCTTCTTTCTCAATTATTACTGTTTCTTTTTCTACTACAGTTGCCTCGTCTTGACTTTCTTTACAACTAACTGAAGCAAATATTGCTAAACTAGCCAGTATTACACTTAATTTTTTCATCTTTTTTAGTTTTAATTATTATGTTTGCAAGGTAGGATTACATGTGCACTTTTGTGTTACACTACTTTATGTAAGTGTTATATAATTGCCATTACAAGGTTATCTGTTTTGGGTTTTAGTTTCAATCTATTTCTTCCGATTCATTCTGCCACATTTTTTAAATTAGTCAGCATAATTTGATTGAAAAATTCTGTATTTAAAAAGACCCACAACAATAGCACCTCCAATACTATTTCCAAGTAGAGCTAGAAATAAAAACCATAGGTAATCTAAAACCGTTATGGAATCTGAATATAAAAAACCACCAAACACTTCAATATTACCTACTATACTATGATGAAAACCCCCAAACCCAATTACACCAGTAATCATTAGAATTAGAACAATTCGGGTAAGTGAATTTAATGTACTATTCAGTAACCAATTTAATAAACCCATCAACCAACCAGCAACTATTGCACTAAAAAATAGAACCCATGAATTATGATGAACAACATGCTCACCGATAGCTACCATTGTTTCATGAGTGAATAGATTTAAATGAGGAGCAAGTGTTCCAATAAATAAAGCAAATACAATTCCTCCAATTATATTACCAAAAATTACAAATCCCCAAATTCGAAGTAATTCCCATATAGTGCGTTGACCATTTAATACAGGTAACGTCAAAACGGAAGTTTGTTCTGTAAAAAGAGCTGATTTACCAAGAATAACTAGGACAAAACCAACAGGATAAACCATACTAGATAGTTTAAAAATAGTATTTTCTTCAAATGTTCCTATCAATAAATAATGAAGCGTACAGATTAATAAATAACTGACTCCAATTTCAAGACCAGCTATAATAGCACTTAAGATGATCGCTTTATTTTTGATTTTGAATATCTCTTCACCCTCGTGAATAACACGACTTAAAATATCACTATATTTTCCAACGCCATCAATTTCATTAGATTTTTGCTCTAATTTCTCTTGGAATTTTTCTTGTTTTTTATCTTCAGATTTCATACAGGTTTTATTGAATATAATTGATATTTATAAAAGTATTGATTTAGAATTACTACAAATTTCTTCACTCTTTTTATAAATAACTTAGTTCAGTAACTATTGCGTAAATTCAAATATATAAATAATAACCTGCAAAAAACTAAAAGAATGCATTTTTCATTTTTTTGTAACTACTAATTTTTAATGAAAAAAAAGATTTAATTATTTATAAATGAATTGTAATTACCGAATTATCTGGAAAAACCATAGCTCATATAGAAAACTCAAATGAAATTAATTTCTCGAATTTTGCAAATGGTTTATATATTTTATCAATTGAAGATGAAAGCGGTAAAGTTTCAACCCATAAAATAAGCAAGAAATAAAATTTCATAATTACTTAATCACAAAAAAAATCCAAAAGAATCAACTTTTGGATTTTGTATTTATAAACTAAGATGAAAAATAATCAGTTTATTCTTTGATAATATTTTTATAAGTAAGTTTTCCATCAGCGTCAATAATTAGGAAATAAGAACCACTTGCGATGTTAGTTAAATCTAATGTTGTGTTAGTAGAATTAATAGTTGAAGATATAATTTTCTGTCCAACGATGTTATAAATACTAATGTTTGAAATCAATTCTTTGGCAAAAATAGTCAGTTTATCTTTTACTGGATTTGGATAATAGTTTATTTCAGAAATTTCAAAACTGTCAGTGGCAAGATTACAAGGTTGAGGCAACACAGTTACATTTATTGTATTACTTTGAACGCTACCTTGAGTTGTATGACAGCCTTCACCATCACTTAAATTACAAACATAAACTCCGCTTTGAGTTGGAATATGAGTAATTGTAGGACCATTTCCTTGACCAGAAACACCTCCTTGAATATTAGAGCCATTAAATGTCCAGTTATAATAAGGATAAGGACTATTTATATTAACACCAGTTGCATTTAAAGTTATACTGTCACCAGCACAAATTGTTGTGTCAACTGTATCAATAGTGATAGATAAAACAGTAGGAGTAATGATTGTTACAGTTGTACTTACATTAGCATAAGGAGAATTTACACAAGTAGCATTACTAGTCAAATAACAACTAACTATATCATTATTCTGTAGAGTAGTGGTGGAGTATGTATCTTGGTTTGTACCTACATCAATACCATTTACTTTCCATTGATATATTGGATTTGTTCCACCATCTACAGCTGTTACTCCAAAATACGCTGTTTGCGAACCACAAATTGGTTGATTGCTTCCACTATAAAAAGTAAGTTTTGGAGCAGCTATACTTTGACTAACCATAAAAACAACTTGTTCAGTTATTCTATTAATGCTAGAACAAATGGGTGTTATTTCAACTCGGTATTTATCATTACAATTAATTTGAGTAACTGGAAAAGATATTGAGTTTGTAGGATAATTTAAAGTTGTATAAGTTGACCAACTAGAAGTGTTGTAACTATATAATCTTACTTTATGAGAAATAGCAGCTTCTGCCAACCAAGACACATCAATGTTGTTGGTTGCTGAATTATAACTTACTTCAAGATTTGATACTTTTTGATTGTAACATGGCTCCGTAACGCAATTAGTAATACAAGATAATGTGTTTAACGAGTTATTGATTGCTGAAATAGATTCGGGTGCCCAATTGGTAGTGCTATTTATAGTTGGATTCATAATAAATCCAGTAGTATGTTGACAACCAAAATTATGACCTAATTCATGCGATAATATACTTCGAGTGTAATCTGAATTTGAAGCATAATTTTTCACGACCGAAGTACCAGAAGTATTACACATGGTTAATGAACCTAAACCAATAACAGAACCTGGTCCACCTTGATTTTGAAAGAGTATTTTAATATCATATGGTTTAGTAAACATTTGAAAAGCATTTGAATAGAAATAATTGTAATTGTCATTAATATCTAGTGTTGTTGCCCAATTATTACAAGTGTTACAAGTAACAATAAAATGTTCATTTACTTTAAAAGATACATCATCTGAAAGTCCATTAACAATTGTATAATTAACTTGAGAAAGATTTATAAGTTCTAACGTTCTATTTATGGCACCACTAATAGATCCATAAGTTGCGTACATTGAATAATCAACCGCAAAATTAATATCAACCGTTTTGCATCCACCAGTTGCTATACTTCTTTGATTACTTATAGGTAATTTGTTTTCTTCATTTTGAAGTCCACAAGTAAGCGTAGTTTCTTCGATAATGTCTTTTACCTCATAATAGACATATAAATTAGAAGTTGCATTTTTATCAAAGTTTTGTAATGATTCTATATAAAATTCTTTATTTGGATTTTTGATATATAAACTATAACGATCTTCAAACATTGAAAATGCTAGTTGACTATTTGAATTAGGCGTATTTAGAAAGTATTTTCCATCAAAGCCAATAGCATCAAGTGTTTTTTTCTCAATTCCATTTGAGTTTTTTATAATAACAAGATGGTTATCAGATATAATTCTATTTTCTTTTAGTGTGAAAACATATTCATCATCAAATGAAATTGTTATTTCTTCTCCATCAGAAATACGTTGCAAATTATCATCAATTTCTAAAATCTTATAGGTTTTGAATTTTTTGGATAAATTATATGTAGCAGAAGCTTTTTCAGAAAACGAAATACTATTTTGAGCTATTCCATTAACGAAAATAAAAAAAAAGAAAATAAGTAGGTAGTTCTTTTTCATAATACATTGATTTAAGGTATTTTAATTAAACAAATATAATACAATTCAATTGTTTATTTAAAAAATTAATTTCTTTTTTAATAGTAATAAAAAAATCAAAACCCACAAAAAAAATCCAAAAGAATTAACTTTTGGATTTTTCTATATTTTATTAGATTAACGGTTTATTAAAAAGTTTCCCACTTACGTGGGAAAGACAATTGTTGGTTATCTCAAAGTAGCACCAACTTCTTTTTCAAAGTTAGCTTGTAATTTTTGCATTACTTTTTCGATTTGTTTTTCTTCTAAAGTTTTCTTCTCATCGTTCATTATAAAGCTCACTGCGTACGATTTTTTGTTTTCTGGTAAATTGTTACCTTCATATACATCAAATAGGCTTATTTCTTTGATAAGCGTTTTGTCTGTTTGTTTTGCAATTTTGTAAATCGCTTCAAACGTTACGTCTTTGTCAACCAATAAAGCTAAATCTCTACGAACTTCTGGGAATTTTGAGATTTCGGTTAATTTCAATTTGTTAGAAACATATTTTTGAATAGCTCCCCAATTGATATCAGCATAAACCACTTCTTGTTTAATATCAAAAGCTTTTAAAATTGATTTTTTTACGATTCCAAATTCAGCTATAGTTTCTCTTCCAATTATTAAGCCTAATCCTTCTGAAAAAATATCATTTTCGAAGGGTACAGAATTAACTTTCTGGTCTAATCCAATTCGAGTAAGCAAAGCCATAACATAACCTTTCATTAAGAAGAAGTCAGATTTTGTAGCAATTGTATTCCAACTTTCTGCTGATTTATTTCCCGTAAGGTATAAACATAAATGCTTTCTTTCGTCATAACCATTTTCAACTTTGTGATATGTTTTTCCGAATTCAAACAAACGTAAATTTGATTTTCTTCTGTTAATATTGAATGAAATAGCTTCCAAGCCAGAAAACAATAGTGATTGTCTCATAGCAGAAAGTTCAGTACTTAATGGATTTATGATTGTAACGGTTTCAGAATCAAGTAACTGATCTGATAATTTAATATAATCTGGGCTAGTTAATGAATTAGCCATCATTTCGTTAAATCCTTGAGAGCACAATTGATCAGAAATAATATTCTGTACTTTATATTCTTCCGTTCTTGGAGAATTGGCAATTGTAGCACTTACTTTTTCATTAAAACTTATGCTATTATAACCATAGACACGAAGGATTTCTTCGATAACGTCAATATCTCTTTGAACATCTACTCTGTAAGACGGAATAGTTAATCCTAATCCATTTTCGGTCATACTATTCACTTTAATTTCTAACGAAGTTAAAATGGTTTTGATGGTCTCTTTTTTTAATTCTTCACCAATTACTTTGTTTATTTTATCGAAAGTCACGAAAACGCTAAAGTCTTCTATTTTCTTTGGATAAAAATCTATAATATCAGAAGTGATTTCTCCACCGGCTACTTCTTGAATTAATAAGGCAGCACGTTTTAAAGCGTATTCTGTAATGGTTGGATCAATTCCTCTTTCAAAACGAAAAGAAGCATCAGTATTTAACCCATGACGTTTAGCTGTTTTACGAATAGAAACCGGATTGAAATAAGCACTTTCTAAAAATATATTTTGAGTGTTTTCAGAAACACCTGATTTAATTCCACCAAAAACTCCAGCAATACACATTGGGTCTTCAGCGTTACAAATCATAACGTCTTCTTTGTCTAAAACACGTTCCACACCATCTAATGTTATGAATTTTGTTCCAGCTTTAACCGTTTTAACGATTACTTTATTTCCTTTGATTTTGTTGGCGTCAAAAGCGTGTGTTGGTTGCCCTAATTCATGCATTACGTAATTCGTTACGTCAACGATGTTGTTTTTTGGTGTTAATCCAATTGATTTTAAACGATTTTGCAACCAAGCGGGTGAAGCTTTTACAGTTACTCCAGAAATTGTAACACCACAATAACGAGGTACTAATTCTTTGTTTTCAACTTCAATATCAATTTTTAATGTTCTTCTATCAACATTAAAACTACTTACAGAAGGAGTTATTAATTCAGAATTAATATTAGTTTGAATCAGACCTGCCTTTAAATCACGGGCAACACCCCAATGACTCATTGCATCAGCACGATTTGGTGTTAAACCAATTTCAAAAACTTCGTCCGTTTCTATATTAAAAACATCTTTTCCTAAAGTTCCAGCTTTTAAATCTTCATTTAAAACTAAAATTCCATCATGACCTTCACCAAGGCCTAATTCGTCTTCAGCACAAATCATTCCGTGACTTTCTTGTCCGCGAATTTTACCTTTTTTGATTTCGAAAGAGTTTCCTTCTTTGTCGTATAATTTTGTTCCAATAGTTGCTACAGGTACTTTTTGACCAGCCGCTACATTTGGAGCACCACATACAATTTGAACAGGAGGATTTCCGTCTCCTAAATCAACTGTAGTGATTTTTAATTTATCAGCATCAGGATGTTTTTCACAGGTTAACACATGACCTACAACTATTCCTTCTAAACCGCCTTTTAGGCTTTCAAATTTATCTACACCTTCTACTTCTAGACCTAAATCGGTAAGCAAAGCAGCAGTTTCTTCTGATTTCCAGTCGATTTTAATAAATTGTTTTAACCAATTGTATGAAATACGCATTTTTATTCGAATTTTAAGGGTGCAAAGATACTTTTTTAAATTTAGAATTAGAATTTAGAATTTTAGAAAATCACTATTTTTTGTTTAGAAAGGAAATTAAACCCTTGAAATAGGTTTGTTGGTCATCATAAAGAGCCATATGACTTCCGTTTTTACACAACAAAAAAGACCCTTTAGGTAATAAAGTGCTCATTTTTTCCATGAACTTTGGATCCATTGTATCATGAGTAGCTCCAATTACTAAACTTGGAATAGTAATATTTTTTAAATCATTTGTTCGATCCCAATTTTCTAATTTACCAGCAATTCCAAATTCGCTAGGTCCTTGCATAGTTACATATAAGGATTGATTCATTTTTGCAAAAGAACGGTTTACAGGTTCAGGCCAATCTTTTGCAGGTAATCTTAAAACATGTTCTTCGTAGAAATTAGGAAGCAACAATTCCATATACTTTGGATTATCAAATTCTTTATCAGCTTCAATTTTTTGAATTTGCGCTAAAACTTCTGGTTTCAATTGTTTTGCTAATACTTCATCTGCATATTTTCCATATTCGGGACAACTTGACATCATGTTTGAAATGATTAAGCCTTTCATGTTGTTTTGATATTTTAAGGCGTATTCTATTGCTAAAATTCCACCCCAAGAATGGCCTAACATATAAAAATTATTTGAATCTAAATCTAAGGCTTTTCTAACTTGTTCCACTTCTTCTACATAACGCGACAAATCCCAATATGATTCATCATTTGGATTATCTGAATTTCCACAACCTAATTGATCATAATAAATAAATTCGATGCCTTCAGCTGGAAGAAAATTTTCGAAACATTCAAAATATTCATGGGTTGCACCTGGACCACCATTTAAAAGCAATACTTTTATTTTTGGATTATTTCCAACTCGTTTTGTCCAAACATTAAACGTTTTACCATTTGTAGTAATTGGAATTACTTTAACACCACCATCTTGAATTTTGGTTGAATCAATTTTGTAATAGATTGAACTAGTTTCTTCTTTTTGAACAGTTTCTTCTTTTTTACAATTTGAGAAAAAGAAGATAATAACGAATAATGTTACAATTTTTTTCATTTTTATTGATTTTAGTAAAGGTAATTTAAATTATTTCTTCTACGTGTTTTTTGATATTACTAGCTAATTTTACGGTTGGTAAATCGTTGGCATCATTTCCAAAAGGATCTTCAATTTCTTCTGCAATTAACTCTAAACTAGCTAAAACATAGAAAGTAAAAACAACAACTGGAATCACATAATACCCTAAACTAAAGACATATCCAAAAGGTAACGCCATAATGTAAAAGAAAATAAATTTCTTGATAAATGAGCTGTAAGAGTAAGGAATAGGTGTGTTTTTAATTCGTTCACAAGCACCACAAATATCGGTGAAGGATTGTACTTCGCTATTAATTATGATTAATTGATCTCCTGAAATTTTGCCACTGACATGTAAATCATGCACTTTTTGAAACATCATTTTCGCTACTTGATTAGGTCTATGCTTATGATGATCAATGTCTAAATCTAAATCTTCAAAAAGCATTTTTGCCGTTTCTTCGTCATTTAGATGTTTTTGCAAAATAGAAGCATAACCTGGAATGACTTTTCTGAAAAAATGTTTATCGTGCTCGTCTTTTAGAATTACAGCTAATTTAATGGCTAAATTTCGACTGTTGTTAACTAATGCGCCCCAATGTTTTCTGCCTTCCCACCAACGATCATAGGCTGTATTTGTTCTAAAAACTAATAATAATGAAATCACAAAACCTAACATTCCATGCATGATGGTAATGTTTTTAACATGACTATCTTCAGATAATTTCCAATATTCAATTTCTAAATAGGCAACTCCATAAGAATATAAACCAATAGTAATCATCATCGGAATTAATTGACGAAATGTATCTGATTTATGAAATCTGAAGATGAATGTAATCCAGTCTTTTGGGTTGTATTGAACCATAGAAATTTAGAATTAAGAAATCGAAATTTAGAATTAGTGGTAAAATTAACAAATTAATCCAAACTTAATGTACCAGCTAATTCTTTTAAGTTAATTTCAGAAATTTTTGTTTGATATTGAGCTGTTGCATATCGTACAGAAGCTTCAATGAAATTTTGCTGTGCTGTTCTAACTTCAATAGTTGTGATAGTTCCAATTCTGAATTTGGCTAAAGTTATATCTAGATTTTGTCTTGCTATTTCTACATTTTCTGCTTCAATTTTAATCAACTCTAAATTCGTTTGGTAACTTTGAAAAAATGTTGCTAACTGAGATTCCAATGCATTCTTTTGTTGATTTATGACTAGAGATGCGTTTTCAATTTCATATTGAGCTGTTTTTTCTCTTTTATTTTGTAAAAAGCCATCAAAAATAGGAACGCTTGCAGAAACACCATAAACAAAACCTTGTCCGGATGATTGTGTGATGAAACCTAAAGAAGCTTCTGAACGCGTAAAACTATAGCCAGAAGTCAATCGAACTGTTGGATAGCGATTTCCTTTGATTTGTTTTAAGTTTAATTCAGCAATTTTTTTATTTAGTATTTGAGCTTGTAGCTGAGGGTTTTGCTTATTGGCTAAATCTTTTAAATCCTCATAAGTTAAGTTTTCTTCAAACGTAATTCTATCAACTACTTTGAAGTCAATTTGAAGCTCTCTTGCTAATAGTTCGTTCAATCTAATCTTTGTATTTTTATACAATTCTTTTTGGCTTAATAATAGACTTTTATCTGTATTCAAATCTACTTGAGCATTTAATAATTCTAGTTTTGAAGCTTTCCCAATTGAAAAACGATTATTAGCGGTTGTTACTCGTTGTTTAGATACTACAATGGCACTGTCAATGGAAGCCATAATTTGTTGTTGTTGTACTAAATCATAATAAGTTAGATATACATCGCTAATTCGGTTTAAAACTGTGGCTTGTAATTCGGATTTTCCTTGAGCCTCTAAAGTGGCTAATTGTTCCTTACGAGCAAACATACTTAAGCCGTCAAAAACAGTCCAATCTAAACCAACACCATAAGAAAGATTAAAGTTTTTGGCATTGTTTAATTCCCTAATCGAACCATCAGCTTGCGTTTGTTTGGTATTTAATTGACTGTTGTTATTGATTAAATTAGCGTTTAAGGTTGGTAATATTCCTGCGTTAGCTAGATTGTTATTGGTTTCATCAATTTTTAAATTATTCTTTGCGATTTTTATTTCGAAATTGTTTTCTAAAGCTAGTTTTAAAGCTTCTTCAAGAGACAAAACTTCTTGAGCTTGTAAGTGAAAGCCAAAAAACAGAATTGTAATATAGGATATAATCTTTGACATGATTTATTTTTCTAAAGCTTCAATGTTATCAAATTCTGGACGGTGTTTTTTATTTCTTGACCACAATAGGTATATGGTTGGAATTACAAATAGGGTTAAAATTAATGAAAATAAGGTTCCACCAACAATTACAACACCCATTCCCATTCTACTTGCAGAAGCAGCTCCAAGTGATAAAGCAATGGGCAATGCACCCAAAGCAATAGCTAAACTTGTCATTAAAATAGGACGCAAGCGTGATTCTGATGCTTCAATAATTGCATCGTATTTTGATTTTCCTTGTTCTCGTAATTGATTGGCAAATTCGACTATTAAAATACCGTTCTTAGTCACTAATCCAATTAGCATGATGGTTCCAATTTGACTGAAAATATTCCATGTTTGACCAAATAACCATAACGAAAATAAAGCACCTGCAATTGCCATTGGAACAGTTAAAATAATAATAAAAGGATCAATAAAGCTTTCAAATTGAGCGGCTAATATTAAGTAGATCAACAATAAAGCTAATCCAAAAGCAAAAGAAGTATTAGAACTACTTTCCACAAAATCTCTTGATTCTCCACCTAAATCAGTTGTAAATGTATCATCTAACACTTTAGCTTTAATTGCATCCATAGCTGCAATTCCATCGCTAATGCTTTTTCCGGGTGCTAAACCAGCATTTACTGTGGCTGACATATATCTGTTATTGTGATATAATTGTGGTGGATTACTTTGTTCTTCAACTGAAACCACATTGTCCATTTGAATTAATTCACCTTTATCATTTTTTATGAAGATGGAAGTTAAATCTAAAGGTGTAGCTCTGTCTTCTTGTAAAAACTGACCAATTACTTGGTATTGTTTACCGTTTTTGGTAAAATATCCAAAGCGTTGTCCACTTAACGATAACTGTAAAGTTTGAGCAATATCGATTACAGAAATTCCTAAACTTTTTGCTTTTTCTCTGTCTATTGTTACATTAATTTCTGGTTTGTTGAATTTTAAATTAACATCTACCATTGAGAAAGTTTCATCTTTAGAAGCTTCTTCCATAAAAAGAGGAATTTTTTCTTGTAATTTCTCAAAGTTTTGAGCTTGAATTATGTACTGTATTGGTAAACCTCCTCTTCGACTAACAGAAATCGTGGGTTGTTGAATAATAGATGTTTTAGCATCTGGATAACGTTTAACCCATTGGGATAAATCATCTGCAATTTCCATTTGAGATTTTTCTCTTTCGCTTGGATCTTTTAAGGCAATTCTAATAAAACCACTATTTACCGAACCACTACCACCAAAACCTGGAGATGAAATTACTAGACTAACATTTTTTCCTGGAATAGAATCGTCAACTAATTGCGACATTTCTTGCATAAACCTATTTGTATAATCATAAGTAGCACCTTCTGGTGTTGATATTCGCATTACAAAACCACTTCTATCATCTAAAGGAGCAGTTTCTTTTTGTAATACACTGAAAAACAAATAAATTAATCCAAAGCACGCAATGATAATTCCAAAACTAATCCATTTGTATTTTACAAAGCGCTCTAGATTACTAGCATAGCCTTTGTTTAATTTTATGAAATAGGGTTCAGTTAGGTCATAAAATTTAGTTCTTTTTTGTTCACCACCTTTCATTAAATAGGCATTTAACATAGGTGTTAAGGTTAAAGACACAAATGCTGAAATTAGAACTGCAGAACCAATTACGACTCCAAATTCCCTGAATAACCGTCCCACAAAACCTTCTAAGAAAATTACGGGTAAGAATACAGCAGCTAATGTTATTGATATTGAAATTACAGCAAAAAATATTTCGTTTGAACCTTTTATGGCGGCTTCAATAGGAGACATACCTTCTTCTACTTTTTTGAAGATATTTTCTGTGACGACAATTCCGTCATCTACAACTAATCCAGTGGCTAAAACAATGGCTAATAGTGTCAATACATTAATTGAAAATCCAAATAACCACATAATAAAGAAAGTGGCAATCAAAGAAACAGGTATGTCGATTAAAGGTCTAAAAGCAATTGCCCAATTTCTAAAAAACAAATAGATAATTAAAATTACTAATATAATTGAAATCATTAAGGTTTCTACAACTTCGGTAACAGATCGTTTTACAAAAACTGTTGTATCAATTGCTATATTTAATTGAATATCTTTTGGTAAATCTTTTTTTAGTTTTTCATATTCTTCATAAAATTTGTCTGAAATATCTATATAATTAGCTCCAGGTAATGGAACTATGGCAACAGCAACCATGGGTTTTCCAGATTGTGTTAATTGTGTTTCGATGTTTTCTGGACCTAAAGTAGCAGAACCAATATCACTCAAGCGAATAATTTTGTCACCATCAGCTTTAATGATGATGTTATTGAATTCTTCTGCTGATGTTAAATTTCCAACTGTTTTTACAGTCAATTCGGTATTACCACCAGTTATTTTTCCTGAAGGTAATTCAACATTTTGTTCAATTAAAGCTTGCCTAACATCTGCAACAGTTAGTCCGTATGAAGCCAATTTATAAGGTTCAATCCACAATCGCATGGCATATCTTTTTTCACCCCAAATTTGAACACCACTTACACCAGGAATGGTTTCTAAACGTTGACCAATTACATTTTCAGCATAATCACTTAATTCCAAAGCATTCCGTGTATCACTTTGAACCGTCATTGAAATAATGGCTTCACTATTGGCATCAGCTTTTGAAACTATAGGTTGTGAATCAATATCTTCGGGTAAATTACGAATGGCTTGTGACACCTTATCTCTCACATCATTAGCCGCTTCTTCTAAATTTTTTTCTAAATTAAATTCAATTGTAATTGTACTACTACCTTGATTACTTGAAGAAGTTATATTTCTAATTCCATCAATAGAATTAATAGCTTTTTCTAGAGGCTCCGTTATTTGAGATTCAATAATATCTGAATTTGCTCCAGTATAATTTGTTCGAATAGAAATTTGTGCAGGATCGATAGACGGATATTCTCTTACGCCTAAAAATTTATAACCAATAAATCCAAATAAAATAATGGCAAGATTTAATACAATAGTAAGAACAGGTCTTTTTATACTTAATGTAGATAAATTCATACTTATTTTTTAAGAGTTACTTTTACAGCTGTTTCGGGTTTTAAACCCATAATTCCACTAGTAATTTCTGTATCACCTAATTTTAATCCTTGTAGCACTAAAATTAAATCTTCAGTTCTTGTTCCTGTTTCAATTTTAACTTCTTTTGCTTTCCCATTTTCACTAATAAATACTTTTTTCCCATTTTGAATAGGAATAACGGCTTCTGAAGGAATCAAAATAGCCTCTTTTATAGCAGTTAAAGGTAGTTTTACATTAGCATAAGTTCCTGGGAATAATTTACCCTCTTTGTTATTTGCTCTAGCTCTCAATAAAAGAGTTCTTGTTGTAACATCTACACTAGGTTCGATTGCATAAATTGAAGCCTTGTATGTTTCTGTTGAACCCGAAACTGTAAATTCAATATCATTATTTAATTTGACTTCACTGGCATATTTTTCTGGGATAGCAAATGTAATTTTCACTTCATCTGAACTTACTAAATTAGTAACAATTGTAGTAGGAGTAAGGTAAGTTCCTGGTGAAATGTTTCGCAATCCAATTTTTCCTGAAAAGGGAGCTTTTATAGCTGTTTTGGAAATTTGCGCTATAATCAATTGAGCTTGTGATTGTAAGCTTCTATATTCTGCACTGGCAATTTCATATTCTTCTTGACTAATTGCTTCTTTTTCTAAAAGAAGTTTAGCTCTTCTTTCATTTTCACCTGCTAGATTTTTTCTTGTATTCGCTTGTGCTAATTGTGCTCTTAATTCAATATCATTAACTTTAAAAAGAATTTGTCCTTTACTTACGTTAGTTCCTTCTTTAAAATAAATAGACTCAACTATTCCAGAAATCTCACTTCTAATTTCAACCTGTTCATTAGCTTCAATAGAACCAGAAACAGAAATGACATTGGAAAAATTTTCTTCAGAAACAACTATTCCATTTACTTTTGTATTAGGTTTTTTATCACCCATTTGTTGATTAGTTGATGGAGAAGATTTATCTACATTGCTTTTTATACGATAGCCAATAAAACCAATAAAAAAGATAATGATAACAATTAAAAGTAGTGTTTTGAGCTTCATTTTAGGTGATTAGTAATTAATGTTAACAAAACTACTTTTTCGAACTTTATAAAGCCAACTCCTTATAATTAATTTAACAATTGTTAAGAAAATTATACATAATTATATTAGCTAATATAATTCCAGATGTTTTTCTTTTTACTCATGGCTATAAAAACTTCACGAAGTCTTTTATGTTCTGGTTTTTCCATGGGTGCGTCTGCTTTTAGAAGCTTTACGGCTTCATGTCTTGCCACTTGAAGAATATCTTTGTCTCTAACCAAATCAGCAATTTGAAGATTAAGTACACCACTTTGTTGTTTTCCCATCAAATCACCTGGTCCACGTAATTTTAAATCGACTTCTGCAATTTCGAAACCATCATTTGTTCTTACCATAGTTTCCATACGAATTTTACTGTCTTCGCTTAATTTGTGGCTAGTCATAAGAATGCAATAACTTTGTTCGGCTCCACGACCAACTCTTCCTCGTAATTGATGTAATTGAGATAATCCAAAACGTTCAGCACTTTCAATAATCATTACTGATGCATTTGGAACATTTACACCGACTTCAATTACAGTTGTAGCAACCATGATGTTTGTCTTTCCAGCAGCAAATCTTCGCATTTCTTCCTCTTTATCAGCAGGTTTCATCTGACCATGAAGAATTGAAATACTATAATCAGGTAACGGGAAATCACGAGAAATACTTTCGTAACCATCCATCAAATCTTTATAATCCATTTTTTCAGATTCTTGAATTAAAGGATAAACGATATAGATTTGTCGTCCTTTTGCAATTTCATCTTTAATAAATTTCCAGACTTTTAAACGATTGCTGTCAAAACGATGCACCGTTTGAATAGGTTTTCTTCCTGGTGGCAATTCATCAATCACAGAAATATCTAAATCACCATATAAACTCATAGCCAAAGTTCTTGGAATTGGAGTTGCAGTCATTACTAAAACATGAGGTGGAATTGTGTTTTTCTTCCACAATTTACTTCTTTGTTCTACACCAAAACGATGTTGTTCATCAATAATGGCTAATCCTAAATTTTGAAATTTGACTTTATCTTCTAATAAAGCATGAGTTCCGATTAAGATGTCTAAAGTTCCATTTTCTAAAGCTTCGTGAATCAATCTTCGTTCCTTAGTTTTACTTGAACCAGTAAGGATTTGTATGTTGATGTCTAAATCTTTAGCTAATTCAGTTAAACCGATAAAATGTTGCTTAGCTAGGATTTCTGTTGGAGCCATTAAACAACTTTGAAAACCATTATCTTTTGCCATTAACATGCACATCAAGGCCACAATAGTTTTTCCTGAACCAACGTCTCCTTGCAGTAAACGGTTCATTTGAGCATTGCTGCCCATATCATTTCGAATTTCTTTTAGTACTCTTTTTTGAGCATTTGTCAATTCAAAAGGTAAATGGTTATTGTAGAAATTATTGAAATTCTCTCCAACTGTTCCAAAAGGATGACCTTTTATTTTATGTTTTCGAATTAAGTTTTTTGTGATTAGCTGTAACTGAATAAAAAATAATTCTTCAAACTTTAAACGAAATTGTGCTTTAGCTAATAATTCCTGACTTTTCGGAAAATGAATGTTGAATAAAGCGGCATTTTTGGGAATTAATTTCAGTTGATCAATTAAATAATCGGGTAAAGTTTCAGAAAATAAAGCTTGAGTTTCTACAAATAATTGTTGCATTAATTTATTGACAACTTTATTTGTAATTCCTCTGTTGTTTAACTTTTCTGTACTTGGGTAAACCGGTTGCATAGCAGAACGAAGACTTGCTTTGTGTTCGGCTAATAATTCCATTTCTGGATGAGCCATGTTATAAGTAGCACCAAATTGGGTTACTTTTCCGAAGATGACATAAACTTCATTGATTTTTACACCTTCTCTAATCCATTTTTGACCTTGAAACCAAACCAATTCCATTTGACCAGTATCGTCGATAAAAGTTGCTACTAAACGTGACCTTCCTTTGCCTTGTTCAACCGTTTTTAAGTTTATGATTTTACCAATTATTTGAAATTCAGAACTTGTATTTTGTAGTTGATTGATTTTGAAATAATGGGTTCTGTCGATATATCTGTTGGGAAATAAGTTGATTAAATCGACATATTTATGAACATTTAATTCTTTTCGAAATAACTCTCCACGCTTTGGACCTACACCTTTTAGGTATTCTATGGGAGTTTCTAAGAGATTGTTCATATTCTAATTCCTGTTTATAAGTTTGATTTTTTTATAAAAAACTATAAAGCGAAGATAAGTTTAAATTACTAAATTTGATAGTCGAACAATAAATATTTGACAAATTAATAGAAATTTAGCTACTAATATATTTTACCTATGAAATACCTATTATTATTCTTTATTACTTCGTTTTGTTTTGCTCAAGAAACACAGAATGTTGATTTTAAAACGCTAACTGCTGATATAGAAATTGATCAATTTAATAAATCTGTAAGTGGAAAAGTCACTTGTGAGTTTGAAGTAAAAGAAGCTATAACTACTATTAAAATAGATGCAGTTAATATGACCTTTGAAAAGGTTTTTGTAAATAAAAAAGAAGTTGAATTTGTTGCAGATGACAAACAATTAACTTTCCTTGAAGGAGTAAAAACCGGAAAAAACACAGTTGTATTTGAGTATAAAGCCTTTCCAAAACAAGCTTTGTATTTCAATGGTAGTGGTGATGATTTGCAAATTTGGTCGCAAGGACAAGGTAAAAACACAAGCAATTGGTTGCCAAGTTTTGATAACGTAAATGAGAAAGTAATTTTCAATTTGTCATTTACATTTGACAAGTCATTTTATGTACTTACGAATGGTAAATTAATCAATAAAGATTTTAAAGCTAGTAAAACTAAGTGGACTTATGAAATGAAAAATCCTATGAGTTCTTATCTTGTAGCTTTAGTAATTAGTAAGTATGAAAAACAAATTATCAATTCTAGTTCAAAAGTCCCTATTGAATTATATATTGGAAAAACAGATGCTGATAAATTTGAATCTACCTACAAGTACACAAAAGATATTTTTGATTTTTTAGAAAAGAAAATAGGAGTAGATTATCCATGGGAAGTTTATAGACAAGCACCTGTTAGAGAATTCTTATATGCAGGAATGGAAAACACAACATTTACTATTTTCTCTGACGAATATGTAGTTGATGCCGTTGGATTTAATGATAAGAATTATGTAAATGTAAATGCTCATGAATTAGCGCATCAATGGTTTGGTAACTTAGTTACTGCCAAAGAAAGTAAGCATCATTGGCTTCAAGAAGGATTTGCAACTTATTATGCACTTTTAGCTGAAAGAGAAGTTTTTGGTGATGATTATTTTAATAATGAGTTACTAAAAATGGCAGAACAATTACGAGATGCTTCCTTGCAAGATGATAATTCTATATTAAGTGATAAAGCCAGCACATTAACTTTATATAAAAAGGGTGCTTGGGCTTTATTTGTTATTCAAGCTAATATTGGTGAAAGCAAATTTGATAAAGCGGTTAAGAATTATTTAAAAAAATATCAATATGGAACAGTAGAAACAGATGATTTCTTGGCTGAAATTAAAAATGTTTCAGATTACGATGTTGACAATTTTAAAAAGAAATGGTTAGAAAGTTCTTTTTTTGAGTGGAATGAAGCAATGTCATGTATCAAAGATAGTAAGTTTATGAAAGACTACTTAGCTGTTAGGCAATTAGAAGATGTTTATTTCATGAATAAGAAAGCCAATTTTAATGCTATTATTCAACAGAAATTTTTTCATCCAATTTATCAAGAAGTAATTTATCAATTAAAAGATGTACCCTATTTAGACAAAAGAGAGTTTGTTTTTCAACTTTTTGCTTTAAAAGATGTTAAAACAAAACAAACTTTAGCAGAATCTTTTCAACAAGTTCCAAAAGAACTTAAAACAGAATTTGAAACCATGTTTATTGATAATTCATATATAAATCGAGAAATCGCTTTATATAGGCTTTGGACAACATTTAAAGAGGATAGACAAAAATATATTGATATTTCAAGATCTTGGATTGGGCAAGATTATAATTTAAAATTTGCTCATTTAATTTTAAAAGCAATTACTTATAAAAATGATCCAGTTATGCGAACAAGTGCAATTACTGAACTTGAGCAAATGACCACGGATGGCTTTAATAGTTCAGTAAGACAAAAAGCTATTGAAAATCTAATACAACTAAATGAAGTAACAGATACAGTTTTAAAATCACTTGTAGAATTATCTTTGCATCAAAAATGGCAAGCAGTTAAATTTGCGAAAGATACCTTGAGAGAACTTATTAAATCGAGTGAGGTTAAATTACGATTAGAAAATTTAAAAAGCTTGTCTAAATCAAGTATTAGTTCAAGAATAGATTATTTTTTAAACGAATAATATTACATTTTTTATATCTTTAAGAAAAAAATAGTTGAATGAAAGCATTAGTGATTTCGGGAGGTGGAAGTAAAGGAGCTTTTGCAGGTGGTGTAGCCCAATACTTAATTGAAGATTTAAATAAAGAATATGATATGTACTATGGAACTTCAACAGGAAGTTTATTAGTTTCGCATTTAGCTTTAAGAAAAGTAGAAAAGATCAAAGATGTTTATACTTCAGTAAATCAAAAAAGTATTTTTAGTAATTGTCCTTTTATCATTAAAAAGAAATTTGGAGAAGATGTTATTGAAATCAGTCACTTTAATGTTTTGAAAAACTTTTGGAGAGGTTCAAAAACTTTTGGAGAAAGTAAAAACCTTAAAAAATTACTTAAAAGAGTATTCACAGAAGAAGAATTTGTGTTTCTAAAAAACAGCAATAAAGAAATAGTAGTTACCGTTTCCAATTTATCTTTAAATACAGTTGAGTATAAATCTATAAACGAATGTACTTATGAAGATTTTTGCGATTGGATTTGGATTTCTTGCAATTATATTCCTTTCATGTCTTTAGTTAAAAAAGATGGTTGTGAATATGCTGATGGTGGTTTTGCTAATATGATTCCCATTGAGGAAGCCATAAAAAATGGAGCAACAGAAGTTGATGCTATAATTCTTCATACAGAAACACCTTTGTATAATAGATTACCCGCTAGAAGTCCTTTTACAGCTTTAACCAATCTGTTTGCTTTTATGATGGACAGAATTGAATTCCAAAACATCAAAATTGGAAAATATGAAGCTAAATTTAAAGGAGCAACAATCAATTTCTATTTCACACCTTCAGTATTAACCACAAACTCATTAATCTTTAACAAAGAAAAAATGAAGGAATGGTGGCAAATTGGTTATGATTATGCAAAATCTAAAGATGTTGATACCCAAGAAATTCCAATTGAAGAATAATTACAACACACTTTTCAATTCTTCCTTAATAAAGCTAATAGCAACACTTGTTGGAGCTTCCATTTCGGTTAACTCTCTTAAAACAGCCTCTCTTAATTGACTTGCATTAGCAATTTCCATATTTAATGAAGCTTTACGAATCATTTGAACGGTTGTAGTTTTTGATTTGTTAATCACATCCCAACATTCATTGGTAATATAAATTTGCTGTGTTAAATTATGTTCAAATTCAGTCTGAATAGCATGAATCAATAAAGTAGCATAATCGTTTTTGTCTTCAGTTGGTGGAACAACTCTCAATAACAATTGTGCAGGATGAATACGCTCTAAAAACAAAACCATTCGTTCATAAGCTTGTAATCTTAAAGGCAAAGATTCTTTTTGGTTTTCTTTTAATAATAACCAACGTCTTGTATTTTGCTGATCTTTAAAATAGGAAGTAAAGAAGAAATAAGCAACTCCACCAGTTATTAATGAAGGTAAAGTGTAAGAAACAATCTCAAGTATTTTGTCAATATTCATTTTAGTAATTTTATGAATGACAAAGAAAACATATATATGATAAAATTCCAATATTTTAAATTCCAAAATCCAAAAATAAATTATTCAGATTTCTCAAATTTCTTAAATCTTTGTTCCAAAATATATTTAAATTGATTTTTGAAATTGCTATTGCACTTGAAGTTGTAAACACCTAAATTTGTACATTACTTAAATTCCTATGATTCAAGATCACATAAATAAATTAAACGAAGCACAAAGAGCTCCAGTTATTCAGAAAGACGGACCAATGATTGTTATTGCTGGTGCAGGTTCTGGTAAAACTCGTGTTTTGACTGTTCGTATAGCCAATTTAATGAGTCAAGGTGTTGATGCTTTTAATATTTTGTCTTTAACATTTACTAACAAGGCAGCACGTGAAATGAAAAAACGTATTGCTGACATTGTAGGGAATAGTGAAGCCAAAAACCTTTGGATGGGAACTTTTCACTCTGTTTTTGCTCGAATTCTTCGTTCTGAAGCAGACAAACTTGGTTATCCGTCAAACTTTACCATTTATGATACGCAAGATAGTGTTCGATTAATTTCAGCCATTATCAAAGAAATGCAATTGGATAGAGATGTATATAAGCCGAAACAAGTTTTAAGCCGAATTTCATCTTATAAAAATTCATTAATTACAGTAAAAGCATATTTCAATAATCAAGATTTACAAGAAGCTGATGCAATGGCAAAAAAGCCACGTTTAGGTGATATTTATCAAAATTATGTGGATAGATGTTTCAAAAGTGGTGCTATGGATTTTGATGATTTGTTATTGAAGACTAATGAGTTGTTAAATCGTTTTCCTGAAGTTTTAGCTAAATATCAAGACAGATTTAGATATATTTTAGTAGATGAGTATCAAGATACAAATCACTCACAGTATTTGATTGTAAGGGCTTTGTCTGATAGGTTTCAAAATATATGTGTCGTTGGAGATGATGCACAAAGTATTTACGCATTCCGTGGAGCGAACATCAATAATATTCTGAATTTCCAAAAGGATTACGAAAATGTTCAAATGTATCGTTTGGAGCAAAATTATCGTTCTTCTAAAAACATAGTTGAAGCGGCAAATAACATCATAGACAAAAACAAGACAAAGTTAGATAAGATTGTTTGGACTGCCAATGATGATGGAGAAAAGATAAAGATTCACAGAAGTATGACTGATGGTGAAGAAGGTCGTTTTGTAGCTGCAACCATTTTTGATCAAAAAATGAATAAGCAATTAAACAACGGTCAATTTGCTATTTTATATAGAACCAATGCACAATCACGTGCTATGGAAGATGCTTTACGTAAACGTGATATTCCTTATAGAATTTATGGAGGTTTATCTTTTTACCAAAGAAAAGAAATTAAAGATGTTTTATGCTATTTACGATTGGTCATTAATCCAAAAGATGAAGAAGCTTTAATTCGTGTAATAAATTATCCAGCTAGAGGAATTGGTAATACAACTATAGAAAAATTAACTGTTGCTGCCAATCATTATAAACGTTCTATTTTTGAAATATTAGAACATATTGATAAAATCGATTTAAAATTAAATTCAGGAACCAAAAATAAGTTGCAAGATTTTGTAACCATGATTAAGAGTTTTCAGGTAATTAATGAAAATCAAGATGCTTTTTATTTAGCCGATCATGTGACTAAAAAGACAGGATTAGTTCAAGAATTAAAGAAAGATGCTACTCCAGAGGGAATTGCTCGTATAGAAAATATAGAGGAACTTCTTAATGGTATGAAAGACTTTATCGAAGGTCAAAAAGAAATTGATGGCGCAAGAGGAGCTTTAGCAGAATTCATGGAAGATGTTGCTTTGGCTACTGATTTAGATAAAGATACAGGTGATGACGATAGAGTAGCGCTAATGACTATTCACTTAGCAAAAGGGTTAGAGTTTCCGTATGTGTTTGTGGTTGGATTAGAAGAAGATTTATTTCCAAGTGCTATGAGTTTAAGTACGCGTAGCGATTTAGAAGAAGAAAGACGTTTATTTTATGTAGCCTTAACTCGTGCCGAACATCAAGCTTATTTGACTTATGCACAATCAAGATATCGTTGGGGAAAACTTGTTGATAGCGAGCCTTCTCGTTTTATTGAAGAAATTAATAGCGAATATGTAGAATATTTAAACCCAACAGACACCTCAAATTATAGATATAAACCTATGATGGATGTTGATATTTTTGGAGACATTGATAAATCTAAATTACGTTTAGCTAAACCAACAGCAGGAACACCACCAAAACATTTGAGTGATGATGAAAAACCAAGTGTAAATATAAGAAAGCTGAAACCTGTTTCAAGTAATTCACCTTCTAACACGAATTTATTTGACACGAATTTAAATGTTGGAAATGTGGTTATGCACGAACGTTTTGGAAGAGGTGAAATTCTAAACATTGAAGGAGTAGGTGGAGACAAAAAAGCAGAAATTAGATTTGAAGTTGGTGGAATTAAGAAATTATTGCTTCGTTTTGCTAAATTGCAGGTTTTAGGCTAATTAAAATTTATTCTGAATAAAAGCTATCATTTTTAAATTAGCATCTAGTAAATCTGTTTGAGACCAATTTCCATGACCACCATTGTACAAGTTAAATTCATTATAAACTCCTAATTGGTCTAACTTTGCATGTAAATCTACTCCTTGTGAAGTTGGAATTAAGGGATCAGCATTTCCATAAAACATAATAGTTGGTACCGATGAGGTTGTAGCTCTAAAAAGAGGACTTAATTGTTCATAATAGGCTTGGTTATCTGCATAATGAACACCTGTTAAGCTAAAATATAAATCCAACCAAGCTTGATTATTGATGTAATTTGAATCTGTAAAATTTGTTGGTCCAACAATACTGCATACCATTTTAATATTATTATCTGAATTATATCCATAACTATATAATAGCGATAAATGACCACCAGCACTTGTCCCTATAAATCCAAAATCATCAGAAATACCATAATTTTCAACTTTTAATTTCTGCACAATGGCATCAATATCATCAATTTGCATGGGAAAAGCATAATTTTCAGTTGTTGCTAATCTATAGTTTACGTTTGCAATAGCATAATCAGGTAAAAATTGTTTGATTATATCAACAGCATAATTCATATCAACTTTATCACCTTCAATCCAAGCACCACCATGAACTAAAATCAAAGTTTTTGTTGAAGTTGAACTTCTATTTGCAGGAAGATATAAATCAAACACTTGTTGCGAATTTGAACCATAACTTACATTCATCATAGTTTTTGCTACTGATAAATCTTCTGTAGTTGATGTATTATCATCAGAACAGGAGTAAATAGGAATAAGTAAAAATAACAGTAAACCGAAAAATAAATTGTTTGTTTTCATAGCGAATCTATATCTTTGAACTAAAGTTACTTAATTAAAACGTTTATTTAGTTTAAAAAGTATCAAAAATAGATCAAAAACAAGTTGCAATGGCAGAATTCATAAGAATATACGAAGACAAACCTAGCGAAGCTTCTATAAAAAAAGTGGTTGAGGTTTTAAGAAATGGTGGATTAATTATTTATCCAACAGATACTGTCTATGGTTTAGGCTGTGATATAACAAATTCTAGAGCCTTAGAGCGAATAGCTAAAATCAAAGACATCAAGTTAGAAAAAGCTAATTTTTCGTTCATTTGTAACGATTTAAGCCATATTTCTGATTATGTTAAGCAAATTGACACAGCTACATTCAAAATCCTTAAAAGAGCTTTACCTGGACCTTATACATTCATCTTGCCAGGTAATAATGATCTACCTAAAGAATTTAGAAAAAAGAAAACAGTCGGAATACGTGTTCCTGCTAATAATATAGCTTTGGAAATAGTTAAATTGTTAGGGAATCCTATAGTTTCAACATCTATTCACGATGATGATGAGGTAATAGAGTATTCAACTGATCCAGAATTAATTTTTGAAAAATGGCAAAATAAAGTCGATTTAGTAATTGATGGTGGTTATGGAGATAATGTTGCTTCAACAATAATTGACCTATCTGGACATGAACCAGAAGTTATTAGAGAAGGAAAAGGAAGTTTAGATATATTATAAATTTTATATGAAAAAAGTAGTTACATTAATTTTAATATTGAGTTTTTCGGCCTTGTTTTCGCAAAGTATTACAGGTATTGTTGTAGATAAAAATGATGAGCCATTAGCAGGAGCAACAGTTTATTTTGACGGTTCTTCGTTTGGAACATCGACCAATTTTGATGGAGAATTTAAAATCACACTTCCTTCAGAAATTAGCGCTACGTTGGTTGTAAGCTTTGTAGGTTTTGACAAAGTATATCTCAATAAATTAAATTTTGATAAACCTTATAAAATCATATTAAAAGAATCCACTGAAGATTTAAGAGAAATTGTTCTTATGGACAATAAATTTTCAAGGAAACAAATGATGGCTCTGTTTAAAAATCAGTTTTTAGGCACAACAAGAGCTGGAAATCAATGTAAAATAGAGAATGAGGATGAAATTTACTTTTCGTATGATAACGATAGATTTGTGCTTACAGCTTATGCTGACAAACCTTTAATTATAGATAATCCGTATTTAGGCTATAAAGTTTATTTTGACTTAACCACATTTGATGCAAAATTTAATCAGTTTAGTATTGAAAGAAATGATGTTTACTCAAGTATTTATGTAGGAACTTCTCGTTTTGAAGAAATAGATAATAGTAATAGAAAATTAAAAAATAGAGAAAAAGTTTTCAATGGCTCTTTTCTAGAATTGTTTAGAAATATGGCTAATAAAGAATGGAGTAAAAATAAATTCACATTGTTTAAAGGAAGTTTTCAGACAATTCCAGAGGAACATTTATACATTAAAGATACACTAGGACTAAAGCAAATATTCATTAAAAAACAAGAAAGAGGTTTACATGCAAAAGATTTTGTAGCTGAATTTAGTTTATTATACAACAGAAGAGAACAATCAAAAATCATATTTCACACCGATAATTTTGTAATTGATAAATATGGATTATTTTCTAACTACGATAAAATTTATTTTTCAGGAGATTTATCTGAAAAGAAAGTAGGGGATTTGTTGCCTTCTAATTATGGGATTGAGTAACCTAAGAGTTTGTTTTATAAAATTAAATTCAAACAAAATTTTCAAGCTCAAAAAAAGCTATGTAAGCATATTATTTATTAATTGAGTATTTGTATGGAGTCTTTATTTCTTTGTGCAGCTAGAATTTCGGTTAAATAAGGCTCTGCTATTTTTTCCATTTCCGTTTCTGTGATGTCAATTGATTTCGGATTCGAAATTAACTTAAACCAAGGTTTGTCTGAAGTAAAATCATATTTTCCAAAGATTATTACTGGAGTTCCCTTTGTTAATATGGAATATTGATCAGCCAATACCCATTGATCAGCCCAATAATAAAGAAATTCTGCATCCTTTTTTTGAAGTCTTAAACAAGAATGCGAAGCAGGGTAACCTGGCAAACTGTATTCATGCCATCCAATACCTTCCTTGTTTAATACATTAAAATTCCAATTTAGAATCCAATCGTCATCAATTGTACTAATTTTAACTTTGGCTTTCCAATTTGTAAAGTAAAGACCTGTTGGCGTCAAATATTTTTCTCTACCCATATTAGTTGGACCTGTAATTTTTAAAACTCCTTTTTCATAAGCTGCAAAAGTCTGTGTTGGGTAAGAGAAAAAAATTATTTTGTTAATATCTTTTAGGTAATTTATTTCTTTTGGAAATGGCAAATAGTTTGCAAAATCATAACTAAAATCATTTGGTATAACTACAGAATCCATTCGTGAAAAATTAGATTGGTCTGTTCTGTTAATTGTAAAAACAATTCTTTGTTTTAGAGTGTCATTTTCATGTTCTAAAAGCCATTCTTTAGAATCTGTCCATTTATAGGTTATCGTTATAGTATCAATAGCTTTTTGCGATTTTTCAATTTCAGAAGATACTTTTTTGAGTTCCATTTGATCTTGAGATTCACCATTTTTATCAGTTGGATATTTTGTTTGTTGGCATGAAAAAAGAACTAGTATGAGATTTATAACAATAAAGATTTTTTTCATTTTTTTTACTTGTTTCAAATTTAGTCTAGATGTCTTTTAAATTATCACTTAAAATGGCTATCAAATTACT
Source organism: Flavobacterium gelidilacus DSM 15343 (assembly GCF_000422685.1). Taxonomy (GTDB): domain Bacteria; phylum Bacteroidota; class Bacteroidia; order Flavobacteriales; family Flavobacteriaceae; genus Flavobacterium; species Flavobacterium gelidilacus. The sequence goes on along the minus strand of NZ_AUGN01000001.1, from coordinate 450,461 downwards.
TTTAAATATAAGAAATATTTTAGAATTAAAAAACTCATAAGTAATTTATAATCATTCATAAACATAAAAAATCCAAAAGAATTAACTTTTGGATTTTTATATATTTTCTAATTTGAATTAGAATTACTCTTTACTCAAGTTTTTCATTTCTTTTTCAATCATGTCATAAAACTGATCAATTTTTGGTAAAATGATGATTTTAGTTCTTCTGTTTTTTGCTCTGTTTGCAGGAGAATCATTATCCACTAAAGGAACATAAAAACTTCTTCCAGCTGGAATTAATTGTTTTGGATCAACTCCTAAATCGTTTTGTAATACTCTTACAATTGCTGTAGAACGTTTTACAGATAAATCCCAGTTGTCTAATAAAACATTAGATTTAAATGGAACACTATCAGTATGACCTTCAACCATACATTCGAAATCTGGTTTGCTGTTAATTACTCTTGCTACTTTAGCTAAAACATTTTTAGCACCATCACTTACTTCATAACTTCCTGATTTAAATAACAAGTTATCAGCAATTGAAATAAAAACAACTCCTTTTTCTACATTAATTTTAATATCTGGATCATTAATTCCAACTTCTTTCTTTAAACTAGTAACTAAAGCCAATGTAACACTGTCTTTTTTAGTTAAAGCATCTTGCAAACGGTTGATTTTTAAATCTTTTTCTTTTAAACTCTCTAACGATTTCTCAAGATTTGTTGCACCTTTTGAAGTTAAAACAGTTAATTCTTTGGAACTGTTAATTAAATCTGAATTGTTTTTTTTCAAATAATCAAGTTGATCAGCAAAAGCTTTCTTTTCTGTCAAACAGTTATTCAACTTAACGGTTGCAGTATTTAATAAATCTTGCGTCTCTTTGTTTTTAGCTTCTAAGGAAGCAATTTTCTTCTTCGATCCACAAGATGTCATTGTGAAAGCGATTACTAACAGCGATAAAATTAATTTTTTCATAATCTTCAAATTTTTAACAAATGTATATAGAATTTGATTCTCACAAAACTATGGGAAGATAAAATATTGTTAAAATAATTCCAAAAAAGTTTTTTGCTTTTTGATAAAATATGTTTTAACTATTGAATTAATCTTGAAGTAGTTAGCTTTTAAATTTGATTTTCTTTTTGCAAAAAAGGTGTTAAATTTCAAGTAAAAATAAAAATGTGCTTTACCAACAGCAAGAAAATGTTTTGGTTTTCCTTGAAATAAAAATTTGAATGCAGCAATTCCGTCTAAAATCATTCGAATAAAAAGGACTTGAATAAGTTGGTTTAAAGGCAGGTTCTTAACCAACATAAATAATGAATTTCTGAAGTTTAGAAAGGTTTTTCTTGGATTAGCAACATCCAAAGTTGCGCCACCAACATGATAAACCACAGATTTGCGAGTGTATTTTGCTAAATGTCCTAAATTAAAAACTCTCCAGCACAAATCAATTTCTTCTTGATGGGCAAAAAAATCAGCATCAAAGCCTTTTAATTCATGATAAACTTCTTTTCGAATAAAAAAGCAAGCTCCAGTTGCCCAGAATATTTCGATTTCATCATTATATTGACCTTGATCTTCTTCTAAAGTATCAAAAATTCGACCTCTACAAAACGGATAGCCATATTTATCAATAAATCCACCAGCAGCTCCGGCATATTCAAAATGTGATTTCTTCTTAAAATCAAGAATTTTAGGTTGAATTATAGCAGTTTTAGGTTCACTATCAAATAACTCAACAATAGGTTTTAACCAATTTTTTGTAACTTCAATATCAGAATTTATTAAAGCATAATAGGATTCTTCTACAAATTGAAGCGCTTCATTATATCCTTTAGCAAATCCATAGTTTGATTTATTTTGAATAATCTTAACACTAGGAAAATCGCGTTTCAAAATTGTTATAGATTCATCAGTAGAAGCATTATCAGCAACATAGATAGTAGCGTTTTCAGAATACTCAATAACTGAAGGCAAAAATTGTTGTAACAACTTTGTACCATTCCAATTTAATATGACGACTGCTATTTTATTCATGTAAAGTAAAATGAGGTAATTCTCTTAAAAAACTATACTGTTCCTTTTCAAAATCCATTTGGCAAAAGTAATGATTTAGTCCGTTTGTTACCATTAAATAATTAGCATTTAAAATCATATTGTAACGTGCAATTTGGTCAAATGTGGTTTGGTCGATAGTGATTTCTGGTGCTTTACATTCAATTAGTAAAAAAATTGAACCATCTTTATTAAAAACAATAATATCATAACGCTTATTCATTCCGTTGATTTTAACTACTTTTTCAACGTTTATATAGGATTTTGGATATTTTTTTTCTTCAATCAAAAAACGAACAACATGCACACGAACCCATTCTTCTGGAGTAAGAAGAATAAATTTTTTTCTGATTTCATCAAAAATAGACACTTTATTTTCACTATTTTTGAATCGGAAAGAATAATCGTTAAAATTCAATTTTTGCATAAGCCAAAATTACTCAAAAATTATAAACTGCCAACTAATAACTGAACACTGATTACTGATTATGGACGAAGTCATTCAAATTACAAAAGATATAAAAGCAGGAAACATCAAACCTATTTACTTTTTTATGGGTGAAGAACCTTATTATATTGATAAGTTAACTGAATTTATTGAAGAGAATGTATTGCAAGAACATGAACGTGATTTTAATCAAACTACAATATATGGACGAGATTCTTCAATTGAAGATATAGTTTCAAGTGCAAAACGTTTTCCAATGATGGCTGATAGACAAGTGATTATTGTTAAGGAAGCACAAGAACTATCAAGACATATTGATAAGTTAGAAAGTTATGCCGAAAATCCGCAACCATCAACAGTTTTAGTTTTCGCGTATAAATACAAAACGTTAGATAAGCGTAAAAAAATCACAAAAACTTTAGCTAAAGTTGGAGTTGTTTATGAAAGCAAAAAATTATACGAAAATCAAGTTGGAACCTGGATAACGAAAGTATTAAAAGGGCAAGGTTATGCTATTGAACCGAAAGCAAGCTTAATGTTAGTTGAGTTTTTGGGAACAGATTTATCAAAAATTAGTAACGAATTAGATAAACTTAAAATAGTTTTACCTAAAGGACATACAATTTCTGCAAAAGACATTGAAGATAACATCGGAATAAGCAAAGACTACAATAATTTTGAACTGCGTAAAGCTATTAGCGAAAAAGATCAATTAAAAGCCTATAAGATTATTGATTATTTTGCTCAAAATCCAAAGGATAATCCTATTGTAGTTACTACTAGTTTGGTTTTTAGTTTCTTTTCACAATTGTTACAATATCATGGAACAAAAGATAAAAATCCAAAAAATTTGGCTAGTGTTTTAAAAGTAAACCCTTATTTCTTAAAAGACTATGATGTAGCTTTCAGAAATTATCCTATGAAGAAAGTCAGTTATATAATTGCAACATTAAGAGACATTGATGTCAAAAGTAAAGGGGTTGGAGCAAATGCTTTACCTCAAAGCGATTTATTAAAAGAAATGTTGATTCATATATTTAGATAAAGGATTTTTAGATAACTGATTTTCGGATAAAATAGATTTGATTTTTACATTGGAATTTGGAATTTCAAATATTCGAATTTTCTATTTGTTTATTGCAATTGATTGATGAAATTGATACATTTGTTATCCTTATAAAAACGATAAAATGGGAATGAATAAAAATACAGTATTAGCTTGGGCTACATTCATTATGATTATTATGGGAATCATTCTAATTGGATTAGCAATTTATAGATATGCAGATGTTGCCGGTTGGGGATTTGCGGCAGTAGGAATTGGTTTCTTTTCAATTGCATGGGTTTTTAATGCCTTAAAAGGTAGAATGTAATTAGTTTTTCAGCTTTCAGAAGGCCATTAACAGATTTTCATACAATAGACAATAAGTAAAAACAACAAAAAATGTCAGACGATAAAAAAGTAATATTTTCAATGTCTAAAGTAAATAAGATTTACTCTAGTACAAACAAACAAGTTTTAAAAAATATTTATTTAAGTTTCTTTTATGGAGCTAAAATTGGTATTCTAGGTTTAAATGGTTCTGGTAAATCATCTTTATTAAAGATTATTGCTGGTTTAGATAAAAATTTTCAAGGAGATTTGGTTTTCGCACCAGGTTATAAAGTAGGTTATTTAGAACAAGAACCTCAATTAGATGAAACCAAAACAGTACTTGAAATCGTAAAAGAAGGAGCAGCCGAAATTTATGCTTTACTTGACGAATTCAATACAATTAATGATCAGTTTGGTTTGCCAGAAGTTTATGAAGATGCAGATAAAATGCAAAAACTAATGGACAGACAAGCCGATTTACAAGACAGAATCGATGCTGCTGGTGCTTGGGAAATTGACAACAAATTAGAAGTTGCCATGGATGCACTTCGAACTCCAGAAGGAGATACACCAATTAGTGTGCTTTCTGGTGGTGAAAGAAGACGTGTAGCTTTATGTCGTTTACTTTTACAACAACCAGAAGTATTGTTATTAGATGAACCAACCAATCACTTGGATGCTGAATCTGTACTTTGGTTAGAACAACATTTACAACAATATCCAGGAACTGTAATTGCTGTAACGCATGATAGATATTTCTTAGATAATGTTGCAGGTTGGATTTTAGAATTAGATAGAGGTGAAGGTATTCCTTGGAAAGGAAACTATTCTTCTTGGTTAGACCAAAAAACAAAACGTATGGAGCAAGAAGAAAAATCGGCTTCTAAACATAGAAAAACTTTAGAACGTGAGTTGGATTGGGTTCGTCAAGGAGCAAAAGGTAGACAAACCAAACAAAAAGCACGTTTACAGAACTACGACAAATTATTAAACGAAGATCAAAAAGCATTAGACGAAAAATTAGAAATCTATATTCCAAATGGTCCAAGATTAGGAACAAATGTAATTGAAGCTAAAAATGTAGCTAAAGCTTTTGGAGATAAATTATTATATGACAACTTAAACTTTACGCTTCCGCAAGCTGGAATTGTTGGTATTATTGGTCCCAATGGTGCTGGTAAATCAACTATTTTCAGAATGATTATGGAAGAGCAACAACCAGATTCAGGTTCTTTTGAAATTGGTGATACAGTAAAAATCGCTTATGTAGATCAAGCCCATTCAAATATTGACCCAGAAAAATCAATTTGGGAAAACTTCTGCGATGGTCAAGAATTAGTCATGATGGGTGGAAGACAAGTAAATTCGAGAGCTTATCTTTCTCGTTTTAATTTTGGTGGAAGTGAACAAAACAAAAAAGTAGCTACACTTTCTGGTGGAGAACGTAACAGATTGCATTTGGCAATGACTTTAAAAGAAGAAGGAAATGTTTTGCTTTTAGATGAGCCTACAAATGATTTAGATATCAATACGTTACGTGCACTTGAAGAAGGTTTAGAAAACTTTGCAGGTTGTGCCGTGATTATTTCGCATGATAGATGGTTTTTAGACAGAGTTTGTACTCATATATTAGCTTTTGAAGGAGATTCAGAAGTATATTGTTTCGAAGGAAGTTTCTCTGAATATGAAGAAAACAAACGCAAGCGATTAGGTAAAGAAGTTACCCCAACAAGAATAAAATATAAAAAATTAATACGATAATTTAAAAAGTCCATTATTTTATATAACAAAAAAAACATAGTAACATTTCTACTACTATTTACTTCCTTTTTCTTTTATGCCCAACAAGCAAAAACGAAAAAGGAAGTTTTATCCATGCTAATTGAATCTGGGAATAATTTTAACAAGCTAGAAAACCAAAAATCTCTAGATAAAGCTAAAATTGCTTTAAACTTTGCTGTTAAATTAAATGATGATGAGTTAATTGCAAAATCTTATAATCTTATTGGACTAAATTTTGATGAATATTTAGATCCAGATAAAGCGATTGAATATTATGAGAAAGGTATTAATCACGCTATTTTAACAGAAAATGATTCTGTAAAACAATGGCTTTATAACAACCTTGGAAATGTCTACGCTTACAGTAAAATTGATATTGCAAAAAGTATATTATATTATAAGAAAGCTTTAACTTATGCAGTAAAAATAAGAGATGAAGTCGAAATTAACTATATAAAACAGAATATAGCAAGTGCTTATTTTGCTGAAAAAAAATACAATATTGGAAAGGTTTATTTAGATGAAATTGCAAATTATGTCAATAGTAGAGGTCAAGTAGAAGCAAGAATTACATATAACTCATTATTAGGTGAATATTATCAATACTTAAATAATGATACTTTAACCGAAAAATATTATATAAAAGCAGTAGAAATTTCAAAAGAAAACAAGTTAGAATTAATTGAGAGTAACATTGCTGATTTGTATTTGAAGTTTTCAAAATTTTATGCTACTCAAAAAAAATATAATAAAGCCTATTATTACTTAAATGAATCTGAGATTTTAAAAGATAAAATTTATAATGAGGAAAAAATTTCTACAATAAGAGAAACCCAGAGTTCAATTGAATTGGATGAATATAAAAGAGAAATTGATCGAATTGAAATAGAAAACAAATCCTACATAAAAAGCTTAAGCATAAACAAAACCATTAATATTTTATTAATTTCGCTCTATGTAATTATTGGAATATTATTCATTCTTCTATACAGAAATTATAAAATAAGGTCCAAGTTAAATACTGTTTTGGAAACTCAAAATTCAAAACTAGAAATTGCAAAATTGAAGGCTGAAGAAAATTCAAACTTAAAAAGTCAATTTGTATCAACAGTTACTCATGAAATAAGAACACCATTGTATGGAATTATTGGACTAATTAACTTACTTATTGAAGAGCATAAAGAATTAAAAAACAATCAAAAAATTAAATCATTGAGTTTTTCAGCCAATTATTTATTAATGTTAATTAATGATATTTTGCAGACCAATAAGTTAGATAATAAAAATCTAGCTCTAGACTCAAATAAATTTTCTATTGAACAAGTGATTAAAAAAATTATAAATTCACTTCAATATCTAGGAAAACAAAACAACAATAAAATAGAACTTACCCTAGACGATAATTTTCCGAAATATGTTTATGGTGATAAAACAAAATTTGTTCAAATTATAATGAATTTGATTACAAACGCTCTAAAATTCACAAATAATGGACTTGTTGAAATCAATGTAAAGATTATTAATCAAACAGAAAAAGATATAAATATTCAAATATGCATAAAAGATAATGGAATTGGAATTGATGAAAATGAACAAAAATTAATTTTCAATAAATTTATTCAATTAAATAGAAAACAAACAGATTATCAAGGAACTGGTTTGGGATTATATATTGTGAAAAATCTTGTTGAAATTTTAAATGGAAAAATTACTTTAGAAAGTAAAGAAAACGCTGGAACTGAAATACATTTAGAGTTGAATTTTGGACTTAAACCAGATGAAAATGCCATAATTTTAGAAAAGGTAAGTAAGAAATCAAATAAAACCTCTCAACCAATTAAAGTATTGATTGTTGAAGACAACAAAATAAATCAATTAATAACCAAAAAAATTATTGAAAAAAATAATTTCACGGCAACAGTTGTTGATGGTGGTTTTCAGGCAATTAAAGAATTAGAAACTAGCAAGCATGATATTATACTTATGGATATTAATATGCCCGAAATGGATGGTTGTGAAACAGCAATTAGAATAAAAAAAACAAATCCTAATATGCCAATAATAGCATTAACTGCATCAGATGTAAACGAAATTAAAAATAAAATATCTCAATCTGAAATAGATGAAGTTATTATAAAACCTTTCGATGAAAAAGAACTAGTTTCAATTATTTATAAATATTTAAGATGAGAAAATTCACCATGCTTTTAGGATTATTTGTATTGTTTCAATCTTGTAAAGATGATTCACAGATTGAAACTATAACTATTAAAAATCAATATTCATTGGATATTTATTCAAATATGTCTAAGACTAATGAACTGAATGATGATGCTTCTTTGCAATATCAAGATATTTTTAACGAAATATATATCGTAGTTATTGATGAAAAAGCAGAAGAATTTGAAGACATTATTTCTGATAATGATTTAGGTGAGCTTTATAAACCTGATTTAAATGGATACTCAAAATTAATAGTTGACGGATTTGAATCGGAACCAGACATAAAAAGAATTTCAAAAGAGCAAGATACTTTAATAAACGGATTACAATCTAAGATTATTGAATTTGAAGGAAAAGTGGATGAATATAAAGTTTACTACCAATTAGCATTCGTTAAATCAGAAAAGGCTTACTACCAAATTATGACATGGACTTTATTCGATAATAAAGAAAAGTTTAAAGAAAAATTAGATAAGATGACCTATTCTTTTAAAGAAATTAGAAGTAAAACTGTTGCAAAATAACATAAAAAAAAGAAGCTATATTAAGCTTCTTTTTTTATTAATTAATACCAACGTTTCTTATTCTTCTTTGAAGTCTCAGATTTTCTAGAATTAGTATCTTTTTTCTTATTTCTTAAATCAGGTTTCTTATCCGAGTTTTCAGAAACAGCGTTTACATCTAAGACATAAGGATGATCTTCAACTACCTTAATTTTTATTCGAATTAATTTTTCAATATCTTTTAAATATGATTTTTCTTCTTTATCACAGAATGAAATTGCTAATCCACTTTTTCCTGCTCTACCAGTTCTACCAATGCGGTGAACATAAGTTTCTGATATATTTGGAATGTCAAAATTTATTACAAAAGGCAAGTCATCGATATCAATTCCTCTTGCAGCAATATCAGTAGCTACTAAAACAGAAATTTTTTGATCTTTAAAATCTTTTAAAGCTCTTTGTCTAGCATTTTGTGATTTGTTTCCATGAATTGCTGCTGCTTTAACACCATCTTTTTCTAGTGCTTTTACAACATTATCTGCTCCATGTTTCGTTCTTGTAAAAACTAAAATATTTTTTAAATCATCATTTTTAATTAAATGATATAATAATTTGCGTTTATCACCTTTGTCAACAAAATATACTTTTTGATCTACTTTTTCAGCTGTACTAGAAATTGGATCAACAGAAATGTATTTTGGATTTGTTAAAAATTTATCAGCCAATTCTCTAATTGCAACTGGCATAGTAGCAGAAAACAATAAGGTTTGACGATTATCTGGAGTTAGTTTAACAATTTTCTTTACATCATTAATAAAACCCATGTCTAGCATTTGATCAGCTTCATCTAAAACCAAATGATGCAAATAATCTAAATCAATATAGCCTTGTTTGTTTAAGTCTAAAAGTCTTCCTGGTGTAGCAATTAATACATCAACTCCTTTTCTTAATTGATCAACTTGTGAAACTTGACTAACACCACCAAAAATAACCATTGATTTTATATTGGTGTATTTACCATAAGAATCAAAATTCTCTTGAATTTGAATAGCTAATTCACGAGTAGGAGTAACCACAAGTGTTCTAATATGTTTTGATTTCTTGTTGGATGAACCAACAATTCTATGTATTAAATTGATGATTGGTATGGCAAAAGCACCTGTTTTTCCTGTACCAGTTTGTGCACAAGCTACTAAGTCTAAACCTTCTAAAACTGCTGGAATTGCTTGTTCTTGTATTGGAGTTGGTTTTTCATAACCAATTTCTTCAACCGCTTGTTGTATGTTGGGAATTAAATTTAATTCTTTAAAAGTCATTTGTAATTTTTTTACAAAGGTAATCATTATTAAAATAAGATTTTTCAATGTCAATAACATTTACAAAAATCAAGTGCAAGTTTAAAAATTAGACATAATTTAAGATTCATTTAACTGAAAATCATACTACAACATTTTACTTTTCATAAAATCTGTAATCAAATAAGCTATTAATTTACCTGTTAAATGGTTGTTATTGGTTTGATCCAAATCTGGTGCACCTTCACAAATGTGCAAATAAGAAGCATTTTTGTTTTTTCCGAAATGATGTACAAATTGACGGGCTTTATCAACACCGAATCCAGAATTAGTCATAGCACTTGAATATACACCTGGTATGGCATCTAAGTCTAATTCAATTCCAAAAGGGTCATTTTTCACAAAGTCTAATGCAATATCTAATTCAGTATCGAAATTTTTTTCTTTTCTAACATCAATTTCTTCATAGGTATTGTAATTAATTGAATCAGGAATTGATTTTATAGTATTAAAAACACTTTTAGAAACAAACCCTTCATGAAGTCCAAAAACGAAATATTTTTTTAAAAATTGTTCTTCAAAAGCGTAAGTAAAACCATTTCCAGAATGTCTTCCTTCCATAATTCTAAAATCAGTATGTGCATCAAAATTAATGGCATTAACCATTTTTCCTTTTCCTAATGCTAATCCTTTTATATTTCCATAAGCGTTGTTATGTCCACCGCCAATAATTATCGGAATTTTTCCATGTTTTACAATAACACTTACTATATGAGAAACTTCTTTATCTATTTGTTCGACTAATTTAAAAAGTTCTTTTCTTTCTTCTTTGTCATTTGGATTTAAAGATGCTGCTATCTTCATTTCATTTTCTACATCTAAATGCCCTAATAAAATTAGTTTATTTCCCTTGCAAAATTTATTATGCTGAATGTTAACAAGGCTTTTTATAGCACTTGAATAAGCCGAAGCAGTCCCAACTCTTCCAAAATTAGCTTTCACGCCGATGTCTTCTGGAATGCCAAATAAAACAAAAAGCGCGTCAGATTTTGAAATAAATTCTAAAAAAGAAGTATCTTTAGGTATTGTTATAATTCTTTCGCCAAATTTTACTTCACCACTTCTATGGTTTGTAATTTCAGCTAAATTAGAAATACTAAAGGGTATTAAATTATCCATAAATAAAAAAAAATAGAATTCAAAAATACTATAATCTTATATATTTTCGTTATTAAATCTAAAGAATGTACATTTGTACTTTAAAAAACTAAATATTAAAAATGGAAAGCAATCAAAACAATTCAAAATTAAAGGCAATAATTCTAATATTATCTTTATTATTACTAGGTAGTATGGCCTATATGTTTAAAATGAGTTCTGACTCAAAAAGAGATATTGAGTTAAGCGAAGGTAAGTATGATAAAATACTTTCAGAGAAAGAGTTAGTTTTAAACGATCTAGAGCAAATGAAAGCTATGTATGATAGTGAAATTGCTAGTAATACATCTTTAAAAGAAGAACTAGAAGCTGAAAAAGCAAAAGTTGAAGCTTTAATTGTTAGAGTTAAAAAAGGAGAATCTGTTGCTAATTATAAAAACGATTATATTCGTTTAAAAAGAGAAATGGACAGTCTAATAGCTGAAAACACAAAACTTAAAGAAGAAAACATGTTACTAACTAAAAATTTAGATAGTACTAATGTAGTTTTGGACGAATCAAAAAAATACAATGATACTTTAGTTAATCAAAATGAAAAGTTATCAAAAACAGTTGAAAAAGGACAAAAACTAGTTATTGTTAATCTAAAAACGATTGCAGTAAAAGAGAGAAGTTCTGGAAAACAAATTGAAACAGAAAAAGCAAGTAGAGCAGATAAATTAAAAATTAGCTTCACAATTGCTGAAAATGCAATGGCTAAATCTGGTGAAAGAGAATATTACGTTCAGGTAATCGATGCTGCTAATAATGTTTTAGGAGATAAAAAATCAATTACTTTTAATGATAAATTATTAACATATAGCTTTATTTCAAAAGTAAAATTCGAAAACAGCACAGTAGATGTTTATGAAGAACTATCAGGTAAAGACTTTGCAAAAGGAAAATATTACATCAATATTTTTAGTAAAGGAGATTTAGTTGCTAACTCTACTTTTGATTTGAGATAATTTAAAATTAACATTAAAAAAAAAGCATCACATTTGTGATGCTTTTTTTTTATGAAATAAATTGGCCTTCAATCATAACTTTATCAATCAAATTACTAGTAAATTCATAAGGTAATTGATAAAAAGAGGTCAGTGGTTTTGTAATAATAATATTTGCCTTTTTCCCTTTAGTAATACTACCATGAGTTTCTGAAACTCCCATAGCATAAGCAGCATTTATAGTAGCAGCATTTATAGCTTCTTCAGGTGTCATTTTCATTTTTATACAAGCTGCAGCTACAACAAAATTCATATTTCCAGATGGAGTTGTACCAGGATTAAAGTCAGTTGCAATTGCTAAAGGTAATCCAGCATCAATCATTTTTCGTGCAGGAGTATAAGGAATTGTAATAAAATAAGAGCAACTTGGTAAAGCTACAGGCATAGTTTTGCTGTTTTTTAAAACTTCAATATCTTCATCTGTCACAACTTCTAAATGATCTACCGATAAAGCATTGTTTTCTACACAAGCCTTTATTCCTTCTATTGCAGTAAATTGATTTACATGAATTTTTGCTTGTAAACCATATTTTTTTCCAGCTTGTATTATTTTGACAGTTTCATCAACTGAAAAATAGCCAGTTTCTAAAAAAGCATCAATATAGTCTGCTAAATTCTCTTCAGCAATTTTCGGAAGCATTTCATTAATAATTAAATCAATATAAACTTTATGATTCTCTTTAAATTCAGAAGGAAAAGCATGTGCTCCTAAAAATGTAGCTTTAATTTCAATAGGATAATTTTCTTTTAACCGCTTTATAACACGCAGCATTTTCAACTCTCCTTCAACAGTTAATCCATAACCCGATTTTATTTCAACAGCTCCAGTTCCTTGTTGCATAACTTCTTCTAATCGAAGTTTAGATTGTTCATAAATATCGTTTTCAGATGTTTCGTTAAGTTTTTTTGCCGAATTTAATATTCCACCACCACGATTAGCAATTTCTTCATATGTAAGCCCATTTATTCTATCAACAAACTCTTGCACTCGATTTCCGGCATAAACGATATGTGTATGGCTATCAACCCAAGTTGGTAAAACTATTTTCCCTGTAACATCAATGATTTTAGCATCGCTATTTGTAGGACAATCTACCATCTTTCCAAAGTCAGAAATAATATTATTTTCAAGTAGTAAAAATGCATCATTAAGGATAGGTAAATCATTCATTTCTTTGCCAGACACCATATTTACTGATTTTTCTCTGACTTGAAGCAGTTCTTTAATGTTAATAAGTAGTGTTTTCATTGTTTGTAATAATTTTTGTAAAAGTAAACTCGATTTTTAAAAACTCCTATCTTTGATGTATAAAATTTAGAGTTTTGAGAAAAATTAAATATAAAAAAGGTAGAAAAATTCAACCAACTCAAGTTGAATATACCGGAATTTATAAAGATAAAGAAACTGAATTACAGTTATTTGTATATAATGATGAAAGTTTAATTGAATTTCAAAAAATTTCAACAGATGAATTCTTTAAATCTAAAGTAGACACAAAAAGTAATTGGTTAAATATTCATGGATTAAATAATGTTGAACTTATTAAAAGCTTAACAGAAAATTTAAAATTAAATCCTTTAATCGTATCAGATATTGTTAATATATCTAGAGGAACAAGTTTAGATGAACTAGATAATACATTATTCTTTAGTGTTAAATCAATTTTACCTAATGAAGACAAAGAATCAATAAGTATTGAACAAATTAGTTTTTTATTACAGGAAGATTTAGTGGTTTCATTTCAAGAAAAAAGAGGTGATTTTTTTACGCACATTAGAGAAAGATTAAGAACAAATACTGGAATAGTTAGAAAAAAGAAAGTAGATTTTCTATTATATCTTTTATTAGATGCAATAATTGAGAATTTTTATATAACAATTGAAGCAAAAGAAAATAAGATTGAAGAATTATTAGCCTTATCTAAAGTTTCTGATGATCCTTTTATAATGCAAGATATTGAAAAGGCTAGAGAAATTTTTCATTTACTAAAACGTTCTGTAATTCCTTTGAGAGATGCACTTTATACAATAAAAACAATTAAAGATGATGATGAATTAAACTTTATTGAGCCATCAAACTTTGTTTATTTTGGAAGACTACATCAAAAAACGCTTGAGTTAATTGAGCAAATTGAATATGATATGAATGCTTTAGACAGTGCTAGTAACTTTTTTTACACAGCACAAAGTCATAGAATGAATGAAGTTATGAAAATACTGACCGTAATTTCTTCTGTTTTTATGCCGTTAACATTTATTGCAGGAATATATGGGATGAATTTTGATAATTTACCAGAATTACATTGGAAATACAGTTATTTTTTCGTCCTTGGAATTATGTTTCTTATCGTTTTATCGATGATTTATTATTTTAAAAAGAAAAAGTGGTTCTAATTTAACATTTGTTGTTAAGTAATTTTTAAAACCCAAATAAAGAATTAATTTTGCCAAATGCAACACAACGTACTAATTTTAGATTTTGGTTCACAATACACTCAGCTAATCGCTAGACGAGTTCGTGAACTTAATATATTTTGCGAAATATATCCTTACAACAATCCTCCAAAGGATTTGTCAACTTTTAAAGCCGTTATATTATCGGGTAGTCCATTTTCTGTTAGAGCAGAAGATGCACCACATCCAGACTTGTCAGAGATTAGAGGTAAAAAGCCCCTTTTAGCAGTTTGTTATGGTGCTCAATATTTAGCTCATTTTTCTGGTGGAGAAGTTGCTCCTTCAAACATAAGAGAATACGGGAGAGCTAATTTGTCTTATATAAAAGAGAATGAGCCTTTTTTAGAAAACATAAGTAATGATAGTCAAGTTTGGATGAGTCATTCAGACACAATCAAAACTTTACCAACAAATGGAGTAAGAATTGCTAGTACAAAAGATGTAGAAAATGCAGCTTACAAAATTGAAGGAGAAACAACTTACGCAATTCAATATCATCCAGAAGTATATCATTCAACCGACGGAAAGCAAATGTTAGAGAACTTTTTAGTAAAAATTGCTGAAGTTCCTCAAAATTTTACTCCAAACGCTTTTGTGGAAGAAATGATTGAAGAATTAAAAAATAAAGTCAAAGACGATAAAGTAGTTTTAGGGCTTTCTGGTGGAGTTGATTCTACCGTTGCTGCAGTTTTATTGCATAAAGCTATAGGAAAAAATTTATATTGTATATTTGTTAATAATGGCTTATTGCGTAAAAATGAGTATGATAGCGTTTTAGATCAGTATAAAGGTATGGGCTTAAACGTTAAGGGAGTTGATGCTTCGGCACGCTTTTTGAAAGCTCTTGCTGGTGTAGATGATCCAGAAACTAAACGTAAGGCAATTGGAAATGCTTTTATTGAAGTTTTTGATGATGAAGCAAACCAATTGACAGATGTAAAATGGTTAGCTCAAGGAACTATTTATCCAGATGTTATTGAATCAATATCAGTTAATGGTCCTTCTGCAACTATAAAATCGCATCATAATGTAGGTGGTTTGCCTGATTTTATGAAATTAAAAATTGTTGAACCACTTCGAATGTTATTTAAAGATGAAGTAAGAAGAGTAGGTAAAACATTAGGAATTGATGCTGAATTATTAGGAAGACATCCATTTCCTGGTCCAGGTTTGGCTATTAGAATTTTAGGAGATATTACTCAAGAAAAAGTAGATATTCTTCAAGAAGTAGATGCAATTTTTATCAATGGATTAAAAGAACACGGATTGTATGATAAAGTATGGCAAGCTGGTGCAATTTTATTACCGGTTAATAGTGTAGGAGTAATGGGAGATGAACGTACATATGAAAAAGTAGTAGCTCTTAGAGCCGTTGAATCTACTGATGGTATGACAGCCGACTGGGTTCATTTGCCTTATGATTTTTTAATGAAAATCTCTAATGAGATAATAAATAAAGTTAAAGGTGTTAATAGAGTAGTGTATGACATCAGTTCTAAACCACCAGCAACAATCGAATGGGAATAAATATTTTATTCTTGATAATAATTGAAGTTTAACCCAAATCTTAAATTATGATTTTAAATGATCGCCAAATAAGGAAAAGCAATTTCACACTTATGAGTAGAAAATTAGTTTTATTTTTAGTTTTGCTGTTGACTTTTCAAATTGGTTACAGTCAAGAAGATGATGATGTTGAGATTGTTACTCACAAAGTTGCATTAGGAGAAACTATTTTAATGATTTCAAAAAAATACCTTGTTTCTCCAACGGAAATCTATAGATTAAATAAAAAGGCAATTGATGGGGTTAGTGAGGGAATGATATTATACATTCCTCAGCCTATAAAAAGCCAAGAAATAATAACGCAAAGAAAAGAAAAAAGGGAAAAAGAAAAATTAGCCTTGCTTGAACGCACAAAAGAAAGAGAAGAAAGAGAATTAGCTAATGTTAAAATTGCAGAAGCTAAAGAAAAAGAACTGCTTGCTGAAGCTTCAAACATTGAAGAAACAAAAGACCCAAATTATGGTAGACGTGAAGCTATTTCAAAATTAAATATATCCGATAAAAATCATTTTATTGATCATGAAGTAGCATCTGGAGAAACTCTTACTAGCTTGTCAAAAAAATATGGTGTGACTGTTGAAGAAATTAAAAAAGAAAATGAAAAAGTATTAAAAAATGGACTTCAATCTGGAACTACATTAAAAATGCCTGTTGCAAAAAATTTATTTATTAATAATGAACCAGAACAAGTTATTTCAACAATATCATCAGAGAAAAACAATAATAAGCCTTTGTCTGAAATCACTCACAAAGTTAGCTTAGGTGAAACGCTTTATAGTATATCAAAAAAATATGGTACTACGGTAGAGGAAATTACTGCTGATAATGCCGTTTTATTAAATCATGGATTACAATCTGGACAAGTATTAAAGATAAAATCAAATAGACCAATTGTAGTTAATGAGGTTAAATCTGAAACTGAAATACAAATAAAATCAGAAGAAGTAACTGTTGATAATTCAAACCCTGATGACTTTAAACTGGTAAAACATCTTGTACAACCAAAAGAAACATTATATAGTATTTCAAAAATGTACAACGTCTCTATTGATGATATTAAACAACAAAATGAATCTCTTTTAACAAAAAGCCTTCAAGCAGGTCAAGAACTACAACTTAAAGTAAAAAAATAATTGACCTGAATTAATTTCAATTTTATGAATCAAATTAAAAAGATATTTCTATTAATAGTTCTTGTTTCATTTAGTTCTTTTGCTCAACCCAATAAGGATTATGTTAAGCATACTGTTTTGGCAGGAGAAACGGTTACTCAAATTGCTAAAAAGTATAAAGTAACACCTTATGATATTTTTAAGTTAAATCCAGAAGCAAAAAATGGAATTAATGAAAATCAAGTATTATTAATTAGTTTACAAAAGTATAAAGTTGATCCCAAAGATTCAAAAAAAGATAGTCAAGTAATTGATGAGCCTAAAAGACTAGAAAGTTATATAGTACAAGCAAAAGATACTAAATATAGTCTAGCCAAAAAATTCAACATCACTATAGATGATTTAGATAATTGGAATAAAGTAATTGTTAGAGATGGTTTACAAGAAGGACAAGTATTAATTGTAAAAAAGCCTTTAGATCCAAAGTTTGTAATTCCTTCAACGGTTAAAGATTCGATTTTAGATTATGGCAAATATATAATTCAGCCAGAAGATACAAAATATGGTATTGCAAAAAAGTTTGAATTAACAATTGAAGAACTAGAAGAACTTAATCCTGAAATTAAAGATAGTTTTCCTGTCGGAATAGCCATTGCTGTTACTAAAAAAGGAAAAAGAGCAATTTCAAAAGAAAAATCGGATTATGAGCAATATGAAATTAAACCAAAAGAAACCCTTTACGGAATTTCTAAAAAGTTTAACGTTTCTCAGATGGAAATATTAAAGTTAAACCCAATTTTAAGCGAAGGTTTTAAAGAAGGTTTGATTATTAATATTCCAAGCGATACCTTAAAAACATTAGAGTTAACTTCAGATAAAACCAAACTAATAGCTAAAAAAAGCGATGTTGAAAAAACTTTAGTTTTACTTCTTCCTTTTAATATTCCAATGATGGAAAGTGATTCTATTAGAAGTAAGTCAGAATTTTTAAATTCTAAACATGGACAATTAACCAACATTGCTCTAGATTATTATGCAGGTGCTTTAATAGCAATTGATTCTGCAAAAAGAATGGGTTATACTAATTTAAAGGTAAAAGTAATTGATTTTGAATCCAAAAAAGCATCTAATAACTTAAATTCTATTATTCAAAAAAATGATTTTTCAAAAGTACACGCTGTCGTTGGTCCTTTAATTAATTCTCAAGTAGAACAAACGGCAATCGCTTTAGAAAAATATAATATTCCAATTATTTCTCCATTGTCTGTAACTAACGGAAGGCCTTATCCTAATATATATTATGCAAGACCTTCAGATGAATTGATGAGAGAGGTATTATTCAATCATTTCAAGAAAAACAATGGAAATGTATTAGCTATTTTTAGTAATAAAAAACAAGATAATAAAGAAACAGTATTGGCTCAGTTTCCTGATTTAAAAATTATCCCTTTAACAGAAAAAGGAGCCGTTACATCAGAAAATATTACATCTCTTTTAGACCCAAATAGAAAGAATTTTATAATTCTCGATACTGAAAAAACAAATATAATTTTAAATACAACAAGTATTTTATCCAAATTAAAATCTAAATATGATATTCAATTAGTTGTTTTCGAAATTTATGATGCGTTAGAATTTGAAGAAATACCTTTAAAAAGATATACTGATTTAAAAATGATGTTTCCTTCAGTAACTAGAACGAATAAGAGTGCTTATTACGAGTCTTTTAGAGAAAAATTTAAGAAAGATAATAATGTAAATCCTAATTTCTTTGCTTCACGAGGTTTTGATGTTACATTCGATACGATTTTAAGAATGTATGAAGAAAACGGGTTTGTAAACTCTACAACAGGTTTAACTTCTGAACAATTAGAAAGTAAATTTAATTATAGAAAAATAGAAGAAGGTAACTACAATACCGGAATTTATTTAATGCACTACACAGACGAATTAACCATAGAAGAAGTAAAATAATGACAACATCAAAAGTTACTTATTTAGGAGATTTAAGAACTTCTTCTATTCATATAAATTCAGGTTCAGAAATAATTTCTGATGCTCCTTTAGATAACAACGGAAAAGGAGAAGCATTTTCACCAACTGACACAATTGCAAATGGTTTAGCAACTTGTATGTTTACTGTTATGGGAATTAAAGCTCAGGATATGAATGTTGATTTATCAAATTCAACTGCTGAAGTAACAAAAATAATGGCCAGTGAGCCAAGAAGAATCTCTGAAATCCATATTGTTTTTAATTTCGACATAAGTGTTGATGAAAAAACTAAAACTATTTTAGAAAGAACGGCAAATACTTGCCCTGTTCATTATAGTTTGCACCCAGATATTAAAAAAGAAATTACTTTTAATTGGAAGTAATTTGACAAATCAAGAACAATTAGTTAAACTCGCTCATGCCAAAATGCCATTTGGTAAATATGAAGGTAAATATTTAATCGATTTACCTGAGTATTATGTGGTTTGGTATCATAACAAAGGTTTTCCAAAAGGTCAACTAGGAGAACAACTTAAACTAGTTTATGAACTTAAACTAAATGGTTTGGAAGAACTAATTAGAAATATTCGAAGAAATTTCCACAAACCGAATTAAACAAATTAAAATAATTGCTAATTTTCAATTGTAAATTATCAATTATAAATCGTATTTTTGCACGTTTTAAACAACAACACAACAAACAACAACTACACAATGAATCAAACAAAATATATATTTGTTACTGGTGGTGTGACTTCTTCTTTAGGGAAAGGAATCATTGCAGCGTCATTAGCAAAATTATTACAAGCAAGAGGTTATAGGGCAACTATACAAAAGTTCGATCCTTACATAAATGTTGACCCAGGAACTTTAAATCCTTACGAGCACGGAGAATG
This sequence comes from Flavobacterium gelidilacus DSM 15343, assembly GCF_000422685.1. GTDB lineage: Bacteria > Bacteroidota > Bacteroidia > Flavobacteriales > Flavobacteriaceae > Flavobacterium > Flavobacterium gelidilacus. The sequence goes on along the minus strand of NZ_AUGN01000001.1, from coordinate 430,565 downwards.
TTATGTAACAGACGATGGTGCTGAAACAGATTTGGATTTGGGTCACTACGAACGTTTTTTAAATGTTCCAACTTCACAAGCGAATAACGTTACAACTGGTAGAGTTTATCTTTCAGTTATTGAGAAAGAACGTAGAGGTGAATTTTTAGGAAAAACGGTTCAAGTTGTTCCTCACATTACAAATGAAATTAAAGAACGTATGCAATTACTTGGTAACACAGGTGATTACGATATAGTTATTACAGAAATTGGAGGAACAGTCGGTGATATTGAATCATTGCCTTACATAGAATCAGTTCGTCAATTATTATGGGAATTAGGAGATGAAAATGCAATTTGTATTCATTTAACTTTAGTGCCGTATTTGGCTGCTGCTGGTGAATTAAAAACAAAACCAACGCAACATTCTGTTAAAACATTAATGGAAAGCGGAATTAAAGCAGATATTTTAGTTTGTAGAACGGAACACGAGTTATCAGATGAATTACGTCAAAAATTAGCTTTATTTTGTAATGTTAAGAAAGAAGCTGTAATTCAATCTATTGATGCATCAACAATTTATGATGTGCCAAATTTAATGTTAGAAGAAGGATTAGATACTGTTACACTGAAGAAATTAGGTTTACCTGAAAAAAACACACCAGATTTAAAACATTGGAATGAGTTTCTTCAAAAACATAAAAACCCAAAACATGAAATCAATATTGGTTTAGTGGGTAAATATGTTGAATTACAAGATTCATATAAATCAATTCTTGAAGCTTTCATTCATGCTGGTGCTACAAATGAAACAAAAGTAAATGTCATTTCTGTTCATTCTGAGTTTTTAAATGCCAAAACGGCAGAAAAGCAATTAAAAGATTTAGATGGCATATTAGTTGCTCCTGGATTTGGTAATCGTGGTATAGAAGGAAAAATAGATACTGTTCGCTATGCGAGAGAAAATAAAATCCCGTTTTTAGGAATTTGTTTAGGAATGCAAATGGCTGTTATTGAGTTCGCTAGAAATGTATTAGGTTACAAAGACGCAAACTCAACTGAAATGAATGAAACGACTAAGTATCCTGTCATTAATTTAATGGAGGAACAAAAAAACATTGTGAACAAAGGAGGAACTATGCGTTTGGGAGCTTGGAAATGTGCAATCAAAGAAGGAACACTAGCACATCAAGTTTATGGAACGTCTGAAATTTCAGAACGTCACCGTCATAGATACGAATTTAACGCAAAGTATTTAGATGAATTGCAAAATGCAGGTTTAATTGCATCTGGTGTTAATCCTGATACAAATTTGGTAGAGATTGTAGAAATAAAAGATCATCCATTTTTCATCGGAGTTCAATATCATCCAGAATATAAAAGTACAGTTGTAAATCCTCATCCTTTATTTGTGAGTTTTGTAAAAGCTGTAGTTAAAAATAAAACAAATAGGCTTAAGAGTTATAAAGTTTAATTATAATAAATTAATTGCCTTTGGGTTAAACTCTAAAGGAATAAATACTAAAAATGGAAGAAAAAAAATTAGATCTAAATTCAATTATTGGATTTGTATTAATTTCAGGGATTTTAATGTGGATGTTATACACTAACGCGCCTACAAAAGAAGAACAAGAAACAAAAGCTAAACAAGAACAAGTTGATAAACAAAAAGAATCAGTAAAAACAGAACTAACTCCAGAAGTTACAACAGTTGTTTCTAATGATTCACTTCAAAACGAACAAGCTAAAGATCAATTAGGTTCGTTTGCGTATTCTTCAACTCTTCCATCAGCAAAAAAGAATATAACAACTATTGAAAATGATGTTTTAAAATTAGAAATATCAAATAAAGGAGGTTATATTGTTAATGCAACCGTTAAAGGAATTGAACAATTTGAAAGAAATTCTAAAACACAAGTTCAAATTATCAAAGAAAATAACGCTAATCTAAACATTACTCTAAATACAAAAGACAATCGTGTTTTAAATACAAAAGACATGTTTTTTGAACCAACTTTAACAAAAGATGGAGATAATCAAGTCTTAACAATGCGTTTAAAAGCAGGTGAAAACAAGTTTTTAGAATATCGTTATGTATTGAAACCAAAAGAATATATGTTAGATTTTGGAATCAAAACGCAAGGTTTAACAGATGTAATAAATACTTCAAAATCATTAGATTTAGAATGGCAATTAAAAGCCTTTAGAAACGAAAAAAGTATTTCATATGAAAATCGTTACACAGAAATGGTTTATGAATATGAAGAAGGAAAAGACGATTACTTAAGTGCAGCAAAAGACGATGATGATATTGTAAAAGATGTAAGTTATATTGCTTTCAAGCAACATTTCTTTACATCAATTTTATTAACAGATACACCTTTTAAAACGGCTGAATTAAAATCTCAAAATTTAGTTCACGATGAAGAAATTGACACCCTTTATACAAAAAACTTTGTAGCAAAAGTACCTTTAGATTTTAAAAATGGTGAACTTAATTATGCTATGAACTGGTATTACGGTCCAGCTAAATATGAAACTTTAACTAGTTATGAAAAAAATCTAGACGAAATTATGCCATTAGGTTGGGGTATTTTCGGATGGATTAACCGTTGGGTATTTATTCCAGTATTTGGATTTATTTCTTCTATTGGATTAGGTTACGGATTATCAATTATCATTTTTACGATTTTAGTAAGATTGGTAATGTCTCCAATTACATATAAATCATATTTGTCACAAGCAAAAATGAAAGTATTGCGTCCAGAAATTAACGAATTAAACGCTAAATACAAGGACAATGCAATGAAGAAACAACAAGAAACAATGAAGTTGTATTCTAAAGCTGGAGTAAATCCAATGGCAGGTTGTTTGCCAGCGGTTATGCAAATTCCGGTATTTTATGCCTTGTTTCAGTTCTTTCCTTCTATGTTCGATTTGAGACAAAAAAGCTTCCTTTGGGCAGACGATTTATCATCTTATGATGCAATTTATCAATTACCATTTAGAATTCCTTTTTATGGAGATCACGTGAGTTTATTTCCAATTTTGGCTTCTGTTGCTATTTTCTTTTATATGAGAATGACTACTGGTGACCAACAAATGAGTGCTCCAACACAAGAAGGAATGCCAGATATGGGGAAAATCATGAAAATCATGATTTATATTTCTCCTGTAATGATGTTGGTTTTCTTCAATAATTACGCTTCTGGATTGAGTTTATATTACTTTATTTCAAATTTAATTACAATCGGAATTATGTTAGTTATTAAGAAATACATTGTGAATGACGAAAAAATTCACGCTAAAATTCAAGTTAATAAAACTAAAGAAAAGAAAGAAAGCAAATTCCAGAAAAAAATGAGAGAAATGATGGAACAAGCAGAAGAAGCTAAAGCTCAAAAGAAAAAATAAATAAAACATACATATTAAAAAATAAAATCCCTGCTTTTTTGGCAGGGATTTTATTTATTGGTTAAATCAATGAACTAAATAAAATTTACATTGATAAAGCTAGAACATGAGTTAGTTTATTAAACTAGATAATTGATTTTCTATTGATATACTTTTAAGTTTCTATTGGCTGAATTACTTTAAAATAATTTCAAGTGCTTTCACATAATTGTAATAATTACTATTAGTTTAAAAAGATGTATTAGTTTAAAAAAAAATTTTGAGAAAAATATATTTTATTATTCAAAAAATTAAATGACGTAAAAAAGTCTAATTAAATGATATTAGTCTTTTCATATATGAAGAATAAAAAAAGCCATTCAAATTAATGAATGACTTTTTTTTCATAGCATTTTTACTTAATTAAAACGGACGTATTACACCATCAATAGCATGAATAATTCCATTAGAACATTGTACATCTGTTAGAACAATGTTTGTTTGAGCATTAATTGCATCAGTAATTACAGTTCCAGCAATTGAAAAAGTATCACCTTGAAGTGTAGTAATAGGTGTTGTAGGAATCCCAGTAGACAACACGTTAGCTCCACCAACAACATGGTAAGTTAATAATGCAGTTTTTTGAGCTGATGTTAAAGTTCCGTATAAATCTAATACCGGTTGTGTAAAAGCGGAATTTAATGGAGCAAAAACGGTAAATGGTGAACTAGTAGTTCCTGATAAAGTAGGTACTAAACCTTGTGCGTCTAATAGACTTACTAAAGTTGTAAAATTAGAATTTGCAGCGGCATGAGTTACAACAGTTGGTAAACCAATTACCGCACTTACTTTGTGAATTACTCCATTTGTTGCAATAATATCAGCTTGAGTTACGTTAGATACTCCATTAAGACTAACACCATTTGACGTATTGATATACATACTTAATGTGTTTGTAGTTGAAGCAGCTCCTTTACCTAGAGTTTTTACATAACCAGTAGATAGGCCTGTTGAAAGATTTGTACCTGCAACAACATGGTTTAATAAAAGTTCTTTCAATGCAGGTGTAGGAACAGCATCTAAATTTGCATAACCATTATCAGATAAAAACGTCGCAAATGCACCGTTATCTGGAGCAAATACAGTTAATGAACCATCTTGGCTCAATGTTTGTACCAAATCAGCTTTTACCAAAGCAGCAACTAAAGAAGAAAATTCAGGTGTACGTGATGCAATACCAGCAATTGAGTTGTCTACCGGAGTAACAACAGCAGGATTATCATCATCATTAGAGCACGAAAACATCATCACACTTATAGTGATGATTAAAGTTAATTTGATTAATTTTGCAATGTTTTTCATAGTAATTATATTTTTTGTTTAACCAAAACTAATAAAAGTTAGACACAAAAGAAAATGATTTTGAAAAAATCATGTATTAATTAACTTTTTTTACAATTTGTTTAATCATTTGATTATTAATTCAATAAATATTAAAAAAACATAAAACATATGTTAATAACAAAAAAAATAGTGACAATTCTTTTATTTTTAATTTCAGGTTTGTCGTTTTCTCAAGAAACTATAAATCAATTAGATGCTAAAGGAGAACGTCATGGTTTATGGAAAGGAACCTATGAAGAATCTAAGCGTCCAAGATATGAAGGTGTTTTTGAACATGGCAAAGAAAAGGGTGTTTTTAAATATTTTGATGATACTAAAGCAGGAAAAGTAATTGCTAAAAGAGATTTTTCTAAAGGAAATGGTTCATGTTATGTTACTATGTTCGACAGAAAAGATAATATTGTTAGCGAAGGTTTACTAATAAATAAAGAATATGAAGGGGAATGGAAGATATACCATAAAGAATCTAAAATTGTAATGACTAGCGAAAATTATAAAAAAGGAAAGCTTAATGGGATTAAAAAAATCTTTTATGATGACGGTGCTGTAGCTGAAATATTGAATTTTAGTGATGGAAAACGAAATGGAAACTATAAAAAATATGGTGTAAATGAAAAAATACTAGAAGATTTAAATTATAAAAATGACGAACTTCATGGTGATGCAACATTTTATGATGGTTTAGGAAATATTTCAATTCAAGGTCAATATAAAGAAGGATTAAAATCTGGAGTTTGGAAAACTTACGAAAAAGGGAAAGTTGTTAAAGAAGAAACGGCAAGAAAATATACGTCAAAAAATTTTGAATACACTATGAATCCAAAAGGAGAAAAAGTTCCTGGAGAAATGAAAAATAGAGAAGTTAAAGAACTAAAAAGTACTAAAAAAGATAAGAAATAATAGAATGAAAAGAGTCGTAGTAGGACTTTCAGGTGGTGTAGACTCTAGTGTTGCAGCTTATTTATTAAAAGAACAAGGTTATGATGTTATTGGTCTTTTTATGAAAAATTGGCATGACGATACGGTTACAATATCAAATGAATGCCCTTGGTTAGAAGATAGTAATGATGCACTTTTAGTGGCTGAAAAATTAGGAATTCCATTTCAAACAGTAGATTTATCTGAAGAATACAAAGAAAAAATTGTGGATTACATGTTCAATGAATATGAACAAGGTCGAACTCCAAATCCAGATGTGCTTTGTAATAGAGAGATTAAATTCGATGTTTTTATGAAAATTGCTTTGTCACTTGGTGCAGACTATGTGGCAACAGGTCACTATTGTAGAAAATCAAGCATTGAAAATGACGGAAAGGAAGTTTTTCAATTGTTAGCTGGAAAAGACGATAACAAAGATCAATCTTATTTCTTATGTCAATTATCACAAGAACAATTATCTAAAGCTTTATTTCCAATAGGTGAATTGACAAAACCGCAAGTAAGAGAAATTGCTACCCAAATGGATTTAGTAACGGCTGATAAAAAAGACTCACAAGGTTTATGTTTTATCGGAAAAGTGCGTTTACCTGAATTTTTACAACAAAAATTAGAACCAAAAGAAGGAGTTATTGTTGAAGTTGATGCAGAAGATGATATATTTGAGTTAGCCACTACAGAATTTGTAAATATTGAAGATGCTTTTAAATATCAAGCGAGAAAATTAAATTTTTCAAATGCTAAAGCTAAAGTGGTAGGAAAACATCAAGGAGCTCATTATTTCACAAATGGACAACGAAAAGGATTGAATGTTGGAGGAACAAAAGAACCTTTATTTATCATTCAGACAGATGTTAAAGAAAATATTATTTATACAGGTCAAGGTTCAAATCATCCAGGTTTATATAAAAATGCTTTATTCATTAAGTCTGATGAAGTTCATTGGATAAGAGAAGACTTGCGATTACAACCTGACGAAAAAAGAGAAGTTATGGCAAGAATTCGTTATCGTCAACCCTTAGATAAAGCAACTTTGTACCAATTTGGATCAGGAATGTATGTTGTTTTTGATAACCCACAATCGGCTATTACAGAAGGACAATTCGTAGCTTGGTATGAAGGTGAAGAGTTGTTAGGTAGTGGTGTAATTTCATAAAATAGTACATGAATTTTCTTTATATAATTTCAGGGTTAGTTTTATTAGTTGTTGGTGGAAATTGGTTGTTAAAATCTGCTGTAGGATTATCTTATAGATTAAATATTTCAAAAATTATAGTGGGTTTGACTGTGGTTTCCTTTGCAACATCTTTACCAGAACTTATTGTGAGCGTGCAAGCAGCTTTAGATGGTCATCCAGATATTGCGGTTGGAAATGTTTTAGGTTCTAATATTGGAAACATAGGTTTAGTTCTTGGAGTTGTACTATTAATTAATGCCATTCAAATCGATAAAAGCTTTTTTTCAACAGATTGGCCTACAAAAATGATTGCTTCAACTTTATTATTTGTTTTCTTACTTATGGACGGAAAATTAAGTAGAGGTGAAGGTTTTACATTTATTGTTTTACTGATTCTATTTTTACTTTATTTAGTCAAACAAAATAAAAAAGTAATTGTAGATATTTCTGAAATCAAAGAAGAAGCAATGCCTTATATCAAAATTTTCGGATTTCTAGCCATTGGAGGTTTTGCACTTTGGGCAGGTTCTGAATTATTAGTAGAAGGAGCTGTAAATCTTGCAAAAACTATAGGTGTAAGTGAACGAGTTATAGCAGTTACAGTTGTTTCTATTGGGACAAGTATTCCTGAATTAGCTTCTTCGGTTATTGCAAGTATTAAAAAAGAAAATGATATTTCAATTGGAAATATTATTGGTTCTAACATATTTAATATTTTAAGTGTTTTAGGAATTACAGCTATAATAAAACCAATTCAAAACATTGATCCAAGAATATTAAGTCAAGATATTTATTGGATGCTTGGTTTTAGTTTGTTATTATTACCTTTAGTTTTATTACCAAAAAGAGGAAGTCTAAGTTTTAAAGAAGGAATTTTATTATTAGTAGGATATTGTATTTTCATTTATTTTACAATTAAGTAAAAGCTTCTTTAAGAATTTTATATATTTGAAGTAAAATAGAAAAATGAAAAAGTTACTACTTCTTATTGTTTTATTTATTTCATATAATTCTTTTGCACAAGAACAAGATGCTTGGGTTTACTTTACCAATAAACCTAATGCTTCAAACTTTTTAGCAAATCCATTAACAATGCTTTCTCAAAGAGCATTAGATAGAAGAACTGCTCAAAACATTCCTTTAGATATAACAGACGCTCCTGTGCATCAACCATATATTGACCAAATTGAAGCAATTTCTGGAATAACAGTTATGGCTAAATCAAAATGGCTGAATTCAATTCATGTAAGAGGAAGTCAATCAGATATTCAAGCCTTGTCGAATTTAATTTTCGTGAATTCAATTGACTTTGCAAATGGTGCTTTAAATACCAGACAAATTCAACCAAAAGATAACTTATACAGCAAGGTAAATAAACAATTGGAAGAATTAGTTACATACAATTATGGAAATTCTGATAATCAAATTCAAATGCTTAATGGACATTTATTGCACCAACAAGATTATACTGGACAAGGAAAGATTATAGCAGTTTTAGATTCAGGTTTTATTGGAGTTGATTTAGCTTTACCTTTTCAGAATTTAATGACAAACAACCAAATATTAGGAGGTTATAACTTCCCTGATAGAAATACCAACTATTTTTCACGTCATAATCACGGAACTTCTGTTTTGTCTTGCATGGGAGGATTTGTTGATGGACAATTAGTCGGAACTGCTCCAAATTCACAATATTATTTATTTATTACAGAAGATATAAATTCTGAAAATCCAGTTGAAGAATCCTATTGGGTTGAAGCAGCAGAATTAGCAGATTATTATGGTGTTGATGTTATAAACAGTTCTTTAGGTTATTTTGGATACGATAATCCAGCCTATAGTTATACTTATAATGATATGAATGGAACAACAGCTTTTGCATCAAGAGGAGCAGATATGGCTTTCTCTAAAGGTATTATGGTTGTTATTAGTGCTGGAAATTCAGGAAATAGTTCTGAACCACATGTTGGAGTTCCAGCAGAAGCTATTCATGCTCTAGCAATTGGTGCTGTTGATAGCAATGAAGCTATCGCAAGTTTCAGTTCAATTGGACCATCATTTGATGGAAGAGTAAAACCTGATGTTTGTGCAAAAGGTCTTGGAACAACTGTTAGTAATACATCTGGAAATATAGTTACATCAAACGGGACATCTTTTTCAAGTCCAGTTATGGCCGGAATGGTAGCTACTTTTTGGTCAGCAGTTCCTTCACTTACAAATGTTCAAGTAACTAATTTTATTAAACAATCTGCGGATTTATTTGCTAATCCAACAATTCAAAAAGGATATGGAGTTCCAGATTTTCAGTTAGCCTTGACAAATGCTTTAAATTCAATGAATTTTACCATAGAAAATCCGATTTTGTATCCAAATCCTGCAGTTAATCAAATTACTTTAGCAAGTGAAATTAAAAACGGAAATCTATTGTTATATAATAGTTTAGGTCAATTAGTAAAAGAAGAAAGTATTACGCAAAAAATACAGAATTTTGATGTGGAGAACTTAAATTCAGGAATATATTATTACCAAATATCATCTCCAAATATAAATTTAAAAGGTAAAATTATCAAACAATAATTTTTACCAATAGAATAAACTCAACGATTAATGAATAAAATTACAAGCCTTTTTGAAATAAAATATCCAATAATTCAAGGAGGAATGATTTGGAATAGCGGATACAAATTAGCAAGTGCTGTCAGTAATGCTGGTGGTTTAGGACTAATTGGAGCAGGTTCAATGTATCCAGATGTTTTGAGAGAACACATTCAAAAATGCAAAAAAGCAACAGACAAACCTTTTGGGGTAAATGTGCCAATGCTTTATCCAAATATTGAAGAAATTATCCAAATTATTATCGAAGAAGGTGTGAAAATCGTTTTTACTTCAGCAGGAAACCCAAAAACATGGACACAACATCTAAAAGATAATGGCATAAAAGTAGTTCATGTGGTTAGTAGTGCTAAATTTGCCATGAAAGCACAAGATGCTGGAGTAGATGCTATAGTTGCAGAAGGTTTTGAAGCTGGAGGGCACAATGGTAGAGATGAAACAACAACTTTAACTTTAATACCAATAGTTAGAGAAAAAATTGATATTCCGTTAATTGCAGCTGGTGGAATTGCTACTGGAAGAGGAATGATGGCAGCAATGATTTTAGGTGCAGATGGAGTTCAAATGGGGACTCGTTTTGTTGCATCAATAGAATCAAGTGCTCATGCAGATTTTAAAACTACAGTTGTAAATGCTAATGAAGGTGATACACAATTGACCTTAAAAGAATTAGCACCAGTTAGATTAGTAAAGAATAAGTTTTATAATGATGTACAAGAATTATACGCAAAAGGTCCATCAAAAGAAGAATTAGAAGCCTTATTAGGCAAACGAAGAGCAAAAAGGGGTATGTTTGAAGGTGATTTAATAGAAGGTGAATTAGAAATTGGACAAATTTCAGGTTTAATTCATGATATTTTACCCGTTCAAACCATTATCAATAATGTGATGAATGAATTTCAACAAGCCCAAAAAGAAACACAACAATTTCAATTTTAAAAAAAATGAGCAAAAAGCTTAAAATAGTAGTATTCGTTTTATTTATTGGTTTATCATCTTATAGCCAACAATTTTTATTTAAAACAACTAGTTTTTCTGTTACAGAAAAGAACAGTAAAGGAAAATGGACAGAATGGACAAAACCATCAAAAGCTGAAATGATTATTAAAATTGATGGAGTAAGTCATCGAGTAGTTGTGTATTCTGAAGAAATACAACTTTTTAATATAATCAAATACAATGAAGTAAAGAAAACAGAAACAGATATTATCTCTTCTTATAATTGTATTGATAATAACGGTATTGAGTGTGTTGTATCAGTTTATACTAGAAAAAATCAAAACAATAGAAAACAACTTTACATTACTTATGATGATATGATTATTGAATATAATATTGAAATAGAAAAGTAATTGTTTTCAATTATAATTCAATCTAATATCTACTTATCACGATTAAAGTAATGTTTATTGTTTTTTTATGCGTTTAATCTGAATTTATTAACATTTAATCCAATTTTGTTGATAACTTTTGTTTTTCTTAATTTATAATCGTTAAATTGCGATTGATATAAAACTTAGGCAAAATGGGAGTAACTAAACGTGTTGATTTTAAGGAAGATATAAATAATATTGCGGAAGTATTTAAAGCTTTAGGTCATCCTGCAAGAATTCAAATAATGAATATTCTAATGATGGAAGAATCTTGCTCCTGTGGGAATATCGTTAAAATTTTACCATTAGCACAATCTACCGTTTCAAACCATTTGCTTGAACTTAAAAAAGCAAACCTAATTAATATTACTTTTTCAGGTAAAAGTTCAATATATTCGGTAGAAAAAGATAAATTAAATGTATTAAATCAGTTTATAAGTAATTATATTGATAATATAGGTACGGATAGTTTTAAGAAGAAAACAAGTCATAAAACAATTTCTATTACTGAAGTTCTTGAGGAAAGAAAAGAATTCTCTCCAAAAAAGAAAAAAATATCTTCCAACTTGAAACTGCATAATTATCAGTTCAAGCATAAAAAGTAATTTAGCGCTCTTAAAATTCTGTCTTCTAAACTGAATTTATATTTAGATGTAATAAATTTAAGATTTTCATCACATTCAAATCATATCTATTCCTTATTTTTGTAATTCAATAAAAATACTGATGAAAAAATTAATAATTGCAATTACACTTCTAACTTCAATACTTGCAAATGCTCAAGACAAACCTAAATTAGTAGTAGGAATCGTTGTAGATCAAATGAAACACGAATATTTAAATCGCTTTTCAAGTGATTTTTCAGAAAATGGTTTTAAGCGCTTAATAAAAGACGGATATTCTTTTCAAAACGTACATTATAACTACATGCCAACTTATACAGCTCCAGGTCATGCAGCAATTTACACAGGAACAACTCCTTCAGTAAACGGAATTGTAGGAAACGATTGGTTCAACAAAGCTACTGGGAAAGACATGTATTGTACTGATGATGATTCTGTTTCAACCCTTGGTGATGGAGTAGAAAGTGAAGGAAAAATGTCTCCAAAAAATTTACAAAGCACTACAATTACAGATGAATTAAAGTTAGCAACCAATTTCAAAGGAAAAGTTATTGGTATGAGTTTAAAAGATAGAGGAGCAATTTTACCAGCTGGACATTTTGCGGATTGGGCTTTTTGGTACAGCAAAACGGGTTCTTTTATTTCAAGTACTTTTTATGGTGAAAATTTACCAAATTGGGTAACAGATTTCAATAATGAAAAACATTATGAAACTTATGTTCAAAAAGGTTGGGAATTATTAAAACCAAAAGAAACTTACAACGAAAGTCTGACAGATAATAATCCTTATGAAGGAAAATTATATAAGAAAACACCGTTTTTTCCATACAATTTAAAAGACATGTATGAAAATAATGATGCAGGTGTTTTAAGAGCAACTCCTTTTGGTAATAATTTACTGGCTGATTTTGCTAAAAAAGCTATTGAAAAAGAAGCTTTAGGTAAAGACGAAATAACAGATTTTTTAACAGTGAGTTTCTCATCAACAGATTATATCGGACACATTCTTGGACCACGTTCTATCGAATTACAAGACACATATTTACGTCTAGATGAAACTATAGCTGACTTCTTAAATTATTTAGATAAAACAGTCGGAAAAGGTAATTACTTGGTATTCTTAACGGCTGATCACGCTGGTGCTGAAAATGTTACGTATTTAAAAGATAATAAATATGATGTTACAAATACGAATTCTAAAACACTACGCAACGATTTAGAGGCTTTTTCTGAAACAACTTATGGTGATGATTTAATTTTGGATTATTCGAATTCCAATGTGTTTTTTAAGAAAGATATTATTAAAGCTAAAGGTTTGAATTTAAATGATGTAAAACAAACTTTCAAAGATTATCTTCATACTCAAAAATTTGTAAAAAGAGTTTATACAGAAGATGAAATCTTAGCTTCATCTGGAAGTGATTATTACTTAAAGTTAATAGCAAACGGATTTGATCCTGTACAAAATGGTGAACTAGTAATTCTTGAAAAACCAGGTTATTTAGAATATTCTTCAACAGGAACAACACACGGAAGTCCGTATGCTTATGATACTCACGTACCTTTATTATTTTACGGTTGGCATATTAAAAAAGGTGAATCTTTTGATAGAAAAGAAATAACACAAATTGCTCCAACCTTATCACAATTATTAAAAATAACTTATCCAAACGGAACGAAAGCTGAGTTGTTACAAGAGATTTTGATAAAAAAATAAAGAAAAAAGCATAAATAAAAGCACGAATTAAATGGTATTAATTCGTGCTTTTATTTTATAATTAATTAGCTTAGAAAGTAACTTCAACTTGGTTTCTTAAAATATCTTCAAACGTTTCTCTTTGTCTAATTAAATGACCTTTTCCATTTAACCATAAAACTTCAGCAGGTTTTACTCTAGAATTATAGTTAGAAGCCATTGAAAAACAATAAGCACCAGCATTTCTAAAACATAAAATATCACCTTCAGTAATTTCTGAAATTCTTCGGTTATTGGCAAAAGTATCCGTTTCACAAATATAACCAACGATAGAGTAGAAGCGTTCTTTTCCTTTTGGATTAGAGATGTTTTCAATATGATGTTGTGAACCGTATAACATTGGACGAATCAAGTGATTGAAACCTGAATCAATTCCAGCAAAAACAGTTGAAGTAGTTTGTTTTACAACATTCACTTTCGCTAAAAAGAAACCAGCTTCACTTACCAAAAATTTTCCAGGTTCGAATGCTAATGTCAATTCACGACAATATTCTTTTTCAAAAGCTAAAAATCTTTTCGTTAATTTTTTTCCGAATTCTTCTACATCAGTTTCAATATCATCTTTTTTGTAAGGTACTTTAAATCCACTTCCAAAATCTATAAAATCTAGTTCTTTGAAATGTTTAGCAGTATCAAACAAGATTTCAGCAGCATATAAAAATACTCCAACATCTAAAATGTCAGAACCAGTATGCATGTGAATTCCGTTGATATGCATTTTCGTGTTTTCAACAATTCGCAACAAATGAGGCAATTGGTGAATCGATATTCCGAATTTACTATCAATATGTCCCACAGAAATATTTGCATTTCCACCAGCCATAACGTGTGGATTTATACGAATACAAACTGGAGTTTTAGGATGTTTTGTACCAAATTGTTCTAAGATAGAAAGATTGTCAATATTAATCTGAACGCCTAAAGCAGCAACATTTTCAATTTCTTCCATCGAAACTCCATTTGGAGTATAAATAATTTGAGAAGGTTCAAAACCAGCATGTAAACCTAATTGAACTTCTTGAATAGAAACTGTATCTAAACATGAACCTAAACTCTTTAAGTATTTAAGTATAGAAAGATTTGATAAAGCTTTTACAGCATAATGTACTCTAAAGCGTTCTACTTTATTAAATGCTTTCGTTAATCGTTTGTATTGTGCTTCAATTTTTTCTGCATCATAAACATAAAGTGGGCTTCCAAAATCTTCTGATAATTGAACTAAATCTTGTGTTTTCATTTTCTTTTTTTAGGATCACAAAAATATAGTTAAAAAATCAAATTGCCTTAAAAATCATAAATTTTAACATAATATAACAATTTGTTTTATTTATAACAAATTAGCTTTTAATTATTATAAAGTATAAATAATTAAAGGGATTAAATATGCTAAATAAAAAAAAACTAAATCATTAGTCAGTTACAGAATAGTTTTCTATTTTTGTATCACTTTTTTAAAATAGTATAATCGATATATAAATTATGAATTTACACGAATACCAAGGTAAAGAAATATTAGCAAGTTATGGTGTACGCATCCAAAGAGGTTATGTAGCTAACAATGCTGAAGAAGCAGTTGCTAAAGCAAAAATTTTGACTGAAGAAACTGGAACAGGATGGCACGTAATTAAAGCTCAAGTTCACGCTGGTGGAAGAGGAAAAGGTGGTGGAGTTAAATTAGCAAAAAACCTTGATCAAGTTGCTGAAATTGCAGGACAAATCATTGGAATGGATTTAGTTACACCTCAAACATCTGCTGCTGGTAAAAGAGTACATATGGTTTTAGTTGCTGAAGATGTTTATTATCCTGGTGAATCTGAAACTTCTGAATTTTATATGTCAGTACTTTTAAACAGAGGAACTGGAAGAAATATGATTATGTATTCGACTGAAGGTGGAATGGATATTGAAGAAGTTGCAGAACACACACCTCATTTAATTTTTACAGAAGAAATTGATCCTGCTGTAGGTTTACAAGCTTTTCAAACAAGAAGAATTGCTTTTAATTTAGGATTGAGTGGAAATGCATTCAAAGAAATGACAAAATTCGTAGCTTCATTATACAATGCTTACATTGGTTCTGATGCTTCTATGTTTGAAATCAATCCAGTATTAAAAACTTCAGATGATAAAATAATGGCTGTTGATGCTAAAGTTAATATTGACGATAACGCATTATACAGACAAAAGAACATCGAAGCAATGCGCGATGTTAGAGAAGAAAATGCAATTGAAGTTGAAGCAAAAGAAGTTGGATTAAACTATGTTGATCTTGACGGAACAGTTGGGTGTATGGTAAACGGAGCTGGATTAGCAATGGCTACTATGGATTTAATTAAATATGCAGGTTTTGAACCAGCAAACTTTTTAGATGTTGGTGGAACAGCTGATGCTAAACGTGTTGAAGCAGCTTTCAGACTTATATTAAGAGATGAAAACGTAAAAGCAATTTTAATCAATATTTTTGGTGGAATTGTTCGTTGTGATAGAGTTGCACAAGGAGTTGTTGATGCTTACAAAAACATGGGTGACGCTATTAAAGTGCCAATCATTGTAAGATTACAAGGTACAAATGCTGAAATTGCAAAAGAATTAATCGACAATTCTGGAATGCCAATTTTATCTGCTGTACAATTCCAAGAAGCTGCTGATCAAGTTAAAAAAGCGCTTTCTTAAGTAGAAAATAAAGTTTTATATATAGAAAATCCCAAGTTTAGACTTGGGATTTTTTTTTTACAACTCAACTATTTTTACGTTTTTAATTTTAGTGTCAATAAAATCAATTATTTTTTTAAACTCATTAGTTCCAACTTCTTTTTCACCTAATACATATGATAATCCTCTATCTTTACTTAAATTAACAAATAGATTTTTATTAATTACACTATAACTTTTAAAAACTTCCCAATTTATAGTTGTTTCATAATTATATTGTTTAAAAAATAAATGGTCTTCATTAAGTTCCCATTTACTTACTTTATTTGCTTGTTTTTCTATATCTGTAGTAACTTCATCAAAATATCTTTTTTTATTTTTCTTATAATGATTATAATACGTATTACAATTAATCAAAACATGAATTGCAATAGCTATAAATAGATATCCTAAATTATTTTTAAGATAAATAATAAAAAGTCCTAAAATAATATAGGCAATTCCCCAATAGAAGTTTTTTTGATTTTTCTTTACGTTTTTGAGCCAAGTGATATTGAAATTCAATGTCATTTGTTCTTTGTATATTTCTGCGTCAAATGGTATTTCGTATTTCATTTAAATAAATTCTCTTATTAAAAAAGTAAATATATAAAATTTCAAATTGCATTCAAGCCTAAAACAATTTTGTATATTGATTTATATAATTTTATCTTCGCATCCGCGTTATAAACGTTGACACAACATTTGCTATGTTAAAGAATTGCCTTATTATATGTTTCATTTTCCTTTCGACCATTTCATTTGGTCAAATAGGTGGTAAATATGTATACCAATTTTTAAATTTAGCACAGTCTCCAAGACAAGCTGCTTTAGGTGGAAAAACAGTAACAGTGGTTGATTATGATGTGAATCAAGCCTTTTATAATCCTGCAACTATTAATCCACAAATGGATAATCAATTATCTGCCAATTATGGAAACTATTTTGGTGAAGTAACTTATGGAACAGCTGCATATGCTTATACGTATGATAGACATGTACAAACGTTTCATGCAGGTGTAAATTATATCAACTACGGAAATTTTGAAGGAAGAGACGAGCTAGGTAACATAACAGGAGAATTCACTGGAAGTGAAATAGCTTTATCGTTTGGTTATGCACAAAATATTCCTTGGACCGATTTTTATGTTGGCGCTAATGCAAAAATGATTTCATCAAGTTTAGAAACCTATAGTTCATTTGGTGTTGCAGCTGATTTCGGAATTTTATACATTGATGAACCTAACGATATTAATTATGGTTTAGCCATTAGAAATGTGGGAGTTCAAATTAAGCCCTTTGCAGATACAAACGAAAAATTACCTTTAGCCATAGATTTTGGAGTTTCACAATTGATGGAAAATGTACCGATTCGTTGGCATTTTACGATGGAAAATCTACAACAATGGCAAATTGCATTTTCGAATCCAAATAGAGCAGAAGGTTCCCTTGATGGTTCAGTGCAAGAAGAAAAAGTTTCGTTTTTAAACAATGCAATGCGTCACATGATAATGGGAGCAGAGTTGTTTCCAGATAAAGGATTCAGTATTCGTTTGGGATATAATTTTAGAAGAGCAGAGGAATTACGAATAGTAGACCAACGAAATTTTTCTGGAATTTCAGCTGGTTTTGGAATTCGATTTGGAAAAGTTCGATTCGATTATTCGTATTCAAGATATACTGTAGCCGCAAATACTAGTTTATTTGGAATGATGATTAATTTACAATAAAATATATTTAGAAGTTTGAAAAAAATTACAATTGCAATAGACGGATTTTCGTCAACAGGAAAAAGCACTTTGGCTAAACAATTAGCTAAACATTTAGGTTATGTTTATGTAGACACTGGTGCTATGTATCGTGCCGTGACTTTTTATGCCATGCAAAAGGATTATGTTTCAGAGAATCATTTAAATAAAGAAGCACTTGTTAAGGATTTGCCGAATATAAAGTTAGAATTTCATTTTAACGAAACGCTAGGTTTTGCAGAGATGTTTGTAAACGGAACAAACGTTGAAAATGAAATTAGAACACTTGATGTTTCACGTTGTGTAAGTCAAGTGGCAGAAGTTTCAGAAGTGCGAACAAAATTAGTGGCTTCTCAGCAAGAAATGGGAAAAAACAAAGCCATTGTAATGGACGGAAGAGATATTGGAACCGTAGTTTTTCCTGATGCTGAATTGAAGATTTTTATGAATTCTAGTGCACAAACGCGTGCCGAAAGACGTTTTGACGAACTAATTGAAAAAGGTCAAAACGTTACTTACGAAGAAGTCCTACAAAATGTACAAGAACGCGATTATATTGATACACATAGAGAAGATTCTCCTTTAATAAAAGCGGATGATGCTATTGAAATTGATAATTCTACTTTAACCAAAGAAGAACAATTTAATTTGGTTTTGAAGTTGGTTGAGGAAAGGGTTTAAGTTGACTTAATTGTTTGTTATAATACTTTCCAATTAAATACATGTTTTCTAAAGTATATCCATTATCATTAATTTTATCAACTAACTCTTGATTTTCTATTAGAATTTCACTCAATTTTTTTTTGTAATTTAATGAATGAATATGAAACATTTCATCATCTTTAATTACAAAGTAGTTAAGAGGATCTAATGGAAAGTTATTTGAATCACTTTTTGTTATTAGTTTATAAATTTTGATTTCTCCACTAGTTACGAGTCTAAGATAATCATTCTCATCAACAAAAAGTATTTTGTTAGGAATTTTTATATAATTATAAATAGTGTTATTAAAACGATATTCTATTATTTCATCTTTTTCAATCTTGATTTTAGAGTCGTTTTTAGATAACAGATAAGGCTTACCAATTAATGGTTGATTAATTAATCCATAAATCGTGTCTGATTCAATTGTAATAACATAATCACTCAACTTTTCTTCGCTTGAAATATAATCTTTTGTAAATTCAGTTTCAATTATATTTTCTTGTTTTTTGACATCTTTCGAAGTCGAATCATATATTCCATCACTATTATCTCTTTTCTGATAAGTATATATTTTGTCATTATATCTTAAGGATTTACTTCTTTTTAATTTGTGACTAATTGATTTTAAACCTCCTTTTTTATATTTTGCTTTTTTTTCAAATAGTACAAAATCATTATAGCCAATCCTTATTGTTCCGTATATTGTGTCATTATTTTTGGTAACCATGTAATCTAAATATTCGTTTTGAGAATAAGTATAAACACTTGTAAAGATTAGAAAGAATGAAAGTAGTTTTTGTTTTGCAGTCATCATATTTAACTTGAATATATGCTAAGTTATATTTTTAGTAAATATAAAACAATTTCAATAATAGTATCCATTAAATTTCTCAACAAACTCATTGTTATATTATAAAAAATTATTACTTTTGCAAACCTTTTGGTAGAGATGAGTTTCCATTGGGTATCAATAATTTACAAAAATCACTTCTGCTGTTTTTAACTACATAAGAAACTCAATAGAAACACAGAATACAAATTTATTATCAGCATGTCTGAAACAACAAAAACACAAGAACAGTTTTTAGCAGATTTTAACTGGCATAATTATTCTGAAGGAATAGATGTCGTAGATCAAAAAAACTTACAAGAATTCGAAGATTTAGTAGCTAAAACGTTCATCGATACAAAAGATGACGAAGTAGTTGATGGTATCGTAGTTAGAATCACAGATAGAGATGCTATCGTTGATATCAATGCTAAATCGGAAGGTGTTATTTCATTAAACGAATTTCGTTACAACCCAGGATTAAAAGTTGGGGACAAAGTAGAAGTATTAATCGACATCCGTGAGGACAAAACAGGTCAATTAGTATTATCTCACAGAAAAGCAAGAACTATCAAAGCATGGGATAGAGTTATCTCTGCAAACGAAACTGGAGAAATTGTTAACGGTTTTGTTAAGTGTAGAACTAAAGGTGGTATGATTGTAGATGTTTTCGGAATTGAAGCATTCTTACCAGGTTCTCAAATTGATGTTAAGCCAATTCGTGACTACGATCAATACGTAAACAAAACTATGGAATTTAAAGTTGTGAAAATTAATCACGAATTTAAAAACGTAGTAGTTTCTCATAAAGCGCTTATTGAAGCAGATATTGAGATTCAGAAAAAAGAAATCATCGGTCAATTAGAAAAAGGACAAGTATTAGAAGGTGTTGTTAAAAACATTACTTCTTATGGTGTTTTTATTGACTTAGGTGGAGTAGATGGATTAATTCACATTACTGACCTTTCTTGGTCTAGAATTAACCACCCATCTGAAGTTCTTGAATTAGATCAAAAATTAAACGTTGTAATCCTTGATTTCGATGATGAGAAAACAAGAATTCAATTAGGATTAAAACAATTAAACGCTCATCCTTGGGATGCTTTAGGTGCTGATTTAGCTATCGGTGATAAAGTTAAAGGTAAAGTTGTTGTTATTGCTGACTATGGTGCATTCGTAGAAGTTGCTGAAGGAGTTGAAGGACTTATTCACGTTTCTGAAATGTCTTGGTCAACACATTTACGTTCAGCACAAGATTTCATGAAAATCGGTGATGAAGTAGAAGCAGTTGTTTTAACTTTAGATAGAGATGACCGTAAAATGTCATTAGGTATCAAACAATTATCGCAAGATCCTTGGACTGATATTACTACTAAATTCCCAGTTGGTTCAACGCACACGGGTATTGTAAGAAACTTTACAAACTTTGGTGTATTTGTTGAATTAGAAGAAGGAATTGACGGTTTAGTATATATCTCTGATTTATCTTGGACTAAGAAAATCAAACATCCATCAGAATTTGTAAATGTTGGAGATAACTTAGAAGTTATTGTATTAGAATTAGATGTTGATGGACGTAAATTATCTTTAGGTCACAAACAAACTACTGCTAATCCTTGGGACAAATATGAAGATTCTTTCGCTGTAGGAACTATCCACAATGGTGAAATTGCTGAAATTGTTGACAAAGGTGCAACTGTAGAATTTGGTGATGATATCGTTGCTTTTATTCCAACACGTCATTTAGAAAAAGAAGACGGTAAAAAATTGAAAAAAGGTGATACTGCTGATTTCAAAGTTATCGAATTCAATAAAGAATTTAAAAGAGTAGTTGCTTCACATACTGCAATTTTCCGTGAGGAAGAAGAAAAACATGTAAAAGCTGCTGTTGAATCTAATTCTTCAAACAACAATGCTGAGAAATCTACTTTAGGTGATATTGATGCATTAGCTGAATTAAAAGCTGCAATGGAGAAAAAAGAGAAAAAATAATTTTTCTTTTCCTTTATATATTCAAAAGCCCTAATTTTTTAGGGCTTTTGTTTTTTTAAGCGTATTTTTGCAAAAAAAATTAAACAATGAGTTTACGTTATAGATTAGCATTTTATTTATTCGGATTAATGATCGGAATAGTATTCGTTTATTTCTTTATGACTAAAAAAGCAGAAGCAAGTGGAGTTTCTTTTTGTTATTTCCCCAATTGTAGAGTTTTAAAAGATCTTCGCTCTAAGCCTCTTAAAATAGGAGATGAAGCAAATAAAAAATTCGATGAAAAATGGGTGACTTTAGACGATATAAAAATGAGTTTAGAGCATGGAGAAGTTGATTTTTCTAAAAGCAACAAACCCTTAGAGAACGGTAAACTGTATATTGTTGAAGGCAAAACAATTGCTAATCAGAATATTATAATAGAAATGATTAGCTACGATGACAAAGTCATTTTAAATGATATTAAAAAAGAATAAATTTTAGCAAAAAACACTTGTAATAAGCAAATTCTAGTGTATATTTGCACTCGCAATACGGTACAAGTATAGCAAACTAAAAGGGCGATTAGCTCAGCTGGTTCAGAGCACCTCGTTTACACCGAGGGGGTCGGGGGTTCGAACCCCTCATCGCCCACAAAAAAAATCCACTTTATAAAGTGGATTTTTTTATTCTATTTTTTTATATTCATCCTTATTCAATACAGTGCAAGTAATCTATAAAATAAGAAGAAGGAGCAGATGTATCCTTAAGTAGTTCTGAAGTCATTTTGTTTTTTAAAGCAATATCTTTCTTGTCAGCAACATAAATTATTCGCATTATGGAAATAGGATATTTTTTTAAGTCTTCATAATTGTCTTTTACAAATAAAAAATAATTAGTTATAATTTTGATATTACTTTTAGAAGTAGCGTCATAAGTTAATGAACTACAATTTTCTTGACTTGAATTGACTAGTGTAACAAATTTTCCGTTTTCTAATTGAAAAATTATTTTTGAATTTTTATCAAAACACAAGGCTGGAATAAACTCTGTACTTTTTTGAATTTGTTGTAAGCCAAGCATTGGAACTCCTTCTGAATTTAGTAACGAAAAGAAAATCATTTCTTTGTTATTTCCAAAAACTCTTTCATGTATTAAAACTTCAGATGTTTTTTTTATGTAGGTTGAATCTGTTTTTTCTTCAAAATCAATTTTACAATCTTTTTTTTGGGCAAATGAAAAGGTTGTAATTAATAAAAACAAGACTAAAATATAATTTTTCATAGGTATAATTTTGTACATATAAGTACGATTTTTTCGTTATTGAGATTTGTTGTAAAGAAAGCAAATATAGTACCACCATCTTTAATTTTAAACTTTTTTTTGATTTCTTCTACACTTAAAGGAAAGTTTCTAGTAGTGCAATTCATTTTTTGATTTTGAAATTGCTTCATAAATTCCTTTTGAAAGGGTAAAACCTGATTAATTTGAAAACTACGACCTTGAAAAGCTACTATTTCATCTGAAGTAAATAAATGTGAATGTTGGTGTAATTTATCTATTTTATAAAAATCTGAAATTGCATTCATGTTTCCAGATTTCATTATGGAGCTGTTAGGTTCATATAAATATTTTTTTGGTAACGAATAGGAAACGTAATATTCTTTTCTATAAATAGTTTCAAAATGATTTATGGTTTCATTTTCAATGTTTACTGAAGAAATTATAACATCATCATCAAATCCTTTTTCAATTTCCCAAAGCAATTCTTTAATTTCATTTTTAATAGCAACAATATGAATTTTCTTTACGAAACTTAATTCATTCAAGCCAGAAGTTAAATCTAAAATTGGTGCTGTTTTAATTAGAATGTTATTGGAGTATTTAAAATAATCTTCCAATAATTCAGGTACATTTGGCAAACAATCATTTAATAGAAATACTTTTCCTTTTACATCACTTCTTCTAGATGGATCAATGTAAATCCATTCAAATGAGGTTTTTAAGTCTTTTAGAACATCAAAACTATCACCATGATGGCAAGTAATGTTTTTTTGATTCAGTACTTTAAAATTATGTTGAACAATTACAGATAAATCAGCATTCATCTCACAATGAACTACTTCTTTAAATTTTTGAGCAAAATAAAAGTCATCAACTCCAAAACCACCAGTTAGATCAATTAATTTTTCACCATTGATTAGAGATGCTTTATATTTAGCTGTACTTTCAGAAGAAGTTTGTTCTATTGAAATTTTTGCAGGATAAACGATCTTTTTAGTTTCAAACCAAGTTGGTAATTTATCTTTAGCTTTCTTTTTGGCAATAATTTGATTAATTAGTTGAGGATAATCAATTGTAGGAAAAGGATTTTTCTTTAAAGCTAATTCAGAAGTATTTGCCTCTAACATACTTTGGATAAAATCCTGAACTTCCTCTGATAATAAGATTGAAAAACCCAAAATTAATTACTTTTCGTTATCAATTTTACAAATGTATTTTCCGGAAAAAACTCTTTTGCAATTACTTTCAAAACTGTATACATTGGAACAGCTACAATCATTCCTGTAATTCCAAAAAGATAACCAGCCATAAGAATAACTAAAAATATTTGTAAAGGATGTGAATCTGTACTTTTTGAAAAAATAATAGGTTGGCTAAAATTATTATCAATAAATTGAACCAACATAAATCCAATAACTACATAAATTGTTGTTGGAATTATTTCTGTAGAAAAATCTCCTTGAATGTTACTTATCATTGTTAATAAAGCAGCTAAAATTGTACTAATTATAGGACCTACATAAGGTATTATATTTAATATGGCACATAATAAAGCAATTATAAAGGCATTGTCAACGCCAAATACAAGTAACACAACTAAATATAAAATAAAAACAATAAACAATTGAAGCATTAAGCCAATGAAGTATCTCGATAAAAGAGCATTACTTTTTCTAACTGAATCTACAATTTTTTCTTTGTTTGAATTCGGTAAAAGACTTTTGAAGCTCTTAAAATAATAAGCTTTATCTTTTAATAGAAAAAATGTGATAAAAATTACAGAAACTAAACCAACACTAAAATTACCTAAAACATTTATAATTCCGTTGATTAGGTTAGGTACAAAATTAAAATCTATACTTTTAACCATTGAAGAGCTATCAAATATTTTTGAGAGATTAATGTTGTATTTTGAAAAGTAAGTAGTTAATTCTTCGAGTATTGTAGTATAATTTTGTTTTAAAGAATTAATATCAAGTAAAGATAATTTATCAACTTGATTTATTATTAATGGAACAAAGAGTAGAATAAAACCAACGAGAATTAAAATAAATATAAATAAAGTAGTGGCAACAGCTAAGGTATTTTTGAACTTTAATTTTCCTTTTAAAAACTTTACAACTGGACTTGCAATTAAAGTAAAAATAATAGAAATTATCAAATAAACAATAACTGTAGATACTTGGTAAATTATATAAAGACTTAGCGCAACAAGTATTAATATGCCTATTGCTCTTAAAATTCCGCTAGCTAATGATTTTGATGTCATACGGCTAAATTAAAAAAAACTCGCTATAAAATAACGAGTTTTTAAATTTAATTTTAAACTTATAATAATTAAGGTTGAGCAAAAGAATTTCTTGCACCACCAGTAGAGAAAATAGTTAGCATTCTACTTTTTTGGCCGTTTGAAAACATATACATACATGCATCATCCGAATAATCCATATAATTCATTGTCATTTCTAAAGGAGTTCCTGAACAAGTTGAATAATGAGGAAAAGAAGGACAACCATAATTTGCAGTATTGTGAGAAGGTGTATCATTTACTAAATCACTTCCACAAGTTGCATCGCCCCAAATATGTCTTAAGTTCATCCAGTGACCAACTTCATGAGTTGCAGTTCTACCTAAATTAAAAGGAGCAGAAGCAGATCCATTTGTTCCCATAGCATTATTATCTATTACAACTCCATCAGTCGCAGAAGAACCTCCAGGAAATTGAGCATAACCTAAGATTCCACCACTCATATTACATACCCAAAGGTTTAATTTTGTAGTTGGACTAGTAGGAGCGATTCCACCTCTATTTGATTTTTTCATTGAATCGTCAGTTTTCCAAGATACTTTAGTTGTACTTTTTCTAACAACAGCATCTAAAACGAAAGTTATCCCAACGTTTGCTTTAACTCCAGAAAATGTAGAAGGCACATTGTTAAAGTCTGAATTTGTTGCATTAAAGTCTTTATTCAATACATCGATTTGAGATTGAATTTGAGCTAAAGAAATATTCTCAGCTGTTGTTTTGTATAAAACATTAACAACAACAGGAATTTCAATTCTACCATTTACTAATCTACCTTCTTTCATAGCTAATTCAGTAAATGATTCAATTTCATTCATTCTGTCAGCTAATTGTGGGTCTTCATTTAATTTGTTTAAAAGAACATCGTGTGAGGCACAACCTCTGTGCGCAACTTCGTTAGTTGCAGAAACTAAATCAGTAGAATCATTTTCTGTACAAGAAAATAATAACATCAATAAAGATGCTGATAAAATCAATTTTTTCATATAATAAAATTTGGTTTGTTAATATGATGCAATTTTAATTAAAATATTAACACAAAAATAAAATTTTTACAAAAATTATATGAAATTATTTAAATATGCGTAAAAACCGTAAAGGATTATTAATTCTTAAAGACATAATTAATAATATTGGCTCCCATTTTAAAGGCTTTTTCTCTAACACTTTCTGGATCATTGTGAACTTCTTTGTCTTCCCAACCATCACCCAAATCGCATTCAAATGTATAAAGTAAAACTAATTTGTTTTCTATGAAAATTCCAAAAGCTTGTGGTTTTTTATTTTCATGTTCATGAATTTTTGGTAAACCATTTGAAAATAAATTTGGTCCTTGAAAAATCTCATGATTGGACGGAATTTCCTTTAAATCATTATTTGGGAATAATTTTTTTATTTCTTTTCTGATATATTCATCCATACCAAAATTATCATCAATATGCAGAAAACCACCTGAATTTAGATAGTTTCTAAGATTTTCTACGTCATTTGGACTAAAAACAACATTTCCATGTCCTGTCATGTGAACAAAGGGATAAGAGAATATTTCTGCACTTCCTACTTCAACAGTTGCTACTTTTGTGTTTAATCTTGTATTGATAGTTTGATTGCAATATTTTACTAAGTTTGGTAAAGAAGTTGGGTTTGCATACCAATCGCCTCCACCAGCATATTTAGCTAAAGCTATTTCTTGTGAGAAGCCTAAACTCCAAAATAATAAAACGCCAAAAGTTAGTATTTTTTTCATCTATTCGTTAATTAAAGCTACAGTATGACAAGCAACAATACCTGCTGTTTCTGTTCGTAACCTAGTGTTTCCCAAAGATACAGGAATAAAATTATTTTTCAAGGCTAATGCAATTTCTTTAGGAGAAAAATCTCCTTCTGGTCCAATTAATACTAAAATATTTTGATTAGCTTGAATTCCATTTTTGAATAAATCTTTTTTATCTTCTTCACAATGAGCAATAAATTTTAAAGAATCAGTTTCTTTAGATATAAACTCAATAAATGAAATAGGTTCGTTGATTTTTGGTAAATAAAACTGGTTAGATTGCTTCATTGCTGCTTGAATAATTTTTTCAGCTCTATCGATTTTAAAAGTCTTTCTTTCTGAATGATCACAAAGAATTAGTGAGATTTCATCGATTCCAATTTCAGTTGCTTTTTCCAAAAACCATTCTAATCGATCATTCATTTTTGTTGGAGCAATAGCAATATGTAAATTATATTTTCTTGCCTCAAAAGTATCAATTTTAATGATTTTAACTTCACATTTTTTTTCTGATTCTAAGGTGATTTCAGAATGAAATAAATTTCCTTTTCCATTAGTAATATAAATAATATCACCACCTCTTTTTCTAAGAACTTTTATAATGTGTTTACTTTCTTCTTTATCAAATTGAAAGAAAGTGTCTGTTGATTTTATTTCAGAATTATAGAATAATTGCATGTATTTAATTTAAAATTTAATTCGAGCTTTAGAAACTGTTGAAGCATCACTATAGTTATTTTCTAAAAAGTTATAATAGCCAACTATACCTATCATTGCAGCGTTGTCAGTTGTGTATTCAAATTTTGGAATGTAGGTTTTCCAACCGTATTTTGCTTCTCCTTCTTTAAGAGTTTGTCTAATACCTGAATTTGCAGAAACACCACCACCAATGGCAATTTGATTAATTCCTGTTTCAGCAACAGCCATTTTTAGCTTATCCATTAAGATATTTATAATTGTGTGTTGAATAGAAGCACAAATGTCGGCTTTGTTTTCTTCAATAAAGTTAGGATTATCTGCTACACTTTTTTGAATGAAATATAGAATTTGTGTCTTTAAACCACTAAAACTAAAATTTAAACCATCTACTTTAGGTTTGGTAAATTTATAGGCTTTCGGATTTCCTTCTTTAGCAAATTTATCAATTAATGGCCCACCAGGATAAGGAAAACCTAATACTTTGGCACTTTTATCAAAAGCTTCTCCAACTGCATCATCCGTTGTTTCGCCAATAATTTCTAAATTAAAGAAACTATTGACTTTCACAATTTGTGTATGACCACCACTAATTGTTAATGCTAAAAAGGGGAAAGTAGGTTTATCAAATCCGTCTTCATCAATAAAATGAGCTAAAATATGAGCTTTCATGTGGTTAACAGCGATTAACGGAATCTCTAAAGCTAGACTCATTGATTTAGCAAATGAACCACCAACTAATAAGGAACCCATTAATCCTGGACCTTGAGTAAATGCTATACAACTTAAGTTTTCTTTAGTAATTCCAGCTTTTTTTAGGGCTATATCTACAACAGGTACAATGTTTTGTTGATGAGCTCTTGAGGCTAATTCTGGTACAACGCCACCAAATTCTTCATGAATCGGTTGCCCAGCTACAACATTTGATATAACTTTATCGTTAATTAATACAGCAGCTGATGTATCATCACAAGAACTTTCAATGGCTAATGTGTATATTGATTTATTTATCATAAAAGAGGCACGAAATTTGTTAATTAGTAAGAATATCTTTCAAAAATAGTTATTTTTGTTTCCGAAAGTTTAGTGTTAATTTTAAAGCACAAATTTAAAACATTTTTTTCGTATCAAAACATTTAAAAAAATAGTACTTCGTACCCTTTTGGGTTTATTGATTTTGTTACTCGTTTCGGGTATACTTTTGTCATTGCCTTTTGTGCAAACAAAACTAGGTCAATATGTTACGAATTCCTTAAACGAAGATTTTGGTACTAATTTATCTATTGAGAAAGTTGCTATAAGTCCTTTTGGAAATGTAAAGTTGAAAAACATTGTAGCAAAAGATAAAAAAAACGGTGACCTTTTTCAAATTGACAAGCTTCAAACGTCAATTCTTCAGGTTAGTAAATTAATAAATAATGGTCATCCTTATTTAAAAAATTTGATAGCTGATGGTTTACATTTTAACATCATACAATACGAAGGAGATAAAGAAACCAATCTAGATGATTTTATTGCTTCGTTTGATGATGGAAGTCCAAGTTCAGGAAAATTTAGAATGTTCGTTAATAATATGAAAATTAGCAATAGTTCGTTTTCCTATACAGATTATAATTTAGAAACGCCAAAACTACTCTATTTTACAAACTTAAATGGAGAACTTGATCAATTTGCAATTAAAGGAAGTGATGTTACAACTTCAATTAAATCATTAGCATTTAAAGAACATAGAGGTGTCGAAATTACTAACTTAGCTTCAAAGTTTACTTATACTAAGACAAATATAATTTTAGATACATTAGCTTTAAAAACCGTAAATTCAAATTTTGAGGGTAACGTAAAGTTGTTATATAAAAGAGAAGATTTTAAAGATTTTAACAACAAAGTAGTTTTTGATGTTCAAATTGATAAAGCAACAATTTCAACTGATGATTTAAATTATTTTTATAATGAATTTGGTCCAAATAACACTTTTTATGTTGATACACATTTAAAAGGAACGCTAAATAACTTCACAACTAATAACCTAAGTCTAGTAGATAAATACGGCTCAGAAATTAGAGGTAATGTAACTTTTAAAAATTTATTGACTAAAAAAGAGAAGGAGTTTGAAATTTCTGGGAATTTCAATAAAATTTACTCTAGATATGATGATATTAAAAGTTTAATGCCAAAACTTTTAGGAGAAAGACTGCCATCATCTTTAGCGCTTTTAGGTAGTTTTGATATCAACGGCACAATGGATTTAACTTATAATGATATAGATGCTGATATTGTTATGTTATCGGAACTAGGTTATTTAAAATCAAAATTATACATCAATAATTTAAGTAATATTGACAAAGCTGAATATAATGGTAATGTTGTTTTAAATAGATTTGATATTGGAACCTTAATTAGTGAAAAAGCCATAGGTAAAACAACACTAAATCTAGATGTTGACGGTAAAGGATTCACAAAAGAATATTTAGATACTAAAATTAATGGTTATGTTGAGTCGCTAACTTACGATGGTTATACCTATCAAAAAATTGAAATTGACGGTAAATTAAAAATGCCTTTGTTTCAAGGATACTTTAATAGCAATGATAAAAATCTTAAAATGGATTTTAATGGGATTGTTGATTTGAGTTCAAAATCTAAAAACTATAATTTTAAAGCTAATATTGATTACGCAAACCTTAGAGCTTTAAATATCTATACCAAAGATACTATTTCGATTATAAAAGGGTTAGTGGATATAAATGCTACTGGAAATTCTATTGATGAAATTTATGGAACTATTGATTTAAAAAATTTATATTATCAAAATAATAAGGATTTCTACTTTTTTGATGATTTTATTTTAGAATCAACTTTTGATTCAAATAATGAAAGAACTATAACTGTAGAGTCACCTGATATTGTTAGTGGAAG
Source organism: Flavobacterium gelidilacus DSM 15343 (assembly GCF_000422685.1). Classification (GTDB taxonomy): domain Bacteria; phylum Bacteroidota; class Bacteroidia; order Flavobacteriales; family Flavobacteriaceae; genus Flavobacterium; species Flavobacterium gelidilacus. The sequence continues at coordinate 400,395 of NZ_AUGN01000001.1, read as the reverse complement.
AGTAGTTGGTAAGTTCAAATTCAATCAATTACAAAAATTATTAGAAAATGCTGTTGGAAGTTTATATGCCAATTATTCGCCAAATAAGCTATTGCCAAATCAGTATATGACTTTTGATTTTACGATTTACAATAAGATTATTGGAGCCATTTTGCCAAATGTTGAAGTTGGAGAAAACACAAGAGTTAAGGGTAAAATTATTTCAGATGAAGAATTATTTACACTTGATTTTAAATCGCCTTCCGTATCAATTGATAAGAATAAGTTTAGTGGAATTACGATTGATATCGATAATAAAAATCCCTTATACAATGCCTATATTTCATTAGATAGTTTGCATACTGATTTCTATGATATTTCTGAATTCAATTTAATTAACATTACTCAAAACGATACTTTATTCTTTAGAACAGAATTTAAAGGTGGAAAAGATAAAGAGGACAAATATGATTTAAATTTATATCACACGATTGACCAAGATAAAAATTCAGTAATTGGTTTTAAAAATTCAGAAATAAACTTTAAAAACAGTCTTTGGTATATAAATGAAGGTGAAGATTCAAAAAACAAAATTGTATTTGATAAAAAGTTAGAAAATTTCGATTTTCAAAAACTATTATTTTCAAATAAGGATGAATCTTTTTCTTTTGAAGGTGTTATAAAAGGGAAGGATTATAAAGATTTAAATCTTAAGTTTAATAATGTTGACCTAGATAAAGTTACACCAGCATTAAACAACCTTACGTTTGCTGGTAGAATGAATGGAATGATTGACTTCAAACAAGATAAAGATATTTACAAACCTATTTCTGATGTTAGGATAGATAGTTTACAAATTAATGATTATGATGTTGGAGATTTAAAGCTTCAAATAACAAGTGATGAATATTTTAGAAAATTTAATGTAAACTCAACGATTATTAGAGATGATTTTGAAAGTTTTTATACTAAAGGAACAATAGAAATTGTCAATAAAGAGGCTTTATTATCATTAGATACAAAGTTTGAAGATTTTGACATTAAGCCACTTGGACCATTGTTGAGTAGTGTTTTTTCAGACATGAGAGGTTTAGCAACAGGAAGGGCAAGTATTACAGGAAAAGCTAATGATCCAGAAATTGATGGTATTATTTATTTAGATAAAGCAGGTATGAATATACCTTATTTAAATGTTGATTTTAATTTAGAAGATAGATCTAGAATAGATGTGACAGAAAATCAGTTTTTATTTAGAAGTTTTGAAATCACAGATACCAAATACAATACTAGAGGAATTATTTCAGGAAATGTAAAACACAAAAATTTAAATAATTGGGTCTTAGATTTAAATTTATCTTCAAGAAATATTTTAGCATTAGATACAAAAGAAAAAGAAGATGAGTATTATTATGGAACTGCTTTCTTAAACGGAACAGCTTCTATAAATGGACCAGTTGAAGCTTTAAAAATAAAAGTTTCAGGAAAATCAGAAAAAGGAACATCTATTAAAATCCCAGTAAAAGATACCGAAAATTATGGAGAGGTTTCTTATATCAATATCATTAAAGTTGGTGAAGAAAAAATAATTAAAGAAAATATTAAAAATCTTGGAGGTTTAGATTTGGTGCTAGATTTTGATATTACTCCAGATGCAGAAATAGCAGTAATTTTAAACCAAGAAACTGGCCATGCTATGAAGGGGAGAGGTGCAGGAGGTATGAATATGCACATCAACACTAATGGAGTTTTTGAGATGGTAGGTGACTTTATGGTTTATGAAGGAGAATATAATTTTAAATATGGAGGAATTATTTCTAAAAAATTAGCCGTTAAAAAATACGGTAATATCGTTTGGCAAGGTGATCCTATGAATGCAACTTTAAATCTCGAAGCTGTTTATCACACCCAAACAAATCCTTCAGTACTGTTAGAGTCTTCGTCTATATCTAATAGAAAAGTTGACACTGATGTTGTAATCAAAATAACAGGTAATCTAGAAAATCCAGAAACAGATTTTAGTTTAGAATATCCAAATGTAAGTTCTGTTTATAAATCAGAAATTTTATATAAACTAGCGGATAAAGATACGCGTCAACAGCAAGCACTTTCTGTTTTAGCGGGTGGAACTTATTTTGCACAAGGTGCAGTTGCAAGCGATTATTACTCTAATGCATTGAGTGAAACCGCTAGTAGTTTGTTACAAGATATTATTTCAAATGAAGATGATAAAATAAAAGTAGGTTTAGGTTACACAACAGGTTCACGAATAAATAACACTTCTGATCAAGTTGGAGTAAATTTAAGTTCTCAAATCAATGATAAACTTTCTATTAATGGTAAAGTCGGAGTTCCAGTTGGTGGAATTAGTCAGTCTGGTGTAGTTGGAAATGTTGAGTTGCAATATCAATTAAATGAAGATAATACTTTGCGTGCAAGAGCATTTAATAAAGAAAACGATATTAGTTACATTGGTCAAGGAATTGGGTATACTCAAGGTATCGGATTATCATATAATGTTGATTTTGATAATATTTCTGAGTTATGGAGAAAAGTTTTTGCCCCAAATACTTTAAAAGCAAAAGGAGAAAAAAATCCTTATGATGAAATTCCTCCTGATTCTGATTTAGATCCAGAATACATTAACATTACTACTGTACAAGATAAGAATAAAAAGAAAGAGCAAGAAAAAGAAGAAACAGCTCCTGAGATTGAATAATTCTCATTATTCTACTTTTATTTTCTAAAAATCATATTTAATTCAAGTGTTTTAAATTGATTTCTCAAGAAACTTATCAACGAAAACGTTTGAAAATATGAGTAATTGTTATATTTTTTCAGAAATGATTGAATAAAAATTATAAATCAGCTAATTTTACAATAAATAATAAAAAAAAATGTCAAAAAGCATTACAAAAATCGGAGTTCTAACTTCTGGTGGAGATTCACCAGGAATGAATGCTGCTATTCGTTCTGTAGTTCGTACTTGTGCTTTTCATAATATTGAATGCATAGGTATTTATAGAGGTTACCAAGGAATGATTGAAGGTGACTTCAAAGAAATGGGACCACGTTCTGTAAATAATATAGTAAATAAAGGTGGTACAGTATTAAAATCGGCTCGTTCTGTTGAGTTTAGAACACCTGAAGGTAGAAAAAAAGCCTACGAAAAACTAACAGAAGCTGGAATTGATGCTTTTATAGTAATTGGTGGTGATGGTTCTTTTACTGGAGCAGAAATTTTCAATAATGAATATAACTTTCCAGTAATGGGAATTCCAGGAACTATTGATAACGATATTTTTGGAACAAGTCATACTTTAGGATACGACACAGCATTAAACACAGTTGTTGATGTTATAGATAAAATTAGAGATACAGCCAGTTCACACAACAGACTTTTCTTTGTCGAAGTGATGGGACGTGATGCTGGACATATTGCTTTAAATGCTGGAATTGGAGCAGGAGCAGAGGAAATCCTTATTCCTGAAGAAGATTTAGGTTTAGAGCGTTTGTTAGAATCTTTAAGAAAAAGTAAAGCATCAGGTAAATCGTCTAGTATTGTTGTTGTTTCTGAAGGAGATAAAATAGGAAAAAGCGTTTTCGAATTAAAAGATTACGTGGAAGAAAATTTACCCGAATATGAGGTAAGGGTTTCTGTTTTAGGTCACATGCAACGTGGTGGTGCTCCATCGTGTTTTGATAGAGTTTTAGCTTCAAGATTAGGAGTAAAAGCAGTTGAATCACTTTTAGAAGGGAAATCAAATTTTATGGTTGGAATTTTAAAAGACGTTATAGAATTAACACCATTAGAACAAGCTATAAAAGGAGAATATCCAATTGATTTAGAATTAGTACGAGTTTCTGATATCATGTCAATTTAATTTCAAAAGTATATACAAATTATAATTAATAATAATAAAAAATAAAATGTCAAAAGTAAAATTAGGAATAAACGGTTTCGGTAGAATTGGAAGAATTGTTTTTAGAGAAACATTTAACAGAGATAATGTAGAAGTAGTAGCGATTAATGATTTATTAGAGGTAGATCATTTAGCTTACTTATTAAAATATGATTCAGTTCACGGTCGTTTTGCTGGAAAAGTAGAAGTTAAAGACGGAAAATTATATGTAAACGACAAATACATTAGGGTTACAGCACAAAGAGATCCAAAATTAATCCAATGGGATGACAAAGATGTAGATGTTGATGTAGTTGCTGAATGTACAGGAATTTTTACAACTTTAGAAACGGCTCAATATCATATTGATGGTGGTGCAAAAAAAGTAGTAATTTCAGCTCCTTCTGCTGATGCTCCAATGTTTGTTATGGGAGTAAATCACATGTCTGCTAAAGCCTCAGATACTATTGTTTCTAACGCATCTTGTACAACAAACTGTTTAGCTCCATTAGCAAAAGTAATCAATGATAACTTCGGAATTGTTGAAGGTTTAATGACAACTATTCATGCTACAACAGCTACTCAATTAACAGTTGATGGTCCTTCTAAGAAAGATTTCCGTGGTGGACGTTCTGCTTTATTAAATATGATTCCTTCTTCAACAGGTGCTGCAAAAGCGGTTGGAAAAGTAATTCCAGAATTAAACGGAAAATTAACTGGTATGTCAATGCGTGTTCCAACTGCTGACGTTTCTGCAGTAGATTTAACGGTTAAATTAGCCAAAGAAACTTCTTATGAAGAAATTATGGCTGTTTTGAAAAAAGCTTCAGAAAACGAAATGAAAGGAATTTTAGGATATACAGAAGATGATGTAGTTTCTACTGATTTTAACTCTGATCCAAGAACTTCAATAGTTGATGCTAAGGCTGGAATTGGATTAAACTCAACATTCTTCAAAATTATGTCATGGTACGATAATGAATATGGATATTCAAGTAAATTAATTGATTTATCAGTGCACGTAGCTAATTTATAATTTGAATTTAGAAATTGGTTTGTTAGAGTATAGTTTACTTTAATAATCTTAAAATCAAAAAAATATGAAATTACTCGTTGATAGTGGTTCTACAAAAGCTGATTGGATTGCAATTGATGATTCAGGAAAGGTGCTTTTTACAACACAAACTTTAGGTTTAAACCCAGAAGTGTTGAGTAAAGAGCAAGTAATAAGTCGTTTAGAAGAAAAATTTGATATTTCTCACAACAGAGACAAAGCCTCTAAATTATATTTTTATGGAGCTGGTTGTGGTACTGATAGAATGAAAGACTTTTTAACTAAAGTTTTCCAAGAGTATTTTAAAAATGCTGAAGTAAAGGTTCACGAAGATACTTATGCGGCAGTTTATGCTACAACTCCAAAAGATGAGAAAGCTATTGTTTGTATCTTAGGAACAGGTTCAAATTGTAGTTTCTTCGATGGTAAAATATTACATCAAAAGGTACAGTCCTTAGGTTATATTGCAATGGATGATGGTTCTGGAAATCGTTTTGGTAGACACTTATTAAGAGGTTATTATTTTAATAAAATGCCTCCAAATATAGCAAAAGAATTTGAGAAAGAGTTTAATGTTGAGGCTGATTTTATAAAAAATAAATTATACAAAGAACCTAACCCAAATGCTTACTTAGCTACTTTTGCAAAGTTTTTAATCAAGCATAAAGATGAAGAATTTTGCAAAAAAATAATTAAAAAGGAATTAAAGTCTTTTGTGAAAAATTATGTTATGCAATATGAAAATCATAAAAATGTGCCTGTTCATTTTGTGGGTTCTATAGCTTTTTATTTAAAAGATGAAATAGAAGCTGTTCTTACAAAATATGATTATAAAATGGGTAATGCTTTAAGAAGACCAATTGATGGTTTAATTGCCTATCATTCTCTCAATAATTAAAAAAAAACCTGATTCATCTGAATCAGGTTTTTTTATACTTTTACACTATGAAAAACAAATATGAAATAGCCATAATTGCTCATGACGGAAAAAAAGCGGATATGGTGCAATTTTTAAATAAGAACAAACACCTTTTAATTGAAGAAAACATTAAACTAATTGCAACTGGAACAACAGGTGGAAAAGTTGAATCTGTTGGCATAAAAGTAAAGAGAATGCTTTCTGGACCTTTAGGTGGAGATGCACAAATTGCCGCTAGAGTAGCAGAAGGTAAAACGAAAATGGTGTTGTTTTTTAAAGACCCTAACTCAAGTCATCCACACGAACCAGATATTTCAATGTTGATACGTATTTGTGATGTTCATAATGTTCCTTTAGCAACCAATGAAGCTTCTGCTCAAATGTTGTTGAATGCTTTGAGTATGGATTGATAAATAATTATATATAAAATTAATTTCCCCTGTAAGTTGAATAGCCATAAGCAGAAAGCGTGATTGGAACGTGGTAATGGTTTTCATCTTTTATCTCAAATACAACTTCAATAAAAGGATAAAAACTGTCAGTATTATTACTTTTAAAATATTCACTAGTATAATAAGTTAGTTTATAAATTCCTTTATTATTTTTTTCTGAACTTAAAAAATCAACGATTCTACCATTTTCATCGGTAACTCTTTCGTCAACCAATTTCCAAATTTTAGTTTTTTCGTTGTAAATTTCTAATTTAATCGTAACACCACTTACAGGTATACCTTTAGAAACATCTAAGATATGACTTGAAAGTTGATAATTCTTTTTTTGAGCAAAGGCAATAATTGTAAATAAGACAAAAACTGTAGTAAAGATTAATTTTTTCATTTTCTTTTTGTTTAAAATTTTTATTATTTTGTTGTAGTTATTCCGATTTCTGTAATAGCAGCTGATTTTGCAATTAAATCATCATTTTCTGGACCACCACCACCTGAAACTCCGATACTTCCAATTATATTTCCTTTGTAATAAATTGGAGAACCACCGCTTAAAAGCAATAATTCGGGTAAAGAATTTAAATTTTTAGTATCGCTATTTTGTTCCGCATTTCTTAATAATTGTAATGTTGCTGTTTTTGTAGATAAAGAAGTGTACGCTTTTCTTCTGGAAGCTTCAGTATTGTGAGGTCCAACACTGTCACCACTTGTCAATACTATAATAGATCCAGATGCATCTAATATTGCAACAGAGACCTCTTTATTTAGCGTAGAAGCAAAGTGATTTACTCGATTTACTAATTCAAAAGCAGCCTTTTGTGTTAGGTTATCGATAGAAGTAACATAAGAGTCAATATTATCTTTTTCTTCTTTGTCTTTTTGAGCAAAAGAAAGTGATGTAGATAATAAAAATAATAAGATAGCATTTTTCATGTTTAATTTTTATGCAAATTTAGATACATTAAAAAACATAAATCTTGTCCTATGTCAACGTTTTTATAATTTTGATTTTATTCTACTTAAAGTAGAAGGAGAAATTCCTAAATAGGAAGCAGCCATTTTATTTGATACTTTTAGTAATAATTTAGGTTGGTTCTGAATAACCCATTTTACTTTTTCTAAGGCATCAAAACCTTGAAAGCCATATATTCTTTTTTGAGAAACTATAAATCCCAATTCAATTATTTCAGTATATATTTTAGCAAATAAAGGCATTGTATCAACTAGGTAATAGAAATCAATTCTTGAAATATAAAGTAATTCAGATCTTTCTATAGTTTGGATGAATTCTTCCGCTGGTTTTTGATCTATAAAACTAGGCAAAGCTGTTACAAAATTGCCTTCAAAAGCAAAATATCTTGATATTTCTTGTCCTTCTTTAGTATTTGTAAATAAACGAACAGAGCCTTTATTTATAAAATAATAATTAGTAGCTATTTGATTATAACTCAATAGAATTTCATTTCTTTTGGTTTTCAAAAGTTGAAAGTGCGAACAGATTTCATCTAGCGATTTGTTATCAATTTCACCTTTCCTTTTTATAAATTCTTTGAGAGTAGAATACATTCTTAATTTTTTGACAATTTAAGAATTTTATATTTGAACAAATGTTATGGTTTTAATAATTAAAAATAGAAGTGAAGCACTAAAAAAGCTTAGTTTTAAAATATTCAAAAAGCATCAATTATATAAATCCTTAAAAAATTAAATTCATTATAAATAAATCATAATTGGTAGCAGTTACAAAATTTATAAAAGTTGTTCTTTAGGAGAATTTGTTGGATTGATAAGATAAAGAAAGTTTTCAGTTGTTAAAACGGATTCACAGTAGCTTTATTTTCTTGATAAATAAATCCTATTTTATTTAGGTTATTTAGTGTAGTTTGGAGATTCACATTTTTGCCAATATTCAACTATTATCTTTACGGTGCTTTTTAATTCTTCAAAACTTGATGGTTTAACAAAAAAACCTTGAATAGATTTTGAGTAAGCATCTATTACATCATCTTGAGCAGCACTTGTTGTAAAGAATAAGTAAGGTATAGTTTTTAATCGTATATTTTCATTTTCATGAATTTGTTGCCTTAGCTCTATACCATTTAACTTTGGCATATTAATATCCGAAAAAACAATAAAAGGCTCTCTGGTATTTGAGGTTAAATAAGCAAGTGCTTCTTGACCGTCATTAAAAAAAATAATTTCATTTTTATAATCAAGTTCTTTAAAAACATCACCAAACATTTCTTGGTCATCCATGTCATCTTCAACAATAATTATAGCTCCGTTTTTATTCATTTTGCTTTTTTATATTATGCACAAATTTATTTTACTCTATATTAAGAGCTTCACTTTCTAACTCTACAATAACTTCATTTTTTCTATTAAAAACTTCATAAGGTGGATTATAACCTAAAAGATAAAAACGATTTGTGTAAGGAATTCCTTTTGCGTCTAAAGAAGCAATTAATTTTTTTTTATACGTTTCAATTTTCTCATCATTAACCCAACCACCGAAAGTAATTGCTGCAACAGTTTTTGCAGGTTCTTCATGAAATTTAATTTCTGAATTGCTTGGTTGAGGAAGCGTTTCCTTATTTTTTTTCTTAGGTACCATAAACATCATAGTCATAGAATCATCTAAAGACATTGATACTGGTGAAGTCATTGCTATTTTTTCATTCTTTTCATTCTTTCCAAAAATGTATCCTGCTAAAATAGAAAATCCTTTGCTAGAAGCTTTTTTATATTCTTTGGTCGAAAGTTTGACTGAAGTAAATAAAGTTGCTTCGTAATTCCGTATTTCAAATGTGTCATATTTTTTCTTGACCTCATATGAATATGTTTCAATATTTCTTTGGCTATTCATAGCAAAAACCTGAATAATAACAAAGGCTACAAAAACTATTGCAACTATGATTAAAACCGTTTTCATAAATTCAATTTAGTAATTATTTACTTCTTTGGTTTTCCGTTGTTAAACTTTACTTTTTCAACAATTTCTACTTTTTTTGGTTTGTCTTTATAAGAAGGTTTCTTTTTAGAATCATACTTTGGTTTATCATCGTATTTTGGCTTATCGTCATACTTCTTTTTAGGAAAGTCCTTTGTATAAGGTTTTTTAGCTACTGGTTTCTTTGTTGTACCTAATTTTTCACCTGTTTCTAAATCTATTTTAGAATTTGCAATTTTAGATAATTCTTCACTTGCCTCTTTAGGATCTTCTTTTGTACCACGCAGTTTAATTACTAAACCGTTTAAAAAGTTACGTAGCAATTGGTCACCACATTCCATATAACTAGGATGATCCTCTTTTCTAAAAACGTTTCCTAATTCACCTTTAGAAATTCTAAAATCCACTAATTCTAAAATCTCAACTATTTGCTCGTCTCTTAATTGTAAAGCTACACGCAGTTTCTTAAATATATCGTTATTTGTCATCTTTTTGTAATAATTTGATTCTAATTTCTCTTAAAAAAGCCAAAGATACGCTTTTGCAAATTCCTTTGCCCATAATTTTTCATTATGTTTTCCATCTTTTACAATAGCCATTTGAGTTAGATGTAAACAATCACATCGTTTATTTCTTATGATGTCTTCCATTTTTATCATTTCTTCAACCATTGTTTCGCTTTCGTTATCACCACACATAAAATAGATTTTTGTATTTATTTTTTTTGTGTTTTCCATTAGTTTATATATTTCATCAGAAAACCAAAAAGAAGGAGAGAAGCAACCTACTTTTCCAAATACTTTCGGATATTTCAATCCTGCATAAAATGAAACTAAACCTCCAAGTGAACTTCCCATTATAGCAGTGTTACTTTTATTTGATTTTGTACGATAGGTTTTATCTACATAAGGTTTTAAATCAGACACAATAAAATCTAAATACAAATCAGCTTTTCCACCGCCATATTTTTCGTTTTTGTAAGGAGTTAATTCGTCAATTCGTTTGCTGTTTCCGTGTTCAATTCCTATTACAATTACGTTGGCTTTTAAACTATCTAATGTTTCATCTACTTTCCATTCACCAACATAAGAAGTTTTGGCATCAAATAAATTTTGAGCATCATGCATATAAATTACAGGATATTTTTTGTTTGAGGTTTCATAATTTAGAGGCAAATACACATAAATTTTCTTAATCGTATCTAATTGTGGTGCTTTAATTTCAAATGTTGAATAACGATTTTGAGCGTTAGTTTGGGTTAAACCAAAAAAAAATGTTAAAAAAAATAGAACCCAGTTTTTCATTTTTACTTATATTTGATTTTAATATCTTTAATAAAAGTAGCATTTTGATGGAAACTTACCAAGAGAAAATTAGTTTATTGCAAGAAATGATTGCCTTCGCATTGATAGACGGGCAATTACATGACAGAGAATATGATTTTATTGAAATGATTGCTCAAGAACTAGAAGTTGATAAGAAAACCATGCTTAAGCTTTACGACAAAAAAGCAGAAAAAGTTGTCATAAAAGATGAGATAAGTAGAATTTGCCAGTTTTATAGACTAGCTTTATTGATGCATGTTGATGGGGTTTTGCACGAAAAGGAAAACAAGAAAATCAATGAAATTGGCATTAATATGGGGTTGAATCCTTATGCTATGAAACGTGTGCTTCATTTAATGAAAAAATCTCCAACAAGAATGATTGATGGAAATGTTTTAATGGCTGCTTTTCATGAGCAGTTGAATTAGGATTTTTTATTTGTATAACAACGGTTCTCGATACAATTTTGTTACATTTCATTACACAAAATCACTCGAACTGACGGTTTGGTATATGAATCTTTTTAAAACAATTAATAGTCTTGACTTTCCGTCACTTCGAGTGATTTTTAGAAATGAAAACGTCAGTTTTTGTTTTTAAAAATTGTATCGAGAAGTTGTGAATTAAAAACTAATTAAACTTCTCTTTATGTTTTCTAATGTATTCCACAATTAAAGCTACAATATCTTCTTCTTGTTCTTCATCGAAAAATAATTCATCTAAATCTTCCCAACCCGAAAAAGCCATTTCATCCATTTTGGCTAACTGTTTGTTTCTTTCGTCTAATTTATCATTAAATTCATCATTAGGAAATAAACCCAATGCTTTTTCAATTAATAAAGCTGTTTTTGGTGCATTTATAGCTTTGTAAGCATTTTTGATTTCCAATGCAAAGTTTCCGGCTTCTGTACTGAAAAAGTTATTGAAACCACCTTCATTCATAGCTGCTTCGAACACATCTATATAAACAAAATTACGTTCGTAATCGTTTAGTAAAGTAAAATCATCTGATTCTTCTTTCTTTTTATAAATATTGGCTCCAACCGCTTCAATGATTTCTATTTCGTCTGTTAATTGTAGTATTTCGTTTATGTTCATTTTTTATATTTTTTCTTGTAACATTTTAATTTCATCTCTTAATCTTGCAGCTTGCATAAAGTCTAATTCTTTAGCAGCTTTTTCCATTTCTTTTCGTTTATCGCGAATTTTCTTTTCTATTTCTGGTTTTGATAAATATTGACTTTCTGGCTCAGCGGCTTTGTATTCAAGGTTTTCATAGTATTGTGTAGAAACCGAATTCTTATTTAAAGCACTTCCTAAACTTTTATTTAAAGCTTTTGGTTCTAAGCCGTGTTTTGTATTATAAGCCGTTTGTTTTTCTCTACGATAAGTTGTTTCGTCCATCGTTTTTTGCATGCTTTTTGTGATTTTATCCGCATACATAATGGCTTTTCCGTTTACGTTACGAGCAGCACGACCAACAGTTTGAGTTAATGATCTATGACTTCTCAAAAATCCTTCTTTGTCAGCATCTAAAATAGCAACTAACGAAACTTCGGGTAAATCTAAACCTTCACGAAGTAAATTCACACCAATTAAAACATCAAAAATACCTTTTCGTAAATCTTGCATGATTTCAACACGTTCTAAAGTATCGACATCAGAATGAATATAGCGACAACGAATGGCAACTTTTGTCAAATATTTCGTTAATTCTTCAGCCATTCTTTTGGTTAAAGTTGTGACTAAAACACGTTCGTCTTTTTCACAACGCAACTGAATTTCCTCAATTAAATCATCTATTTGATTCAAACTCGGACGAACTTCAATAATTGGATCTAATAACCCTGTTGGACGAATAACTTGTTCTACATAAACACCTTCACATTTTTCTAATTCATAATCAGCTGGAGTTGCCGAAACATAAATAACTTGATTTTGTAATCCTTCAAACTCTTCAAACTTTAACGGACGATTATCCATTGCTGCTGGTAATCTGAAGCCGTATTCAACTAAATTTTCTTTACGACTTCTATCGCCACCATACATAGCGTGAACTTGCGATAATGTAACGTGACTTTCATCCACAACCATTAAAAAATCATCTGGAAAATAATCTAACAAACAGAAAGGTCTTGTTCCAGGTAATCTTCCGTCTAAATAACGAGAATAATTTTCAATTCCAGAACAATATCCTAATTCGCGTATCATTTCTAAGTCAAAATTGGTACGTTCTTCTAATCTTTTGGCTTCCAAATGTTTTCCAATTTCTTTGAAATATTCCACTTGTTTCACCATATCTTGTTGGATTTCCCAAATGGCGCCATTCAATACATCAGGTGAAGTCACAAACATATTAGCAGGATAAATGTTTAATTTATCATATTTTTCAATCACTTTTGCATCTCTTGCATCAAAAGCTTCAATTTCTTCAATTTCATCTCCAAAAAAGTGAATTCTGAAAGGATCATCAGCATAACTTGGAAAAACTTCAACCGTATCACCTTTAATTCTGAATGTTCCTGGTGTGAATTCCATTTCCGTTCTAGAATATAAACTTTGTACTAATTGATGTAATAATTTAGTTCTAGAAATAACTTGGTCTTTTTCAACCGTAACGATATTTTTTTGAAACTCAACCGGATTTCCGATTCCGTATAAACAAGAAACAGATGAAATCACAATAATATCTCTACGACCAGAAAGTAGGGCAGAAGTAGTACTTAAACGCAGTTTTTCTAACTCTTCATTGATAGATAAATCTTTTTCAATATAAGTTCCAGTTACTGGAATAAAGGCTTCGGGTTGATAATAATCATAATAAGAAACGAAATATTGGACTGAATTTTCAGGAAAAAACTGTTTGAATTCAGAATATAATTGAGCAGCAAGTGTTTTATTATGAGCTAAAACTAATGTTGGTTTTTGTACTTCTTGAACTACATTAGCAACTGTAAAAGTTTTTCCAGAACCTGTTACACCTAATAATGTTTGGTATTTTTCACCATTATCAATTCCTTTTGAAAGTTTTTCAATGGCTTGCGGTTGATCACCAGTTGGTTTGTAATCTGAAACGACTTTAAATTTCATTTAATAGTATTGCAATTTATGTCTGTAAAGTTACAAAGTAATATTAAGATTATACAATTGTATAATAAATTATATATTTGTTCTGATTTTTCTAGTTATTATAAATTAAGAATCAAATTTTATGAAAAAGACTATAAGATATACCCTGTTTTTTTTACTGTTTAGTAATTTATTTTTTGGACAAATATTTGTTCAAAATTACTCAAATATAGCAAACCAAGTTTCGCAATCTAATATTACAGCTAATTTAACTGAATTTCAAAACCTTGGCGTAAAAAGAAGAGGAACACAACCACTTGAAAACGCATATAATTGGTTAAGAAATAAATATTTAGGTTTTGGATATGCTACTTCTCAATTGCAAGAAGATACTTTTGCAAATTCTTCTTTTACTTGTAAAAACTTAATAGTCACTAAAATTGGAACACTTTACCCGAATACTTATGTGATTATTTGTGGTCATTATGATTCAATAGTTGGTACAGGAACAAATGATAATGGAAGTGGAACTTCTGCTATTTTAGAAGTTGCTCGTTTGCTTCAGAATTTGCCAACAGATTATTCAATTAAATTCATACATTTTAGTGGAGAAGAAGATGGATTAATTGGAAGTCAACATTATGTAACAACAGTGGTTAATGGTACAACACCGAAAATGAATATTAAATTAGTTTTTAATTTAGATCAGGTTGGTGGTGTAGCTGGTGCTGTTAACAATACAATTACTTGTGAAAGAGATTTAAGTTCTCCAACAACAAATAATGCAGCTTCAAATACAATTACCAATGAATTAATTACATGTGTAGGCTTATATTCGCCTTTAAATACTTATTTGTCAAACGCTTATAGTTCTGATTATATTCCTTTTGAAAACAATAATGAAGTAATCACAGGTTTTTATGAAAAAAATGAATCAACTCATCCACATTCATCAACTGATTTATTAATTAATATGGATCCAGTTTTTAATTATAATGTTGCTAAAGCTGCTACTGGAGCGATGTTGCATTTTGCAGTTGCTCAAACAACTTTGGGATTGAATTCAATTCAAGAAGATTATAAAATTAGTTTTTATCCAAATCCAACTAAAGAGTATCTATTTATAAATTTTTGTATCACTCCAGAAGATAATTATACCTTACAATTAATTGATATAAATGGAAAAATTGTTCAAACAGAACAAATAAGTAATCCAAAACAAGTGGAAACAGTTAATGTTAGTAAATTGTCAAAAGGAATTTATTTGGCTAATTTATTTTCTGAAAAAAGCAGTACAAGAACTAAAATTATAATTGATTAATCCCAACATTCCATTAGTAATAAATCACCTGATTTATGTGTGATTTTTACAATGCCATCTTCAGCAACATGATTACTGCTTCCTGTTTTGTAACCAATAGTTAACGATAAATTATCTAAAGGATAAAACAAGTTAGTTGAATGAATATCAATTACTTCACCAATTGGAATTAAAGATATAACACTGTCTTTTGTATACCATTTTTCAAAGCTCGAAGACAGTAAAAATATTTTGGAATGATCATCTAAAATTACAATTTTCAGTAAATTTCTATACCGAACTATGTTTGTAATATTTGTTATTGTATGATCTGCTCTTTTTCCAGTTGCCCAAATGACATTTACAGCTGGAATTTTTCGTTCAATTAAATAATCAAAGGCTTTTTCTAAATCTGTTTTGTCTTGGTTTGGTGTGTGTACTATTTCTATTGGATATTGACTTTCTTTATAGAAATTTGCGTCAAAACCTCTATCAAAATCACCTAATAAAACATCGATTTTTATGCCTAATTCTAAAACACGTTCAATAGCAGAGTCTAATACAATTACTAAAGGAGACCATTCTAATAATTGCCCTAACAATTCATCATTACAAGCTGCGCCATTGGCTATAATTAAAGCTGGTTCTTGATCATCGCGAACTATATGATGTGAAGACATTTAATTTGTGAATTATTGTATTGTGTATGTTTTAGTATCTATTTCAGATAAACTAAAATAACCAAAGGCAAAGTTATCAGAATTTGTTTCATTAACAAAATTACCCCTTATAGTTGCAGGAGGCGTTGAGAAAGGACTTCCTCCATTTCCTCCGGCAATTCCCAATAATACATTTAAATAATTATAGTAACGTTCAGAAATTCCATGCAATGTAAAAGTAAGTTCGGCTCCGGGTTTCATGTTTTCATTTGAGTATAGACCAAACATTTGATTTCCTTGAAAAAACTGATCATTAACAACATCGTATTCAGGTAAGAAACTAAAATTTGAATTAAATTGAATTAAATAAAAGTTATCTGTATTTCCATTATCTTGAAAAAAGTATTTAACTTCAATTTCATCACCTAAAAAACCTCCTTCATTGTTTTGTTCTACTGAATCAATTGTTGGTACTGCTTGAAAAGTTTCTGTTGCTGTGTATGTTTCCCCTTTTGAAATAACTGTGAGTATATAAGTTTCACCAATGACACAATTAAAATTTCCACAAACATATTCTCCAGTTCCTGGATTTTCTGTAAAATTATATGTATTTATTGCATCTGTAATAAAAATAGTTGCTCCAGAAACTACAGGAATTGTACTGGAAAAATAATCTGTACTTGTTGTTAATTTTATTTTTTGTTCATTTCCATTTGTTCCCTTTTTCCATAAAATGGAAGATTCTATTACTAATCTCGGATTAGCATTATCTAAATCAACATCAACGACATCTTCACAACTAATTAAACTTACTAGCATGACAATTAATAGAATAAATAATGTAGCTACTTTATATATGAATTTTACCATGATTTAAAATTTAAAATTATACGTTACACTTGGAACTATTCCAAAAATAGACAAACGAACAGCTTCGTTATTTCCTGAATCTTGATTTTGTCTAAAACTTATAGAAGCTGCATTTTTTCTACTATAAAGATTATAGATTCCGAAAACCCATTCTCCTTTTATTTTCTTTCCTGCATTATTTTTAGGAGTCATTGTGGCAGAAATATCTAAACGATGATAAGTTGGTAAATTATTGCTATTTCTTTCGCTAAAACTAGGAACCGTTATACCTAAATATTGATATTGTCCATTTGGATAAGTTACAGGTTGTCCAGTTTGTAAACTAAAAATACTACCAAAGCTCCACTTATCATTTAGTTGATACATTCCGGTTACAGATAAATTATGTGTTTTATCCCAACCTGTTTTGTACCAATCACCATTATTTATGCCAATTTCATCGGCAGTTCTTCCAGCTGTTTGTTGTTCTGAACGGGATAAAGTATAAGAAATCCACCCACTTAATTTTCCTTCATTCTTTTTAACTAAAATTTCTAAACCATAAGCTCTTGATTTTCCTGCTAAAACTACTTGTTCGATAGCGTTGTTTGCAATTAAATCAGCTCCATCAATATAATCTAATCTGTTTTTTATGTCTTTATAAAAGGACTCAACTTCCAAAGTATATTTTCCATTTTCAAAATTTCTAAAATAGCCAATTGCATATTGATCTAATATTTGAGGTTTAAGAAAATCATCACTTGGCGCCCAAACGTCTAATGGAGTAGGAGATTGTGTATTTGATATTAAATGCAAGTATTGAGTCATTCTATTATAACTCATTTTAATAGATTGTTTATAATCGATAGAATACGATAATGCTAATCTAGGCTCAAGGTTTCCAAATCTTGCAATAGTTTCATTTGACCCATATTTTTTGGTTCCAATCGGAGTTGCTTTTTCATAAATTTTTAAATCTGAATCATAATTTACAGCTTGATTGTTTTCATACACATTTATTTCTTGACTTCCCAATCTATAAAACATACTGTATCGTAAACCATAATTTACGGATAGTTTTTCTGAAATAGTTTGTTCAGCATCAACATAAATTGCTGGCTCAAAAGCATATTTTTTATCTAATTGATCAGGGTTTATTCCAGAATTTGAGTCTGTTGGTTCAATTTTTCCTGGATTGAAATCGTAATAAACGGTGTTGATTCCGTACGTTAATTTTGTTTTGTCTGTCAAATAATGTTTAAAATCATATTTAAAATTGTAATTTTTGATACCACTATCCCAATTAAATCCAATAAAATCAAGCGTTAAGCCGTAATAATAATCGCTATATATCAAGGAAGCGTTAGAAAATAATTTATCAGAAAAAAGATGATTCCAACGGAAGTTTAAAACACTATTTCCATAAGTATTTACAAAACTTTGATTCAAGCTAAAAACATCTCTTCCAAAATAACCCGAAAGGTATAAGTTGTTGTTATCATTTACTCTATAGCTTAATTTTGTATTCAAATCATAAAAATAAGCTGAATTTTGATTGTCAGTAAGTTTTAAAAATAAATGAGCATAAGAACTTCTTCCACTAATTAAAAAAGAACCTTTGTCTTTAACGATAGGTCCTTCTGCTAAAATTCGACTTGATATTAGACCAATTCCACCATTTACATGAAACTCTTTGCTGTTACCTTCTTTTTGATAAATATCTAATACAGAAGCTACTCTTCCTCCAAAACGCGCTGGAATTCCACCTTTATATAATTTTAAATCTTTAATAGCATCAGCATTAAAAACCGAAAAGAAGCCAAATAAATGCGAGGAGTTATAAATTGTAGCTTCATCTAAAAGTATCAAATTCTGATCTACTGCACCACCTCGGACATTAAAGCCTGATTGTCCCTCACCAGCATTTGTTACACCAGGTAGGGTCAGAATAGATTTTAAAATATCTACTTCACCTAATATTACAGGCATTTGTTTTATGGTGTTAATAGAAAGTTTATTTACACTCATTTCTGGACTTTTTATATTTATTTTGTCCGGATTATCAACCAAAACAATTTCATTTAAAACTTCTTCACTTTCAATAATTGAAAAATTATTTTTCACATTTTGGTTTAAATCAATTGTAGTTTTTATTTCTTTATAGCCTAGATAGCTAATTCTAACCGAATAAATACCTTTTGGAAGAGTAATTGAATAAAAACCATATTCATTAGTAGAAGTTCCTGTTCTTAATTCATCAATAATTACAGAAACACCAATTAATGTTTCATTAGTCTTTTCATCTGAAATTACACCACTTAAGGTGAATTTTTCCTGAGCTGAAGAAAACACAGTAAATAATAAAAGAAATAGAGAAATAAATCGTCTAACTAACATGGCATAAATTTTGAGTTACAAATTTGATAATATTATTCTAAACTTTTCTTTATCAAATGTTAATTTGTGGTTAATTGCAGAAATATTTTTTAAATTTACATAAACAAAAAGCAATAATGCGGACTTTACTTTCAATAGTTTTTCTATTTTTTATTTCATTCACCATGATAGGACAAAGAGAAGTTCCTAAAAAATCGGGTGAATTAAAGTTAGAAAACTATAAGATTCCAACTAGTATCGATAAACCTAAAGTTGAAGAACCTAAAGCAACAATTGGTTATAAAAGTATTTTAACCAAAAAAGATGATGTTTATTTAAAGAAATTTACTTTCAAAAAAGAGGAGAAAGTGCAACCTATTATGGTTCAAAAAGATGAAGGTTATGATTTTGATGAAGATAGAAAAAGCGCTTTAAATGACAGATTAAAAGAAGCCTCTACTGGAAATCAAAAAACACAATATTTAGGTGAATTTACTGTAGAGACAAATTTATTAAAAATAATGTGTCGCGATCATCAAGAACCTGATGGAGACGTAGTTTCAATTTTAGTGAATGATAAAGTTGCTGTTCAGAGTGTTTTATTAGAAGCTGGCTATAAAACCTTTTTTATTAGTTTAGAAAAAGGTAGTAATCATATTGACTTTGTAGCTTTAAATCAAGGAACTTCTGGACCAAATACAGCTGCATTTGTAGTGTTTGATGAATTTGGAAAACAAATAACGGCTAGCGAATGGAATTTAAACACAGGAGTTAAAGCCAGTTTAATTATTATGAATAAAACAGATGACAAAGCAAAAGAAGATGATGCTTTGAAAGAAGATAAAAAGGAAGAATAAAGAACAAACAAAACATAAAACGAAAAACGTCCTAATTTCTTAGGACGTTTTTTTGTTTTTATATGGAATATGAATTATTTCAACTTTGCTAAAATACCATTAAATGTTGCACTTGGTCTCATAGCTTTATCTGTTAATTCAAAATTTGGATGATAATAACCACCAATTTCTTGACGTTTTCCTTGAGCAGCAATTAATTCTTCATTAATTTTTGCTTCATTTGCACTTAGATCAGTAGCAATAGGAGTGAAGATAGCTTTTAATTCAGCATCTTTATCTTGTTTAGCTAAAGCTTGTGCCCAATACAAAGCTAAATAGAAATGTGAACCTCTATTGTCAATACTTCCAAGTTTTCGTGCTGGAGATTTATCATTTTGCAAAAACAATTCCGTAGCTTCGTCTAAAGTTTCCGATAAAACTAAAGCTTTTGGATTGTTGAAAGTCAAACCTAAATGCTCATAAGAAACACCTAAAGCTAAAAATTCACCTAATGAATCCCAACGTAAATAACCTTCTTCGATAAATTGTTCGATATGTTTTGGAGCAGATCCACCTGCGCCAGTTTCAAATAATCCACCACCATTCATTAAAGGAACGATTGATAACATTTTAGCAGATGTTCCAACTTCTAAAATTGGAAACAAGTCAGTTAAATAATCACGTAAAACATTTCCTGTAACTGATATAGTATCTAAACCTTTTACAATTCGTTCCAAAGAAAACTTAGTAGCTTCATCTGGATTCATGATACGAATGTCTAATCCGTTAGTATTATGGTCTTTTAAGTATAAATTTACTTTTTCTATAATTTGTCTGTCGTGAGCTCTTTTATTGTCTAACCAAAATACAGTCGGAACACCAGTTGCTCTTGCTCTATTTACTGCTAATTTTACCCAGTCTTGAATTGGAGCGTCTTTAACTTGACACATTCTAAAAATGTCTCCAGTTTCAACTGCTTGTTCCATAATTACCTTTCCGTTGGCATCTTTTACCTTTACAGTACCATTTGCAGCGATTTGAAACGTTTTGTCATGTGAACCATATTCTTCAGCTTTTTGAGCCATTAAACCAACATTAGGAACACTTCCCATAGTTTTTGGGTCTAATGCACCATTTTCTTTACAAAAATCAATAGTAGCTTGATATATTCCTGCGTAACATCTGTCTGGAATAATTGCTTTAGTATCTTGAGATTTCCCTTCTTTATTCCACATTTTTCCTGAGTTACGAATCATTGCGGGCATTGAAGCATCAATAATCACATCAGAAGGAACATGTAAGTTAGTAATTCCTTTATCTGAATTCACCATAGCTAAAGCAGGACCATTTTCCATAGCAGCAGTTAGAGCAGCTTCTACTTCAGCTTGTTTTGGATTTCCTTCAATTTTTGCATAAACATCACCTAAACCGTTTTTAGTATCAACACCTAATTCATTAAATAAATCAGCGTATTTAGCAAAAACATCAGCAAAGAATACTTCTACGAAAGCTCCAAAAATTAAGGGGTCAGAAACTTTCATCATCGTTGCTTTTAAGTGTACTGAAAATAATACACCTTTTGCTTTTGCATCAGCAACTTGTTCTGCGATGAATTTCTTTAATGCATTCATATTAATTACAGATGAATCAATAACTTCACCTGCCAATAATGGAGAATTTCCTTTTAATATTTTAGTTATACCGTTAGCACCTTCAAATTCAATTGAAAAACTTCCAGCATCTTTTATAGTAACTGCTTTTTCAGTACCATAAAAGTCGCCACTTTCCATATGAGAAACGTGTGTTTTCGAGTCTGATGACCACGCACCCATTGAATGTGGATGAGCTTTTGCATAATTTTTAACGGCTTTTGGAGCACGTCTATCTGAATTTCCTTCACGTAAAACCGGATTTACAGCAGAACCTAATACTTTAGCGTATTTAGCTTTAATAGCTTTTTGTTCGTCTGAATTAGTTTCTTCTGGAAAATTAGGAATTGCGTAACCTTGAGATTGTAATTCAGCTATTGCTTCTTTTAGTTGAGGAACAGAGGCCGAAATATTGGGTAATTTTATGATATTAGCTTCTGGTTGAGTAGCTAACTGACCTAGTTCTGATAAAGCATCAGCCACTTTTTGATCTTCTTTTAAATAGTTTGGAAAATTGGATAAAATTCTTCCTGCTAAAGATATATCTCTAGTTTCTAAATCAATGTTTGCAGGTTTAGAAAAAGCTTGTACTATTGGCAAAAATGAATGTGTTGCCAACATTGGAGCCTCATCTGTAATAGTATAAAATATTTTTGATTTGTTAGACATGAAAAATGTTATTTTAGTTATGAAATAATATGATACTCAATATAATTTGAAAGAATCAATTATTTTTGAGCCACGCAAATATAAGAAATTTGAAGCTATTATAGGAAGGATTATAGCGAAATCGTTTGAATTGCTAAATTCGAAATTAAAACAATTTAAATTATGAATTTAATAATTAAGCAAATAAAATTTTGACAAAAAAAAAGTCCCAATCGAAATTGAGACTTTATTATGAGAATTTTGGATACTAGTTTTTGTATCTTCTTTCTTTAATTTTTGCTTTTTTACCAGTAAGTTCTCTAAAGTAGAAAATTCTTGCTCTACGAACTTTACCTCTTTGGTTAACTTCAACTTTTTGTAAAGCTGGCAAGTTAATAGGGAAGATACGCTCAACACCTACAGAACCTGACATTTTACGAATTGTAAAAGTTTCAGTAGCTCCAGAACCTCTTCTTTGGATTACAACTCCTTTGAAGAACTGAGTTCTAGTTTTTTCACCCTCTTTAATTTCATAGTAAACTGTGATTGTATCTCCAGCACTAAAATCAGGGAAATCTTTTTTTGTAACAAATTCGCTATTAACGAAATCAACTAAATTTGACATAATAATATAAATAACTTGTTGAATCTAAGCAACATACACGAGTATCGTCAGAGGTTGGTCAAATATGGGTGCAAAAGTAGAAAATAATTATGAATTATGAAATATAAATTATGAGTTTTTTACAATTATTCGATAGTTTGATTATTCGATGGTTCGAAAAATCTAATAATCTAACAATCGAGTAATCTATTCTTCCAACAAATCTGGTCGTCTATTTTTGGTATGTTCTAGTGCTTTGTCCTCTCTCCATTGTTCTATTTTGGGAAAGTTTCCGCTTAATAAAATATCTGGAACTTTCATTCCTTTATATTCAGCAGGTCTAGTATAAATAGGAGGTGACAGTAAATTATCTTGAAAACTATCAGTCAATGCTGAAGTTTCATCCGACAAAACTCCTGGAATTAAGCGAATAATGGCATCACAAAAAACGATTGCTCCAATTTCACCACCAGAAAGAACATAATCTCCAATTGAAATTTCTTTAGTAATATGCAAATCACGAACACGTTGATCTACTCCTTTATAATGACCACATAAAATTATTATGTTTTCATACATTGACATAGAATTTGCCATTTTCTGATTCAAAGTTGAACCATCAGGTGTCATGTATATGATCTCATCGTATGCTCTTTGTGATTTTAAATCTAAAATGCAATCATCAATAGGTTGAATATTCATTACCATTCCAGCACCGCCACCATATTGATAGTCATCAACACTTTTTTGTCTGTTGGTTGTGTAATCTCTTAAATTGTGAAAATGTACTTCTACCAGTTCTTTTTCGATAGCTCTTTTCATAATAGAACCTTCAAACGGACTTCTAAGTAAATCAGGTAAAACGGTTATGATGTCAATTCTCATTTTTTTTTGTTTGAAAGTTTTTGAATTTGCAAAGTTAGCAAGTTTTTTTAGTTTCAGGTTTGTCTGAATATCTAAAATCTGAAAATCCGAAAATCTTTTAAATTTTCCTTCCAATCAAACTAAACATCATTGGAATTTTATTTTCCAAATGCTTTATTCTAAATTTATTGGATTCGAATTCAATGGTTTCATTGAAACAATTATAATTAGAATAATCATATTCTTCAAAGTGTTCAATTTGTAAACCATTATTCATTAAAGCCTGAAAAACTTCAGAAAGAGAATGATTCCAGCCAATATAATCCGTTTTTATGTCTGCATTTTGGTCTGCATATGTTCCTGAGTATTCTTCTATAATTGGTTTTTCGTTTTGATAATGGTATTTAATTTTGGTAAAATCATCATCAAACATCCAAACTACTGGGTGAAATTCCACAAAAACTAACTTCCCGTTTGGTTTTAAAAAATGTGCAATGACTTTTGCCCATTTATTCAAATCGGGCAACCAACCAATCGTTCCATAACTGGTGTAAACAATATCAAATTTTTCATTTGAGTGATTTGGTGAATCGTACACATCTGAGCAAATAAATTTGGCATCTAAATCTAGTTCTTCATTTAATTCTTGCGCTTTTTCAATAGCTTTATCTGATAAATCGACTCCTGTGCATTTCGCACCAATTCGAGCTAAGGAAAGTGTATCTTGTCCAAAATGACATTGCAAATGTAAAATGGTTTTGTCTTTTATATCACCTAAAAGGTCTAAATCAATTTGAGGAACTGAGTTTTTACCTTTTAAGAAATCGGAAACGTTATAAAAATCAGAAGCTACATGAATATCGACATTATTATTCCATGTTTGTTTGTTAACATCTTTATAATTATCGGTACTCATATAGCTTGTGTTTTAATTTGTAACAATTTACTTCAAATAAATAACGCTTCCAAATTAATATGTTTTTTAAAGCTTATGGATTTGTTGACCAAAGTGAAGCTCCTTTTAACATAGCTCTTCTTGGTAATTTTAATCCAGCAACAATTAATTCAGCAAAATCATCTGGTTGTAAGACTGAATCTTCTGAGTTTTTATTGGCGATTCCTAATTCAATTGACATATCAGAAGCGATTGTACTTGGAGTTAAAGTGCAAACTCTAATGTTGTTTTTACGCACTTCTTTCATCAATGATTCTGACATTCCAATTACAGCAAATTTTGAGGCTGAATAGGCAGAAGTATTAGCATTTCCAGTCAAACCAGCAGTTGAAGAAACATTAAAAATGTCACCTTCATTTTTATCAATTAAATAAGGAAGGACTTCTTTTGTAACAAAATACATTCCCATTACATTGGTTTGAATGATTTCTGACCATTGATCCACTTTCATATCATTTAAAGACCCAAAAGCAGCAACTCCAGCATTATTTACTAAAATGTCTACACTTCCAAAATCACTAATTATTTGTTTTATTCCTTTTTGAACCTCTTCATAAATGCCTATGTCAAAAGCAGCATAAGTGGCATTTACACCTAAAGCCTTTAATTCTGAAACCGTTTCTTGCAAACTTTTTTCGTTTCTTCCAGTAATGGCAACATCTATTCCTTCTTTTGCAAAGGCTAGGGCAGTAGCTTTTCCAAGTCCTCTGCTACCTCCTGTGATAATTGCTTTTTTACCTTTTAAATTTTCCATTTTAGTCTAATTTTTATTTACAGTAAAATTAAAAATTAAATAGTTCTTTAAAGGAATTAAAACCTTAAATTAATTATAAATTACGGATTCAACTTTAAGAATTTGTTCTGATTTAGAAGTTTTTTATGTCTAATAAAATGACTAATTTTGTGCAATAATTTAAATTCAAAAAAATGCAAGACGGAATTTACGCAAAATTTAATACAACTAAAGGAAGTATTATTGTAAAGTTAACTCATGATAAAACTCCTGGAACAGTTGGTAACTTTGTTGGTTTAGCTGAAGGACAGTTAGAAAACAACTTTAGAAAAATGGGTGAACCTTTTTATGATGGCATCAAATTTCACAGAGTGATTCCTGATTTTATGGTTCAAGCTGGTTGTCCACAAGGAATTGGAACGGGTGATCCAGGTTATAAATTTGATGATGAATTTCATCCAGAATTGCGTCATGATAAACCAGGTGTTTTATCAATGGCTAATAGTGGAGTTGGAACTAATGGTTCTCAATTTTTCATTACACATGTGCCTACAAATTGGTTAGATAATAAGCATACTGTTTTTGGACATGTTATTGAAGGAATGGATATCGTTAATGAAATTGCTCAAGGTGATATCATTGAATCTGTAGAAATCATTAGAGAAGGTGATGATGCTAAAAATTGGAATGCGATTGAAGCGTTTAGAACTTTTGAAGGTTCTCGTGAAAAAAGAGTTGCTGAACAAAAAAGAATGGCTGAAGAAGCTATGGAAAAATTAGCTGCTGGTTTTGATAAAACAGAAAGTGGTTTACGTTATAAAATGATTCAAAAAGGAAATGGAACACAAGCCGAAAAAGGTAAAATGGTTTCAGTTCATTATGAAGGTTCTTTAGAGAATGGACAAGTTTTTGACTCATCTTACAAAAGAAAAAGTCCGATTGACTTTCAATTGGGAGTTGGACAAGTTATTTCTGGATGGGATGAAGGTATCGCTTTATTAAAAGTTGGAGACAAAGCTCGTTTTGTGATTCCTTCTTATTTAGGATATGGTTCTCAAGGTGCTGGAGGAGTTATTCCACCAGATGCAACATTGATTTTTGATGTTGAGTTGATGAATGTTAAATAAGTAGAGAACCAATTTTTAGCATAAAAATTGAGTGAATCACTTATTCCGAAGTTGTTTCGGAATCTTTTGAAACAATGAAATATTTATATAAAAATCCCGAAGAAGTAATTTTTCGGGATTTTTTTTATTTTTAAAAATAACTGGTATTATTCTTGATTTTGTATTTTTACAATTATTATCATACAATCCATGAAAAATCTATTTTCTTTCGTCTTTCTTCTTTTTTCTTTCATCTCTTTCAGTCAGATTCAACATTGTGGATTTGATTTTACGTCTTATTTAGTAGTTGATGTCCATGAAAATGGTAAAACTGTGAATTTAGATAACATAAAAATTACTGTAGTAGATAAAGAAGGAAAAGAAGTCATAAACACAAACAACTCTCTAAGTTGGAAAGACGGAAATAAACCTATGCTTTTTACTAAAAACTATTTAATTAATAAAGAAGGTGCAAAAGAACGTTGGTTTTTTCCTTATGCCAAAGACAATTATTTACTTTCTATTACCAACACATTTCCTGCTGAAAATTATAATATTAAAGTAGAAGATTTATCGGGAAAATTTAAATCTCAAACAATTGAATTAAATAGTTTCAATTTGTATATTCTATGTTCAAGTGAAAACGAAAAACAAGCTCGAAAATTTGGACCAAGAAGTAATAGTCCTATTGATGTTGTGATGGAAGAGAACTAGTTGGCAGTGTTCAATATTTAGTGTACAGTAGTTTTCGTTTATAAAATAAAAATGATTTTCAATTTAAAAAATGGTTTTGAAATATATTTTGAATTTTCTGCCAACTTAAAACTGAACACTGCCAACTAATTTATTTCCATTTAATATTACAACCCATACTAGGTTTTTGGATTTCGTTTAAATGGCGATTATATATTACGCTATCAATTGCATTTCTTAAATCGTTGCCACTTATTGAAAATTCATTCCCAGGTCTTGAATCATCTAGTTGTCCTCTATAAATTAATTTATCTTGACTGTCGAATAAGTAAAAATCTGGTGTACAAGCAGCATCAAAGGCTTTTGCAACTTCTTGAGATTCATCATATAAATACGGAAAATCAATTTTATGTTTAAGCACAAAGTCAGCCATTTTTTCAGGTGAATCTTGAGGGTAATTTATTATATCATTACTTGAAATCGCTACAACTCCAATTCCTTGAACTCTATAATCATTTGCTATCATTACAACTTCATCTATTACATGAAGTACAAACGGACAGTGATTGCACATAAAAATTACTAATGTTCCTTTTTCACCTTTACAATCTTCAAAATTAAAATTTAGATTAAAATTTGAAGCTGGTAAAATAAAATCAGGAGCTTTTGTTCCTAAAGGCAGCATTTTTGAAGGAGTTAATGACATTTTTAATTTAAAATTTAGAATTTAGAAATCAGAATTTAGAAACTTACAATTGGAATTTGGAATTTTTCTTTTTGGAATTTCTTAATAGTTATACGAAAGGTTTATCAAAAGGTTACAATAATTTATTATTTTTGAATTAATTAATAATGCAGAGTCTTTATTGATAAGATTCTGAAACAAGTTCAGAATAAAATGCAAAATGATTTAACTTGGACAGATTTCGAAAAAGTCGAAATACGAATTGGAACTATAATTGAAATCAATGATTTTCCTAAAGCTAGAAATCCAGCTTATCAAATTCATATTGATTTTGGTAATATAATAGGAGTGAAGAAAACTTCTGCTCAAATCACACAAAAATATAACAAAGAAGAATTACTAGGTAAACAAATTGTAGCTGTAATAAACTTTCCCAAAAAGCAAATAGGCAACTTCATGAGTGAATGTCTACTTTTAGGTTCAATTGGGAATGATAAAGAAGTTGTTCTTCTATCTTCAGATAAACCTGTTGAGAATGGATTGAGAGTTGGTTAATCTTTTTATTTTAAAGGAATTTCAATAAAAAATGTACTTCCTTTTCCCACGATACTTTCAGCCCAAATTATTCCATTATGTTCTTCAATCACTTGCTTGCAAAATGATAAACCAAGTCCAAAGGATTGTTCTCCATCTGTACCGTCACGGTTATATTCAAAGGATTCTAATTCAAATATTCGGTCAATTTTATTTTCTTCAATGCCAATTCCTTGATCTTTAATAGAAATTAGGAGTTTATCATTTTTTTTAACAGCATTAATTTTTATAGTTGATCCTTTTGCACTGAATTTAATAGCATTACTAACAAGGTTATTTATTACTCTTTTAAAATTTTCAGCGTTTATTTTTACATCAATATTTTCTTTTGGAAGTTCTAAATCAATAAAAATTTGTTTTTCATCGGCTAATATCTTTAGTAAAGCGAAACATTCTAATAAAAAATCGTTTAAAACAACTGTGTTTTTTAAAATCAATTTAATAACATTTTTATTTGATTCTAAGGTTTCACTTATAAGATCTAGTGCATTTCCACAGGCTACTTTCATTAAACTCATTAATTCATTTCGTTCTTTTTCATTATTTTCATCGACAACTAAATCAACCATTAAAGATAAGGATGCAATAGGAGTTCTTAAATCATGTGCTACTAAATTTAGTAGTTTTTCTTTTTCTTTACTACTTTCAGTTATTATGTCGAAAGCATTTTCAAGCTCTCTATTTTGGGATAAAATAGTGTTGTTTAATTTACTTAATTTAGAAATATTTCTTTTTGATTCTTTCCAGTTATACCACATAAAAATCAACAAAATAATAACGGTTACCACTATAATAATGGTAATAAATAGATATAGATTTTTTACCTTGTTTTCTGTCTCAAGTATTTCAAGATTATGTTGTTGTTCAAATAAATCATATTGCTTTTTTAAATCGATAGTGCTGATAGGTGAACTGTTTATAGAAGCTTCTTCTTTTTTAATTAGATATTGTTGTAAATAATAATGTGCTTGAGGAATGTTATTTTTTTTCTCATAATAGGAACACATTAATTTATTCCATTCTGCTTCGTCTTTTAGTGTACTTATAGTATCTAAGGTAACCTTTAAATTCTTTAGAGATAAATATGCACTGTCAAGTTTGTCTTCTTTTAAAAGTATTTCAGCTAGACTCAAATAACTTGATTGTGCATGTTTAATATCGTTACCACGAGAAAGATTGATTTCTATATCCTTTTTTAAAACAAATGTGGATTTAGCATATTCTTTTTTCTGTAAATAAACTTTACCAAGATTCCCATAAACTACACCTAAAGCTTCATTGTGTTTTCTACTCTCATTAGGGAATTTCTTTGAGTTTGTATTTATAAATTTCAGGGCTAATTCATAATAATATTCAGCATTATCATAATCTTTAAGTTGATAATAACTCAGTCCTATGTTAGAGAGGATTTGTTGTCTTCTGTGGTAATTATCTAATATGTCTGGACAACTTTCTGAATCTTTAAAAGCATCAATAAAGTTATTTTTTGCATCATCATATGATTCTTGTTTATAGTATATCATAGCGATTCGATAACTGTACTCAGAATTTAAGCAATTATCAAAATAACCTAATCCTAATTGTTTTGCTTTATAATAATAGGCAAAAGCTTCATTAAATTGATCTTGACTATAAAACACATCACCTTTACAAAGATAAGCAATGGCATATTCATCTTTATAAATTACAGGATCTTTTCCTGATATGACTGAAATAGCAGAATCGGCATACTTATGTGCCATTTCATAATCATTAATAAATGCTTGATTTACATATCTTTTGTAATCAAAAACTTTTACTTGTGACAGTATTGATAAGTCTTTATTTAAAATTACAGAATCTAACTTTTGAAGATCGTAAATAACATTTTCTTTACCATTTTTTGGCTTTAATAGTAAAGAATTATCAACTTCATATTTTTTTGAAACTGATATAAATTCGTTGGACTTTTCTTTTTTAAAGAAAAGTAATATTCCAACAATAAGCAGAATAAATATAAAAGATAATATAAATTTATTTAGGATATTTTTCATGAAATAGTAAGGAAATTATAATAATATCTTAGCAATGGTACATAAAATTTAATGTAGTTTACTATATTTTATTAAAGATTTCTTGAAAAATATCCTAAGAGTTTTGCTTTTCTTGCAGAATATCTCCAAACAATTTATTTTAAAAAATTAATTATAAAAGTAAATTCTATAATAGAAAAAATTATTCTTGCATACTATGATAAACATTCATAACATCATCATCTTCTTCAATTTTCTCTAGTAACTTTTCAACGTCTGCAGCTTCTTCTGGAGTAAGTTCTTTAGTTACTTGAGGAATTCTCTCAAATCCTGAAGAAAGTATTTCTAATTCTCTAGATTCTAGTTCTTTTTGAATGGCACCGAAACTTTCAAAAGGCGCATACATTAAAATTCCATCCTCGTCTTCAAAAATTTCTTCAACACCAAAATCAATCATTTCTAATTCTAGTTCTTCTACATCTTGACCTTCAGCTGGAATTCTAAAATTACAAGTGTGGTCAAACATAAACTCAACCGAACCTTGAGTTCCAAAAGTTCCATTGCATTTATTAAAGTAACTTCTAATATTTGCCACTGTTCTGTTATTGTTGTCAGTTGCAGTTTCAATTAAAATTGCAATTCCGTGTGGAGCATAACCTTCAAATAAAACTTCTTTATAATGAGCAGTATCTTTATCAGATGCTTTTTTTATGGCACGATCTACTGTGTCTTTTGGCATGTTTGCCGATTTGGCATTTTGTATAACTGCTCTCAAACGTGAGTTTGTATCAGGATTTGGACCTCCTTCACTTACAGCCATTGCAATATCTTTTCCTATTCTTGTAAACGTTTTTGCCATTGCTGACCAACGTTTCATTTTTCGTGCTTTTCTAAATTCGAATGCTCTACCCATTGCTATATTGTTTTAAACAGCACAAAATTAATTTTTTTAGATTCAATATCAAAATTAGTTAAACAATAAACTTTAAGTTTGTAAGTTACTTGTAATATTTTTAAAATTGTTTTACAATAATAAGAAAGAACCGTATTATTGTAAATTATATAAGTCTTACTTTAAGTAAATTAATAGCGTTGATTATTTAAGAATTCTATTTAGAAAAAATGAAAAAAAGTAAAAATGCATATTCGTTAATTAATTGGTTTTTCAGTAAACCAAAAATACTCGGTTTTTTAGTTTTTTCTACTTTAAGTATTTTATTTATTTACATAGCTTTTCAAAACTATCTGCTAAATAAAGAAAACAAAAGAGTTGAAATGAGTAATACCCTAAATGTAATTACTCATAATTTAGAACAATCACTTAAAAACTGTTACACAACAACCCTTACTTTAGCCTTAACAATTGATGATGATGGAATTCCTCAAAACTTTGATTCTATAGGAAAAAAATTAGTAGAGTCAAATAACAGTATTAATGCTGTTCAAATGGTTCCAAATGGTATTATTAAATATATTTATCCAATGCAAGGAAATGAAGCTGCTATGGATTTAGATATTTTAAAATCCGAATTATTTAAAGATGAAGCTTTAAAATCTATCCAAACTCAAAAAATGTATTTTGCTGGTCCGTTTGAATTGACTCAAGGAGGACAAGGGATTGTGGGAAGATTACCTGTTTATTTAAAAAATAAATTCTGGGGTTTTTCTGCTGTGATAATTAAACTGGATAGATTATTATTGACTTCCGGAATAAGCACATTAAATACTAAAAATTTTTATTTTCAGTTATCAAAAACAAACCCTAATACAAATAAAGAAGACTTTTTTTTACCAGAATTAATTAAATTAACTAAAAATAACAATGTAAGGAGTTATATACCTGATGGCGATTGGAAACTATACATAATTGATAAAAATGCAGATACTTTACTAAATCAGTTTATGTTTAAAATTCTTGTATCATTAATGGTGGCTTATACCTTAGGCTTTTTTACAATATTATTACTAAGAAAACCAGAAGAATTACAAGTATTAATTGAAGAACAGGCTAATAAATTAATTAGCAGTGAAACTAAATTTAAGACAATTTTTGAGCAAGCAGCTATAGGGATTTCTAATATAGATAGTGTTACTGGTAAATTCATTGAAATCAATGAGAAGTTTTGTAAATTATTAGGGTATAGCCAAAGTGAAATGAAAGAAAAAAACTGGCAATCAATTACGCATCCTGAAGATTTAAAAAAAGATGTAGAATACGTAAAAAAAATTGAAAATGGAATAATTGATCATTATTCTATGGAGAAAAGATACTTTACTAAACAAGGAAAAATTATTTGGGTAAATTTGACGGCTACACCTTTATTTGTTAATAATAATTTTAAAGAATATACATTTATTTCAATAGTAGAAGACATTACAGAACGTAAAAAAAACGAGCAAATAATATTAAACACGCAACATCGAATTGAGTCACTAATTAATACAATAGATGGAATAGTTTGGGAATGTGATGCCAATACTTTTGAATTTACATTCATAAGTAAAAAAGTTGAAAATATTTTAGGATATACGTCAGAAGAGTGGTTGTCGAGCAAAACTTTTTGGAAAGATCATATTTATCACGAAGATAAAGAAAGCGTCATTAATTTTTGTTCTGAAAAAACTAATGAGAATCTAGATCATGATTTTGAATATCGAATGGTTGCCAAAGATGGATCAATAATTTGGCTTAGAGATATTGTAAATGTTGTAATCGAAAATAATGAGCCAGTTAGTTTGAGAGGTATTATGATTGATATTACTAAAACCAAAGAAATCGAAAAAGATTTAAATACTTCTTTTAGCCTTGTAAAAGAACAAAATGAACGTTTATTAAATTTTTCGTATATTGTATCTCATAATTTAAGATCTCATACTAGCAATATTAGTTCATTGATAAGCTTAATTGAAATAACTGATGATATTGAGGAAAAAGAAGAAATGACGGAACTACTAAAATTAGCGTCAAACTCTTTAAATGATACATTATTGAATTTAAATGAAGTTGTGAGTATTCAAACAAACATAACTTTGACTGTTGAAAAAATAAATTTACTTAATTATGTAGAAACAACATTAGCCGTTTTATCAGGACAAATAAAAACTAATAATGTTACAATTTTAAACCTTGTTAATAATGAAGTTGAAATAAAATATAATTCAGCATATATAGAAAGTATTTTGTATAATGTTATTTCAAATGCAATTAGATATAGTCATAAAGAGCGAAATTCAATTATAACTATAAGATATTATAAAGAAAATGAATCAAAAGTTTTAGAGATAGCTGATAATGGAATTGGAATAGACTTACTAAAGAATAAAAATAAAATTTTTGGTATGTATAAAACCTTTAGTAATAGTGAAGATTCCAGAGGAATTGGTTTATTTATTACTAAAAATCAAGTAGAGGCAATGGGCGGAAAAATAATAGTACAAAGTGAACTCAATGTAGGAACTACTTTTAAAATCTATATTTTATGAAAAAAAAATCAATATGGATAATAGACGATGATTCAATTTTTAAAATTATTATTCAAAAACTTATTTCAAAAGCCAATATTTTTGAAAATGTTGAAACATATTCTAATGGAGAAGAAGCTTTTTTAGCGATAAAGAATATTTTGAATAAAGATAAACAATTACCAGATATTATACTTTTAGATATAGAAATGCCATTAATGGATGGATGGGCATTTATGGCTGAAATTAGTGTTTTCAAACAAAACTTTGAAGAAAAAAAAACAAGTATATTTATATCAAGTTCATCAATTGCCATTGATGACAAGTTAAAAGCAGATAAAAATCCTTGTATTAAAGGTTTTTTATCTAAACCGATAACAATGAATGATTTAATTAAAATAGCTTCCTAATTACGAACCTAAATAATTAAAAGAATCATCTAAATTTGATTTAAGTTTTATTTATTTGTTTTTATAATTTGAGTATTTTTTTAATTAAGAATGAAAAAAAATATTTCAAAATAAAAGAGACAAAATTAATTGTCTCTTTTATAAACTTGTAAATTTAATTATAACGTTTTAGAATAACTACCATTTTTTGGTTGTAAATCACCAGTAAGGATTCTAATAAAATCAATTAGAGCCCAAATTCCTAAACCTCCCAAAGTTAAAAGTTGAACAACTCCTTGCCAAGTGTATCCTAAGTAAAATCTATGAATTCCTAAACCTCCAAGAAAGAAGCATAATAAAACAGCAGTTAATTGACTTTTTCCTGAAGCTGCTGCAGCTGGAGAAGACAATTCGTTGTTTGAGCTTGATTCTGAAACAGAAATTTCATTTTGATTTTGCACTGCTGGAAACGATGCATAAGCAGGCGCCATTGAGAACATTGTAAAAAATGCTACAATAAGTAATAATTGTTTTTTAATAATAAAAAGTTTTAGATTTGCACAAACATATAAAAAAATATAATATGCCGACAAATAAAAATGTAATTTTTTTCTTAATAGCACTTTTTTTATCTAATTCTATTTTCTCACAAAATAATTATGAGTTTTTCGGTATTTTAAAATTAAACGATGATTCAAAAAAAATGATAACATATAGAATAAAATTTGAAGAAAAAAATGGAAAAATAAATGGTTATTCTATTACTGATTTAGACGGTGAACATGAAACAAAAAATTTAATTGTAGGAACTTACGATTCTAAAAGCAAAATTTTTTCATTCTATGAAAATGATATTTTATATACAAAATCAACCTATTCTCAAAATGTTTTCTGCTTTGTAAACTTCACTGGTAAAATTAAACTTATCAATAAAAACAGCAAGTTAGACGGGAACTTCAAAGGAATGTTTAAAAATAAAGCGAGTTGTATTGACGGAACTTTATCATTAATTGGAAGTGAAAATATCTATGATAAAATGAATAAATTATCGAAAAAAATAGATAAAAAGAAAAGTATTGATGCAGAAACTAAGGCAAAAATAGATCCAATAAAACTAATTGATGATTTAAAAATAAATAAATTATCAAAAGATCAAAATCTAAATGTTTTTTGGGAAGATAAAACTATAACTATTGAAATTTTTGATTCAGGTAAAGAAGATGGTGACGAAATTAACTTATATAATGGTTCAAAAATTATTTTAAGAAACTATAAAGTAACAAATAAGAAAAAGTCAATAACAATAGATTTAGATAGCAATAATACTGTTTTTACAATAGAGGCTATTAATGAAGGAACTATTGCTCCAAACACAACTAAACTAGTTTTAATTGACAAAAACAGAACCTTTGAATTAATGGCTAATTTGAGTAAAAAAGATAAAGCATCAATTACATTCATAAAAAAAGACGCTAATTAGCGTCTTTTTTTATTTCAATATTTTCTATTTTTTATAAAAAGGCATTTTAACAACCTTAGCCTTAATATCTTTATTTCTAATTCTAATATAAATTTCCGAATCAGCTGTAGCAAAAGGAAGTGTTACATAACCCATTCCAATAGCAATTCCTAAAGAAGGAGCTTGTGTTCCAGAAGTTACGATTCCAATAATATTTCCATCAGCATCAACAATCTCATAATCATGACGAGGAATTCCTCTGTCAACCATTTCAAAACCGACTAATTTACGAGTCACACCAGCTTCTTTCTGAGCTTTCAAGTTTTCTGAATTCACGAAATCTTTTGTGAATTTCGTAATCCAACCTAAACCAGCTTCTAACGGAGAAGTTGTATCGTTAATATCATTTCCATACAAACAGAAACCCATTTCTAAACGCAACGTATCACGAGCCGCTAAACCAATTGGCTTAATTCCGAATGCTGCACCAGCTTCAAAAACTTTAGTCCAAATTTGTTCTACTTCCGAATTTTTACAGTAAATTTCAAATCCACCAGAACCAGTATAACCTGTTGCAGAAATGATAACATTTTCAATTCCAGCAAAATCTGAAACTTCAAAATGATAATATTTTATTTGAGATAAATCAACCGAAGTCAAGGATTGCATAGCTTCAACGGCTTTTGGTCCTTGAATGGCCAACAAAGAATAATCTTCCGATAAATCCTTCATATCAACACCTAAATCATTGTGAGACGAAATCCAATTCCAATCTTTTTCAATGTTAGAAGCATTTACAACCAATAAATATTGCTCTTCTTTTATTTTATAAATGATTAAATCATCAACAATTCCACCATCACTATTTGGCATGCAAGAATATTGTGCCTTTCCAACTTCAAGCGTAGAAGCATCGTTAGAAGACACTTTCTGAATCAAAGCCAAAGCATTTTCACCAGATAATAAAAATTCACCCATGTGCGAAACGTCAAAAACACCAACACCAGTTCTTACGATTTCGTGTTCAACATTAATTCCTTCATATTGCACAGGCATATTAAAACCTGCAAACGGAACCATTTTAGCTCCTAAACTTTCGTGAATGTGCGATAAAGCTGTATTTTTCATTTTTAGAGTATGTTTAATAATGTGATGCGAATTTATTGAAAATTTATGAATTTGAAGCTATTTCCTGCCATACATTATATCTTTTCTATTTTTTTGCAAAAAAAAGAAAAGGATGCCATTTCTGTCAGGGCTAGGGCATCTCGTTATAAATAAATTTTTGAAAAAAAATAAACAATTAAGACATTCAAGAAATTAAGCAAAACTTAATGAAACTAAATGTCTTAATGGTTCAATAAAAATAAAATTAATGTTTTAAAAAATCTTTAAAGTCTTCATAAGTAGAAATTTTAATACTCACTTTTTCTTTATGCAAAACACTTTCAATCTGACTTGGAATAGGAAGTTTAATGTTTAAAAGCGGTTCAACTTCATCCAAAAACTTAATTGGATGAGCCGTTTCCAATAAAAAACCTATAGTTTCTGGTTTGTTTATCATTTCTTTCTTTAAACCCAAATAACCAACAGCACCATGTGGTTCAGCTACATATCCAAAGTTTTTATATATTAAATAAATCGTTTTTTTAGTTTCTTCATCAGAAAAAGAATAAGAAGAAAAATCTTTCTCAAATTCCTTCAAATCATTATCATACATTTCCTGAATACGAACAAAATTACTTGGATTTCCAACGTCCATAGCATTCGAAATTGTTGCTACAGAAGATTTTGGATTATAAATTCCATCTTTCAAAAACCTTGGAACTGTATCATTTGCATTGGTAGAAGCCACAAAATGGGTGAGTGGTAAACCTAATTTTTTAGCTAAAATTCCAGCACAAATATTCCCAAAATTGCCACTTGGACAAGACACAATTAATGGTTTGTTGTGTTTTTTCAATTCCTTATATGCAAAGAAAAAGTAAAACATTTGAGGCAACCAACGAGCAATATTTATAGAATTTGCTGATGTAAGATTAAAAGCTTTCAAATCTTCATCTAAAAACGCTTTCTTAACCATATCTTGACAATCGTCAAAAACACCATCAACTTCAAGTGCAGTAATGTTTTGACATAAAGTGGTCAACTGTTTTTCCTGAATATCACTAACTTTTCCAGAAGGATAAAGAATTATCACATTTACACCTTTCACACCTAAAAAACCACTAGCAACTGCTCCACCAGTATCACCAGAAGTAGCCACTAAAACAGTATTATGCTGATTTTTATTGCGATTAAAGTAAGCCAAACATCTTGACATAAATCGTGCACCAACATCTTTAAAAGCCATCGTTGGTCCGTGAAATAATTCTAAAGAATAAATATTTTCTTCAATTTTTACTAAAGGAAAATCAAAAGATAAAGTTTCATCAACAATTCGTTTTAATTCTTCTTCAGGAATTTCATCACCTATAAATTGTTGAATCACTTGAAAAGCAATTTCTTGATTAGAAAGGTTTTCAATGTTATCAAAGAAATCCTCTGATAATTTTGACAAACTTTCAGGAAAATATAATCCTTTATCTGGAGCAAGTCCATTAATAACGGCTTGTTCGAAAGTTACTTGGTGATTTTTATTGTTTAGGCTGTAGTATTTCATTTTGTTTTTTTTGGAACACAGATTTAAGAAATTCAAGAAATCAGTAAAATTTCATCTGAGTAAATTTCTCTAATTTCTTAAATCTGTGTTGCTAAATTATATTGTTTCAGTTCCTTTCGAATTCACTTTTGAAACATGAATATCAAACTCAATTCCAGTAGATTGATAACTATCTTTCATTGCATTGGCAACTTTTTCAGCAGATTCTTTTCCTTTACATAAAGCAAAAATGGATGGACCAGCACCAGAAATTCCAGCACCTAAAGCTCCATTATTAATTGCAGCATTTTTAACTTCATCAAAATTCGGAATTAAATGTTTTCTAAAAGGTTCTACTAAAACATCTTTTAAAGAACGACCTATCAAATCATAATCGTTTGTATATAAACCAGCAATAAATCCACCTAAATTTCCGGTTTGTGTAATTGCAGCTTTTAATGAAACTGTCGGCTGAATCACAGCTCTTGCGTCAGAAGTTTTAACTTCAATATGTGGATGTAAAACAACAGCGTAAAGTTCGTTTGGACTCGCAATTTGAATTACATCTAAAGGTTCGTAACCACGAATTAAAGTAAATCCACCTAATAGGCAAGCAGCAACGTTATCTGCGTGTTCTGAACCACTGGCAACAACTTCTCCTTTCATAGCAAAGTTTACTAATTCAACTTTTGAAAATGGTTTTCCGAGTAATTCATTTATTCCGTAAACAGCACCAGCAGCACTTGCTGACGAACTTCCGATGCCACTTCCTGTCTTGATATTTTTATAGATTTCAATTTCAAATCCGAAATCTAATTCAAAATTTTCAAGTAAAGCTAAAGCTGCAACACCAGCTACATTTTTGCCAGTTTCAAACGGTAAATTTGCTCCAACAATTTTCGTGATTTTTACTCCTTTTTCAGTTGATTTTCTGATTATCATTTCATCGCCAATGCCTTCTAAACATAGACCTAGTATATCAAATCCACAGTTTAGATTGGCAATTGTTGCAGGGCAAAATATTTTTATTTCGTTCATTTTTTATTTTCTTTGTTGCATTGTAATCTTGTGGAGATGTTGCATTGCAATCTTGTGGAGACGTTGCATTGCAATCTTGTGGAGACGTTGCATGCAACGTCTTTACCTATAAGTTTCCAATTCTAACAACATCTGCAAAAATTCCAGAAGCTGTTACAGCTGCACCAGCACCAGCACCTTTTATCAATAAAGGTTGATCCACATATCTGTCTGTATAAAATTGTACAATATTATCTTTTCCTTCTAAATTGTAAAACGGACTTTCCTGTGGAATAAATTCTAATCCAACACTTGCTTTTCCGTTTTCGAAAGTTGCTACAAATTTTAATCGGCTATTTTTTGAATTAGCTTCGTTTAATAAATTTTCAAAATGTGCTGCATTTTTGATTAAAGAAGCAAAAAAGGATTCGTTATTCGTTGTATTCATACATTCTTCAGGAAGAAAAGAATTGTTTTTAATTTCTTCAATTTCCATTTGATATCCGCTTTCTCTTATTAGGATTAGAATTTTTCTAGCAACATCAATTCCACTTAAATCAATTTTTGGGTCAGGTTCAGTAAATCCTTGTACACCAGCTTCTTTTACAACATCATGAAAACTATAAGTACTGCTAAAGTTATTAAAAATAAAGTTCAAACTTCCAGATAAAACGGCTTGAATTTTATTGACTTTATCACCAGAAGCAATCAAGTGTTTTAAGGTATCAATTATAGGTAATCCTGCACCAACGTTTGTTTCGAATAGGAAAGGGGCATTATATTTTCGACTTAGATTCTTTAAATTTTTATAGTTGTCAAATTTTGAAGAACATGCAATTTTATTACAAGTCACAACAGCAATATTTTCCTTTAAAAATTGATCATATATTGAAGCAACTACATCATTTGCAGTGATATCAACAAAAATACTGTTACGTAAATTTAAATTTTTTGATTTTGAAATAAATGCATTCAAATCAGCTTTTTCTCCTTTTTCAATAAGTTCTTTCCATTCTTTTAAAGCAATACCATCTTCATTAAAATGCATTTTTCTCGAATTAGAAATTGCAATAACTCTAACGTTTATCTTTAGATTTTCTTTTAAAAATTTCTTTTGTTGGTGAATTTGATCTATGAATTTTTCTCCAACATTACCAACACCCATTACAAACAGGTTTATTTGTTTGGTATTATCTTCAAAAAAACGTTCATGGAGCGTATTTAAAGCCTTTTTAACGTCATTTTTATTGATAACTACAGAAATGTTTCGTTCAGAAGCACCTTGAGCAATGGCTCTTATATTTACGTTGTTTTTTCCTAAAGTACTGAACATTTTCCCGCTTAATCCTTGATGATTTTTCATGTTTTCACCAACAAGTGCAACAATACATAGGTCTTTTTCAACAATACAAGGATTGATTTTATTTTGGGATATTTCTAATTCAAAGGTTTCATCAATTGCATTTTTAGCTTTATCTGCATCATTGTTTAGAATTCCGATACAAATAGAATGCTCAGAAGAAGCTTGTGTAATAAAAACTACATTGATATTTTCTTTAGACAAAACTTCAAATAAACGTTTTGAAGAACCAGCTACACCAATCATTCCAGAACCTTCAAGCGTTAGTAGAGCAATATCTTCGATATGTGAAATTCCTTTTACAGGATTTCCATTGCTTTCTGGAGTATTTGAAATTAAAGTTCCGTTGACATTAGCTTCAAATGTATTTTTAATCCAGATAGGAATATTAGCTTTTAAAACCGGTTGAATAGTTGGTGGATAAAGCACTTTGGCACCAAAATGAGATAATTCCATTGCTTCTTCATAGGAAATCGTTTCAATAGGCTGCGCTTGTTTTACCAATTTCGGATTTGCTGTAAACATTCCGTTGACGTCTGTCCAAATTTCTAAAGACGTCGCATGAGATCCATTAGCTAAAATTGCCGCTGTAAAATCAGAGCCACCACGACCTAAAGTTGTTGTATTTCCTTTTTCATCGGAAGCAATAAATCCCGGTAATAAAACTACTTTTGAAGTATTTGATTTAAAATAATCTTCTATTAATGAATTAGTTACATTAAAATTTACAGAAGCTTTTCCGAAATTTGAATTTGTTTTAACAAGTTGACGACTATCTTTAAAAGTAGAATCAGAAACCACTTTTTTTAA
Organism: Flavobacterium gelidilacus DSM 15343; assembly: GCF_000422685.1. Taxonomy (GTDB): domain Bacteria; phylum Bacteroidota; class Bacteroidia; order Flavobacteriales; family Flavobacteriaceae; genus Flavobacterium; species Flavobacterium gelidilacus. The sequence goes on along the minus strand of NZ_AUGN01000001.1, from coordinate 359,053 downwards.
AGCAACAGCAATAATTTGAGAAGATAAAAGTTCGCCAAAACTGGCAATGGCATCTGAAGTTCTTGGAGATAATTCGCCCAAAAGAAAACAACCATCTAAAAGTGTTTTTAATTGATTAAATTCAGTAGTAATCGTTTCAATTACTTGTTTTTGATGACTTTCTGAAACTAAATTACTAATGGTTTCGAAATGTTTTTGTTGAATTTCTTCTAAAGTTACTTTATAAGATTCATTTTTAGAAGCTGCTTCATTAGAAGCTTTTAAAAGTAAATCTGTCACACCACTAAAGGCAGAAACTACAACTGCTAATTTGTTATTTTGAGATTTTTTGGAAACAATTTCTAGAACTAATTTTATATTTTGAGCATTGGCAACAGATGTTCCACCAAATTTTAATACTATCATTTTATTGAATTTTAAGAATAAAGAATTTTATCTTTCTTTCGAAAGAACATATAGAATGGATTATATGTAGAAATTCACCCCATAAGGGGTTGTAGTTGTTGTAGAAGTTGAGCCAATAAAACTTTCAACCGCAAGTTGGGTTGTGTAAGAAGTCGCGTATATTTTATTGTGTTTCAAGATATTTCAAATGTAGAACATTTATTTTGAGTATAAAAAAAGCATTTTCATTTTTATGAATATGTCATTTTTAGCTAGTAGTTTCGTTGTAAATCAAAATATTACTAATAATAGATAACTCAAAATGACAATATGATAATAAATAGTAGTTAAAAATGTTGCTTTTTAACAATCGTTTGTAGAATTTTGGGGAATATTTAAATTAAGAAATGGAAACCATACATTATATAAGTTCAGATTTATTGTCTATTGACACAATTCATACAATTATTAGAGAAGATAAAAAATTAGCTTTATCAGAAGAAGCTATTGTTAATATTGAAAAATGTAGAAAGTATTTAGATGATAAAATGAAAGCTCATGGGGAGCCAATTTACGGAATTAATACGGGATTTGGTTCGTTATGTAATGTAGAAATTTCTAAAGAAAACTTAACAAAACTTCAAGAAAACTTAATTAAATCGCATGCTTGCGGAACTGGTGAAGAAGTTCCGGGTGAGATTGTAAAGATTATGTTGTTGTTAAAAATTCAATCTTTAAGTTATGGACATTCAGGGGTTCAATTAGCTACAGTTGAACGTTTAATAGCCTTTTTTAATAATGATATTTTACCTGTAATTTATACGCTTGGTTCTTTGGGAGCAAGTGGTGATTTAGCACCTTTGGCTCATTTAGCATTGCCTTTAATTGGCGAAGGAGAAGTTTATATGGACGGATTTAGACAACCTTCAAGTAAAGTATTGGAAAAAATGAATTGGAAACCTATTGTAATGCAATCTAAAGAAGGATTAGCTTTATTAAATGGAACCCAATTTATGAGTGCATATGGAACTTATATTTTATTAAAATCTTGTAAATTATCTTATTTAGCGGATTTAATTGGAGCTGTTTCTTTAGAAGGTTTTGATGGTCGAATTGAACCTTTTAATGATTTAATTCACTTAATTAGGCCTCACAAAGGACAAATTCAAACAGCCAGAAGATTAACAGAATTATTAGAAGATAGTGAAATTATAGCACAACCAAAGAAACATGTTCAAGATCCATATTCTTTTAGATGTATGCCACAAGTTCATGGTGCTAGTAAAGACACAATCGAATATGTAAAGAAAGTTTTTAGAACCGAAATTAATTCTGTCACAGATAATCCAAATATATTTGTAGGTGAAGATGAAATTATTTCTGGTGGAAATTTTCACGGTCAACCTCTAGCTTTAGCTTTTGACTTTTTAGGAATAGCTTTAGCTGAATTGGGAAGTATTTCGGAAAGAAGAACTTACCAGTTAATTTCTGGTTTACGTAATTTACCAGCATTTTTAGTGGATAATCCAGGGTTGAATTCAGGTTTTATGATTCCACAATATACTGCTGCAAGTATTGTTAGTCAAAATAAGCAATTAGCAACACCTGCGAGTATTGATAGTATTGTTTCTAGTAATGGTCAAGAAGATCACGTTTCAATGGGTGCAAATGGTGCAACAAAAACACTAAGAATTGTTGATAATTTAGAACGAATTTTAGCTATCGAATTAATGAATGCTTCTCAAGCTTTAGAATTCAGAAGACCTTTAAAATCAAGTGAATTTATTGAAAGTTTTATCAAATCATACAGAGATGAAGTTTCTTTTGTAAAAGAAGATAGAATATTACATTATGATATAGAAAAAACAATTGCTTTTTTACAGAGTTTTCAAATAGAGTTGGAGGATTAGGCTTTAAAGAAACAAACTCAAAATTCCCAGAATAGCTGGAATTCCCTGTACATAAAATATTCTTTTTGATACAGAAAATGCTCCGTAAATTCCAGCAATCAGTACACAGTTTAGGAAAAATAGTGCTATATTTATAGACCACATCTCATCTGAAACAAAGAAAGTCCAAATTAATCCAGCGGCTAAGAAACCATTATATAAGCCTTGGTTCGCAGCCATAGCTTTTGTTTGTGGAAATAAGTCTTTCGGGAAATTGGTGAATACTTTCGGTGCTTTTGTGGTCCAAGCAAACATTTCTAAATAAAGAAAATATAGATGTAAAAAAGCAACAAATCCGATAATAATTTGAGATAGTATATTCATAGTTTAATTATTTAAGTTTCCGAGTGATTTATGAGCTTTCTTCTTATGAAATGTTTGCTTTATATCTTTATCACCAGAAATAATGCTAATGTTTCCATCTATTTCAAACATGGCTAGTTTTACATCTTTATAATATTCAATTCCATGTTCTCTCATGGCTTCTTGAATTTCTTCTGACGAAATACCTAATTTTGCTAAAGTTTTAAATTCAATTTTACCATTATGAATTAAAATTTCTGGTTTTTCTTGGACCAAACTTTTAATAAAATTTGATTTCAACATTATACGTTTGAAAATAAAGTTTATAACAAATAGTGCTAACGCAGCAGCCATTCCACCCAAAAGAGTTGTGTTGTCACCTACCATTGCATTTTGAACCGAATTACTAATAAGAAGTATTAATATTACATCAGAAGTATTTAATTGTGATAGTTCTTTTTTGCCAAATAGGCGTAAAGTAATTACCATAAACAAATATATCGAAACACTTCTTAGTATGATATCAACATACGGATTCACTATTTTATTTTTTAAGAATTAACCTGATTAATAGAATTATGCCTACAACTTCTAAAGCCATGCCTATAATTAATAATCCAGTTGCAAATTGCCAATGCATTATTTTAAATAAAGCTCCTAAAATTGTGACTGCCAATCCTAATAAAAACGTCACAAATGGTATTTTGTACTCTTTGATCATGTTAATTAGTTTATTACTTCAACAACTGTTGTTAATTTTGATTGAGGATAATCTTTTATATGCATTTCTAATTCTAAAAAATCTCCGTTAATATTTTTAATTTTTACTATTAAATCAGCATCAGATTTTAAAAAAGCTGCTGTTTTTTTTGAACTTTTAAGAATATACGAACAATCATCAATCCAAATAACTTCAAAGTCTAGCACAAAATCTTCTCCTAATTTCCTTTCTGTTTGTAAATTTCCCTTTCTTTCAATGATATAGGTCACACCTAGTTCATCATCTTGAAGTTTGAATTTACCATCTTTGTAATTCTTACAATTTTGAGCATAACTAAAAGCTGAAATACTAAAAAAAAGAACAAATAATAGAATATTTTTTTTCATTTTATTTCCACTTAAAGTTTTTCTCAATAGCTTTAATCATTTCTCCTGCAATATCTTTGTTAGTTGCTCCTTCAATTCCTTCTAGACCTGGAGAAGAGTTTACTTCTAACAATAAAGGTCCTTTGCTTGAGCGAATAATATCAACACCAGCGACTTTTAAATCCATTGCTTTTGCGGCTTTTATTGCAATTTTCTTTTCTTCTGGAGTTACTTTTACAATTGAAGCAGTTCCACCCATGTGAATGTTAGCTCTAAATTCTCCAGGAGCAGCTTCTCTTTGCATTGAGGCGACAACTTTTCCATCCACAACAAAAAGACGTAAATCTTTTCCATTGGCTTCTTTAATAAATTCTTGAACTAATATATTAGCATTCAAACTTTTGAAAGCATTGATTACAGATTCAGCAGCTTTTTTAGTCTCTGCTAAAACGACACCTTTTCCTTGAGTACCTTCTAATAATTTTACGATTAGGGGAGAACCACCAACCATTTTTATTAAATCATCAGTATCTAAAGGAGAATTTGCAAACCCAGTTGTTGGAATATCAACTCCATTGTTTAAAAGTAATTGCAATGAAAATAATTTATCACGAGACTGAGTTATCGCTGCAGCATTGTTTAAAGCAAAAACCTTTAAAGCTTCAAATTGACGTGTCAATGCACAACCATAATAGGTCATACTCGGACGAATTCTTGGAATTACAGCATCAAAATTATTTAATATTTTTCCACCACGATAGTGAATTTCAGGTGTATCTGCGTCTAACTTCATGTAACAATACTTCAGATTCAAGAAGTGCATTTCATGACCACGCATTTCTCCAGCTTCCATTATTCGCTTGTTACTATATAATTCCGGATTACTGGCTAAAACTCCAATTCGTAAACCTTTTTTTTCTGAAGATTCAGTATAATAAAATTCTTTTAAATTTTCATTTGAAGGTTGACCTAATACAAATTTCTGTTCTGGATCAACCATAACTCTACCAGACATAGCTTCTCTACCTAGCAACATTCGAAAACCCATTGAATCACGATTGGTTAAGGTTAGTTCAATTTCCCAAGTTTTACCACCTAAAGAAACATTTGTGCTAATTACGTAACGTTTTTCACGAAAACCACTAGAGCTTTTTACAATTCTTTGATCCACTAATTGAGCTTCACAATGGATAAGCGCTTTAGCGTTGTTCTGAATAGGATTAATATCAAATTTTACCCATTCTTGGTTATCTTTTGAATATGTTTTTATGTTTATAGCATGAAGGGCAGAAGTTTTAGCTCCTGAATCTACTCTTGCTTTGATAGTTGGAATTCCAATTGCTGGTAATGAACACCATTCTTCGCATCCTACAATGACTTTTTGTTGCATTTTATTGTTTTAATTTAATAATAATCGAAAGTACTATTTTTTTTGATGTGACTAGAAAAAAAAACCTACTTTTCAGCAGGTTTTTCATATTTTTTAATTGTTATAGTTAACTCTTGTTTATCTTCATCTAATTCCATGAAAATTTCGTCACCTTCATGTATCTTTGATGTTATAATTTCTTCAGCTAAAGAGTCTTCTACATATTTTTGGATTGCTCTTTTTAATGGCCTTGCACCAAATTGTTTGTCAAATCCTTTTTCTGCAATATAATCTTTTGCTTTTTCAGATAAATTTAAAGTATATCCTAAATCTTTAATTCTTAGGTATAATTTATCCATTTCAATATCAATAATTTTATCGATATCTTCTTTTTCTAAAGCATTGAAAACAACAACATCATCAATTCTGTTAAGGAATTCAGGAGCAAAGGCTTTTTTAAGAGCATTTTCAATAATTCCTTTTGAATTGTCATCAGCTTGAGCCACTTTTGAAGCAGTTCCAAAACCAACACCTTGACCAAAATCTTTTAATTGACGGGCACCAACATTAGAAGTCATAATGATAATAGTATTTCTAAAGTCAATTTTTCGACCTAAACTATCAGTTAAATGACCATCATCTAATACTTGAAGCATCATGTTAAATACATCAGGATGCGCTTTTTCAATTTCATCTAAAAGAATTACACTGTATGGTTTTCTTCTAACTTTTTCAGTTAATTGTCCACCTTCTTCATATCCTACATATCCTGGAGGTGCGCCTACTAATCTTGAGATAGCAAATTTCTCCATATATTCACTCATGTCAATACGGATTAAAGCATCTTCTGAGTCAAATAATTCTTTTGCTAATACTTTGGCTAACTGTGTTTTACCAACTCCCGTTTGACCTAAAAATATAAACGAACCAATAGGCTTATTAGGGTCTTTTAACCCAGCTCTATTTCTTTGAATTGACTTCGCAATTTTATCTACAGCTTCATCTTGTCCAATTACTTTTGCTTGAATAAGTTCTGGTAAATGAGCTAATTTATTGCTCTCGGTTTGTGCAATTCTATTCACTGGAATTCCAGTCATCATTGAAACAACATCAGCAACATTGTCTTCAGAAACTTCAATTCTATTGTTTTTAGCATCTTCTTCCCATTTTTCTTGGGCGATAGCTAAATCTTTTTCAATACGTTTCTCGTCATCACGTAGTTTTGCTGCTTCTTCATATTTCTGTTTTTTGACCACAGAATTCTTCAAGTCTCTAACTTCTTCTAATTGACGTTCTAAATCTAAAATTTGCTTAGGAACATCAATATTTGTTATATGAACTCTTGAACCTGCTTCGTCTAAAGCGTCAATAGCTTTGTCTGGTAAGAATCTATCAGTCATATAACGACTTGTCAACTTTACACAAGCTTCAATTGCTTCGTCACTATAAGTCACACTATGGTGATCTTCATATTTACCTTTTATATTATGTAAGATAGTAATGGTTTCCTCAACAGAAGTTGGTTCAATAATCACTTTTTGAAAACGTCTTTCTAAAGCACCATCTTTTTCAATATATTGTCTATATTCATCTAATGTTGTTGCACCAATACATTGCAGTTCACCTCTTGCTAGAGCCGGTTTAAACATGTTTGAAGCATCTAGTGAACCAGTAGCTCCACCAGCACCAACAATTGTGTGAATTTCATCAATGAAAAGTATGATATCATCATTTTTTTCAAGTTCATTCATAACAGCTTTCATGCGTTCTTCAAACTGTCCACGGTATTTTGTTCCAGCAACTAAACTGGCTAAGTCAAGCGTTACAACACGTTTGTTAAATAAAACACGTGATACTTTTTTCTTGATAATCATAAGAGCTAAACCTTCTGCAATGGCAGATTTTCCAACTCCAGGTTCACCAATTAGTAAAGGATTATTTTTCTTTCTACGGCTTAAAATTTGAGAAACCCTTTCGATTTCTTTTTCACGACCAACAACAGGATCTAGTTTTCCTTCTTCGGCCATTTCGGTTAAATCTCTACCAAAATTATCTAATACAGGAGTTTTTGATTTTTTTGTTGTTTTATTTCCTGAAGTTGGGTTGTTGAAAGAACTGTCTTTTATTCCGTCATCTTGGCCAGAATCTTCGTTATATGATTCGGCTTTGGGTAAATTTTCTATAAAATCTTCTTCGTTATTTATCATAGCTATATAATTTTCTTTAACGGTTTCATAATCAATTTTTAATTTTTTCATCAACTTAGTAGTTGGATCATTTTCATTTCTTAAAATACACAACAATAAATGTGCCGTACTTACTGCAGAACTATTGTATAGTTTTGCTTCTAAGAAAGTTGTCTTGATTGCCCGTTCTGCTTGTCTTGTTAAGTGAAGATTTTTTTTATCATTATTTTGAATTCCTGTCGAATTGGCAGGACTTAAAACTTCAACTTTTTTACGCAAATGACTAAAATCAACAGCTAAGTTATTCATTATAGTCATGGCTTTTCCGCTACCATCTCTAAGTATTCCTAAAATTAAATGTTCTGTACCAATAAAATCGTGCCCTAAACGTAAAGCTTCTTCTTTACTATAGGTAATTACGTCTTTTACTCTTGGTGAAAAATTATCGTCCATTTTGTTATTTTAATCAAGTAAATATACTAAATAATATAGAATACTAAAAAAAGTATTTTATATCACAAGGCTAATTGACAAAAAAAAACTCAAATACAAAAGTTAATTTAAGTGGAGTTATCATCAAAAAACAACATCTTTTTGTTAATAAATCTTTAATATTTATTAAAAAAAATAGCTGTAAAAATTATTAAAAGATGTAAATTGGCACGTTAAAGATTTAAATACAAATTAATATAAAATACCTATGTCTGAAGGAGAAAAGTTAATTCCTATTAACATTGAAGATGAAATGAAATCAGCTTACATTGATTATTCAATGTCAGTTATTGTATCTAGAGCTCTTCCTGATGTTAGAGATGGTTTAAAACCTGTACATCGAAGAGTATTATATGGAATGCACGAATTAGGAGTTAGAGCAAATAGTGCTCATAAAAAATCAGCAAGAATTGTTGGAGAAGTATTAGGAAAGTATCATCCCCACGGAGATACATCTGTATATGATGCTATGGTGCGTATGGCTCAAGAATGGAGTTTACGTTATATGTTAGTTGATGGTCAAGGTAACTTTGGTTCTGTTGATGGAGATAGTCCAGCAGCAATGCGTTATACGGAAGCTCGTATGCGTAAAATTTCTGAAGATATGTTAGCTGATTTAGATAAGGAAACGGTTGACTTTCAGTTGAATTTTGATGATACTTTGTACGAACCAACTGTAATGCCAACAAAGATCCCTACCTTATTAATTAATGGTGCATCTGGGATTGCAGTAGGTATGGCTACAAATATGGCTCCTCATAACTTAACTGAAGTTATTGATGGAACTCTTGCGTTTATAGATAATCCAGAAATTGAAATAGACGAATTAATCAATTATATAAAAGCACCTGATTTTCCTACAGGAGGAACAATTTATGGGTATGAAGGTGTTAGAGAAGCATTTAAAACAGGTAGAGGACGTATTGTAATGCGTGCTAAAGCTACTTTTGAAGAATCTAATAACAGAGAAGCTATCATTGTGACCGAAATTCCTTATCAAGTAAATAAGGCCGATATGATTAAAAAAACGGCTGATTTAGTTAATGATAAAAAAATTGAAGGTATTTCTAACATTCGTGATGAATCAGATAGAAACGGAATGCGTATCGTTTATGAACTTAAACGTGATGCTGTTCCAAACGTAGTTTTAAATACTTTATATAAATACACGCAACTTCAGTCTTCATTTAGTGTAAATAATATTGCATTAGTTAAAGGTAGACCACAAATGTTGAATCTAAAAGATTTGATTCATTATTTTGTGGAACACAGACACGATGTTGTTGTTAGAAGAACAAAATACGAATTAAGAAAAGCTGAAGAAAGAGCTCATATTTTAGAAGGTTTAATTATTGCATCTGACAATATTGATGAAGTAATTAAAATTATTAGAGCTTCAAATGATGGTGAAGAAGCAAGAAATAGTTTAATTGAACGTTTCAAATTATCTGAAATTCAAGCGAAAGCAATCGTAGAAATGCGTTTAAGACAATTAACTGGTCTTGAGCAAGATAAATTACGTGCTGAATATGAAGAGCTTATGAAGTTAATTGCTCATTTAAAAGAGTTATTAGCAAGTAAAGAAATGAGAGCTCAAGTAATTAGAGATGAATTAATTGAAGTTAAAGAAAAATACGGAGATGAAAGACGTTCTATAATTGAATATGCTGGAGGTGATGTAAGTATTGAGGATTTAATTGCAGATGAACAAGTTGTAGTAACAATTTCTCATGCTGGTTATATCAAACGTACCTCTTTAACAGAATACAAAACACAAAATAGAGGTGGAGTTGGACAAAAAAGTGCAGCCACAAGAGATGAAGATTTCTTAGAGCATTTATTCGTAGCAACAAATCATCAATATTTAATGTTCTTTACTCAAAAAGGAAAATGTTTCTGGATGAGAGTTTTTGAAATTCCGGAAGGAACAAAAGCAAGTAAAGGAAGAGCACTTCAAAACCTTATAAATATAGAAAGCGATGATAAAGTGAAAGCATTTATCTGCACTCAAGATTTAAAAGATCAAGAATATATTAATAGTCATTATGTAATAATGGCTACTAAAAAAGGACAGGTTAAGAAAACATCTTTAGAGAAATATTCTCGTCCAAGAGTAAATGGTGTTGCAGCTATCACCATTAAAGATGATGATGAATTATTAGAAGCAAAATTAACTACAGGTAATAGTCAAGTATTATTAGCTGTTCGTTCAGGTAAAATTGTTCGTTTTGAAGAAGCTAAAACTAGACCAATGGGTAGAACTGCTTCTGGTGTAAGAGGAATTACTCTTAAAGATGAAACAGATGAGTTAATCGGAATGGTTTCTGTGGATGTAAATGATGTTAATGATACACAATTATTAGTTGTAACTGAAAATGGATATGGAAAACGTACCAAATTAGAAGAAGATGGAGAAGCGATCTACAGAATCACTAATAGAGGTGGAAAAGGTGTTAAAGCATTAAATGTAACAGAAAAAACAGGTGCTTTAGTATCAATTAACATAGTTTCTGATGCTGATGATTTAATGATTATCAACAAGTCTGGATTAACCATAAGAATGAATGTCTCTGATTTAAGAACTATGGGTAGAGCTACTCAAGGTGTACGATTAATCAACATTAAAGGAAAAGATTCTATTGCTGCAGTTACTAAAGTACTTCGTGAAGATGATGAAGAACTTTTAGAAGGAGATGAATTAGCAGAAGGAGAAGAAAAAGTTGAAAGAGCAATTGATGATGTTGAAAATAACACAGATACTGACTCTTTAGAAGAACCAGAAACACAAGAATAACCAACAAGCCCAATTAGTTTTGGGCTTTTTTAAATTAACAAATACAATGAAAAAAGTAACATTACTTGCTGCTTTATTAATAAGTTTAGCAACATTTGCCCAAAAAGATGAATTAAAAACTTTAAAAAAGATTTACGCCAAGGATAGTCCTTCTACATCTGATATTGAAGATTATAAAACAGCTTTAAAATCTTTAGAGACTTTGGCTAGTTCCGAAGAAGACAAGGTTTATGCCAAATTCTATCAAGGAATGCTGCCAATGGCAGAATTGAACAATATTGGTTCTAAAATTACACCTAAAGATGTCCAAAGATTAATGAGTCCAGAAAACATAGAAACTTTTGTTAATACTATGAATGAAACTTTGGACTATGAAAAGAAAGAAGGAAAAAAAATATATACTGATGATATAAATGAAGCGTATTCTTTTTTAATTCCACAAATTGAACAAGCAGCTTTTCAATTGAATGAAGCAAAACAATATAAAATGGCATCAGCTACTTTTTATAATTTATATAAATTAGATAAAAAGTCAGGTTCAAATTTATTAAATGCGGCCATATTATCTGTGCAAGCAGAAGATTATCCTAGTGCAATAAAATTATATGAAGAATATAGAGATAGTGATTATTTAAAAAATGGAATGATTTATTATGCAATTAATAAATTAAACGATGAAGAAGAATCCTTCACTTCAATTCGAGCAAGAAAAACAAAGCTTGATTTAAAAACACATGAAAAACCTAGAGATGAAAAAGTTTCAGGTAGATCAGATATTCTTAAATTGATAGCTAATTTAAAAGTTAAAATTAGTGATATTGAAGGAGCAAAGAAAGCTTACAAAGAAGCGGTTAATGAAAATCCAAATGATTTAAATCTATTAATTGAACAAGCTAATTTTTATTATACTCAAAACGACGTTGCTACTTATAAGAGTCTAGTTAAAGAAATTATAAAAAAAGACCCAACTAATGCTTCTTTACATTTTAATATTGGATATTTAGGTTTGTCTGAAGACACAAGCTTAGTTGAAGAAATTAATAATAACTTAGATAAGCCAAAAAAATATGAAGAGTTGATGGCTAAGAGAAAAAGCCTTTATGAAGCGGCATTACCTCATTTTGAAGAATCTTATAAATTAGATCCTACTAGTGAAAACACAAAAATACTACTAAAAAGTACTTATGAAATTTTAGGCATGAAAGATAAAGCTGCTAAATTTTAGAAAAAAAAATCCCGTTGAAAAACGGGATTTTTTTATATGATTTTTTTTATAACTCTAAGCTTGTGTGTGTGTCTACCAGTATCAACATTGTAAATTCCTAGATGATCAAGTCTATCAATTCTAACTTTTCCGGAAGCATGTATAATATAATTATCATCCATCATAATTCCAACGTGAATGATTTTTCCTTCTTCATTATCAAAAAAGGCTAAATCACCGGGTTCACTTTCTTCAATAAAACTTAATGGTTCACCTTGACTAGCTTGTTGAGAAGCATCTCTAAATAATTGATATCCATTTAATTTATAAACCATTTGTGTAAATCCAGAACAATCTATTCCAAAAGGAGATTTTCCACCCCATAAATAAGGAGCGTTCAAATACATAAAGGCTGTTTTTATTAATTCAGATTTACCCTTTATTCCGCAAACTTTTATGCCATCAAATGAAAATTTTGAGTCATTAATATCATCATTATCTAAAAAAGACAAATTACTTCCTAAAGAAATTGGAATCAATTGATTAATAGGAGTAGAGATGTATTCAATTAAATCAGCACTCAAAACATTTGGAATGTCGTTTAAGATATTAAATTGTTCTTCAGTAATTAATTGAAATTGTTTACTGTCTATCCAACCTTTGTAGCCATCATAAGCAAGTTCAACATAAATCCATTTAGGATTTTGCTCAATTATTTTAAAATGTTCCCCAAATAAAAGTTGCGAAACTTGTTCGCTTTTATCAGAAGGTTCAAATCGCAAAGGAACTATGGCTAAGTTACAAATTCCAAACATTAATAGGATATAAAATAAAATTATGATTTAAAGCACAAATATACTCTAAATCATAATTCTAAAAAATTTAACTTCAATTATACTCTTTCAATAACAATTGCAGAAGCACCACCACCACCATTACAAATAGCAGCTGCACCAATTTTCGCATTGTTTTGAGATAAAACATTAATTAAAGTTACAATAATCCTAGCTCCAGAACAACCAAGAGGATGTCCTAATGATACAGCACCACCATTTACATTAATTTTATCCTCATTTAGGCCTAATATTTTTGCATTGGCTAATCCAACAACAGCAAAAGCTTCGTTAAATTCAAAATAATGAACATCACCTATTGAAATTCCAGCTTTATCTAATGCCTTTGGTAAGGCTTTAGAAGGAGAAGTAGTAAACCATTTTGGCTCTTGAGCTGCATCAGCATATGATTTTATATAAGCTAAAGGAGTTAATCCTAATGATTTTGCTTTTTCTTCACTCATTAAGACTAAAGCTGCAGCTCCGTCGTTTATTGTTGATGCATTTGCTGCAGTAACAGTTCCGTCTTTACTAAAAACTGGATTTAAGGCAGGAATTTTTTCTAACTTAACATTTGTGTATTCTTCGTCTTTAGATACAATTAAAGCATCTCCACGTCTCTGAGGTACTTCAACAGGAACTATTTCTGAATCAAAGTTTCCAGCTTCCCAAGCTTTAGCCGAACGTTCGTAAGATTGAATAGCATAATTATCTTGTTCTTCTCTTGAAATTTTATATTCTGATGCGCATAAATCTGCACAAGTTCCCATAGCTTGATTGTCGTATGCATCAACTAAACCATCTCGTTGCATTCCGTCAACTAATGTTGTTGGTCCAAATTTAACACCATTTCTCATGTGAACATAATGAGGGATTAAACTCATGTTTTCCATTCCACCAGCAACAACTACTTCAGCATCTCCAGCCATAATAGCTTGAGCTCCTTGCATAACAGCTTTCATGCCACTAGCACAAACTTTATTAATTGTTGTACAAGGTACATTGTTCGATAATCCTGCTGCTAATGCTGCTTGTCTAGCTGGTGCTTGACCGTTTCCGGCTTGAACCACATTACCCATTATTACTTCGTCAACAAGATTGACATCTAAATTAATTTTACTTAAAGCTCCTTTGATAGCGGTTGCACCTAATTGTGTTGCTGGAACGCTTGATAAAGCACCCATAAAACTTCCAATTGGAGTTCTTACTGCTGAAACTATAACTACTTTTGTACTCATACTATTTATTTTTTGCGAATTTAATAAATTATTAGCTATTTTTTCTTAATTTGAAATTAAATTCATTAAAAATATGTCATAAAGTATTGATTATACTATAAACTAATTATTTTTTTATATTCTATATGCTTGATTATTAATTCATTTTAATTAAATTGACTTTTTTTTGAAAAATATTATCTAATTCGCTTGCAATAATAAGAAGTAAATCCTAGATTTGCAACCGCTAAAAAGATAAGTTCTTATATATAATATAGAAGATTGGAGAGTTGCCTGAGTGGCCGAAAGGACTTGTTTGCTAAACAAGCGTATGGGAAACTGTACCAAGGGTTCGAATCCCTTACTCTCCGCTTATTTTTTTCACACCTCGGGGTGTAGCGTAGCCCGGTCATCGCGCCTGCTTTGGGAGCAGGAGGTCGCAGGTTCGAATCCTGCCACCCCGACAAAAGAAGTTAAACACTTCATAAGATTAAAAAATAATGGTTGCGTAGCTCAGCTGGATAGAGCAACTCACTTCTAATGAGTAGGTCCCAGGTTCGAATCCTGGCGCGATCACAAAAAAAAGCCTTGCAAATGCAAGGCTTTTTTGTTATATGTTGTGGTTCTCTTTTTATTTCTTTTATTTGAAAGAATATTTTTTTTAGTAAAAATTTTGTTGCAAGTAATTTTTAATAAACTATTTCAAATAGTTTATTAAACCTTTTTATCAATTTTTTATTTTCTCTTTTTAAACTCCATCTTGAGTAAAAAAAAGTAAAAACTATTAATAAATTAAATATTATGTATGTAAAATTTGGTATGTTTTTTTATAATTAAAATAGAAAAAACAATTACCAATAATTATTGCCACAACAGGAAAAATTTTAAACAAAACAATTCCAATTTTATTTATAGGTTGAACACTGTAATTTAATTTTAGCTCATTATTAATGTTTTGATACTTTCCTTTAATTATATAATTAGGGAAAGTAAAATTATAATTTATTGTAAGTTGAAAAGTTGAATCATTAAATTTTCCATAAAAAATTTTTGAGCTATAAAAAAATATAGAAAAAAGGCCAAGTGTCATTTGCAAGTGAGGTAATCCAATTTTTGTATTATTTTTTAGTCTATCTCTAAATTCTGTTATATCAAGTTTAGATTTCATTAATTAAGATTTTTTTTTGCGAGTAATTTTCTAATAATTCTAAAAATATCTAAATAATTTTAAATTTTATTTTTAACTCTAAAAAACAATCAAATTAATATCTCTATATTCAATATTAAACCAATCAGCTATTGATTTGTTGGTTAATAAACCGTGATAGAAGTAAACACCATTTTTCAAACCTCTATTGCATCTAATAGCGCTTTCTAATCCACCATCTTCTGCAATTTGTAATAAGAATGGAGTTATGATGTTGCTTATTGATAAAGAAGCTGTCTTTGAATATCTAGAAGGAATATTTGGGACACAATAATGAATAACATTATTCTTGATGAAAGTTGGTTTTTCATGTGTTGTTACTTCTGAAGTTTCAAAACTCCCACCTGAATCGATACTCACATCAACGATTACAGCACCTCTTTTCATGTTTTCTACCATAGCCTCAGTAACAACAATTGGTGTTCTGTTTTTTCCTCTCATAGCACCAATTGCAACATCACATCTTCGGAGAGCTTTAATTAGAGATTTATCTTGTATAGTTGAAGTAAATATGCGTTGATTTAATAAGCTTTGAAGTCTTCTTAATTTAGTAATAGAATTATCAAACACTTTTACATTTGCACCAAGTCCGATTGCAGTTCTGGCTGCAAATTCCGCTACAGTTCCAGCACCAAGAATTACTACTTCAGTTGGAGGAACACCAGTTATATTTCCTAATAAAAGTCCTTTGCCAATATTTTCATTAATCATTAATTCAGCTGCAATTAATATTGAAGCAGTTCCAGCAATTTCAGAAAGTGATTTTACAGCTGGATATGAGCCATCTTCATCTTTTATGAATTCATAGGCTAAAGCAGTAATTCTTTTATGTGCCAAAGCTTCAAAATAGGCTTTCTTTTGGGTTTTTAATTGGATAGCAGAAAGAACAATTGTTTGTGGATTTATTAAGTCAATTTCATCAATTGTAGGTGGTTCAACCTTAAGAATCATTGGACAGCTAAATACTTTTTTAGTGTCTTTTGTAACTTCTGCACCAGCTTTACTGTATTCTAAATCAGTAAAACTTGAGCTTTCTCCAGCTCCAGATTCAATCATAACTCTATGGCCTTGATCAACTAATGAACTTACAGCATCAGGAGTTAAACAAATTCTACGTTCTTGGTAAGAGATTTCTTTTGGTAATCCAATAAATAATTCACTTTTATGTCTTGCAACTTCAAGCTTTTCTTCTTGAGGCATTAGTTGCATTTTAGAAAAGGGGGAAAATGATGCCATAGTTTTTAGTTAAGTTGTGCCAAGTTACTTATTTTTTTCAATAATTAAAAAAATTGTTTTTGAATAAAATAAAGAGGTTTAGTTAATTAAAATTAATTGGCGTTTACCATTTTCAATTTCTTTCATAATAATTCTTGCGTGATCAATTGGAATAAGGTTTGGTGTTTTTTCTGGCCATTCAATAAAACACCAATTTCCTGAATAAAAATATTCATCTAAACCCATATCATATCCTTCAATTTCATTGTTTAATCGATATAAATCAAAATGATAAATAGGTTCTAATGTTGTAGTGCGATATTCGTTAACTATAGAAAAAGTTGGGCTACTGCTATTATCAGATACATCCAATTCTTTAACTAAAGCTTTTATTAAAGTTGTTTTACCAACTCCCATTAAAGCATCAAAAGTTATAACTTTCTTTAAACCTGGTGTTGAAAGTATTTTTTGGGCAACTTGCTGTATTTCATCTAATGAAAAAGTGATTTCCATTTAAAATTTATTTATAATCAATTAAAAATTAACTTCTTGGCTCAAACACCAAAAATGGAATAATCATTTCTTCTAAAGAGATTCCTCCATGCTGGTAAGTATTTCTGTAATAACTTACATAATGATTGAAGTTATTTACATAAGCCAAAAATAAGTCATTCTTAGCAAAAATATAAGAACTACTCATATTAATTGTAGGTAAACCGACTTTTTTAGGATCTTTTACGGCATAAACGTCTTTATCTTCATAAGTAAGACTTCTGCCAGTTTTATAACGAAGGTTTAAACTAGTGTTTTTATCACCAATAACTTTTGATGGATTTTTACAGTTTATTGTTCCGTGATCTGTTGTCAAAATTAATTTAAAGCCCATTTGTTGTGCTTGCTGAATCATTTCTAATAGAGGAGAGTTCTTAAACCAGCTCAGAGTTAATGAACGATAAGCTTTATCATTTGAGGCCAATTCTTTTACTACATCCATTTCTGTTTTAGAATGTGAAAGCATATCGACAAAATTGTAAACAATAGTCGTTAAATCATTATCTTTTAATCCTTTGAAATTCTCTGCCAACTTTTTACCATCTCTGAAATTTGTAATTTTATAATATTCTTGCTTGATATTTAATCCTAGACGTTTTAATTGTTCTGATAAAAAGTCAGCCTCATGCAAGTTTTTTCCTCCTTCATCAACATCGTTTTTCCAATATTGCGGGAATTTTTTCTCCATATCTAAAGGAGTTAAACCACTAAAAATAGCATTACGAGCGTATTGAGTAGCTGTAGGTAAAATAGAGTAGTAGCTTACTTCTTTTTCTAATTTATAATGATTATTAACTATACTTTCAAAAGCTTTCCATTGATCATAACGAAGATTATCAATTACAATAAAAAGAATTGGTTTCTCTTTCTTTCTGATTTCTGGAGCTACTAATTCACCAAAGATTTCATGGGATAAAAAAGGTTTGTCTTTGGTATTTGTAAACCAATCTTCATAATTACGTTCAATGAATTTACCAAATTGCATGTTAGCTTCTGCTTTTTGACTTTCTAATATTTCAATCATACTTTGTGACTCAATATTTTCAAGCTCTAATTCCCAAAAAACTAGACGTTTATACATTTCCACCCAATCTTCAAAAGAATTGACCGAAGCCATATCCATTGCTATTTTTCTGAATTCCTTTTGATAATCTAAAGTAGTTTTATCTGAAACTAATCGTGAATGGTCTAAATTCTTCTTCAAACTCAATAAAATCTGATTTGGATTTACTGGTTTAATCAAATAATCTGCAATTTTAGAACCAATTGCTTCTTCCATGATATACTCTTCTTCACTTTTGGTAATCATAATCATTGGGACAGAAGATTTTTTCTCTTTCATTTCTGAAAGTGTTTCCAATCCACTTAAACCTGGCATGTTTTCATCTAAAAAGACTATATCAAAGTTAGATTCTTCAAACAAATCTATAGCGTCTTGTCCGTTATTACAAGTTGTAACATCGTAGTTTTTCTTTTCAAGGAATAATATGTGTGGTTTTAATAAATCTATTTCATCATCAACCCAAAGGATTTTTATTTTGTTCATATATGCTGATTTTATAGCAACATCTTTCGGTGCTTAATTATTATGTAATTTCTTAAATTTGACGGCAAGTTAGTATTTATACAACGATGAATATATTAAAAATTGTATAAAATTTTTGTGTATTTTTATAATAAGAGAGATTTTATTTATTTGATACATCTTTAAATCATATATTTCTCTGAATAAGCTAAAAGTTAAGTAAAGAGGTTGAAAAAAAATGAATAAAATATAAGAGATTTAGAAGAAGTATTGGTTGTTTTATTAAGAAATTTAATATTATATTTGTTTTCATAAGCAATTACAGTTAAGGTTGTTTATAACTATCAATGGAAGATTTTTAAAACGTTATTAATTTAACTAATAATATGAAAAAAATAATTTTAACACTAAGTTTACTGCTACTAGTTATAACAGCATGTAGCAAAAAAGACGATGACAATAATGGCAATTTAGCTATTACTAAAAATAATGTCTATGGAAATTGGACATTTTCCGAAATAATTCGTCCAGATGGTACTATTGTACCTTATCCTCATCAATGCAGCACACAAAACGATTATATCTTTTTTGATTTTATAGATATATACATGTATAGATTCAAAACCAATTGCGAGAATTACGAAACATATAGATGCGATAATTATTTTTTATTAGAAAACCAAATAACAGGTTGTAACTATGTTTTTGATGGTACAATAACCGAGTTTACTAGTCAAAGAATGAGAATAGAGTATGATGAAGTTATTCCTAGTAATAATTTTATTAATCCAATTGGAGATGTAAAAGGTTTTATATTTATCAAACAATAATTTTAAAAAACATATAAATGCTAAAAAATACTGTACAATTGTTATAACTTGTATTACTAACATATTCGTCTCTCCCTAGTATAAATCAATTCCTGTGGTAGTTTGCAATGGTTATAATATCTCGTTTGTAATTAAAAATTAAACACAATATAATTAATATAAAAATTAGAACACAAACAACATGAAAAAAACAATTTTAACAATAGCTCTTTTAGCTACAATTGCAGTAAGTACTGCACAAGATAGAAATTCAACCCTAAAATTTGGTGCAAAAGCAGGTTTAAATATTTCAAGTGCTAGTGTAGATAGAACATTTGATACTGATATTTCTACATTAATAGGAGTACACATAGGAGGTTTTGCCAATTTTAAATTAGATGAAAAATTTACATTACAACCAGAGCTTCTATTTTCTACTCAAGGGTATAAAGAGTACTTAGATGATGGTGGATATATTTATGATGATAAAGTAAAACTAACGTATATAAACCTTCCTTTAAACTTTCAATATGCTGTTGCTTCAAAAGTTTATGTAGAAGCAGGACCACAATTAGATTTTCTGCTATCTGGCAAAAGGGATAATAAGTATTATGATCCAATGTCTAATGAAACAACAACAAGAAATGATGTTGATATAAAAGATGATCTAAAATCAACAGCTTTTGGTTTTAATGTGGGTGCAGGTTATGCCATTACACAACAACTTTCTGCAAACATTCGTTACCATATAGGCTTGTCTGAAATAGATGATTTGGAAGGCGTAAAAACAAAAAATAGAAATTTACAATTAAGTTTGGGGTATTCTTTTAATTAGTTGTTTATTAGTTAGTTTTAAAAAAAAAAGAGTTTTGTTATATGAGAAACCTATTTTATTTAATAGCTTTTCTATACTCATTGGCTTCTTTTTCGCAAGGAGAAGCCAACATTTGGTATTTTGGGGATAATGCTGGTATAAATTTTAGTAGTGGTAGTCCTGTCGCGTTAACTAATGGGCAACTAAGTACAAGAGAAGGCTGTGCTGTTTTGAGTACAAATTTAGGACAGTTATTATTTTACACTGATGGAGTAACTGTGTATAACAAAAACCATCAAATAATGGTTAATGGTGCTGGCCTTTTAGGACATGTTTCATCTGCTCAATCGGCTACCATTGTTCCAAAACCTGGTTCTGGAAACCTATTTTATATTTTTACGACAACAAATGAACATAATCCTGATGGATTTAGATATTCTATTGTGGATATGACTTTGGATGGTGGAAATGGAGCTGTAACCTCAAATAAAAACGTTGTAGTTTTTACACCAACCATTGAAAATATATCTATAACAAAACACGCAAACGGATTAGATTATTGGATAATTTCGCATGAATGGAATTCCAATACTTTTAGAGTTTATTTATTATCATCTACTGGTTTAAGTGCTACACCAGTATATTCTAGTGTAGGTTTGCCTGTTCAAGGAGCTGGTTTTCAAGCTGCAGGTGTAACTAAAGTTTCTCCAAGTGGCACTAAATTAGCCATGACAAGTACTTCAGATTTTTTACAATTATTTGATTTTGAAAACGCTACAGGCATTATTTCAAACCCTATTACATTAAGTGAAGAAGGTGGTGAATTATATGGTATAGAGTTTTCACCTAATGAAGAAGTATTATATGCAAGTAATGCTTACACTGGAAAACTATACCAATATGACTTAACAGCAAGTAATATTCCAAACTCCCAGCTAACTTTAATTAATGGTGGGTTTAATGTAGGTCAACTGCAAATGGGGCCAGATTTTAAGATTTATGTCGCTATTGAAAATAATATGAGTTTAAGTGTAATAAACAATCCTGATACACTAGGACTAGGATGTGATTTACAATTATTTAGCGTTAGTTTAAATGGAAAAAATTGTCGATTAGGATTACCTTGTTTTAGTCAATCTTTTTTCTTTGTACCAACAATACAATTACAAAATGCTTGTGTTGGAGAATCTACTTCTTTTCAATTAAATAATTCTGCTGTAACAAGTACAACTTGGAATTTTGGTGATGGAGCTTCTTCTACTCTTTTAAACCCATCACATAGTTATGCAACTGCTGGTACATATACCGTTAGTGTAGTAGCAACAAGTCCAAGTGGTGTAGGTACAAATACACGAGATATTATTATTTCAGAAGTTCCAACAGCCACTCAACCTAGTGAAATAAAAATTTGTGATACCAATAACGATGGTTTTGCATCAATTGATTTAACCCAAAATCAATCAGCTATTTTAAACGGGCAATCTGCTACTCAATATGGAATTAGATATTTTGCAAATGCAACAGATTATGCTTCTAATACTGTAATTACTACTCCAACAACTTATACTAATTCAATTGCTTTTGGGCAACAAACTATTGTGGCAGAAGTTTATAATGTTGCTAATAGTAATTGTAAAGCTATAACCAATTTTACCATTCAAGTATTTAAAACGGCTGTTGCACCAACTTCTCCATTACAAGCAATCCGTTTATGTGATAATACAAGTTTTGGAACTAATGCTGATGGAAAAGTAGTTTTTGATTTAACGCAAAACCAATCTGCTATTTTAAATGGTCAGTCTAGTGCTGAATTTGATGTTTCGTATTATACAGATAGTGGATTTATAAACTTAATTGCTACACCAACTAATTATGTAAATACAAATTCAATTGAAACTATTTATGTTAAGATTAGTACAATAGCAAATACAAATTGTTTTGCAACTACTTCATTTGAGATTCAAGTTTATAGTTTGCCAATTGTTAATGCAACGATAAGTTTAAAACAATGTGATGATGATAACGATGGTTTTAGTGCTTTTAATTTAACAGAAGCAAATCAATTATTGGTCAATAATACAACAGGTTTAACTTTTAGTTTTTTTGAAACATTTTCTGAAGCTCAAAATAATTCAAATCCAATAACAAATACTATTTCTTACATAAATCAAATTGTTAGTAATGATCAGATTTTTGTCAGAGTAGAGAATACCAATAATTGTTTTAGAGTTGTGTCCTTAAATTTAATTGTTTCAACAACATCAATTCCAGTAAGTTTTCAAAAAACTTTTTCAGCTTGTGATAATCTAGCTTCTGGCTCCATTACGGACGGAATTTCATCTTTTGATTTTAGCAGTGTTACAGCTGATGTTCAAGCCTTATTTCCATCAGGGCAGTTATTGAGTATTGTCTATTATAAAAACCTTGCAGATGCTTTGGCTGAACAAAATGCAATAGCTAACATTAGCAATTATAGTAATATTGGCTATCCAAATTCGCAAAATATTTATATTCGTGTTGATAGTCAAATAAACAATGAATGTTTAGGTTTGGGACATCATATTACTTTGACGGTTGAGCCTATTCCAATAGTGCAACCTCAAACTATTAAACATTGTGATGATGACCAAGATGGAATTTATAGTTTTAACACTTCGTCTGTTGAAAGTAATTTATTAAATGGATTAACGAATGTAAATGTTATCTACACTGACAGCAACGGTATTTTATTATCAAGTCCATTGCCAAATCCATTTTCCACTTCTTTACAAACCATAAATGTTACAGTTAAAAATAATTATGGTCAACAATGTGAATATAATACTACTATTTCATTTATAGTTGATGATTTGCCTGAAGCATTTCCAATTCCAACAAACCTAACTACTGTTTGTGATGATGAAATAAATCCAGCACAACAAAATGGTTTATATCCTTTTAACACCAGTACGTTTCAAAATACTATAGTTGGAAATCAAACAGGAATGATAGTCAATTATTTTGATGTTAATAATGTTGCTTTGCCAAGTCCATTGCCAAATCCATTTATAAGTGGAACGCAAAACATACGTGTAGAAGTTATTAATCCAATAAATACTACTTGTAAGGCTACGCTTTATATTCCTTTGATTGTAAATCCTAACCCTATAATTAATCTTACAGGCAATGAACTTATTTGTAGTGATAACCCAACATTTACTAAAATACTTGATGCTGGTTTATTAAACCCATCAACTCAAAATAATTATACTTACACTTGGTTTTTAAATAATGTAGTGTTACCAAATGAAACAAATTACTCATTAATAGTAAACACAGCAGGGATTTACACCGTTAAAGTTGAAAGTCAAAACGGTTGTACAAGCACAAGAACTATTACTGTTATAGCTTCAAATTCGGCTGTTATTGAAAATATAATAGTAAATGATTTATCAAATTCTAATTCCATAGAAATAGTCGCAGGTGGTTTAGGTGATTATGTTTATAGTTTGAATAATGGTGCTTATCAAGAATCTTCTATTTTTTCTCCTGTAGTTCCTGGAGTGTATATAGTTTCTGTACAAGATTTAAAAGGTTGTTCAACTATTTATGAAACGGTTTATGTAATGGGAATTCCTAAATTTTTCACCCCAAACGGTGATGGTTATAATGAAGTTTGGAATATCAATAACTTAAATCCTACTATTAATTTAAAGGCAAGTATTTTTGATAGATACGGAAAATTATTAAGTCAGTTCAATCCAAAAAATAAAGGCTGGGACGGAAACTACAATGGACAAACTTTGCCTGCTACAGATTATTGGTATGCTATTGAATTTGATAATGGCAGAATAGTAAAAGGACATTTTTCTATGATAAGATAATAACTATAAAATTTAAGTAAAAAGGACATCTTAAAATAACTTTTAGAGTAACCTCAAAAATCCCTACTTTTACAAAAAAAAATATTTTCTGTGAGTCAAATCAATAAACGCAAAATTTTTAACGATCCAATTTATGGTTTCATTACGATTCCTAATACGTTAATTTATGATTTAATACAACACCCTTATTTTCAGCGTTTAAGACGTATTTCTCAAATGGGTTTGACATATTTAGTTTATCCAGGAGCACATCATACACGTTTTCATCATGCCTTAGGTTGTATGCATTTAATGCAAAAAGCCATTCAAACACTTCGTTTTAAAACAGTACAAATATCTGAAGAAGAAGAAAATGCCCTTTTAATTGCGATTTTATTGCATGATATAGGTCATGGCCCATTTAGTCACGCCATGGAACAAAGTATTGTCGAAGAAGTACATCATGAACAACTTTCGTTACTGTTTATGGAAAAATTGAATGAAGAGTTTGATGGAAAACTGTCATTAGCAATTAAAATATTTAAAGAACAATATCACCGTAAATTTATGGTGCAATTGGTTTCTAGTCAGTTAGATATGGATAGGTTAGATTATTTGCGAAGAGATAGTTTTTACAGCGGTGTAGCCGAAGGAAATATCAATAGTGAGCGTTTAATTCAAATGATGAACGTACAAGATGATGTGTTAGTAATCGAAGAAAAAGGAATTTATTCGGTTGAAAAATTCTTAATGGCAAGACGATTGATGTATTGGCAAGCTTATTTACACAAAACAAGTGTAGTTTCTGAAATTATTTTGATGAATATTCTAAAAAGAGCAAAAGAATTAACAAAAAATAAAATAATTTTAAACTGTAGCGAACCTTTGCAATTCTTTTTAAAGAATAAAATTTCATTAGATAATTTTGATTCAAAAGTATTACAAACATTTTCATATTTAGATGATTTTGATGTAATGAGTGCTATTAAAAACTGGCAATTTCATGATGATTTTGTATTGAGTTCACTTTCAAAAATGATTATCAATAGAGATTTATTAAAGATTCAAATGATGAGTGATAAACCAAAGAAAGAGAGTTTATTAGACTTTAAAGAAAAATTTATTTCAAAATATAAAACTACTCCTTTAGAAACGAAATATTTTGTTTTTAAGGGCAAAATAAAAAATCAAGCTTACAACAAAGAGAGTGAACCTATATGTATCTTAAAAAAAGACGGTTCAATTGAAGATGTAGCACAAGCATCAGACCAATTAAGTCTTAAAGCTTTATCAAAACCAGTAACAAAATATTTTATTTGTTACCCAAAAGAATTAATAGTTGCATAGCTATTTGATTTAATTTTATATTTTTGTGAGATTGAAATTAATTTAACATACTTTTAAATAGTAAAAAACATAGTTTCAAAAAGTAGATTCCATCAGGTTTGATGGTAACTTAAAAATTTTAAATGAAGTTTACAGCAGAACAAATTGCAGGTATATTAAACGGTGAAGTAGTAGGAAATCCTAATGCTGAAGTATATAAATTAGCAAAAATTGAAGAAGGAACGGAAGGTTCATTAACTTTTTTAGCCAATAAAAAATATGTAAATTACATATATTCAACTCTAGCAACAATAACAATCGTAAATCATGATTTCGTTG
The DNA here is from genome assembly GCF_000422685.1 of Flavobacterium gelidilacus DSM 15343. GTDB lineage: Bacteria > Bacteroidota > Bacteroidia > Flavobacteriales > Flavobacteriaceae > Flavobacterium > Flavobacterium gelidilacus. The sequence continues at coordinate 333,607 of NZ_AUGN01000001.1, read as the reverse complement.
TAGAGCAAGAAATTACGACCACATTGATTAAAGTAGAAGATGCTTATAAAGCCTTTTCAACACTTTTAGAATATTACAATCAAGTAAAGCTAATGAAATCAGGTATTGAACAACCTTCTGTGATTTCAGAAAATGTTACTTATGGTGAAGGTTTATATTTAGGAAGTTTCTGTTACATTGGAAAAAATGTTTCTATTGGCCAAAACGTAAAAATTTATCCAAATACATTTATTGGAGATAACGTAATTATTGGAGATAACTGTATTTTCTTTGCTGGAGTTAGAGTTTATTCTGAAACAGAAATAGGAAATAATTGCACGTTTCACTCCGGAAGCATTATAGGTTCTGATGGATTTGGATTCGCTCCCCTAGAAGATGGAACTTATTCAAAAATTCCTCAAATCGGAAATGTAATCATAGAAGATAATGTTGAAGTTGGAGCAAATACTACAATTGACAGAGCAACGTTGGGTTCAACATTTATTAGAAAAGGTGTAAAACTAGACAATCATATTCAAGTAGCTCATAATGTTGAAATTGACGAAAACACAGTTATAGCAGCTCAAACCGGAATTGCTGGTTCAACAAAAATTGGTAAAAACTGCATGATTGGTGGCCAAGTAGGTATATCAGGACATTTAGTTATTGGAAATGGTGTAAAAATACAAGCACAATCGGGTATAGGTAAAAGTATTGGAGATAATGAAGTTGTGCAAGGAACACCGGCTTTTAATTATGGTGATTTTGCAAAGTCTTTTGTACATTTTAGAAATTTACCAAATATTGTAAATGAATTAGAAGAATTAAAGAAAAAATAACAAGTTTAAATTATATATTTTATGGTTAAGCAAACAACCATCGCTAGCGAAATTACCCTTAAAGGAGTTGGTCTTCATACAGGTCAAGAAGTTACAATGACATTCAAACCTGCACCGGTTAATAACGGATATTCTTTTGTTCGTGTTGATTTAGAAGGGCATCCTGTTATTGAAGCAGATGCGAGTTACGTTATTAATACTCAACGTGGTACTAATTTAGAGAAAAAAGGTGTTTTTATACAAACATCCGAACACGTTTTAGCTGCTTTTGTAGGCTGTGATGTTGATAATGTTATTATTGAATTAAATGCTTCTGAGCCACCAATTATGGATGGTTCTTCAAAATATTTTGTAGAAGCAATTGAAAAAGTTGGAGTTGAAATTCAGAATGAAGAGCGTAGAGTATACGTTGTTAAAGATGTAATTTCATATACAGACGAAAATTCAGGTAGTGAAATTACTATTATTCCTAGTGATCATTACTGTGTTACAGCGATGGTAGATTTTGGAACCAAAGTTCTTGGTACTCAAAATGCTACTATGAAAGGTATTAGTGAATTTAAAAATGAAATTTCAGATAGTCGAACATTTAGTTTCTTACATGAATTAGAGGCTTTGTTAAACAATGGATTAATTAAAGGTGGAGATTTAAACAATGCTATTGTTTATGTAGATAAAGAGATTTCTGAGGATACAATGGATAATCTTAAAAAAGCATTTGGAAAAGATAAAATCACAGTTAAACCAAATGGAATTCTAGATAATTTAGAATTACATCATCCTAATGAAGCAGCACGTCATAAATTATTAGACGTTGTTGGTGATTTAGCGCTTGTAGGAATTCGTATTCAAGGAAAAGTTATTGCTAATAAACCTGGACATTTTGTAAATACACAATTTGCAAAAAAACTTCAAAAAATAATAAAAATAGAAGAAAGAAATCAAGTTCCTGTGTACGATTTACATAAAGAACCTTTGATGGATATTCATCAGATTATGGCTATTCTTCCACATAGACCACCTTTTTTATTGATAGATAGAATTATTGAAATGTCTGATTCACATGTCGTTGGATTGAAAAATGTGACAATGAATGAACCTTTCTTTGTAGGACATTTTCCAGATGCACCCGTTATGCCAGGAGTTTTAATTGTGGAAGCAATGGCACAAACAGGAGGGATTTTAGTATTAAGTACTGTTCCAGATCCTGAAAATTATCTAACATTTTTCATGAAAATTGATAATGTAAAGTTTAAACAAAAAGTATTACCAGGTGATACATTAATCTTTAAATGTGATTTAATAACACCTATTAGACGTGGAATTTGTCATATGCAAGCTAATGCTTATGCTAATGGTCGATTAGTAGCCCAAGCAGAATTAATGGCACAAATAGCAAAAAAACAATAAATTATGAATCAACCATTAGCATATGTACATCCAGGAGCAAAAATTGCTCGAAATGTAGTAATTGATCCATTTACTACTATTCACAATAATGTAATTATTGGAGAAGGAACTTGGATTGGTTCAAATGTAACCATTATGGAAGGTGCTCGTATTGGAAAGAATTGTAATATTTTTCCCGGTGCAGTAATTTCAGCTGTTCCACAAGATTTAAAATTTGGAGGAGAAGATTCATTAGCAATAATCGGAGATAACACAACGATAAGAGAATGTGTGACAATAAATAGAGGTACAATTGCATCTGGTCAAACTAAAATCGGCGATAATTGTCTTATTATGGCAACTGCACATATTGCACATGATTGTCATATTGGCGATAATGTAATCATTGTTAATGGTGTACTTTTAGGAGGTCATGTTACCGTTGGTAATCATGCTATTATTGGAGGTTTGTCTGCAGTACATCAATTTATTAGTATCGGAGAACATGCAATGGTTTCAGGTGGTTCTCTTTTAAGAAAAGATGTTCCTCCTTTCACAAAAGCAGCTAAAGAACCAATATCTTATGTTGGAATTAATTCTGTAGGCTTAAGAAGAAGAGGTTTTTCAACTGAAAAAATTAGAGAAATACAGGATATTTATAGAATTTTATATCAAAAAAATTATAATACAACTCAAGCTTTAGCAAAAATTGAAGCAGAAATGGAAGCAACTCCAGAACGTGATGAGATTATTCAATTTATTAAAAGTTCATCTAGAGGAATCATGAAAGGTTATACAGGGGTTTAAAACCTGAGACAAACAAAAAATAAAAAAAATAAAAAACTAAATAATGGCAAGTACATCAGATATTAGAAACGGATTATGCATTAAATACAACCACGATATTTATAAAATTATCGAATTTTTACACGTAAAACCAGGAAAAGGTCCAGCATTTGTAAGAACAAAATTAAGGTCAGTTAGTAATGGAAAAGTATTGGATAATACATTTTCTGCTGGACATAAAATTGATGTAGTTCGTGTAGAAACACAAACTTACCAATTTTTATATGCAGAAGGAGATACATTTAACTTTATGAATGTAGATAATTATGAACAAATCACTTTAGAGAGAAGCGTATTAGATGCTCCAGATCTATTAAAAGAAGGAACAAACGTAATGTTGCAAATCAATACAGAAACAGATTTACCATTATCTGTAGATATGCCTTCGTCAGTTATTCTTGAAGTAACGTATACTGAGCCAGGAATGAAAGGAAACACAGCTACAAATGCAAATAAGCCAGCTACTGTCGAAACTGGAGCAACTGTAAATGTACCTCTATTTATAAATGAAGGAGATAAAATCAAAATTGATACGGCTTCAGGAAATTACATGGAACGTATTAAAGAGTAATAAGTTAAGTAAATGAAATTTCCCAAAACTTTCGCTCTAAAAGAGATTGCTTCTATAATCAACACTGAATTTGTAGGTGATGAAAATTTTCCGGTTAAAGGAATGAATGAAATTCATGTTGTTGAGCCAGGAGATATTGTTTTTGTAGACCATCCAAAATATTATGACAAAGCCTTACAATCAGCAGCAACTATTGTTTTAATCAATAAAAAAGTAGATTGTCCAGAAGGTAAAGCGCTATTAATTTCTGATGATCCTTTTAGAGACTTTAATACTTTAACAAAATATTTTAAACCTTTTCAGGCATTAAGTTTAGCTGTTTCTGAAAATGCGATAATTGGAGAAAACACATTTATTCAACCTAATTGTTTTATTGGCAATAACGTTACTATTGGAAAAAATTGTATCATTCATTCAAATGTTTCAATTTATGATAACACTGTAATCGGCGATAATGTTATTATTCATGCTGGAACGATTTTAGGTGCTGATGCCTTCTATTATAAAAAAAGAACTGAAGGTTTTGATCAATTGCTGTCTGGAGGACGAGTTGTCATAAAAGATAATGTCGGAATAGGAGCACTGTGTACCATAGATAAAGGCGTTACTGGTGATACAACTATTGGTGAAGGAACTAAAATTGATAACCAAGTTCATGTTGGGCATGATACAGTCATTGGTAAAAAATGCTTAATTGCTGCTCAAACCGGAATTGCTGGATGTGTTATAATTGAAGATGAAGTAACACTTTGGGGACAAGTTGGTACGACTAGTGGAATAACAATTGGTTCTAAAGCTATTGTGATGGGGCAAACAGGTATTACAAAGTCTATTGAAGGATCAAAAGTTTACTTTGGAACACCAATTGAAGAATCTAGAGAAAAATTGAAGCAACTAGCGAATATAAAACGTATTCCTGAAATTTTAAAAAAAATGCAAAATGACTAATGTTGAAATTATTAAAGACTTCTATGCTTCTGATAATTACAGAGATTTAAGCTATGTAGACAACTTAATGGATGATTCTATTTCTTTGGAGTGGAATAGTTCTGTTGGGCAATTTACTTACAATAAAGCTGATGTTATGAAGCTTTCTAAAGAATTGTTTGAAAATTATACAGATTCTAAAATAGAAATATTAAATCTTTTTGGTGAAAGTAATTCTGTAGCAGTTCACTATAATTATTTTGCATCTACTATAGAAAATCCTTCAGAAATGGTTTTAATTACAAAGATTATGGTAATATGGGAATTTAAAAATGGAAAAATTATTAAAGGGCATCAAATATCAGTTCTAGGTTAATATTACAAAAGTAAAATATTATTATTTTCACATAAAAACTTTAAAAGTCAATCAAAAAATCATACTTTTGCTTCACTTTTTATAAAATAAATTAAAAATAACAACATGAGTGTTTTAGTAAACAAAGATTCAAAAATAATAGTTCAAGGATTTACAGGTAGCGAAGGAACTTTTCATGCCGAACAAATGATTGAATATGGTACAAATGTAGTTGGTGGTGTAACTCCTGGTAAAGGTGGACAAACTCATTTAGACAGACCTGTTTTTAATACTGTACAAGATGCAGTAGTAGAAGCTGGAGCTGATACTTCTATATTATTTGTACCTCCAGCTTTTGCTGCTGATGCAATTATGGAAGCTGCTGATGCCGGAATTAAAGTAATCATTTGTATTACTGAAGGAATTCCTGTTGCAGATATGATTAAAGCTTATGCTTATATTCAAGATAGAGATTGTCGTTTAGTTGGACCTAACTGTCCAGGTGTAATAACTCCAGGTGAAGCTAAAGTTGGTATTATGCCAGGTTTCGTTTTCAAAAAAGGTAATGTAGGTATTGTTTCTAAATCAGGAACATTAACATATGAAGCTGCTGACCAAGTTGTAAAACAAGGAATGGGAATCACAACTGCTATCGGAATTGGTGGAGATCCAATTATTGGAACTACAACAAAAGAAGCTGTTGAATTATTAATCAATGATCCAGAAACGGAATGTGTAGTTATGATTGGAGAAATTGGTGGTCAATTAGAAGCTGATGCTGCTAAATGGTACAAAGAAAGTGGTAGTAAAAAACCAATCGTTGGATTCATCGCTGGTGAAACTGCTCCTGCTGGAAGAACAATGGGTCATGCTGGTGCAATCGTTGGAGGTTCTGACGATACTGCTGAAGCTAAGAAAAGAATTATGAGAGAATGTGGAATACATGTTGTTGATTCTCCTGCTGAAATTGGGTTAAAAGTTAAAGAAGTAATGGGATAATTTATTTTATCATCTAATATTATTCAAAACCGATGCATTAATTTGTATCGGTTTTTTTATTAAAATTATGTAATTCATTTTTTTTGCCTTTTAAATTCATAATGTGATAATAATTAATAATTTTATTAATTATATGATTACTATTTAAAATTAAAAAAGGAAATTTGTTTAAAATTTAACAAAATGAATAACGTTTATATAAAGGGCACAGGATCTTATGCGCCCGAGAATATTGTAAAAAATGACTATTTTGAAGCTATTGGTTCATCTGATGAATGGATATTTTCAAAATTAGGTATTAAAGAGCGACGAATTTCAACAGGAGAAGCCACAAGTGATTTAGCTTACAAAGCAGGATTACTAGCCATTGAAAACGCAAATTTAAAGGTAGAAGATATAGATTTGATTATTGTTGCTACAACTACTCCAGATAGACCTTCACCGTCTTGTGCTTGTTTTGTTCAAGATAAATTAAAAGCTGTTAATGCAGTTGCTTTCGACATTTCTGCAGTTTGTTCTGGAGCACTTTTTACAATGGCAACTGCTGTTCAGTTTGTAAAAACTGGAATGTATAAAAATGTATTAGTAATTGGTGCTGATACTTTTTCTACAATTATTGATTGGGAAAGAAGAGATGCAGTCTTTTTTGGAGATGGAGCAGGAGCAATGGTTTTATCAGCAACAGATGAAGATAAAGGCTTTATAGATTTTGCATTACATTCAGACGGAACAGGTAAAGAACATTTTACAGTTCTTGCTGGTGGTTCTGCTAAACCGGCTTCAATTGAAACCGTAAACAATAGAGAACATTACTTCAAAATGGATGGAAAAGCCGTTTTTGATACAGCTACTAAAGTTGTTCCAGAAAATATTAATGAAATATTGAGTAAAAACAACCTTACTATTGATGATGTTGATTTTATGTTACCACATCAACCTAGTATTAGAATTTTACAAGAAATTGCTCGAAAAGTAAACTTGCCTTTTGAAAAAGTAAAAACAAATATGGATAGATATGCCAATACTTCTGGAGGAACAGTCCCTATTATTTTAGATGAAACGCATAAAAATAACGAATTCAAAAAAGGGGATATTCTTCTATTTGCAGCTGTTGGAGCTGGATGGACATGGGGAACAGCCTTGTATAAATGGTAAAATAATTTAAAAAATAAATATATGTTTACAAATAAAACATTTTTAATTACAGGTATTGCTGATGAAAATTCATTAGCTATGTTTGTAGCAAAAAAAATAATAAAAAATGGTGGAAAAGTTATTTGCACTGGTTTAGGGGTAAGTGAATTTCATCAAAATTTATCAGATAAGGCAAAACAATTCTTAAATCAAAATTATCTTGATTTTCAAAAATCAGTAAAAAATGAATTGGGAGAAGATACTCAAACTGAAATATTAGATGTAACACTTGAAGATAGTGTTGATGCTTTTGCAAAAAAATTAAAAGACAACAATATAAAAATTGATGGTTTTTTACATGCAATCGCTATGGATAAAACTATCAGACAAAAAGTAGTAAAACCAATGTTAGAAGTCACAAAAGAAGAGTTTTGCAACACTATGGAAGTTTCTGCTTATTCTTTAATTAGAATAGCCCAATACTTATACAAGTACGATTTAATGCAACCAAAATCATCCATATGTTCATTAAGTTATATTGCTGCTGCAAAAGTTACTTTTCATCCATACAGAAATATGAGTATTGCAAAAGCAGCTTTAGAACGAATCACAATTGAATTAGCAGATGAATTAGGAAGAAAAGATGGAACAAGAGTAAATGCTATTCGTTTTTCTACTTATATGGGAAGTAAAGCAGGAACAGCAACCTTAAATCAATCAGATTTTGATACTGCAGATAAATTAAGTCCTTTAGGAAATGCAACTCCAGATGATCTAGCTAATGAAGTCATTCACTTATTTAGACCAAACGGACGAATTACAGGTGAGATAAGGCATGTTGACGGTGGTTATAACATCATGGGATAAAATAAAAAACTCCAATTTCAAGTAAGAAGTTAGAGTTTTTTTTTAGTTAACACAATTTTACTTTTTGATAACTTTTATATTAGTTTGGTTATTCAAGTTTACTAAATAAATTCCATTAGCATAAGAAGATAAATCTAAAACTATATTATTTTGATTTTCATATTTGTTTTGATATAAAACTTTACCTTGTAAGTTGATAACTTGAACACTTTCAATTGAAAAATCATCATTAGTAATATTCAAAACATTTGAAGTTGGATTTGGATATAATTTCAAACTTTTACTAAAATTTTCAAATTGATTAGCACTCAACGATTCGTTATTTGCATTAAAAGTAGGAGCTTGAATTACAAAACTTCCTGTTCCGTTAGGATTTCTTGCATAACACATATCTGTAGTTTGAGCACCAAAAACAACGTTATCTACATCTGTACCATTTGCATAAGATAAAATACAATTTTCACCACCCGCAGAAAATTTAAAATCAGCATGTAGACCAGTTTGCGTTAAATCTTGATCTGCCCAAACAATTAAATAAGAATAAGGAGCTATTGTTGTTCCTGTTGGAAATTGCCATTTTAATTTATTTGTTTGTGAATCTGAAGCGTATAAATTATCTAAACTTAAAGTATTAGCTGTATTGTTATATAGTTCAAACCAGTCATCAAATTGTCCGTTTTGGTCAGCTATAGTTGTATTAGAAGCCATAATTTCATTCACGACTAATTGACCAGCAGTGATTGTTGGATAAGTTGCATTGATAGTATAAAATTCATGCTCTGCTCTTGCTGGAGAAAAAGCTCCGATATTTGCATTTTCTGCATAAACATAATATTGAATAGCAACACTACTAACAGGAATTGAAGCACCATAAACATTATCACCGGCAGCACCATCATTATGGGCACCATCATCAAACATTTGAGTCTTTACAAAAATGTCATTTTTAAGGGAACGATATCCTAAATATACAGATGTAGTTGTAGTGTTTGTAACATTAGCAGTTATCGAAACAGTACCACCAACAGCAGGAGTTGTTGTAGAAGGTGTCACACTTGTAATACTTGGTTGTGTATTTGTAAAATCAGTTAAAGCTGTTAAATAAGTATTTCTTCCCGACATTAAATTACTCAAACCTGGAGCAGTGTTATTTCCAACAGAAACATCAGTTGACATATTTGTTGCAATATTTGATTGATAACTAAATTTATTTGTATCAGCAGTAACATCAGCACTAATTAAAGCTTGTAATGCTTGTGCATCAGTCAAATAACTACCACTTGAAACTACTTCAGTTAAAATAGTTTTGTAATGGGCTAAATATCTTTTTTTATAAGTAGGAACTGCTAATAATTTTTGTACCAAAGGCCAAGTCGATTCAGTTGAGTGTAAAGTATGTGATAGATTTTTTTTAGATGTAGTTGATAAATTACTTCCACCTGTAGAACCATTATCTCCAAAAACACCAAAACACATATTCAAATCCCAAACAATTGGATTAAATTGACCATTATCAGATTTATATAAGTAATAGTTTTGTTTAAATTTTCCGATATAACTGTCTAAGTTCACAAAAACATTATCAAAGGCTAACATCCATAAAGCTCTATCAACATCTAAAATAGCTTCAATATTTGCTGTGTTTGCTGTAGTTGTAGTAGATAATGTACTTGTTAATGCAATTAAATCATCCCAACCTAAATCAGATTTCATATCATAAGCAGTTTCATAAGTTGTACTAGAAGTTCCTAAATACTGTAAAGTTGGTAAATTTGTTGATTGTGGACTAGCACCTGCAGGAGGACTACAATCAAAAAAAGCATTTGTTTTTGAACCAAAACGACTATCCACAAACTTTTTCGAAATTGATTCAACATTAGTATATAATCCGATATAAGAACCATTCACATATACTTTAGCATAATTTGCTAAAGGAACATCCATATAATTTCCTAAAATTTTATAAGATAATGCTTCTCTAACAAAAGATGGATCAAAAATTACGTTACTTAATTTTATATCAGTATAACCTTGATAATTTTGATCTACATAAGTATCTAATTCTAAATGCCAAGGATTTTTAACTTGACTTGCGTTATAAGAACTATTTCCTTTATATTTTGCACCAACATTAGGAAAAACTGTTCCGTTAATTGAGACAGATTGAGCCGAAATATAAGCATCAGAAGCTTCGGCAGCATCTAATAAAGCATCCCAATTGCTTTGAGCAAAAGTAATTTCGATAGTTTGTATCGTATTTAAATCGTAAAAAGTTTGTCCAATAGTTAAGTATGAACTCAACAATACAAGGAGTAATGTAATTTTTTTCATTTGTTATTTTAGGTTAGAATATATCTTTGACGCAGTTAAATTTTAATTCTTGCACTTTATATAATATATTTTCATTTATTCCTTTTTTAGTGTTTTGATGTCAGCAATTAATTGATTTATAGCTGTTTTGTTTAAACCATTATAAATTCCTCTTATGTGTTTGTTTTTATCTACTAATATAAAGTTTTCTGTATGTAAAAAATCATCATCCGTTTTTTGTTCTCCTAAATTTTCCTCCACAAAATAAACACTTCTACCAAGGTTATAGATTTCACTTCTTTTGCCAGTTACTAAATGCCATTTAGAAGAATTTATTCCTTTTTCAGTTGCAAAAGCTTTTAATACAGAAGCTGAATCCGTTTCTGGAGTTACAGAGTGGGAAAGAAGCATTACTTCATCATCATCTATAAAAGCATCTTGAATTAAATCCATATTTGCAGTCATTTTTGGGCAAATTCCGGGACAAGTGGTGAAAAAGAAATCGGTTACATAAATTTTATCTTTAAAAGTTTCATTAGTAATTGTATTTCCATCTTGATTAATCAATGAAAAGTCAATAACGGCATGAAAGTTTTTTAAAGAATCGTTATCTTTTGAAAACCATTTAGGTGTAAAGCTTGCTTCATTATAAAATGGCAACACTTCAACACGACTTTGTACAACTTCTTCTTTATCATTTTTACATCCTATTAGAATAATAAAAACAACAATTAAAATTGAACTATTCTTTATACTGTATAACTTCTTCTTCCAATTCATAACACAAACTTGCTCTTTTTAAACCAAAAATTCTACCATTTTTAGCTTCATAATTATTATAGATTTTACCGTTTTCGCGATAAGCTTTTTGCAAACCTTCTTCTTTGCCGTTTACAAGTGTAATTTCTTTAAAAATAGCACCAGATTGATACCATTGTTTTTGAACTCCTTGAGAAATTCCATTTGCATAATTGGATTCAGAACGTTTATTGTTATTTTTCCACCAAGTATATGATTTTCCGTCTAATAAACCATTTTTATAGTTTGCCTCAAAGCTGATTTTTCCTGTATCGAACCATTTTTGAAATAATCCATTTTGAATTCCGTTTCTATATGCAATGGATTCAGCTTTAACAGAATTTAGATAAAATTGCACAGAATTTCCAGTAAAAGGCTCGTTCTTATAATAAACAAGCCCTTTTTCTGGATTAACAACTAAATCATCTTTTTTAACTTCAATAGAAGTATCTGTTTGATTAGAATTACAAGAAAATACTAATACAAATAATCCTAAACCAATTAGCTTATTGAATACTACTTGCAGTTCCTTGATAGTTTCCTGGAAATAAAATATAATATTGATTAAGGTATAATTCATTTTGTATGTGATAATGATATTCCGCAGTAGTTGAATGTTGTGTAGTAGAAGTATGTCCACCAGAAGCATCTAAGTCAGTAGGATAAGTTCCTGTTGAATTACATTTTCTTCCATAAAGAAAGAAACCGTCTGCAATAACACCTATTAATTTATTGTCGTCATTTGACCAACTTTTAGGTTCTAAATGATAGTGGTAACTTTGGGGACCTGTATGAGCTCCATTATAATCTAATGAACCAACAGCACTGTTTAAAGGAACATTTGGACCTTCTTCATCATTATAAATTACTGCACCACTAACTGAAATTCCAATTGCACCTAAACCTGTTGCAGATGAACTTGAAGCCTTTGTTGGACTAGCTTTAACTGTTAAACTATAAGAACCATTAAAATTGTCAATATTTCCTGGTGCCATTTGAGAAAATGAAGTCGTAGCAACTGTTTCCAAAGAAGGATCAATAAATAATGCGTGATTAGTTGCAGAACCTTGAGTAGTAATGCCATCTAAAGTTCTTGTTGTAGTATTTGACCAATAAGGAGACGTATGATTTGGTCTTCCGTTTGTTTGAATAACTACGTTTGAACCACTTATCATTGCTGATACGTTATTTGCATCAAATTCTGCATAAGCAGCGTGTAAAACTCCTGTTGTACCATCATCTGATGAATCACTATCATCATTACTGTTACAAGATATTAATAATAAAGTCGTTATTGCTAAAGCAGCTAATGATGTTACAATTGTTTTTTTGTTTCTTAAGTTCATAGTTTTTAGTTTATTATTATTATTAATTATCTTCTTTGTCCACCACCTTGACCACCTCTTTCAGGTTTTGGCATGTTTTTTAATTCTTCTTTTGAAATGTAACCATCACTGTTGGAGTCAATTTCAGAAAACTTTTCACTTAAAGGACCTTTTACTTCATCTTTTGATAATTTTCCATCCTTATTTGTATCCATTTCAGCAAACATCGTTTCAGGATTAGGTCTCCCTTTTTCTTGAGTATTTGCAGTTCTACTCGTTTCTTGTGTAGTTTCTTTTGTTGAATTACAAGAAAACATTGCCAACGCAACAATCGTAAATAAGCTTAATTTTTTCATAGGTATAAATTTGTTATAGTATTTAGACGCGATGAAAATTATATTCTTGCATTAAAATTCAATTATTTTCTCTAGGAAACGAAAATCTTGGATTAAATAAGAATTCTTTATCAGTCAAAGTTTTTAAAAACGCCACTAATTCAGTTCTATCATCATCTGAAAGATGCATAGGTTTTTTCAGTTGTTTTGCTAAAGTTGAATGCTTTACAATACCTGAATTATAATGTTTAACAACTTCATTTAACGTATTAAATCTACCATCATGCATATAAGGAAACGTAAACTGTGAGTTTCGAAGCGTTGGAACTTTAAACTTATATTTATCTTTTTCACTTTGAGTAATTCGCATTCGACCAATATCATTTAAAGTAGAATCGACAGCTAAACCGTTATTTTCAAAACTATCATTGGTAAATAAAGGTTCTTTGTGACAAGAAGCACAGTTAATTTTGAATAAATCATAGCCTTTTTGTTCCATTTCCGTAAATTTTTCTTCTTTACGAAGTACTTTATCATATTTTGAATTTGAAGTCGTAAGCATAACTACAAATTGCGATAAGGCTTTTAAAGTTAATTGTCCAGTAATTTTATCAGTTCCAAAAGCTTTTTTATATAATTCTTGGTATTTTGGAATTTCCTGAAGTTTTTTGACCACATTTTCCATGGTTTCATCCATTTCAACTTCGCTTTTAATTGGATAAATAGGTAGCAATTCTAAATGATTTACACCAACATCCCACAAAAATGTTTTGGACCAAGCTAAATTCATTAATGTCATGGAGTTTCTTGTGCCAATTTAACCTTCAATGCCGTGACTTAAATCATGATCAACATGAGTGAAACCGGTTTGTTGCAAATGACAACTTGCGCATGAAATAGTATTATCACGAGATAATAATGGATCGTAAAATAAATTTCGACCTAATTGAAAACCTTCTTCTGTTAAAGGGTTTTTAGAAAAATCGTAATGAGGTTTTGGCCAATTTTTTTTAATATCTAAATAAATAGGAGTAAAGTAGTTTTTTGCAAAAGCTAAAATTCCAAAATTAGAGATTCCAAAAACCAATATGAGTGTCATTTTCTTCATTCGATAGAAAATGTTTTTGTAGATAAATCAGCAATTTTCATGGCTTCTTTTCCTGGAATCATTATGGTATTGGTTTATTTCAATGCTATTTCTGAAAATAACCTACCTAAATCAATTACAAGATTAACATGATTTTTTGTCATTGCTATTGCAATTGATATTGACGTTTCTCATCGCATAATAAGGTTCCAAATAACCACCAACATGAAACTGAAATTTATTCTTTCTGGTTTTACAACTCGAACTTTTTCCTTCAATTTTCATTTTAATAAAACCACTTTGCCAAGCCCAATACATCCCTTTGATAGCATCTAAATCTCCTTCCATAGCACCAGAAACACTGGTTAAACTATTAACACCAATATTGAATTTAATAGCTTTTATTTCTTTATCAATATGATTTGCAATTGAAAACTGAATGGTTTCAGGATTTTCAACATCAAATAAATAATAACTATTGTTTTCAGAATAAATTGAATTGTCTTTAAATTCCAATTGAAAGCTCGTTAAATAAAACTTTACGGTTTCAAAAGACAAAGTATCTTTTTGTATAGAAACATAATTTAATTTTAATTTAAAATCTTCTTGATTAAACTTTAAATTGACATTAATATATAATCTATCTATTTTGTTTTGAGCATTTAAGCTAATACAAAGTAAAAATAATCCAATAAATAATTTAAATTTAATGTTCACGTCTTTTATCCATTGGAGGTGGAAGTTTATTATCAAAAATCATAGCTAATTCAGTTGTTAAATCATTATAATCGTTTAACTGATCAGGTTTACACATTTTTTTAATATCTAAAAAATGATTATAATGTAACTTTTCAATAGAAGTTTGTGCAGCAGCTATTTGAATAAATAAGTTGTCAACAACATCTTGATTATGAGACTTAGCTAATTCTTTATATAAACTATTTTTATATATTTTAATTTTATCATCAATCTTAGAAATTGAATCACGATGAGTTTTAATTAGCTCTTCATATTGAGCCACTTGTTCTTCATCAAAATGTAATTTTTTAATAACAATTTCTCGAGGCAATGTTCTTTTTCCTCTCATTACATTGCTATTTTGTCCATTAAATATAAAGAATGACAACGTAACAATGTTTATTAAAAACAACACAATCACTGCAAAGGTTAATAGTTTTGACTTATTCATATTTTTAATATAATTGATTATCAGTTGTTTTAACTAAATCTGATAATTCATGATTTTGATTTGATTTTTGTTTGGTGTTCGCTAATATTCCAATATTTAAAGAAACTAATATCAAAATAGAAGCTGCAACTAGCCATTTTGTATAGCTTTCAGCAGGTTTTTCATCTTCTAACTTTGCTTGAATTTTACTTAACAAATCTTCATTTGGATTTACTTTAGTAATTCCATTAGTACTGTTTAGTATGTTTTCTATAAAATCTTCTTTTTTCATTTTATTCTGAACTTGTTTCAGAATCTTGCAATTCTGAGTTATTATAAAATTTAGACGCAACTATTTATTTTTTCTTGCGGTATTCTTCAAATTTATTTGATAATTTTTCTTTTAAAGTATTTTTGGCTCTAAAAACTAAGGATTCAATAGCAGAAATACTCATTTCCATAATTTCTGCTACTTCAGGATTACTTAATCCATCAACCTTTGCCAATATAAAGGCAGTTTTTTGATTTTCAGGCAAAGTATTAATTGTTTCGAACAAAACTTTGGCATCTTCTTTGTTTTCCAACAAAATTCCAGGGTGTTCAAAATCTGATGAATTGTTATATTCGTATTCATTTTCAGACTTGCGACCAAAAGAGAAAAAACTTTTTTTTGTACTCTTCTTCTTTATTAAATCTAAACTTTGATTAATAGTAATTCTATAAATCCATGTTTTTATATGAGATTCTTCTTTAAAACTATCTAAGGATTGATATACTTTAACAAAAACATCTTGTGTAACTTCTTCTGCATCTTCAATATTTTGCAAATAATTAAGCGCTACATTATAAACCAATACCTTATGGGTTTGATATAATTTGTTTAAATCAAAATGGTTTTTAGACATGTAATTGCAAGCGCTTTATACTTTGACGATAAAAGTAAATAATTCTTGCACGTAAAATCTTTAAAAATCTATTTTTTTAAAACATTAAAATAATAGTATATTTGGACTTTATATTTTAAACTGAATTAAGATGATATATTCAAACTTTCAAAACTGCATGTTTTAGTATAAAGTTGATTTGAATATTGCATATGACCTTTAAAAAACAATAAAAATATACATATGAAATTATTAGACGGAAAAGTTGCCATTATTACAGGAGCAAGTCGTGGAATTGGAAGTGGAATTGCAAAAGTATTTGCTGAACAAGGTGCAAATGTTGCTTTTACTTATAGTTCTTCTGCAGAATCTGCCTTGGTATTAGAAAACGAATTAAACGCTTTAGGAATTAAAGCAAAAGGATATAAATCAAATGCAGCAGACTTCAACGAAGCTCAAAAGTTAGTGGAAGATGTAATGGCTGAATTTGGAAATGTTGATGTATTGATTAACAATGCTGGAATTACAAAAGACAATTTGTTAATGAGAATGTCTGAAGAAGATTTTGATAAAGTTATCGAAATCAACTTAAAGTCTGTATTTAACATGACAAAAGCAGTTCAAAAAATCATGTTGAAAAACCGTAAAGGTTCAATCATAAATATGAGTAGTGTTGTTGGTGTGAAAGGTAACGCTGGACAAGCTAACTATGCAGCTTCAAAAGCTGGAATGATTGGTTTCACAAAATCAATTGCACTTGAATTAGGTTCAAGAAATATTCGTTGCAACGCAATCGCACCAGGTTTCATCGAAACTGAAATGACTGCAAAATTAAACGAAGATGTTGTAAAAGGTTGGAGAGAAGCTATTCCATTAAAAAGAGGTGGAACACCAGAAGATATTGCAAACGTTTGTGTGTTTTTAGCATGTGATATGAGTGCATATGTAACTGGGCAAGTTATTAATGTTGATGGAGGAATGCTTACTTAAATAGTTGGCAGTGATCAGTATTTAGTTAGCAGTTTAATAAAAATGAAAATGAAAAATAAATATTTAATTGCAATAATACTTTTTGGAGTTATAATTACCATTTTTGGAGCTTTAATAAAGATTATGCACTTTCAATTTGGTATAATTACAGGTAATTTATTGCTTTCAATAGGTATGTTAGCAGAAGTACTTGGAATAATACTGTTAATTATAAAACTTACTACCAATAAAAACAATAATTTTCTAAATAAATAATTTAAAATTTAAAATTTCGATATTAAACGGTTAGCTGTTATTTACTGTGAGCAAAACTGAACACTAATAACTGAATACTGAACACTAAAAAAAATAATGACTAAAACAACAATTCTCCTAATAACCTTATCTCTGATAATCGCTGGATTATTGTCGTTTTATCAATACTTATATAAAGTCAAGAACAAGTCAAAATTGAATTTGTTTTTGACTTTTTTGCGTTTTGTTTCTTATTTTACGGTGTTTTTGTTATTGATTAATCCAATTATTACTCGAAAAACGTTGGAAACTTCAAAAACTCCTTTACCTATATTTTTTGATAATTCGCAATCCATCAGTGAATTAGAGGCTTCTAAAAATACTAATAAAGTTTTTAAAGCTTTAAGCGAAAATAGCAAGTTGAAAGATAAATTTGAAGTTCAGACTTATTTGTTTGATGACGAGATTTATCAAGATAAGGCATTCGATTTCAAAGGAAAACAATCTAAAATTGATCAAGTTGCTAAAGATATCAAGCAATTGTACAAAGTACCAATTTTTCCTGTGATTTTGGTTACTGATGGAAATCAAACACAAGGAAGTGATTATATTTATTCTTTTCAGTCGAATGTGAATGTTTTTCCAGTAATTGTTGGTGATACTACAGAAGTGGAAGATTTAAAAATCAATCAGGTTAACGTCAATAAGTACGCGTTTTTAAAGAATAAGTTTCCAATTGAAGTCTTTGCTCAATATAATGGTCAAAAATCGATTACTGCAACAGTTACAATTTCAGAAAATGGAAGGACCGTTTTTAAAGAAAATGTAGCTTTTTCAGCAAAACAAAAAGTTAAAACAGTTAATGCTTTGTTGAATGCAAATTCAATTGGTGTTAAGAAATACACAGTTTCAATTTCAAGTAATTTATCCGAAAAGAATAAAACAAATAATACCAAATATTTTGCTGTTGAAGTATTAGACCAACGTAAAGAAATTGCCTTAATTTCATCCATAAATCATCCAGATTTAGGAGCAATTAAACGAAGTATTGAAGCTAATCAACAACGTAAAGTAACAATTCTTAAGCCAAAGGAAATTAGTGATTTAACAAAATACAATACTTGTGTTTTTTATCAACCAAATAACGAATTTTCTACCATTATAAGTCAAGCTAAAAAGTTAGGATTAAATGCTTTTTTCATTACTGGAAAGTCAACCGATTTTAATGTTATGAATCAATCGCAAACCGATTTGACCTTCAAAATGACTAACCAAAAAGAGAATTATGTTGCAAGTTATAACGAGCAATTTAATCTTTTTGCACAAGACAATATTAACTTCGAATATTTTCCACCTTTAGAAAACGGATTTGGTTCTGTGAAAACAAATAGTAATGTTTCGGTTTTATTAGGTTCAAAAATCAATAGAATAGAAGTAGAGATTCCAATGTTATGTTTTTCTGAAAATGGTCAAAATAGAAACGCATTCTTATTAGGAGAAAACATCTGGAAATGGAGAATCGAAAGTCACGTTAAAACGAAAGAATTCACGCAATTTGATACGTTTATGGATAAGATTATTCAATTTTTAACCACTAACAGTTCAAAAAAATCTTTAGTTGTTACGCACGAATCGTTTTACAATTCAGGTGAACCTATAGAAATTACAGCACAATTCTTCAATAAAAACTATGAATTTGATGAAAATGCTAAGCTTTCAATTGCTTTACAAAACAAAACCAAAAATACTTCAAAAACCTATGATTTCTTAAAAGGAAATAACGAATACAAGGTAAGTTTAGACAATTTAGAAGCTGGAAATTACAGTTTCACAGTTACTGAAAAGAATAGCAATACCAAATATTCGAGTTCGTTTGAAATTTTAGATTTCGAAATCGAAAAACAATTCGTAAACGCTGATAAAAATCGTTTAGAACAATTGGCTCAAAACACCAACGGAAAAGCCTTTTATCCAACAAATATTGATGCATTGGTTGATACTTTATTAGCTAATGACAACTATAAAGCCATTCAAAAAGAAATCGTTAAGAAATCTCCTTTAATTGACTGGGTTTGGTTATTGGTTTTATTAGCAATCGCTTTAGCTACGGAATGGTTTGTTAGGAAGTACAATGGTTTACTTTAAATTCATATTGTGATAATTCATCAAAGCTCATCTGAATTACAAAATAGAATTAAGATAAATTAGGGTTTTGAAGATATAAAATAAAACGAAAAGTAAAATTATAAGCATATATTTTGCCATCTTTGGCTACAAATAAATAAAGATTATTATGAGTAAAACAAAATTAACAATCAGCAACAACGGTTTTATTAAAATAGAAGGAGATTTCGAAATAACAGATGCTGAAGGTAATGTATACGGACTAGAAGGAAGAACAGCCTTAGGACTTTGTCGTTGCGGCTTATCTGCTAATAAACCTTTTTGTGATGGTTCGCATAGAAACAATTTTGAACATGAATCAAAAGCTTTTGATTTACCACCAATGAAAACAAAGTAAAATATACTTTTATTTACAATTTATAAAAAGCTGCATTGTATCGATGCAGCTTTTTTTTGGTATAAATGTTTTTATTAGTAATTAAAAATTTATATTTTCTGGGTTATTGGTTTTATTAGCAATTAGCTTAGTTACGGAATGGTTTAATTTAATTTAGAAAAGTTGTTTGTTCTAAATTACATAAAAGTTAGTTCTCTAATTTCTCAAATAAACTTGGTGAAGCTTTTAAATATCTTGGGTTCATCAATTCTTCTTTCCATTTTTTGCTAATTGAATCACTTATTTGAATGCGAGAATCTACTTGTTGAAATACGCTGTTAGTAATCCACATAGGCTGTTTTGACCAATTAGCGTTGATATAACTAAAAGCCTTGATAACATCTTTATTGTCATTAATGGTTTTAAAAAAAGGAGTGAACCATTTTTCCCAGGCTTCATAAGCCACTTTTGGATTATCTAAACGAGAATTAAAATACAAACCATCAATGCTTAAAGTCGGAGTAGCTTCAGCAATAAAAACAGGTTTTTGGTGTTTTCTGGCAAAAGTTAACATTTCCGTATCCGGATTATCAAAATAGGAGTAAGCACACCAATCTACAAATTCATCACCAGGATACCAATCATCTAAAACTTGCTGATTAGAACCATTTCCTTTGGATTGCCAAACAAAAGCTACATTAGCTACATTCATTTCTTTAAACTTAGTGTGAATGCGTTTCCAAGCCTCTAAATAGTATTTTTTCTTATAGTGATTCCAACTCCATCCGTCAAATTCGTAACCAATTCTCAGAAAAACAGGTCTTTTACTGTTTTTTATCCAAGTTCCTAATTCTCTAATTAAATCATCATGTTCTCCTAAAGCGACTTTTTTTTCATTGTCAACCATAGATAAACCTATAGAAATCATGGTGTTTTTAAAATCATCATCATCTAAAATACATTGTAAACAAGTATCACCAGCACCCCAATTTACAATCGATTTCAATCCATCATTTCCTTTTTGAAAATAACCATATGATTCTTTATTTGGTGTAAATCCAGTGTAAAGTGTAATTCCAGCCGGCATTTCAAAAGTATCACAGTAGCCTTTTGAATAGTTATCTAAACCACCAATTGCTTCTAAATCTTGACCAATAAAGACTAAACAATCATCATCATTTGGTTCAAATTTAGAACTAGTTTTATTACTAGAATTAACTTTGACTACTTGATTCTTATTTATTGAAGAACAACTAATAAAAAATGCAAAAAAAAGAGTACTATATAAGTTTACGATTTTCATAATAAAAAAATGAGTGCAAACAATTTTAAATGTTTGCACTCAAATTTAATGAATTTTGAACTATAAAATATTATTTTTCATATTTTTTCTTAGTCAACATATCAGAAGCTGTTTGGTAATAAGCCGTTGATTCTTTGATTAATTCTTGTCGTTTTGTTGTCATTAAAGTTTCATCATAGAAAATTCTATAATCTTCCTTTAGTTTTGGATTATCTACTTGTTTTAATGCAAACTGTTTTGATTGTTTTACTGGTGAAATAATCGTCAATATATTATCTTTTATAAATCCCAAATCTTGATACGTTGCAATAAAAGCTCTTGGTTTATAATCGTCTTTTAAAACATCTTGTCCGTAAAATTTACTGTCATAATCAAAGTTTAACAATCCAAAAAGTGTTGGCATTAAATCTATTTGCGACATCAATTTGTTGTTGTTTGTAGGTGCAATAAAACCTGGTGCGTAAATCATTGCTGGAATTCTGTATTTATCCATTGGCAATTCCGTTTTTCCTGAACTAGAAGCACAATGGTCAGCTACAATTACAAAAACCGTATTTTTAAACCATGGTTGTTTTGCAGCATTAGCAAAAAACTGTCTTAAAGCATAATCTGTATATTTTACACCACCATCACGAGATTTTATAGTTGGAGAAATATCAATTTTTCCATCAGGATACGTAAATGGTCTGTGATTACTAACCGTCATCCAATGATTAAAGAAGGGTTTCCCTGTTTTAGCTTCTTCATTCATGGTTTGAATAGCTTTGTTTCCCATGTCACCATCACAAACGCCCCAAATATTTGCAAAAGTAATTTCATCTGGTTTAATCGAATTTTTATCTACTATGTCATAACCATTTCCACTAAAAAAATCTTGCATGTTGTCAAAAAAAGCATCTCCACCGTAAAGATATTTCGTTTGATAGCCTTTTTTCTTAAAAACACTTGCTGTACTGAATTTGTTTTTATTGTCTTCACGTTTTACAACACTTTCTCCAGGAGTTGGAGGAATACAAAGTGTCATAGCTTCTAAACCTCTTACAGTTCTATTTCCTGTAGCATATAAATTTGAAAAATTCAAACTTTGCAAGGCCAATGAATCTAGGAATGGTGTAATGTTTTGTTCGTTTCCATACATTTTCATGTATTCAGCACTCAAACTTTCAATCGTAATCAAAACTACATTCATTCTAGTTTCCGTAGAATCTGAAGTTATAGTTCTTAATGTTGTATCATTTCCAATATTTGAAATCTGATTTTTCAATAAAGCATAAGCTTCGTTGTTTGGCATTGTTTCATAAAACTTAAAGAAATCCAATTCACTTTGCATAAAAGCACCATAGAATTTATATATTCCGTTGGCTTGTAATTCATTCGTAAAAACATTTGGAGAATCTTCTTGATTTGATAAAACAGGAATCATTTTTAGGGAAACTATAAACAATAAAGCATAAACAGCTACAATCTTGATTTTATCCATAAAAGTTGGTAAATTATCTAAATAACTCTTTGATTTTTTTACTATAATATAAGTCGAAAGTAAAGCAACTAATCCGACACCAGTAAATAATGGAACAACTGGATAAGATTCCATAATATTTCCGATAACTGTATTGGTATACACTAAATAATCTACGGCAATAAAGTTATAACGAACTCCAAATTCATTCCAAAAAAAGAATTCACTAACGGCATTTTGAATTATTATTAAGACAAAAATGAAAATTGTAATAGAAAAGACAGCTAGTCTAATGTTTTTTCTTTGTTTAGGAAAGAACAATAGAAGTCCAATTAATAAAGTTTTTATACCAACAAATCCAATTCCTAAAGCAGGCAAAACGCCACCATATTCATGTAAAATTGTTTTTCCCGATAAAATATAAATTAGCAAAGCTAAATAAGCACTAAACAATACATAACCCCAGGGTTTATTAAATTTTGAATCGGATAAAAATATAAGATACAACCATAAAAAAGCACTTGCCACGATAAAAATTAAAGTATCTGAAAGAAATCCAAAAAAGAAAATCTTAAGAATAGCAACAAAACCAAAATGGGATTGCGTTATTGGGTGAAATAATAGAATTATACGTAAAATAAAACCAACTAAAAGAAAAAATAAAGCTAGATTTTTAAAAGGTGTAATCTGTTTTGAAAAATTCATATTTATTAACTAATATTAAGATAAAATTGTAAAACAAAGATATTTTAGAACTTTATTTTTAAACTTAAGAATTGCTTAAGATTAACTTAATGTTAGATAATTCTTAACTTAATATTTACTTAAATAATTATAATTTCTAATACTATATAACTTAAGATTTCGTTATTTTGTATAAAATTATAAATTATGAATAGAGTAGTAATAATCATTTGTTTTTTAGTAACTTCTATTGTTTCTGCACAAGATTGGAAAACAAGTTTTGATGATGCTAAAACTGAAGCAGCAAAAGATGCAAAGAACATAATCTTAGTATTTTCTGGTTCTGATTGGTGTGCACCTTGTATTAAACTTGATAGATCAATTTGGCAATCTGATGCTTTTAAAAATGCTTCTTCGGAAAATTGGATTTTATTAAAGGCTGATTTCCCTAAGAAAAAAGCGAATGCGTTATCTGAAGAGCAAACAAAAATAAATCAAGAATTAGCTGAAATATATAATCCTGAAGGAAGTTTTCCTAAAGTTGTTATCCTAAATAATGAAGGAAAAGTACTTGGAATTATGGGTTATGAAAAAATAACAGCTGAAGAATATATCGTAAAACTAAAATCGTATACTAAGTAGTGAAAATATCATTGATTTTCATATCATTATTAATGTCGTTTGCAACTTTTAGTCAAGTTACTTTCAAGGAAAAGGCTTCTTTATTAGGAAGCCCTTTTGATATTACTGTTGTTGCCAAAGATTCAATTCAGGCAAATGCCTATACAAATGCAGCTATTGAAGAAGTAAAACGTATTGAAAATTTAATATCTGATTGGATTCCAACAACACAAATTTCTAGTGTGAATACTAATGCTGGAATTCAACCTATAAAAGTTGATCCTGAAGTTTATGATCTAGTGGAAAGAGCTTTAAAAATTTCAAAAGTAACAAACGGAGCTTTCGATATTTCTTATGCTTCAATGGATAGAATTTGGAAATTTGATGGCAGTATGATAAAAATGCCCTCAAAAGAAGAAATTAAGAAATCAGTTGAAAAAGTAGGATTTCAAAATGTAATTCTAAATCCAAAAGACACAACTATTTTTCTTAAAAATAAAGGAATGAAAATAGGTTTAGGTGGAATTGGTCAAGGTTATATTGCAGATAAAATTAAAGAGTTATTGAAATCAAAAGGTTGTGAATCGGGTTTAGTAAATGTTTCTGGTGATATCAGTACTTGGGGAAAGCAAATTGATGGAAATCCTTGGACTATTGCAATTATAAACCCAATGAATAAGAATAAAGTATTTGCTACATTTCCTTTAGAAGATACAGCTGTTGAAACTTCAGGAAGTTATGAAAAATACGTCACATTTAATGGCAAAAGATACTCGCATATAATAGATCCAAGAACTGGTTATCCAGCGAGTGGCATTGTAAGTATTTCGGTTTTTGCCAAACAAACAGAAATGGCAGATGCTTTGGCAACCGGAATTTTTGTAATGGGAGTTGAAGTTGGTCTTGACTTTGTAAATCAAATAAAAGGGCTAGAATGTATTATAGTAGATGATAAAGGAGTAATTCATACTTCAAAAAATATAGATTTAAAAAAACACGAATAAGATGAAAAAAGTAATGATAATTGCAGTTGTTTTGATAAGCTTACAATCTTGTAAAGCTGTGAAAGAATATGATATGCAAAAAATAAACGATACGACTATGAAATTGTCTGCTCAAACTACAGAACGATACGAAACTGCATTTCAAGTCTATAGAGAAGCTGCTGCAGGAGCAAATGGTGGAAAAACGGGTGGTGGTTGTGGTTGTAACTAAAAAAAAGAAATGAAAAAATTAATTATATATAGTCTTATTTTATTTTCAGGATTATCTTTTGCTCAAGTTAAGGATTCAATTGTTTATAAAAAACGTGTTTTAGAAAATACAGAAGTTGACTTTTTATTAAGTTACTATAAACAAGATGGAGTTCACTCTGCTGTTTCTGGAGGAATGGGTTCAGAAGACTTAACCGATGTTGCTTCAAATATTGTAGTTTCGATGCCTTTAAATGATGATGATATATTAACTGTTGACGCTGGAATTTCTGCTTACACTTCTGCTTCATCAAGTAATATTAACCCTTATGACAAAATCAATACGAATCCCTGGCAAGCTTCATCGGGTGCTTCTCAAAGTGATCAACTAACTTCTTTGGTTGTAAATTATAGTCATTCTAGTGATGATAGAAATTTTGTTTGGAATGCTGATATTTCGTTTTCAAATGAATACGATTATACATCGTTTGGTTTTGGAGGTGGAGTAGCCAAGCTTTTCAACAATAAAAACACAGAACTTTCTTTAAAAGCAAATGTATATTTAGATCAATGGCGACCAATCTATCCAAAAGAATTAATTGATTATGCTGATAACAAATTCTATTATAATGTTTTAGATGAAAATGGTAACACAACTTCTGCATACAATCCTTCTTTATTTTCTACTTTAGATAAAGTCAATCGAAATTCTTATTCAGCTTCTTTTGGGTTTTCTCAAGTAGCTACAAAAAACATGCAATTCTCCTTATTTTTTGATGTAATTCAACAACAAGGTTTACTTTCGACACCTTATCATAGAGTTTATTTTGCTGATAAAGCTGATTATTATGTAGGTCAAGCACAATATATTCCTGTTTATGAAACCACACAAAATCAAGGTGTTTATAAATTAGCAGATGATATTGAACGTTTACCCGATTCAAGGACAAAAATTCCAGTTGGTGCGCGATTGAACTATTATTTAAATGAAAGAGTCACTATAAGAACTTATTATAGGTACTATTGGGACAATTGGGACATAACATCTCACACAGCAAGTATCGAAGTGCCAATTAAGGTGTCAGATAAATTCACTGTTTTTCCGATGTATCGTTATTATACGCAACAACAATCTAAGTATTTTGCTGGTTTTGAAAAACATCTTTCAACAGAACAATATTATACTTCAGATTATGATTTATCTAGCTTCAATGCAAATCAATATGGTTTTGGAGTCAATTATGTTGATATTTTTACCAATTTTCAAATTTGGAAATTCGGTTTGAAAAATATTGATTTTAGATTCAATCATTACACAAGAAGTGATGGTTTAAATGCAAATATTGCTAGTATTGGATTTAAATTTGTGATGTAAACTTAATTTATGGTTAATGTTTTTTTCAGGCTTACATTAACAATTTAAATTATAGTAAATTTATGCAATAATAAATTTCAAAATGAAAATTTTAGTAATTGAAGATGAAATAGGTATTGCCAACTTTCTTAAACAAGGTTTAGAAGAGGAAGGATATGAAGTTTTAACAGCTTCAAATGGTCAATCTGGAATAGATTTAGCTTTGTCTGTTGACGTAGATTTAATTCTGTTAGATTGGATGTTACCAAAAGTTACTGGAATTGAAGTTTGTAAAACCATAAGAAAAACAAATCTTGATGTACCCATTTTATTCTTAACGGCAAAAGATACAGTTCAAGAAACTATTGAAGGTTTGCAAGCTGGTGCTAATGATTATATTAAAAAGCCAT
Organism: Flavobacterium gelidilacus DSM 15343; assembly: GCF_000422685.1. GTDB lineage: Bacteria > Bacteroidota > Bacteroidia > Flavobacteriales > Flavobacteriaceae > Flavobacterium > Flavobacterium gelidilacus. Next base: position 307,046 of record NZ_AUGN01000001.1, on the reverse strand, counting down.
TTAGTTTTGAAGAATTGTTAGAACGCGTCAAAATATATTTTAGAAAGAACGCAGTTGTAAATATTTTAACTTTAGGAAATATTCAAATAAACTTATTAAAATATCAAGTTTTAATGGATGAAAAAGAAATTTCTCTTACCCAAAGAGAGTTTGAATTATTAACTTATTTAATTAAAAACAAAGGTAAAGTTTGTACCCGAAACCAAATTATTGAAGATGTTTGGAACATTCATTTTGAGTATGATACCAGCGTGATTGATGTTTTTATGAATGCTATCAGAAAGAAAATAAACCTTAGTAAAGAGAATGATTTAATTAAAACAATTCGTGGAGTAGGTTATATTGCAAATGATTTAAACTAAAGAAATATGCCATCATTTTCATACAGAAATAGAATTGCCTTTTATTACATAATCACAACAGCTTTGTTAATATCTGCTGTATTTACTGTAATTTATATTAGTGTTAAAGAATCTGTATATCGAGATATTGAAAACAATATTGCTTTAGAAAAAACAAAATTATTTGATGAGATAAGTATATCAGATGAAGGTTTCATTCTTATGGATCAAGATGAATGGAAAGAAAAAGAGCATAATACTTTAGATGTTAATCCAATATTTATTCAGTTTACAAATACTGAAGGAAAAATGTTTGACAAATCACCAAATCTAAAAAAATCACAACTTATATTCCATAAATCAGAAGAAGGTTTACCCTTATATTTTGATGCTAAATTAAATCAAATTTCAATAAGACAATCTCAAATTGATGTAACTTATAAAGAGAAAATGGTTGGTTATTTAATAATAGCTATGTCTTTAGAAGATGCTAATTTAGTGCTTCGTAATTTACGGTATACTTTATTATTAGCTTTTCCTTTAGTACTTGGAATATTATTTTTAGTAGCTAGATTTATTGTAGGAAGAAGTATTGAACCTGTCAAAACTATTATAGAAACTTCTAATAAAATAACAAAAGACAACCTTAATACAAGGATTTCACTTCCTGAAAATAAAGATGAATTATATGAATTATCAGATACTATAAATAATTTATTAAATCGAATTGAAAATGCAATCGAACGAGAAAAACAATTTACTTCAGATGCTTCTCATGAATTAAGAACTCCTTTAGCTATTATTAAAGGGACACTTGAAGTTTTAATACGTAAACCACGTGAAAAACAAGAATATGAAGATAAAATTAATTTCTGTATTCGCGAAGTTGATAGAGTTAATAAATTAGTTGATGAGCTATTGTTATTAGCACGATTTGAAAATGAAAAACAAAATATTAAATCAGAAAGTGTTTTATTAAATGCTCTTTTATTAGATACTTCAGCTCGTTTTTCTGAAAAAATTAAAGACAAACAATGTACAATAATTAACCTTTTTGATGATGAAATTTATATTCAATCCGATTATAATTTAGTTTCAATAATTCTTAGTAATATCTTTTCAAATGCTTTAAAATATTCTAAAGAAAACTCAAATGTTACAGTAAAATTATACAATGAAAACAATATTGTAAAATGTAGTATTACTGACGAAGGAATAGGAATTTCAGAAGAAGATAAAGATAAAATTTTCAATGCTTTTTTTAGATCAGAAAGCTTAAATCATCCAGACATTAAAGGAACTGGTTTAGGATTATCAATCGTAAAAAGACTTTGCGAATTATTAAGCATAACAATAAACATAGAATCACAATTAAACAAAGGAACTACAATAGTTTTAAGTTTTCCTGAAGAAGAAATTAAGTAACTCTTAATCTTTCTTAAAGTTAACTAGTTTATATTTGTGTGATTTAAGTTACATAGTAAAGTAATTTTTTTTACTAATTTTACAAGATGAATAAAGTAATTGCCATTTTTCTCATAACTATATTTTTGTGTGCCAACACATCAATAGGACAATTCTTGAAAATCCCTAATCTAATTGAACATTACAAAGAATACCAAACAGAAGTAAATAGTGATTCAAATTCTTTCACTCAATTTATAAAAGTTCATTATTCTAAAAACACAGACAATAATAAAAAAGAACATCAAAATTTACCTTTTAAAACGTTTGATAATTCTACTCATGTTTTATTTACATTTTCAACGGTAAGCTTTCGACTTGAAGTTATAAAATCACTAATTTCAGTCAAAAAGAAGTTTTTTTATAAAAATTCATTTAAGTCAAATTTATTTACTTCAATTTGGTTGCCACCTAAAATAGCCTAACATTTTATTGTATAGAAATTATGACTAATTTCTATTTTATTAATTATATTTATCTGTGAATGAGGTAAATAATTCTTTATTAATTATTCAATTTAATTAAAAATGTTAGAAAAAATTATAGCTTTTAGCTTAAAAAACAAATTCATAGTCCTATTATTTATTTTAGGAATTGTGGGTTTTGGAGTGTATTCAATCACTCAAATTTCAATTGGTGCAGTTCCTGATGTAACCAACAATCAAGTACAAGTAATTACAACTTCTCAAAATCTTTCTACGCAAGATATTGAACAATATATTACATATCCTGTAGAATTAGAAATGGCTAATTTACCTGGAGTGGAAGAAATTCGTTCTATTTCAAAATTTGGGTTATCAGTTGTTACTATCGTTTTTACTGATGAAATAGGAACGTATTTACCAAGGCAATTAATTGCCGAAAAAATTAAATCAGCTTCAGAAAAAATTCCTGCGGGTTTTGGTACTCCAGAAATGGGACCAATTACAACGGGTTTAGGAGAAATTTATCAATATACTTTAGAAGTAAAACCAGAATATAAAGATGAATATTCGGTAACTGATTTAAGAACCTTACAAGATTGGGTGGTTAAGCGTCAATTATCTGGTATAAATGGAGTTGTGGAAATCAATACTTGGGGTGGATATCTAAAACAATATGAAGTTGCAATAACACCTTCAGCTCTTAAAGCGATGGATATTTCAATTAATGATGTGTTTTCGGCTTTAGAGAAGAATAACAGTATTGCAGGTGGAGCTTACATTGAAAAAACCAATCAAAGTTATTTTATTCGTGGAGAAGGAAAAGTTAAATCTATTGAAGATATCAATAACATTGTCGTAAAAAATGTAAAAGGAAATCCTATTTATGTTAAAAATGTAGCCAATGTTCGTTATGGTTCAGCCAATCGTTTTGGAGCCATCACAGGAAATGGAGAAGGAGAAAAAGTGTTAGGTCAAGTCATGATGCTTAAAGGAGGAAACTCTAAGCAAGTTATTGATGATGTAAAAGCAAGAGTTTTAGAAATCGAAAAAACATTACCAAAAGGCGTTTATATCAACGGATTTTTAGAAAGAAGTGAATTAGTTGGAAAAACAACTTTCACAGTAGCTGAAAACCTTATTTTAGGTTGTTTGATTGTAATTTTCGTAGTGGTTTTATTATTAGGAAATTGGCGTTCAGGATTAGTAGTAGCTTCGGTAATTCCATTATGCTTACTTTTTGCAATTTCATTTATGAATATTTTCGGAATTGATGCTAACTTAATGAGTTTAGGAGCAATTGATTTTGGAATTATAATAGATGGAGCTGTAATTATAGTCGAGTTTATTGCCTTTCAAATCGCTCATAAATCCAAGCATTTAGTTGGATTATCTAAAGAAGACAGACAAGTTCAAATCGATGAAATAACCTATAAAAGTGCTTCAAAAATGATGAATTCGGCTGTTTTCGGTCAATTAATCATCTTAATTGTATTTATTCCTATATTATCGCTTTCTGGTGTGGAAGGAAAAATGTTTAAACCTATGGCAATGACTTTCAGTTTTGCTTTAGTTGGAGCTATGTTATTCTGTTTTACTTATGTTCCAGTGGTTTCATCATTATTCTTAAAACCAACTGCTGAAAATCCAAATTCACTTTCCAATAAATTAATTAATAAATTGAATTCTTGGTATTTACCTTCAATAACTTGGGCAATAGCCAATACAAAAAAGGTGTTATATGGTGCTTTAGGTTTATTGGTTTTTGCAATAGTTTTATTTACAACTATGGGTGGTGAATTTATTCCAACTTTAGATGAAGGTGATTTCGTAATTCAACCGGTTTTAAAAACTGGAACTTCTTTAACTAAAACTATTGAAACAACAACAAAAATCGAACAAATCATCTTAAAAAACTTTCCAGAAGTTGATCAAGTAGTTAGTAGGATTGGAGCCGCAGAAGTTCCAACAGATCCAATGAGTATGGAAGAAAGTGATGTGATTGTCAAATTAAAACCAAAATCAGAATGGGTTTCAGCTGATTCAAAAGACGAATTAGCTGATAAAATAAAAGAAGCCATCGAAAAGAAGATTCCGAATATGGAAATCGAATTCACGCAACCTATAGAAATGCGTTTTAACGAACTAATTTCTGGAACACGTTCAGATGTTGCTGTGAAGGTTTTTGGTGATGATTTAGAAGTATTAGCACGTAAAGCAGACGAAATTGCCAAAGCGATTAAAAACGTAGAAGGTGCTTCGGATATTATTATTGAAAAAACAGAAGGTTTACCTCAAATGGCTGTAACGTATAATAGAATGAAAATCGCTCAATTTGGGATGAATATAGCGGATTTAAATGATGTTTTATCTTTAGCTTTCGCAGGAAAAACGGTTGGAAATGTGTTCGAAGGTGAAAAACGTTTCGACATGGTAATTCGCTTAGATAAAGAAAATCGTTCTGGAATTCAAGATGTTAAAAATTTATATGTTTCGGCTCCAAATGGACAACAAATTCCATTACAAGAATTAGCAAATATTGAATACACAACTGGTCCAGCCAAAATTTCAAGAGATAATACCAATAGAAGAATTGTAGTTGGAATTAACGTTAGAAACCGAGATTTACAGAGTGTTGTTGATGATATTCAGAATATTGTAGATACTAAAATCAAATTACCAACAGGTTACAGAGTCACTTATGGTGGACAATTTGAAAACCTGCAAAGTGCCAAAGCTCGTTTGCTAATTGCTGTTCCAATAGCTTTATTTTTAATATTTATCTTATTATATTTTGCTTTTGGTTCTGTTAAAGAGGCTTTAATGGTGTATTCAGCGATTCCTTTATCTGCTGTTGGAGGAGTTTTATTTTTATGGATTCGCGATTTACCTTTCAGTATTTCAGCAGGAGTTGGATTTATTGCTCTTTTCGGAATAGCAGTTTTAAACGGAATTGTTTTAATCGAACATTTCAAAGAACTGAAACACGAAGGCATGAAAAATATAGATGAATTAATTCTAAAAGGCACAACTGATAGATTAAGACCTGTTTTATTAACAGCTGCTGCTGCTGCTTTAGGATTTTTACCTATGGCAATTTCATCATCAGCGGGTGCAGAAGTGCAAAGACCTTTAGCAACGGTTGTAATTGGTGGTTTATTCACAGCTACTTTATTAACTATGTTAGTTTTACCTGTTTTATATAAAATTATGGATACCAAAGAATTTAAAAAACCAAAATTTAAAAAACATACATCAGGAACTTATATCATTCTGTTTTTCCTATTTACAGGTTTCGGATTTGCTCAAAACAACAACCCTGAATTAGATAGTTTAGTTTCAAAAGGAATTGCTAATAATAAGAATATCAAATCAATACAGTTACAAGTAGATAAATCAAAAGCATCTATAAAAACAGCGTATTCTATTGATAAAACCAATATTTATTACAGTTATGACCAGAATAACTTACCTGCAAATAATATTCCGTTAAAGGTTTTTGGAGTACAGCAAAGTTTTGCTTTTCCTACAGTTTATGGAGCTCATAAAAGAGTGCTACAAGCTGAATATGAGAAAGAAAACTCAAATTTGAATTTACAGAAAAGTCAATTGACTCGTGAAATTTCTTCAGTTTATAATCAAATCGTATTTGTACAACATCAAGAAAAATTATATAATTACTTAGATAGTTTGTATCAAAACTTTTCAAAAGCAAGTGATAGAAGATTCGAATTAGGAGAAAGTAATTACTTAGAAAAAATTACAGCTCAGGCTAAATTTCGTCAAATTAACACCAAATTAATTCAAATTAAAACGGATAAAATTGGGTTTTATGACAAGCTTAAATCTTTAGTGCAAACAGATGAAAAATTAGTGATTTCTTCAACAGAATTAAAAGCAGAAAATAATTTAAGTAATGCTAACAATAAGGAATTATACAATTCATATTATGAGAATGTTACAGATGTTTATAAAAAACAAATATCTTTTCAAAAACAACAAGCTTTACCCGATTTGCATTTAGAATATTTTCAAGGAAAAAACACAGGCTTATCTTCATCTTTATATGGATTTCAACTAGGAGTTTCTATTCCTTTATTCTATAATGGAAATGTGGCCAAAAACAAAGTGGCTAAAATTGAATTACAAAGTTGGGAAGCTCAAAAAGAAAATGAAATGTTTAAAATCGAAGCACATTTAAGCCAACAGAAACAAACTTTAGAAAAATTTCAAGAAGGAATTAATTACTATAATCAATATGGAAAGAAATTATCCGAAGAAATTATAAAAGTAGCAGACATGAGCTACAAACATGGTGAAATTGATTTTTTTCAATACATAATGAGTTTAGAAAACGCAACATCTATTCAAATGGATTATTTAGAAACTCTTTTACAATACAACTTAACGCAATTAAATTTACAATACATAACCTTAAATTAAAATGAAAAAGCTACTATATATATTTCTATCAGGATTACTCTTAACAGCTTGTAAAAAAGAAGTTTCAGAAGAAACTGTTTCAAAAAACGAAGACGAAATTTCAATTTCAAAAGAACAATTTCAAACCATGAAAATGGAAATTGGTTCTCCAACTGAACAAGATTTTAATGTTGGAGTAAAAGCAACCGGAAAAATAGATGTTCCACCAGAAAATAGAGTTAAAATCACTTCATTTTTAGGAGGTTACATCAAATCAACGCATTTATTAATTGGTGATAAAATCAAAAAAGGACAAGCTTTAGTAACTCTTGAAAATACTGAATTCATTGACATTCAGAAGGATTATTTAGAAGTGGCTGAACAAATCAGCTATTTAAAATCTGAATATGAAAGACAAAAAACCTTGTATGATGAAAAAATCACTTCCCAAAAAAACTATCTAAAAGCAGAAAGTGATTATAAAAGAGCTAATGGAATGTACCAAAGTTTAAAAAAGAAATTACAGGTTTTAAACATTTCTCCGGCACAAGTTCAGAAAGGAAATTTGACTTCAACTATTACGATTTATGCACCAATTGCTGGTGATGTAACGGTTATGAATGCAAATGTGGGAATGTTTATGGCTCCTTCAGATATTATTTTAGAAATTGTAGATACAGATCATTTACATGTTGAATTAGCTGTTTTTGAAAAAGATATACTTCAAATTAAAGAAAATCAAAATATTGTTTTTACGGTTCCTCAAGCTTCAAATGAAGAATTTAAAGCTAAAGTAGTTTTGGTAGGAAAATCTATTGAAGGAAATGACAGAACAATCATGATTCACGGACATTTAGATGATGCAATAAAACAACGATTATTAACTGGAATGTTTGTAGAAGCAACAATTTTAACAGATTCTAAAAAAGGATTAGCTATTCCAATTGATGCTTTAATTACTGAAAATGATAAAAATTATGTACTTTTAATTAAAAATAATTCAAAAGTTGATTATATCTTTGAAAAAACAGAAGTCAAAGTAGGAGAGAAGTCAGCCGATTCTATAGAAATTATTGAAAGTAATAAAGTAAACAAAAAATCAAAAATACTCACAAAAGGTGTATTTGATAGCATTTAATATATGGAAAATCAAGCAGATGACTATTTAGACAATCATTACATTCACAAAAGCAATTGGTTAAGAGCTGCTGTTTTAGGTGCTAATGACGGAATACTTTCAACCTCAAGTATTGCTATTGGTGTTGCAGCAGCAAGTGAATTTCGTGAACCAGTGATATTAGCAACTTTAGCTGGATTAGTAGCTGGAGCTTTATCAATGGCTGCAGGTGAATACGTTTCAGTAAGTTCTCAAACGGATGTTGAAAAATCCGATATAGAACGTGAAAAAATTGAATTAGAAGAAATGCCAGAATTAGAATTGCAACGTTTAGCAGAAATCTATGTAGAAAGAGGTTTAAAAAAAGAAACTGCAATGCAAGTTGCATTAGAATTAACTGAACATGATGTTTTAGGAGCACATATAAGAGATGAATTGGGAATAAATGAAATAAGTCAAGCAAAACCTTTACAAGCTGCTTTAGCTTCAGGAGCTTCGTTTACCGTTGGAGGCGTTTTACCTTTTTTGGTAACTTTATTTTTGCCTATAAAAACGATGGAATATTCACTATATATTTCTGCTATTTTATTTCTAGCTTTTTTAGGAGCTTTAGCAGCAAAAACAGGTGGTTCAAGTATGTCAAAAGCAGTGATAAGAGTCACTTTTTGGGGTACAATTGCCATGGTACTTACAGCTCTAGTTGGTCACTTTTTCGGAGTCCAACTAGCTTAAACAAACTATAAATTTTCATAAAAATTTGTTTATTCAGAAATTATGCCTTTATATTTGCACTGTTAAAAATAACAAAATATCATGTTTACAAATAAATTACATCATCATCATCATTTAAACCACGCTCAAGCTAGGTAATGATGTTTTTATGTAATACACTAAAATAAATTATAAACCCGTTTGAGTATATCAAACGGGTTTTTTCTTTCCAAGAAATAGCAAGTGATATATTCAGACATTTCTCAAAATTAAAATGAAAATATTAAAAATTGCTATTCAAAAATCAGGTCGCTTGTACGACGAAAGTATTCAACTCTTAAAAGATTCAGGTATTTCTGTTTACAATGGAAATGACCAACTAAAAGTAACAGCTTCCAATTTTCCTCTTGAAGTTTACTTCTTAAGAAATTCAGATATTCCACAATATTTAATAGATGGAGTAGTAGATATCGCTATTGTTGGAGATAATCTTTTAGTAGAAAAAGGAAAAAATATTGAAATAGCTGAAAAATTAGGTTTCTCAAAATGTAAAGTTTCTGTAGCTGTTCCTAAAGCATTTAAATACAATTCTATAAATGATTTAAATGGATTAAGAGTTGCGACTTCTTATCCAAAAACAGTAATTGATTATTTTTCATCTAAAGGAATTTCGGTTGACATTCACCAAATTTCAGGTTCCGTTGAAATCGCTCCAAATATTGGTTTATCAGATGCAATTGTAGATATCGTTTCTAGTGGAAGTACTTTATTCAAAAACGGTTTAAAAGAAGTAGAAGTCATTTTAAAAAGTGAAGCTGTTTTAGCTGTTTCTCCTCAAATTTCTGAAGAATCAAAAGCTTTATTAAGCAAACTTCAATTCAGAATGCAATCAGTTTTACGTTCTAGAAAATCTAAATATATTCTAATGAACGTTCCTAATGACAAAATAGAAATTATAAGTTCTATTCTTCCTGTTTTAAAAAGTCCAACTGTTATGCCTTTAGCAGAAGAAGGATGGAGTAGTGTTCATTCTGTGATTGAAGAAGACACTTTTTGGGATGTTATTGACCAATTAAAAGAAGCTGGAGCAGAAGGAATTTTAGTTTGTCCAATCGAAAAAATGGTTCTTTAACAAATTACTTTTTACTAATCATTAATTATTTAAAAATGAATAAAATATATAATCCACAATTAAAAAACTGGGAAGAAATCTTAAAAAGACCTACTCAAACTTTTGATGATGTTGAAGAAACGGTAAAACAAATCTTTAAAGAAGTTCAGAGAAAAGGGGATAAAGCTTTAGCAAAATATACTTCTTATTTTGATGGTGTAGAATTAGAATCAATTCTTGTTACTACTGATGAAATTCAAAAAGCAGAAACAGAAATTTCTCAAGATTTAAAAGAAGCTATTCAATTAGCAAAATCAAATATTTTGAACTTTCACAAAGCTCAAAAAACCGAAAAAATAAGTATTGAAACCACAGAAGGAGTTCAATGTTGGCAAGAAAAAAGACCGATTCAAAAAGTTGGTTTGTATATTCCAGGTGGTTCTGCTCCTTTGTTTTCAACAGTTTTGATGTTGGCTGTTCCAGCTAAAATTGCTGGTTGCAAGGAAATTATATTATGCACACCACCAGATAAAAACGGAAATATCAATCCAGCTATCTTATATGCAGCTTCACTTTGCGGTGTGACTAAAATATATAAAGTTGGTGGCATTCAAGCTATTGCAGCGATGACATTTGGAACGAAAACAATTGATAAAGTCTACAAAATTTTCGGACCTGGAAACCAATTTGTAACGATTGCAAAGCAATTTGCTTCTCAAAACGGAGTAGCTATTGATATGCCTGCTGGACCAAGTGAATTACTAGTTTATGCTGACGAAACAGCTGTTCCTTCTTTTGTTGCCTCTGATTTATTGAGTCAAGCGGAACACGGAAAAGACAGTCAAGTTGTTTTAGTAACGACTTCAAAAAACATGTTAAATGACGTTGAAGAAGAAATTTATAAGCAATTAGAAGTTTTACCTAGAAAAGAAATTGCTCAAGTGGCAATCAATAATTCAAAGTTAATTTTTATGGATTCAGAGGAAGAAGCTTTGAAATTAATTAATGAATATGGTCCAGAACACTTTATTGTATGTTCAAAAAATGAAGATTATTTCCTTGAAAATATAGAAAATGCAGGTTCGGTTTTTATCGGAAACTTTACACCTGAAAGTGCTGGTGATTATGCATCAGGAACAAATCACACATTACCAACTAATGGATACTCAAAAAGTTACAGTGGTGTAAATTTAGATAGCTTTCTAAAAGCCATGACTTTTCAAAAAATATCACAAAAAGGAATCCAAAATATTGGTAAAGCTATTGAACTTATGGCTGAAGCTGAAGGATTACAAGCTCACAAAAATGCCGTTTCACTAAGATTAAATACTTTAAAAAATGACTAATTTCGATATCAACAAACTGACAAGAACAAATGTTTTGAACATGAAACCTTATTCATCAGCTCGAGATGAATTTAAAGATTTCAAACACGAAATGATTTATTTAGACGCTAACGAAAATCCATTTGATAACAGTGTAAATCGCTATCCAGATCCACAGCAATTAGAGCTAAAAGAACTTCTTGCCGAAAAAAGAGATGTTAAAGTTGAAAATATCTTATTAGGAAATGGTAGTGACGAAGTACTGGATTTATTATACAGAGCTTTTTGTGAACCTTATAAAGATAATGTAATCACATTGCCTCCAACATATGGCATGTATGAAGTATTAGCCAATATAAACGCCGTAGAAAATAGAGCAGTTCTTTTAACTGATGATTTTCAACCCAATGCTGAAGCTATATTAAGTAAAACAGATGAAAACACTAAAATTTTGTTTTTGTGTTCTCCAAATAACCCAACTGGTAACTCTTTTTCAGACAAAATCGTATTTGACTTGTTAAGTAATTTTAGTGGTTTGATTTTGATTGATGAAGCCTATATTGATTTTTCTGAGAAAGACAGTTGGTTATTATTGTTAAAAGAATATCCCAATTTAGTAATATGCCAAACATTATCTAAAGCTTATGCAATGGCTGGAATGAGAATTGGAATTTTATATGCTTCTGCTGAAATAATTTCAGTACTAAACAAAATAAAACCTCCATATAACATCAATATACTTTCACAAGAAAAAGCGCTTAAGAAAATACAACAAAGCACATTAGATTTTCAAGTTAAAAAAATTTTAGTAGAGCGAGATAAATTATTTGAAGCTTTAAAAACGGTAGATTTTATCGAAAAAGTTATACCTTCAGATGCTAATTTTATTTTAGTAAAAGTAGATGACGCTGATTTGCGTTACCAACAATTTATAGATAACGGAATTGTTGTTAGAAACAGAAGCAATCAACCTTTATGTGATAATTGCTTACGAATAACAATTGGTACAAAAGACGAAAATGAAAAAGTGATACAACTTTTAAAAACACTGCAATATGCCTAAAAAAGTACTATTCATCGATAGAGATGGAACGATAATAAAAGAAACGCTAGACGAACAAATCGATGCGTTTGATAAAATGATTTTTTATCCAAAGTGTATTCCTTTCTTGAGCAAAATTGCTAAAGAATTGGATTATGAATTAGTAATGATAACTAATCAAGATGGTTTAGGAACTAATATTTTTCCTGAAGACACTTTTTGGCCTGTTCACAACTTCATAATGAAAACCTATGAAAATGAAGGAGTTGTCTTTGATAAAGTCTTTTTAGACAGAACCTTTCCAAAAGATAATGCCAATACAAGAAAACCTGGAACTGGATTATTAACTGACTATTTTTCTAAAGCTTATGATCTAGAAAATTCATTTGTGATTGGTGACCGATTAACTGATGTTGAGTTAGCTAAAAATTTAGGTTCAAAAGCAATATTTATCAATGATAATACAAATTTAGGAACTACAGAAATCTCTGTAAAACAAGAAGAATTACAACCAACAATCGGTTTAGAAACAAATGATTGGGAAAAGATTTATGAATTTCTTAAATTGGAAAGTAGAACAGCTTCAATTCAAAGAAAAACAAATGAAACAGATATTGCAATAACATTAAATTTGGATGGAACTGGAAAAAGTAACATTGATACCGGAATTGCCTTTTTTGATCACATGTTAGATCAAATTGCTCGTCACGGACAAATGGATTTGGATATTCAAGTCAAAGGTGATTTAGAAGTAGACGAACACCACACAATCGAAGACACAGCTATAGCTTTAGGAGAAGTTTACGCAAAAGCTTTAGGAAACAAATTAGGCATAGAAAGATACGGATTTTGTTTACCAATGGATGATTGCTTAGCACAAGTTGCCATAGATTTTGGAGGAAGAAATTGGTTAGTTTGGGAAACTGAATTCAAACGAGAAATGATTGGACAAATGCCAACCGAAATGTTTTTTCACTTCTTTAAATCCTTTACCGATGGAGCAAAAGCAAACTTAAACATAAAAGCCGAAGGAACAAACGAACACCACAAAATTGAAGCAATTTTCAAAGCTTTCGCTAAAGCTATAAAAGTTGCTGTTAAACGTGATGTAGAAAAAATGATTTTACCATCTACAAAAGGAATGCTATAATGAATATTGTAATAATTGATTATGGTGCTGGAAATATTCAAAGTATTCAATTTGCCTTAGAAAGATTAGGTTTTGAGGGTATTTTGAGTAATAATTGGGATGAAATTCAAAAAGCAGATAAAGTTATTTTTCCTGGTGTTGGTGAAGCGAGTAGTGCTATGAAAAAGTTGAAAGAAAGCGGTTTGGATAAATTAATTCCAACGTTAAAACAACCTGTTTTAGGCATTTGTTTAGGAATGCAATTATTATGCAATTCAACCGAAGAAGGAAATACAAAAGGACTTGGAATTTTTGATGTTGAAGTGGTGAAATTCTCGTCTAAAGTCAAAGTTCCTCAAATGGGTTGGAATACAATTTATAATTTACAAAGTCCTTTATTTAAAAGGATTAATGAAAATGAATTCATGTATTTGGTTCATAGTTTTTATGCGAAAAATTGTAAAGAAACCATCGCAACGACCAATTACGAAGTAGAATATAGTTCCGCTTTACAAAAAAATAATTTCTACGGAGTTCAATTTCACCCAGAGAAAAGTGGTGTTTTCGGAGAACAAATTTTGATAAACTTTCTAAACCTATAATAATAAAAGAGAAGGAACACAGATTTGAGAAATAAGAGAAATTATTAAAAAATTTAGTAAGTAATGAAGATTATATAAATTTCTCAAATTATAACAATCTGTGTTCCAAAAAAAATATGAAAATGAGAATAATCCCAGCCATAGATATAATAGACGGAAAATGTGTCCGTTTATCCAAAGGAGATTACAATACGAAGAAAATATATAATGAAAATCCATTAGAAGTTGCCAAATCTTTTGAAGATGCCGGAATTGAATACTTACATTTAGTAGATTTAGATGGTGCAAAATCGAGTAAAATAATTAATCATAAAGTATTAGAAGAAATTGCATCAAAAACAAAGCTAAAAATTGACTTTGGTGGAGGATTAAAAACCAATGATGATTTAAAAATTGCTTTTGAAAGTGGAGCAAATCAGATTACTGGAGGAAGTATTGCTGTAAAAAATCCGACTTTGTTTAAAGAATGGATTTCAATTTATGGAACTGATAAAATCATACTTGGAGCTGATGCAAACAATAAAAAAATTGCGGTTTCTGGATGGTTAGAAGAAAGTAATGAAGAAGTCATTCCTTTTATTCAAAACTATCAAAAAGATGGAATTTCGTATGTAATTTGTACAGATATTGCAAAAGATGGCATGTTAGAAGGCCCAAGTTTTGACTTATATAAAGAGATTTTAGCTTCATGTGAAAAAGTAAAATTAATAGCTTCTGGAGGAATTTCAACTTTTGATGAATTACCAAAATTAGCCGAATTAGGATGTGAAGGAACAATCATAGGAAAAGCAATTTACGAAGGAAGAATTTCCTTGAAACAATTAGAAAACTTCATTTTAAACCAATAAGAATGTTAACAAAGAGAATAATTCCATGTTTAGACATCAAAAATGGTAGAACTGTAAAAGGTGTCAATTTTATGGATTTGAAAGATGCAGGTGATCCTGTTGAATTAGCTAAAAAATATTCAAAAGAAGGTGCTGACGAACTGGTTTTTCTAGATATTTCAGCTACTGAGGAAAGAAGAAAAACATTAATTGATTTGGTTCGAAATGTAGCAAAAGCGATCAATATTCCATTTACGGTTGGTGGTGGAATTAGTTCTGTGGAAGATGTTTCTATTTTACTAAAAAATGGAGCTGATAAAGTTTCAATCAATTCATCTGCAGTAAAAAATCCAAATTTGATTAACGAACTAGCTCAAGAATTTGGTAGTCAGTGCGTAGTAGTTGCCATAGATGCTAAACAAATTGATGGCAATTGGATGGTACATTTAGTAGGAGGAAAGGTTCCAACTGAATTAAACCTATTTGATTGGGCAATTGAAGTAGAAAAAAGAGGTGCAGGTGAAATTTTATTCACATCGATGAATAACGACGGAACTAAAAACGGATTTGCCAATGAAGCTTTAGCTAAACTTTCAACTTTAGTCAATATTCCAATTATAGCTTCAGGTGGAGCAGGAACAATGCAACATTTTGCAGACACATTTCTCGAAGGAAAAGCTGATGCAGCACTAGCAGCAAGTGTTTTTCATTTCCAAGAAATTGAGATTCCTGAATTAAAAAAACATTTAAAAGAACAAAACATAGAAATACGAATGTAAGTTTTAAAAAAATTATGAATTTTATATATATCATAATCTTTCAATTTTAAATCATTCAATCTTTAAATTTAGAAACATGAAAATAGATTTTACAAAAAATACAGACGGATTAATTCCAGCCATTATTCAGGACAACGAAACTAAAAATGTTTTGATGTTGGGTTATATGAATCAAGAAGCATACAACAAAACTTTGGAAACCAATAAAGTGACATTTTTCAGCCGTTCCAAATACAGATTATGGACAAAGGGTGAGGAGAGTGGTAACTTTTTAAACCTAATTTCAATCAAAAATGACTGTGATAATGATACCTTGTTAATACAAGTAAATCCAGTTGGACCAACCTGTCATACTGGTTCTGATACATGTTGGCAAGAAGCTAATAATCAAGAGTATGGATTTATTTCAAAACTAGAAAAAACCATAAAAGACAGAAAAGAAAATGCGAATTCAGAGAAAAGTTATGTAGCTTCTTTATTTGAAAAAGGCATCAATAAAATAGCTCAAAAAGTTGGAGAAGAAGCTGTTGAAGTTGTGATTGAAGCTAAAGATTCAAACGATGAGTTATTTTTATCAGAAAGTGCTGATTTATTATTTCACTATTTAATATTATTACAAGCCAAAGGATTTAAACTGAATGATGTAATTTCAGTTTTAAAACAGAGAGAAAAATAAATAAGTTGTAAATTTGTATTCCTAATTAAAATAAACTTCAAATATGAAATTTCACACACGTAAATGGGTAAAACCCGAAGATTTAAATGCCAATGGTTCACTTTTTGGAGGAAAACTTTTGTCATGGATTGATGAGGAAGCTGCTTTATATACAATTATTCAGTTTGAAAATAATAAAGTTGTAACCAAATATATGAGTGAAATCAACTTTATGAGTTCAGCCAAACAGGGTGATATTGTTGAAATAGGAATGGAAGTTGTAAAATTCGGAAAATCTTCTATTGTATTAAAATGTGAAGTAAGAAATAAAATGACCCATGAAACCATCATTACAATTGATAATATAACGATGGTTAATTTAGGGTCTGATGGTAAACCAAAACCTCATGGAAAAACAGAAGTAGAATATGTAGTTGATAGATTAAAAGACAGGTAGTTATTTAATTTTTAATAATTTTTGTCATTTTACCGTTAACAGATAATAAATAGGTAGCCGAGTTTAAATTAGAAATATCAATTTGATTATTTTGAATATTTAAAGTTGAAACTAAATTTCCTTTCAAATCATAAATTTGTCCTTCTTGAAAATCTATATCACTTTTAAGATTGATGATTCCATTTGAAGGATTTGGATAAGCGACAAGAGCTTCAGATGATTTACTATTTGATTTAGTGTTCAAAGCAACATTATTTAAAGTATTTAGGGCAACTTTAGAAATTTTACCTGATACAGTTTGAATGAAATATAAATCATCATTTACAATAGTTATTCCATTAGGCCAAGAACTTGGTGGCAACTGAATATTACTTGTCATTTGAAAATTAGGTAAAGAGTAATACGATATTGAATTCCCTGAACTTTCACAAATAAAAAGATTATCATTGTTTAATACTATTCCAGAAGCGTAATTTAAACCCGTTAATATTGTTGTTACACCATTGGTTGTACAATTGTATTTATATAATGAGTTAGCAGTATTAGAAGTGAAATATAATTCGTTATTTAGTAAAGCAAAAAAATTAGGTTTATAATTGGTCAAAATATCAGTAATTACATTTGTTGACAAGTTAATTTTTGAAATTTTTTCAGCAACATATTGACCAATATATAAATCATTATTTATTTGCGCCATAGGACCAGCAATTGCTGCAAGCTCTATAGGTTGTGCATTTTCGAGTGAAAGATCTATTTTATAAGTTTTATAAGGACTTTCTACGCCAACATATAATACATTATTCATAATATAAATGAAATTAGGATTTTCATTAAATTGATAAACTAATTCAACTGTAGGAGTAGAGCTTGTATAATCAAATTTATAAACTTTCTTATGACTATAGGCAGTAAAATAAATATAATTACCTTTATGGGCAAGATTAGTAATTCCGGCAGAACTAAAATTGGTGATAACGTCTGTTACTTGGCAATAAGACACATTTGCCATAAGTATGGCTACAAATAATAATAATTTAGTTCTCATAAGTTCGTTGTTTAGTTGAATTAAATATTTTTTATTTTATCGATTAAAAGTATTATTTAATCGATAAAGTGTAAATCTAAATTATTTTTCGATACAACGGCTCAAAAATCTTACTTATTTTAAAAAAATACGGTTTAACCGTAAAACTTAATAAAACATTGTAATATGAATTCAATTTTAGAAAGTACTTTAAGTTATTTATCTCAATTAAAAGAGAATAACAATAGAGAATGGTTTGCAGAAAATAAACTAACTTTTGACAAAGAACAAAAAAATATAAAATCCTTTTTCACATCAATTAAACAAAGTTTAGAGGAAATTGATCATATCGAAAAAATGCAAGTTTTTAGAATCTATAGAGATGTAAGATTTTCTAAAGACAAAACACCTTATAAATCACATTTTAGTGCTGGTTTTGTTCGACAAAAACCGAATTTACGTGGAGGATATTATTTGCATATAGAAGAAAATGCAACTTTTGTTGGTGGTGGATTTTGGGAACCTAATAAAGATGACTTATTGCGCATTCGAAAGGAATTAGCTATTGATGCATCAGAATTAAGAGAAATTATAGAACAAAAAGAGTTTATAAAATACTTTGGTTCTCTTGAAGGAGAAGAGTTAAAAACTGCACCAAGAGATTTTGACAAAAATCATCCTAATATAGATTTGATTAAAAAAAAACAATATTTAGTCACCAGAAAATTCACAAACAAAGAAGTACTTTCTCCAGAATTTGAAAAAGAAGTAATAGCTACTTTTAAAGCTATGCGACCTTTTTTTAATTATATGAGTGATGTTTTGTCTACAGATTTAAATGGTATTTCTCTCTATTAATTCAAATAATTGAACTTGACTTTTTAAACGTTCTATAACTAAGGTCATCATTCTTTTATTTAAGTTTGATGAATTTGTAGTATAGTTTTGAAATTCATCCATAGTAAACCAAGCAATCACCATTCCTTTTAAGGCATTTCTATACTTAATATCACGTTGAATAGCATTTTCTATAAAGGCTAGTTTTTTTTCAACCGAAAGGGAGTAAAAATCATTTTTATGTTTAGTTATATAGTTTCTAAAGCTCTCAATAAATAAATCATTATTTAACTTTAGAATAGGTCTAAGTGTTTGATTTTGAAATTTTTCTTCTGATGAGGAGTTTTCAGAAACGATTCCAATTGTACTTTGTCTTAATTTCAAAAGTAATTCATCTCGTGTTTCCATTTTCTTTTAAAGGTAAAAAAAAATAGTCTCTAATTTCTTAGAGACTATTTAAGTTATTAAAAACTATTTGTTTATAATTATTTGATTTTAAAAGTAACTTTTCTTACTAAAGAAAGATTAGCAGAACCTTCACCTAAAGTATCTTCTCCTTGAGGAATTATTGTCATTCTTGAACCTGCTATTCCAGCTTTTTCAACAATAGATTTAACTCTTTCAGCTCTTTTTCTAGATAACTCGTTATTGTATGCGTTTGAACCTCTAGTGTCAGCTGTTCCGATGATATCAGCAGTTGCACTTGGATTATCTCTTAAATAGTTTATCACAAAGTATAAATCATTCGTAGAAGATGATTTAGGATCAAAAGAATCCGTATCAAAGAAAATATTAATATAACCTTGGTTGATTAATTCTAAAGGTGATTTATTTCCTCTTCCGCCAGTTGTACCATTAGTACCATTTGAAACAGCTACAGCTTCTTTAGTTTTAGCTTCTACATATCTTTCTAATTCATCTGGAATACCGTTGTTGTTTAAGTCAATTGCTCTTCCTTTCGCATCAACAGCAACTCCATTTGTTGTATTGTTTTCTACATCTAGATAGTCAGGCACTCCATCTCTATCTGTATCATTCATCATAGTTTCAATTTCAGCCAATCTGTCTTCCATTTCAGCTTGTTTTTCATCCTGCATTTCATAAGCCCAATCAGCATGCATATCATTACTACCTAAATAAATTGATAAACCAATTGTTGCATTATATAATGTTCCATTAAAACCTCTATTATCTGGAACATTTCCAAAACCTGAAGTTCCATCAAAAGTATAATGTTGTCTAATATTATTAATCATAGTAAAGTCAGCATTTAAAGCTACTTTTTCAGTTAATTTATATTGACCTGTTAAACCAATTAATACATTGGCCATATTATCATTACCGTCGAAGTTATTTGAATTCATAAATGAATATCCTAAACCACCGTGAGCTTGAATGTTAAAACTTTCTGTGAATTCTTCGAAATTTAAAGCTCTACCAACGTTTAAAACTCCTTGCAAGTTCACTCTATAGTATTGAGATTTAAAAGCTAGAACATCTTTAGGATTTTCGAAACTGTCATACCCAAAATCTACTTTCATACCAAATTTAGGATTAAACATATATCTTGCACCTAAATCAACGTGGAAAAAAGACAAATCTTCAACATAATAACCTGGCATAAATGGAGTAGTAGGTCTAGATAGACCACCATTTAAATCAACAGACCATCTGTTATAAACACTTTCTTGCATTCCTCCATTTACTTCTTCTTCTTGGGCTATTGCACTTGTTAATACGAATAACGACAATAATAGTAATAATTTTTTCATGAATTTGTTTAATGTTTATGTAAGTTTACAAAAGTATTAAAATTATTATTAACAAATACGCTTTTTTTGTAAAAAAGCATATTTGTGTTATAATTAAATAAGAAATAGCTTAATAATATAACTATTTTATATTAAATTTATTTGGTTTTGTTGAAGTTGAACTCTAATATTTCTAAATCAAAATAATTTACAGAAGAAACTACGTGGTCCATTATGTCTGCCATAATATGTTCATAATTTTCCCAAACCTTATCTTTAGAGAAACAATAAATTTCTAGTGGAATTCCTAATTCAGAGGGTTGTAAGTAACGAACCATAAGAAGCATTTCTTTATTAATTCCAGGATGGGCTTCTATATATTGCTGAACAAACTTTCTAAATAAACCCAAATTAGTTAAGTTTCTTCCATTTAATATGACCGATTTATCAACTGAATTAGTTTCATTATATCTTTTAATGTCAGTCTGTCTATGAGATATATAAGATTTTAGTAAGTCTAAATTTTCATATTTTGATAATTCATCATCAGTAACAAATCTAACAGAACTTGGTTTAATTAAAAAACTACGTTTGAAACGTCTTCCATCAGAATTTTGCATCCCTCTCCAATTTCTAAAACTATCAGAAATTAAACTATAAGTTGGAATTGTTGTTGTAGTATTATCAAAATTTCTAACTTTTACGGTTGCTAAATTAATCTCAATTACATCTCCATCAGCACCGAATTTTTCCATGGTAATCCAATCGCCAATTCGAACCATATCATTTACCGAGACTTGAATACTAGCTACAAAACCTAAAAGAGTATCTTTAAATATTAAGAAAATTAAAGCTGAAATGGCTCCAAAAGTCGTTAATAATGTACTGATTTTAGTATCAAACATTATTAAGACAAATGATGTAATTCCAAAAGTCCAAAGAACGATCATAATTACCTGTATGTAACTATCAATAGGCTTGTCACTAAATCTCGGTTTGTGTTTTAAGTAATCTTTAAGAGAATTAAAAACACTTCTTATTATCCAAAGAGACAACACTATTATGTATATTTTGACTCCTTTTGAAAAAAATTCTTCCCAATACACAAATTTTTTCAATATAATAGGTACAGTTTTGTACACATAATATAAAGGTATAAGGTGTGCAATATATTTAGCCGTTTTGTTAGCTACTAAAAAGTCATCAAAGGTTGATTTTGTTCTAGTAGCAACTATAGCTAAGGCAACAATTAATATTTTCTTGAAAATAAAATCTAATAATAAGGCAAGGGAAATAACTAGAACAATATTAATTATTAAACTAATGTATAATGCTAAAGTATCATTAACTTCAAAATGTTCTAGTAATTGATAAGCCCAATTATATATTTTCATCTCTTAAGTACTTTTTTTCGATATAAAATGTTCCAAATGGAATAATTGAGGCCAAACAAACTATTAAAAATGTTTTCAAATTCCATTTTAAATGAAATTTTACTAGAATAGCAAATAGTATATAAGTTATGAATAAAACTCCATGAGCCATGCCTATATTTTTGACATAAATGGGATTACTGAAAATATATTTCATCGGCATAGCAAATAATAACAAAGCTAATAGCGATAAACCTTCAAGCGTAGCAATAGTTTTAAAAGATTTTATCATGATAAAGCAGCATAAATAACATATCCATATATCACAAATCTGAATATACGAAACAATGAAAATAAGAAGAAATGTTTTCTAGAAAAATTAATCATTCCAGCGGCCAAACAAGCCATTGCAAAAGGCAAAGGCAATAAAGCACCAACAATAATTAAAAAGCCACCCCATTTTTGCATGTTAATAATATGTTTGGTCATTTTGCCATACATATATCTATTTATAGAAGGAATTGAAGCTAATGCTTTACCCATAAAATAAGCAATTACCCCACCAGAGTAAGATAAGAAAGCTAATATGGAAAGATAGAGTAGAGGTGAATCTGTATTTTTTGTCCAAGCAATAAATATATCAGGTGGAATTAACCCTAAAATACTTTCTGATAATAAGAAAATTGAAAACAAGAAAAAATCGCTAAAGTTTTTGGTAGCATAAACCATTGCATCATTAAGATTCATTACTTTTTCGTTTACATAAAACAAAACACCAACAATTAATAATGTAGGAATTATTGCTTTTTTAAGACCTTGCCATATGAACGAGTAAAAACCAGTATATTTATAATACTGATGTAATAATTTAAAACGTGATTTTTTTGTGCTTGACATTTATTTATGCTTTATTATGCAAAAATATATAGAATTTATATAGAAATACGTTAAGATACATATAAAAAAATCGGTAGTTAAACCGATTTATATTATGTAAAATAGAATTAGAAATTACATTGCGATAAACGCTTTGTTATATTCTTTAAGGTCTAATAAATTGTTTTTCTTAGAGCAATCTGTTAAAAGAGAAAGAAAATATTTAAAACTTTCTAAATTATTCTCAGTAGAATATATAGAAACTTCGTTTTCATTTTCTTCTTCAATTGGTTCATCACTTGGGATTTCAACTAAAAAGGCATCATTTTTATCTAAATGTTCATATGATAAACGTAATGCTTTAGTTAAAACTGGATTTTTTAATTCCATAGTAAATTCTCTAACTTTTTTTAAATCTTCTATAATTGAAGAAAAATCATATTTGTTAGTAGAAACTTCTTTCTGAACTTTCTCAATAAGTTGCGTGGCTTGTTTGTTTTGCATAGTATAATTATAATGCACAAAACTAATCTATATCTAAATTAGAAACAAACGTTTTTTTATGTATTTTTTATTTAAAGTAGTATACCATAATTCTAGTTACGAATTAAGACATAAAATAACTTAAAATATGAAATTTAATAGATATAAAAAAAAACTCATCGATAAAAAACAGCTTTTTGTATAGACAATTATCTCTAACGTCTATTCCTTTATAGTATGAATGTATATAATATCATCTTTGAAGTGTAAATTAAAAACACAAAAAAATGAAATCATATTTTATCATCGCAATTTTAGTTTTTTTTCAATTTGGTTTCGCTCAAGAACCTGCAATTGAAACTAGTAAAGTTTGGTCATTAGAAGATCTTATTACTTATGCTTTAGAAAATAATATTACAATTAAATCTGCTCAATTAAACAAAGAATTAGCTCAGGTAGATTACGACAAAGCAAAATCATCAAGATTACCTAACCTTTTTGGTAGTGCTACGCAAAGTTTTACTAACGGAAATTCAATTGATCCAATTACTAGCAACTTTGTTACAGATCAAATTAATAGTTCGAATGTTGGCTTAAATAGTACCATGACTTTATTTCAAGGAAATCAACTCAACAATCAAGTAAAGCAAAATAAATTGTTTTTTGAACAAAGTATTTTACAAGAAGAAGTTGAAAAAAATAACATTGTTTTAAATTTATTAGAAACTTATTTGCAAGCATTATTCAGTAAAGAAAGTATTACTATTGCTGAAAATAACTTAGTTTCTTCTGAAAATGAAGTTATAAGAGCAAAATCTCGTTTAGATGCAGGAACAATTGCAATAAGTGAATATACTGAAGCTCAAAGTCAAGCTGCAACTAATAAATATAATTTAATTGCTGCCAAGAATAACTACCAACAATATTTAGTTACGCTAAAACAATTATTAGAATTACCATTAATAGAAAACTTAGAAATAGAACCTATTGATGGAAATTCGAACTTAATCAACTTGGAAGCAAACAAAGTAGATATATATGATAATGCTTTAAAAAATTTACCAGAAATTGAAGCAAGTAACTTAAATATTGCAGTAAACAATAAACAATTAGATATTGCAAAAGGTGGTTATTTACCAACATTATCACTAATTAGTAGTTTAGGTTCTGGTTATACAAGTATTAATAATACAAGTTTTTCAGACCAGTTTAATGTTAATTTTAACCAAAGAGTTAGTTTATCGTTAAGTATTCCAATATTTAATAGAAACCAAACGAAAGCTGCTGTAAAGTCAGCTACTCTAAACATAGAAAAAGCTGAAATACAAAAACAAACTACTGAAAAAGAAGTCTATAAAAAAGTGGAATTAGCTTATCAAAATGCCATTTCCTCACAAGAACAAGTTATTGCTGCAGATGCTTCAAAAAAAGCTGCAGAACAATCTTATCAGTTAGCTCAAAAGAAATATGAATTAGGAGCTTTAAGTACAACTGATTTAGTAATAAGTCAAAATACATACACAAATTCACAACAGAATTATTTACAAGCAAAATACTTAACCATTTTACATCACCAATTATTACAATTTTATCAAGGAAACGATATTAAACTTTAATCAAAATGAAAAATAAAAAGAAAATTATTATAGGAAGCATCGTGTTAATTGCACTTGCTATTGCAGCATTCATTTTTATGAAAGGCGACGATGCCATTATCATTGAAGCTAAAACCGTTATAGCCAAAAAGGCAAATGTGACCACAATGGTAACAGCAACTGGAACCATTGAACCAACAAACCAAGTAGATGTTGGTACACAAGTTTCTGGTGTTGTAGAGAAAATATATGTGGATTACAACAGCTTAGTTACCAAAGGACAACTGATTGCTGAGTTAGATAAAACCAATTTAAATGCAGCTAAAACACAAGCACAAGCCGTTTATGATAATGCAGTGAGTCAACGAAATTACACACAAACAATTTATGATAGACAAAAAACATTATATGATAACCAGGTAATAAGTAAATCTGATTTTGATGATGCTGCATTCAATTATCAAACAGCAAAAGGGACGGTTACGCAACGTTATTCAGATTTGCAACAGGCTAAAACGAATTTAGAGTATGCTAATATTTATTCACCTATAGACGGTGTGATATTATCTAGAGCTATCGACGAAGGACAAACCGTTGCAGCAAGTTTAAGTACACCAACGTTATTTACAATTGCTCAAGATTTAAAAGAAATGCAAGTAGAGGCCGATATAGATGAAGCTGATATTGGTCAAGTAAAAGAAGGTCAACGTGTAGAGTTTACCGTAGATGCTTATATAGGTGAAACCTTTCAGGGAAAAGTAACGCAAGTACGTTTAGACCCAACAGTGACTTCAAATGTAGTAACGTATACTGTTGTTATTAAGGCGGATAATCCAGACTTAAAACTGAAGCCAGGATTGACAGCAACCATTTCAATTTTTACTTTAGAGTTAAATGATGTGTTAACTGCCCAAGCAAAGGCCATTAATTTTAAACCTACACCTGCACAATTAGCAGCGTATAACGAACAACAAAATATAAAAGTTGAAGCGTCTAATGAAAGATCAACAGATAGGTCATCAACAAATAAAGAGAATGTTAGCGTTGTTTGGGTTTACAGTAGTACTGGAGAAATAAAATCTCAAAAAGTCACTTTAGGAGCAAGTGATGGTGTTAACGTTCAAATTTTAGAAGGTATTTCTGAAGGTGACAAATTAGTGTACAGTTTAGAAGGCGTAAGTGCTTCTAAAACAAAAACAACAGAAAATAGCGAAAGTCCATTTATGCCAACACAAACAACAAGAGGTGGAAGATAAAGATAATATGATGAGCAAAAAAATTATAAAAATAGAAGACTTAAAACGTGAGTTTACGATGGGAGCCGAAACGGTACGCGCTTTACGTGGAATCTCGTTTACCATAAACGAAGGTGAATTTGTTACCATAATGGGATCAAGTGGTTCGGGAAAAAGTACTTTATTAAATATTTTAGGATGTTTAGATCAACCAACGTCTGGATTATATGAAATTGATGGTTTAAAAGTGAAAGATTTAAGCAGAAATGAATTAGCTACTATAAGAAACGAAAAGATTGGATTCATTTTTCAATCCTATAATTTATTGGCTAGAACATCTGCCATTGAAAATGTAGAATTACCACTTATATATAACAGTAAAGTATCTACCGAAGAACGTAGAGACAGAGCCATTAAAGCACTGAAAATGGTTGGCTTAGAAAACAGAATGGATCATACGCCTTCGCAACTTTCAGGAGGACAACAACAACGTGTAGCTATTGCAAGATCATTGGTTAACAACCCAGTAATGATCTTGGCTGATGAAGCCACTGGAAACCTGGATACAAGAACGGCATACGAAATTATGTCCATTTTTCAAGATTTAAACAAACAAGGTATTACTATCGCTTTTGTAACGCACGAGCCTGATATTGCCACATTTAGTAGTAGAACAATTGTATTAAAAGACGGAAAAGTTATTAAAGACGACCTAAATCAAGATGTACAATCTGCAGCAGAGCAATTAGCTAAATTACCTAAACAAGACGATTAATTATGAGACTATTAAATTTATTTAAAATCGCTTTTAAAGCCATTGTTCTTAATAAAATGAGGACGCTACTTACAATGTTGGGCATTATTATAGGTGTAGCATCGGTAATTGCAATGCTCGCTATTGGTGAAGGCTCTAAAGAAAGTATTCGCGAAAATATTTCGGCTATGGGTTCTAATATTATTACTATAAGGCCAGCGACTACTACAAGTAGTGGAGTTCGGCCAAGTGCAGCTGAGATGCAAACACTTACCCTTAAAGATTATGAAGCCGTTAAAGATCAAGCCACCTTTTTAAGTTATGCAACACCATTGGTAAATGGTGGCGGACAAGTTATAAACGGTTCCAATAACTGGCCAAGTACTATTTATGGCGTAAATCCAGATTATCTCAAAATTAAAGTAGTCGATTTGCAAAGCGGCAGTATGTTCACAGATACGGAAGTAAAAACAGCTGCTAAAGTAGCGCTTATTGGTCAGACGGTTGTTGATAATGTGTTTCCTGATGGGCAAGATCCTATTGGACAGATGATTCGTTTTAATAATATTCCATTTAAAGTGATTGGTGTATTAGAAGTAAAAGGAGAAAACACCTTTGGTCAAGACCAAGATGATGTGGTTATTGCACCATATACAACCGTACAAAAACGTATTTTGGCTATTGATTATATCAATCAAATTATGGCTTCGGCAGTAAGTGAAGACGATGCGCCAAATGCTGTTACTGAAGTCTCAGAAATTATGAGAATTCAACATAAAATATCTAATGGAAATAATGACGATTTTAGTGTACAATCTATGGAAGAGCTTATTTCTACTTTTAGTTCTACAAGTGAGATGTTAACTTTATTATTAGTGGCAGTTGCTAGTATTTCGTTATTAATTGGAGGTATTGGAATTATGAATATCATGTATGTTTCTGTAAAAGAACGAACAAAAGAAATTGGATTAAGAATGGCTGTAGGCGCTAAAGGAGCAGATATTTTAATGCAATTTTTAATCGAAGCTATTTTAATAAGTATCACAGGTGGTGTTTTAGGCGTTTTATTAGGACTAAGTGCAACAGTTTTTATTGAAAATTTCTTAAATTGGCCAACAAGTGTTACATTGTTCTCAATTGTAATATCTTTTGCAGTTTGTGCTGTAACAGGTATCTTTTTTGGATGGTATCCAGCACGAAAAGCATCAGCTTTAGATCCAATAACTGCTTTACGTTACGAATAAAATAATTATGTATAAAAACAAAAAAATAACTATCTTTTCTCATATACTGGTTTGGCTTGTGCTTTTTAGTATGCCTTATTTGTTATCGTATGGTCAGGAACAAGATTTGAATAGAATTATTGCACATTTTTGGGTTCCAATAGTATTTTATGCGGTTATTTTCTATGTTAATTATTTTATATTAATTGATAAATATTTGTTTTCAAATAAAATAGTTCAGTTTATTGGTATAAATTTATTAATAATTGTATTAAACATTACTCTAAAAGAATTATTTGAAGATTTATTTTTTAATGAAAGCCTAATAAACACAGATAAAAAGGAGAGAAGTGGACCGCCAATTAAAATGTTTTTTTATATACAAACGTTGTCATATATGGTACCGTTACTATTTTCAATAGCCATAAAAACTACAAAAAGATGGATAAAAACAGAAGCCGAACGAAAAGAAGCCGATAATTTTAAATTAAAATCAGAATTACAACATTTGCATTACCAATTACAACCGCATTTCTTTTTTAATTCGTTGAATAATATTTATGCTTTAGTGGATATTTCTCCAGAACAAGCTAAAACATCTATTCATAGTTTAAGTAAATTAATGCGTTATATGTTATATGAAACAGATGTTGAAACATTACCTTTAGTAAAAGAAGTTGATTTTATGAAAAAATATATTGATTTAATGAAGTTACGGGTTTCTGACAAAACAGTAGTTACTTATAGTTTTCCTTCAGAAGAAACTGGAATTAAAATTGCACCATTATTATTTATTTCATTGATAGAAAATGCCTTTAAACATGGTGTTTCAGCAAGTAAAGAAAGTACAATTAAAATCAATATGGTTACCAATGAAAAAACAGTTTTGTTTACTATTGAAAATGATGATTTCCCAAAAAAGTCAGAAGATAAAAGCGGTTCTGGAATAGGAATTCAAAATATTGAAAAACGAATAGAATTATTATATCCAAACAAAAATAGATTTAAGACATTTGTAAAAGACAATCGTTTTATTGCACAATTAGAAATTGAAACCAACTAGAGTATGAGTACCTTTAAAATCACTTGCGTAATAGTAGATGATGAGCCAATGGCTCTTAATTTAGTGGAAAGTTATGTCGCAAAAACACCCTTTTTGGAACTAAAAAAGAAATGTAGTAGTGCTATTGAAGCATTGGAGTTTATTAAAAATGAACCTGTAGATTTATTATTTCTAGATATTCAAATGCCTGATTTATCAGGAATTGCATTTTCTAAAATGGTGCCTAAAGAAACGCGTATAATTTTTACAACTGCTTTTGATCAATATGCAATAGAAGGTTTTAAAGTAGAAGCTTTAGATTATTTATTAAAACCGTTTGATTATGCTGAATTTCTAGAAGCAGCTAACAAAGCTAATAAATGGTTTTCCTTAACAAAAGGAAATCAACAATCAAATGTGTCCGATGAAAAAGATTTTCTTTTTGTGAAATCAGAATACAAACAATTACGTATAAAATTAGACGACGTTTTGTATTTTGAAAGTCTAAAAGATTATATCAAAATTTATTTAAAAGATAATCCGAAACCAATTTTGACATTAATGAGTTTAAAATCTTTGGAGGAAGAATTACCAAATACTAAATTTATGCGTGTACATAGATCATTTATTGTTTCTTTAAAAAATATTGAAGTTATTGAACGAAGTCAAATTATTATTAATAAACAACGTATTACAGTATCAGAACAATATAAAACAGATTTCCTCGAATTTGTAAATAACAATTCGTTTAATTCTTAATACTTAGTAATACACAAAAACTATTCAAATATGGCAAATGGAAATAAAATAAATATAATTATATTTGACTTATAATATACATTATGTAAAATAGAAGATTTCAATACTTCTTTGATTCTATTTAAAAGAATTGTAATTTCGTGTGTAATACTTATACTCATGAACAACTCTATCGCACAACGTATAGCTGATTTTTTAAAACATTATGAACCTTTTACCTACTTAAGTTCTGATGATGTATATACAATTGCTACTCAAGTAAAAGTTTTGTATTTCGAAAAAAATAAAATTTTATTTCAAATAAATGATAAAACGCACGATAATTTCTATGTAGTTAATTCGGGTGAAATCGGTTTAAACATAACATCAGATTCAGATGATGTCTTAATTGACAAATGTGATGACGGTGATATAATTGGTTTAAGACCATTTTTTGCAAAAGATAATTATTTAATGACGGCAAAAGCTCGTGAAGAAACTATTCTTTATGCAATTCCTATTGAAATATTTAAACCTTATGTTTCTCAAAATCAAGATATTTTAAATTTTTTATTAGAGAGTTTTGCTTCAAACACAAGAAATCCACACAGTAAAGAAAATAAAGGTAAATTAATTTCTGAAAATGTTATATACAATGAACAAACAACTGAAATTCAATACTATCAACCTATAAAATATACCAAAAATCCAATTACTTCTAAAGCAAATCATTTAATTAAAGATATTGCTAAAAAAATGGTGGATCATAAAATTGGTAGCATCATTGTCGAAAAAAGCAACTTACCTATCGGAATTATAACCGATAAGGATTTACGTTCAAAAATCGCTACAGGCTTATTTCCTATTGATATTGATGCAAAACAAATAATGTCAACTCCAGTTATTACAGTTGCAGAAAACCTTTCTATTGCTGAAGCTCAAATTATGATGCTAAAGTATAATGTGGGTCATTTATGTGTTACAATTGATGGAACCATTCATTCTGAAATCAAAGGAATTATTTCTGAACATGATATTGTGGTAGCTCAAGCGAATAATCCTGGAGTTTTAATAAAACAATGTAAAAGAGCTTCAAATTCTACAGATTTAAGAATTATTCGAGAAAAACTGACAGAATTAATTCAACAATCATTAGATAAAAACATACCAATCAATCATTTATGCTCAATTGCTGGTGAAATTAATACAGCTATTTCAAAAAGAGCGATTGAATTGGCTATCGAAAAAATAGGAACTCCTCCTCCAACCCGTTTTTCTTGGATGGCTATGGGAAGTCAAGGTAGAAAAGAACAATTATTGATGACCGATCAAGATAATTTTATAATTTTTGAAGATGTTCCTGATAAAGAATATGAAAATATAAAGTCCTATTTTCTTCAATTGGCAGAACGTGTGACCAAAACTTTAAATAAGGTAGGTTATGAATTTTGTCCAGCAAATATGATGGCAAGCAATCCTCAATGGTGCAAATCATTAACCGATTGGAAAAAACAATTCAATTTATGGATTAATGCTCCTGGTGATAATGGTATTTTAATGTGTTCTATCTTTTTTGACTATGATTTAGTTTATGGCGATGAAGCATTTGTAGATAAAATAACACAAAACATTTTTGACAACACAAACAAAAACGGATTGTTCTTTGCTTATTTAGGAGCTGATGCTATAAAAAGTCCACCACCATTAGGATTCTTCAAGCAATTTATTGTAGAAAACGATGGAGAAAACAAAGATTCATTCGATATAAAAGCAAGAGCCTTAATGCCATTAATTGATGCTGCAAGATTATTAGCATTAAATAAAGAAACTAGAAATGTAAATAACACCTATTTAAGGTTTAAAAAATTAGCTGAATTAGAACCTCAAAATCAAGACTTGCATGAAGCTTGCGCTGATGCTTTTTTAACTTTATTAACCTTTAGAACTGAAGAAGGTTTGTTAAATGAAAATTCTGGTAGGTATTTGAATTTAAAAGAGTTATCTAAATTAGATAAAGTAAAGCTTAAAAACTGCTTTAGTCCAATTGAAGGTATTCAAGAATTGATTAAAACACGATTTCAATTAACTTATTTTACTTAATATGAATTGGAATTGGTTTAAGAAAATAGCAAAAGACAAACCCAAATTTTGGGAAACGTATTTATCTAATTTTGAGGATAAAGAACGAAGAAATCGCTATGTAGTTTTTGATTGTGAATCAACGGGTTTAGACTATAAAAAAGATAGAATTTTATCCATTGGAGCTGTTGCAATTGTAGATAATGTTATTGAAGTAAAAGATTACTTTGAAGTTTTTGTAATTCAAGAATTATTTAAACCAGAATCTGTTCCTATTCATGGTATAATGCGAAATGGAAACGAAGATAAAATTGTAGAAGTTGAAGCCATAATTCGATTTCTAGAATACGTTAAAGATGCTACTTTGGTTGGACATCACGTGAATTTTGATATTGAATTAATTAATGAAGCCTTAAGTAAACTTGATTTAGGTAAAATCAAAAATGATTATATGGATACGGATGCTATGTATCAAAAATTGAAGTATTTACCTTATGAAGAACACAGAAGTTTAGATGAATTATGTGACATTTATAAAATTAGAAAAAGCGATAGACATACAGCTTCTGGTGATGCATTTATAACCGCACTACTCTTTTTGAAATTGAAAAAAAAGTTGGAGATTTAGTTTAAAATTTGTTTCTTTTTAACCAAAGTTCACAATCTTTTGTCCAAAATTTACTAGTGCCAGATTTTCCTAAACCAAAACCATGACCTCCTTTTTCGTAAATATGCATTTCGGCTTTCAAGTTTTTATTTTTTAAAGCTAAATAATAATGTATACTATTTTCAACTGGAACAGGTTTGTCATTACTAGCATGAACAATAAATACAGGAAAACTTAATGAATCTACATTTTTTTCGTTAGAATATTTCTTTATTAATTCATGAGATGGATTTATACCCAACAAGCAATTTTTAGATTTTTTATGCGTGGTTTTTTTATCCATAGATATAACTGGATAAATCAAAATTAAAAAATTAGGTTTAGCACTTGTAGAATCTTTAGGCCTGTATAGTTGATCATTATAATAATTAGCCAAACTTGAAGCTAAATGACCACCAGCGGAAAATCCTATAAAACCTATTTTTTTTTCGTTTAAATTCCAGTTCTTTGAATTTCGTCTAACATATCTAATTGCCTCTTGAGCATCCTGTAAAGGTCCAATTGCTTTGTGTTTCATAATTTTGTCTGAAGGTAAACGATATTTTAAAACAACAGCGGTAATTTCTATTGAATTCAACCATTCTGCTATTTTAGTACCTTCTTTATCAACAGATAAAGTTGAATAACTTCCACCAGGACAAATTATAAGTGTTGTACCATTTGGTTTTTTTGGTTTGAAAATAGTAAGCGTTGGAGTTTTTACTTGACTAACTTTAACTAAAATCGAATCTTCATAGAATTTGATTTCCTCATAATTGTCATTTTGAATTGAATTTGGAATTTCGTTTTCCCAAAGATCGAATTCAGTAGGTTGTATATTTAAATCGTTCATAAATAATTAAACTTAAATAGAAATTTGTTATATTTTAAAGTAAATACCAATATGATTTTTTTAGTTGTATTTTGCGGATTTAAATCCAACAATTTCTCTTATTCTTCCATGATGACTTACAGAAATGGGTTTGTTTGAATGTAATTCAATTGGCAAACCATTTTCGTTTTTACTATAATCTGAAGTTTTCAAGAATTGAATTCTATTAAAATCTGATTTATTTAATACTACAACTGTTTTTATAAAATCCTTATCAATAGTAGTTTTTCCGAAAAAAAAAGTCTCAAATAACTGAACAATTGATTCATTTTTGGAATTTAGTTCAAGAATCTCAATTTTGATTGGATAAAAACCTTCGTTATAATTAATTCTCTGATAAGCCTTGTAAACACTTTCTTTAATACTCCAAAGCATCCAAACCATTTCTTCTTGATTTGGAGCTTTTTGAATTAAATCTTGTTCAAATGGTGTAAATAGTTTGTTTAGAAAACCTTTTCTTTTCCAATTGCTTTCTTTTTGGGCTAAAACTAAATCTACAACATCATTTCCAATCATTTTTCAGCTAATTTGGTTTGAATTATAGCAATTGTGTTTTCTAAATCCAACATTTTTTCCATAGATTCATTGTCGATTTCAATATCAAATGCTTCTTCTACATCCAAAACAATATCAACTAAATTAGCTGAATTAATGTTTAAATCTGTAATAAAATGTGTTTTTTCATTTATGCCGTTGAAAGCTTCTTCATCCTTAACGAATGGCTTCACAATTGGTTTTAATCTTTCTATTATTTCTTGTTTGTTCATTATCATTTTTAATTAGTCTTTATATTTTTTAAAAATCACACAACCATTTACATCACCAAAACCAAAACTAGCTTTAGCTACTATATTTAATTCTTTATGCAACAATTGTTTCGGAATTTTATCTTCCGAAATTAATGTTTTTATTTCATCATTTAAATCTTCACAGTTGATATTTGGGAAAATAAAACTTTTATAAATTTGAAGCACAGTTGCAACAGATTCAACACTTCCTGCTCCAGACAAACAATGTCCAACCATTGATTTTAGTGAGTTTATAAATGGAAAATCAGTTCCTTTTCGACCTAAAGCTTGACTCCAATTCTGAATTTCCAAACTATCTTTTGAAGTTGCTGTTAAATGTCCGTTTATAGCATCAATTTCGTTTGGATTTACATTAGCGTCTTTCAAAGCATCAGTAATGCATTTTTGAACCGCAATCGAATTTGGTGCTGTCATAGTTCCTTCACCTCTTTGTCCACCGGAATTGATGTTTCCACCTAATATTTCGGCATAAATTCGAGCTCCACGAGCTAAAGCAGTTTCTAAATCTTCAATCACTAAAGCTCCTGCTCCACTTCCTGGCACAAATCCAGAAGCTGTTGCACTCATTGGTCTTGATCCTTTTTCTGGTTTTTCATTATGTTTAAAAGTACAAACTTTTATCGCATCAAATCCACCCCAAATGTATGGGCCAGAATCACTTGTACTTCCTACCAACATTCTTTTAGCTTTTCCTTGTTGGATTCTTTCAAAACCAAGTAATATGCTTTCTGTTCCTGTCGTACATGCTGATGAATTCGTTGTAACTTGATTGCCTAAACCTAATTTCCCTCCTAAGTAAGCCGAAATTCCACTATTCATGGTTTGTGCAACGGCTGTACTTCCTAATCTTCTGGTTTGAAAATCGTCAATTTTATAGATTGATTCTCTGAATTTTTCAATTCCAGATGTTCCTGTTCCGAAGATAGTACCGCTTTCCCAATCTGGATTTTCGTTGTTTTCTATAGTTAAACCTGCATCTTTCCAGGCATCAATTCCTGCAATTACGCCATATAAAATTCCGGTTGAATTAAAATTTCGCAATTCTAATTCTGTAAAGTATTCTCGTTTAAGTTCTTCTGAAATTTTTGGAGTTCCTGAAATTTGACACGAAAATTTTAAACGTTCTAATTCTGCATCAAATTTAATTCCGGAAACACCATTTTTTATGGCATTAGTGAACGTTTCAAGTCCTACTCCATTTGGTGCAACAATTCCTAAACCTGTTATGACTACTCTTTTTTTCAAAATTTAATTAGATTATTAGATTGTTCGAAAGATCGATAATTTGAAAAAATCGAACCATCATAAAATCATTCCTGCTAAAACCCCAGAACAAACTTCCTCGTTTTTTTCATTTAGCATTTTGACTTTGCATTTTAGTTTTCCAAAGCGATAATATACTTTTTCTGAAATCACAGTAACTTTTTCGTTTGGGTAAATGGGTTTCATAAATTCTACTTCAGATGATGTAAAACCTATATTTTTGATTTCTTTTCCTTCATTCAAATAAATTCCCAAACAAACTAAGCCAATTTGTGCCATAGTTTCGGTTAAAATAACTCCTGGTGTAACTGGATTGTCTTTGAAATGTCCTTTGTAAAAGTCTAAGTTTTCGTCAAAAATAAACGTACCTTCTACTCTATTTTCATCAATAGATAAAATTTCATCCACAAACAAAAAAGGTTTGGAATATGGTAATTTTGATATTATTTCTTGTTTTGTCATATAACCGCAAATTCGCAAATTATTTTTTTCTTACTACTTAAAACTCTAACAACACTCTTTGTGCTGTAAATCCTGGCCCAAAACTCAACATAACACCTTTTTCTCCTGCTTTTGGTTGATTGTTCATGATTCGTTCTAAAACGTATAAAACCGTTGCACTTGACATGTTTCCGTACAAACGAAGTACTTCTTTAGTATCATCAATATTCTTTCCTAAATCTGAAAATAGACCTTCTACTAAGTTAACAATTTTTTTTCCACCAGGATGAAATATTAAATGTTCAATATCTTTTATTTCCAATTGATTTCGTTCTAAAAAAGGATGTAAAATTGCGGGAAAATGTTCTTCTATTGTGTCAGGAACTTCTATGTCTAAAATCATTTTCAACCCTTTATTAGTCAATTCAAAACCCATCATATTTTCTTTATCATAAAAATGATACATTGATTCATCGACAATAGTTGGTCCAACTTCATCTTCATACGAAGACATCAAAACACAAGCTGCTCCATCACCAAAAATAGCGGCACTCACAATGTTTGCCATGGAAAAATCATCCAATTGAAAAGTAGCTGTTGGACTTTCGACTGCAATAACAACGGCTCTTTTGTTTGGATTTGCTTTCAAGAAATTTTTAGCATAAATGATTCCTGAAACTCCACCTACACAGCCCATTTCTGTGACTGGCAAACGAACTACATCTTGACGTAGATTTAATTTATTTATTAAATAAGCGTCTAAAGAGGGAATCATAATTCCAGTACAACTTACCGTGATGATAAAATCTATCGTTTCTGGTTGCCAGTTGGCTTTATCTAATGCTTTTTTCAATACTTTTTCACCTAAAACAATCATTTCTCTAGCATAAATAGCATTTCTTTCTTCAAATGAATGCAGTGAAAACACTTCTTCAGGATGCATTATCGTGTAACGTTTATCAACATTTGCTCCTTCAAAAATCTTTTTGACTTTACGTTTAAATCGATCATCTTGATTGGCTAACCATATGTCTAAAAAAGGTAGAATATCTTTAGTTTCTCTTGAGAATTCGGGTAATTGAGTGGCAACATTTATTATTTTAACAGACATTTATTTTTTATATTTTAACCATTGGCTAAAGCCGAATGGCAATTAATTTCTAATTTCTGAATTCTAACTCCTAACAATCCATTGGTAACGAAAAGCCCATTTCCAATGAATAGAATAATTTTTTAATTTATTTCTTTCTGAGAAATCGATTAATTCATGTTTTTTGAAACCTCTTAAAATGGAAACTAAACCATCTTCTTTTGACATTCTATTCAATCTAAAAATAAAACAAATTAGTTGAAAAGCTCTGTAAGCAATTATATTTCGATGCAAATCATTAATTATAATTCCGATTTTTGCTTGCTTATTAAAAAGTTGAATTAAGTAGTCAATTTGTTTGTTTTTAAAATGATGTAATGTTAAGGTGCATAACACAATATCATAATTTAATTGACTAAAAACTTCACTAAAAATATCTTCACAGTTATAACTTATATTTGGATATTCTTTTGATAATTTTATAGCATAATCAATCGTAAAAGCATTAGCATCAATTCCAATTAAATTTAAGTTGAGATTATTTTTAATTCCAAAATCGGCTAAAGCTCTCAACATATCACCATTTCCACAACCAACATCAACGATTGTAATTTCATCCTTGGAATTTATTAATTTTTTGACTCCTTGTAAAGTTAGTTGATTTCCACCTAGCAATTGGTTAATGGAAGCAATCTTGTCTAAAGCTTCACGAAGTTCTTCTCCTTCTAATGAAAAATCATCCATGATTTCTTCTTCTTCCGTTCTATATTTGGTATTAATTGTTGGCATTTTTATGGTTTGATATTGTTTTTTTAAAGCGGTTTTCCATGTGTTTTTTTAATAATTATAGGTAATAAAAAAGGAAAGGCTATCAACAAATTCATTGTTATTTTAGAAAGATACGAATTCAATAAGAGTTTGGATAAAAATTTTCCGAATTGTAATCTTTTTTTAAACGTTTTATTCCAAATTGAAATATAATTTGATTCCATTGAAGCTCTTGAAATCTTATTTTGAAGAAAGTCATCAACCAACTCACTTGCAATTTTGGCACTATGAATCGCCATTGCCATTCCGTTTCCACATAAAGGGTGAATTAATCCAGCTGAATCACCAATCATTAAGACATGATTTTCAATTTTAGGTTTATCTTCAAATGAAATTTGGCTAATGGTTAATGGATTTTCAAATAAAAGGTTACTTTCTTTAAATATTTCTTCAAGATTTTTATTTTTAAATATCACATTTTCTTGAAAATCAACTATGTTTTTATACTTTTTAAAGGATTCGTATTGAACAAGATAACAAATGTTTATTACATCATTTTCAACTTTTGAAACTCCACAATAACCACCTTCAAAATTATGCAAGCCTACCAAATCATTAGGAAAATTTCCTGAATAGTGCGCTTTGACTCCTAACCAAGGTGATTTCTGTTTAATAAATTTACGATTTAATTCAATATCTAAATTTGATCTTTTTCCAAAAGCTCCTAAAACAATTTTTGATTGAAATATTTCATTAGATTGTGTTGAAATACTAAAAATATCATCTAAAAAATCAATTGAAGTCACGGAATCTTTAACTACTTTACCGCCTAGTTCTAGTACTTTTTTGTATAAGTAATTGTCTAATATATAACGACTTATACCAAATCCACCTAAAGGCAATTTACCTTTAATTATTTTGCCTGAATGAGTTGATAATTGTGTTTTATTAATATTCTTAGGATGAAGAGATTCTACATCTAAACCTATTTTTTTTAAATACGGTAAAACTTCGTTGGAAATGAATTCCCCGCAAACTTTATGTTTTGGATATTCGTTTTTTTCAAATACAACAACGTCATAATTTCTATTTAATAAATCTATAGCAGCTGTTAATCCAGCTAAACCACCACCAATTATAGAAACTTCATTTCTTAAAATCATTTTACTAATGTATGAATTATTATATGATTTTTTAACTATAATTCTTAATTAACAATTGTTCATAAAATAAATAGGCTATACTATTTTGGATTTAAAATAGCGTCAATTCTAAATAAGCAGTCTTCTAAATGATATTTATTCTCTATTGAAGTTTGTAACCCTTTTTTATTTTGAATATTTTTCTGAAGTAAAGTTAATTCTCCTCTTACCAAAGCTCTTACATCTGATTGAGAAACATTATAACTTTCTTTTGAATCGGTTTTTTTAAATTCTTCTTTCATTAAAAACTCCATTCTTTCAATATAAGCTCTTTGTAAATTTCTTCTGTAAATAGTTGTATTTTCATTAGATTTTAATTCGCTCCAAATTCCTGTTCTAAGTTCTTGTAAAAATGTAATAGGCAGATAACTGTTGTTATCTATAACTGTAGCATTTTGGAGTCTTCCTAAAGTTTCTAAACTCAAAATTCTATTTAAAGCACGTACTTGAAGATTTCTAAATTTCTCCAAATAACCAGTGTAGTCAGTATTTTTAAGAATTGAGGTATTAACCAACCAAGTTGGACTATTAAACGCGTTTTCTTGCAACCATTTTAAAGCTTCTTGTTGTATGATTTTGGGAACATTACTATAAATATCACCTGCTTGTGTAGGTTTTTTGTATGTTTCATAAACACCTCCAATATTTGTAGCAACATGTCCAATATATCTATTCCAACATCCTAACAATTCGTCATATAATTCATCAACATCCTCAAAATTATTAGTTTTTTCGCTAGTCCAATTTTCTAGATTTTCACAAACGACTTTTAAATTTTTTAAAGCATAAGTACTGGCTTTCATAGCATCATTTCCAATATCTTCTGTTTGCGAGCTTGGATCAAAACTACTGCCTTGGTTGCCAAACTTATATAATCTATCATTGGCTTTTTCCTCAATCCATTTATCAAGAATGTTTGCTTCGTTTTCTGGTGATTGTATATTAGGAATTTTTCGGTATCCCCAATTTACAGCATAATAATCATAAGGTCCCATTTGACGTATAAAACGCACATCTTTATCACCAGGTTGAGCAATGTAATTATAGCGAGCATAATCCATTATACTTGCTGAGATTCCCATTTTTTTGGTAAAAGCAGGTTGTCTATAACTCTCAACTTCATAAGCACAACTTGCACCCATATTATGCGGAAAACCTAATGCGTGACCAACTTCATGAGCAATTACCATTTGCATCATTTCTCCCATATCTTCGTTTGAAGTATCTAGAGTTCTTGCTTTTTCGTTGGCTGCACCAGTTTCTAATAAATATCTATTTCTGTAGGAGCGTAAATGATTGTGATACCAAATAATATCACTTTCTATGATTTCTCCTGTTCTTGGGTCGGAAACACTTGGTCCAACTGCATTTCGGGTTGTACTTGCAACGTATCGAATCACCGAATAACGAATGTCTTCTGGACTAAAATCGGGGTCATCTTCAAAAGTTGGAGCATCTTTACAAATTATGGCATTTTTAAAACCCGCTCCTTCAAAAGGTTTTTGCCATTCTTCTACACCAGCTTTAATATATTTTCTTAATTTTTCAGGAGTTGCGGGATCTAAATAATAAACAATTGGTTTTATAGGTTCTACTAATTCACCTCTGTTATAAGCTTCTAAGTCTTTTGGTTCTAGTCTCCATTTTTTAATAAAAGTCTTTTTATCTGATTTTAAAGCTTCACTAGAATAATCATATTGATTTACGGTAAACCATCCAACACGTTTATCAAAAAGTCTTGGTTGCATCGGTTCTTCTGGCAGCAAAATCATCGATTGATTCATTTGTAGACTAATTGTCTCCGTATTTTCTAACATAGAAGGATTAGAGGCGTTATAAGTAAAGTCTTGAATAACTTCTATATTCATTGGAAATGATTTAACAGAAGTAATAAAACTTCTTGAATCATCTAAATTTTTAACCTTATAAGTTTCTCTCATTTTTGATGACAAACCACTTAATGCTTTAACATCAGAAGCATAGAATTTTGTTACATCTATAACTATTGAAGACGAATCTTTAGAAAAGGCAGCGATATCAAAAGCAAACAAAGTAGGCTCGTAGTTATTGGCTTTGACAGAAATGTTAATTGGTAAAGTATCATTTGCAATAGACGCAAAAGATTTTACTTTTATCAGTACTTTATCTTGAAATTTTTCCCAAACAATTAATTGCTCATTAACAGAAGAACCAGCATTAACATAACCTCCACCAAGTCCGGATGGAAGTTTAGCAATTCTACTCACTAATAGCATTTCTTTGTTTAATAAGGTATTTGGAATTTCAAAATAGTATTTATCATCCACTTTGTGACTTTTGAATAATCCATCATCTGAAATTGCTTTCTTAGTTATTACTTGGTCGTATTCCTTAATTTTAGTTTCTTTTTTCTTTTCGGATTGAGGCTCATTTTTAAGTTGTTGTGCTTTTTCTGCTAATTGTCTCTTTTTTCTTTTAGATTGTGAATAAGAATAATTTGTTTGCAAAAACAAACTTAAAACCAATAGTA
This sequence comes from Flavobacterium gelidilacus DSM 15343, assembly GCF_000422685.1. Lineage (GTDB taxonomy): Bacteria > Bacteroidota > Bacteroidia > Flavobacteriales > Flavobacteriaceae > Flavobacterium > Flavobacterium gelidilacus. The sequence goes on along the minus strand of NZ_AUGN01000001.1, from coordinate 266,012 downwards.
TTGTAATCTTTCGCATTATTATTTTTTAGGATACCAAATATAAGGATTTGAAATAATATAAACAATATGGGAATTTTATAAATACTTCTCATTATTAAATAATCAAATAAAACTAATTGTAAATATTTTTATTAAAAATTAATTAATCATGACAACAGAGATAATCATTGTATTTTGTGTACTTCTGATATCAGTAGTTTTATTTGCTTTTGAAGTGTTTCCAGTAGATAAAATAGCTTTCTTTATATTGGTTAGTTTATTGGTTTTTGGTTTGTTAAAACCAGAAGAAGCCATTAGTGGATTTTCAAGTCCAGCAACTATATCTATACTATGTTTAATGATTATTGCTATCGGATTGGAGGATAATGGTGTTATTTCATGGTTATCCAAAGGACTTGAAAAAATTAAAATTCTACCTCTTTTATTAATAATACCCCTATTTATGTTTATTACAGGAGTAGTTTCAAGCTTTATCAGTACAACAGCAGTAGTTATTGTCTTTATCAAAATAATCACAGATTTATCAAGAAAATATAAAATTCCGAAAGGAAAATTGCTATTACCTGTTTCATTTGCAGGGATTTTAGGAGGAAGTTGTACATTAATGGGAACTTCAACTAACCTTATTATAAATTCTGTTGTAAAAAAGAGTGGAATCGAGGGATTTACTTTCTTTGAATTCAGTTTATATGGTTTACTTTTTTTAGTTATTGGAATTATTGTTGTGACCTTTCTATCATTCTTATTGCCAACTGGAAACAATGAAGAGTTTGATGTTTTGGATAAAAACAATCGTTATTTAACAACAGTTCAAATTAAAGAAGGTTCTGAATTAATTGACAAAACAATAGAAGAAACTTATTTATTCAAAAAAGATAAAATTAAAATACTGAAACTCATTAGAGCTTATAAAAGCACTAAGTTACCTGGAAAATATATAAAAATTAAAGCGAATGACATTTTTGTTATAAGTGGTGATGCTAAGTCTATTTTTAATCTAAAAAACTCCACAAATTACCTTGTAAATTACTCATTAGACGATAATAAAGAAATAGAAGTAGAAAATGAAATCAACTATACAAAGATTATTGATTTAGTGGTTTTACCAGGCTCCCCTTTAATCAACAAAAAGTTTACCGAAATAAAGAGTTATATGGTTAACGGAGCAAAACCTTTAGGCTTTAGAAATAGAAAAAAATTGCCTAATTTTTATGAACGAATTATGCAAAAAAACATAGATGATATAACTATAAATTTAGGAGATCAACTTTTAGTTGAAATTCCAGAAAATAGGTATTTTGAATTTAGCTCTTCTGAATACATGACAGTTAATAAAGATTTTGATTTTACGATTGCAACTTCAAAAACTAAACGTAATATAACCTTTTTAATTTTGCTAGTAGTTATTGGATTAGCTTCAACTAGTATTGTTCCAATTTTAACAAGTGCTTTAATTGGTTGTGCGCTTTTATTAGCTTTTAACTGCATTAAATTAGGTGAAGTTTACAAAAAAGTAAATTGGGAAATAATTTTCTTATTAGCTGGAATGATTCCGATTGGGATTGCAATGGAAAATAGTGGTGCTGACAAATTTTTAACTGCCCAATTGTTAGAATTATGCTTAAATAAAGAACCTTATTTTATCATAGGAGTTTTATTTTTGACAACTATGATAATTAGTGGTTTTATATCGAATAATGCTACTGCAATTATTATTACTCCTATTGCAATAGCTTTAGCACAAGGAATGGATTTACCTGTAAAACCTTTTATTCTGTCCGTTTTATTTGCAGCTAATTTTAGTTTCTTTACACCAATGGGTTATCAAACAAATACTATTATTTATGGATTGAATGTTTATAAATTCAAACATTTTTTTGTTGTTGGTGGAGTTTTATCCATAATTTTATGGATTGTTGCCACTTTTGTATTGTCAAGAATGCTTTAAAAAAAAAAGGAAGCTTATAGCTTCCCTTCTTTAATTTCTTCTACGATTTCTGGATTCAATAATGTTGAAATATCACCAAAATTAGAATAATCTCCTTCTGCAATTTTACGTAAAATTCTACGCATAATTTTTCCCGATCGTGTTTTGGGTAAACCAGAAACGAATTGAATTTTATCTAGTTTTGCAATTGGACCAATTTGGTTAGAAATCATTTCGTTAATTTCTTTTGTTAAATTGACTCTATCTCTCCCTTCACCTGATTCTTTTAAGATTACATAACCATAAAGAGCATTTCCTTTAATATCATGAGGAAAACCTACAATAGCACTTTCAGCTACAGCTGGATGTTCGTTTATGGCATCTTCAATTGGAGCAGTTCCTAAATTATGTCCAGAAACGATTATTACATCATCAACTCTACCTGTAATTCTATAATAACCTACTTCATCACGCAAAGCACCGTCTCCAGTGAAATATTTACCTGGAAAAGCTGTAAAATAAGTTTCTTTATAACGTTTATGATCATTCCAAATCGTCCTAGCCATTGATGGCCAAGGAAATTTAATACATAAACTACCGGTTACTTGATTCCCTTCAATTTCATTGCGTAATTCATCCATTAAAACGGGCTGAACACCAGGTAATGGTAAAGAAGCATAAGTTGGTTTTGTTGGTGTTACAAACGGAATTGGCGAAATCATTATACTACCAGTTTCAGTTTGCCACCATGTATCTACTAAAGGACATCGCTTTCCTCCTACGTGATCATTATACCAATGCCAAGCTTCTTCATTAATAGGTTCACCAACGGAACCAATAACTTTTAAAGATTCTAATTGAAAACGTTGAACATAATCAAGATTTTCTTTAGCTAAAGCACGAATAGCTGTTGGAGCTGTATAGAATTGATTGACTTTATGTTTTTCAATAACTTCCCAAAAACGACTATAATCTGGATATGAAGGAACACCTTCAAAAATTACGGTTGTAGCACCATTTAATAATGGTCCGTATAAAATATAAGAATGTCCAGTAATCCAGCCTATATCAGCTGTACACCAATACACATCATTTTCTTCATAATTAAATACATTTTTAAAAGTATAAGCAGTATTAACCATATAACCACCAGTTGTGTGAACCATTCCTTTAGGTTTTCCGGTTGAACCTGAAGTGTAAAGTATAAATAAAGGATCTTCGGCATCCATAATTTCAGCTACGTGAGAAGACATTGCACTGTCTAATAAAGGCTGTAACCATTTGTCACGTCCTTCTTTCATTGCAATTTCAACTTTAGTTCTTTTTGCAACTAAAACAGTTTCAATAGAGGGACAATTTTTTAAGGCTTCATCAACTATTCCTTTCAAGTCTATGGTTTTATTTCCTCTAAATCCACCATCAGATGTGATAACCATTTTACAATCACTATCATTTATACGAGCAGCAACAGCTGAAGCAGAAAAACCAGCAAAAACAACTGAATGTATAGCACCAATTCGGGCACAAGCTAAAGTCGCTATAGCTAAATCTGGAATCATAGGTAAATAAATACATACTCTATCTCCTTTTTGAATTCCTTGTTCTTGTAAAACATTGGCCATTTTTGCTACTCTTACATACAATTCATTATAAGTTATATGTTGTGCTTCTTCTTTTGGATCATTTGGTTCAAAAATAATAGCGGTTTTATCACCTCTTTTATTTAAATGTCTGTCAATACAGTTCTTAACTATATTTAATTTTCCATTTACAAACCATTTAAAATTAGCTTCTTGCATATCAAATTCAAAGGTTTTATCCCATTTTTGATACCAAGTAAACTCTTCATCGGCAATTTTGTCCCAGAATTTTCTAGGCTCCCGAACCGATTTTTTATACATTTTAAAATAGTTTTCTAAATCTTTTATTTTATAGTAACTCATATTGTTGATTTTCAGTGTTCAGTTGTTAATATTCAGTAATTAGTTTTTAGCAAAAATTGAAATGTAAATATATGAAATCTGTTTGTTTTGATAAATTTTTTATTGCTAAATTAATATAGACCATTTCTATTTGAATGATCCTATTTTATATTTTTGAAATTCTTCTTTTACTTCATCAATAATTGCTTCGTCATCAATTGTAGAAGGAATTTTATAGTTATCTCCATCAACAATACTTCTTAATAATTTACGCAAAATTTTGCCTGACCTAGTTTTAGGTAATCGTTCTACCACAACTACATTTCTTAAACTAGCCACAGCTCCTATTTGGGCTCTAACTAGCTGCACTATTTCATGCTCTAATTGGAAGTTTTCCATTACTTCACCTGTTTTTATTACTACTAATGCTAAAGGAATTTGACCTTTTAGTTCATCATTTATTCCGATTACGGCACATTCAGCAACAGTATCGTGAGAAGATACGATTTCTTCCATTTCAGCAGTTGAAAGTCGGTGACCAGCAACATTTATAACATCATCTACTCTACCTGTTATGAAAATATAGTTATCATCATCAATAAACCCACCATCACCTGAAAAGTAATAACCTGGAAATTTATTCAAATAACCAGCTTTAAATCGTTCATTATCTTGCCATAAATCCAATAATGTACCTGGAGGTAAAGGTAATTTTATAACTACATATCCTTCTTCATTTGGTCCTAATTCTTCACCAACCTCATTAAAAATTTTAATATCATAACCAGAAACAGCTTTTCCGGCCGAACCTGGTTTTATAGGCAAATATTCAACACCCATCATGTTAGCAATCATAGGCCAACCTGATTCTGTTTGCCACCAATGATCAATAGCCGGAATTGGAATATGTTTTTGATACCATTCTAAAGTAGCAACATCACAACGTTCACCAGCCAAAAATTGAGTTCTTAAACTACTTAAATCGTATTGTTTTATAAAATCTCCATTTGGATCTTCTTTCTTTATCGCTCTAATAGCTGTTGGAGCTGTGAACATGACATTAACTTTATGTTCAGCTACAACTCTCCAAAAAGTAGAAGCATCTGGAGTTTTTATAGGTTTTCCTTCAAAAATAATAGTTGTATTTCTATTTAATAATGGTCCATAAACAATAAAACTATGCCCTACAACCCAACCAACATCAGAGGCTGCCCAAAAAACATCGTTTTCTTTTACACCATAAATTTGTTGCATTGAAAATTTAAGTGCAGTGGCATAACCACCTGTATCTCTAACAATTCCTTTTGGTTTTCCTGTTGTACCAGAAGTATATAAAACATATAAAGGATGTGTTGCATTTAAAGAAACACAATCAGTTTCCTCAGAACCATAAACTAAAGCATCATAATCTACATCATACTTTTTAAAAGGTACTTTTGCACCAAGTTTTCGATTAAAAACGATAACTTTTTTAGGTTTATGTTCAGCTAAATTTATAGCTTCATCAACCATAGGTTTATAGGCAATTACTCTATCCACTTCTATTCCAGAAGAAGCGGTTATAATTACTCTAGGTTTACAATCGTCAATTCGAATGGCTAATTCATGAGGTGCAAATCCTCCAAAAACTACTGAATGTGTTACTCCAATTCGAGCACAAGCTAACATTGCAAAAGCTGCTTGTGGAATCATTGGCATATAAATAATAGTTGTATGACCTTCTTTTAATCCTAAGGATAAAAAACCTCCAGCTAATTTGGCAACTTCAGTTTTAACTTCGTTGTATGTATACTTTTTAACAGTTTGTGTGACAGGTGAATCAAATATCATGGCAATTTGTTCTCCAAAACCATCTTCAACATGTTTGTCTATAGCTAAATGGCACATATTTAATTTTCCATCTTCAAACCAAAGAGGATAATCGTTTTTGTCTTTTGATAAAATAGTTTTTGGTTGCTTATACCAATCTAATTGTTTTGCTTGTGTTTCCCAAAATTGTTCCGGTGAATCAATACTTTGAGAATAAATTTCTTTATAATTCATTATTATATACTACTTTGTGGTTGTGTTAATTTTACATAGTAAATATAAAGAAAATCAGGATGTAATTGGTAAAAATATTGCTAACTAGGTATAGTTGTTACTTAAATTTGTTAAGATACCAGTTCAAAAACCTTATCTACTACATTTTTCACAGAAAAAGGTTTGGTTAAATAAGCATCTGCACCTAGTGATATACCTTTTTCAATATCAGAAGTTTTATTTTTTGCTGATAGAAAAATAACTTTAGTATGTGAAAGGTTTTTATCATTTTTAATATGTTCTAAAGTAGCGTAACCGTCTACCATTGGCATCATAACGTCCAAAATAATAACATCTGGATAATTTGATTTCAAAATATCCAATGCTTCTTGTCCGTCACGAGCTATAAATACTTCAAAATTATTTTTCTTGAAAGTATATTCTAATGCCATTATGATGTTTGGCTCATCGTCAACTAGTAGTATCTTTTTCATTGTTAATGTTATTCTCTTTGTAATTCTATTGGCAAAGTAAATGAAATATTTGCACCATTCATAGCCTTTTCTGACCAAATATTTCCTTTGTGATGTTCTATTATTTGTTTACAAATTGCTAATCCTAATCCACTACCCAACGGTTTTTTGATATTTTGATTGGTGGATTGATAAAATTTATCAAAAATGGTTTCAAAATCATTTACATCAATTCCTTTTCCATTATCTATAACGGAAGTTTTTACAAAATTATTTTCAATTTCACATTTAATGGTAATTTTCCCATTAGTTTCAGGACAAAATTTAATTGCATTTGATAATAAATTAGTAATTACTTGTACTATTCTATCGTCATCATAAGAACAATAAACTTTTTCATTACTAATAATAGTTACATGAATGGCTTTGTTTTTAATCAAATGTTGTAAAGGTTCAATCGAATTTTTTATGGTTTGAACTAAATTATTATTAGTTGGATGAATGGTTTGTTTTCCTGTTTCAAATTTCTCTAAATCCAAGATTTTATCAATTAAACGGTTTAATCTATCGGATTCTGAAATAATATTCTGCAAAAATTGCTTTTTAAGTTCTTCAGGAATTTCATCATCATCATGTAAAATTTCACTGGCTGCACGAATGGCTGTAATTGGAGTTCTTAATTCGTGAGTAACAGTATCCAAAAATTCATCTTTTTGTTTGTCTTTGATGACTAAATTATCATTTGCATTTTTAAGTTGGAAAGAAATTTTTTTCAATTCATTCGATGTTTCAGTCAACTTTTTATTGATAATTATATTTTCTTTAGATTCTTCTAGAATTTTCAATACTTCTGGTAATGTGACCTTTTCTTCTTTTACTACACTTGAAATTAATATTCGAGCAGAAGCTGTTCCAATATGACCTGTCAACAAATTTTCTGCAAATTTGACCAACCTAGCATCAGCTAACTCTTGATCTGAAGCAACATTATATTTAGTATTGAAAATATGCATGGCTCGTTTTGTTCGATCTTCACCTAAAAATCGAATTAGCACTTTCTTTATATCACTTGTGTAAGCTGTTCCTTTCCAAACAAAGGCGTTTTCGTGATTGGTGCTGTATTTATCAATATCTACATACATTTCTGCATAATTTCTTTCTCTATAATTTCCTTTAAAACTTACAGAAATTGCAAAATACAGGAACGTATTAAAAAGTAAACTCCAAAATAAGGCATGAGGAACAGGTTCTAAATAATCTAATCCAAACAATTGGAAAGGTTTTAACAATTCTATTTGAAACAACCCATCATTTACAAACGTACTTGAAGAACTCGTGATTCCAATAGCATAAGGAATTAGTAAAGTGTATAAACAAATAGAAAAACCGATTAAGATAGACCAAATAGCTCCTAATCTTGAACCTCTTCTCCAAAATATAGCTCCAAAGAAAGCCGGTGCCAATTGAGCAATAACGACAAAAGCAATTAGTCCAATTGAAACCAAACTATAATCTAAAGCAAAGAACCTATAAATAAAATAAGCCGTAATAATCAGTGAAAAAATCGCAATTTTTCTAATGTTTACAATTTTCTTGTTATTAATAACTTGTTCTTCTGTATTTAATTTACCTAGAAAAGTGTAAGGAATTAATAAGTTGTTACTCAACATTGTAGCTAAACTAATACTAGAAACAACAATCATTGAAATTGCTGCCGAAAATCCTCCTAAAAAAACCAAAACGGTCATCCATTCATTGCTAAATAACTGAGGAATCAATAAAGAGTATGTATCTGCATTTACAGCTGTTCCTTCAAAAAGTACATTTCCACCCCAAGCAATTGGATACACAAATAAATTAAAAATCAACAAATACAATGGAAATAACCAAATAGCTGTTTTAATGTGTTTTTCTCTATTATTTTCAACAACTGACATATGAAATTGTCGAGGCAATAAGAAAATAGCAAATAAAGAAACCATACATAAAAAGAACCAATTGATGCCTTGGGTCAAGTCACCTATTGTATTCTTTTCTTTAAAATTTGTTAACTGCGAAGCTTGTTTATAAATGTCATCAAAACCATCAAAAACAAAGAAAGTAACATAAACGCCAATCATTACAAAAAAGACCAATTTTAAAACACTTTCCATGGCAACAGCGGTAACTATTCCCTTACGTTTTTCTGAAGCATCAACATATCTTGTTCCATAATAAGAGGCAAATAAAGCTAATGCAATAGCAACATAAGTTGTCGTATCATTAAAAATTAAAGAACTAGAATTTGTTTTGGTAACAATATGAAATGTTTCTGATATAGCTTTTAACTGAAGAGCAATGTAAGGTAAAATTCCGAAAATACTAACTAAAGTAACAATAGCTCCTAAAAAACGACTATTGCCATAGCGAAGAGAAATAAAATCAGCAATACTAGCAATTTTATTCACTCTAGAGATTTTTATAATCTTTCTAAGAATAATAATCCAAGCTGGAATGATTATTATGGGTCCAACATAAATAGGTAAAAAGCTTAAACCAGAATTAGCGGCAACACCAATACTTCCATAATAAGTCCAAGCGGTACAATAAACAGCCAACGATAAGGAATAAATATAGGAATTATTAGTCCATTTAATATTTCCTTTTTTTTCTGCCCAATGAGCAATAAAAAACAAAAAACCTAAATAGATTAACAAAATGATTATTAGAACAATACTACTCATAATAACGATTTACTACTAACATTGAAACCAATACTGAAAATAACCATAATGAAAAAATGTAAATATAAATTACTGGAAAACCAAAAAGTGGTGTTGAACTATCAAACAACAATACAATGGGAATATTAAAAGCAATTAATAATCCAATACTTAATACAATTAATTTTTGTTGGTGTCTTTTTTTCATATAGAAGTAAACATATACGTTCAAGTAAATGTATTGATAATTTTATAATTTTTGAATGAAATCATTAAAAAAATCCCCACTCTAAAAATATAAGAGTAGGGATTAATTTAGTTTTAACCAATAAACTAATTTCTAATGTCCAGTTGCTTCACCTGCACCTGATGGGATTCTAATATTTTCTACAATATCTTGCACATGTTGTGGTGGAGCTGGTGTAAAACTATTTACTACAAAGGCAACTATAAAGTTTACAATCATAGCAATAGTACCAAATCCTTCTGGAGAAATTCCAAACCACCAACTAGCTTTTAGTCCATCAACAGCTTCTTTTCCTCCATCAAATAATCCAAATTTGAATTTTAGCATATAGAAAAGCATTAATAAAAGTCCAACAATCATTCCTGCAACAGCTCCTTCTTTGTTCATTTTTTTATGAAAAATTCCTAAAATAATTGCTGGGAAGAATGAAGCAGCTGCTAATCCGAAAGCAAGTGCTACAACAGCAGCTACAAATCCTGGAGGATTAATTCCAAAATATCCTGCAATTACAACAGCAACAGCAGCAGATCCACGAGCAGCCCAAAGTTCTCCTTTTTCAGAAATATTTGGGTTAATCATTTTCTTAATTAAATCATGAGAAACTGAAGATGAAATTACCAATAACAATCCAGCAGCTGTTGATAATGCAGCAGCTAAAGCTCCAGCAGCAACTAATGCAATAACCCAATTTGGTAATTGAGCAATTTCAGGATTTGCCAATACCATAATATCATTATCAATCGTTAATTCAGATCCTTTAAAGCCTTTTGCAGCTTGAGCCGCTAAGAATTCTTCATTTTTAGATTTATCATTATAATATTGAATTTTTCCGTCACCGTTTTTATCTTCAAACTTTAATAAACCTGTTTTTTCCCAATTTGTAAACCAAACTGGCATAGTTGCGTATTCTTTATTGCTAACAGTTTCAATTAAATTTGTTTTAGCAAATACAGAAACAGCTGGAGCAGTTGTGTATAAAATAGCAATTAATAATAAAGCCCAACCTGCTGATTTACGAGCATCTTTAACTTTTTTCACGGTAAAGAAACGAACAATTACGTGAGGTAAACCTGCCGTTCCAACCATTAAAGCTAATGTGATTGCAAATACATCAATCATTGATTTTGAACCACTTGTATATTCAGCAAAACCTAACTCTGTCGAAAGGCCGTTTAATTTATCTAATAAATAAACATTTCCTTCACCAACAACTGTTCCACCCATTCCTAATTGTGGAATCACATTTCCTGTCATTTGAATAGATATAAAGATAGCAGGAACCATAAAAGCAAAAATCAAAACACAATATTGTGCTACTTGCGTATAGGTAATTCCTTTCATTCCTCCAAGAACAGCGTAGAAAAGAACGATAATCATTCCGATTATAACACCGGTATTAATATCTACTTCTAAAAATCTTGAGAACACTAGTCCTACTCCACGCATTTGTCCAGCTACATAAGTAAACGAAACAATTAAGGCACAAAATACAGCTACAGTTCTTGCTGTATTGGAATAATATCTTTCTCCAATAAAATCAGGTACCGTAAATTTTCCAAATTTTCTTAAGTAAGGAGCTAATAATAAGGCTAAAAGCACATATCCACCAGTCCAACCCATAAGGTAAACCGCACCATCATATCCCGCAAAGGAAATAATTCCGGCCATTGAGATAAAAGAAGCAGCAGACATCCAATCGGCAGCTGTTGCCATTCCGTTAGCTAAAGGAGAAATTCCTCCACCAGCAACATAAAACTCTTTAGTTGACCCAGCACGAGCCCAAATTGAAATTCCGATATATAAAGAAAATGTAATTCCTACGATTATGTAGGTCCAAGTAAGTACATCCATGATATTTTTTGTTTAGTTTGTTAAAATTAATTATTCGTCAAATCCGTATTTCTTGTCTAATTTGTTCATTAATCGTACATAGACAAAAATCAATACGACAAATACATAGATTGAACCTTGTTGGGCAAACCAAAATCCCAGAGGAAAACCTCCTAATTTAATTTCATTTAAAACGTCTTTGAATAAGATTCCAGCTCCATAAGAAACCGCGAACCAAATGCTTAATAAGATTAGAAGGTATCTTAAGTTTTCCTTCCAATACGCTGTTGCGTGTTTTTGTTTATCGCTCATAATAGTGTTTGTTAATAGTTATTTTATAGGTAAATCATTGCTTGAAGTGTGATGGTATTAACTGCTTTGTTTGAAGCATATTTAAGAGATTGATACTCTAAGGTTAATTTAGAATTATGGCCGCTAAAATAGAAGTTCGATCCCACACCAATTTGATTGGCATTGTCATTTAAGGCATCAATTTTTCTTGCGTCATAAGACAAATAAGGTTGTATTTTAGTAGTACTTTTAGAAGGAACTACATAACCTAAATGTCCATGTAATAAAGTTCCTGTTTCATAAGTTGTTCCTAAAGTAAAGTCTTTTCCATAATCATTATTTTGAAATAAAGCATAAGCTGTTAATGCTCCACCATTTGAACCCATAGGAACATCATAGAAAACATCAGCAGCTAATATTTTTACATCTTGACCGCTTAAGTTTCCAGAAGCATCTGCCACAACAGAACCACTTGGATGAACAAAGAAACCAGCACCAACATTAAATACTTTTTTAGTTCCCAAATAAGTTCCGACTTTATAAGGTAAAAAGTTACTTTCGCTGTCTTTAAAAGCATATTCAAAATAACCAGCGAAGTTTTTTCCAGCATCTCTTGAACCTAATAATCTTCGACCTGTATAAGTTGCAGCACCACCATTTACGGGTACAGTTGTAGCTTGTAAATTATTAGTCATAGCTTCATTTATAGAAACTCTATATTGCAATTTATCAATAGCTCCTTTTGCATAAAAACCAATATGCCTTGCGAACTGATCAGTTAATCCTAACGTAGCCCATGCTTGACGTTGATTATCTAAAGTCATAATATTTAAAGTACTTTGATTATTTAAACGAGAAATTCCATTCCAATAATGCAAACCACCACCAACAGCGTGATCCTTTCCTACGCTATATTGTGCCCATACATCATGAAAAAATAATTGTGACGATTCACCTTTACCAGTTGGAGAAAGATTATTCGCATTTAAGCTATTTAATCCAAAGTGAGTTAAGATTAAAAAGTTCTTGTTGATTTGTGCATACATTAAAACACGTGCTCTTCGTAAATTAAAGTTTAATTTACTATCTGTAACCGGGACATCATCATTGTATTGCGCTTGCACTTGAGCCCAAGAAATAATTCTAAAATATTTAGAACCATCTTCATTAATATTGACTTTTAACCCTCCAGCATAATCAGGTGAGCCTTGGGAGAAAGCCATTGTTGTTAATAAAAATAAAGCTAAAATGGATAATTTTTTCATAATTTTTAGTTTGGTTAGTTTTTTGTTTTCGCTTGACCAAAGTCTAAAATTTTGTTAATGAAAAAAATTATGATATATATATATGTTAAGCAGTATAGTTAATCCTTAAAACGTTCCCACTTAATAAGCATAAACTTATCGCCTAACTCAGTTATTATCATTCCTGCACCAGATAACAATTCTTTGTTTTGAAGATATTCAACTAACTCATTATGCTTAAAAATTTTATAGGTAGGATGATAATTTGGGTGTGGTGGTTTCTTAATTTTATATTCTTTTACCCAATTGCTAATAGAAACATGAGATACACCTATTATTCGTTCAATTTCTCTATAACTTAAACCTTCTAAATACAACTGCAAAGCTTTGGTTACGTAATAATCATCTATTCTTTTACCAAGTTTATTCACAGTAAAATAATAATTACATTTTTTGCATAGATAACGTTGTCTTTCTTTAATGATTCCACTTTTTACAATATCATTATTTTGACATTTTGGGCATGCAATTATTTCCATATATAAAAATTTTGCATAAATATATTAATTTTGCAACAATATATTATCAATATCAATATAAAATCTAATTATTTTTATCATCTGCAAAAAAATAGTAACAAAAAAATAGCAAATCAACAATAATATTAAAATATTTATAATTTTGCTTTTTTGAATTTTATAAAATAAATTATGCAATATTATCAATAATAATTACTGAATCGTTATAGTAATAATCTATATTTTCACTTAATTTGTAGAAATAATTTATTTATAATGCAATTTAATACGCAAGATACAGACGAGAAACTACTGTATAAATTACTTACAGGAACTATAATTCCAAGACCAATAGGTTGGATTTCAACAATTGACGATAAGGAAATTAACAACCTTGCTCCTTTTTCGTATTTCAATATGGTTTCAAGTGATCCTCCCTGCGTTATGTTTTCAACTCGTAGAGATAATAACAAAAACAAAGATACCTTAAACAATGTGTTGAATAATAATGAGTTTGTTGTAAATTTAGTAACACTTGATATTGTGGAGCAAATGAATGCAACTTCTGCTTCAGTGGATGCTTTAACGGATGAATTTGAATTGGCAAAACTAACACCCATTAATTCTGTTATGGTTAAACCCAAAAGAGTTAAAGAAAGTCTAGTACATCTGGAGTGTGAAAAAATTCACCATTACTTTATTGACAACGAGACCAATGGTGGCGCTTGTGTTGTAATAGGCAAAATAAAAATAATTCATATTGATGATTCTATATTAATGGATAACAATTACATTGATTTAGACAAATACAAGCCTGTAGCACGATTGGCAGGATCAAATTACGGAACATTAGGAGAAATTTTTTCAATAAAAAGAGCATAAAATGACAACAGAAAAATTAGAAATTGAAGTAGCAATGCAAATTCAGAAACCCGTTCATCTGGTTTTTGATGCTATTATTAATCCGGACACGATGAGCTATTACTTTATTTCTAAAAGTACTGGAATGATGGAAGAAGGAAGTGAATTGATATGGAATTTTCCAGAATTTGAGATGGATTGCCCTGTTAGAGTTGGAAAAATTATTAAAGACAAATACATCTCATTCTATTGGTTAGTAGATGAAATTGAACTTTTAGTTGAAATGACTTTAACAGAAAGAGAAAATAATTCTACTTTAGTTACAATAACTGAAAAAAGTAGAGATAATGACTTAAAAGGATTGAAATGGCTTTCAGGAAATTCTTTTGGTTGGGCTAACTTTTTAACTTGTTTAAAAGGATATTTAGAGTACAGAATAAAATTAAGAAAAGGAGCATTTGATTTTATGAAAGAAGAAAATCAATGTTCTTTAGAAAAATAATTATTTAAAAGGTTACTTTAAAATTCAGATTAAAAATTCAGAATTCTAGAAGAAATTCTGAAACTTATAAATTCAGAATAAAAATGAAAATATCAGTAATTGGCGGTGGTCCAGGTGGATTATATTTTTCGATTTTAACAAAAAAAGCAATGCCAGATTGTCAAATTGATGTTTACGAACGTAATCGTCCAGATGATAGTTTTGGTTTTGGAGTTGTTTTTTCAGATGAAACTCTAGGTGAATTCTTAAAAAAAGACATGAAATCCTATGAATTGATTCGAAGCAAATTTGCCTACTGGGATGATATTATCATTGCTCGTGACGGACAAGAAGTCAGTATAGCTGGAAACGGTTTTTGTGGTTGTTCAAGAAAAACATTATTACAATTACTGTACCAACGTTGCAAAGAAGAAGGTGTAAATCTTCATTTTGAAGCCAATGTAGAAGATTTAAGCCGGTTTTCTGATTCAGATGTAATCGTAGCTTGCGATGGCTTATCAAGTTTAACTAGAACAAAATTTGAAGCTGATTTCGGTACTAAAGTTGAACTAAAGAAAAACAAATTCGTTTGGATGGGTTCTACAAAACCATTAGACGCATTTACTTATTTCTTTAAAGAAACTGAACACGGTGTATTTGCAGCTCACACTTATCAATATGAACAAGGAATGAGTACTTGGATTTTTGAATGTGCTCCAGAAACTTGGGAGAAATTCGGATTCGATACTTACAACGAAGATGATACGGTTCAAAAATTACAAGAATTATTCAAACCAGAATTAGACGGTCATGGTTTAATCACCAATAAATCACATTGGAGGCAATTTCCACATGTTACTAATGAAAATTGGTATCATAATAACATGGTTTTATTGGGAGACGCAAAAGCCACAGCCCACTACTCTGTTGGTTCAGGAACGAAACTAGCGATGGAATCTGCTATTGCTTTATCCGATTCAATTATTGCAAATCCAAATAATATTCAAGCTGCTTTTCAAAACTATGATAAATCAAGAAGAAATATCGTAGAAATGATTCAGTACGCTGCAAACGTTTCTCTGGATTGGTTTGAAAACATGGACAGACACATGCAACATCCATTTTACCAATTTGCTTTTGGATGTATGACGCGTTCTAAAAAAGTGACCTACGAAAACCTACAAATTAGAGATAAATCATTTACAGATAAAGTTTTACAAGAGTTCAATGAAAATCTAAATATTAGTGACAAAAATCAATCAGCTGCATTTTCGACTTTCAAAGTAAGAGATTTAGTTCTTCAAAATCGAATCGTAATGAGTTCAATGGGACAATATTCTGCAGATAATGGATTAGTAAATGATTGGCATTTCCAACATTACACATCTCGTGCAATTGGTGGTTTAGGTTTGATTTTTACCGAAATGACTGCAGTTTCAGATACTGGACGTATTACTTTAGGTTGTACAGGTATTTATGATGAAAATCAAATAGTTGAATGGAAAAGAATTAATGATTTCATTCACAATAACACACAGACAAAAATCGGAATTCAGTTAGGTCATTCTGGTCGAAAAGGAGCCACAAAAAGACCTTGGGAAACAGAAGATTTAAATGATAAATGGGAATTGCTTTCCGCTTCTGCTATTCCATTTAATGAAAATTTTTCAACTCCAAAAGAAATAACTTTGGAAGATATGGATTTTGTTTGTTCACAATTTGTTCAAGCTACAATAAATGCTACTAAAGCTGATTTTGATATGATTGAATTACAAGCACATCACGGATTTCTATTAGCTTCTTTTCTTTCACCTTTAACAAATACTAGAGCAGATGAATTTGGAGGAAATATCGAAAACCGATTAAAATTTCCTCTAAGAGTATTTAATGAAATGAGAAATATCTTTCCGAAAGAGAAACCAATGTCAGTCAGAATTTCAGCAACAGATTGGGCAGAAAACGGAATTTCAGAAGAAGATGTAATTACGATTGTAACTGCTTTTAAAGAAGCTGGAGCTGATATTATAAACGTTTCGACAGGAAATACCGTTGCTAATCAAAAACCGCTATCAGGTAGAATGTGGCAAACTCCTTTTTCAGATGCTATTAGAAACACAGTAAATGTTCCAACTATAACAGCTGGATACATTCAAGATATTGACCAAATAAATACTATAATCCTTAACGGAAGAGCTGATTTAGTGGCTTTAGGAAGACCTTTATTATTAGACCCAAATTTCGTTAGAAACGCTCAAGCCTACGAAGGTTATCAACCAAACGACATTCCAAATCAATACAAAATGGGAATTTCTCATTTATATCCTTTAAAAACATCGGAAAAAAAACAAAATGAAGGAATGAAAAAGGCTTTGAAACCGAAGAGCAACAAAATGTAAATCACAAAATTCAAATCCCAAATTCCAAATATTGCGTTTTTATTGGGATTTGGAATTTTTAATATTGGAATTTCAAATATGAAACATTATACAGACAATTTCGCCCAAGATAATCTACCAAGTCAAGACTTGCAACCTGATTATTTGTGTGATTTACCTCAATTTCAACATCCTGAAATGCTTAATTGTGTTGAACGTTTGCTTGATAATCACATCAAAAATGGAAATGGTGAAGCAGTTTGTATTCGTACATTCAAAGAAACTTGGACTTACAAGGATTTATATGAAAAAGCCAATCAAATTGCACATGTTTTAGTAGATGATTTAGGCTTAGTTTCAGGAAATCGTGTTTTGTTGCGTTCTGCAAATAATCCAATGATGGTAGCTTGTTGGTTTGCAATTTTAAAAGCTGGTGGAATTGTCGTAGCTACTATGCCTCTGCTTCGTTCAAAAGAATTAACTACTATTATTGATTGTGCAGAAATTTCAATAGCTATTTCAGATAGTGATTTGGCTGAAGACATGAATCAAGTCGAATCTAAATTCTTAAAACAAAAAAGCTTTTACAGAAATGGTCATTTGGAGCAATTAATGCAATCAAAACCCAAAACATTCTACAATTATCATTCAAAAGCAGATAGTGTATGTTTAATTGGTTTCACCTCTGGAACAACAGGTTTACCCAAAATGACTGCTCATTATCACAAAGATATTTTAAATATTTGTGAAGCATTTCCAATCTATTCTTTGCAACCCACAAAAGAAGATATTTTCATAGGAAGTCCACCATTAGCTTTTACTTTTGGTTTAGGAGGTTTGGTATTGTTTCCCATGTATTTTGGAGCTTCTACTTTTTTACTAGAAAAACCAAGTCCAGATTTACTTTTAAAAGCTATTCAAGAGTATAAAATCACTATTTGTTTGACAGCACCAACTGCTTGGAGAGTGCTAACAACAAAACTAAATGAATTCGACGTTTCTAGTTTGAGAAAATGCGTTTCTGCTGGTGAAACTTTGCCTTTACAAGTTTGGCAAGATTGGTACGATGCTACTGGGTTAAAAATCATTGACGGAATTGGAGCAACCGAAATGCTTCATATTTTCATTTCATCTAACGAAGAAAACATGATTCCTGGAACAACTGGCTTACCTATTTTAGGCTACGAAGCTAAAATTGTTGACGATAATGGAAAGGAACTTCCGATAAATGAAATAGGAAAATTAGCCGTTAGAGGAATTACAGGTTGCAAATATTTAAACCGAGAAGACAAACAAGAAGCTTATGTTCAAAATGGTTGGAATTTAACGGGTGATATCTTTAAAAAAGACGAAAAAGGGTACTTTTGGTTCATAGCTAGAGGTGATGATATGATTATTTCTTCAGGATATAATATCGCTGCTATTGAAGTTGAATCCGTACTTTTAACTCATGAAGACATATTTGAATGTGCAGTGATTGGAATTCCAGATAAAGAACGTGGAATGTTAGTTTGCGCTCATATTGTATTAAAAGAAAAAGATAAAGCTTCAGTAGCGTTAGAAAAACATATTCAACACTGGTTCAAAGAAGTAGCTGCGCCATATAAATACCCAAGAATTATCAAATTTACAGATAATTTACCCAAAACAGAAACAGGAAAAATACAACGCTTTAAGTTAAAATAAAAAATGAAACTGTCGATAAAAAAATACTTTATAATTCTTATTATAATTCTCTTAGTTATACATGTTGGGTACTTTATTTATGGATTTAATCATTTTAAATCATTTAATGATGCTGACATTTATTTCACGTTTTATAGGTTTAAATTTTATGATGATGTTTCTATTTCTCATTTTTTTATTACTTCTTTTTTTCTTTTTTTTAGCACTGTAATTTTAATTAAAAATTATAGAAAAGTCCCCTATTCTCTTAATCAATTAGGTCTGCTATTTTTTGGAATATTTCTTTCTACTCTATTAAGTTGTACTTTTTTTATTAGTTTTAGTTTAGGGCAAAGAACAAAAATTCATACTTTATTAACGGAAGAAAAATTTAATGAAGACAAAAAACTACTTAACACTTTAAATGTGTTTTTGTATAATAATATAACAGAAAAAGTATATAATTCTTTCGATGTAGAAAATGCTTTATATCCAGAACCTTATCCTGTAATAAAATCTATAGATACAATTGAAAGTATGGATGGATCATTTTATGAAGAAGAAAATTATTTCAGCATTGATACTTTAGTTCTAGAAGAGAAAACATATGAAAATTTAAGTAAGCTAGCAGATACAACATATTCAATTTTAAATGATTTTGGAGTTTCTGAAATTGATTTTAAAAAAAATGTAATCAGTACAAAAAAAATCAATGATTCCATAGAAATCATATACAAAGGAAGAGAAGTTAATCCAAATTATGATTTGTCTACTTTTATGATGAACAGTAAACTTTTTAATAGAATCAGAAATCAACCCATTTTTGAACAAAGATTTGAAGCTGCAAAAGAACGTTATAACTTATTGTTTACTTATAAAATAGATTCATTAAATGCTAAACTAGACCAATTACAAGTTATTTTAAATAAATACAAAATTGATGCTAAAATTAATAGTAAACAATTGGCAAAAAATATTATCAATGCAGAAAAAAGTGGCTATAACATTGGCTACATAAGCTTAGATAATTATATAGATAGACCTGCATTAGAAGCTAGGTTTAATACTTTAGATGAATTATTTTATGAACCTAAATATTTACATCCATCAATTCGAGGTATCTTTTTTATAGTTACAATAACACTAACATTATTAATAACTTTATTATTTTTAATGTTTAATAAATTAAAAAATAACAAACAATGAGAAAAGCTTTTCTAGTATTCAGCATAACAATATTATCAATAACTGCAATACTGATCTATATAAATTGGAAGTTCAGTTTTCTATTACTAATCTTTATTCCTTTAATTTTAATGGGATTATATGATATGTATCAATCCAAACATACTATTAAAAGGAATTTTCCTTTACTGGGTAGAATGAGGTATCTTTTAGAGAGCATGGGACCAGAAATGCGACAATATTTTATTGAAACTGATACAGAAGGAAAACCATTCAACAGACTACAACGAAGCATGGTTTATGCACGTAGTAAAAAGGAAACTGACATGGAGCCTTTTGGAACACAATTAAATACTTACAAAGCAGGTTACGAATGGATAAATCATAGTGTTAGAGCCATTTCATTTCAAACCGTAAATACAAAACCATTAGTTAAAATTGGTTCTTCACAATGTACCAAACCTTATGAAGCCAGCATGTTTAATATTAGTGCCATGAGTTATGGTTCTTTAAGTAAAAATGCCATCATAGCTTTAAATGAAGGAGCTAAAAAAGGAGGCTTCTTTCACAATACGGGTGAAGGTGGTCTTTCTCCTTATCATTTACAAGGTGGTGATGTTGTTTGGAATATAGGTACTGGGTATTTCAGTTGTCGTAATTTTGATGGAACATTCAACCCTGATGAATTTGAAAAAAGAGCCATATTAGAGAATGTAAAAATGATAGAAATTAAATTCTCACAAGGAGCAAAACCCGGACATGGTGGAATTTTACCCAAAGAAAAAGTAACCGACGAAATTGCTGCCATTCGTTTAGTGAATAAAGGACATGATATCATTTCTCCACCAACCCACTCTGCATTTACTACACCACTAGAATTAATGGATTTTATAAAGTTACTAAGAAGAAAATCAGGTGGAAAACCAATCGGAATTAAAATTTGTATTGGAAATAAATCTGAATTTATAGGCATTTGTAAAGCTATGGTGGAAACCAAAACTTATTTAGATTTCATTACTGTTGATGGTGGTGAAGGTGGAACAGGTGCTGCGCCTCCTGAATATTCTGATCATGTAGGAATGCCTTTGCGTGATGCTTTAGCCTTTGTATATGACTGTTTAAACGGTTTCGGAATCAAAGATCAAATTAAAATTATCGCTTCTGGTAAGGTAATTTCAGGATTTGATATCATTAGAAATTTATCAATTGGAGCCGATTTATGTAATTCAGCACGTGGAATGATGTTCGCTTTAGGATGCATTCAAGCTTTAGAATGCCACTCAAACACTTGTCCAACTGGAGTAGCTACACAAAATCCAAAATTAACCAAAGGCTTAGTGCCAGAGGAAAAAAGCATACGTGTAGCACGTTTTCAACATGAAACCGTAAAAAGCGCTGTAGATTTAATGGCTTCGGCAGGATTAGATCATCCTGACAAAGTTGACAGAACAGTGGTTAGTACTCGTATCGATGCTTCACATGTTAAAACATTTTACGAAATATATCCCGAATTAGATAAAGGTTGCCTTCTAAACGAAAACACCATTCCTAAAGAATTTTCAATATTCTGGAAAAAAGCAAATGCAAACCAATTTTAAAAAAACAGGATGAGTAACTACTTCATAAAACAAGAAAAAATAAAATTCAAGCATGTAGATTATGCTGGAATAGTCTTCTACCCAAGGTTTTTAGAAATGCTAAACGATTTAGTAGAAGATTGGTTTGAAGAAGCCTTAGACCGACCTTTCTCTAAAATGCACGAAACTAACGGAATTCCGACCGTAGATTTAAAAGTACAATTCAAAAAAGCAGCTCGTTTAGGAGAAATATTGACTAAAAAACTCTGGGTTAAAAACTTAGGTGGTGCTTCTATTTTATGTGGATTTAAATTTGAAGACGAAGAAAAAAAAACCTGCTTAGAAGGTGAAGTGACTTTAGTAAACGTAGCTTTCACAGAAAACAGAAACAATATTAAAGCTGAAGGTTTTTCAGAAGAAATGAAAGAAAAAATTTCAAAATATATAGTTAGCAACACTGATTAAATTTTATCAATTTCTATAATTTTTATATCTGTGTTCCAAAAAATAGTTAACAAACATAAACAAATTAAAACTTTGAGAAACTCTGTGTTTCCTTTGTGATACTTTGTGTAACAAACCAAAAAAATGGACTTCAAAAAATTCAAAGCAGCAACCGTACAAACTTCACCAGTTTTTCTTGATGTAGAAAAAACTATTGAAAAAGCTATTACTTTCATTAAAGAAGCCAGTCAAAACGGAGCAACATTAATTGCTTTTCCGGAAGTATTTGTAGCTGGTTATCCTTACTGGAATTGGATTATGACACCTGTTCAAGGCAGTAAATGGTATGAAAAACTATACAAATGTTCCGTAAAAACAGAAGATGAATCCATGAAACCCTTGTTTCAAGCGGCAAAAGATTTCAATATGCATATTGTGATTGGAATTAATGAACGCGGTGATTCCTATGGTGAAATTTACAACACCAATCTAATTATTGATAACAACGGAAAACTAATTGGAAAACACAGAAAACTAGTACCAACTTGGGCTGAAAAATTAACTTGGTCTAGTGGCGATGGTTCTTCCTTAAAGGTTTATGATACAGAAGTTGGACCAATCGGTACCTTAGCTTGTGGTGAAAACACAAATACATTAGCTCGTTTTACATTACTTTCTCAAGGAGAATTAGTGCACATAGCCAATTACATTTCATTACCTGTTGCACCAGCTGATTATAATATGGCAGAAGCTATAAAAATTCGCGCTGCAGCTCATTCTTTTGAAGGAAAATTATTTACAATTGTTTCGTGTTCTACAATTTCACAAGAAATCAAAGATGCTTTGCGCAAAGATGTTCCTAATGTAGATGAAGTATTGACTCGTAAAAATTCAGCTTTCTCTGGATTTATTGGTCCAAATGGAGCCACAATTGGAGAACCTTTAATTGATGATGAAGGCATTGTGTACGCTGAAATTGATTTAGAAAAATGCATCCAACCCAAACAAATGCACGATATTTTGGGACATTACAATAGATTCGATATCTTTGATTTGCGAGTAAATATTGCTCCAACAAGAAAGATTACATTTATCGATAGTCATGAGGAGTTTAATAAGAAGTAACAAAATTAACCCTTCTAGGGTTTGGAACCCTAGAAGGGTTAAAATTTAAATAATAATTAAGAAAATGTCTGAAATAAAAGACTCAATTGAACAAGGAAGTTATTACCACATATATAATCGTGGTAACAATCGTTGTGATGTTTTTTTTGACGAGGATAGTTACCATTATTTTTTAAGACTATATGATAAATATATAACACCTGTAGCTGACACTCTTGCTTGGTGTTTATTAAAAAATCATTTTCATATTTTAGTATACATTAAACTTAACCATGAAATAAATCCAGAAAAATTAGAATTTTCTACTGTTGAAAAACCAAAAATTATTTCAGCTTCAAGACAATTCTCACATTTTTTTAATGCATACACTCAAGGAATAAATAAAAGACACAATAGGACAGGTAGTTTATTTGAATCAACTTTTGAAAGAAAAAAAATAACTTCTGACGCTTATTTACAGAAAGTTATTTTCTATATACACAATAACCCTGTACATCATGGTTTCACAAAAAATATCAATCTTTATCCATGGTCATCTTACGAAACTATAATTTCTGATAAACCAACTAAATTAAAAAGAGATAATGTTATTGAGTTTTATCAGAATAAAGAAACCTTTATTAAATATCATAATTCAGAACAAAATTTACAAGAAATTAATACATTTATAATTGAATAACTTTAACCCTTCTAGGGTTTTAAACCCTAGAAGGGTTAAAGTTAATTTAAAAAACAAACTATGAACGAAAACCATTCAGACGATCAATACGGAAGAGCTCGAGTTCAAGATTCACCGGAACTGAAAGCTTACTACAAAGACTTAGAAAACCTTGGTGCTGGTGCTTTATGGACCGTTGCCAATGACATAGAACCTTGGGAACCTAAATCAAATTCAGTTCCAATGCTATGGAAATACGATGATTTAAGAGAATTAGTTTTAAAATCATCAGAACTAGTCACACCTGAACAAGCCGGAAGACGAGTTGTGTATTTAGTTAATGATAAACGAAAAGACGTTTCAGCAGCTGTAGGTTGGTTATATACTGGAATTCAAGTCACACGTCCAGGAGAAAGTACTTCGGCTCACAAACACAAAGCTTCTGCCCTACGATTCATTATGGAAGGAGAAGGTGGTTATACAGTTGTAGATGGAAATAAAATCACATTTGAAGTCAATGATTTCGTTATCACACCAAATTCAACTTGGCACGAACACGGAGTTGATGCCAACGGAAAAACCTGCATTTGGCAAGATGGTTTAGATATTCCGCTAATAAATGCTTTAGAAGCAAATGATTATGCAGTTTATGATGGAAAACAACCTTTGGAAGTTCCTTTAAACAATTCACCAATCAATTATGGAACGGCTGGCATTATTCCTGCAGATAAAGTTTGGGATAAACCATATTCTCCTTTATTTAAGTTTTCTTGGTCAAAAGTATATCCAGCTTTGGTTGAAGCTTCAAAAAGCAATGAAATAAATCCTGTTGACGGAGTTTTCATGCACTATTCCAATCCAATGACTGGTGGACATGTGATGCAAACTATGGGAGCAAGTATTCAACTATTGCCAGCTAATTTTAAAGGAAAAGCACATAAACATACAGGTTCATTCGTGTATCAATGTGCAAAAGGAAAAGGCTATTCAATTATAGATGGAAAGCGCTACAATTGGAAAGAACGCGATATTTTCTGCGTTCCTTCATGGGCTTGGCACGAACATCATAATTTATCCGAAACAGAAGACGCTTGCTTATTCTCTTTCAACGATTTACCTGTAATGGAAAAACTAGGCTTATATCAAGAGAAAGAATACACAGAAAACAACGGACACCAACAAGTTTAATAACAAAAATAAAATTCAAAAATCAATAAAAACATAGTGTCTTTGTGCCTTTGAAGCAAAATAAAAAGATACTGAAATAAATTCAGCATAAAATGAAACTACTTACTTACAAAACAGCAGATACAGAACCAAGATTAGGATTTATTCATAACAATCTAGTAATCGATATGGAAGACTTTGGAAATATTTGCAACTTTCCACTTCCTGATGATATGTTGGATTTAATTGACTTAGGCTATGAAATCATTTCAGAAATTCAAGATTTAATTGATGATACACGTGAAGTTGATTTTGAAGAAATCTCGTATAAAATGGACGAAGTTACGTTCCTTGCTCCTATTACAAAACCTAGAAAAAATATTATCGGAATTGGTTTAAATTATACAGAACATGTTGCCGAAAGTGCAAGAACATTAGACACTTCAAATGACTTACCACAACAACCCGTTATCTTTTCTAAACCACCAACTTGTGTTACAGCAACTAATACTGAAATTCTACTAAATAGAAAGCTAACCAATCAATTAGACTGGGAAGTTGAATTAGCTATAATCATCTCAAAGAAAGGAAAATACGTCCCTAAAGCTGAAGCAATGGATTATGTTTTTGGATACACTGTTATCAATGATATATCTGCAAGAGATTGTCGTCGTTCTGGCCAATGGATTGTTTCAAAAGGGCAAGATACTTTTGCTCCAATGGGACCAATATTAGTAACCAAAGATGAAGTAGAAAATCCACACAACTTAAATTTATCTTTAACCGTTAACGGAATTGAAAAACAGAATTCAAATACAAAATTCATGTTGTTTAATATCAATGCTTTGATTGAAGATTTAAGTACCGTTTTCACTATTGAAGCTGGAGACATAATCGCAACAGGAACACCAGCTGGAGTTGGCGCAGGAAGAACACCACAAGAATGGTTAAAAGATGGTGATGTGGTAAAATGTACCGTTGAAGGTATTGGATCAATTGTGAATACCGTTAAAGAAATATAAAATATAAGGAACACAGATTTAAGAAATTAAAATAATTTTTAAAATTTCTCTAATTCCTTAAATCTGTGTTCCAAAAATTAAAAAATATGAAATACAGAAT
Organism: Flavobacterium gelidilacus DSM 15343; assembly: GCF_000422685.1. GTDB lineage: Bacteria > Bacteroidota > Bacteroidia > Flavobacteriales > Flavobacteriaceae > Flavobacterium > Flavobacterium gelidilacus. The sequence continues at coordinate 240,176 of NZ_AUGN01000001.1, read as the reverse complement.
AGGCCAAATAGTACCATCATCAAACGTAACGATGGAAACCGAAATACCAGCAATCTTTCGTTCAAGAGAAACGATTCTTCCTGAACGATTTACGTTTCATAGTAGTAGAATGCGTATGAAAAAAGTAACCAAAGAAGAACTCGAAGCAATGGATGCCATGAGTTTAAAATGTGCTCAAGAATTATCTGACGCTCATGTGGATGTTATGGGTTATGCTTGTTTGGTTGCCATTATGAGCATGGGAAGAGGATATCATTGTGTTTCTGAAGTGAATTTACACCAAGAAACGGTTGCGAATGACTTCCCTACTCCTATTGTAACTTCTGCTGGTGCTTTGATTAATGGTTTGAAAATTTTAGGTGCAAAACAAATTTCGATAATTACTCCTTACATGAGACCTTTGACTGATATGGTGGTAGATTATATCGAAAATCAAGGCATAAAAGTCAAACAAAGTATTGCTTTAGAAATTCCAGATAATTTGGAAGTCGCTGCTCAAAATCCTTTGAATTTATTGGAAATCTACAAACAATTAGATTTGACAGATGTTGACGTTTTAGTAGCTTCTGCTTGTGTTCAAATGCCTTCTTTAGAAGCTATTGATTTAATTCAGGCTGAATGTGGAATACCTGTTACTTCTGCAGCCATTTGTACGACTTATGAAATGATGAAGAAAATCGGAATTGAAGCAAAATCTGGAATTGGCGGAGAATTGTTGAATGGGAAATATTGATTAATAAAATTAAATACAAAATAGCATTTGTTTCTTTCTTTATTATTGGAGTTATTTTACTTCACCTTTTTGGAATTTACTTTGTCATTTGTATTCCTATTATAATTTTTTTTACATACTTGTTATAAAAATTAGGCATAAGTCTAAAGCTAAATTATAGTTGACTTTTTAAAACTAAAAATTATTTTCTTAAGTCAACTATAATTTTGTTAAGTAAAATACTTACCAATTAGTTGTTTTAATTCATTTACTTCAATTGGTTTTGTAATGATTTCATTACAACCAGCTTGTAACATTATTTCATTTTCATTTGAAAGTACATTTGCTGTTTGAGCAATGATTAATACGTCTTTATTAATCTTTCTAATTTCTTTTGTAGCATCATTCCCATTCATTATTGGCATTTGCATATCCATCAACACTAAATCGATATCAGGATTATTTAGACAAGCTTGTACCGCTTCTTCTCCATTTTGTGCATAAATAATTTGGTGAGCTATATCTTTTAGGGTTATAGAAATAAGCAATTCAGAGATCTTATCATCTTCAGCAATTAAAATTTTTAACTTATTAGATAAAGGTTCAAATTCTGAATTTTGTTTGATCTTTTTTTTATGATTTGCATCCGAATGTTCTTTAAAATAAGGAAGTGTAAAGTAAAAAGTACTTCCTGCTCCTTCCTTAGATTCTACCCAAAGTTGTCCACCAAGCATCTCTACATAGGCTTTTGAAATAGACAGACCTAAACCTGCACCTTGTAGAGCCATTTTATTTGAAATATCTGCTTGAATAAATCTTTTAAAAATAGCTTCAACACGATTCTTAGGAATTCCAATACCAGTGTCTTCTACAAAAAACTGAAGAAAATTATCTTTTTTAATGTATCCAAATTTAATAAATCCTTCTTCGGTATGTTTTATGGCGTTTTTAACAAGATTAGTTAGTATGGAAAATACTTTTTCACGATCAGTAGTAATAATAGCATCTTCATTCGAAAAAGCATTAGCAAAGGATAATTTGATTCCTTTACTTTCTACTTCAGGAAGAAAGAAATTATAAACATATTCAATTTGCTCATTAATATTAGAAAGTTGTTTGTACATTTCCATAACTCCAGATTCAATTTTAGAAATGCTTATAATATCATTTATAATATTAAGCAATCGCTCACCGCTTTCTTCTATTAGGTTGATATATTCTTGCTGTTTTGAACCTGATAGATTTGGTTCTCTTAAAAGTTCAGCAAATCCTAATATACCATTCATTGGAGTTCTAATTTCGTGACTCATATTAGCTAGAAAAGACGACTTTAAACGATCAGATTCTTCTGCTCTCTCTTTAGCTGCTAGTAATTCTATTTCAGTTAATTTTTGATAAGTAATATCCCTAAATTCTACAGATCTAACCATTTTTCCTTTATAAGGAATATTTCTGGCCTCTAATCTAACCGGAAATTCTTCACCATTCTTTTTAACACCATATTCTTCATAAGGTTTTTCATAACCACTCTGAATTTTTTGCATTACTTTATTTCTTGACTTTTCAGCAATTAATTTTAAACCATCCATTCCTATTAATTCTTCATACGAATATCCTGTCATATCAGACAAGCCTTGGTTGCATTCTAAAATTATTCCCTTATCGTGAATTGTGATTCCACCAAAAGATGCATTATGCAATGCTTTAAAACGTATTTCGTTTTCTTGTGCTTCTTTTTTAGCTAATGTAAGTTCTAATTCAACATTTTTTCGGGTTGAAATTTCATTTACAAAAGCTAAAACCTCATTAGACTCAACCGGTATAAAATGTGCTTCAAAATAATGTTCAACCGCATTTAACATTAAAGCATACTCAACTAAAACTATTTTTTGTTCTGAAATTGTACTTTTTATAGATTGATTAAATAAATCCGAAATATCTTCGGGTAAAACATTAGATAAATTTTTATTAATAAAATTTTTGGGGCTAGTAAATAGCAATTCTTTTTTAGCAGCTCGATAATTTAGAATTACACCTTCTTTATTTATTCTGAAAACAATATGTTGAAAGGCATTAAGTATAACACTATTTTCATTTTCTAAAGTTTGTAAATTTTCTTCAACTTGTTTATGTTTAGTAATATCTATTATATAGAAAAAAAACTCATCTTCTTTTTCCCTATATACCGATGAAATATGAACAAATTTTGATGATTTTTTATTTATTAAAAGCCGAACTTCACAAGACTTATTTTTGTTTTCTTTTACTTGTTTTGTAAAGAAAGTTTTAAATTTTGATTTACTTTCAGAAGCTATATATTCATTAAAGTTCTTTTCAAGAATAGCGTTACTTGTCTTTCCAAGTATTTTTGCTCCATATTTATTAACATCTTTGATATCTCCATGATTATTAAGTTTAAAATAACCAATTGGAGCGAAATCATAAAAATTAGAATAAATATTTGCTTTAAAGTTGCTTTTAGAAGTTACAAAACTTAACTCTTTTTTTTTTAATTTGATTTCAAGTTTTAATGCTTCAAGTTCAACTTGATGTTTTAAAATAGTTGCTTGGTTTATCTGATTAATGGAAGATTCAGAATCCTTAGTGTCAAGAAGCTTATTGTCTTTCATACTTTTTTTATGCGTTATACAAGATACTAAAATTAAGAAAAAAGTTATGATTTTTTAAAAAAATGGCTCAATAAATCTATATCAACTATATTATTTTAAGAATATTAGTTTATTTAATATAATAACATAAAACAAACTTACAAAAAAAACAATTAAATTAATTTATTATTTTTTAATTTATTAGTCTTTATATCAACATACTTTTTGATCTATTCAATAAGAAAAATCACCATAGTTATAAAACTAGTAAGCTAGTATTTTTAGTTTTTATTTCAAATATAAAACTATTGTTTTTAATTTTTTTAAAATTATGTATTTGTAAATTAAATAGTATAAATCAAATATCTAATATTAAAACAAATCTTGAATTTTCAATACAAAATCTCATAGAATTTCGTAAATTTACCTAAGCATTTTAAGCTTATTAAATTGTTTAATCTACTATTTTATGGAATTTATTGATTACTACAAAGTCCTTGGCATTACTAAAAGTGCCACTAGTGATGAAATTAAAAAAGCCTATCGTAAATTGGCGAGGAAATTACACCCAGACATTAACCCCAATGATAAAGAGGCACAAACAAAGTTTCAACAACTAAATGAAGCTAATGAAGTCTTGAGTAATCCCGAAAAAAGAAAGAAATACGATAAGTATGGTAAAGATTGGGAGAAAGGAGAAGAATACGAAAAATACAAACAGCAACAAGAACGACAATATTCAAATGCTGGTCAACAACAATCATATTCAGGTGGAGATTTTAGTGGCGAAGATTTTTCAGATTATTTTTCTTCAATGTTTGGAAATCAAGGTGGTGGTGGACGCAGAAGTCAACCAAAATATCGTGGACAAGATATTCAAGCGTCATTACAAATTGATATAAAAGAAGCTTACACAACACACAAAAAAGAATTTACGGTAAACGGGAAAAGCATTAGAATTACCGTTCCTGCAGGAATTGAAGACCAACAAACCATTAAAATTAGTGGTTATGGCGGAGCAGGAACTAATAAAGGACCAAACGGTGACTTATACATTACTTTTTCTATTCTAAATACAACTGCTTTTAAACGTGTAGGTAATGATTTATTTTACACGCAAGATTTAGATTTATATACAGCAGTTTTAGGAGGAGAAATTACGATTTCTGACTTCAATCAAGCTAAATTGAAACTAAAAGTAGCTGCTGGAATTCAAAATGGAACAAAAGTGCGTTTGAAAGGAAAAGGTTTTCCAATTTATAAAAAAGACAATCAATTTGGAGATTTATATGTAACTTATAACATTGTCATTCCAACCAATCTTTCAGAAAAAGAAACAGAATTATTCAAGGATTTAGCTAAATCTGCCAAAAACTAAAAATATGGAAACGCAAGAATTAATAATAGTAGAAGTATTTTGTCAAGAATACGAAGTAGAAATTAACTTTATCCAAGATTTAGAAGCCTTTGGATTAATTGAAACCATTGAGCATGAGAAACAAAAATATTTGGATAAAAACCATTTGGCTTCTATCGAAAAAATCATTCGTATGCACAATGATTTAAACATTAACAAAGAAGGCATTGAAATCATCTTAGACTTGCTAGAAAAAAACAACCACCTTGAATATCAAATTAAGACTTTAAAAGAGCGTATTAATTTATACGAATAAAAAATCTTATAAAAAAGGATGAAAATTTAGTTATATTCAGGTTTTTTTCTATTTTTACAGCCTTATGATGAATAACAAAAAATACTATTATTACTATATTCCGAAAACGGGACTGTAGTATTATTGTATATTTTTAAAATATTTTACAAAGCTCAGTTCAACCGAATTGAGCTTTTTTTATGTCAAAAATTTAAAAGAAAGAAAATGCAACAACGTTATGAAAAGTACACCGAAGAGGATTTAAAAATATGGAACCTGTTATTTAGACGTCAAGAAGAAAATTTACAAAACAAAGCTTCTCAATCCTATTTAGATGCCTTAGAACAAATGAAACCTGTTTTAAACGCTTATGAAATTCCAAACTTTGATAAAATCAATAAATGGTTTCAAAAGGAAACAGGTTGGCAAATTGAATGTGTTCCAGGATTAATTCCTGTAGAAGATTTTTTTGAATTATTAGCTAAAAAAAGATTTTGTTCTTCTACATGGTTACGTTCCATGGAAAATTTAGATTATTTAGAAGAACCTGATATGTTTCATGATATTTTTGGACATGTCCCTTTACTTTGTAATCCAATTTTTTCAGATTTTATGGAAGCCTTTGGTAAATTAGGTGTAGCTATGAAAGATGATGCAGAACGTGTAATACAATTACAAAGATTGTACTGGTTTACCATTGAGTTTGGATTAATTAACGAAGTTTCCACAAAAATTTATGGAGCTGGAATAGCTTCTTCGTTTGGCGAAACAAATTTATCGTTAGGAAAAACAGTTGAAGTAGCTCCGTTTGATTTAAAAATCATATTAAATCAGTCTTTTGAAACTGATCATGTGCAAAACTTGTATTTTCAAATTGATTCCTATGAACAACTATTTGAAGCTATAGTTAGTCTAGAAAAAGAATGGAAAGAGATAAAATTAGTTTCAAATTAATATAAAAAAAAGGAGTTCGATGTTATATCTAACTCCTTTTTTTGTGTTGAATCTTATATATCAAGAATAAAATTAATTTTAGAAAGCATACTTATAAATTAGCCCAGCTGTAAAAGAACGCGTTAAGCCGTCTGGTCTTTCTTCTTTAACTACAAATGGAAAGGCCAATGATGCTTCCAAAATTTTGTTTTTTGCTATCGCATAACTAGTAATTAAATTTGCGTTTATAGTCAAACCGTCTGAACCATCAATTGAGGTTCTATTACCTGCAAGGTTTTCGTACGTATCTTCACCCAAACGATAAATAAATAGTAAGTTGGGTTTAAACGTGAATTTAGTATTGTTTTGAATAGTATAAGTCGTTCTAAACAAAACATCCGGTTTTCTTTCAAATAGATTGGTTGAGGAAAAATCATTGGAAGCAGAATACTCATCAAAATATGAATTCTTATTATTATTGAATACTGGCAATTGCAAAGCTGTATTAAAAAACCACTTTTTATACTTAAAACCTACACCAGCTATCAAATCAAAAGTTCCCAGACTGGCTTGATAATCTAAAGGTAATGAAACACCATTAATTTTAGCATTGGAAGACGTAAACGGAAATTTAAAACCCAAAAGTGTACTCCAAGTTTTATCTTTTTTTTCTTTAAAAGTATAATTACCCGTTAAGAATGCATCTCCAAATTGACCTCTTGTGCCAAAATCGCCACTAGCTTGTGAATAAGTAACTTTTGCACTCATGGTAAACGATTCAGAAAAATTACGAGTGTAAGTAACATAGGGTGAAATATAAAAAATATCTGCTTCTCCTCCACCGATTATACCTCCAAAATCAAGTTGGTTTTTAGAAGTATTTAGTTCATCCGTAAAAGTATTTCCTACTGAGCAAAAACCAGCATCACTACAACCTTGGGAATACATTGATAAACTTCCCAAAATACTTAAAATATATATAGTCTGTTTCATATAAACATTAATTTAAATTAGCAATAGCATACAAATGATTGTACTGTTGACAATGGATTAAAACATAGGTAAAAACCGTTAAATCCACTTGGGTTGGAATAGTATAAGTTGTTGCTGCAGTCAAGTTTCCTAAATTGACAAACGTATCAGGAGCAGCTGTTGTAGAAAGATATACTTTTAAATCTGGTGCATTTGAAATAGTAAAGTTTTCTAAAGAAACAAATCGAGTTGTTCCTTGTTGATATATCTTAGCTTTACCTGTGACTGAAATTCCAGCAGTTGGGACAAAGGTTCCAGCATATAATTCAACTAAATCTTCATTGGAATTAATGATAATGTTTTGTTGTTGGGCTTCTTGTCTAGTAAATTCCCCTTCTTTTTCACAAGAAAAAAACATGAGTGCGACTAATAAATAAATTCCTTTCTTAACCATAGCAGTAGTATTTAAGTTTAAAATCAAAACTACTTTTTTGAAAATAAATGATATGTAAGCTAACTAACACAAAAGCAATTTTTAATAAAATGCTATATATAAAACCTTTAAATAAAAGAACTTAAGACAATAAAGTAATATTCAATAGCAAATCAAACTAGAAAAAATTTGAAGTAGAAACAGAAAACACTATAAAATGGTAAAACTGGACTGATAAGCGATTTTAGATAACTTTAAGAGTTGTAAAGAGAGAAATTAGCATATAAATTGTAAATTGTATGTATAAATTAAAAAACAAAAAAAAATGAGCTTATTAGAAGATTTAAAGTGGCGTTATGCTACTAAAAAAATGAATGGACAAGAAGTAGCACAAGAAAAAATAAACTATATATTGGAGGCTGCTCACTTAGCTCCTTCTTCATCTGGATTGCAACCTTTCCAAATTTTCGTAATTTCAAACCAAGAATTAAAAGAAAAAATTAGAACAGTAGCTTCTAACCAAAGTCAAATTACTGATGCTTCTCATGTATTGATTTTTGCAGCATGGGATTGTTATACTTTAGAACGTATTGAAAAGGTTTTCGACCATACAATGAAAGAAAGAGGCTTGCCAATGGAAACTATGGATGATTATAAAAAGAACCTTTGGAGCATGTATGAGCCACTAAGTAAAGAATGGCATTTTAATCATGCAGCTAAACAATCATACATTTCATTAGGAATGGCATTAGCAGCAGCTGCAGAACTAAAAGTAGATGCAACACCAATGGAAGGTTTTGAACCGCCTAAAGTAGACGAAATATTAGGGTTAAAAGAACTAGGATTGAAAAGTACTGTTGTTTTAACACTAGGTTACAGAGATGCTGAAAATGATTGGTTAGTCGATATGAAAAAAGTAAGAACTCCTGAAGATGAATTCTTTACTAAGATTGATTAAGTTTCCTTTAAATGAGTTTTGTTAAATAATAAAACTTTGCTTGTTTCATTGAGCAAAGTTTTAATATTTAAGCAGTTTAGAGCCTGCAACTAGTGAGTTACTTCCTTCGAACTTTAAGGTTCTTTTATTTTATTTTTAATTCACAACGGTCACTAGCTAATAGTAATTTTGTTTTGATATAAAAAATTGTGTGTTTTGAATTCTTTAAGTCTCACTCTTCATCCACGGGCAACAAAACCTTATTTAAAGAAAACACCATATCAGATATATCACCTTCAGCCTCATTAATTCTAGAATTGGTATAATACAAATAACCATCATAAATACTAAAAGTATCGGCCCATTTAACATCTTTTCCTTCTAACAAGATGTGAATACTTCCATCTTCCTTTCTGTAAATAATTTTATGCTGCTCTAAATCCGCAAAATACAAATTCCCTTTGCTATCAAAAAGCATTCCATCAGGAGCACTTGTTTTAGCGATAGCTTTAACATTATTTTCAATAGCCTTTTTATCACCAGTAACCAAAACTTCTGTATCTATAGCATACAATTGATAACCTGTAAGGGCATGAAAATACAATTTGTTATGAACTGTATCTAAAGCAATTCCGTCAGAATGAACTGTGCGTTCCCATTTTTTACCTTCAAAAGTCAAGAAATTAACTTCGGCTTCTGTAGATTTATGATCGTCTAAAACACGCTTTGTCTTACCACTTTTTAAATCCAAAATCACTAACCCTGAATTACCAGAATCAGTGAAATAAACAACATTTTTCTTCTTATCTACACGTAAGTCGTTAATGTAAGAATCTTTATGATAACTTGCTTTATCAAATACGTAAGTATGAACCAATGCATTAGTTTTTAAATCAAACACAAAAACTCTAGGAGCATCAATTACACCTTTAAAAATAGGATTTCTGGTGTCTAAAACGTATAAATTTTGTTCAAAAACAACCACAGATTGTACGCCCACAAATTTGTTAGCCTCAACCTTTTGTCCAATTTCCCATGAATTCCATGATGCATTTGGATAACTTACCGCTTGATTTAAGGAATCTAATACAGCAACCGATCGAATAACGCCTTCTCTCCATCTAGGGAAGTTTACAAATATGCGACCATCATCAGCAACTGATACACCAGTAACTTGCTGACCTATAAAAGTTGCAACTTGAATGGAATTATTTGTAACTATTTCTTTTTCAAACTTATTATCTGTTTTTATCTTATCTATAACTTTATCGTTACAAGAGATAACTAATAGCAATAACAGAACTATATAAACAGCTTTTTTCATGGTTTTTATTTAATTTTATTGGAGTACAAAGTTAGCTTATTTAGCATAGGCACCCGAAGAATACGTAAGTTCATAACTGTGCGAATACACTTCAAATACAATTCCAAAAGGATCTTCTACATAACACATTTGATAAGGTTTATCATTTGGATAATAAGAACGGATTGGCATACGTTGTTTTCCTCCATAAGCAACAATTTTATCAACCAAAGCCTTTATGTTAGGATCTTGTATACAAAAATGAAATAACCCTGTGTTAAACGGATTAAATGCAGGTGCTTCTTTTAAACCATGAGGAAAAGAAAACAATTCTATCCCTATTCCATCTGAAGTTGATAAATGAGCGATTTCAAAGGTTTCCCAATCATCACCAAAAACATCTATACACATTTGACCTATAGCAGTTTCGGCTTCTTTTTTAACGGTTGACGGTTCCATAATAACGTACCAACCCATAACTTCAGAATAAAATTTAACAGCTTCTTTAATATTGGGAACTGTTATTCCAACATGAGAAAACGATTTTGGATATTGATCTTTCATAATTTTTATTTTTTATTTTAATAAGGCAAAATTAAACTATATTTGCTACTTTGACAATAACTTACTGAAAAGTATTATAGTTACCTAAAGGGGTTATTTGTTGATTTATAGCTAATTAAACATAAGAATAATGCTTAAAAATATTGATTGTCCTCTAAATCACACCATGCTTTTGATTGGAAACAAATGGAAACCTCTTTTATTATTTCATTTATTAGAAGGTGCATTGCGTTCTGGTGAGCTGCAAAAGAGTGTCGTTGGAATTTCTAATAAAATGTTTACGCAAACCATAAGAGAACTTGAAAAAGATGATTTGGTGGAACGTAAAATATTTCCTGTTGTACCTCCAAAAGTAGAATATAAACTAAGTGAAAGAGGAAAATCTTTAGAACCTATTCTAAGAAACTTAGATCAATGGGGTTTAGACGATAGAAAACTTTATGCTTCAAAAAAATAAGATTCTTTAATTTCAAAATAAAAATCCTGAACCAAAACAAAGTTTCGATTCAGGATTTTCTAAATAAAATGCAGCTTTGTACTAACCAAAAAGCTTTATTTTATTTTTTATTTGAATTCAATTACAAATTCCTCTTTTGGAGTTCTTACTTTTTTCATTGGAGCAATCCAATCTTTTGGTGTATCTGCATAACCTACATACATTAAAGAAACACTTTTTAATCCTAATTTGTTTAATGCTAAGATTTCATCCACTACACTATTGTCAAAACCCTCTACGGGAGTACTATCTACTTTTAATTCTGCAGCTTGACCTAAAGCCAATCCTAAAGAAATATAAGTCTGTCTTGCAATATGTGCGAAGTTTTCTTCAGCAGGCTGTGCTAAATAAATTTCTTTTAGTTTATCAGTATAACTTCCAAAACGCCCTCTTTCTAAACCTCGTTCATCAGTAGTATAATTGTATACTTTATCTATTCGTTCTGCTGTGTAACGATCCCAACCTGCAAAAATTATCACATGAGAACAATCTCTCATGCATTCTGGATTCAATGAACCATTTGCTAATTTTTCTTTTAAATCTTGATTTTCAACAACAAGTACATTAAAAGGTTGTAATCCAGAAGAACTAGGCGCTAAACGTGCCGCTTCTACAATTTTATCTATATCTTCTTTGCTTACTTTTTTGGTGGCATCATACGCTTTTACTGCATGTCTCCAATTTAAATCTTCTATTAAAGCCATTTTTATTTGTTTATTTATGTATTGTAAATTATTTAATTATTCGTTTGTAACCGTCAATTTCACAGGCATATTTCCTCTTGTTGCGTTAGAATAAGGACAAACTTGGTGTGCTTTTTCTATCAAATCTTGTGCTACTTCTATAGTTACACCTGGAATATTGGCATGCAATTCAGCTTCTAAACCAAAACCTCCAGCGTCATTTGAACCAATGCTAACGTTAGCAGTAACTTTTGTTGTACCGGTTGTAATACCTTCTTTTTTTATGACTAAGTTTAAGGCACTATCAAAACAAGCTGAATAACCAGCAGCAAAAAGCATTTCTGGATTAGCATAATCGTCATTAGCGCCACCCAAACCTTTTGGATGTCTTACTTCAAAATCAACAATTCCGTTTTCGCTTTTTACATGTCCGTTTCTACCACCAGTTGCAGTAGCTTTTGTTGTATACAATGTTTTCATAGTTATTTTTTTAAAATTTTAGTAATTATATTTTTTAAATTTAACAAATCATCGCTTGAAAGATTCATAGATTCCATTAATTGAGTTGGAATACAAGTTGCTTTTTCTTTTAAAGCTTTTCCTTTTTGGGTTAAAGCTATATGGACTAATCGTTCATCAATCTTACTTCTATTTCGGGTTACAAACTCTTTTACTTCCATTCGTTTTAATAACGGAGTTAATGTTCCACTATCAAGTTTTAATTTTTCTCCTAGTTGATTTACTGTTTGTTCTTCGTGTTCCCACAAAACAAGCATCACCAAATATTGTGGATAGGTAAGCTCAAGTTCCTCCAATAAAGGACGATATTGATTAATAATTTCCTTAGCTAAAACGTAAACTGGAAAACAAACTTGTTCGCTAAGATGTAAGGAATCTTTCATAGTATCAATTTGATAGTACAAATGTAAATTTAAATTAAATTGTGTACAATTTAATTTCGAAAGATTAATAATACTTTAACAATAGAATATAAAATTGAAAAACAATTATAATAAGGAAAAACCATTAAGAAATTCAGAAGATTTAGTACAAAACTAAATTTATCTAAATTCCTTAATGGTTTAAAATCTAAACCTTTTCATGCTACTTTGAATCAAAATTCGCCACCAATCAATACCCTATTAAGCTCTAAACATGCCGAAATATGAACCGCAAGGGCTTTATTAGGTACTTCAACAGATCAACCATAAACCATAAGATATACATTAAATAACTTATTGGCTTCTTCAGTACTCGCTACATTTAGTGATATTTTGAAGCGGTACTCCATTTCTTATACTCAACTCATGCTTTAAGGAACATCATTAGCCATTAAAACATTTGACCAATAGGTAGTAAAGCTATCATATTATTTTGTGGGGCCTATATTAGTGGTAACTGAATTGAAAAAGTAGCTCCTTTGTTTAGTCCTCCACTTTTAGCAATTAATCTTCCAGAATGTTTATTTACAAATCTTCTACTTATAAATAAACCCATTCCTTGGCTTGACTCTCCTTTGGTTCCTAAACGAGAATACTCTGTAAAAGGTTTAAAAAGAGCCTCTTTTTCTTCTTCCTTAAACCCTAAACCTTCATCAATAATATCTATGTTTATTTCTGTCTTAGATTTTGTGGCATTGATCCAAATTTTTCCGTTAGTTTCTGAAAACTTAATGGCATTGTTTATTAAATTAATAAATATTTGTCTGAATGCAGTTTCATTTCCTCTTATAACTAGGTCTGTAGAGCAATCAAAGAATAAATCAATATTCTTATTATCTAAAACAACTTTTTGATTTGCAATTATATCAATTATAATTTTCTTTAGATTTAAATCTACTTTTTCTAATTTCCCTTGAGTTTTTGATTCGTTTCTTAAGTTAGACAGTGTGCTTTCCATTAATGCAAGTTGTTGTTCAGCCAAAGATTTAATATTAGCCATTAAAATTTCTCTTTCGCTAGCAATTTCTTCTTGTTTTAGTAAGTCTATTAACATGATAATTCCCGAACATGGATTTCTTAGGTCATGAGATAAAATAGCAATGGTTTGTTGTTTAGAGTCAATAAGGTTATCGAATACTTCAATCGAAAATTGTAAGTCTTTTAAAAGTTCTCCTATCTCATCAGTAAAGTTTATGGGTAAAGTGGGTAGTTCTTGACTTTCTAAATATGCTTTGAGTGTGTTTCTTGCCAGTTTTATAGGTTCTAGTAATTTATTAAGTATAAACAAAGTAATTGCAGTTGCTCCTAACGTAAAAATTAAAGTAAAGATCAATATTAAAGTTGGAGATAAAACACCTTCATTAAAGGTAAGAAATATAATTAAGCCTATTAAAGGAATATGAATTCCTAAAAAAGCAATGGCTAAAAACTTAGTGGAATACTTTTTAAGAAGTTTAATTTTAGAGAGATTTGAATAAAGTTTCATATATATTTTTTGTGCTAGCTTATAGTAATTTGTAATAAAGGTATTGTTTTGAAAATTGAGTGACTTCAAAAAACTAAACTCAAGCTAAAGCGCAAAGTTGTTTACTAGTCAAAATGATGATTTTCTAAATGTTATGTTTTTTTATTAATAAGTTTATAAAAGTATGCAATTTTGTTCTCAATGTTGTCATAGACTGTAACTAGTTTCTACTTATTACATTCAAAGTAATTCAATAATTTAAAGTTATATAAAGTACTTAACGCACTTTAAAATTTATTTACTAGTGCATAAAGTATACGAATGCTATAAGTTAATACCATTGTTCTATAACATTAAAGGGTGCATACCAGCCTACATTTGTCATGTGATGATTACGAAATTTCACAAAATCCTACAATTATGAGAATTAAAAATTTATTTCCAACTTTTGCTATTGCATTAGTTGTTTTGTTCACTGCCTGTTCAAGTGATGACGAAACGCAGACAAGTCCTGCCCCAACTGTGGTTTTAACGAGTCCTTCAACCAGTGAAAGTAATGTTGCAAGAAACAAAGCAATTACAGTAAACTTTAGCAAATCAATGGAAGCATCAACTATTAATGCTACAACGTTTACAGTAAAACAAGGAAGTGTTTCCATACTAGGAGCTATTTCTTATTCAGGAACTACGGCAACGTTTATTCCACTAAATGCTCTTGCTGCACAAACACAGTACACAGTCAAATTAACTACGGGAGTAAAAGATTCAGCGGGACAAGCACTTGCGGCTGATATGCAATGGAATTTTACTACTAGTGCAAACGCAGCTGGTTTATCAGCAGTTGGTCTAGGAGCAGCAGGAAATTATGTGATTTTAGCTAAAACAGCAATCAACAACGTTCCAACTTCTACTATTACAGGAAATCTTGGATTAAGCCCTGCAGCGACATCGTATATAACTGGGTTTTCTTTAACAGATTTTACAGGATATGCAACATCTGCACAAATTACCGGAAAGGTATATGCTGCTGATATGGTTTCCCCAACCTCTACAAATTTGACTACAGCGGTTGAAAATATGATTACAGCATACAATAATGCAGCCGGACGTCCTACTCCAGATTATCTTGAATTGGGTGCAGGAAATATTGGTGGTACTACATTAGATGCAGGTCTTTATAAATGGACAAGTACTGTAACAATACCTTCAAATATAACCCTTTCTGGAACAGCAGATGATGTGTGGATTTTTCAAATTGCAGGTGATTTGAACATGAGTGCTGCAGTTAATGTAACGTTACAAGGTGGCGCAAAAGCATCTAATATTTTCTGGCAAGTAGCAGGTGAAGCTACCTTTGGAACTACATCACATTTTGAAGGTGTTATTATGTCAATGACAGGTATTACTTTTCAATCTGGTGCTACTTTTAATGGTAGAGCCTTAGCCCAAACGGCTGTTATTCTTGATGGGAATACTGTTGTACAACCACAATAAAATAGTTAATATAAAATTATACTGAAAAGAGGTGCTCCTAATAGAGCACCTCTTTTTTATGTTTTATAAAACCGCAAAAGAAAACAGACAAGATTTCAAACCATTATTACTCAGACAAGTTATTTTTTGAGGTTTTGTATAGCTATCTTTTTTTAACGATTGGAGTAAAATTGTATCGAGAAAGTTTATTATGAAAATCCTAACTATGAAGTAACTTTTATTTTTTAATATTATTTTTTTAATTTTTGGTAAGTTGTTTCCAAAGCCAATCAAGTAAAATATTTTAACCAAAGGGTGCTAAATAACACTTGAATAAAAAGACACTTATGGCAATAAGCGTATTTTTAGACCTGCCCTAGCCATTAAAAACAAAAAACTAGCAGGTAACATTTTACCTACTAGTTTTATTTAAATTCTAATTTCTTAAAAAAGAATAACGTTTGTATTATAAACTTATATTTATATTCAAAGCAGCTCTTCTATCTTGAAGTTGTGCAATACGAGTTGTGTAGTTATCATATTCAACAACTGTAATTTCGTTTGCTTTTCTTCTTTGAATAAGACGCGTGTTTAAAAGATTGATTTTATAATCGGTTTCATCATACAAAAAAACATTTCGGGTCTGAATTAATCTAAATCCTTCAATAGCTTGGTATTCGTAAACTGGGTGGTATTTTTTATGTTTCATTTTGGCTTGTCTTGAACGCCATTGTCCATAATTTTTATCTGAAAAATAACCATGTTTATTTACAAAAACGTAGTCAAAATTAGGATGTCCTTTTTCATAGTGCTTATTGTCTTTGTGGCTTTTGCTACCATTGTTATGTTTTTTATTAACTTGTTTAAAAACATTGTGATTTCCTTTCTCTTTTTTTTCAGAATTATGATTATTCTGTTTTTGAGATTTATTCCCTTTATCTCCTTTGTTTCCCTGGTTTCGTTTGTTCCCTTTTTCTCCTTGATTTTTTTGATCAAAAGCTAAACTATTTGTTAGGCCATTTTCATTTGCATTAATGTCTAATATAGTAGCACCTTCTAAAAGAGAATTCGTTTTGAAAGTACTAAGGTTTTCACTAGTTGCGTTTGGTTGTTTAAAAGCCATTATTCCAACGGCCAATAAAATTGTAAGTGTTACTTTATACATCGTTTATTTAATTTTGTTTAATAATGAGTCTAGCTCTCCATCTATTTCTTCTAATTCAGTATTTAAATCTTGCGCTTCTTCAATGGTTTTAGTTGTTTCAGAAGTCACTTCTAAATTTTCATCATCTACTTTCTCAGTAGATTGTCCACATGCTGTTAATAAAACTACAGCAAAAATTAGTAGTAATTGTTTCATTTTTGTTTTGTTTAAAATTCCCATTATTGGGGTAAAAGTGAAAATGTATTTATAGAACAAATTTGAGACAATAAACTGTAGCAAGTATTATAAAATAATAGGTATAAGTTATATGTTTCACGGATTTTAATAAGTGTAGCATAATTCACAAAACACAATTAGACAGCTAAACTATGGAAATTAGTTTATGACCAAATTATTTTAACCTATTTTAAAAAAAGATTAGTAAAATAGCTTCTCTACATTGCGAGTTCAGGAGACTTCATAAATCGTGAAATAAAATTAGATATATTATTTTCATAGAATTAAAATTTCAATTCACAATCAGGACAAAATAAATCTGAAGTTTTTAATTTAAACCCACAAGCTGGGCACTTGTCTAAAACTTCTATATAGTTATTTTTAAAACTAATTTTTAAAGTATCAACAAAACCGTTTTCCTTAAATAGAAACTTAGGTTTTTGAAAAGGACTTGCTCGTATTTCAAGCCAAAATTTTTTTTTACTAGTACCCTTAAAAGCAATAACAATTAGAAAGTCTTTAGAAACAACAAATGGAAAATTTCCTATTTCTATTTGATAGAATTTAAATAGTCCTTTATTTTTTTCAAATGGACTATTCTTCCAATCATTTTCAGTTGGATAAGCTATCTCTAATAATTCTAGATCTTTATTTTGAAGGAATGCTATAATTTCGTTTTTATAACTTTTAAAATATCTTTGGTATATAAATTGAATTTGATAATACATTATCAAACAATAAATTGAAATAAAGAAAATAATCAAAAATATATTCAAGGTATTAATTTAATTTATTCGTTAAAAAAAGGAAGCCTGTAATTCATTTCAAATATAACAAAAAACCCCGAAAAATAAATTCCGAGGTTCTACTTATTTAACGAAAATTTCTTTCAATTGACTGATGATGTTACCGCTTCCAGAAATGGTGATTTCACCAATTTTATCGGCAATTTTTTCCACATATTCCATTTCTTTCAATTTCCACAACATTTCGTTTTCTTCCATCAATTTGGCTGTGTTCAATAAACTTCTGGTCGCAGCCGTTTCTTCTCTTCTCATGATACTATTCGCTTGAGCTTTTTTCTCAGCTACCAAAACCTGATTCATGATTTCTTTCATATCTCCTGGCAAGATAATATCTCTAATTCCCACCGCAAATACTTCCAAACCTAAATCAACCATTTTGCTTTTAGTTTCTTCCAAAATTACTTCGGCAATAGTATCTTTTTTAGACAATAATTCGTCTAAAGTAAAAGTACTCACAAAAGCTCTCAAGGCCAACTGCATCGTTACATACAATTGTTTTTCAAAATCCTTATTGCTTACCAAAGCTTTCGCTACATCGATAACTTTGTAACTGGCAAAGAAGTTAATTCGCAAAGCAGCTTTGTCTTTAGTCAATAATTCTTGACCAGAAATTTCCATTTGTTGTTTTCTTGTATCAGCATTTTTAACTTCCACAGCAATAGTGTTGTTCCAAAAGTAGTAAATACCCGCTTCTAATTCTTTTACAAAAGCACCATTTACAAACAACAAACCTTTTTCAAAATTCGCTACAGAAAATTTTCTAATATAAGCTCTAACATTTTGGTTTTCCAACATATTTACTGCAATTTCTTCCGTAATAGCAACCTTACTTGTATCTGCTTTAATGAACGTATTTTCCACATAACCTTTCCAAAAAGCAAATCTTCCTGTGGTTAAAACCTCTTTAAAAATACCATTTACGTAGTATAATGCAATTTCATTATCGGCAATTTCAACAACTTCCAACAAAGAAGCTAACTTTTCATTTTGCAATAAAATGTTTAATTCTATTGGAGCTACAAAAGAGGACTTCATTTCATAAATCATGACTTCTTTGTTTCCCAAAATCCAAAATTTTCCTTCTTCTAAAACAGTTACCAATTTTCTGTTTTCAAACACCAAACCTACTTGGTAGGCCTTAATTGTAATTCTTTTAATCATTATTTCTAGGTATTATAGCTGAACTTTGCAGCGTTAGTTAGTATTTCTTTTTAAATAAAAAAGCCTATTCGTCTCAATCCTCCTTCAAGGACGGAAAAAAGCCAGTTTAGCAAAGCGATGAAAGCGTTTATAGTTATTTTTTGTACAAAACCTAAGTTTAAAAACAAGCAAACCCTAAAGGCAACCAACGGTTTAAAAAACAGAGCCGATTTTTAGGTCTTGTCGTGAGTGCAATACGAGAACACTATTAAATTTGTATTGCCGATCAAGACAAATAGTCTTTTTCCATGGTACATTAAATTTAAAGAGCGAACGCTACTCTGAAAACAGATTTTTAGTCTGTTGGAGACAACCACTGTCAAACACATTAACGAAACGTGTGTAGGATTCGAACCTACGATTTTCTATTGCTCTACCAGACTGAGCTATTCTGACAAAGTCAGAAGTGGGACTCGAACCCACGACAAATAGATAGGGCCGTTTTATGGAAAACTACCGAAACCTTCAAATCAAGTTGCATAGTAAAAACATCATACGCAATGCGAAACGAATACTACAATAGTGCTATACAGAAACACCCAACAAGACTTGCTTGATATTTTTTACTCAAAATTGTCTTTACAACAAAATGAGGTTTTTAATTACTTAAAGAACTTAGTTGCTTTCGCTTTACAAATATTCAAAAGCAACTACGCAACTATTTTACGTAGTACTTTTTTATTTTTTTATTTGTGTGGAAAACACTTATAGCATAGTCTTTTAAACAAAAAAAAACGCCCTTAATAAAAGGACGTTTTGACTATATTTTATAAAAAACTCTTTATTTCTGGTATCGCTTCACTTCTACTTTTATCTCTTTTTGATAAGATTTAATGCTTCTTAACTTTAATTCTAGTTTGGTTTGTGCGAGTGTGCCGTATTTAGCGACCTCTTTTTCTGCTTTTATTTTTAGAACCTCTATATAATCTTGTGAAGGTCTTTCTTCTTTTTTGACTTCGGTTTCTAACAAGTGAACGAATTGAAGTAGCTTTTCACTTTTTTGGTATTTGGATTGAAAAAGCGCTAGTTTTCGTGCTAAAACTTGTTGTTTGTATTGCATTTCCAAAAGTTCTTTTTTGAGTTCTAATGTCAGTTCTTGAAAATCTTTTTCTTTTTTGTCTGAATTTGAAGTTTTAGATTCTTGTTTTTGTACTAAATTATAAAGCGTAACTAATTGAAGTTTAACAGGAGTTGATAAATCGCGTTGACCGATTTCGAACATACCTAACAAGCTTTTAGGAATTTTTAGAAACTGTGCCGCTTCTTCTTGCGTTAGTCCGAGTGCTTCTCTAAATTTAATTCTTTGTTCCATTTTTAAATAGTGACTAGTGTGATTTTTTTATCTACAAAATTATTTTAAGCACAAAGTTGTGATTTTATTTATGAAAACGTTTTTCTAATCACATTATTGTGATTGTTTTAAGGTTTTGGGAATTATAATCACAATTCTATTTGTTTTTAAACTTTGCTAAAAAAATGGAACACAGATTAAACGGATTTGCACGGATTTTTTTAAAAATTAAACCATTTAGACATTTAGAAAAATTTAGTATGAGCCTTAATGGTTCAAAATGATAAATTTAAAGTCTTTCGCTTAGCTACAATTTTTATTTAAATTCATTAATCCTATCAAATAAAAGATCTCTTAAGTCAACTTCATATTCTAAAGTTCTAATTATAGTTTGATTTTCCTTACCTTTAGTTTTAATTAATGTGTCTAAAAATATTGTCTCTATAACTTTTCCTTTTAGAGGTAGTTTCTTAATGTAATTTTTAATTTTTGAATCTTCTCCAAAGAATGTTGTGTCTGATTTAATAATCTGCGCATTATTTAAGGAATCATTACTAATTTTGAAACCAATAAATTCGGCAAACCTTTTTTTAAGTATTGGATAATGAATATCATAAGGTGATCGAAGATATAAATCATTCCCTATTATTTGAAGAAAAATACTATTAGTGTAATCTATTTCTCCACTAGCTAAAAAAGTGATTTTTTCGTTTAGTTTTTTTGAATCTCCTTTTGAAAACCTATACACACATACTATTTTATCCTCTTCATTTTTTACAACAACAATGCTATCATCCGGAGTTTTGGATGGGCTACTATTTGTCTCTTTTTTTATTTTTTGGTTGCAAGAGATTGATGTGATTAATATGACGAATAGAATTAGTTTTCCGATTTTATAGCAAAAAGATTTATAAACCGAAAAGATTTCGAATATTAGAAGGTTCTGGAATTTTAAGCGTTGAATAGTCATTTTATATTATTAAATACTTTTCAAGACTTTAATTCGTCTTAAATATCTATTGTAAATAGGTTTTAATCCTTTTAATTCGTTTTGATTTGATAGCCATTTTAAAACATCATTTTTTTCTCTATAATCTTTGGATGTGCTATTTACATATATATCAAATAATTGAATCGCAACACTTCTAGTTATCCCTGAAGAAATCAATTGTATAATTACTGGTTCTTGAGTTCCTAACTCTAACATTGTTGGTAAACTAATTGTAAGCTTGTAGTCTTCTTTTTGCTGATCTGATAAAATTTCTTCAAGTATATCAGTTAAAACTTTTATGTATTTAGGTAACAAGTGAGTTGTTATAGAAGAATTATATCTTATTGTATTATTAATAACCATATTTATATCTTCTAGGTTTTCCGAGTCTATTTTATAAATACCATCTAATCCAGATAAATAATTTATATTTTGTCTTATAATTTGACCTATAGGTGCACCACCTAGCCACTTTTTTGCCTGCAAACTAATTGAATTTGAGGTTAACCATTTTTGATTATGTTTTTTAAAACCTTCTTCAAAAATATTAAATATTTCATTTAGTCTTGTTACTAAATTTACTAATTGCCAATAAAATGGTCTATCATAAACAGGAATAGATTCTATTTTTTCAAAACTCAAAAATTTATTAAAATTACTATTTTTATTTATTACCCAATCTCTAATATCATTACCTTTAATTGATTTATATAATTCATTTTGTAAAATTGGATCAATAGATGGATTATTCATTAATACTTTTTTTGGAATTACAATTTCATTTAAGTTATTCCTTAAATAACCAATTGCAAGATTTATTTCATTATCAGTAAAATTTTTGCTTTTCAAATATTTCAAAGCATATATTTCTCCTTTTAAAAACTTATGTCTTAAAAAAACAGATATTTGTTGTGCTTTTAAGGTTTCTGTTTTATCTCCTTTTTCAATAGATTTAATAGATATATTTAAATCATTTATATTTAAAGAATTCAAAGCGTTAGATGAGAAAACCTCAATTTCTTTATCATATTCAGCATCATAATAATCACTTGCTTTTTGCTTGTCTTTATAGTCCTCAATATAATAAACTGTTCCATAAAGTGAAGATTTTAATCTACCTGCTCTTCCTATCAAGTTACCAAATTCAAATTTTGTTAATGGTGTATCTCTTTTTTTGGGTTCAAAAGTAAAAAGATTATTAGCAGGTAAATTTACACCCTCTAATAATGTTGAAGTGCAATAAACAGTTGATAACTTTTCATTAATATACAATTCTTCTATTTCTTTTCTTACTATATCAGGTAGTGTTCCATGATGATAAGCAATTTTCTTTTTTAAACATTCAATTAAATAATATTTTTTATGGATATCTTCTTTTAAAAAATCAATTAATTCCTTTATTTCATCATCAATTTCAATATCATCCTCTTTTAAATTAGCATATTTAATAGCCCATTTTTGTGCATAATATCCATTATGAACAAAAACTATATTGAAATCATTAGGAGCAATATAATTTACTAATTGAGCAATTGTATCTCCTTTATTTTGATTTTTACTGAAATTATAATTAAAATCTTGAACAAATTTTTGATATTTACCTTTTTCTGTTTGGAACTCTATATCAAATCTACTTTTTTCATTATTTTTTAAAGTTACTTTTAATTGAAATACAGGAGATAATTTTGTTTGAATTGTGGAACAATCTCTTTCAAAAATATCTTTAAATGTTTTTTCTGGATTATCTATATTAGGACCAGCTGACACAAATTTAGATAATGGGAATTTTAAGGATATTTCATTAAATACGTATTCAAAGGTTAGGCCCCTTCCATAAACATCTTCTATTCCTTGTATCTCGTCAATAAAAACAAATTCGATTTTTATCTTACTGTTCAGTAGCTTAATACACCTTTCTGGTGTTAATATGTATATTTCTTTTTCGAAAATTTCATTTTCTTTAACGAAAGAGGTTTTTATATGTACATTAAAATCTAATTCAGTTTTAAAATCTTCACTAACTTGATTAATCAGAGCTCTAGATGGGACTATATATAAAACTTTAAAATTTTTCTTAATTGAAAATTCATTAATTAAATATTGTTTTATTATAAATGATTTTCCAGAAGAAGTTGGAGCTGAAATTGCGATTTCTGAAATATTATTCAAACCTTGCCATAACTCTTTTTGAAAGTCAGTAATTAAAAATGAATTATTAAATGATGAGATGATTTTTTTTTCTCTTTCAAACAATAATTCATGACTCAATAACTCTCCAAAATCATATTTAGTTTTTAATTTTACAGGATTATCTTCTTTTGTTACATATAATTTCTCTAAAAATTTAGTTGCTGTAAGGTTACCTAATCTAGAAAATAATATATAACATATTTTAAGAATTTCGATATTATCTTTATTATTCAAATAAAGTAAAGAAGCAAATAATTGAGCCTTTCTTTTGTGACTTTGATCATTACTATTACATAAAACAGAAACTAACCAAATAGCTTTTTTTAATTCATCTTCTTCAATTTTTATTGAATTAATAGCATCAAAAACATTAGACATTAAATTTAAAGTATAATCAAAAATTACTTTATTTAATATCTTATGCTCGAAAGCCTGAAAGGAAAGTGTGTAATTATCTTCAATCATATCAAATTATCCATTGTGTCATTAAAATCAGCTACACTATTTGTTGGAATTAAAATAAAATCTAAAAACACTTTTTCTAGTTCAGGAAATTCTTTTACTTTTAAAGCAATACTTTCTAATGTTTTATCCAACTTTGATTTGATATTTTTATCAATTAAATTAGTTAATTCAGTATTATTTAGAGCCTTTTTCATCAACCTATTGTAATTCTTTGTTTCGTACATAATCAATATTGGATGAACCGCTATTTGGCTTTTGAATAATTCGGATTTTTGATCAAGTCTATCGTATAATTCATCAATATCGGTTTCATTATCAACCACTTTTTCAATATCTTTCTGAGCAATAAAAAATTCTAATGTTTTAAAATCAGCTTGAATTTTTGAATCGTAAAATCTATTTATAGATTCCAAAGCATCTTTTTTAGCTCCGGAATAATCTTTCCAAACTTTTGATTCTCCAATTAGATAAGCAATTTCAATATTTCCATTTGGCAATTTATAATTTCCCATAAAAATCCCATCACCTCCTTTGATTTCATCGTGATAATTAGTAAGATTAGTTATTTTATGAGCAATCATTTTACAATCGAAAACTGATTCTACAAGTCCGAATAGAAGTAACTCACCGTATTTCCCACTTTTGGAATCAGAACTCTTTTTTTTAAAAAAACTTTTTGCATCTCTGTAAGTTCTATTATAGACTATTTTAGCAACTTCCTCTTTTTGGTCAATTTCAGTTGCAGAAGTATAATCGTTAATAGTTCTAGAAACCTCTCTTCTTACTAGTCTATCAATTTCAGATTTTGACTTAAAATAATATGGTAATATATCCAATAAAGATTTTGCCAACGAAATAGAATTTATCGTAGTTCCTGATGGCTTAATTGAGAATAATCTAACTTTAAGTTTATCATTCACTTTCTCAGTATAGTGATGATTAAACTCTTTATCAACCCATTTTTTATTAATTGTAATTAAACTACTAAAATCAATAGCCATAATCTATAAATTATAATTTTATATTTTCTCTAAAAAACACTAGCATAATTTATTTCAATAATACACCTCTAAAGAAAATATCCATTTCAACAAATATGCGTTAGATTTTGCAATCATCCTTACGGTTTCCCGTAATCGGCAAAAATAATTTTCAACCAACCAAATTTAAAAAATTAAAAACCACAAAAAGAGATCATTAGATTCAATTTATGGTTTAGTTATTAACATTTTCTTACAAAACTTAATCCTCTCTACTTCCATCATCAGCCATTCGTACCATTTTGGGTGTAAATTTGGCTACAACATCCACCAAATCGGTTTGAGCAGCCATTACTTGGTGAATATCTTTGTAAGCCATAGGAGCTTCATCTAAACCGGCACCAATTAAGGTCACGTTATGGTCTTTTAAGATGCTTTTCATCTCGTTTTTACTAATGTTTTTAATGGCTTTGGTTCTACTCATTTGTCGTCCTGCTCCGTGTGAAGCTGAGTTTATGGCTTGCTCCTCTCCTTTTCCACGGACTAAAAATCCAGGTGCGGTCATACTTCCTGGTATGATTCCCATGACTCCTTTTCCGGCTGGTGTAGCTCCTTTTCTGTGCACAATTACTTCTTCCCCATTATAGTGCTCTTTCCAAGCAAAGTTATGGTGGTTTTCTACTTTAGCTAAAACGGTTGCTCCTAAGGCTTTTTCCATTTTATCGTGAATCACTTCGTGACAAGCAGACGCGTAATCTCCGGCTAAGTTCATGGCAATCCAATATTCTTGTCCTAATTCGCTTTCTAAATCCAAATAAGCTAAGTTTCTGGCAATTTCTGGTAAATTACATACTTCTTTAGCCATTTTTGTATAATGTCCGGCTACAGTAGCTCCAAAACCTCTAGAACCCGAATGCGTTAACAAGGCAACGTATTTTCCTTTGGGAATGTTTAATACTTTATCATCTTGCGCAAATTCAAGGATTCCGAATTCCACAAAGTGATTTCCACCACCTGAAGAACCCAATTGCGACCAAGCTTTGTCTTTCAAATTTTTAATGAACGAATGGTTGTTAAACTCTTTTCGTTCCAAAACCGCATGATCTGTTTTATATTGACCATGAAAACCGTGTCCGGCACCAAATTTAGAATGCGCTAACAATTCGCGTTTGAACTTATCTTCGTTTTCATAATAAAACAATTCTGGAATATCATACACTGACAAAGCCATTCGACAACCAATATCCACACCAACACCATAAGGAATTATGGCATTTTTAGTGGCTAAAACACCACCAATTGGCAATCCATAGCCTTGATGAGCGTCAGGCATTAAAGCACCTGCCACCGTAACGGGTAATTGCATCGCGATATCCATTTGTTTTCTGGCTCCTTCTTCAATATGATTTTCCCCATACAAAGCATAAGCAGGTGGATTTTGGTTTAAAGCTATAAAGTCTTCTGGTTTTTCATTGGCTTTGTCAATAACGGCTTGGGCTAAAGTGCCAAACAAAGCCTCTTCTAAATAACTTTCTGGGTTAGCTAACGCATCTTTATACTTTTCTAGCATTTGTTCTTTGGTCAAACCAGTGCGTTTTCTGTTGCATTTTAAGGCAATACCAATTAAACTTCCTTCTGCATATCCTAAGTCTTTTAAATCGTTTCCGTTGATGGGTGTGTTCATAATTGTAAATTTAGTACTTTTTAATTTCTCAAGTCTGATGGTTTTTATGGAAACATCATCCCTACTTTCTATTTGATGAAGCAAAGGTTTTACTTAAGTACGCAATTATTTTGCGTAGTGTAGAAAGAATTGTATTTTTACGTTAAGTTTTGAACAAAAGTTCTCGATACATTTTAATAAAATTGTTAATCGCATTTTATTAAAACACTCGAACTGACGTATAAAAAACATATTTCGTTTAAAAAAAAAGTTTACAAACAAAACCGTCACTTCGAGTGATTTTATTAATCTAGAACGATATTTTTGGATTGTTAAAATAGTATCGAGAAGTCGTGATTAAAAAATATAATTAGAAAATATGCAACAATCGTTTGTATACATATTAAAATGCAGTGACCAATCCTATTATACAGGTGTTACGAGTAATTTGTCACAAAGATTTTTTCAACACCAAAGTGGATTCTATCCAGATTGTTATACTTACAAGAGAAGACCTGTTGAATTGGTTTTTTATTGTGAGTTTACAGATATTAATTTAGCTATAGAAAAGGAAAAACAGATTAAAAAATGGTCAAGAGCTAAAAAAGAAGCCCTCATAAATGAAGATTATGATGATTTACCAAATTTAGCTAAGAAGAAGTTTTTATAATAACGTGTTCTCGATACATTTTTATAAAATTGCTAATCGCATTTTACAAAAACACTCGAACTGACGTAAAATATGATGAGTCGTTTTTATAACAAGTTTACATTGAAACCGTCACTTCGAGTGATTTTATTAATCAAAAACGATAGTTTTTGATTAATAAAATAGTATCTAGAAGTCGTGATTAAAAAATAACAAAAGCATGCAATTATATCAAACTTATACAGAATTACTTAAGCGTACAAACTTTACTCCCACTAGTATTCCTAAAAATTGGGAAGATTTAGAAAAAGCATATGCTTCAAAATCGAGATACTATCATAAGCTGACCCATATAGAAGCTATGATTTCCTCTTTTGAACAGTATAAAAATGAATTGGAATTTCCCAACGAAGTCCTATATAGCATATTTTATCACGATATAATTTACAAAGCCACGCGAAAAGACAATGAAGAAAAAAGTGCTGCTTTTGCTTTACAAATTCTTCCTAAAAAAACTACTCTAAGTAGTGCGTTAGTATATAAAATGATTTGCGCTACAAAGCTTCATCAAAAGAGTGAGATAAACGACATCAACTGGCTAATTGACTTTGATTTAAAAATATTATCATCTGATTATTCAAGCTATGAAAATTATACCCAACAAATAAGAAAAGAATATAAAATTTATCCTGATTTACTCTACAAACCTGGAAGAAAAAAAGCATTACTTCATTTCCTAGAAAATGATTTCATCTATCAAACCAAAACTTTTAGAGAAAAACACGAAACCCAAGCCAGAACCAACATCCAAAAAGAAATTAAGACTTTATAACGCTGAACACTAACTACTGAACACTGAAAAAAAATGGCCCAAAACAAAAACGCACTAATCCGCTACAAAACTATAGACAAATGCTTGCAAAACAACTACCGTCAATGGACTTTAGAGGATTTAATTGAAGCTTGTTCGGATGCTTTATTCGAATATGAAGGCAAGGAAAATAAAGTTAGTAAACGTACGATTCAGTTAGATATTCAGTTGATGCGCAGTGAAAAATTGGGATATAATGCTCCTATTGAAGTCTATGATAAAAAGTACTATCAATATGCGGAAGAAGGTTTTTCGATAACGGATATTCCGCTTACAGAAACCGATATGAATGTCCTAACAGAAACGGTTTCTATGTTAAAACAGTTTAAAGATTTCTCTTTATTTAATGATGTAGCCGACATTTTACAACGTTTAGAGGACAAGATTTATGCAGAAAAATCGAATAACAAACCCGTAATTCATTTGGACAAAAACGAGAGTTTAAAAGGGTTGCATTTTTTGGACGAATTGTATCAAGCAATTATAAAGAAAGTTGTTTTAAAGTTAGAATATCAATCGTTTAAAGCTCGAGAATCGAATACGTTTATCTTTCATCCCTTTGCTTTGAAAGAATTTAATAACAGATGGTTTTTAATTGGGAAACGAAACAGCACTAATCCCATTGTAAATTTAGCTTTAGACCGAATTATAGCTATTGATTATGAATTCAATCAAACCTATTTGGAAGAAGATTTTGATGTAGATGAATTTTATAAATATGTGGTTGGTGTTACGGTAAACAAAGGATTACAACCTAGAATTATTCAACTTTGGTTAGATAAAACGAATGCTCCTTATGCTATTACAAAACCTTTACACAGTACACAACGCATTCTTCAACAAAACGAAGACGGAAGCATCATCATAAGTTTATACCTAAAAGAAAATTTTGAGTTTGAACGCTTGTTGTTGGGTTTTGGTGCTGGTTTAGAAGTTTTAAAACCTGAAAGGCTTAGAAATAGAATGAAAACTATTTTAGAACAAAGTGTGCATTTGTATCAAAAAGATACTATTATTTAATAGTATTCATCAACTCTTTTATTTCTTTTTCAAGAGATAATCCATGTTGATAACCATAATTATAAATCAAATCAATTTTATCCAAATCCAACAAGCCAAACTGACTCATTTTGGGTGGTTCTATATATAAATCACATAGCGTAAATTTGTGGCTATTAGCACTGTTTAAGGCTAAATGAAAGCTTCTATCCAATATGTTTTTAGTGGGTATTTCTTGTTTTGCTTTACTTATAGAGTTTACATTAATTCCGATAATTTTATGGCATTTATCCAGCAAAGGTTCAATAGGAAAATTATTTAACACGCTACCATCAACATAATGAGTTCCTCTATAATGTATGGGTTGAAACAACACTGGAATACAACTTGAAGCTAATAAAGAAGTAGATAATTCACCTTCTGAAAAATAATTAATTTCTCCTTTTAAGATATCTGTTGCTGCAATAAAAAGAGGAA
Organism: Flavobacterium gelidilacus DSM 15343; assembly: GCF_000422685.1. Taxonomy (GTDB): domain Bacteria; phylum Bacteroidota; class Bacteroidia; order Flavobacteriales; family Flavobacteriaceae; genus Flavobacterium; species Flavobacterium gelidilacus. The sequence goes on along the minus strand of NZ_AUGN01000001.1, from coordinate 211,040 downwards.
TTTTAAGATCTTCAAAGGAATTGTTTTTAAAATAGGTTTTATAGATATCTTCAAAACCTTTCATAGAAAACAAACCTTGTTTTACAATGTTCAAGTTTGAGAAATTAAAAAAATGACCGTTTTTTATGATGGAAATTATTTCATCTATACCTAAACCTTTGGCATAAAAAGCTCCAACAATAGCTCCAGCACTTGTACCCGAAATAATAGAAGGTCGTATACCTAATTCTTCTAAGGCTTTTAGGATTCCCAAATGAGCGATGCCTCTTGCTCCTCCTCCAGATAATACTATTCCGTAATCGTATTTCATAGTGTTACTTTCTTTAAATCAGTTCTTAGTGTATTCAAAATTAAAGCAATGTTTTAATAAAAATAGTGGTTTCCAATAAAACTTTTGCTGGAGCTTCTTTATGGGGTGTATGTCCAATTGCTGGAAGTATATACTTTTGAGTCCTACCACTCACCTGTTCTATAATACTTTCTACTTGTTTTAGGGAACCATACTCATCGTTCTCTCCTTGAATAATTAAAGAAGGACATTTAATTGCGCGCAAAAAGGGTTCTATGTTCCACGAAATAAAGTCGGGTTTGTTCCAAGTAGCTGCCCAAGCCCAAAACATAGGCTCTGTATTAGCACCATGGTATTTTTCTAATTTGACTTTTAAATCAGATGTTTCGTAAAGTTGTATCGCTTCTTTAATTCCTTTTATCGTAACATCTTCCACGAAAACATGAGCTCCTTCTGTAATGATTCCCATAACTCTTTCGGGATATTTGGCAGCCATCAATAAAGCAATAGAACCACCGTCGCTATGTCCAAATAAGATAACTTGGTCTAACTTCCAATAGTCTAATAAATCATTTAAAATATCCGCTTCGTCTTCCATATAAGTATTCTCGCGATGCTCATAAGAAAAGCCGCAAGACTTTCCATACCCTTGTCGGTCGTAGATTAGTACATTACATTGCGTCATTTCTCCCAATTTTGCCGGAAAATCTCTCCACAACGCAATACTACCTAAGGAATCATGTAGAAATATTATAGTTGGTTTACCTGGATAATTATCTATTCTTTTAATTGCTATTTTGGAAAGGGAAAGGTTTTGGCTTTGCATCAGATCTAAATTATTGAATTGATTTCAAAAAAAAACTTCTCAAATTTATTATAAAATTTGAGAAGTTTTTTTAATTTATTAGAAAATTATTTAGCATTTAAACTAAAATTATTCTTTTGTAAAAAGGGCTTTTATTTCTTTAAGGCTAACTGTTTTAACTTCTTCCGTCATCCAATTTGTAGTGGTTCCTTGTTTGATATCTGCATTTAAATAACGTTCACCGCATTGAGCAATAAAGTAATCAGAACTCTTTTCTCCTGGATGAGATATTTCAGTAGAATTCTCAACTACTTTGTCTAAAGCCATTACATAGTATTGGTCTTTTTTGAATTTGTTTAAAAAAGGTCTACAAATATTTACATCTCCACCCCAAACTGTAATTTTTCTTTTCTTTTCTTTTCCTTTGTAAGTTTCAATAACCTCAAGTTCCATTGAAATTGGTGTTTCAACACCATAAATGTTTTTATAAGTCAAATATTTGGTCACTTTTACCAAGGCTACAAATTCTGCTTCTGGAGCTGCATTTTTAAATTCATCTTGACTGTTGCAGTCACATGCAAATGAAAATTGTCCGATTGTTAAACAGATTAGGGTTAAAAGTATAGAAAGTTTTTTCATGGTAATTGGTTTGATTTTTGGCTGTAGTATGTTTCTAATTTGTTATTTAATAGTACTAGTATTAAAACAAATATATAGTAAAAATTTAGAAAGTTCAATGTTTTGCTTTAAAAAAACATATAAGCACCAAATAGTGATAATTTTTTCTATTTTTTTTGTGCTATTTTTTGTAATAATCAAGCCATGCTTTTATTCTTCCCACAAACATGGTAAGATAATTTTCTGTCAAGAATATATTGGACCAATCAAAACGTTGGGCTTGGACGCCAAGATAATAGATAAAAATAGAAGCTCCAGCTTCTGGAATTAATTGAATTTCAGCATCAGATAAAGGTCTTTCTTTTTGGTAACCTTTTAAGAAACTTGCTACTTTTGATTCATATAGCTCTTTGTCAGTTTCTATAAAAAACAATTGTTTGCAAAAATAACCTACATCTAAAATTAAAGGTCCATTACCACAATTATCAAAATCAAAAATAGTAATTTCATTAGCCTTAGTAACACTCAAATTATCATACCAAATATCTAAATGTACGATTCCTTTTTGTTCCGCTGAAAATGTTGTGGTTTGAAAAGTTTTAGAAATAGAAGAACTCATTTGTTGAATCAATTGCATGGATTTCAAATCTTCTCTAAAAAAAGGTTTTAAATTTTGATAGGATTTAGTTAGTAAAACATCAAGATTATAAGTGACTCGATCTATTTTTTTTCTTTCTGTAACTTGATGAATTTTAGCCATAAGTGAACCAATAGTAGAACAAGTCTCTTCGGTCATAAATCGTACTTTCTCACCTTTAGCAAATGAAAAAAGAACGACATAACGAATTCCTTCTGGAGCATTAATTTCTTGAATTAATTTCTCATTTTTATCGGCAATAGGAAAAGAAATCGAAAGATTATTTTGTTTCAACAAAAGCAAAAGACTTAACTCTGCTTCTATCTCTTCTTTGGTTCTCCATTTGTGGCAATAAACTCTGACAACATATTTAGAAGAAGTATCGTCCAAAAAATAAGTATGGTTTACACCTGTTCTAAACAATTTACATTCAAACTGGTCTCCTAATAAATAATTCTTTTTTAAAAAAATCCCTAAAGCATCTGCAGCTAAAGTTGAAGTCGTAACAGGAAAAGTGCTCATTTATAGTGTTTTGATTAAAAGTAGAAATGGGAAAAATAAATTTTATCTTTATACTTTAATTTTTTAAGGCATGAAGAGCCCAGGCAATTAAAAAAAATCCTATTCCGGTAATTATAGGTGGCAAAATTAGTTTTGGCCCATAAAAACCACCAATATAAATCATTAGTATACCCAAAATAATTAATAAAAGGCTTGTTGTCGTTAAAACTTTATTTTTGTCCATTTTAAATATTTTTAAAGTCAAATTGATTAAAGAATTACAATATACAAAATTAGATACTCCTTTATCATTTATGAATTGAAAAACTTAATGATGTTCCTCTTTTAATTAAAGATAAATCATATTCAATTTTTAGTATTAGGAATAACTATTTTCTGATAATATTCAACAAATTTATATAGTTATTTATTAATTTCAATAAAAGATCAAAAATAGATTTATAATGCTAGATTTAACCTAAAAAAACAACCATAAAAAAAAGACTTTTACCTTCCTTTTATGATTGCTTATTTTAATCTAAATAAAGTGTAAGCTCTAAAAGTAGTATACTAATTCCCAAAATGATTTTTTACAAAAGCATCTTTTTCATTATCGGTCATTTTATCTGCTGCTTCAACATCAATTTTTATGCTTTTAAAGTGTGAGTCTCCATTCAAATAATTATGCAATTCTGTTTTAGCATTTGTAGGGCCAAATAATAGGACATGATCATAATTTAAAATTGAATTCCCAATTTCTTTATAATAAGCTTCATGCATTTGTTGTCTCTTATTGTGCATGCTTTTTTCACTTTTACTTAAAGCTTCTTCTTTAGTTTCAAAAGTAAAGTCTGAAGTTATAACTTTAGTTTCTTTATCAGCATTTAAATCTATCAGTTGAGCAGTGGCATGATCCATCCATATGCCTAAGTTTTTTTGTGCTTTCATTGTATTGTTTTTTTTAATTATATTTTTTATTGTTTTAATTATTAGTTTTTTATTTGCTATCTAATAAAAGAGGCTCTACTAAAACTTCTATTTCTGTGGTTACTTTCGATTTAATGGAACGAGAAATTAAACATGCATCTTCTGCTTTTTTTATAATTCGAATAGCTTTATTTTTATGTAGCTCTTCATGAATTACTACAGTTGGTTTTAGATGTATTTCGCTCATGACTAACTTGCCATCTACTTCTTCTAGCGTTCCTTTAGCTTCACATTTAAAACTAACAAACTCTAGAGTCGAATGTTCAGCAATGGCTAAAAAAGTTGTCATTAGACAACTACTTACAGCAGCTACAAATAAATGCTCTGGCGTCCAAATACCTTCAATTCCCTTAGAAAATTCAGGTGGTGTGGCTACTTCAATACAAATACCATTCTTCTTATTCAATTCAGGAGAACAAAGAATACCTTTTCGAGTGTTTTCCCAGTTGATATCAACATTGTAATAGTGTGAATCCATAATTTTAATTTGTTTTAGTGATTAAAGAAAGTGTTCAAAAAAATAGTATAACCAATCTAATGATATGATCAGCGGAAACCTTATTTTTTTATCTAATTTTAATTAATGAATGTTCTTTCCTTAAAAATTGCTGGAAAGAATTTGTTTGTAACGTAAATTAATAAAGCCCCTCACACAAAGTGCATTACCCAATAGTGATAATAACTGTTATAGTGCATCATGATATTATTATTTTAAATTGTTACTCTGAGAATCGAAAACCAAACTTTTTTATAATTTGTAAAGTGTGTTCCAAATAAAGGTTTTTTTTAATGATTTTTCAATCGCCCAAGAACAGTATCTAAAGCTGTTTTTAGTTTTTCTATAGCACCCGAAACGGCATTTTTAGCCGTATCAGCTTCACAGCTAACAGCCATTGGCTCTCTTCCTTCAATTCTGGCTTCAAGAACACAATGAATATCATTTTGCCCTTCTTTTTTTCCATTTTCATCCTTTAAATGGACTTCTATACGCGTTAATTGAGATTCAAACCGTTCTAATTTTTCAGCTATTAAAGAAGTAAAATAGTCTTCTTGATTTTCATCTCCTGATATTGTTTTGTCTGTATTAAATAGAATTTTCATAATATATATATGTTGCTTTATAGTTATTAAAATTTATTATCCTTTGTCTTCATCTAAATTGTTGTGATTGTCTCCACCTATGCTGTAATAGTTATTTTCTTCATCTTCACTACCAATATTTTCTTGTTGATTATCTAATTCTGAACCTGGCACATCTAAATCAGCACCCGTTTTTAAATCTCTAAAGTCTTTTTCATTCCAACCAGTCTCTTTTTCGTTTGGTATTTTCTTTTTGGAAATATCTTCAGGATTTATATCTTTTTCTTCCTTAGATTTTACATAAATATCATCTGATGCAGGATAAATCTGAAAGTCTGCATATTCTTTTGTTTTTTGAGTCTGTTTACTTTCTGCTTCATTGTGAGTATTTGCATATTTATCCAAAATATCTTTTAGAGAATTATTATAATTTTCTAGACTTTTAAGGTTTACTTGTTCATCTTCTGAATTATTATCTGGCATTTCACTAATAAATTTTGTTAATTCTGGATAATCTTGTTGAATGGTTGTTGTAATCTTAATGATACTTTGTTCTAATTCGGCTTTAGTTTTCATTATGTTTATTTATTTGATTAATATATTTTACTAAAATTGTGATACACTTTAATGCATATTTAATAAGCGTAAACTTTGGCTAATCCGCTGAAATTATTCTTAACATAGAATATTTAACTATTCTAAAGTTACAAATTCATTAACAAAAGATGTTACACAATTTTTAATTTAAATTGTATAATTATTAGATAAAAAAGCCTTTTTTTTAAGAGAAATTTAAATTTATTTCTTCGCTTTTTAAAGGGAATAAATTATAAATGAATTTTAGATAAAAGTGAGTTGAATGAATTTAAAATGGTCAAAAATAAAATACTAATTAGGTTAAAAAACCTCTTATTTATAAAGTTACAACAATATAACTCTTAACCTAAACAATTGTTAAATAACTTATACTCAATAAAATAATTTTAAAAAAAAATATAGAAAGAGTAATCTTATTAATTTACTAATATAAACTACTTACTTAATTAGGTTTGTTTTGACTCCTAGTTCTTATTTTTACTAATTCATACCAAATGACAGATACAAAACCGATTCCAATACAAGTAATCAATTCTGTAAGAGTTAAGTTCTCGAATCCAAAGAAAGAAGTTAACGGTCGAACATAAAGCATAAGTCCTGTAATCATCGTAGTGATACTAATGATTAATAAAACCATTTTATTTTTGTACTTCAATGTAGTAAATATAGAATAATAAAAAGAACGATTTATTAAAGTTAAAAAGATATTTGCGGCTATTAAAACAGTAAAAACCATTGTTCTTGTGTGTGCTTCATTAAATCCTAAGGAAATAGAATATTGATAGGTAAAAAGTGTTCCTGCAGTAATTACCAATCCCTGAATAATACTAGTTGTTAACTCTTTCCAGTTAAAAAAGGTACTCGTAAAAGGTCTAGGCTTATTAAACATGGTGTTTTTCTCCATAGGTTCATTTTCAAAAACAATAGAACATGTAGGACCCATAATTAATTCTAAAAAAATAATATGTACTGGTGAAAAGATATTCGGATAAATCCAACCTAATGCCAAAGGAATAAAAACGGTCAGAATTATTGGAATGTGAATGGATATAATATACTGAATCGCTTTTTTAAGATTTACATATATTTTTCTACCCATGGCTACAGCATCTACCATTTTAGATAAATCATCCTCCAATAAAATTAAGGAAGCAGCTTGTTTGGCAATCTCTGTTCCTTTTTTTCCCATTGCAATACCAATATGTGCCGCTTTTAATGCTGGACCATCATTAACCCCGTCACCTGTCATAGCTACAATCTGATTTTGTGCTTTTAAAGCCGTAATAATTCTTAATTTAGCTTCAGGAAACATTCGGGTAAAAATTGTAGTTTGCATTACTTTTTCTTGCAATTCAGCATCTGATAACTGCATTAATTCATCACCCCTTAAGCTATGTTCGTAGCCTTTGAATCCGATCTGTTTTGCAATGGCCATGGTAGTTGCAGCATTGTCACCTGTTATTATTTTTACAGCAATTCCGGCTTGATAAAAATCCTCTAATACTTTAGTAATGTTCTTTTTAGGTGGATCGTAAAAAGCGACAATACCTTTAAATTGAAACTGAAACTCTTGTTGTGTTGCTGGAAAATTAGTCCCTTCAAAGGCACTTTCTGCTACGCCTAAAACACGATAACCTTCTTGAGTAATTGTTTCTATGGCATTATTAATGCGTTCCTTTTCATCTTTAGATAATGTAGAAATAGCTATTAAGGCTTCAGGTGCTCCTTTGGCTGCAATGAATCGTTTTCCTGATTCATTCTGAAAAACATGTGTCATCATTGGAGGTTTCCCTCCTAATGGATATTCGTGAACTAGCTTAAAATGAGGTCGCTCATCTTCTGATGTAAAATCGCTATAAGCTTTGTGCAAGGCAACTTCCATCGGATCAAACGGAATAGGTTCACTAGCCCACATAGCAAGGGTTATAAGGTCTTTTTCTGAAACATTTGCTTTTTTTGGAGCAACTATTCTATTTGAAGTCAGAGAAAATACTTTAGCCAAACTCATACGGTTTTCGGTAATAGTTCCAGTTTTATCGGTACAAATAACAGTAGCTGAACCTAATGTTTCCACTGTTTTCATTTGTTTGACAACTATACCTTTTTGCATCAATCGCCAAGCACCAATAGCCATAAAAGTTGTAAATGCCATCGGAATTTCTTCAGGTAAAATACTCATAGCCAAAGTCAGTGCCTTTAATAAACTGTCTAATATATCATACGAATGAAAATAATTGATAGCCCAAACTATTACAAAAACAATAGCACCAACAAAAACTAATTTTTTTACAAAATTGTTAATTTGTAATTCTAAAGGTGTTTTTTCTTCTTCTATGCTTTCTAAACTCTTACCAATCTTTCCTAATTGGGTTTCGTTTCCAATATGTGTAATGGTTATAATGGCTAATCCACTTGCAACAGTTGTTCCATTGAAAACAAAGGGTTCTGCTTCATCCTTGTCTTTAAAAATAACCATTGATTCTCCAGTTAATATGGATTCGTTGACCGAAAAATCATTGGAATGGACTATTCTACCATCAGCAGAAATTGAAGTACCTTCTTCTACAATTAAACTATCTCCAACCACTAATTCTTCACTCGGAATTTCAATAGTCTCTCCATTTCTAATGACTTTGCAATGAGGTTGTGATAGATTTTTTAATTTTTGCAAGGCATTGCGACTTCTCGAATCTTGAAACAATGCAATTACTGAAACAATTATTATAGCTGAAGCAAGAAAAATCCCATCACCAATATTACCACTTACAAAATAGATGATTGATGCCACCAATAATAAAAGAATCATGGGTTCTTTAGCTAAATTTTTTATAGCATCTAAAACCGTATTCTCTTGTTTATAATTTAATTTGTTTTGACCATGGAGTTCTCTTGCAGAAATTACTTGTTCATTGCTTAAGCCTTTTATGTTGTAATTCGTTTCAGGCATTGTTTTAAATAATTTAGTAAAGTGATTCGTATGTTGGAGAAACTTCAGAAGGAATATAGAGCTTATTGCAGATTTTCTTTAATAGCTAAATATAGAGCTTCTTTTTTAATAGGTTTGTTGATATAACTGTTGCAACCTGAATTTTTAATTTTTCCCTCATCTCCAGATAAGGCAAAAGCAGTTTGTGCAATAATTTTTACATTACTGTTTATAAGACGAATTTGTCGTGTTGCTTCAAAACCATCCATTATTGGCATTTGTATGTCCATTAAAATAATGTCAATATCAGGGTTGATTTTATATAATTCGACAGCCTCTTGACCATTTCGAGCAATCAATAATTCACTAGCTATCGGTTTTAGTAGAAAAGTTAGGAGTGTTTTTGAGATTTCGTCATCCTCTGCAATAAGAATTTTTAGATTATTCGGAATTCCATAATCAGTAGATATAATAGTCTCTTTTTCTTGTTTTACTATACCTTTTGCAGGAGAATAAGGCAGTGTAAAATAAAAAGTCGACCCAACACCTACTTTACTTTCAACACGAATGGTACCTCCCATAAGTTCTACAAATGCTTTTGAAATAGAAAGACCTAAACCTGCTCCATGTCTTACATTTCTATCTAAAATATCAGCTTGAATGAATCGTTTAAAAATGACTTCCTGTTGATCGGTAGTAATCCCAATACCTGTATCAGAAATATAAAATTCTATAAAGGAATTCTTTTCAGAGTTTATTAGTTTATACCCTATTTCGATTACTCCATCATCGGTATATTTAATGGCGTTTTTAATTAGATTTAAAAGAATAGAATATAATTTTTCGCGGTCTAAATTTAATATGGCATCTTGTTTTATTAAGGAAGAATTCTGAATAAGTTGAATCCCTTTTTTTTCGGCTTCTAGCTTAAAGAAAGTATAGGCATATTCTATTTGAGCATTTATATTTGTTTCAGATACTGTCAATTCTACTAAACCTGCTTCTATTTTTGAAATATCTACAATATTATTAATAATATTAAGCATTCGATTACCACTTTTATCAATAATTTCGAGATATTTTCTTTGCTCATCACCACTAAGATTAGGTTCTTTAAGCAATTCTGAAAAGCCCAAAATACCGTTCATCGGAGTTCGAATTTCGTGGCTTATGTTAGCTAAAAAAGCTGATTTTAGGCGGTCGCTTTCTTCTGCTTTTTCTTTAGCAAGAATAAATTCATTAATTATTTTTTTCTTTTCAGTGATATCCGTTTTTACAGCTAAATAATGTGTTATTTCACCTTCTGAATTTTTTATGGAGGAAATAGACGCTTCTTCCCAATATAAGCTTCCGTCTTTTCGTTTATTATGAAATTCACCTCTCCATTCTTTGCCAGAAGCAATTGTTTTCCATAGTTTTTTATATTCTGAGGCAGAAGTATGTCCAGATTTTAAAATACGGGGATTTTTTCCAATTACCTCCTCTAAAGAATAGCCTGTTATTGACGTAAACTTTGGGTTAACATATTCTATATTTCCTTTAGTATCAGTTATAACGATAAGCGTTGGACTTTGATCTACAGCAAGAGAAAGTTGTAGTAATTTATCCGAAATTAATTTACGATCAGAAATATCCCTAGATACACCCAAAACACCAACTGGGTTTTTCTTATCGTCTAAAATCAGTGAAGCTTTAACTTCAGTCCAAATAGTTGTTTTGTCCTTTCGAAACATTTCTAACTCAATGGATTTTTGAACTACTTCGTTGTTTTGAATGTATGTTGTATCTGCAAGTAATTCTGATAATAGTTTTATTGCTCTCTGATAAGATGAAGGTGTTAATACATCACTTATTTGTTGCTTCATAGCTTCTTCAGGCTCAAACCCTCGCATAGTTTTCACTGCAGGACTTACATAAGTATAGTTAAGGTCCATATCTAGAGCAAAAATAGTATCCGCAGAATTATCTGCTAATAAGCGATATTTAGCTTCACTTTCTAGATGAGCATCATGTTTTCTTTTTAATTCCCAATGTTGAAAAGAGTTAAGGATAAGACTTGGAAGTCTAATTAAATAATTTTCACTTTTTGTAAGGTAATCATTAGCTCCAAGTTTAAGAGCTTGTACAGCTAGTTCTTCACTTCCTTGCCCGGTGACTAGGATTAAAGGAATATCTAGATTTAGTGTTTGTCTAATGGTCTTTATTAATTCTAAAGCATCCATACCAGGTAACCTATAATCCATTAAAATAACCTTATATTTTTCGGTTGATTTTAATCTGGATAAAGCTTCATTGGCTGTGGATACAGAATCTATGTGAATAAAAGGGGCATATTGCGAAAAATGACGAATTGTAAAATCTATATCTGCCACGTTATGCTCTATGTATAAAATTTCAATTACATCTGATTTATTTGAGGCATTTTCTTTAAAATTTTGAATGGCTTGTTTTATAAGGTTAGGCAGTGTACTAATATAGTTTGTTCGTTTTACAACATAGTCTTCTGCTCCCATTTTTAAAGCCGTAACCGCAGCTTCTTCATCTCCAGAACCCGTGACCATTATTATCGGGAATTCCATCTGAAGTTTTCTAATTTCTATAAGAAATTCAATTCCATTTCCGTCAGGTAAATTCATATCTAAAAGAGCAATGTCAAACAGAGCATTTGATTGTAAAAGGACTCTCGCTTGTTCTACTGTTGAAGCATGTTCAATAACAAGGTCTGGAATAAATCCATAAAGTCCTATTTTTGCTAAATCTGCATCAGAAGAATTATCTTCAAGGAGTAATATTTTCATAAAACTTTTGGTTTAAATATTTTTTTTTCTTGCAAGGACTTTAAGAAGATTTGTTTATTAATCTCCAATATAAATCTATATGACCAACAACATCAAGAAAATTTTCAAAACTTACGGGTTTTACAATATACGAATTAACTCCCAATTTATAAGCTTTTTGTAAATCAGAAGATTCTGATGAAGTAGTCAAAATTACAACTGGAATGGCTTTAAATTCGGGATGTGACTTTAATTTTTCAAGTACTTCTAATCCGTTAATTTTAGGCATATTTAGATCAAGTAATATTACAATTGGTGTGGGTTCTCCATTTTCCCATCGTTCCAAATACTGCATCGCCTCTTCACCATCTCTTGCAATTTGAATAGGATTTGAAATATTTTTAGCTGTAAAGGCTCTTAAAGTTAAATCTAAATCAATAGGATTATCTTCTACTAGTAAAATCGATTTTTCAATGGTATTAAAAGTCATAATTATTAAGTTTTGGGAATTTCTAAATAAAAAGTTGAACCTACATTTGGGATGCTTTCTGCCCATGTTTTTCCGTGCATTCTTTGCATCGCCTTGCTTACTAAAGCTAATCCAATTCCGGTTCCAGGAAAATCTTCTGCTCTTTGCAATCGTTGAAAGATATTAAAAATTTTATGATGATATTGCATATCAAAACCAATTCCGTTGTCTTTAACGCTAATAATCCAAGACGAGTCTGTTTCTTCAATTTCTATTTTAATAGTTGGATTGGTTTTGGCTTTAGTAAATTTAATAGCATTTTCAATCAGATTTCGAAAAGCTATTGATAAACCTTTTGTATCTGCAATAATTTTAATATCCTCTATTTTGGTATCTAATTTAAAGTAACCTGCTTTTAACTCTTCAGAGTAAATAGAAAGTATTGATTCAATAAAATCCTTGATTTTAATTTTTCCAATCTGCAACTGACTTCTTTCTAATCTAGAATAATCTAAAAGATCATCAATTATTCGGTTCATTTGATGAGTAGAACTTCTTATTTTTTCTATAAATAGCTGTGCCTCTTCTGCTAAATCTGTTTTATGAAAATCGAATAATAATTTACTATATCCATCGATTCCTCTTAATGGAGCTTTTAAATCATGTGAAACGGAATAGGAAAAAGTTTCTAATTCTTTATTAATAGTCTCGAGTTGAGCAGTACGCTGCTTCACTTTATCTTCAAGTACTAAATTAAGGTTTATAATTTCAGCTTTATTTTTTTTCTCTTCGGTAATATCAATTCCAATACCAATTTGGGTTCCATCAGCTAAGCGAAGATTACACCATTCAGAATCAATTAATGCTCCCGTTTTAGAATGAACTACAAACTCTTTCCAATCGGCAGTATAAGCCTGCATATAAGCCAATACTTCTTCTCTGTAATTTGAATCTGGATATACCATCTCCATCAAATTAATAGTTTGCAGGTCTTCTGTTTTCCAACCTATTTTTTCTTCAAACTCTTTATTCAAGTACAGTATATTTGTTCCTGGGTCATAACGAGTTAGCATAACAGGAATATTTTCGATAATGGCACTTAATATGTTTTTTTCATTCACTAAAGCTATTTCTGCTTTTTTACGATCAGTAATATCCTGTGTTATACTAAGAAATAATTCGCGTCCATTTATTTCAATGATACAAGCAGATAATAAATAATCACATATTTCTCCAGTTTTTTTTCGAAATTGAACTTCCATTTCTCGTAAAGAATCATCTGATTTTAGAAAATTTGTAAATTTCTCACGTTCATTTCCATCAACCCAAATTGGAAATTCAACAGTAGGATTTGTTATAAGTTCTTTTTTGGTATAACCAAGTGTTGAAAAAACACGATCATTTACTTCTACAATTTGTCCTTCCATAGTACTTAACGAAACCATATAAGGACTTAATCTAAACGTTTTCTTAAACTTTTCTTCCGATAATTGAAGCGCTTCATCCAAAAGTTTTCGCTGAGTTATATCAATACTCAAACCTGAAGCACCTGTTACTATATTGTCTTCAATAATAGGGTGCAGCGATGTTTGAAAATGATAAACTTCATTGTTAAATGTATACTGATGTTCAAATGTAACACTTTCTCCTTCAAAAACAGATTCAAATAATGGTATCCAATAATCAGCTTCTTCTTCTGCGAGGTTCTCAGTTGAACTCATGCCTTTTTTGAGTACAATATTGTATTCGTTATTTACAATTTTTTTATAGGCATTATTAAAAATGATATAATTAAAATCACAATCAATAGACCAAATTAAATCCTCTCGATTATCTATTATCGATCTTAAATTAGAAGCTGTTTCTTTAAAAGCCCTTTCGGTTTGTTTCAACTCAGAGATATCTCGGGTAATAGTTAAAATATGGGCTTTATTATCGATTTTAAAAAGGGCTGCAGATAAGAGTCCATTAATAACAGTTCCATTTTTTAGGTTAAACTTAGCTTCCATATTTTCAACATATCCATTTTGATCTAGAATAGAAAGCATACGTTCTCTATCTTCAGTATTATGCCATATATTTATTTCCATGGAAGTTTTTCCAATAATTTCTTCTCGAGTATAACCAGATTTTTCTAAGAAATTTTCATTAACATCTATATATTTTTTATCTTCAATATTGGAAATAGTTACAAAGTCAGGACTTGTTAAAAATATTTTTTTAAACTTTTCCTCACTTTCTTTTAAGGCCATATTTGCATTAGTCTGCTCCGTAATATTATGTGAATTATATAACAAGTATTGGCATTCACCATTCTCATTCATTACCGGACTTAAGGTTATTTCAAGCGTAAAAATTTGCCCTGAAATATCTAAACTCTCCAAAAAGTTAATGGGTTTACCTGTGTTAACTACTTCTTTATATTTAGCAATGGTAGCCTCATAATATTCATCACTTAATCCAATTGCTTCATTTAATACACGAACGGGTTTCCCTATTACATCATTCACATCAAGATCAATACCTAAAAGTTCTGTGGTTGCTAAATAGGGTTTATTAATGGCGATCACTCGAAATTCGTCTTCATCATCGGTACTAACCAATATTTGCATATCAGAATGATTGTTAAATATAAAAGAAAGTATTTTTTCATTTTTTTGTATAGATTTTTCAGCTTGTTTACGTTCTGTAATATCCCGAATAATCATGTTAGAAAACTTTACTTCATCGGTATTATTAGAAACATTATCAAAAACGGCTGATGAAATTTCTGCTTCAAAAGGAATGCGACCTTTTCGTAATAAAGTGATCTCTCCTTTTACTTTTCCATGATTTTCCCTTTCGGACATTAAAATTGCCACGCGAGGATCTGTAAAGTCTGTTAATCCTTCTCTTCCTAACTTAATAATTTCTTCTTCTGAATAGCCAAACATAGCACATGCCGCTGGATTAGCTGAATGTATGTTGCCATCTAAGCTGGTTAATAGAATAGCATCCATACTATTTTCAAAAAAAGAACGGTATTTTGTTTCGCTATCTTGAATAATTCTTTCGGCTAATTTACGCTCAGTGATGTCTCTAACAATATTTAAGAATTGTCCTTCAGCTATCATTTTAGTACTTAATTCTGTTGGAATATAACTCCCATCTTTCTTTTGGAGGCGATACTGAGTAATCAAAGTATCTCCGTTTAGAAGTTGTGCTAAGGCGCCTTCATGATCTTTACCTGCCAAATCATCACTATGAATAAATTCATAGCCTTTTAACAGTATCAATTCATCATGGCTGTAGCCCAATATCTCACAAATCTTATTGTTAAGCTCTAAGATTTCGCTTTTTTCATTCAATACCAAAATACCATCAGCCGAATTTTCGAACAAACTTTTATACTTGTTTTCACTTTTCTTTAGTATTTCTTCCGTTCTTTTATCTTCAGTTATGTCTAATAAAATACCTTGTATATAATCAGTTCCTTGAATAGTGATTTTATTTAAAGAGACTATACTATCAAAAAGTTCTCCCGTAAACTTTTTATGCAACCATTCAAAACGTTGCGGATTATTATTTAAAACATTACTTATAATTTCTTCGATTCTTTTTACAGATTCTTGACCGTCATATTGTAAGGTGGGACTAAAAAACGCTACTTTTTTTCCAACTAACTCCTCTTTGCTAAGTTTAAAATATTCAGATGCTTTTTCATTACAATCTATAAAACAGTCGCCATTTAATATAAATATCGCATCATTAGCATTGTCAAAAAGCATTTGATATTTTTTATCGCTTTTTTCTAACAATTCGTTCTGAAGCAATAGTTCATTAGTTACTTTTTCATTTTCAACTACTGTAGCCAGAAGCTTTTTATAAAAATCACCAAAACCATATATGAAAATAAGTATAACTGAAAAAATAGTAACAATAGTTAAAAGCCAGTGAAAAGGTGAACGTACTAATATATTTAAATCAACTGCAGGATCAATACTATAAGTAGAATAACCTATTGCTATAAGACTAAAAACGGAAAGTATTACTAAACTAGCATAAATAGCAAAACTACGTTTGGTAAGCGTAGAAATAATAGCCATGGCTACAATAGCCAAATAATGACCTCCATTTAATCCAAATTTGTAGAGCCCAACAAAAGAGATTAAAAGATACAATATGGTAACGGCAATAGTTTTTTGAGAATAATTAAATTGCTTTCGATAAACTGCTAATCCTAGTACTGCTATATAAACTATCGTATGAAAAATATAAATATTTTTCCATCCCATATCGAACCATCTAGATAAGGAAAGCATATAAGGAATTACAAAAAAAACAGCAGACAACACAGTTATTTTATTAATAACATCTTCTTTTACTTGTGATAGTCGTTGTTGCATACTTGAAATATATATTATGGCAATTAGTAGTTTTAAATAAATCCCTCCAATTATAATGACTTGAAAATAAGTGCTTTCGGATAAACCAAAAATACAAATAAAAACGGTATTTGCAAAGAAGAAGTAAAATAGATTATGGCTTTTTAATAGCTAAAAATTCAATAAAATTCAAAATAAATATAGGAACGCAAATGACACATATTTAATTAATTTTCACAGATTAATTTTAAAATTATAAAGATTTATCAGTATGGTATGAATTCCTTCCTCTAGTTAGAATCTCAAAATTGTGGTAAAAAACGCTGTGAGCCTTCGTGAACCTTTGTGTAAATATAAAAAATTTATAAAGATTTCTCTAATTTCTACAGATCAGTGTTCCAATAAAAACAAGTCCTTGCGAACAAAGTGAAGCAACCTTTTCAACCAACCGTAAACATAAAAAAATCCTTTCAAATCAGCGTCTGACGAAGTCAATCCGTGTCATCCGCGTTCCAACCACACAAACTAGTTTCTTTGCGAACTTTGCGAAAAACTTTGCCTCTTTGCGGTTAAACTTTCAGATATGTATTAACAATAGTATTTACAAAATTTCTAGGTAGTAAATTTATAAATTTAATTCCGTTTAAACATAAAAAACATTCCCACACCATCCTTACGGTTTCCCGTAATCGGCAAAAATAATTTTCAACAAACCAAACTTAACCAAAAAAAAACCACAAAAAACAATTAAAACACCCTTTTTTTATGATTGTTTTTGTAATCTTAAGATATTATATCTTATTGATGGTTACATAATGTACTTATGCAGCCACTATATCAAAAAGCAACAATCCTTTAGAATCCTTAGCAGGTACATAAGACGCTTCTTCTAATGTAAAAGCCTGCACTTCTAACAAATAGAACAAAGTTCCTGTGGTTTCCTTTACTTCAGGTATGTCATAACACAAAGCTAAAGTATTATGCTTCTCAAAATTCCAATCATTAGTATGTAAATCTCCAGCACCAGTGTCTAAATTAATATCCAGTACCAGCATACGCAAACCAATCCATTGCAAGTTACAAGCAGTAGTTTTTTTTACTTGTACAATCAATTGCTCCTCATCAATAGCATAATTAAACGTAAAAGAACTGTCTGGGTTAAAATCATAACCCAATAATGCCTTTTTGCCTTCTTTAGTAGCTAAAGCTGTGGCAACCGTTCGTTTTCCTTTTTCATGCAGCTTATCATTAACCAACAACGAGTGCATTTTTTTAGTAAAAGCATTTACCATATCTAACATGTTTTGTTTGGGCAAAACCTCATGCAATCTCATGCGTATTAGCTTGCACACACGAGAAACCGCTCCAAATTCAGAGGCATTCCTTTTGCAAAGGTCATACTTAGGGTTGTTTTGCAAACCATCAGCCGTAAAACCACTTTTTGCCCTAATAATTAAAGCATTATCTAAAGGGTAAGTCACAAAGCCCTCTATTTTAGGTAGTCGTTTGCCTTCATAAGAGATTATTCTTGCCATTTTACAGTTCAAATTAACATTAATTATCTAACAATTTTTTAGCCTTTTATTCTGTATTACAATAGTAAAACCAGTCATTAAAAAATGAAAACCAGCCTAAACATACCAAACGCAAAACCAAACCAAAATAGTATAAACATATACCATCCCTTGGGCTTCCCTTTTACTTTACATAGTAGTAACGCCCACTTAAAACCTAGGTTGTAGTACCTAAACTTAAACTTGACTGTAAAGTAAATAAAAAAAACAATCCTAAAAACGGGTATAAATACCTGTTTTTGGATTGTTTTTTAATAGAGTTATAGATGTTGTGACACTTTTATTAAAAAAAAATAGTTTGTCACAGAAAGTGTGACTCTTTTGAAATAATTTTAAAAAGTGTTACAAAAAAAAACAAGAAATAGAAAAGTTCTACTTCTTGTTTTGTTATAATAATCCACTGAAGACTAATAACTAATAAGAAATCAAAGCCAACAGCTGCTTTTCAAACCTAACCTTAGGCAAATACTGATCTTCAATAGCCTTTACAAACGGAATAGGACTATCTAAACTCGCTACACGTTGCACAGGAGCATCTAAAGATTCAAAACAGTTTTCCATAAGTAAAGCAGAAATATCACTAGCAATTCCACCAAACATAGTATCTTCTTGCAGAATAATACACTTGCCTGTCTTTCTAACTGACTTAAATATAGTTTCGGTATCTAAAGGTTGTAAACTTCTTAAATCAATTACATCAGCCTTAATTTCAGGGTGTTTGTCTAAAGTAGCTAAAGCCCAATGCACTCCAGCACCAAAAGAAATAACGGTTACATCAGTTCCTTCTTTAAGCATAGCTGCTTTTCCAAAAGGAATCGTATAATAATCTTTAGGCACATCTTGCGTAATGCTTCTGTATAATTGTTTGTGTTCAAAATACAATACAGGATTAGGATCATTAATCGCTGTGTTCAATAACCCTTTCGCATCATAAGGAAAAGCTGGATAAACCACCTTTAAACCTGGTGTTTTGGTAAACCATGCTTCATTAGTCTGCGAATGAAAAGGTCCTGCTTGAGTACCACCACCACAAGGCATACGCACTACTACATCGGCTTTTTCATTCCAACGGTAATGTTGTTTAGCCAATAAATTCACAATAGGATTAAAGCCTGAAGATACAAAATCAGCAAACTGCATTTCCATAATCGCTTTGTGCCCATTAATAGAAAGTCCATTAGCAGCCGAAACTACAGCACTTTCACATATAGGAGTATTTCGGACTCTTTCTTTTCCAAAAGCTTCCACAAAACCGTCTGTTATCTTAAAAGCACCACCATACTCAGCAATGTCTTGTCCCATTATCACCAAGTTAGGATGACGTTTCATAGATTGCTTCAAACTAGAAGATATAGCATCAATAAAACGAATATTCTCTTTTGCTTCACTTGGCGTAAACTCCTCAAAGTCATACGGTTTGTATACATCATTTAACTCTTCACTTAACACGGCTGTAAAGTCAGGTTCAGCTTGAGTTTTTGCCCAATGTTCATCAATTTCAGCTTTAATATCCGCTTTAAAATTAGCATCATCTTCTTCATTGATAGCCGAAATACCAAGCAAGTATTCTTTAAAATTAGCAATAGGATCCTTAACGGCCCACATATCCATCAACTCTTGTGGAACGTATTTTGTACCACTAGCCTCTTCATGACCACGCATTCTAAAAGTCTTAAACTCCAACAACACAGGTCTTGGATTATCCACCATAGATGCTTTTAATTCAGCAATCTTAGTATAAACTTCCAATATATTATTTCCATCAATAATGTGACTTTCCATGCCATAACCAACACCCTTATCAGCTAAGTTCTCACAACGATATTGCTCATTTGTTGGTGTCGAAAGACCGTATCCATTGTTTTCTATGACAAAAAGTACAGGTAATTCCCATACAGCAGCAATGTTTAAGGCTTCATGAAAGTCTCCTTCAGAAGTAGCTCCTTCTCCAGTAAATACTGCGGTTACTTTTCCGTTTTTCTTTAGTTTATTGGCTAATGCAATTCCATCAGCAACACCCATTTGCGGACCAAGGTGCGATATCATCCCAATAATCTTGAATTCTTGTGTTCCAAAGTGAAAACTTCGGTCTCTTCCTTTCGTAAACCCTGATTTCTTCCCTTGCCATTGTGAGAATAATCTATGTAATGGAATATCTCTTCCTGTAAAAACACCTAAGTTTCGGTGCATTGGCAATATATATTCATCTGAGTCTAAAGCTGCCGTAATTCCCACAGAAATAGCTTCTTGTCCTATTCCAGAAAACCATTTAGACACCTTTCCCTGACGCAATAGAATCAACATCTTCTCTTCTATAAGTCTTGGTTTTAGTAGCTTTTTGTATAAACTAACTAATGTTGCATTGGATAACTCTTTTCTATCGAAATTCATTGTAAAATGTATTTGTTTTTAAAACATCAAAAGTAATAAAAATAACAGATTTGATTCAAATTGTTATATTTTTATTTGAAAAGATTCTAACAATTGTTAATAGTTCAAAATTATTCTTACTTTTGTTTTAGATAGATACTTAAGTCTATTGTAAGTTAGTAACAATAAAGAAATACAATGCAAAAAATTCCTAGTGTTGACTTACGTGATTTCCTGTCGGATGACCCGGCACGTAAACAAAAATTTGTAAATGAAATCGGAAAAGCCTACGAAGAAATTGGATTTGTAGCATTAAAAGGTCATTTTTTAGATGACGAATTAGTTCAAGGTTTATATGGTGAAGTTCGTAACTTTTTCCAATTACCTCTTGAAACAAAAGCTAAATATGAAATTCCTGGTATTGGAGGACAACGTGGTTACGTTTCTTTCGGTAAAGAACATGCTAAAGGACGTTCTGCTGGTGATTTAAAAGAGTTTTGGCACTTTGGGCAGTATGTGGAAAAAGATTCCAAATACGCTAGTGAATATCCAGACAATGTAGAAGTAACTGAATTACCTAATTTTAATACTACGGGTAAAGAAGCTTACCAAATGTTAGAGAAAACGGGTATTTATGTACTAAGAGCCTTAGCTATATACATTGGTTTAGACGAGTTCTATTTTGATAAATACATCAAAGATGGAAATTCTATATTAAGACCAATTCATTACCCACCAATAACAGATGAACCAAAAGACGGAGCAGTAAGAGCAGCCGCACATGGTGACATCAACTTGATTACTCTATTAATGGGTGCTCAAGGAAAAGGCTTACAAGTTCAAAACCACAACGGGGATTGGATTGATGCCATGGCCGAACCAGATGAATTAATGATTAATGTAGGTGATATGTTATCAAGACATACCAACAACAAATTAAAATCAACGATCCATCAAGTAGTAAATCCAGCAAGAGAAAATTGGGGTAACTCAAGATATTCTATTCCATTCTTCATGCATCCAGTAAGCGATATGAAACTAGATGTGTTAGCAGATTGTATAAATGCTAATAATCCAAAAAAGTACGAAGACATCACCGCTGGTGAATTCCTACACGAAAGATTAGTAGAATTAGGATTGATTAAGAAATAAATTAGTAGATTACTATAGAAAATTCCAAATTCCAATTGTTTTGGGGTTTGGTTTTTTTGTTTTAATTATCATTAATAAAGATTTTGGAACACAGATTGAAGAAATTAGAGAAATTTTAAAAATCTCTTTGCGATGCTAAAAGACACTATAAATTAAATTATTTAGATTTCTTGAATTTCTTAAATCTGTGTTCCTTTTTAATTAAATTAGAAATGAAAATATTCCCTCATCAAGAATTAACAAAAAGCATCATTGGTATTTATTATGATGTTTACAATGAACTAGGTTATGGTTTTCTTGAAAAAGTCTATCATAAATCTATGCTAATTGAGTTAAACAAAAGAGGGTATATTATAGAATCTGAAAAAAAGTTAAGTGTTTATTATAAGAATGAAATTGTTGGAGAATATGTACCAGATATAATTATTAATGAATCAGTTATAGTTGAATTAAAATGTGTTGAATATCTAATTGAAACTCATGAAAATCAATTACTAAATTACCTAAAAGCAACAAAGTGTGAGGTTGGTTTAATCCTAAATTTTGGAAAAGACCCACAATTCATAAGAAAAATATTCACAAACGATTTAAAAAAACACAAATAAAAATTATATAGATTTCTCAAATTACTTTAATCTGTGTTCCAAAAATTATCATACATAGATTTTATTAATTTCTCAGATTTCTTCAATCTGTGTTCTAAAAAAAATAAAAATGAACCTAGAAGACCAACTAAAAAAACTATTCCCAGACCACGAATTTTCTAACGAACCAGAAACCGTTGAGGAAAAAGAACACGAATTATTCGTTCAAAAAGAACCAATGATTTGCAAATACGAAAAACGAAAAGGAAAAGCCACCACCATAATTTCAGGCTATGAAGGAGAAGACGAAGACTTTAAACTACTCGCCAAAGAAATAAAAAACAAATTCGCTGTTGGTGGAAGCTTCAAAGAAGGAGAAATCATCATACAAGGAGACTACCGTGATAAAATAATGAAATACCTTCAAGAAAAAGGATTTAAAACCAAACGTGTTGGAGGTTGAGAAAGTGTTCAGTAACAATAAAGTAAACACAAACCATTTTAACCTTTTAACCACATAAACTCATAAACAATGATAAAATCATCAGAATTAATTTTAAATCCAGACGGTAGCGTTTACCATTTGAATTTACATCCAGAAAACATTGCACACAATATTATCTTTGTAGGAGATCAAAATCGTGTAGAGAAAATAACCAAACACTTTGATTCAATTGAGTTTTCTACTCAAAAACGTGAATTCAAAACCCAAACCGGAATCTACAAAGGCAAAAGAATGTCAGTCATGTCAACCGGAATTGGTCCAGACAACATAGATATTGTCATGAACGAAATAGATGCTTTAGTGAACATTGATTTAAAAACGCGTAAACCCAAAGAAAACTTAGTATCCTTAAACATTGTTCGTATTGGAACTTCAGGTTCTTTGCAAGCAGATATACCTTGTGATAGCTTTGTATTGAGTCAATATGGATTAGGATTAGACAACATGCTTCGCTCGTATTTAATTGACGCTATTTCTGTTACTGAAATAGAAGATGCTTTCATAGAACATACGAATTGGGATTTAAGAAAAGGGCGTCCGTATGTAATTAAAGGAAGTGAAAAACTAGAAAAGAAATTAGAAAGCAATAAAATATTCAAAGGTTTCACTGGAACAGCTGGAGGATTTTATGGCCCACAAGGAAGAGTCTTACGTCTAGAAATTCAAGACAATGACTTGAACAAAAAAATGGATAGCTTCAACTACAAAGGAATTAAAATGACCAATCTAGAAATGGAAACAGGTGCTATTTATGGTTTAGGAAAATTATTAGGTCACGAATGTTTATCCTTAAATGCTATTATAGCCAACAGAGCAACAGGTAACTTTAGCGAAGACCCATACAAAGCTGTGGATGAATTAATCGCTTATGCATTAGACAAATTAGCTGAATAAAACTAGGAACACAATGGACAAATCATCTAAAAACCTTTTAAACTCAGACAAACAACATCAATTAAAACTTCAAAAAATAGTGCAACAAACTATTGATGAAGAAAAACTAATGGTTGAAAACTTATTAAATCAACCAGAAGAAGTTATGTCAAGAGGTCAAAAGATTTCTGATAAAGTAGCTAGTTTTGGAGGAAGTTGGAAGTTTATCATTCTGTTTGCCATTATTTTATTTATTTGGATTTTGTTCAATTCCTTAGCCTTAACAAATACTTTTAAATTTGATCCCTATCCCTATATTTTAATGAATTTGATTTTATCTTGTATTGCGGCTTTACAAGCGCCAATCATCATGATGAGTCAAAATCGTCAAGAAGAAAAAGATAGAAAACGTAGTGAAAACGACTATTTAATTAACTTGAAAGCCGAATTGGAATTAAGAAGTTTGCATCAAAAAATAGATTTATTATTGGAAGAACAAATTCAGATGCTAATAAAAAGTCAAGCCGAACAAATGGAAATACTTAAAAAGTTACAAAAAAATAGCATTCCTAAATAATGAAATTCAGATTTGCCAGACATACCAATGATTTAGATAAAATTAAAACATTTTACACAACTGTTTTGGGTTTTGAAGTCTTAGGTAGTTTTGAAGATCATGATTCTTATGATGGATTATTTTTAGGCAAACCCAATTTAGATTGGCATTTAGAATTTACAAAATCAGATGAAACTGTAGATTTTAATTATAATGAAGATGATATTTTAGTCTTTTATCCTAATACTATTATTGAGTATAATCAATTGATTGAAAATATATTAAAAAATTCTATTGAAATAATTACTTCAAAAAATCCTTATTGGAATGAAAATGGTAAAATGATTTTCGATCCAGATGGTTTTAGAATAGTAATTTCAAATATAAAAATAGAAGGAACACAGATTTAAGAATTAGAATAATTTTAAAGATTTCTCTAATTTTTTTAATTTGTGTTCCAAAAAAAAATATAATCTAATGGATTTAATACTAGAAACAGAAAGATTACTACTAAGAGAAATGCGTCACGAAGATGCAGAAGCTTTATTTGCTATGGATTCCAATCCAAATGTTCATACTTATTTATGGCAAAAACCATATACAAATATTGATGATATTCATACGTATATTGAAATGGTTAGAAAGCAATATGAAAGAAATAACATTGGACGTTTCGCTACAATAATTAAAGAAACAAACGAGTTAATTGGTTGGACAGGCATCAAATACGTAGATGATCACGTAGAAAACGGAAAAACTAATTTCTATGATTATGGCTATCGTTTAAACGAAAAACATTGGAACAAAGGATACACAACGGAAGCGTCAAAAGCTTGGTTAGACTATGGTTTTAACCAAATGAACATTAAAGAAATGAATGCCTACACCCATTTTGACAATGGAGCATCCAATCATGTCTTACAAAAAGTAGGGTTTAATTTTATGGAAGATTATCCAGATGAACATGGTGCGATTTGGAAATGGTGGCAGTTGATAAATAGTGTTCAGTAATCAGTGTTAAGTTGACAGTTTACTGCTGAATTGCTGTTCGGCTTCAGCCAGCGGTTTATTAAAATTAATAAAAAACAATTATGAAAAAAATAATATTGTATTTCAGTTGCATCTTTTTCTTTATAAATTGTAGTAATGAAAAAGATGAAGATGTAATTGTTCCAGTAGAAACTAGAAATTTCTACATGGGTGTAACCCCTTGGCCTGGTAACTTTAATTTTGCCGATTTAGATATTGCTTATGATTTTATAAATAACTATTGCGATATCGTTTCCCATCATTTTGATGAAGGAATTCCTTATGAAGAAGCTTTCAATAATCAAGCGATGCCAACGGAATTGCAACAGCAAGTATTATTTAGAAATATAAAAACCAACAACGATAAGAAGGTATTACTGAGTGTTTCGGCTTTAAATTTAGATAGAAATCAAAGAGCAGCTTATTATAACACATCAACTGTCTCTGCAAACCTTCAACAACAATGGATGAATAAAGAGTTTAATGACCCAACAGTTATTACGGCTTATATCAATTATTTAAACTACTTAATTGCAGGTTTTCAGCCAGATTATATAAATTTTGGTGTAGAAAGTAATGTTGAATCCTTTGATGCTGCTGAGTTTTTAAAGTATAAAGACTTCTTGAGTCAAGTTTATGCTTCTTTAAAAAATTCACATCCTACAATTCCATTATTTATTAGTTTTATTACAGATGATTCTGTTCAAGGTTTTCAAAATGCGACTCAATTATTGCCTTACACCGATATGATTGGCCTAAGCGCTTATCCTTTTACATCAATAAACGGAAGTTTAAGTGGAGAAACTAATCCTAACACAATTATGGCTAATTATTTTGAAAAGTATATAAACATGGCTAACAAACCTTTTTGCTTTGCAGAAACAGCATATATTGCTGAGGATTTGGTCATTCCTGCTTATGGTTTAAATAAACAGGGAAATCAAGAATGGCAGAAATCTTATTTACAAAAAGTCTTAGATTTATGTCAAAACTACAATGCAGAGTTTTTAATATGGTTTTGTTCTAAAGATTATGATGAAGGAAACCTATATTTACAACAACAAGGATTATATTTTGATTTACTAGCTATTTGGCAAGATACAGGCTTGATTGATGAAAATGGCAATCAACGTCTTTCTTATGAATTATGGGAAAATTGGTCTTTAAAAACTAAAAATTAAAATCTAATAAAACTAGTATCGAAAGATACTGAAATAAATTCAGCATAAAATGAAATCGAAGATTCACGAATACAAAAAATAACAATAAAAAAGCATGAATAAAACAATAAAAATAGCAGGTGTACCCGAACATTTCAATTTTCCTTGGCACATGTGCATTGAAGATGGAGAATTTGAAGAAGTAGGAATCAACCTAGAATGGACAGATGTTCCCGAAGGAACTGGCAAAATGTGCCAAATGCTTCGTGATGGGGAAACCGATATTGCTGTAATTCTGACAGAAGGTATTGTAAAAGACATCAATGCTGGAAATGATTCTAAAATTGTTCAAGTTTACGTACAAAGTCCGTTGATTTGGGGAATTCATGTTGATTCAAAGTCAAACTACAAAGAATTAGCTGATTTAAAAGACAAAAAACCAGCTATATCACGTTTGGGTTCAGGTTCTCATTTAATGAGTATTGTGAATGCTAACAATCAAAACTGGGCCACTTCTACCCTACAATTCGAAATCGTGAATACAATTGATGGTGCAGTTGAAGCTTTATCTACTGGAAAAGCAGATTACTTTATGTGGGAACGATTCATGACAAAACCATTAGTTGACAACGGGACTTTCAGAAGAATTGCAGATTGTCCAACTCCTTGGCCCTGTTTTGTGATTGCTGTAAGAAATGAAGTTTTACAAAAACATCCCAATACAATTGCTCAAATTCTGGAAATTATTAACATGACTACAGAAGAATTTAAAATAATTCCAAGTATTGACAGAACTTTAGCGTCCAAGTACGATCAAAAAATTGAAGATATTCAAGAATGGTTAGCATTAACTCAGTGGTCTCAAAAGAATTTAGACGAAAAAATGTTAAACAAAATTCAAAATCAACTGTTTGACCTCAAAATTATAGATAAAAAAGGTACTTTTGCTGAAATTGTAAAAGCCTTGTAGCTTTTTGCACTTTTAGAAATTTATGTTAGAAAAAGTAAAACAATATTATAATAATTTAGAACCCTATTTACACGTCAAAAAACCGTGGGATTCTATTATTATACTTGTTTTAAATATTCTAATTGCCATTCCTTTATTTATCATTTTGCATCAAAATTTAATTGATTTAGAATGGCCATTTCAGCTTGATAGAATGCTAATTTTTATTATTTTATTAGCCATTATTCAATTGTTTCTAAGAATGTTAAGGAGAGTTACTTTAATTAGTATTTTACTTTATTTATTGTTCTTAATTTATGGTGGTATTTTTGGAGATTATGGTTTTAATCGTGTTTTTGAAGATTATAAAGCCATGCTTTTTGCCATGCAAAACAACCCTAATCCTCAAGACATAATTATTTCCAAATTATTGCCTTTTCCAAATAAATCCAAAGTAATTGCTGCAGTAGAATTTACAAATCCAAAAGTCAGAAATTTTGCACTATACGCTACAACCAAACATTTTTCAGATTTTAAAACCAATGAGAAAAATAGAAAAATGGTTCAATGTTTTGCCGTTTTTAAAGAAATTAAAAACCGTTGGAATTACGTAAATGACCCAATCGGACGAGAATATATTGCCCGAGCAAGTGAATCTTTACAGCATTTTTCTGGAGATTGTGATGATCATGCGATTCTAATGGCAGCTTGTATTAGAGCTATAGGAGGAACACCAAGATTAATTCACACTGGTGGGCATATCTATCCAGAAATGTTAATTGGTTCTAAAGCTGATTTAGAATTGGCTATTTTATTGATTAAAGACAACCTTTTTGTAAAAGAAAGTGAAGGAAAACAAATTCATTATCATTATGATGAACGTGGACAATATTGGTTAAACCTAGATTATACTGCAAGATATCCAGGTGGTCCTTTTATGAGTGAAGAAATATTAGGAGCATTAACTTTTGATTAAAACCATTCAATTGGCTTCTTTCCTATTTTTTTTAAATATTCATTTGTTTGACTAAAGTGTTTGTTTCCAAACCATTTTTTATGTGAATGAGCAAATGAGGGATGACCACATTCTAAAACTAAGTGCTTTGACTTATCAATTTTAGCTCCTTTTTTTTGAGCAAAAGCTCCCCAAAGTAAAAAAACAACATGTTCTTTTTCATCAGAAATCATGCGAATAACTTCATCTGTAAAAGTATTCCATTTTAAGTGTTTATGGCTATTTGGAGTATCTTTTCTAACCGTTAATGATGCGTTTAACATCAAAACTCCTTGGTCAGCCCAGTGGTCAAGATTTCCATTAGTTGGCATAAAAATTGAGTCTAAATCTGAAGCTATCTCTCTATGAATATTTCTCAAGGAAGGAGGAATTTTAACCTCATTATTCACAGAAAAACATAATCCATTAGCTTCTCCTTGTCCGTGATAAGGATCTTGACCAATGATAACGACTTTTACATCTTCAAAAGAACAAGAATTGAATGCATTAAAAATTAGTTCTTTTGGTGGAAAACAAATATTCTCTTCATATTCATTTTCAACTTGAAACATTAATTCTTTGAAATAGTCTTTTTGAAACTCTTCTTTTAGTTTTTCTTGCCAAGAATTGGAAATATTGTTTAACATACCTTAAATTTTACCAAAAATATGAATTTTAGAATAAATTACATTTGAATCTTTGTAACTTTGATGCTTTGCAAATAAACTCATGATTTCAATTACAAATAAAACCCTTCAAGACTTAGAATTTACAACCATTTTGGAAACCATTTCCGAGAAATGTAATACAGAAATTGGAAAACAGAAAGCTTTACAAATTGTACCTTTTAAAGACAAAGAAACTTTAATGGATGCATTGCATCAAACTTCTGAATATGTAGCTTCTTTTAGCAATAACAACACAATTCCAAACCACGGATTTGAGAATTTAACGAAAGATATTAAGTTTCTTCAAATTGAAGATAGTTTTTTAGAAGTTGGAACTTTTAGAAAACTAGCTCATTTATCTGAAACGACTAACTTACTATTGAAGTTCTTTCAAAAATTTGAAGAATATTATCCTAAATTAAATCAAAAAGCATCACGAGTAGAATATACAAAATACATCATTCAAAAAATCGATGAAGTAGTCGATAAATATGGTGAAATTAAAGATAATGCTTCCCCAGATTTAGTCAATATTCGTAGAAACATTGCTTTAGTTCGTGGTAAAGTCAATCAGAGTTTTGGAATGGCTTTAAGTCAATATAATTCATTAGGTTATTTAGATGATATTCGCGAAACTGTTGTTGAAAACCGTAGAGTTTTAGCGGTTTTGGCCATGTATCGCAAGAAAGTAAAAGGTTCTATTTTAGGAAATTCTAAAACTGGAAGTATTGCGTATATTGAACCTGAAGCTACCTTAAGGTATTCAATTGAGCTAAGTAATTTAGCTTATGAAGAACGAGAAGAAATACAGCGAATTTTAAAGAAATTAAGCTACGAAATTCGTCCGTTTACTGATTTATTGATGCAATATCAAGATTTTCTTAGCGATATGGATGTAATTGCAGCTAAAGCCAAATATGCTTTTACATTAAATGCTATTTTACCTGAAATTACCGAAGAAAAGCATTTGTTTTTCCGTGAAGCTTATCATCCTATTTTATATTTAAATAATAAGGCCAAAAATCAAGTAACATATCCACAAACCATTGAACTTGAGAATACTAATCGAATTATTGTTATTTCTGGACCAAATGCTGGTGGAAAAACAATTTCCCTTAAAACCATTGGTTTATTACAATTAATGCTACAAAGTGGTATGTTAATTCCTGTTCATGAAAGAAGTAAAACCTTTTTATTTGATAGAGTTTTAACAGATATTGGAGATAATCAATCCATTGAAAACCAATTAAGTACTTATAGTTATCGTCTAAAAAATATGAATCAGTTTTTAAAGAAATGTAATGATAAGACATTATTTTTGATTGATGAATTCGGAACAGGTTCTGATCCAGAACTAGGTGGTGCTTTAGCTGAAACGTTTTTAGAAGAATTTTATCATCGAGAAGCATTCGGAATTATTACAACGCATTATTCTAATTTAAAGATTTTAGCCAACGAATTACCTTTTGCCACGAATGCGAATATGCTTTTTGATGAAAAGTCTTTAGAACCTATGTATAAATTGCATTTAGGTCAAGCCGGAAGTTCATTTACGTTTGAAGTCGCACAAAAAAATGGAATTCCATTCGGATTAATCAATCGTGCCAAAAAGAAAATTGAAAAGGGAAAAGTCCGTTTTGATAAAACAATTGCTACTTTACAAAAAGAACGCTCTAAATTGGAAAAAACTTCGATTAATTTAAAGGAAGAAGAAACCAAAGCCCGAGAAGAAAGCAAAAAAATGGAAGGGATTAATTTGAAAATTCAAGATAAATTAGAACGGTATCAAGAATTGTATGATGCCAATCAACGCTTGATTTATATGGGGCAAAAAATTGATGATATTTCCGAAAAATATTTCAACAATAAAGATAAAAAGACTTTAATAGGTGATTTTTTAAAACTAGTTGAAATAGAAAATTCAAAACGAAAGAAAACTTCAGTTAAAGAGAAAAAAGCTGTTGAAATTGTAAAAAAGGAGATCATCAAAGAAGTTGAAGTTAAGGTTGAAAAAATAAGAGAAAAGAAGAAAGAAGATAAAGCAAAGAAAAAAGAAGTTGAGATTAAGCCACAAGTAGCATTAAAAGTTGGCGATCGGGTAAGAATGAAAGATGGAAAAGCTATTGGAACGCTTGATAAAATTGAAAAAACAAAAGCAACTGTCAATTATGGTGTATTTACTTCAAAAGTAAGTTTGAGTGAATTGGAATATGTGCAACCATTGTAGATTTTCTGATTTTCAGATAAAATGGTATTTCATTACCGTTTGGTTTTAACCAACGGAAAATAAGAAGATAAAAAATGAATCAAATAAAAAAGATAGAAGATTTACCAAAAGACAAAAAAATAATTCTTTTTGATGGAGTTTGTAATTTGTGTGATAAATCTGTTCAGGTTATTATTAAAAACGATAAAAAGGACAATTTTAGATTTGTTCCTTTACAATCTGAACTTGGAGAAAATATTATTAGCCATATTAACATAGACAGAAGTAAAACAGATTCAATTATTTTTTATGAACCTGGTTATGCTTATTATTACAAATCAAAAGCTGTCTTTAGAATTGCTATTTATTTAGGTGGTTTCTATAGCATAATTAGTTTGTTTCGCTTTTTCCCAACCTTTTTAACTGATTTTGTATATGATTACATTGCAAAAAACAGATACAAATGGTATGGTAAAAAAGAACAATGTATGATTCCAACAAAAGAAACCTTAAATAAATTTTTATAAAAAAAGCTCCTTAACTAAATAAGGAGCTTTTTCATTAAAAACCGATTAATTAGTATTAAAATTTAATTTTTAATAATTTTCTTTGTTGCTGTTCCTTTATCAGAAGTGATATTTAAGAAATATACACCTGAATTTAAATCAGCAATATTGATTTGATTTTCTATAGCATTTACATTAATAGTTTTAACAGTTCTTCCATTAATATCAGAAAGTGTTAAACCAGAAATTGCAATGTTATTACCATTTTGGATAGAAAAATTATCGCTTATTGGATTTGGATATACTGAAAAACCATTTGCTTCAAATGATTCTCTTGGTAAAACTGTTCCAGTATATTTAGATATTCCACCTACCGTTGCAGATGTGTTAAATCCACCTGTAAAACCTGTAGTAGCATTTAAAAAGGCAACATCTGTGTGTTGAAGAGCATCAACACCTATCCAAGTTAAACCATCGTCTAAACTATAAGAAGAACCAGACGCACCTGTTGCTGCTCCAGTACATACTACTCTTGAAGTTCCTGGTACATAAGTTATATCACCTAAATATATTGGTCCAGAAAATGCTTGTTGAGTCCAAGTTGTTCCTCCATTAGTTGTATTATACAAAACACCCGAATTTGTTAGTAACAATCCTTTATTAGCATCTGAAAAAGTATAAGATGCTCCAGCAGTAGCACTACCAAAATCTGTAGAAGGTGATTGAGTTACAGTCCATGTAGTACCCATATTTGTAGATTTAAATAATCTACCCGTATTAGTTCCAAACCAAATTGTTCCTCCTGCTACTTCATAGTTATTTGTATATCCATATTCTCCAGTTGAGGGAGCAGGAATACTAGCTGAAGGTACTCTTGTCCAGTTTGTTCCACCATTAGAAGTAATATATATTTCAAAATAACCACTTGCAGGGTCACCTTGACAAACACCATTATTAGCATCATAAAAATGAACTAAATTAGTAAATGAATCTGAACCAGTATTAAACAAAGCTGTTGCTTGTTTTGTCCAAGTTGTGCCTCCATCTGTTGTTTTCCAAATTCCTCCAGTACCAGCTGTGTCAGGAAATGCTGAAATCCAAGCCGTTGTTCCAGAAACCGCAGTAATGTTGCCAATTCCTAAACCTCCACTACCAAATCCAAGTCCCATTGTCCCAGAAGTCCAAGTGTTTCCACCATCTGTACTTTTTGCATATTCTTTAACTGTTGTAACGGCAGCTGCCGAACCATCATAAGCTTTTACCCAAACTGTATTGGCATCAACAATAGAAATACCACTAATTCCTCTACTAGCTGTAGCAAAAGTTGTAGCTTTCTCCGTCCAAAATTGTGCGTTTGAAATAAACGGCACAATTAATAATAAATAAAGTAATTTTTTCATCATAATGTAGTTTAATTTTGATTAATATAATGTAAATGTATTAAAAATTAAAGTAAGAATTATCAATTGACATTTTTTTAACAGTTATGATATTTATCATATTTCAACAAATGTTAATTAATTATTTTTGTCCTAAATAATCAATTAAAACTTAAAAAATGAGAAATTTAGCTTTGCCACTTGTTAATTGGGGAAATGGAGCATTTATTATGATAGTAATTTTTTCCTTAGTTATTTTAGGATTAGTAGGTGTTGTTTTCTTATTGATGAATACAGATAAAAAGAAAAAAGAGAACGACTAATTATAGTTGTTCTCTTTTAAAATTATTTAGGTATAAACTTTATTTAATAGAAAGTTATCGGCAATTACTAAAGCTGCCATAGCTTCTACAATAGGAACTGCTCTTGGTACTACACACGGGTCATGTCTACCTTTTCCTTGAAGTTCTATTATTTCATGTGAATTAGTCAATACTTCTTGTTTTTGGATTAATGTTGCAACGGGTTTAAAGGCTATTCTAAAATAAATATCCATTCCATTACTTATTCCTCCTTGAATTCCTCCTGAGAGATTGGTTTTTGTAGTTCCGTCTACGTTATATAAATCGTTGTGTTCGCTACCTTTCATTTTTGCTCCACAAAAACCGCTTCCAAATTCAAAGCCTTTTACTGCATTTATAGATAACATTGCTTTACCTAAATCAGCATGCAATTTATCAAAAACAGGTTCACCTAGACCAATTGGTACATTTTGAATTACACACATAATTGTTCCACCAACTGTATCACCTTGTTTTTTTATTTCCTTGATAAAGTTTTCCATTTTTAAAGCCGTAGCTTCATCTGGACAACGAACAGCATTATTTTCTATTTTAGAAAAATCTAGATCTTGATATGGTTTGTCAATAAAAATTTCTCCTACTGAAGACACAAAAGCTGTAATTTTTATATTCGAAATTATTTGTTTGGCTATTGCACCTGCTACTACTCTACTGGCTGTTTCTCTAGCAGAACTTCTACCGCCACCGCGATAATCTCTAATTCCATATTTCTTTTCATATACATAATCAGCATGACTCGGACGATAAGTATCTTTTATCTCTGAATAATCATTTGATTTTTGATTGGTATTAGGAATTATAAATCCAATTGGTGTTCCTGTAGTTTTTCCTTCGAAGATTCCAGATAAAAACTGTACTTCATCTTCTTCTTTTCTTTGTGTAACAATAGCTGATTGTCCAGGCTTTCTTCGTTGCATATCTTTTCTTATAGCCTCAAAGTCAAGTTCTATTCCTGCAGGACATCCATCAATTATTCCACCAAGAGCTTCACCATGAGATTCTCCAAAAGTTGTTAGCTTATATAGTTTTCCAAAAGTATTTCCTGACATAGCATTTTATTTAAAAACAAAAGTAAAAAAATTATGTCAGTAATTAGTCATACAATCAATTGGAACTAAATTTTAATTATATTAGCAAAAAATAAATACCATGAAATCAAAATTATTTCTTCTTTTAGGTTTGTCAATTTTTACATTATCATGCAGTTCAGATGATTCATCTGGTGATGATAACGGTGAACCAGCTACATCATTACCTATAGTTTCTGGAAATTATTGGACTTATGATGTCTTTAATCATGAAACTGTAAATACACCAGAATCTTTTGCAAGAGATTCAGTTTATGTAGGAAATGACACGCTTATAAATACTGTTACATTTAAAAAAATAAAAACATTAACTATTGCAAATGGTTTCTATTCTGGAACACTGAAAGATAATGGATTACGTATTGATGGAAACAAAATGAGAATTTCAGGTTCACTAAACTTTGCAGCTGGATTGCCAACTACATTGGCTTTTTCGGTTTCAGATTTTATTGTTTTAAAAGAAAATGCATCAGCAGGTGAAGAATTAAGTACAACAAATGGTTCATTTACTCAAGATTTTAATGGTTATCCATTAACTTTTAATTATACATTAAGATCTGTTTCTGATGGTACTCAAAACTCATTTTCATCAAATGGAAATACTTATTCAAACATTACTAAGACGAAAGTTATTTTAAATTTAAAAGTTACAACACTACAAACAATTCCTGGTTTCCCTAATCCTATTGAAATTCCAGTTATGCCTGCTCAAGATGTTTTAGTATCCAATCAATATTATAGTAAAAATATTGGAATGGTTTATAACCTTACTAATATTAATTATACATTAAGCACTTTGCCTGCAGGATATCAACTCCCAATTCCTCAAACTGGAAGCCAAACACAAGAAGAGTTTTTGGATGTATATCAGGTAAATTAGTTAAAATAAAAAATATGTTAATTATGAAAAGTTGACATGAAATTATATAATTTTAATCTGAATTTTTAATTTACATTTGTACTATAAATTTTAAACTTTATAAATAATATGAAAAAAGTACTTTTATCTGCAATTATGCTATTTGGAATAGCTTTTAGTTCTCAAGCTCAAGACATTGCCAAAAATGCATTAGGTCTTAGATTAGGTGATAGTGATGGTTTTGGAGGTGAAATATCTTATCAAAGAGGTTTATCAGACAACAATCGTTTAGAGTTAGATTTAGGTTTTAGAAACAGTAATGATTATGATGCTTTTAAATTAACTGGAATATACCAATGGGTTTGGAATATTGAAGGGGGTTTTAATTGGTATGCTGGTGTTGGTGGTGGAATTGGAAGTTGGAGTTATGATAGAAAAATTGGTAACGATAGATATAAAGATAACGGAACTATTTTATTCGTAGCTGGAGATTTAGGTATTGAATATAACTTTAGAGAAGCACCTATCCAGTTGTCATTAGACATTAGACCAGAACTTTACTTTAATTCTGATAATTATAGATCAGATAACTTTGGACCAGACATTGCTTTAGGAATCAGATACAGATTTAATTAATTTTAATGAATATCATAAAAAAAAGCCACTCGACGAGTGGCTTTTTTTGTGACTATACTTTTTCTTTATATTTTTCAATGGCTTCCTCATATACTTTTTCGTACATAGGAACTATGTTTAAAATATCAAATCGTGAAGCAACTTCTTTTGCGTTTTTCTTAAATGTTTTAAGTTTATTATCATCTTTTAAGATAGAAACGGCATTTTTACTCATGGCTTCAATATCTCCAACATCACTTAAATATCCCGAATAACCTTCAATATTAACTTCGGGTAAACCTCCAGAATTACTAGATATTACAGGAACTCCACAAGCCATTGCTTCTAAAGCTGCTAATCCAAAACTTTCGGTTTCTGAAGGCAATAAAAACAAATCTGAATAACATAAAATTTTATCGATTTCAGAACTATTTCCAAAAAAGATAACTTTGTCTTGAATACCTAAAGAATAACATAAATCTTCTGCCATTTGCTTTTCTGGACCTTCTCCTACCATCATCATTTTTGATGGAATTTGTTTTTGAATGTTATAAAAAATCTTTACAACATCATCAATTCGTTTTACTTTTCTAAAATTTGAAATATGCGTAATGATTTTTTCATTTTCAGAAGCCATCATACCTCTATCGCATTTTTTAACTTCATCAGAAGATGATTTGTTAGGCTCAATAAAGTTTGGAATGACTACAATTTCTTTTTTAATATCAAAAAGTCTGTAAGTATCGTCTCTTAAACTGCTTGAAACACTTGTAACAATATCAGATTTATTGATGCTAAAACTCACTGCTGGTTTATAAAAAGGATGATTTCCTACCAAAGTAATATCCGTTCCGTGAAGTGTTGTAATCATTGGTATTCGTATTCCTTCGTCTTCTAACATTTTCTTAGCCATATATCCTGCATAGGCATGAGGAATAGCATAATGAACGTGTAAAACATCAATATCATATAACTTTACCATATCAACTAATTTGCTTGATAAAGCTAATTCATAAGGCTGATAATGAAACAATGGATATTCTGGAACATGAACTTCGTGGTAATGCAAGTTGCTGTTTAAAAGTGCCAAACGTACTGGTTGACTGTAAGTTATAAAATGGATTTCGTGTCCTTTTTTGGCTAATTCTAAACCTAATTCAGTAGCTACAACACCACTACCACCAAAAGTTGGATAACAAACTATTGCGATTTTCATCTAAATATATATTTTTCATAAAAATACTATTATTAAAAAGAACAAAAAGTAAAACTTTGTTAAATTATCGCTTAAAGTTAGATTCGTAACATTTTATCCAATCCGCAACTGAAACTTTTTTAACCAATTCAGCAATTAATTCAAAAGGTATTTGATCTAATTTTTTGAAACGAATACAACTTTTACCCATATCTAATTTGGCAGTGCAATGTTTTGGATATTCTGTTGTAAACCAATTTAACAATTCTGGTTTTGCATAAATTCCCATGTGATAGAAATTTACACTATTTTTTTGAGAAGCAAAACTCATAAAGGGTAAAGGTAATTTTGGAGTACAATGATAACCTGCTGGATAAATTTCGTGAGGTACAACATAACCAATCATTCCATAACTCATTTCTTCTTTGAACCCTTTTGGTAAATTATCATTAATTACTCTACGTAATTTAGTGATAGCTTCTACTCTATTTTCTGGTAATTCTTGAATATATTGTTCTGGTGTTGTGGCTTTTGATGTCATTCTTGTAGATTAAAAGGTTAAAAGTATAAAAGAAATTGGTTTAAAATCTGTCAACTTCATCTGTTTTCTAAAAATTCGAAAATCCACTAATCTCTAATACTTTCATAAATAATCTTCTGAATATTTTCGCGAATATTAGCTCTAGACAAACGATTAGCTGCATTTGAATCAGGATAAGTTCTGTTTGATAAAAATACATATACAATTTCTTTTTCAGGATCAGCCCAAGCCATTGTGCCTGTAAATCCAGTGTGACCAAAACTTGTCATAGAAACACATCCACAAGTTGGACCAGCGTTACCTAATTGAGGTTTGTCAAATCCAACGCCTCTTCTATTATCTTCATCACAATAATAGCAAGTATTAAAAGCGTTCATTGTTTTTTCTGAAAAGAATCTGTTGTTGCCATAAACTCCATTTTGCAAGTACATTTGCATCATTTTAGCTACATCTAAAGCATTTGAAAATAATCCAGCGTGACCCGAAACTCCTCCTTGCATAGCAGCAGCCATGTCGTGAACATTTCCTTGAACAGTTTGATATCTATAATAATTATCTTCTTCTGTCGGAATAATCTGTCCCAAAGAAAATTTTTCTAAAGGTTTGTATGTTGTATGATTCATTCCCATTAAGCTATAGAAATTTTCATTAGCAAGAACATCTAATTTCTTTTGTGTTTTTAATTCTAAATATTCTTTTAACAGTATGAATGAAAAATCACTGTATTTATATTCTTTAGTAGCACGTAATTTACTTTTAGCAATCGTATTAATTATAGTATCATTAAAGTCTTTTCTAATATAAAGATTTTCTGCAACTTTAAAAGGAAATTCTTTTGAAGGTGTTTTTCTATAGTATTTTGAATCAGGGTGCTTGGTAGCGTCTAATGTTTTTAAATAAAAAGCTTCCCAAGGTTGAAAACGAGCTTGATGTGTCAACATATCAATTAAGGTAACGTCTTCTTTATTCGAGCCTTTAAAAACAGGTAACATATCACCAAGTTTATCACTCAAAGCAACTTGACCTTTATCATATAATTGCATTAAATTAGGTAAAGTTGAAAGCACTTTAGTTAAAGAAGCCACATCATATAAATCATTATCTTTTACAGGAATATTATCATTATAAGTATGATTTCCAAAGGATTTTTGATAAATAACTTTTCCTCTCCTAGCTACAACAATTTGAGCTCCAGGTGTCATATTATCTTTTATCGCTCCATTAATTATTGAGTCAATTTGGGCTAATTTTGAACCATCCATGCCTACATTTTCTGGACTATCAAATCCTAAACGTTTGATTTCTTTGGTATCAAACCCGGTATTGACAGGGAAACTATCATTGATTGAAACCGGCAATTTACCTTTAGAACTTGTTGAACCAAAAATAATCTCTGAAACAATTTTCTGTGTAAAATTATTGTTTTGATACGCCATAATAACTCCATCAAGCGTTGTATAGTCAATGGTTGAAGGCAAAGAATAAGGTCTTGTGAAAAAAGTTAAAATAGTTTTCTTTTGCTTTGAAATTGAGTTAATCCAACGAACCTCTTCACTTGTTGGATTATTTTTTTTCCAAATATTATCTACTTTATGAAAACCAATAATCACTTTGGTATAATCTTGCAATTTTGATAGAATAGCCTCAATTGAATTTCCAGTAATTGCATCAACTTTAGTGTATTCGTTTAAAGATTTAATGAATACTTCATTAGAATCATCACCAATTTTTATATAAGCAATTTTCTCTGTTTTTAATGATGTAATTGGTATAATCTCATCAATATTTTGTAATGTCGTGATTGCGTTTTCGAATAATTTTTCGTTTAAAGCATCATATTCAGGTTTATTTAAATCTTCGTATAAATTTTCTAACGCAATAGGTTTGTAATTCTTTAGACCAGCTTTGAATTTGTATTTCAAAATCTTTTTTACAGAATAAGCCAAACGCTTTTCTGTGAGTGTCTTCTTTTTAAAAGCTTCTTTAAATTTCTGCAAGGCTTTTGGAACATCTTCAGAAAATAATAACACATCATTTCCTGCTAGAAAAGCTGCTAAATCAATATCTCCTGGTTGTTTGAAATTACTTGCCCCTTTCATGTTTAAAGCATCTGTAAAAATTAAACCTTCAAATTTTAAATCATTTTTTAAAATATCAGTTACAACTTTACTGGAAAGAGATGACGGTAAATTGGGTTGAGATTCTAAGTTAGGAATGTTCAAATGTGCAACCATTACACTTGCTAAGCCTTTTTCAATTAGCTTTTTGTATGGATAAACTTCAACACTATCAATTCGTTCTTTAGAAAAAGATACAGTTGGTAAAGTATGGTGAGAATCAGAAGAAGTATCTCCATGACCTGGAAAATGCTTTGCCGTTGCAAAAACGCCATTATTTTGAAGTCCGTTCATATAAGCTAAAGCTTTTTCTGTAACGTTTTCTCTAGTTTCACCAAAAGAACGATTTCCGATAATTGGATTATTTGGATTTGTATTAATATCAACAACTGGAGAAAAAGTAAAGTTAATGCCTAAACGTTTAGATTGTTCAGCCATTTGTTCTCCCATTCTTTCAATAAGAGAGTTATCCTTAATTGCTCCAAGAGTCATATTCCAAGGATATTTATATGTAGAGTCTAAGCGCATACTTAAACCCCATTCTGCATCAATTCCGACCATCAATGGTACTTTTGATTTGCTTTGGTATCTATTAGTTAACGTAGCTTGACGAACTGGACCACCTTGAAAAAAAATTAAGCCTCCAATATTATAATCAGACACCAATTTATCTATACTTCTATAATGAGCTTCATCTTTGTTTGAATAGGCAGCCACCATAAATAATTGTCCTACTCTTTCATCAAAAGACATTTTTTTGTAAACACTATCAATCCATCGCTGTTCTTCATAAATATCTTTAACCTCCATTTTATCTTTATCAGAAAAATTAATAGGTCTATTATAATTAAAAAGTGAAACAAGAATAAATAAAAGGACTAAATTATATTTTAGCATAGTTGTAAATTAAAAATCATCATTAAAAAAAGGGATAATGATGATTGTATAAGTATTTGTTTTTAGAAAAACCTACTGTGCCAACTCTCATTAGCAGGTACTTCCCAAAAATCTTGCCACTCTTCTATTGTATTGACTAAATTATTAAAAACTATGGTGTTTTCAGAAACTGATTTACTTTTAGCTAATTGTTTAAAGTCAATAAGTGTTTTAAAAGCAATGAATTCACCTGTTTTGTAGGTTACATTCATTTTATCTAATAAATCAATTTCATACTTAGCTTCTAAATTTTGAATAAATTGAACTGAACTATCAATAGAACAACCAGTTGCTGCATGAAAATCTTGATTTACAGCTAAGATAATAAAGCGATTATATTTTACTATAAAAGAAGCTTCTAGAGATGTTCCGTGAGCTGCCCAATTTTCTACAAATTCTTTAGTAACTTCAGTTATTTCAGTAACTTCATTATCAGACAATTTTCTATTGGCTTGATAAATCCATATTTTTGAGTGCCCTGGTAAATCTTCAAATGGTATATACATTTTATTCTTTTATAATATCAGAAATTATTTTCTGAGGTAGAAATTTATTTAGTTTGGTATCATATAAATCTATTTCATAAAAATAAACTTCAATTTTATCATCTTTTTTTAAAATCTTGTCTGTTATTAAGTATGAATTATCAAAATCGTTTAAAAGAAAAAAATCTGTGGTTTTTCCTGAATCTTCTACTAATTTAATGGTCAAATATTTTTCAGAAGTTATTAGTTTTATTTTTCCTGTTATACTTTCATAACTTTCTACTTCTTCTTCATCTGATCCAAAATCATCTTTCATTTTTCCTAACTCAATAATAAAGTTGGGACAATATTTAACCATACTAAGTCCGACTTTTTCACCAAAACCTCGCATTTGCTTTGAATCAGAAAAATTTAGTTTTTCATTCTCTTTAAATTTATCAATGTTAGTTTGATAACTAGCGAACATACAGGTAGTTAAAGTAGCTGCCAAATCATTACTACTTGATTCCTCTAAATTTAGATTTTTTTTGTTAATACAGTCACATGTCTCTTCTGCTATAACATCTATTAACAATTGTTGTGAATAAGAATTGAAACTAAAAAAAAATATAATTATTGAAAAAAGGTTTATTTTAGTATTCATTTTTATAAATCTTGAGCGTTTGCAATTAATTCAGCTATATCCATAACTTTAACTGAACCTTCTTTTTCTTTAATTTTAACGCCATCAGTCATCATAGTATTACAAAAAGGACAACCAGCTGCAATAATATCTGGTTTTGTTTCCATTGCGTCTTCTGTACGTTCAATGTTTATTTCTTTGTTTCCCGGTTCGGCGTCTTTAAACATTTGTGCTCCACCAGCACCACAACAAAGGCCATTAGCACGAGAACGTTTCATTTCGACTAATTCTGCATCTAATTTTTGAATTAAATCTCTCGGTGCTTCATAAACATTGTTAGCTCTTCCTAAATAACATGGATCGTGAAAAGTTATACGTTTTCCTTTAAATTGTCCACCTTCAATAGTTAATCTGCCATCATCTAATAATGATTTTAGAAATTCTGTATGATGCATTACATCATATTTACCACCTAATTCTGGATATTCATTTTTAATGGTGTTAAAACAATGTGGACAAGCCGTTACTATTTTCCCAACTTCATAACCATTTAGAACTTCAATATTCATCATGGCTTGCATTTGAAACAAGAACTCATTTCCTGCTCTTTTTGCTGGATCACCTGTACAACTTTCCTCAGTTCCTAAAACAGCGAAATTAACATTTGCGCGATTTAAAATTCGAACAAATGCTTTTGTAATTTTTTTGGCTCTATCATCAAAACTACCAGAACAACCCACCCAAAATAAAACTTCTGGTTGTTTGCCTTGAGCTAGCATTTCTGCCATTGTTGGTACTACTATATTTTCTGACATATTATTTTATATGTTTAATCGTTTAACTGTTAAATATTACGACTTTCAACTTTATTTTTTAAGACTTTTGACTAAAACTATTCGTGATGTTCGTCATCAAAAACTTGAATCGTAACTTCTTTATCTACCAAATCAGTAAATTTACCTCTATATCTTGTTGCTTTAACTAAGTGGTTGTCAATCCAATGGTAATTTCCTCCACGAGGTTTGCCCATTAACATACCATGATATTTGAAACCATGTTTTTTTAACCATTCTTCTGTAACTTCTCTGTGAGCT
Organism: Flavobacterium gelidilacus DSM 15343; assembly: GCF_000422685.1. Classification (GTDB taxonomy): domain Bacteria; phylum Bacteroidota; class Bacteroidia; order Flavobacteriales; family Flavobacteriaceae; genus Flavobacterium; species Flavobacterium gelidilacus. The sequence goes on along the minus strand of NZ_AUGN01000001.1, from coordinate 168,571 downwards.
TCTGTACGTGATGTGAAAAAGAAAATAATATGACCTTCATCATACCAATTGTTCAATGTTTTTAAAGCATCAGGATAAACAGCAGCTGTTGCCATTCTTTCTGGCTCTTCATTTGGAATATCATCGCAGATAGTTCCGTCAATATCAATTAAGTAATTTTTAATTCCGTCTGCTAAAACTGGGCTTAATTTTTCACCGTTAATAGTTAATTCTTTTAAATTCTTGTCGATTTCTTCTGATTTCATTTTTTGTTAATTAATTATTTCAAATTTATATTAACATTTCCAAGGCTCACGTTTATGAAAATATTGTTAGTTTTTAGTTTTCGTCTTTCCAGTTTAACCTGTCTTGTTGGTTATATTGCCATGGTGCACCATTATTTTCAATGTTTGACATCATTGCATTTAATGACATAGGAGCAGCACTTTGCTCCATTACCAAGTATCTTCTCATATCAATAATAATTGATAAAGGATTAATATTTACAGGACATTCTTCTACACAAGCATTACATGACGTACAAGCCCAAAGTTCTTCAGCAGTGATATAATCGTTTAATAACGATTTGTTATCGGGAACAAAAACACCTTTATTTGCATCAATATTCTTACCAACTTCTTCTAATCTATCTCTTGTGTCCATCATTATCTTACGTGGAGATAATTTTTTTCCAGTTTGATTGGCTGGACAAACTGAAGTACAACGACCACATTCTGTGCAAGTGTATGCATTAAGTAACTGAACCCAGTTTAAATCCTCTACATCACTTGCTCCAAATTTAGCTGGAACAGCATCCGGATTTGCCGGTGCGGCATAAGGATCAGCTGTTGGATCCATCATTAATTTGACTTCATTTGTTACACTTTCTAAATTATCTAATTCCCCTTTTGGATTTAAATCAGCAAAGTAAGTATTAGGAAAAGCAAGCAAAATGTGTAAATGTTTAGAGAAATATAAGTAATTTAAGAATACTAAAATTCCTGAAATATGTATCCACCAAGCCGTTCTTTCAATTATATGTAATGTAGATTCTGGATAATTAGAAAATAATGGAGCTATAAATTGAGAAATTACATTTCCTGAATTACTCGCTTGAAAATGAGTATCTGTTGCATTCATCACAAGAAATAATGTCATTAAGACTATTTCAAAATAAAGAATAATATTTCCGTCATTCTTAGGCCAACCTTTCATTTCTGAATTCCAAAAACGCTTTAATTTAATCACATTTCTTCTTGCCCAGAAAATAATGACTGCTACTAAAACAAGTAAAGCTAAAATTTCAAAGGAACCAATTAGGAAACCATACAAACCTCCTAAAAAAGAAAATATTCGATGCGTTCCAAATAAACCATCAATTACAATTTCTAAAACTTCTAGGTTAATGATTATAAAACCTGCATAAACTATAATATGAAGAATACCTGCAATTGGTCTTTTAATCATTTTTGATTGACCAAGCGCAATCATAGCCATGTTTTTCCAACGAGCTGACGGATTGTCTTTTCGGTTTACATCGTTACCTAGTTTTATGTTGCGAACTAGTTTTTTTACATTCATTGCAAAATAACCAATTCCAATGCATAAAATAATTGCAAATAAAATATTGTCTATATAATTCATTTTAAATGATGTTTATTCTTTAGTTGATTCTTCTTCTATTGGTGCTACGTAAGGTTTATTTTTCTTTCCAAACACAGAAACATTAATATATCGCGTTGGGTGTAATCTTAAATCTTCTAACAATAATTCTAATTCTTTTGAAGCATTTGTAAAATTGGTGTACATTTTGTCATCCTTCATTAATTTCCCCATTGTTCCTTTACCTGATTCAACATCTGACATTATTTTATCCACTGAAGAAAGTGTTTTTTCTAGGTTTTTTACTGTTTGTCCTAAATTAGCTTTCGCTAAAGAATCTGACATGGCTGCAAAATTAGCCGAAGTTTTATCAAAATTTGTAAGCGTAGAGCTTAGTTTACTTTTATTTTCTGTCAACATTTGATTAGCCGATTTAGACAATTGGCTAAATTCTGATAATGTCTTATTTAATTCAGCTATACTACTTTTTAAATTCGATTGAGTTGTTACGTCTAATACTTGATTCAAGTTAACTAACATCTTATTAGCGTTATCTAAAAGAACATCTATTTTATCTTTTAACGGAATTAATTGTGAGGATAATTCTTCTGTTAAACCTAATTTTGTAGCCGATTGTAGAAAATCTCCGTCTTCTACTATAGCAGTTCCTTCTCCAGGTAAAATTGCAATTTGTTTGCCTCCAATTGGACTTGGTGCATAAATTTGAGCAATACTAGATTTTGCGATATTATAATCACCATCAATCTGAATTTCTACAATAGATTTCCAGTTTTTATCTAAAGTAATAGCTATAACTTTTCCAACTGTTTTTCCGTTAATAGAAACCATAGAAGATGTTTCTAAACCTTCAACATTATCGTATTTAATATATAACGTTTTATAATTGACAAATAAATCTTTTCCTTTTAAAAAACTATAACCCCATATAAATAATAATATAGAGGAAATAACTAATATGGCTGTTTTAATTTCTCTTGATAGTTTCAATGTTTCTTTTTTAGCAAATTTATTGTTTATAAACTATAAAGCCAAGTTTATTTTAAGGCTTTTTTACTGCTTCTGATATATTTATTTTTTCTCCATTTTTAAAGGCAACTATAAAAGCAGAATCAAATCCTTTTTCTTTAGCTACTTCTAAGTTCTTTTTGGCTTCGGTATATGAATTTGCTTCTTCATAAAAATATTTATAAATAACAGAACCCTTTTCTTTAGTCACATTATTTAATCCCTTAAAATTTGAAGGAGTTGTTTCTAAATTTTTACTACTAGCTGAAATTTGAACTTTAAAAACTATATCGTTATTAGATTTTGTACTTATAACTTTCGTTTCTTCTTTTTTAATGATAATTTCTTTTGGTTTTTCTTCGTCTTTTTCTTCTCCTTTATTTTTATCATTTGCGGTTAAAGATGAAATGAAGTATTCTTTTTTATAGTCTAAAATTGAATTGGCAATAGCTTCAGCTAATTTATCTTGTCCGTTATCCGAATTTAAAAAAGCTCCTTCTTCTTTATTGGAAACGAAACCCATTTCAATTAAAACTCTAGGCATTGTTATTTTTCTTAACACAAGAAAGCCAGCTTCCTTAACTCCTCTGTTTCTAAAAGAAGTTTTTTTAGTAAACGCTTGTTGCACTTTTGCAGCTAATTCAACACTTAATTCACGATATTCTTCTTGCAAAATAGAAATTCCGATTACAGATTCAGGTGAATTTGGATCAAAACCTTCATATTTTATTTCATAATCATCTTCTAAGGTTACAACTGAGTTTTCTTTCTTTGCTACTTCTAAATTGGAAGCATTTCTAGTTATACCCATTACATAAGTTTCATTTCCAGCAGCAGAAATATTAGCATTAGCATTACAATGCATTGAAACAAAAATATTTGCTTTTGATTTGTTGGCAATAGAAGCTCTATCGTCTAGTTCCACAAAAACATCTTTGTTTCTTGTATAAACAACAGTAATGTTTGGATCTTTTTCCAAAATCTCACCAACTTTTAAAACAGTTTTAAGAGCAATATTTTTTTCGACATTACCATGATAAGTTGCCCCATAGTCTTTTCCTCCATGTCCTGCATCTAAAACAACTTTAAATTTTGTATTTTGGGCATAACTTATGCTAACAAAAAATAGGAAAACAACTGAAAAAAAAGATTTAATATATGTAATTTTCATAATTTGAAAATATTGAATGTTATAATTTTACTAACACTATAATTTTTAAAAAAAATATATGTAAGTTTGACCCTTCAAAAACTAAGCCATAATTATACAAAAATAGCACAAAAGCATTGTATTTAAAGACTATCCATATCGTTTTTTTTTCCATTTTCCTAACAATTGGAACAACTGCATCATTTTCACAAGAGATTACTACAAAAGAGACTTTACAAGTTAATGCCAATGAGTTATTAACAATTAAAGACACTACAAAAGTAGATTCGACTAAGAAAAAGAAAGCAATCCTTGAAGGCATTGTAAACCGCAAAGCTAAAGGTTACGAAAAGATTGATCAACGCAAAAAAGAAATGACTTTGTACGATGAAGCTGAGCTTTATTATCAAGATATAGAATTAAAAGCAGGAATTATTGTACTTAATTACGAAACTAATGAAGTAAATGCTGGCCGATTAAAAGATAGTCTTGGAAATTATACTCAATATCCTTCCTTTAAACAAGGTGCAAATTTAATTGAGCCTGATTCAATACGATTTAATACAAAAACTAAAAAAGCTATCATTTGGAATTCAAAATCGAAACAAGGCGAATTGAATTTTAAAGCAGCCATTTCAAAACGAGAAAATGATTCTGTTATTTTCATGAAAGATGTACGTTTTACTACAGCTAAAGATGTAGATAATCCAGAATATTATTTTTTAGCTAGAAAGATTAAATTTGTTCCAGGCAAAAAAGTTGTTACGGGTTTGACAAATTTAGTAATCGCTGATGTTCCAACACCAATTGGAGTTCCTTTTGCTTATTTTCCAATGTCAGAAGAAAGTATTTCAGGTTTTATATTGCCAGCACCTGGACAAAGTAATTCACAGGGTTATTTTCTTCAAAATGGTGGTTATTATTTTGCTTTGAGTAAATTCTACGATTTAGCTGTATTAGGAGATTATTACACGAATGGAAGTTATGGTTTAAGGGCAGAAAGTAGTTATGCTTTACGCTATAAATTTAGTGGAAGAATTAATCTTCGCTATGAAAACCAGATTCAAAGTGAAAGAGGTTTTCCGGATTATGTAAAGTCGAAGCAATATAATATTCAGTGGAGTCATAGTCAAGATCAAAAAGCTGCGGCAAATTCAAGGTTTTCAGCTTCTGTAAATGTTTCTAGTAGTCAATATTTTAGAAATTCGTTAAACTTGTCTAATATTGGAGCTACTTTAAACAACAATTTATCTTCATCTATATCCTATTCTAAAACAATACCAACTTTACCACAAGTAAATCTTTCGGTTACAGCTACGCATTCTCAAAATACAAATACAGAACAAATTAATATGACATTACCAACTTTTCAAGGTAGTGTAGATAGAATTTACCCATTTGCTCCAAAAAGCGGAACTAAAAAAGGAATATTTCAAAATATTAATTTACAATATAACCTTAATGGTAAAAACGAAATTGTGACTTCCGACTCCTTATTTTTTAAACCACAAATGTTTAAAGATGGTAAAGCAGGATTTCAGCACTCTATACCGTTGAGTACTAATTTCAAAGTATTTAGATACTTTAGTGTTAGTGCAAGTTCAAGTTTTATTGAGACATGGGCTTTTAATACAATTAGAAAATCATATAGTTCTACAGAAAATGAAGTAGTAACTTCACGTGTAGATGAATTTGGCGCATTTAGAACCTATAATTTTAATTCTAGCTTAGGAACAACTATTTATGGGACTTTTGATTTTGGAGAAGATAAAAAGATTCAAGCCATTAGGCACGTAATGCGTCCTTCTGTTTCTTATAATTATAATCCAAGTTTTGAACAATATTATGACACTTATGCTATTGATGCAACTGGAACAACAATGGCTGAATATACTCGTTTTGAAAATGGAATTTATGGCGCTCCAGGTTTAAATAAATCAAGTAGTATTGGTTTTGGAGTAGGAAATTCATTTGAAGCAAAAGTTAAGAAAATTGATGAAAAAACAGGAAAAGAAGAGATTAAAAAAGTAATGCTACTTAGTAATTTAAACCTTTCTACAGCTTATAATATAACCGCAGATTCATTAGCCTTACAACCATTATCTATAAGTGGTGGAACTACATTGTTGAAAGATAAAATGAACATTAACTTCGGAACTAATTTAGATCCGTATGCTATTGATAATAGCGGAACTAGAATAAACACCTTTAATATTGATAACGGGGGAAGTCTTTTTAGAATGACAAGTGCCAATATGCAAATTAATTATTCATTAACAAGCAGTGGTTCTGATGGCAACAATAAATCTAAATCTCAAAACGAATTAAATGGAGGAAGACCAGATGATTTATTTGGAAAAGCAACTGATTTGAATGACAACAGACAAAGTCTCTTTGATAAAAACAAAGATGATAAAGAGGAAAACAAATCATCAGAAAATTATAATACTAAATTACCATGGGATTTGCAGTTTGCATATTCTGTAACCTATAATAATAGCAATAGACAAAGCGAAATCAGTAACAACTCGTTAATGGTCTCAGGAAACATAGAATTAGCTCCGCGATGGAAAGTTGGAGTTTCTACAGGATATGATTTTGCGCAAGACGGAGTTACTTTTACACAGTTAAGATTTGAAAGAGATTTAGAAAGTTGGCGAATGAGTTTTAATTGGGTTCCTTATGGAACAAATGCTTATTGGGGATTCTTTATTGGTATTAGCTCTTCTATGCTTAGTGACATCAAGTGGGACAAAAATAAAGTGCCAGACAGAATTTTAAGATAAATATAAATAAATTCAGTATTCTTATAGAGATGCTGAACCAAATTCAACATAAAATGAAAAAAATAATATTTACAGACAAAGCTCCTGCTCCTATTGGACCTTATAATCAAGCCGTTTTAGTTGGAAATACGTTATATACTTCTGGACAAATTGCTATTAATCCATCAACCGGTGAATTGGTTTTAGATTCTATAGAGGAAGAAACAAAGCAAGTAATGGAAAACATGAAAGCGGTTTTAGCAGCTGCCGAAATGACTTTTGAAAATGTAATAAAAACTAGTATTTTTATTATGAATATGGGGGATTTTGCTAAAATAAATGCTGTCTATGGAACTTATTTTGATGAAAAAACCGCTCCAGCTAGAGAAACTGTTCAAGTAGCTTGCTTACCCAAAAATGTAAACATTGAAATTTCAATGTTAGCTATTAAATAAAAAACGTTACAGTTTGAATATTCTCACTGTAACGCTTCTTTTTTATTTTATTTTAAAAGTATTAATCTAATTTCTTAGCATTTTTTACTTTCTGGTCTAAAATGGCTATATCAATTACTTCGCTCATTTTATCTACATAATGAAATGTTAGCCCTTTTAAATACTCTTGGTTGATTTCTTCAATATCGGGTTTGTTTTCATTACACAAAATGATTTCTTTAATATTCGCTCTTTTTGCGGCTAAAATCTTTTCTTTAATTCCACCAACAGGTAAAACTTTTCCACGTAAAGTAATTTCTCCTGTCATGGCTAAGTTTTTCTTTACCCTTTTTTGCGTGTAAGAAGACACCATAGAGGTTAACATCGCAATTCCAGCACTAGGTCCATCTTTTGGAGTTGCACCTTCTGGAACGTGAATATGAATATTGTATTTTTCTAAAACTTCATCTTTTATTCCTAATAATTCTGAATTCGCTTTAATATATTCAAGAGCTATCGTTACCGACTCTTTCATAACTGTTCCAAGGTTTCCTGTCATGGTCATGGCACCTTTTCCTTTCGAAATAAGTGATTCTATAAATAAAATATCTCCTCCAACTGATGTCCAAGCTAAACCTGTAACAACTCCAGCAGTATCATTATTTTCATATTTATCTCTTTCTAATCTTGGTGATTTTAAGACTCTTATAATATCTTCAGCCGTAACTTTAACATTATATTCTTCTTCCATTGCTATAGATTTGGCAGCATTTCTTACCATTTCAGCAATTTTCTTTTCTAAACCACGAACACCAGATTCTCTTGTGTAACCCACAACAATTTTTTCAAGTTCTCTTTTACCAATAGTTAAATGTTTATTGGTTAAACCGTGTTCTTTTAATTGTTTTGGTAATAAATGTTTGTGAGCTATTTCGATTTTTTCTTCAATCGTGTAGCCCGACATTTTTATGATTTCCATTCTATCTTTCAAAGCAGGTTGAATGGTTGATAAACTGTTTGAGGTTGCAATAAACATGACTTTAGATAAATCATATCCCATTTCTAGAAAATTATCATGAAATTCACTGTTTTGCTCTGGATCTAATACTTCTAACAAGGCTGATGATGGATCACCACTGTGACTAGAACTTAATTTATCTATCTCATCTAATACAAATACTGGGTTTGAAGTTTTTGCTTTCTTGATGGACTGAATAATCCTACCAGGCATTGCTCCAATGTATGTTTTTCTGTGTCCACGAATTTCTGCTTCATCACGCAAACCACCTAATGAGATACGAACATATTCACGTCCAAGCGCTTCTGCAACAGATTTTCCAATAGAAGTTTTTCCAACTCCAGGAGGTCCATATAGACATAGAATTGGTGATTTCATATCATTTCTAAGCTTTAAAACCGCTAAATGTTCGATGATACGTTTCTTTACATCTTCTAGTCCAAAATGATCTCTATCAATGATTTTTTGAGCACGTTTTAGGTCAAAATTATCTTTGGTAACTTCATCCCAAGGCAATTCTAGATATAATTCTAAATAATTACGTTGTATGCCAAAATCTGGAGCATTTGGATTAGTTCGTTGCAATTTTGAAAGTTCTTTTTCAAAATGTTTCTCAACTTCGCTATTCCATTTTTTGGTTTTCGCTTTGGTACGCATTTCTTCAATTTCTTGCTCATACGAAACACCACCTAATTCTTCTTGAATGGTTTTCATTTGTTGTTGCAAGAAATACTCTCGTTGTTGCTGGTCTAAATCAGTTCTTACTTTTGATTGAATATCATTTTTAAGTTCTAATTTTTGCAACTCTAAATTCATGTAACGAAGCGTTTCTAGGGCTCTTTCTTTTAAATCTCCAATTTGCAGTAAATCTTGTTTTTCCTTAACATTCAAATTCATGTTTGAAGAAACAAAATTGATTAAAAAAGGATTGCTATCAATATTTTTTATAGCAAAAGTAGCTTCTGAAGGAATATTTGGACTTTCATTTATAATTTCAATTGCCAATTCTTTAATTGAATCAACAATAGTTTTGAATTCATCATCATTTGCATCAGGACGCTTTTCTACAACTTCTTTAATCGTTGCTCTTAAATAAGGTTCTTCTTGAGTGAATTTATCTATCTCAAAACGTTTTTTTCCTTGAAGAATTACAGTTGTATTTCCATCAGGCATTTTTAGAACTCGCATTATTTGAGCAACTGTACCTACTCTATGGACATCTTTTGAAGTTGGTTCCTCAACATCTTCATCTATTTGTGATACTACTCCAATTATTTTTCCTTTGGCATTAGCATCATTTAAAAGCTTGATAGATTTATCTCTTCCAGCAGTAATCGGAATTACGACACCCGGAAATAAAACAGTATTGCGCAAAGGAAGTATCGCTAAATCTTCTGGTAAAGATTCATTATTCATTTCCTCCTCGTCTTCTGGAGTCATTAATGGAATTAATTCTGCATCAGATTGAATTTCTTGTAGTGACAAGTTGTCAATTGAAAATATTTTTTGGTTCGACATAGTTATATTAGGTCATTTTGTCATTAAACATCATATTCTTGAAGCTTATTTAAAAAGTAAATTTACTATAAAATACTGAAAATCAGATTACACATATGTTGTATGGTAATGCTTCACTTTATAAAGTCAAGTTTTATGCCATAAAAAAATCCGTCTAAATAAAACTTAGACGGACTTAATTTTTGAATTAACTTATTTAGTATTCTACATCAAATGCTCCTTCAGTAATAACATAAGGTGTTGAACCATTTACTACATTAAAACTAAAAGTTCCAATTACTCTATCCAAGGTAATACTAGTAATTGTAACCGTTCCAGAATTTGACATTAAAGAAGTTGTATTATTTAACTTATAGGTTGCCTGAACCATATCAGTTGCAATATCACCTGTAATAGTATATGTACCGGGTGTTATATTCTCATCTACTCCAATGGTTATGCTTTGATCATTTGTGTTAGCAGCTCCAATACCAATAACTCCATTAACTGTTACAGCTAAAATATCTGTTTCAACAAACTCAGTTCCGTTAATTTTTGCAAAAAAAGTATCGTTGTTTGTATCCAAATAATCTTCATATGCAATGTTTGTAAAAATACCTTCGGTAATGTTTTTTGGAGCAATATTAGGAGTATCATCTGACCAATATCCTTTAAAAGAAAATGTCCCAGAAATAGTTTTATTTACAGTATTTATAGAAGTAATAGTTATTGAACCTGTATTTTCTGTAGGATTATTAAAATTTAATGAAGACCATCCAAAATCAGTTCCAGCAGGAGAGTATGTTAATATATTTTCATTTGCAGGATAAGTTCCTGTAGCTACTCCATCAATTAAGAAAGAAAAGCTTTCACCATTGTCTCCTCCAATAGTTGCATTTATAGCCATTAAATTACCTCCAATAAGTGCAGCTGTAGACTGAGCTGTCCATAATTGACCGTCAATTTTTGCTGTAAATGATCCAACTGGATTGTTTGGATTATTAGGGTTATTTGGGTTTAAAGCTGTTAAATCGATAGCTGGATCTAAAGGTTCCGTTTCACAAGAAACAAGAGAAACAATCGAAAATAAAACGATTAAACTTTTAAAAAATACTGATTTTTTCATTTTTATTAAATTAATTTAAAATATAACTTATTAAATCAGAAGTTGTAGTAGTACCTCCTGATGTTGTAACACTTTTTATTGGACCAACATCTTTTGCATACCAATAATCAGTTGTTGTAGTACTTGTAGTACCCTGATTACTAACATTTAAAACTATTCTACATTTAATAACGTTTGAATAATTACCCGATGGAACGGTTAAAGTAGCATTTTTCTCTAAAATTGTTCCTTGGTAATTAACCGTCAAAACAATTGGTGGAATTCCTGTATATGTTGTTGTTTGTGTGTATGAACCAGACCATGTTCCATTTACATCTAAATAATCTTTTAAAATTATATATTCAAATCCTGTTTGAGTTCCTGTTAATCCACCGATATCTAAAGTAGTATTATCCACTTTATAGGTATAATCTCCATTATTTTTGTTTAAGAAACTATATGCAGTAACTGAATTTCCTCCAGTTCCATCAGTTACTTCTTCAAACTTATAATATAATTTAGTATTAAAAGTTTCAGTTCCAATTATTTTTAACGGTTGTTGGGTTACACCATCTCTTTCTAAAACCCACTGATTATTTAATGCTGTTGGCCAGTAATCTCCTGTTGAAACACCACCAGTACTACCATTTTCATTAGGATTGTTTGAGTTATTTTGATTTAAAGCATCTAGGTCAATTGCTGAATCTAATGGTTCAATTTCACAAGATATAAAAGAAACAATCGAAAATAAAACGATTAAACTTTTAAATGATATTGTTTTTTTCATTTTTAAAACTATTTTTTTCAAATATATACTTTTTATTTTTTTGCCACAATTTTTTGGACCTTAGTTAATAGAAAAACTCCGATAATGAAAAATAAGGCTAAAAATACTATGGCATTTCGCATAGAACCTGAAATTTGATCTATAGTTGCAAATATTCCCATTCCAATAACAATTCCTATTTTTTCTGCTACGTCATAAAAACTAAAAAAGGAGGTAGTATCTTTTGTGTCTGGCAATAATTTAGAATAAGTGGAACGCGATAAGGATTGAATTCCACCCATAACTAAACCAACGAAACCTGCTGTAATATAGAACTGTACTGGACTAACCACAAAGTAAGCATAAATACAAATTACTATCCAAATAGAATTTATTATTATTAGCGTTTTTATGTTTCCAATATTTTCTGAAATTCTAGATGTAATAATGGCTCCAAAAACAGCTACAATTTGTATCACAAGAATACTAATTATCAATCCTGTTGTTCTTTGACTATCAGATTCCCATGTAATTTCTTGCTCTCCAAAGTAAGTTGCAACTAACATAACGGTCTGAACAGCCATACTATAAACGAAGAAACTGCGTAAATATTTCTTTAAAATTATATTTTCTTCTAGTTGATGCCAAACTTTTTTCAATTCTTTATAACCATTGAAAATAACATTTTTTGTAACCTTATTATTCACTGTGTTTTTAGGTAAATAATAGAATGTGTATTGGCTAAATACTATCCACCAAATTCCAACAGAAATAAACGAATATTGCATGGCTTTAAATGAAGCAGCATTTCTGACTGTTTCTAAAGCAGACTCAATTTCTAATGGTGTACCCGATTTCATTATTTTTTTGGATATTGATAAATCAAAACCAAACCATTCAGGTTTCATAACCATGGCTAAATTTAACAGCAGTAAAACAACACTACCTATATAACCTAACGAATATCCTTTTGCACTTAGCTTATCTTGTTGCTCTGGATATGCAATATCTGGTAAATAGGAATTATAAAAAACTAAACTTCCCCAAAAACCTATAAGTCCAAAAAAGAAACATAGAATTCCAAAATACAAATTATCTAAAGTAAAAAAGGATAGTCCAATACAAGACAAAGCACCTAAATAACAAAAGAATTGCATGAAGCGTTTCTTATTTCCTGCAAAATCAGCTATTCCAGAAAGTAAAGGTGACATTATGGCAACTATTAAAAAAGCAAAGGCTGTTACAAAACTAATTAAAGCTGTATTTTTTACTTCAAATCCAAGAAAATCTACTGAAGAAATTCCTTTAATTTTAAATAAAGCACCATAATATATAGGAAAAATAGCTGATGAAATTACTAAATTATAAACTGAATTTGCCCAATCATAAAAAGCCCATGCGGTTCCTAATTTTTTATTTCCTTTCTCTAAGTTTGCCATATTTATCAATTAAAAAAGTCCCATATAAATGGGACTTCGAATATACATTTTTATTTTAAACTATTTAAAAGTAACGCCAAATTTAGCAGCTTCTTTTTTTGCATCAGGTACTAGAGCCGTTAAATCTCTAATTCTTGTTTCATTACTTGGGTGAGTACTCATAAATTCTGGCGGAGCTTGACCGTTTGACATTGCTGACATTCTTTCCCAAACATAGACAGCATTCATCGGTTCATAACCTGCAATTGCCATTAAAGTTAAACCAATCATATCTGCTTCACTTTCATGAGAACGACTAAAAGGTAGCATCCCTCCTACTTGTGTACCAACTCCATAGGCTTGCATTACTAATGCTTGAGTTTCAGCACTTTTATTTCCAACTGCAATTGCTGCTCCAACTTGACCTACTTGTTGCAGTAAACCAGCACTCATTCTTTGTTGACCATGATTTGCTAAAGCGTGAGCAACTTCATGCCCCATTACAGCTGCAATTCCAGCATCATCTTTACAAATTGGTAAAATTCCTGTGTAAAAAACTATTTTTCCTCCTGGCATACACCAAGCATTTACAGTTGGATCATCAACTAAATTATATTCCCATTGGTAATCTTTTAAATATCCTGCATTTCCATTTGCTGTTAAATAACGTTCAGCAGCCGTTTTAATTTTCATACCAATTGTTTCAATACGCTTAGCATCAGTTGTTCCTTTTACTACTTTATTTTCAGTCAAAAACTGATCATATTGTTGAAAAGCCATTGGAAAAATCTGACTGTTAGGTACAAATGCCATTGTGCTCTTATTTGTAAATGGATTTTTAGCACATGAAATTACTACTAATAATAATAATCCCAAACTAATCTTAATTCTATTATTCATAATGTTTTAATTTAATGGTATAAAAATACAAATAAATACTAACAAAAATAATGCTTAAAGTAAATTTAAAAAAAAATAGATAAAGAGTTTTAAAACAACGTTAATCTAACTTTTATCTGATAAATTAATAGTAAATTTGCATTTAAAACCTACAATAAATGTCAAAAAAGCCTTCTAAAAATAAACAAGGAATTGAGATTCCTTCCTTTATAATTAAAACGGGTAAACTACTTCAAAGCATTTCAACTGCATTAACTTTAAGATTTGCAGCCAAATTATTCACAACTCCAATAAAATATAAAGTTCCGAAAAGAGAAAAACCAATGCTTGATGAAAGTACTCAACAAAATATATTTATTGAAAGCCTAAATAAAACAGTTGTCGTTTATCATTATGGAAAAGGAGAGAAAAAAATATTATTAGTTCACGGTTGGTCTGGAAGAGGAACTCAATTATACAAGATTGCTGATGCTATGGTTGCAAAGGGATATGAAGTAATTAGTTTTGATGCTCCTGGTCATGGTAAATCTAATGGCAACAAATCCATGATGCTCGAGTTTATTGAATGCATTTTGACTCTAGAAAAAAAGTTAGGCCCTTTTGATTATGCCATTGGACACTCGCTAGGTGGAATGGCTATAATAAATGCGTTGAAAAAAGGATTTAAAACCAAAAAAATTGTGACTATTGGTAGTGGTGATAAAATTTCTGATATTGTAGAGGATTTTGTTAAACAATTACAATTAAAATCTACTTTAGCTCCAAAATTAACGGCTTATTTTGAAAAGAAATTAAATGATAAAATGTCAGATTATGATTCTAATACTGTAATTCAAAATTTTGATATTCCTCATTTAATAATTCACGACAAAGATGATGTAGAAGTTGGTGCTTATTGTGCAGAAAATATTCATAAACATTCTAAAAACAGTATTTTATTTTTAACCAAAGAACTGGGACACAGAAAAATTTTAGGAAGTGATGAAGTAATTAATCAAATCAATCAGTTTATTGATTAGTTTGCTCTGCTTTCATTTCAGCTGTTTTTTCTTTCCAAACACTAATAAGTTTAGCTAAATCTATTGGCTCTTTTGCTTCTTGTCTTGGTAAAAGATGGTTTTCAAAAGCAGTCAATAAAATACTTTCAATATTAAAATCTTCCAATACGGTGTAAGGTTGATATGCTGTTTTTAGATTTATATCAAACAATCTTGCGGTACTGTTAGACCAAAAAGCCTTCCAGCCACTTTTTAAATCTTTAATCAAATCAAAGGTTGTACTTCCTGTTTGTCTATTAATTAGTTTTACTAAAATTTGTCCGTCTTTTCTAGAAAGTTTTTTTAGTTTGGCTTCAAATTCTTCTGTCAAGAATTTTTCAACAATTTTAAAATATTTCTTTTTTTCTTTTTCGGTTTTTAATTTTTCCATGACACTATTCATAGCCACTAATTTTTCAGAAGCCACCTTAGCATAAGGATATGTTTTATAAACCCTACGTTTTAAAATTGCCATTCGCTTCTGTTCTTCACTCAAAGTGTAAGCTCCATTATTCGTTAAAATAACTTCTTCTAATTCTATGGTATACCGAATTGTATCTGTTGTAGTCACTATCGAATCTTTATCTTGCGCAAAAGACAAAAAAGGAATGAAAAGGTATAATAAGTAGGTTAATTTTTTCATGCAAATAATTATTTGTTTTTTATGAATCAAATAATAGACCAAAAATATAGAATTAATGTGTAAGTCTACTTACTAATTCTTAATTTAGCAAAAAATTAAAACTTTATGAGTACAAAATCAATATTAAACAAAGCTTCGCTTACCTTTTTAGAAAAATATTTAAACAATGCATCTCCAACTGGTTATGAATCGGAAGGACAGAAAATTTGGATGGATTATTTAAAACCATATGTGGATACTTTTACTACAGATACTTATGGTACAGCTGTTGGAATTATTAATCCAGATGCAAAATATAAAGTAGTAATTGAAGGACATTCTGACGAAATTGCTTGGTACGTAAACTATATTACTGATGACGGATTTATTTATGTAATTAGAAATGGTGGAAGTGATCACATGATTGCTCCTTCAAAACGAGTTCATATTCATACTAAAAAAGGAATCGTAAAAGGTGTTTTTGGTTGGCCAGCAATTCACACAAGAAATAAATCGAAAGAAGAACCAGCAAGAATTGATAATATTTTTATCGATTGTGGTTGTGAAACTAAGGAAGAAGTTGAAAAAATGGGCGTTCATGTAGGTTGTGTGATAACTTATCCTGATGTATTTGAAATTTTGAACGAAAACAAATTCATTTGTCGTGCTATTGATAATAGAATGGGTGGATTTATGATTGCTGAAGTAGCTCGTTTATTGAAAGAAAACAAAAAAACATTACCTTTTGGATTGTATATTGTAAACTCAGTACAAGAAGAAATCGGTCTTCGTGGTGCTGAAATGATAACACAAAGCATCAAACCAAATGTTGCTATTGTTACAGATGTTTGTCACGATACTTCTACTCCAATGATTGACAAAAAAATCGAAGGTGATTTAAAAATGGGTAAAGGTCCGGTTATTGCTTATGCACCAGCCACTCAAAACGTTTTACGTGAAATGATTGTTGATACTGCTACAGAAAATAAAATTCCTTTCCAAAGAAATGCTTCTTCTAGAGCAACTGGAACAGATACGGATGCTTTTGCTTATAGCAATGGTGGTGTGGCTTCTGCATTAATATCTTTACCTTTACGTTATATGCATACAACTGTGGAAATGGTTCACAGAGATGATGTTGAAAACGTAATTAAATTGATTTATGAATCATTATTGAAAATCGAAAATAATGAAACGTTTTCTTATTTTAAATAATTAAGATTTACGGATATTCAGATAATGGATTTTCAGACAAAAGATTAAAGGGATTTTTGAAACTAGTTTTTCGACAATCCCTTTTAACCTTTTAACTACTTTACTTTTTTAACACTTTATGAAAAACATCTACATAATGTTGACTGTGTTTTTTGGAACACTAATTTGGACCATCATAAACCCAAATGAAGGATTTACTTGCTTTTTGGAAATAATTCCTGCAATTATAGGATTATTGATTTTAGCTTTTACTTTTAAGAAGTTTCGATTTACTGATTTCACTTACTTTTTTATCCTAATTCATTGTATCATTCTCTTTATTGGAGGACATTATACTTATGCTGAAGTTCCTTTATTTGATTGGATTAAAGAAGTATTTGAACAAAGTAGAAACAATTATGATAAAGTAGGACACTTTGCTCAAGGTTTTGTTCCAGCTTTAATTATTCGTGAATTGTTTATCAGAAAAAATGTGATTGCCAACAAAAGCTTTTTCAATTTTATAATTGTCAGCATTTGTCTAGCAATTAGCGCTGCTTATGAATGGATTGAATGGGCTGTTTCTCTTATGACTGGTGAAGGTGGTGATGCTTTTTTAGGAACACAAGGTTACATTTGGGACACACAATCTGATATGCTTTATGCTACGATTGGTGCTATTTGTGCTTTGGTGTTTATGAGTAAATCTCAAGATAAGTTTTTGAAAAAGTTAAACCATTAAGAAATTTAGAAAAATTTAGAAAAACTAAATGAAACTTAATTTCTTAATGGTTCAAATATAATAGTTACTATTTCTTCAAATAAGCTAATACATTTTCTTCTATTCTATCATTAATATTAGAAATATCAGCTTTTACGAATTTTTCTCCAAGAATATTTTCATATAATTCAATGTATCTATCTGAAACGGTTGCAATGTATTCATCAGACATATCCGGAATTTGTTGTCCGTCTTTTCCTTGAAAACCATTTGCAATTAACCATTGACGTACAAATTCTTTAGATAATTGCTTTTGAGCTTCACCTCTATCTTGTCTGTCTTGATAGCCTTCAGCATAAAAATAACGCGATGAATCTGGAGTGTGAATTTCGTCAATTAATACGATTTGACCGTCTTTTGTTTTTCCGAATTCGTATTTGGTATCCACTAAAATTAATCCGCGAGAAGCAGCAATTTCAGTACCTCTTTGGTATAAAGCTCTTGTGTATTCTTCTAAAACTAGATAATCCTCTTCGTTAACAATTCCATTGGCTAAAATATCTTCACGCGAAATATCTTCATCGTGTTCTCCATTAGCTGCTTTTGTTGAAGGTGTAATTATTGGTATCGGAAATTTATCATTTTCTTTTAATCCTTCCGTTAAAGCTACTCCACAAAGCATTCTTTTTCCTAAAGCATATTCTCTTGCTGAATGTCCGGCTAAATAGCCACGAATAACCATTTCAACTTTAAAAGGTTCACATAAATGTCCAACTGCAACGCTAGGGTCAGGAGTTGCAATTAACCAATTCGGGACAATATCTGAAGTTAACTCCATAAATCGTGTAGCAATTTGGTTTAAAATTTGACCTTTATATGGAATTCCTTTGGGCATAACGACATCAAAAGCTGAAAGTCTATCTGTAGCAACCATAACCAATAAGTCATCATTGATGTTATAAACTTCTCTAACTTTTCCGTGATAAACCGATTTTTGATTTGGAAAATTGAAATTGGTAGTAGTAATTGTATTCATTTAAAGTAGTATGTTGTTTGTTATGCAAATGTAATTTGTTTACCAATGCCAAACAATATCAAAATAAAAAAAGGAGAAATTACTTTCTCCTTTCAAACTTAATTAAACAAAAATCGCTTATTTAAAACGAATATTGTACGTAACACCTAAACCAACAGTTTGCAAATCAACATCGTTTTCTGCAAATGTATTTTGGTAAAAAGCGTAAATGTTCCAATCTCTGTTGTGGTACCCTAATTGTGGGTTTACATATAAACCACCTTCATTATTTTCTACATTAGTTAAAAATCCATACCCTAAATCAGAACCAATAAAAATTCCACTTGGTGTAAAATAATAACGTAAGTATCCTGCAACTGGCACAATTCCAAAATCTTCTAAATTATCTTTTGCAAAGAAATGACTGTAACCAGAAGCTACACCAATAGCAAAATTAGGATTGAATAAATATTGACCTCTAACATCTAATCCTAAATTAAATGACGATACATCGCTTGCATCTCCCACTGGAATTCCTGCAGTTAATCCTGCTTTAAGCCAAGAATTATCTGGTGTAATGTCAATTTCACTTTGTTGTGCAAACATTGCACTGAACCCTAATAAACCGATAATCATAAATAAATTTTTCATACTTTCTTCTTTTAGTTAATGAGACAAATGTAGTCCGGTCAAGCAAGAATGATTTACAAGATTTTCGGTAAGATTTATAGAATTAAAGGATAAAATGGTTTATATAACTGAATACCAAACAAAAAGCCAATCAAATTACTAATTGGCTTTAGACTATAGAGCTGTTTAAATTTATTCTGTTGTTATAAAATCTTTTTCTTAATTACGAAGTTAAAAGCTCTATAACATAAAATTCTTCTGAAATATTTCATAAAATTAGCATCAAAACCAATGGCATATCTTCTAAAACTTTTTTTCGGGTTTTCGGATATTCTATATATTTTCTCTACAATTGTGTCAATCAAATCATTATTCTTGCATGTTTTTTTAGCCAATATAGTATCGATTTTAAGCATCATAGCATTATAATGTACATTATTGGTTGGTTTAGATTTTATGACATTTTTTTGGAAATTAGTAGGCGCATTTCCAAATTGAACCGTACAAACACTAATGTTAAAATCAATTAATTCATAAGACATACATTCAGAAAAGCTTTCAATGGCTTGTTTTGTAGAATGATAAAAATTTCCTAAAGGTAAATTTACTAAACCTGCTACAGAGGTAATATTAATAAATTGTCCAAAATTTTGTGCTCTAAATACTGGAATAAAAGCCCTACAAGTTTTTACAACTCCTAACCAATTAACATTTACAATAGAATCTATTTCAGAATCCGTTGAAAGCTCTACAAAACTCCTGTATCCTTTTCCTGCGTTGTTAATAATAACATCAATAGTTTTATAATCTTTAAGGATTTCTTTTTTGGCTGTTTCAATGCTTTCAGTTGATGTAACGTCTAAAGCATAAAACTTTATATTTGGATGAATAGTTAAGCCTTCAACCAAGTCAAAATGATGCACAGTTGCAATTACTTGCCACCCTTTTTCCGCAAAATACATTGACATTTTATTACCTAAACCACCACAAGCTCCTGTTATAAGAACAGTTTTCAATATTTTATGATTTTAAATGAGCCGCAAAATACAATAAATTATGGTTTAAAAACAGAAGAGCCATTTCAATGTAGTAATGACTCTTTGAATTTTACATATTTATGGACCAAACTGAATAGCTTTTGGGTGCACATTGGATTTTTACCCATTTATCCCCTTGAGTTGTAGGAAGCCAAGTTGAACTTCCAGTAAAATCTTTAATTTGAGCATTACTCCAATTGGTTTGAATCCATCGTTCTTGCCAGGTGTCAGAATTATTTAAATAAACTACTAATCCTGGATTTCCATTATACCCATTTCTTCTTGCTATGTATTCATCATTATCTGAATATAGAATAGATGTTGTTCCCGTAGCTTTGTTGTTATGAATCCAAATTAGGTTATTCAATTTGTTTTTATCCAACCATTCTTCATAATCCTTATAGAAAAGAGTTGGATAACCCTCATGAGTTAAAATGTAAGCATAAGCCAAGTTTTTATTATAAATTTCATCCGTATCATGATTAGTGACGAAGGTTACTGCTTTGTATGGATTTCTTTTCCACATCATATCATCATTAAGTAAAGCTAAATTATTGCCGTCAAAAGCATCATTCATTTTATAATAACAAGCAAAATCAAAAACAGAACTATTCGCATTATTTGCCCACCATTCTAAGGTATTTACATTTGAATCCCAATATTCACCAACAGAAAATCCTCCTACATTAGCATTCCATTGATTCACAACCCATGGACCAAATCCTTTTACATAGTCAAAACGCCAACCATCAAATTTCATGGTATTTTTATAATATTTCCCAACAGCATCTGACCTACCCCACAACCAATCTTGGACATAAGGATTTGCGTGACATAAATCTGGGAAACCTCCAAATGCCCCTTCATCATTATTACCATAGCCATTTTTATAAAAATCATTATAAGTCCGATTAAACTTCCCAGAAGCAACATTAAATTTTGTGTAAGTATTGGTTCCTGTAAATGGATTAGCTTCAGACTGACCACCACTATTATGATTAAGAACAATATCAGCATAGACTTTCATGGATTGTCCATGAGCAGCCGTAATTAAACTTGTCAACTCCGTTTTTGAACCAAATCTAGTTTCAGTAGTTCCGTTTTGGTTAAAATTTCCAAAATCATAATAATCCGTTGGATCGTACCCCATTGAAAAAGGACCATTTTGAGCTTTTGAAGCAGGAGGCAACCAAATAGATTCAATTCCAGCATTTCCCCAAGCCGTAACTTTACCTTTTACTACATTCCACCAAGTTCCACCTGCTGGTACATCCCAATAGAACGCTTGCATCATAACTCCACCACCTGGGCCAGCTACAAATTTTTCAACATTACTCGATGTTCCTGTGCTAAATGGTTTTCCGTCATGTTTAGTAACATTTATAACCTTAAAATCTTTAGAAGATGAACTAGGTGTATTTAAAGTTTCATCATTTTTTTCACAAGAAGTTAAAGAGAAAACAATACCTAATGTCAAAAAGCCTAATTGAATTTTTTGTTTCATGATTTATTATTTTATTATTAATTATCCTAAATTAATACAAAATCATCAAAAAAATAATCGATTAATTATGAAAACAATAACGAAAACGTTTTCGTGTTCATAAGTTTGTCATATATACGGTTAAGCCGTAAAAAAAACCATCTATTTTCATAAATGGTTTTAAAGTTAAGTCTAAATATCTCTCATCTTGCATCTCTCATCTAATCACGATTCTCAATACTTTTATAAGCTTCAATAACTTTTCCAACTAATCTATGCCTAACAATATCTTTATCATCTAAATAAATAATTCCAATACCTTCAACATCTTTTAAGACAAGTATAGCTTCTTTTAATCCAGAAGTTGTTCTTCTAGGTAAATCGACCTGACCTGGATCACCTGTTATCATGAATTTTGCATTTTTACCCATACGGGTTAAAAACATCTTCATTTGGTTATGGGTTGTGTTTTGTGCTTCATCTAAGATTACAAAAGCATGATCTAATGTACGTCCACGCATAAAAGCCAAAGGGGCAATTTGAATGATTCCTTTTAAAATATAATCTTCTAAAGTTTGTGGAGGCAACATGTCGCGCAATGCATCATACAAAGGTTGCATGTATGGATCTAATTTTTCTTTCATATCACCAGGCAAGAAACCTAAGTTCTCTCCGGCTTCCACAGCTGGTCTGGTTAAGATAATACGTTTGACTTGTTTTTCCTTCAACGCTTTTACTGCCATAGCAACACCAGTGTAGGTTTTACCTGTTCCAGCTGGACCAATGGCAAAAACCATATCGTTTTTATACACTAAATCAACTAATTTTTGCTGATTTGGTGTCATGGCTTTTATCAATTTTCCACCAATTCCATGCACCAGAATTTTATCTTTGTTATCCATGACTTGAGTTTCCTGTGCGTCACTCTCTAAGACACGCAAAATAACGTTATCATCTATTCTGTTGTATCGGGTGAAATGTTGCATTAATCGCCTAAAACGCACCTCAAACTCGTTTAAAACCTCTTCTTCACCGTAGGCTTTTAAAATAGTTCCTCTAGCAACTATTTTAAGTTTTGGATAATATTTTTTGATAGCTTCAAGATTGGCATCTTGTGTTCCCCAAAATTCTTTTGGAGCAATGTCGATTAATTCAATGATTCGTTCGTTCAAGGGCTTTCTTTTTTAAATTATTTTTGGTACGCTAAAAAATACATTAGCTTTGCATTCAAATTTAAGAAAAATAATGCCTCTTTTATTTTAAGTTATAAACAAATTTATGTCAATAATTACCCTTACATCTGATTTTGGATACAAAGACCATTATGTTGGTGCTCTGAAAGGGAAAATATTATCTCAATTTTTAGAAGCTAAAATAGTTGACTTATCCCATCAAATAAATTACTTTAATATATTTGAAACCAGCTACATAATTGAAGCTTCCTATAAAAACTTCCCAAAAAACACAGTGCATATCGTTTGCGTAAATGCCGAACGAATTGAAAACGTAAAACATATAGTATTGCAGTGGGAAGATCAATTTTTTATTGCAGCAGATAATGGTATATTAAATGCTTTAATCCAAAAGAAAAAAGCCCAAAAAATAGCCGTAATTACTATACATGACAGATTAGAAGATACTTCTGATATGAATGTTTTTGCAACGGTTGCCTGTCATTTAGCAAAAGGAGGAAATATTAGCGTTATTGGAAAAGAGATTGAAGCTTTAAGCGAATTTTATACCCAAAAACTGACTATTTCTGATACCTTTGAAGAAATAAAAGGGACTATTATATATATTGATCATTTTGGGAATTGCGTGACAAACATTACTAAAAAAGCATTTGATGAAGTCGCTAAAAACAGAAGTTTTGAAATTAAATTCAAAAATAAAACCCTTAATCGGGTTCATAAAAATTATTCCGATTTTATAGTTAGCCCAAATAAA
The DNA here is from genome assembly GCF_000422685.1 of Flavobacterium gelidilacus DSM 15343. Taxonomy (GTDB): domain Bacteria; phylum Bacteroidota; class Bacteroidia; order Flavobacteriales; family Flavobacteriaceae; genus Flavobacterium; species Flavobacterium gelidilacus. Next base: position 145,225 of record NZ_AUGN01000001.1, on the reverse strand, counting down.
TCCTTAAAAAAGTATGAAGGTGATTATTTGGCCATATTTAACGAAGCTGGTTATTTAGAAATCGCCATTTACAATGGAACTCCAGATTCGTTAGGAACAGCTACCTCTTTAATTGGACTAAGGTTCAGAGATTCAGTAACTGTGAAATTTAATTAACCAATAACCTATTACCCAAAACCTATAACCATAAATTATGTTTGTAAGAATTGTAAAAATGCGTTTTCAAGAAGATAAAATCGAAACTTTCCTAGAAAATTTTGAAGAAGTTAAAAACCATATACGAAATTTCGAAGGAAACCGTTTATTAGAATTATATCAAGATAAAAATGATCCACGCATTTTCTTTACCTATAGTTATTGGGAAAACGAATCAGATCTAGAAAACTATAGAAAGTCTGAACTCTTTGGTGGTGTTTGGAAATTTACTAAAGCTTTGTTTAGTGATAAACCTGAAGCTTGGAGTGTAGACAAATTAGTTTCATTAAATTAGTTTTTTTTGTTTCATTTTGTTTAAGAGTTTCAAGTTAAATAATACTTTTGCAAAACAATCTGAAACCATAAGAAACAGTTTGAAACTAAAAAGAATTAATAATAAAATATGAAAGCATTACTTTTAAGAGAAATAAAATCCTTTTTTGGTTCACCGATTGGCTATTTGGTAATTGCCATTTTTTTAGTACTCAACGGATTATTTTTATGGGTTTTTGAAGGAGATTTTAATATTCCGAATTCGGGATTTGCTGATATGAGTCCGTTTTTTAAATTAGCTCCTTGGATTTTAATTTTCTTGATTCCAGCTGTAACCATGCGAAGTTTTTCAGATGAAAAAAAACAAGGAACTATTGAATTGTTATTTACAAAACCTCTTTCTATATGGGAAATTGTAAACGGAAAATTCTTTGGTGCTTTAGTACTAATCATCATTGCTATCATTCCAACCTTAATTTACGTAGTCATGATTTCCTATTTTGGAAATCCAGAAGGGAATATTGATATGGGAAGCACAATGGGTTCTTATTTTGGCCTTTTATTTCTAATTGCTGGATATACTGCTATTGGAGTTTTTACTTCTACTCTTTCGGAAAATCAAATTGTAGCTTTTATCATTTCGGTTTTCTTATGTTTCTTTTTCTATTTTGGATTTGATGGAATTGCAAGTTTTATGGGAGAATTTAGTGGTCTTTTTGCTTCATTTGGAATGGATTATCATTTTAAAAGTATGAGTCGTGGTGTTATTGATACTAGAGATGTTTTGTATTTTATAAGTGTCACTATCTTATTTTTAGCAGCAACTGTTTATCAACTTAAATCTTTAAAAGGGTAATGGAAGCAAATAAAAAAAATAGCCTTAAACAATTAGGAATCACAGCTGCCATTTTGTTGGCAATCAATATTTTTGGAAATTACTTTTTCAAACGATTTGATTTAACCAAAGACAAACGATACACTTTATCAGAAACGACTTTAGGTATTATAGAATCAGTAGATTCCCCTTTATATATTGATGTGTTTTTAGAAGGAAAGTTTCCTCCTGAATTCAAACGCTTACAAAACGAAACCAGACAACTTTTAGAAGAATTTACGGCTTACAATTCAAACATTATTTTTCAATTCGTTAATCCAATCGAAAAAGAAGAAGAACGTGTGGAAGTAATGAAAAACTTTTACGAAAGAGGTTTAATGCCCTTGAGTATTACTGTTGAAGATAAAGGAAAACAATCACAAGAAGTAGTTTTTCCTTGGGCAGTAGCCACTTATGGTGATAAAAGTACAAAAGTAGGTTTGCTTAAGAACTTAATGGGTGCCACTACAGAAGAAAAAGTAATCAGTTCTGTACAACATATGGAATTTGCTTTTGCAGATGCACTGAATAAAATCACCAAACAAAAACAAAAGAAAATTGCCGTTTTAAAAGGAAATGGTGAATTAGATGATCTTTATATAGCCGATTTCTTAAAAACTGTTCGTGAAAGTTATTATATTGGGACTTTTACCTTAGATTCTCTTGCAAACAAGCCTATTGAGACTATTGAAGCTTTGCAAAAATACGACATGGCAATCATAGCAAAGCCAACAATAGCTTTCTCTGATGAAGAAAAACAAGTTATTGATCAATTTATTGTAAATGGTGGAAAAACGCTTTGGTTAGTTGATGCTGTCAAGGCTGACATGGATAGTTTATTTACACAACCCCAAATATTAGCATATCCATTAGATTTGAATTTAACCGACCAATTGTTTCAATATGGACTTCGCGTTAATGGTCAATTAGTCAAAGACGAACAAGCTACACCAATAAAATTGGCTACTGGGCAAGAAGGAAGTCAAACCCAATACCAGGAGTTTTCTTGGCGTTTTTCTCCGTTTGTTTATCCAGCTTCAAACCATCCCATTGTAAAGAATATGGAAGGTATTAAGTTTGAATTTGCCAATCCGATTGAAATTCTTAAAAATGACATTAAGAAAACCGTCCTTTTGACCAGCTCAGCGTATTCTAAACCAGTTGGAACACCTTTGCCAATTGCGTTAGATTTAGTCACAGAAGAAACAAAACCTACAGATTATCCAAATGGTGGATTACTGCCAATGGCTATTTTATTAGAAGGAAAATTCAAATCCGTTTATAAAAACAGAGTGCTTCCAATTAAAGATTCAAAATTTAAAGACATTGATAAAGAATCAAAAATGATATTTATTTCAGATGGCGATGTTATTAAGAATCAGATAGATAAAGACGGTTATCCAATGGAACTTGGTTTTGATAAATTTACCAACCAACTTTATGGAAACAAAGAATTTTTAATGAATTGTGTCAACTATTTATTAGACGATAACGGCTTAATTAACATAAGAAGTAAAGATGTAGATTTACCTTTGTTAGACAAAGAAAAAGTATATGAGAATTACACTTTTGCCCAAATCATTACAATAGGATTACCATTAGCTCTTCTTGGATTGTTTGGCTTTTTGTTTACTTATTTAAGGAAAAGAAAATACGTGAAATAGAATTGTATTTCTCCGAAAATCTAAAATCTGACTATACGAAAATCTACAAGAAATAATGATTGTATTTTCAAAATTTAAAATTATATTTGTAATCCTTAAAATTAATAAGGATTTTTAAAACCCAGAAGATGAAGTTTATCGTATCGAGCTCTTATTTATTAAAGCAACTACAAGTATTAGGTAGTGTTATTAACAACAGTAACACCTTACCTATTTTAGATAATTTTTTATTTGAATTAGACAATAATTCTCTTAAAGTTTCTGCATCCGATTTAGAAACTACCATGACAGCCTCTTTAGAAATTGATTCTTCGAGTACTGGAAGTGTAGCTTTACCCGCAAAATTACTTTTAGAAACCTTAAAAACGTTCCCTGAACAACCTTTGACTTTTACCGTTGAAGATAACAATACCGTTGAAATTAGTTCAAATTCAGGAAAATATGCTTTAGCATTTGCTCCAGGAGATGAATTTCCTAAATCAGTAGCATTAGAAGATCCTTCTTCTACTTTAGTACCTGCAGATGTTTTATCAACAGCTATCAACAAAACTATTTTTGCTGCTGGAAATGATGATTTAAGACCCGTAATGAGTGGAGTCTTTTTTCAGTTTTCACCGCAAAGCTTAATATTTGTAGCAACAGATGCTCACAAATTAGTAAAATATGCTCGTACAGATGTTGTAGCAACTGAAGTAGCCGATTTTATCATGCCCAAAAAACCTTTAAACATTTTAAAAGGAATTTTAGGAGCAACAGATGTTGAAGTTAAAATTGAATACAACGATTCTAACGCAACATTTACCTTAGAAAATTACATATTGACTTGTCGTTTAATTGACGGTAAATATCCTAATTACGATGCCGTAATTCCAAAGGAAAATCCAAATAAACTTATTATAAACAGAGTTCAGTTTTTAAATTCTGTTCGTCGTGTGGCAATTTTCGCAAACAAGACAACACACCAAATTCGTCTAAAGATTGCAGGAACAGAATTAAACATTTCTGCTGAAGATATAGATTACTCAAACAAAGCCGACGAACGTTTAACTTGTGATTACCAAGGTGATGATATTCAAATTGGATTTAACTCACGTTTCTTAACCGAAATGTTGACTAACTTGACATCAGACGAAATTCAATTAGAAATGTCTATGCCAAACAGAGCTGGAATCTTGACACCAATTGATGGATTAGATGAAGGAGAAACAGTTACTATGTTAGTAATGCCTGTTATGTTAAATAGCTAGAATTCCCTTAACACTAGTATATAGTAAACCGTCTTGTTTGTAGAAACAAGACGGTTTTTTCTTTTTAGGCTTGTTCTTGAATTACTAAAATCGGAATCTCGGTTTTATAGGATAATTTTTCGGTTAAATGAGTTGTAAATAATTCCACAAAGAAAGAGCGCTTGTAATTAGCCATGGCTAAAATATCAATCTCATGAAAATCTAAAAATTCAATAATAGTCTCTTCAATATATTCACTTGATTCTACAAAAAAAGTAACTTGTTCATCAGCAAATAGTTTCTTCCAAGTTTCAATTTTTTCCTCGTTAACATCTGAAGTTAAAGACTGAACATATAAACATTTTACTTCTGCTTTCATTAATTTTGCAATTTGCAACACACTTTGTAGTGCTTTGATATCTTTATCTCTGTAGCGAGTAGTAAAACATATATTATTTATGTTTTTATATTTAGCCTCTAAAGGAACACTCAACAAAGGAACACTGACAGAGGTTAAAGCATCACCAGTGTTGGTTCCAATAAAAAATTCTTTCCATCCGCTTGCTCCAGCAGTACCCATAACAACAAAATCTATTTTTTCTTCCACAATACAATCTTTTATGTTGCTTGTTAAAGCACCATCCATTAATTTATGGTATAGATTAATGTGCTCTAAATTACGTTTTTCTGCTAGGGTTCTTAATTTTGGAATTTCATCTTTGAACATTTCAAAGGTTGCCAATTCAAAAGAATCAAATAATTGACTATAATTTTGGGGAAAATATTGATAATCTATTATTGGCATTTGAAAAGTGTGTAAAACTATAATTTCAGCATCTATAATTTTTGCCAATTCTAAAGCATAAACAAATGCATTTGTAGCCACATCAGAAAAATCAGTTGGGAAAAGAATTCGTTTCATAATAGTAATGTTAAATGTTAGAAGATTATCCACCATAAAATTACAAAATAATTCTTTTACGCCACATGATAACTATCATGTTTTCAGTAAATTAATAAATAGTACATCAAAACTATACCCACAAACAAAAAATCAGTGACCATCAGCGTTCCTTTCTTTAACCACATAGGCAGATAGATATTAAAAATTTCTACAATTTATTCACCCGAGCCTGAAAATGCGAACAGACGAAGTAATCTGTGTTCCTAAAAAAATAGATGTACTTTAACCGCAAATTCGCAAATTTTACGCAAAGTTCGTTAAGGGATAAGATAAAAAGGAGCTACAAGTGAACTAAACTCTTTAATCTATCCGAAGTAAAGCGACTAATCAATAGAAAATAATTTACGAACTCACTTAAACTTAGTATCTTTGCACAAATCAAAAGGTAAACCCCAATAAATGATAAACCAAGAAACTATAGTAGCCCTAGCTACACCCTCAGGAGCTGGAGCTATTGCCATAATTCGTCTTTCTGGAAATGAAGCTATCTCAATTGCATCAAGTGTATTTGAATCGGTTTCTGGAAAAGATATTGCAAAACAAAAAACACATACCATACACCTTGGCCATATAATAGATAACGGAAAAATCTATGACCAAGTCTTACTTTCCATCTTCAAAAACCCTCATTCTTATACGGGTGAAGATGTTGTGGAACTGTCTTGCCATGGTTCTACTTTCATACAACAACAAATCATACAATTATTGCTTCGTAAAGGAGCTAAAATGGCTCAAGCAGGTGAATTCACCTTAAGGGCTTTTTTAAACGGTAAACTCGATTTATCACAAGCAGAAGCAGTCGCTGATTTAATTTCTTCTGACAATGAAGCTTCGCACCAAATTGCTATGCAACAAATGCGTGGTGGATTTTCTAACGAAATAGCCAAACTGCGTGAGGAATTACTAAACTTCGCTTCTTTAATCGAATTAGAATTGGATTTTGCGGAAGAAGATGTCGAATTTGCCGATAGAACGCAATTTGCCGAATTACTAAACCGAATTGAATTCGTTCTAAAAAGATTAATAGATTCCTTTGCTGTTGGAAACGTTATCAAAAACGGAATTCCAGTGGCGATTGTTGGGGAACCAAACGTAGGAAAGTCAACCTTATTAAATGCCTTACTAAACGAAGAACGTGCGATAGTTTCTGACATTGCTGGAACAACACGTGATACCATTGAAGACGAATTAGTTATAGAGGGAATTGGCTTCCGATTTATAGACACTGCCGGAATTAGAGAAACCAAAGATGTAATAGAAAGCATCGGAATTCAGAAGACCTTTGAGAAGATTGAACAAGCACAAGTAGTTTTACTTTTGGTGGACAGTTCTCAGTTGTCGGCTGACAGTTTACCTAAAGTTAAGATTGAAATTGAAAAGATTAAGAACAAGTTCCCTATAAAACCATTGGTTATTGTTTTAAATAAAGTTGATGTTTTAGATACAGAAAAAACAAACCACTATATTTCACAATTGACCGATAACCAACAGACATCAGAAAACCGAAAACTGATAACCCTTTCCGCAAAACAAAAAACAGGCATCGAAGAACTAAAGTCTACCCTACTCTCTTTTGTAAACACTGGTGCTTTAAGAAATAATGAAACGATTGTCACGAACACACGTCATTATGATTCGCTATTAAAAGCACTAGAAGAAATTACTAAAGTTCGATTCGGCTTAGACCAAAACTTGTCATCTGATTTAATGGCAATTGATATCCGTCAAGCCTTGTTCCATTTTGGAGAAATAACAGGACAAGTATCTAATGATGAACTACTTGGCAATATTTTTGCTAATTTCTGTATTGGGAAATAGTGAGTAGTGAGAAGTGAGAAGTGAGTAGTCTAAAATAGATTTGAAGAAGTCAAACTATGTATTCTGTGTTAAGCAAAGCGCCTCTTCACAGTAAAGGAAAAAACTATGTAACTTATGTGGTTTTAAAAACTACTCCCAAATTTTTATAGCCACAGATTCACAGATTTTATTTAGAAGTAATTAAGAAGCAAAGTAACTAAGAAGAGTGAAGTCGAGATGTTTATAACCGCAAAGAGCGCAAAGTTTTACGCAAAGTTCGCAATGAAAAAAACTTATATGCCTTATATAGTTTAAAAATTAACCACAAATTAAATTATAAAGATTTCTCCAATTACTCAAATCTGTGTTCCTAAAAAAACTAGCTGTACTTTAACCGCAAAGAGCAGAAAGATTTACGCAAAGTTCGCAAAGAAACTAATCTTTGTAACCTATCCAAAGCACCTCAACCCAAACAAAAAAAACTTATATGCCATATATGGTTTAAAAATTAACCACAAATTAAATTATAAAGATTTCTCAAATTACTCCACCCGAGCCTGAAAGTGCGAACTGACGAAGTAATCTGTGTTCCTAAAAAAATATATGTTCTTTAACCGCAAATTCGCAAAGTTTTAAACCACACCAACAATAGCTTCCACCACTCCCAAACCTGCTCGTTCTCCCGAAATCATAGCCGCATTTAGCGACCCGTTTAATTGGGTATCTCCTGCTAAGAAAATACCTGCTGTTAATTTAGTGGCAGAGGGACTCATTTCATAACGCAAGTTGTCCATCTTTGGTAAAGCTTGTGGAATGCTGTAGTGCTTTATAAATCGCAAGGCATCTATACCACACAATTGCTTGAGTTCTTTTGTAACTTGAGTTTGTAACGCTTCTGGACTTAATTCATGGTCTTTGACTACAGTGACAGATAGTAATTCTTTACTTCCAGAAGTTTTGGTTTTAAGACTGGTGTGATAAAAGATATTATTCACAAGGGCATCTTTATCGGCAATTAAACCTATAAGTGGTTTACTAATGGCTTTAGTGTTGGTTTCAAAGTAAAGGGTTTCACAAGATTTCCATTGGGTTTGTTGGTTGTTTAACCTGCTTATTAAACCACTTGCCTCTGTTGCAATTATGGTGTAATGGCTTTCTAGTACTGTGCCATCGGTAAGTATTATTTTGTTTTCTTCAACAGTTTTTACTTTAGTATTAAAGAGGAAGGTAGTTTGTTTTAGTGTGTCTTTTAACTGAACTGGAATGGCTTCTATCCCTCCCTTTGGTAGAGCTGCTGAACCTTCCCCAAACATTTTATAGACAAACTCAAACATTCGACTAGACGTTTCTAAGGCTGGTTCTAAAAAAATACCACTAAAAAAGGGTTTAAAAAATGTAGCAATCATCTCTTTTGAAAAACCGAAGTCCAACAGGTAGTTATAGGTTGTTGTTTCGGGCTTAGCAAAAATCTCTGTCAAGGTGGTTTTCTTTAACAAGGCATTTAATCGCAGTATTTTAACCTTATCTGAAAGGGTACCTATGCCCGAAAACAAGGTGGGAAGTAATAAAGATATAGCACGAAGGGGATCGCCAAGTATTTTTTGTTGGCCTTTCGTAAAGATAGCAGCTCCAGGTAAAAAAGACTGCAGTTCCAAAGCTTCTAAATCTAAATACTTTTGGGCTGCAGGATAAGCTGTTAACAGTACTTGAAATCCATGATCCAATTGGTAGCCTTCTACAGTATCGGTTTTTACTCGACCACCTACTCTTTCGGTTGCTTCTATGATAACAGGAGCGTACCCGTTGTCTTCTAGGACTTTTGCCGCTACTAATCCACTAACACCTGCTCCAATGATATGTATTTTATAGTCTTCTTTTTTCATAGGTATTGCACTTGCTGTTTTATACTAATGCAAATATAAGGGTCTGTTAGGTGTTTCGCAAGTTGTTGGGGTTTGTTTTTAGGGTTTGCGGTGGGTTGGAAAAGTAAGCTGTTGACGGTTAAGAAAGATTTAGAAGAAGTTCTTATGACGTTTGCGGTTTGTTGAAAAGGTTGCTTCACTTCGTTCGCAATGACTGGTTTTTATCTTATTAGTGCGTTTATTTGTTCTACTTGTAAGCCCATGTAGAGGCAGAATTCTTGGATGGTAACTGCTTGGTGTTTTTGTTTGTTGTTTTCCTTTTTAATTGCATTTATGATATAACGGGCATGTCTTTCTGATTTACCTGTTATTTGTTGTATGTCTTTTGGGTAGATGCAAATGCGTGTCATATTCATAAAATTAGAGGTTAGTATTTATTGCTTTCTGTAGGGTTATAGTAAAGATTAAGTAAAGGCGTAGTAAAGGCATAGTAAACGTTAAGTAAAGGGGTTGTATTTTCGCATAACGTTGAACATCTGTTAATTAGTATATGGATGTGTAAGATTTTACATAGTTAATCGGCAAAAAGCGTCTTTTTTGGCATAATCGGCAAAAGTGGTCGTTTTTGGAAGTGCCTTTGTGCAACGTATTATTTTATAGCTTTAATTTGTTTTGAGTTTCAAACCAAATGTTTCATTTAAATTAATTTATTATGGCTAGAAGTAATGGTCTTATTAAGATTGAGGGTACTGTTGAGGACTTAACGTTTTATCAAAAAAACGGTAAAAGTTTTGTACGTAAAAAAGGTGGTGTTTCTCGTGAACGTATTTTGAACGACCCAAATTATGTTCGTACGCGTGAGAACATGAGTGAGTTTAGCCACTCTGGAAGTGCTGGAAAGATATTGAAATTGGCTGTTGGCTCTATGGCTTTTAAGGCAAAGGACAGTAAGCTAAACAGTCGCTTGTTGCAAGTAATGAGTCGCATTAAGAATTTAGACTCTACTTCTAATCGTGGTAAGCGTTTGGTGAGTGTTGGTATTACTACACCAGAGGGCAAGCAGTTGTTGAAGGGTTTTGATTTTAATATTAATGCTTCTTTGGATAGTGTGCTTTTTGCACCCTATGATTTAGATCTTGGAAGTGGTAGTTTTAAGATTGTAGATTTTAGTACGGAAGAGCAGTTAATGTATCCGCAAGGTGCTACACATGTGAGTTTTCAGAGTGCTATTGTGGATATAGATTTTGCTAGTGGTGATTCTGTGATTGCTTATAGTACTATTGAGAATTTGCCACTTTCTTTTACACCTGTTACTTTGACTTTATCCCCATCGAGTGTTCCTTCTGGTTTGGGGGTGCAGTTTTTTTTGGTGTTGATTAGTTTTTTTCAGGAAATTAATGGTTTGCAGTATTCTTTGAAGAATGAGGAATTTAATGTGTTGCAGATTATTGAGGTGGTTTAGGTTGTTTAATCTTTATTTTTGGCTCCTTTTGCTTTTTGTGAGGGGGGCTTTTTTTTTGGGGGTTTACGGTGGGTTGGAGAGGTTGCTTTGCTTTGTTCGCAATAACGGTTTTTTTTGGAACGCGGATGACACGGATTGACTTCGTCCTACGCGGATTGGGACGGATTTTTTAGGTCGCTTTGCTCTGGGGTTATTACACAGAGTTTCGCAAAGGGTTCTCGGAGTTGCACAAAGTTTTTTTTGGGGTTACGGTGAGTTGGGGAGGTTGCTTCACTTCGTTCGCAATGACGGTTTTTTTTGTGGAATTGTGGGAAACCGTAAAATTAATTGTTTTACGGTTTTTATATTTGTAGGAAATACTATAAAAACAGTGAAAACACCTATTGCCTAATTGAATAAATTATGGTACGTTTGAAGAAAGAAAATTAAAATAATATAACAGCATACATGTTCGAACAAACATTCAAAAATATAGATGACCTGCTTTACAAAGATTCGGGTGCAGATAGTGAATTAGATTATATAGGGCAAACCTCTTGGGTGATGTTCTTGCGTTACTTAGACGAGTTGGAACAGGACAAAGCAGACCAAGCCGAATTAAAAGGAGAGGAATACACTTTTATATTAGAAGAAGAATACCGTTGGCCTAATTGGGCTATGCCTAAAGATGCCGAAGGAAAACTAGACCATCATAGTGCTATGACTGGACCTGATTTGGTGCAGTTTGTAGATGGAAAACTGTTTCCTTATTTGGCTAAGTTTAAGCAAGAAGCAGATTCTGCCAATACGATTGAATATAAAATTGGGGAAATCTTCTCGGAGTTGAAAAACAAAATTCAATCGGGCTACAACCTACGTGAGATTTTGGAATATGCCGACAGTCTTCCTTTTCGTGCTTCTACGGATAAACATGAATTGAGCCACTTGTATGAAACCAAGATTAAAAACATGGGTAATGCAGGTCGTAATGGTGGACAATACTATACTCCTCGCCCATTAATTCGTGCTATGATTAATGTGGTTGACCCACAAATAGGTGAAAAAATATACGATGGTGCAGCAGGTTCGTGTGGTTTCTTGGTGGAAGCCTACGATTATTTGTACCAACGCATGGAAAAAACCACCGATAACCTAAAAACACTACAAGAAGAAACCCTTTACGGAAAAGAGAAAAAAAACTTGGCTTATGTGATTGGGATTATGAACATGATTTTGCATGGTATTGAAGCACCCAACATTATACACACCAATACACTAGGCGAAAACATACGCGATATACAAGAAAAAAACCGTTATCATGTAATTTTGGCTAATCCACCGTTTGGAGGAAAAGAACGACCAGAAGTGCAACAAAACTTTGACATTAAAACAGGAGAAACGGCTTTCTTGTTTATGCAACATTTTATAAAGAGTTTAAAAACAGGTGGTCGTGCCGCTATTGTTATTAAAAACACCGTTTTAAGCAATACCGACAATGCTTCGGTAGCTTTGCGTAAGTTATTGCTAGAAGGTTCTAATTTGCACACTATTTTAGATTTGCCAGGAGGAACATTTACAGGTGCAGGAGTTAAAACGGTAGTCTTGTTTTTTCAAAAAGGTGAACCTACTAAAAACATTTGGTACTACCAATTGAATCCAGGACGCAACATGGGAAAAACCAATCCTTTAAACGATAAGGATATGGAAGCTTTTGTAAGCCAACAAAAAACAAAGCCCGAAACCGAACAATCTTGGAATTTAAAAGTAGCCGATATTGACGAATCTACTTTTGACCTAAGCGTAAAAAACCCAAACACACCCGAAGAAGCTGCCCTAAGAAGCCCAGAAGAAATACTAGACGAAATGGTGTATTTAGACAAAGAAACCAAATCTATTTTGAATTCTATTAAAGAGCTGATATGAGAGAAGGTTGGGAAATTAAAGATTTGGAAAATGTGTGTGGATTTCAAAACGGATTTGCATTCAAAAGTAATAGTTTTAAATACACAGGAACACCAGTTGTTAGGATTACAAATATTCAAAATGAAACTATTGATTTAAGAAAGATTGTTTATATCGATAGAAACGATTATGATAGAGATTTAACTAAATATGAAATTAAAAAGGGTGATTTACTTATTGCAATGTCTGGAGCAACTACAGGAAAAATTGGGTTTCACAAATCAGATGAAGTTTTGCTTCTAAATCAGCGAGTAGGTAAATTTGAACCATATAAAAATTTAAATAAAACATATTTATTTTATTTTCTTTCTACTAAAGTTGAAGAAAATCTAGCAATTTCAGCTGGTGCTGCACAACCAAATTTAAGTACTGAGCAAATCAAAAGTTTTCAAATCCCTATCCCACCACTACAAGAACAACAACAAATAGTAGCTATTTTAGACCAAGGCTTTGAAGCCATTGACCAAGCCAAAGCCAATATTGAAAAAAACATAGCTAACGCTAAAGAGTTGTTTGAAAACACCCTGCAAAAATTATTCGACAAAAAGGACTGGGATTTAAAAAGACTTGGAGAAATCGCTACATTTAAGAATGGTATGAACTTTACTAATAGCAGCAAAGGTCAATCCATAGAAATTGTCGGAGTAAAGAATTTTAAGAACAACTTTTGGGTTCCTATTCATGAATTAGAAAATGTCATTCTTGATGGAGAAATGAGTGAATTGTATCAATTAAAGAAAGGCGATATATTAACTGTTCGGTCAAATGGAAATCCTAAATTAATTGGAAGAACACTTTTAGCAGATGAAGTAAGTAGTATTGTATCTCACTCAGGTTTTACAATCAGAATTCGATTGAATTCAAACACTATACTTCCCACATTTTTATGTCACTTTCTTAAAACTGCCAAAACAATAAAAGAACTCGTTGACAGTGGAAATGGTGTAGGTATTAAAAGTTTAAATCAAGTCTCGTTATCTTCATTAATGATACCTTTCCCAGAGTCAGAACAAGAACAACAAATTATCGTCGATAAAATAGAGGAGATATCTATTCAAACAAAACAGATTGAATCACATTACAAACAAAAACTAAACAATTTAGAAGACCTAAAAAAATCGATACTCCAAAAAGCATTTGCAGGAGCGTTGACAAGTCCTGAATGGACGCAGTATAGTAAGGATGGACGTAGTCCTTCCGATGAAACACAAACGAATAAAAACCCTGAAAGGGTGACATAACTATGGGGCAGTCATTAGTAAAAAACTACGTACACATAGTCTTTAGCACCAAACATAGGGAAGAATTAATTTATCCGCCCTACGAACAGGAGTTGCATGCCTATTTGGGAGGTGTCTGTAAAGAGTTAGATTGTGCAGTATTGATAGTTGGTGGCTATACAGACCATGTTCATATACTATGTATGTTGTCTAAAAAAATGGCTTTGATGACCTTGGTACAAAAAGTAAAAGCTCATTCTAGTAAATGGATGAAAACGAAAGATAAGAGATTGGAAAATTTCTTTTGGCAAGATGGTTATGGAGCATTTTCTGTAAATCCAAGTGAAGTAGATGTTGTGGTAAATTATATTAAGAACCAACAGGAGCATCACAGTAAAAAGGACTTTAAGAAAGAGTATAGAGCATTTTTAAAAAAATATGAAGTTGAATATGACGAACAGTATGTTTGGGATTAATTATTTCGCCCTTTCAGGGCTTAACACACTTATCTCACATTCGGCAGGACTACGTCCTACCTTATCAAATAACATCCCTTCGGGATTAAACCACTAATTATGAACGAAGCACAAACCAAACACGATTTAATTACACCTGCTTTGCAAGCCGCAGGTTGGGGTATTGTTGAAGGCAGTCGTTTGCGTTTGGAGTTTCCCATAACCAAAGGTCGCTTAATTGGGCAAGGCAGAAGAGCCACACCACTTTTTGCAGACTATGTTTTAGAATATAAAAACAGAAGAATTGGTATTGTAGAAGCTAAGAAAAGAGATTTATATTATACTGATGGTGTTGGTCAAGCCAAAGATTATGCTGAGCGATTGAACATTCGCTATAGTTATGCAACCAATGGTTTGCAAATCTATGAGATAGACATGGACGAAGTTGCAGAAGGTGAAGTCCCAAAATATCCAACTCCAGACGAGCTTTGGGAAATGACCTATCCTACTCCAAAAGAAACTTACAAATTAGAAATCGCCAATTGGAAAGAACGCTTGTTCGAAATTCCTTTTGAAGACCGTGGTGGAACATGGCAACCGCGATATTATCAGCAAAATGCCATTGCCAAAGTATTAGAAGGGATAGCTGAAAAGAAAGACCGTATGTTGCTAACCTTAGCTACAGGAACAGGAAAAACAGCCATCGCTTTTCAGATTGCTTGGAAACTATTTCATGCCAAATGGAATTTAAAGCGTGATGCTACTAGAAGTCCAAGAATATTATTTTTAGCCGATAGAAATATACTTGCCGACCAAGCTTTTAATTCGTTTGGTGCTTTTGATGTTATTGATGAAAATATAAAAGTTCGCATTAGTCCGAAAGAGATTAAAAAGAAAGGGCATGTGCCTACTAATGGAGGTATCTTCTTTACCATATTTCAAACCTTTATGACCAGCAAACAAAAGGAAGAAGAAGTGGAAGAAGAAATGGATTATTTAGAAGCGGCTGAACCTAAGGAAGTTTATGGTAGTTCTGATTTTAACTTTGGACAATATCCACCTGATTTCTTTGATTTGATTATTATTGATGAATGTCACCGAGGTGGTGCCAATGACGAAGGTTCCTGGAGAGCCATTATGGACTACTTTGCTCCTGCTGTTCAATTGGGTTTAACGGCAACTCCAAAACGGGATGTTAATGGAGATACTTATAAATATTTTGGTGACCCAATATATACTTATGCTTTAAAAGATGGTATTAATGATGGATTCCTTACTCCTTTTAAAGTAAAAGAAATCCAAACCAATTATGATGAATATACTGTAACGGCTGATGATGTTATTATAGATGGTGAAGCCGAAGTTGGTGATACGTTTACTTATCGTGATTATGGTAGAAAAATTATCATTCAACAAGTTGAAGAATACAGAGTTAAGAAATTCTTAGAACTGATTAATCAAAATCAAAAGACTTTGGTTTTCTGTTCTACTCAAAAACATGCTGCCTTGATTCGAGATTTAATTAATCAGTTTTCGACCAGCAAGAGTGTTAATTACTGTCATCGTGTAACCGCTGATGATGGAAAAATGGGCGAACAACATTTACGCGATTTTCAGGATAATGAAAAGAGTATTCCGACCGTATTAACGACTTCCCAAAAATTAAGCACAGGAGTAGATGCACCCGAAATTAGAAACATCGTTTTATTGCGACCTGTGGATTCTATGGTTGAATTTAAACAGATTGTAGGTCGAGGTACAAGGCTTTTTGATGGTAAAGATTACTTTACCCTATTTGATTTTGTGCAAGCCCATCAGCATTTTAAAGACCCAGCTTGGGATGGAGAACCTTTAGAGCCAGAAACACCACCTGAAGGAGGGAAATCTAGAGTTTGTAAAGTGTGTCAAGTAAAACCATGCGTTTGCGAAAAAGAGGAAGTGGAAGATTGCGAGGTTTGCAATAATTATCCATGTGTTTGTGATATTCCTGAAAGCAAAATAATACGCGTTAAGCTATCCGACAATAAAGAAAGAGAAATAGATTCAACGGTTAAAACTTCGTTTTGGAGTCCGAGTGGCACACCTATTTCATCAGAAGAATTTGTACAACAATTGTTTGGTGATTTACCGAGTTTCTTTACTGATGAAGAAGAGTTACGTAAACTGTGGAGTTTGCCAAGCACTCGAAAAAAATTACTCGTAGAGTTAAACGAAAAAGGCTATACCAATGAACAATTGGAAGAATTACGACTTCTAGTTCATGGAGAAGATAGTGACTTGTTTGATGTGCTAAACTACATAGCTTACAGCAAGGATTTACTACCAAGATTAGAGCGAGCTACTAGAGCAAAAGTTCAGTTAGGAGATTACAATCCGAAACAACAAGAGTTTTTAAACTTTGTATTGGAACAATACGTGAAAGAGGGTGTTGATGAATTGGATGATGTAAAACTTACCCCTTTATTGGTTTTAAAATACAAAGCGATTGCGGACGCTAAGAAAGAACTTGGTGAGATAAAGAGTATTAGGGATGCTTTTATTGGGTTTCAACAATATTTATATAAAACATCGGCAAGTTAATTATCAAAACTATGGGAATAATCGTAAGAACAAGAAAAATTAGACCATCAACTAGAAAATCAACCTCTGTTAATTACAGGGTAGATATTGCTAAGGTTGGAAAAGATGATACTTTAGAAGTTAAAGTATCTCATGAAAGTAATTCTTTTTTAAGAACATACTATTTTCATGAAAAAGATATCGCTCATAAAAACAATATTAGCTTCAAAGTAATTGAAGAAGAACCAGAGATTAAATTATTGTGGAGCAGTGCTCAGCCTTATAAATAATAAATGGGTGATTAAACCTAAAATGAAAAAATACTTGATAAAATATAATAAATATGGAAATTGAAAAATATAGCTTAACAATAACTGACAAAGATGATTCTACTACTTCTGTTAGCATTATGCCTAAAGAAGGATTAGCACTACAGAAGGAAAGAAGAAAACTCTATGTCATTACAAATGAAAAGAAAGAGTTTCTATATGTTGGAGAAGCCAGTACATCAATTTTAAAACGATTTCAAAGAGGAACAGTTGCTTACAATCACTTTGTTAGAAATGGCAACGCTAGAAATGGTTATAAAGGTTATAAATGGTTGAATAATAAAGAAAATTTATTTAGAACTTTAACCGTTTTTGCATTAGTTTTTGATGAAGAAAAAAACGAAAATAGAAAATTTGTAGAAGCAGTTGAAGGAGAATTAGTCTACTTAATTAGAGAGAAATCGGGAAAATGGCCATTATTTCAAAATGAGATTCATTTTAGTAATTGTGATGGGGCTTTGGAGGTTGCTTTGGAGGTTTTAGAAAATGTTTTTTAGTAGGGTGTTGGTTTAAAAGATAAAACAATATGGATATAAAAGCTTTTAGAAAATTAGTTGAGTCGTCACATTTTAAAGAACAATTAAATAGTATAGCAGTTACTATTAGATTTGAATATTCAAACTCAAAAATAGAATTAAAAGGAATTCAATCTATTTATAAATTTATATATGACCAAGTAATTGGTTGGAATAAGATAGAGAAAATACCTCCTTATTTTCTTGCTTCAAAAATGCACTTTGAAGTTTTAAAATCTTCTTTGGTTTCCTTAGCTAGTTATACAGAGTTAAATTTGCAAAATAGATTTGAAAATAAATTCAGACAATTGCAAAGAGATTTAAATAATGAAAAAGGAAATAGAAATGATTTTATATTCATTTATGATTCTCCAGAAACAGACTTTTTAATTTCAGTTTATAATAAAAAAAGTACTTATTTTAATGGGGCTTTAGATTATATAACAGATGCCAACTTAAATTATAGAAATGATCACGACTATTTTACGGGTTTATTATTGGCTTATGAATTTAAAAACCAAGCGGAATCAGAAATACCTAAAAGAAGAAATAGCGAAAAATTAAGTTTATCACAACTAAAAACAAAGTATAACGAATATATTGTAGAAGCAGAACAACAATTAAATAGCAATCTTTCTGATGCTAAAGATAATTTAACCAATCATTTTGAAACTGTAGACAAGTTAAAAGCAGAAAAAGACAAAAATTTTGAAGATTGGTTTAGTGGTGTTCAAAGTGGTTTCGATACTTTTTTTACAAGTTCTTCAGATTCAATTAAGGAGAACGAAGATTTATACAGAGAAAAATTAAGATTAGAAGCTCCAGCAAAATATTGGAAAGATAGAGCCATTGAACTTAAAAAAGAAGGAAATAAATACTTGAATTGGCTAATTAGAACATCTGTAATAGCTGCCGTTTTATTATTTACCTTATTAATGTTGTTAGGAACAACTTATTTCGAAACAACTTTTAATGATAATATAAAAGGAATTAAATGGTCAATAATATTAATTACAATTGTTTCATTATTGGCTTTTACTATCAAAATATTATCTAAAATGACATTTAGTTCATTTCACTTATCTAGAGATGCAGAAGAACGAGAGCAGTTAACACACTTCTATTTAGCATTAAAAAAAGACACAACCATAGAGCCAGAAGAACGTCAATTAATATTACAATCTTTATTCAGTAGAGCCGATACAGGACTTTTAAAAGAGGATTCATCCCCAACAATGCCAACAAGTATTATTGAAAAATTTGCTGGTGGTAAATAATTATAAATATGGCTGAAACACAAGAACTATTTGATTTTTTCAACTCACCTTTCCCAAAGAATATTGAATCTGAAACTACCTATCTAGATATAGTTAATATTCAAACTAAAGAAAATATAAATAGTAAAATATATGAATACTATTTAAATCATCCAATTGCTTCTGATTGGTTTATTACTGCATTATTAGAATTGATTGAAGATAAATCTTCAAAAAAAATTAATATAGCAGATTATTCCGTTTATACTGAATATGCAACATTAGATAAAAAAGGTAGAATTGATATAGTAATTGAATCGGTAGAAAATAAATCTGTAATAATTATAGAAAATAAAATTCATCATTGGTTACATAACGATTTAAATAATTATTGGCATACTTTTAATTCACATGAAACTGAAAATAAAGTCGGAATTGTTTTAGCTCTATCCAACATTCCACACAATAATAACAATTTTATAGTAATTACACACTTGGAGTGGATTATAAAGATTGAATCTCTAATAAGTGAAGATTTATTAAGCATCAGAGAAAAAATACATCTTGAAGACTTTATTATAAACATAAAATATATAACAAATTTGAATGTAATGAATGAAAATATTAAGTTTTATTTAGACCATAATGAAAAAATAGAAAAAGCTATAAAGTATAAAGAAGAAGCTGCTCGTTTTGTATTAGCTGCAATTTATAACATTGCTACAAAATATAATTGGGTAACTTATGGTAATACGTTAAACTATAAACAAATTTGGGATGAACAAAATGACATTCGCGTTTTTTATACTTTATTTCCAGATGTTTTATTAAAAGAAAAAAGACTTAAAATTGTAATTGAGATAGATGGCAATGCTAGAGTTTTTTATGAAGAATTAAAAAGAGTTTTAATAAATGAAACAGATGTTTATAGTGAAAGATTTATAATAAGCGGACAAGGCAATACTTATTCTGCTCATATTGGTTATATTCAATATGAAGTTATGTCAGATGAAGATTTTGAAAATTTAGAAAGTTACATTACCCTAAAAATTGAAGAATTAGAACCTAAAAGAAAAAAGATTTTATCAAAGCTTATTGGATTAGGATATGAAAACAAGAATATTCCTGATTATTTGAAAATACTTTAATTATTAACTCGATTTGAAAGCAACAAAAAGATATACTATAAAAAACAACATACTTGAATTGTATGTCAAGAAGTCACCGCTTATTGGTCGTGGCTTTATCTTGTTTTTGGCTTTTATTTGTGTGGCTTTACCTATTATGGGAATAGTTTTGAATTTTATGGATGGGAATGCTTTTCATTTTGGGTTTATTATTGGTTTGGGTCTTTTTTCTTTGGTTGGTTTTTATTTCATTCGTTTATTCCTTTGGAATACCTATGGCAAAGAGGTTATTGAAATTGGAGAATCATCTGTGAGTTATTATGTAGATTATCATTATTTTAAAGGCAATCAAAAACAAATGAAATATGAAGAACTTACTTATGAATTCACTTCAATAGGTTTTGAAGAGGAACAAAAAGGTAATTTAATTATTGTTGCTAATGTGAAGGAGTTTATACATTCAGCTGTTAATATGCCAAATGCAGAGTTGATAGAGTTGATTGGGGTTTTAGAAAAGAGGTGAGGTTTTGTTGTGGGTTCTGTCCTACGTTGGGATGACAAGATTGTGGATTCGGTTTGTGTTGAGATTTTTTAACAGGCTGTGAATTTTAAGAAGAATAAAAAATAAAGTTTAATCAATAGAATTATAAATAAATAATGAAAAAGTATTTTTTACACAATGGTTCAGAAAACATAGGGCCTTTTGACATTGAAGAATTAAAAGAAAAAAAAATCACAAAAGACACTCCTGTTTGGTATGAAGGATTAGAGGATTGGAAAGATGCTTCAGAAATTGAAGAATTAAAATCAATATTATTGGTTACTCCTCCTCCACTAACCAAGAAAGAAGCACCTCAAAGTTTTTCTGAAACTAAAGTAAGTGAACCAAAAAAGAAAAATTATTTTATGAAGGCTTTGAAAATAATAGCTATTGTTTTAGTTATTTACCTTGGAGGTGGTTTGATCTTTAAAGCTTTAAATTCTAGTAATTCATCCTCTGAATATAGCTATGAAGAAAGTGTAATGACTATAGAAGAAATTGAAGCTCAATCTCCTTTAAATTATCTTAATGCTTCGGGTACTTATAAAGAAAATTTCTATGGAGATAATATTAAAATTAATGGTACTATTTCTAATAGTGCAACTATGACAACTTATAAAGATGTAACTGTGAAAGTTTTTTATTATAGTAAAACCAAAACATTGTTAAATACCGCAGAATATATGCTCTATGAGTTTTATCCACCTAATACAACTTCGGAATTTAAATTAAAAGTAGAAAATTATAATAATGTAGCTAGTTTAGGTTGGGAAGTTGTTAATGCTAGCGTAAAATAGAACACTATTTATAGTTCTTTGCTAACTTGTAGATAAACCATATTGAATTAATTACTAAATGAATAAAAATAGGTTAAAACAATTAAAATGAAAAAGTATTTTTTAAATGATGGCACAGAAAATAAAGGTCCATTTGATATTGAAGAATTAAAATTACATAAAATTACAAGAACCACAAAAGTATGGTTTGAAGGATTAGAAGAGTGGCAAAATGCGGAAGAAATAGAAGAATTAAAAATAATATTCACATCTACTCCACCGCCAATTAAAAGTAAATTAACTCCTCCACCAATTAATTTAAATATTTTAGAGGAGAAAGAAAACAAGATATTTGGATTGCCTAAAAAAACGTTTATTATCATAATTGTTTCACTTGTATTATTGATTTCTTTGATAATAAAACTTATACATAATTATAATATTGAAAAGACTAAAAAAGATAATATTGAAACTGGCATTTACAATAAACAGCTAAATATTCAGAATGAAGAAATTGCCAAGCAAAAAGAATTATTAGCTGAAAAGGAACGCTTAGAAGAAGAAAGAATTGCAAGAGAAAAACAAGTTGCTATAGATAAAAGAATTCAAGAAATTGTAACCGAATTAAATATTGCTAATGAAGAACTCGACAAGGCTAACCAACAATTGGTTAATGTTACAGAATTTAAATTTCTTAGAACTTCAGGCGAACGCGCAGGTCAAATTCAAGATGCTAAACAAAATATTTCAATTTGGGAAAATGAAATAGAAAAGCTAGAGAAAGAAATGGCAAGAATCAATCCTCATTGGGGAGTAGGTAGTTAGAAAATAGTTCAAACTGATTTTTCTGTTGGCTGTTTTACTTTTTTTATAGAGGTTTTTGAACAGGCTGAGAATTTTAAGAAGAATAAAGGGTAATTATATATCTTGGGAATCTAGTCTTTGCGAGGAACGAAGCAAGCTGTTGACGGTTAAGAAAGATGTGAAAGAAGTTCTTTTGAAGCTTTACGTAAACGTGAAAGGAGTTTTTTTGATGGTTTACGGTTACGTGAAAAGGTAGCTTCGTACCTCGCTATGACCGGTGTTGATGGTGTGACCGGTGGGTTGGGAAGCATGATTATCAACTTTACGGTTAGTTGAAAAGATAGCTTCGTGCCTCGCTATGACTGGGGTTGATGGTGTGAACGGTGGGTTGAAAAGCATGATTATCAACTTTACGGTTAGTTGAAAAGATAGCTTCGTACCTCGCTATGACGGGGTGTTGATGGTGTGAACGGCGGGTTGAAAAGCATGATTATCAACTTTACGGTTAGTTGAAAAGATAGCTTCGTACCTCGCTATGACTGGTGTTGATGGTGTGAACGGTTAGTTGGGAAGATAATTTATGATGTTTACGTTTACGTAAGAAGTATAAAAAAAACTATACATCATAAAAAAACAGTCTTTGCGAGGAACGAAGCAAGCCGTTGACGGTTAAGAAAAATGCGAAAGAAGTTCTTTTGAAGCTCTACGTAAATGTGAAAGGAGGTTTTATGATGGTTTACGGTTACGTGAAAAGAAGTTCTTATGAAGTTTTACGTAAACGTGTAAGGAGTTCTTATGATGGTTTACGGTTAGTTGAAAAGGTAGCTTCGTTCCTCGCTATGACGGGGTATTGATGAAGTGAACGGTGGGTTGGAAAGATAATTTATGATGTTTACGGTTACGTGAAAAGATAGCTTCGTTCCTCGCTATGACGGGGTAAAAAAGACGTAATGATTAGGTGGTATGAAAACAGGATTTGTTTATATAATTACGAATAAGAATAACACCGTGTTATACATTGGTGTTACTTCTAATTTGCCACAACGGATTATGCAACACAAAGAGAAAAAGTATAAAGGTTCGTTTTCGGCTCGGTATAATTTAGATAAGTTGGTTTACTTTGAACAATTTCCTATGATTGGTGATGCCATTGCTAGGGAAAAACAATTGAAAGCAGGTAATAGAGCTGCGAAAGAAAAATTAATTAATAGTATGAATCCTGATTGGAGGGATTTGTATGAGGATATTAAGAATAACTATATACCATAAAAAAAAAGTATTAAATTCAATAAAAAATTATATATAAAATGGCTTCAGGAATATTTGCATTGTTAGATGATATTGCAGCATTGATGGATGATGTGGTTGTGATGAGTAAAATAGCTACTAAAAAAACGGCTGGAATATTGGGTGATGATTTAGCGGTTAATGCTGAAAAGGCATCGGGTTTTGTTTCTTCTCGGGAGATTCCGGTTTTGTGGGCAATTACTAAGGGTTCTTTTCTTAATAAACTTATTATTTTGCCACTTGCTTTTGTCTTGAGTTATTTTGTGCCTTGGTTGATTACGGTAGTACTTATTTTAGGGGCTGTTTATTTGGCTTATGAAGCTGCTGAAAAAATATACGAATATGTTGTACCTCATCCGAAAGCAATTAGTGTCATTGAAGGCACTAATTTAACCCCAGAGGAATTAGTCGTGCAAGAAAAAGCCAAAATAAAAGCCGCTATAGTTACCGATTTTATCTTGTCGGTAGAGATTGTTATTATCGCTTTAGGTACGGTTTTGGAAAAAACAATCACGACACAAATAATTGTGGTTTCTATAATTGCCTTTCTTGCTACTGTAGGAGTTTATGGAGTGGTTGCCGCTATAGTGCGTATGGATGATTTAGGTCTTGTGATGACCAAAAGAAAAAGTAAGGCTTCTCAATCAATAGGAAAACTGTTGATACAAACACTTCCGTTAATCATAAAAGGACTTGCTTTTGTAGGTACTGTTGCCCTAGTCTTGGTATCTGGTGGTATCTTTGTGCATAACATTGAATTTGTACATCATGCTTTGGAAGGATTGCCTGCTATTGTAGGGGAATTTTTGGCTGGTGCTGTAGGGGGAATTCTCGTTTTTTTGGTTGTGAAAGGGTTTGCACTGGTTTGGAGGAAGGTTAAGAAGTAGGGAGTTGTTGGTTGTTTTGTTTGTGGGTTTGAACGCGGATGAAACGGATTTAACAGATGGTCACGGATTTGAGGAATTAAAGAAATCTTTATAATTTTATTTGCTTGTTTTGGATCCTTATAGTATGACAAGTTTGTGGGTAGTTTTTTTAAAACACATAGGTACATAGGTTTTTTCTTTGATTGGGTTAGGGCGCTTTGCTTTGCATAGGGTTACATAGATTAACTTCTTTGCGAACTTTGCGTAAGTCTTTGCGCTCTTTGCGGTTAAAAATCTCTAAAGTTAAAATACATTTTAATCATCATCAGGATTAAAACCTTCCATAAAATCATCCCAATTAATGGGGTCTTGATAATCATTTGGATCTGGGGGAATAGCTCCAGGTGGATTAAATAATTCCCATTCATCCCAATGGTAATTACTCTTATCAAAACTGGCAACCCATTCAATAAAAAGTGCTCTAAAAATGTCTATTTCTTTTCTAATTAAAGTAACATATTCAGTTTCCTTAAAAGAATCATGAAATTGTAAACTCCCAACTTGAGTTTGTAAATGCATAGCATAATCGCGAATTATAGATGCGTTTTGCATTCGAATACAATACATATTTCCACCTTCTGCCCCAGCAATTTTGGTACAAATAATAGCTGCATCATCTCGCATCTTGTATTTAGTTTCATTTAAATAGGCATCGTCTTCTGGAATTAAATCCATTAAGCTATTAACCAATTGAAATATTAATTCCGCTTTTATATAAATGGGTAAGTTTTCTAATTTCTCTTTTCGACTCATTTTAGTGATTTTGGTAAGGCTAATTTATGAATTTAAATGAAAAGTTTTTATTACTATTTAAGAAATAGATTGTGAAGTTTCTTGTGACTTCCTTCCTGAGTCAGGTGGAAAAATTTGGCGATGTGCTTTGTTTACGGCCTTTGTTTCTAAATAACTCGATCGCTCATAAAAATCCGTGAAAATCTGCTAAATCCTTGTCATCCTCGTTCTAATTCTCTATTCAAAGAACATACAGATTTCTCTAATTGCTGCAATCAGTGTTCCAAAAAAAGCAATTGAGGTAAAAAAAATCGGTGTACCTTTGCAAAAGCTAAAGCCGTCAGGCTGATTAGTGTAAAAATACTTAAAAAAATAAAATGTCAAATAAATTCTCTGATTTAGGAATAGCAGCCCCAATACTAAAAGCAATTACGGAACTAAAAATTATTGACCCTACAGAAATTCAGGAAAAAGTAATTCCGTTATTATTAGCTAATAAAACCGATTTAGTGGGACTTGCCAAAACAGGTACTGGTAAAACAGCTGCTTTTGGATTGCCGCTTTTGCAATTAATCGATACATCTTCACCTTTAGTTCAAGCAGTTATTTTAGTTCCGACAAGGGAATTGGGACATCAGATTTTTACGAACTTAGAGAGTTTTGCCAAATATCTTCCTGAAGTTTCTATAGCAGCTACTTGTGGTGGAATTCCGATTAAGCCTCAAATAGAACGCTTGTCTGCTCCTACTCATATTGTAGTAGCTACTCCAGGGCGTTTGATTGATTTGATTCAGAAAAAAGCCATTTCGCTTAAGGATACTAGATTTTTAGTATTAGATGAAGCCGATGAAATGGTTTCTATTCTAAAAGAAAGTCTGGATGAAATTGTGGCTGAATTACCCAAAGAACATAAAACACTTTTGTTCTCCGCGACTATGCCGGGAACGATAAAGCAGTTGATTCAGAATTACTTGCATAAAAACGTAGTTCAGGTAAGTGCTAATATGCAAACGGTTGGAAATCAAGGTATCGATCACGAATATATTGTGGTAGACCCGATTGAAAAACTGGATGTATTAATGCATTTCTTAAATACCAAAGAAGGCGAACGTGGAATTATCTTTTGCAAGACTAAAGCAGCGGTTAATAAATTGGCTAAGAACTTAGCGATTAATCGTTTCTCTTCTGGTGCTTTACACGGAAGTTTAACGCAAGGAATTCGAGATAGAATTATGGGTCAATTTCGTGAAGGTCATATCAATATTTTAGTAGCAACCGATTTAGCGGCTAGAGGAATTGACGTAAAGGAAATTTCATATGTGGTGAATTATCATTTACCTGATGCTTATGAAGCTTACGTTCACCGTAGTGGTAGAACGGCAAGAGCTGGTGCAAAAGGATTGTCTTTAACAGTACTTCAAGAAGAAGAGGTTAAGGAAATTGCGAATTTTGAAAAAGAATTGGGTCTTAAGTTCAAGGAGTTCAAAAAACCGAGTACGACTAGTATCGAAGAAAACAATACGCTTTTATGGGCGAAACAAATCTTTAAAACGAAACCCAACCATGAGGTGGATGAGGAATTGAAAACTAAAGTCAAAACTGTTTTTCATCATTTAACAAAGGATGAGTTGATTGATAAGTTGTTGGCTAATTATATACTACAACATAAGAACGAACCTGTTGAAAAGCCTGTTAAGAGACAGAAGATGAAGAAAAAGTAGTAATCAGTGCTCAGTGTTCAGTGTTCAGTGCTGAGTTTGTGGAATAATGATTTGGTTTTATAGGAACGATACTTAATCTCAACCGTCAGTTCGAGTGGTCCCGATGCCAATCGGGATTGTATCGAGAACTGTTGTTGTGGAAATGTTGTGGCTACTTTTTAAACCATATAAGGCATATAAGTTTGTTTTGCTTTAGATAGATTGCATAGTTTAAATTCTTTGATACTATTTTACTACGTTCTGAACACTGAATACTGAACACTGAACACTGAATACTAAAACATGAAAAACAACCTCGGCTCCATATCTTTATTAATTGCTTTTTTAGGCTTGGTCCTTTGTGAAGGACTGTTGCGTATGGATGTTCTTACGCATACGGGTTGGAGGATTGTTGTGGCAGGTTTTGAGGCAGCTACCATTGGTGGTTTCGCGGATTGGTTTGCGGTTAGTGCTTTGTTTCATGAAATTCCTATTCCTTTTATTCGTAAGCATACTAATATTATTGCTAAAAACAGAGCTAAACTAACGGAAGGGATTGTTGATTTAGTTACTAATAAATGGCTTTCCCCTGAAATTATTGCTGAAAAATTAAATGAGGTTGACTTAGCGAAAACTATTCTCGATTTCTTACAGGAACCTAAAAACCAACAGAACGCTATTGGTTTGATTCAGAAAATAGGCTTGCAATTTGCCAATGATTTGGATAATCCGAAGTTTGCGGAAGCTTTACAAAAAATACTACGAGAACAAATCGCTACTATAGATTTGGCAACTCCACTGGGTACTTGGTTAGAAAAGGCCATTAAGGATGGGGATCATCATAAATTATGGGAACTTATACTTGAGGAAAGTGCTTCGGCACTGACTAATCCGGACACTAAAGAACTGTTGCTTTCTAAACTTGAAGTGGCTGCTGAAGAATATGCTAAAAAAGGTTTGTTAAAGAAAACGGTCTTATTTTTAGCTGAGAAAACGGGTGGTATTGATTTGGATCTCATTGCTGATGATTTACTTGAAAAAGCGCAAGAACTTATGGCTGAAGCTAAGTCAGATGCTTCTCACCCCATCCGTGCGAAGTTTGACGATTGGTTGCTTGAATTTGCCCATGAGTTGTCAGTTGGGGATGAAAAGTCTGTCGCTATAATTAAAAATCTAAAAGAACGCTTGATGCAGCATGTGGAAGAGGAAAAAGTGGTGCATGCACTTTTACTTAAAAGCAAAGAAACGCTTACAGCTCAACTACAAAATACGGAAACACCAATGATGCAGTTTCTGATTACTAAATTAAATCACATATTGTATGATTTAAAAGAGGATAAAACAACACAAGATAAAATCAACGTTTGGATTAGAGAAACGGTTTCAGATTTACTGGTGAAGTTTCACAGTGAAATTGGCAATATGGTCCGAAGCAGTATGATGAAATTAAATAACAAGGAACTGGTGGAGCAAATTGAAGAAAAAGTAGGTGGTGATTTGCAATACATTCGTTTGAATGGTGCTGTTGTTGGTGGTTTGGTGGGGATCGTTATTGCTTTGCTTAAGTTATTGTAGTTTTTGTTGTCGGTTGTTGGTTTGATTTTGATTGTGGGTAGTTTTTTAACCACATAGTGCACATAGTTTTTTTCTTTCTTTGTGTTTAGACGCTTTGCTTTTAGGATAGGCTTACATAGATTAGTTTCTTTGCGCTCTTTGCGGTTAAAGAATATCTATTTTTTTAGGAACACAGATTAGAGAAATTTTAGAAATCTTTATAATTTTAGTTGTTTGTGGAGTTGCTTGTGTGGGATTCTTACAGAATGACAAGTTTGTGGTTAGTTTTTTTTTAAACCATATAAGGCATATAAGTTTTTTTCATTGCAAGCTTTGCGTAAAACTTTGCGCTCTTTGCGGTTATAAACATCTCGACTTCACTCCTTAGTCACTTCTAAATAAAATCTGTGGCTCTGACAAGTTTGTGGGTAGTTTTTTAACCACATAGGTCACATAGGTTTTTTCTTTGTTGGATTTGAGGCGCTTTGCTTGAGATAGATTTACATAGACATTTTGCGTTATGTACTATACTCTAATCTCCAAACCTCCTTTCCCCTAGTCCCCTTTTCTCCCTTTCCCTAAGTCTCATTCCTTTAAAAATCTAATTTAAGAACTAATGAAGTACCAAAATTATCTTTTACTACGCTTACTTGAATGCCTTGAGTATATTTTGTTGTGAAGATATAAGAACTTCCTATACCAAGAGCTGCACCAGCAAGGACATCAATAAAATAATGATTGTCAGATTGAACTCTTGAATAGCCAGTGTAAGCTGCTAATAGATAAGCGGGAGCTCCAAATTTCCATCCATATCGTTTTTGAATAAAAGCGGCACTTTGGAAAGTAACTGATGTATGACCGGAAGGAAATGATTTGTTATCAAAACCATTGGGTCTTTCTTTACTAATTACTAATTTTAAAGCTTCGGTTGTTATAATATTTAAAAGAAAGCCTTTTGAGAACTGCCCTGCTCCTTTTCCGTCTTTTAGAACTATTGTGGTAGCTAAAGTGGTTAAAGGAAGAGCGTATAATAATACATCACCACTAGTTTCTATAGTATTATTTTGTGCTTGCGTATTAAGTCCATAAAAAAGGAATAGTAAAACGGCTAGTAAGGGTTTAATCATTGTTAAATTAGAAATTTTTTTATAGATTTTATCCATTAATAACTTATTTCTCTAAAAAATATTGTTTTATTAAGGAGCTTTTTTAATAAAGTCCATTCAATCTTAATGAATTCTTTATAAAAAATATAATATTATCAAATTTATTGTGCTAAAGATGAGAAGTCAGAATTATGATCCTACAGTTTGGAAACATATTCCTTTAGTTTTTTCTATACTAGATTAATCACATTTTGCTAAAAAATGACATGATAATTATCAGCTAAAGAGATATTTAAAACTATTATCTTTATACTATTATTTAAAGTACACCATAATGCGAAAGTTATTTCTATTTCTTATATTGAGTCTGTTTATAATGGCTTGTCAAAAAGAAAAACCCATTACACCTCAACGCCTCAACATGACGGAATCTATTTATAGCTCTGTTATAATTCAACCCGATAGTTTGTATGAAGTATATGCCGTTATTTCGGGTATACTTGAGCATAGTTTTGTAGAAGAAGGTGATACTGTGACAAAAAATCAGGCCTTGTTTCAGGTGATTAATACAGCTCCCGAATTGAATGCTAAAAATGCTAAGCTTGCCTTAGATTTAGCGAATGATAATTACAGTGGTGGAATTACGGTACTTCAAAGCATTAAAGATGAAATTAATGCCGCTCAATTGAAATATAAGAATGATTCCATCAACTATTTTAGACAAAAGAATCTTTGGGATCAAAAAATAGGTTCTAAAATTGAATTTGATACTAAAAAATTGAATTATGATTTAGCCAAAAATAACTTAACAACTCTTCAAAGTAAGTTAAACCGAACTAAAAATGAATTGTTAATCAACGTTAAACAAGCTAAAAACAATTACAATACTTCTCTTGTGGCAACTAAAGATTATACGATTAAAAGCAGTATCACTGGAAAGGTTTATGCACTTCATAAAAATTTAGGGGAACTAATTAATACAGTAACCCCTATAGCGACTTTAGGGAGTGGCAGCCAGTTTATTATTGAAATGCTAGTAGATGAAGTGGATATTGTTAAGGTAATTAAAGGTCAAGAGGTCATTATAAATTTGGATGCTTACAAAGGTGAGATTTTTACAGCCAAAGTGACTAAAATATTACCCCAAAAAGATGAACGCAATCAGACTTTTAAAGTTGAAGCCGTTTTTGATACTGCTCCTAAAGTACTATACCCGGGTTTATCGGGTGAAGCTAATATTGTAATTGGCAGACGAGAAAACATACTAGCCATTCCGATAGCTTATTTACTTGATGATGATAAAGTAAAAACGGATGCCGGAATAGTAACCATAACAACTGGCTTGCGCAACATGGAATATATAGAAGTCCTATCAGGGATTACTGAAAAAACACTACTTTATAAAACGGAGAAATGATCAATTGGACTGTTATCTTAACGATTGCTAAAACGCATTTAATTACGAAGATTAAACAGACTTCTGTGGCTGCGCTTGGAGTTACGTTTGGTATTGGGGCTTATATTACTTTAGTAAGCTTTATGACAGGTTTAAATACGATGTTAGATAATTTGATGATGAATCAAACCCCACACATTCATATCTATAATGAAATTGAACCCTCTAAAGAACAACCTATCGGTTTATATGATAAAGTGGTGAACAGTACCCATATTGTGCATTCGATAAAACCCAAACTAAGTCAGAAAAAAATACACAATGCTTTGCCTTTAATGAAGTATTTGAATGAAGATGCTAATGTTAAAGGAGCTATTCCGCAAATTAAAGCTCAAATCTTTTACATTGCGGGTTCTATAGAAATTGCTGGTAATTTAACAGGAATTAATGCTTTAGAAGAAGCGCGGTTATTCAATTTAAAGGATTATATCATAGAAGGTTCAGCTGAAGCCTTGAACAATAATGAAAATGGTATTTTGTTGGGTGTGGGTATTGCCAAAAAGATGTCGCTTCATGTGGGAGATAGAATACAAATAAGCACCATAAAAGGAGATGTCTTTCCGCTTAGAATTGTGGGACTTTATCAAAGTGGTGTTAAAGATATAGATGCTATTCAAAGTTTTTCTAATCTTAAAACGGTGCAACGCATTTTAGGGGAAGCAGAAAATTATATAACAGATATCAACGTCAAACTAAACAACATAGAAATGGCTTTGCCTATGGCTAAAAAAATAGAGCGTCAATTTGAACTAAGAGCCATAGACATTAACACTGCAAATGCCCAATTTGAAACGGGAACTACGGTTAGAAACTTAATTACTTATGCGGTTTCCATTACCTTGTTAATTGTAGCAGGTTTTGGAATCTATAATATCTTAAACATGCTTATTTACGAAAAGATGAATGACATAGCTATACTAAAAGCAATTGGATTCTCTGGTAAGGATGTTCAAATGATATTTATGAGTCAGGCTATGATTATTGGTTTTGTAGGAGGTGTTTTAGGTTTGTTATTGGGTTTTGGCTTATCCAGTCTTATAAGTACCATTCCTTTTGAAACGGAAGCTTTGCCGACTATTAAGACCTATCCCATTAATTTCAATCCATGGTTTTATGGTATTGGAATAGTGTTCGCTTTACTATCAACGTTCTTTGCGGGCTATTTGCCTGCTCAAAAAGCCAAAAAAATAGATCCAGTAAAAATCATAAGAGGACAATAAAATGAGTACAGTTTTAGAAGCAAAAAGCATCAATAAGTATTTTGAAAAGCCAACTCGCTTTCATGTGTTAAAGGATATTAACTTTAAGATTGAAAAAGGAGAGTTTGTTTCTATTATGGGAAAATCCGGTTGTGGTAAATCTACTCTACTCTATATTCTTTCTACAATGGATACTGAATATGAAGGTGCTTTATTGCTAAACAATGAAATCATAAGTGGGCAAAGTAGTAATCATTTATCCTACATAAGAAACAAGCATATTGGGTTTGTTTTTCAATTTCATTATCTGTTAGCTGATTTTACGGTTTTAGAAAACATCATGCTTCCTGCAAAAAAGCTGGGAGAAAAATCATTAGTAGAAATAGAACAAGATGCTTATGATAAGCTAAAACTCTTAAAGATTGAACATTTGGCACTTAAAAAAGCTTCTCAGGTTTCTGGCGGAGAAAAACAACGTGTAGCCATTGCAAGAGCACTTATCAATAATCCTTCAATAATCATGGGTGATGAACCTACTGGAAACCTTGATAGTCATAATGCAGACAATGTTTTTACTATTTTTAGAGAATTATGCGATAAACAGCATTTATCTTTATTAATCGTAACGCATGATGAAGATTTTGCTAAACGTACCGATCGTATTATTCAAATGGAAGATGGTAGGATTATTAGTTAGTTTTCAGTTTTCAGAAAATAGAAGTAGTTTTTTTTTGGAGTTTCTCTTAGGTATCTTACTTAGTAAGATTACAAGATTGGGAATTAGTTTATGGAGTTTCTTGTGGGTTGTAACGTCGATGACACGGATTGATTTTGCCAAAAGCTGATGGTCACGTATTTTTTTAAACCACATAAGACACATAGTTTTTTTCTTTGTTTGGGTTAAGGAGCTTTGCTTGTTTTAGGATACATTGCTTAGCAACCTTCTTTCTTTTATCTTTCTTCTTTCTTTTATCTTCTTTCGTCCTGTTTTCCTAGCATACTTTTCGTAATCCTTTGCGATTTTAAGGTTAAAGAAATATTCCCTTTTCCCATTTTTGTAAATTCTACAAGCTGTCTTCTGCAAAACGAACACTGAACACTCCAATAAAAACCTACTTTTTAAGCCTCTCCTTCTCTACCTTTTCCTGTTCCTTTGCTAACTTCTTGAAATAACCTCTAAGTAAAAAGTTATGTTTTAAAGCATCCATACTTTGGTTAAATTTATATGTTCCTTCGTTTAGGTTCTTAATGGTTTGGTCTAAGTTTTTTGCAAACTCTTCATCTGTAGAGAGGTAATTAACTGCTCCTTTTCCGTTTTTAATTTGTTGAATTGTTTTATTAATACTGTCAAGAGTAGTATTAATATTTTGGCTAGAGCGTTCTAAATTGGCAATAATATTTTTAACCTTTTGCGCTTGAGCTTTATCATTTACTAGAATTCCAGCGACACTTTCATTTAGATTTATGGACTCGATTTTTGTTGTTAAGGCATCCATAGTTTTTGAAGCATTATAACTAGTTTTTTGCAAGTTAATAATGATTTTTTTTATATCGTTTGAAGTAATGCTGTCATTAATAAGCATACCTAAAGTTCCCTTTTTTTGGTTGATTGAATTCGTTATTTTTAATAAATCGACAGTCAAAAGAGCGGCATTTTCATTGGTTACATTTAAAGTGTTTAGCATTTCATCAGCACCTATTTTTGTATAAGATTTAATAAAGTCACCAGCTTTTACACTTGTTTCC
Source organism: Flavobacterium gelidilacus DSM 15343 (assembly GCF_000422685.1). GTDB lineage: Bacteria > Bacteroidota > Bacteroidia > Flavobacteriales > Flavobacteriaceae > Flavobacterium > Flavobacterium gelidilacus. Next base: position 111,679 of record NZ_AUGN01000001.1, on the reverse strand, counting down.
TTTCCTTTACCTGGAATTATATTTACTAACATATTTCCAACTAAACCATCTGTTCCTATAGTAGCAATAGCATCTTTTTTAATATGGGTTATCATTGTTTTTTCAATTAACAAGTCCACTTTAATTATAGAATCATTCAGCATAGAAATTGATTCTACAGTACCTACATTAATTCCGGAATAGCGCACATTATTCCCTTTTTTTAAGCCGTTAATGTTTGAAAACTTAACACTTATAAGATCATTTTTTCCAAATAGATTTTGACGTTCTCCAATAAGGTAAATGGCTACAGTAAATAATAGCAATCCTATAATTACAAATAGACCTAGTTTAAGTTTTTCATCTGAAGTTTTTCTCATACTATATTTAATTTACTTCTCTTTTGTTTTTATTTAAAAAATGCTTTTACTTTCTCATCTGAAGAATTTTTTAGTGTGTCATAATTTCCTTCTACATAATTGATGCCATCGATTAAAAGAATCATTCGGTTGGCAATTACTCGGGCACAATCTACATCATGAGTAATTATTAGGGATGAGGTTTTATATTGTTTTTGTATGTTTTTCATAAGTTGAATAATTTCTTTTGATGTAATAGGATCTAATCCGCTGGTAGGTTCATCGTATAAAATTATTTTTGGCTTTAATATTAAAGTTCTGGCTAATGCAATTCTTCGTTTCATTCCACCCGAAAGTTCTGATGGCATTAAATCAATAGCATGTAATAATCCAACATTAGTAAGTGCCTCTTCTACAAATGCTGTTGTATCTAAATTTTTTTCAAAACGTTCTTTATGATGTCTCAATGGAAACTCAAGGTTCTCTCTTACGGTCATAGAATCATATAAAGCACTTCCTTGAAATAAAAATCCAATTTCACTTCGTAATTTATCAAATTGGGTTTGGTTTAGTGTTGTTATTTCTTGGCCCATTACCCTAATACTTCCAGAATCAGGTTCAATTAATCCAATCAAACATTTAATCATTACCGATTTTCCAGAGCCGGATTTACCCATTATAACTAAATTTTCTCCTTCATTTAACTCCAAATTAAAACCGTTCAAAACTTGATTGTTTCCAAAACTTTTCTTTAAATTTTTAATTTCTAAAATAGTTTTAATTTCTGAATTAAATTTCGGTGTTATATTTGAAATTTCTTCTAGCATTTTTTTTAGGTTTTAGATGAAAATATCAGTGATAAAAACAGCAATAAAATCGATAATAAACAAAAGCATAGAGGTATAAACTACGGCAGAATTTGCAGCTATTCCTACTCCAACTGTTCCTTTTTCGCAATAATATCCTTTATAACATCCAACTAATCCTATGGCATAACCAAAGAAAAAAGTCTTAATGGTGGCAGGAAGTAAATCACTATATTCTATGGCATGAAAAACTTTATCAAAATATAGAAAAAAAGAAACGTCTCCATTTAAATTCTCAACAAGAAAGGAACCATATAATGCCATAGTATCACCAAAAAAGACCAATATAGGAATCATTAATGTTGTAGCTAAAACGCGAGTGACTACTAAATATTTAAAAGGGTTTGTTCCCGAAACTTCCATAGCGTCAATTTGTTCTGTAACACGCATTGAACCTAACTCAGCACCAATACCTGAACCAATTCTACCTGCACAAATTAACGCTGTAATTATAGGTCCTATTTCTCTAACTATAGAAATACTAACCATAGAAGGCATCCAAGATTCTGCTCCAAACTGTTCTAATGTAGGACGTGTTTGTATAGTTAATACTAATCCAATAATAAAACCAGTAATCAACACTAAACCTAAGGATTTATTACCCATATTATAGCATTGTCTGAGTAACTCTTTAAATTCAAACGGTTTACTAAAAAGTTCTCTAAAAAAACGGCTTGAAAAATAAGCCAATTCTCCTATTTCTATAAAGAAATTTTTTATATTTAAAGCTAATTGAGAAGATTGAACCATAAAATAATGCGTTGAGTTTTGACTTCATAACTTAATCCATAAAGTTAAGAATTTATAATTCAATATTATATGATAAATGTCAATATAGTTAGTTTAATATAGTTCTAAAGAAATAAATGCTATTTAGTGACTAAATAAGATAAACTTACCTAAAAATAAATTTTATTACTTCCAGAGATTTCTTAAGCCAAAATAATATAAATAGGTATATATTTTATCAAGATTACTTTGGAACTAACTATTGCCTTTTTCTGATTTATTATTCTCTTACTTTTTAAATTAAACTTTATTTATTCTCTTTGAGGATATAATAATTTAAAGAGGAATAGAAAATAACGTTCACACTAATACTGAAATAGGTAAAAAGCTTTACATTTTCAATAATATTATTTGAATTCAAGTAATGACTTTTAAAGAAAAAAAGTAGACTCAATCCCAAAAAGAAAATTATGGGTGATACAATAAGAATGTATTTATTAGATTGGAAGAAATAGAAGTTATCTCTTTTTAATTGGTTAAAACTTTCAAAAACAAAGAATAGAATATAAAGAAACGCTCCCAAAATTAAGGTATAGTAATTAAATTCTATAGGACCTTCCATAAATAAGAGGTTCATAAAAGCAAACAAACTAAACAAAATTATTGTAGCTATAATCAATTTTTTAGCATTAAAAATCATGTGTAATATTCGAAACCAAAGTATAATGCTAACCACTACACTAAAGGTTGTAAAAGTACTATAAGGTAAGTCATAAAATTTTAAATAGGCATTACTTAATTCAGCAAAAACGCTAATACATAAGATGTAAAAAAGGTATTGATTAATTCTTTTTTTTGTTTTAAGTTTTAGTAAGGCATGTAAAAAAGTTAGTAAGACAAAGAGTTTGCTTATAATTGAAGGAAAATATAGCATTTCTTCCATAATTAGGTTTTTAAAAAGTACTTTGATGGGGTTTATTATTGGATTTCTTTGTTGTTTCCAAACTATCCGTATTAAATTCGATAGCATAATTTGGAAAAATCATGCCGTTAGTATTCAACAAATTTCGTTTTTCTATAACTTCTTTTTCTTGAGCCGTTTTTAACTTAGCCTTAGCACTGTTATCTTTTACACAACCCACAAGTAAAACCAGCATAAATAGTATAAACAAAGAGCTTCTCATAGGATATATTGCTTTAATGGTACTGAAACAAAAGTCAGGAAAAAAGCGAATAAAAGGGTCAGGAAAAACACCCTAATGTTATAAGAGTTTTTCCTATAAGTTTATGAAAAAGGATTAATTAGCTATCTTTGCCATCTTAAATAAATGAAATGTCAAATACAGATAACACTACTTTCAAGCCAGATAATACAAATTTATTAGCCAAAATAAAAGCCTTTCAAGCTAGTCAAAACCAAGAAACATTTATGGCAGTTTTGGAAGAATTACAAGGAGATAATGCCTATTTATTAGTTCCAACTTCGAGTCCAGTTACTGGAGAAAACCCTGAAAAAGGATGGACCACTTTAGAAAAAGGTGCGCAATTATCGTTTACTTCGGTCTTTGAAACGGAAGGCAAATTGGTTATGGGCGTTTTTACTTCACAAGCTACTTTAATGAGTTGGGCTACTGAAACTAAACCATTTGTAACGCTTCCTGCTAAAGAGGTTTTGGAGATTGCGGTTGAAAACAAAATAAGTCAACTTATTATAGATAGCAACCAGGAAAGTATGTTTGTTTTGGGAAGAACGGTTTAATGGATAATGGATAATGGATAATGGATAATGGATAATGGATAATGGATAATGGATAATGGATAATGGATAATGGATAATGGATAATGGATAATGGATAATGGATAATGGATAATGGATAATTTATGAGTTTTAAATGTAAAATTTCATAATTGAATCATTTATTTAATCCAATAATTGTTAATTATCAATTAAAATCACTCCATTTCACCTAAATAAATAGACCAAACTTCTTTTGTCGTTGATCCAAACTTCTTTTCAACAGGTTTGAAAATTATCTTGCTAAAAACTTCTATACTACAACGTTGGTTGGTTTCTATGACTTCTAAGTTGTATTTAGTGGTCCAAAAGTCAGCGCCTACTATAGAATTTTCAAGAGCTGTTAATTTAAACTTGTAGTTTTTGTTTTCAATTTTGTCTAGTAATTTATCTAGTAGAATGGGATTGTTTTCTGAAGACACAAAATCAACAACTTTTATATGCTTTTGTATAAATAAATTATGAATAGCGGTTTTAATTTCTACTTTTAATGAGTCTGAAGCTTCTTCGTTAGCATACAATTCCAAATAAGCATAATAATCTTTTACTTTAAAAACAGCACTTTCTTGATAAGCTTTAATCGCTTGAAAACTGAAATTAGATTTTATAGCCTCTTTAGAAGATGCACTAGTATTGTTGCTCTGACTAAATGATGTCAGTGCAAAGGCTAGTAGTAAAAAAGTAAGTACTTTGGTTTTCATCTTATTGTTGTAGGATTCTTATAAAATTTATTTGCTTGTTCGCTTCATTTTTAATTTCTAAAACTTTCATCTTCTTAAGCGAAGCACTTGGAATTATTAACTTTTCGGAAAATTCTTCTTTATTGAAATATTCAGCTCCTAAATCATTCTTAAGCATCACAATCACTTCTAGATCATCTGAGAAAATCTTATTCAATTGTTCTTTTCGAGTTTGCCAGTCTTTAATGTCAGATTTCATAAAACCTTTCAACATCATAGCATAATCGTTCGGTTCTAATACAATATTTGGATGTGGATGCGTATTGGTAACTATAACTTCCTTTTGTTCGTAAAATGGACTGTTTATAACAACCTTAATACTATCAGTTGTTTTTATTTGCAATTCGGAATTAATAATCTCTATCGGAATTTCTGAACTATCATTTACAATAGTCGCTTTGATATCATCCATATTGATTTTATCATTGGTGTAAGAGTCTTTTACTTCTAGTGAATGCACATTGTCTTTTTCATAAATTAAATTGTAAAAAACAAAGGCACTTATTCCAGTTATAATAAGTAATCCTGCCAACCATATTAACTTATTCTTGTTGCTTTTCATTACATTAAGTTGAGGTTCTGCAATCACAACTTTATGCTTAAATACATATTCCTCCCAACCCGAAAACCCAACCAATTGCGATAAGATATTCAACATATCTTTTCTAGGTAATTTGTCATTCTTTTCTGGTTTTAAATGGGAATAAATCCACTTCTCACTAACGGTTTGTTTGACCTTTATTTCAATGAGTTCTATTAGGTTTTGTATGTCTTGTGAACTAAAGGTTTTCCATGTTCCGTCAAAATAAGGATGATGCTCTTTATAGACAAAAAGCACATCGTTTTTAAGGTTTTGAAAAAGATCTAATGGATTCATTAATTAATTGGAGTCAAAAATAATCATACAGGTTTTCTATGCCACTGTAAAAGTACTGTAAAAGTAAAGAAAAAACTTTATAGTAAATAGAAAGTTCATTTACCAAACGCTTTTTTGGGGCTATTAGTACTATTGCAGTAAATAATTTAAAATCTAAAAATATGAAAACAGTAATCACAAAAAGCAAAGCCCTTTTAATCTTCTTATTTATTGGCGCATTTAGTCAAGCACAAATTAGCGGTAATCAAGTGTATGGCAACTCAAGCTCCAATAGTAATCGATCACAAAATAGCCAAACCCTTTCGGTCAATAACAATGCGCTTTCGGTAAGTATTTCAATTCTTATGAATTCTAAAGCCGATGGTTTTGTACTGACTTTGGGACTAAATCAAGAAGCAGAAACCGTTAAAGCTTGTAACGCTCAAATAAATACTAGAATTGATAGATTTATGGCTCAAGTTAAAACTTTGGGCATTAAAAAAGAGGATAGTTATATAGATTTTATTTCTCAAACCAAAGTATATGATTTTACTGTGGAAGGAACTACAGCCAAACAATTTGAAACAGGTTTTGAAATTAAGAAAAATATAATCATTACTACAAAAAACGTAAGTGATTTAGAAAAAATAATAACTATAGCTTCTGCATATGAAATTCATGATATTATTAAAGTAGACTATTTTAATGAGAATTCAGATCAGATCCACAATACCCTATTTGATGAAGCCTTAAAAATAGCTGATGCTAAAAAAGACAAGTATTTAAAAGCGTTTAAAAAGAAAATTGTAGGAACACCAGATGCAAATGAAGTTTTTGAGGTTTACTTTCCCAAAAACCAATATAAAGCATATCAAGCCTATGAAAGTGCTGAAATTGAAACCAATTACAACAATAGAAATGTCAATTACATGAAAAAGTTAATCCGAAAAAATAAGAGTTTCTATTACGATGGTGTTTCAACGGCTGGATTTGATAAAGTTATTAATTCAAACCAAACTGAAGTTGGTATTCAATATACATTGAACTTGACGGTTACTTATAAGATTGACACTTCGATTTAGGTTTTGTTTATTTTGTTTCAGGTTGTTTCAGGTTGTTAAGAAAAAATATGAAACCCGTCAATCAATAGAGATAAATTAAATTTTACCCAAAAAATTGACCATCCAAGTAATACCAAACTTTATCTTTTTGTTTAAAAGTAGACTTCTCATGATGAACTTGATCTTGTTGTTTTTCATCTAGATAGTAAGCTTTGAATTCTACTATATTTTCATGGGCTTCAATTACTTCTAATCTTAACCAAGTATTGCTTTTGGACCATTTTAGAATCTCAGCTTTGGAGTAATATTTTTGTTCAGAAATATGCGTTGTAGCAACTAAATAATCAGCATCATGAAGTACATAAGCTGAATATCTTGAACGCATTAATTGCTCTGGAGTTTCAGGAAATGCGGTTTTGTTTAGAAAAGGTTCACAACAGTTTTTAAAAGGTTTGCCCGATTTACAATAACAGTTTTCCATTTATTTAATATAGTTTCTTTTAATTTCAATAAACGAGTTATTTGTGGTCAGTAACTCGTTTATTATTTCATGTCTTAATTCTTCCAAATCAATATGTGTCAAATACTTAATCCAATTATCTTCTTGTAAAACTTCTTTACATATTTTAATACGTTTAGCGGTTTCAGATGCGTTTCTGCATACTAACTTTTCATCATAGGTTGGGTTGTTTTTATGTTGGAAATTAACTGTTCCATTTTCAAAATCAACTTGAATATAAAATAAACTCTCTTGTTCGTTGTTTGGATAAAAGTCAGTCCATTTAGCATAGCCAACTTTAATCTGAACTCGTTTCAGATTCTCATAAACATTACTAGTTTTGGGCATTGCACTCGAATCTAACTTCCATCTGCAATTCGCAGCTCTTCCCCAATGGTTCGAAACCCTATATAAACCTTCATCTGTAAAATAATAACTACTACCCGATTTACTTGAGTAATTAGGTTGTAGTTGTGCAATATCTTGTAAACTCACTTCTTTAAAAACACAAAAAGTGTGTTTATGGAAATTATGTCGAGAATATGTTTTAATTTTCAAAGGATAAATTATTTTGTAACAAAAGTATCATTTCATATTTAAAGATAAACCGTATATTTACCAAAATTAGAATTTCACCTATGAAAGAAGAATTATTTGACTCGTATAATTACATTTTTGAAGAGGAATTATTAGAAGAAATTTCAAAAGTTGGTACTTTCAGAAATTTTAAAGCTGATGATTATCTGATTGAAATTGGTGATTATATCAAATCAATGCCATTATTATTAACAGGTGCAATTAAAATCCTTAGAGAAGATGATAAAGGCGATGAACTTTTGCTTTATTTTTTAGAAAAAGGAGATACTTGTGCTATGACTTTGACTTGTTGTATGGGTCAAGCCAAAAGTAAAATTAGAGCAGTTGCCGAAACAGATGGTACTTTAATTATGATTCCCGTTGAAAAAATGGAAGATTGGTTAACTAAATATAAAACATGGAGAAATTTTGTATTTGATAGTTATAATGTCCGTTTAAAAGAGATGTTAGAAGCTATTGACACTTTAGCCTTTATGAATTTAGACGAACGTTTGTATAAGTATTTAACGGATAAAGCTAAGGTGATTGGAAAAACAGAAATTAATAATACACATCAAGAAATAGCTTATGAAATGCATACTTCTCGCGTGGTAATTTCAAGACTTTTAAAAGCTCTTGAAATAAAAGGAAAAATTAAATTGAATAGAAACAATATAGAAATTTTAGAATTTTGAGTGAAATCTTCGGATATGTTGGTGCTCTACTAATAGGGTTAATTTTAGGATTAACTGGTGGAGGTGGTTCGGTATTAACAGTGCCTATTTTGGTTTATGTTTTGTTAATCGATCCCGTCTTAGCAACTGCTTATTCTTTATTTATTGTTGGTACAACTTCAGCCTTTGGAGCCACTCAAAATTATTTTAAAGGACTAGTAGATATTAAAACCGGAATTATATTCGCGATTCCATCCTTTATAGCTGTCTTTGTTACTCGCAGATTTATTCTACCAAGAATTCCAGATACTATAGTAGAAACTGCGACTTTATTGTTGACGAAAGATAAATTTTTGATGGCATTTTTTGCTATAGTTATGCTTTTTGCAGCCTATTCTATGCTTAAGAAACCAAAATTAGTTTTAAGAGAAATTACTCGAAAAAAATATCTTTTAAATTTAGTTATTCAAAATTCTATTATTGGGGTTATTATAGGTTTAGTAGGTGCTGGAGGTGGTTTCTTAATCATTCCTTCTTTGGTTTTATTTGCCAAGTTACCTATGAAAAAAGCGGTAGGAACTTCACTCTTTATTATTACCATAAATTCGCTAATTGGTTTTTTAGGTGATGCTTCTAACCCGAGTATTGATTGGGATTTCTTAATGATATTTACTTCCATATCAATAATTGGTATCTTTATTGGTATTTATCTGCATAGATACATAAATGAAAAACAATTAAAAATAGGTTTTGGTTACTTTGTATTAGCCATGGCAACTTTTATTTTATTTAAAGAGTTTTACTTTGTGTAACGTATGTTACTAATAAAGACCCATTCAATTATTAAATTTACATTATGAAAAATAAAAAATTTAAATTATGAAAATAGAACAAATTTATACAGGATGTATCTCACACGCTGCGTATTACATCGAAAACAATGGTGAAGCTGCCATTTTTGATCCTTTAAGAGAAGTACAACCTTATATCGACAGAGCTATAAAAGACAATGCAAAAATTAAATATATTTTTGAAACGCATTTTCATGCTGACTTCGTTTCAGGTCATATTGATTTAGCTAAGAAAACAGGTGCTGAAATTATTTTTGGACCAACCGCTAAATGTGGTTATGAATGCACAACTGCAGAAGACAATCAAGAATATAAAGTTGGAAATTATACCATAAAAGTAATTCACACTCCAGGTCATACATTAGAAAGTACTTGTTACTTAGTCTCTGATGAAAACGGAAAAGCACATGGAATTATTACAGGTGATACTTTATTTATTGGTGATGTTGGACGTCCTGATTTAGCACAAAAGGTAGTTGCTGATCTAACGCAAGATAAATTAGCTGGTTATTTATATGATTCTCTTCGCAACAAAATTATGCCTTTACCGGATGATTTAATTGTATATCCAAATCACGGTGCAGGAAGTGCTTGTGGTAAAAACATGAGTAAGGAAACTACTGATACCTTAGGAAATCAAAAGAAAACCAATTATGCACTTCGTGCTGATATGACAAAAGAAGAATTTAAAGCTGAATTGTTAGATGGATTAACTCCTCCTCCAGCCTATTTTCCTCAAAATGTTATGATGAACATTAATGGGTATGAAAGTTTAGATAGCATTATGACTAAAGCATTTAAACCATTATCTCCAAAAGAATTTGAAGCCGTTGCAAATCAAACTGAAGCTTTAATTTTAGATGTTAGAAATGAGAACGATTATGTTTTAGAACATGTCCCAAATTCAATTTTCATTGGTATTGATGGTGGATTTGCTCCTTGGGTTGGTGCTTTAATTAAAGATGTAAAACAACCTATTTTATTGGTTACTTCCAAAGGTAGAGAAGAAGAAACTATAACTCGATTATCTCGTGTTGGTTTTGACAATACTTTAGGATACTTAGAAGGTGGCTTAAAAGCATGGAAAGAAGCTGGTTTTGAAGTAGACTCAATAGAATCTGTTTCTTCAGAAGAATTTGCTAAACATTATAAAGAAATGCCTGTAATAGATGCAAGAAAGCCTTCTGAATTTTCTGCAGAACATGTTGATAACGCAATTAATATCCCTTTAGACTATATAAACGATCATTTAGCCGAAGTGCCAAAAGATGAAACTTTTTATGTACACTGTGCTGGTGGATATCGTTCAGTGATTTGGGCTTCTATTTTAAAAGCAAGAGGGTATCACAATATGATAAATGTAGAAAAAGGCATGTCTGGTATTAGAAATACAGATGTACCTTTAACAGATTACGTTTGTCCAAGTACCTTAAAATAATATTATTTTAAAATAAAAAATTAAGAATCAGGTTAATTGCCTGATTTTTTTTGTGAAAAGTTTAGAATTATAAACTATAAAAATTACAATTTTTTAAATACATTTGCCAAAAATTATAACAAATAAAAAATGAAAAAAATCGCATTAATAGTATTTGCTGCATTATCAGTAATGTCTTGTAAAAAAGAAGGTTATGAAATTAGTGGAATAGCAAAAGGGGTAGAAAATGGTAAAAAAGTTTTCTTAGAAACTCAAAGTGAAACTGGACCAGCTACTCTTGATACAGCAGTTGTTGAAAGTGAAAAATTTAAATTTGACGGAAAATTAAAAGAAGGTGTTGAATTAGCTTTCGTTAGAATTGAAACCTTAAACGGATCTGTACCTATGATTCTTGAAAATGGTGACATATCTGTTGAATTTAACAAAGATACTATTCAAAACTCAAAAATTGGTGGAACAAAAAATAATGATATATTTCAATCATATAATAACGAATCACAAGTTATTTATAAAAAAATGATGAAATTTCAGGAAGCAAATCAACAAAAGATGATGGCTGCTCAACAAGCTCAAGATACAGCAACTGTTAATGTTTTAATGAAAGATTTTAATAAATTTCAGGATGACATGAATGTTCAATCAAAAGCGTTTATAAACAAAAACCCTGATGCATTTATCTCTGCTTTATTGTTAGAAAATTTCTTAATGAGAAATTATTTAACTCCAGAAGAAGTAAAAGCATATTATGAAAAGCTAGACAAAAGTATTGTTGACACGAAAAGTGGTAAAAATATTAAAAAAATGTTAGATGCAATGACCTCTGTTAATGTTGGAAGTATTGCTCCTGATTTCTCTGCTCCATCTCCTGATGGAAAAATGATTTCTTTAAAAGAATCTATGGGTAAAGTTACTTTAATTGATTTTTGGGCTTCTTGGTGTGGACCATGTCGTCAAGAGAATCCAAATGTTGTAGCTATGTATAATGAGTTACATGAAAAAGGATTAAATATTATTGGTGTTTCTTTAGATAAAGAAGGAGATTCTCAAAAATGGAAAGATGCTATTGCAAAAGATGGTTTAACTTGGAATCATATTTCAAATTTAAAACATTGGAAAGAACCAATAGCAGAACAATATAATGTAAAATCTATTCCAGCTACTTTCTTATTAGATGCTTCAGGTAAAATTGTTGCAAAAGACTTAAGAGGTGAAGAATTAAAAGCTAAAGTTAAAGAACTTTTAGGAGTTCAATAGTCCTTAGAAACCTAACTATTTATAAAATTCCCATTGTATTTATATGCAATGGGAATTTTTATTTATTTCATTTTCAAACGCTTATAAAATAAGTTGAATTTTGTTATAAAAAATGTTTGTATACATCAAAAACTATTCTATATTTGCACCCGTTAAGGCACTAAAGCATGGGAATGGGGAGATACTCAAGCGGCCAACGAGGGCAGACTGTAAATCTGCTGTGAAAACTTCGCAGGTTCGAATCCTGCTCTCCCCACAAAAAAAGCAACTCAATTGAGTTGCTTTTTTATTTTAAATCTTTAAAAGAATTTATTCTAAAACAAATGTAACCGATACATTTGAAATTATTTCAATTTCACCTACTGCTAAAGTTTCTCTTGAAAAAGCATCGCTTTCCATTGCCATCGTTTTCATTGCTCCTCTATACAAAGGTTGTGGATAGTTTGTTTGAGAATTATCACTAATCAAAACTACTTTTCCTAATTTTTGTCCTACTAAAACCGAAACATAATCTTCTGCTTTTGATTTTGCATCTAACAAAGCGTTTTTACGAGCTTGTTTTTCTAATTCCTTAATTTTAGATGACATAAATTCGACTCCTTGAATTCCGTTTATACCAGTTTCAACTAAATCCATCATTAAAGCATCGTATTTAGATAAATCTTTTAAGTGAATAGTTATCGTTTGATTGGCGACATAACTCTTTTTCTTTGAAGTATAATCATAGTTTTGATATAAGTTCATGCGTTGCGTTTGAAAGTCTTTAATATCAATCCCTTTGCTTTTAATTAACTTCAAAACTTTATCAGCAACAATATCATTTGCTCTTTTTGCTTCTGCAGCTTCTTTTGAAGTATTTTCTATAGAAACTGTAATCATTGCTTCATCTGGAACGACTTTTATCTTTCCTTCACCTGAAACAGAAATTTGTGGGACTTGTTTTACTTCTTGAGCAAACAGTATACTTGTGGACATAACTAATAATAAGATTATTTTTTTCATGATGTTTTTTTTTAATACAATTTCAAATTGCATGCCAAAATTATAATTTATTCGTTTTGTGTAAATAAAAAAGTATTACTATTGGAATAGCCAATAGAATTACCATTTGGGTATTGTCAATAAGCATATGAGGTTCTTTTGCTAAAGTTATAATATAACCTGCTATTGCACCTCCAAAATGTGCTGTATGTCCAATATTATCGCGCTTAGCTTTCATTCCATAGATAGAATACAATAAATAGCCTATTCCAAAAATATAACCTGGAATTCCAATTGGAATAAAAAACAAGTATAAATCCATTTCAGGATATAAAAGAATCGCACTGTATATTATTCCAGTTACCGCACCAGAAGCTCCAACTGCTCTATAACTGTACTCATCTTTGTGAAAATAGTAGGTTAATAAACTTCCACCAACTAAACTACCAAAATAAATGTATAAAAACCACAAATCATTAAATTGATTTAAGATTATAGGCGCAAAAAAATACAAAGTCAACATATTAAAAGCCAAATGTGCTATATCAACATGAAGAAAGCCTGAAGTAAGCATTCTAATTTGTTCTCCAGCCTTTATACTTCCAATATGAAATTCATATTTTCTAAAAAATAATTGATCGCTAAATCCTTTAAAACTTACAATTGCATTTGCAGCAATAATTGTGATCAGTAATATATCCATTAATTTGGTTTTTTGTAAATGTAAAAAAATTGATGTAATGCTATACTATAATTTATAAGTATATTTGTAAAAATTTTAAAGAATGCAGTTATTAATTTTTATTATTTTCTACCCAATTTTATGGTTGATTTCTATATTGCCTTTTAGGTTATTGTATTTATTATCTGACTTTGTATACTTTATCGTATATCGAATTATAAAATATAGAAAAAGTACAGTAAGAGAAAATTTAGCCTTAGCATTACCTCACTTATCTAAAGAAGAAAGAGATATCATCGAAAAAAAATTCTTTAAACATATGTGTGATATGTTTTTAGAAATGATTAAAACACTTTCAATTTCAAAAAAAGAGATGGATAAACGGTTTAAATTTACCAATATTGAAGTCTATCATAATTTAGAAAAAAAAGGAAAAAGCATAGCTCTTTTATGTGCACATTATGCTAGTTATGAATGGGTTGTTTCTATGAATCATCAAATTACTTTTAAAGGTTATGGAATTTATAAAAAAATTGCCAATAAGTATTTTGACAGATTAGTACACGATATTCGTTCAAAATTTAAAGCAAATTTAATAACTACAAAAGAAACAGCTTCAGTTATTGATGAAAATAATAGAAAAGGCATTTTGAGTATATATGGCTTTGCTAGTGATCAATCACCAAAAATTGATAAAGCCTTGCATTGGTGTAAGTTTATGGGAATTGAAACACCTGTACATACTGGTGCTGAATTTTTATCAAAACGCTATGATATGAATGTCATATTTCTCAGAACCAAGAAAGTAAAAAGAGGTTATTATGATGGAACTTTTGAATTAATGGCAGAAAATCCTAAAGAAACCAAACGTTTTGAAATTACTGATGATTATATAAGTAGAGTAGAAAAACAAATTTATGAAGCGCCCGAATTTTATTTATGGACACATAAACGTTGGAAACATAGAAGATAAAATTAAAACTTAAACAACTCTTCTACAAAATCATGATCACTGGAAACATTTCCGTTAAAATCAAATTCATTTGTTTTTGAATTGTAGCTATAGTCTTTTGACCATTCTTTATGGTTTTGTGCTAACTCTTTAATGCTATCACAAACCATTTGAATTTCTTCTGTAGTTGTTGTTGGGTGAATTGACATACGAATCCATCCTGGTTTCTGAATTAAATCTCCAGAAGCTATTTGACAAACCAAATTATTTGAAGTTTCTTGGTCAACATGCAATAAATAATGTCCGTAAGTTCCAGCACAACTGCAACCACCACGGCTTTGAATTCCGAATCTATCGTTTAATAATTTTACTCCTAAGTTAAAATGTAAGTCATCAATATAAAAAGAAAAAACCCCTAATCGTTCTTTTTGATCTTTGGCTAAAATGTTAATATTTTCAATATCACCTAAACTTTCAAAAACATACTCAACAATTTCGTGTTCTCTTTTCAAAATATTTTGAATACCCATTTGATCTTTCAACTGAATGGCTAAAGCTGTTTTAATAACTTGAAGAAAACCTGGAGTTCCACCATCTTCTCTATCTTCAATATTATCAATATATTTATGTTCTCCCCAAGGATTTGTCCAAGAAACAGTTCCTCCACCAGGACAATCGGGAACATTGTTTTTATATAAGTTCTTACTAAAAAGCATAGCTCCAGAAGTACCAGGACCTCCTAAAAATTTATGTGGTGAAAAGAAAATAGCATCTAAATAACATTCTTTATCGTCTGGATGCATGTTTATTTCAACATAAGGTCCAGAACAGGCAAAATCTACAAAACAAACACCATTATTTTGATGTATTAATTTAGCTACCTCATAATATGGAGTAATAATTCCCGTCACGTTTGAACAAGAAGTAATTGAGGCAATTTTAAAACTTCTTTCTTTATATTGCTCCAATAATTTATTAAATTCTTTAAGACAAAACAAACCCTCTTTATCTGCTGGAATAATAACTACGTCTGCAATCGTTTCTAACCAAGAAGTCTGGTTAGAATGATGTTCCATATGCGAAATAAAAACCACTGGTTTAATAGCATCTGGAATTATTGTATATTCTTTTAGATTTTCAGGAATTCTTAATCCAAGGATACGTTGTAATTTATTGACGACACCAGTCATTCCAGTTCCAAAATTAATTAGAACATCATCTTCATTAGCATTAACGTGTTTTTTAATGATATTTTTTGCTTTGTGATAAGCAATAGTCATTGTTTTTCCAGTAACAGATGTTTCGGTATGAGTATTAGCTACAAAAGGTCCAAAATCATTGCTTATTTTCTCTTCAATTGGTCGATATAATCGTCCACTTGCAGTCCAATCTGTATAAATGATAGGTTTTTTTCCAAAAGGAGTTTCAAATTGTTGATTAATTCCAATAATATTTTTTCTAAATTTTTGGAAATATTCTTCTAATTGAGTTTTGTTTTGAATAGCATTCATAGTAGATTGTTTTTACAAAAATAAGATATAATTAAGTAATACTATATAATTTCCATAAAAAAACCTTCATTATGAAGGTTTTTATATATTGTTTATGCTAATGCAAATTATTTTATAAATTCAATTTGTTGTTGTTGTTCAATGTTGACACTGTCAAAAAAGCCTTGCTCACTCATCCAGTCATCACTAAATACTTTACTCATGTATCTTGAACCATGATCTGGAAAAATAACAACAATATTGCTATTTTCATCAAATTCTCCTTCTAGATCATACTGTTTGACAGCTTGTAAAGCTGCACCTGAAGTATATCCTACGAATAAACCTTCTGTTTTAGCTAATTCTCTTGCTGTATGTGCACTTTCTTCATCAGTAACTTTCATAAATTTGTCAATTACATCAAAATCAGTTGCTGTTGGGATTAGATTTTTACCTAAACCTTCTATTCTGTATGGATAAATTTCATCGTTATCAAATTCTTTTGTTTCATGGTATTTTTTTAATACTGAACCAAAAGCATCAACTCCTAAAATAGAAATTTTTGGGTTTTTCTCTTTTAAATACTTAGCAATTCCAGAGATAGTTCCTCCTGTTCCACTACAAGCTACTAAATGTGTAATTTGTCCTTTAGTTTGTTCCCAAATTTCTGGACCAGTTGAGTTATAATGTGCATCAATATTCAATTGATTGAAATATTGATTGATATAAACAGAACCTTTTGTTTCTTCGTGCAAACGTTTTGCTACACTATAATAAGAGCGCTCATCATCAGCAGATACATTTGCTGGACAAACATAGACTTTTGCTCCCATTGTTCGCAGCATGTCTATTTTATCCTTTGAAGATTTTGAACTAACAGCTAGGATACAATTATATCCTTTTATGATACTTACCATAGCAATACTAAAACCAGTGTTGCCAGAAGTAGTTTCAATTATAGTGTCACCTGGAGTCAATATGCCTTTCTTTTCAGCTTCTTCGATAATGTATAAAGCAATTCTATCTTTAGAAGAGTGACCAGGATTAAAGGCTTCTACTTTTGCGTAAAAATTACCCTTTAAATTTTTTGTTATTTTATTAAGCTTAATAAGAGGTGTATTCCCAATAAGTTCTAAAACATTATTGTAAGCGTTTATTTGTTCTTTCATAAATATTATGTTAGTCAAGGTAAACTTTTTTATAGATTTTTTTGACAACCTTATAACCTTGCAAATTTATAAAAATTTTTTATTATTTCTCAATTCCTTCTAAATTTAATAGAAAACTAAATTCTTTTGCGGTCTCTTTTAACTGTTCAAATCTTCCTGAAGCACCACCATGACCTGCATCCATATTAGTATTTAGCAATAAAATATTTTTATCAGTTTTTTTTGTTCGTAACTTAGCTACCCATTTGGCAGGTTCCCAATATTGCACTTGAGAATCGTGTAAACCCGTAGTTATTAACATATTAGGATAATCTTGTGCTTTTACGTTATCATATGGTGAATAAGACTTCATATAGTCATAATACTCTTTATCATTTGGATTTCCCCATTCGTCATATTCTCCAGTGGTTAATGGAATAGATTCGTCTAACATAGTTGTTACTACATCCACAAAAGGAACTTGTGCTATGACACCATTGTATAATTCAGGTGCGATATTTACTACAACTCCCATTAGCAAACCGCCAGCTGAACCTCCTTCTGCATATAAATGCTTAGGTGAAGTGTATTTTTGACCTATTAAATATTTTGAACAATCTACAAAATCGCTAAACGTATTCATTTTTTTTAATAATTTTCCATTTTCATACCACTCTCGACCTAAATCTTCTCCACCTCTAATGTGTGCTATAGCGTAGATAAATCCTCTATCTAAAAGGCTTAAACGAGTTGTTGAGAAATAAGCATCCATGGAATAACCGTAAGAACCATAAGCGTATTGCAAAACTGGATTTTCTCCATTTTTTTTCATCCCTTTTCTATAAACTAATGAAATCGGAATTTTTGTTCCGTCTTTTGCTGTAGCCCAAATTCTTTCTTCTACATAATTATCTTTATCAAATTTTCCTCCTAATACTTCTTGCTCTTTTAGTATTTTTTTCTCTTTAGTTTTCATGTTGAAATCTATTACTGAAGAAGGAGTTGTTAGCGATTGATAACCGTAACGAAGTATATTTGTGTCAAAATCTGGATTCGTTGTTGTATAAGCTGTATATGTTTCACTTTCAAAAGGTAAATAGTATGCTCCTACTCCACTCCAAGGCCTAATTTGAATTTTATGTAAGCCGTCCGTTCTTTCTTCAACTACTAAATAATCCTTAAAAATATCGATTCCTTCTAATAAAGTTTCCTTTCTATGCGGAATAACATCTGTCCAGTTTTCTTGTAAAGTATTGTTTTCGTTCGTTTTCATCAACTTAAAGTTTGTTGCCTTATCTTTATTTGTCACGATATAAAAACTATCCCCAAAATGAGAAATACTGTATTCTAAACCTCGAACTCTTTTTTGAAAATACCTGAATTTTCCTGTTGGATTGTCTGATTCTAATATTTGATATTCATTAGTTAATGTACTTGATGATCCAATAACTAAATATTTCTTTGATTTCTCTTTGTAAACAAAAGTATTGAATGTATCGTCCTTTTCTTCGAAAACCAAAATATCATTTGAAGAATTAGTGTTTATTGTGTGACGGTAAATTTTATCAGATCGCAATGTTTTTAAATCATTTTTTACATAAAAAATAGTTTTATTATCACTTGCCCATGTAGCTCCTCCACTACAATTTAATATTTTTTCAGGAAGAATCTCGTTAGTTTCCAAATTCTTGACTTGGATCGTATATTGTCTTCTTGATACTAAATCAATACCAAAAGAAACCCATTTATTATCTTCACTTACACTCAATCCACTTAAACTGAAATAAGAATGACCTTTGGCCATTTCATTGCAATTAAAAATAACTTCTTCTTTAGCTTCTAAACTACCTTTTTTTCTAGAGTATATTGGATAATCTTTTCCTTTTTCAAAACGAGTCATATAATAATAACCATTATAAAAATAAGGAACAGACTCATCATCTTCTTTTATTCTTGACTTCATTTCTTCGAATAAGTCTTTCTGGAAAGCTTTAGTATGAGCCGTTATTTTATCATAATATTCATTTTCTTTAGTCAAGTAGTCAATAACTTCTGGATTTTCTCTGTCATTTAACCAATAGTAGGGATCATTTCTTTTATCACCATGTTTTTCTAAAATCGTATCCTTTACTTTTGCCATAGGAGGCGCAATGTTCTGACTCATTTTTGATTCTTTATTTTTTTTACAAGAAGTTGCAAAAATAAGGCATAATGCAACAATAAATAGATTATTTTTCATGTTTTTTAGATTGATTTTCAGATGCAATTTACTAATTTTGTTCTTTAATCAATAAATAAATTATTAACAATGTTTGGAGATATGATGGGAATGATGGGTAAACTTAAAGAAACCCAACAAAAAGTAGAAGAAACTAAAAAAAGATTAGACCACGTTTTAGTAGATGAACAAAGCAATGATGGTTTTTTAAAAGTCACTTTAACAGCAAATAGAACGATCAAAAATGTGTCAATTAGCGATGATTTAATGGCTGATAAAGAAATGTTGGAAGACTATTTAATAACTGTTTTCAACAAAGCCATTGAAAAAGCAACAAACGTAAACGAAACAGAATTAGCTGCTGTAGCTAAAGAAGGCATGCCTAATATTCCAGGAATGGATATGTTTGGATAAAACAAAAAATCCCAAAAGTCATTTACTAGAAATGACTTTTGGGATTTTTATAGTAAAAGTACTTAAAAATGAAACTTACTCAAAGTTTCTTTTACGTAAGTATGCATAACTTCTTTATAATCTAAATGGGTCACAATTCTTAATTTACCATGTCCCATTGAGCTAATATGAATGTTTTTTTGTTTTAATTTTTCTAAAAACAGCTTCTCATCAATAGCTTTATGTAAGTTAAAAATTATAATGTTTGTTTCAACAGGCTCAACGTTTTCAATCCAAGAAAATGAAAGTAATAATTCTTCTAACTCTTTGGCTTTTTTGTGATCTTCTTCTAAACGAGTCACGTTATTTTCTAAAGCATATAATCCTGCTGCAGCTAAATAACCAGATTGACGCATATTTCCTCCAAATATTTTTCGGATTCTTAAGGCACGTTTCATATCCTCTTTAGAGCCTAATAAAACAGAACCAACTGGTGCGCCCAAACCTTTTGAAAAACACACAGAAATTGTGTCAAATAATTTCCCAAACTCCTTAGGATGTTGTTTTTTGGCTACGATTGCATTCCATAAACGAGCACCATCTAAATGATATTTCAAATTATTGTCGTCACAAACTTGCTTTATTTTTTGAAGTTCTTTCAACTCATAACAAGCACCACCTCCTTTGTTTGTAGTGTTTTCAAGACTTACTAAAGATGTTAAAGGGGCGTGATAAAATTCAGGATCATTAATTCCGTTTTTAACTAAATCCGCTGTTATTAAACCTCTTTTTCCATCAAGTAAATTACATGAAACACCACTATTAAAAGAGGCTCCACCACCTTCATAATGATAGATATGCGAATATTTATCACATACAACTTGTTCACCTGGATTGGTGTGTAATTTTATAGCAGTCTGGTTTGCCATAGTTCCCGAAGGAAAAAACAGCGCAGCTTCCATACCAAATAAATCAGCTACTGTTTCTTCAAATAGATTTACAGTAGGGTCTGATTTATAGACATCATCACCAACTTTTGCATTAAACATTTTTTGTAACATTCCAACACTTGGTTTTGTTACGGTATCACTTATTAAATTTATTTCCATAGAATCAAAAGGAATCACTATTTTTGTGTTACAAAATTACATAAATTATGATAAATACAGAACATGTAAAGGATATTATTAATCGCCTTGGTGCGTTAAGGAGGTATCTTTGACGTCGATAGGAAATTAATTGAGATCACTAACGAAGAAGAAAAAACATTTGCACCTGACTTTTGGAATAACGCCAAAGAGGCAGAAATTGTTGTAAGAGACTTACGCTCAAAGAAAAAGTGGGTGGAAGATTACACGAAAGCTGTTGATATGAATGAAGAACTTCAAATTATGTTGGATTTTCACAAAGAAGGTGAAATGACAGATGAAGAAGTTGAATCATATTATGATGAGTTAATCGCTCATATTGAAGAAATTGAATTTAGAAACATGCTTTCTGATGAAGGTGATAGTCTAAGTGCAGTACTTCAAATTACAGCTGGTGCTGGTGGTACAGAGAGTTGCGATTGGGCTGCCATGCTTATGCGTATGTATATGATGTGGGCCGAAAAGCAAAAATTTAAAATCAAAGAATTAAATTATCAAGAAGGTGATGTTGCTGGAATAAAAACCGTAACCTTAGAAATCGAAGGAGATTTTGCATTTGGATATTTGAAAGGTGAAAATGGAGTACATAGGTTAGTCCGTATTTCTCCCTTTGATAGCAATGCCAAACGTCATACCTCTTTTGCTTCGGTTTATGTTTACCCTTTGGTGGATGATACTATTGAAATTGAAATCAATCCAGCTGATATTGAAATCACAACAGCTCGTTCAAGCGGTGCTGGTGGTCAAAATGTGAATAAAGTAGAAACGAAAGTTCAGTTATTTCACAAACCATCTGGAATTCAAATTCAGTGTTCTGAGACACGTTCGCAACACGACAATCGTAATAGAGCTATGCAAATGTTAAAGTCACAGTTGTACGAAATTGAACTAAAAAAACAATTAGAACAACGAAGTGATATAGAAGCTGGTAAAATGAAAATTGAATGGGGTTCTCAAATAAGAAATTACGTGATGCAACCTTATAAATTGGTAAAAGATGTAAGAACTGGAGCAGAAACAAGCGATGTTGATGGAGTAATGAATGGAGATATTGATAAATTCTTGAAAGCCTATTTAATGTTAATGGGACAAAAAGAAGAAGAATAAAACTCCAAATAAATAATTCAAAAAACCTTTCTTAACTGAAGGGTTTTTTATTTTTACAACAACTGTTAAAAATTATAAAAATTCATTCCTATTTAAATACTTTTCATATATTTAGCTGTGAATTAAAATATTTATGGGAAGTCTAAAAAAATTATTGAATAAACCTTCACTTACAAAGGAAAAATCACTAAAAACTTTAGTGGAAAATAGAACTATCTATTCGCTAAATAATTGCGAATTGAATTTATTTGAAACTTATGAAACTTCACAAAAAGTTCCTTTAAAATTCAATGATTTAGTAGTGACTAGTATGCTACGCGGTAAAAAAGTAATGCATTTGTTTGATGATCCTGAATTTGATTATTTACCTGGTGAAACCGTTCTGATTCCTTCCAACGTAGAAATGAAAATTGATTTTCCTGAAGCTTCAAAAAACAATCCGACACAATGTTTAGCTCTAGCAATTGATCAAATGAAAATTCAAGAAACATTGAGCTTTTTAAATGAAAGATACCCTAAAGATGGAAAAGGTAATTTTTGGAAATTAGACCATGAAAATTATTTCTTTTATAACAATTTAGAACTCAGCACCACTATCAATAAATTGATAAAAGAATGCATGAGTACTTCAATTACAAAAGATGCTTTGGCAGATTTGACTTTACAAGAACTTTTAGTAAGAATTATTCAATCGCAAAATGTAAGAGCCATCGAAACCAATACAGTTATAGATATTAATAATCCTATTGTACCTATAATGGAATTTATTAGGAGTAATATTCGCGAAAATTTTAATTTAAAGGAATTAAGTGATAAAGCCTGTATGAGTTCGACTTCATTCTACCGTTTCTTCAAAAGAGAGTTGGGTATGAGTCCTGTTGAATTCATTCTAAATGAAAAAATAAAGTATGCTAAATCTTTATTGAAAAACCCAAAACTGCAAATCAATGAAGTTTGTTTTGAATCTGGTTTTGATGATTGTAATTATTTTATTCGTTTGTTCAAAAAGCATGAAGGCATTACACCAAAGCAATACCAACTTTTATATATTAATTAGTCTTCTAAATAAGTCAAAGGTTCTAAATTAGTAGCTTCTTCCTCCGTAAATAATCTGGAATGAATAATAAATCTTTTCCCGTAAGGTATTTCTAGAGAAAAGCTTGCTCCTCTTCCTTCCACTACATCTAATGTTAAATGGGTGTGTTTCCAATATTCAAATTGATCTTTGCTCATCCAAAACTTACAATTTTCAACACTTCCCAAGCAAACATCACTATTTCCAATTTTAAAATCGCCTAATTCAAAACACATAGGTTGTGAACCATCACAACAACCTCCACTTTGATGAAACATTAAGTCGCCATTTCTATCTTTAAGTTGTGCTATTAATTCGTTGGCTTTTTCTGTACTTTCTATTCGTTTAATCATACTTTTACTAAATTAAAAAACCTAACAGCTATAAAACTGCTAGGTTTTGTTATGAAATTAATTATCTACTAAAAGAAACCTAACTTATTTTTATCATAAGAAATAAGCATATTTTTAGTATTTCTATAATGATCTAACATCATTTTGTGGTTTTCACGACCAAATCCTGATTTTTTATAACCTCCAAATGGGGCATGTGCTGGATATGCATGGTAATTATTTACCCAAACTCTACCTGCTTCAATAGCTCTAGGCACTTGATACAATTCGTGAGCATCTCTTGTCCAAACTCCTGCACCTAATCCGTATAAAGTGTCGTTTGCAATTTCGATAGCTTCTTCAACCGTTTTGAAAGTTGTTACACAAACTACAGGTCCAAAAATCTCTTCTTGAAAAATTCTCATCTTGTTCGTTCCTTTAAAAACTGTTGGTTGAATATAATATCCTGTACTTAATTCTCCTTCTAAATGATTTACTTCACCACCTACTAAAAGTTCAGCACCTTCTTCCTTA
The DNA here is from genome assembly GCF_000422685.1 of Flavobacterium gelidilacus DSM 15343. Lineage (GTDB taxonomy): Bacteria > Bacteroidota > Bacteroidia > Flavobacteriales > Flavobacteriaceae > Flavobacterium > Flavobacterium gelidilacus. The sequence continues at coordinate 87,942 of NZ_AUGN01000001.1, read as the reverse complement.
CCAATTTTTAAATAGGATTGAATTTTTTCATATTGATCATTTGAAGCTTGAGCTCCCATCATAACCGTTGGATCTAAGGGATGACCAATTTTAATTGCCTTGACTCTTTCAATAACCCTTGTCATGAATTTATCATAAATATCTTCCTGAACTAAAATTCTTGAAGGACAAGTACAAATTTCACCTTGGTTTAAGGCAAACATTACTGCTCCTTCAATCGCTTTATCAAAAAATGCATCATCTTGTGCTGCTACTGAACTGAAGAAAATATTTGGTGATTTTCCACCCAATTCCATTGTTGCTGGAATAATATTTTCTGAAGCATATTGTAAAATTAAACGTCCAGTTGTAGTTTCTCCTGTAAAAGATACTTTCTTAATTCTTGGAGAAGAAGCCAAAGGTTTTCCAGCTTCAATTCCGAATCCGTTTACTATATTGATTACTCCAGGAGGCAATACATCTTTAATTAAATCCATAAAAACCAATATAGAAGTAGGAGTTTGTTCTGCTGCTTTTACGACTGTACAATTTCCCGCTGCAATTGCTGGAGCCATTTTCCAAGTTGCCATTAGTAAAGGAAAATTCCAAGGAATAATTTGAGCTACAACCCCTAAAGGTTCGTGTAGACAAATACTAACCGTATGTTCATCATGTTCAGAAATTGTTCCTTCATCTGCACGAATTACTCCTGCAAAATATCTAAAATGATCTATACATAAAGGTAAATCCGCAGCCATAGTTTCTCTTAATGCCTTACCATTATCAATAGTTTCTACAGTCGCTAAATATTCTAAATTCGCTTCCATAATATCAGCGATTTGATTCATCACTTTACTTCTGTAAGCTGGAGATGCTTTTCCCCATGTTTTGAAAGCTTCTTCAGCCGCATCAATAGCTAAATCAACATCTTCCATGGTAGATCTAGCCACTTTTGTAAATGCTTTTCCGTCTATAGGTGATATATTGTCGAAATATTCTCCTTTGACTGGAGGAACAAATTTTCCACCAATAAAATTATCATACTTTTCTTGAAATTTTGGTCTTTCGGTTATTTTACTCATAATTTATGATTTTTTAGTTTTTTCAAAGTTACTTGTATTACTTCATAAAAAATAGCACAAATCGTTCAATAAATAGCATTAATTTATCATTATGATAAATTTAACAACTTTTTTTTAAATTATAAATAATTGAAATAGATAAAAATTGTTTTTTATTAATTGAAAAGAATTAAATGAATTTGATTAATTTAGCAATTCTAAAAACAACACTAGTAAATGGATTTAAATTTCAACAAAAACGAAGACCACAATAAATTATTAGTTTCTGATATGAAACGTAAACTAACGCAAGTAAAATTGGGTGGTGGACAAAAACGTATTGATAAATTACATGCTGAAGGTAAAATGACAGCTCGTGAACGAATCAATTATTTATTAGATGAAAAATCTAAAAGTATTGAAATCGGAGCTTTTGTTGGAGAAGGAATGTATGAAGAACATGGTGGTTGTCCTTCTGGAGGAGTAGTAATTAAAATTGGTTATGTTTCAGGAAAACAATGTATCGTAGTAGCAAATGACGCTACAGTAAAAGCTGGTGCTTGGTTTCCAATTACAGGAAAAAAGAACCTTCGTGCGCAAGAAATTGCTATGGAAAACAGATTGCCAATTATTTATTTAGTGGATTCTGCTGGAGTTTATTTGCCTTTACAGGATGAAATTTTTCCAGATAAAGAACATTTTGGTAGAATTTTTAGAAATAATGCCATAATGAGTAGCATGGGAATTACCCAAATCGCTGCTGTAATGGGTAGTTGTGTTGCTGGTGGTGCGTATTTACCTATCATGAGTGATGAAGCTTTAATCGTTGATAAAACAGGAAGTATTTTCTTAGCAGGAAGTTATTTAGTAAAAGCCGCAATCGGTGAAACTATTGATAATGAAGCTCTTGGTGGAGCAACAACGCATTGTGAAATTAGTGGTGTGACAGATTTTAAAGCCAAAGATGATAAAGATGCTTTAGACAGAATAAAAAGTATAGTTGGAAAAATTGGTGATTATGATAAAGCAGGTTACAATCGTGTAAAAGCGCAAAAACCAGCTTTAGAGCCTAAAGATATTTACGGAATTTTACCAAAAGCCCGTAACGAACAATATGATATGATGGAAATCATCAATCGTTTGGTAGATAATTCAGAATTTGATGAATACAAAGCCGGTTACGGACAAACTTTAATTACAGGTTATGCTAGAATTGAAGGTTGGGCAGTTGGAATAGTAGCTAATCAAAGAAAAGTTGTTAAAACAACAGCTGCCAAAACGAAACCAAGTGAAATGCAATTTGGTGGTGTAATTTATTCAGATTCAGCAGATAAAGCCACTCGTTTTATTGCGAATTGTAACCAAAAGAAAATTCCGTTAGTCTTCTTGCAAGATGTAACTGGATTCATGGTTGGAAGTAAATCAGAACATGGAGGAATCATTAAAGATGGTGCCAAAATGGTAAATGCAGTTGCCAATTCGGTTGTGCCAAAATTCACGGTTGTAGTTGGAAATAGTTATGGTGCAGGAAATTATGCTATGTGTGGAAAAGCATATGATCCTAGATTAATTTTTGCTTGGCCTAGTGCTGAATTAGCTGTAATGGGTGGAACTCAAGCAGCAAAAGTATTAGCGCAAATTGAAGCTTCTTCACTAAAAAAACAAGGAAAAGTAGTTGATGAAAAAGTGGAACAAGAATTATTTGATAAAATTAAAGCACGTTATGACGAACAAGTTTCACCTTATTATGCAGCTTCACGTTTATGGACAGACGGAATAATTGATCCATTAGACACAAGAACTTGGATTTCTATGGGAATTGAAGCAGCAAACCATTCTCCGATTGAGAAAAAGTTTAATTTAGGTGTGATTCAAGTTTAATACTAAGTCAAAATTATTGTATAAAATCCATTGAAATTTCAGTGGATTTTTCTTTTTTAGAAAGTATATTTGCCAAATGATTAACCATAAATTTCAACCTTTCAAAACTAATATTTCGGGAATTTCTTTACCTGAAAAATTTACGTTTCCATTTTATTATGAACCTCATGAATTTAGTGTCATTGCTTCCAATGAATTACAAAATTATTTAGAAAATCAAACCGATTTTGAACATAATTTTGGATTAGATGCAACTCAAAAAGGTTTAGTAATTGGAAAAATGTTTGGGATTTTAATTTGCCAAAATGAAGTTGGAGAAATCGGACAATTATGGGCTTTTTCTGGAAAATTAGCTGATTCAAATCATCATGAAAAATTTGTTCCAACAATTTATGATATGTTGGATGAAAAAGGATTTTATAAAATTGGTGAAAACGAACTAAATCAAATCACAAAGCAAATTGAAGGTTTAGAAAATTCAGATGAATATAAAAATGCTCTTCAAAATTTAGAAAACACTAAAACAGAAGCTTTCAACGATATTCAAAACCAAAAGAATAACATCAAAGTTCAGAAAAAGTTGCGTGATGAAATTCGTAAATCAGAAACATTTAATGAAGAAGAACTAAAAGAAGCCAGCAAACAAGAAGGAATTCTGTTAAAAAAAATGACACAATTCTGGAATTACAAAATTGAAGCTTCACAAAAAGATTTTGACATAATAAATTCAAGAATTGAATCTTTAAAATTAGATAGAAAACAAAAATCTGCTGATTTACAACAAAGGCTTTTCGCTGAATATGCATTTCTAAATCAATATGGAAAACTCAAAAGTATTGGAGAAATTTTTGAAGAAAATCCACCAGCTGGTGCAGGAGAATGTGCTGCTCCAAAATTACTGCATTATGCTTTTGCCAATGAATTAAAACCAATAGCAATGGCTGAATTTTGGTGGGGAAAATCACCCAATTCCGAAATCAGAAAACACAAACAATTTTATCCTGCTTGTAAAAGCAAATGTGAGCCTATTTTAATGCAACACATGTTGGAAGGTTTAGAAATGGAACAAAATCCTTTTGAACAAAATCCAGCAGAAGGAAAGGATATTTCAATTATTTATGATGATGACTATTTAGTTTTAATCAACAAACCAGCTGAATTCTTATCTGTTCCTGGAAAACAAATAAAAGATTCAGTTTATCAAAGAGTTAAAGATTTATATCCAAATGCAACCGGACCATTAATTGTCCATCGTTTAGACATGTCAACTTCTGGAATTATGATTTTAGCTAAAAACGAAGATGTTTACAAAGAGTTGCAAAGTCAGTTCATAAAAAGAACAATTAAGAAAAGATATGTTGCTCTTTTAGACGGAATTATTGAAGAAAATGAAGGATTTATTGATTTTCCCTTACGCGTTGATTTAGACGATAGACCAAGACAATTAGTTTGCTACGAACACGGAAAAAAAGCGCAAACCAAATGGCAAAAAATTGAAGTTAAAGACAACAAAACTAAAGTTTATTTTTATCCCATTACAGGAAGAACGCATCAATTGCGAATACACGCTTCACACGAATTAGGCTTAAAAACTCCAATTGTTGGTGATGATTTATATGGAAAAAAAGCAAACAGATTGCATCTTCATGCTGAACAATTGACTTTTGTGCATCCAATTTCTAAAAAAGAAATGAGTTTTACGGTTGAAGCTGATTTTTGATTATTAGATTGTTCGATTTATAGATATTTCGAATAATCTAACTTTCAAATAATCGATTAATCGACTAAATCATTATATTTGAATTTTAAAATCCAATCATGAAGAAACTAATCCTTCTTACTTTATTATTCAGTCTTTTTCGAACAAATGCACAAAATTTTACTCGTAGAGATTCACTTCAAGGTGGAATGCGTTTTGAACGTTCTTGTTATGATGTGCAACGATATGATTTGAATATCAAAATAAATCCAGCAGAAAAAAGCATTGTTGGTTATAATGAAGTTACGTTTGATGTCCTTCAAAATACAAAAAAGATTCAATTGGATTTATTTGAAAACATGACTATTGATTCAATCGTTTTCAACAAACAAAAATTGACTTATAAACGAGATAATGATGCTGTTTTTATCAACTTTCATTCAGAATTAGCTCAAAATACCTCACAAAAGTTACGTTTTTACTATTCTGGAAAACCTATAATTGCTAAAAATGCTCCGTGGGATGGTGGTTTTGTATTCAAAAAAGATAGTAATGGAAAAGATTTTATTGCAGTTGCTGTTCAGGGAACTGGTGCAAGTTTATGGTATCCTGTGAAAGATTCACAAACAGATGAACCAGACAAAGGTGCAACAATAAAAGTCGCTCTTCCAAATGGTTTAATGAATGTATCAAACGGAAGATTCAAAGGTCAAGAAGATTTAAAAAATGGTTATACTCGTTGGGATTGGGAAGTTATAAATCCAATAAACACCTACTCTATTACGGTGAATATTGCTGATTATGTTCATATTCATGATAATTTAAATGGTTTAGATTTGGATTATTATGTTTTACGTGAAAATGAGGAAAAAGCAAAAATTCACTTTGAAGCTGATGTAAAGCCTATGATGAATTGTTTTCAAGAGAAATTTGGACAATATCCATTTTATGAAGATGGTTACAAATTAGTAGAAACTCCTTATTTAGGAATGGAACATCAAAGCGCTGTAGCTTATGGAAATAAGTTCAAAAAAGGCTACATGGGTAGAGATTTATCTGGAACCGGAATTGGATTATCCTTTGATTTTATAACAATTCACGAAACTGGTCACGAATGGTTTGGAAACAGCATTACAAGTAAGGATATTGCTGATATGTGGATTCATGAAGCCTTTACAACTTATTCAGAATCAGTATTTTTAGAATGTACAAAAGGGTATGAAGAATCTCAAAAATACATCAACGGTCAATCTAAAAATGTTTTGAATGACAGACCTGTTATTGGTTTTTATGGTGTGAATAAAGAAGGTTCTGGAGATATGTATTATAAAGGAGCATTGATGTTAAATACGTTGCGACATATTACTAATAATGACTCAAAATGGTGGGCTATGTTGTTAAAATATTCAAACACTTACAAAAAGCAAATTATTGATACTAAAACGGTTATTGATTTCTTTAGCGAAGAATTAGGTCATGATATGACTCCTTTTTTTAATCAATATTTGAAACACACTACAATTCCAGTTTTAGTGTTGAAAAAACATAAAAATACTTTCAAATACAAATGGCAAACCGATGAACCAAATTTCGAAATGCCAGTTGAAATAGAAATAAACGGAGTAAGAAAACGAGTTTTAGTGACTAGTGAATACCAGATTTCACCAATTCCGGTTCTTTCGATTCCAGATGAAATTAAAGTAAGAACTGATAAATATTATATTAAGGTTTATTAAAAGATTGAAAGATTGAAAGATTTATAATTATAAAATTTGACCACTAAACCACCGATGCAATTAACTCACGATACTACAAGTTTCAAAAAACAAAAATTTCCTATTATTGTTTTATGTGAAAATGTAACTAATGCTCCAAATATTGGTTCTTTATTTAGAATTTGTGATGCTTTTGGAATTCAAGAAATTGTTTTTAATGGTGATGAATCATCCATTATTTCTCGTAAGATGAAAAAAACTTCAAGAGCTACTGAAAAATATGTATCTTATAAATTCATTACCAATATTGAAGCTTATCTTTTAGAAATGAAGCAACAAAATCAGATAATCGCTTTAGAAATAACAAATAATAGTAAATCCATCCAAAAACAAAAATTTGATTTTAGTAGTCCAATTATTCTAGTAATTGGCGATGAAAACTTTGGAGTTTCAGAAAATACATTAAAACATTGTAATGAGGTAATTCATATAGATATGTTTGGCGAAAATTCTAGTATGAATGTTGTTCAAGCTGCAAATTTTGCACTTTATGAGATTACTAAACAATGTCAAGATATTAATAAATGGTAAGAAGTATAATTGTCTTTCTATTTTCAATAACACTTTTAATTTCTTGTAAAAGTACTTACTCAGAAATTGGAGATAAAGAAGCTAATTTTATTCCATATTACTTAAAAGTCTATGAAGCAGATAGTTTATATTATGCTTGTAATTATACAAAGTATAAAACGGAATTAGAAGATTTGTTTCATAAATATGAACCCATAAACATTATGTCCTATTTTGAATATGAAAAATATGTTAAAACATTAATAATAATTGACAATGACAAAAAATATAAAAAAGAACTTGAAAACTTAATTTCAAATTTTGGATACAAAAAGGATGATTTGCTAAAAGATTCAATCTTTTCAATTGCTTTTAACAATAACAGTTTTGATTTAAACCATATAAAACAATTAGAAAAAAAATATGAAACTCGATTAGATTCAGATTTTATTAAAGAATTAAAAATAATAGAATTTAATGATCAAGAAGTTAGAAATAGACAAAATATTACTTTTGAAGAAAGTGTACCATTAATGAAAGAAGTTGACAAAACTAATGACTCGATAATCAAAAATTATATTTTACGAAATGGTTTTCCTTCTCAAAAAGTAATAGGAAAATTTTCGTTAGATATTTTATTTAATCATTTTAGTTATAACGGCTCATATGATTTTTATAAAGAAACATTGCCTAAATTTATTATAAATGGAACTTGTAATCCAAGAATATATTCATCATTGATAGACAGATGGTCTTTAATAAATAAAGGAGAACCTTTATATTATATTACTTGGATTGACAAATTAAAATCAATAGTAAATGACACAAAGAAAATAGACCAAATTAACTTTGAAAGAAAAAAAATTGGCTTACCTTCTATTGAACAAGAAAAAAATATGTTAGAAAGATTAAATAAAGTTCCTACGAATTAAAATTTGAAATTATTTTTATTAAAAAAATTAAACCAAACTTTCTTTTCGAATAATCTTACCTGTTGCAGTATCTTTAAATTTATTTACAAAAATAATTTCTTTTGGTTTTTCATATTTATCTAAGCTTTCAATTTTACTCAAATCAATAGTTTCTTCTTTTCCTTCAACAACTAAAACTAAATGTTCTCCTAGTTCTTTATCAGGTTTACCCATTACAAAAAAGCGATTCTTTATAAAAGGCAACATTTTAGCTTCAATTTGCTCTGGAATTAATTTAATTCCACCACTATTTATAACATTATCAAACCTACCTAAAAATACAAATTTATTTTCAGAAATTAATTCAACAATATCGTTGGTATGAATTATTTCATCAGAAATAGCTGAAGCATGAATTAATAAACAATTATTTTTGTCTTGAGATAAAACTACATTTGGCAAGGTTGTAAAGGCTTTTTCTCCCATTTTTCTAGCAGCAATATGTGTTATGGTTTCTGTCATTCCATAAGTTTCATATATACTTGCTTTTATAGGTTTTAATACTTTTTCCAAAGCGGAAGAAACAGCTGAACCACCAATAATAATAGTTTTAAAATTATGTAATAAGTCAATAGAATTCATGGCCTGAAGCGGAACCAAAGCTGTAAAATCATATTGTTTATCTATCAGTTCAAGTGGATGTGAACTTGGAGCCACAAAATCCATTTCTAAACCTAAAATGAAGGCACGAATAAACATCATTTTACCAGCTACATATTTTACCGGTAAACAATTTAAAATAGTATCACCAGCTTCTAAACCAAAGAAATCACCTGTAGCTAAAGCCGAATTAACCATGGCTTGCTTTTCAACTCGAATTGTTTTTGGTTTTCCGGTCGAACCCGAAGTTTTTATTTCTATAAACTCTTTTCCATCAAACCAATCCAAAATAAAATCACCTACTGGTTTTTCAAAATCTTCTCCTTCTTTAATAAAACTATAAGCTACACGACATAAATCTTCGGCATTCAAATGAAAACCATTTAACTTAAACTTGTTGTGAACGTTGTGATAATTTGGTATATATTTTGACATCTCTATGTAATTTAATTTGTTGGTTCTTGACTTTGCGCTGATGTATTTCCTATTAATTTGTCTTTCCAATTAGTCCATTTATACAGTTTTGTGAAAAGAAATAATAATGCAATATAAAAAATAATGGGCATAAAAATCTCATAACCAACTTCTGGTTTTGACAAATCTTTAAAAATAGCATTAGTTCTTAAAACACTATAATCTGAAGTTATTAAAAGTGCCGAAACTAAATTATTGGCAGCATGAAACCCTAAAGCTAGTTCAGTTCCTTCATCCATTAAAGTAAGAATTCCAAGAAACAAACCTGTACCTATATAATAAACCATAATAATTGGTCCCATTTCAGCTACTTCAGGATTAAACCAGTGCATTCCACCAAAAATAACAGAAGTCATAACTAAAGGAAACCATTTATTTCGGGATAAATTATAAAACCCTTGCATCAAATAACCTCTAAAAATTAATTCCTCAGTACTTGTTTGTATAGGAATCAATAAAACAGCAATGACTGATAAAATAAGGAAAGGAACTAAGTTGAACTGTAATTCAATTTCAGCATCACCTGAAAAATAAGAAATTAAAATGAGTGAAATTGAAATAATAGCCCATACTGAAAAAGCTACAAAAAAACGTTTCCAATCTATTTTTTTTCTTGAAGTTATAATGTCTTTAAAACTTTGGTTGTGAAATTTTTTGACTACAAAATACAATCCAAAAAGGGCAAACAAAAAAGAAACGAGCATCAAAAATAAAAAAAGATTAGAATCAAACATTGAATATAAATCCTTTTCTGTTGAAGGAAGTGCTTTTTTATTTACAAAAACCTCGTAAAGCATTGCTACTAGAATAGGAACTTGACCAACAATTGATGCTATAAATACTAGTAAAGAACCCAATAAATATTTCCAAAATTCATTTTCTTTTTTATCTCCTTGTGCAATAAACATAGTATTATTTTTATTTTTGTCTAAATTAGTATTTTTTACTGAAAAATTCATTTAAAAAAGCAAATCATGATAAAAATTTACCATAATCCAAGATGTTCAAAATCGCGTGAAGGTCTATTAGAATTAGAAACGCTAAATCAACCTATTGAAATTATCAAATATTTAGATAACCCTATTTCAAAAGAGGAATTACAAGACATCCTTAAAAAACTGAATTACAAACCCATAGAATTAGTAAGGAAAAATGAACCCATTTGGAAAGAGCAATATAAAGACTTAAAACTATCAGATGATGCAATTATAAATGCCATGATAGAACATCCAAAATTAATAGAGCGTCCAATCATTATAAAGAACAATAAAGCTATTATTGCCCGACCAAAAGAAAAAATTAAGGAAATTCTATAGTTTATTTAACAAACTTTTGTGATTTGTAGCTTAAACCAAAAGGTATTTTTGCAGTCTTATCTACTAAATTATAAAGAGTAAATTAATGAGACTAAAAAAATTATTATCAGCCTTCACCATTCTATTGATTTCATATTCAGGAATTGCACAAATGGCAAAAGTAACCGTAAATGGTAAAATTTACGAAAAAAGTACTAACACACCATTAGAGTTTGCTACTATAGTTCTAAGAAATGTAGATAAACCCGAATTAGTTTCTGGTGGTGTTACTGATGAAAAAGGTGAATTTAAATTAGATGTAGTAAAAGGAACTTATAACATTAGCTATGAATTTATTTCGTTAAAAACCGTTGTTGCAAATAACAAAGTAATAGACTCAGATACAAATTTAGGTACAATCTTTTTAGAACCAGATGTTTCACAATTAAATGAAATAGTATTAATTGCCGATGTATCTACTGTTGAATTCAAACTAGATAAACGTGTTTATAATGTTGGTCAAGACATGATGGTTAAAGGAGGTACGATGAGTGATGTTTTAAATAACGTTCCTTCTGTTACTGTTGATCCTGATGGAACAGTAGCCTTACGTGGAAATGAAAATGTTAGAATTTTAATTGATGGAAGACCTTCTGGGTTAGCCGGTATAAATATTGCTGATGCTTTAAAACTTTTACCAGCGGATTCCGTTGAAAAAGTCGAAGTAATTACTAACCCTTCTGCACGTTATGATGCTGAAGGTGGTGGTGGAATTATAAATATAGTTTTAAGAAAAGGAAAAGCACAAGGAATAAATGGTTCGGTTATAGCTTCTGTGGGTGATCCTGCTGCTTATGGCTTGTCATCAAATATTAATTTTAGAAGTGAATCCTTTAATTTGTTTTCAAATTTTGGATATAACTATAGAGATGCTCCAGGGAATTCATCAACGGATGCCCAATATTTTAATAATGATGGAACAACTAATAGTTACATCTATGAAAAAAGAACTAATCAACGTTTAAATAGAACTTTCAATGCAAATTATGGAATTGATTTATTTTTAACTAAAACGGCTTCTTGGACTCACGCACTAACTTTCTCTAAAGAATCAGGTTCAAATCCAGATGATGTTTTTTTTAATTATTATGATGCCGATTTTAATCCGACTTACGTTAGAAATCGTTTAAACGATCAATTGAGTAAAGAATATAGTATTGAATATTCATCAATTTTTACTAAACAATTTAAAAAAGAAGATCATAAATTAACTGCAAATGTTGCATTTTCTAAAAATCAAGATAACGAAAACTCAATAATTTATGACCAAATTGTAGGTGATCCTTCAACTCTTTTTACGGATGTTACGCTTAATAATCAATCGCAATTAAGAAACTTATTACAAGCCGATTATGTATTGCCAATTGGAAAAGATTCAAGATTTGAAGCTGGTTATCGTGGTAATTTTCAAAATAACTTAACCGATTTTAGAGTTAACGAAAATTCTGTTTTTACAAACTTATTAGAATATAAAGAACATGTAAATGCATTTTATGCTCAATATGGTTCTAAATTTAATAAATTCTCATACTTTTTTGGACTTCGATGGGAAGATAGTAATATTGAAGTAAATTCAATTACTGTCAATGATTACAACACCAAAAAATACAATAACTTCTTTCCTTCTGCTACTTTAAATTATGAAATAAATGATGATACCAATGTTACTTTAAGTTATAGTAAAAGAATTAATAGACCAAGAGGAAGGTTCTTAAATCCTTTTTCAAGTTTTTCTAGTAATATTAATATTTTTCAAGGTAATCCAGATTTAAATCCTTCTTATACTAATGTGATAGATTTAGGTTTTTTAAAAAAATGGGACAGAATTACTTTTAACTCTTCTATATATTTAAATGTTACTGATAATACTTTCGAATTCATCAGAAAAGAATCAGGTGACTTTGTAACTACCAATGTTGACGGTGTAATTGTAAATACTCCAGTAATCATTAGTACTCCAATTAACTTAGCTAAAGAATATAGAACAGGATTTGAAATGAATGCGAATTATACTCCCTACAAATGGTGGCGTTTAAATGGAAATTTCAATTTTTATAGAGTAGAAAATCAAGGAGATTATTCATATACAAACTTTCAAGGCGATGAAGTAGTTCAAAACTTTGATAATGTTGCATCAACTTGGTTTACTAGATTAACATCAAGAGTAACTTTACCTTATAAAATAGATTGGCAAACAAATGCAACTTATAATGCTGCACAAAAGAATGCACAAGGTAAACGATTAGATATGACAACTGTAAATTTATCGTTTAGTAAAGATATTTTAAAAGACAAGGGTTCACTTGCTTTGAATGTTAGTGATTTATTTAACACAAGAAAAAGAAGAAATACAGTAGATTTAAATAATGTTTCCTCTTATTCAACTTTTCAATGGAGACAAAGACAAATAACTTTAGCGTTCACTTATAGATTTAATAAGAAAAAAGAAAAAGAAAGCCAACGAAATGGTGAAGGTGGTGGTGATGAAATGATGGGTAATCCATAAAAACATAATAATAATAATAATAATAACAAAAAAGCTCTTTTAGTACTAAAAGAGCTTTTTTTTTGATTAAAAACAAAAATTACTTTTTGTCTTCGTCATCTTTGTTTTTATTTTTCTTTTCTTTGATTAATTCCATAATAGCTCCTCCTAACCAATAAGGTACGAAAGCAACTAAAAAGAACATAACCCAAAAACCAATCGTTAAAATGGTTAAGAATAATAAAAAGCCTAAATACTGATCAAATTCAAACATGTTTTCCGGAATTTTAATGAATTCTCTACAAATATAAAGTATTTATATTTTTTAGCAATAAATACTTCAATTTATTTTTAAAAAGGTTTTAGAATGATTAATTTTGGGAAGTTCATTCAAAGTTTAATCTTTGAAATAACTGAAGCTAAAAAAAACAAAATAACAAATATAAAAATGGAATACAGAATAGAAAAAGACACCATGGGTGAAGTTAAAGTTCCTGCAGATAAATATTGGGGAGCTCAAACAGAACGTTCAAGAAATAATTTCAAAATCGGACCTTCTGCTTCAATGCCAAGAGAAGTAATCATGGGATTTGCTTACCTTAAAAAAGCTGCAGCTTATGCAAATTGCGATTTGGGTGTACTTTCAACTGAAAAAAGAGATGCTATAGCACAAGTATGTGAAGAAATCTTAGAAGGAAAATTAGACGACCAATTTCCTTTAGTAATTTGGCAAACAGGTTCTGGTACACAAAGCAACATGAATGTAAATGAAGTTGTAGCTAACCGTGCTCAAGTTTTAGCTGGATTCAAGATTGGTGAAGGTGAACCAGTGGTTAAAGCAAATGACGATGTAAACAAATCACAATCTTCAAACGATACCTATCCAACAGGAATGCACATTGCAGCTTATAAAGCAGTCGTTGAAGTAACTATTCCTGGAGTAGAAAAATTAAGAGATACTTTGGCTGCTAAGTCAAAAGAATATATGAATGTAGTCAAAATTGGACGTACACACCTTATGGACGCTACTCCACTTACACTTGGGCAAGAACTTTCTGGTTATGTGGCTCAATTAAACTACGGATTAAAAGCGGTTAAAAACACATTAGCTCATTTATCTGAAGTAGCTTTAGGTGGAACTGCAGTTGGAACTGGATTAAATACGCCAGAAGGATATGATGTAAAAGTGGCAGAATACATTGCAAAATTTACAGGAATGCCTTTCGTAACAGCAGAAAATAAATTTGAAGCTTTAGCAGCTCACGATGCAATTGTTGAATCTCATGGAGCATTAAAACAATTAGCTGTTTCATTAAATAAAATTGCTAACGATATCCGAATGATGGCTTCTGGTCCTCGTTCAGGAATTGGAGAAATTATTATTCCAGAAAACGAACCAGGTTCTTCAATTATGCCAGGAAAAGTAAATCCAACACAATCTGAAGCTTTAACAATGGTTTGTGCTCAAGTTATGGGTAATGATGTTGCCATCACAATTGGTGGAACACAAGGTCATTATGAATTAAATGTTTTTAAACCAATGATGGCTGCAAATTTCTTGCAATCAGCAAGATTATTAGGAGATGCTTGTATGTCTTTTGATGAGCATTGCGCTTCTGGAATAGTTCCTAACTACCCAAGAATTAAAGAATTAGTTGATAATTCATTAATGTTAGTTACTGCTTTAAATACAAAAATTGGATATTACAAATCAGCAGAAATCGCCCAAACAGCTCACAAAAACGGAACAACTCTTAAGATTGAAGCCGTTCGTTTAGGTTATGTAACCGAAGAAGATTTTGATGCTTGGGTAAAACCAGAAGATATGGTTGGTTCTTTAAAATAGATTTTCGGATTTTCAGAAAACAGATAATTCATTGCCGTTCGGCTTTAGCCAACGGAAAATAAAAAAATAAAAAATGCAAAAAATAATAGATCGATTCATAAGTTACGTAACTATTGATACAGAATCTGATCCCAATTCAGACACAACTCCAAGTACAGCTAAACAATGGGATTTGGCAAACAAATTGGTTGACGAATTAAAAGCAATGGGAATGCAAGATGTCACTATTGACGAAAATGCGTACATCATGGCAACTTTACCAAGTAATGTTGATCATGAAGTTCCTACAATCGGATTTGTTTCTCATTTTGACACTACTCCAGATTTTACAGGAAAAAATGTAAATCCACAAATCATAGAAAATTATGATGGAAAAGACATTGTTTTAAATGCGGAACAAAATATAGTTTTATCTCCAAGTTATTTTGAAGATTTGTTACTTTATAAAGGACAAACCCTTATCACAACTGATGGAACTACTCTGTTGGGTGCTGATGATAAAGCTGGAATAACAGAAATCATGACAGCTATGGAACATTTAATCAATCATCCTGAAATTAAGCATGGTAAAGTTCGTGTTGGATTTACACCTGATGAAGAAATTGGTCGTGGTGCTCATAAATTTGATGTAGCAAAATTCGGAGCTGAATGGGCTTACACTATGGATGGAAGTCAGATTGGTGAATTAGAATATGAAAATTTCAATGCTGCTGGAGCTAAAGTTACTTTCAAAGGAAAAAGTGTTCATCCTGGATATGCTAAAGGAAAAATGATTAATTCAATGTTATTAGCAAGTCAGTTTATAGCAAAATTACCAGAAAATGAAGTTCCAGAAAGAACTACAGATTATGAAGGGTTTTTCCACGTGCATCATTTAAATGGTTCAATTGAAGCATCAACCGTTGAATTAATTATTCGTGATCACGACAAAGATAAATTTGAAGCTCGTAAAAAATTAATTTATTCAATTGCAGATGAATTTAATGCAGCTTACCATAAACAATTTGGCGAAAATATATGTGAAGCAGAAATAAAAGATCAATATTATAACATGAAAGAAAAGGTTACTCCTGTTTTTCATATTGTTGATATTGCTGAAAAAGCTATGAAAGAACTAGGAATTGAACCTTTAATTAAACCAATTCGAGGTGGAACAGATGGTTCTCAATTATCTTACAAAGGTTTACCTTGTCCAAATATTTTTGCAGGTGGACATAATTTTCATGGAAAATACGAATATGTTCCTGTAGAAAGTATGGTAAAAGCTACTGAAGTAATTATAAAGATTGTTGAATTGACTGCTAAAAAATAGATTATTAAATATAGGATTTTCAGATATTCAGTTGTCTGAAAATCCAATTTCTTAATATTCGAATATCAAAAAAATGAACAACAACCCATTACACGGAATTAAATTAGTCGACATCTTAGAAAAACTAGTCGCTGACTATGGCTTTGAAGTTTTAGGAGAAAAAATTAAGATCAAATGTTTTACTGATAATCCAACTATAAAATCAAGCTTGACTTTCTTAAGAAAAACACCTTGGGCTAGAGAAAAAGTAGAACAATTGTATTTGAAATCTATAAAATAAAAAGTATTGAATTTTAAGTTCAACAAAGTTTGGTATAAAAAAAGTGCAAAGAATTAATTTTCTTTGCACTTTTTTATTTTTGAAAGAAACAATATTAAACGTTTCTAGAAATATATTTCATAATTTTTCCAGCTATATCTTGTCCAGTTGCACGCTCAATACCTTCTAAACCTGGAGAAGAATTAACTTCAAGAATAAGCGGTCCACGAGCAGATTGAAGCATATCAACACCTGCAACACCTAATCCCATTGCTTTGGCAGCTTTTATAGCCATAGTTTCTTCTTCATCTGTTAGTTCAATAATTTCTGCACTTCCACCACGATGTAAATTGGAACGAAATTCTCCTTCTTTCGCTTGTCGTTTCATAGCACCAACCACTTGTCCATCAACCACAAAGGCACGAATATCAGCACCTTTTGATTCCTTAATAAATTCTTGTACAATTACTCTTGCTTGTAAACCATGAAAGGCTTCTAAAACAGATTCAGCAGCTTTTGCGTTTTCGGCTAAAACTACACCTAAACCTTGAGTTCCTTCTAGTAATTTAATAATTAATGGTGCACCACCAACTTCTTTTATAATGGCTTCAACATTTCTTGTGTCATTTGTGAAAACAGTTTTTGGTAAACCTAAACCTGCACGAGATAAAATTTGAAGACTTCTTAACTTATCTCTTGAACGAACCAAAGCTTGAGATTCAACAACCGTAAAAACTTTCATCATTTCAAATTGGCGAACAACTGCCGTACCATAAAAAGTTACAGAAGCTCCAATTCTAGGAATAATAGCATCAAAATCTTCTAACTTTATATCTTTATATACTATTGAGGGTGCTTTTTTTTCAATTACTAAATCACATTTTAAATGATCTATTATATGCATTTCATGACCTAATTTTTCACCAGCTTCAACTAACCTTCTTGTAGAATATAACTTGCTATTTCTTGATAGAATTCCAATTTTCATTTATTATTATTTTGTTTTTTGTTAGATGATAAAATACAATTAATATAGTTAATATCAAAAGTATTTTAAACAAAAAAATTAATTTAATTTTTTAATTAACAGCCTTTTTTTTTATATTTAATTAAAAAAATGACTGAGAAAAAAAAATGGGATAAAACCAATAAATGGGTAGAAGAATTAGAATTACTAAAAGCTATAATTAATAAAACTAAATTAGTTGAAACCATCAAATGGGGAACTTCTGTCTATACTTATAAATCAAAAAATGTAATTGGGATAAGTGGTTTTAAATCTTACTTTGGAATTTGGTTTTTTAATGGTGTTTTTTTAAATGACGAAAAAAATATATTAATTAATGCCAATGAAGAAAATACCAAAAGTTTACGTCAAATGCGATTTAATTCAATAGAAGAAGTAAATGAAAAAACTATTCTAAAATATATAAAAGAAGCTATTGAAAATGAAGGAAAAGATTTAAAAATAAAACCTCAGAAGAAAGCTGAAATTTCGTGTGAACTTCTTGATAAAGAATTTAAGTCTGATTCAAATTTAAAAAAAGCATTTGATTTATTTACTCTATTCAAACAAAGAGAATTTATGGAATATATTAATGATGCAAAACAAGAAAAGACTACTATAAATCGGTTAGAAAAAATAAAACCGATGATTCTTTCGAACATCGGTTTAAATGATAAATACAGAAGTTAATCTTATTTCTGTGCATTCATTTTAGAACTCATTTCCATAGAAATTGAATTTCTTTCCATTTTAATTTTTCCTGCCATAGTTTCAATCACAACTGAATCTGCAGCTAATTCTGCAATTTTACCGTGAATTCCTGATTTAGTTATAACCTTATCTCCTACTTTTATACCTTGTTCAAAAGCTTTTTCTTTTTTAGCTCTTTTTTGCTGTGGCATAATTAGTAAAAAATAAAAAACAGCAATCATTAAAACGATTTGTATTATTAAACTTGAATCCATAATTTTTATTTAGTGTTTTACAACAGGTTTGTTAGGGTTTGGTTTTACGTTTGCTTTTATTTTACAAGTTTCTTTACCAACAGCTGTATTTGATGTAATAGTAACTGTTTTTTCTTGTTGACCTGGTTTACCATTAGAATCAAAAGTTACTTTAATAGGAGCTGAATCTCCTGGCTTAATTGGTTCTTTTGGAGGTTCAGGAACTGTACAACCACAACTTCCTACAGCACTCACAATAACTAAATCTGCATCACCTGTATTTTTTAAAATAAACTCTGTTGTTACTTTATCTCCTTCGTTTATGTTTCCGAAATCATGTTCTGTTTTGTCAAATTCTAAAACAGGTAATTTTCCAGAAGTAGCAGAAACTTCGTTGGCAACTTTCATATCAGCTTCAGTAATTTTTGATGAAGCATTGTCTTTACATGACGCTACTAAAAATAAAGTAGCAATAGCAAATACTGGTATTAATTTTATTTTCATAATTATTTATAATTTACATTAAACCTCTTCCTGATTTATTCAGTTTATTTTCTTCTTTATAATCTTTTATCAAGTTATCTAAAATTCCGTTTATAAAAATACTACTTTTTGGTGTAGAATATTCTTTAGCGATTTCTAGGTATTCGTTGATAGTAACCTTAACGGGAATTGATGGGAATTTTAATATTTCACAAATAGCCATTTTTAATAAAATAGTATCTATTTCTGCAATTCTTTCAGAATCCCAATTTGGTGTTTTATTCACATATTCTTTACCTAATTCCGTTTCGTTTAAAAGTGTTTTAACAAAAAGTTGCTTGGCAAAATCTTTATCATCTTCATCTTTATAAACTCTAGGAATATCAATTATGCTAGATGGATTTTTTAATTGCTTTAATTGTTTACTAATATAAGTGTTCACTAAAGCATAATCATCAATCCAAGTTAATTTATTGTCTTCTAGATAATCATATAATCTATCATTTGGAGCAAGAACTTTTACAAATAAATCTACAACAAATTTAGCATCTTCTTGAAAAGATGATAATTCTGTAGACATGTAAGCATTGTAAACATCGGATTTCTTGATATCTTCTAACAACTGCAAAATTAAATCATCATTTAATTTCCAATGATTAATTTTTTTAGTTTCGATTGCTACAGATAAACTAGATTGATTTTCCAATAAGTTTAGTACTTCATTTTGCACAAACTTTAGATTTGGAATTTTTTCTTCTGCTGAAGCTAAATGCTTTTTGGACGCTAAATTAAGATAATTTTCTTCTTTATTTTTTAACTCAATAAGAGCCGAAAAAAGCAAAAGATATAGTTCCTGAATTGCTTCAATACTATAAAACAAAAATTTCTCTTCTCTGTTCAAATCATCTGATTTATGCTGGTGAACCGCATAAATACTTTGCATTACTTTAACTCGAATATGTCTTCTATTCAACATTGTATAAGAACTTATTTAATTAACAAAGCGAAAGATTTCCCTCTCGCTCTGCAAAAATACACTTTTTATAGTTTATTATTGTGCTTTTTCTTTTTTTCTGTCATCAATTCTTTTTTGAGCAATTAACAATGCTGCTTGATGTGTTGTAATGTTATTTGCATCAGCATGTTTGAAAATCTCTAAGGAAGTATTATATATATTCTCAGTTTTTTCCATTACTTCAGCTTTAGATAATTTAGCTAATTCAGAATAAACATTAATTACACCACCAGCATTTATTAAAAAGTCAGGAGCATATAAAATTCCTTTATCTTTTAATATTTGTCCGTGAATAACTTCATTTGCCAGCTGGTTATTTGCTGCACCCGCAATAACTTTAGCTTTAATTAATTTTATGGTATCATCATTAATAGTTGCCCCTAAAGCACAAGGAGCATAGATATCTACATCAGCAGAATACAAACTCTCACCTTTAAAAATTTTAGCACCATATTTAGCTCCAACCTGGTGTAACCTATCTTCATTTATATCAGAAATAGTAACTATTGCACCATCTTTAGTTAAGTGTTCAACTAAAACTTCCCCAACATGTCCAATTCCTTGAACTAATATTTTTTTACCTTCAAGATTATCTGTACCAAATTGATATTTTGATGCCGCTTTCATTCCCATATAAACACCATAAGCTGTAATTGGAGATGGATTTCCAGAACCACCTTTCGATTCAGAAATTCCTGTTACATAAGGAGTGACTTCTCTAACTGTATCCATATCTTTAGTTTCCATACCAACGTCTTCAGCTGTAATATATTTTCCGGATAGGGAGTTAACAAATTCACCAAATTTTCTCATTAATTCAGGTGTTTTTTGGGTTTTAGCATCGCCAATGATAACAGCTTTTCCACCACCAAGATTTAAACCAGAAATTGAAGATTTAAAAGACATTCCTCTTGATAATCGTAAAACGTCATTTAGTGCTTCCCATTCATTTGTATAATTCCACATTCTCGTTCCACCCAATGCAGGTCCTAAAATTGTGTTATGAATACCAATTATTGCTTTTAAACCAGTATCTTTGTCGTGGCAAAAAACAACTTGTTCATGACCATCAAATGAAATTTGACCAAAAACTGGATCAACTTTGTGCATTTCATTTACAGGTATAATGTTTGAAGTCATAATTATTTTGTTATATTGTTATTTTCATATATTTAAAGCACAAAATTAAATATTAATTCGATATATTTCTAAAACGTTTGGTTTTTTTAATAAATTATTAATAAATCATGTTTTAACTAACAATTTGATAATTGCGTTATTTTGCTGTTTTTTATTAAATTAATATTAAAAAATTACTTTTTTTACAAAAATGAAAGAATTAAAGTATCTAAATAAGTATTTTGTTAAATATAAATACAGGTTTTTTTTAGGATTGTTGTTTACAATTTTAGCCCAAGTTTTCTCTTTATATACACCAGAATATATTGGTAATTCGATAAACACTATTGAAGAGTTTGCTAAATCAAATCCTGCTTTTGCTAGAAGAGAACTATTAAACAACATTTTAATAATTTTGGCCACTACCATTATTGCAGGGTTATTGACTTTTTTAATGCGACAAACGTTAATAGTTATGTCAAGGCATATTGAATTTGATCTAAAAAATGAAGTTTATAAGCATTACCAAAAACTATCACAAAGCTTCTATAAAAGAAATAGAACTGGTGATTTAATGAATAGAATAAGTGAAGATGTCAGCAAGGTAAGAATGTACGTTGGACCAGCAGTAATGTATTCGCTTAACACTGTTATTCGATTTGGAGTAGTAATTGTTTATATGTACAATATTTCACCAAAATTAACATTGTATTCATTATTACCATTGCCTTTACTATCTTATAGTATTTTTAAAATTAGTGCTCAAATTCATAAAAAAAGTAGTTTATACCAACAAAATTTATCTACTTTATCTTCGTTTGCGCAAGAATTTTTCTCTGGAATTAGAGTTGTAAAAGCTTATGCGTTAGAAAACAATAAATCAGAAGAATTTAAAGCATTAACTCAAGAAAGTAAAGACAAAAACTTATCGTTAGCTAAAACTAACTCATTCTTTGGACCGTTAATGATTTTGCTTATTGGTTTATCTAATTTAGTGGTTATTTACGCTGGTGGGATGATGTATATCAATGGAACTATTCAAAATATTGGAACTATTGCTCAATTTATATTATACATTAATATGTTAACTTGGCCAGTTGCTTCATTAGGTTGGGTTTCATCAATGATTCAAGAAGCAGAAGCCTCTCAAAAAAGATTAAATGAGTTTTTAAATACAGAGTCAGATATTCAAAATTATAACCTTCAGAAGTCTTATATAGACGGAAAAATTTCCTTTAAAAATGTATCATTTACCTACGATGACACAAACATAGAAGCTCTTAAAAATATTTCTTTTGAAGTTGAAAACGGAAAAATGTTAGCTATTTTAGGAAAAACAGGATCAGGAAAATCTACTATCTTAACATTAATAAGCAGACTTTATGATACAACAAGTGGAGAAATTCTAATTGACGATAAGCCAATAAAAAACATAAATTTAAACGATTTACGCGACAGTATTGCAGTTGTTCCTCAAGATGCTTTTTTGTTTTCAGATTCGATAAAAAATAACATTAAATTTGGAAAAGAAAATGCTACGGACGAAGAAGTAATAAATGTTGCGAAAAAAGCAGCCGTTCATGATAATATAATTAACTTCTCTCTAGGATATGACACTGTTCTGGGAGAAAGAGGAATTACGCTTTCTGGTGGTCAAAAACAGCGTGTTTCTATTGCAAGAGCATTCATTAAAGAAGCTCCTGTACTACTTTTAGATGATTGTCTAAGTGCTGTAGATACTGAAACTGAAGAGCAAATTTTAAACAATTTATTGCAATTAACTCAACAAAAAACAACTATAATTGTCAGCCATAGAATTTCATCAGCCAAAAATGCTGATAAAATCATTATCCTTGATGAAGGTCAAATTATTCAGCAAGGTTCTCATAATCAATTAATAGAAGTTGAAGGCTATTACAAAGAATTATACAATAAACAACTTTTAGAAAAAGAAATTTACTAAACTATTGTTTTATAATTATTTTTTTTAGAATTTTGGTTGAGTTTAAACATAAAAAAGAACGAAGGATTATGAGCGATAAAGACATGTATGAAAAGGAAGATATTTTTTCTAAAGTATTAAGAGCCGGAAGAAGAACTTATTTCTTTGATGTTAGATCAACAAAAGCTGATGATTATTATATTACAATCACAGAAAGTAAAAAGTTTACAGAAGAAGATGGTTCGTACCATTTTAAAAAACACAAAATTTATTTATACAAAGAAGATTTTGCAGCATTTAAAGAAATATTAGACGAAATGACTGATTATGTTTTAGAACATAAAGGGGAAGAAGTTATTTCAGAAAGACATCAAAAAGATTTTAAGAAAGAAAGTTTTGAAAATCAAGAAGATGCCATCGAAGAATCATCAAAAAATAGCTTTACAGATATTAGTTTTGATGACATTTAATTTCAACTAAAATATAACTAAGAAAAAGCCATTTTATTAATTTATAATGGCTTTTTTAATTTTACTTTTTACTTTCAATGTCCAATTTAATCCATTCTATTTCAGGATCAGCACCAGATAATAAATCATCTACTGAGGGAATTATTTCTTTATCCGGAAAAATACCTCTTCCCTCTTCTACCGTTTTATTTGTTGCAGCAATATCCATAATCCACAAACGTGTTCTTAATTTAGAATTAGGCAATTCGTAAGAAGAAGTTCTACCAGCAACTGTTCCATTAAATGCTCCACCCGTTTCTTCTCCAACAAATGTAATTTCTGGATTTTCTTTTAATTTGGACGATATTATACAAGCAGCAGAAAAACTTCCTCCATTAATTAAAACATAAATTTTTCCATCAAAATAATCTGCATTATGAGGTTTTTCTTTACTACTTTTCATTCTAAAACGATAATCACCATTTTCATCTTTTCTTGTTTTTAACATCAAAACACCTGCATAAACAGGATAAGTTGGAATAGCCAAAATATATAATGATTTTGGTATTGAACTCAAATAATCAGCTTGCAACAAACTAGTCTTTGATGTAACTTTGGCTGCTTCTATCAATTGAAAAGTAGAGTCGACTGTTAGATAAGAGTATAATTCATGAATTTCGTTTAATCTTCCACCAGGATTTCCTCTTAAATCTAAAACTAAATTTTTTGTGTTAGTTTTTTTTAATAACTCAAATACTTCTTCATAAGCTTCTTTATAACCACCTTTTGAAAAGTTTTTAATCTTTAAAATGGCAGTGCAACTGTCAATATCAGTAAATGTTAAGGTTTTTGTATATTCTTTATTTGCCTTGTCATATCCGTAATTATAATCATACGAGTCTTTTTCTTTCTTCTTCTTCTTAGCTAACTTTTTCTCTTCTTTAGTTAATTTTTTAACCGTTAAATCTTTCTTTTTAGAATCTGAAAGTGAATCTTTTTTTTCTTCTTTTTTTACCTCTTTTTTATCCGGAAATCTTTTAATCAATTTTGTAGAAACAGAATCATAACATTTAAGATTAAAGTTCAAACTATCTCTTATACCTAATTCATAAAAAATATAAGAACCAAAACGCATCGTAAAAGCGTAAGGAATAAATGTTTCATTATAACCATCAGAAGAATAGGTTTTTCTATATTTTGAAAACAATTCTTGTGGAGTCACATTATCAATTGAAACAACTTCTGTTCCTTCTTGAATTGTTGAATCTTTGGATTTATTTTTTACAATGTATAGTTTATTTTCTATAAATTTATAATCAAATTGAGAAACAGGTCCAAGCCCTTTTTTCTTCATTTCTTTTGATTCTTTATTAGAATATTTAAGAGTTAATGGACTCATAGCAGCATGACCTTGACGAATTGATGCTAAAAGCGGACTAACTTTAAAATAAAAATCATTTGGTTTTAATGGAATATTTATGGTACTTCTAACACTATCAAATTTTCTTCTTAATTCTTCTTCTGAAATAAATTGATGCAAACTAGGTTGAATTTTCTCCAATTTTTGTTCTAAATAGTTTACATCTTCAATTTGCTCTTCAACGGACAAGTTAGTTTCTAATAAGGCATTATGTTTTTGGACAGAAGAACAATTGCTTAAGAATAAAACAAAAAGCAAGTAAAAAAAGTATTTTTTCATAAATTTCAATTGATTGATTGACAAATTAACCATTTTTTATGAAATGAGAAAGTTAAATAAAATGTAATTTTTGTAATTTTACCTATGCTAAAATTGAAAGAAAAAATAAAAAACCTTTTTACTAATGAATTACCAGCTGATTTAATCGAATCAAACCAGACAAGACAAGTCATAGAAGCTGCTTTTTCATATGTAAATCCAGTGAAACCAAAAAAACCAAGTTTAATTCATGTATCTAATGAAGTTGCTAAAAGTCTTGGTATTTCTTTAGAAGAAACAAAATCAAAAGAATTTTTAAATGTATTTACAGGAAATACTGTTTTAGAAAACTCTAAACCTTATGCCATGGCTTATGCTGGTCATCAATTTGGTAATTGGGCCGGACAATTAGGTGATGGAAGAGCCATTACACTTTTTGAAGCTATTCATAACAACAAGTGTACAATGTTTCAATTAAAAGGTGCTGGAAAAACTCCTTACTCTCGACGTGGTGATGGTTTAGCTGTTTTACGTTCGTCAATTCGGGAACATTTGTGTAGCGAAGCTATGTACAATTTAGGAGTTCCAACTACTCGTTCTTTAGCTTTGTTTTTGAGTGGTGATGAAGTTTTAAGAGACGTCTTATATAACGGAAATGAAGCTTATGAAAAAGGAGCCATTGTTTGCAGAACAGCACCAAGTTTCATCCGCTTTGGAAATTTTGAATTATTTACTTCACGCGAAGACGTAAAAAATCTTCAATTATTGACAGATTATACCATCAAACATTATTATCCCGAAATACAATCCGAAGGAAAAGAAAAATATTTGGAATTCTTTGAAGCTGTTGCTGATAAAACTCGTGAAATGATAGTGCATTGGCAACGCGTTGGTTTTGTTCATGGTGTAATGAATACAGATAACATGTCCATTCATGGAATCACAATTGATTATGGTCCTTATGGTTGGCTGGAAGATTATAATCCAAATTGGACACCAAATACAACGGACAATGAACACAAACGCTATCGCTTTGGGAATCAACCTCAAGTTGCTCAGTGGAATTTACTGCAATTAGCGAATGCTTTGTTTCCTTTAATTGAGGAAGTAAAACCTTTAGAAAAAATTCTGAATAACTTTCCTATTAAGTATGAAGCCGATTATATTCAGATGATGCACAATAAGTTAGGTCTTAAAATTTCAAATGAAGCAACTAAAAATATTATCTATCTTTTGACTGAAAACCTAGAACTAACTGAAACTGACATGACTATTTTCTTCAGAAATTTGAGTCACGTTTCAAAAGAAGATTCTGTTGAAAATGCTTTTGAGAAAATTAAAGAAGCTTTTTATAGTATTGATGAAGTTAAAGATGCAACTTATGATACTTGGATGTATTGGTTTACTTTATATATAGATCAGTTGAAGCTTGAAAATCAATTGGATTCAGAAAGAAAAAAAGCTATGAATTTGGTTAACCCAAAATACGTTTTGAGAAATTATATGGCTCAATTAGCTATTGATGATGCTGATAAAAATGATTATAATTTACTCAACGAATTATATGAAATACTGTTAAAACCCTATGAGGAACAACCTCAATTTGAAAAATGGTTTGCCAAAAGACCAGAATGGGCTAAAAATAAAGTAGGTTGCTCTGCTTTGTCTTGTAGTTCTTAATAATTAATAATAAACAGAATCTGAAACAAGTTCAGATTAAAAAAACTAAAAACTATGAAAGCTATTTGGAACAATCAAGTTATCGCAGAAAGCGACAAAACTCAAGTCGTGGAAGGAAATCATTATTTTCCTGCAGAAAGTATTAACAAGGAGTTTTTTAATGAATCTCAAACACACACAACATGTCCTTATAAAGGTGTTGCGAGTTATTATAATGTCAATGTTGAAGGAAACGAAAATAAAGATGCAGCTTGGTTTTACCCAGAAGTTAAAGCTGGATTTACTCCAATAAAAGGATATGTTGCCTTTTGGAAAGGGGTAACTGTTGAAAAATAAACTTTTTAACAGCATATTTTATAAAATTTGATAGGAATTATATAAATTTAAAAACATCAATTAAAGTAAATTTGTCAATAATATGCATTCTATGAGAAAAGTCGATATATCAATTAAGTATTTTTTTTAAATTCAAAAAAACTTAATAAATAAAAATAAAATTAAAGCATGAAAAGCGAAAAACTAAATATTATAAATACAAAAGGAAACGCTCTTAATGCTTATTTAGAACTTCCTGCGAATCAAAAACCAAATCATTTTGCCATTTTTGCACATTGTTTCACTTGTAGCGGAAGTTTTGGACCCGTTCGAAATATCAGTCGTGCGTTAACCAATCATGGTTTTGGAGTAATTCGTTTTGACTTTACAGGTTTAGGAAATAGTGAAGGTAAATTCGCAGAAAGTCATTTTTCAGGAAATGTTGATGATTTAATTAGTGTTCATAAGTATATCAAAGAAAATTACAACGCTCCTAGCCTATTAATTGGACATTCTCTAGGTGGTGCAGCCGTTTTAACAGCAGCTTCTAAACTAGATGACATAAAAGCAGTTGTAACTATTGCAGCTCCAGCTTCCGTTTCACATGTTAAAAATTTATTTATACATCAATTAGATGATGTTCCTACTAAAGGTGATATTTCGGTAAATATCGGAGGAAGGCCTTTTGTTATCAATAAAGAATTTGTAGATGATTTTGATAAAATAGATTTACCAGAAATCGTAAAAAATTTACGCAAACCCTTATTAATAATGCATTCGCCAACCGATACAATTGTCGGAATTGAAAATGCTGAACAACTTTATAAAAATGCAAGACATCCAAAAAGTTTTATTTCTTTAGATAATGCCGATCATTTATTATCCAAAAAAGAAGATAGTGTTTATATCGGAAATCTTATTGGTGCTTGGGTACAACGTTATTTTAAAACAGAAGAAAACACTATGCTTTCTACTGAAGGTGAACAATTAGTTGGACATCTTAATCTATTGGAAGACAATTTCACGACACAAATTCAAACTAAAAATCATACTTTAATAGCTGATGAACCCACAAGTGTTGGTGGAGATGATTTTGGACCTTCACCATATGAATTATTAACGGCTGGTTTAGCTGCTTGTACTGTTATGACTATAAAATTATATGCTGAACGAAAAAAATGGCCTTTAGAAGAAGTTTTTGTTTACATCACACATTCCAAAAAACATATTGATGATTTAGGTGAAAAGGATGGTTCTATTGACTTCATCACAAAAAAATTAAAGTTTATTGGTGATTTGACTTCCGAACAAAAAACAAAAATGAAGGAAATAGCTTCAAAATGTCCAGTACATAAAACATTGGCAAGCGAAGTGAAATTTGAAACAGAAATTATTGAATAATAGTATATGAAGATTGAAAGGATACTTGAAAAATTTAAAATAACTCGAACGAATACAGAAAACCTTTGTAAACCCTTGGAAATCGAAGATTATTCGGTTCAACCTAATGAAAATATATCACCGCCAAAATGGCATTTAGCACATTCTACTTGGTTTTTTGAACAATTTATTTTGATTCAATTTGATAAAAATTACGAAGTTTTTCATGAAGATTTCGGATTTATATTCAACAGTTATTATAACAATGCAGGAAAAAGAGTTCTGCGACCAAACAGAGGTTTAATGTCTAGACCTGTTGTTTCAGAAGTTTTATCTTATCGAAAATATGTAACCAAAAATATTATTGCTTTAGTTGAAAATAATCCTTCTGATGAAATTCTAAATTTACTTCAAATAGGAATTAATCACGAAGAACAACATCAGGAATTATTGGCTTATGACATCAAATTCATTTTAGGAAATCAACCCACTTTTCCTTCTTTTGAAACTGAAATGCATTTAAAAGAAGAAACACATAAGTCTGAATTTATTCAAATAAAAGAAGGTGTTTACGAAATTGGTCATAACAATGACAACTTTTGTTTTGATAACGAGTTGGGATTTCATAAAACTTACATTCAAAACACAGAAATAGCAAATAAGTTAATCACCAATGGAGAATTTATAGAATTTATGAATGCTGATGGTTATGAAAATTTCAATTTATGGCACGCTGAAGGTTGGGATTTTATCAATCAAAATAACATAAAAGCACCTTTATATTGGTACAAAATTGAAGGTGAATGGTACTACTATAACTTTAATGGTTTGGAAAAAGTAAATCCAAATTTACCAGTCATACATTGCAGTTATTACGAAGCTTATGCTTTTGCAGAATGGAAAGGAATGCGTTTGCCAACTGAATTTGAATGGGAAATTGCTTCCGAAAAATTAAATCACGGACAACTTTGGGAATGGACATCAAGTGCCTATTTACCTTATCCTAATTTTGAAAAAGCTGCTGGAGCTTTAGGTGAATATAATGGGAAATTTATGGTGAACCAACACGTTTTAAGAGGTTCGTCTATAGCAACATCAAAAGATCACAGTCGAAAAACCTATAGAAATTTTTTCCACACCAGTTCACGTTGGATATTTTCTGGAATTAGACTTGCAAAAAAATAAAAAAATAAATGAATCAAACTTTTTACAAAGATATAATCGAAGGTCTTTCAAAACCTCTAAAAACAATGTCCTCAAAATATTTTTATGATGATGCAGGTGATAAAATATTCCAAGAAATTATGCATATGGATGAATATTATCTTCCGAAATGCGAAGTAGAAATATTGAATAATCAAACCGAAAAAATTGTAACTAGTTTTGGTTTTGACAGTTTTGATATCGTAGGTTTAGGTGCTGGTGACGGTTCAAAAACAAAGCATTTCTTAAAAAGAATTACAGATTTAAATAAGAAAGTGGTCTATTATCCTTTAGATATTTCTGCTGATGTTTTAGAAACTAATAAGAAAAACATAACAGCTCATATTCCATCTATAGAAATGTATCCAATTGCTGGTGATTATTTTGAAACGTTAGATCGATTGGTTCATGATAATCCAAAAATCATCTTGTTTTTAGGAAGTACAATCGGAAATTATGACAACGAAAGCGCAGAAATGTTCATGAAAAAAATATACGACATGATGGACGAGCGCGATATTTTAATGGTCAGTTTTGACTTAAAAAAAAATCCACATAAAGTTTTGGAAGCATACAATGATTCTAAAGGAGTTACAAAACGATTCAATTTAAATCTATTAAAGAGAATTAATCGCGAATTAAACGGAAATTTCGATATAGAAAAATTTGACCATTATGCTAATTATGATCCGATTTCTGGAACAACTTATAGTTATATTTTTAGCAAAATTGAACAAACTGTAACAATTGAAAATCAAAAGATTAATTTTGATGCTAATGAAATGATTCACACAGAAATTTCTCAAAAATACAGTTTAAAAACCATTGAAAATTTTAAAAATAATATTGGTTTTAAAAGCGTGGAGCATTTTTTAGATGAAGGAAAAAATTATGCAATAAGTTTATTCAAAAAGTAAAAAAATGAGTTCCATTGGAATAATTGGTGGTATTGGTTATAGAGCAACGTCTTATTTTTATGAGAAAATAAATGCTTTGTACGAACAAAAGACAGGGAATGGAAATTCGTGTCCTATCCTACTCGTTTCTTTAAATTTTAAAGAAATAAATACTTTGTTACCTTATGAAATGGATAAAGTAGCTGATTTAATTACTCCAGCCATAAAATATTTAGACCAACAAGATATTACTTCTGCCATTTTAGTAAATAATACAATGCATAAGGCTTTAGATATTGTTTTGACTAAAAATGAAATAACTAAACCCTATTGCCATGTTGGAAATTTAATAAACCAAAAATTAAATGAAATTGAAGATGATTCAAATATTCTAATTCTAGGAACTGCTTTTACGATGCAAGATGATTATTTTAAATCATTTGTTCCAAAAAAGCATAAATTAATTACTCCTAGTGAAGAAATTATTAAACAAGTTGATGCTTTGAGAAAAGTATATTTTGAAAGTAATGATGAAGCAAAAACAAAAGAATGTTATCAATTACTGACACAAACATATTCAGAAAATGTGATTTTTATTGTAGCTTGTACAGAATTATCAATTGCTTTTTCGAACATAAAAAATAAAACAAATTGGGTTGACACTATTGATTTACAATGTGAAGCAGCTCTAAAAACTATAAAAAATTAAAAATATGCTAAACTGGAATAACTTAATTGCTTTTGCAAAAAACGGAAACCCAAAACCAGATAAAAGAGTCGAAAAAACTCCTGAAGAATGGAAAGAAATTTTATCAGACGAACAATTTAGAGTCACAAGACTAAAAGGAACAGAACGACCACACAGTTCAGAATTATGCTCGCTATTTGAACCTGGAATTTATGGTTGTGTTTGTTGTGATACTTTATTATTTGATGCTAACGAAAAATTTGAAAGTGGCACAGGTTGGCCATCATTTACGCAACCAATTAATGAAAATGCGGTTGCTTACATAAAAGACGTTTCCTTTGGAATGATTAGAATCGAAGCCGTTTGCAATACTTGTGATGCTCATTTAGGTCACGTTTTTCCTGATGGACCAGAACCAAGTGGTTTGCGTTATTGCATGAATGCTGTTTCTATGAAAAAAGTAAAGTAAAAATTGAACTATTAAGATATTTAGAAAAATTAAGCTTACTTAATGAAACTAATATCTTAATGTTTTAAAATAATTATTCAAAAATCAATTTCTTCGACTTAATAAATTTCTTGTCTTTGTAATAAAATGCTTTTCCTTTGCTGATATCAACTTTTATATAATCACAGTTTTTTATGATTCTTACGAAAGTTGGTTTACCCATATATGATAATTCAACTTTTTCTGTTTTTTTATTTAGTGATATTGATGTAAGTCCATCATAATCAGTAAGAACAATTTTTGAATTATTTGCAATTAAACTTGCGCCTCTTATTGCCCCAAGATTATCTGAAACTTCAAAACTTATATTACTATTGTTTTTAGAATCTTCAAATCCAAAATCGTGAAACATTTTTCTAAAATAACTCAATCTTTGATCACATTCTAAGCCTAAAACATCTTTAAATTGTTTAGAATAAGGAAATAAATAATATTGAATGCATTCAAAACAAATTTCTAAAACTGAAATAACTTTTTCATTTTTATCAAGAAATAAAATCGCATTTCTTGGAGTATAACAATCTACAACTGAAATTGTTAATAAACTATCATTAGCTTTTACTCTTTAATCATAATTAAACAGAATGTTACTCAATCCATTTATTGCTTTATCATTAAGTTTAACAACTTTAGTAGCATCATATAATTTAACCTTTAATGAATCATGAAAAATAAATTCTTTTTCAATTTTATAACCATATTCAGTTAATCCAACACTATCTTTTCTACTTAACTGATACACTTCAGTATTTGGATAACTTATTAATAGAACCTTTTCAGTTTTATTAAAAGGAAAAATAGAATTTCGTTCTTCTACTGTTTTCGTTCCAAAAAATCCACACTCCACATTACTCTTGTCTTGAGAATAAGAGATATTGTGAAGAAATAAAACAAGTAACATAATTTTAAAACTATTTTTCATATCAACGAATTAAAACTGCCAACTAAAAAACTGAACACTGAGCACTAAACTAAATCCCAGCAATTTCCTTAATCTCACCAATAATTCTATTAGCTAAATCATCTGCCAATTGCTGCGTTTGAGCTTCTGTATATATTCTAATAATTGGTTCTGTATTTGATTTTCTTAAATGCACCCAATTTTCAGCGAAGTCAATTTTTACACCATCAATAGTTGTGATGTCTTCGTTTTTGTATTTTTCTGTCATGGCTTCTAAAATCGCGTCCACATCAATTTGAGGCGTTAATTCAATTTTATTTTTGCTCATGTAATATTGAGGATAACTGGCTCTTAATTCAGC
Source organism: Flavobacterium gelidilacus DSM 15343 (assembly GCF_000422685.1). Lineage (GTDB taxonomy): Bacteria > Bacteroidota > Bacteroidia > Flavobacteriales > Flavobacteriaceae > Flavobacterium > Flavobacterium gelidilacus. The sequence goes on along the minus strand of NZ_AUGN01000001.1, from coordinate 55,167 downwards.
AACAGTCATATCTAAACTAGCCAAGTGAGTCAAGAATAAGGCAACACCTACCAAACTATCTCTTCCGTAATGACTTTCTGGATAAATGATTCCACCGTTTCCTTCACCACCAATAATGGCATTGGTTTTCTTCATTAATTCAACTACATTAACCTCACCAACAGCACTTGCTTGATACTTTCCACCATGTTTTTCAGTAATATCACGTAAAGCACGAGAAGAACTCATATTTGAAACCGTATTTCCTGGAGTTTTGCTTAAAACATAATCAGCACAAGCGACCAAAGTATATTCTTCTCCAAACATTTCACCATCATTCGAAATGAACGCCAATCTATCAACATCTGGATCAACTACAATTCCGAAATCAGCTTTTTCGTCTAAAACTAATTTACAAATATCACCTAAATGCTCTTTCAACGGCTCAGGATTATGAGGAAATTGACCATTTGGAGTACAATATAATTTCACAACTTCAACTCCCATTTGTTCTAATAAATTAGGAATCACAATTCCACCTGAAGAATTCACACCATCAACAACCACTTTGAATTTACGCTTTTTTACCGCTTCAGCATCCACTAAAGGCAAATCCAACACTTCATCAATATGAATATCCATGTAAGAATCATTCACTGTAACTTCACCTAATGAATCAACATCCACAAAATCAAAAGCTTCACTTTCAGCAATTTCTAGAATTAATTCTCCTTCAGCACCACTTAAAAATTCACCTTTAGCATTTAATAATTTCAAAGCATTCCATTGTTTTGGATTGTGTGAAGCCGTTAGAATAATTCCACCATCAGCTTTTTCCATAGGAACAGCAATTTCAACCGTTGGAGTTGTCGATAAACCTAAATCAATTACATCAATTCCTAAACCTAATAAAGTGTTTTGAACTAAATTGTGAATCATTGGTCCAGAAATCCTTGCATCACGACCAATTACAACTGTTAATTTGTCTTTTGGAGTATTTTGTTTTAAGAAAGTCCCATAAGCAGATGCAAATTTCACAGCGTCAACTGGAGTAAGGTTCTCTCCTACTTTTCCTCCAATGGTTCCTCGAATTCCTGATATTGATTTTATTAAAGTCATATTTTTTGGTTTAAAAGTTTAAGAGTTTAAAAGGTTATGAGTTGACATAATTTCTAAACATTGACAAATATAAGTAAAGTAATACATAAGAAATAATAGTGATTTAAAAATTTGTACATTTACATTTCAATTGTTAAATCCTTTTAAACATTTAAACACCTAACCTTTTAACCTATTTAATGAATTTCCTAGCCCATATATACCTTTCAAACGACAACGATTTTATAAAAATCGGCAATTTTATGGCTGATGGAATTCGTGGAAATGATTATTTAGATTATCCAGAACAAATCAAAAAAGGTATTATTCTGCATAGATATATTGATACTTTTACGGATGCCAATGAAATATTTAGAATCAGTAAACATAGACTTCATGAACGTTATGGACATTATTCTGGTGTAATTGTCGACATTTTATATGACCATTTTTTAGCTAAGAATTGGACAAAATATTCGGATGAATCTCTTACTAGTTTTGTTTTTCGTTTTTACCAATCGCTTGAAGATAATTTTGAAGCTTTAACGCCAAAAACACAACGAATTCTTCCTATAATGATTGAGCAAAATTGGTTGGAAAGTTATGCTACAGTTGAAGGTATTTCTAAAATTTTATTTCAAATGGATTATCGCACTAAATTCAAATCTAAAATGCAGTTTTCTGTGGAAGAATTAGAGGCTTTTTATGATGACTTTGAAAATGAATTCACTTTGTTTTTTGAGGAATTACGAAATCACGTTAAAGAAAAATTAGTTGAATTAAATGAGATTTAAGCACATTAAATCAAAGAGAAGCTTTACGTTTACTTTAAAAATCTTTCAAAATCCATTCAAAAATGGTAATTTCGCAAGAATTAAAACAACAACAGAATGTCCACGAAAAAAGTCAATCCTTTTTTTCGATTTATAAGTAAAAACTTTAAGCGATTAGAGCGATTTATTTTTCTTTTAAAAACTTTTTTAACACCAAGGCAATTTATTTATTTTTCTTGTGTGTTGGTCGGGATTTCTTCTGCTTTAGCTGTAATTATTCTAAAGGCATTTGCGCATAAAGTTTATCAATTTTCTCAATATTTAGATGGTTATCTTCATTTACCTTATAGCAATAGTGTTTTACCTATAATCGGAATTTTATTAACCGTATTTGTAGTTCATAAATTTTTAGATGGTTCGATTCAAAAAGGGACTTCACATATTATGTATGCTGTTGCAAAAAATGGTGGAATTCTTCCTAAAAAACAATTGTATTCGCAAATTATAACTAGTTCCTTAACCGTCGGTTTAGGTGGAAGTGCTGGATTAGAATCGCCAATTACTGTTACTGGTGCTGCTTTTGGTAGTAATTATGCACAAAATTACAGATTAAGTTATAAAGACAGAACGTTATTATTAGCTTGTGGAGTTGCTGCCGGAATTGCAGCTGCCTTTAACGCTCCAATTGCAGGTGTTTTATTTGCTATCGAAGTAGTTTTGGCAGAGATAAGCATAACAGCATTTATTCCAATTATGATTAGTGCTGCAACTGGAGCATTGATTTCTACAATTGTTTTAGACGAAGATATTTTAATTTCCTTCAAAAGTGTACAAGGTTTTGATTATCATAACTTACACTTTTATGTTCTTTTGGGTTTATTATCTGGATTACTTTCTATTTATTATGCCCGTTATTTTAGAAAAATTGAGCATTTTTTTACAAAAAGTAAATTTGGAATCTATCATAAAGCCTTGTTTGGAGCAGGAATATTAGCTATTCTAATTTTTCTATTTCCAACTCTTTTTGGAGAAGGTTATACCAGTATAAAAACAATTGCCGATAATAATCCTGAAAAAATTTTGGATAACACTTTATTAAACGGTTTTAAAGATAACAAATGGATTTTATTAGCTTTTGTTGGAGCAACAATGATGGTCAAAGTCTTTGCAACTGGTTTAACATTAGGATCTGGTGGAAATGGAGGTAACTTTGCTCCTTCGCTGTTTGTGGGTTCTTATTTAGGGTTTGTATTGGCCTATTTTGTGAATTTAACTGGACTAGCAAAATTACCAGTAACTAATTTTACTTTAGTTGGAATGGCTGGAGTTTTAAGTGGTTTATTTCATGCACCATTAACTGCTATTTTCTTGATAGCAGAAATCACAAGTGGTTATGAATTAATGGTTCCTTTAATGATAGTTTCTTCAGTAAGTTATGCAATATCTAAGCGTTTTGAACCCTATTCGTTTGATATTAAGCATTTGGCAGACAAAGGAGAAGTTTTTACCGATAACAAAGATAAAAATATTTTGACTTCTTTAGAATTGTCAACACTATTGCAATCTGATTATAAAGCTATTTCCGTTTCAACAAATTTAGATGAATTGATTGAAAAAATTCAACAATCAGATGAAGTTGTATTTCCAGTGCTAAACGACAAAGATGAATTGGAAGGTTTAATTTATTTAGATGATGTGAGAAAATTTATGTTTTCTGCTTTCAAAATAAAATATACTTCTACAAATGAAGTCATGCAACAACCCAAGGAAATTGTATTCTATGATGAAACCATGGAAACCATTATGGAAAAATTTGAAAACAGTGGGGCAAAAATTTTACCTGTTCTAAAAAATGGAAAATTCATTGGGTTAATTTCCAAACATTTTGTTTTAATAAAATATAGAGAAAAATTAAAAGAAATGGTGATTGAATAAAAAAAGTCTTTCTAAATTTAAACTCAGAAAGACTTGATATTTTATTTTGTTTTTTCTCCCACAAAAAAATCACTAGAATTTTTAAATAAGACATTAAAAGTAGTTAAACTTCCGTAACATCTTGTAATATATTGCTGTAATTCAATTTTTTCAGAAGATTCTAAATTACTTGAGTTTATTTTTTGTTCCATTACACGTAATCGATCTCTAACCATTACAATTTTATTAAAAAAACTATCAATCGGAATTTCTTTATTTTGAGTTTGTGTTCCAGGTTCTAAAACTATTTTTCCACCTTTCCATTTGTCTGCAATAGAAACTCTTGGTCCAATATCACTATATTTTTCTAATAAATTTTTTAAAGCTTTTTCAACTTCAAAAAAACTTACTGAATCCACTTCATCTTCTAAAGCTTCAATAACTTCAAATTCACTATCTAGTTCAATGGTTTCTAATCCGTTTTCAATAAAAGTCACCCAATAAAATTTTGGAGAAACGTTTGTCACAACACCAACTCCATATTCTTGATGTTTTATTCTTGAACCTATTCCTAGTAACCTCATATTTTATAATTTTTTTATTCAAAAATAGAAAATCTTAACTAAATTCTATAGAATGTTCTTTAAAATTTCTCTTTAAAAATAGTATCTTTGCTTTTTCCCAAAAAATTATGTTGAAAACAGAAGAAACTATCGAAATTATTGGAGCTCGTGTCCATAATTTAAAAAATATAGATGTAATAATTCCAAGAGAAAAACTGGTCGTAATCACTGGTGTTTCAGGTTCAGGAAAATCCTCATTAGCCTTTGATACAATTTATGCTGAAGGACAAAGAAGGTATATTGAAACCTTTTCTGCCTATGCAAGACAGTTCTTAGGCGGATTAGAAAGACCAGATGTTGATAAAATTGACGGACTTTCACCTGTTATTGCCATCGAACAAAAAACTACAAGTAAAAGTCCACGTTCAACCGTTGGAACAATTACTGAAATATATGATTTTCTACGTCTTTTGTACGCTAGAGCTGGTGATGCTTACAGTTACAATACAGGAGAAAAAATGGTTTCCTATTCTGATGAACAAATTAAGGAGTTGATTCTTAATGATTTCAATGGTAAACGAATCAATATTTTAGCACCAGTTGTACGTTCCCGTAAAGGACATTATCGCGAACTTTTTGAACAAATTGCTAAACAAGGCTTCTTGAAAGTAAGAGTAGACGGAACAATTCGTGATTTAGATGTCGGAATGAAAGTCGATAGATATAAAATGCACGACATTGAAATTGTTATCGACAGAATGGCCATTGATACAACTGAAGACACTGACAAACGTTTGACGGAAAGCATCAAAACAGCCATGTATCATGGGGAAGACATTTTAATGGTAATAGAGCAAGAAAGTCAAGAAGTACGTTATTTTAGTCGTAATTTGATGTGTCCTTCAACTGGAATTTCATATCCAAATCCAGAGCCAAATAATTTTTCATTTAATTCACCAAAAGGTGCTTGTGAAAATTGTAATGGATTAGGTGTAGTGAACGAAATTAATTTGAAAAAAATTGTTCCAAATCCAAAATTATCTATTAAAGCTGGTGGATTTGCTCCATTAGGCGAAATGAAATCGACTTGGATTTTCAAACAATTAGAACTTATTGCACATAAATATGAGTTTAAGCTTTCTGACCCAATAGAAACTATTCCACAAGAAGCCATGAATATGATATTGAATGGTGGAAATGAAAAATTCGAAGTAGTTTCAAAAGTAATGGGAATTACGAAAGACTATAAAATTGATTTTGAAGGAATTTCAAATTTTATCAAAAATCAATATGAAGAAAGTAATACTGCTTCTTTAAAACGATGGGCAAAAGAATTCATGGACGAAAATGATTGTCCAACTTGTGAAGGAAGTCGTTTAAGAAAAGAGTCGCTTTATTTTAAAATTAACGAAAAAAATATCGGTGAGTTAGTTCATATGGATATCAATGAATTATTTGATTGGTTCAAAGAATTGCCTCAATATTTATCCGAAAAACAAAATGCAATTGCAACTGAAGTTATTAAAGAGATTGAAGCGCGTTTGCAATTTTTATTAGATGTTGGATTAAATTATTTGACCATAAATAGAAGTTCAAAATCACTTTCTGGTGGTGAAGCGCAACGAATTCGATTGGCAACACAAATTGGTTCACAGCTAGTTGGAGTTTTATATATTTTAGATGAACCTAGTATTGGATTGCATCAAAGAGATAATGAAAGACTTATAAAGTCTTTAGAAAACTTACGTGATATAGGAAATTCAGTTATTGTAGTCGAACATGACAAAGACATGATTGAACGTGCTGATTACGTGATTGATATTGGACCAAAGGCAGGAAGATTTGGTGGAAAAATTATTAGTGAAGGAACACCAAAAGAATTATTAAAAGAAAATACCATGACTGCTCAATACATGAGTGGTAAAATGAAAATAGAAGTACCAACAGAAAGAAGAAAAGGTAATGGGAAAATCCTAAAACTCTCTGGTGCAACAGGAAATAATTTAAAAAATGTTACGGTTGAATTTCCATTAGGACAAATGATTTGTGTAACTGGAGTTTCAGGTTCTGGAAAATCTACTTTGATTAACGGAACGCTCTACCCTATTTTGAACGCTCACTTTTTTAATGGTGTAAAAAAACCACAACCTTACAAAAAAATTGAAGGTTTAGAACATATTGACAAGGTTATTGAAATTGACCAAAGTCCAATTGGAAGAACACCAAGAAGTAACCCAGCTACTTATACCGATGTGTTTTCTGAAATTAGAAAACTATACACCATGACACCAGAAGCCATGATTCGTGGTTATAAAGCTGGTCGATTTAGCTTTAATGTTAAAGGTGGAAGATGTGATACTTGTGAAGGTTCTGGTGTAAGAACAATAGAAATGAGTTTTTTACCTGATGTTTATGTAGAATGTGAAACGTGTCAAGGAAAACGTTTTAATAGAGAAACTTTAGAAATTCGTTACAAAGGAAAATCAATTTCAGACGTACTGAATATGACAGTTGATGAAGCTGTTGATTTCTTTGAAATGATTCCAAAAATTCATAGAAAAGTTAAAACCATTCAAGATGTTGGATTAGGATACATTACTTTAGGACAACAAAGTACTACACTTTCTGGTGGTGAAGCACAACGGATCAAACTAGCTTCAGAATTATCTAAAAAAGATACAGGAAATACTTTTTATATTTTGGATGAACCTACAACAGGACTTCATTTTGAAGATATTCGAGTATTAATGGGTGTTTTAAATGAATTAGTAGAAAAAGGAAATACAGTTTTAATTATCGAACATAATTTGGATGTAGTGAAATTAGCTGATTATGTAATCGATATAGGTTATGAAGGTGGAAAAGCTGGTGGACAACTAATAGCCAAAGGAACTCCTGAGGAAATTGTAAAAAATAAAAAAAGTTACACGGCTCAATTCTTGAAAAAAGAATTAATTTAGCCTGTTTGTTTAATTATAAAAAGAAGAATATGTCAGTAGATAAATTTGAAAATGACGATCAAAGAATACAAGAACAATTAAAACAAAAAACTTGGAACGAAATAAGAACTAACGATTCATGGGCCATTTTTAAAATTATGTCCGAATTCGTAAATGGATATGAAGCAATGGGACGAATTGGTCCATGTGTTTCTATTTTTGGTTCAGCAAGAACGAAATCAGACGATCCAAGTTATTTGTTAGCCGAAAAAATTGCCTACAAAATAAGTAAAGGTGGTTATGGAGTAATTACTGGTGGTGGACCAGGAATAATGGAAGCTGGAAATAAAGGAGCACACTTTGGTGGTGGGACTTCAGTAGGTTTAAATATTGATTTGCCTTTTGAACAACATTTTAACCCTTATATTGATAGAGATAAAAACTTAAATTTTGATTACTTTTTCGTGAGAAAAGTAATGTTTGTAAAATACTCTCAAGGATTTGTAGTTATGCCAGGTGGTTTTGGAACATTAGATGAATTGTTTGAAGCAATCACTTTAATCCAAACTAAAAAGATTGCAAAATTTCCAATTATATTAGTGGGTACAGAGTTTTGGTCAGGATTAATTGATTGGGTAAAATCAACCTTAATTGAAAAATATAAAACGGTAAGTCCAGATGATCTAAATTTAATTAAAATTGTAGATAATGAAGATCAAGTTTTAGAAGCTTTAGACAGTTTCTATAAGAAATATAACTTGTCTCCCAACTTTTAATAAAACAAAAAAGTCCTTCAAAACGAAGGACTTTTTTTATGATTTATTAGTTTCTAAAATTATCTAACAATAATCTTTTTAGTAATACTTGAATTTTCATTTGAAACCTTAACCAAATAAACTCCAGCAGTTACATCACTTAATGAAAGTGTAACTTCATTTGTAAATTTAACCTCTTTAATTTTTTGTCCAGTGATAGAGAAAACTTCAGCTTTAGCTTCTGAATCTATTCCCGCAATTATAATATAATCTGTAGTTGGATTTGGATAAACCACAACTTTTGAAGCTACAAAATTCTCGTTTCCTAAAGTATAAGGTTGTCCAATATTACTTCCAAAAATATAACTCGCTAAATCTGGGTTATCAATAAATGGATTTCTATTAATTTGCCATGTATAAATATAATTGTTTCTATTCATTTCAAAATCATCTGGTGGATCTTGTTGATGCCATTGTAACAATGTAGCTAAATCTCCAATATAACCTGTTGGTGATTCTGAAACATCACCGTTAACAACATTTAAAGCATTATATCTTACATCCATATACATTAACGCTCTTGCTACATCACCTTTCCATGAACCTAATGTACCAGCTGGTCCAGCATACATTGTAGAAGTGTTTACATTTCCAAAATTTTTATTACTACGGAAACTATTTTCTGAACCATCTTCAGCTCTAATATGATGTGCATCACCATGACCTGTTAGTAAATCATTAGCGTTTGTTGGCAACCAAATATCAATTCCATCTGCTGTCGAAGAGGTTCCATCTGAAAATCCACCTCTAGATTGAGCAAAAATATGTTCTCTGTTCCAAACCCCAATATTATAATTACTTGTTTGATAATCTAATTTAGAACGTGGAATCTCTGTATACATTAACCAAACTTGACTACTGTTTAAGGGATTAATATCACTGTCTTTTAAAATAGTTTCTACATCTCCATAATTTTGAGCGTGCACTACATTTGGATTAGCAATAATATCTTGCAAAGCTTGTTTTAATGTAGCTCCAGATAAACCATTAATTGTACTATAATAACCTGCGGGTGCTGTACTTGTAACAATGCCAAAAGTTGGACTCAAAGGTGTTCCCCATGGTTGAACAATAAAATTAGCATCATGAACTCTAACTTTAACGTTATTTCGGTTCATCATATAACCCGTTGGAACAGTGGCTACATATATATTTAATGTTTCATCATCTTCATTAATTCCATCGTTTAACAATTGAATTGTTTTTACAACGGTTGTTTGTCCGACAGGAATCGTTACATTTAAATCACCGGTAAAATCACTTGAATTAAAATTTCCATTATCTAAAATGTATGAAATATTTAAATCTGTTCCCGAAATTGCAGAATTAGCTGTAAAAGTTATTGTTATATTGTTTCCTTCATCAACTTCAGCTAATGAAGTAGTTATGTTTATTCTTGTTATAGGAATTCCAGAACCATCATTGTTTACACCTGGAGTTGGAATTTTTACTTCATATGTACCATCATTTTTTCGTTGAATTGACATTGAAGTTGAATTAGTTGATTCAGCATCAATAGGACAATGAGTAATACCCAAAATAGTCATTAAATTTGTTGGTATTTTTGTAGCACTACTTGTATAAGCAACAGCATCAATAAGATTAACATTTGTAGCATTTGTCAGATAAGGAAAATCGGTATCGCTTCCTAAGTATAAAGCTACAACATCTGGTCCATTTTGAATAGTATTAATTGGAAAATTTCCTGCTGGTGATGGTGAAACTAGAGTATTTCCAACATGTACAATTCCGTTAATATCTGTTACATAACCATCAAGATCAAAAGTAAAATAACTTTGTGAACCCGAATATGGTGCTGAACTTCCTGCATTATAACAAACCAAAACATATCCGTCAAGCGAGAAATTTGGTAAAGTTGATTTTAATTCGATAAATTCTCTTTCATCCGTACTTGGATTATCTGCATCTACTTCATTTATCACTACTTGAGAAAAAATAAAATTTGAAATGAAAAGTGAAAAAAGTAAGAGTATTTTTTTAGACATAATATTTTTTTTCAAAGATAGCCATTTAATAACGAATGAAAAGAAATCATTGTTAAACTAATGTCAATTAATCATAAAAAATAATTTGAATATAGTGCTTCTTAACCATTGATTTTGGTATATTTACACTCAAAAAATTGCTAAAATTTGAAATTATTTCGTTTCATACTAATCCTGCTATTGCTTCAAACTAACGTTTGGGCACAACATAGTATAAATTTGAATGTTAAAGTTGACACTGAAAAACATCTTCTATACATTCAACAAGAAATTTTGTATGCTAATAACACTAATGATACTTTAACTTCAATTTTGTTAAATGATTGGAATAATGCATTTTCATCAAAAAACTCTGCACTAGCAAGACGATTTTCTGATGAGTTTTCAAGAGTCTTTCATTTAGCCAAAGAAGACGACAGAGGATTTACCAAAATAAATACTATTGTAGACGAAAATTTCAATCAATTAGTATGGGAAAATTTTGAAGAGAAAGTCGATCTCATAAAACTTTGTTTAAACAAAACCATATTACCCAATTCTCAACAGAAATTTCTTTGTACTTATACCGTCAAAATTCCAAATGAAAAATTTACAAAATATGGTTTTGATAATAATGGAAAAATATATCTAAAAGACTGGTACTTATCAATTCCAAGATACGAAAACAAACAATTTATAACGCAAAGCAATGAAAATTTAGATGACATTTCAAATGCTGTTAGTGATTATAAAATTGACATTGAATTTCCGAAAAGTTATCAAGTTTTTAGCAGCCTAAATCAAAAAGGTATATATGAAGATTTAACTAGTAAAAAACATACTTTAACAGCAAAAAGTAGGCAAACAGTTTCTTTAATTTTAGAGCCAATTGATGCTATTTCATTCAAAAGCTATAAAAATGAAAATGTAGAAGTGATTTCAAATTTTGAAGATAAACGTTTATCTGAAATTGAGATTGCTTTAGTAATTGATAAGATTACTAAATACGTTTCTACTCAAATTGGAAATCCAAAGGAAAATAAAATTGTTGTTTCAAACGATGATTATAACAAAAATCCTTTTTATGGAGTTAATCAATTGCCTTCGTTTATAAATCCATTTCCAGATGAATTTATATTTGAAGTTCGTTTTTTAAAGACTTATTTGAATAATTTATTAAAAGAAAAAATTCTTATAAATCATAGAAAAGACCATTGGATTGAAGAAGGAATTCAGCAATATATATTGATGAATTATATTGATTATTATTACCCAAAGTTTAAAATGATGGGTAGTTTATCTAAAATTAAATTACTTAAAGGTTATAATATTCTTAGTACAGATTTTAATGATCAATTTTATTATGTTTACCTGTTAATGGTTAGAAAAAACCTAGACCAACCTATAGGAAGTGATAAAAATTCATTAATCAAATTCAATGAACAAATAGCTGGAAAATATAGAGCTGGATTGAGTTTACGTTATTTAGATTCTTATTTAGAAAATAATATAGTACAAAAAAGTATTGTTGAGTTTTTGAATATGAATAAAGATATTCAAACATCAAGATATGACTTTGAATATATTTTAAATCAAAATGCAAAAAAAGATATTGATTGGTTTTTTGATACAGTGATTAGCAAAAGAGATTTAATTGATTATAAATTTGGATCTATTAAAAAACAAAAAGATTCAATAAGCATTTCGATAAAAAACAAAACGTTAACAAATGTTCCGATTCCTTTGTATGGATTAAGCAACGATACTATTGTATATAAAAAATGGCTTACAAACATAAAAACAGACACGACTTTTGTAATTCCAAGAAATAATATTGATAAATTAGTTTTAAACTACAAAACCGAAGTTCCTGAATCTAACCTAAGAAATAACTGGTATTCCTTAAAAGGGATAATTTTTAACCACAGACCTTTAAAATTTACTTTTTTTAAAGATTTAGAAAATCCATATTACAACCAAGTATTTTATGTTCCAACGGCTGAATATAATTTATATGATGGTATTAAAATTGGAATGAAAATAAACAATCGTTCCGTCTTAAACAAACCTTTTTCTTTTGATATTTCACCCGAATACTCTTCAAACACACAAAAAATTGTTGGAGGTATTTCAGGAATGGTCAATCAAAATGTTCGTGAAGGTCGTTTGTACAATATACGCTATTCAATGTCAGCTTCCATGTCACATTATGCACCAGAAGCTTTGTATACTAGAATTATTCCATCTATTCAATTTAGATTTAGAGACAATAATTTTAGGTATAATAAAAATGAATACATTCAATTAACACAATATTATGTTGATCGAGAAAAATCAAATTTCACAACAGATGTTAACACAGAGAATTATTCAATTTTTAATGCAAAATATTACAATATTCAGTCAGAAATGACTAAATTTTACTCCTTTCACACCGATTTACAAATTGCAAGTTCATTTGGGAAAATAGCTGCTGAAATTGAATACAGAAAACTCTTTGAAGATAATCGAAGAATTAATCTACGTTTTTACATAGGTACATTTATGTATAAAAGCACCAATTCAGATTTTTTTAGTTTTGGAGTAGACAGACCAACCGATTATCTGTTTAATTATAATTTATTAGGTCGATCAGAATCAACTGGTATCTTCAGTCAACAATATGTAATGGGCGAAGGTGGTTTTAAATCTAAATTTGAAACTAGATTTGCAAATCAGTGGATGTCAACTATAAATGGGAGTTTTAATATTTGGAATTGGATTGAAATTTATAGTGATGTGGGTTTAATCAAAAACAAATCCATTAAAGCACAATTTATTTATGATAGTGGAATTCGTTTAAATCTTGTTCCAGATTATTTTGAATTATATTTCCCTGTTCAATCGTCAAACGGATTTGAACTAAATCAAGATAATTATGGTCAAAAAATAAGATTTGTGGTTACTTTAAGTCCAAAAACGCTAATTTCATTATTTACAAGAAAATGGTTTTAGGACTTATTCTTGAAAAAAAATCACTTTTAAACGCTTTTTAGTTATTTATTTACAACAAAATAGCTAAATATTATGAATAATTTATTTTTTAGATAAAAAACAATTGCTTTTAACATAAATAATTCATTCTATTTATTAAATTTGTACCAAACCCAATTGTATACTTTATGGAAGCAAAAACCAAACAAAATATTTCATTCGAAGATTTCAAGCAAGAAGTTCTTTCTGATTTAAAAATTGCTATTACTAGTAGAGAATGTAGTCTTCTTGGAAGAAAAGAAGTACTAACAGGAAAAGCTAAGTTTGGTATTTTTGGTGATGGAAAAGAAGTTCCACAATTAGCCTTAGCAAAAGCGTTTAAAAATGGTGATTTCCGATCAGGATATTATCGTGATCAAACCTTTATGATGGCAATTGGTGCTTTAAATATCGAACAATTTTTTGCTGGTTTGTATGGTAATACGAATTTGGAAAATGATCCAATGAGTGCTGGTCGTCAAATGGGCGGACATTTTGCTACACATAGTTTAGATGAAAACGGAAATTGGAACAACTTGACTTTACAAAAGAATTCGAGTGCAGATATCTCTCCTACTGCTGGACAAATGCCTCGTTTGTTAGGTTTAGCTCAAGCTTCAAAAATATATAGAAACGTAAACGGAATTACCAATAAAACTAACTTTTCAATAAATGGAAATGAAGTAGCTTGGGGAACAATCGGAAATGCTTCAACATCTGAAGGTTTGTTTTTTGAAACGATAAATGCTGCTGGTGTTTTACAAGTGCCAATGGTAATGAGTGTTTGGGATGATGATTACGGAATTTCGGTTCACGCAAGGTATCAAACTACAAAAGAAAACATTTCTGAAATTCTAAAAGGATTCCAAAAAGAAGAAGATACTAACGGTTACGAAATATTAAGAGTTAAAGGTTGGGATTATCCGGCTTTAATTGAAACGTATCAAAAAGCTTCAACAATTGCTAGAGAACAGCATGTTCCTGTTCTGATTCACGTTCAAGAACTTACACAACCTCAAGGTCATTCAACTTCTGGAAGTCACGAAAGATATAAAAATGCTGAACGATTAGCTTGGGAAGCTGATTTTGATTGTTTGACTAAAATGAAAGCGTGGTCAATCGAAAACAATATTACTTCAGCTGAAGAAATTGAAGAATTAGAAAAATCAATCAAAAAAGAAGTTTTAGAAGGTAAAAAAGCGGCTTGGAATGCTTACTTAAATCCCATAAAAACAGAACGTGATGAATTAGTAGAGTTATTAAGTAAAATAGCTTCAACAAGTTCTAACAAAGTATTTATTGAAAAATATGCTTCGGATTTAACTTCAATAAAAGAACCAATAAGAAAAGACACCCTATCAACAGCTAGAAAAGTTTTACGTCTAATTAAAAATGAAGACAGTAGAGCTAATTTATCATCTTGGATTTTTGGTTATAAAGAAACTATTCAACCTAAATTTAGTTCACACTTATTTTCTTCGTCAAAAGATGCAATTTCTAAAATAAATGAAATTAAGCCAACTTTTGATAATGCAGCAGAAGATGTTGATGCAAGAGTTGTGCTTAGAGATAATTTTGATGCTATTTTCTCAAAATATCCTGAAACCTTAGTTTTTGGGGAAGATGCAGGAAATATTGGTGATGTAAACCAAGGTTTAGAAGGCATGCAAGAAAAATATGGTGAATTCAGAGTTTCAGATGCTGGAATTCGTGAAGCCACTATATTAGGACAAGGAATTGGAATGGCAATGAGAGGTTTAAGACCAATTGCAGAAATTCAATATTTAGATTATTTATTGTATGCTATTCAAATCATGAGTGATGATTTAGCTACACTTCAATATAGAACAAAAGGAAGACAAAAAGCACCTTTAATCATTCGTACACGTGGACACAGATTAGAAGGAATTTGGCATTCAGGTTCACCAATGGGAATGATTATTAATGCTATTCGTGGAATTCACGTTTTAGTACCAAGAAACATGACCAAAGCTGCAGGTTTCTATAACGCATTATTACAAACAGACGAACCAGCTTTAGTAATTGAATGTTTAAATGGCTATCGTTTAAAAGAAAAAATGCCAACTAATCTTGGAGAATTCACAACACCAATTGGAGTTGTAGAAACGATTAGAGAAGGTTCTGATATTACAATTGTTTCTTATGGTTCAACATTAAGAATCATAGAACAAGCTGCTAAAGAATTACAAGAACACGATATTAATGTTGAAATTATTGATGTTCAATCGTTATTACCTTTTGATTTGAATCATGATATTGTAAAAAGTATTCAAAAAACAAATCGTTTGTTAGTAGTGGATGAAGATGTTCCTGGTGGAGCAAGCGCTTATATTTTACAAGAAGTTATTGAAAATCAATCAGCTTACAAATATTTAGATAGCAAACCACAAACATTAGCAGCAAAACCACACAGACCTTCTTACGGTACTGATGGTGATTATTTCTCAAAACCAAGTATTGAAGATGTCTTCGAAAAAGTTTATGAAATAATGAATGAAGCTAATCCTAGTAAATATTCTAGTTTGTATTAAAAATATAAAAATCCTCAAATTAATTTTTGAGGATTTTTTTTACAAATTAAGTTTTAAGTAAATATTTTGTTTATATTTGATAATCAATCAACTAGCCAAAAAACCACAAAATATGAACAAAACTACCCTTACACTATTCCTGATAGTAACATTATTTGTCAATCAAATATATGCCCAAATCGGAACAACATGTACAGATCCAATTCTTGTAACTAGTATTCCCTATAGTACGCAAGATGACACAACTAATTATTTAGATTTAATTGATGGAGCTCCTGGTTCTTCTGGATGTGGAACTACTGGAACTTATTTAAACGGAAATGATGTCTTTTATAAAATCACTCCAACAAATGCAAATCCTATAACAATTTCGGCGCAAACAAATTCAACTTGGTCTGGATTATTTGTATACAATTCTTGTGCAAATATTGGTGTTAGTTGTGTTACTGGAACCACTTCTGGAAATGGAACTACTCTTCCGGATTCAGTCACATTTACTCCAACTATTGGACAATCTTATTACGTAGTTATTTCTTCTTGGGCTGCACCTCAAACAATTTCTTATAATTTAACAATAACAGAAAATACTTGTACAAATATGGCAGCTAGTTTTGCTGTTTTGTCTAACTGTACAAGTGGAACAGATACTTTTTTTGTAACAGCAAATGTTACGAATATGGGTTCTGCAAGCTCAATCGCTGGAACAACAATTCCAGTTTCAACATCACAAATAATAACAAGTATAGGTCAAATTCAATTTGGCCCTTTTGCAAATGGGACTAATGTTTCAGTAAATTTACAAAATCAACAAGATGCTAATTGTTTTAAAAATAGTTCATCCTTAACACAATTATTTTGTCCCGCAGTAAATGATTTATGCTCAGCAGCAATTCCTATCACGTGTGGAAGCACAATCACAGAAACAACGGTTGGTGCTACAACCACAGGAGCTTCAACTACTACATGTGGAACGACTTCTGGTTCTGGTGGTGTTTGGTATTCTTATCTGGGTACTGGTGATATTGTTACATTTTCATTATGTGGCTCTAGTTTTGACACAAAAATTCAATTATTTACAGGTAGTTGTGGAGCATTTACTTGTGTAACTGGAAATAATGATTCTTGTGGATTACAATCTCAAGTACAAATAGCAACAACATCTAATACTCTATATTATATATATGTTTATGGATTAGGAAGTTCTCAAGGAACTTTTACTTTAAATACAACTTGTATTGCAGCTCCTCCTGTTCCTACAAATGACAATTGCAATACCGCAACACCGTTAACTGTTAATACAGACGGAACATGTACAAATGTAGCTTCGAGTACTATTTTTGGAGCCACAAGTTCTTCACAAGCAAACACATGTGTAGGAACTACTAATGATGATGTTTGGTTTTCGTTTACTGCTACACATACACAACTCCTTGTAAGTATTCAAAATATTTCTGGTAGTACTTTAGATTTAAATCATGCATTATATACTTCAACGAATGCAACAAACCCTTGCGATAATTTAACTCAAATTCTTTGTAGTAATCCTAATCTAAGTATTTCAAATAGTTTAGTAATAGGAGAAATTTATTATATTAGAGTGTATTCATCGGGTTCAATACCCTTACAAACAACAACTTTTGATGTTTGCGTTTCTACTCTTCCACCGGCTCCTTCAAATGATTTTTGTCAAAACTCAATCAATGTTGCCGTTAATAATTCAATTGATTGTCAAACAACTACAGCTGGTACTTTAACTAGTGCAACTCCTTCTTCTGCAACTTACACTTGCGGAATAGCAACTTCCAACGATGTTTGGTTTCATTTTACTGCCTTAAATACATCACATAGTATTTCATTAAACAATATTACTGGTACTAACACGAATATATCTTTTACTGTTTATACAAATGATTGCTTAAACCCAACAGAATTATTATGCAATAGTTCTCTAAACGGAATTGTTACAAATTTAGTAATTGGACAAGAATATAAAATTAGAGTATTTGCAAATTCTACATCTTTAAATATGTTTACTGATTTTGATCTCTGTATTAGAACATTAGATTGTGAAAACTCAAATGAAATAACAGGTCTTGGCGTTCAATATCAAAACATAGTTGGTTTTCCTAGTTATGGTAGTGTAAATTGTTTATTCACAACACCGAATCCAAATTGGTTCTATTTTCAAGTAAATGAAACTGGAAATCTATCTGGTGTAATTACACAAATAACAAATAGTGGAAATGGGATTGATGTAGATTACTCTTTATGGGGACCTTTCACCACACAAGAACTAGCTTCAGGTTGTAGTAATTTATATGATTTCCCTGATGGAAACACCAACATTCCAAATAATTTAATAGGCTGTAGTTATTCAGCTGCTTCTATTGAACAAATTAGTATTCCAAATGCGATTGCAGGTCAATATTACATAATTTTAGTAACAAATTTTAGCAACCAAGTAGGAGTTGTAAATATTGAATTAAACGGAGCTGCTAATAACAATATAGATTTAAGAGCCTTTTTAGATTTAAATAATAATGGTTTAAAAGAAAACAATGAAACTTATTTTAATAATGGAGAATTTGTTGTAGATACTAATAATTCTGGTACTTCAACAAGTTATATTTCTTCTACAGGTAAATATAAAATTTATCCTACATTACCTACTGATTTAATTGATGCTAGTTTTTTAGTGAATTCAGAATATAATGGATACTTAAGCTCGGCAGTTACATTTAATGATTTAAGTATTGCAACATTAACGACTACAAATGTTTTTAATTTCCCAATAAGTGTAGTTCAACCCTTTACAGATATAAGAGTTAATATACTTCCATTAACTTCTCCAAGACCAAATTTAACATATAAAAATAAAGTTGTTTACAAAAATAACGGAGTAGTTGTAGCAAATGGAACGCTTACCTTTTTAAAACCAACGCAAGCCTTAATAGTAAGTACAGACAATACTTCCGCTGTGATAAATAATAGTGGATTCACTTTAGATTACACCAATTTACAACCTCAAGAAACTAGAACTGTTTATGTAACAATGTCACTGCCAAATATTCCAATAGTTGGACTAGGTCAAATAGTAACAGCTTCTGTCAACATAACTTCATCAATTACAGATTTTAACAATGATGACAATGATGATACCCTTAGTCAGCCAATTGTAAACTCCTATGATCCAAATGATAAATTAGAAAGTCATGGAGCACAAATTCCAATAAATACATTTACAAATGATGACTACCTGTTCTATACTGTTCGTTTTCAAAATACAGGTACAGCAGAAGCATTAAATGTAAGAATTGATGATGTTTTAAATGCACAATTAAATCCAGAAACAATTAGAATAATTAGTTCAACACATTATTATCAAGTTGTTAGAAATGGAAACAATTTATCATTTAATTTTCCTGGAATTAATTTACCAGCTATGTCTCAGAATGAAACGTTAAGTCAAGGATCTATATCTTTCAAAATTAAGCCAAATCCAAGTTTTGCAGTTAATGATATGATTCCAAATACTGCTGAAATTTACTTTGATTTTAACCCAGCAATAATTACAAATACATTCCAAACAACTTTCGTTAATCCATTGTCAAATGAAAGTTTCTTATTAAGTGAGATTTCAATTTATCCAAATCCAACAAATCAAATATTAAATATTAATTATGGAACTTCAACTATTGATATCAAATCAATTGAAATTCATGATTTACTAGGAAAAGTGGTTTATCAAAACAATGCCAAAGTAGAACGAATTGATTTGTCAAACTTAAATAGTGGTATTTACTTAATAAGTGTTTTAACGGATAGCAACGATAAAATTACTAAGAAATTAATTAAGAATTAGACCAAAATAAACTTCAAAAAAAAATACCGATTTAATTAAAATCGGGATTTTTTTATTTCTATAACTTCCTTCTCTTCTTCTCTGCTTTAATCAAATCCAATTCTCTACTTGTTTGCCCAGCAACGGAAGTGTTTTCTTCTGCTCTTCTAATTAAATAAGGCATCACATCTCTGACAGGTCCAAAAGGTAAATATTTAGCAACATTATATCCGTGAGCCGCTAAATTATAACTGATATTATCACTCATTCCGTATAATTGGCCAAACCAAATTCTAGAATCTTTTGGTTCAATATTGCGTTCTTTCATTTGTTGCATTAACTTATAGGAACTCTCTTCATTATGAGTTCCAGCAAAAATGGCCATTTTATCAAGATGATCTAACATATAATCTACAGCTGCATCATAATTATCATCTGTTGCTTGCTTGGAAATACAAATTGGCGATTTATAGCCTTTTTCTTCAGCTCTGGAATTTTCTTTTTCTAAATAAGCTCCACGAACTAATTTCATACCTATAATAAAATGTTCTTTTTTGGCTTCTTCATGCAATTTTTTCAAGTAATCTAATCTATCCCAACGATACATTTGTAAGGTATTGAAAACAATAGCTTTTTCTTTGTTGTATTTTTTCATCATTTGAGCTACTAAGTCATCAGCTGCATCTTGCATCCAACTTTCTTCAGCATCAATTAAAACCGCTACATCTTTATCATAAGCTGCTTTACAAAGCTTATCTAATCGTTCTATAATTCTGTTCCATTCTTCTTGTTCTGCAGAAGTCAAAGTTGCCTTCTCTCCTACTTTTTGATACAACGAAATTCTACCTAAACCTGTTGGTTTAAAAACTGCAAACGGAATAGCATCACGTTCTTTAGCAAATTCAATAGTTTTCATAACCATTGTAAAAGCAGCTTCAAACTGATCTTCTGCTTCTTTTCCTTCGACAGAATAATCTAAAACAGACGAAACTCCTTTAGTATACATTCTATCCACAACATTTAAACAATCATTCTCGTTAACGCCACCACAAAAATGGTCAAAAACTGTTGAACGAATTAATCCTTCTACAGGTAAATGTGCTTTTAAAGCAAAATTTGTAACTGCTGTTCCGATTCGAACAAGTGGTTGATTTTCAATCATTTTAAATAAAAAGTAAGCTCTTTCTAATTCAGAGTCACTTTTAAGTGCAAAAGCAGTTTGCGTATTTGTAAATATCTTTTCCATTATGGTTTTTTCAAAAATCTATGCAAATATACGGTAGTGTTATTTATTTTTAAATAAAAATTACCTTATTTTGCACTAAATTGAATCATTATAAAAATGCAAACCATAAAAGCCAATACATATTCTATTTATTTTAATGAAGAAGGTTATTCTTATCTATCTTCAATACTAAAACCAACTTCTTATTCTAAGATTTTTGTTTTAGTAGATGAAAACACGAGTGAATATTGTTTGCCAACTTTTTTAGCCAATTTAGCTACTGAAGTTGAAATTGAAATCATTGAAATTGAAAATGGTGAAGAACATAAAAACATAGAAACTTGTTTGCAATTGTGGCATTCATTAACTGAATCAGGTGGCGATAGAAAAAGTATTATAATTAATCTTGGTGGTGGCGTTGTTACTGATTTAGGTGGTTTTGTAGCTTGTACTTTTAAAAGAGGAATTGATTTTATAAATGTTCCTACAACTCTACTATCAATGGTTGACGCTTCTGTTGGTGGAAAAAACGGTGTTGATTTAGGTCAATTAAAAAATCAAATTGGAATTATTCGTGAACCTAAAGCTGTTGTAGTTATTTCGTCTTTTTTAGATACTTTACCCCAATTAGAAATGCGTTCTGGTTTAGCTGAAATGCTAAAACATGGTTTAATTTATGATATTAATTATTGGAATAAATTCAAAGATTTATCAGCCTTAAATTCAGAAGATTTAGAAAGTTTAATTCATCAATCCATTGAAATAAAAAATAAAATAGTTTCTGAAGATTTAACTGAAAATGGAATTCGAAAAGCTTTAAATTTTGGACATACATTAGGTCACGCAATAGAAAGTTATTTTTTAGAGAATGAATCTAAAACTAAATTGCTTCACGGTGAAGCTGTTGCCGTTGGAATGATTTTAGAAAGTCATATCTCATTGGAAAAGAATTTACTTTCAAATGAAGAATATCGAGAAATTAAAGATCTAATTAGAGACATTTTTGATACTATATTTTTTGATAAAAATGACATTGAAAAAATAATAGAATTGTTGATTTATGACAAGAAAAATGAATTCGGAAAAATCCAATTTGCCTTGTTAAATGGTATTGGAAAGTCAAAAATCAACGAAGAAGCAGATAATCAATTGATTTACAAGGCTTTTGAAGATTACAAAGCTTCATAAAAAAATAATACAATACCTTACAAAAAAGTAAATTAATTTTTACCTTTGTGGCAATGAAAGATAACGCGTACACTTTTAATACTAGCTCTTCTGAGAAAAAAGACAAAAAATCAATTGAACTAAAATTGAATACTTCCTTGTTTTATGAATTAAACGTTGAATTATTTTTACTCTCAAAAACTTTTAGGGAAAAATTAGTTGTTATATTTGCTAATATAAGGGTTTGAACAATCTAAAATACTGATTTTCAAATTTTTAAATATCAACAAATAGAATAAAACCTAATGAATACTAAATATTACGACTTAATAAATCAAACTTTTTATTTTCCTCAAGAAGAATTCAAATTAAACAAAGATAATCTTGAGTTCCATAATATTGATTTAATGCATTTGGTCGAGCAATATGGTACACCTTTAAAATTTACATATTTACCTCAAATTTCTAATAACATCAACAAAGCAAAAGGTTGGTTTAGAAAAGCAATGGAAAAACATAAATATGAAGGTAATTATCAATATTGTTATTGCACAAAAAGCTCTCATTTTCAGTTTATTATGAATGAAGCTTTTAAAAACAACATTCATATTGAAACTTCATCAGCAATTGACATCAACATCGTTGAAAACCTTTTAGCTGAGGGAAAAATTACTAAGAAAACTTATGTAATTTGTAACGGTTTCAAACGGGATGCTTATGTAGATAATATTGCTCGTTTGATTAATAACGGACAAAAAAATACAATTCCAGTAATTGATAATTATGAAGAATTAGACCTTTTACAAGAACAAATTGATGGAAAATTCAAAATTGGAATTAGAATTGCTGCTGAAGAAGAACCAAAGTTCGAGTTCTATACTTCAAGATTAGGTATCGGTTATAGAAATATTGTTCCTTTTTACAGAAAGCAAATTCAGGAAAATAAGCAAGTGGAATTAAAAATGCTTCACTTTTTTATTAACACCGGAATTCGTGACACTGCATACTATTGGAATGAATTACTTAAATGTTTAAAAGTTTACATTGCTCTTAAAAAAGAATGTCCAACTTTAGATAGTTTAAATATTGGTGGTGGTTTTCCTATCAAAAACTCATTAGCTTTTGAATATGATTATCAATATATGATTGACGAAATTATCAATCAAATCAAAATTGCTTGTGATGATGCCGAAGTTGATGTTCCGAATATCTTTACAGAATTTGGTTCATTTACAGTTGGTGAAAGTGGTGGTGCAATCTATCAGGTTTTATACCAAAAACAACAAAATGATAGAGAAAAATGGAATATGATTGATAGTTCATTTATCACAACTTTACCAGATACTTGGGCAATTAACAAACGTTTTGTAATGTTAGCAATCAATCGCTGGAATGATACTTACGAAAGAGTTTTATTAGGTGGTTTGACTTGTGATAGTGATGATTATTACAACTCGGAACAAAACATGAATGCTGTTTACTTACCAAAATACAACAAAGAAAAGCCTTTGTACATTGGATTTTTTAATACTGGTGCTTACCAAGAAACTATTGGAGGTTTTGGAGGCTTGCACCATTGTTTAATTCCGCAACCAAAACATATCTTAATTGATAGAGACGAAAACGGAATCATAGCAACAGAAGTATTTTCAGAACAACAAAAAGCTGAAGATATTATGAAGATTTTAGGTTACGAGAAAAAAGAATAAAGAAAATACTCAATAAAAATAAGAAGATGAAAGGACCAATTAGTCAATTTATAGAAAATAATTTTTTACACTTTAATGCAGCAGCTTTAGTTGATGCCGCAAAAGGATACGAAGAACATTTATTAGATAACGGAAAAATGATGGTAACTTTAGCTGGTGCAATGAGTACAGCTGAAATGGGAAAATCATTAGCCGAAATGATTCGTCAAGATAAAATACATATTATTTCTTGTACAGGTGCAAACTTAGAAGAAGATATTATGAATCTTGTAGCTCATAATTCATACAAAAGAATTCCAAATTACAGAGATTTAACACCACAAGAAGAAAGAGATTTGTTAGACAATCACTTTAATCGTGTTACAGATACTTGTATTCCAGAAGAAGAAGCATTTAGAAGATTACAATCTCATTTATTTGATATCTGGAACAAAGCAGATAAATCTGGAGAACGTTTTTTTCCACATGAATTCATGTACCAAATGATTAATTCGGGAGTTCTAGAGCAATATTACGAAATTGACCCTAAAGATTCTTGGATGGTTGCAGCAGCAGAAAAAAACCTACCTATTGTTGTTCCAGGTTGGGAAGACAGTACAATGGGAAACATTTTTGCCTCATATTGTATTAAAGGAGAATTAAAAGTCTCTACTACTAAAAGTGGAATTGAATATATGATGTGGTTAGCCGATTGGTATCCTAAAAACTCTGGTGGAAAAGGTTTAGGTTTCTTCCAAATTGGTGGTGGAATTGCAGGTGATTTTCCAATTTGTGTAGTTCCAATGCTTTATCAAGATATGGAAATGACTGAAATTCCGTTTTGGAGCTATTTTTGTCAGATTTCTGACTCAACTACAAGTTATGGTTCATATTCTGGAGCAGTTCCTAATGAAAAAATTACTTGGGGTAAATTAGATATTGATACACCAAAATTCATAATAGAATCTGATGCAACCATAGTGGCACCGCTTATTTTTGCATATATATTAGGAAATTAATTATTTTTATTTTTTTGAAAATAAATCTTTGATAATATAAAATTGGTTGTTACTTTTGAAAAATATATTAAGATTAAAACCTACACAATGAAACGAGTAATTGTTGATTACGCTAAATTAACAAATGAAATCCTTACACTACTAGTGGATAGATTTCCAGATGGATATGATGATTCTGATATCATTAGATTTAAGAACGCCAAAAATGAAGCTATTGAAGCTGTTGAAGTACGAACAGAAGATACTATTTTTTTAGTAAAAGTAAGTACCAAACTAGCTGACAGAATTGAAAATTTTGATGATGAAGATGAAGTAGATGATGATTTAGACGTTGAAACACCAACAGATGCTTTAGAATTAGAAATTGATGATGAAGATGATGAAGACGAAAACATTTCAGATAAACCTTCCGACGAAGAGGAAGAAGAAGAATAAAACATAAAAGCACTCTAATTAGAGTGCTTTTTTTTATTTAATAAATTTACAAATATCTTTCCTTAATAATATTTATATGATGTAATTCATGTCCAAGAATTATATAACCAATAGCTCTAACCGAAATATTTTTTCCAGAAGCAATTGCTACTCTATTTAATTCATCACTAACAAAGGAATTAAATAATGTTACCGTTGCATTTCTAACCGATTTATATTCGTCTAATAAGCTATCTAAAGAACGATTTGTAGCATTCCCTTCAATTGCATAATCATTTTCTTCGAAGCCGGGCAAAGCTGTTTTATCGTTTCTCGAAATTCGCAAAGCTCTGTATTGAAATATTCTTTCGCAGTCAATTAGATGTAATAAAATATCTTTTATAGACCATTTTTCTGGTTGGTAACGATAATCTAACTTATCAGTTGGTACAGTTTCAAAAAAAGCAACACAACTTTCCATATTAGTTAAAAAATCATTTGGCATAGCTAATTGATTAGACAAACTAATGTAAGTCTCAAAATAAGGAGCATATTCGTTTTTATTCATACCATATAGTTATAAAAAAAGCCTCGATTAAGAGGCTTATATAATTTTACATTTCTTTAAATATTGTATGCATCAATCGTTTTTTGTCATTGATACTTTCTTCAAGTGAAATCATTGTTTCTGTTCTGTAAACACCTTCAATGTCATCTATCATAAAGATAACTTCTTTGGCATGTTTCGTGTCTTTTGCTCTAATTTTGCAGAAAATATTAAATTTACCAGTTGTAATATGAGCAACAGTGACAAAAGGAATTTCGCTAATACGTTCTAAAACAAATTTAGTTTGAGATGTATTATGAAGAAAAACACCAACATAAGCTATGAATGAATAGCCTAATTTTTCATAATCCAATGTTAATGATGAGCCTTGAATAATACCAGCTTCTTCCATCTTTTTAACTCTTACATGTACTGTTCCAGCAGAAATTAGCAATTTTTTAGCTATATCTGTAAAAGGAACTCTAGTATTGTCGATCAACATATCCAAAATTTGGTGATCTACCTCGTCTAATCTATACTTACTCATATTATTATTTATAAATTTTATGCAAAAAAATTAAAAAAATTTCATTAAAAGAACGTATTTATTGTGTTTTTAGTATCCCATCGATGAATTCATTGTTTTTTCCGATAAAAAAATCAGATTTAACATCGTTTTCAGGAATAGAACAATAATTAGAATAAAACAGTTCTCCTTCTAAATCATATTCAATATGTCCAAAGTAATTATGAGTGTCATTTTCAATCATTACCATAAAAGGTTCAAAAACAATAATTCCGTCTTTAACTACTTCTTTATATTGAGATGCAAAATTAATTATTTTTTCCTTACCATTTTCAATTATTTTGACATTTTTATAAAGAATATCAAAAAAACTAACTTTATTATCAGGAATAATGAAATAATCTGAATTATTATCATCAACTATATCGTTTTCGTGAATTATATCAAAAGCTACTAAAAGTCCTATAAAAATATACTTACGGGTTATATCTCTAGCATAATCGTTTGGATAATGACCAGCTTCAAATAAGATTGTAATAGCATTTTTAGAAGCAAAATAATCTCCAAAGCAATTGTCACAATAAGTATCATTATATCTTCCTATATGACCAGGAATGTGGTTTTGTAATACATTATTCATCTTTCCAATGATGTACATTGCCTTTGAACGAGGTTGATTAATGTCGCGATTTTGATTAAAAGCTGGAGCCAAAAATGAAATAATTGCTGATTTATTAGTATCACCAATTCCATAAATGGTTCTTTGATCGTGCATATTTAAGCAATAATCAGGTTGAAAATCTTCAAATATTTGCTTTAAAATTTCACTTTCTGGTTGTGTACATTCATTTACATCTCTATTTAAATCAACCTTATTTATGTTCTCTCTTGTATGAACTTCTGCTCCATCTGGATTTACTAATGGAAGTATATATAAGGTATAAGTTGATTGAATAAAAGTAGCATAATCTTTGTCTTTAGATAAGACTTCAAACAAATCTAAAATGGCTTTTGTACAAGTTGATTCGTCACCATGCATTTGAGACCACATATAAATTTTAGTTTTTCCTTGTCCAAATTGGACAGAATAAATTGGTTTTTCTAAGACTGACTTTCCTTCAATCTTAACCTTAAAATTACTGTTTAATTGTTCTAAAATTGGTTCAATAGATTCGTTTGTAATGTGTCTACCTTTAATCTTTTTATTAGTGTAAGTAGAGAATATTTCTTCGTATAACATAGTTTACATTTATGAATTACAAATGTAAACAACTTATTATTTACATTTGTAAACAAACAAAATCCATAGATAATTTACTTATGTAAACGTACAAATCGCTTAGTAAGAATGTTAATGTTTACAATATTACAAAAAACAACAATATGTAATCAAGTTATTAATAACCAGCTATATAAACACTATTACTTAATACTGTAATTTAATATAATAATCGTGTTTACAAAAGTAAATTTGCGTTTCAAAAACTATTTATTTACATTTGTAACAAGTTATTTCATTTACACTATTTACAATGGTAAACATCGAAGATTTCATCAAAAGATTAGAAACGGTTTTAGAATATTATAGCCTAACAGCTTCTTCATTTGCAGACAAAATTAGTGTGCAACGTTCAAGCATGTCACACTTACTTTCGGGAAGAAATAAACCCAGTTTAGATTTCATTATGAAGCTAGCAGAAGAATTTCCGGAAGTAACTTTAGAATGGATTTTAAATGGAAAAGGAAGTTTTCCTAAAGATGATTTCACTCCTGCTCCAACATTTATTCAACCCGAAAAAAAAATTGAACAGCCTACTAAAGAAGATTTGTTTTCAAACAAATTAGAAGAAAAAAATAATCTTCTTGAAGCAAATAAAGCAACACAAATTTCAACTCCTGAAAATCAAATTCGAAACCAAAATACAATCCAGACTGAAAGTGAAATTGAACGAATCGTTGTCTTTTTTAAAAATGGAACTTTTAAAAATTACATCCATTAAAAACAAAAATATAGAAAAAGAAAAAGCCTTCATTTTGCAATGAAGGCTTTTTCTTTTTCTTAGACATAACTAAAATAATTATTCAAAACTATTTTCGGCAACTTTACCTTTTACTCCTTTAAAGTAAGAATGAAGAATTTTCATATCCTCGTCAATATTTCCTGTTGGATAAAATGGCTTATGATAAACCACTTCTTTTTTTCCGTAATCAAAAGCTACTGGGAGAATTGGTACATTTGCTTTTAATGCGATATAATAAAAACCTGTTTTCCATTCTGAAACTTTTTTTCTAGTTCCTTCTGGAGCGATCGCTAATCTAAAAACTTCTTTGCTTTCAAATATTCTGGCTATCGTATCAACTTTGTTTTCTTTTGCTTGACGATTTAAAGGTGTTCCTCCTGTCCATTTAAAAAAATAGCCAAACGGAAAAACAAATAATTCTTTTTTTCCAACATAATTAATTTCTTTCTCTAAAATTGCTCTTGAAAAAATTCCTAAGAAAAAATCCCACCAACTTGTATGTGGAACAGCAATAACTATACATTTCTTTAAATTATCATCAATATCGCCAACAACCTTCCAACCAAATAGGTTAGAAAAAATAAACTTATATATCGTTTTCTTCATGTTTTTATTTCTAAAATAAATTTTATCTTTACGGTAAAACCAATTGCAAATATAATGTTTCAAAAATTATTGAGTTATTTAATTCCCATAAATATACATAAACAAAATTCAGATATCAATAAAACTCTCGAAGTTACATGGAATAATGGTAAATTAGTTTTAGATTCTAAAAACACTAATTATTCTTATGGAAGTTTACAAAGAGCTTTAAAAAAAGGATTGCGTTTTATTGGTTTTGAAAGAATCAAAAATTTTGAAAATATTTTGGTTCTTGGTGTTGCTGGTGGAAGCGTTATTAAAACTCTAGTCGAGGAAATAAAATTTAAAGGAAAAATTACTGGTGTTGAGTTAGATAAAAATGTGCTTGAATTAGCTAATCATTATTTTAAATTAAATGAAATTGAAAATTTAGAATTGGTAAATGATGATGCTTTTGAATTTGTTCTAAAAACAACCGAAAAATATGATTTAATAATTATTGATGTTTTTCAAGACACAGTGATGCCCAATTTTTTATTTGAAGACTTTTTTATCAATCACGTAAATACATTAATGAACGTAAATGGCTTCATTTTATTCAACACGATGGTTTTAACAGAAAAAGACAAAGAAAGAAACAAAATGTACCGTTCAAAATTTAAGGAAGAGTATTCTTTGCGCATGTATCCGAAAATTGAAGAACATAACGAGTTGTTTACGATTAAGAAGTTGAGTTGATTGAAGATTGTTGATTAACGATTTTTGATTTCAGAATTTTAGGAATATAATATTTAATACATTTTTAATAATATGAAAACATTACTTTACACTATATTTTTAACATTTTCCATCAGTTCTTTTTGTCAAACAGAAGATGAAAAAATATGGTGGGAAATGCAACGAAATGGTAAACATTTAGAAGTTGCAAGTTATTTACTATATAAAGTTCAATCTGACTCAACTCGAAATAAACATGCTGATTATTTACATATTGCAAGGTCATACGGTTATTTAAATGAATATGATAAGGCTGTTTTTTATTGGAAAAAATCATTTGAAGATTTAAAACCAGAAGATGACGAACAATTTTGGTGGTATTATAGTGGTACTTTAGCTTTTTTCGAAAGAGATAAAGAAACTTTATTTAAGTATATGAACTTACTCAAAAAAACACATTATGATGTTTATAAAAATAATGCACTTTTATTAGAATCACTTTATGATAATTTTGATAAAGAATATGAAGCAGCCTGTAAAATAAAAAAATAATTACTTAAATAATAGTTTTCATTTCCAACATATACTTTAAAAAACGAAATACAATTACAGACTTCAAAAATCAAAAATCGCTAATCTAAAATCTCAAATCATCTTCCTCGCTCTTTCCAAATCTTCTTTGGTGTCAATTCCAATTCCGATGTGATTGGTTTCAATCATTTTAATACGTTTTCCGTATTCTAAATAACGAAGTTGCTCTAATTTTTCAGAAGCTTCTAAAGAAAGCATTGGCAAACTGTAAAAATCTAATAAAGCTTGTTTTCTGAAAGCATAAATTCCGATGTGTTTCATATAACGAACACCAACATTCTCTTCTCTTGGAAAAGGAATTACTGAACGTGAAAAATATAAGGCAAAACCATTTTGATCTGTAATTACTTTTACGTTATTTGGGTTTTTAATATCTTGTTTATCAGTAATCTGACACATTACTGAAGCTAAATCTACTTTTTTATCAGCATCGTTTTTAAAAACTTCAATCAAAGCTTTTAACGGATTTTCGTCAATAAAAGGCTCATCACCTTGTACGTTTATTACAACATCAACATCCATATTTTGAACCGCTTCTGCAATTCTATCGCTGCCGCTTTCGTGTTCTTTTATGGACATAATGGCTTTTCCACCATTAGAAATAATTTCTTTGAAGATTAAATCTGAATCCGTTACTACAAAAACATCGTCAAAAAGATTGGTTTTTTTTGCAGCTTCATAAGTTCTAAGTATTACAGTTTTTCCTCCTAAATCTTGCATCAATTTAGCTGGAAATCTTGTAGAAGCATATCTTGCTGGTATTACGGCTATTATTTTCATTTTTTTTCTGTTGTATGTTGTCTGTTGTCTGTTGTCCGAAAATCCAAAATCCGAAAATCTATTTTCTTGAAGAAAAAACCTTCTTAAACATCTTAATTCCGACAAAAATAATCAGAAGAACTAAAACAAATGCTACAATTGGAGCAAAAATTGCTAAAATAGATACAAAAGAAGCTGTTGCGGTTTCAGTTGAAGAAATAATATTATTTCCCAAACCACCAGTTGTTGCAGTTGATGTGGCTCGAGCGGCAGCTGTTGATGTTGTAATAGCAGCAGCCGTTCCACCACCAGCAATTATGGCCAATCCCCAAGTTAGCATTGGATCTAAATCCATTAAAGTTGAAGCCATAACTACAGAACCAGCAATTGTCGCTAACGGAATTGAAATTGTGTCCAATAAATTATCCACAAAAGGAATATAATAAGCACCAATTTCTACAACTGTTGCAATTCCAAGGCAAATAATAGCTGGCAAACCTCCAATCCATGTAAATGATTCTCCAACAGGAACGTAACCGTAATGTGTTGCTAAACTCAATACAAATAAAGGTACAAAAACTCTAAAACCTGCTGAAGCAGCTAATCCAAATCCTAATAGTATGCTAATTATTGTTTCGGTCATTTTTTATTTTTGTTATACAATTGTAAAGTCGTAGCAATGCTAAGTCTCTACAATTGTACAAAATTCTCATCTTTAAATCCTATTAAATATAATTTCTCTTTGGCTCTTGTCATTGCTGTATAAAGCCATCTTATGTAATCTTTGTCAATTCCGTTAGGCAAATAAGGTTGTTCTATGAAAACAGTATTCCATTGTCCACCTTGTGATTTATGACAAGTAATTGCATAAGAAAACTTGACTTGTAAGGCATTAAAATATTCGTTATTCTTTACTTTTTGAAATTTTTTATATTTAGTAGTTTCGTCTTCATAATCAAGCATTACTTCTTGATATAACTTGTTTGACTCTTCATACGTTAAAGATGGTGATTCACTTTTAATAGTATCTAATAATAAAATAGTATCAAACGGAATTTGATTTGGATAATCGACCATTCGTATTTTTACAGTTGCAAATTTGAAACCATAAAGTTCTTTTATATTTCTGATTTCTAAAACTTCAATAATATCTCCATTAGCAATAAAACCAGCTTCATCTGAATCTTTTAACCAAAAGTAATTGTTTTTTACAACCATCATGTAATCACCCGAAGAAATTTCGTTTTCTTTTCCCAAAATTTTACTTCTAATCTGCTCATTATATTGATTAGCTCTTTTGTTAGAACGAACAATAAAGGCTGTTTCTTCTAAACCATAATTACTAAAAGCATCTTGAATAGCATCTTGTATATCATAACCATCCTGTAAACGAACTATATCTTTAAAACCATTTAAATTAAATTTATAGGTGTCAATAAAATGTGATTTTAAAATTTCACGTAATTCGGTTGCATTAAATAAAATTCCCGAATCTTCTTCTTGACGCATAACTTCGTCTAATTCTATATGATGCACATTTTTGTTATAATGAAGCGAAAGTGAATCAATATTTAAAGCTGGACTAACATCTAAATGAACCGGTGGTAATTGGGCTGTATCACCAACAAAAATAATTTTACAATTTTTTCCAGAATCAACGAAAGACAATAAATCATCTAGAAGCGACCCATTTTCATATAATTTGGATTCTTGATTAGTATCTGAAATCATTGAAGCCTCATCAATTATGAAAACTGTATTAGTAAATTTATTTGGCTGTAAGGTAAAACTGATTCCACCTCCACTCGATTTCTTTGGAAAATATATCTTCTTATGAATGGTAAAAGCAGGCTTTTGTGAATAATTACTTATAACTTTTGCTGCTCTACCCGTTGGTGCTAACAATAAATATTTTTGATTTACGTTCTTAAGTTGGTTAACTATAGTAGAAATTACGGTTGTTTTTCCTGTTCCTGCGTAACCTTTGAGAACAAAAAGTTCATTATTTGAAGAATTTAAAACGAAATCAGCTACTTTTTGAAAAAAAATATCCTGTTTAAGCGTTGGTTCAAATGGAAAGTTGTCGCGTAATAGTTTGTAAAACAGGTTTGAAGTCATTATTTTTGGGATTGGCTTTTAATATTTTTCAAATATACTGATGATTTTTTAAAGAAATTCTTTTGAGAATAAAAAAAAATTGTAGATTTGCGTACCTATTAAACTAAAAAATTAAGAAATCAAATGTTAAAATTAGCTATCTTTTTTGTATTACTTATTGTTATAATCTTTGTACTTGTAAAGGTTTTTGATAAAATTGCAACTCCAAAAAACAGAATATTCTTTTCTATATTATTATGGATTGTTGCAGGTGTGTTTGGCTATTTAATTTACAGTTCTGTTATGGCTCCTATTCGTTTTGACGAAGAAAAAGCTGTTAGATATGAATCTGCTGTAAATAAAATGCAAGATATTAAAAAATCACAATTGGCTTATAAATCAATTAAAGGAAACTATGCTCCTACTTTTGATTCATTAGTTAATTTTATTGAAACGGCACAATTTGAAATTATAACAAGAAAAGATACATCTGTTCCTGACGTTGCAAGAAATGCAGCTTTTAGAATTACTACAGACGCATCAGGTAAAGGTGGTTATTTTAAAGATGAAGTTGTAACTAGATCATTAGGTTTTAAATCTGTAAAAGATTCATTATTTAAAGAGTCTGAAAGATATAAAAGAATGAATGTTCTTAAAGTAAATGATTTTGAAGTTCCAGTTTCAATGAAAACAAGTTCAATCATTGTTAAAGATAAAGCATTTCCAACCTTACTAGTTGAAATCGACAAAAATGCTGTCTTAAAAGGAATGGATGAAGATTTATTAGAACAAGAAAAGAAAAAGAAATCTATTGACGAAATTAATGGTGATAAAATAGTTTTAGGTTCGCTAGAAGATGTTACCTTAACTGGAAATTGGCCAAAAAAATATGGTATTAACGAGTAACGACATAACTCAACGTAATTATAAAAAGTTGTCCATTCAGGTTTCCTTGAGTGGACTTTCTTTTTGTGTCTTTGATACAATTACCAATAAAATATTAGTTCATAATTCGGTTTCCTTTAAGCAAAATGAAGTCATTGACGGACAATTATGGAATGCTTTTATCGATAATTCAATTTTGACTAAAGCCTATGATGAAATAATTGTGCTTCATGAGAATAACATTAATACTTTTGTTCCAAAACCTTTATTTGACATAAACAATATAGCTAGTTATCTTCAGTATAATGTCAAAGTTTTTGAAACTGATTTTTTTGCTTTTGATGAATTAAATAATTATGAAATCAATAATGTTTATGTTCCTTTTGTGAATGTTAATAATTTTTTATTAGATCAATTTGAAAGTTTTGACTACAAGAACACAAATACTTTATTAGTTCAAAAAATACTAGACAAATCTAAAAATATAGATGAAAAACAAGTTTTTGTTCATCTTCAAGAAAACCATTTTGAGATTGTAGTTGTCAGAAATCAAGAATTGCTTTTATTTAACTCTTTTGAATATAATTCACCCGAAGATTTTATATATTATATATTATTTACATTTGAACAATTGCAATTAAATCCAGAAACAATTCGAATTTCATTATTCGGAAACATTTCAAAAGAAGATTCATTTTATAAAATAGCTTACAAATTTATTAGAAATTGTAATGTATTGGATGTTTCAAATCAATCAAAAACACATGATGTGACTGAAGAAGACATGCTACATCATTTTATACTATTTAACTCGTGAGAATCATTTCAGGAAAACATAAAGGCAGAAGAATACAAGCACCAAAAAAGTTGCCCGTTCGACCAACAACAGATATGGCAAAAGAAGCCTTATTTAATGTTTTAAACAACAATTTTAATTTTTCAGGATTACGTGTTTTAGAATTGTTTGCAGGAACAGGAAATATTAGTTATGAATTCGCTTCAAGAGGAAGTCATCCTATTACTGCAGTAGATGGTGATTTTGGATGTGTTTCCTTCATAAAAAAAACTACAACTGAATTTGACTTTGACATCACAGCCATAAAATCTGATGTTTTTGCTTATTTGGAACGATGTAAAAATAGTTATGACATTATTTTTGCTGACCCACCTTATCATTTAACCCAAGTTGACTTTGAAAAAATTGTTACATTAATTTTTGAAAATGAAATTTTAGATGAAGAAGGCATGTTTATTATTGAACATTCTAAAGATACCTCATTAGAACACATGATTCATTTTTCATTCGCTAAAAGATACGGAGGAACTGTTTTTTCTTTCTTTGAATTTGAATCAAAAGATGAAGAAGTTTCTGAAGAAGATGAAAATGATAGCTAAATGTTATTCTTCAAAAATCAAGCTATCAGATTTAGCTCCTAAATCTTTTAAATTTTTTACTACTTTTTCTACAAATTCAGATGGACCACATACATAAAAATGTTGGCTAAAATCGACTATATTTTCAATTAAAAAGTTTCTATCAATACGTTTTCCTCTAAAACCAACAACGCCTTCTCTTGTAAAAACAGGACGAAAATCTTCTTTAAACATACGTTGTAATTCTTGTCCAGCAATTACATCTAGTGATGTTTTATTGACAAAAATTAACTTATTACCACGTAATTTGTTTTTCTTGTATAAGTCTCTAAAAATAGCTAAAAAAGGTGTGATTCCAGTTCCTGCAGCAATAAAAACACCAGGCTTTTCATAATGAATAGCTCCAAATATATCGTGTAATATTAATTCATCACCTGCATTAATTCCAGCTAATCTATTAGTTACCCCATTGTGATCGTTATATATTTTAATTATGAATTCTAAATTTTTAGCTTCTTTTTGATTTGTAAAAGTAAAAGGTCTTTCTTTCATTTTCCATTCAGGTTCATTTACCGAAATATTTACAGCTTGACCTGGAATAAAATCATATCCTTCTGGTTTTTCAACAACAAATCGTTTAACATCATAATTGATAAACTGTGATTCTAAAACTTTTACAACAACTTTATTCATAAACAAAATTAAAATTAAAAAAAAGCAGACCTATAAGCCGGATTCTGTTCTCAATTTATTTCGAAAAATAAAAAGATACTTTATCATTTATCTAGATCATAAATTACTTTATGACTCAAGCTGTCTACCCTTCAACATCGAACGAGTCGCTCTTATTTGGCGAACCAAAACTGCTGATATACTTGACATTTCACCGCATAGAGTTTACCTGGTTTCACTACAGCATTATCTGTACATACTTTCTGTTGCACTTGTCCTCTCTCGATAAATCGAAATGACGGGTGTTACCCGCTATGCTACTCTTTGGTGTCCGGACTTTCCTCTTTATTCCGAACTTAATTCGGAACCTCATGAATTTAAATAAAACATAAGATGCTGAAACGAGTTCAGCATAAAACGATAAAGCAGTCTGCGATGCAAATGTAAGGATTTTAATAGAACTATTTATTTGTTATTTTAACAATTATATTTACTCGTTAAATTATAAAATTAAGTATCTTTAGAATTTATTATTAATTTAAAATAGTTTTTTATGGGAAATAAATATCATTATGCGACAGTGACTGAAGCTTTAAAACAACTAAAAGAAAAAGGATTTGATTACGACTTTAACATCAATAAACAAGAAATCATAGATAATCCTGACAATTTTAAAATTGAGTATATTTATAGATATGAAGGAAACTCAAATCCAGATGATGAGTCTTCGGTTTATGGAATAAAATCAAAATCAGGACAAAAAGGAGTATATGTGGCTGGTTTTGCAGCAAATTCGTTTAATGGTGCTGATAAAATTCTGATTGACTTAGCTATAAGAGATTTTAATTAACATACCGACAATTATACCAAAGATTATTATGACAATATAAAAAAGTATTAAAAATAAAATATATAAGAATGCTTTTTTAATTAATTCTATTGCATTAAAATTAAACACTCGTTGTACTACATATATCATGTAAGCAAGCATTATAAAGAATGATATTGACGAAGTTATTATAAAAAAAGTTGTAGAAATAAGTCCAAATAAGGTAAAAATTGTTCCAAAAATTGTAAAATGAGAATAGGAATAGGCTAAAACTACATTATGTTCTGCAAAATTAAATTTTTTGTTTTTCCACATCGTCAATTTTGCTAAAAAAGCCAATAACGGAATTGAAAGAATAGTAATGATATTAATATAATCTAAAAAATTAGTCATAAAAACATTCATATCAAAAGGTGCTTTTTCTTTCGGTTGAGCATCATACACTTTGTCTAAATCAAAACCGAGAAAACCTTTCTTAATTAAATATATTTGAAACCCTGAAATTGATAAAGCAATAATTAAATACGTAAAAGGATCTACATATTTACCTCTAATGCCTTCAATATAACCATTAATCACTTGTTCTGGAGCAGTAAATAGGGTTTTAAAAGTGTTAAAAAACTTATTGTCATAACTTAAATAACGTTCCATAAATTCTCCAACAAGAGATTTAATTGTAATTCTTTTTGTAACAACTTTTCCACCACAAGCATAGCAAAATTCATAATTCTCTTCTAATACTGATTGACAATTTTTGCAGCTCATACACCCAATTTATTTTTGTTAAAGAAACAAAAAAAATATATTATTTTCAAATATTCTGACTTGTCAATTGTCAATTTTAAAACTATATTTGTATTTCAATTTTAAGTATGGAACAATTTATAGTATCAGCCAGAAAATATCGTCCTCAAACATTTAAAGATGTTGTAGGACAAAAAGCTATTACTAATACTTTACTTAATGCTATTGAACATAATCATTTAGCTCAAGCCTTACTTTTTACTGGACCAAGAGGTGTTGGAAAAACGACTTGTGCAAGAATTTTAGCACGAAAAATTAATCAAGAAGGTTATGATGATCCTAATGAAGATTTTTCATTCAATGTTTTTGAATTAGATGCTGCTTCTAACAATAGTGTTGATGATATTAGAAATATTATAGACCAAGTTAGGATACCACCACAAACTGGAAAATACAAAGTATATATTGTCGACGAGGTTCATATGCTTTCATCAGCTGCATTTAATGCCTTTTTGAAAACTTTAGAAGAACCACCAAGACATGCTATTTTTATTTTAGCTACTACAGAAAAGCATAAAATTCTACCAACAATTTTATCCCGTTGTCAGATTTTTGATTTCAAAAGAATTACCATTAATGATGCTAAAGAACATTTAAAAGAAATTGCCACCGAACAAGGTGTAAGTTTTGAAGATGATGCTCTACATATTATAGCTCAAAAAGCTGATGGTGCTATGCGTGATGCATTATCTATATTTGATAGAGTTGTTTCTTATTGTGGTAATAATTTAACGAGACAAGCCGTTTACGAAAATTTAAATGTCCTTGATTTTGAATATTACATTAGAGTTACTGATTTCATTCTAGAAAATAAAATTCCAGAATTACTTTTAGCCTTTGATGATATTTTAGCCAAAGGTTTTGACGGTCATCATTTTATAGCTGGATTAGCTTCACATTTTAGAGATTTATTGGTTTGCCAAACTCCTTCTACACTGACTTTGTTAGATTCTGGAGAACAAGCTAAAGCTTTGTATAGTGCACAATCTCAAAAAGCTTCACAAGACTTTTTACTAAAAGGAATTGATTTAGCCAATACTGCTGATTTAAATTACAAAATCAGTCAAAATCAACGATTACTGGTCGAATTATGTTTGATGCAGTTAGCCTCTATCACTTTTGATGGAGAAAAAAAAAAGCCTAACGCATTTATAATTCCAGCTACTTACTATAGAAACAATTCTTATTCGATTACAGAAACAGTTAGCAGTGTTCAGACTTCAGTAGTCAGTGAAAAAGTTGTAAATGAAAATTTGCAGAAAAGAGAAGAAAGTATTCCGTTATCGGTTAAAAGTGAACAAATTGCTGAAAAAACAATTGAAACTCCTAAAGCTGTTGAAACAAAAGAAATTTCTGAACCAAAAGAAACTCTAGCAACTACAAGCAAACCACTAACTACAGCCCAACCAAAAGTTTCTGCTTTATCATTAGCCGGTTTGCGTGCTAAAAAAGAGTTAGAAGCCAAACAAAGTCAACATTTAAAACACTTAGGCGAATTACCTTCTGAAAAGTTTACTGAAACGGATATGCTTTTGCAATGGAATAAATTTGCTCAAAGAATGTCAGATACTGGTAAAATGTTATTATCGACTTATATGTTGATGAATGAACCAATATTAGATGGAACAACAATAACTTTAGAACTTCCTAACGAAAGTACTAAAGAAGAATTTTTATCTGGCTGTGTTGAATTAATTGGTTATTTACGTGGAAAGTTACACAATCACGATATTGCCATTAATGTTAAAATAAATGAAACTGTTGAAAAGAAATATGCTTTTACACCAGATGATAAATACGAACGATTGAAAGAAATTAATCCAGCTATTGAACTTCTTAGAAAAACTTTTGATTTAGATGTTTAGTTATATTCTACCATAATACATCGCCTTTACTATTCCGTCAGAAAGTCCAATTTTTGGTACATATATTTGTCTTGCACCACTCCATTTCATTGCATTTAAATAAATTCTTGTTGCTGGAATAATTACATCAGCTCTGTCAGGGTTTAATCCCATTTCGGAAATTCTTTGTTCATAAGTCATCGCATTAAGCTTTTGGTATTGCGCATTTAAATAAACATAAGACAAAGGACTATCTTGGTGTTTTTCAGACATTTTGAATAGCTTATTGATGTTTCCACCAGAACCAATTAAGGTAATATTATCATAATCAGCTGTAGTATTTTTAATCCATTTTTCAATTTCTGTCCAAACAATATCATTCACCATATTATTAATCAAACGAACAGTTCCATTTTTAAATGATTTTGAAGCTATAATTTTACCTTCACTGAATAGTGAAAATTCTGTACTTCCACCACCAACATCAACATATAAATAAGTTTTATCAGAATTTATAAATTGCTTTAGATCAGACGCAGCAATTATGGCTGCTTCCATTTTTCCATCAATAATTTCAATTTTTACGTCTGCTTTTTTCTTAATTAACTCTACAATATCTTTTCCATTATAAGCTTCTCGCATCGCTGAAGTTGCACAGGCTTTATAACGTTCAACTTTATGGACTTTCATTAATAATTTAAACGCTTTCATAGCATCAATCATTCTGTCTATGCTTTCTTGAGAAATTTCTCCAACTGTAAAAGCATCTTGTCCCAAACGAATTGGTACACGAACTAATGAACTCTTATTAAATTGTGTAGGTTTATCTTTTTGCTCAACAATATTTATTACCAAAAGGCGCATGGCATTGGAACCAATATCTATTGCAGCATATTTTTTTATAGTAATCATTTTATTATTTTCAATGTTTGGCTTATAAATTTTGATAAATTACATCTAATTTATCCCTGTAATAATTATACATTTCTAATTGAGCTCTAAATGGTTTTTCGCCATTGATTTTTTTGTATTTATTTTCTAAACTTCCATTAAGTAATCTAGCTTTAACATTCGCTTTCCAGGAAATTCGAAAAGTATCAATTAGCTCTTTTTTAATTTCATCATCATAAATTGGGCAAGTTACTTCTACTCTTGCATCTAAATTTCTTGTCATTAAATCTGCAGAAGAAATATAAACTTCTGGATCTTCTTCATTACAAAAAATATAAACTCTTGAATGCTCTAAATAATTATCTACAATACTAATTGCTCTAATGTTTTCACTCATGCCTTTAACACCTGGAATTAAACAGCAAATTCCTCTTACAATTAAATTGACTTTCACTCCTGCTCTACTAGCTTCATAAAGTTTATCAATCATTTTTGTATCCGTTAAGCTATTCATTTTAAGTTTTATGTATGCTTTTTTTCCAGCTTGAGCGTTAAGAATCTCTCTATCAAATAATTTATTAAAACGCGAACGTGTATAATGTGGTGAAACTATTAAATGTTTATATCTATGGATACGATAATTAACATCAAAAAAATCAAATATCTTGTTGGCGTCTTTAAGAATCTTTTGGTTATGAGTAAACAAAGTTACGTCTGTGTAAAAACGAGCAGTAAGTTCATTAAAATTACCAGTTGATATAAAACCGTATAACTTAATGTTTTCAGCTTCAATTCTTTCAATTACACATATTTTACTGTGAACTTTTAGCCCTTTTACACCAAAAATTAGTTGAATACCGTCTCTTTGCATCTGTTCAGCATAAGAAATATTACTTGCTTCATCAAAACGAGCTTGTAATTCTATTTGAACAATTACTTTTTTACCATTTCTAGCAGCATTAATTAATGAACTAACTATTTGAGAATTTTTAGCTAATCTATATAAAGTTATTTTAATAGAAACAACTTTTGGGTCTAAGGCAGCTTCTCTCAAAAAACGAATTAAATAAGAGAAAGATTGATAAGGAGCATTTAACAAATAATCCTTTTCTTTTATTTTGGTTAATAGACTTCCTTCTAAATCTAAACCAGGTATTGGCAGAGCAAAATTTTGTTTGTAAAGCAAATCATAACGTCCTAAGTTTGGAAAATTCATATAATCTCTTCGGTTATGGTATCTTCCACCAGGAATAACACTATCAGAACTATCAATTTTCATTCTTGTTAATAAAAAATCTAAAGTATCTTTAGCAATCGCTTGATCATAAACAAAACGAACTGGTTCTCCAACTCTTCTTTCCTTAACAGAAACTGAAATTTTTTCAAGTAAACTTTTTGACAAATCACTATCAAACTCTAATTGAGCATCTCGGGTAATCTTAACCATATGAGCACTAATGGACTCATAGTCAAAAACATTAAAAATACTATGTAAATTATATCGAATTACATCATCCAAAAGTATAATGTGCTGTTTTTCATTATTTGATGGCAAAACAACAAACCTATTTACCGTTTTTGGCATCTCAACGATAGCATACTTTATCTCTTGCTTAGGCAGAAAAGTATCAAAAAAAATTTCATTTGTTGGTTTCATAACTAATTTTACTGCTAAATACCCTGAAGTATCCATCAACAAAGGAAACTCTTCCAGATCATTCAACATAATAGTTACAACTGCTGGACTTACATTTTGAATAAAAAAGTCCTTTATAAAGTTTTCTTGCTCTTTATTTATTTCTTTTTCATTGATGATATAGATATTTTCTTTTTCCAATTTTTCTTCTATATCACTCAAAATTCTTAAACTTTCAGATTGGTGTTCAATAACAATATCTGTAATATCTTTTAATAATTTTTCTGCAGTAATTCCTCCCAAAATTTTTTCAGTATGCTCTTGTTCCATATTCATCCTACGAATAGCAGCATAACGAACTCTGAAGAATTCATCTAAATTATTTGAAAATATTCCAAGGAACCTAAGTCTATCTAGAAGTGGAACAGACTCATCTGCAGCTTCTTGCAAGACACGAGCATTAAAAGTTAACCAGCTTTTTTCGCGGTCAATGTATAGGTTTTCAACGTGATTATCCATCATTATTTTAAATCTCTAGGGAAAATTGTCTTAATTATAACTCCTTTTTGTGAAGATATAGTATTTAAATCTTCAAATTTAATAATTACTACGCCACAAGTAGGCACATTTTCAATATAATAATTTCCAAACTTATTAACAAAATCTGTAATGGCATTATTATGACCAAAAATTATCAAATTCTCTTCTTTATATTTTTTTATACATTTTTCAAGTTCAAGACTATTAAAAGTATAAAGTTCCTTTTTAAAAACGATATTATCAAACTGCAAATTGTTTAAAATTGAAAATATTTTTACGGTTTGTGT
The DNA here is from genome assembly GCF_000422685.1 of Flavobacterium gelidilacus DSM 15343. Classification (GTDB taxonomy): domain Bacteria; phylum Bacteroidota; class Bacteroidia; order Flavobacteriales; family Flavobacteriaceae; genus Flavobacterium; species Flavobacterium gelidilacus. The sequence continues at coordinate 12,578 of NZ_AUGN01000001.1, read as the reverse complement.
TGTTCTTTTAGAAGAACTGCTATAAACTTTATAGCTACTTGGCAGAAATTTTCTAATTTCATTAAAGACTAGTTGCGAGTCATTTAAACCTCTTAACGACAAAGGTCTTTCATGATCAATTAAATCATGTTTCCAAGAGGATTTTGCGTGTCTAATTAAGATTAAAAGCATAAAATTATACCTGTGTTTTTAAATTGTTAACAAATTTACGACAAGAAAAAATGACAAAAGAACAAATAGGAATAATTTAACAAAAATCACAATTTGACGTATTATTTTTAATTTATCAGCAACAAAATGTATTTTATTTTAATATTTTATTAATAAAAAACAAAACAAACGAATTAACTAATTATTAAATTGTTAATAACTAACTCTTTTAATCGATTAAAGACTGTTCTTAAACGAATTTATTATTCCCATAGTTGAATATTCAGTAAACTAATTTACATTTGTAAGGTATTAGTTGGGGCAAATTAGTCTGAACTAACACAATAGACATATAAAATATTATAAGAATAGGTATGAAACAAACTTTACTCAAAAGGTTAACTGTTTTGTTGTGCATTGTTGCGTCTGTGTTTAATTTTGATGCAAATGCTGAAGGTACAAAAACAGTTTCACCAACATCTAGTAACTTAACTTCATTAGTTATTATCCCTTATCGTAATTCGGGTTCGTTTTTAAATTGTAACGAAGACAACCGAATTTATTTTCGAATTAAAGACCATACAGTAGAAAATTTCTATTTTGGTTTTGATTGGAGACAATACGCAAATGGTGTTACTTCTGGTACAATTCCAAATTTAACTGATGTTTACTATAGAATTAGAAGACCTGATGGAAGTGTTATAGTTGGTCCAACTTTATGGAATCCAAATAACTCCGCTGGAAAAATTAATACTTATGCTCAAGCCTTAGCTGGACCAAATATTAACGGCCTAAACCCAACTGGATATACACCTATAGCTTTTGATCCGTCAGTAAATGGTGAGTTTTGGATAGAAATGTATAGAAGTAATGATGGTGGCGCAACAATGATTCCAAATGGGAATAGTGGAAATTCAAGTAATTGGGCTCATTCTCCATATTTTGATTTTACGGTTGCTAAAGCTAACAATACAGTATATGGTGGAAGAGTTCATTCTGATAAATGGGCATTTGTCGCGGTTCAGCCAATAAATGGAGCAGAAGTTCAGTTTTCTGTTAACATTAATGCTTCCTCTTCGCCACAATTATTTGCTTACACAGATGATAAAGCAATTGTAAAAATCGAATTCCAACCAAACTTTAGACCTGTTGCTTATGATGTTGCAGTAAATAGTTATGGAGTTGTTAACACAAGTAACTTTGCTGTTAATAGACGCTCCATAAATTCAAGTGTTTCACCTTCCTTTCAAAATGGATATAAAATATTTTTAAATCAACCCGATTCAACGGTTTATCCAATTGCATCAGTTCCACTGTTGCCAAAGTTTATAAATCCTGCAATAAGTGGTTGTGGTCCAATGTATGCCATAAGATTTGATGCACCAGAATCAGGTGATATTAAAATTTTATTTAATTTAAATGGAGTTCCAGGTTATCAAGCTGGTACAGCCGATAGAATTCTAGAATTATTTAATGTCCCAGCCGGATATAATGAGGCCCAATGGGATGGTTTAGATGGTTTAGGAAATAATGTAAATAATACAACTACGATACAGTTATCATTGATTTTATTAAAAGGTAGATTTAATTTACCTATATATGATGCTGAAATTAATGCTAACGGTATTAAAGTATCTCTTGTTGCTCCTATTTCTGTTCCAAATGCACAAATGTATTGGGATGATAGTTTATTGACTCAGGTAGGTACAACTTGTGATGCTAGTTTTAATAATACCAGTAATATTACTGGAGCAGGTTTAAATAACTCTACAATAGGTTCTGTTTCACCAGCACATGCATGGAGTGGAAACGGAAATATTGGAAATGTAATTCCGGCACCAATAGTTAATGGAAATCAAGATGATAATATTTTATGTAATGATTTTGGAAACATTAGAGTAATTAACACTTGGGGATGGGGGATTTATACTCAAGATGTTTTTACAAATGCAAAAAAAGGATGTGTTGATTTATACGTAGATATTAATGTAAACAATACAACACCAAATGTAGGTTCTAATGTAACATTTACAATATTAGCAGGAAATAATGGAGCTAATACGGGAACAAATATTAATGTAACTGGACTTTTACCTAATGGATATACTTATGTAAGTTCTTCTCAAACAGGGGGAACTTATAATCAAACAACTGGTTCATGGACTATTCCTTCACTTACAAATGGACAAACACAAACTTTAACAATAACTGCAACCGTTTTGCCACAAGGAGAATATAATTTTCCTGCTTCAATAACTGGTTTTGAATTTGATCCAATTTTATCAAACAATGAAGATTTAATTAGAGTTGAGCCAACTCCAATTACTGATTTAGGAGTTGTTAAAACTGTAAATAACTCAAATCCACAAGTAGGTTCTCAAGTAATATTTACAATTGCTGTTAACAATTACGGACCAAGTAATGCAACAGGAGTTTCTGTTAATGATTTGCTTCCTTCAGGATATTTATATGTATCAAATACAGCTTCTGTAGGTTCATATAATTCTTCTACAGGAATTTGGACTATTGGTGATATGTCAGTTGGTTCAACTGGAACCTTAACAATAACAGCTACAGTAAAAGCAACAGGTGTTTATAAAAATATTGCTACCATAACAGGAAACGAATTAGATACTAATACTCCAAATAATACTTCTAGTGTTACACCAAATGCTAATCCAGTATCTGATATTGCAGTAACAAAAATGGTAAGTAATGCTACTCCATTAGTTGGAACAAATGTTATTTTTACAATAAATGTAACAAACAATGGTCCAAGCAATGCTACTAATACTATAGTAACTGATCTTTTACCTAGTGGATATATTTACGCTTCTCACACTCAAACTGCAGGAACTTATGTTTCTAGTACTGGAGTTTGGACTGTAGGTACACTGAATAACGGTATTACAAGAACATTGACTATTACAGCAACAGTTCTAAATTCTGGTAATTATACTAATACAGCAACAGCTACAAGTAGTAATACCGATCCAAATATAAATAACAATACAGCTAGTGCGAGTACTTCTCCAGTTAAAAACGCTGATTTATCAATTGTAAAAACAGTAAGCAACACTACTCCAAATGTAGGTTCTAATGTAGTTTTTACTGTAACTGTAACGAATAATGGTCCAAGTACAGCTAGTAATATAATAGTAACAGAAGCTTTTCCAAGTGGGTATACTGTTAATAATGTAACAGTAAGTGCTGGACAATACAATCCAAATGTTAACTGGACTAACTTTAACCTTCTTTCAGGCCAAACGGCAACATTGACAGCTAATGTAACTGTTAATGGTTCAGGAAATTATTTAAATACTGCAACAATCACTTCTAGTAGTGTTGTTGATCCAGTAAGTTCAAATAATACTTCAAATGCAACTACAACACCAAACCCAGTAACGGACTTAAGTGTTACAAAAACAGTAAATAATCAAACTCCTTTAGTAGGCTCGAATGTTATATTTACTATTGTGGTTGCTAATACTGGTCCAAGTAACGCAACTGGGGTATCTGTTCAAGATTTATTACCAAACGGCTATTCTTTTGTTTCATTTACGGCAACTTCTGGAAATTATAATAGCACAACTGGTGTTTGGAATGCTGGAAGTATTTTAGCAAATGGAACAAAAACTTTAACAATAACTGCTACAGCTCTTCAAACGGGTACTTATGTAAATACAGCAACCGTTACTGGAAATGAGATTGATCCTAATTTGACGAACAATACATCATCAGCCTCAACAACTCCAAATGTAATAGCTGATTTAGCTGTTGTAAAAACGGTAAACAATTCAACTCCTTTAGTTGGAAGTCAAGTTACTTTTACTGTAACTGTTACCAATAATGGACCAAGTAATTCTCAAGATGTAGAAGTTAGTGATTTATTGCAAAATGGATACACTTATGTATCTAGCACTGCTACTTTAGGATTTTATAACTCAACAACAGGATTATGGGATATAGGAAACTTAGCTAATGGAAACGTTGCTTCTTTAGATATTGTTGTTACTGTAAATAATGCAGGACCTTATTCAAATACTGCAACCGTAACTCAAACTTTTACTGATCCTAATCCTGGAAATAACACATCAACAGTTACAACTACTCCAGTTCCTAAAAGTGATTTAATTGTAACAAAAACTGTTGACAATCAAACCCCTTTAATGGGTCAAAATGTAACGTTTACAATTGAATTAACAAATGCTGGTCCAAGTAATGCTACTGGAATTGTTGTAGCAGAAGCTTTACCTTCAGGTTATACATATGTTAGTCACACTGCTACTTCAGGTTCTTATAACCAAGCACAATGGACATTAAGTTCATTAGCAAATGGAGCTTCACAAACACTAACAATTGTTGCTTTAGTAAATCCAACAGGAAATTATTCAAACACAGCTACTGCTTTTGGAAATGAATTTGATCCAAATGTTTCTAATAACACATCAACTTCTACCCCAACTCCAATTCCAAATGCGGATTTGTCCGTTTTGAAAACAGTGGATTTGGCAACTCCGAATGTAGGAAATGTAATTACATTTACTATAGTAGCAACAAACAATGGTCCAATAAATGCAACTGGTGTTAAAGTTAATGACTTATTACCTGCTGGATATACTTATTTATCGAGTACAACTTCTATTGGAACTTATAATAACACTTCTGGTTTATGGACTATTGGTAACTTAAACAATGGAATTAGTCAAACGTTGACTGTTACGGTTCAAGTTAATGCAAATGGACCTTATACTAATATTGCTAACGTTGTTGGTGATCAATTTGATCCTAATCTTAATAATAATAGCTCTATTTCTTCTCCTATAGTTGGACAAGTAGCTGATTTAGCAGTTGTAAAAACAGTAAATAACGCTTCTCCTCAAGTAGGTCAAAATGTTATATTTACTATAACTGTTAATAATAATGGTACTAGTAATGCTACCGGAGTTATTGTTCAAGATTTACTTCCTAGTGGTTATACTTATGTTTCACATATTGCTCCTGGTGGTTCATCTTATAGTAATACTTCAGGAATATGGAATATTGGAAATTTAAATACTGTTCAAACTAGAACATTAACAATTACTGCAACAGTAAATAATAGTGGTAATTACACGAATATAGCCACTGTTTCTGGAAATCAATCAGATAATAATCCTTCTAATAATATATCGTCAGTTTCAGTTACTCCTGTAAGATTAGCTGATTTAGGAGTTACAAAAACTGTAAATAATGCTACACCAACTGTTGGAAATAATGTTGTGTTTACAATAGTTGCAACCAACAACGGACCAAGTAATGCAACAGGTGTAATTGTTAATGATTTATTACCTTCAGGGTATGAATTTGTAAATGCTTCTGCAACATTAGGAGTATATAATAACGGAAATGGAAATTGGGTTATTAATAATTTAACTAATGGTGGTTCTGCTACCTTAACATTAACTGTTAAAGTAAAAGGAAATGGAAATTATTTAAACACTGCAACGATTGATGGAAATGAATTAGATAATGTATCTTCAAATGATACTGCAACTGCTTCTACTACTCCAACTAAAAATGCAGATCTATCAATAACAAATAATGTTGATATTACAACTCCAATCATAGGAAGTAACGTAATTTTCACAATAGTTGCTACAAATAATGGTTTAAGTGATGGAACTGGTGTTACAGTAACAAACACTTTACCAAATGGATATACATTTGTATCAAGCAATCAATCAGTTGGAACTTTTAACCCAACAACAGGTGTTTGGACAATTGGTAATCTACCTTCTGGAACTAGTGAGGTTTTAGAAATAACTGTAACGGTTTTACCAACTGGTAATTACACTGATTCAGCTACTATTACAGGTGTAGAGTTTGACACAGATTTATCAAATAATACTGATACTGCTGTAACAATGCCATTACCAGTAACAGAAATTGCTATAACTAAAACAGTTAACAATGCAACTCCAAACGTAGGTTCTCAAGTAACATTTACAATTAGTGTTATTAATAACGGACCAAGTAATGCTTCAAATGTTGTTGTAACTGATAATTTATTATCTGGTTATACATATCAATCAAATACAACTACAATTGGAACATATAATAATGTTACTGGATTATGGACAATTGGAAACTTAAATAATGGTCAAACACAAACTATGACCATTACTGCTCTTGTTAATCCAAATGGAAATTATTTAAATACTGCAAGTGTAAGTCAAACAGAATATGATTCTGATCCTTCAAATAATTCGAGTAGCACTACTCCAATCCCTAATCCTATATCTGATTTAGCGATTCTAAAAACTGTAAATAATGCAACTCCTTTAGTTGGGTCAAATGTTATATTTACTTTAGTAGCTACAAACAATGGACCAAGTGTTGGAACAGGAGTTTCAGTGGCTGATTTATTGCCTTCTGGATATAGTTATGTAACTTATAGTGCCACACAAGGAACCTATAATAATGTTACTGGAACTTGGACAATTGGTAATTTAAATAATAACCAATCACAAACATTAACAATTACTGCAAAAGTTTTAAATAGCGGTAATTATGTTAATACAGCTGTAATTTCTGGAACAAATACTGATAATGTTATGACAAATAACACTTCTTCAGCTTTCACCACTCCAGTTTTATCCAGTGATATAGCAATACTTAAACAAGTTGATATTGCAACTCCAGACGTAAATGGAAATGTAATATTCTCAATTGTAGTTACTAATAATGGACCAAGTAATGCAACTGGTGTAACAGCAACAGATTTATTACCAACTGGATATACTTACGTTAGTAATGTAGTGTCAGTAGGAAGTTATAATAGTACAAATGGTGTTTGGAATATAGGTGCAATGCTTAATCAAACTACGGTAACTATGGAAATCACTGCTACTGTAAATCCTTCAGGAAATTTTACAAATACAGCTACTGTAACAGCAATTCAAAATGATCCTGTTTTGACTAATAACTCATCTTCTGCTACTACAACTCCATGGCCTTTGGCAGATGTTGGTGTTACAAAAACAGTTAACAATACTACTCCAAATGTTGGTACAGATGTAACCTTCACAGTTATAGCAACTAATTATGGACCAAGTAATGCAACTGGAACTAATGTTGCAGATTTATTACCAAGTGGATATACTTATGTAAGTCACACTGTTACTGCAGGAAATTATAATAATGCAAATGGTAGTTGGACAATAGGAAATTTAAATAATGGCATTTCTCAAACATTAACTATAATTGCTACTGTTAAAACAACAGGTAATTATACTAATACAGCTATTATTGATGCAAATGAAAACGATACAAATACATCTAATACACAAGCTTCAGCTTCGACTACACCAGTTAAATTATCAGATTTAGCGGTTACAAAAACAGTAGATAATCAATTCCCAAATATTGGTAGCAATGTAGTATTTACAATTGTTGCTTCTAATAACGGAATATCAAATGCTACAGGAGTTAGAGTTGATGATGTTTTACCAAGTGGATATAATTATATAACACATGTTGCTGGAATTGGAACTTACAACCCAAATACTGGTGTGTGGAATATTGGTAATATGGCTATAGGAAATACCTATGTTTTAACTGTAACGGCTCAAGTTAATACAATTTCAAACTATACAAATACAGCAGAAATTTCTGGTGACCAAGTTGACCCAAACACAGCAGATAATATATCTTCTGCAACAACTTTTCCAAAAGCAACTATTGTTTTAAATGATGATTATGCTGGACCAATAAATGGTTTATCTGGACAAAATGCTGTTCTAAATGTTTTAGACAATGATTATTACAATGGTATTTCACCAATAAATATTAATGATATTATTTTAACAACTTCTATAGCGGATCCAACTGGTTTTATTACTTTACAACCTAATGGAACTATAAATGTTGCTCCGAATACTCCTGCTGGATTATATGTATTAACGTACCAAGTATGTAATGCAGCTTTACCAACAGATTGTCATACTGCAATTGCAGAAGTACTAGTTGTTGGACCAACAATAGTTGCTAATGACGATAATTATTCAGGAACACCTCTAAATACAACAACAGGATTTACAAATTTATTTAATGTTTATTCTAATGACGTTTATAATTTAAACTTTGTAAACCCAGCAGATGTAACATTAACGTTGATAAATCCTTCTCCTAATTTCACAATTAATCCAACAACTGGTTCTGTTTCGGTTAATCCCAATTTACCTTCAGGAACTTATACTTTTGAATATCAAATTTGTGGTAATTTAAATCCAACTACAAACTGTGATACAGCAATTGTTACGATTGTAATTGAAAATTCAAGAGTTGAAATAAAAGCATTACTTCAAGGTTCGTTATTTGGAACTACTGATGGTAAAATGCGTGATAACTTAAGAACAAACAATGTTATTCCTTTAACTGAACCTTATTCGGCAATGGGAACTGCTGGTAGCGTTAGGTTTAATAGACCTGATTTTGTAGCAAGTGAACAAACTACAAATGCTATTTTAAGCATCACAGGTGATAATGCAATTGTTGATTGGGTATTTGTTGAATTAAGAGATCCTGCAAACAGTTCAATTGTAATGCATACAAAATCAGCCTTAATTCAAAGAGATGGTGATATTGTTGAAAGTTCTGATGGAACAAGTAGTTTAAGTTTTAACAACTTAACAAAAGCTAGTTATTTCATTTCTGTTAAACATAGAAACCATTTAGGAGTAATGACAGCTGTACCGCTTGCTTTCTCTGGAACAAATGCAGTATTTGATTTTAGTTCGGCTACTCCATCTCAATTATGGAATAGTATCACTCCTGTCGATTTTGATGGTTTTGAACAAGAGCAAGAAACTAACGGTAAATATGCAATGTGGGCAGGAAATACAAATGCTGATAATAAAGTTAAATATTCTGGGCCAAATACTGATCAGTCAATTATCTTCAATACAATTTTGAATTATCCAGGAAATGACTTTAATTTTTACAACTTTAATAATGCTTTTCCAGGTTACTTTATGGGAGACGTTAACATGGATGCAAAAGTTAAGTATAGTGGACCAGGAAATGACCCAACATATATTTTCTTTAATGTAATAACTAAGTATACTTTGAATGTGTTGAATTTTTATAATTACAACCTTTTCATAGAGCAAACACCAAATTAAATCTTAACCAGATGATAAATAATAAATACAAAAAGATGAGAAACAAAATAATATTTGGTCTTATTCTGTTAGTAAACTTTTTAGGATATAGTCAAGATATTGACTTAACCCTAAAGTATAACACTACACTTAACAGATATGAAGTTTATGCAAGACCTGATTTTACTCAGAATAACTTTACTTGGGGACCTTCACAAATTTCAGTTGTAGTTCCTGCTTCTGTTGCTAATAGTCCACTTCAAACCTTAACAAGTTATAATGCTGGAAATTGGGGTGATAATTCAATTATATATGCTCCTACTCCGCAACCACAAAGTGATTTTCATGGTTTGGATTCCAGTGGTGCTTTGACAAACTTAGTTGCTGGTGAAGAGTTACTTATTTTTTCATTTACTATTAATGGTGGATGTACTCCTGGTTTAAGACTTTTCAACAATGGTGTAGATCCTGATTCTAGTGATCCTGGAATGTTTGGTGGTGATTTTAGAAATTCTATTGATAACGGTATGATTACCGATGTTTATAATGTGAATTTTAATAATACTGGAACCGTTTGTATTGATGCAATTGATGATAACATGTCCGTTAACTTTCCAAACGGTGGTGTTGTAGGAAACGTATTTACAGACAATGATTTTGGTCAAGACACATTATATGGCACACCAATTAGTAATCCTGCTTTAGTTTCTATAACAGTTCTTACTCCAAATGTAATTACAGGTTTAACAATTAGTCCAAATGGCGATGTAAATGTTCCGGCTAATACACCTCCTGGAAATTATGAAGTTATCTATCAAATTTGTGAAGTTGCTGTTTCAAGTAATTGTGATTCTGCTACTATTTTCATAACTGTAAATGCTCAAATTATTGCAGAAGATGATACAATTACTGCAAATGAAGCTGATGGAACTATTGGAAATATTTTTCCAGATAATGGAGTTGATCCTGATACTTTAAACGGAAACCCTATTACAGTGGGCTCAACTGTAATTATTACTCTTTTAGATAATGGCGGATTAACTGGTTTAGCTATTGATAATAATGGTAATATAACAATTCCTATCAATTCTGATGTAAATAATGGAACTCCTTATGTTGCGGAATACCAAATTTGTGATGCATTAAATCCTGGAATTTGTGATACTGCATTTATAACTATAACTATTGAGCCTTCAATTATTGCTGAAGATGACAATAATTTTACTATTAGTACATCGGAGCAAGGTGTTGTAGGAAATATTTTTGCTAATAATGGTAATGGAATTGATTCATTAGAAACAATAGCTATCACTAATCCTGCATTAGTAAATATTACAATTTTTGGAGTTTCTCCGTTACCTGGCTTAGTAATAAACGCTAATGGTGATATATTTGTTCCACTTAATACAGTTGCACAAAGTTATTCAATTCAGTATCAAATTTGCGAAGTAGCAAATCCTTCTAACTGTGATACTGCAATATTTACAATATATGTTATAGAAACAGAAGATGATTCAGCTTCAGTGCAAGAAAACTCTTTTGTGGATATAGATATATATTTTAATGATACTTTATTTATTGGTGATCCAAATGTTCCTCAATATGGCACATTAACAATTTCAACTTTACCAACCAACGGAACTGTAACTATAACAGATCCTAATGGAACTCCTTTAGATCCAACTGATGATATTGTAACATATACACCAAATACAAATTATAGTGGGCCAGATAGTTTTGAATATACCGTTTGTAATAACAATACGCCTACTGCAAATTGTGATACAGCTTTAGTTACTATAAACGTTACTGCTTCAAGCGCAGACATTGTAACCGTTAAGACAGATAATTCAGCAACTTATACACCTGGAACAAACGTAACTTATACAATTACGGTCACCAACAATGGTCCTGATGACGCAACTAATGTTGTTGTTAATGACCCTCTTCCAACAGGAATTACAACTGCAACTTGGAGTGGAAATAATGGATCTAATGGTGTTGGTGCTCTAACGAACACAATACCAAATTTTGTTAATGGGACTTCAGTTATTTACACCTTAACTCTTACCGTTCCTGCTAATTACACAGGTAATTTAACAAACATTGTTACTGTAACAAGTGATACTTCTGATCCTAACCCATCATGTCCAACATGTACTGATATTGATACTCCTTTATTAGTTATTGATGCTGTTAACGACCCATTTGGTCCTTTAGCGAATAACGTTCCTCATACAATTGATATCTTAAACAACGATACACTAAACGGTGCTCCGTTTAATCCTTCTATTGTAACAGTAACTATAAATCCTAATTCAGTCATTCCTGGTAGCACGTTCAACCCTGCAACGGGTGAAGTAACTGTGCCAGTTGGAACAACTTCTGGAACATATACTATTCCTTATCAAATATGTGAAATAGCTAATCCGACTAATTGTGACAATGCTGTAGTAACTATTATTGTAGAAGATCCTACAAATTCTAATACGATCGATGCAGTAAACGATACCACAAATCCTGTAGATGGTGATGTTGGTGTTACAACTGTGTTAAACGTACTTGATAATGATACACTAAACGGTACACCTATTTTACCTGCTGATGTAAATTTAACTGTAAATACTGTTTTCCAAACTACTCCAACAGGTGGTGTGGTACTAAATCCTGATGGAACTGTGTCTGTTTTACCAAACACTCCTGCTGGAATATACACAGCTACTTATACAATATGTGAAGTAGCAACGCCTACCAATTGTGATACTGCTAACGTTATCGTTACAGTAACTACTGCTACTGATCCTGTTACAATCATAGCTAATGATGATGATGCTTCTATAACTCCTGTTAATGCAACTTTAGGTCAACAAAATCTAATCAATATATATACTAATGATATTTTAAACGGTACTCCGGTTGTACAAACTGATGTAACGCTTTCTATACTTACTCCATTTACAACGCCAAACATCACTATAGATACTAATGGAAATGTAGATGTAGCACCAAACACACCAGATGGAACATACACCCTTACATACCAAATATGTGAAATTGCTAATCCAACTAATTGTGATACAGCAAACGTAATTGTTGTAGTTGAAGCTCCTGTTAACACAACCAACGCTATTGCAGATATCAATGTGACTTATGTTGATACTCCTGTTTCTGGAAATGTGTTGACTAATGATTATGATTTAGAAGGTGATACTCAAACGGTAACAACTACCACATTAACTAATGCTGGTGAAGGAACTGTTGTATTCAATACAAATGGAACTTATA